>NZ_KB849780.1:434144-2196106 GCF_000368965.1 Acinetobacter calcoaceticus DSM 30006 = CIP 81.8
CTAATCACTAATCACTAATCACTAATCACTAATCACTAATCACTAATCACTAATCACTAATCACTAATCACTAATCACTAATCACTAATCACTAATCAGTCATTTGTTAATGCTTAGCGTATGAAGAAATATAAATTATCAGGAATAGATATGTTAGATTGGAAAATCTTTAGATAAAGAAATTTTATATTTCACGGAATTGTTAATGAACGTTCGACTGTGTTATGCCAGCCAACGAAACGAAAAAAATGAAGATTTACTGCAAGATTTACGTGATATCCTAACAGAAGCTCGAAATTTCAATGACTTGAATCAAATTTGTGGCGTGCTCTATTATGCTGATAATGCTTTCTTTCAATGCTTAGAGGGTGAACAAGAGTTAGTCGAGCGATTATTTGAAAAAATTAAAAATGATCAAAGACACTACAATGTTAAATGGCTATGTACATATTCCATTGAGAAGAATTCTTTTCAGCGTTGGTCGATGAAATATGTACAGCGTAATACAAATATTGAATCTTTCTTTTTAAGTATGGGAGAAACTAGTTTTAACCCCATTCGTCTTGATGAGCAGAATTTAAAAATTTTCTTAAATGAATTATCAATTGCTGAGCAAAGCAAAATTAATACTGTTAAGAAAGTAGGAATGGTTAAGCGTGGGGTGAACCCTTTCTAGCTATTTGGCTATCACCGCAATATGGATAGTCTTGAGTTTAGGAATTATTTTAGTCATAACAAGATAGACAATAATTGAACTTGCGAGCATTAATACCACTTCTAAACTTTGGCTAATAACAAACATTGCCCAGTAAAAAAAGCTAAATAAGGCGAGACATAGTCCGCTACCTTTGAAATACCAAGTAATAAATATTCCAAAAAGTGCAGAAGAAAGCAGAAGGTTGGTTGTCTCGTTCATTCCTAGGTAGTTAAAGAAAATAATCAGTAAGCATAAAGCTAACATTGATAGTAAATATACAAATATATTTTTTGCAATAAACATTTTCTATATCCTATCTGATGACTAAAAAGTTATATTTCCTCTGTTTCTAGAGGAAATATAGTACACATTAATTTTTTGAGATTCTTTTCCTATTATTAGGAGTTTTTATATTAATAAAGATAATGTTACCGATTCTCCAGATCTCTTCATTAATATTCAGCTTTCTATTTAATAGTAAAGAGTGCTTATATGTACTGAAATTAATTATAGGAAAAACAATTGCTTATGATGTAAGTTTTGGCTTACATAGTTGTGAGAAATTACCTACATTTGTTTAAAAAATAGACAAAATTTACAGAATAATATTTAATATATATTTATATTTAACAATGGCTTATTTGGTTTTGTTGTTAGGTTGATTTTTACATAAATAACAAAAAGTAACATGTGTTTTAGGGAGCCTGTTTCTCAAAATAAAAAATATTAGGTCATTAAATGAGTATTAATTAAAAAGTTATTTTATGAAATTATAAGAATAAGTAGTTTTTAATATAGAAAATTAATAATAAAAATTTATATGACCTAATTTATACATTAAAAAGTAGATAGGACTGGCAACCATACAGAGATGAGTAGTGTTAGCGCCATCATTTTATTAAAAATGTTCATATGCTTTGTTTGTGAAAATAATCGATTGCTTAGCCTACCCGCTAAGGCCCACATGTAAAGGCAAGGAATAGCTATAACGAAAAAAATGAAGGATAAAATTGAGACATTTATCCAGATATCTTTACCTTGTTTTGTGTAGACACTAATCACTGCAAAAGCCATCATCCATGTTTTAGGATTAATTGCTTGCATGAAAAAGCCAGTAATGAAACCAATTGGACCTTTTTCTTTGTCTTGTTCGAAATGAATAATTGGGTTGTAGTTATATAATTTCCAAGCCAACGAGGTTAGCCAGATTAAACCAATGAGTGTCATTATTTTTTGAATAATTGGGTAAGCCAGAAGGGTTGAACCCAGTCCAATGCCAACGATGAGCACAAGTAGGGCAGCCCCGATGCAAGAACCTAAAATGACAGGAAACGTTTTAGAAATTTTATAACGGCTACTTAAATTTAAAATTATAAAATTAGTTGGACCGGGAGTAATTGAGGCAACAATAGCAAATAATGAAAATGCAGTGAGGTTTTCCATCTTGTCTACTTGAATTAATAGGGAGAGATAAGATGAAATAATTAAGATTTTTAATCTTGAAGATTTGTGCAGATTTTTCTATAGGCCGCAGGTGTTAAACCATAGCAGCGCTTAAACCAGCGACTTAAATGACTTTGGTCAGCAAAGCATAAATCTGAAGCAACTTGTGCAGGAGATATGCTTCTGGCGAGTAAATCACGCGCTCGTGTAAGTCTGAGTTGAATGAGATATTGATGAGGTGCTAAGTGAAAAGTTGCTTTAAAAATGCGGTGAATATGGTATCTGTCTAGGCCTATCATGCGAGCGATGTCTTCAAGCCCTATATCTTCAAATAGATGATCATGCAAAATATCTCGGATTTGGTGTGCGATTCGAGGTGTGTGAGTAGAAGATGATTGGTGAGCTTTTTTTAACCATTTCCCTTGTGCGATATGATGAATAAGTAGGTCTAGACTATTATCTTTGACAATATTCATTTCTTTATAGTGCAGATGCTGGAATGCTTGAGAAGTAATAATAGCGAGCTGTTCATCTGACTTTAATGGTGCATCAATCACTAACTCGTAGTGATCAGGGCTATTATGAAATAAACCTTGGATACGTTGTTTCAACCAGTCTGGATGTAGGTAGAGCATTTGGTAGGTAAAGCCATCAGATGCAGGAGCATGGCCATCATGGATTTCTTCTGGTTCAAGCATAAAGACTTGTCCCGCATGACTATTGATTTGCTTTTTACGACAATGAAATTGTTGAATGCCGGATTCAGTTACACCAATTAAATAGCTCGAATGCCAGTGGGGATCATAAGCATGACCAGTAAAATGGGCACGGATTGTTTCAATACCTGTATTGGTATCTTTTGAAATATCCACCCAGTTACTCATAAGAATCCACCCATAAATTTTTAAGTTTTGCCCTTAGAACGGTACAAAAGAGGTGAGTATAGTTCTAGAAGATTTGTGCAAAATCTTTAAGAAAGTTGAGCAATTTTTTTGAACTCAATGCAATTTTATCTATGGATAAAATTTGCCAAGCAGGACACCAAACCAAATATCAAAGCACTCAGGCCAATAACTTGAAAGAAAGTGGATAAACTTGCATCAAAATATAGAACAGCGATACTTCCGAGAACGGCTGCAATAATCATTCTGATGGTACCAGCTAAGATAGGGCCTAATAATCGTTTTGAACCTTGGCCTGCAAAATAAAGTGCCATACCTATACCTATTGCTCCGTAAAAAGGCGCAACATGCTGCAAGTAATTCGTTCCAGTCTGAAGAACAGATGGATCATGACTGAAAAAACCAAGCCAAATGGAAGGAAAAATACTAAAGAAAAGTCCTATTGAGCCAGTAATAAGAAATGTAATAAAAACCCCGATCCATGTGATATGACGTGCTCTTTGAAATTGTCCAGCTCCATAATTAATACCTACCATGGTCATGATTGCTGAACCGATGCCGAACATAAGCGGAACTTGCACGTAGTCTAGTCGGGAAGCAATACCGTACCCCGCGATTGCATCAGAACCAAATTGACCAACTAAGGTTGTTATGATGACAACAGTTAAATTGAGTTGAATTATTCCAATAGCAGACAGTGAACCAATACCAAGAATATCTTTGAAGAACTGAAAGTTGATAGGCTTGATCGATAATTTGATAATGCTATGTGTTGTTCGCATATGTCTAATTAAGCATATGATGGCAAAAATATAATAACTTAAGACAGCGAGCCCAGCTCCAGCTACACCCAATGAGGGAATGAATCCCCAACCAAAAATAAAAATAGGTGATAGGGGTAAAAGTAGTACTCCACCTAGAAGCGTTATGCGGGCCGGAGTTTTTGTATCACCTGCACCACGTAATGCGGCTGAGAGTAGGGCTACAGCCCATATAAGGGGGGAACCTATAAAAATAATATTGGAATATTTTAGGGCTGCATCTAAAGCTAAGCCAGTAACGCCCATTAAGTGATATATCATCTGGGCTGAGGTGAGCATAACAATACTAAAAACTCCTCCCAAAATGCCAGCAAGAATTACACCATGCCAGACAAGGGATTGGGCATCTTCTGATCGACCTGCTCCAGAAGCCCGAGCAATTGCTGAAGCTAGTCCTCCACCAAATCCACCATTCGCTAGCATTTGCATGAGCATAAGAATTGGGAACACTACGGCTACGCCAGCTATTACATCCGTTCCTAGAGAGCTAACAAAATATGTTTCTAGTAATCCAATCAGGGTTTGTACAAGCAAAACAGCTATGGTGGGTAACGCCAGTTTTAGCATTACTTGGGGAATTGGTCCGTTTAAGATCGCATGATTTAAATCATGTGTATTTAACGGCTGGCGTACTGATTGTTCCCGCATAATAATTCTCGCTTTATAAACTGCTACAGCAGCAAGGGCTGAATCAGTTTGTACCTGTACTTTTCTATCCGTGAATTGCAAAGCATTAGCTCATATTGGTAAGACAACGAGAGTTTTAGACAATATATTTATCCAATGTTTTGAATAATTATTAATAGTGACTATATTATTATATGGTCACTATTTGTCAATAATAAATAGGTCGAGTTAAACTGTCATTTTCAAAAAAGGGCCAAATAAAAATATGAATCTGGAAAAGAGTAGTTATCTTCTCCCGACGGGAGGACCAGAAGATCATGAGGTAAGAGATCAAATCCTAAGTGCTGCTACAGAGCACTTCAGTCGCTATGATTATAAGAAAACTACAGTTTCTAGTTTTGCAAAATCTATAGATTTTTCTGAGCTGATTTGTATAATTTAATTAATTTATGATTTTTAATCAGTAATTTATTGCGAGATAAGAAGACAAAAAATTATTGCACGAAATGATGCAAGAACGATGTGGTTTTGTTTGTTTTAAAAGAAGGAATTGAGTTTTTAAAGCAGTCAAAGTGACTTTCCTAGTGATCAACTTATTTATATCCATTATTTTGTAATAGAGAATTAATCATCAATGCGAATGTACTAAGGCTACTTTTTGATCTTGTATTAAGAAATTTATCGCCTTAATCGGTTTGTGACTTATTATTGATTTGGTTATTTTTAAATAGTTTCTTAAAAATTTTACAGGACGTTGGTTCTCATATGCTTTAGTGCCTTATTCCATTTACTGCAATATATTTAATTCCATTATTTTCGTTAAGTTGTGCTGATAATACTAAACAATACACAAATGACCCACGAGCTTTCACTGATAAGATATAAGTAGGATTGGAGAGTCTTAAATACATAAATCTAAAGATTTCTAAGGCCAAGAATTAAAGCAATTAATAAGCAGGACAAAACCGTGAAAGAACAAAGAATAAATTTAATAGACTGAGACCTGTACGTTACAGAACTCAGTCTAAAAAGCCGTTAAATCAAGCCAACTAACTTTTGGGCTCAGGTCATCTAAATGTTTTTTTAATATCAATCATTAGAACTTATAGCCCATTTTTAATCCATATGCGATGGCATGATTATCTTTAAACTCCGCAACATAATTTGGTGTATTAAATTGCGCACTAGTTTGTAACTTGGCATCACCTAACCAGAAATATTTTACCCCACCTGAAATAAACGTTTGTGGTGTTGGGCTGAATTGAGCACCTAAGCCAAGATTCCAATATCCTTCTGTGGGCCCTAATGCAGTCACAAGGTTACCTGCCCCAGAATCCCAACCTACAGAAATATTTCCTGTCCATTGGTCATTTAATTTACGGCCTATACCAATATTTGCTGACCATTGGTCATCACTATAGGCAGCTAGATCAAATCCATTTGGTTTGCCAACTGAGGGCCCTGCGATTTCTGAAGCTACACCGAATGCATAAGGGCGGATTGTGAAATCTTTCCAGTTCACCCAGCGCGCATTTGCAAATGCAACTGTATTCGCCATGATACCTGTTTGAAAATCTAGATTAACAGATTGAGGCGTAATAATTTTTGTTTGCTCCAAGCCATTATTCATATTAATAAAAGTGCCAATATTTTGCCCTAATGTTGCAATAGAACTCTCATTAATTGTCATTTCATGATCAATTTCAGAGCGATAAGTAACAGATGCTTTTAATGCAATTTCTGGAATTTGATATGCAATACCACCTAACCAGCCAACACCGCCAGTTTCTTTAATGTTGAGATTATATCCACCAAAGCTGTTATTCCCACCAAATGCTAAGCCACGAAATTGAGCATCACCTTCAATTGTTTGGTAAACGGGACCTGCATAAAAATTAAAATTTTCATTTGGTTGGTAGCCAAGCAACATTGAAATACTTTGGGTTTTTACTTCAACTTCCAGTGACTCTGTACCATTATGAAATAGTCCTAAGCCACCTGCCGCAACTGATGCTGTATCAGAAAGTGCATAAGTAACATCTGCGCCAAATGGTCGGTCATAAATTAGACCAAAAGAGAAGTTGTCTGTTACTTGTAGTTTTAGTGCAGCGCTAGGGAAGTAATAATCATCCCCCATGTCACTAATATTTGTATTTTGTAAACCAATCACGCTTGGTGGAGTTGCATTTGGTGAATATTCATTACGCACTTTACCTGAAACGTTTGGATCTAATATAGAAATACCCGCTTCAAAGTAATTACCTGGTTGCAAGAATGCAGAGATAGACTGACCTGAGCGGTCTAGAGATGCAGCCAAGGTCCCCGTCATTGGTAAAGTTACTAAAATAATTACTGTACCGAATGTTTTAAATTTCATTTGTGTCTTTCCTTGAAGTGAAAATGTTTGTTGGACATTTTGTGTTTATGTTTCCTAGAGAATTTGGTTAATCGAAATGAAATCATTGCTCCTGTAGGTATGAGGTTAATCCACCATCTCATTCAGTGATTTTAAATTTTTGAAATTTCATATTAATAATCATTGGGTTGCCAGCCGCCACCCAGTGATTTATAAACTGCAACAGCAGCAAGGGCTGAATCGGTTTGTACCTGTACTCTTCTATCCGTGAATTGCAAAGCATTTGAATTTGCTTGTAATACTTCTATGCGACTGTTAATTCCTTTTTGATAAGCAATTACAGCGATTTTCTGTGCATGGTGTAGCGCATTTTCACCATCTTGAAGTGCTACAAGTTGTTCTTGTCTTTTAGATAAAGTTGATAATGAGTTCTCTACATCTTCCGCTGCATGTAAGACGGCTAATTGGTAGGCTGCAAGCTTTTCGGCTTCTTGTCCCTTAGCTAAGCGAATTTCTGCATTAATTCGACCAAAATCAAATAAACGCCAACGTAAGCCTAATAAGCCAGCAGCCTGATTGGCTCCACTTGAAAATAAGTTTCCACTTGCTGTGGTTGCGCTACCTATCAAACCGCCTAAAGAAACCTTTGGGTAATATTCTGCAATCGCACTGCCAATACGTGCATTTGAAGCTGCCAGTTGCCTTTCAGCCATGATGAGATCTGGTCGTCTACGTAAAAGATCGCGGGGTGTTCCTGTTTCTGTAATGTTAGGAATAACTGGAATTGGTTTTACTTCCGCTAGTTCTGCTCGGTGAGTTCCTGGTACGGTTCCAAGCATGACGTCGAGTGCATTCATGGCAATGTCTAGATTCATTCCAAGTGCGGGAACTACGGCTTGAACTTGAGCAACATTTGCTTTAGCTTGTTTGACCTGAAATTCAGATGCCAATCCTTTGCTATATAAAAGTTGAATAATTGAAAGAAGTTTTTGTTGCGTTTGTAATTGTTGCTGGGCAATGTCTAATCGAGATTGTAATCCTCGAATATTAATATAAAGATTTGCTGTTTGTGCTGCGACCATTAAACGAACTGCTGATGCTCCTGCATTCGAAGCCTGATAGTTTGCTAGAGCACTTTCACGGTCTCTTCGAAGGCCTCCGAAAATATCTAATTCCCAAGTGGCACTTAGGTTTGCCTCATAAGAACTACCATGTCGGTCAAAATTAGGCATTGAATTTAAAACTTGCCCCAGTGGAGTTTCAACGGATTGGTAAGCTTTAGCTGCTTGTGCGTCAACACTACCTATTGGGCGTAAAGAAGCATGGACTGCCGATAAGCCTGCTTGAGCTTGAGTCACACGGGTATATGCTTGGGTCAGATCCAGATTTTGTTTTAATGCTAATGTGACATATCGAGTAAGTTGAGGGTCATTAAAACTTTTCCACCATACTTCAATATCTGCTTTGGTTTCGTCACTTGGTGAGTTTAAGCGAGCGCCAAGATATTGCTCGGGTAGAGATATACTAGGACGTTTATAATTAGGACCTACGGTACAAGCAGCAAGAATGCTGGTGAGTATTGGTAGGAGAACGATAGATCTAGATAACATATTTTCCCCAAGGCGAGATTTTGAACAATGGCTTAATTGTGACTATAATACAATTTAGTCACTTGTTGTCAATATCAGGGGCCAAGAGTTAAACTACTACTTTCACACAAAGGTTTAAATTGAAAATATGAGTAAAGAAAAAAGTAGTTATCCTGTTTCAAAGCGAGGACCGGAAGATCATGAGGTAAGGGACCAAATCGTGGTTGCTGCTACAGAGCATTTCAGCCGCTATGGTTATGAGAAAACTACAGTTTCTGATCTTGCAAAATCTATAGGCTTTTCTAAAGCTTATATTTATAAATTTTTTGAATCTAAACAGGCGATTGGCGAGATGATATGTGCCAATTGCTTGCGTGAAATTGAAGATGAAGTTAATGCTGCCATTCAAGAAGCTGAATATCCTGCTGAAAAATTGAGAGTGCTTTTTAAAGTAATTGTGGAAGGGAGCCTTCGTTTATTTTCTCAAGATCGTAAGCTCTATGAAATTGCAGTTTCTGCGGCCTCTGAGAAATGGGATGCTACGGTTGCTTATGAAAATCGAATTCTTAAAGTACTACAAAATATTATTCAAGAAGGTCGTCAAACTGGTGATTTTGAAAGAAAAACACCTATTGATGAAGCAGTTAAGGCTATTTATTTAGTTATGAGACCTTATCTACATCCATTACTTTTACAACATAGTATTTCATATAACGCTGATGCTCCAGTGTTGCTTTCTAGTCTTGTGCTGAGAAGTTTATCGCCATAATAAATTTGTGACTATTGACTAAATTGGTCACTTGATTAAAAATGAGTCTCCTGATTAATTTCTTCAAGGGGGGGACTCTAATATGCGTTATCGTCGCCTTATTCCATTTGCTGCAATATATTTATTTCCTTTTTTCTTGCTAGGTTGTGCTGAAAATACACAATCTGACCCCCGTACTTCAGCACCATTAGTACGAGTCGCAACTGTGCAGGAAGAAATTACTTCTGACTCAAGAGCATTTACAGGCACGATAGGCGCACGGGTAGAAAGTGATCTTGGTTTTCGTGTCTCTGGCAAAGTAATCAAACGGTTTGTTGAAGCCGGTCAGACGGTAAAACGCGGACAGTTACTGATGCGTATTGATCCGGTTGATTTAGAACTTGCTGCCAAAGCTCAGCAAGAAGCTGTAGGCGCAGCCAAAGCACGTGCTGAACAAGCAGAAAAAGACGAAGCTCGATATCGTGATTTGCGTGGAAGTGGAGCTATATCTGCTTCCGCCTATGATCAGATTAAGGCAGCAGCAGATACGGCGAGAGCACAACTAAGTTCAACGCAAGCTCAAGCTAAAGTCGCATTAAACGCCAGTCACTATGCCGACTTAACAGCCGATGGTGATGGCACAATTATGGAAACATTGGTTGAACCAGGGCAAGTTGTAAGCGCAGGTCAAACAGTAATTCGTTTAGCTCATTCTGGTCAAAGAGAAGCAGTTATTCAGCTTCCCGAAACTTTACGCCCTGCAATAGGAGCTATTGGTCAAGCCACTCTCTTTGGTAAAGAAAATATCAGTGTCCCAGCTAAGCTTAGACAGTTATCAAATACAGCAGATCAGCTCACTCGTACTTTTGAAGCACGTTTTGTATTAGACGGAGATTTGGCAAACGCTCCTTTAGGTTCAACCGTCACTGTACGTATTGGAGCTCAAAATCAGAGTTCACAACATTTTTTACAAGTACCGATTGGTTCACTACTTGATAAAGGAAAGGGAGCAGGAGTATGGGTAATTAATGGAAAAACTCAGAAAGTAACGTGGCGTTCTGTTGTTGTAAAACAGGTTGATGATGAATATGCGTATGTAACTGGCAATATTCAGCGTGGAGATCAAATTGTTGCTCTAGGTGCACATTTACTTCGAGACGGCGAGTTAGTCCGTATTGCATCACAGGCAAATAATCCTTCAATTGGAAATGAAGGAGGACACTCATGAGTGAGAAAGGTTTTAACCTGTCAGCTCTTGCTGTTCGTGAACGGGGTATCACTCTATTCCTGATTTTTTTAATTTCAATTGCAGGCATTGTTGCATTTTTTAAGTTAGGTCGAGCTGAAGACCCAGCCTTTACAGTTAAGGTCATGACCATTGTGACTGCTTGGCCCGGTGCAACTGCCCAAGAAATGCAAGATCAAGTTGCTGAAAAAATCGAAAAACGGATGCAAGAGCTGCGTTGGTATGATCGAACAGAAACCTATACAAGGCCTGGGCTAGCTTTTACGACACTAACCTTACTTGATAGTACACCTCCATCTCAAGTTCAGGAGGAGTTTTATCAAGCGAGGAAGAAAGCAAATGATGAAATGAGCAATTTACCTTCAGGGGTAATTGGGCCACTTGTTAATGATGAATATGCGGATGTGACCTTTACTTTATATGCTTTGAAGGCAAAAAATGAAGCACAAAGATTGTTGGTGCGTGATGCAGAAACAATTAGACAGCAGCTACTTCATGTCCCTGGGGTAAAAAAGGTCAATATTATTGGCGAGCAACCTGAACGTATCTATATTGAATTTTCACATGAGCGCTTGGCAACACTAGGCGTAAATCCACAAGATGTGTTTGCTGCACTTAATAATCAGAATGTACTTACTCCAGCTGGTTCTATTGAGACCAAAGGTCCTCAAGTTTTTGTCAGATTGGATGGTGCTTTTGATAAGTTACAAAAAATTCGAGACACACCTATAACTGCTCAAGGTCGTACCTTGAAATTGTCAGATATTGCGACTGTTAAACGTGGTTATGAAGATCCTGCAACATTCATTATTCGTAATGATGGAGAACCTGCTTTATTGCTAGGTGTAGTCATGCGTGAAGGGTGGAATGGATTAGACCTTGGTAAAGCATTAGAGAACGAAGTTGGCTCAATCAATGAAGATTTACCCCTTGGTATCAGCTTAAATAAGGTGACCGATCAAGCGGTAAATATTAGCTCGTCGGTAAATGAGTTCATGATTAAGTTCTTTGCAGCATTACTTGTGGTGATGTTTGTAAGCTTTATCAGCATGGGATGGCGAGTTGGACTTGTTGTTGCTATGGCTGTACCGCTCACATTGGCTATTGTTTTTGTGGCGATGTTGGCAACGGGCAAAAACTTTGACCGAATTACACTGGGCTCTCTTATTCTTGCCTTAGGACTCTTGGTTGATGATGCCATTATTGCCATTGAAATGATGGTCGTCAAAATGGAGGAGGGCTTTAGTCGAATAGCTGCTTCGGCTTATGCATGGAGCCACACCGCAGCACCTATGCTTTCTGGAACATTAGTCACAGCTGTTGGATTTATGCCAAATGGCTTTGCCCGATCTACGGCTGGTGAATATACCAGCAATATGTTTTGGATTGTCGGCATAGCCCTTATTGCTTCATGGATTGTTGCAGTCGTTTTTACACCTTATTTGGGTGTGAAAATGTTACCTGATTTTAAAAAAGTCGAAGGTGGACACCATGCAATTTATGACACACCACGATATAACCGTTTCCGTCAAATTCTTGAACGTGTGATTGCGCGTAAATGGCTTGTTGCTGGTAGTGTTATCGGATTATTTGTTTTGGCAATAGGTGGAATGACATTGGTAAAAAAACAATTTTTTCCAATCTCTGACCGACCTGAAGTACTTGTTGAAGTACAAATGCCTTACGGTACATCGATTACGCAAACTAGCGCTGCTACAGCCAAAGTTGAAGCTTGGTTATCTAAGCAAAATGAAGCAAAGATTGTGACATCGTATATTGGTCAAGGCGCCCCTCGATTTTATTTATCCATGGGACCTGAGTTACCAGACCCATCCTTTGCCAAGATTGTGATACGAACTGATAACCAAGAAGAACGGGAAGCCTTAAAACATCGCTTAAGACAAGCTGTTTCGAATGGGCTTGCTTCTGAGGCGCAGGTACGTGTTACACAACTGGTCTTTGGACCATATTCACCCTATCCAGTGGCTTACCGTGTTACAGGGCCAGACCCAGAAAAATTGCGTGTAATTGCAGCTCAGGTTCAGCATGTTATGAGTGCTAGCCCAATGATGAGAACTGTAAATACCGATTGGGGAACTCGTACACCAGCCCTTCATTTCACATTACAGCAAGATCGCTTACAAGCAGTTGGTCTCACCTCAGCTTCAGTGGCACAGCAACTACAATTTTTGTTAACAGGTATTCCGATAACATCTGTGCGCGAAGATATTCGTACAGTACAAGTTGTTGCTCGTTCTGCGGGTGATATAAGACTGGATCCTGCAAAAATTAGTGATTTCACACTCACTGGGGCAAATGGACAACGTATTCCTCTGTCACAAATTGGTAAGATTGAAGTGCGGATGGAAGAGCCTGTCATACGCCGTCGAGATCGCGTACCAACAATAACTGTTCGTGGAGATATTGCTGAAGGATTGCAACCACCTGATGTATCTACAGCAATTACCAAACAGCTTCAGTCAGTTATAAAAAATCTACCGAAGGGCTATCGCATCGTTGAAGCAGGTTCTATTGAAGAGTCGGGTAAAGCTACTAAAGCCATGCTTCCTATTTTCCCGATCATGTTGGCAATGACTTTGCTCATTATCATTCTTCAGGTGAGATCTATAGCTGCAATGATTATGGTGTTTCTCACCAGCCCGTTGGGATTAATCGGTGTGGTACCGACGCTTCTATTATTCCAGCAGCCTTTTGGTATCAATGCCTTGGTTGGGTTGATTGCATTGTCTGGAATTTTAATGCGAAACACACTCATCTTGATTGGTCAAATTCAGCAAAACAAGCAAGCTGGACTCGATCCGTTGGATGCCGTTGTGGAGGCGACAGTACAACGTGCCAGACCCGTCATATTAACGGCCTTGGCTGCTATTTTGGCTTTTATTCCTCTGACTCATTCGGTGTTTTGGGGAACGCTAGCTTATACATTGATTGGTGGAACACTGGCTGGAACCATTTTAACTTTGGTTTTCTTGCCGGCTATGTACTCAATCTGGTTCAAAATCAGAGTCAAACCAACAGCTTAATCATCAGATTCTTAAGTTTAAAAATTATTCGGAATTAATATGTCAAACTCACAAGTAGTGGTAATTACCGGTGTTTCATCAGGAATTGGTCAAGCCACAGCAGAAAAATTTGCAAAAAAAGGCCATAAAGTATTTGGAACAGTCAGAAATAAAGTAAAAGCCCAACCTATAGAAGGGGTTGAGCTCATTGAAATGGATGTGTCTGATGAGGACTCTGTCCAACTTGGGATTCATTCTATTATTGATAAGGCTGGGCGTATTGATATCTTAATTAATAATGCTGGAGCAAGCCTGACTGGGGCAGTAGAAGAGACCTCTATAAAAGAAGCAGAATTTTTATTTAATACGAATGTATTTAGTATTCTCCGTACGATACAAGCGGTATTGCCATATATGCGAATACAACATTATGGAAGAATCATAAATATTAGCTCGGTATTGGGTTTTCTTCCTTCACCTTATATGGGGGTATATTCTGCAACTAAACATGCAGTTGAAGGATTATCCGAATCTTTAGATCACGAGCTTCGTCAATTTGGGATTCGCGTGACATTGGTGCAACCTTCTTTCACCAAAACCAATCTAGATAAAAACGCACCTGTAGTAAGTTCTAAAATTCCTGAATATGACAATGAACGTAATTTAGCTACACAGGCCATATCGAATCAGATTAATCATGCATCCCAACCGGACGGTGTTGCCGATACGATCGTTACGGCAGCATTGAATGATTGGCAAATGCGTCGTACACCATCTGGACAAGCGTCTTTGTTAAGTAAGTTACGTCGCTTCATGCCAAGTGGCCCCGTTGATAAAAGCATTAGAAAGACTTTCGGTTTGAAATAACTTATTTTTATCTTATAAAAACTAAGCATAAAATTTATGCTTAGTTTTTATTATTTTGAGTCGCTATTTAATTTTTGATTTTTAAATTCTGCCCATTCAATAAGTGCTTCCATTGAAGGACCAAGTGCTAATCCTATTTCACTAAGCTCATATTCAACTTTAGGGGGAACTTGTGGATAAACAGTACGTTTAATAATCTCATCTTGTTCTAATTGTTTAAGTTGCTGAATCAACATTTTCTGATTAACGCCTTCGATAAGTTTTTCTAGTGTAGAGAAACGTAGGGGTTGTTTTGCTGCAAAAAGTTGACAAAGGATAATTATTTTCCATTTTCCTTCAATAACTTTAAGGGCTTCAGAGGTGATTTTTGCCCATACTATCCGCTGTTGAGGATCTTCACAATTCCAGTCACGTGCTGCTTTCATACTTACCTTTTAGGAATATACTTACTTTTTTGTGTGTACTTCCTATTATCTCAGCTTGTCTTTAAACTTAAAAGTGTTAACTGTATTAAATTTCTCAAAAGGCTGATATATGAAAATAGGTATTGTTGGAGTTGGTAATATTGGAAAGACCCTTGCACGTCTTTTAAAGGAAGCAGGTCATACTATATATGTTGCAAATTCTAGAGGTGTGGACGGTGTAAGAAAAATTGCGGATGAAATAAACGTAGAAGCAGTCGATATTTATGGAGCTGTTAATTCTTCAGATGTTGTTATTTTATCAATTCCTTTCCCAGCTATAAAAGAATTACCAACAGATTTATTTTACTCAGCAACTACAGACAAAGTAATTATAGATACCAGTAATTATTATCCTGATTTCCGCGATCCGCATATTAAAGAAATTGATGATGGAATGACAGAAAGTGTTTGGGTATCCAAGCAGATTAATCGTCCTGTTATTAAAGCTTTTAATAATATTTTAGCTTATTCACTTGCAGAATTAGGCCAAGTTGAAGGAAGTAAAAATAGATTAGCGATAGCTGTTGCTGGAGATAGTGTACCTTCAAAAAATGTTGTTATGAGCCTTGTTAATGACATAGGTTTTGACCCTGTAGATGCAGGAAGTTTGGAAGATTCTTGGAGACAACAACCATGTACGCCAGCATATTGCTGTGATTATGACCAGAAAATGATGAGGAAAGGACTCGCTATTGCTCAAAAAGGAGAGGCTCAAAAAAAGCGTGATCGTTTACCTGAACTCTTCTCAAGCTTAGGAGCTAATCCAACGCATCAGGATATTGTTCAAATGAATCGAGATTTAAATCCAATACTCGATTAACTTTTAAAGATTATTTTCTAAAACTTAATTTTAAAAATATAAAGGGCTTATTTTTTATAATTATTAAATAAGCCTAATTGTTTGAATTAATAAAAATTCTCTATTTAATGGAGTCTGGTGGTAACTATCTAAGAATTAAAAATTTATTGGTGGTAAAGTTTTGTATGAATAAAGATTTTTTAAGAGGGCAGATTAATGCTTTTTGGTTCATGATTCCATAAATTAAATATACATATTCTTGTGATGAACCAACTAATGCAAAAAGTTGATCTTGCTGATCAATACCAATAAGAATTTCATTGGTTAATTTTAACATATCAAAAGGTGAGGCATTTTTGTTGGCCTCAACAGATATATTGAAATTTTCAAAAGTTTTCTTGATATCAAGTAATGAATAATAGAAATTTTGCTGATTTCGTTGAGCTTGTAAATAAACAGCAATACGTTCTATATCTATTGGTTTATTGTGTTTTGCAGCAACCGCTGAAGCAAGAATAAAAGAAATATTTGAAGTATTTGAGTCTATTGAGCCCATTTTAAGTTTAGAAATAGAACTCTGGATATTATCAGGTATATGTTTGACGGAAGCTGAGCACATATTTATTGACCTATAGACTGTGGTAGCTTGGGATGTATTCAGCCCTGCTAATAGTGGTATGAAAACCATGAGTTGTTTTAATTTAAGCGTCATATAAAAGCTTGTATAAAGTTTTTACTTAGCAAAACTTTAAGTTTCCGTAGCAGTTTTTGATGCCTATCTGTCCAGAGTCAATAGGATTAATAATTAACTCTCTACCAACTAATCCTCCTAATGCCTCGCCAAGTCCTACATCAATCCGCTGTTGTGTTTCGATATCCGTGAGTAAAACTTTAGGTAAAGAAAGCCACCATCCTGGTTGAGCGGCAACAGTATTGTCGAAAGTTCCTGTACTTATTTTTTGCCAACGAATGGCCTCTTTTTGTAAGGATAGTGATGTGTCACTAGTAGGAATTGTTCCTGCTGCATCCTGAGCTAGTAAAATTTCATGGAAACCAGACAGAGGATAATCTTTTAATGTGGCATTACTTAGGGTTAAACCTAAAGGTAGATCTAAGAGACCTAATACTCTTAATGGACCAGTTTTAGCGACTACATTATCCAGCGTTGCGGATGTAGAGCGGTTAAGAATAAGCGGTTTGTTATAATCATTAATATGTGCTTCTGTAGAGATCAATCCATTTTCAATCACTACATTTTTCAGAACAGTATTAGTAAGCGTTAAATTCAAATCACCAGATAAAGAGTTAATTCCTCCTGTGTCATCAGCTAATGTTGTTAAATCCGTATTTGATCCCAATCCAAGTTTGCCTAATATGCCTAATGCCCCAAGTCGAAAGCCAACAATTTCTCGAGTAGAAGCACTGTTCGGCGATTTTATAGCAAACTCGATAAAAGGATTAGTAATAACGGCATCTGATCCTGCATAGCTACCATTTACGGGGAGGACACCTGCTAAACTAATATTTTCAATATCAATGTCACAACCCACTCCTTTAGTCCCACCGCAACCTAACTGTAAACGTTTAATATTGGCATTTAACTCTACTTGTGCTTCCATTCCGAGACGATAAAAACCCACATCTGTATTTGGATTACCATTTTGATTAGCTGCAATATTGGTTAGATTAAATAATGCTTGACCAGTTACACCAGATAAACTTTTGTCATCTAAGCGATTAAGTTCGGCGTTTACAAAGGAACTGACCAACATCAATGGTATTGTAAATAACAAAGCCTGTTTTATACTTCTAAGATTGTTCATATCAGTTCCTTTGCTTAAAGATAATTAGGCTCAAGAGAAAAGTTAAAAATTTACTTTATGAGCCCAGTATCCTTTGCTTCACAGCCTTATTGTTTGAGTGTGATTCTAGGTAATTGTTTTGTTTAAGCATTCTTACTGAACATAAATAGGATTTATCTTCTGGGGAGGATAAAACTACAGTAAAAGCATAATGTGTTCAGTGTACACATTATGCTTATAATATGTGCGCGGTGTCAACATGCCTTCTATACAATCTCAAAAGTCAAATTATCATCATGGAAATGTACGTGAAGAATTATTAAATGCAGGACTAGTTCATTTAAAAGATAATGATGCCGAGAGCCTTAGTTTTCGAGAAATGGCGAGACAAATTGGAGTAAGTGCCAATGCGGTATATCGGCATTTCGAAAATAAAGAGAGCTTTTTAGCAGCATTGGCAGCAAAAGGATTTCAGCTCTTGCAAGAGGAGCAAAGCCAAACGTTGCAAGATGCTAATTCTCAGCCAGAGGCATTAAAATTATTTGGTTTAGCCTATATTAACTTTGCAAAAAATGATCGAAATCTCTTTGCTTTGATGTTTAATCCTGACTTACAAAAGAATGAAGCACTTGAGTTAAAAGAGGCAGTGGGTAATACATATACTCAGTTACATCAATTAACTGCTTCAATATTGGGTGTGGATGAAAATGATGCTCAAGTTGAAGTATTAGCAATGTTGAGTTGTAGCCTTGTACATGGCCTATCTCATCTTTTATTAGAAGGGCGTTTGGCTGAATCAGAAGAAAAAGCGAATAATTTAGTCTTATTAATTATGAATTATGCAACGAGTTTGCTTACTGGAGCTGGCGCGGATAAGCATTAAAATATTAAATACAAATCTAAATTTATTTTTGCCACCTAAAATTTCGGGGAGAAATGCCTTTCCAACGTTTAAAGGCTCTGGAAAATGCTGAAACTTCGGAATAACCCAATTGAATAGCAACTTCTTCAACTGTTAAATTGGTGGTTTTAAGTAAGTCTTCGGCTAAGTCTTTACGAATGTCATCTATAAGCTGTTCATAGGTAACTCCTTCAATTGCGAGATGACGTTGTAATGTTCTGAGGTTGACCTGAAGATGGGCTGCCATTTCATCAATTCTGGGCATTTGTGAGGGTTGTTGGAGTAAAATATTTCTGACCTTTTGGCTATAGCTGCCTAGAGAACTTCTTCGCGTCCAAAGTTGTTGGCATTCTTCTTCATAACGTGCACGAATAAATGGGTCTGCTTGAGGTAATGGTAAATCAAGCAAACTGCTTTCAAAGATAATACAGCTACGTGGTTGATTAAATTGAATTGGATATCCTGTTAATTCGGGAAATTTATCGGCATACACAGGTGCAGGTAAAGCAACATTAATGCTCATTACAGGAAACTGTATAGGCAAGACATCTCGTTGAATTGATATAACAGTTATAAGATCTCTTTCAACCAGAAAACACGCTAAGTCATCAGGTAATTGGCTATGATCAAAAATCAGTAATGTATATATATCTTCCTGAATAACTTCTAAATTGCAAAAAATGGAACTAAGTTGAAAGTATCGCATAGCAAAATGCAAAGCTTCTTTCATTGTCTGACTACTAAGAATGGCAAAACCCCATGCACCAAATGTGGTTGTATGGTGCCTTAGACCTGCTTCTATACTCAAGGGAAGTGTAGGATCTAGTAGTTTAAGTAAGTTTCGAATAACTAAAAATTCTTGTTCTGCTTTTACCTCAAAGTTAGGTTGCGATAAATCATTCAAAGAAATATGCGTGTTTTCTATACAACTTTCAGATGTTAAGCCATGTTGCTGACCTATCATAAGCAATATGCGAATAGCACTGATACTGCGAGGAAAATCCCAATATAATTGTATAGACATGCTTTATGTGTCATGAAATGTCAAGTTTGGTAGTATAAAGTCATTCTGCTAATGTTCAAAACTTTATATCTTTTCGGATAGGATCAAATCCGATAGGGATATATAAAATGCTAAATAATAAAGACGGCAAGCACGAAAGTTTAACGGCAGCTTTAAAAGCTTTATATGATCAAACTAAAGCAAAAGTTGGTGATGCAGACCTAGCACATATCAGAAATGTTGCCGCTTACTCTCAAGCTATCAAAGCGCGTAGTAATGAGTTGATCCAACAAGGTGGAAAACCTAATGCCATAATGCGTGGCGCGATATTAGGTGCATTGCATACATTACTTGAGTTTTCTGAACTTGGTCATAACATCATGCATGGTAGTTATGATCATTTGTCAAATGCAGGGTCTTTCCATTCTGAACGGTGGGTTTGGAATTTTATGGTGGATCCTTATGAATGGCGTGTGATGCATCATCAAAATCACCATCCTTTTACTAATATCGTTGGCGTAGACCATGATTTGGGATATTCCTTTTTACGTATTAAGCCAGGTCAGCCATGGTATGGTCACCATACTTTGCAACTTCCACTGTTGTGGGTTTTATTATTAACAACACCTAATCTTGTATTTTCTCTTTTTACTGGAGCATCAGCCGCTAAAACAGAAGGGCATAAAGTACTTAGTCGAACAACCATTGAACAAACTTTAAAACTGACAAAAAAATATATTACTCAGCATTTTTGGAAAGATCCTCTTTCTGTTTCTCCTCATCGGATATTGCCGACATTTTTTGGAAATTATCTCAGTACAGTTTTGGGATATGATTTGACGGTTGCAGTCTTATTTTTGGAACACCATTCACCGAATGTTGAGTTATTTAGTGACCCGGGATTGAGTGAAACAGAAGAAGAGTATTTTCGCCGTCAAGTTTTAGCGACGAGTAATTTTACGCCTTATGCCCAACTTGATAATTATTTTAAAACATTGTTGGAAGAGGAAGTTGAATTCGATAATCCACCTGCATTTGATGTGTTTTATGGTGGATTGGACACGCACTTAGAGCATCATTTATTTCCAGACTTACCATGTAATCGTCAAAGAGAAATTCAGCCCTTTGTTAAAGAAATCTGTTTGCAGCATGGCTTACCTTACAATGTTATGTCCCTTGAAGATGTTGTGCCAGATATGATGGTCAATGTACTCAAATTGGCGAGTCCTGTAGGCGAGCAAGAAAGAGGAAATTTTTTTAAAATACTAAAAAATCCTAAGGAGTTATTACGTCGAGTCGTATATGGAGCCCAATATAAGCTGCCAGATAATATGACGTATTTAAATAAGCCTCTTTTTTATAATGTACCTGTTAAGGTCCTTGCTGTTTTTCCGCAAGCAGGAAATCAGGCATTAATGATACGTTTTGAAAAACCTCAAGGATGGGAGAGCGTAACTTGGGAAGCTGGTGCATTTATTTCCGTACGGGTGGAAGTCGAAGATGAAAGTCTGGTTCGACAATATAGTTTGTTAAGAGACAGTCACGAGGCTGATAATTGCTTGGAAATTGCTGTCAAACGTGTAGAGGGCGGACGTGTTTCGAATTATATCAATGATCATATTAAGAAAAATTCACATATGATTTTGGTAGGAGTACCGCAGGCCTCTCCCGATTTTATGATGAAAGAAGTACCTAAACAGATCGTTTTTCTTGCGGGTGGTGTTGGTATTACACCAATTTTGAGTATGTTACGTAAGGCACGACGTGAAGCTCCACATAGCCAAGTTAGGTTACTTTATTTTAACCGTAATGAGAGATCTATTATTTTTGAACAAGAATTACGTGAAGTTGCCAACTTATCTGGTTTTGATGTGCATTTTATATGTAATGAGATAGACCCTAATTATCCGATTTCAGGGCAAATGTATGAGGCGAAACTAAGTGCTGAATTACTAGCTAAAGTTGTTCCCGATATAACAGCACATGAAGTGTATGTTTGTGCTCCACCAGGATTTATTACTGCCTCAAAATCTATGTTACTGGATTTAGGATTACCTGAAATACAATTTCATACAGAGAGTTTTACCCCTCCGGTAGTAGAGCACCCAACTGATGGTAAAGACCATGTTATCCACTTTGCACGGAGTGGTATTGAGATTGTAGTTGATGGCGGAACAACGCTATTAGAAGCTGCACGTTTGGCTGGCGTTAATATTCCATCGGGATGTGAAAGAGGGTTATGCCGTGCTTGTGTCTGTAATAAGCTACAAGGTGTTACTACTTTAGATCAATACAAAGCACAACCAGATTTACGAATTACCACCTGCAACAGTTTGCCTCGTTCGGATAAGTTGGTACTGGATATTTAATATCTTTGAAGATGGAATTATTAATTTTTACTTTAAAGCTTAAGAGTTAATCACCACAATAATACAAACCAGCGTATGGCTTGCTACGCTGGTTCCCAATATTGTTTAAACGAACTAACCTGAACGCTCAACTAACCAATTACTTATTTCAGGCCAGACCGCCGTAGGTGCTTGGCTTCCGGAAACAACACCCATGTGTCCACCCGGTACGACCTTAAACGTTTTATCTTGGCTGCTAATTAAATCCATGAGTGGCTTAACAGCATCAGCGGTCACAATAATGTCCGTACTACCACCCAGTGCTAACACCGAACATTCAATATCTTTTAAATAGGCTGTAAGTTCACCGAATTTCACTACACCGTTGGATAATTCATTATCAATCCAGAAACGAAGGATGATGTCACGCATGACTCCACCCGGATACGCCAGCATGTTGTCGATAAATGAACTAGAAGTTGCGTGGTCAATAATAAATTCTCGGTTATCGAGATTTTTAAAAAGTTCCCAATACGTTTTTAGATTTCCAATCGGGTCAGTTAATTTAAAGCCTAGCGTGTTTTGCCATCCATGAATATGAAATGCCTTACTCGGCACATGGTGACGAATACGAAACGGCGTATGTTTGCGAACCCATTGGGCAGGTTTGGTTAAGCTGCCATAGAGTTTGCCCATATATCCGGCTTTATGCGTATCGATAGGGGAAGCTAAAATAATTAGGTTTTTAATATCTTTGTCTTTAAATAATGCGGTATAGCAGAGTGAAAGTGCACCGCCTAAACTCCAGCCATGTAAAGAAAGCTGTTGTTGACCACTGTGCAAGCGGACCTGCTTTAACATTTCAGGCATAAAGACTTTAATGTAGGTGCCGAAATTGTATTTTGCTTGATGTCGGGTGGGCACGCCCCAGTCAATCAGATATACATCAAAACCTTGTGCTAAAAAGAAGCGGACAAAGCTGCGTGTAGGGAACAAATCATAAATGAGCATGTTAACTGCTAGCGGCGGAACGATAACTAACGGTACACGGTGTTTAGGTGTAGAAGTATTCGTCTCATTTCTATAATGACGTAAGCTAATAATTTCATGCTTATAAATCACGTCAAAGGGCGTTTTTCCTGACAACGCAATTTGAGGACCTCTAAAAAATAGATCCGATGCATTGATCAGCATGAGAGGTATTTTTTGACCAGCACGTGTCTGAAGAGATTTTTTAATCGACTGTAGCTGTGGAACGTTCTGTCGAACTTTAAGCAATAAACTCATTGAACATAAAACCTATAAAGATGTTGCCCAGAACAATAACGAGCTGGTCTTTTAAGGATATTAAAGGGAATGAGAGCTAAGTTCAGTGACTTAAAAGACAGGATTTTTTGCTTAAGGTATCAAAGCATAATTATTTTTAATTGAGAATATTTTTGGTTAAGATTTTGAAATTAAATGATTAAATTGATCTTGTTGGGTGATTTTGTATAAAATATTTAAAAATTTAAGTTTTTCTTAAGAATGGTTGAGATTTAATGGTAGGGTAATTTTGTAAAGTTTGTTTGTGTTTTCTTTACATATTAAAAAATAAAATATAATTATTTTACAATCCGTTAGGAATGTAATTAGAAAGTAGTATATATGGAATTTGTTTTTAATGGTTTTTATACACTAATTTCGGCGGTCATCGTTCTATTGTTGGGCCGCTTTCTTGTCAATCGGATTGATTTTTTAAAACGCTATAATATTCCCGAACCTGTAGCAGGTGGTTTAGTTGCTGCGGTCGTCTCGCTACTTGTCCATACCATATGGGGATATAGCATTGTTTTTAGTAGCGAATTACAAACCAGCTTTATGCTCGTATTCTTTGCTTCTATTGGTTTAAGTGCCAATTTTATGAAGCTTAAAGAAGGCGGTATGGCTTTGGTTATCTTCTTAGTCTGTGTAGCGTCTTTTATTGTTGTGCAAAATGCGGTGGGCATGAGTCTTGCGACGTTGCTTGGTCTTGACCCACTCATTGGCTTAATTGCGGGTTCAATTACCTTAACAGGTGGTCACGGTACAGCCGGAGCTTGGGGTGAAATTTTAGAAACTCAGCATGGTATTCAGGGTGCTCTAGCTTTAGGAATGGCGAGTGCGACTTTTGGTTTAATTATTGGTGGTGTGATTGGTGGCCCATTAGCAAAATTGCTTATCAATCGTTATAGCCTTGCTCAACCAAAAACTAATGCTGAAATCCAACAGCGTGATGGTCATGTTGAACAAAATTCGGATGACCTTGCACCATTTGAAAACCCACATCAAGTACGTTTAATTACTGCCGATAATGCAATTACTACGCTAGGTATGTTTGCAGCGTGTTTGGCATTTGCTGAATTTATGACAGGCTTTAGTAAAGGTACTTGGTTTGAGTTACCAACCTTCGTTTGGGCATTGGGTGGCGGTGTAATTCTAAGAAATATCTTAGAAAGCGTGTTGAAAATTGATATTTTTGACCGTGCGATTGATGTTTTTGGTAATGCATCATTATCACTTTATTTAGCAATGGCATTGCTTTCATTAAAGCTTTGGCAACTTGCAGATTTGGCTGGGCCACTTGTGGTGATTTTAGGTGCTCAAACCATTACGATGGCGTTATATGCTGCTTTTGTGACCTTCCGTGTTATGGGTAAAAACTATGATGCAGCGGTGTTGTCAGCAGGGCATTGTGGTTTTGGTATGGGTGCAACGCCAACAGCCGTTGCAAATATGCAGGCGATTACTAACATGTATGGACCATCGCATAAGGCATTTTTAATTGTTCCGCTTTGTGGTGCATTCTTTGTCGACTTAATTAATGCGACAGTCATTCAGCTCATGTTGAAATTCGTTGTTTAATAAAAAAAAGCCCGTCAGGGCTTTTTTTACGAGTGCTTATTTATGAATATTAAGATAAAGAGATATTTCATTCATACATATAGGCTCAATTTTTATTTTCGGGTGATTTAAGTCATTTTATTTTTAGGATGCTTTTTCTCAAAAGTAATAATCGCCCTTAAACATAGTTTCACATAGAATAAATTGCAGATAAATAAAATGAGAAATGTATGAGCTCAGAAGCACATTCAATTAGCTTGGTTGCCCCTGTGGTTTTATTGGCAGCGGCTGTAATTGCAGTTCCTATTTTTAAACGTATTGGTTTAGGTTCAGTATTAGGTTATTTAATTGCAGGTCTGATTATTGGCCCATTCGGTTTCGCTTTTTTCCAAGATTCCACCGCAATTTTACATATTGCCGAGTTGGGAATTGTGATGTACCTATTTCTGATTGGTTTGGAAATGCAGCCGTCACATTTATGGAGCCTTAGACGCGAGATTTTTGGCCTTGGCACACTACAGATCATCATTTGCGCACTGGCTTTGACTGGCGTCGGGCTGTTATTTGGTTTTACGTGGCAAGTTGCTTTTATTGGTGCAGCAGGATTTGTATTAACGTCGACTGCTATTGTGATGCAGTTATTGGGCGATCGGGGTGACTTGACTCAACCTCGCGGACAAAAAATTGTAGCCATCTTATTATTTGAAGATTTACTGATTGTACCATTGCTCGCTATTGTTGCTTTTATGGCACCTAATCATGTTGTCGAAAGCACGTCTGTACGTTTAGAAAATATAGGCATTGGTTTAATCGCAATTGCAGGTCTTATTGCGGCAGGTTATTGGTTACTTAACCCATTATTTAGACTCTTGGCTGCTGCTAAAGCCCGAGAAGTGATGACTGCCGCAGCATTATTGGTTGTGTTGGGTGCAGCGTTGCTCATGCAAGTCAGCGGTTTGTCTATGGCGATGGGAGCTTTCTTAGCTGGCGTGCTTTTATCTGAATCAACGTTTAGACATCAAATTGAAGCTGATATTGAACCATTCCGAGGAATCTTGTTAGGCCTGTTTTTCCTTGGGGTTGGCATGTCATTGGATTTATCAGTGGTTGCTCAAAACTGGCAGCTCATTGTCAGTGGTGTAATTGCCCTCATGCTTGCCAAAGCTCTCATGATTTATATTGTCGCCCGAATAACGAAAAGCCCTCATACTGAAGCGTTGGACCGAGCCTTACTCATGGCTCAGGGCGGAGAGTTTGCCTTTGTACTTTTCTCTGCTGCATTAAGTGCCCAAGTCATTGATGGTACAATTAAATCTAATCTTACCGCTATTGTTGTGCTTTCAATGGTGTTGACTCCAATTGTCGGTATTATTTTTAAACGGTTTACTCAATTTAAAGCGAATGTTTCATTAGAAAACGTCAATATTGCCGAGGGTTTAAGCGGTAGCGTTTTAATGATTGGATTTGGGCGCTTTGGACAGGTCACCAGTCAACTATTATTGGCAAGAGGGGTAGATGTCACCATTATTGATAATAATACGGATATGATTCGAAACGCTGAAAAATTTGGTTTTAAAATTTATTATGGCGATGGCTGCCGCTTAGATATTCTACATGCTTCTGGTGCTGCAACAGCACAAGCGATTGTGGTGTGTGTAGACAGTAAAGAGACAACCAATAGAATTGTAGAACTCGTCACACATGAATTTCCTTTGGCGAAATTATTAGTCCGTTCATATGACCGCGAGCACTCACTGCATTTAGTCAAACAAAAAGTAGACTTCATGATCCGTGAAACGTTTGAATCTGCGATTAAGTTTGGAGGAGTTATTTTACAAGAACTTGGTGTGGATGAAGACGAAGTAGAAAGAATTACTGAGGAAATTCGAGATCTTGATAATGAGCGCTTTGAAACTGAAATTGCAGCAGATGATGTAAATGCGGGAGTAGGTATGCAATATACACATACGCATCCCCGACCAACAGCACCATTGATTCGACCAAAACGGGAAGGGCGGATTTTAAATAAAGAAGGTAGCTCAGATAACGATTCTTGATGGGTAAAGAGTTCAGTAGAAGCGCTCTTTAGAAGAACTTTTACTGAACAATAAACCTGATGCGCCTATCAATCAAACCATCTTAACTGAGTGAGATTAGATTTTTAGTCACATTATAAGCCCGACTACAAATGCTCTAAAGCTGTGCCTTTAACTGGGTTTCTACGCCAGTAATAATGCTGCAAAAATCTAAGGAAAAGCTTCCACGGCGTGATCCACGCGATGCGTCGGTTGGCTTTTTTATTTTGAATAATTTGTTTTGCTAAATAAGCACAAACAATTTCTGGCGGATCAATCACAAAGAAAAATAACCGTTTCATCTTTTTCCAGTTTTGGATGTTGCCATTGGTCCAAGAAGAAACTAACAGGTCGGTTGCGACCATGCCCGGGCTGAGTGTGCCAGTTAAAATAGCTGTCGATTTTGTTTCTTTATAAAGTGCTTTACTGAAATAACTTACAGCTCGTTTTGTGGTTGCATAAGGCGTCATGCCTGCACTCCATTCGCCGTTGCTTCCCCAGCCTTCCATATTAAAGATTTGACCATAACTTTGTTTAAGCATTCCCTGTAAAGCCACTTGCGACCCCAACATTGTGCCTAGAATATTAGTTGAAACGGCTGCGTTTAATTCATCAGGTTGAAGGTCAACAAAGTCTTTGGTTGGATGACAGCTTCCTGCATTATTAATCCACACATCGACTTGCCCGAAGCGCTCAATTGCACCATCCCATAGGGTTTGCACATCAGAAATTTGAGTCACATCGCAACACAGGCCAATGAATTTTTCTTTATTGAAATGAGTTTCTAAATGAGAAAGAGCCTGTTTAAGATGCTCAGGGTTACGTCCAGCAATGACAACAGAACATCCAAGATCTAAAAAAGCATGGGCAAGGGCTAAACCAATACCTTTTGTACTGCCTGTAATGACCACACTGCAAACTTCGGTTTTGGGTAAACTCATTGCACTCTCTATATAAAATCTTTAAAAATAGTTAAATGAATGGCTGTAAGTTAATTTTGCTCACTTAATAAGATGAGATAGACAATAGATAAACTTATCATTGAAAGATTCATTACGATAGGGTTGTAGGGCAAGATCAGGGTAGAGGGTATTAAAAAACCAATTAAAAGAAGCAGTCCAAGCAAACCCAAAATACTTAAATAATGAATATATTTATGTGCAGTAAATAGAAAACATAAACCAAAAATCATTTCAGCAATACCACTCGCATGGCCTGCAAGTTTTGCATGTTCAAGAGATAGTCCTACCCATTGCCACACAAAAATTTCATCAGAATTAAGAAATAGAAATTTCGGAACGAGACCCTGATAGATCCATAAAAAGGCTAGCACAAGGTTTATAAATTTGAAGATATTAATATTTTTCATGGAGGTACTCTAAAACTTTAAAATGTATATAATTCATATTCGTTATGGTAGGGCAGAAGAGGGACGCCTTGTGCGTGCTGGAGTCTAACCAGTCTGTCAACCCTCTTTTGCTCTGCTACCATTTATTTAAAACCATCAAAATCAGCAATATGCTGCCTTGTAATAAATAAAAAATACAGTTAAATATGCATCTTAAAATAAATTTTTTTAAATGTTTAGCAGAACTATCATTCAGCTTAATTAATGATTAGTTAAAGTATCTAATTAAATGAAAAACAATAATTATTTAACCAATTTCTAGCCAATATCACATTGACACTCTAAACCCTGCCGATTATCCTTTGCCTGCTGACCTACATTGTCAGCCGGCTTTGACAGGCTGTTTTTCATCTAGGGCACCAAGAAAGTAATTTTTTGGTGGCGAACTCGTTCGTCCCCCCTTCGTAGCGGTAGGACGGAGGTGGGACGCCTTGTGCGTGCCGGTTCCTAGATGACTGGTCTGTCAACCCACCTTCGTTCTGCCACCATAATTATTTGACAGTAATTCGGTAGAACTTCTATTTCATCTAGGAGTCCGCCATGCGTACTATTTCTTCTTATTTTTTGGCCTTTGCCAAGCTCTCTCTATCCATACCGCTCAACTGGTCTTTAAAACGGTTTAAACATTTATAGGTTTAGCCTTTAGATCGTTACGACTAAAAAATCATATCAACAATAAAGCTTGAGATAGGTTGGCGCATCCTTTGTGTGCAGCTTTCGCATGCCTGTTTTTAGCACTCATTTTAAGAGTGAAGGCCTTTCTATCTCTCTTATATACAACAAAAAATTATCTTTAAGCAGAATGTTTATGCCAAATTTAGAAAATTCATTTAGAGCATTAAGAGTGCTCCACGCGGCAAGAGATCTATTTAATCAACATGGTTTTCATAATGTAGGTGTCGACCGAATTATTGCTGAAGCCAGAATTTCCAAATCCACTTTTTATAATGATTTTCACTCTAAAGAAAAGCTCATCGAGATGAGCCTAACTTTTCAAAAAGATGCATTAAAAGACGAGGTGTTTTCAATTATCCATTCATATCGTGAACTCATGTTGTTTGATAAGCTCAAGAAAATTTTCTATTTACATGCAGATCTAGAGGGCTTTTACCATTTGCCATTTAAAGCGATTTTTGAAATTGAAAAGCTTTATCCAACCGCTTATAAGGTTGTAATTGACTATCGAAATTGGCTCATTGATGAAATTTATAAACTACTTTTAACACTAAAAGTTACAGCTTCAATTGAAGATGCTCACCTGTTTTTATTCGTGGTTGATGGCGCTATGGTTCAGCTTTTAGGGGAAAATCAGGTAGATGATCGAGATAGATTATTAAACTATTTTTTAACTATGGTTAATTAAGAATCGGCGAATGAAAAGCTCCTTATTTAAGGAGCTTTTTTTAGATCTTAATTTAAATATCTCACTAAAATAATGCATTGGGCTTGTATTTATTTATGGTGAATTCAAGCTTTTCAAATAAAGATCAGCACGTTGTGCATGACCAAAGCACCAATCTTCTGCACTATTTTGCACAATCACAAACATGACATCTTGTTCTGGAACATCAAAATTCTGTTTAAGCTGTGCTGTAACATGCAGCATTAAATCTGATTTTTGTTGTGCCGTTCGGGGCTTGCCTGAGGTGATATAAAGTAAGATGAACTTTTCAGTACGTGCGGTTTTAACCCAATAATCAGGATCAACAAAAACCTGTTCTTGCGGTATTTGCTCAAAAATATGAAAACAATCATTTTTAGGCGTATCGAAATAGTTTTCCATACAAGATTGCACAACTTTAGATATTTGCGCTTTTTCTAAATCGGTATATGGATAGCTGGTTGTAAAACGAATCATGGGCATGACCATATCTCCTCTGGCATATGTTCAAGTGCTGAAATAGCGGTGGGCAGTCCTGCATAGAAAGCAAGATGGGTAGTAACCTCAATAATTTGTTCCTTAGAGATCCCTTGGCTTAGGGCATTTTTGATATGCCATTCAAGCTGTGAATAGCGACCCTGCAAAATGAGCGCCGAGATTGTAATAAAACAGCGTGTTTGAGTATCAAGGATTGGTCTTTGCCAGATATCTGCAAACAAATAATCCTTGCCGAGCTCATAAAGTTTGGGAGCGACAGTTTCTAAATTGTTGATATCAATTTTTCTAAACATCTTAAAACTCTGGGTTGGGGGATGTTGTAGTGACTATGGCAGTTTGTTATATTTTAAAAAATCAAAACTTTTTGAACCTATAGTTCAGTTTTTATGAATGATTATGTGAAAGTACCCACTAACCTTGACTTAGATGCCTTACGGGCATTTGTAAAAGGTATAGAGCTAGGCAGTTTTTATTTGGCTGCTCAAAACTTATGTCGTTCTCCGGCTGCGATTAGTGCTCAATTAAAAAAATTAGAGCAGCAGACTGGGTGCCAATTATTAAGAAAAAACGGAAGATTGTTAGAGTTAACACCGAGCGGTGAATTATTATTTAGTCATGCAAAAACTGTGTTGGCAATGAATGACAGGGTACTTTTACAACTTCACCTGACTCAAGCGACAGGGGTTATTCGCTTTGGATTACAAGAAGATTTTGCTGAAGGTACGCTACAACAATTAATTGCTCAGTTCATGTTGCAATATCCTAAAGTGCAGTTTCAAATTCAGGTCGATCGAAATCTTAATTTATTAGAAAAAGTACAAAAACAAGAGCTGGATTTGGCACTCATCTGGCAACAAGATGAAGCCCGTGAAAATTTTTATGAATTGCAGAATGTAGAAACAGAGTGGTTATTTTGTTCTCATCCACACATCCAGCAGATTCTTGAAAATAAAGCTTCTATTCCGCTCGTGGTATTACAGCAGCCTTGTATTCTAAGACAAATGGCAATTCAGGCGCTTGAAGAGAAGGGCTTGGAATGGCACATTGCCTATGAGTGCAATTCTGTTCAAGCTTTGTGGCCTGCTGTACGCGCAGGCATTGGAATCAGTTTAAGATCATTGTTTCAAATACCTTCAGATATCAAGATCTTAAAAAGTGCTGAATTACCTCAACTTAAATCTTTATCGTTTGGACTTTATTCTAGTTCAAAATTAGAATCTGGTTATATTGTTCAGCAATTTCAAAAATATATTGAACAGCATCTTCAATAATTTTTCTGTCTAAAAAGTTGAATTTAATTAGATAGTCTTTGGTTTAATTTGTATTTTCATTTAACTTGGTAGCAAAGAGATTCTCTATAAATTATTTTGGGTAGCGGTAAAATAATCAAAATTTTCATTTTTCTTCTATCTTTCTTAACTTGAATGTTGATATACCAATGCTATAAGTTAAATTTTTGGAATGATATTTGCGTGTTAGGAGTCATTGTTTTAGGTAAAACAAGCTCGTTGAAGGATGTAATACAAATTATAAATTTCAGAGTATCACTATGAAGCTTAAAGAATTAGCAGGTTGTGAGGAGTGCGATACAGTCTATCGTAGAGCTCCGCTTGCTTATGGAAAAAGGGCTTATTGTGTTTGCTGTGGCGCAGAACTCTATCGGCACACCAAACCTTTTTCAACATTGTTAGCTTTGATTTTAACTGCCTTAATTGTATTTATTCTTGCCAATAGCTTTCCCATCGTAAAAATTGAATTACAAGGAAATACATCTGAGACTACTTTACTGGGGGCCGTCTGGGTGATGTTTCACTTTGATCGGGCATTCGTTGGTGTACTCATCTTAATTACCACTTTTATTGTGCCGCTTTCCTATCTTTTATTACTTAGCTATGTGCTCGGTACAGTGAGTATATTGAAAAAGAGGCCAACGTTTTTGGTGATGGCCTTACGCACACTTTTCTTTATGAGAGTGTGGGGAATGGTTGAGGTATTCTTAATCGGAATTTTGGTCACGCTTGTAAAGTTAGTTGGAATGGTCTTGGTGATTCCCGAGATTGCTTTATGGGCATTTGCGATCTTAAGTGTATTGTTGGTCTATATTACTTCTATAAAGGTAAGTGATATATGGAACGAAATTGATAGGTCACTGCCATGAAAACAATAAAAAATGTGACCCAAGCAAAAAGCTCGCAACACGGATCGGTACTTAAGCAATATCCACGAGCCAAAGATCTCTCATTAATTGTGTGTCATTGCTGTGGGGTCGTAAATTCTGCTCAAAATGAAAAAAGACGACGAGATAAAAGCCATCAAGTTTTACGTTGTATTCGGTGTAATAGCGTGCTGCATTCACGTAAACCAGCGAGTTTAAATCGAACTTTTGCTTTGGTAGTTGCTGCAACAATTCTCTATATTCCAGCTAATGTACTTCCAATGACGGTGACTGACTCACTTTTAGGCAGCCAGCAAGATACGATCATGAGTGGGGTAATTTACTTCTGGCAAAGTGGAGACTATCTGGTTTCAGTCGTTATTTTCATGGCCAGTATTTTTATTCCCATGTTGAAGCTGCTGATTTTGTATTTTTTATTATTTGCTGTATATCTACAGAAATCGGCAGGTTGGAAATTTTTACCGGAGCAATGCGTTAAATTATATCGAATTGTTGAGTTTATTGGGCGCTGGTCAATGATTGATGTTTTTGTGGTGGCACTTTTAACAGCCCTCATTCAGATTCAATCCCTTGCTACGATTTTAGCAGGGCCAGGTTCGATTGCTTTTGGTGCTGTTGTGGTGTTAACCATGTTCGCATCCTTAAGTTTTGACCCACGTATTATTTGGGATAATTTTTATGCATCCCAAAATACAAACAAACCGTCTTCTGTTGCTTCTGAAAAAACAACGATTATTCAGGCAGAACATCCGCCGTTGAGTAATGATTCTATTAATCCCAGTCAATAAAAGAACAATGAGTATGTCTGAAAATGAAATAACCACTGGTAACTCAGATCATCGTGATACAGATGTTGAACTGGATAACATGAATGATTTACCAGAGCCTCAAGAAAAGAAGAGTCGGTGGAAGCCTTTATTAATTTGGCTTATTCCATTGATCGCGCTTTTAATCGCGCTGTCATTAGCTGTAAAAGCGCTACTGTCTCATGGCCCTACAATTGATGTGTCTTTTAGAACGGCTGAAGGGTTAGTCGCTGGTAAAACAACAGTCCGTTATAAACAGGTGGATATTGGTGTGGTACGGCAGATTGATCTTTCAGATGATCGTTCACACGTTATTGCCAGAATTGATTTGCGCAAAGGTGCGAGTAACTTTGCAGCAAAAGATTCACGATTTTGGGTTGTGCGACCACGTATTGGGACAGGTGGAGTTTCAGGAATAGACACCTTATTGTCAGGTTCATATATTGAAGTGGATGGTGGAAAATCAGAAGAGGATAAGTTTGAATTTACTGGTTTAGAAGTACCACCGGTCATATCTTCAGATGTTCCTGGAAAAGTATTTTTCTTAAATGCAGATGATCTTGGTTCGTTAGATATAGGTTCTCCAATTTATTATCGTCGAATTAATGTAGGGCAAATTACAGCCTATAAATTGTCTGATGACGGTAAAAATGTTGAACTACAAACGTTTATCCGCGCGCCGTATGACAAGTTTGTAACCACCGATGCACGTTTTTGGCAGGCGAGTGGGATTGATGTGACCTTAAATGCTTCAGGCTTTAATTTAGATACTCAATCGCTGGCAAGTATTGTCGCAGGGGGGATTGCTTTTGGTTACCCTGAAAGTTCACATGCCACGATGGCAGCGAATCAGAGTCGTTTTAATCTTTGGGATTCAAAAGGTGAAGCATTAAAAGAACCTGATGGTCAACCACGCGGTGTGATTATGTACTTTGATCATTCATTACGTGGGCTTACGGTCGGTGCACCAATTGATTTCATGGGTATTGAAATTGGTAATGTTAAATCAATAAATGCCGAGTTTTATGACCACTATAAACAGATTCGTATGCGTGTTGAGGCAGTCATCTATCCTTCACGAGTTGAAAATGGTCAAGCACTTAACCCGAACAGTGAAATTTTTAAAGATTTTATTGAACATGGATGGCGTGCTCAAATGCGAACAGGGAACCTCCTTACTGGACAAAACTATATTGCTTTAGACAAGTTCCCTAAAGCCAAACCAGCCACATTACAGATTCTAGGTGATAACCGTGTGGTGATTCCAACTACACCAACCGAACTGAGTGGCTTACAAGCACAAGTTTCTCAGATTGCAGACAAGTTAACGAAATTCCCGTTAGTTGAAATTGGGCAAGATGTGCGTAAAACGCTTAACAATATGAACACAGCGATTGAGTCTACCGACAAGCTGGTTAAGCAGTTAGATGGCAAAGTTGCACCTGGTTTACAAGCAACTTTAGACGATGTTCGTAAAACTGTAAGGTCATCTGAGTCTATTTTGTCGAGCGATGCGCCGTTGCAACAAGACGTACGCAAAGCATTGCAGCAAATGACACGTGCCGCTGCCTCTTTACAGTTAATGTCAGACTATATTGAACAACACCCTGAATCAATTATTCGTGGTAAGACACCAGAGACCGATGATGAAAAATAAAAACCATCTATCTTTTCAACATCCTAAAGCAGCCAAATGGCTGCTTGGGAGTGGCTTGTTTTTAACGGCAGTTGCTATGACAGCATGTTCGAGTTCACCAACGCCAAACTACTATACGCTTACACCTAAAGTCACTCCGGTCACCAGCTCAACTGTGCAGGTGATTGAGGTGTTGCCAGTCGGGATTCCAGACCGATTAGACCGTGCGCCTTTAGTGCTCCAAGACAGTAGTGGTAAGTCTACGGTGCTAAACAATGAGCGTTGGACATCAACCATGGGTACGCAATTACGCGATACCTTGTCTGCGGGTTTACAACAAAAGCTAGGGGCAATTGACAGTTATAGCAGTGGGCTTGCTGGAAACAATCAGCCTTTATATCGAGTTTCTACAGACTTTTCTCATTTTGATATTGTAGATAAAAGCTATATTAATATTGCTGTATCTTGGGTGGTGAAGCGTCAAATACCGCCTACTCAATTAGAGTCAGCTAATGCAAAAGTCATTACTAATGCTGGATCTCAGTTAAATTGTCGAATTGCTTTTAAGCAGCCGATTGATCAAAAAGCTAAAAAAATGGAAGCAATTGTGAGTGCGTCAAGTGAGGCGATGACTCAAATTATTAATACGGTTTCTTCTTCAATTGTGGCGCTGGATTCAAATAAAAAATCGGTGATTAGCAATGGGGTTTGTTCGTAAACCAAATCGCTTTGAATTAACCCCTTTATTTGTGCAAAACAGATAAAGGGGTTTTTCTTTTAATTACCTCGATAGGTTGAATAGCCATAAGGGCTAAGCAGTAGAGGAATATGGTAGTGATTTACGCTTCCATCCACTTTAAAAATAACGGGTACTTCGGCAAAAAAAGTTTGTTGTTTATTCTTTTTGAACCAGTCTTCAGTTTTAAAGGTAACTTTATAAACCCCTTGCTCTAGTTTTTTATTTTCTGGATAGAGCGCAGTAATACGACCATTTGAATCGGTCACTTGCTGGTTGAGTTTAACCCACTGGTTATTGGTATTTTTTTCTAAAACGACTTCAACCTGAGAAGAAGGCAACCCCGTTTCTAGATTTAACACATGCACACTTAGCGGATTAGTTTGTGCAAATGTAGCCGAAGCAATAAATAGCGAAGATAAAGCAATAAATGATTTAGGCATGATGAAGTTCCTTATGAATGAAAAATGGTTTCAATGGCTTTGCTTGCACATTGATTGTCATTTTGTGCGCCGCCAGCACCTGCAACACCAATCGCTCCGATCACTTGGTTCTCAAAATGAACAGGTACGCCGCCACCTAACAAAAGTAAATTTGCTATGGTAGTTAAATTTTTTGCATCGGGGTTTTGATTACTATTTTGGCTTAAAATCAAGGTCGATGTTTTGGTAGATAACGCGGTATAGGCTTTTTTCTCGGCAGCCATTAAATTATGCGGACCCACCAGCTCATGCCGTTCGGCAGTTAAAGGATTACCGCCGCGATCTACAACAACGACTGCTATGTTTTGATTTATTTTTTTACATGCCTCTTTCGCACTATCGGCTAACAGATGGGCAGTTTTTAGATCTAACGAATAAACTTGATTCAAAGCAGGGGGCTGTGCAAAAGTACTATTACCGAATAGCACGGCTGCTAACATCAGCCAGTTCAATTTTTTCATAATGATTGCCTCTATGTCGCTTTGAAAATCTTAAACAAATTGCTTAACTTCAAGCGTGACAATCACATTACAAAGTTGTCATCTTTCAAATGAGTTTCTACAAAATGCGTATCCTTATTATTGAAGACGAGATCAAGATAGCCACTTATTTGGTCAAAGGATTAAAAGAGTCTGGATATCAAGCGGAGTGCGTTCATTTAGGGCTTCAAGGTTTGGAAATGCTAAAGAGAGATCAATATGACTTGCTTATTCTTGACGTCATGTTGCCTGACATAGACGGTTGGAGCGTATTACAAGTACTACGCCAGTTTTCAAAAATTCCGGTTATTTTCTTAACGGCAAAAGATCAGGTAATGGATAGAGTCAAAGGGTTGGAGTTGGGTGCAGATGATTACTTGGCTAAACCTTTTTCTTATATTGAATTGTTAGCACGTATTAAAAGCTTGTTAAGAAGACAGCAATATCTGCAAGAAAATGAGCTGTCTATTAGTGATTTAAAAATGGATTTGGTCGGTCATAAAGTATGGCGTAATGGCAACTTAATTGAGCTGAGCAAAACCGAATTTAATTTGTTGCGTTACCTGTTGCTTAACAAAGAGCAAATCGTGACGCGCAGGCAAATTGGCTCCGAAGTTTGGAATATTAACTTTGATACCGATACCAACTTTATTGATGTCGCTGTACGCCGTTTACGAAGCAAAATTGATGAAGGATATGAATTAAAACTCATTCATACCATCCGTGGCTTGGGCTATAAAATTTCGGTTAGCTTATGAACTTTAAATTTCTGCGTTCTCTTGAAGTCCGTATTACATTACTGGTCACGCTCTGTTCTGCCTTAATTTTGTGTTCAGTCGGCTTTATGACCTATTTAGGTATTAACCAAATTTTATTAAAGCAGCAAGATAAAGCTTTAGCAGACAGAATTAATCGCTTGGAAATTTTGCTACAAGATAGCGAAAATGTAGAGCAAATTATTGCGCGACCTAAGCTGTATCAAAACATGCTTGGCAACCAAGACAACTTGTTTTTGCTCATCCATAAAGACAAAGCTTTAATTAATATTAATCCGCTCCATATTCAGTTACCTCAACTTGCACAGCGCAACAGTCTTCAATTTCAAGACTTAGCCAACAACCCATATCCAACGCGAATTGCATGGAAAACCATAAAAATTAATCAGGAGCCTTATCTGCTCATTGCAGGTAAACAATGGTCAGAACGCATCAATATTCTTTTACCTTTTCAAGAAAGTCTCTTGATGTATGTGGTAGGAGGAGTGTTTGCAATCTTTGTGCTTTGCATTTTAGCGTGTCACCTAGGTTTAAGGTCGCTACAACAACTTCGCAAGCAAACCCATTCTATTAACGTAAATCAGCTCCAGAAAAGATTAAATCTCTTAAATTCACCTTTAGAAGTTGAGCTACTTTCAAAAGATATTAACCACATGCTAGAACGGATTGAAAAGGGTTATACGCAGCTCAACCGCTTTTCAGAGGATATTGCTCATGAGTTCCGTACGCCTTTAAATAATCTGATTGGGCAAACCGAGATTGCTTTAACTGGCGAACGCTCAGTTGAGCAATATGAAGATTTGTTGGTGTCTCATTTGGATGATTACCACAGATTAAAACGCATGATTGATAGCATGCTTTTTTTAGCAAGAGCCGATCAGAAAATGGTTCTTGTAAACAAACAAGAAATAAAGGTCCAAGATGTTATAGATGGGCTATGCCAGATTTTTGAATATCAGGCCGAGGAACAAGAGTGTCATTTTAGTTTCAACTTAGAAGCCCAAAAGTTATTTGCAGATCCTGAGTTATTTCAAAGAGCAGTCTACAACCTTGTTTTAAATGCGTTGGTACATGGTGGTGACAAGCGAACTATTTATATCGCCACTAAACATAAGATGATTAAGCATAGGCAATGGGTCAGCCTGACTGTTGTAACAGGTGGTATTTCAATTGCTGACCATCAACTCGAATATGTCTTTGAAAGATTTTACCAATGCCACTCAAGTCGAAGTGATGAGAACCAGACAGGTGGATTAGGGTTATCGATTGTCGCTTCAATTATGGATCTACATCATGGCCTATATCGGGTTTATAACACGCTCGATGGCGTATGTTTTGAGCTTGATTTTCCAATTGCAGATGCTCCAAAGAAATACAATTAAATCCTTATTAATGTTCTTTAATTTTTAAAATTCACACTTTGTTCACAACCCTCTGGCGTATGTTTAAACATATGAAATAAATAGAAGAGGGTCGTTATGAAATTATTATTTAAGTCACTTGTCATCAGCAGCAGTCTTGCAGCGGTTAGCTTAACGCTTCCTTTGAGTACCTTTGCTGACACAAATACGAAACCAGTGGCTGTTGATTCTATTGATATTAATAAATACGCAGGTAAGTGGTATGAGATTGCGCATTTACCTATGTTTTTTCAGCGTAATTGTGTAGCCAATACAACTGCAAACTATTCCATTAACGCAGACAAAACCGTTGGTGTTTTAAATAGTTGTACTAACAAAGATGGCAAAATGATTTCATCTGAAGGTGTGGCCTATTCGCAAAATGAAGGCAACAGTAAATTAAAAGTGAGCTTTTTGCCTTCAGGCCTAAGATGGATTCCTTTTACAAAAGGCGATTATTGGGTTTTAAGAGTTGACCAAGATTATCAGGTCGCTTTAGTGGGTGGCCCAAGCCAGAAATATTTATGGATTCTTTCTCGTAGTCCTCAAATTGATGAAGCGACATATCAGTCTTATCTACAAACCGCAAAAAGCTATGGCTACGATGTTTCTAAACTTGTTAAGACAACACAGTCTAAATAGTGACGTTGCTGGTTATGTAGATTCTTATATTTATCTCGTAATCGTATGAACTTCACATAAAATTCATTGCGCATTTTCTAAATTAGAACCAAAAGAAATGCTTTAGATCAGGAAGAATCAATGTCTAAATTTTTTCTGCGCTGGATCGATAGCTGGTCAGATTCAGAAAATGCGCAAGTGGGTACTTCTAGCGAATATGTCATTGAAAAGAAAATTCAATGGTTAAGAATAATTCCTTTTATTTTATTGCATATCGCTTGTTTAGCTGTGTTTTGGGTGGGCGTATCTTGGTTTGCAGTTGTCTTCATGCTGGGGTTTTACTGTCTTCGCATGTTTGCAATTACTGCTTTTTTTCACCGCTATCTTTCACATAAAACTTTTCAAACATCACGTATTGTCCAGTTCATTTTTATACTGATCGGAACCATGAGTGCACAGCGTGGACCGTTATGGTGGGCAGCGCATCACCGTTATCACCATCACTTTACCGACACCGATCAGGACCCACATTCAGCGAAAGCAGGCTTTTGGTATTCGCATGTAGGCTGGTTTTTGAATGAGCAGAATTTTGCTATTCGAAAAAAAGTGATTAAAGACTGGTTGAAATATCCTGAGCTGATTTGGCTGGATCGATTTAATTTGCCTATTGTGATTTTTACAGCTTTGGCAATTTATGGTTTTGGTTCGTGGCTTGCGCAACATTTCCCTGAGTTGGGAACTAATGGCTTACAGCTTTTGGTGTGGGGATTTGTGATTTCTACCGTTCTCTTAACGCATGCAACCTTATGTATTAACTCACTCGCGCATCGTTATGGTTCACGAGAGTTTAATACCCCAGATGACAGCCGTAATAACTTTTTACTTTCTTTAATTACCTTAGGTGAGGGATGGCACAACAACCATCACTTTTACGCGGGTAGTGTGCGTCAAGGTTTTTATTGGTGGCAGATTGATATCACCTTTTATGTGCTCAGACTAATGTCTTTATTTGGTTTGGTGTGGGGACTAAAGCCAGTACCAGCGAAGGTTTATCAATATAAAAAGATTAAAGATCTACCGATAGAAAAAATTGAAAATGGGGAAGTGTTATGAAAATTGCCATTGTGGGTTCGGGAATATCGGGACTTTATGCTGCATGGAAATTGTCAGAACAACATCAAGTTACCGTATATGAAAAAAATAACTATTTTGGTGGTCATACTGACACTCATCAGCTGGATATAGAGGGTTCTAAAGTTTCGGTAGATAGTGGTTTTATTGTGTTTAATGACTACAACTATCCCTTATTTACCGACATGCTTAAAAATTTGGGAGTTGAAACTCAAAGCAGCGACATGAGTTTTTCGGTGAATAATCTGGTCAGTGGGCTTCAATATAACCCCTCAAAAAAATGGTCGCTCTTTGCCCGTCCGCAGAACTTTCTAAACCGTAAATTTCTACAAATGCTCTCAGATTTGCTGCGTTTTTATGATGATAATAAAAATATTGATGTAGCAGATTTTGACTCTAATTTATCTATTGAAGACTATTTAGACCTACACAAATATAGCCATGAGTTCCGTTATGAGCATCTTTATCCGATGTGCGGGGCATTATGGTCGGCTCCGGTTGAGCAGGTAGGGAAAATTCCATATCGATTTGTCGTGAGCTTTTTTCAGCATCACCGCATGCTACAGCTAAAAGAGCGGCCACAATGGCAAACAGTCAAACACGGTTCAGCAAGTTATATACATGCTATTCAACAAAACTGTCCATCCATTGAGTGGAAATTTGCAGAAGTAAAAGGTGTGAGCCGTTCACAAGAAACCGTGTTTATCGAAACGACTGAAGGGCAAGCCGAATATGACTGGGTGATTTTCGCAAGCCATGCGGACGATAGCCTAAGTTTAATTAAAGATGCTTCATCGCTTGAACGAGAAATACTAAGTCAATTTAGCTATCAAGATAATCACATGGTGGTTCACCGTGACACTTCAATTATGCCTAAAAGTCGTTTGCAGTGGGCAAGTTGGCATGTACATGTAACGCCAACATCACAAGTTCAAAGCAATGAGTCCGACATACATTATGGTTTTACCTACTGGATGAATAATTTGCAGAATTTACCCTGCAATACTCAAGTTTTTTCTACTTTAAATCCGAATATGAAAATTAAAGCCGAAGACATCTTGGTTGAACGCCAATATCGTCATCCTGTATTTGATACAAAAGCGATTCAAACTCAATCTCGTTGGCAAGAAATTAACGGACAAAACAGAACTTCATTTTGTGGAGCGTATTGGGGCTGGGGTTTCCATGAGGATGGTGCCCGCAGTGCAGCACGTGTTGTAGAGCAAATTTTACACTTTTAAAATAGGTAAGGAGCTTTTCAAATGTTATTAAATAAACTTGCTATAGCTCCTACACTTATTCGTCATCGACGCTATAGCCCCAAACAGCATCAATTTACATCGACCTTAAATTACTTATGGTTCGATCCAGATCAATTAAATGAGATTGCAAAAGATTGCTCACTTTGGTCAACCAATCATTGGAATGTCTTAGAACTATCCAAAAATGATTTTTTAAATATGTATCACGGGTCTATAAAGGAAAAAGTAGAAAAAGCGATACTGCAAAATAACAACTTACATATTAGGCCAGACTGGCAAATCAGAGTATTGGCTTTACCTCGTTGTTTGGGTTTTCGGTTTAATTCGGTCGTCTTTTATTTTGTTTTAAATAAAGCCGGAAAACCGCTCTTTGTTCTTAGTGAAATCACCAATACACCTTGGAATGAACGAAAAGTTTACATACACGACTGTATGAATCAACACTCCCATGTAGGCGGTTATGAAAGTTTTGATTTTAACTTTGAAAAATCATTTCATGTCTCGCCGTTTATGCCCATGCAGTTGACTTACCGCTGGCGATTTAGTTTTTCAGACCAGCAAAATGTCATTCATATGCAGCTCTTTGAGGAACAAAAACAAGTGTTTGATGCAACTATGCGGTTTGAACTTGTGCCCATCACATTTCCTTCACAGCAGTATCGATATGCTCTTATGAACAGCCTAGCCCCTTTTAAAATGTTGTTTTCAATATATTTAGAGGCATTTAAGTTATGGCGAAAAAAAGTTCCATTTTATCGTCATCCTAAAAAGATCAAGGTAGATAAGACATGATAAAAACATTTCTTTATGGTGAAGATGACTCACTACCGTTACTGCTCAAGAGTCTTCTCAAACTACGTCATGGACAGATCACTTTTCAGGGCGCGTGGAGTGGTACGGTTGGCGAGGTTTCAGACTTACATGCTGTGATTGATGTTCGCAATCCTTTGCTGATGGATCTCATTTTAAAAAATGGTGTTTTAGGAGCAGCTGAAGGCTATATCCGTGGTGATTGGAGCAGCGAACAACTTGTAGAGTTGGTTCAGATACTGGCACGTAATCGAGATGTATTAGACCAGTTTAACCAGAATGTTATTGCACAGGCGAGCCAGTTTTTTCTGAAGGGTTGGTATAAAAATAGAAAAAACTCTATAAGCGGGAGCCGTAAAAATATTGCTGAGCACTATGACTTAAGTAATGACTTTTTTAAATTATTTTTAGACCCGTCGTTAATGTATTCGAGTGCCGTTTTTGAAAGTGAAAACATGTCACTTGAAGACGCGTCTGATTATAAAAAAGAGCTCATCTGTAAAAAGTTAGATTTAAAACCAATGGATCATTTGGTTGAAATTGGAAGCGGTTGGGGCGGTTTTGCAATTTATGCAGCCCAACATTATGGCTGTAGAGTGACCACCATTACCATTTCACAAGCTCAATACGATGAAGCCGTTACTCGTGTAACTGAAGCTGGGTTGGCACATCGAATTGATGTGCAATTAAAAGACTACCGCTTGCTCGAAGGAAAGTTCGATAAGTTGGTTTCAATTGAAATGGTTGAGGCCGTAGGTGCGCAATATTTATCAACATATTTTGATCAGTGCAAAGCGCTGTTAAAACCGAAAGGTTTGGCATTTATTCAAGCCATTACCATTGAAGATTTCCGTTATAAAAAAGCATTAAATACAGTCGATTATATTAAGCGTTATATTTTCCCTGGTAGCTTTATTCCTAGCGTGAGTGTATTGACTCAGACCGCCTCTGAAAGCGGTTTAAGGTTAAAGCATTTAAATGACATCGGTTTAAGTTATGCAAAAACAATTCATCACTGGCGAGCACGGTTTTTAATCGCACGAGAGGAAGTATTAGCTTTGGGTTTCGATGAAAACTTCATTCGCATGTGGGATTTCTATTTATGTTATTGCGAGGGTGGTTTTAAAGAAGGCGTGATAAGCAATGTTCACTTGTTGTTTGAAAGTACCAGTTACTAACTCAAACACATCAAGCAAGGAGACTGCTCATGTTTTGGAATTTACTGATTCTAGATTTAATGATCATGTTGCTGAGCTGGCTACTTGCCACAGCAAATGGTCGAGCTGGAATTGTAGATGCCGCATGGAGTTTCTGTCTGGCAGTAAACATTATTGTGTCTTCTTTACTCATTTCAGTTGCTCCAGTTGAAGTGCGACTTTTTGTCGGTATTTTTAGCGGCTTATGGTTTTTAAGATTATTTTGGCATCTATTAAGACGTTATCAATCTGAACAAAAAGAAGATAGTCGTTACGCGAACATGCGTCAAGCCATGGGAAAGTTCCAGCACGTTGGCTTTTTATTATTTTTTATCTTTCAAACCCTTTTGGTACTTTTGTTCTTTTTTCCGATGTGGACGCTACTCAATGTAGAAGCAACTACATGGAGTAGCGGATATAAAATCGCTTTAGTGATTGCTGCTGTCATCATGGTGATTGCCTTTATTGGAGAGCAGCTCGCTGATCAGCAGTTATATCGATTTAAATTAAATCCGGATCATCATGGCAAAACGATGGATCAGGGTTTATGGCGTTATTCACGGCACCCAAATTATTTTTTTGAATGGTTACACTGGTTTGCCTATCCAATCATTGGTTTAGCTGCGGGCCAGTATTTATTGTGGATTTATCCGTTACTGATGTGGCTATTTTTATACTACGTCACGGGTATTCCATTTAGTGAAAAACAAGCAATTAAAAGCCGCGGTCAAAATTATCTTGATTATCAACAAAAAACATCAATGTTTATTCCGCGAAAACCCAAAAAATAGGTGCGCATATGGATTTTATTGTTCATCAGTCTTTAAAAATTGTTGAAAGTGGTGTGATTCCAGATCATGCAATTCGGGCAGCAATCCGTGCTTTAAGCAAAAAGCGTTTAATTCAAGAAGGCCGTTATGACCCTGAACAAGGGGCACAGCGCTATATGGATGTGCTTAATATGCTGAAACGGAGCGAAATCGCCGTTGAAACGGATAAGGCAAACGAGCAGCACTATGAATTGCCGACTGAGTTTTTTCAGGCAGTGCTTGGAAAAAGACTCAAATATAGTGCTTGCTATTTTCCGACTAAAACAACAACTTTAGATCAAGCAGAGGAGCTCGCACTTCAGCTTTACTGTGAAAGAGCACAACTTAAAAACGGTCAACACATTTTAGAGCTAGGCTGTGGATGGGGTTCTCTAACTTTGTGGATGGCAGAAAACTATCCGCGCTCACAGATTACAGCTGTTTCAAACTCTGCAACCCAGAAAAAGCATATTCTTGGGCAAGCAAAGTTGAAGGGTTTAACGAATCTTGAAGTGCTCACATGTGATGTGAATGTGCTCGAATTAGACCAAGATCAATTTGATCGGGTTGTATCGGTTGAAATGTTTGAACACGTTCGTAACTATCAACGTCTTTTTGAGAAAATTCAGGGATGGTTGAAGGCAGATGGGCTACTTTGGTGTCATATTTTTTGCCATCGCTTTTTACATTATCCTTTTGAAGTAAAATCAGATTATGATTGGATGTCCAAGTATTTCTTTACTGGCGGTTTAATGCCTGCGACGTCAACTTTTTTGCATTTTCAAGAGCATTTAGAATTGGCTCAACAGTGGCAGTGGTCTGGCGAGCACTATATGAGAACCGCAAATGCTTGGCTTGATAATATGGATAATCAAGAAGTTGAATTGAAGCCTCTGTTTAAAAAAATCTATGGAAAAGATGCCAATATTTGGTGGCAACGTTGGCGTATTTTCTTCATGGCTTGTGCTGAGCTATTTGGTTTTGAGCAAGGACAAGAATGGGTAATTGGTCACTTTTTATTTAGAAAGAGATCATTGTAATTTCTACAGCCTATCCCGGCGATAAAGATATGATAAGAACTCGATATGATGGCAAATCTAGTCATCCATTAGCCAAAATGTTCAATCGATATTATTGGTTGCAGATTGGTCTGATTGCATTATCGATCGTGGTCGGGTTGGCTTGTAGTGCATGGGTCATTAAAGGCTCTTTACTTAAAACCGCTTTAGAGCAGGAAATGGAGCATTACTGGTTACGCATAGAACGTGACCCAAATGCAGATTTACCGGATACGAAAAATTTATATGGATATCGATGGAATACAGAGATTGCACCTCAACCATTTCGGGGCATGCATTTAGAAAGTGGGGTGCACCGAGTATTCGTTGATGGTAAAGAGCGAATGACAGTTTATGGTGAGCATAATGGTCAACATGTTCTGTTGGTATTTGGCGAGAGCAATGTCAATAAGCTGATCTGGCTATTTGGACTGGCTCCGCTCATGTTTAGTTTGTCTGTGCTATATAGCTTTTTATGGTGGTCAAATCGAAAAGCCAGACGCTATTTTTCCCCAATTACACGCTTGGCAAATGCTTTAGAAAATATCGATTGGGCACATCAAGACACGCAAGCATCTCCTTTTAGAGATATTAATACCAATGGCAATATGGAAGCAGAATATCTCAAACAAGCTTTGGAAAAATATCATCAAGTTTTAAGTGATTTTATTCGACGCGAAAGGGAATTTACGGGAGATGTGAGCCATGAGCTGCGTACTCCGCTAACCATTTTGAAAGGTAATGTGCAACTTTGTCAGGCTAGATATGGAGATGATAAAGCCTTAGTTCGTCTTCATAATACGATTGAGGATATGCAGTTATTAGTCGATACCTTACTGGCGATTGCACGTAATACAGTAAAAAGCTTACCGTCTGAGAAGAATTTTTTATCTAGAATTGTGAAGGATTTAGTCGAAAGTTTACAAGCAGTGAGTGAGAGTAAGGGAATACATATTTATATTCAACCCGACCTTTCTGAACAGCCGCGCTGGTTATATCCCTCTATGACTAAAATGGTTTTAAGCAATATTTTACGTAATGCACTGAACTATTCTCAAGGCTCACAAATCGATATTATTCAACAAAAAAACAGCCTAATTATTGCAGATAATGGAATTGGAATTTCTTTACCTAACGATGTTAAGGTTCAAGAGCTCAGTGACTCCCAACTTTCTTTAAAAGTTAAAGGCCACGGAATTGGTTTGCAATTGGTGCAAAAGCTTTGCAAACAATTAGGATGGCGAGTTGAGTTGTTTGATCGGCAGTACTATTTAGCTACTCATCCTGAGTTGGACTTAGAACAGGCAACAGGTTTAATTGTTGTGGTCTATTTGAGTTAACTTGCAGAACCTTCTAAAGCAATTTTTAAACCGACACCCGCCACTGTATGTAATAGTTTAGGGTCAAAAGGTTTATCGACCATTTTTCTTAAATTATATATGTGACTGCGTAATGCATCACTTTCAGGTTCTTCATCGCCCCATAACTCCATCATCAGTTCTTGTTTGGTCACCACTTTTGGCGACTGACGCATCAAAATTTTTAATAATTTAAATTGAATAGGCGGCAATTCGATATTATTTCCTGCACGAATAACTGTTTGGGTTGCGCTATCAAGAATTAAATCATGAATCTGAATTTTATGATGAGTGACTTCGCCAGCTGCTCTTTTAATTAATGCACGAATCCGCATCACTAATTCATTAAAATCAAAGGGTTTTACTAAATAATCATCTGTTCCAGCGGTAAAGCCTTTAAGTTTGTCATCTAAAGTATCTCTTGCTGTCAGCATAAGGACAGGAATATCAACACCTTGTTCGGTGCGGAGCCAGTTGCATAGGTCATAACCTGAGCCATCGGGTAAGTTTATATCGAGGAGCAAAAGATGATAATGCTGCGATTTGAGAAAGGTCCGTGCAGCATCTAAATTACGCGCATGATCGATGATATAACCATGCACTTCAAGAAATTCGCAGACGGTTGCTGCAAGTTCAAAATGGTCCTCAACCATGAGGATAAAGTGATTACCCATAAGATTCTATTAAGCCATTAATTTAATAGTTGTTGTTTTAATTTAGCATTAAATGGTTCGCTACCAAACCAGATTTTAAAATATTGATTTGCATTCGGATTGTTTAAAGAACCGAGTAGCTTCTGATTTAATTTTAGTTCTAGTTTTTGATTTTCCTGCTGGTAATACAAACTATATAAATCTCCATTTTTGATGGGTCTATAAAGTTCATTAATATGATTAAGCGGAGATTTTGCATCAAATCCACTAATATTTTTCTTTAAATAATGCGTTGCTGCGCGCTTAAATGCCCACTCTGGAATATCGCGATTATAGCTAAAGTCCATTTTGATGCTTTGACTCTGCCAATTTTTTAAGCAATCTTCAGCAAAGTAACTGACATTTCCCACTTTCTTACTCGTTATCATTAAAGGCGCTGAACTACATTTTTTCAGTTCAGCCGCGTTAGCTTGAGATACGATCAAGATTCCCAGAAATATTAAGACTCGACTTTTTTGAACGGTAATATCCATTTATAGACTCCTCCAAAGATTGGTAAAGAACGGTAGAGGCCATTCGCCGGATCCCAATAATCTTGCTGGAAAATAATTTTTTGTTGCTCATTAATCTTAATTTGACTCATTCCATAAGAAGCCATGGTTTTTGAGCGGCCTAGCATTTTAAAGTCATAGGTCATGTACCAATGGATGTAGGCTGTATCTTGATGGTGAGTTGCACTAATGAGTTTTACAGTGACATTACTTACTCGGGCATTCATGCCTTCAAAATGTTTGATCAGATCCTTTTTCTGAGAGAACTGCGAGAGTGTATCGTTAATATAAAGCTGATCAGCGTAGAGATTGCCAGCATTGCTTATAAAAGAAGGGGTGCCAAGTGTATTAAATGCGGCAACAAAACGATTGCCGATATCTAACGCCTGCTCGTCATTTAATGCTATTCCATTAATTTTTTGTTCAGCTTTGCCATAGTCACTTGAGTAACTAGGCACACTTTTACACGCTGTTAAACCTACCAAGGTAATCAGCCCTAGGGCTGTGGTTATAATTTTCATATCTATATCCGAGCCAACTTTATAAGATTAAATTAAAGAGCTGGTCGTGAAGTTTGCGTGAATTCTTATGTTTTATGATTGACGTTTAGAGGCTGGTTTTTCTTTTTGAAATACCCTTTATTAGATCTATTTAAGTTAGAAGTTTCTCTGGGCTCCACAAATTTTAGTATTAAGAAAGCAATTTTATTCTAGCTGCACTTTACCCATAAGAGATATAGATTACATTTGAATAAATAGGAAGTTTAAATAATGAAAACAATTGGCTTATTAGGCGGAATGAGTTGGGAATCCACAGCGCTTTATTATCAACAAATTAATAAAATGGTTCATGGTAAATTAGGAAAATTGCATTCTGCTAAAGTGATTATTAATAGTGTCGATTTTGAAGAAATCGCAACCTTGCAAGCGAAAGGCTTATGGCAAGAAGCTGGCGCATACTTAGCTGAGCAGGCGCTAAATTTAGAGAAAGCAGGGGCAGAGTGTATTTTAGTGTGTACCAACACCATGCATAAAATTGCACCGCAGATTGAGGATGCTATTACGGTCCCTTTTATACACATTGCCGATGCGACAGCAAAAGAAATTGTGAGTCAAGACATTGGTAAAGTCGCACTGTTGGGAACAGCTTTTACAATGGAGCAAGATTTTTATAAAGCTCGATTACAGGAGCATGGAATTGACGTGATAATTCCAAATGAAGCCGACCGAAAGATAGTACATCGTATTATTTATGAAGAACTTTGTTTAGGTGTAATAAACCCAGATTCAAGGCAAAAATACGAGACTATTGTAGAGGCGCTGATAACTGAAGGTGCAGAAGGAATTATCTTGGGTTGTACCGAAATTTGTATGTTGATTGGTGAGCTTAAATTCTCGGTTCCTTTATTTGATACGACTACCATTCATGCAAAAGAGGCGGTGAGTTTTAGCTTAAACGAAAATAAAAACTCTAATAGCGCCAATCTACATAGGTCTGCTGCAATTGCTGGGAGTATTCTTTAGCAATATTTCAAATATCCTTTGTCATTAATCGTTAAGCCTGTGTCGTCAAATGTAAAGTGGCACATATCCTACTTATTGTAGTTTTAGTTATTGCTTTTATAGGCACTTAATAAAAAACCAAAATATGGGATAGGACATGACGTTGACGAAAGCTATACGTTTCTATGGAACAGGAACGCCAGAAGTAATGCGCTACGAAGATGTAGAAGTAGGAGATCCAAAAGCTGGAGAAGTACGCCTACGTCATGTGGCAGTCGGCCTAAATTATGCCGATACATATTTTCGTAATGGAACGTATAAAATTCCAATGCCTAATGGCATGGGCGTCGAAGCTTCAGGTGTCGTCGAAGCTTTAGGCGAAGGAGTGACTCAGCTTAAAGTAGGTGATCGAGTTACTTATACAGGTTTTTTAAATACGTTAGGTGCATATAGTACCCACCGTCTAATTCCAGCAAATGCTTTAATTAAATTACCCGAAGAAATTTCTTGTGAAACAGCGGCAGCCATGACCATGAGAGGGTTGACCGCTGCTTATCTAATGCGCCGTATTTATGACTTTAAAGCTGGCGACTCGATTTTATTACATGCAGCTGCAGGTGGAGTTGGGTTGATTGTTTCTCAGTGGGCTAAATTACTTGGCTTGACTGTTATCGGTACAACGTCTTCAGAAGAAAAAGCTGCTGTAGCAAGAGCTCATGGTTGTGATCATGTCATTAATTATAGCCATGAAAATGTTGCTGAACGTGTACGCGAGTTAACAGGGGGCGTTGGTGTAAATGTCGTTTTTGATAGTGTCGGTCAAGCCACTTTCATGAGTTCATTAGATTCCTTAAAACGCCGTGGTTTGCTGGTCTGTGTAGGAACTGCGTCTGGTCCAATTCCTGCTTTTGATCCGGTATTACTTGCTGTGAAAGGTTCATTGTTTGTGACTCGTCCAGCTTTGGCTGATTACATTGCAGATCCTGCTGAGAAAAGGGAACTGGCAAATGAATTATTTGAGCACGTTCGACATGGACGAATCAAAATTGAAATTAATCAGCGTTATGAGCTAAAGGATGCTGTACAAGCTCATCGTGATTTAGAAGCACGTAAAACAATAGGTTCATCAATTTTTGTAATTTGAAAGGATTCCTTATGCAAATTGAACAACTAACTTGCAATATTGGCGCGGAGCTTAGTGGGGTAAAACTCGCTGATGCAATTTATGACGATGGTTTATTTGCTGAAATTCGCACTCAACTGCTTAACCATCGTGTTTTGTTCTTGCGAGATCAACATTTAACCCGTCAGGATCATGTCGCATTTGCAGAAAGATTTGGGCAGTTAGAAGATCATCCAGCGGTTGGGAGTGATCCTGATCATCCGGGTTTAGTGCAGATTTACAAACATCCGGAAAGCCCAGTCAATCGTTATGAAAATGCTTGGCATAGCGATGCAAGCTGGCGCAAGGCCCCACCTATGGGATGTGTGCTGCATTGTGTTGAATGTCCGCCTGTAGGTGGAGATACGATGTGGACCAATATGGTCATGGCCTATGAGTCTTTACCTGAAGATATTAAGGATAAGATTGCTGACTTACGTGCTTACCACAGTATAGAGGCGAGTTTTGGTGCTGCGATGCCACTCGAAAAACGCTTGGACTTAAAAGCAAAGTTCCCCGATGCTGAGCACCCGGTGGTACGTACTCATCCTGAAACGGGCGAGAAAATTTTGTATGTAAATGCATTTACAACACACTTCAGTAACTATCACACCAAAGAACGTGTCAGGTTTGGACAAGATGCCAATCCGGGCTCAGCTGAACTACTACGTTACTTAATTTCTCAAGCCTATATTCCAGAGTTTCAAGTGCGCTGGCGTTGGAAGCCTAACAGTATTGCAATTTGGGATAACCGCAGTACACAACACTATGCCGTGATGGACTATCCGCCGTGTCATCGAAAAATGGAACGGGCAGGCATTATTGGTGACGCAACCTATTAAGGCTATAGGCTAAATCATTTTATCTATTTGAAAATTCTAAAAATATATAAGGAGATGCACATGCAATTCTTTGATGACTCATTGCACCCAGAAAATATGGAAAAAGTAGTCATTACCGTTGCGCCGTATGGTCCAGAGTGGATGCCTGAAGACTTTCCAGAAGATATTCCTGTGACCATGGATGAGCAAATACAAAAAGCGGTCGAATGCTATGAAGCGGGTGCTACGGTGTTGCATTTACATGTCCGTGAGCTTGATGGTAAAGGCTCTAAACGCCTCTCAAAATTTAATGAACTCATCGCAGGCGTTCGTGAAGCTGTACCTGACATGATTATTCAGGTGGGTGGTTCGATTTCATTTGCACCAGAGAGTGATGGTGAGGCGGCACTATGGTTAAGTGATGACACTCGACATATGTTGGCTGAACTTACACCAAAACCTGATCAGGTCACGGTGGCAATTAACACCACACAAATGAATATTATGGAGTTGCTCTATCCTGAATATTTAGAAGGAACTTCATTGGCACATCCGGCGACTCAGGCAGCATATGCAGAGATGACTGTGCCAGCCGGTCCTGCATGGGTAGCCGAACATCTTAAACGCTTATGTAAAAACAATATTCAACCGCACTTTCAATTAACGGGAATGCATGGTCTTGAAACCCTAGAACGTATGGTGCGTAAAGGGTTGTATATGGGGCCGTTAAACTTAACTTGGATTGGAATTGGTGGTGGTTTTGATGGTCCAAACCCATTTAATTTCTTTAATTTTATTCATCGTGTACCTGATGGATGTACTTTGACATCCGAATCTCTGCTCAAAAATGTATTGCCCTTTAACACCATGTCGATGGCAATGGGGTTACATGCTCGTGTTGGAAATGAAGACACGATCATTGATCATCACGGACGCCGTTTTTCCTCTGTAGAGCAAATTAAGCAAACCGTTCGAATTGCCCATGAACTAGGTCGTGAAATTGCATCAGGAAATGAAGCCCGTGAAATTTACCGTATTGGGGTGCAATACAACAGTATTGAAGAAACCCTAATCGCAAATGGTATGGCACCCAACCGTCAAGCTGGGCAAAAAGGCATTCCCCAGCGTAAATAATGTGACAAGGTCTAACGGAGTTTAGACCTCAATTGTAGTGCAGCTTATTTGCTTTGATTTTAAAGACGCAATGCTGCACTAGCTAAATAGAAATTATAAAAAATACAAGGAGGTCTTATGAATGCGCATCAGTATTCAGATCAGATGAGCGATGTTGATACGTCAATCAGTATACCTCGTCGTTATGCATGGCTTGTTTTTGCTTTGACATTTGGCTTGCTCATTTCCGATTATATGTCACGGCAAGTATTAAACGCTGTCTTTCCATTGCTCAAAACGGAATGGTTACTCAGTGACAGCCAGCTAGGTTTGCTCAGTGGCATTGTCGCCTTAATGGTAGGTTTATTGACTCTGCCGTTATCTTTATTAGCAGACCGTTTTGGACGAGTTAAAAGCTTGGCCATTATGGCGGCATTATGGAGTTTGGCGACTTTAGGGTGTGCACTTGCTGAAAACTATGAGCAAATGTTTATTGCTCGTTTTATGGTTGGTGTAGGTGAGGCGGCCTATGGCAGTGTTGGAATCGCAGTGGTTGTAGCTGTTTTTCCAAGGGAAATGCGTGCAACACTTGCTAGTGCTTTTATGGCTGGCGGTGTATTCGGTTCATTTTTGGGTATGGCTCTAGGTGGTGTTCTGGCACAGCACTTTGGCTGGCGTTGGGCTTTTGGTGCCATTGCTTTATTTGGCCTCATTTTAGCTTTTCTATATCCGGTTCTGGTCAAAGAAAAAAGAATAGCTTCTTCACATCAAAATAAAAATCGTAGCAAAACCCTGCACATTCAAAGCCCTTTAAAAACTTTATATTCAAGTCGTTCAGTCATTGCCACTTACATTGGTAGTGGGTTGCAACTATTCGTTGGTGGCACGGTGATTGTCTGGATGCCGAGTTATCTCAATCGCTATTACGGCATGAGTACCGACACGGCTGGTGTAATGGCAGCGGTCATTGTGCTGTGTAGTGCGGTGGGCACAATTCTATGCGGCATGTTATGTGATTATTTGGGCCGTAACTGTCCTGATCGCAAAGTCAGTTTAGCCATTACATACTGCTTGGTTAGTTGTGTGCTTTTATTAATTGCTTTTACTGTGCCTGCGGGACGTAACCAGCTAATTCTCATCTGCCTAGGAATGTTTATTGCCTTAGGAACCAATGGTCCATCTAGTGCCATGGTGGCCAATCTCACACATAACTCAGTTCATGGCTCTGCATTTGCAACCCTTACTCTGGCTAACAATTTTCTTGGTTTAGCTCTTGGTCCTTTAGTCGTTGGCAAAGTATCTGATGTGATTGGATTACATAGCGCATTTCAACTCATGCCATTGGTCAGTATTGCAGCCGCAGCCGTATTTTTTTATGCCAAACGCCATTATCACAAAGATATTGCACGCTTTGAGCAGCAAGGAATGACTGAGTTTAAAAATCACTCAAGTAACCAAATACAAAAATGCGGGATGAATAACAAATGATGATTCGGCAATTACACATTGATGTATTTTTTGACTTTATTTGTCCTTGGTGTTTGATCGGAAAACGTCAGTTACTGATCGCTATAAATAGATTTTATCAGCTTCACCCTGGCGTCAAAGTTGTCATGCATTGGCGAGGTGTTCAGCTCATACCGGACTTGGCAGTCGAGGGAGTGCCTTTTCAAACGTTTTATTTGAAAAGATTAGGTAGCTTGACAGCAGTTCGCATGAGACAGGAACAAGTCTATAAAGCCGCAAATAAAGTTGGACTCAAGATCGATTTTGAACAAATTAAACGCATGCCAAACACGGCTAAGGCTCATCGCTTATTTGATAAAGCTTTAAAGATAGGCACTCCTGAACAGTGCAATATGCTGTTAGAACAACTCTTTGCTGCATATTTTTATGATGGCTTAGACATCGGCAATACCACCACTTTATACAAAATTGCAAAACGTTGTGGCTTCTCACCTGAGCTAATCAAAAATTTACTTATTCAAGATCATCAAGATTTTATCTCTGCCAGTACAGGAGGTAATGGTGTGCCTTACTTTATTTTTGATCGGGCTGCTGCATTAATTGGAGCGCAATCAGCAGATGCACTTTATCAAGCGATGCATGAGGCATTTGTTGTTCAGGGAGAATTAACGTGACTACTCGATTTGAAGTGCCTCTAGACAAAATACCGAATTCAGGCGAACGGGCTTTTTTAAAAGTCGGAGATAAAACTCTTGCGCTATTTAATATTGCGACTCAATTTTATGCAATTGATGACAGTTGTCCTCATCAGGGCGCATCGCTATTTAGCGGACGTTTAGAAGGACGGGTGATTCAGTGCTGTGCCCATGGTCTGCGCTTTGATTTAACAAATGGCTGTTTAGTTAATTCTTCTCAGCTCAAAGTTGCAACCTATCCCGTAGAAATTGTTAAGGAAAAAGTATTTATTGTGATGGGTTCTGGGGAAAATCATGGCTAGTTTAGTTTTGAAAAATTTTACCCAGCGCACACGAGAATTAGCACCTGGTTTTGTGGTCAGTTCGGTCGTTGCTGCGGCTGCCTGTTTTTTATCAGAGCACTATGGTGCCCCAGTCATGTTATTTGCCTTACTGCTAGGTATGAGCCTGAATTTTTTAGCAGCTGAGAGTAAATGTAAAGCAGGTATTGAATTCACCGCACGTACTGTGCTTCGAATGGGTATTGCCTTACTAGGCATGCGTATAACTTTAGGACAAATCACTGCACTAGGGTGGCAGCCTGTAGCCTTAGTCATAACTCTGGTTGTTGTAACAATCGCCGTCTCTGTGATTGCAGCTAAAATTTTAGGTTTCCAAAGACTATTTGGTATGTTGACCGGTGGATCAACCGCAATTTGTGGTGCTTCAGCTGCGCTAGCATTGTCAGCTGCCTTTCCGAATCATCCCCAAAAAGAAAAAGCGACCTTGTTTACAGTCATTGGGGTCTCTGCACTTTCAACATTAGCAATGATTGTCTATCCAATGATTGCGAAGTGGTTAGAACTATCGCCACAAGCTGCTGGTGTCTTTCTCGGAGCTACCATTCATGATGTAGCGCAAGTGGTGGGAGCAGGTTATAGCATGTCTACCGAAACAGGTGATACTGCGACTGTAGTTAAGCTTATGCGTGTAGCAATGTTACTTCCAGTGATTGTTTGTGCGGCAATGATTACCCGCATGCAAGGTGCAGATACAATGGGGGAGCGTCCACCATTACTACCTTGGTTTGCAGTTGGCTTTTTAATACTCGCTTGTATTAACAGTACAGGATGGGTGCCAGTAATGATTCAAAATGGAGTAAATGATTTATCACGCTGGTTTTTAGTCATCGCAATTAGTGCTTTGGGTATGAAAACTCAGTTAAAAGAATTAGCTTCTGTTGGGATTAAACCGATTCTTCTGATGGTCGGTGAAAGCATATTTTTAGTGGTATTAGTCTTAGCATTAATGCACTTTTGGTTTTAACTTAATTTTAAATCTTTAGAGGAGGTTTTGGGTTATTCACAAAACTTCTTCTTTTATTTAAAGCTGCGTTTGAATCAATTCATCTTCTTTACTCTAAATACACACGTGCTTAATTCAGTAGCGATTTGTTATGACTACGCCACATATTCGGTGACATCCCAAATTGACTAATGAACCAACGAGTAAAAGAACTCGGCATCGAGTAACCTAAAATATCAGACACTTGAGCAAGTGAATAATTTAGATTTTTTAAATAGCGAAATACGAGATCTTTGCGTACTTCATTGATTAAATCACTAAAACTCGTCTGCGCTTCTTCTAATCGACGCTGTAAGGTCCGGACATGAATACCATGTGTTTGAGCGACTTGATCAATCGTAGCGCGGCCCATTGGTAAAAGAAGATAAATACTTTTACGAATATCAAAAATCATGGTCGATTCATTACTATTCTGTAAAATATCTAAATAACGCTGTGCATGGTTGGCCATGGCCAGATTGGCTTGAGGATTTGTTGTATCAAGTTCGGCTGCGGTACAAACAATGCCATTAAAGTCACTGCCAAATTCTAAGGCACAGCCAAAAATCCGCCGATGGAGGGTTAAATCGCTTGGTGGATTATGCGTAAAGTGAACACTTAATGGTCGCCATTTTTGCATCATGAGTGCTGCACAAAAACGATGAGTGATCCCTAAAGCAAGTTCGGTTGCTTGGCGACTATACCCGCAAGTTGTGGTCACAACTTCTTCTCGAATAACAACCGTATCGTCAATTTCTTCAATATATATTTCAAGTGAGTTATTGAGTAAATTTCTATAACGAACAATTGTTTGTAGCGCTTCTCTCAAAGTATATTGGTAACTTAATAATAAGCTCAGTTCACCAAAATCAGCGATTTCACGTTGCTCTGCCATATATAAACCGAAAACATCGCAGCTACTCATTTGGGCTGAGTCTTCAAGCAAGGTAATTGCCTTATCTACAGGAATGCGTTGTTTAAGATCATTCAATTGAGCTTGGCTAAGCCCAACACGTGATAATAAATGGTAGGGGTTAATATCGAATTGTTGAGCAACTGCCAAATAATTTTTTAAAGAGGCCGTATGCGCAAGAGGTACCATTTTATTATCTCCTTGTTCTTAATCAGCCATATTCCTTACGGCTCATCTTTACTTATAACCAAAATATACACATTACAAAAGCTTTTATTTAAGAGCTTAATTGTTAAGTACGCTTAATGTGAAACTTCTTCTTTTAACTTAATTGTAATTACAAAAAATATTTTAATTAATTTACTAAATTTTAAAAAGATGTGTCGTCAAATGAAAAGTCCGTGACGCCTTATGTACACCATTAACTGAAATGAGCCTTTATTGTGAGTGGAGTTTTATAAAAACTCTTATGCATCCTAGATGGCAAAGTTCACAGGCGTCAAAATGGAAAAAATACAAACCAACGCAACAATTTTAATTATTCCGGGCTTACGTGACCATGTTCCCGACCATTGGCAAACGATATTAGAGACAAGACTAGCGAAGGTTCGCTCTGTACCACCTGTACAAACCAATAAACTCAATTGTGAAAATAGAGTTGCTGCTATACAAAAACAACTCGAACAAATACAAGGTCCTGTTATTTTAGTTGCCCACAGTGCGGGTGTTCTGATGACTATACACTGGGCTGCCAAACATCAAAGACCAATTCAAGGTGCTCTACTTGTTGCTCCTCCTGATTTAAACAAAAGTTGGCCTGAAAATTATCCGAGTTCAACCACACTTCATCAAGAAGGGTGGAGCCCTTTACCTCATCAAAAGTTACCTTTTTCCAGCATTTTAGTTGCAAGCACCAATGACCATTTAGCTCGCTATGAAGCTGTAAGTGAAATGGCAGAAAAATGGGGTAGCCAACTCGTAAATTTAGGTGAAGTGGGGCATTTAAACCCTGCATCAGGCTTTGGTTATTGGCCTTTAGCTGAGCAATTTATTCAACAGTTAGATCAGGTGGAACAACCTGCGTAGTACGAAAAAACATCTGCTTATATAAACCATTTAAAAGCCAATGGATGGCTTTGAGTAATAAGCAATAAATAAGAAAAATCATATTTATAGGGAGATAATATGATGAGGCATTACGTATATTTAAATCAAACAAACCAACATATTTTATATATTCAAAAAATAGGTGTTTCATTAAGTCTGATTTTATTCATGTCTAAAGCGAATGCAGCTAGTTTTGATGTTGATAAAGACTGGAAGTTCGATACAAAAACGACATTAAGCCTAGGCGCCAGTTGGAGTACACAAGATCCATCCGTTTCATTACTTTATCGGCCTGATGCAAACAAAATTGGTAAACAAGGCTCAAGCATTGATGTGAATGGTGATGATGGACGCATGAATTTTAGTAAATATGATGCCATCTCACAGATCATTAGAGGCATAACAGAAGTTAAGCTAAATGGAAAGCAGCAGGGTGCGGTCATCAGTACTAAATATTGGTATGACCATGCCTATGAGATAGGGGAAGGAGACTTTAAACCCTTTAATGATTCAGCGTGGCCAAGGCTCGCAAAGTTCAAGGGAATTGATTTATGGAATGCCTATATATGGAAAGATTTTGAACTAGGCGATGGAAAAAGCATAAATTTAAAATTAGGTAAACAAACATTAACTTGGGGAAAATCTCAGTTTTTCCAAAACGGTTTAAACTCGGTGAGTGCATTTGATTTTGCTGCAATCAACCGACCAGCTGGTGATGCAAAAGAAAGAATCATTCCAACCGAAATGTTTTCATTCGATACAAGCATTAATAAAAATTTGAAAATAGAAGGATTCTATCAATTTAAATTTAGGCCTTCAGTGGTTGATGGCAGCGGGACTTTCTTTGAGATTTCAGACTTTGTTCCCGAAAATGCGGGTCCAGTTCTGATTGCTGGAGGGGGTGATAAGTTATCTGATACGGCAGTGCGTTTAGGTAGTTATATTCCACGTGCAGAAAGCAGAAAAGCAAAAGACAACGGTCAATATGGTATTGCCTTAAAACAGACTTTATCAAACCTCAATAATGCTGAGTTAGGTATTTACTATGCGAATTATCATAGCCGTAATGCAAACTTTGATGGAACGGCTGTAACAGCATCGGGCCCCGAGCACTTTAATACCGCAAGTTATTTTTCTATTTATCCTGAAAATATCAAAATGTTTGGATTAAGTTTGACTGGGAAAGTTGGAACAACAACCGTTTTTAGTGAATTAACCCACAAACCTAATCAACCTTTGCAATTAAACGGTACCGACATTGTCTATGCTCAAGTGTTATCGGAAGGCACACCATTTGCACCGCCGGGGGAAACTGCTGACTTAGGTCAATATATTCAAGGTTATGTACGCTTACCTGTAACACAATTTTCAATCGGAGCAACTGACAGCATATTTAATATTTTGGGCGCAAATTCGATGACATGGTCTACAGAGTTTGCCTTAAACCATATTGCAGATATTGGTAATCATCGGATTGGCCGGACAGGAGCATTTGGTCGTAGTGAGCTTTCAACAGGTGCTTATAATCCAGAGACAGGAGCATTTAAATGTACGCCGTATGGTACAGCCCATCTTACAAATGCAGAAATAGACAATTTAAATGAACGTTTTTGTAATAAAAATGGATTTTTTAATGAATGGTCATTTGGGTACCGATTACGTGGCGCATTAACTTATCAAGATATTTTACCCTCTACAGTGATTACTCCAAGTCTTAGTTTCCGACATGACGTTTATGGATATAGCCAAAACTTTCAAGAAGGGCAAATGAGTGTAAGTACGGCGTTATCTTTAACTTATCAGCAAAAATATACAACAGAGATTGCCTATAATAACTTTTTTGGTTCTAATGAATTTAGCACGATAGATGATCGAGATTTTGTATCATTAACATTTAAAGCTAATTTTTAGTTCAATTATTTTATTAAAAAAATATAGAAATACTCTTTATAAATGAGATTTAGACGTGGAGGATAACTTTTGAAATTTAGATCAAAAATTGATTGGTGGCTTTTATTAATATTTGTTGTTATCACTGCCAATATCCTTATGAAAATTTATGAAGCAAATCATCATTATTCTTTAGCTTCAAATTTTCCGCATCTCATTATTTATAGTTTAATCATTTTTCTTATTTGGCTCCCCATCTTTAATACTTATTATGTGGTCGAAAACAACACTTTAATTATTAAGAGCTTGGTGTTTCGATGGAAAATTAATATTAATGATATTACCCAAATAGAGCCTACTCATAATCCACTTTCATCTCCAGCGCTCTCATTAGATCGACTCAAAATTTATTATATGAAAAATGGAGAAATTACTTCAGTGATGATTTCACCAAAAGATAAAGAACGTTTTTTTCAAGCCATAAACAAAAGACTCCATTAAAGTTGCTTGTTTAATTGCAAACATAAATTACGCTATTTCCATGACGACAAAAAATAAATGGAGATAACCCATGACGACACGTTTTTTACTGCCGATTTTTGGCACTACGGTTTTAATTACATTAGTTGGATGCGCTTCATCCTCTCAATATCCAATTACCGACAGTTATGGGCCAGATCCAAAACTTCCTGAGCCTAAATCAAGCCTATTACCAACCGTTAATATAGCTCCAGCAGAAGGCTGGCCGAGTGGTGTTATGCCAACACCGGCAGAAGGTCTGAAGGTAAAAGCATTTGCAAAAGGGCTTGAACACCCGCGTTGGCTTTATGTGTTACCAAATGGTGATGTATTGGTTGCCGAAACAGATGCCCCACCTAAACCAGAAGACGGTAAAGGGATTAAGGGTAAAATTATGACTTTCGTGATGAGACGTGCAGGATCATCTCACCCGAGTGCCAATCGTATTAGTTTGCTTCGAGACACTAATGGAGATGGCGTTGCCGATCAGAAAACGGTATTCCTTCAAAACTTGAATTCCCCATTTGGTATGGCATTGGTCGGTAATAATTTATATATCGCCAATACGAATGCACTTGTGCGTTTTCCTTATCAAGAGGGCGAAACTCAAATTACAGCCAGTGGAACCAAAGTATTGGACTTACCGGGCGGTCCTTTAAATCACCACTGGACCAAAAATGTGATCGCTAACCCAGCAGGGAGTAAGCTGTACATTACTGTTGGTTCTAACAGCAATGTTGCTGAAAATGGTATGGATAAAGAAAAAGGTCGCGCACAAATTATGGAGTTTGATATTGCAAGTGGTCAGTCACGTCCATTTGCAACGGGACTACGTAATCCGAATGGTATGGCTTGGCAACCTCAAAGCGGAAAACTTTGGACGGTTGTTAATGAGCGCGATGAAATTGGCAGTGATTTAGTACCTGACTATATGACTTCGGTTCAAGACGGTGCTTTTTATGGCTGGCCTTATAGCTACTATGGTCAACATGTAGATGTACGAGTAAAACCACAAAATCCTGAACTGGTCGCACGTGCAATTAAACCTGACTATGCACTAGGTAATCACACAGCCTCTTTAGGTCTTGCATTCTATGCAGCTGAACTCATGCCACAATATCGTGGCGGCGCATTCATTGGGCAGCATGGTTCATGGAACCGTAAACCGCACAGTGGTTATAAAGTAGTTTATGTACCATTTAGAAGTGGTCAACCCTCTGGTCCTCCACAAGATGTTTTAACAGGGTTTTTAAGTGACAAAGGCAAAGCTTATGGGCGCCCTGTAGGTGTAGCAGTTGATTTTTCAGGTGCAGTGTTAGTTGCAGATGACGTGGGCAATACGATTTGGCGTGTTTCACCAGTTGCAGAGACGACTTATGAAGCTCCGATGAAATATGCTATTGGAACCCCGCCAGGCACACCATAAAGTATACTAACGATCATTTATTAGCATGGGCGGTCTTTAAGCTTTATAGAGGCTCGTCCAACTGGCTATTATTTAATTTTTAAATAATTGAACGAAAAAAATACTAATTGGACTTTATAAGCCAACTTCTCAAAAATGAATATGTGAAAACAACAATGATGTTTAAGGATAAAACACATGAATACACATATTCGAATTGCCGTGGTTGGTGGCGGTATTGCTGGTCTGGCATTGGCAAGTAATTTAAGTAAACATGCTCATTTAGATGTCCAAATGTTTGAATCTGCACCTCAGTTTTCTGAAATTGGGGCAGGAATTTCTTTTGGAGCAAATGCAGTCAAAGCGATTGAACTGTTAGGTTTAGCCAACGAATATCACGCAATTGCAGATAAGGTATCTGCACCATTTCAAGATGTTTGGTTTCAATGGCGCAATGGTTATACCGATGAATATTTATCTGCATCGGTAGCGGCAGGTGTAGGACAGTCTTCTGTTCATCGTGCTGATTTTCTAGATGCCATTATTCCTCACATGCCTACGCAAAATGTCCACTTTTCTAAACGACTTGAGTCTATTGAAGAACAAGAAGATCAAGTCATTTTACATTTCAATGATGGCAGTCGCCATGAGTGCGATTATTTGATTGGGGCTGATGGTATTCGCTCTGTTGCCCGCCAATATGTTTTAGCTACTCATCATTTACTACCTGTTCAACCACGCTTTTCAGGAACTTGGGCATATCGTGGCATCATTTCACATGCTTCATTTAAAGAAGCTTTGCAGCAAATAAATGGCGATACAGATTTAGCAGATATTCCCCAAATGTTATTGGGTAAAGATAAGCATATTTTGACGTTCCCAATTCGTAAGGGTGAACAAATCAATATTGTTGCCTTTTGCTCAAATCGTGAAGATACGGTACTACCAGCCGATACACCATGGACACGCCCTGTCGATAAAGCTCAAATGCTTTCTGATTTTTCAGACTGGAGTGAGAGCTGTCAAAAGTTACTGGGTTTAATTGAGCAACCTACCATTTGGGCTTTACATGAAATTGAGGAGCTTTCCACCTACCAAAGTGCCTCGGGTCACGTGATACTTATGGGTGATGCCGCACATGCCATGTTACCTCACCAAGGGGCTGGAGCAGGGCAAGGTCTTGAAGATGCTTTGATCCTTGCAGCCTTACTAGCGACAAAAAACTTACACTCGGATCAACTCACCGATGTGTCTTCAATTTATGAAAAGCTGCGTGTAAAACGAGCTTGCCGTGTTCAACAAACCTCTCGTGAGTCTGGTGAAATTTATGAGTGCTATTCAACTCAGTACTCAACGTTTGCAGAAATTGGCGAGCACCTTGAACATCGTTTTGACTGGTTGTGGCAACACGATTTAGAGCAAGATGTTACAGATGCACAGCAACAATTAAAACAGCTAGGAATGGCGACTATTTAAATCATGTGATGCTTTATAAACAATTTGCTAAGGAAAGCAATTATGGAAAAACTAAATGCAAATCAACTCATTGATGAAGCAAAGTTAACGCCATTGCATTGGCGAGTAATTTTGCTGAGTGCACTTATTATTATTTTTGATGGATATGATCTGGTCATTTACGGTGTTGCATTGCCTAAACTCATGCAGCACTGGCAGTTAGATAGTATGACTGCAGGGCTTTTAGGTAGTGTTGCACTATTTGGCATGATGTTTGGTGCAATGCTGTTTGGAAGTTTAGCGGACAAATTAGAGTCTTATGGCTTTAGTCGTAAACGCCTTATTATGTTATGCATCATGATTTTCAGTGGTTTTACTGTGTTATGCGGTCTTGCCGATAGTCCCAAAGCGTTTGCAATATACCGGTTCATTGCGGGCCTAGGTTTAGGTGGTGTAATGCCCAACGTCATTGCCCTAATGACAGAATATGCCCCAAAAAAGTTAAGATCTACCTTAGTTTCACTGATGTTTAGTGGTTATGCCATTGGTGGTATGGGCTCGGCACTTTTAGGCATGTGGTTGGTACCTAATTTTGGTTGGCAAATCATGTTTATTTTGGCAGGCATTCCGTTGGTTCTATTACCGATTATTTGGAAATATTTACCAGAATCGATTGATTATCTAATTCGCCAGAAGAAGTGGGATGAGGTACGACATTTACTTCAAAAATTGGCCCCAGAACAAAATATAAGTGTCCAGACCAATATTGTTTTACATCAGGAAAACCAACAAGTTGCTGCTCGTCCGTTGGTTGCTCTATTTACCGAGAACCGTGCTTTAGTCACTGTGTTTTTCTGGCTGAGTGTATTTATGGCTTTACTGATGGTGTATGCGCTCGGTAACTGGATACCAAAACTCATGGTCGAGGCGGGATATGATTTATCAACCAGTCTAGTCTTTTTACTGGCATTAAATTTAGGTGGAATGCTTGGTGCGATTGGAGGTGGTTTCTTTGCTGATCGTTTTCATCTCGGCAAGGTCATTTGTTCACTGTTCTTAGCGGGTGCAATTTCACTTTACTTATTAAGCTATGCTTTACCTATGGTGATTTTATATCTCTGCATTGCTGTTGCAGGTGCAGCTTCTATTGGAGGGCAAATTTTATTACTGGCTTATATGGCTCAGTTTTATCCTTCTCCAATTCGTAGTACTGGCATTGGTATGGCTTTAGGCGTAGGCCGTATTGGCGCTATTCTGGGACCGATTTTATGCGGTTGGCTTTTAAGTCTGCATTTACCAATTGAATATAATTTTATTGCTTTAGCCATTCCGTGTGTACTTGCCACATTGAGTGTTATTGCCATAAGTATTTGCAGTCGAACCAAACGGGTCATGCTGAATTCAAGCATATCTCCATAAGAATTAAGTATTTTTTATCCCAATAAAACAAACTAAACTCTAAACAAAGAAGTTAAAGCCTTTGTTTAGAGTATTTAAAGGATCAGAACCATGGATTTAGGTTTGATTAAAGTTTTTGTCTGTATTTATGAGTCTCGTCATATTAGTAAAGCTGCTGATAAATTAAATTTAAGCCAGCCTTCGGTGACTTATAATTTGAACCGATTACGCCGTCAGTTGAATGATGAGTTATTTACCCGAAGTCGCGGTGGCGTCGAACCGACAAAAGTCGCTCATGAACTTTATCCAATTTTCCATCAAGCGATTTTTAACATTGAATCGGCGATTGCTCAAGCACAGGAATTTCATCCTGAAAACTCAAATAAAACTTTCCGAATTGGACTGTCAGATGCTGGTGAAATTTGTCTTTTGCCTAGTCTTATGGCTTTTTTACAAAAAGCAGCCCCACATATTCAAATTGAAATTGAAGAGATTCGATCAGATAAGGTTGAGCAGTGGCTCATTGATGGTTTTTTAGATCTGGCTGTCTTTAATAGTACGCAGACAATAATGCCGAAAATAGAAACACGTACTTTATTTGAAGAAAGATATGTATGTATTGCCAGAGCTAACCATCCGAGGCTACAACAGCAACTGACTTTAGAACAGTATTTGCAAGAAGATCATGTTGCCATTAAATCATCGACAGGGCATATCCAAGTTGAGCAATATTTAAAAACAATGGATTTTAAGCGACGCATCCGTTTAGAAGTCCCGCATTTTAGTGTTTTACAAGGCGTTTTACAGAGTTCAGATATGTTGGTGACATTACCGTCACGAGCAGCTCGACATTATCTAGCTCATGGTAATGTCCAAATGTTTGAATTACCTTTCGCTATGGATTCTTTTAAAGTGAGCTTGAACTGGTTTAATCGTAGTGATGATATTATTGCCAGAAAATGGCTGATTCAATCTGTCGGTCAAATATTTGAAGTTCTATAAAACCATTAACATCTGTGTTGAAAGTTATATTTAAAATTTAATTTTCAGGTTAATGGATCTGATCTGAGAAGTTAAAGTTCTTTCCAATTTATTATTAAATTTTGATAGCATTCGCGGTATACACAATAAGAACTGTTGATACGAATTATGACCGATCAATTAAGAGCAAAATTTGAAAATTTAGAACTTAACGCAGGTTTAGGGAAAATCAGCGCCTTTATTTCAATGTCACTCAGCTTGCTTTGCTTATTTGGTGCTTTATGTTTTTTATTTCCCAGTGTATTAACCACCCCAGAACTTCGTCCTCTTTACGCAAAGCACTATAATCTTTTCTATTATGGCCTGATCACTGGCATTGTGATTAGTGCAGGCTTTGGTGCATTTAGCGCGATTGTTCGTCAAAACCGATATGGGTTCTACGGGCTATGTTTCTCACTTGTTGCAGCAGTTTTGGGTTGCGGCGTAATTGAAGCACCCGTTTTACCAAGTGTACCGTTTTATGCAGGTATCGATTATTTTGTACTAACCCTATTCATTTTAGCGTTTGTTTTTATTCCGCTTGAAGGTTTTTTTGCTAAAAATCCTGAACAAAAAATATTAAGAGTCGGTTGGGTGACCGATATGAAATATTTCATGGTCAGCCATGTTGGGATTCAACTATTCAGCTTTTTAACGGTTATGCCAATTCAATATTGGATTACGCACCTGCCTGATAACCCGATTGTACCTTATGTACAAGCTCAACCAATTTGGCTTCAATTTATTGAGTTACTGATTGTGGTGGATTTTACGGTGTATTGGTTGCACCGTGCTATGCATGAAGTTAATTTCTTATGGCGCTTTCATGCGATTCATCATTCGACTGAATATATGGATTGGTTAGCATCTTCTCGTTTGCATGTCATAGAAGTATTAATGACTCGCTTTATTGCGACTTTACCGATTTTCCTGTTGGGTTTTCATACTTCAGCTGTTTTTGCTTATTTAGTTTTTATTTCGTTTCACGCTATTTTTATTCATTCCAATGTGCGTTTTCGCTTTCCATATTTGCGCTGGATTATTGCAACACCAGAATTCCACCATTGGCATCACTCTTCAGAAAAACCAGCGATTGATAAAAATTATGCTGCTTTTATCCCACTCTATGATGTTATTTTTAAAACCGTCTATATGCCTAAACATTTGGCAAGTGTATATGGAACGGTTGGCTATAAAATCCCAAATAGTTTTGTGAAACAATTTACTTGGCCTTTTAAAAAGTATGTAAAGCGGTTTTTAAAACCTTGGCGTGATCAGTAAAGTTAAAAAAAGCCTCATTAGAGGCTTTTTTAAAATCATTATTTGCTTTTAATATTTTTAAAAATCATCACAAGGGCAATCAGAGCAAGGCCAATAATTAAACTCATATAAATATTAGCACTGTTCATAAGTCCAATTTTACCCACAAAATAACCTGCAAGAATTGCCGGAATACTAAAAGCCAAATAGCTTTCAACAAAAAATGCGGCCATAAGTCCTGCACGTTCTTCTGGTAACGCAAGCGGCATGACTGTACGAATTGCTCCCATAAAAGCGGTACCAAAACCCACTCCAGTAATAATAGAGCCTAAAAATAAAACCACTGCACTTGTAAAATTAATCGCCAAAAATAAAATGGTTGCCCCAATAATGATGGATAAGGTACCCGTGAGCAAAATACGAAAATTTGTAGATTTTCTTAGGGTTAATATGCCGGCTGCACCTGAAAGTGCAAGCGCCATAAACATAATTCCGTTTAACCATGCAGAAGAGGTTTGAAAAATCTTTGCGAGTAAAGAGGGCATAAGTGATAAGAAAAAACCACTGACCATCCAAAGTGCAATGTTAATAGGGCTAATGCTTAATAAAGCACTTCTCGCTTGAGGAGGAATAGCCATGTTGGGTTTTAAAGAAGCAAGTGCACCCGATCTTTTTTGTGCAGTTTCAGGATTAAAAAAACTTAAAATGAGTTGGAATGCGAAGAGAACACATAAAAGCTCAAAAACGAGCTGCAAAGGTTGAGCTGAGAATTGCAAAATAGTACATGTAATAAAGATGCCAGCTGCCATACCGACCATTGGAGCAATACTATTAATCAAGGAGCCCTGATGTTTGCTGAAATCTAAAATTGCGGCTCCTATGGCAGAAACAGCAAGTCCGGTCGCGATGCCTTGCAGCCCACGAGCAATAAATAGCATAGAAACATCTGAGGCAAAAAGGAAAAAGCTCATTGAAACGATTTGCAGAAAAATTGCAGAAAGAATGACAGGTCGACGTCCAATATAATCAGATAAAGAGCCAATAATGAGTAAAGAAGCAAGTAAGGTAAACGCGTAGGTCGCAAAAATTAAGGTTAATGTAACAGGCGAAAATTGCCATGCTTGCTGATACAAGCGATATAGAGGAGTCGGTGAGCTGGACGCGGCCATAAATGTCATGAGCGTGATCGTGTTTAAGGTCAATGCAACTCTTGAATCTAACTGAAAAACAGATCTAGACCGTTTCGAACTTGAATTGTTCATATAAGATGAATAACATAAAAGCGAATATTTAGCTTTTATACATTATTTTTACACTAAAGCAAATCCTTAGCTTTAGTGTATTTTGTATATGCAAATAATATTTTAATTGTTTTTTATTGAAGTAGAGCTGATTAATGGCAAAAGTTGTTACTGGGTTACGACCGGGCGGCCGTAGTGAAAGAATCCAAACTGCGGTACATCAAGCAGTCAAAGAGCTTCAAAAAACATTGGAGCAAAGCCAAATCACCATACCCATGATCGCTCATGAGGCAGGAGTAACACCTTCAACAATTTATCGCCGTTGGGGAGACATTAATCAGTTATTTTCAGACGTTGCTCTAAATGAACTCAAACCTGATATGGAGCCAAAAGATTTAGGTTCATTTCAACTTGATGTTACCGCTTGGGTCGAACAGTATTTTGAAGAGTATTCTTCTGAAGTAGGACAGGTCTTACTACGTGATGTGTTATATGCAGCAGAATCTTCAAATGCCCGACAATGCGAAACCTTAATTATTCAGCAACTCGATATTATTCAAGCTCGAGCAAGACTACGTCATGAACCAATCATATCGAATCAAGAAATTATCGAAGCAGTCATTGCCCCAATGCTGTTTAGAATCTTATTCACTGATCGCACCTTATGCTTAGACTATGTCCATATTTTATTAGAGCGGTTATTTAAGGCTCATTCCAATTTTAATTAATTTATAGCGGCCTATTAGTCTAAATATTTAACAAGAAATAGACGCGGGTTCTCATTAAGAAATCATATATCAGTTTTTCTTATTATTTTTAAAATAAATTTTCATAATTTATAATTTATATGTTTTATATAAAATCATTTATTTAATAAATGGTTGGCTTGATGTAGATAATGAAGTACGCATGGTGGGTTTTATCACTATTTATGGTATAAAATATTAATATAAATAATAGCTTATTTAAAAAATTAACTATTTTTACGATATTTAAAGCCTAAAAATAAAATGTATTCTATACAATTTAATGCATGATTTTTGAATTTAACATTTTTTAAATTTATGACACAGGGTGTTTTTTATTCTTTACAATGGCTTTTCCTTGTTAGAGCAGCTTGTGGTGCTTGCTTTATATTTTATTTTTTTATCCCCATCGAAAAGGTATTTAGATAATGGATTTCAATACCCTTGACCAAGAAGCAGTACAGAAAAAACAGAAATTTCACCAAATTTTGTATGTACAGGTCATTTTTGCAATTATTTTGGGCATTTTAATTGGTCATTTTTACCCAGAACTTGGCGAAAGTTTAAAACCACTTGGTGATGCATTCATCAAGATCGTTAAAATGATTATCGCTCCCGTCATCTTTTTAACTGTTGTTACAGGCATTGCCAGTATGACAAACATGAGCCGAGTCGGCCGTGTAACTGGTAAAGCTATGCTTTATTTCCTTACCTTTTCAAGCTTGGCGCTTGTGGTTGGTATGATTGTGGCAAATATTATCCAACCGGGTAAAGGCCTTAACATTGATCCAGCTACCTTAGTCAACGACAAAGTAAATACTTATGTTGAAAAGGCGCATGCAACAAATATTACCGACTTCTTCATGAATATTATCCCGCAAACATTGGTCAGTCCTCTGGCTGGTGGCGAGATTTTACAGGTGTTATTTGTAGCGGTGCTATTTGGTATTTCTTTGGCTGCTTTGGGTGACCGAGCACGTCCAATTACCGATTTTTTAAATAACTTAACAGCTCCAGTTTTCTACTTGGTTGGTATGTTAATGAAGCTTGCTCCAATCGGTGCTTTTGGTGCAATGGCTTTTACGATCGGTGCGTATGGAATCGAATCAATTGGTAATTTATTACTGTTAATCATGACGTTCTACATTACTGCTGTGTTATTTATTCTAGTAATTTTAGGTGCAGTAGCTCGCTATAACGGTTTTTCAATTATTCATTTAATTCGTTATATCAAAGATGAACTTTGGTTGGTTTTGGGAACAAGTTCTTCTGAAGCAGCTTTGCCATCTTTAATGGACAAAATGCAAAAAGCAGGTTGTGAAAAATCAGTTGTAGGTTTAGTCATTCCAACAGGTTATTCATTTAACCTTGATGGTACAAATATCTATATGACTATGGCGGCTCTGTTTATTGCACAAGCTTGTAATGTAGATTTATCAATTAGTGAGCAAATCGCATTGCTTTTAGTCGCAATGGTAAGTTCTAAAGGTGCAGCAGGGGTGACTGGTGCAGGTTTTATTACTCTAGCTGCAACTTTATCGGTTGTACCAGCTGTTCCTGTCGCAGGTATGGCTTTAATTCTTGGTATTGACCGCTTTATGTCTGAGTGCCGTGCTTTAACAAATCTAGTGGGTAATGCATGTGCAACAATTGTTGTGGCACGTTGGGATAAGGCTTTAGATAAAGATCTTCTTGATAAAGCATTAAAGAACCCTAAAGCAGATTAACCTTACAAAAAAATCTGTAGCTAAGGGCAATTTGGGAGAATAGCCCAGCTACAGATTTTTTGTTTAATATCTAAAAATATATTTTTAATTAAGCCATTCTAAAGTTCTACAACATTACTTATCTTTCAGCAAAGACCAGACAGTAATTTAAATCAAGTCGTGAAAAATTATGCTTTTAAGTGATCCTCAAACTCTTCACCTAATTGCATCGCTAATGAATTACCTGCTAACTCACAGGTCACCAAACCATATTCTTTTTTAAAACTAAAAGTAAAACCTTTCCCGTCAGCAAGATTTTTAACTGAATACCCTAACTTTTCTAACCAAATGCGAAACGCAATCAAATTTTTAGCTTTAACAACCTTTTTCACGTGAGAACTCCTTCAATCCGTGGCATTACATCTTATTTATTAATAGGGTTTTAATTAGATTTTTTAAAGGGGAAAAACTTTTTTTTATTTTGCAACTTGTAAAAAAAGTAAGATAAAGAAATAAAAGATTTCATTTTTATGAAATTATTAGTCTGTTATGTAGCTAAAAAATAATAACTTTTTATTTAAAGAGCTATTTGTGTGATGGTTTTTAAAAATTATAAATTCAACGTTGTTTTTAGAATAATGAGCAAATAAAAAACAGAGTAAATGTAAAAAATAATTACAGGCAACAGGTAATAAGCAAAAAGATACAGTTCTTAAATGAAACCATATCTTCTTTGAAAGCTTAATTTTAGAAATTATCTTTAAGAGCACGCAGGTGGGCGAAGTCTTCAACATTTTCTGCGCGTAGAAAAGGGTTGGTTGCTAATTCAAGTTCAATCGTGCTTGGTAGGGTGATTAATCCTTGTTTACGTAGCTCACGGACTTCTTCAGCTCGTTCTGATAAGGCATGGTTATGCGGTTCTACCGTTAAGGCAAATTCGGCATTTGAAAGCGTGTATTCATGCGTACAATATACTTTTGTATGGGTTGGTAATGCTGCTAAACGGCTCAGTGAGTGATACATTTGTTCAGCTGTGCCTTCAAATAATCGACCACATCCCATTGCAAATAAGGTATCACCGCAAAATACAGCCTCTAATTCTTCAATAAAATATACAATGTGCCCTAAGGTATGACCTGGGGTTGCAATAATCTCTACTTTTAAATCATTGAATTTTAGATGATCGTCATGTTGTAAGGAGTGGGTAATTCCCGGAATTTTTGTGAGCTCATCACGTGGGCCATATACAGTAATATTTTGGGCAGCAGTTAAATCAGCAACACCACCGATATGGTCTTTGTGCCAATGAGTAAGCCAGATTTGTTTTAAATTTAACTGATGATTCTGACAAAATTGAGTTACCAGTTCTGCTTCTGTTGGGTCGACTGCAACAGCTTCTTGGGTTTCAGTATCTTCTAAAATCCAGATATAGTTTTGGAGGGCATTCTGCACATCAATAAAATGAATTCTATAACGCATTGTTTTATCCTGAAACTAAATCCAAAGAGTAAATGAATAATGACTAATTCTGATCATACCAGAAAATGGTATTGAGCCATGCTCTCAACTGTCTTTAAGAACAAGGTGATATAAAACAAAAAAAGCCCTCTAGAAGAGAGCTTTTTTTGTATGGATGATTTAACGGAGCTTGGCGAGCCAGTTTCCTAGCGTTTGTACAATCTGTACTAATAGCAATAGGATAATAACTGTTAAAATCACAACGCTAGTATCAAAACGTTGATAACCATACGAAATTGCTAAATCACCAATACCACCTGCGCCAACTGCACCAGCCATGGCGGTTGCACCAATAAGACTGATTGTCGCTGTGGTAAGGTTTAAAATGAGTGAGCTGCGTGCTTCCGGCAAAATAAAGCGAGAGATAATTTGCCAAGGTGTAGCACCCATCGCTTGAGCAGATTCAATAATTCCTTCATTTACTTCAAGTAATGAAGTTTCAATCAGACGTCCCATATAAGGGCCAACATAAATAGTCAATGGAACAATAGCTGCCCACGTACCAATTGAAGTACCTACTAATAGCTTAGTAAGAGGAATCACTGCAATGAGTAAAATAATAAAAGGAAGAGAGCGTAAAGCATTTACAATAGGATTAAGTAAATGATAAATCACTTTATTGGGTAAAATGCCTTCTGGACGGGTAACTAATAAAATAATTCCCTGAATAAATCCCCAAATGCCGCCAAACAAAAGTGCGAAGAAAACCATATGAAAGGTTTCTTGCAAAGCTGTAACGAACTGATCAATAGAAAGGGAACTGTGCCAGAAAGGTTGAGTAAGTTCAGTTAACCACTGTACGATTAAATCTCTCATACTTGATCTCCTGATTGAACTACACCTACTTCATTTTGTTCCAAAAACTCAATAGCTTGTTTAATTAGCTGAGGATCACCTAAAAGCTGCACAAACATTTGACCAATGACTGTGCCATTAATTTCAGTCATGTTGGCAAATAAAATATTTAAGCTAATATCGAATTTTTTAATCAGTGACTGAATTACAGGTTCTTGAGCAGAACGCCCTAAAAACTGTAAACAGTAAATACTATGATGATGCTGGTTTTCGAGCTGATTTAAAATATTCACAGGCAACTGTTGGTGTAAAACAGTTTGAATGAAGTTTTTAGTAGTTGGATGTTGAGGTTTACTAAAGATATCAATCGTTGAACCTTGTTCAATGACTTTACCTGCTTCCATCACAGCCACATGATCACAAATAGTTTCAATGACATCCATTTCATGGGTCACCATAACAATCGTGATTTTTTGCTCTTGATTAATTTTCTTAAGTAGTTCTAAAACTGACTTGGTTGTTTGCGGGTCTAGGGCAGAGGTTGCCTCATCACATAAAAGAATCTTTGGATGATTTGCCAAAGCACGGGCAATACCGACACGTTGCTTTTGTCCGCCAGAAAGTTCATCTGGATAAGCATCTTTTTTATGCTTAAGATCAATGAACTCTAATAACTCATTTAAGCGCTTTTCACGTTCTACTTTATTGTAATTCAGTAGTCGCATTGGCATTTCGATATTTTCAGCAACCGTCTTAGTTTGTAGCAGATTGAAGTGCTGAAAAATCATGCCAATACTTGCACGTTCCTGACGTAATGAGCGTGCATCCAAAGCGGTGAAATCTTTCTGATTAATAATGATTTGACCTTCTGTTGGTCGCTCAAGTAGGTTGATCAGGCGGATTAAGGTACTTTTACCTGCACCACTATAGCCAATGATGCCAAAAATACTGCCCTCAGGAATCTCTAAATTGATTTGGTCGAGTGCGCGTATGGTTTGACTTTTGAGCTGATAGTGCTTTGAAATGTTTTTAAATTGAATCATATCGTCAGAAGCTATGCTGGAAAGAAAAAACAGGCAAAGAGAGTTTGCCTGTTTCACGTTTCCGCTATTATATTACTATTTAGCTTCTGAGAGATAGCTGATTGGTTGATCTACGTCAACTTTTGTTCCACCAAAACGCTCTGTTACATACTTTTTAGCTGCTGCACTGTGATATAGCTGACCAACTTTTTGCAAAACTGCATCATTTTTACGTGAATCAGCAGTTGCGAGAACGTTGACATTAAGTCGTGTGCTTTGATCAACAGGCTCATAGAAGATAGAATCTTTGAGTACGTTCAAACCACCTTCCATTGCTAAGGTGTTACCTAATACAACGGCATCAACTTCGTCTTTAATACGTAATGCAGTTGCCATTTGGATTGGTTTGATATCGATCTTTTTACTATTTTCGATGATATCGTTTGGACTGCCTTGAGCCGGGTTAAAATCAGCTTTAAGTTTGATTAAGCCAGCTGTTTGTAATAAAAGTAAAGCACGAGCTTCGTTGGCAGCATCATTTGGGATTGCAATAATTGCACCCTCTGCGAGCTCATCAATTTTTTTGTGTTTACTTGAATAGATACCCATTGGCTCAAGATATGTGGTAGAAACCGGTGCAATTTTATCTTGGTTTGATTTATTAAATGCAACAAGATAAGAATAAGATTGGAAAGCATTCAGATCTACTTCTTTGTTTGCAATGGCTGCATTCATCGAAACGTAGTCTGTGAAGTTTTTCACTTCTAACTTTAAGCCAGCAGCTTGGGTTTCTGGCAACGTTGCGATATAACGCCAAATATCAGCATCTGAGCCTGTAGAGGCAATTACTACTGTTTGTACTTGGGAGCTATCATTGTTTTGGTTTGTTTGTGGAGCACTTTCTTGTTTACCACATGCTGCCAATAGTACTACTGACATACTTAAAAAAAGACTGATCAGCTTTTTCATTTAAAAAAGTCCTGATTGAGGAGATATAGAAAAATAAGTATTGATCTATATCTATATGAAATGGGAGGAGTTGGAATTACAACTGGTTTAAACTCTGGTATCTTTTGGTGGGGTTTCATAATTTGCTTGCATATTTTGGCGGTAAGAGAGGGTAATTGTTTTATAAACAAAAACTGTTTCCCCAAACAGTTAATCCCCAAACATTAGCCAAACGAGTGTTCATAAACTTAGAACATTAAAAACTCTCTACAGTCATAATGTGTAGAGCAAGTCGCTATGAAAATTATTAAAACAGCAGTGTTTATTGACAGTTCCAACGTTATGCTAATCATATCAATAAAAGTGTGCTTGATATAGGGGGCTTCTTTTCTATTTGTTGATATCTTTAGAAATATAATAAAGATTTATACGATTTGCTTATATTGTGGCACATGATAGAAAAGCCTCTATATAGAGGCTTTTCATTAAAGTTTTAAACTTGTGAAGTTTTTAAGCTTTTTCACGTGCGATTGCGCGGTAGCCAATGTCGCTACGATATTGCATACCCGTAAAGTTAACTTGTCCGCATACTTCTAGCGCGTTAATTTGTGCTTCCAGAACGCTGTCGCCTAATGCTGTTACACAAAGAACTCGGCCACCAGAAGTCACGATGTGACCATCTTCACGAGTTGCAGTGCCTGCATGGAAAATTTTAGTATCTTCAGGTGATTGTCCGATACCTGAAATTACATCGCCTTTGCGTACACTATCAGGATAGCCTTCTGCTGCGAGTACAATACCGATTGACTTGCGTTCATCCCATTCAGCTTCTTTTGGTAAGTTGCCAGCAATACCGGCTTCTACCAATTCAACAAGAGATGATTTTAAACGCATCATGATCGGTTGAGTTTCAGGGTCACCAAAACGACAGTTAAATTCGATCACACGTGGTTGACCTTGCTCATCAATCATTAGACCAGCATATAAGAAACCAGTGTAAACATGTCCGTCAGCAGCCATACCTTCTACGGTTGGGTGCATGATTTCAGACATAACACGTTCGAAAATGTCAGAAGTTACAACCGGAGCAGGAGAGTAGGCACCCATACCACCTGTGTTAGGACCTTGATCGCCTTCAAAAATACGCTTGTGATCTTGTGAAGTTGCCATTGGTAAAATATTTTTACCATCAATCATACAAATGAAAGAAGCTTCTTCACCTGCAAGGAACTGTTCAATCACAACGCGTGAACCAGCATCACCAAATTTGTTGCCTGCAAGCATGTCATCAATTGCTGCAAAAGCTTCTTCATTGGTCATTGCAACGATTACGCCTTTACCAGCAGCAAGACCATCAGCTTTAATTACAATTGGTGCACCATTTTTCTCAACATAAGCTTTAGCTGCATCTACTTCAGTGAAAACGTCATAGAAAGCAGTCGGAATGTTGTGACGCTTTAAAAAGTGTTTGGCAAATGCTTTTGAGCCTTCAAGCTGTGCTGCATATTGAGTAGGTCCCCAAATTTTTAAACCTGCTTCACGTGCAGCATCTACCACACCATTAACTAATGGTGCTTCTGGACCAACAATAATAAGATCAACATTATTTTCTTTAGCAAAAGCAATAATTGCTGGATTGTCTAAAATATCAAGCTGAACATTAAGACATTTGTCTTCTGTTGCAGTTCCAGCATTACCTGGTGCAACAAAAACTTGAGTAACATTGGTATCTTGCGCAATTTTCCATGCTAAAGCATGTTCACGACCACCACTACCTAAAACTAAAATATTCATTTTTAATTTGTTCCTTAACTTTAATCCTTTTTCATCCCCCTCTATCCCTCAAGGTGGAGAGTTAGCTCCATTATTGTGGAAAACCCTCCTGAATGAAAGGAGGGTTAGGGAGGACTAAATTTAAATTAGTGGCGGAAGTGGCGCATACCAGTGAAGACCATTGCAATACCAGCTTCATCAGCTGCCGCAATAACTTCCTCATCACGCATAGAGCCACCTGGTTGAATAATGCATTTAATGCCAGCTTTAGCCGCATTATCAATACCGTCACGGAACGGGAAGAATGCATCAGATGCCATTACAGCGCCTTCAACAACCAAACCAGCATGTTCAGCTTTAATGGCAGCAATACGAGCTGAGTTAACACGGCTCATTTGACCAGCACCTACACCAATAGTTTGGCGGTTTTTCGCATAAACAATTGCATTTGATTTTACATATTTCGCAACTTTCCAAGCAAAGATGAGGTCATCAATTTCTTGTTCAGTTGGTGCGCATTTTGTTACTACTTTAAGATCATCTTTAGTAATCATACCTAAGTCTTGATCTTGAACTAATAAACCGCCATTAACACGTTTGTAGTCAAGTTGTGGTGCACGCGCGTCAATCGCAGGTAATTCGCCGCATACTAAAACACGTACGTTTTTCTTAGCGCCAGTAACTTCAAGCACGCCATCAGCAATACTTGGAGCAATAATTACTTCAACGAATTGACGTTCTACAATTGCTTGAGCAGTTGCAACATCTAACTCACGGTTAAATGCAATAATACCGCCGAAAGCAGATTCTGGGTCAGTCGCATAAGCTAAATCATAAGCAGCTTTAATGCCGTCTAAAGAAACAGCAACACCACAAGGATTGGCGTGTTTTACAATCACACAAGCAGGTTTTGCAAATGATTTCACACATTCAAGTGCAGCATCTGTATCAGCAATGTTGTTATAAGACAATTCTTTGCCTTGTAACTGTTTTGCCGTAGAAACTGACGCTTCTTTTGCATTTTCTTCAACGTAAAATGCAGCAGATTGATGTGGGTTTTCACCGTAACGTAAATCTTGTGCTTTGTTCAATTGAGTATTGAACGTACGAGGGAATAAATCAGCTTCGCCTTCGGTCTTGCCAACGCGAGCGCCTAGGTAAGAAGCGATCATGCCGTCATATTGAGCTGTATGTTCAAATGCTTTAACAGCTAAATCGAAGCGTGTTTCATAAGAAAGTGAACCAGCAGCTTTTAATTCAGCAATAACTGTATCGTAATCTGAAGCATTTACAACAATACCGACAGAAGCGTGGTTTTTAGCAGCAGCACGAACCATTGTTGGACCGCCGATGTCGATATTTTCGATAGCATCAGCAAGTGAACAGTTAGGTTTTGCAACTGTTGCAGCGAATGGATAAAGGTTCACGACAACAAGATCAATCGGATCAATGTTGTGTTCTTCCATTACTGCTTCGTCTAAACCGCGACGAGCGAGAATACCGCCATGAATTTTTGGATGTAATGTCTTAACACGACCATCCATCATTTCAGGGAAGCCAGTATGTTCAGATACTTCAACCACAGCGATATTATTATCTTTAAGCAACTTGTATGTGCCGCCTGTAGATAATAGTTCTACCCCTAAAGCTGCAAGGTTTTGAGCAAATTCGACAATTCCTGTCTTGTCAGATACAGAAATCAAAGCACGTTTAATAGTCATGATGTTTAATTCAACAATTTCAAGTCTACGGATTAAAACCAATAAGCATAAAAAAATGCCCACGACGTCGTGAGCATTTTATCATTTATTCACTCATCAAACCGTGAGCTTTTAACTTTTTGCGTAAAGTGCCACGGTTGAGTCCAAGAATCTCTGCAGCACGGGTCTGATTACCACGTGTATATTCAAGAACTACAGATAAAAGAGGTTTCTCCATTTCTGCTAGCACCATGTCATATACCTGAGATGGCTGCTCACCTTGCAATTGTGCAAAATAATGACGAACTGCGCGATCCACGTGGATGCGAAGAGCAACATCAGATTGTGCAGTAAAAATAGGAGATTTGCTATTCATGCGAGTTAATCCGAAAATCAAATACTAGCTTGGATAAAGTAGTATATAAATGTGGTCTAAAAATACGGAGTCCTGTTTTAGATCCTAAAACAGTGACTCTAAAACATAAGAACAATTAGCTTGCCATATTTCTTCGTATTGAATAAAAAATAAGCGTAACAATAGTTAAATATTTGTTACAGCTCCCTCAAAAACAAAAAAAGTTAGGCTATGTGCTTAATGTAGAAAAGCACACATGCTTAACAGTATTTTTTTTGGATTGAGAGCGAGGAGTATACGAGTCAAAGCTTTCGTGGCGCGTATCATACCATTGTCTAGGAAAAAGTGAGCAAATTAACTGCATTTTTTTTTATTTTTTTTTCACTTTTTTTACATTTTAGGGGTGGACAATTTCTAATCGATAATTTAGTAGGCTTTTTTTGCTTCTGTTTAGCTCAAATTGGAATCGGAAAGGGGTATTTGAGGGAATGCGCTGGATACCTCGTAAGTTTTCAACAAGATACTGTTGAGGAGTCAATATAATTTCTTCTGTTTTGTTTGACTCTGTTGCGAAACTCAACTTTAAGTTAGGAAGTTCAATACTTTTATCATTCTGATTAAGCAATATGCCTGAAAATTGCGTATGACTTGTGTCAACTTTGCGAAGTTTTAACTTTTCTATATAAATAAGTTGATATTGTTCAGCTGACTTATTGCAGTGCAGTATTTCACATACATAGTTAAATGCATGGCTGACGGTTGGGCTTGCATGCATGAGCTTAGGATTAAACCAAAGAATTTGAAAAGTGAAGACTAAAATTAAAATAAGGTTGGCAGAGCTCCATAGCGTGTAGTACAGCCAACTATGCTTTTTATTATTATCTTGTTCTTGTGAAGATGTTTGTTCAGCTAAATTAAGATTTGGTAGAGCGTTAATAGGTTCGTTGTGAAAATAATTTAAGTTGTTGAGATAGGTTAAAAGATCAATATTCGAATTCTCAACTTTTTGATCAAAGATATCTAACACGTGAGAATGTGTCATATATCTATTTTGCATTGAACCGTTGACTAATGTAGATGAGTTAATCGTAACAGGCTGTTCAATATTAATCAGATGGGTGAGTGCATTAAAGCTCGAATCACATTTAGGGCAACAAACCATACCCTGAGCAACCGTCAATTGAGTAAGAGACACTTTATAGACTGTTAAGCATTTAGGGCAGCGGGTTTGTTTTTCATTCATGAGTTAAAAAATCTCAATTTATTGTTTTACGTTTTCCTGAAATGCGACACCAATTTTCTTCGCGTTTTTCGACATCTAATATATCAAAAAATTCAGAATAAACACGTGAAACATCAGCAACTTGCTCTTCAATTACACCTGCAAGTGCGAACTCGCCGTCAGATTTAAGTAAATTTGCAAACTCAGGCGCAAGTGCCATTAATGGACCCGCTAAAATATTTGCAACTAAAACATCTGCCTGTTGAGGTTTAAACTCTTGATCAAATTCTTCAGGAAGACCTACATATAGTCGATCTAATACGCCATTCAGTTCAGCATTTTGTTTTGTTGCTAAAACAGCCTGAGGGTCAATATCAGTGGCATATACTTTTTTAGCGCCTAGTAATAAAGCTGCTACGCCTAAAATGCCTGAACCGCAGCCATAGTCAATGACGATCTTATCTTTAACGTCAGTTTTACCTAGCCATTGTAAGCATAAGAATGTGCTTGCGTGGTTACCTGTACCAAACGCAAGACCTGGGTCTAATTTAATGTTGGTTGCATCAGCTTCTGGTGGCTCTAGCCATTCAGGTACGATCCAGAACTTTTCCCCAATTTGAATTGGCTCATAATAGTCCATCCAAGCGCGTTCCCACACTTGATCTTCAAGTTCTTCATGACGGATAGGGGCGTCTGGAAGTTGAGCTTTTAAAAAAGCTTCTAAAGTATCGACATCAATAGGGTCTTGTTCGTCTTGTTGATAAATGCCTGTCACAATCACTTTATTCCATAAAGGTGTTTCACCTGGTAATGGTTCAAGTAAAGCCTGATCTTCAGCATCATCCAGAGTTACGCTTACCGCACCTAGAGACATTAAAAGTGTTTCTGTGAACTCAACTTGTGCTTGATCAACGGTAATGTGTATTTGTAACCACTTCACGAAAAGGACCTAAAAATTTTATTTAAAGGCATATTGTAGCTGACTAGACAGTTTTAAAAAAGAAAGCGGCCCATCTTTAATGGACCGACTTTAAAAATACTGAGGAGGCTAGCGGCAAATAAATTGCTTCTTCTATGCCTCATGTCGAAATAGATTAAGGAGCAGGGGCTTTAAATTGTAACTTACCATTTTCATTTGGTTGGCAAGTACCATTAAAGATTACGCCGTTATGGTTGTAAGCTACCCATTCACCTTGCTGTTTTTTTACACAGACTCGAATTTGTTTTTGCATTTCGGCTTTGCTCATATCAGCAGCATGTGTAAAAGTTACGCCTGAAAAACAAATTAGAGATGCAGTTAAGATTTTTAACATAGTCGTTTTCATTTTGTATTCCTTCTTGTCGCGTTAATTTTAAAGTCATAGAAGTGCTGTACATTTTTTATTCTAAGATGAATTTGTTTTAATAACATTCACTTTGTATTGAGTTCATGAAACAAAATGTCAAATCATGTGGCGTACCGTAAATTATGTGAAGACGATTTTGTAATTATGTACATCAATAGGCAGATAATTTTGATATAATGTTCCGTCTTTTTTTTTCTGGTGTTTTGTACTCATGCACTACCCTAAAGTTTATGATGTTATCGTTATCGGTGGCGGTCACGCAGGTACGGAAGCGGCCCTTGCTGCTGCGCGTATGGGACGACAGACTTTGCTTTTGACCCATAACATTGAGACTTTGGGTCAAATGAGTTGTAACCCAGCAATCGGTGGTATTGGCAAGTCACATTTAGTACGCGAAATTGATGCGCTTGGCGGAGCAATGGCTTTAGCTGCCGATAAAGGTGGTATTCAGTTCCGTATTTTAAATTCACGTAAAGGTGCGGCAGTACGTGCAACACGTGCTCAGGCTGACCGCGTTCGCTATAAAGCTGCCATCCGCGATACTTTGGAAAATCAAGCAAATCTTGATATTTTCCAGCAAGCGGCTGATGACCTGATTGTTGAAGGCGATACCGTTAAAGGCGTTGTTACCCAAATGGGTATTCGCTTTGACGCTAAAACTGTTGTGTTGACTACTGGTACATTCTTGGGTGGGGTAATCCACGTTGGTTTACAAAAATCAAGTGGTGGTCGTGCGGGTGATCCTCCTTCAATTGCACTTGCTCAGCGTTTACGTGAATTAAATTTACCTGTGGGTCGTTTAAAAACGGGTACACCTCCACGTATTGATGCGCGTTCGGTTGATTTTTCAGTCATGATTCCGCAGCCGGGTGACTTCCCATCGCCGGTTATGTCGTTCATGGGTGATGCTTCTATGCATCCTGAACAAGTAAATTGTTATATCACGCATACCAATGAAAAAACCCATGACATTATTCGTGGTGGTTTAGATCGTTCACCAATGTATACCGGTGTTATTGAAGGTGTAGGACCACGTTACTGCCCATCAATCGAAGATAAAATTCACCGTTTCGCAGATAAAGACTCGCATCAAGTATTTTTGGAACCAGAAGGTTTAGATACACACGAGCTTTATCCAAATGGTATTTCGACTTCGCTTCCATTTGATGTTCAGTTCGAGCTGGTTCGTTCTATTCGTGGTATGGAAAATGCCCATATTTTGCGTCCAGGCTATGCTATTGAATACGATTATTTCAATCCACAAGCTTTGAAATTCACCCTCGAAACTAAAGCTATTAACGGGTTGTATTTTGCTGGCCAAATTAACGGTACAACAGGTTACGAAGAAGCAGGTGCTCAAGGTTTACTTGCTGGTTTAAATGCTGCACGCCGTGCGTGGGAGCAAGAAGAGTGGACGCCTAAACGTGATCAGGCTTACATGGGTGTATTGGTTGACGACCTCATCACTTTAGGTACTAAAGAACCATACCGTATGTTTACCTCACGTGCTGAATACCGTTTAATGTTACGTGAAGACAATGCGGATCAACGTTTAACGACTGTTGGTCGTGAACTTGGTTTAGTTGATGATGTGCGTTGGGCTGCTTATTGTGAAAAAATGGAAGCGGTTGAGCGTGAAACTTCTCGTTTACAACATTTGTGGGCAGCACCAAATAACCCTATGGGTAAAAAATTCGTTGAGATGACTGGCGCTGACTTAAGTAAAGAATGTAGTGCGATTGATTTGCTTAAACGCCCTAATATTAACTTTGGTCAAATTGCCGAACTTACGGGTTCTGAAGTTTCAGAGCACGTGGGTGAGCAAATCGAGATTGCTGTGAAATATGAAGGTTATATTAACCGTCAGCATGAAGATGTGGCTCAGTTAAAGCGTCTTGAAGAGACCAAAATTCCTACCGATTTTAATTATGATATTGTGTCTGGTTTATCTCGTGAAATTACCCAGAAATTAAAAACGGTTCTTCCGGAAACATTAGCTCAAGCGAGCCGTATTCCTGGTGTTACACCAGCAGCTGTTCAACTTGTAATGATCACAATTCGTAAAAATAATATGATTAAGAAAACAGCTTAATCTTTTAAATGTGAAAAAGCCCAGTTAAGACTGGGCTTTTTTATTTTCTGCTCAAAAATATATGAAAACTTCCTAAGGAAGAAAATAGATTTCGCTTCCTTTTTTTCTTATTTCACATATTTCAAGCAGCCAGTTATATTAAATTCACGTTCAAACAAGAGGGCTTTAACCATGACAATGAAATCAATTCGCTACAATAGAGATGAAATGGCATGCCAATGCTTATGTTCAAAATAGCGCAAAAGAAAAAGCAGGTCAGTTTTGTAGGGGGAGAACACATTGATCTGAAAACAAGTATAAATATAAGAGCCAATATAAAATTAAGAAAATTATAATTCAAAATCTAAAGAGAACCTTATGGTTCTCTTTTTTATATCTATTTATTCTCAGATTCAATTTCTCGTACAGCATTGTGTACTTGTATAGGCTCGATATGCAGTAACTTCTTGCCAAAACTACGCAACCACCACACCAGTTGAGATGTAAAAGGTACGGTCGCTGTAACTTCTACGATATTTTCTTCAAGTGGAATTATAGTTTGGTCCTTACTTAACTGACTTTCATAGAAAGTTCTAGCAGTTTGCTCTGTCATGGTTAATGTGAGTTGAATTGACTCAGTTGGCTGCTTGTAGTCCACTCTAAAGCCTAAAGCGCCTGAATCGATATAATGATCAATATCAAAATTGACAGGATGCAGTGCTCGACTATCTAAGACTTTTGCTGATTTAAAACGGTGCAAGGCAAACGTTTGAACTTCAGTTTTATCATGTCGTGTGCAAATTAAATAAATTACCGCACCTTTTTGTACCAAAGCCAAAGGATTTAAAATATAAGTTTTATCCTCGCCCTGATTTACTCGTGCCCGATAAATACATTCTATTTGTTTGTCTTGGAGTAGACCTTCATAAATTGCTTGTTGAGCATTTCGATCGACTACAGGTGGGATAAGAGGTTGGCTGGCAGGTACGATGCGTACTCGGTTAATCCATTGCCTAACATTATTTTGTGTAGAGAGACTGCGTTTAGCCAAATCAAACCAAGGCCCCATCTCATCAAGCAGACTTGGTGGAAGTAAGTGTTTAAGATGTTCCTCAACCATCATAAATGTTACTGCCTGAGAGCTAGTCATGTGAGGTAAACTCTGAATAGGCGCATCGGATTGCCACCGCCAGCCTTGAGGTACAGCCTTATTACTTTCTATTGGAAAGCGCTGAGCAATTTGGTTTAAATCACGCTGAATAGTCCTTAAACTGATATCAATACCTTCACGTTCAAGCATTTCTTGTAATTCTCGAGTCCCGATCCATTTACCGGTAGGGAGGCGAGATAAAATCTGCCATTGGCGATATAAACTATTTGAAGTTTCTTTTTCTATTACAGACATAAGCGTAATACATCTATATCCAACTGCTTTGGTGTCAACACAATAAAAAATCTTTACACATTTAGCAAGTTTGTCAGATTCGGTTTATAGGTCCTTTTACAATCAATGTTAAGATTTAGAAGAAGAAAGTTATAACAAAGCACCGTAAAAATATTAAAGATATATAAATGGCACTGAAATTGCTTATTTAAAAATGAAATATAGATAAATGATAAGACGAGGTGGTTATGTCAGAACAAGAGCATGAATTACATATAGATAATGATTTTTTTATACAAGAGCAGACGACTACGGCACACATTAACCCAACCTCTTTTTTAGAACATATTTCCGTACAAACCAACCTATTTGAGCAGCTAAAATCACAGTTTTTTAATGAGATGCTTGATGATGTAACATCCAATGGTGCGGCTTCTAAAAAAATTGAGCAATGGTTGAGTATCCGTACTTTAGATGAATTAAAAGAATTGAATGCTCAAGCGAAACAACATTTTCTTTATCATGGGATTACTTTTAACGTATATGGTGATAAAGAAGGTGCAGAGCGAACAATTCCTTTTGATTTAATTCCAAGGGTGATTGAAAAAAAACAGTGGGAGAAAATAGCTTCGGGCTGCGCACAGCGTGTTAAAGCTTTAAATTACTTTTTAGATGATATTTATCATGGACAACATATTTTAAAAGAACAGCTCGTTCCCGAAGAGCAAATTATGGGTAATGAGGCTTTTCAGCCGCACATGCTTAAACACTCTTTAAAGGGTAAAATTTATTCTCAAATTAGCGGGATTGATATTATCCGTGATGGTGAAGGAGAATTTTTTGTATTGGAGGATAATTTAAGAACACCTTCTGGCGTATCTTATATGATCGAAAGCCGAAAAATTAGCCAAGAATTGATGCCGGAGCTATGTGCAACCAATAATTTACAGGGAATTGAGCATTATCCAAAACTTTTAAAAGAAATATTGCAGGAAAATTCACCTGCGGACAGACCTTTTATTGTGGTGCTAACCCCAGGGCGTTTTAACAGTGCTTACTATGAGCATGCTTTTTTAGCACGTGAAATGGATGTACCACTGGTTACAAATCGGGATTTATTTGTAGAAAGTGACCAAGTTTTTGTTAAAACCATTCGTGGACGTCAAAAAGTAGATGTAATTTATCGCCGTCTAGATGATGATTTTCTAGATCCTTTGGCATTTCGACCAGATAGTGCTCTTGGAGTAGCAGGTCTGATGTCTGCCTATTTGCAAAAAAATGTTGTAATTGCGAATGCACCTGGGACAGGGGTGGCTGATGATAAATCTATTTATCCTTATGTTGATCAAATGATTCAATATTATTTGGGTGAAACGCCAATTCTAAAAAATGTACCTACTTACCAATGCCGTAAAGAAGAACATTTAGATTATGTTCTTTCTAATCTTGAGCAATTGGTGGTTAAAGAAGCACAGGGTTCAGGGGGCTATGGCATGTTAATTGGCCCTAAGGCAAGCTCGTGTGAGATTGATGACTTTAGAAAAAAATTGATTGCTACACCCCACATGTATATTGCGCAGCCTACATTGGCTTTATCCGTTGCTCCTACGCTAACAACTGGCGGGGTGGCTGAACGACATATCGATTTACGTCCATTTGTATTAAGTTCACCTTATCGTACAGAGATAGTGCCAGGGGGCTTAACACGTGTAGCTATGCAGGCCGGATCCTTAGTTGTAAATTCTTCACAAGGCGGTGGCATAAAAGATACATGGGTGGTTGAAACGTTACATTCCTAATTGTGGGTTAAAGAGGAACTTTATGGTTTTACTCAATTCGAGTGCGCATCAAATATATTGGTTAGGCCGTTATTTAATGCGAGTTAAATTTGCGGTCTATTATTTACCTTTTACAGAAGATGAGAAAGCTACACAATTTGCAGCAGCATTTGGTTTGGTAATAGAAAATGCTGAATTACTAAATCACTATATGTTAGACAAGAAGCAAACATTTTCATTACTGAACCAGCTCGTTATTGCTAAAGATAATATTCAGGCACTAAGAGGTATATTGTCATCAAATGCTTATGCAGAATTAAATCATGTTATTAACACGCTTCAAGCCCAACCAGAGGCTTTGAGAAATGCTGTTGAGCAATGTACTCATATACTAGAAGCGGAGAATGAAGATGTTTGTTTATTTCTGCATTTAGGTCAAAAAATAGAGCAATTTGATATAGAACTACGTTTTGGGCAAGATTTATCAGGCCTCGTGTCAGAGCTAGATGTTGTGGTGCAACGGCTTGTTAGCTTAGGTTGGGAGAATATAGATCAAAATTGGCAAGTACTAAAGCATCAGCTAACGTGGGACGCTTATTATACTTTTACACAGCAGCTGGAAAATATGTTTGAGGTCTGATTATGAAATTGATGGTGAATCATCAAACGCATTATAGCTATACTGAAACTGCTCAAAACAGTATTCAGTATATTAAAATGATGCCTCAAACATCACCGCATCAACATGTTATGAATTGGGCAATTAGCGTGCCGGGTGACAAAACGATAAAAAGGGACATATTTAACAATGTATGGATGACGGCTAGTCAGCGTTATCAATACCAACATCTTACATTTATGGCTCAAGGAATCATTGAACTTCAAAATGTAGAGCTAGGTTGTGTAAATCTATCTACACCTACAAATTTGTTTTTGCAGATGACAAGTGCAACCCGATGTGATTTGGCAATGTTGGACTTTGCCAAAAATATTGTGGGGGTCAAAGACCGACAGCATATTGCATTATTAAGTGAACATATTTTGCAGAAAATACTCTATCAGCCTGAAAGTACTTCGGTTCAGACAACTGCAACTGAAGCATTTCACGCTGGACAGGGTGTATGCCAAGATCATGCTCATGTTTTAATTGCGATGTGTCGTGCGCTACAATTACCAGCACGTTATGTTTCTGGTTATCTATTTGATCAAAACTATCCGCACCTTGCCAGTCACGCTTGGGCGGAAGTATTTTTAGAAAATCAGTGGTATTGTTTTGATGTAAGCAATCAGTTGTTTACACCCAAACATCATATCTACCTTGCAGTAGGCCGTGACTATCTTGATGTGGCACCAATTCGTGGTGTAAGAGAGCAAGGTGGGGTGGAAAACATGATGTCTGTGGTTCAGGTGTTGGCATGTTGAATGTAAAGAGAATGAAATGACCTATTGTTGTGCGCTTAGATTGGAACAAGGTTTAGTGTTTATTAGTGACACGAGAACTAATGCAGGAGTTGATCATATTTCTGTGTTCCGAAAATTGCATACTTTCGGCATTACCGGAGAGCGTTTCATGGCCTTACAAACAGCAGGTAATTTGGCGACGACACAAGCTGTTATAGGTCATTTACAAAATGCTCTCACTTTGCAGCAAGAACCTAACTTATATAGTGTCAATACGATGTTTGAGGCTGCTGAACTGATTGGTAAAACCTTAAAAAGTGTTTTAGAGGATATTAGTTCAGACACTCAAGAACAAATGAATTATGCGTGTAGTATTTTAATAGGTGGGCAAATTAAAGGCGGTGAAATGCAGCTTTATAATATCTATCCGCAAGGTAATTTTATTTGTGCAACTACGGATACACCCTATTTTCAAATAGGAGAAAGCAAATACGGAAAACCTATTTTGGATCGTGCTCTATATTATGCGATGCCGCTAGATGATGCATTACGTTGTAGTTTGATTTCTTTTGATTCAACCTTGCGTTCAAATGTTTCTGTTGGCTTGCCGCTTGATGCATTGGTTTATAACAAAGATAGTTTTGTTATTCCGATGGGGAAACGAATTACCGAAGATGATCCGTATTTTTCACAGATTAGTAAACAATGGTCCGATACTTTACGCCGTGGTCTGCAAGAATTACCAAAACCGACTGATGATTACTGGCGATAAAATTTTTAAAAGCTGATAAAAAAATCCAAGCATGCTTGGATTTTTTTATATTTTATTATTTAACTGCTTTTACGAATAGGGCGATTACTTAAGCGACAGAGTAATTCATATCCTATTGTTCCGTTTGCATCGGCGACATCATCAACTAAGCGGTGTGTTCCCCAAAGTTCGACTTGAGAACCTAATTTAACTTGAATAGCTGTAATGTCAATTGCAAGCATATCCATGCTGACTCTGCCGACTAAAGGACATAATTGCCCGTCAATCGCCACATAATTTTGTTTAATATAAGCTCTAGGGTATCCGTCACCATAGCCAATAGAAACTATTGCAATATCCATTTTTTGTTGCGCACAGAAGGTTGAACCATAACCTACATGTTCTCCAGCTTGAATATGATTCAATGCAATCACTTCTGCTGTAAAGGACATGACTGGTTTTAGGTCAAGATCATGTACTGTTTTATCTGCAAAAGGCGAAGCGCCGTAAAGCATAATACCCGGGCGTACATAGTCAAAATGTAATTCTGGCCATTTATAAATAGCAGCAGAATTACAGCAAGATGCTAAAACAGGATCACAAGCTTGTTTAACCTGTAAAAATTGTTGTTTTTGTTGCTCGTTGAGTGGATGGTCCACATCTGCATTTGCGAAATGCATTGCCAGTACACAGGTAAATCCTTCAGATTTTAAAGTTTTAATGACCTCAATAATTTCAGGAACTTTAAATCCTAAACGGTTCATGCCGCTATTGAGCTTAATCCAGACTTTTAGGCCTTGAGCGATGTATTCTTGCTTATGTTTAATTAACCACTCAAACTGCTGTTGATGGTGAATCACACATTCAAATTTTTGCTTAATTGCAATAGGCATTTCATCTTCAGAAAATGCCCCTTCAATTAAAGTAACAGGTTGTTGAAATCCAAGTTCGCGAATTTCTAAACCTTCTTGTAGGCAGGCGACACCAAAGGCATCTGAGGCATTTAAGGCTGCTAAACAGTCTTTGATTCCATGTCCGTAAGCATTAGCTTTCACCATACTTACAATTTTTGAATTTGCTGCGAGTTGTTTGACACGGTTTAAATTATATTGAAGCGCATGGCGATCAATATAAACTGTTGCTTGGCGCACCCTCATTACTCCTTTGGGCTAGAGATAGAGTTTATTCTTCATCATCATATTGGCTGTAATACTCAGGAGAGAGATTACTAAATCGGGTATATTGACCTTCAAAGGCAAGGCGAACTGAACCAATTGGACCGTTACGCTGTTTGCCAATAATAATTTCTGCGGTACCCGCTTCTTTCGACTCTTTGTTATAAACCTCATCACGGTAAATAAACATAATCAAGTCGGCATCCTGCTCGATCGCACCAGATTCACGTAAATCTGACATTACTGGGCGCTTATTTGGTCGGTTTTCCAGACTTCGGTTGAGCTGGGAAAGTGCGATAACGGGGCAGTGCATTTCTTTTGCTAAGGCTTTCAAGCTACGTGAAATTTCTGAAATCTCACCCACGCGGTTATCACCCATGCCAGGAACTTTCATGAGCTGTAAATAATCGACCATGATACAGCCGATTTTACCATCATGCATTTTGGCAATGCGGCGAGCACGGGCACGAAGTTCCGTTGGAGGTAGGGCGGATGAGTCATCAATATACAAATGCATTTGTTGAAGCTGCAAAATTGTGCCAGTAACTTTGGTCCATTCATCAGCATCTAAGTTCCCCGAACGTAAATGTCCTTGGTGAACTTTACCCATTGCAGAAATAAGACGCATTGCAATTGAGTCTGCTGGCATCTCCATTGAGAATACCAGAGCGGGTAACTTGTTATATTGTAGAACGCTTTCAACCAAATTCATGGCGAAAGTGGTTTTACCCATAGATGGACGCGCAGCAACAATAATTAAGTCACCAGCTTGCATACCAGATGTTTTATTATCAAGTTCTAAGAAACCTGTGGTTAAACCAGTAATATTGCCATCTAGTTTTGAGAGTTCATCAAGTTTACTAATTACATCGGCGGTGACAGAGCTAATAGATTTAGGGCCTGCATCTTTTTTATTGTTATTGTGTTGTTCTGCTAGAGAGAAAATACTAGTTTCTGCTAGATCTAGAATTTCACTAACACCTCGACCTTTTGTGTCATAAGCATTCTGTAAAATTTCAGTACTGACTTTAATCATACTACGAAGCGTAGAGAATTCTTTAATTTTGGTGGCATAAGTTTCCAAGTTGTAGAAACTTGATGGTGAATCAGCCATAAGCTGCATTAAATATTCTTCGCCACCAATAGCATCAAGTAAATTTTGTTTTAAAAGCCAATCGTTAACTAAGACCGCATCATAAGGTGAATTTTCTTGTGCGAGTTTTTCGATTGCACGGTAAATATATTTATGGCGAGTCGCATAGAAATCATTTTCTTTTAACATATCACTAACTTGCTCGAAAGATTCGGCAACTGTCATTAGTGCAGCAAGTACAGCTTGCTCAATGGCTAAATTGTGTGGGGGAGTGCGAAACTCTTTAAGTTGGCCGGATTCACTCGTCTTATTTTCTGTTGGAGATGAACGGGTTAAAGAACTGGCATTCGCCTGAGACATAATTAGACCTGATGATAAAGAAAGGTGTACGCAAATAGCCTGTAAGGCCGAGAACTATCTTAAAACAAAATTAAATAAACTACCTAATTAAAAAACCAATTAAACTAAAGAATTGATCAGGAATTAATATATCTTATTTTAAAAATAGGGCACATAAAAAAAGAGCATGCAAAAGCATGCTCTTTTTTTGATGAGAAATTACTCAGATACGATTGTAACGAGAACTTCTGCAGCAACATCATGATGCAATTGGATTGCGATGTTGAATTCACCAGTGTGACGAAGCGCGCCATTCGGTAAACGAACTTCTGCACGGTCAACTGTAAGACCAGCATTCGTTAAAGCGTCAGCGATGTCACGAGTACCGATAGAACCGAAGAGTTTACCTTCGTCACCAGCTTTAGCAGTGATAACGATGTTAACTTCATTCAATTGTTCAGCACGTGCTTGAGCAGCAGCTAAAATTTCAGCTTCTTGCTTTTCAAGTTCAGCGCGACGAGCTTCGAAAGCAGCAGTGTTAGCTTCAGTAGCTGCAACTGCTTTACCTTGAGGGATAAGGAAGTTACGGCCGTAACCAGCTTTAACTGATACTTTATCGCCTAATTTACCAAGGTTTTTAATGCGTTGTAATAAGATAACGTCCACAGATCACCTCACTTATGGTTGTCAGTGTACGCAATCAAAGACAAGTAGCGAGCTTGCTTGATAGCAAGTGCTAATTGACGTTGATAACGAGCTTTAGTACCAGTGATACGGCTAGGAACAATCTTGCCGTTTTCAGTGATGTACTGTTTTAAAGTGTCGATATCTTTGTAGTCGATGTACACAACATTCTCAGCTGTAAAGCGGCAGAACTTGCGACGACGGTAAAAACGTACCATTGATGTTCTCCTTATTCAGCTTCGTGAGTAACTTGCTGTGCTTCTTCGCGTTGAGCTTTACGCGCACGCTTTTCTTCAGCACTTTTAGCAAGCAATGACTCTTCAGTGATTGCGTGTTCACGACGGATGATAAGGTTACGAATGATCGCGTCGTTATAACGGAATAATTCTTCTAGCTCATCAAGCGTAGTTTGACCACATTCAACATTCATAAGAATGTAGTGTGCTTTGTGAATTTTGTTAATTGGGTAAGCCAATTGACGACGGCCCCAATCTTCTAAACGGTGAATTTGACCTTCAGCTTCTTTGATCTGAGAGATATAGCGTTCAACCATACCTACAACTTGATCGCTTTGATCTGGGTGTACTAAAAGTACGATTTCGTAATGACGCATTGTCAGCTCCTTACGGTTTAAACAGCCCCTAATAAATAAAAAATTAGAAGCAAGGAGTCATAACTTAATAAGTTATGTCGCAAAATTTGCGAAGGCTGAATTATAAGTAAAAGTTAGACTAAAAACAAATCTTTTGATGAGAAAAGTAAAACTTCTTTACTATAAGGAGGAAATCCTCCCTTATTTAAAAGAGAGGAAGATTTGGAGCAGGGGACTGATAGGTAAAGCTAAAGCTCAAACTTAACAGGGTAATTAATATGACCGAGTAAAGGAAAAAACGTTTAGCCCAAAGTTGGTCATTTTCAGCTTTAAATCCAATAATTGATAAATATAACCAATATGCTGTTAATGCATTAAAGGTTATTAGAAAAAATATATTGGTATAACCAAAACAATATAAACCATTCAATACGGCTGCAAACAACAGAATATAAATGACACACTCTACTTTCGTGCGATAAATAGAACGTGCAACTGGCAGAATGGGGATTCCCGCATTTTTGTAATCGTCAAAACGATAAATAGCAATTGCCCATGAATGTGGCATTTGCCATAGCGCATAAGCCAAAAACAAAAGTAAGGCGGCTACATCAAAATGATGAGTTACTGCTGTATAACCAATAACAGGAGGACTCGCTCCGGAAATACTACCAATTACGGTTTGATGGATTGAGGTACGTTTTGTCCACAAACTATAAAAACCGACATAGACAATAAAACCAATTATTGCAAACAAAAAAGCGTAAGCATTTACACCGAACCACAAAATACTAAAACCGATAAATCCCAGAACAAATGCATATATAAGTGCAATAGTAGGAGAGATGGTTTTTTTGACCAATGCACGGTTTTGCGTGCGCTGCATTTTGATATCGATATCTTGGTCTATAACATTATTTACAACACAACCAGAAGCTACAACTAAAGTTGTTCCAAGTAAGGTGAGTAGTAATAATAAGATGTCTATAGAGCCTTGGGCGGCTAAGAAAAAGCCGCCCAAGGTGGTAATGAAATTACCGAAGAGAATTCCTGGTTTAGTCAGGAATAGATATTTTTTCAACATGACAATCAGTTTAGATCATCATATTGTAGTGAAGGTAATTCATAATCCACACAGAACCGATTAAAAGTACCGCGATACATAAGATTGTGTAGATAAATGCAATCATATTCCAACGTTGTTCAGATGATGTATTCATGTGTAGGAAGTACACAAGCTGTACAAGAACCTGAGCAACAGCAGTGATTGCAATTACTGTAACTAAGATGCCACGACTGAAACCACCCGCCATCACCATCCCGAATGGGATGATGGTGAGGATAACAGAAAGGATAAATCCAACAGTGTATTGCTTAAAGTTACCGTGTGACGCACCTGCAGCATTATGATCATGACTACTCATTAGAGAACTCCCATTAAGTAAACTACGCTGAATACACAGATCCAAACGATGTCAAGGAAGTGCCAGAACAAGCTTAAGCAAGCAAGACGACGTGTATTCGGTAAAGTCAAACCATTCTTTTTGATTTGATACATCAGCACTAACATCCATACTAAACCAGAAGTTACGTGGATACCGTGTGTACCAACCAAAGTAAAGAACGATGATAAGAATGCACTGTGAGTTGGACCATGACCTTCATGTACAAGGTGATGGAACTCATAGATTTCCATTCCGATGAACGTTGCACCAAAAAGGAATGTAATAAATAACCAAGTGATTACTTGATTTACATTCTTTTTATAAGATGCAAGTACAGCAAAACCGAAAGTTACCGATGAAATCAATAAGGCAAATGTTTCAGTTAACACGTAGCCTAGTGAGTCATGGAACAGGTCATATGCACTTGGAGTTCCTGGTGGAATATGACTGCTTAATACAGCGAACGCAATGAAGAGTGATCCGAAAAGAATCAAGTCACTCATCAAGTATGTCCAGAAACCAAAGACCGTTAAATCGGTATCATCATGTTCATGATGACCATCGTGGCCGTGGTTGTCGTGATGAAGTACTTCAGCCATTTCCTTAGTCCTTCTTCAAGTGTTTTTCAAGTAAAGCATAGCGTTCGTTTTCAATACGCTCAACTTCAGCAGCTGGAACGTAGTAATCAACATTCTTAGTGAATGAGCTTACGATCAAGCTAACAACAGCTGAAACGAATGAAACAACAACGAGCCACCAAATATGCCAGATGAGTGCAAAGCCAAGGATCGTAATGAACATTGCAATGACAAAACCAGCAGCACGATCAGTCGGCATGTGGATGTCTTCATATTTAGTGTTACGGGCGTATGCTACACCATTTTCTTTGTCAGTCCAGAAACGGTCAATGCCGCTTGCATCTGGTTCATGCGCAAAGTTATAGAACGGAGCAGGGGAAGCAGTTGCCCATTCAAGCGTACGTGCATCCCATGGATCGCCTGTAAGGTCCATGTTGTCTTTGCGTTGTAAGAAACCAACAATGATTTGCATTAAGAAACATGCAATACCAATCGCAACGAGAACAGCACCAAATAATGCAATTGCAAGGTAAGGATCCCATTCTGGGTTGTCATATGTATTCAAACGACGAGTCATACCCATGAAACCAAGGATATAAAGTGGCATGAATGCAAAATAGAAACCGAAGAACCAGAACCAGAACGCAGCTTTACCCCATGCTTCATTGAGCTTCCAACCAAACATTTTTGGCCAGTAGTAAATGATGCCGGCAAACATACCAAACACCACACCACCGATAATTACGTTATGGAAGTGAGCGATCAAGAATAATGAGTTGTGTACAAGGAAGTCCGCAGGTGGAACAGCCATAAGTACACCAGTTAAACCACCGATACCAAATGTTATAAGGAAGCCAAGCGTCCACAACATTGGAGTAGTAAAGGTGATGCGACCTTTATACATGGTGAATAACCAAGAGAAGATTTTCACACCAGTAGGAATCGCAATAACCATGGTCATGATACCGAAGAACGCGTTAACATTCGCACCAGCACCCATGGTAAAGAAGTGGTGAAGCCATACAACGAACGCAAGAACAGTAATCGCGATAGTTGCATACACCATAGACTTGTAACCGAACAACGCTTTACGAGAGAAGGTTGCAACGATTTCTGAGTATAGACCAAATGCTGGTAATACTAAGATATATACTTCAGGGTGGCCCCATGTCCAGATCAAGTTCACATAAAGCATTGGGCTACCGCCAAGCTCATTTGTGAAGAAATGGAAGCCGAAGTAACGGTCTAGAGTTAACATTGCAAGTGTACCTGTTAATACAGGGAACGATGCAATGATTAATACAGCCGTACAAAGTGAAGTCCACGTAAAAATAGGCATATCCATCAATTTCATGCCAGGTGCACGCATTTTGATGATGGTAACGAAGAAGTTAACACCAGATAAAAGCGTACCTAGACCAGAAACCTGAAGTGCCCAGATATAGTAGTCAACACCTACACCAGGAGAATATTGAATGCCAGACAGAGGAGGGTAAGCCATCCAGCCAGTCGCAGCAAATTCGCCTAATACAAGTGAAAGCATCATCAAACCAGCAGCACCAGCGAATAACCAGAAGCTTAAAGAGTTTAATAATGGGAATGCAACGTCACGAGCACCAATCTGTAAAGGTACAGAGATGTTCATCATACCAACAACGAGACCCATTGCTACGAAGAAGATCATGATTACACCGTGTGCGGTGAAGATCTGGTCGTAATGGTCTGGATGTAGATAACCTTCGCCGCCGCCTTTAGCGAGGAAAAGTTGTAGACGCATCATAATTGCATCGGCGAAACCACGCAAAAGCATGACCACAGATACAAGAATGTACATGATACCAATTTTTTTATGGTCTACCGTAATAAACCACTCATTCCACAAATATCCCCATTTTTTGAAATAGGTGATACCGCCAAGCACAACAATTGCACCAAGTGCCATAAGGACCATGGTGACAAGCACGATTGGCTCTGTCGGGATAGAGTCCCAACCCAGTTTACCAAAAATCATATCCATGTCTTATTCCCCTTGAGCAGCGTGTTCAGCTGTTGCATGCGCAGCAGAGTGGTCAACACCATGATAGTTACTCATATAATGGTTGATAATTGTTTCAAACAATTTTGGTTCAACTGAAGAGTAATAAGTCACAGGGTGTGGCTTAGTCGGGAACGGTTTCATAGCTTCAGCTTTAGCAAGCGCTTCTTCGTCACCAGCAGCTTTAGCACGATTTACTAAATGCTCGATTTGGTGCTTAGAACGATCGCCATCACGTAAGGTTGCTAATTCAGCTTGGTCAAGCGTAGTTTTTTGAACTGCTTCTGGATTAATAGTAGAACCATTACCTGCTTTTACAGCTGCTACCCATTCGTTGAACTGTTGCTCTGTAACACTATGCGCCTTGAAACGCATTTGAGAGAAACCGTAACCTGAGTAGTTAGAAGAGAAACCACGATATACGCCAGGTTCATTTGCTAACAAATGAAGATGAGTTTGCATACCTGCCATTGCATAAATCTGGCCGCCTAACTGTGGAATGAAGAATGAGTTCATTGTAAAGTTAGAAGTGATTTTAAAGCTTAACGGAGTTTTTTCAGGGAAACGTACTTCGTTAACTGTTGCAATGTTTTGTTCAGGATAAATAAAGATCCACTTAAACTGCTCAGCAACAACTTGAATAGTTAAAGGTGCTTTATCTGATTCTAAAGGACGGTATGGGTCATACTTGTGGGAACCCCACCAAGTTAACCAAGCTAAAATACCAATAATAATGACAGGGATACCCCATACTACAACTTCAATTGTAGTTGAGTGTGCCCATGTAGGTTTATAGTCTGCATCTTTATTTGACGCGCGATATTTCCAACCAAACCATAATGCCATGATGATTGAAGGAATCACCACAAGTAACATTAAATAGATCGCAGTCATCATAAGGTCACTTTGACCTTGACCAACTGGACCTTTAGAGTTTAGAAGTACCATATCACCACCACACCCAGTCAAAAGTGCGGCAAGCGTTGATAAAGACAATACAGCTAAAATCGTTTGTCTCATTTTACAACCTCGGTGAAGAGTCCCATTCCCTAATTAAATATGGGATAGCGATTAAAGTGTCGCATGATTGAGAACGCTAATCCTTAAATTTAGACTTCTCAATTATATGACACCGCTACGTTGTAGGGCATTATGCCTCATATCGACAAACTAAGCTATACATAAAGTAGCCTGAAATAATTGTTTTAAAACCCGATTTTTTTTGTAGGGTATCTAATCTCTATAGAGCTTTTATTTAAATATCAACTCTCTATAGAAAAAAGGAGGCGGGGTGCCTCCTTTTTTTTTAGACCTTAAATGAATGAGTCATTCGCTATCATTTGATCACTTTTGTTCTTGCAATTTTGTCATGTAGTGCTTGTCGCTTTTGCCCTAATGCAAAAGCATAGTCAATAATTGTACTAATAGGCATAAATAGCAAGTTGAGTATGATGAAAACAATACTTCTTAATAAGAAGATGCGAGTTAAATTAACTTTACCATTGTTCTCGGCATCTACAATTTTAATTCCAACAATTTTCTTCCCTATACTTTGCCCAAACTTTGTTAAAAGAAAGGCTTGAATTGCAAGCATGATTACGACGTAAACAAGCATAGAATGCCAAGCTTCTATAGGGATTAAAGTGAAAAGCTGGTGTTGTAGTTCTGCTGCTTTAGTTGAAGCAACTTCAGTTGATTGCATTTGTTTTTGCAATTCAAATAATTGCTTATACTGAGATTCACTAAAGAAAAAAGAAGGAATTGCAGCTATTGGTAACCAAAGCAATAAATCAATAATTTTTGCCAAAGCTCGAGATGGAATAGAGGCAAGTTCGTGAATTTTAGGCTCTACACGAATTTGACGAATCGTTTCATTAGGTGAGCTGTTTGTGTTTGTGACAGGTGCAGAATAACCGATAGGTTGATATACAAGTTTACCTTGGGTTAATTCTCCTAAAGCTTTCCATTCTGTCATGCCTTCATGCCAAGCTAAATCAGTTAACAAAATTTGTTGGCTAGCCAACATTTGATTTACTTGCTCTAAGGTGTAAGGCCCAGCTTGTTGATTATTACGTGCCAAGTAAATTTGCATAAATAAAAATTCTCTGTTCTAAAGATGAAAAAAGACCCACGGATGGGCCTTTTTTTATAACATATTAGATTTGTTTGATTTTTTCTTCAGCAAGGAAGAACCATGTATCTAAAACTGAGTCTGGGTTAAGAGAAACAGACTCAATACCTTGTTCCATTAACCATTTTGCAAGATCGGGATGATCTGAAGGACCTTGACCACAGATACCTACATATTTACCCGCTTTACGGCAGGCATGGATTGCCATTGAAAGAAGTGCTTTAACTGCTGCATCACGCTCATCGAACAGGTGTGAAACAATACCTGAGTCACGGTCAAGACCTAGTGTTAACTGAGTTAAATCATTTGAACCGATAGAGAAACCATCGAAGTGCTCTAGGAATTGTTCAGCTAACAGGGCGTTAGTTGGTAATTCACACATCATGATTACTTTTAAGCCGTTCTCACCGCGTCTTAAACCATTTTGTGCTAGTAACTCAATAACGCGTTTTGCTTCAGATACAGTACGTACAAAAGGAATCATGATTTGAATATTGGTTAGACCCATTTCATCACGAGCTTTCTTAAGTGCACGGCATTCTAATTCGAAACAGTCACGGAAGTTATCAGATACATAACGGCTTGCACCACGGAAACCGAGCATTGGGTTTTCTTCTTCAGGCTCGTATAACTTACCGCCAATCAAGTTTGCATATTCATTTGATTTGAAGTCAGACATACGAACAATAACTGGTTTGTCACCGAACGCAGCAGCAAGAGTCGCAATACCTTCAACCAATTTTTCAACATAGAAATCTACAGGTGAAGCATAACCAGCAGTACGAGTCAGAACTGCAGCACGAGTTTCACGAGGTAGGCTATCAATGTTGAGTAGCGCTTTAGGATGCACGCCGATCATACGGTTAATAATGAACTCAAGACGTGCAAGACCAATACCTTCATTTGGAATTTGAGCAAAGTCAAACGCGCGGTCTGGGTTACCTACGTTCATCATAATTTTGAACGAAAGCTTAGGCATAGATTCAATCGAGTTACGTTGAACTTCGAAATCTAAAGCGCCTTCGTAAATGAAACCAGTGTCACCTTCAGCACAAGAAACAGTTACTTCTTGACCATCAGTCAATACTTCTGTTGCGTTACCACAGCCTACAATAGCGGGTACACCAAGTTCACGTGCAATAATTGCCGCGTGACATGTACGACCACCACGGTTAGTAATAATTGCTGCTGCACGTTTCATTACCGGTTCCCAATCAGGGTCGGTCATATCTGATACAAGAACGTCGCCTTCTTGAACTTTGTCCATTTCTTTAATTGAGCTAATAATGCGGACTTTACCAGAACCAATACGTTGACCAATTGAACGACCTTCACAAAGAACAGTGCCTCTTTGTTTAAGAAGATAGCGCTCCATTGTGCCTACATTTTGACGGCTTTTTACAGTTTCAGGACGAGCTTGAACAATATAAATTTGACCATCATCGCCATCTTTTGCCCATTCGATATCCATTGGCGCACCGTAGTGCTGCTCAATAATAAGCGCTTGTTTAGCTAGTTCTTGTAACTCATGATCATTTAAAGCAAATTGTTGGCGCTCTTGTTTCTCAACATCAACAACGACAACAGATTTACCAGCAGAACCTTCTTCATCATAAATCATTTTCTGGTGTTTTGAGCCAAGGTTGCGGCGTAAAACTGAATGTCTACCAGCATTTAATAGTGGTTTAGATAAGTAAAATTCATCTGGGTTAACTGCACCCTGTACAACCATTTCACCTAAACCATAAGATGCGGTAATAAATACAACTTCGCGGAAACCAGACTCGGTATCAAGTGTAAACATTACACCCGCAGCGCCAGTTTCAGAGCGAACCATACGCTGAACGCCTGCAGAAAGTGCAACGACGTCATGGTCAAAACCTTGATGTACACGGTAAGAAATCGCACGGTCATTATATAAAGAAGCAAATACTTCTTTAATCGCAATAAGAACGTTATCAATACCGCGAATATTCAAGAAAGTTTCTTGCTGACCTGCGAATGAAGCATCTGGTAAATCTTCAGCAGTTGCAGATGAACGAACGGCAACCGCGATTTCTGGGTTGCCGTTAGAAAGTGTTGTAAAAGCGGCGCGAATTTCTTGTTCTAGGCTTGCAGTGAGTGGAGTCTCTACAATCCATTGACGAATTTTAGCACCTGTTTCTGCAAGAGCATTTACGTCATCAACATTGAGTTGAGCAAGTTCTGCTTGAATTCGAGCGTTAAGACCGCTTTGATCTAAGAACTCACGATAGGCATCAGCAGTAGTTGCAAAACCGCCTGGTACCGATACACCAGCATTTGCTAAATGACTGATCATTTCACCCAAAGATGAGTTTTTCCCACCTACGAGTTCGACATCGTGTTTCCCTAATTTTTCTAGACCGATTACGCGCGCTTCCAAAGTTTTCACTCCACTTTTGCAGTATTAATGTCTATCTTGGCATGAAATTATAAAAATAAAGTGCTTAGTTGAGAATTATACTAAGCGACAGTCATGTAAGATCAGTTTACTATAAAGATTATATAGTACTAAGACAAATGTTTAAGGAGAATTTTAATGTCAGAAAGTAAACAATTTAAGCGAAGCGTTTTTTTTATTTCTGATGGAACTGCAATTACTGCAGAGACTCTTGGACATTCGTTATTAGCACAATTTCCCAATGTAGATTTTGATATTCATATCATGCCGTATATTGCAACCGAAGAGGCTGCAATGGAGATTGTAGTCGAGATTAATCGATGTCAAACCAAAGATGGTTGTCTGCCTTTAGTATTTGATACTTTAGTTGATCCACATGTGCGAGAAATCATTAATACTGCTAAAGCAGTTAATCTTGATGTATTTGAAGGTTTAATCAGTAAATTAGAACAAGAACTAGGTACACCACCCACTACATTAGTTGGACAGACACATGCCGTGACTGATTCTGAGTCTTATAAAGCCCGTATTGATGCTGTTCATTTTGCGCTTGATAATGATGATGGAGCACGTACTCGCCATTATGATAAAGCCGATTTAATCTTAATTGGAGTTTCTCGTTCGGGGAAAACGCCGACCTCTATTTACTTATCGCTTCAATTCGGTATTCGTGTTGCAAACTATCCACTAACAGAAGAAGATTTGGATGATAACCGTTTACCAGCAGTACTAAGACCACATCGTAATAAATTGTTTGGTTTAATGATTGATGCTGAGCGATTAGTTGCGATTCGTAGTGAGCGTAAAGCTAATAGTCGTTATGCAAGTTTTAGTCAATGCCAAATGGAACTTAGAGCAATTGAAGGAATCTATATTTCAGAAGGGATTAAATATTTAAACGTGACTGAAATGTCGATTGAAGAAATTTCAACGCGTGTTTTGCAGATGACAGGATTAAAACGTCGTATTGGTTAGTTTAATCAACTGCTTATTTTAACCATTCGATTTATGTATATTAATTTATAGATAAATTGAGTGGTTTTTTAAATATAAATACAATAAAAATAAAAGTTTTGAATATAAAACCAAACATTATTAAATGTTTTTTATTGGTTACAAACCTGTACTTCTTTTGCAACTCATTTGTAAATTTAAATAATACTATTGAAAAGAAGTGTATGTATTTTATTGTGCTGAAAAATGGTAATTGTTTAATTTTACTAAATATTTTTAAAAAATAATCAAAAAAAATCCATAATTCAAAAATGTTAACTAGATCACACTATTTTACTGTTGTGTGATTATTTATTTATTTTTAATTATACTTTCCCACCTCGATATGGGACTATCCGATTATCAAAATGCTAAAAAAATGTGTTTTTTCATTGGTATACATCTTGCCTCTCAATTTATATGCTGCTCAAGTGGATGAATTGAGAGAGCAGGCTATTCACACTTATAAAACTGGACAAACTCACCAAGCAATATTTCAACTGGATCAATTGCTAAATAAATACCCGCATGACCAAAAATTGCTAGCTGATTATTTAGTTGTAATGTCAAATGAAAAAAATGATCTAGTAACTTTTTCTCAGCATTTAGCAAATATTAATCCGGTTACTTTTCCACAATATGGACAGTTACCTTTAATACGTAATTTTCGTGATTTTAAACACTTTAAAAATGCGATTGATTGGTCGGATAAATTTAATATTCAGAAAACACTTGATGGGCAGATTTTGTTAGCAGTTTTATACGCTGAAGCTCAAGATGTTGTAAAAGCCAAAGCACAGTTAGCAAAAATTAATAGTAAAAATTTGAAGACTGATCAGCTTGTGCAAATAGCTTATGCCTATCGTCTTATCAATTTACCTGTAGATGCTTTATCTGCAATTGAACAAGCATATAAGCAGCAGCCTAAGTCTTTTGCAGTTTTACAAGAATACAGTTATGACTTAGCGGCTGTGGGGGCTTATAACAAGGCTCAGCAGTTATTGCTTGGCAGCGATAAAAATGCAGAAATAGAATCTTTACAACACTGGCTACAAGTCAGTGAGTTTTCTCAACGTGTAAATAACGCAATTGCTCGCTATAAATATTTAAATCGAGAAGGCATGTCAGATAGTGAAGGTTTTGCCGAACTTGATGCTGTGTTGAAGCAAGGCGAGCAAATGCAGCCTTTGATTCAACCATCAGACCCTAATTATTTAAGATTCCATTATGACTATATATATGCGTTAGATTTCCGTGGGCGTACTCGTACAGTCCTAGATCAATTTACTAAATTAAATATACCTTTAGAAAAACTACCTGCCTATATTCGTCATGCAATAGCTGATAGTTATTTAGCTGAAAGACAGCCACAACAAGCTGAACTTGCTTTTAAAAGCTTGCTTACTGAAAAAAACTATCCAGATATGACGGTATATACTGGACTGTACTATTCATATATTGAACAAGAAAAATATAAACAAGCTGAACAATTTTTGAGTGAGGTTGATCGACTTGTTCCGATGTATAAATATAGTCAGGCAAAAGGGGTAGACAAAACAAGTCATCCTGATCGTGATGACTATATTACTTTACAGGGCATGCACTTAGCTTATGCAAATCATCTTGATCAAGCAGAAAAGCATTTTCAAAAACAAGTAGATCTTGCGCCTGCCAATGAAGGTTTAATTAATAATCTGGCTCGTGTTGAGCGTTGGAGAGATAAACCTCTACAGTCCAAGCAAACTATTTCTCGTTTAAATGGTTTAACACCTGTTGCCAAAGATACTCGAATTAACCAGATGCAAAATGCTCAGGCTTTAGGAGATATTCCAGAATGGCGTAAAAATACTGAAAGTCTTTTGGAATATTACCCTGAAGATGGTGGAGTAATTAAAAGTCGAAAAGAGTTAGATGACCGCAATAGACCGACAATTTCTCACTCAACAACTTTGGGGCAAAGTAAGGCAGATAGTAGTAGCGATTCTGTGAGTGGTCAGAATGGTTTAAAAGATCGTGAAATGGAAACTCGTCTTAATAGTCCATGGATCAAAGATAATTATCGTTTATTCGCTTGGCATCAAGATCGTTACGGAGAATACCGTTTTGGGGATGTACATGACCAACGCTATGGTGTTGGGGCTGAATGGCAAGCAAATCGTAAGGCATTGTCGGCAATTTTGTCGCAGAGTACAGATGGTGGACAAGCAGGTGTTCGTCTCGATTGGTCGCAATGGTTAAATGACCATTGGCAGTATCAATTGCAATATGACAGCCAAGCTAATATTCCATTACAGGCAATTGATGCTGGTGAAGATGGACAAGCTTACCGTGCTGCTTTGACATGGCAAAAAGATGAGTCACGTCAGATTGGGGCGAGTTATGGTCTAACTGATATTAGTGATGGTAATAAACAACAAGAATTTTCGACTTTTTGGCGCGAACGATTATTTGATGCACCGCACCATATTACCTATGGGACCGTTCGTGGATTTTATGGCAGCAACAGCCAAGATCAGACTGCTTATTTTAGTCCCAGCAACCATTACAGTGCTGAGTTAAATTTAAGTCATGACTGGGTAACTTGGCGAGAATATGAGCGCTCATTTAAGCAGCATTTTGAAGCTGGAGTGGGCCTCTATAAACAAGCAGATTACTCAGCTAGACCGACATACTCTCTGCAATATCAGCATCAATGGCAGCTCTCACGGACTTGGCAACTTAATTATGGAATTGGTTGGCAGTATCACCCATACGATGGTCATGATGAACAGCATACCTACGGTATTTTCGGATTTGAAGGGCGTTTTTAATGAATAATATGATGTCAAAAATGTTGAGCTGTGTGTTTGCTTCAACATTATTACCCGTACAATTTTCCCATGCCCGCATTGAAACTGAACTACCAAAAAATCATACGGTTTCTTTAACTTTTCATGATGTGCGAGATGATGTGTTAAAGGAAGGCGACCGAGATGTTTATGCAATTCAGACAAAAAATCTGGCACAGTTTTTAGATTGGCTGAGTCAATCTGACTGGAAGCCGATTCGTTTAAAAGACATTGAGGAAGCTCGTAAGCAAGGTAAAGAATTGCCTCATAACTCTATTTTATTGACCTTCGATGATGGTGCTTTAAGCAGTTATAGTCGAGTTTTTCCATTACTTAAGCAATATCAGATTCCGGCAGTTTTTGCTCTTCCGACCAGCTGGATGAATGGCAATACACAGGCCGGTTATGAAGCCTATGGTCAAGGTAACTTGCTGAACTGGGCTCAAGTTCGTGAAATGCAAGCATCTGGTTTAGCTGAGTTTGCAAGCCATAGTGATGATTTGCATCATGGCGTATTGGCCAATCCTCAAGGTAATGAGCAACCCGCTGCGACTTCGTATGCATATTTAAAATCGCAATCACGTTATGAAACAGATGCAGAATATCAACAACGTATTTTGCAAGATTTGAAAAAATCTTATGCGGCTTTAAAAAAAGAAGTCGGTGTTAATCCTAAAGCAATTATTTGGCCTTATGGCGCAGTGAATGAGCAACTGGAAAAACTAGCGCAGCAGGCAGGTTTTGAGTTTTCTTTCAGTTTGGGGCGTGATGGGATGAATCGGGTGAGTGATTCAACATTTAAACGCAGCCTAGTTGTGAATAACCCTACAGCTGAACAATTGACTGAAGGCATGTTAAGTATTCTGAGCTTCGAAGAATCAGATTTATTTAAGCAACCGCGTCACTTTGTGAGTATGGGTTTAAAGCAGTTAGCAGCTCCACAAAATACCCAAACAGATGAAAAATTAGGACAGTTATTATCAAAACTGTATAGCTTAAAAAACAATGCTTTAATCTTAAAACCTTTGGAAGATAAAGATGGCGATGGGCAATATGATGTTGCTTATTTCCCTACAGATAAAATGCCTGTTCAACAAGATATTTTAAACCGGAGTTTATGGCAGGCACAAACTCGTGCGGGTCAAGCTGTAATATTAGAGTTGCCTGCTTACCCTCAGAAAGATAAGCCATTTTTAACTGTAGATCTGGCTAAAGATATTGCACGCTTAAATAGTAATTTAAGTGGTATTCAGCTTAATGCGGGCACATCTTTAAATTGCGAAATGCAAACAGTAACTGCGCAAGAGAATAGCTGTATTGAACAATCAAAATATCTCGCTCAACTCAGTCAGCTTACCAAAAAAGCTGTAAAGCCTTATTTAAATATGAGTAACCAAGGGCAGTTTATTTTATTGCTTACTCCTGATCTAGATCATGTAGAAAATCTACCAGAGCTTTTGAAAACTCTTTTATTACAACATGATTTGATCAATTTAAAGTTCGACATGATTGGCAAGAAAAAGCAATTTAATCAGTTGTTAGCACTATTAAATACGCTTAATGAAAAAGATAAGCAAAGAATAATGATGACTTTAGTGTTGCCAGAAAACGCTTCAAAGACGAGTTGGGAAGAAGTACAACAAGGGCTCTTTTCGATTCAGCGAACAGGGATTCAGAAATTCGGGATTGATGGCTATAGTTTCGAAAAATCAAAAGATGTACATCAGTATTTATATAATCCACTTAGTTTGAATTATAGCCCTGTTATGTATCAGCCTTTTGCCGGATTAGTAGAGGGGAAAAAGTAATGAGAGTATTACTCGATATTCTATTTGCTTTTGCCTTTTTATATCCTTTACTCATGGCTTGGACGTGGATGGTAGGAGGACTTTGGTTCTTTTTTAAAAGAGAATACCGCGAACAAGCGCTTCCTGAACCAACCAGCGAAGGGTGCAGTATCATTATTCCGTGTTTTAACGAAGAAGCTCAGGTACGACAAACCATTCGTTATGCACTGCAAACTAAATATCCTAATTTTGAAGTGATTGCCGTCAATGATGGAAGTAGTGACAAAACAGCTGAAATCCTTGATGAATTGTCAGCGCAAGATTCGCGACTTCGGGTTGTACACTTAGCAGAAAATCAGGGTAAGGCCGTAGCTTTAAGATCGGGAGTACTGGTCAGTAAATACGAATATCTTGTTTGTATTGATGGCGATGCACTGTTACATCCGCATGCTGTACTTTGGTTAATGCAACCATTTATTAACTTCCCGCGAATTGGTGCTGTAACGGGTAATCCACGAATTTTAAACCGATCAAGTATTTTAGGAAAATTACAGGTTGGCGAATTTTCTTCGATTATTGGTTTAATTAAACGTGCACAGCGTACATATGGTCGTATTTTTACAGTGTCTGGTGTGATTGCAGCATTCCGTAAAACAGCGCTCGTTCGAGTCGGGTTTTGGTCAGACGATAAAATTACCGAAGATATTGATATTTCATGGAAGCTACAGCTGGACCATTGGGATATTCAGTATATTCCACAAGCGCTTTGTTATATCTATATGCCCGAGACATTTACAGGTCTATGGAAACAGCGCCTTCGCTGGGCGCAAGGTGGGGTAGAGGTTCTTTTAGAATATATTCCACAAATGTTTAAGCTACGTGTACGTCGTATGTGGCCAGTAATGCTTGAAGCTCTAGTTAGTATTATCTGGTCTTATGTGATGATTATGATATTCACTCTATTTTTTGTTGGACTGTTTGTTGAGTTACCTCTGCAATGGCAGATCAAAACGCTTATGCCACAGTGGTACGGTGTAATATTAGGCGGAACATGTCTAATACAGTTTTTGGTGAGTTTGTGGATTGACCAGCGTTATGACCGTGGTCGCTTCTTTAGAAACTATTTCTGGGTTATTTGGTATCCGTTGTTTTTCTGGTTACTTACTTTATTTACAAGTGTTGTCGCGGTACCAAAAACTTTATTTAACACTAAAAAGCGTGCCCGCTGGGTGAGCCCAGACCGAGGCTTCCGTGGAGATAACCCATGAAACCTGAGGAAAACAAGGATATAGAGATTTTAGATATCCCCGAATATATTGACCAGCCAGAATATGTGAAAAATAAAACGGCAAACTATACATTACAAACCATTGGTTGGTTTTGTTTGATGTGGTTGCTATTTCCATTGGTTTCACTGTTCTTATGGGTTTTTGAAGGGCACTTAATTTATGATTATGTCTGGGTTGACCATATATCAGAAGTTAAAACCTTACTTCATTTAGCATTACTCATCGGAATTAGCGCGCTCATTTTAATTTTGTGGGCGAGTTATAACTGGATTAGGTTCAGTGGTGAAGACCGACGGGCAAAAGCGCCGAATAGTTCAGTTGAACTGCTAGCAGCCCAATTTTCGGTTAGTCCCGAGATCTTGAGTGAATTGCAAAAGAAACAACGCATCATTTTGCATTACGATGATCATGGCAATTTGCAAAAATATGAGTAAATGAGAAAAAGCATGGCCTAAAGCCATGCTTTTTATTTTTATGTAGTTATTCTGATAATGATGTCGACGGGTTGTTCTAGACCATCCATGCTTTGAATTGATGTATTGGTTACCTTAACAATAGGCCAAGTTTGTAATTTACAGTTAGATTTTTGGAGTGCAGCATAATAACTATCAGATTTAAAAAATACTTTTTTAGTCGTTGCAGTATTGGGTGTTAAAAGGCGCTTAAGCCATGTTTCATTTACTTGAGTTTCAAGAAAACGTAATGCCAGAAGACTTTTTACACGATTGTTAAATAATCTCCGGTTTTTAATAATGAGTGGATGGGTAATTAACTTGTGTGTGCCCATTTGACTATGAGGCAAAATAAAGTGAGGCGTAATTTGAAATACGGTGACAAATTTTGCTTGTTGGCAGATTTTTTCAAGATGAGTCACTGTGTCTTGATTTGTACCGATAATCGCGACACATAAATGTGAAAAATCAAATTCTTTAATTGAGGTTGATGAAATAACTTGACCAGTAAAATCTTCAAAATCTTGAGCCGTATTTTGAAAAATTACTGATTTTGAAGCGTTATTTTTAATATGAATACTCATTTTCCAAAAGTCCTTTTGGTTTTTCAATCATGATGTTCTTATCGTTTTAATATAAATAACCAAGCAGGAAGTTGGGGTAAAGTCTTTTCAGATAGATGGTCATCCCATACTCGAAATCAATTCAAGTATGGGAAAATCAAGTCGAGTTTTAATGTTCTGTTTTTACATTCATGAGTTGCGTAAAACTGTCTAGACGCTTCGTTGTGTCGTATATATCACATGTAAAAATAAACTCATCAACATCGTATGTCGCTAAAAGTTTTTGTAAACCAGTGCGAACAGTCTCAACCGAGCCAATCTGTGCCATTGCATAGAAGTTTTCAACGGAAAGCTCTTCTGCTGTATTCCAGAGTCCCTGCATTGATTCAACTGGTGGTTTCAGCTTTAAGCTTTCACCACGAATTAAGCCTAATACACGTTGATATGCACTTGTTGCTAAAAATTGTGCTTCTTGATCAGTCTCTGCTACGACAACAGGCACACCCATAGAAACGTAAGGTTTATCTAAATAAGCAGAAGGCTCAAAGTTCTCACGATAGAGTTGGATGGCTTGGCCTAGCATACGTGGTGCAAAATGCGACGCAAATGAGTAGGGTAGACCAAGTTTTGCAGCCAATTGCGCACTAAAAAGGCTAGATCCAAGTAACCAAACAGGCACATGTGTATTTTGCCCTGGCGTTGCAATAATTTTTTGTCCTGCTTGCGGTACATCAAAATATTTTAAGATTTCGACAACATCTTTTGGAAATTGATCTTCTGTTTCTTGATGCCCACGACGTAAAGCTCGCATGGTGAGTTGATCTGTACCAGGAGCACGGCCTAAACCCAGTTCAATACGATTTGGGTATAAAGTAGTAAGTGTTCCAAATTGTTCTGCGACAACTAAAGGAGCATGGTTAGGAAGCATAATTCCGCCTGAACCTAAGCGAATATGCTGTGTATGTGCTGCGATAAAACCGAGTAAGACAGCCGTAGCAGAGCTCGCGATTCCATCCATGTTGTGATGTTCTGCAAGCCAGAAACGTTCATAACCTAGTTTCTCTGCATGTTGTGCTAATTCTAATGCGTGACGTAACGAAAATTCGATGGTTTTATCATTACGAATAGGAGCAAGTTCCAAAATTGAAAACTTGGTATCTTGAATTGATCGCATGCGATATTCTCGAATAAGGGTATATCGAAATACTACGATATATAGGGATTAATGTATATCGTTTTTTTTCGATATTGGGTTTTATCTCTCAATAAAAAAGCACCCGAAGGTGCTCTTTTGATTCATATATGAATTAGCGGTTTTTGTACCAGCCGCGATGTAAACCATTGTCATGACGGCGATGACCACCTTTACTATAGTAACGACGGTCACCATCGTCATATCTACGATCATCTCGATCATAACGACTACCACGATCATAGCGATCATTGTAGTTACGATCTTCAGAAACTTTACGACCTAGTGCTGAACCACCAGCAGCACCTACCGCTGCACCAATGTAACCACCGTTGGTACCGCCCATATTTTTACCGACTGTATAACCAGCTCCACCACCTAAAGCACCACCAATCGCAGCTTCGGTACGATTGCGACGGTCACTCGCTGCGGCTGCACCACCAGCACCACCTAAAGCCGCACCAATTGTAGCGCCTGTTGTGCCACCCATGCTTTTACCAATTGCAGTACCCACAACACTACCTAACGCAGAGGTTGCAGCAACACGGGTACCATTATCTGCATGTGCAACTGTCACCATAGACGATGTTGCAATTAATGCACTAGCTAACCAAATATTCATTTTCATCTTGCAGCTCCATGTCCTTTTTACTGAAAGGACAGTATTTTTATCTTGAGATAAATGTAATCAAAAATTTCGTGATAATTATGGAGAACCCCAAAGGCGATACGCTAGTTTTGTGTCTGTTTGTATTGTTTCTATTAATTTATGGATAAATCCTGAGCAAAAGAGAGGTGGTGAATATTTTTTGATCCTAATAAAAAAGCACCCGAAGGTGCTTAGTGATGTTTCATCAAATTTGATTAGTGATGACGACGGTGTTTTTTCTTCCAGTGCTTAGAAGATCTGTCAGCATCGCGGTCTTTAGAAATCTTATTACCTAGAGCAGAACCACCCGCAGCACCTAAAGCAGCGCCAACGTAACCACCATTTGTACCGCCCATACTTTTACCAACGGTATAACCAGCACCACCACCTAAACCACCGCCAATTGCAGATTCTGTACGGTGACGACGGTCACTTGCAACTGCTGCACCACCAGCACCACCTAAAGCCGCACCAATTGTTGCGCCAGATGTACCACCCATGCTTTTACCAATTGCAGTACCAGCGACACTACCTAAAGCAGAAGCGGCTGCTACATGTGTTGTATTGTCAGCATGAGCTACAGTAACCATAGAAGTTGCTAAAACAGCGCTACATAACCAAGCATTTAATTTCATTTTTTACTCCGTGTCCTTAGCAGCAGGACCCTATATCTTTTGTTACGGCAAATGTAACAAAACACGTTTCTTAAAATATGGAGAACCATCAATTCATTATTGTAGTTTAGTGTCAGGTTTGTATGTTTTCTATTAAAATAGAATGTTTAATACTCATATAGATAAATATGAGTCTCATTTAGTTTTAATGAGTTCATTATTCGCCATCTGAACAGAGAAAATTGATCAAAGCTCTTGTAGCAGAAGACATATGTTTATGTTGTGCGTACAGTAAAGAGAAGGGACGTGTGTGACCTGCATAAGCCTCGAGCAAAGGTAGTAATTTTCCTTGACGAATTTTTTCATTAACAATAAAGCTATAACTCTGACATATCCCTAATCCACTTTCAGCAAGAGAAACTACGCCTAAAATATCTTCTTTTACTAAAATTCGATTTGTTGGTGTCCACTGAATTTCTTGATCTACATCTTTAAAGAACCATGGGGTTATCTTGCCACTACTTGGTAATTCAAAGGCAATACCTTGGTGATGATTTAATTCTTCTAAGCTTTGAGGAATACCTACGCGCTTTAAATAATTTGGTGAAGCAACCAGTTGAAGAGGGGCAAGTTCTAGTGGTCTGGCTACAAGAGAGCTATTAGGAAGATGGCCTTGGCGAATAGCTAAATCAAAACCCTCAGCAATTAAATCAACATTGCGATTAGAGATGCTGATCTCAATTTGAATGTCTGGATATTGCAAAAGAAATTTTTCTAATAAGGGTGGTAAGCGATAGTGTCCATAAGTTGTAGGAACGCTTAATTTGATTTTTCCAGAAATTTGCAGTTGTTCACCTTGAACCACACGTTCTGCATGGTCGATTAGCTGAAAGGCGTGCTGCATTTTCTCATAATAAAGTTGACCTGCTTCAGTCAAGCTTAAATGACGAGTAGTTCTTCTAAAAAACTGGATACCCAACTTTTTCTCTAGCCGTGTAATTGTTCTACTAATGACTGAAGGTGTGGTAGACAAATGAATTGCAGCTGCACTAATAGAAAGCTTTTCAGCCACAATTAAAAACACTTCAACATCGGCAAGATGATCAAATTGACGAGACATTTTGTCCTCAAACGCAAAAAAGATTTGTAAATGTGGTTGTTTTTCTACTTTGCTGGCAAAAATAGAATATATCCATCCCAGTTATAAATCCAGCACAAGGCTGGAATGAAGGTTGAATGATGAAATCTCTAAATAAAATAATGCTTGCAGTAGTTACCGCTTCAGCAGCATTAAGTGCAAATGCTGCTCATGTATTAGTTGTATTGTCTGATGAGGGGCAGTTAGAGCTAAAAAATGGTCATATTTTTAAAACAGGCTTTTATTTAAATGAGTTAATGCAGCCTACAAAAATGCTTTTAGATGCAGGGCACACAGTAACTTTTGCTACACCAAAAGGGAAAGCCCCAACCTTAGATGAGTCATCAAATAGTGTGATGTACTTTAATCAAGACGAAAAGGCATTAAAGCAGTACGCAGGCTTATTGCATGATCTAAAGTTAACATCGTCTCAAGCTTCTCCAGTTTTGAGTTTGTCGCGTATTGAGCAAATTGGTATTGATCAGTTTGATGCCATTTATATTCCGGGTGGACATGCACCTATGCAAGATCTATTAAAAGATAAACAACTTGGGAAAGTTTTGACGGCTTTTCATAAAGCTAAAAAACCTACAGCTCTGGTTTGCCATGGCCCTATTGCATTGATGTCAACGTTACCTAATGCTTCTGAAGTCGTTCAGCAACTTGAGCAAGGCAAAACCGTAAAAACTGGAGAGTGGATTTATAAGAACTATCGGATGACTGTGATTAGTAACCAAGAAGAAGAACAAGCGAAGGTTCTGTTAAAAGGTGGTGAAATGAAGTTCTATCCACAAACGGCATTACAGTCAATTGGTGGTAAATATCAAAGTAATACGAATGCTTGGACTCCAAATGTCGTGGTGGATCGTGAACTTATTACAGGACAAAACCCAGCCTCGGCTGTTCTGGTGGGTAAAACATTATTAGAAAAATTAAAATAAATAGACATGGGAAAGAGGTTTTATAAATAAAGCCTCTATTGCCTTATTGGGTAAAAAGATGACGTATTATTTCCTATTAGAGAAAGCTAAATTATAGGCGAGTAAATAAATCTCATCTGAAATCATTATATTTATAAGTTGTCACTTACTGTGAAAGTTGATGAATTGGCTGATTATATATGTCATTTAAGCGGCATAATCTGTAAACTATGCGCTATTTTTACGATTTTGCTTATCTTCTATATTTACATAGCGTTCGATAAGCTTTTTGGACTTTTGAGATATTTCCTCTTATGAAAGCGTCACTCCGTTTACGACTTGATCAACTCTGTGATCGACATGAAGAACTTACCGCGTTGCTTGCAGATGTGGAAGTCATCTCCGATAACAAACGTTTCCGTAAATTGTCTCGTGAACATAGTGATTTATCTGAAATTACCGAAGTTTGGGGCAAATACCGTCAAGCAGAAGAAGATATTGAAACTGCTGAATTGATGAAGTCTGACCCTGACTTTAAAGATATGGCAGAAGAAGAAATTCAAGCGAATAAAGCGTTGCTTGGAGAGTTAGAAAGCCAGCTCAATATTTTGATGATTCCAAAAGATCCAAATGATTCTAATGCAGCTTATTTAGAAATTCGCGCCGGAACGGGTGGTGATGAGGCTGCAATTTTCTCTGGTGATTTATTCCGCATGTACAGTAAATATGCCGAGACACAAAATTGGCGTATAGAAGTACTTTCTGAAAATGAAGGTGAGCATGGCGGCTTTAAAGAAGTCATTTGCCGTGTGGACGGTGATGGAGTGTATGGCCGCTTGAAGTTTGAAAGTGGTGCGCATCGTGTGCAACGTGTACCTGCAACTGAGTCACAAGGTCGTGTGCATACATCTGCTTGTACAGTTGCGATCTTGCCTGAGATTGATGTCGATACAAATGTCGAGATTAACCCAGCAGATTTGCGTATTGATACTTACCGCGCATCTGGTGCAGGTGGTCAGCACATTAACAAAACTGATTCGGCAGTGCGTATTACCCACATTCCAACAGGTACAGTAGTTGAGTGCCAAGAAGAACGTTCACAGCATAAAAACAAAGCCAAAGCGATGGCTCTTTTGGTGTCACGTTTAGAAAATGCAAAACGTGCAGCCGCTGATGCAGCAACTTCTGAAATGCGCCGTGACTTAGTGGGTTCTGGTGACCGTTCTGAACGTATCCGTACTTATAACTACCCACAAGGTCGTATGACTGACCACCGTATTAACCTCACTTTATATAAGTTAGATGCCATTATGGAAGGTGATTTAACTGAATTACTTGATAGCTTGCATCGTGAATATCAAGCAGATCAGCTTGCAATGCTTGCTCAGGAAAATGGCGGCTAATGAATATTGCTCAAGCGCTTGCAATTCGTGGTGAACCTGACAGTTATGAACGTCAGGAAAATGCTTGGTTACTTGAGCATTTTCTAAAAATCAATTCGCTTGAATTAAAGTTTAGACTTGAGCAAGAGTTAACTGTCCAGCAAGAGCAAGACTATGTAGCTGGTCTTGAACGTATTCAAAAAGGTGAACCTTTAGCTTATGTAACAGGTTCACAGCCATTTTGGACACTCGACTTAAAAGTGACTTCCGATACTTTAGTGCCACGACCTGATACTGAGGTTTTGGTTGAAACCGTTTTAAATCTAAATTTGCCAAAGAATGCAAATATTGTGGATTTGGGAACAGGGACAGGTGCCATTGCGCTTGCATTAGCAAGTGAACGTCCAGATTGGCAAGTAACAGCAACTGATATTTATGCACCGACTTTAGAAGTTGCAAAAGAAAATGCGCAAACCCATGGATTAAAACAAGTGAATTTTGCTTGTGGTGCTTGGTTTGAAGCACTTGAGCCACAAAAGTTTGATTTAATTATTTCTAATCCACCATATATTGACCCTGAAGATGAACACATGCAGGCACTGGCAACAGAACCACGCCGTGCATTGGTTGCAGATCACCAGGGACTGGCTGATATTGAAATTATTATTGCTCAAGGTAAGAACTGGTTAAAACCACAGGGCTGGATTGCACTTGAACATGGTTATGATCAGGGACACGCTGTTCGAAATATATTTGCTGAGTATGGTTTTAGCCAGATTAAAACCATTCAAGATTACGGCCAAAATGAGCGAGTCACTTTGGCATCTTTATAAATAAAGTTGAAAGTTTATTAAGCCTTTGAATGAAGCGCAGCTTCCCGATAAGCCCCTGGGCTGACGCCAGTCCATTTTTTAAAGGCACGGTGAAACGCGCTTGGATCTTGGAAGCTTAAGTCTTCACTAATATCTTGAATTGAATCGTTGGTTTTACTTAAACGTTCAACAGCAATATCACAGCGAATTTCATTTTTAATTTGCTGGTAGCTGACGCCTTCATGCTTTAGTCGGCGTTGAACTGTAGCTTCAGAAATATTGAGATGTTGTGCAACATCTTTAAGTTCGGGCCATTGTGCAGGATGAAGTTTCAATAAATGACGACGAATAAGAAGGCTCAGTGCATTTTCATTTTTAAAGCGGACTAAAAGATTTTGCGGAGTTTGCTCTAAGAAATCATGAAGTGCTTTTTTATCTTTTTTAATTTTAATATCTAAATAGTGAGCATCGAATTCAACGCAATTTATCTCGGCATTAAATTTTATATCTTCACCAAAACGTACGAAATAGTCCTGAATATCTTGGGGTTTAGGACAACGTAGCGATATATTATTCAAGCCAATTCGCTGATCTACCAACCAGCACATGAGTCCATGCACTAACATTAAAAAGGTCGCGTAGGTAAACATACGTTTGGGTTGTTCACGATCACGAATGACCAAATAGGCTTTTTGCTGGTCCCGAATTAATTCACCCTGTAGATCATCTAAAATAAAGTTAAAAAAATTCAAAATATCGTAAAGTGCCTTTTCTAAAGTTTCCGCCGTACTGACAAGTTTAGTAAGTAATTTATAGCTACCTCGACGCATGGGATGACTATCCATACCAAAAAACTCATCGTTCATGGTATTGGCAAGTTCTATCCATAGTTGCGCATATGTCGTAACAGGCACACGTGCCTTGGGAGACATCAGTAATTCGGCAGGAATTCCCGCTTTATTTAGAATTATTTGAGTATTTAGCCCTTTGGCATAAGCTGCACTTAGTGCTTCATGTACCAGTGCAATTGAAATTGTTCCTTTACTTAAAGAAGATTGGACAACCATGTCAAAGACTCATATTTTCTTCATATATTTCAAGTGAAATATTTCATATTTAAAATTTGGATTGATCAAAAGCTGCAAACATTTTGAGGCTTTTTGAAATTGTATCGGAAAACAACAACTTTTACTCTCACTACTAAGTTTAAAGAACATTTCTATAGGACGTTACATAATGAAAATTCAAGGGAAACATTTCGTGATTACAGGTGGCGGCTCTGGTCTGGGTGCTGCTACAGCTGAGTATTTGGTGCAACAAGGTGCCTCTGTCACATTGGTAGATATGAATGTAGAAGCAGGTGAACAGCAAGTAAAACAATTAGGGCCAAAAGCTGACTTTGTAAAACTTGATGTAACCGATGAAGCTGCTGCTGAAAAGTTCTTTAAGGATGTATTGGTCAAGCATGGTCGTTTGCATGGTTTGGTTAACTGTGCGGGTATTGGTCCTTCTGCTAAAGTTGTGGGCCGTGAAGGTGTACATGATTTGGGGCTATTTTCAAAGACTCTGCAAATTAATGTCACTGGTACATTTAACATGCTGCGCTTTGCAGCGGATGCGATGAGTAAAAACACAGTTGAAGCAGGCGAAGAAGACCGCGGCGTAATTGTAAACACCGCTTCCGTTGCAGCATTTGACGGTCAAATTGGTCAGGCAGCTTATTCAGCATCTAAAGGCGCTATTGTTGCCATGACATTGCCGATTGCTCGTGAGCTTTCACGCCATGGCATTCGTATTATGACCATTGCACCAGGAATTATGGAAACTCCGATGCTTAAAGGTATGCCGCAAAATGTTCAGGATGCTTTGGGACAAATGGTGCCGTATCCGTCTCGTTTAGGAAAGCCAGAGGAGTTTGCTCGTTTAGTTGGGCATATTGCTGAAAATTCATATTTAAATGGTGAAGTCATCCGTTTGGATGGTGCAATTCGTATGGCAGCAAAATAATAAAAATAAGGACGTTGAAATGATTTTAAGTGCTGAACAAAGTATGGTTCAGGAGATGATGCGTGATTATGCGCAAAATCAGTTAAAACCTACAGCTGCTCATCGGGATAAAACCCATGAGTTTCCTGCTCAGGAATTAAAAGATTTAGGTGCTTTGGGGGCAATGGGTATGACCGTTCCAGATGAATGGGGTGGTGCAGGAATGGATTATGTATCTTTAGTGCTCGCAATTGAGGAAATTGCAGCAGGTGATGGTGCCATTTCGACAATTGTAAGTGTTCAAAACTCATTGGTTTGCGGTATTACATTGGCATATGGTTCAGAACAGCAAAAACAGACCTATTTACCAAAATTTGCATCGGGTGAATGGTTAGGATGCTTTTGTTTAACTGAGCCACATGTCGGTTCTGACGCCAGTGCGATTTTATGTAAAGCCGAGCGAGATGGTGACCACTGGGTACTTAATGGCGTAAAGCAATTTATTACCAGCGGTAAAAATGCCCAAATGGCTTTGGTATTCGCGGTCACAGATAAACAAGCTGGCAAAAAAGGGATCTCTTGTTTTCTTGTACCAACCAATACACAAGGTTACTTGGTAACTCGTATTGAAGACAAAATGGGGCAGCACGCTTCAGACACAGCAACTATTACACTCGAAAATTGCCGTATTCCTTTAGAGAATTTGGTAGGTCAAGAAGGCGAAGGTTATAAAATTGCGTTATCTAATTTAGCTGCCGGCCGAATTGGGATTGCTGCTCAATCCGTTGGCATGGCACGAGCTGCTTTTGATGCTGCTGTGCAATACGCAAATGAGCGTAAAGCTTTTGGCGTAGAGTTAGTCCAGCATCAGGCGGTAAGTTTTCGTTTAGCCGATATGGTAACCCAGATTGAAGCGGCACGTCAGTTGGTTTTACATGCTGCAACTTTGAAAGATGAGGGATTACCTTGTTTAAAAGAAGCCTCAATGGCAAAGCTGTTTGCTTCTACAATGGCTGAGCGAGTTTGTTCTGATGCAATCCAGATTCATGGTGGCTATGGCTATGTGAGCGATTTTCCTGTTGAGCGAATTTATCGTGATGTTCGGGTGAGCCAGATTTATGAGGGCGCTTCGGATATTCAACGTTTAGTGATTGCTCGTGAAGTCACCCAAGTTTAAGCATTAGATTTTTAAATAATGAAATTCATTGCAAAAAACCGCAATTGTTATGCGGTTTTTTGCAATCGAAATTTTCTCGTTTTAATTCGATTCAATACACTTCAGAAAGTTAAATAAGACTATATTTTTATGTTTAAAGATCAGCTTTAACTTGCTCACCAATTAAATAAAACGTTCCGCCAGCGATATAGTGCAAGCTTCGAAGCTCTTTTGGTGCATCTTGAAAGTGCCAGTGCCCATCTCGGAAAACACGATTATCTGCCCAAGCACCGACAACAGAACCAATAAATAAATCATGCGCTGACTGATTATGCGGTTCAGGAATAAGTTTACATACGAGCCATGCGATGCAACCAGATACTAATGGGCTGGTAAGACCTTCTTGATGAAAAAGTTCAACACCACAATGTTCTAGTTTTTGCGGATCATCTAACTTGCTAATTGTACCAAGTTGATGGGTCATATCGAGCTGCGCATAGCAGGGAACTTGTAGGGTGAAATAACCACTTTGTTCAACAAGCTGACGAGTTTTGGTACTTTTGTCGAGAACAACGGTTACTTTGGCTGGGGTGAGTTCTAATGCACATGCCCAAGCGGCTGCCATTACATTTCGGTCATCTCCATGCTGAGCAGAGACAAGTACAGTTGGGCCATGATTTAACAAACGATAAGCTTTTTCTAACTCTACAGGTGCAATATATGATTGGGTCATATTTAGCCTAAGTAATAAAGAAAATAGATATTTCTATTGTTGCAGAAAGCTTGAGAGAAGTAATGCGGTGGATAAAAGTTTAAAGAATAAAATACTGTTTTTATTTTATACCTTTCCTAATGCCTGACTTAGTCATAAAATCATTTGGTTTCTAAGTGAAAGGATTAACGCGTGACCGAGCTTCAAGATATCGATTTTGTAGAGTTAAGTGATGAAGAAATGCATCTCTATAGCCGTCAGATTTTACTTGATGGATGGGATATAGAAGCTCAGGAAAAACTCAAACTTGCCAATGTACTTATTGTGGGGGGCGGTGGAATAGGTTGTAGTAGTGCAGAACTATTAGCGCGAGCAGGGGTTGGGAAAATTACACTCATTGATGCCGATACTATTGAGATAAGTAATTTACAACGTCAAATTGCATTTGGTCATGAAGATATTGGCCGTTATAAAGCTGAAGTTCTTGCAAAGCGGTTACAGAAAATTAACCCTTATATCTGTGTTGAGTACTACAACGAACGTTTAGATGAACATAACATTGATAGACTTGTTGAACACCAAGATGTGGTATTGGATGGGTGTGATAACTTTACAACACGCTATTTGGTAAATGCCGCTTGTAAGAAGCATCAGGTTGCATTAATTAGTGCTTCAGCAATTGGTTTTCAGGCACAAATGTTTATGGTTGAAGGTAATTCAGCTTGTTATGAATGTTTATTCCCTAAAGAACAGCATAGCAATGAAGGCTTACGCTGTGCTGAATCAGGCGTACTTGCGACTACTCCTGTAATGATAGCGTCATTACAAGCACATCACACTTTACTCTATCTAGGACTCAATCTGACCCCTTTAAAACAGAAACTGTTGCTTTGGGGTGGCTTAAACATGACACAACGCATTGTTAATTTTGATAAAGATGTAAATTGCCCAGTTTGTCAGGCAAGTTAATCAGTAAATGAAATAAAATTTGCTACACTCAACCTGAATGATTTGGTTTTGAAGAAATATGAAAAAAAATATTTTGTTTGATGGGCTACGTTCTGTCGCCCGTATTGGTGAAACAGCAGTGGTTGCCGCCAAAGCTGGGATTAAATACGCAACTGAAAAACCAAGTAATGCCAAACTCATGCGGGAAACCTTTGAATCTCTTGGCTCGACTTACATCAAACTTGGTCAGTTTATTGCGAGCACTCCATCGCTTTTCCCTCGTGAATATGTAGAAGAATTTCAAGGTTGTTTAGACCAGACACCAACACTGCCATTTAGTTATATTCAAGGTGTACTTGACTCTGAGTTTGAAGGGCGCGATTTAAGTCAGATTTTTAGCTATATTGATGAAAAACCATTAGCTTCTGCTTCAATTGCTCAGGTTCATGCAGCTAAACTGACTACAGGCGAAGATGTCGTTATTAAAGTACAAAAGCCGGGTGTAGAAACAATTTTATATACTGACTTAAGTGTGGTGCATTGGGCTGCTAAATTGCTTGAGCGTGCAGTACCTAAAATCAAATTTGCTGCACTTTCTGAAATTGTCGATGAAATCAAAAGTCGTATGGTGCGTGAAGTTGATTTTATTGAAGAAGCACAAAATCTAGATGACTTTATTGAATATTTGAATGTTTCTCAGAACCATGCTGCTACTGCACCTAAGGTTTATCACCAATTTTCTACACGCCGTGTTTTGACCATGCAACGTCTATATGGTGTGTCTTTGACAGATTTTAGTGTGGTGAAACAATACGCCAAAGATCCATCACAAGTGCTGATTACTGCAATGAATACATGGTTCGGTAGCCTTATGCTATGTAAGAGTTTCCATGCAGACTTACATGCTGGAAATCTAATGCTGCTCGAAGATGGCCGAATTGGTTTTATTGATTTTGGTATTGTGGGGCAGTTAAAGCCAGAAGTCTGGACAGCGTGTATGGCCTTTATGGATGCATTGCAAAAAACTGATTATCAGGCAATGGCTGAAAACATGCTGAAAATGGGCATGACGCATAACAAAGTTGATGTGGATGTATTGGCACAAGATTTGGAGCGTTTATTTAATGGTGTATTAATGGCAGATCCACAGCAAATTCTGTCTACCAATCCTGCCGATTTAAACGACATTATGATGGATATGGTGGGTGTTGGTGAGCGCCACGGTATTAAATTCCCTCGAGATTTTGCTTTATTATTTAAGCAAATGCTTTATTTCGATCGTTTTATGCGCGTACTCGCACCATATACCGATATTTATGCAGACCAGCGTTTGAAAATGGTTCAAAATATGGAACCTGCTTCGTTGTTAAAGCACTAAGGTCAGTTTAAATTTATGGATGCCATTATTATTGAAGGCTTGAAGGTTGAAACAGTCATTGGTTGTTTCAACTGGGAAAGACAAATCATTCAACCTTTAATGTTGGATTTAACCATCCATAATGATTTGAGTCGAGCTGCACAGTCTGACAAACTTGAAGAGACACTCAATTATGCACAGATTTGTGAGTTATCGGCTCAAACTATTCAACAAGCCAAGCCTGAATTAATCGAACATGCAGCACATCTCGTTTTGGAATGTTTGTTCGAAACTTTCCCAACGATTGAAAAAATTACCATTACCATCCGTAAGCCCGCCATCATTGCAGAAGCTAATGCTGTAGGAATTCGTCTTGAACGCACCAGAAATAATTTTTGCGCTCGCTCTAGCGAGTAATTTAGACGCAGAACAACACTTTACTTTTGCTTATACGCAATTGGCAACATTGGGGAAAGTGCAGTTTTCATCGGTTTATCAGATTCCATGCCGAGATGGCATTGGAGATGATTACTGGAATTCAGCATGTCTATTAAAAAGTTCTTTAAATCCTTCACAAATAGAAGCTTTCTTAAAGAAACTTGAATCAGACACAGGGCGTATTCGTCCATCACATCATATTTCACTCGATGTAGATTTGATTGCATGGGGAACTGATCTGGACCATATGCAATTTAATTCTAAAAAATTACCTTTGGCACTAGACGTAAAAATTCCTTTATATGAATTATGGAATTGTGAAACCCTAAAGTCTGAAGCTGTACTTTATCCGGTAGTCAATTTTAAAGTTTAATGTCTTTTACTCTATATTTTACGCAAATTTTACGCGGGCTTTGAGTTCCTCAATAGAGAATTTACGAGCATTTTACCGATACTGAAATTCACTAAATTAGTGTTATTTCAGGACAATAAAGATGCTTATAAATTCTCAAATGCGCATCTTGCATCAGTCTGGCATTGTCTTATGCGGACTTAAAAAAAATGATATTTCTTTATTCCTCCTTATTTCCAGTTTGGCAAATCAAGCCATGGGACTTAGAGGAGAGTAGTCATGTTAGAACTTATACTTGTTTTATTTATTGCTATTTTTCTAGCATGGTGTCTCAGTAAATATCTATCCAAAGTGATGACAAATCAGCCGATGTGGGGTGATGGATTATTTCGTTGGATTGAAAATCCTATTTATCGCTTGTTAGGTGTATCTCCACAACAACAAATGAACTGGAAACAATATTCTCTAGCATTTGTTGTTAGCTGTATTTTTATTGCAGTGGCTATTATTGCTATTTTTATGACGCAAGCATGGCTACCATTAAATCCTAACAATGCACCAAATATGAGTTGGGATTTAGCGTTACACACCGTTATTTCATTTTTAACAAACACCAACCAACAGCATTATTCTGGTCAGGCTCAGTTATCTTATTTGTCGCAAATGACAGGTATTGTGGGCCTGCAAGTCATTACTCCAATGATGGGATTGGCTTTGGTTGTCGCGACTTTAAGAGCGTTCTTTTATCAGCGTCCAAGCCATATTGCAGCCGATGTTGCCGAGCAACCAGATCAAATTTTAATTGGTAACTATTGGGCTGATGTGATTCGCCCTACAGTACGCTTTTTGCTTCCACTCTGTTTTGTCTGGTCATTATTGCTCAATAGCCAAGGTGTCCCAGCAACTTTCCAAGGCGGGCCGGAAGTACAGCTTATTGATAAAGCCAACACTGTAGAAACTCAAAAAATTCCTTTGGGACCAGTTGCACCGATGGTGGCTATTAAGCAATTGGGTAGTAACGGTGGTGGATGGTACGGTCCAAATAGTTCTGTGCCTTTAGAAAATCCAACACCACTTTCTAATTTGCTAGAAATGATTGCGATTTTACTCATTCCAATCACAGTCATTTTTATGGTCGGGCATTTCACTCAGCGTAAAAAGTTTGCTTACTTTGTCTTTGGTAGCATGCTTTTTATGTCGGTTATTTCTGGCGCAGCTGCTGTCTGGTCTGAGAGTATGTCATCTACAGCATCTCAACTTGCCGTAATGGAAGGTAAAGAGCAACGTTTTGGACCAGCAGCATCAGCGGTTTGGGCAGCTGTCACAACTCAAGTAAATAATGGTTCGGTCAATATGATGCATGATTCTTCTGCGCCGCTTACTGGTCTGGTCGAACTCATTAACATGTTGATTAATGCCATTTGGGGCGGCGTAGGCTGTGGTCTGCAACAGTTTATGATTTATCTATTACTTGCAGTATTTATTGCCGGTTTAATGACAGGTCGTACTCCTGAGTTGTTTGGACGCAAGATTGAAGCCGCAGAAATTAAGTTACTCGCGATTATTGTCTTGATTCAACCTCTGGTTATTCTTGCCTTTACTGCATTAACCCTCAGCATTCCGAGTCTATCAGGCATCAGCAATTCAGGACCGCATGGTATTAGCCAAGTGTTCTATGAATATGTTTCTGCCTTTGCCAACAATGGTTCAGGTTTTGAAGGCCTTGGAGATAACACCGTATGGTGGAACGTCACTTGTAGTATCGCTCTTCTTTTAGGACGTTTCCCGACATTAATTTTACCATTAATGATTGCTACGCGATTAGCTGCAAAAAGGAAAGCGCCTGAAACAGCAGGAAGCCTCCAAGTTGAAACTCCAACTTTTGCCTTAACGCTGATCACGATTGTGGTGTTGCTTACCTTATTACAATTTATGCCAGTTCTTGTCCTTGGGCCAATTGCCGATCAACTTTTGTTGGTTAAAGGCTAAGGAGGCGAGTGAAAATGAATACACAAACTCATGTAAATAGCCGTAAAAAAACCATGGCAGTACCAAATTTTGAAGTTTGGAAAAATGCATTTGTGAAATTGCTACCACAACATGCAATTAAAAATCCTGTGATGGCAATTGTATGGCTTGGGACAGTGGTTACTGGAATCAGTACCATTTTGGGTTACACCACACTGTTATTTGGTTTGGCAGTAACAGCTATCCTGTTCATTACCATTTTATTTGCCAACTATGCCGAAGCTGTTGCAGAGGCTAGAGGTCGTGGTCAGGCATCTTCATTACGTGCAGCAAGAGAAAATTTAACCGCTCGAAGACTCAATTCTTTGACCGACCGTCAAGCGACTCAAGTTGCAGCAACTGAACTTCATTTAAATGATTTTATTGAAGTTCATGCAGGTGAGCTTGTTCCAGCCGATGGTGAAATTGTAGAAGGTTTTGCCACTATTAATGAATCAGCTGTTACAGGTGAGTCTGCGCCTGTTTTACGTGAAGCTGGAACTGACCGTTCAGGTGTTATTGGCGGGACCAAAGTACTTACAGATCGTATTATCGTTCAGGTTACTGCGGAATCTGGCCAAAGTTTCTTGGACCGTATGATTGCTTTGGTTGAAGGTTCAAATCGTCAAAAAACACCGAATGAGATTGCACTTGGCTTTTTGTTAATGGTGATGACAATCACGTTTTTAATTGTCGTGATTAGCTTGCCGTTTATTGCCAATTATTTGCATGTTGAACTTGATCCGGTGGTGCTTGTGGCGCTATTGGTCTGCTTAATTCCAACAACTATTGGGGGCTTATTGCCTGCGATTGGGATTGCGGGTATGAACCGTGCACTCAAAGCGAATGTCTTGGCTAAATCAGGTAAAGCCGTAGAAGTTGCTGGTGACATTGATGTGCTTTTACTCGATAAAACAGGAACTATTACTTATGGTGACCGCCAAGCGACTTCTTTTTATCCTTTAACTTCGGTAACTGAGTCTGAGTTACGAGTGGCTGCTTGGGTAAGTTCGCTTGCAGACCCAACACCAGAAGGAAAATCGATTGTTAAATTAGCAAAAGAGCAAGGGCTAAAACAGCAAGAACCTGAGCAGGCTGAATTTATCTCTTTTAGTGCATCAACCCGAATTTCTGGTGTGAATTTCCCTAATGGTGATCAAATTCGTAAAGGTGCGTTAGATGCTATTTTGAAATTTGTCGATGAAGATTATTCTCAAGATTTAGAGTTAAAAGCGCGTGTTGAACAAGTTGCAAAAAAAGGTGCAACACCATTAGTCGTAGCAAATCAACATCATGTATTGGGCGTGATTGAACTCTCAGATGTGATTAAACATGGTATTAAAGAACGTTTTGCTCGTTTAAGAGAAATGGGCATTAAAACCGTAATGGTGACGGGTGATAACCCGTTAACTGCTGCTGCGATTGCTGCTGAAGCTGGCGTAGATGACTATATTGCCGAAGCAAAACCAGAGGACAAATTGGCTTGTATTCGTAACGAACAACAACAAGGTCGTTTGGTTGCGATGGTTGGTGATGGAACCAACGATGCACCTGCATTAGCTCAGGCAGATATTGGCTTAGCCATGAATTCTGGTACGCAAGCTGCGAAAGAAGCCGGCAATATGGTCGACTTAGACTCAGACCCGACCAAACTACTGGCTGTGGTTGAAATTGGTAAACAACAGTTGATTACTCGTGGTGCTTTAACAACATTTTCTTTAGCAAATGATGTGTCGAAATACTTTGCAATTTTGCCTGCATTATTCGCTGCAGCGATTCCGCAAATGCAGGTTTTAAATGTTATGCATCTGGCGAGCCCAAGCAGTGCGATTTTATCGGCATTAATCTTTAACGCGATTATTATCCCGCTATTAATTCCAATTGCTCTTCGAGGCGTGAAATTTAAACCTTCAACTGCAACTTAATTATTACGTCGAAATATGTTGATTTATGGTGTGGGTGGTGTGGTTCTACCATTTATTGCCATTAAAGCGATCGATGTGGTGATTGTTCAATTATTTGGTTTGTAATCTGGAGTTTGAAATGAAAACTTATGTACAAAATTCAGAAGTAAATTTGGGGCAGACCTTAAGAGCATCGTTAGGATTATTAATTTTTACTCTAATGGGGTGCGGTGCTGTTTACAGTGCTATCGCTACTGGTGCCGGACAGATTTTATTCAACAATCAAGCGAATGGTAGTTTGATCGAAATAGATCAGAAAGTTGTTGGGTCAACTTTAGTGGCTCAGCCATTTGTCGGGAATGAATATTTTCATCCACGTCCTTCGGCAGCAAATTATGACCCCATGGCAATGGCGGGTACAAACTTAGCTCGTACTAATCCTGAGTTACAAAAGCAAATCGACGCTCAGATACTTGCGGTGAAAAAACAAGATCATACAGGCAATACACCTATTCCAAGTGATTTGGTGACTAAATCTGGCAGTGGTATCGATCCACATATTAGTCCCGAAGCTGCTCAGCTACAAGTTGCCCGAGTGGCTCAAGCGCGCCATTTAGATCTTAAAGTTGTGGAAGAGCTTTTGCAAAAGCATATTGAACCGATGCAATTTGGTGTATTGGGGCAAGCTCGTGTTAATGTATTAGAGCTCAATATCGCTTTAGATCAATTACAATCTACACATTAACTTAAAAATAAAGTTGTTAGTTTACCGGATGATATCAAGTGCAAAGCAATCGCGAAAATCAGGCTGAGGCCTTATTAAATCATGTCAACAGATATCAAGCCGGTCGACTAACGGTCTTTCTCGGTGCGGCGCCTGGTGTTGGAAAAACCTATGCCATGCTTGCTCGCGCCAAAGAGTTGTTTCAACAAGGTACAGACGTTGTTGTTGGCATTGTTGAAACCCATGGGAGAATAGAAACTCTAAAAATTTTGGAAGGCTTACCTCAGATTGCTAGAAAGGAAATGCAATATCAGGGGCATAGTTTAGAAGAAATGGACTTGGATGCTATTTTACTTAGGCATCCCGAAATCATTTTGGTTGATGAGTTGGCTCATCGAAATGTACCAAATAGTCGTCATGAACGACGTTGGCAAGATGTCAATGAATTGCTAGATGCAGGTATTGACGTATTCACCACCATGAATATTCAGCATTTAGAAAGCCTAAATGATGTGGTGTACCAGATTACTGGCATTAGGGTAAGTGAAACTGTACCAGATAGAGTGTTTGATCGTATTCGAGACATTCGTTTAATTGATTTGCCAGTCAGTGAGCTCATTGAAAGACTCCATCAAGGAAAAGTGTATGTGCCCGATCAAGCAAATCTGGCATTACAAGGCTTTTTTAGCATTTCAAATTTAACTGCACTACGTGAACTAGCAATGCAATGCGTTGCGGAACATGTCGATTCAGATTTAAAAGAAAGTTATGCCTCTAAAGGTTTGAAATCTATATCGTTGCAAAATGAATTAATGATTGCGATAGATGGGCAAGGTTCTTCTGAATATTTAGTACGGGCAGGTTGTCGTTTAGCAGAACGTTATGGAGCTGCGTGGACAGTAGTGAATGTTGCTAAAAGTTTGGACTTTGGGCAGAGTTCAGAAAGTTTATATAAAAAAGAATATATCGAGATCGACCGTGCATTTGAACTGGCTCGACAACTTGGTGGTCGAACAGAAGTAATATATGGTCATCAGGTTGCATCTGTTTTAATGGATGCTGCTGTGGATAGGGGAATTTCAAATCTGGTTATTGGCAAAAGTATTTCGCCATGGTGGTTAAAGTTATTTAAGAAAAATTTAGCTCAACAATTATTGAATCAAGAAAACTCAATTGCTTTAACCATTTTGCACCCAGAACAGGGCACCAAAAAGATCAATCAGATTGAAAAGCCATCATTTTTATCACTAAAAGAAAGTATTTTTGTTTTAGCGGTTACATGTGCCAGTATTTTTATAGCGCACTTTGCTGAAGTTTTATTAGGGATTGAAGACTTTTCTGTCATTTTCATTATTTCAGTTTTAATTGTTGCCACTAAAACCAGAATGCTCGCTGCGGTCGTTGCAGCTCTCATCTGTTTCTTGGCTTATAATTTTTTCTTTATTGCACCGCGTTTTACTTTTCAGATTTCAGCACATCAAGGTGTGGTTACCGTTGTTGCTTTTTTTGCAGCAGCTTTAATCGCTGGACGCTTGGCTTCTCAATTACGTCAGCAGGTTTTGTCTTTAAAAGCTGCCAATGCCTACACTACGGTGATGCAAGATTTGGCGCGTAAACTTTCTCGTGCAGTGAACCTTGAAGAAGTCATGCAAACAGGACGTATGACCTTAGAAACACAACTTCAAACTAAAGTATGGATTTCTATTCAAGATAGAGTGATTTCATCTGACATAGAGCTAAGCGACAAAGAAAAAGTGGCAGCAGATTGGTGTTTAAAGCATCAACAACCATGTGGGCGTTTTACCGATACGCTTAGTCAGTCAAACTGGTGGTTTTTACCACTTTTAGAACAAAAAAATAGCCTAGGTATTGTGGGAATTTACTTTAAAGATGAAGTTGTTTCTTTAAATTTTGAGCAAAAAAAACTGACTGAAAGCGTAATTGAATATATTGCGCAGGCAGCACTCCGGACCCAACTGGTTAATGAACTTGAACAAGCAAAAGTAACGAGTGAAACAGAGCGGTTACGTTCTGCTTTATTATCTTCAGTATCGCATGATTTACGCTCACCACTTGCTTCTATTATTGGAGCAGCTGATACGCTGGCCCATTTTAAAGCTGAGATGTCAGAGCAAGACCAGCAAGATTTACTCGAAACCATTCATTTAGAAGGTGAGCGCTTAGATCGTTATATTCAGAATTTGCTTGATATGACACGTTTGGGACATGAAGGCTTATCTTTAAAAAGAGACTGGATTGGTGTAGATGAATTAATTGGTTCTGCAACCCGCCGTTTGAAGCGTTATAAACCAGATACTCAAGTGTTGGTCGAATTACCTGAACAAACCATTAGTTTATATGTTCACCCAGCACTAGTAGAGCAAGCTATTTTTAATGTTTTAGAAAATGCTGCAAACTTTTCACCTCCAGATGAACCAGTCATGATTCGGGCTTCTCTTTTGTTTGAAGATGAAGTGAAAATAGAAATTGAAGATAGGGGAACAGGCATTCCTGAAGAAGAAAGAAACCGCATTTTTGATATGTTTTATACTATGGAACGTGGAGACCGCGGAAAATTCGGTACAGGTTTAGGACTGACAATTGTGAAAGCGATTATTGGTGCTCATATGGGTACAATAGAAGCATTTTCAGGTCGCCAAAATAAAGGTACTTTAATTCAAATCAAACTACCCATTCATCCAGTAAAAGAATAAGTTGTAAAGTCATGATAAGTTCAGAAACATCGCCTGTAGAAACACGTATTGTGATTATTGATGATGAGCCGCAAATTCGTAAATTTTTAGACATTGCCTTAAGAACACAAAAATACAAAACCACACTTTGTGAGACTGGTTACAAAGGCCTAGAGGCTTTGGCAACACAAGGTGCTGATTTAGTTATTTTAGATTTGGGTTTACCAGATTTAGACGGTAAAGAAGTACTTCAAGAGTTACGTAGTTGGTCGAATGTTCCTGTGATTGTTTTATCTGTACGTGCAGATGAATATGAAAAAGTTGCCTTGCTAGATGCAGGTGCAAATGACTACATGACCAAGCCTTTTAGCGTACAAGAGTTATTAGCGCGCATACGGGTCATTTTAAGAAACCAACCCATTCAGCAAGAAGCTCATGTTTATGATGACGGCTACCTTAAAGTTGATGTCATGCAGCGTTTAGTGTGGATCGAGCAACAGCCAATTACTTTAACTCGAAAAGAGTTTCAACTGTTGACGCTGTTAATGCGCTATCAAGGGCAGCTTTTAACACAACCTCAACTGTTAAAAGAACTATGGGGGCCAACCCATCAGGAAGATACTCATTATTTACGTATTTTAGTGGGCAAGTTGCGCGGTAAACTTGGAGATAATGCAATTCAGCCACGCTATATTGCAACTGAACCTGGTGTTGGATTGCGTTTTTTAGCTAAACAAAATAATCATTAGGTTTATATTAATTAAAGATAAAAAAAACCTTAGGGAATTTCTCCCTAAGGGTTCGCTAAATACAGTGTTTCTTTATTTTTATGTCATAGCATTTTTTTAGTTATATATCCCAATGTTGTTCTGCTTCGGTCATTTGACTATAAATATTTTGATATTCAGCCTGTTTAACTGTGTACCAATGCTCTACAAAGTCAGTTCCCAAATATCCTTTTAAAATAAGACTCCCTTTAAATATTTTTAATGCTTCTGGCTGATTGTTGGCTAATAGAATGTGCTCATCAGGAAATTTTAAAAGATGTGCAGGTTTTGGTAGTGGTAACTTATGAGACAAGCCGTAAGACACACCGGCTAAAATCGTAGCTGTAACCAAATAGGGGTTACAGTCGGCTCCAGCAACCCGATATTCTAAGCGTTGATTTTTTAAATCTGAGCATGGAATTCGAATTGCGACATTACGATTATTGGTACCCCAATTTGCTTCTAATGGCACATGGTGCCCAATTTTAAAACGTCTATAAGAATTAATATTGGGTGCTAAAATAGCCATGGATGCAGGCATTAATTCAATTAGGCCACTAATCGCACTGAGTAATTTGGCCGAAGGTTCATCTTTTGCTACTTCTGAACTAAATACATTTTCATGGTACTGATTGAGCAAGCTCATATGAAAATGCATGCCACTGCCAGCCTTTGCCAAGTTCGGTTTCGCCATGAAACAGGCAATTAAGTCATGTTTTCTTGCGACTTGTTTTACAATTCTTTTTAAAGCATTAATTTGATCACACAGCTTTAAAATATCATGAGTGTGTTGAAGGTTTAGTTCGTATTGTCCAGGTGATGACTCTGCAACAATAGCGGTAATTTCAATAGATTGTAGTAGGGCGGCTTTTTCAACTTCTTCTAAAACTTGCTGGTAGTTATTTGGTGCATCTATGTCAAAACATTGGTTTTCCAAACATGTTTCAGTGTGATGGTTAGGGGAGAAAAGATAAAATTCCAGTTCAGCAGCCATAACAGGGAAATAATTGTGAGTATGTAACTCATTTAATAATTTTTTTAATATATTGCGTGGTTCATATCGACAGTCTGAGCCATGTTCTTCTTGCATGGATAGGTAAAGCTGAGCATTCATTTCAGGGGATAAGGCACTTGGTTTCAAGCTGCCTAAAATGGGCAGGCAAAGTCTGTCTGGTTCACCAATATATTTTCCTAAACCTGTCTCTTCAATCACTTTTCCATCAAGACTCATTGCATAAACAGAAAGTGGAAAATAGCATCCATTAGAGAGATTCTTTAAACTTTTAACATCAATCCGTTTGCCACGAATATGTCCGTTTAAGTCGTGCAGACAAATATCAATGTGCAGGGTACTTGGATATAAATTTAAGTATTCATCGACTTCTTTCAAAAATAAATCGGGTTGGAAAGTATCGGCTTGTGTTGGTGGAGTAAAATCGTCTGATATTTTAAAAGCCTTAAGGTGAGAGTCTTGTAAGTTTAAGTTTGGATAAATATGCGTACTCATTATAAAAACCTTGGTGGTTATTTAGCTAAAATCCTACCGCAAGCTGTGAGGTTAATAGCATAAAAAAAGAGTAAAATGATTAAAGAATGATTTTTAGAATATTTAGATTTTTTGTATGAATAATCAATTGCTTGAGTCTAATTTTTATAATTAAAAATTTAAGTAAAATTAGCGTATAAGGGCAGTCTAAGAGTTAGCAAATTTCTTAGAATTTTATTTTTAAATTAAACAATATTAGTAATTATGACCTTTCAATTTGGCGAGATGGTCAAACTGATTTAAACTTAAAGGCTTATTCAGTGAGTCACTTATTTTTGAAGTTTTGAATAGAGCAAGACCTTTTAGGGTATTTACTGGAATTTTATTTTTGCGTTTTTTAAATTTATTTTTTGAGTTCTCTTAATATGAAAAATATCGGTTTAGCCATTCTAGCAATCAGCCTTTCAGGTTGTGCTGCAATGAGCGTAGAAGAATGTAAGACTGCGAATTGGTCATTAGTGGGTGAGAAAGATGGTTCAAAAGGTTCGTCGCCACGTTTAGATCAATATTACAAAGCATGTGGAAAAGCCAATATTGTTCCAGATCAAAAGTCATATGAACGTGGGTATAAAGAAGGTCTGGGGTATTATTGCCAGCCAACAAATATTTTTTATAATGCTTTAGAGGGTAGTGGCAATATCAATGTGTGCCCAGTTGAGCAGCGTAATCGTTTAAGACCTTATTATCAGGCAGCTTCCGATTACTATAATGCAAAAAATGAATATGACCGTTATGACGAAAAGTTTAAACAATATTCTGATAATGCTTACAACGAAAAATTAAAGCAAGAAGAGCGTGAACGTTATCGTAAGCTTTTAAAAGAATTACAAATTGATCGTGACCGTATTAATAAAAACTATTGGAACTCAATTCGCGATATCGAACGTTTCAAATATGATCATGGCTTAAAATAATATTTGAAAAGGATTGATCTGATTGAGATCAATCCTTTGTTTTTTTAAAGATAATAACTGGTTTTTGTCATTAACTTTGAAATGGCTGTCATGGTGATTTTTACCGCATACGGTAATTCAACACCACCTGCTTCAAGTGCAGTATGACGGTGATGTAACTCATCTTCATTCATTTGCTCTAAAATTTTACGAGAGCGATCATCTTGAGCTGGTAGCTGTTTTAAATGGTCTTGTAAATGAAGGCTGACTTGACGTTCTGTTTCGGCAACAAAACCTAAACTATATTTATCACCTGCAATACCCGCAAGAGCACCCATGCCATATGAAAGCCCATACCATATTGGGTTTAATAAACTGGTATGACTATTTAACTCTTTTAAGCGAACTTCACACCAAGCTAAATGATCTTGTTCTTCAATCGCTGCTTGTTGCATTTCTTGACGTACATTGGGTAGCTTCGCCGTTAATGCTTGTCCATGATAAAGGGCTTGTGCACAAACTTCACCACTATGGTTGACTCGCATTAAACCTGCGACATGGCGAGCATCTTCTACACCTAGTTTTGCTTCAACTGTTTCAGCTGGATTTTGGCGCTGTGCTGCTGTTGCACCCGGCACAAGACTACGTAATGCTTGATCAAAAGAGTTAATAAGTTGATCAATTCCAGTATAGTGGCGCATAAATTAGTCCTCCAAAGAAAGATGTGCTGTGGCAAGCATTGGTTTTAGTCGTGCTAGAAGCCAAATACTAAAGATTGCACTAAGTACAGCTGTAATAATAAAAAGTATTTTAATATCAATTTTTAAAACACTTAAGATTAAGATTGAAAAAATTGCAGAAGAAACCATAAAAACGGCATTTAAAATGTTATTAGCCGCAACAACACGGGCACGATGTGAACGTGGTGAATAAGCCTGCATCATGGCATAAAGGGGAACAATATAAAAACCGCCACTAATCCCCAATAAAGTCACTGCTAACATTACATGATAGTAAACCCAGCCTTGAGTAAATATATCTTTTAACGTAAGTAATGCACCAGTTCTTTCGGGTACAAAAGCTAAACTGGCAGCAAGGTAGAGCGCAAAAACAGTAAGGCCAATAGCACCAATCGGCACCATTTTAATATTAATTTCTGAACCACCGATTTTACGGCAAAGAAGAGAACCGACACCAATACCGACTGAGAAGAAAGTAAGCAAAAGGCTAACCACATTTTCTGAAGCATGGATATTTTGTTGGGTGAGCTGTGGAATTTGAGTTAAATAAGTAGCGCCATAAAACCAGTACCATGAGTTACCTAACAAAATAGTGAACACTAAAGGTAAGCTTTTGGCATATTTAATCGTTTGAAAACTCGTACGAATGAAATTCCAGTCAATCTTTAAGTCGGGAGCAGCAACTTTTTGAGGTAAAATGAACCGACTACATAAATAGCCAATGCAAGCAATAATCACAACAGTAAGACTAATCCACAATAAATTTCCGTCTGATGATGCAATCACGGCACCACCTATAATCATCCCAAATAAAATTGCCATTGATGTGCCCGACTGAAACAAAGCATTACCGGACATCAACTCATGTGGTTTTAAAATCTCGGGCAAAATTGCATATTTGATCGGACCAAAAAATGTTGAATGTGTGCCCATCAAGAATAGAGCAACGAGAAGCAGCCATAAGTGACCCAGCATGAAACCCGCAGTACCGATGAGCATAATGATGATTTCTAAAATTTTAATGCCACGGACGAGTTGTGAACGCTCATATTTATCTGCAATTTGTCCAGCAGTGGCCGAAAAAAAGAAATAGGGCAAAATAAACAAGAGAGCCGCTAAGTTATTAAGGGTACTTACTGGGGCAGATTGTTGCTGAATCCAGCCATAAGTAATCACTAATAATAAAGATTGCTTAAAAACGTTATCATTTAATGCCCCGAAAAACTGGGTAAAAAACATCGGTACGAACCGACGTGATGTCATCAGGTGCTCATCTTGTTTCATCATGTGCAAACTTCATTGTGTTTTATAAAAAAATGTGACCGAGTGTTAATTTGCATCGAAAACCATGTATGATATTTTTAACGCTTGATTAAATGAAAAATCAATGGTTTTGAGTGAGTTTTACACTCACCTTGGTGCGTTTTATTAAAAAATAAGTCTAGAGTTTTCTATGCCTTCTAAAATTAAGTTTAAACAGTCAACTCTCACTCATTCTATGCATTTAATTTTAAAAATGCAGGGGATTCCTAAACTTATTTGTAGCAGCTTGTTGTTAAGTGTTTGTGTAACACCAAGTTTTGCTCAAACCTCTGTTGCAGCTAGTTCATCAACTGCAAGCCCAACTGTATCTGATACTTCAACAGAACAATTAGCTCCAATAGATCAGCAAAATACTGCGCCAATTACAGATATTGCTACACTTGTGACTCAAGCTCAGCAACAACAAGATAGCTTGGCTATATTGCAACAACAAGAACAATTTCCAAATCAAATTGACGAATTTAAGCCAATTACACTGGATAATCTCGAAGATTTACCAGATATGCCTGTTGACCAAAACATGGCAAATGAAATTTATAGGGTAGCGGAAGAAGCTAAAAATGAAGCGCAGAGTTTTCAAAATGGGTCTCAGAAGCTACCTGAAGTAACAGTAAGTGATGCAACACAGTCTGAAATACAGGAAATTAAACAGGCACCTGTAAATATTGATCAGCTTATGCAAGAGATTCAATCTGATAGCAAGATTGTAGTCGAAGCCAATGAAACTGGAAAAACCTTACCAGAGTTAACGCCAGAGGCCGAAGAACCACCTGAGCAAGCTGGTTTCTTTAAGCGTATTTTAAATAAAGTGCGCCCGCCACGTGCAATTCCAATGGAACAAGTACCGCGTATTAGTGCAGAAGTAAGTGGTGCTTCAGATGTGCTGGCTAAAAACATTAAAGGTAAGTTATCAACATTTACTCAAGAGTCATTTGAAGATTTCAATGCAGCTTTACCTCAACTTAGAACATTAAGTAATCAAGCAGCACAAGCGGTTGGTTATTATAATGCCGAGTTTAAATTTGAAAAATTAAGTCCGAGTCGGGTTCGTGTAAATGTTACGCCGAATGAACCTGTACGGATTAATGAGCAAAATATTGAATTTACTGGTGCGGGTGAAAAGCAACCACAGTTTCAGGTTATTCGTTTAGTTCCTGAACAGGATGTTGGTGACATTTTTAACCATGGTTTATATGAAACCACTAAAGGCCGCATTGTTGATGCCGCATCTAATAATGGTTATTTTGATGCTTACTGGCGTTTGCATGATGTGAAAGTGAGTCAACCAGAAAATAAGGCTGATATTAACTTGCGTTATGAAACAGGTGAGCGTTACAAATTAGATAAGGTTGAGTTTCGTATGAGTGATCCATCGAAACCTTTGCCATTAAATTTGAATATCTTAGAAAGTATGGCACCTTGGAAAGAGGGTGACGATTATGCATTCTGGCGGGTAAATGTGTTAGCAAACAACCTAACAAACTCTCGTTATTTTAATTACACTTTGGTTGACTCTATTAAACCAGATCCAATTGAAAAACCACTTGAGCTACCACCAGATTTACAAGCTTTAGTCGATGAACAAAAGATCGATATTGATGAGTCCAATTTACTTTCCCCTGAAGAAAGACAACTTGCCAAAGCACGTCAATTAGCGACATCTAATAAAGAAGTTACACAAAATGTAGTCGATGAAAAACAGTTTGCTGGAACCCAAAATAACCAAGAGGCTACAGCTAAAACAGCGATGTTGCAAAGTGCTCCGGTTCAGCAAAATGAAAAAGAAACTGAACAAAATCGCCTACAAGCTCAAGCACGTGAAACTAAAAGAATTCCTGTTATTGTGACTTTAAATGCAGATAAGCTAAATAGTTTAGAAACAGGTGTGGGTTACGGCACCGACACAGGCGCACGTTTACGTAGTCAGTATCGCCGCTCTATTGTGAATAAATATGGTCACTCTTTCGATGCCAATTTGGAAGTTTCTCAAATTCGTCAATCTATTGATGGGCGATATAGTATTCCCTATAAACACCCGTTAAATGACTATTTTAACATTGTGGGCGGATATGAGCGTGAAACACGTGATGATATTGGCCCAGATGTAAGTTTGTTGACCGAGTCTGCCGTTGTTGGTGGTGAGCGGGTAATTAAACGTCCTTTAGGGAACTGGCAACATACTTTTGGTGTGCGTTATCGTTTAGATCGTCTTACCCAGCAGGGTAATGTGGACGTTTCTGAGTTACCAGATGCCTTTAAAGCAACCGGAATGGCGTCGGAGCAAGAAGCATTATTATTTGGTTATGAAACATCAAAAACTTCTAGTAATACACGTTTGAACCCAACAAAGGCTTTTAAACAAACTTATAAAGTAGAATTCGGTAGCGAGAGTTTACTGTCTGACGCCAACATGGCGATTGCAAGTGCGGGTTGGAGATTTATTTACTCTCTTGGTGAAAATGATGATCATCAATTCGTTGGAAGATCTGACCTTAGCTACATTTTTACTGATGAGTTTGACAAAGTTCCCTACAATCTTAGATTCTTTACTGGTGGTGATCAAACCATTCGTGGCTTTGACTATAAAAGTCTTTCTCCAGAAGAAGATGGATATAAAATTGGGGGGCAAGCTTTGGCTGTAGGTTCTTTAGAATATAACTATCAGTTTAAGGACGGTTGGCGAGCCGCTGTTTTCTCTGACTTTGGTAATGCCTATGATAAAGACTTTAGTAATCCAGCAGCTTATAGCGTTGGGGTTGGAATTCGCTGGAAGTCTCCAATCGGCCCAATTCGTTTAGATGTCGCTTCGGGTATTTCAGATGAAAACCATCCGATTCGTTTACATTTCTTTATAGGCCCACAACTTTAAAAATAAAATTTTATTAGGTTTATTTTATGGCGGAAGTAGAACAGCAGCCCACTTCGGCACCTAGCTCACCTAAGAAACGACGCATTTTGCGTAGTTTCTTGCTGACGATATTGATCATATTTTTATTATTAGCGTCTTCGTTAGTGATTATGATGTCAACAGATCGCGGAAGTCGTTTTTTATTAGATCGGGTTTTAGAAGCTCAGAAAATAATTAAATATGAATACGAAGGCGGGAACTTACTGCGCGGAATTATTCTTAAGAATGTTTTAGTGCAATTAAAGGACGTTGATGTTTCATTAGATAGAGCTGACGTAAGCTTAGGATGGCGTTCTTTATTATTAGAAAAAGAAGTGCATTTGAGCCATGCGGATGTGCGTAACTTACATATTATTAATAAAACTCCGCCCTCTGGTAAAGCGTTCGAATTTAAGCCTATTAAGTTACCATTTGTTCTACGTGTTGATGAAGCCGATGTTGATCATTTAGAGATTAAGCTAGCGACCTCAGATGTAAGTTTTCATGACGTTCATTTACAAGATGCACTTTGGTCAGAGACCAAACTGGAATTTGAAAAATCCAGTATGGATATGGGTTATCTTTCAGTCCACAATGCCACAGGAAAAATGGATTTCAGTGGTAAATATCCATTAAATGCGACAGCAGATTTAAGAATCCCATCTTTAAAAAGTTTAAATATACAAAATATTAAAGTCGCAGCTCGCGGAAGTTTAGATACTTTAAAAGCGGGTGTTGCAACAACAACACCCGACTTGTTAACGGGTTGGGTTGTATTGCATCCTGTTCGTGATGAAGTTCCAATGCAAGGTCAGTTATTACTAAAAAATTATCACTTACCTTTATTGGTTGAACAAAAATTATTTGCAAAAAATGGTGTGATTAAGTTTCAAGGCGATATTAAACAACTTAATTTAGCAGTTGATACAGATTTAAAAGGTGAGAATTTACCTGAAGGTCAATACAACGCTTTAATGAATACTGACTTAGTTCATCAGTTGAATATCACTGATTTTAATGGCCAAGTCATGAAAGGCGCTGTTAACCTTAAAGGTTTGGTGAACTGGAAAGATCATGTTACTTGGGATATCAAAGGGCGTTTAGACCATATTAATCCTAAGGACAAAGCAATTCCTCAGGTTGTTCAAGACTTTTTACCGCCAAGTTTAGATGCTGTTGTTGCTTCAACCGGCTCTTTGGAAAAAGGTACTGAAGTATTTGCCAATGTTGATTTTGACCGTTACGAGTCTTGGAAACTTAAGTTTAATCAGGCGCCAGAAAAAAATAATAAGCCTCAACCGATGCTCATGAATGTAGCTTGGACGAAAATAGACCGTGCAATGCCTTATATTGGATGGTTAAGCAGTGACAGTGGTCAGGTTGATTTAACATTACGTGATGGTCAGCAAGATATTAAAGTTGCTACAAAAGTATATCAGCATGAAAAAACTTTATTGCCAGCAGGACAATATCTAGCCAATCTGAATGTTAAAGATAATGTTTTAAATGTTCCCAATTTTAGTTTTACTGCTGAAAAAGGTAGTTTAACTGGTCAGGCTAAAGTGTTGCTTCCTACCGAAAAACGTCAGTTGGTTTGGAACGCATTGTTAAATGCAAAAGATTTTAACCCACAAAGTATTCATGCGGCAGCACCTGTTAATCTTTTAAATGGTTCGATTAAAGCGAATGGTTTTGCTAAACCAAACCAGCAAATCATTCAATTTGAGAAAATTGATTTAACGGGTCGACTGGCTCAAGCAGGTCAAGAGACTGTAACTTTAGGTGGTAAAAGTACAGCAGCATTATTATTCCATGATGTGAAAGCTGGTGGTGGCTTTAAAGGTTTTGCAGTTAATTATGATGGATCTTTAAAAGCCTTAAAACAGGCAAATGGTTTATTGAAGTTTTCTATAGCAGGTACGCCAGATTTTATTCGAATTAACCAGTTACAGCATGATGGTGTAGCTGGGAAAATCTATGCGACAGGTTCTGTAAATTTAAAAGATCGCATTGCATGGGATATTAATAGTTCATTGGTACGCTTTAAACCACAATATTTTGTCTCAAGTATTAAAGGTGAACTTTCAGGGAATCTGAAAACCCAAGGGGTTTGGTCAGATCATTTGAAACGAATTAATATTCAGCAATTGAATCTTGCAGGCTTTATAAATAATAAACCTGTTCGCGGTAAGGGTAATTTATCTTTATTGATGGACTCTAATCAAAAGGGCTTTTTACCTCAGCAGTTTGAAGCCAATAATTTATTTTTAGTGTATGGGCAGAATCAGCTACAAGCGACAGGTAATGCACAAAATCTAAAAATCAAGCTCAATGCCCCCGCACTCTACGAGTTATATCCAGGGTTGCGTGGTCGAGCTTATGGTGACCTGAATGTACAATCACAGCCACGGTTAAAAGCAACAGCAAATATCGCAGTAGATGATTTTGCTTTTAATACTTTAGTGAGCGTGAAGAGGTTGAGTATTCAAGGTGAACTTCCAACATCGGAAACGACACCGACTCAATTAACAGCTAAGTTAGATAATTTACGTAGTGGTAATCGAGAAATTCAGTCTGCCGAAGTGAATTTGACTGGAACGAGAAAAGCACATTTATTAAAAGTGCTAGGGAATAATAGGATTTCTAAGTTCTATGTTCAGTTGGCTGGTGGCTTTAATCAAAATAATGATTGGTTAGGTCAAATTCAGAAAGGAAGTTTTGATTCACGACGAATTCGTTTGGCACAAAATCAAAATGCTCCTGTGATTTTTTCTTCGGCAAGGTCTGAGCTATATGTAGGTCAACACTGCTGGCAAAGTACTAATAGCCAGCTCTGTTTTGACCAACCTGTACGTGTGAGTAAAGCACGCGGTAATATTTCGTTTGTAACTCAAAACATGGATTTAAGTGACTTCGCGGCATTTATGCCAGAAGGCTTAGCGATGACTGGACAATTAAATGGTTATGCCAAGGCATCGTGGGTAAATGGAGGCAATCCAAAACTTGATGCCCGTTTAATTACGCGCAAAGGTGAAATTGGTTTAGCTGCTGAAGATCCTCAAGACCCTGCAACAACCTTAGCTTATGATGAGTTAGGTGTTATTGCAAAAAGTGTATCAGAAGGTCTGTTATTCCGTGTTGATGTTAAAACACCTGATATTGGTACGGGTTATGCGAACGTTATTATCAATCCATTCCAGCCATCAATGCCAATGCATGGTGAGGTCGCTTTTAATGATGTTCAATTAAAAGTCTTGAAACCATTTATTCAAGATGTCCGCACACTAAGTGGAACCTTGGCTTTAGCAGGTAAGGTCAATGGTACATTAACTCAGCCACAGTTTACTGGTGAAATGCGTCTGAAAAATGGTGCAATCAGTATGATTTCGCTGCCAGTTAATTTAACTAATGTTCAGGTTTACTCATCAATTCGTCAGAACATGGCAACCATTGATGGAGCGTTTAACAGTGGTCAAGGTGTAGGGCTTTTAAAAGGTAGTTTTGAATGGAAAGATGCACCACGTCTTCAATTAAACCTCAAAGGTGATAATTTACTTGTACGTCAGGCGCCATTAATTACTGCAATTGCCAATCCAAACCTTACACTTGATATGTATCCTTTCGATAAACGTTTAAGCTTAAAAGGATCGGTAGATGTTCCTCGTGCGCGAATTTCAATGCCAGAAACAACTGCTCCAGTCATTAATACCTCATCAGATGTCCGTATAGTGCGACAAGGCCAAGACCCACTTGCAATTTTACGTGCAGCTAAACCTTGGGATATCCGAGCTGATATTGCTGTTAATATTGGAAAGCAAGTGATATTCCAAGGCTTTAACAGTAATATTCCGTTAGTTGGTCGTTTAAATTTAAGTCAACGTGGCTATGAGACTGCGATGAGAGCTAACGGAGCAATTGGTGTCAGTCAAAAAGTAAAAATTGAAGCCTATGGACAAAGTCTAGATTTGAATCGAGCGATTGCACGTTTCAATGGTCCATTGGCAAACCCGACTTTAGATATCGATGCCAATAAAAATGTTCAGGGTAGTATGGTTGGGGTACGTGTTACAGGTACTGCTACCTCTCCAAACATTCAGGTTTATAACGATGCAGGTCTATCTGAGCAAGAAGCATTGAATGCGCTTGTTACAGGGCGTATTAATGAAGGTTCAAGTGGTTTAAGTAATGCGGAAGGGTTTAAATCTGATGTAAATAACACCATTGCTGCTGCGGGTATCAGTATGGGCTTGGGTGGCACACGAGCTTTAACTAACCAGATTGGACGTACTTTCGGTCTAAGTGGATTAGCTTTAGATGCTCAAGGTACAGGTGATGATACTCAGGTGAGTTTAACTGGCTATATCACACCGGATCTATTTATTCGTTATGGTGTCGGTGTGTTTACTCCAGTCAACAAGCTTACGTTACGTTATCAAATGAATCGACGTTTATATTTAGAAGCAAGTCAATCTTTAGAAAGAGCGATCGATCTTTTCTACAATTGGCGTTTCTAGTAGATGGAAATTAAGCATTATAAAAGTACGTTAGTACCTCTGTAATACTGTAATTGGTTTCAATCAGTAATAACTAAATTAAGAGCTCACCTTCGGTGGGCTTTTATTTTAATAACACCTTCATAAGATTTAAAAAAAGTTGAATATTTACTATATAAACCATCGATTCTCTTAAAAGTAAGCAAACCTTGAGTAGACTTCTGATTAAAGAAAATTCACTTGAAAATTGTTGTTTTATAAATTAGTTTTCAGAAACATTAAATGAAATTAGATTGATAATACCTTGTTGATAAGTGCAAATAAGGTGAATTTTTCAAGGAAATAAACGTGAAAATAGATACTTATGTTGAAGTAAAATATGGCAAGGACAACGATACAAATATTAAATATCGTGGGCTAATTCACAAGTTAACAACAACATTGTCGTTGACGCTTTTGTCATTTGGATGGTGCTCCACTGTAAATGCTGCACAGCAACAAATCGCTTTAGTGGGGACATGGACATCTATCCCTGAGGCACCGCTTGTGCAAAAACCAAAACAAGCCAGTGAAGGTCTGTACCAGCTTAAAGTCAATAGCGATGGGACTTTAACTCCTGTTAAAGTGTTGAAAATGAAAAGTCCTTCTTGGATTGTAAAATCGAAAGATGGTCGTTTTGCATATACCACTAATGAAGAAAATGAAGGAGCAGTGACTGCATTATCGGTTCAAAACGGAAAGGTGGAGGTGTTGAACACAGTGGATAGCCATGGTGGACATCCAACACACGCATCAATCAGTTTAGATGGTAAATTCCTGTTTGTGTCGAACTATTCAGCATTCGATAAAGGACGTGGTGGTGTGGCTGTTTTGCCAATTTTGCCAAACGGACATTTGGGTGAAATGGTTCAAAATATTGTTTTTAGCGAAGGTTCTGGTCATGTTAAAGGTCGTCAGGAGAGTGGTCATGCACATTCGACAACTTTCAGCCCAGATGGCAAGTATTTATATGCTAGCGATCTTGGAAATGACAAAGTCTATACCTTTCGTTATAACCCGAATAAGCCTCAACCACTCGAAGCGGATAGCAGTCGAGATGTGACCTTTAAGCACGGTTCTGGCCCGCGCCATATGGTCTTTTCACCAAATGGCAAACATGCGTACATTACCGCAGAAATGCGAAGTGAAATTGTGACATTTAACGTGCAAGATGGTCATTTGAAAAAAGTAGCTGAGCTAAAACTAATTCATGAGGACAAAACACCTGAATTTAAGAGTGCGAGTGGAATTATCCTCAGTCCAAATGGCAAATATGTGATTGCTGCCAATCGTGGTGCAGACAACAAACTTTTAGTATTTAAAATTCAACAGAATGGATTGCTAGGTAAACCAGCAGTTTATAAAGCGAATGGTATTGAACCACGGGCTTTCTCCTTCGATGCGTCTGGTAAATACCTATATGTGACAAACGTTTTTAGTAATAACATTAGTTTATTCCGCTTTGATGCAAAAAATGGCACCTTAAAACCTGCTGGTGATGCAGCAAAAATATCAACACCGACTGATATCAAATTTTTTAATTAACCAGACTCATGAAACTGGCATTTCTAATGCTTGAATAAAAAGACCGAGGTTTTTATCTCGGTTTTTTTATGGCAATTTTTGCAAAAATGATGATTTTCCGTATGATATCAACAGCAATAATTAGTGTAGTGAAATGATGAAAAAGATTTTATTGATTGCAATGAGTTTGTTCTTTGTCGGTTGTTCAGAAAAGAAGCCTTTAACACCTGAAGAGCAGTGGCATGGCTTTTGTACTAGCGTAGGAAATGCAGCGAGAAGTATTGTTTTTGATCGTCAGCAAGCAATTGAAAAAACTCAAGCAGTTGAGCATGCAAATAAGATTGAAGATGATATTACGAAAAAATTTATTCTTAATGTTATTGAAAAAGTTTATGCAATTCCAAAAGAAGAACTGACTAAAGATTCTCAAGCACTCCAAGAAAAAGTTAGAAAGCAAGCGATGGATGAGTGTTTGGCAACACCTCATGACAAAATGCCAAAATATAAATCGTTCTAATTGAGTACGGTTATTGAATTTCCTCTGATGTAAGGCTTTTTTGCTTAAAAATAGCCCAGATTTGGCTAATTCGCTCATTATTTGCACATGGGTATTTAGATACAAAATAATGGGCATCACGGAGAAACACCCCGTTTTCATTAACTTTTACCTTGAACTCTAGTAAACTTTTGTAGTCCATATTACTTGTGAAGCTTTTTAAGAAAGCTGGAATTTGCAAGTAATTTTTCAAAAAAAGAGGAATGAACACCGTGCTAGAAGCTTACCGCCAACACGTTGAAGAACGTGCCGCACTCGGAGTCCCACCGAAGCCACTTGATGATGCTCAAACAGCTCAGCTTGTTGAACTATTAAAAAATCCACCAGCAGGCGAAGAAGCGTTCTTGGTTGATTTGCTTGAAAACCGTGTTCCTGCAGGTGTTGACCAAGCAGCTTACGTAAAGGCAGCGTTCTTGGCAGCAATTGCAAAAGGCGAAGCAACTTCACCACTCGTTTCTAAAGAGCGTGCAGTTTACTTACTTGGCACCATGCTTGGTGGTTATAACGTAGCACCACTTGTTGAGCTTCTTGACAATGCTGAACTTGCAAGCCTAGCTGCTGAAGCGTTGAAGAAAACACTTCTTGTATTTGATGCATTCCATGACGTAGCAGATAAAGCAAAAGCGGGTAATGCCAATGCTAAAGCTGTTTTACAATCTTGGGCAGACGCAGAATGGTTCACAAGCCGTCCTGACGTTCCAGAAGAAATTAAAATCACTGTGTTCAAAGTAACTGGTGAGACAAATACTGATGACTTGTCTCCAGCACAAGATGCTTGGAGCCGTCCAGATATCCCATTACACGCAAATGCAATGTTGAAAAACGAGCGTGATGGTATCAATCCTGAAAAACCAGGTGAAGTTGGTCCATTAAACCAAATCAAAGAACTCATCGCGAAAGGCAACCAAGTTGCTTATGTTGGTGACGTTGTTGGTACAGGTTCTTCACGTAAATCTGCAACTAACTCTGTACTTTGGTTCTTCGGTGACGAACTTCCACACATTCCAAATAAAAAAGATGGTGGTGTGTGCTTAGGTTCTAAAATCGCTCCAATTTTCTTTAATACAATGGAAGATGCAGGTGCATTACCTGTAGAAATCGACGTTGCTAACATGAACATGGGCGACGAAGTTGTATTGAAAATTGACCACGCTGCTGCAAAAGTTACTGCTTTTAAAGATGGCGTACAAATTTCAGAAGCAGAACTTAAAACTCCAGTACTTTTAGACGAAGTACGTGCTGGTGGTCGTATTAACTTGATCATTGGTCGTGGTTTAACAACTAAAGCACGTGAAGAATTAGGTCTTGAACCTTCTACATTGTTCCGTACACCTGTACAACCTGCTGACACTGGCAAAGGCTTCACGCAAGCTCAGAAAATGGTTGGCCGTGCATGTGGTTTAGCTGAAGGTCAAGGTATTCGTCCGGGTACTTACTGTGAACCTAAGATGACTACAGTTGGTTCTCAAGATACAACTGGTCCAATGACTCGTGACGAGTTAAAAGACTTAGCGTGCTTGGGCTTCTCTGCTGACTTGGTAATGCAGTCTTTCTGTCACACTGCTGCATATCCAAAACCAGTTGACGTAACAACTCACCATACATTACCTGACTTCATCATGAACCGTGGTGGTGTATCTTTACGTCCAGGTGACGGTATTATCCACTCTTGGTTAAACCGTATGTTACTTCCAGATACAGTTGGTACTGGTGGTGACTCACATACACGTTTCCCAATTGGTATCTCTTTCCCTGCGGGTTCTGGTCTTGTTGCGTTCGCAGCTGCAACTGGTGTTATGCCACTTGATATGCCAGAGTCTGTACTTGTTAAGTTCAAAGGTAAAATGCAACCTGGTATCACTTTACGTGACCTTGTACATGCAATTCCTTACTACGCGATTCAAGCGGGTGACTTAACTGTAGAGAAGAAAGGTAAGAAAAACATCTTCTCTGGTCGTATCCTTGAGATCGATTTGTCAGAAATGGAAAATGACTTGACTGTTGAGCAAGCATTCGAACTTTCTGATGCATCTGCTGAACGTTCTGCTGCTGGTTGTTCAATCACACTTTCTGAAGAGAAAGTTGCTGAATACTTACGTTCTAACATCACCATGTTGAAGTGGATGATCGCAGAAGGTTATGGCGATGCTCGTACAATGGCGCGCCGTGCTGAAAACATGCAGAAGTGGTTAGATAACCCAAGCCTGTTAAAAGCTGATGCTGATGCTGAATACTTAAAAGTTTACGAAATCGATCTTGCTGACATCAAAGAACCAATTCTTTGCTGCCCGAACGATCCAGATGACGCTAAACTTCTTTCTGACGTTCAAGGCGACAAGATTGATGAAGTATTCATCGGTTCTTGTATGACTAACATCGGTCACTTCCGTGCAGCTGGTCAGTTACTTGACAAAGTACCTAGTGGTTCATTGTCTACTCGTTTATGGTTGGCTCCACCAACACGTATGGACGAGCACCAATTGATGGAAGAAGGCTTATACAACATCTATGGTCGTGCTGGTGCGCGTACTGAGATGCCAGGTTGTTCACTTTGTATGGGTAACCAAGCACGTGTAGCACCGAACACAACATGTGTATCGACTTCTACTCGTAACTTCCCGAACCGTTTAGGTCAAGGTGCAAACGTTTACTTAGCATCTGCTGAGCTTGCATCTGTAGCTGCGGTTCTTGGTAAATTACCAAGCCCAGAAGAATATCAACAGTACGCGTCGCAAATCGACAGCGCTTCTGCTGAGATTTACAAATACTTAAACTTCGACAAGATGAGCGAATATACTAAAGAAGCTGATCAAGTTGATACTAAGAAAATCTCTGCTGCTCAATTGACTTAATTTGTTGATTTAGCAAAAAATAAGGGCTGAGTAATCAGTCCTTATTTTTTATTTAATTATTTGAAAAAAAATTAAAAATAAGATAAAAAGATATAAATAATTAGGAAAATATTCATGGATAATAAAACTATAAGAGCTAGTTTATTGGGTGATCAAATAGCGGAAAATGATAAGTTTAATCTTAGTATTAATTTTATTGAAACTGCAGCATATAGAACAATCATAGAATCTAAAGATGCTACAGTTGTGATTGGACGAAGAGGCACAGGTAAAAGTGCTATTTTCTATAAACTCCATGAAGTATGGCGTCAGCAGAAAAATTATACGATTGCAATTTCACCTGAAGATCAAGAAACAATTTTTTTTAGAAGAATTTTTTCATTCTTTAATGTTAATTACTCAACAGCTAGAGCTGCTGCAAAAATATTCATTAAATATGGATTCTATTTAGAAATATTAAGTTCATTTTCGAAAGATTATAAGTTGAAAGATATCTGTAATAGTGATTTAGTCATTTTCAAAGAGTTAACTGAATGGCAGAAATATAATCAGAATAGCTTTTTTATGAGATTGGCTCTGAAAATGCAGGATACTTTAAAAAATTATAAAGATCCTGAATTAGCTTTAGGATTATTAAGTACTGATTTGAAATTGCAGGATTTTGAAAAATTTATAGAAAAGAATATTGTTACTAAACGAAATAACATATGTATTTTAGTAGATAAATTAGATGAAGGTTATGAAAATGATGAGATAGGTGCGGCAATAGTTTCTGGTACGATTCTATCAGGTGTTGAATTAAATAAAAAATTTGAAAAATTAAGAGTTATTATATTTCAAAGAGATAATATTATTCGTTCAGTAGCTCGCTATGATGATGATTATACAAGAAATATTGAAGGTGAGTTGATTCGTATACATTGGGATGTTAGACAGCTCTTTAACTTAGTTACGAAGAGGATTAATTCTAGTTTAAATCTTAATCTAGAAAATTCAAGAAAGATATGGGATCGTATCGCTATTGATCAAGGACTTGGTAATGAGCTTAAAGGTGAAGAAGGTTTTAAAAAATGTTTACAATTTACGTTGTATAGACCTAGAGATATAATTTCATTATTAAATAAAGCTTTCTATCAGTGTTTATCCGAAGATAGAAGTAACTTGATTATGCGTGATATTGAAGCTGCAGCTAAATTAATTTCTAAAGCTAGGTTAGATGATCTTCAAAAAGAATATTATGCAATATTTCCATCGATAAAACCTGCTGTAAATGCATTTATGGGTACAACATCCAAAATGTCTGTCAATGAGATGTTGCAAACAGTCGAAAGTTACTTTAATTCAGGGGTTAGTTTTAACGAGAAAGAAAAACTAGATTATAGTGTTTTAAACTCTTCAGGTGTTTTGCGATCATTATACAGTGTTGGTTTTGTTGGAATATACGATAGCCAAAGTAGTATTTTTACTTTCTGTCACGATGGAAGAAACCCAGATAGAGAGTTTAGGGATAATGATAATGTATTAATTCATCCCTGTTACTGGATTGCATTGAATCTTTCTAAAAATGCTTTATCTCCTGATGATGCCGAACAGATAAATGATGAATACGAAATCGAAGTAACATCCTTGGCACCGCAATTAAGATCACAGAAAATAGGTGAGCTTACCTCAGCACTAGGAAATATAAAAGATGGTATTAATGATGCACCAGAATTCGAACAATGGTGTTTTAATGTACTAAAATTGATTTTTAGTTCGCATCTAGATAATTTTAATTTGCATCCAAATGGAGCTGCCACTCAGCGTAGAGATGTTATAGCTACTAATTTAGAAATATCTACAGTATGGAAGCGTATTAGAGTAGATTATGACGTGCGCCATGTAATATTTGAAGTAAAGAACTATAAAGATATAGGTTCAGATGAATATAGACAAATGGCCTCATATTTAAATAAAAACTATGGAAAATTAGGTTTTATAATTACAAAAAGTGATTTAAACGAACCTAAAAAAGGGGTGGAGTTAGATTGGTGTAAAGAAATGTACAATACTCAAAATAAATTAATAATCAAATTAAATGCTAAATTTTTAGCGGGTATTTTGAGTAAGTTGAGAAATCCAGAAAAATATGATGTGATCGATAAGTCTTTTGCCAAACTTCTGGATACTTATGAAACCCAATATTTATCCCAAAAATCGACTAGAAAGAATAGCAAATAGAATTTTTGTGATGGTTTGCTATTTAAAGTGAACCATCACAAAAATATTAATCACCAATAACCCAGCACTTTCCACCAAAGTCCGCCAATTACTACAAAAATAATGATATTAACCACGCTCATGACAAAGCCAGCTTTCCACCATTCACCCAGAGTGGTGTAACCCGAACCGAACACTACTGGGGAAGTGCCAGTCGCATAATGGGTTAATGTCATCATAATACTTGAAGCCGCTGCCATCATTAAGGCAAATAACATTGGCGGTGCACCGAGTGCAAGCCCAGCCGTATAAAAAGCAGCAAACATCGCGGTAATATGTGCCGTAGTGCTAGCAAACATATAATGTGCATACAAATAAGCCAGCATTAACAATAAACAAGCAGGCATCCAGCTTAGACCTAAATGACCAATACTAGTTTCTAAAACACCCGAGAACCACGTGATTAAACCCAATTTATTTAAATAAGTCGCCATCATCACTAATGCTGCGAACCAAGTAATAGTATCCCACGCATTCTTTTGAGTCAGAATATCATCCCAAGTCAGCACACCTGTAAGTAGCAATAATCCTAAACCAATAAAAGCAGTCGTCGTTGGGTCAACAGCCCAAGCAGAGCCAAAAATCATGGCAGGAATACCCGCCCATAGCATCAATAAAATACCGAATACACCAAGCATGATGATTTCATTTTTACTGACAGGTCCCATTTCTTTTAATTTAGTTTTAGCAAACTGAGCTGCATTAGGTGTTTCTTTGACTTCGGGTGGATACATCAAATACATAATCAAAGGCATGATGATTAAAGCAATTAATCCTGGTAGTAACATCGCCAGTGCCCAAGTGCTCCAACTTAAAGAAATTTCACTATTAGTAGCCTTTGCCACTAAATCAACTACTAATGGATTGGGGGCAGTTGCTGTAATGAACATTGCAGAGGTAATCGGGTTGGCTTGGTAGTTAACCAATGATAAGTATTTTCCCATCCGACCTTCAGTGCCTTTAGCAGGATCGGAGTCATAACTAGTAGAAATTGCCAGTACAATCGGGTGAATAATTCCACCACCACGTGCCGTATTGCTGGGTGTTACAGGGGCGAGAATGAGTTCGGAAAGCACCATGCTATAGCCAATACCAATGGTTTTTTTGCCCCAAACTGCGATAAATAAATAGCCTAACCGTGCACCCAATCCAGTTTTTTGCAAACCTTTAGAGATCATGATGGAAATACCAATCAACCAGATTAGGGGATTTGCAAAGCTACTAAGGGCATCTTGAATGGCTCCACTTGGGCTGTCATTGGTAACACCTGTCACAGCGACTAAGGTGATAGCAATAATCGCAATTGCACCAATTGGCATAGCTTTACCGATAATTGCGGCAATCACACCTACAAACATCGCTAATAAATGCCATGCATCAGGATCAACACCTGCGGGTACAGGAATCACAAACCAGATTAACAATGTAATAAATAAAGAAATAAGTGTAGGGAGGGCTTTAAATCCCATGTAATTTCCCCTTGTTTTCATATGTTTAAAAAAAATTTAAAGTTCTTTATGAATGAATCGCTAAAGAAATAAATATTAAAGTTCTATTATCGATTAAATGATACAAAAATTCAAAAAACTTAAAAATAACGAGTGGGAAGTACTAATTTTCATTTTAATAAAAGGGATGAAATTTTTGTGTTAAGAATTTCTTTGGTTTATTTGGTATTGTTAAGTTGTTCTGAAATTTTGGCTCTGAAATTGATTCCAAAATTATAAATTCTCTGTATGGATATCAGCCTAATAAATAGTACCTAGTATTGTTAGTTTTAGAAAAAGCTATAAAGATATCTAATTAAATTAATATATTCTAATACTAATTTTTAGAAAATATTAAGGATCAGAAAATAATTTATATATCTAGATTAAGATATGAAGAGTGAAAAAATTATTTAATAAAATAACTTATATATAATTTGGGTAAAAAATAGACTTTATGAATTGTTATTTTTATTAAAAGTGTGAATTGGTTCATATTTATATTTAAAAATAATAAATATGACATGTTTTAATTTGATATATATAAAATTAAATATAGTACTGGAAATTAACTGGTTTTTTGTTTTAAAATAATTAAACGAACTTAAAAATAATTAAAAAAAATATGGGTATTTTATATAGGGAATTTGAGAATGCTAAAGACGATAGTTGAATTTAAATTTGATGATTATCAACAATATGATCAAAAAACATACTCTGGTGAAGAAGGTGTTTTAGTTCAAAAAACTGAAGATATTGCACAATATATTTTTAGTATTTTGAAAAATAGATATCATTTAAATATAGAGCTATATAGTGAAAACTGGGGATGGCAAATTGAAATTCCTTTGCCTGAGATAACCATGTATCTTGGAATCAGTGTCCATGAAGAATATAGCAATGGATTCGCAATTTTTATTTCTCCAAATACACCTATTTTAAGAAAGTTTTTATTTAGAAAGCTTGATATTACTCATCACATTATGTTGCTGCAAAACTATATTAATCTTATTTTGAAATCACACCCAGGCATCTATGATGTGCAGTGGTGGGAAGAAAATGAATTCCGATGTGTAGCGATGACTTGACCTGAGAAAAAAGTAGAAAATTTTAAATGCCCAAGTGAGAGAAGGAAAATTTATTAAAGACTATATTGGTGAATAGAGGGCGAGAGCTTACTATATCTTTAATATCAAGTGGTCAGATCAATATGCAAAATTCAGCTTGGAAGGGATTGCGTAAGTTTTTCTATAATAATCTTCATAATCATGACTATGAAACTACGGTAAGTAGATGTATTAATTATTTTTTAGTTGTTTTAATTGTTGGCAACGTCGCTGCCGTTTTGTTAGAAACAGTAAATGATTTGTACACAAGCTATCATGTTTGGTTCGACTATTTTGAAGTTATTTCAATTGCAATTTTTAGTATTGAATATCTATTAAGACTATGGAGTGTTGCAGATCGAGATACGACACAATCTGCATGGAAAATCCGCTTGAACTGGATGAAAAGTGGGGAAGCAATTATTGATTTGATGGCAATCTTACCTGCTTATCTCAATTTCCTCGTACGAATCGATCTTCGTATGCTCAGAATATTACGTTTACTCCGTTTATTAAAATTGACGCGGTATTTTATCTCACTACAGATATTGTTATGTGTGATTAAGCGTGAGAAGGGCTCTTTCCAGGCAGTTATCTTTATTTTAATTATTATGATTATTATGACGGCTTCTGGCATTTATGTGGTTGAAAATAAAGCTCAGCCAGAAGCTTTTAGTTCAATACCTAAATCTATGTGGTGGGCGGTGGTTACTTTAACTACAGTAGGTTATGGCGATGTCACCCCAGTGACCAGCTTAGGAAAGTTACTAGGCGCACTCATTACCATTTTAGGTGTTGGTATTGCAGCGTTACCAGCTGGTATTTTAGCATCTGGGCTTGCAAATGAACTCAATCAACGGAATCAAAGACTAGAGCAAGAGTTTCGTGAGTTACTCCAGGTACGAGGGATTGATATTCTACATGATGAAGCTGAAATAGAACGAATCCGCCAAAAAGTAGGCCTGCCAAAAGAACAAGCGCATAACCTGATTATTCAAATTATGCGTGAAAAAGTATTAGAGGAAGAAGAGTCAGTTAGAGAGAAAAAATGTTATTGTCCACACTGTGGTGGAAAGCTAACTGATTAGAAATAATAAGTTAGCATCTTCTTTGATTAAATTTTCTTACTGGCTTTTTCTACAGCAAATGCAATAAGTAAAATGATAAGGCCACCGAGGCTTAAGACAAAACCGACCCAGATTGGCGCGATCCAGCCCATTTGGTGACTGAGTACCCAGCCACCTAAAAATGCACCTAGTGCGTTGGCCATATTAAAGGCAGAGTGGTTGAGTGACGCTGCTAATGTTTGAGCATCGCCTGCGACATCCATTAGGCGAGTTTGCAAAGCTCCACCTAATCCCATTACTGTAAGACCAATCAAAAATAATGAGGCAATCGCAGTATAAATATTACTCATTAAGAAACTGGCAACAACAAAAGCGATAGCTGAGCTAATGAGTACGCCTACAATCGTTTTATTCAGATTTTTATCTGCAAGCCATCCTGCGGCTAAGCCACCAATAACCATACCAATACCCCAAATAGCCAAAGCGATAGGGACGATTTGGATATTCACTTGTGTATATTCAGTCAAAATAGGTGAGACATAGCTGTAAACAGAAAACATGCCTCCAAAACCTATTGCACCTACCGCTAGTGTTAACCACATGTTGATATTTTTAAGGCCAGCTAATTCTGTTTTTATGCTTGCTTTTGCTTGGACTGGAATATTGGGTACAAAGAAGCCAACAGCAATTAAGGTGAAGAAAGCGATAGTCGCTGAAAATTCAAAGCCAGCTCTCCAACCAAAATTTTGACCTAACCAAGTTGCCAAAGGTACACCAATCACAGTTGCTACTGTAAGACCCATCATCATTTGGGCAACAGCAGATGCTCTTCGTGAAGGACCAGCTAGTTCAGCTGCCACTAATGCTCCGACACCAAAATATGCCCCATGGGGTAAGCCTGCAATGAAACGTGAAACTAAAACAGTTTCGGGTGTATGGGCTAAAGCAGTACAAGCGTTGGCAATACCATAAAAAAGCATTAAGCCAAGTAATAACGCTTTTCTAGGAACTTTAGCTCCAAGAATAGCGATGATGGGAGCACCAATAACCACACCTAATGCATAAGCACTAATAAAGTGTCCAGCTTCTGGTACTGTAATTTTTAAGTTATTGGCAATTTCCTGAATCAGTCCCATTGCGACGAATTCAGTGGTTCCAATACAAAAGCCGCCTACAGCGAGTGAGAAAATTGCTAAAAATAGTGAATAGTGTTGATGTGTAGATAGAGGAGATTGCGGGGACGCCATAATAGGTTAAGAAGAGACTCAAAAAAGAGCAGTATAAGGGAAAAGAGTACAGAATAATAAAAAACTAAAATATTGAGAGAAGGATTACATATTCAAATGAAGTAAATTTAAATTTTTATATGGAATAATTCATCGAAAAACTTTCGAAAATTATATATGATTGGCGCGTAATACTTTAAACATTACAACAAGTTGTATAAATATTTAAAAAATAGAGATTTTAAGTCGTGAAAAAATTATTTATTACCTGCCTTATGGGTATGGCTATGTTATCTATGTCTGGTTGCTCAGTATTTATGGCGGGTAATCAACCAAGTAAAAAAAATGTAAATGTTCTAAATCCAGGTAGTTCTCGTAACTATGTGATTGCCGAGTTTGGAGCACCTGTACTTTCAGAATACCGTGATGGAACACGGGTTGAGATCTATACTTTTCAGCAAGGTTATTCAAAGTGGGTGAAAGTCGGTAGAGCTTTTGGTCATGGTGTAGCAGATGTTGCTTCAATCGGTCTTTGGGAAGTATTTGGGACGCCGACAGAAGCATATTTTAACGGTAAAGAAACATCTTACGAAGTATCTTACGGACCAGATGATTTAGTAAAAAGTTATAAGCTTATTGATTTTAATCAGGCATTTCCAAAAGTAAAAGAGCAATAATGTAGATGAAAGAGGCCTATGGGCCTCTTTCTTTTTGAATAAAAAATTAGAGAATTTTAAATTTGAATATTAAATGATAATAATAATGATTTTTATTTATGTATACTGTATCTGCGTATCTTTTGTCTGAAATTTTTTAACTTTGTGTACAACAGGATTTTGTAAGAATGAATAAATTTTTAATTGTGCCTCTTGCATTTATATGTACCGCAGGCTTTGCTCATGAGCCTTATGTAGCGCCTTTAGCTTATAAAACAGAACAAACTCAAGTACCCGTAATTGCAGGTTATGCCGAAGAAGCATTAAATAGTGAGTATGCTTTAAAGGATGCCAAACTTACCGTAATTACTCCTAAAAATGAGCTTAAGACGATTACGACGGAAGCTTTGCATAAATCGGCCACGGTTTTTGATGTAGATTTGCCAGAAGAGGGAACTTATATCATTCAGACACAAGCAAGTTATCCTTTAAAATATGTATATGATCAAAAGGCATGGCATTTATTTTTTGATATGCCAGCTGATAAAGCCCCACCGAAAGCAGAACGTGAATATTTAATTCCAGCTGACATTAAAGCGAAAAATATTAAAACAGAGGAAGTAACGAGAGAGTGGGTATTACAAAGTTATCTTTCTAAAGGAAAAGTTTCAGATATTCAACTTCCAAACACACCAATTAAAGTTAACTTTTCTGTACATCCCAACACAATTAAAGTTGCTCAACCTGTTAAATTAACCATAAGTGAGAAAGGAACGAGTCTCGCGAATGCTGAAATTAATTTAAGAGAAAAAGGTGCGACTGATAAACAAGTGCAGCAGTTTAAAGCAGATAGTAATGGTCAGGTTGAGCTTAAATTTCCAAAGGCTGGAGAGTATTTAGTAGAAGTAACAGCTCCACTAAATTTAAAGGTAAAACCTAAAAATCAAAGTTGTATGATTATTAGCTTAAATGTGTGGGCGCAGTAATTATTAATTTTCATAAGAAATAGACCTAGAACGGGTCTATTTTTTGTTTTTATAAAATTCTTTTCGATTTCAATTAAGCAGTAATTGTCAGCTACACAGTTGTACCTTCACCTTTAAATTAAAAAAAATTCATCTGATAGAATAATTATGAAAAATAATTCATGTTGAGACAAATTAATTAATTCCATGGTAAGATGAATAGTATTCATTAATGAAGGTTTATCTACAGTTATTCTATTTGTTGAAAGGCAAAGATGAGATTAAGACATTTATAGATAAATCTATTGTTCAGGCTTGGGCCCATGTTAGAAATTCGTCACCTTAAAACTTTAGTTGCCTTACGTGAACATGGTTCATTAGTTTCAGCAGCGAATGATCTTTGTTTAACGCCCTCGGCTATTTCTCACCAATTAAAAGAATTAGATCATTGGTATGGGGTAGAGGTGGTGAATCGACGTAGCCGACCTGTTAGCTTTTCTAATGTTGGGCAACGCTTACTTAAGTTAGCTGATGATGTTTTACCGCAAATCCAGATTACACATAGTGATATTACTCGTATTGTGCATGGACAGACCGGTAGAATTATCTTTTCATCTGAATGCCATAGCTGCTTTGACTGGTTAATGCCGTTATTGAATCAATATCGACATCAATACCCAGATGTTGATTTAGACTTTGCTTCTGGATTTGAAGCTAATCCACATGAGCTTTTACAAAATGCTGAATTTGATTTGCTTATTACAGCCGATCCAATTGCATTAAAAGGAATTGAGTATTTTCCTATTTTTGAATATGAATCGCGTTTGGTTCTATCCAACACGCATCCATTGGTTCGTGCTGAAAATATTACGGTTCAAGAGTTAGCAGAAGAAGTTTTAATTACTTATCCGGTTGATAAGCATCGTTTAGATATCATGTCGAAACTTTTCATTCCGGCAAATATTCAGCCTAAGCAAATACGAACAACAGATTTAACCCAAATGCTCATTCAGCTTGTAGCAAGTGGACGTGGCATTGCAGCATTGCCTGATTGGGTAGTGAATGAATATGAACAAAAGGGATGGGTTACGAGTCGCCGTTTAGATTGCGTTTCACCTACAGGCTTACGACGGACGTTATATGCGGGCTATCGAACTGAAGAAAAAGAAAAAAGTTATTTTGAAGGGTTCTTAAAGCAGTTAGAAAAGTTCTCTTTAAAACGGACTCCGTATTATTCTGGCTAGAGCAATTCATTTAGCTTAAGCATAAAAAAAGGTGCCCAATGGCGCCTTTTTTAATATCGAAAAAATTTATTTACCGATAAATAGCGAGAGCAAGCCTGCTGCAATAAGAGGGCCGACAGGTACACCACGGAGCAAGGCGACGCCAGCAACTGTGCCAATTAATAGACCTGCAACAACATCAGGCTGACTCGACATAAGTTTTACACCGCGGCCACCTAACCATGCGACTAACAGACCGATTGCAATGGCAACCAGTGATTTAATACTAACAAAGGACTTTAAAATACTCTCTCCACTCAGTTTTCCACTGGCAATGGGTGTGAGTACGCCAATGGTTAAAATAAGAATTCCTAAATTAAGACCATGTGCTTGAATAAAAGGGAAAAACTGATTTAAAGGCGTAATTTTAACGACAATTAACACACCTGCTGCAATGGTTACAGCTGCATTTTGACTTAGTAAACCACAGATAAGTAGAACTAGAAGGACAACTAAATTAACATCAAATTGGGCAAGCATGGGAGCGGGTGGGCAAGTAAATAAAATGGAATTGTATAATATTTAAGAGTAGGAATGTGAACGCTTTAAACGATTCAACAGATCTTGGATTTTATTTTTAATAAAATTTTATTGTATATCGCTCATTGATAAAGAGTTTTAATTTTTCGGTTACGCTTGGACACAATGTTATATAAATTAACAAGTTAAATCTTATAGTTTTTTGAAGTTGTGTTATAAAAATAGTCATTACTCATGAACATAGGATAATGACTATGGAAATTGTAGATATCAAAATTAAAGATCAGTTTGATCAGATTCATGATGCCAAGGCTCAATTAAAGCAAAATTTAGTTGAACACGAAAATGAAACTTTAAAGCTAAGCCAACGTATTGAACATATTATTGTTGATAATGAAATTATTTTACCTACAACTGAATTACTGTTCGAAAGTGAACAGAACGAAAATATTTATCGAGTAATTGAAGAATAGAGCGCAGTTTAATGAACTAAATGCAAAGAGTAGTGAGTAGGGAGTTGAAACTGCGTTAAAATGAGTGTTTTGTTCTAAAGAGAAACCTCCATGCTGCTGGAAAAAATTTTACAATCACAAGGGTTTGGTTCACGTAAATATTGTCAGCAGTTAATAAAAAATGGTTCTGTAAGTATTGAGGGAGAAATTGCCGATGATCTTAAAAAGCAATTTTCTCCTGAAAATTTAGAATTCTCGCTTTTTGGACAAACTTACCAATATCGAGAACAAGTTTATATTGCATTAAAAAAACCAAAAGGTTTTGAATGTTCACATCAGCCTCAGCATCATCAAAGCGTTTTTAGTCTTTTACCTGAAATCATGATTCATCGAGGCGTCCAAGCAATTGGGCGTTTAGATCAAGACACAACAGGCTTACTCTTACTTACTGATGATGGTAAATATCTTCAAGCTTTAACCCATCCTCGTAAACATGTTCCAAAGGTTTATCATGTTACTACCATTGATCCAGTGACAGCTGAGCAAATCGTAATGTTAAGCGAAGGTGTCAGCTTACATCAGGAAAAAGGCATTTTTGCTGCAACCGATGTAGCAATGTTGGAAACTCACAAATTAACGATGACCATTCATCAAGGTGTTTATCACCAAGTCAAAAGAATGATTGCTGCTGTAGGAAATAAAGTAGAAGCATTGCATCGCCATCAAGTAGGTCAATTGGTTTTACCTGAAATAGCAGATGGGGAATGGATTTATTTATCAGAGCAGCAAAAGCAGCTAGCACAAAATATTATTTAAGAAAGCAATGGAATGTCTGAAACTCACTATCCCGGATGAAGCCCATTTGTTCATATAGACGATGAGACTCATGGTTATTACTTTGAGTTTCTAGGCTAATGCGTAGGGCATTTTGTTGTTTTGCAAATAAAATGGCAGTATCAATTAACTGTTTGGCTGAGCCTTGGCGACGAAAAATTGGCGTAACATATACATCATCTAAAATATAATATGTTGAACAAGCAACTGAAGAAAAACCTAAATAGAGTAGAACGAATCCGGTGATTTTTTCATCTTTAATATGAATAAAAAAAACACTTTCTCTATTCTCAAAACGTTGTTTAAGAAAGTAAAGTGATTCATTAAAATTAGAAGAAGCCCCATAAAACTGGCGGTATTCATCAAATAAAACGGCGAGTTGGTCTAAATCTTCAAAAGTCGCTCGTCTAACGATCATTTGGTACTCCTTGTAACTTATCATTATATTTTTACAAAGAGAGCATAACGAAAAAAAGAGCTTTTTGACGTTAAAACTTGTTTATAAATGCAACAGTGTTAAGTTTTGTCGCTCTCACCAAGAAGTGCGTTTAGTTCTTCAAACAAATCCTCATGGTCATCATCTTCAGCTAAAGTCGATGGGTTTTGATTTAATGAAGATGCTTTTGCTTTTCGGAGTTTTAATAATTGTTCCATATTAATACTCTGATTTTCGATCGCAAACGGAATAGATTTAGTTAATACGACTTGTTTAAAAAAAAGTCGTACCGCTTGGGCAGGGGTAATTCCCAATTGTTTAAAAACAGCAAAAGCCTGCTTTTTCTCTTGGGAGTCCAGTCGAACCTGATAAACTTCTGTTTTTCGCATGAATAACAAAACCAAATGATTTTTAATTTTTAGGAATTTATTTTAAACCATTGCAATGTAATTTCAATGTTTTTCGGCATAAAAAACAATCTTTTTGTCATTACACTTGCATTACAACGTCAATTCAAACTGAGAATTGAAAAACATTTCCCCTTTCGTGAGTGGATCGACAAATGAAATGTGCTTAGCTAAAAGTTGTAATGGCTCTGAAAAATCATCATCTGCCTTATGTTGAACAGTCGGATAAAATGGATCATTTTTAATCGGAATATCTAGATAATTAAGATGTACACGAAGCTGGTGCTGTTTACCTGTTGTCGGTGTTAAACGATATTTAGCCCAAATCTGGTTGTGTTCAATAAGCTCAATATAGGTCTGAGTGTTTGCTTTAGCATTTTCCACAACTTGCATGGTGTAAAAAGGAGTCCCTTTATCTAGATGTAAATGTAATGTTTGAGGAAGTTTTAATTCTTTTTTATAAGGAGCGATAGCGTGGTAAGTTTTATTGACTTGACGCTCCGCAAATAATTGTTGGTAAATACCTCGCGATTCAACCCGTTTGCAAAATAGAACAACCCCAGCAGTTTCACGGTCTAATCGATGTATCGGTGTTAAAAATTCATTGCCTGTCTGTTTTTTAAGTCGAACTAATAATGTTTCTTGTACATATTGTCCAGTTGGGCTAATTGTTAAAAAATGTGGTTTATCGACCACCAGTAAGTCATCATTTTCAAATAAAATCCGATGTTCGAGAGGAACATGTGGCTCATAGGCAAGAAATCGATAATAAAAGATATGCGTATTGCTTTGATAGGGACTATCTAATGTTAATTTTTGTCCATTTGCCCCATAAATAAGCCCATCTTGAAAGCGTTGTTGCCACTCTTGTACTTTAATATGTTGAAAATGTTGGCATAGATACTCATAAATAGTTTGAGTATTTGTTTGTGCAGGAAGATAAACTTGGCTTGCGCTTACACCATCAACCATAGGTGGCAAAAAATCGTTCGGACTAGACATAAAAAAGTATAAATATGTAAGAGAATTGATATAAAAAAAGCCAACTTCTAGGGCTTGAGTAGGCTTTTAAGGCAGGGCAATGTTATCATATCGATTATTTTGAATCATGTTATGTGTGCTATGTCGTATTCATTGAAATTGGTGTTAAATCATGAAGAAGATACTGGGCGTCTAGCTCAGGCGTTGGCGCAACATGTTCAGTCAGGTGTGATTTATTTAATTGGAGACTTAGGTGCGGGTAAAACCACACTTACGCGCTATTTCTTACAGGCCTTGGGTCATAAAGGCTCTGTTAAAAGCCCAACCTATACACTAGTTGAGCCGTATAAAATCAATGAGAAAGAAATTTTTCATTTTGACTTATATCGTTTGAATGATCCTTATGAACTTGAATTAATGGGAATCCGTGATTATCTAGATGTCACTGATGCATTATTTTTATTTGAATGGCCATCAAAAGGTGGTGATGAAATTCCTCAGGCAGATATCATCATCGATATTCAAAAGTCAGAGGATGAGCTGAGTCGTTTTGTAACTTTAACTCTACCCACAGAACCTTTATATCAGACTTTGCAGGAACAGCTTCATGACTGATGAAAAGCTAACACAACGTCGTATTCATACTTTAGACGCAGCGTTAGCCAACCAGATTGCTGCTGGTGAGGTGATTGAGCGTCCTTCATCTGTTGTTAAAGAATTATTAGAAAACTCCATCGATGCGGGTGCAACTGAACTCATTGTACGGATCGCTCAAGGTGGTTCGACCCTCATAGAAATTATTGATAATGGGCATGGTATTCATTCTGAAGATTTGGCATTAGCTGTCATGCGCCATGCGACAAGTAAAATTAAAACTGCAGAAGATTTACACGCTATTGTAAGTTTGGGATTTCGCGGGGAGGCACTTGCTTCGATTGCCGCAGTTTCAAGATTGACTTTAACCAGTAGCCAAGATGAAAGTGGTATTGGCCATCAGGTTGAAGTCAATGGTACAGCCTTTGATCATCAAGAAGTACAAGCTGTTGCTGCTCAAAAGGGAACCCATATACGTGTTCAGGATTTATTTTTTAATGTACCGGCACGCCGTAAATTTTTAAAGAAACCAACGACTGAATTTGGTCATATTGAAGAGATTGTTCGTCGTCTGGCTTTAACGCATTTTGATATACGTTTTGTGCTTGAACACAATGATAATATTAGAATTAATTTACCCATAGCAGATAGCGGAGAACTCCGTTTTCAGCGAGTACAACAACTGCTCGGTTCGCAATTCGTACAAAATGCATATTGGATGGATGCCGAAAGTATTAGCATGCGTTTATCGGGGTGGCTTGGCCATCCTTCAGATGCTCGTGCGCAGGCTGATATGCAATATGTCTACGTAAATGGTCGTATTGTTAAAGATAAAACGATTTCTCATGCATTACGCATGGCATATGACGGTATTTTACATGGCCATCAACATTCATCTTATTTACTTTTCTTAGAAGTTGATCCTGAAAATATTGATGTGAATGTTCATCCTACAAAACATGAAATTCGCTTTTTAAATCAGAGAGAAGTGCATGAGTTTGTAAGACATTACGCAAAAGAAACTCTGTCGCAATTTCAGACAGCGAGCGCTGATTTAGCTCAAGCGATGAAAGCAGATGAAAACTCAGATTACTCTGTGCAGCCTCAACCTAAATATCAGGAACAATTTTCATTGCACCGAGCAAATGAAACTTTAAATCCGGATAGTGAAGCACAGACTCAGCGTGTACCAACAGAGTTGTTAACCGATTTTAATGCCAGCCGTCCGCAAGCTGTTCACTATACAGATCAAACACCAAGATATAATGGCTCTCCTCAGTTAAATAATGCGTTAAAGACATACTTAGCACCACTGCGTGATCAACCTGCTAATTTTTCAGTAAATGAAGATATTGAGCCAGTAACTAAAGTCGATGAATTTCCGTTAGGCATCGCAATCGCTCAACTTCATGGAATTTATGTTTTAGCGCAAAATACAGAAGGGCTGATTATTGTTGATATGCATGCAGCACATGAGCGTATTTTATTACAGCAAATGAAAAATGCTTGGGACAAACCAGAGTTTTGGACATCTCAACAGTTACTCATACCTAAAGTCATTTCTATTAGCCGTATGCAGGCAGTGCGGGTAGAAGAATTAAAACCTCAACTTGAGCGTTTAGGACTTGAAATTGATTTATATGGGGACGAGCAGATTATTGTTCGGGGAGTACCAGCCATATTACAAAAAGCTGACTTTGAAAATCTTATTCCTGAACTTTTAAATGATTTAGATCCAAATGATGAAGCACAAGGATTACTTCAAAAAAGAGATGAGTTATTAGCTGGAATGGCATGTCATGGAGCAGTACGTGCACATCGACAACTCAGTCTTTCGGAAATGAATGCTTTACTTCGCCAAATGGAACAAACCGAATTTGCGAGCCAATGTAACCATGGAAGGCCAACTTGGCGTGCATTTCCATTATCTCAATTAGATAAATTATTTGCTCGAGGAGAGTAGTTTTACATGTCAAATCAATTGCCCGTCATCAATTTAATGGGACCAACTGCAAGTGGTAAAACCGCTTTGGCATGTGAATTATACGAACGTGGAAATTTTGAGCTGATTTCTGTTGATTCTGCTCTCGTTTATAAAGATATGGATATCGGTACTGCTAAACCAACTCGTGAAGAACAAGCGCTATATCCTCATCATTTAATTGATCTGATCACTCCTCTTGAAGTTTATTCAGCTGCTCAATTTGTTGAAGATGCATCTAAGTTGATTGATGACATGCATTCACGAGGGAAAACTCCTATCTTGGTAGGAGGCACAATGTTGTACTTTAAGGCATTATTAGAAGGTCTATCGAGTAATTTGCCAAGCGCAGATGCCCAAGTTCGGGCAGCAATTGAAGAAAAAGGTTTAAATGAAGGGTGGCAGGCTGTTTATGACGAATTAGTTTCTGTAGATCCTGCCGCGGCTATAAAATTTAATGTGACTGATAAGCAAAGGATTATTCGAGCACTAGAAGTTTATAAGCTTACGGGTGAGCCAATTACTAAATTACAGGCAGAACAACCAAAAAACGTACCATATCGATACATATTTCATAATTATGCTTTACTTCCGGATCGGGTAGAATTACATCAGCGCATTGAGCAAAGATTGATCAAAATGTGGGATATCGGTTTTTTGAGTGAAGTTGAAGCTCTAATTGAAAAATACGATTTAGATGAAAATTTACCCTCAATGCGCTCAGTGGGTTATCGACAAGCACTAGAATTTCTATTAAAAAGTGATATAAGTCTCAAAAGTAAACGTGAAATGGAGGATAAAGCCTTATTTGCAACACGACAACTTGCCAAACGTCAATATACGTGGTTACGTTCTTTGCAAGAAATACACGATTTTAAAACTTACTTGACGATAAAGCAGGCTAAAGAAGACTTGCGAAACTCTTATGGATAAAGCAAAATTTGCACACTGTCTTTTTATAATTTTTAGTTGAAAAATAAAGATAGTTTTTTTGCGCTGATTTAAAATTTTTTTTTTGGAGTTAAAAATGTCTAAAGGTCAAACTTTACAAGATCCGTTCTTAAATTCTCTCCGTAAAGAACGTATCCCTGTTTCTATTTTCCTTGTGAACGGTATTAAATTACAGGGTCATATTGAATCATTTGACCAATATGTTGTTTTATTAAAAAATACAGTAAGTCAAATGGTTTACAAACACGCGATTTCAACTGTTGTTCCAGCACGTAACCCACGCCCAGCAGGCGCACAAGGTACAGGCTTCCCAGCACAAGGTGGCACACAAGGCGGTTTTGGTGGTCAACCTACTGGTGGCTTCGGTGGCGCTCAAGGCGGTGGCTTCGGTGGCGCTCAAGGTGGCTTCGGTGGCGCTCAAGGCGGCTTCGGTGGTCAAGGCGGCTTCGGCGGTGGTCAAGGTGGCGGCTTCGGCGGTCAAGGTGGCTTCGGCGGTCAAGGTGGTGGTTTCGGTGGTCAAGGCGGCTTCGGTGGTCATCAAGGTGGTTTTGACAACGATACTAAATTTGAAGATGGTCAAGAAGACGAAAATAATCGTTAATTGATATCTAAAAAAGAAACCAGTCAGATAATGACTGGTTTTTTTATGTTTATTTAAAAGTTAATTCAAAATATTAAACTCATCAGAGGTCATGATTTGACCATGGTGACTCATATATTTAAATAAATAGAGTTTTAATCGATGATATTAATATTGGCTGCTGCTTTAAGTAGTGTTTTGGTGTCTATCCTATTAAAAAACTTAAAGAAAAAAGGGTATCAGCCATTACAAATGATTGCATGGAACTATGCGAGCGCGAGTTTTCTTTGCTTTTGGTGGTTTCAGCCTGATATTCAACATATTTCAATACAAAAGACCCCTTGGTGGTTAATTGTTACATTGGGACTGATTTTGCCTAGTATTTTTCTGTGTTTAGCTAAGTCACTAGAATATGCAGGAATTGTTAAGACCGAAGTTGCACAGCGCCTTTCCGTCGTACTTTCTTTACTCGCAGCTTATTTCTTTTTTCATGAACAATTTAATGCATTAAAGCTATGGGGAATAGGTTTAGGAATTTTTGCTGTTTTACTTGTCCTTTTTGGACAAATGAGTACTTCCTCGAATCATCAATCTCGAAAAGCGATTTTTGCTCTATTAAGTGTTTGGTGTGGATATGCCGCAGTAGATATTCTCTTAAAATATACGAGTAGTTTAGGTCTTCAATTTACACTCACTTTGAATCTTATTTTTATTACAGCTTTTATATTATCAATTTCATATTTATTGGTGCAGAAAACCCAAAAATGGCAGCTTAAAAGTGCTATAGCTGGATTGATATTAGGTGTACTTAATTTTTCGAATATTGCTTTATATGTGAAAGCTCATATTCTTTTAAAGGATTCACCTGCAATTGTTTTTGCAAGTATGAATATTCTTGTGGTGTTATTAGGCATTGCAAGTGGCGTTATTTTATATAAAGAAAAATTAAAATGGCCGACCACTTTAGGTATTTTATTTGGGATAAGTGGTGTGATTTGTTTAGCTAGGGCAATGGCTTTATAGTTCAAGAGACTTGAATCTCTTGAACTATTCTAATTTTATAAATAGGTAAAAATAACTTCATCTGGTAGGCGTGATTTTGGTAGTTTGGCATTAAAATCGTTTTCACTGCGATAACCTAGGGAAACAATGACTGAACTACGTAAGCCTTTTTCTGTTAAACCTAACTCAGTATTTAAAATGTCTTCATCAAAGCCGCCCATTGGGGTTGCATCAATTCCTTCTAAACCCGCAGCAAAAAGTAGTTGCCCCAGAGCAATGAATGTTTGATTTTCCATCCATCCAAATAAATTTTTCTGCTCATTTCGATAGAACTCAACATAGCCATGGCGAGTATCTTTTTGGCCTAATTTAGCTTTTTCATCTTTAAAACGACCACTTAAATCATCTTGTTCAAGTAATTGATCTAAATATTCAGATGAAATGTCTGTTTTTGTGCAGAATACAAGTGTGTGTGATGACTCAAGCACTTTAGGACCATTGTAAGCATATTTACCTGTTAAGGCTTTCGCTATTCTTTCTTTAGCTGCAAGGTTATCTGCAACGAAAAAGTGCCAAGGCTGTATATTCACTGAAGAAGGTGAAAAACGTAAAATTTCTAATAATTTATTAATTTTTTCTTGAGGAATTTTCTTTTCAGAATCATACGCTTTTGTTGTGTAGCGGCTTTTAACAGAATTCAATAGGTCCATAGGTCTACTCCATATCAATCTTATGGCAATTGAGAGAATTTAATCTTTGTCATCATACGCTATTTTATTCAAAAACATTTCCTATGTAATTTGATAAAGAAATATAATGTTTATATAAAAGTTTAGTAATCTATTGAAAATGATTGATTTAATGCCAACCGATGCAAAGAGTAAGCTGCGAGAAATTAGAATTGTTAAAGCTTTTATCATTCTTATATTTGTATTGAGTCTTCTTATTTTATACATTGAGTATCACGATCATGCACATATAAGCTGGAAATTTATTTTTATTGCCAGCATGTGTGTGATTTACGATTCTGATTTAAATAAAAAAATTAAAGAATTGAAAGTTGAAATAAAAAGTGACTAATTTCTAGCTAATAATTCCAGACAATCAATTCGAGCTGTTGCGTATTTGAGGATGGATCAATTTCCAAAATATAAGCCTGATCTTCACGCCAATCGCCAAGAACAATTCGTTGTTTAGCTTGCACTTGATGAATTGAAGGGCGATGAGTATGCCCATGAATCAGTGTATCTACATCTGCTAAAGCAGACAGAACTGCTTGCTCATTCACATCCATGATTTCATAGCTTTTTTGCTGTTTATCCGCGGAACTTCTCTTGCGGAAGCCATTAACCAACTTAGTGCGAAAACTGAGTGGAGTTCGGCGTAAAAGAGCAACTAAGAGAGGATTTCGAATAATCTTTTTAAATCTTTGATAAGAAACGTCATCTGTACATAATGCATCGCCGTGTTCTAGACGGTATTGATGTCCTGCAATATTGAGGGAATAAATGTCAGGTAATAAGACGCCATTAAATTTATTGAGGAAAACTTGATTAAGAGCAAAATCACGGTTACCGACTTGAAAGTAAACCCGATTACCCTTTTGAGTAAAAGCCTTTAAGGCATCGACAATTTCATCGAGCCATGGTGCTGAATAGTCATCTCCAATCCAGGCATTAAACCAATCGCCTAAAATGTAGAGCTGAGTATTTTTATCTTGGTAATGCACCAATAAGTCTAAAAACCCTCGAACGAGTCGAGGGTGTTCAGGTGACAAATGTAAATCTGAGATAAACAGATAAGTCACAGCTTTATCCTAAAATTATTCAGAAATAATTTTAGCAGATTCGATTACAACGTTTTCTAAAGGAACGTCAGCGTGATAACCACGGTTACCAGTGCGAACACCTTTGATCGCTTCAACAATGTCTAGACCTTCAACAACTTTACCAAATACAGCATAACCCCAACCTTGAGCAGTTTTAGAGGTATGGTTCAAGAAAGAGTTATTTTTCACGTTGATAAAGAATTGAGCAGACGCTGAGTGAGGAGCTTGAGTACGCGCCATTGCAATCGTACCTTCGTCGTTGCTTAAACCGTTATCAGCTTCATTTTCAATTGAATCACGTGTTGCTTTTTCTTTGAAGTTTTCATCCATACCGCCACCTTGGATCATGAAACCATCAATGACGCGGTGGAAAATAACGCCGTCATAAAAACCGTCACGTACATATTCTAAAAAGTTTGCTACTGTTTTAGGTGCTTTTTCAGCATTCAGTTCAAGAACAATACGACCTTTATTGGTGTTTAATTCGACTTGAGGAAAACTCATTACATTAATCTCCTAAACATGGGCTTATGACCATGGGTTTTTGGTTGAGAGAAGCATAAGCAAACTGTAAACTACAAGGCAAGTAAAAAACGTTAAAATCTTTGTTAAAAATGAAGATAGCGTTTAAATTTTTCGAAATTTTATCTACAAAGAAGTGATTGATACACTATGAAGCCTAATGATGTTGTCTCGAGCCTGCCAAATAACCCGACACCGAATACTCATGCCTCTGTCGATTCTGCGCAGCAAGAACAACAGGCTGGCTTAGATTTTGTTCGCCAAGTCATTACTGAAGACTTGGCTGCTGGACGTGCAAATCAGATCGTAACGCGTTTTCCACCAGAACCAAATGGTTATTTGCATATTGGTCATGTAAAAGCGATTTGCCTAAACTTTGGTGTGGCTGAAGAGTTTGATGGTTTATGTAATTTACGTTTTGACGATACAAACCCTGATGCTGAAGAACAAGAGTACGTTGACGGTATTGCGAATGATGTGAAATGGCTTGGTTTTAACTGGAATGGTGAGCCACGCTATGCATCAAGTTATTTTGATCAATTATATGCATGGGCTGTTCAATTAATTGAGCAAGGTGATGCTTATGTTGATTTACAGTCTCCAGAAGAAATTAAGTTAAACCGCGGTAGTTTTGTTGAACCGGGTAAAAATTCACCATACCGTGATGCATCTGTTGAAGAAAACCTTGCTCGCTTTGAAAAAATGCGCAGTGGGGAATTTAAAGAGGGCGAAGCTGTGCTACGTGCCAAAATTGATATGGCAAGCCCAAACGTACACATGCGTGACCCAATTTTATATCGCGTATTGCATTCAGAGCATCACCAAACAGGTGATAAATGGAAAATCTATCCAATGTATGACTATGCTCATCCATTGTCTGATGCTATTGAGGGGATTACTCATTCGCTTTGTACATTAGAGTTCCAAGATCACCGTCCGTTTTATGACTGGATTGTAGAAAAGGTAAAATCTAAAGCAGTTCCACATCAGTATGAATCTTCACGTTTAAACGTGGACTACACCATTACATCAAAACGTAAATTACGTAAATTGGTGGAAGGTGGTCATGTGAATGGTTGGGATGACCCGCGCATGCCAACAGTAGTAGGTATGCGTCGTCGTGGTTTTACTCCAGAGGGTTTACGTGATTTCTGTAAACGTGTAGGTGTATCAAAAACTGATGGTATTGTAGATGTTGCAATGCTTGAGTTCTGTATTCGCCAATCTTTGGAAAATACAGCTGCGCGTGGTATGGCTGTTTTAAGCCCACTTAAAGTGACTTTGACCAATTTACCAGAAGATATGGATCTTACGCATGCTCGCCATCCTAACGTTGATATGGGTGATCGTGTAATTCCTTTAACTAAGGAAATCTATATTGACCGTAAAGACTTTGAGGAAGTACCGCCAAAAGGCTTTAAACGTTTAATTCCTGACGGTGAAGTGCGTTTACGTCATGCTTACGTGATTAAATGTGATGAAGTCATTAAGGATGCTAATGGTGAAGTGGTTGAGTTGAAATGTTCAATTGACCCTGAAACTCTAGGTAAAAACCCTGAAGGTCGTAAAGTGAAAGGCGTAATTCACTGGGTATCTGCAACCAAAGGTATTCCTGCTGAAGTACGTATTTACGATCGTTTGTTCACAGAAGCAGACCCTGAAACAGGTGATGATTTCTTGGCAAACCTAAATCCAGATTCGATGAAAGTATTAGAAGCTGTAATTGAACCTGCTTTAGCACAAGCGAGTCCTGAAGATCGTTTCCAGTTTGAACGTGAAGGTTATTTCGTTGCAGATCAGCACGATCATTCACCTGAAAAACCAGTGTTTAACCGTATTCTCGATTTGAAAGATAGCTTTAAGCCTGAGAAAAAGTAACACGAGTAACAGGTTTTGAGTAAATAGCAGATATAAAAAAGCCCAACTCAGTTGGGCTTTTTTATATCTATTTTCTTACATATATTATTCTTTATTGCGCTTTGGCAAATAAGCTAAGCTGGATTAACCACATAAAAATAAAGAACAATGATTATAAGAAGAATAAATGCTAGCGATAAATAAGTATTTACCGTGTTAAAGCTTTTAATAAATTTCAGGATTTCCATAGTAAATCAGCGTTTATTTTATGTTACAAAATGAATAAATTAATAATACACGGAAATTAATTATAAAGGTTCCCAAAGATAGATTAATAATCCATCTTTGGGTGAAAAATAAGCATTTGGCTTTATGGATATAATTCAATTAATTAATTATTAAATTGTATTTTTATAATTTAACCACTATATCCAATACGTTTGAGAAATTTTTGAATAATTTCAAATGCAGCATGTTCGAGCGCTTGAGCGTATTGCAAATTATCTTCGCGAAGCTTTGGAATCGAAATATTTGCATGGCGAAGTTCACATGTATGGCCAATTAACCATTTTTCAAAATGCTCTTCAGTGGTTTCAATGTGGAACTGCAAGGCAAGAATATTATTCCCGACCTCAAATGCCTGATTGGTATAAACATCAGAACTTGCTAAAAGTACTGCATTTTCAGGAAGGTCGAAAGTGTCACCATGCCAATGTAGAACATGCACATTATTAAGCAAACCAGATAAAACCTGATTAGCGCGTAGGCTTAAACTCAGTGGACCCCAGCCAATTTCTTTTTGATGTCCTGCATATACTTTTGCGCCAAGTGCATGAGCAATAAGCTGTGCGCCTAGGCAAATGCCCAGAGTAGGTTTATCAGCTGCTAAACGTTGTTTGAGTAAAGCAATTTCATCTTTTAAGAATGGATAATCGTCAGTTTCATAAACTCCGATTGGACCACCTAAAATAATGGTTAAACCTTCATGTGAAAAAGCAGGAGTTAAATCATCAACACCCGCCTCAAAATAACGGACTCGAAATCCGAGTTGATAAAAGACATCTTCTAATGAACCTAAGTCTTCGAAAGCAAGATGCTGAATGGCATAAATAGTTTTAGGGAAGGCGTTTGTTGTGCTCATAGAAATGATTCATAGAAGATCAATACGTGGAGTATAGCGATAAATATAAAGAAGAGAATATCTGTATAAATCGCCAATATCCGAAAATTGATATTTTTCGTTAAAATGATGTTGTTATGCAAAGGATTATCTATTTATGAATAAATCCCTAAACATATTCTACTGTTTAAAATAATAGCTTTTGAGTTTCCTCAAGGCCTATGTTTGAAAGTTGATGTTCATCTTTTAAATTAACGCCTGAAAAACCGAGTTGTTTTGATTTTTTCATTAATGCGATTAAACGTTGTACTGCAACTGGAATACTTAAGCCTGCTGGGCGAACATTTGAAATACAATTGCGTTTCGCATCGAGGCAGCCTGAATATGCATTCCATGTATAGTAAATGCCCATACTGTCCGGAGAGCTTAGTCCCGGACGTTCTCCAATAAGCATAACAAGCATAGATGCTTTGAAAATTTCTGCGACTTCATCGCCAAGAGCAACTCGGCTACCTGTCGCAAGTGTAATTGGTGCAAGACTCCAGTTTTCTTGCTGAATTTGTTCGCTTAGCGCTGTAATAAATGCCACAGCATTCGCTTCAATTGCTCTTGCAGAGAGTCCGTCACCTACCACAATACAAACATCGTATTGTTGTGGATTTTCTGCATATTCCTTAATTAAGACATCTTTTGATTGGCTTGAAAGCTGACGTCCTAAATCTGGGCGTTTAAGGTAAATTTCTTTATTGGATGCATTACTTTGTACATGAATGCTTGGAAGCTGTATTTGCTGTAATTGTTCAGATAAATGAAAAACGTCCAGATCTTGATAAACAGCATCTTTTGCTTGTGCATGAGACAACTGGAATTCAAGTAAGGCTCGTGTTGGGATACTGCAACCTGCACGACCCAAAGCAATACGGGCATCGGTAAACTGTTTAAGTTTTTCCCACTGATCTTGATGAGTAGAAGATGGATATTGAATATCACGGTTCAGTTTCATGGCGTTCTCCCTAATTCATGAGCAGGCGAGAGAATTGGTCGGGCATGTGGTCTGCCCAACAAATTTGAGAGTTTTGCTGTTTAAAAATGCCCTGTTGTTCAAGCCAAGCAGAAAACTCAGGAGCGGGTTTTAAACCTAAGAGTTGTCTTAGATAAAGGGCATCATGGAACGAAGTCGTTTGATAATTGAGCATGACATCATCTGAACCCGGAATTCCCATAATAAAGTTGATGCCCGCGGCGCCAAATAAGGTGAGAAGTACATCCATATCATTTTGGTCTGCATCGGCATGGTTGGTGTAACAAATGTCGCAACCCATTGGTACACCAAGTAACTTGCCACAAAAGTGGTCTTCTAGACCTGCGCGTATAATTTGTTTGCCGTTAAAAAGATACTCTGGGCCAATAAAACCGACGACTGTATTTACTAAAAGCGGATTATATTTTCGGGCTACGGCATAGGCACGGGTTTCCAATGTTTGCTGGTCAACGCCGTGATGTGCGTTGCTTGATAAGGCGCTGCCTTGGCCCGTTTCAAAGTACATAACATTTTGTCCAATGGTCCCGCGTTTGAGTGCGAGCGTGGCTTCATATCCTTCTTGGAGTAAATCAAGTGAAATTCCAAAACCTTCGTTAGCTAGTTGGGTGCCAGCGATTGATTGAAACATTAAATCAATCGGCACATTTTTTTCAGCGAGTTGAATACCTGAGCTGATATGCGTGAGTACACAAGATTGCGTCGGAATTTGATATTCCTGAATTACATGATCAAGTAATTTCAGTAGCTCTGACAAATTATGTAGATTATCTGTTGCAGGGTTAATGCCAATCACAGCGTCACCATTGCCATACATCAAGCCATCTAAAATACTGGCAGAAATACCAAGAACATCGTCGGTAGGGTGATTTGGTTGCAAACGGGTAGAAAGATGGCCTTTTAGACCAATGGTGTTGCGAAACTGGGTAACGACTTCACATTTGCTGGCGACATAAATCAAATCTTGATTGCGCATAATTTTGCTGACAGCAGCCACCATTTCTGGAGTTAAACCTGATGCTAATGCTTTTAAGCTTTGTGCAGTTGCTTCTTCTCCAAGTAACCAATTCCGAAAATCACCTACTGTAAAGTGTGAAATAGGAGCAAAGGCTGCCAGATCATGTTCATCAATAATCAGTCGCGTAATTTCATCTGTTTCGTAATCGACCACTACTTCATTTAAAAAAGTTTTAAGTGGTACATCGGCCAGTGTCATTTGTGCCGCAACATGTTCAGTTGCATCTCTGGCAGCTACACCTGCTAACTCATCGCCTGAACGTAATGGCGTTGCTTTTGCCATTAAAGTTTTTAGGTCAGCAAAGTGATATTGCTGATTGGCGACAATATTGCGATAACTCATGGTTGCATCCTTTTATTTATAGCTCTTGTTCAGCAGCTTTAATATTTGCAAACTCTTCTTCTGGCGTACCTTTAACTAAATGATAGCGACTGTAGAATAAAAAGTAAGCAATAAATGCAGCATAAATAGCAGCAGCAATAAACCAGACTTTAGGGTTAACCACAAAACCTGCAACTACCGCAGCCACTGCTAAAACTAATGCAATACTTGAGGTCACAATGCCACCTGGTGTTTTATAGGGACGGGGCATGTCGGGTTTAGATAGGCGTAATTTGATGTGGGATAAGAGAATCAATACATAAGAAATAGTTGCACCAAAAACGGCAATTAAAATCAGTGAATCACCTTCTTTAGTAAGTGAAAGCAAGAAACCGATAATGCCCGGAATAATAATTGCGAGATAAGGGGCTTTATTTTTATTGGTTAAAGAGAGTGAGGTTGGTAAATAGCCAGCACGTGACAATGCAAAGATTTGACGGGAATAGGCATAGATAATTGAAAAGAAACTCGCGATTAAACCTGCTAAACCGACAAAGTTTACAAAGGTCGCAAGCCAAGTGTTGCTGCCATAAACTTTAACCAGAGCATCGACGAGAGGAGCGCCTGAGTTTTGTAAAGTACTTGCACCTGCTGCGCCCGCACCCAAGAATAAAATGAGCATGGCAAACGCCGTTAATATGAGCATTGCACCGATTAAACCGCGTGGGAGAGATTTGGCTGGATCTTTTGCTTCTTCTGCTGCTAAAGGAACACCTTCAACCGCAAGAAAAAACCAGATAGCAAATGGAACTGCTGCCCATATACCTAAGTAACCATGGGGTAAGAAACGACTAGCGCCAGCTGCTGTACCGACTGGAATATCTAACAGGTTTTGTGCATTAAAATGCGGGATCATTGCTGCAATAAATACAATAAGAGCAACTGCTGCAACAAGCGTAATTGCAAACATGATTTTTAAGGCTTCGCCAGCACCTTTCAAATGTATGCCCATAAAAATCGCATAGCAGGCGAGGTAAATCATCCAGCCATTAATTCCAAATAAAGATTCGCAATAACCGCCAATAAATACGGCAATAGCAGCAGGGGCAATCGCGTATTCAATTAAAATAGCTGTACCTGTTAAATAGCCACCAAAAGGACCAAAGGCAGCACGCGCAAAACTATAACCGCCACCTGCTGTCGGCATCATGGTGGACATTTCTGACATAGAAAGACATAGGCACAGGTACATGATTGCAGCGAGGGCAGTGGCAATAAACATACCACCCCAACCACCTTGGGCAATACCGAAGTTCCAACCGGCAAAATCACCAGATATCACATAAGCCACGCCTAAACCAATCAGGAGTAACCAACCCACGGTACCTTGTTTAAGTTGACGCTGAGCAAAATATTCTGCTGATGAAACTTCTGCGCTTGAAGCAATAACGGAAGTTGTTTCTGGTTGATTCATACAATACTCCTGCGAGTGGGTTTGTATGAATCAATGCAAAAGCAATGCCTAAATGAAGCACTTTCGATAATAGATGGCGCTTTTTTATTCCAAATGATAAAAACTTGAGAACTAACAATACTAAATAAAGAAGCCAGTAATCTAAATTACTGGCTTCTTACATAATTAATGAGCTTACTTCTTTCTAATGTTGATAATCTGGTATCAACTTGGTGCAGAACTTAGAAGAAGCCCATTGGTTTAGTTGAATAACTAACCAACAAGTTTTTAGTTTGTTGATAATGATCTAGCATCATCTTGTGGTTTTCACGACCAATACCTGATTTTTTGTAGCCACCAAATGCAGCATGTGCAGGGTAGATGTTGTAGCAGTTTGTCCAGACACGGCCCGCCTCAATGGCACGACCCGCACGATAAGAAATGTGAGCTGAACGTGACCATACACCTGCACCTAAACCATACATGGTGTCATTGGCAATTTTAATTGCATCGTCAAAGTCTTTGAACGTTGTCACAGCAAGTACAGGTCCAAAAATTTCTTCTTGGAAAACTTGCATGCCATTGTGACCTTTAAAAATAGTCGGATCAACATAGAAGCCATCGCCTACTTCTTTACGGCCACTACCACCAAGTAAGAGTTCTGCACCTTCTTCACGACCAGTGTTAATACAACGTAAGATTTTCTCTTGCTGTTGTAGAGATGCTTGAGCGCCAATCATGGTTTCAGTATCAAGTGGATGACCAGTTTTAATACGTTTTACACGCTCTACAGCCAACTCCAAGAACTGATCAGCAATACTTTCTTGTACTAAAGCACGAGAAGGGCAAGTACATACTTCACCTTGGTTCAAGGCAAACATCGCAAAACCTTCAAGTGTTTTTTCTAAGAAATCATCTTCTTTATCCATGATATCTTCAAAGAAAAGGTTTGGTGACTTACCGCCAAGTTCTAATGTCACTGGAATAATATTTTCGGTTGCATATTGCATGACCATTTGTCCAGTTTGAGTTGAACCTGTGAACGCGATTTTGGCAATACGTGGGTTTGTCGCTAACGGACGACCGACTTCTGAACCGAAACCATTAACAATATTAAGTACACCCGGCGGTAAGATATCTTGGATGAGTTCAGCCACCAGTAAAATACCTACAGGTGTTTGCTCTGCTGGTTTAATCACGACACAGTTACCCGCCGCTAGAGCAGGAGCAAGTTTCCATGCTGCCATTAAAATCGGGAAGTTCCATGGAATGATTTGGCCAACCACACCTAATGGTTCATGAAAATGGTAGGCAATTGTATCTTCATCAATTTCAGAGATCCCGCCTTCTTGAGCACGAATACAACCTGCGAAATAACGGAAATGGTCAATCGCAAGTGGAAGGTCTGCTGCTAAAGTTTCACGAACCGCTTTACCGTTATCCCAAGTTTCTGCAACAGCAAGCATTTCAAGATTTGCTTCTAAACGATCAGCAATTTTTAAAAGTATATTAGAGCGTACCGTTGGTGAGGCTTTATTCCATGTTGCTTTCGCTTTATGTGCTGCATCTAGAGCAAGTTCGATATCTTCGGCACTAGAGCGTGGAATACGGGTGAAAGCTTTTCCATCAACAGGAGATACATTATCAAAATATGCACCCTTTACAGGTGCAACCCATTCACCGCCAATAAAATTTTCATATTGTGATTTAAATTGAACTTTTGAGCCTGGTTGATTTGGATCGATATAGCGCATATAAATATTCCTTTGCTTTTTAGGACTAAAGACTAACAAGAACCCTGTCAGTAGGTACTTTCGTACTTTGTATAATTAGGATATAAAGAAGAAGGTTGGAGAAAGGTTGGAATAGAAATGTGGATATATAAGGAATTTACAAATGTTCACAAAAAAGGATTTATTGCAGCAACGGACGTTGATTGATCAACTGCGTACGCAAAATAGTCTCTCTCCTCAAAATGCTGCCAAACTGGGTCAAAGTATTGCAAGTTCATGGGAACGGTCAGCCTCTGCTGCGATTCCTAAAGAGCGTTTTGCTGCTCCATTAGTCGAGAAAAAATCTGCTTCACAAAATGCTTTAGATATGGCTTTAAGTCAGTGTGCCGATAATTTACGTCATATCGCTGAACAATCCTCAATGGTGATCGCTGTTGGTGACATTGGTAGTACGATCATTTGGACGGCAACAAGTGCTCAAATGCAAAGTGCAGCTGAGCGTGTTCACTTTGTGCAGGGTGGGCAATGGCGTGAAGAATTTGTTGGCACCAATGCATTGGCTTTGTCTTTAAAAACTCAGCAATCAAGCTGTGTTTTTTCCAATGAACATTATATGGAATCGATTCATGATTGGGTGTGCTATGCCGCGCCAATTATCGATCCATACTCAAAACAAACCCTTGGCGTGGTTGATTTATCAACCACATGGAAGAATCATAATAGTTTAGGAATATTGGCTGCTGAACGTTGTGCATCAATTATTCAATCTGCCTTGCTAGAGCAGCAGCGTCAGCAATTACATATTCGTGCATTTTCGACGCCACAAGTTAAATTTAATGGCAAAAGTTTGTTATTAACACCGCGTCAAATTGAAATTTTGACGATATTGGCCTTATGTCCACATGGCTTAACTTTAGAGCATCTTTATCAGGCGCTCTATGGCGAACGTAAAGTCAGTATGGGTACGCTTAAAGCTGAAATGTCTCAACTTCGAGATATTTTGGGTGGTTTACTTGGATCTCGGCCATATCGTTTGCTTGTACATGTTGAAGCTGATTTTTTACAAGCTGAACAGGCACTGGATGCGGGATATGCGGCTTCTGCTTTGCAGCTTTACACAGGTGTTTTTCTGGCAAAAACTGAAAGTCCGTTTTTATGTGCATGGCGTGATTGCCTCGAATCACGTTTAAGCGATGCAATTTTTAAAACGCAAGAAACAGATTTATTACTTAAGCATTTAGCTCATTTCCCTGAAGCAATCGATGCGGTAGAACGTCTTATGGAGTTAGTACCTATCGAACATCCCGCGCATCAATTGCTGATGAAATACCTTGACTTGCCTAAGCTCAGTTAAGTGATTTTTGATCCAGCCACTGGAACAACTGTTGATAAACTTGTTCTCGTACTGGCTGGACAGAAAGGACTAAATCATGCAAGCCATTGTGAATAGAGACAACAGAGACATCTCCTTTAATTTTTTTACCGTGTTTTTTAATGTCTTTAACATCTAAAATCACATCACTTTGAGTCGCATCTACTCCCCATTTTTTAGGGTTTTTAGTTTGGTGGGAGTGCATAATCAGTGCAGGGATATCGAGTTTAACCCCGCGATGAATCTCTTTTTGTGCCGTATGAATCGCATGTACAAAACTGAGTTGAACAGTAGGGGCAGAAGTTGGTTTCCAGTCCAGATTAAAGTCCCATTCGCCTTTAAGTTCTTTGTGAAGACTCGCGGTGTACCATTTGTTAAGTTGGCTTGGGAATTTAACTTTAGGTAGATATTTTCCTACTCGGCTGAGCATTGGAATACCAAACTTTTTTTCGACCAAGCTTAAATTAAAGTCGTAAAATGGACTATTTGCCCACAGCGCTTTAACAAGAGGATGATTTGGGTGATGGGCAGCATAAAGCGTTGCTGTCAGACCACCTGTTGAATGACCTGCAAGCAAGACTTGTGTGTGTTGTTCTTTAGCAATGATATCTAATGCTTGAGTAATTTCGGCATCGTATTCACTTAAATCAAGCACATTATAGAAGATTTGATGGGGTAGTTTGGAACGACCGTATTTTCTTAAATCCAAGGCATAGAAGTCATAACCATGCGCGTTGAATTGTTCAGCCATTTCAGTTTGAAAGAAATAATCTAAAAAACCATGAATATACAGCACAGCTTTTTGAGTAGATTGAGCGGCCTTTTTACGCACTAAGGTAGCTACAACTTTACCTTCATAATCATCAGGAAAGTTGAGTGTGAGCTGTTCGTAGCCAGTACCTAAAATATCTGGAACATAATTTTGAGTAGCTGAGGATGTATTCATTTTTATCGAGCTATTGTAATTAAGACATGCTGAGTATCCTTCAATGAAATGGGTGAATTGTCAATCAGGTTTAGAGGTTGGATTGGAATAGAGGTTTAAAAAAAGGGAATACCGCTGGAGCTAAGTATTCCCCAAAAAGTAAGTCAACGGTCGGAGGGGTTTGACTTACTAGAGGGATGTGCCATTACATCAGTATTAAAGTGCTGCTTTAAAAATCTCCACAACTTGTGCATGATTTGCTTTACGTGGATTGGTCAGCATACATGCATCTTTTTGAGCATTATCGGCCATGACCGCAAGGTCTTCAGTTTTTACACCAAGCTCTGTTAAACCAGATGGAATACCAATGGATGAAGACAGTTTACGAATGGCATCAATTGCAGCATACGCAGCTTCCATCACAGTTAGTCCATGAGTTTTTACACCCATTAACTCTGCGATTTTTGCGTAGCGATCTGGGCAGGCAATTAAGTTAAATTCGCACACGTGTGGTAACAAGATTGCATTACATACGCCGTGAGGTAGGTTATAGAAACCGCCCAATTGATGCGCCATCGCATGTACATAACCTAAAGATGCATTGTTAAACGCCATACCAGCCAAGTATTGTGCATAGCTCATTGCATCACGTGCTTCGATGTTTTCACCATTTGCTACAGCAGGTTGTAACCATTGACTAATCATGGTGATGGCTTTTTCTGCACACGCATCGGTAATTGGGTTGGCCGCCGTAGAAACATAGGCTTCAACAGCATGGGTTAAAGCATCCATACCCGTTGCCGCTGTTAAACCAGCAGGTTTGGCAATCATGAGTTTCGGATCATCAATTGCAATGAGTGGGGTACAACGCCAGTCAACAATTGCCATTTTTACGTGAGTGTCTGTATTGGTAATAATACAGAAACGGGTCATTTCAGATGCAGTACCAGCCGTTGTATTCACTGCAATCAGTGGTGTCATTGGGACTTTACTTTTATCGATACCTTCATAGTCACGAATATGACCACCGCCAGCAGTGACTAGGCCAATCCCTTTTGCACAGTCATGAGATGAACCACCGCCTAGCGAGACAATAAAGTCACAGCCATTGTCGTTATAGGCATTTACGCCATTATGGACATTAATATCGGTTGGGTTAGGTTCTGCACCCGGAAAAATATGGCTAGCAACGCCTGCTTCGGTTAAATAGTTTGCGATAAGATCTGAGACACCAAATTTAAATAAGCCTTCATCGGTCACAATTAATGCTTTTTTTGCGCCGAGGTTTTGTGCCTTTGTACCAATTTCTTTGGCACATCCTGGTCCAAAGAGTGATACGCATGGAATATAAAAACCGTTTGTTTGATCTGCAATATTTTTAAAAGCCATGGAGTGATTCCTTCTTCCATAAATCCATTGTTTGTTATTACAGGTGAGCCTCACCATGGCCTTAGTATTGTGATGTGAAGATTATTTTCCTACCTACCAAAAACCTACCAAATATTATTTTAATGTTAATTATTGATTTATATTGATTTTACAGAAATTCTAGCTCATTCATTTAATTTTTTCGGGAAAGTCGTTAAGCTATGGGCTGTTGAAGATGTACTTATGAGATTATGAAACAGGAAACTGCGCTTAAACTGCTTAAAGCAGGTGAAAATGTCTTTTTAACCGGTTCGGCTGGTGCAGGGAAAACCTATACACTCAATCAGTACATCCAATACTTAAAAGCACGTAAAGTGCCTGTGGCTATTACGGCATCTACAGGTATTGCTGCAACGCATATGAACGGCATGACGATTCATACATGGGCAGGCATTGGGATTAAAGATCAGTTAACTGATGATGACCTAAAACGTATGAAAGAGCGTAAATATCTCAAGGAACACCTTGAAAATGCGCAAGTTCTCGTCATCGATGAAATTTCGATGTTACATGCGAAGCAGCTTAATCTGGTGAATCAGGTTTTAAAATATTTTAAAGAAAGCGATGAGGCATTTGGTGGTATCCAAGTCATTGTTGCCGGAGATTTCTTTCAGTTGCCACCAGTTGGACGTAATAGTGAAGCCAACCGTGACAAGTTTTGTTTTATGTCTGATGCATGGGTCGAAGCTAAATTCCGCGTATGTTATTTAACAGAACAACACCGCCAAGATGATGAAATCCTTAACCAGATTTTAAATGCCATTCGTGCGCAAAATATTCAATCAGATCATTTACACGCGTTACGTCAATCACGCTCGCATGATATTGGTGAGACCTTTACTCGTCTCTATACACACAATATAGATGTCGACAATATCAATTATCAGCACTTAAATGAAATTGATAATGAAGGGCATCAATTCAATGCGGTTTTAGATGGTAATGAAAAACTGGTAGAAACTTTAAAATCTTCGGTTCGTGCACCAGAAGAACTCACCTTAAAGAAACATGCAAAAGTCATGTTTGTAAAAAACAACTTTGATATGGGCTATATCAACGGGAGTTTAGGTGAAGTCATTGGTTTTGAAGAAGATGATGAAAACGGTTTGTTACCGAAGGTGAAACTAACCGATGGTACGACATTGCTGGTTGCACCTGAAACTTGGTCAGTTGAAAATGATGCAGGTAAAGTGATTGCCAGTTTCCAGCAAATTCCACTTCGTTTGGCATGGGCGATTACCATTCATAAAAGCCAAGGGATGACTTTAGAAGCTGCTGAAATTAACCTCATGAACACCTTTGAAAAAGGTCAGGGCTATGTTGCGCTTTCACGTTTGAAATCTTTAACTGGATTAAAGTTATTAGGTATTAACGAGCAAGCTCTAGAGCTAGATAGTTTGGCTGTAAAAGCCGATCGTCGTTTCCAAGAGCTGTCTAAAGAAGCCGAAGACAACTTTACAGATGTAGATTTAACTGCTCAGCACAAAGCATTTATTCGTCATTGTGGTGGAACTTTAAATGAAACCGAGATTTCTCGTAATGAGAAAAAACTCACAAAAGGTGGAAAGCAAAATTACGCCTCGGCAACGCTAGACGAAACACGTGCGTTGTTTGAAGAAGGCTATGAGATTGAAGATATTGCGCATGAACGTGGCCTTACCCCAGCGACAATCATTAACCATTTGGCACGACTTCATAAAGAACAAAAACTGGATATTTCGGTTGCCCATCCTGGAGAAGAAGTAGTCGAAGAAATCCGAAAAATTTATAAGAAACTGAAAAAGCGCCAAAATCCAGATCATTTTTCTGATGATGGTTCGATCAAACTAAGACCAATCGTTGAAGCAACCAGTCCTCGAATGGGATATGATCAGGTTCGATTAGCTTTATTATTTATTGAGTAAAGTTTAATTGGCTTAATTACTTATTACATAAATTGAGGTGGCTATGCCGCACATTGTAGTTGATTATTCAGATAACTTAACTGGATTAAACGCAAAACAATTACTTGAAGAAATTAATACAACGCTCATTGAAACAGAGTTGTTTAGCCCAGAAGACATTAAAAGCCGTGCGCGTAAAGATGATGTTTTCCTAATTGGTTTGGGACTAGAACAGGCTTATATTCATGTAAAAGTTTATATTTTGTCGGGAAGAAATGCAGAGCAAAAACAGCTGATGGGTGATCAGTTGTTAGCGGCACTCAGCAATAAAAATTATCTACAACAAGAGTTTAATAAAGAAATTCAATTGTGTGTTGAACTTGTTGATATGCCAAAAGAAGATTATTTTAAGCAAGTTGTATAACTTTAAAAAGCGCAATTTCGATCAAGAATAGAGATCAGCACTATGTAAAAGTAGTGCTATCGAATGAACAGACATAAATGTATGGCTGTATATACACAAAAGCTGCAACTGGTTTGCGATTATATTCAAAGACATTTAGATGAAGATTTAGATGTTGATCGATTGAGCCAGATTGCAGCCTTATCCAAATTTCATTTTCATCGTATTTTTACTGTTCATATTGGTTTAAATGTGATGAAGTTTATTCAACTTTCTCGTTTAAAGCGGGCTTCTTTTCAATTGGCTTTTGAACCCGATCTCAAAATTATTGAGATTGCATTACAAGCAGGGTTTGATAGTCCAGAGGCATTTACTCGTGCATTTAAGCGTTCATTTGATCAAACTCCTCGGGCTTTTAGAGATAAACCGGACTGGGAATCTTGGCACCAGAAGTTTGTTTTTACACTTCCGAAAAGTGAGCTAAAAATGAATGTAAATATTGTTGAGCGTCCTGCCCAAAAGATTGCGTATCTGTCGCATCTGGGAAGTCCAGATAAAGTTTTTGAAACTGCTGCACGTTTTATTGCTTGGCGTAAAGAAACGGGTTTATCACCCGTGACTAAATCAAGAACGTATGGCATTCCTTTTTCTGACCCAGAACAGACGCCATCAGACGCGTTTAGGTTTGACATTGCAGGGTCAATTGAAACGGCTGTACCTGAAAATATTTATGGCGTACAAACAGGGCAAATTCCTGCTGGGCGTTACGGGACCGTAAGACATTTTGGTAGCCATGACCAGATCAAAGAAAGTGTGTATTACATCTTTAAAAACTGGTTACCTGAGCAGCCCGAAGAAGCTGGAGATTATCCAGTTTTCTTTCACTATCATAACTTTGTGCATGATGTGAAAGAATGTGATCTTATTACAGATATATACTTACTTTTAAAGTAGTCCGTTACCCACAAAGGCATAACTTCTTGTGGTTATGCCTTTAAACCAAACAGCTTGATATTTGCATATTGCTCAATCAGGTTGGCATCTAACATATGGATATAGTCCATAAAAATGTTACTAAAACTTCCCATGGTTTGTGCCTGATTGGATGCAAGTTTACCCGCAATTGCAAAATGTATATGAGCTGAAAGCGCTGCAATGGTTGGAGTCGTTACCGCACTATATGCAGCGATTAATGCACCCAAAGCACATCCTGTTGCTGTAATTTTAGGTTGTAAGGGGCTGCCGCCGTTAATTTGGATAACGACATCTAGTTCTTTAGATAGAATGTAATCTGACTCACCTGAAATTGCGATACAGTCTGTATGTACTAATAGCGCGTAAGCCTGTCGATAGACATCATCACTACTAAGGGTACTATCTACACCTTTAGATTGAACCTGATTACCTGCAAGGGTACTGATTTCTGAAGCATTACCACGAATAATGCTTGGCTTAAATTGTAAAAGCTCGTCTGTCATTTGACTACGCCAAGCTAATATTGGCCCATAGCCAACCGGATCAAGTACCCATGGAATATCATTTAGCTGAGCTGTTTTAGCTGAGATCTGCATGGCTTGCATTTGCTCAGTGGTGGGCGTACCTAAATTAATGCTCAAGGCCGATGCGATTTTGGTAAAGCTTTCTGCTTCATAAGGATTATCAATCATCGCAGGCGAAGCACCAGACGCGAGTAATACATTGGCCGTATAGTTTGCAGCAACGCTATTGGTAATACATTGTACAAGAGGCGTTTTTGCTTGCATGTTGTACCAAGCTTCAATGACCTGTTCAATCAAACTAGATGTCGATGTCATATTATTATCCCTAGGTAAGCCAAAGTGATTATAAATTCAGTGGGTAAAATAGTGGTCTTGATGCTTACATTTTTGGCAAATCAAAGAAACATAATCTGCTGCATCATAGTCAACGCTTAAATCATTTGAGCCACAATACATACAACGTTTGACAGAATAAAAGTTTAAACGTGGTTCAATTTTTCGCCATGCTTTCCATACAGGTTGCACAAATATCTGTTCGTCGTAACCTAAGAAACGATTAAGCAAAATATAACTCATTTTACTGTAAGGAATATTGTGAGGACGGGGGAGCATAGAGGTTTCCCACTTTTCGGTCACGGCTCTTTCGCGATATTGTTCTAACGTTTTCTTTAATAGATTAGTGTTAATAAATTTATCATTGCGAGGCTGTAAAACTTTTTGTTTATACAGATATTCGAGTGCAGTTTGTACCAGATAATAAATCTGCCCAATTGCGAGTGAATCCATTAAACGATAGCAAAAGCTTTGAAAATTTGAATTCCCGGCAATTTGGATACCCCAAGTTCGGCAGTAGAACTGCATGAACTGGATAATTTCTTGATAGAGCACCTGAAAAAGTACGTCTTTAACTTCATCTGCACTACGAAAAGGAATGCCGAAACTTAAGTTTTCATAAAACCAATTGCGTAACTGTTGAGCCACACTAAATAAACTTGGATCACTATAGCCATCTAAACGAATATTTAAGTGAAAACATTGTGGGTCATCAGTTTGGTCATTTGCATTCAAAATGCCATCTTTATGCAACTGTTTAATTAAATAGCTCTGAAACATCCAGTTAGGCGTGATGTGATGGTATTTAATTTTGTCCCAATGAATATATTCATCATGAGCGATTTCTTCACGGGCATAGTCGTCTAGGAGACTTAGCAAGAAAAGTTTATGTAAAAAGCTGAGCTGTTCCAGACTGCGTTGTGGTTGTTCTTTTGACTTAAAATGGCGTTGTTCTTGTAGGCGTGTTTGTTGTAGAAGCTTTTTCCGTTGTTTTGTGCATGTATCACAGTGGCAAGTCATTCTTTGATCTTTAAATAGACGGTGCTGACAATGACTGCATTCATGGAATTGAATGTCTTGTTCAAATTGCTCGGCATCTACCCAATACATTGAGGCTTGGCAGAGAGGGCAATGGCTACTTTCATCTAGCTGTTTCTGTAGAATTTGTAAGGCCATTTTGCTCCGAACATAAAATAAAAATGATGGGGCTATTATACACAGCCGTGCTGTAGATGGCGGAGATTGCCACTTTCGTTTGTTGCTAAAATAGAAAAACCTAAAATCTATGTTTCGATTTTAGGTTTTCATAGTGGGCTAAAAAGTTGAATTAAACAGGGCACGGCAAGCTCTCATCATTTTGGCCAAGCTTTTTGGCTTTAATAAGCGCCTGTACTTTTTTACTTGGTAATTTCAGTTTCCCTAACGAATCGTAAGTATTAACAATAGAAGTAACCTCCTGAGTAGTAATAGAAATACCTTCCGCAGATAAGAACACGGCAATCACATGGTGATCGAGTCCTGCTGCTGATAGATCATGAATAGCTTTAATGTTCTCTAGTCGATGAAAATGTGCTTTGAATTCCATGCTGACACCTCTTGTTCTAATTTAGATACCCATATTGGTATATTTAATTAGGCAAGAACCATGCCCAAAATGTAAGCTGACTCTAAAAAATGTTAAAAGCTAGAGGTGTTTTATTTTTATTGTATAGATTGCTTATATAAACAACGATTATCGTAAATTTGGTCTAATCTGTGCTAATAAAACAGGATTCTAATTTGAAATGTATAAATGAAGTCCCATTAATTTCATAAAGGTAATCAAATACAGTATGTATGACTTGGCGTATGATATTTCATGACGACTCATACTACCGTTTAGACGAGTATATAAGGAATAAAGATGAATATTGCGGCGCAGCCTCCAGTTCAGGCAGATCAGACAGTTTATTTAAAAGATTATCAAAAACCTGCGTTCTTGGTTGAATCAATTAATCTTGATATCCAAGTATATGATGACAAAACAATTGTTGATTCGACATTAGTGATGAAGCGTCAAACTGCTGGAGATTTGGTGCTATTAGGCCGTGACCTAGAATTGCAATCTGTTCAGCTCAATGGACAAATTCTCACTCCTGCACAATATTCACTCGATAGTGAACAACTGGTGATCACTAATGCACCAGATGAAGTCATTTTACAAACGCAAGTCATTATTCATCCTGAAACGAATACTCAATTAGAAGGCTTATATAAAGCAGATGACTTGTTTGTAACGCAGAACGAACCTGAAGGTTTCCGCAAAATCACATTCTATCCAGACCGTCCAGACGTACTTTCTGTATTTACTACACGTGTAGAAGCAGACAAAAAATATCCCGTGTTACTTGCAAATGGTAATTTGCTTGAAACGGGTGAGGTAGGTGAAAACCGCCACTTTGCAATCTGGCAAGACCCAACCAAAAAGCCAAGCTATTTGTTCGCTTGTGTCATTGGTGATTTAGCTGTTCTTAAAGATCGCTATACGACTTCTGAAGGGCGTGATGTTGCTTTAGAAATTTATGCAATTGAGAAAGACATTCCAAAATGCCATATCGCAATGGAAGCATTAAAGCATTCTATGCGTTGGGACGAAGAACACTATGGCCGTCCTTATGATCTCGACAACTATATGATCGTTGCGGTAAGTCAGTTCAACATGGGGGCAATGGAAAATAAAGGTTTAAATATCTTTAATACCGCATGCGTGCTTGCAGATGAAGAATACACAACTGATGCTGCAATTATGCGCGTACAGTCTGTGATTGCGCATGAATATTTCCATAACTGGACAGGTAACCGTATTACTTGCCGTGACTGGTTTCAGCTCTGCTTAAAAGAAGGCTTAACGGTATTCCGTGATCAGTCATTCTCTGAAGATTTACAATCTGCTGCGGTTCAACGTATTGATGACGTCGCCGTACTTAAATCACACCAATTCCCTGAAGATGCAGGTCCATTGTCGCACCCACCACGTCCAGATCACTTTGTCGAAATTAATAACTTCTATACGGCGACTGTCTATGAAAAAGGTGCGGAAATTAACCGTATGATGTCGACCTTGTTAGGTAAAGAAAAATACCGTCAAGGGACTGATGAATATTTCCGCCGTCATGATGGACAAGCCGTGACTGTAGAAGATTGGGTCGCTGCATTAACTGCTGGCTCAGGTGTTGATTTATCTGCCTTTTTAACTTGGTATAACCAACCTGGAACTCCAAAGCTTGAAGCAAAAGGAGAATATGATGCAGCAGCGCAAACTTATCGTTTAAGCTTTAAACAAAGCCTAAAAGCACATCCTAAATATCCAAATTTAAAAGCTGTTCCGATTCCTGTGGCATTAGCACTATTTAATGCTAAAACAGGTGAGCAATATACATTGCACAGTGAGAACCTATTTGTAAACGATGTTAAAGATGGCGTGTATTTGTTTGACCAAGATGAGGCAACCATTGAGTTTACAGGTGTGACTGAACAACCAGTTGTTTCGCTACTCCGTAATTTCTCTGCACCCGTAAACCTTGTGTTTAATTATACTGATGACGAGTTAGCTTTCTTAATTCAGCACGAAACCAATGGCTTTAACCAATGGCAAGCAACGCAAACTTTGCTTGAACGTATTTTGCTAGAAGACCATTCTGCGGATGCATACATTCAGGCAATTCAAAGTACTTTGCCTGAGTTAGTTGGTCGCGACCCGCTATTGGCATCGCGTTTGTTTGATGTACCAAGCGAAGGTTATTTGGGTAGCCGCATCGATCAGAACTATGCACCAGCTGATATTCATGTAAAACGTGAAGCATTGCTCAATCGTTTAGCACAAGAGTTGGGTTCATTCTGGAAAGATACTTACCTTACACTTGACCCAGATCTGCAAAAAGAATTTTCTTTGGCAATGGGTGTACGTGCGTTAAAGAACATCATGCTGATGATGATAGCTCGTCAGGGTGATCAAACCGCATTTGAACTCGCACATGTGCAATATCAGAACACGGGTAATATGTCTGAACGTTTAGGTGCACTACGTGTACTAGTTTGGCAAAATGCGCCTCAAGCTCAAGATGTACTTGCTGATTTCTATGATCGTTTTAAAGATGAAGCTTTATCTTTAGATCAGTGGTTTATGATTCAGGCTGCAAACCCGAATGCGACAACTGAAACAATTGAATACCTCACTCAACATCCTGATTATGATTTAACAACTCCAAACCGTATTCGTGCGGTGAGTGGAGGATTGTCAAATAATCCTGAAAACACGTGGGGCTTTGGTGTAGCTCACTTTATTAACCTTGCACAATATCTTGACGAGAAGAATCCAATTTTAGGTTCACGACTGTTACAGGTATTGTCACGTTGGTACACTTTGGCAGAACCTCAGCGGACTCAAGTGCAACAGGCTTTGCAAGCATTGCAGCCTAAAGTGAAATCGAAAAATGTCTCTGAAACTTTAAATAGTATGTTGAGTGTTTAATTAGACTTAAATATAAAAAATAAAGGTCTCGTAAGAGGCCTTTATTTTTATATGTCTCTATAGAGATTTAATGCTTTAAAAAATAAAACTTTCCTTGTAGTAATTCGTCTTTAGCTCCATTTCTCATAATTTTACTTTTATTTAAATTATAATATTTGATAGTTTGTTTGAAATTTATATTTAAGTAATTATATACAATCAAAATTTAAGAGAGCAATAATATAAAAATAAAGTAAGTAAATCTGTATTTAGTATTTAGTTTCATAAAATTAGCTAAATTTTTGACATATTTATTTAAATTTTACTTAATAAATTTTGTGAAGGTTTTATTTAAATTATTTAAATCAATGGGTTGGTTTTTTGGTGTGTTAATTTTTGTATCTGTGGAGTTGGCTTGAGTAATTATATTTTGTTAATTAGAAATTAAAATAGTAATAAGATCATGCATTTTAATTGTTTTTATGTATGATGTTTAAAATAGGGTAAAAAAATAAACTTTAAAAGGAGCAGTCAAATAAAAATGATTGTAAGAATAAGTGCTAAATTTTTTATATCTATTAGTTTTAACAATTTAATTTAAAAGGTTTTGACTATGAAAAAGACTTTTTTTCATTTATCAGTAATTGCTGCAGCATTATGTTCTCTCAATTCAGCAAATGCAGCTACAGCAACGGGTACATTAACTGTTCAGGCAACAGTAACGAATAGTTGTGTATTGAATACTTCAGCTACAGGTACAACAGCGAATGCAGTTTTAGACTTTGGGACTTTAAGTTCTCTTGCTAGCAACGTAGATGCAGACACCACAACGGCAGGTGGTACCTCAATCAAAGTCCTTTGTAACAACACTGTGCCGTGGACTTTGGCTTTTGATGCTGGGCAAAATGCTCAAACGACTCAACGCCGTATGATTGGTGGAGCAACAAGTAACGAATATATTCCTTATAACCTCTACTCAGATACGGGGCATGCCACAGCAATCGGCATTGCAACGACTGCCTATAGTGGAACTGGTAGTGGTGCAGTACAAACAGTGAATGTATATGGCCGTATTCCAGCTGGCTCAACGCTGCCGAGTGCGGGTAGCTATCTTGATACAGTAACAATAACAGTAACTTATTAATTTTTATAAATTAGAAATATTGTTAGCCCTTTTGAAAGGGCTAACACATTAAAAAAGTTATATTTGAGTAAATCATGAAAAAAAATATATTTATTATTACGGGATTATTCTTATCTTTTTCTAGCATTATTAACGCCGCTACAATTCGTCTTTCGCCTGTGAATGTAGAAATATTAAGTAATCAGAGTGCTGCTTCAATTAGTTTATTTAATCAATCGAATGAAAGTAGTGATTTGCAGATTCGTGTATTTGAATGGACTCAGAAAAATGGACAGGATCAGTTAATACCTACAGATGAAATCGCAATTAGCCCGCCATTTTTAAAACTACAGTCTAATGATTCTTATAACTTGCGTGTAGTTAGAATTAATCCAGCACCTGTTTCTGGTGAAAAAACGTATCGTATTATTATTGATGAACTACCAAAGCCAATTGATAGCCGTAAAGCAGCTCAAGGGGTTAACGTACTTTTACGCTCGTCATTGCCTGTATTTGTAGTAAATAAAGACGCGATTACTCAATTAAATTGGAAAATTGATGCTAATCAGGAGGTGCCTTCCTTAAATATTAGTAATATTGGAAACCGGCATGCACTTTTAAATGACTTAACGCTTGTGGATACCACAGCAAATAAAAGCTATCCGATTAAAGTAAATACGGTGAATGGTTATATTCTTGCGGAGCAGGCACGAAGCTACTCTATTAATAATTTTACATATCAGCCAAATCATAAATACAGCGTTTCTCTGACAGTTAATGGTAAGAAAATCACACTTTAAGAGGCTTATATGAAATACATTATAGGTGTCTTATGTGTTGCATATCTTCCTGCGTATTCTTTTGCTGAGCAACTCCAAGATAATACGAACACTCCAATTCCCAGTGTTCCTAAATCTATAGATAGCAATAATAAATATGCACAGGTGAATACCAATGGAGAGGAACAATATCTTAATTTTACTCAGCTTTTTTTAATTGTTTCTATCAATTCAAATGCGGCTGAAGACTTAGTTGCTGTGAAGCAATCTAAGGATGGAAAGCTATATATTCGCTCTGGTGCCTTAAAAACTTTAAGAGTGAAAATGGATGAGCATGTTGCTGATAGCCAATGGGTGGGTATTAATGAACTAAAAGGAATTCAGTTTAGATATCTAGAGAATGAGCAATCTCTAAACTTACAAGTTCCTTCAAGCATGTTGACGGATTATTCAGTTGACTTAAATGGTCAACAGCTCACGAGTCCTCATTTACTGAAAATGAAGCCCTTAAATGCGGCCATTTTGAACTATAGCCTCTATCACACCATGACCAATGACGAGAATGTTTTCTCCGGTTCGGCAGAAGGGATCTTTAACAGCGCAATTGGTAATTTTTCATCAGGGGTTTTATACAACGGCAGTAATGAAACTAGTTATAGCCATGAAAAATGGGTACGTCTGGAAAGTAAGTGGCAGTATGTAGACCCTGAAAAGATCAGAATATATACCTTAGGAGACTTTATTTCCAATAGTTCTGACTGGGGGAGTAGTGTACGACTAGCTGGTTTTCAGTGGTCGAGTGCTTACACCCAACGAGGTGATATTGTCACCTCGGCACTCCCACAATTTTCCGGTTCGGCTGCACTGCCTTCGACACTAGATTTATACGTTAACCAACAAAAGATTTATTCAGGACTTGTTCCCTCAGGTCCGTTTGATATTAAGCAGCTACCGTTTATTTCGGGTAATGAAGTCACGCTTGTGACTACCGATGCGACGGGTCAGCAGAGCATTACTAAACAGGCTTACTATTTTTCATCTAAAATTCTGGCAAAAGGGATTAATGAATTTTCAGTAGATGTCGGGGTTCCTCGTTATAACTATGGGTTGTATTCAAACGATTATGATGATGCCACTTTTGCTTCGGGTGCGATTCGATACGGCTACAGCAACTCGCTGACCTTAAGCGGTGGTGCAGAAGCTTCAACAGATGGGCTATCAAATCTGGGCACTGGTTTTGCCAAGAACCTGTTTGGTTTCGGGGTAATTAATGCCGACATTGCAGCGAGCCAGTATAAAGATGAAAACGGTTATTCTGCCTTAGTTGGTTTAGAAGGGCGTATCAGTAAGAATATTTCGTTTAATACCAGTTATCGCAAAGTATTTGATAACTATTTTGACCTTGCCCGTGTGTCTCAAATTCGATATTTAAAAGATAATCAAACCGATGCTGAACCCAAAAACTATCTAAGCTACAGCGCACTGGCAGATGAAATTTTTAGGGCAGGAATTAACTATAATTTTTATGAGGGGTATGGAGCTTATCTGGGTTATAACCAGATTAAATTTAGCGACAATTCTTATAAATTAGTGTCTGCCAATTTGAGTGGAAGTATAAACAAGAACTGGGGATTTTATACCTCAGCGTATAAAGATTATGAAAATCACAAAGACTATGGCATTTACTTTGCGCTGCGTTATACACCATCTACCAGAATCAATGCGATTACGAGTGTATCTAGTGATAGCGGCAGGTTGAGTTACCGTCAAGAAATATTCGGTTTATCAGAACCTCAAATCGGTTCATTTGGATGGGGTGGCTATGTTGAGCACGATCAGGATGCGAATCAAAACAATGCATCTATCTATGCTTCTTACCGTGCTCGGGCAGCCTACCTGACAGGTCGATATAACCGAATTGGGGATAATGACCAAGTTGCAGTTTCAGCGACAGGATCGTTGGTTGCGGCAGCTGGACGGATTTTTGCAGCTAATGAAATTGGAGATGGCTACGCTGTTGTGACCAATGCTGGACCGCAAAGCCAAATTATAAATGGTGGAGTCAATTTAGGTGTAACTGATAGTTCTGGAAGATTTCTGATTCCTAGTCTAATGCCATATAAAGAGAATCATATTTATTTAGATCCATCGTATCTACCTTTAAATTGGAGTGTTAAATCTACAGATCAAAAAACAGTGGTTGGTTATCGCCAAGGCGGTCTTATTGATTTTGGTGCTCATCAGGTTATTTCAGGGTTAGTAAAACTTGTTGATTCGAACAACTCAGCGTTATTGCCAGGTTATACGGTTCGAATTAATGGGCAACAAGATGGGGTGGTTGGCTACGACGGTGAAGTATTTATTCCAAACCTTTTAAAGCAAAACAAACTTGAAGTCGATCTTCTGGATCATGGTTCATGCCAAGTTGACTTCACATATAACAGTAATCAGTACTCAACTAAAAAATTGGGACCTTATGTATGTCATTAAATATTATGAATAAGGCTCAAATAGAGAGCTATAAGAAATTTTCATTGTCTTTAAAATACTTTATAGGCATTGGCTTATTTTATCTCGTTTATGCATTTTTTAGTCCGGCACATGCGGCTTGTACGGTAACTGGAACCACTAATAGTACGTTTACTTACACGGCAGCAAATATTAATAGTGATGCAACTGTAAACCTTTCAGGCACAATTACTTGCACGAATTTAGGACTTCCCCAGATTTCTAATTTCATGTGTATGAAAACCGTATTTACTGGAACCACAAATGCAATTAACAGTGTTTCATTACCTTATACAGTCACTGCAACTGTAGGTGGGGCTGGGTCTTCTTCCACAAATCAAACTTCAAATGTATGGTATGGTCCAGTGAGAACGGTCGCTTCAAATAATATTGTGAGTTACTCGGTAAATGTAAAAGTACCAGCCCAAACGGGGTCACTCATTGCATATCCTAAAGGAACATATACGGCTTCGGTTCGGTTGTATTGGGATATGGATCTTTTGGGTTTATCATGCGGTGATTTAATTGGTGGCTGGGATTCAGGTGATACATTGCTAACAGCAAACTTTGTGGTGCCAAGTTTGTGCCAATTAAACTCAACCTCTACTGTAGATTTCGGCAATATTAATGATATTAGTACGACTAAGCATGATTACACAGCGCAAGGAGCTGTAAATTCGACCTGTAATTATGGAACGCCATATAGCATTTATTTAGGGGATGGGAATAACCGTATTGCTGGTGGCTTTAGACGTATGACCAATGGCAATAATGAATTTATTCCCTATCAGTTATATAAAGATTCTAACTATAGTACGGTGTGGGATGCTACAGGAGGCGTAACCAATGTTGGAGGGGCAGGAGGAGTCTCAAAAACTGGTACAGGTAGCGCTCAAACTACTCCAGTGTATGGAAAAATTCTGCAAAGTATTTCCATTGCAAGTACACCAGGTAATTATTCTGATAGTGTTGTTGTTACAGTGACTTATTAATTTATCAAATATACGCGGTTCTATTTTAGTAAAAATGGTTCCGCATAATTTTAATTATATTCATTAAAACTGGCTGAGCATAAAACGATATAAATCAAATTATTTTAGTTTTTTGAAACTTGTCCGTCATCAAAAACGGTTTGACTTAAAAATACATACTGTATATTTATTGATTAGTTCTAAAAAAGAACTAGTAAGCAAAACAGGCAATTAAAATAAAGGTGAATAAATGTCGGATATTATTTTGCATCAATGGGAGATTTCCCCATTTTGTCAGAAAGTTTCAAGAATTCTGAAATTTAAAGGAATTTCATTTGAAACAGTTAACTATAACGGCATTTTGGGGGCTAAAGTTCCTTTACTGAGTAAAGTGGGCAAGGTGCCTGTAATTGACCATAATGGACAGCGAATACAAGACAGTACCCGAATTGCTCGTTATCTGGATGAAATTTACCCAGATAAGCCTCGGCTCTATCCAGAAGATCCAAATCAAAAGGCTCTTGCAGAGTTATGGGAAGACTGGGCAGATGAGTCTCTCTATTTTTATGAAGTCTATTTACGAGTAAATGATCCAGAAGCCCTAGATGAAGCAATTCGTATTAGCAGTATTGGTCGCCCATCTTATGAAAAGCCAATGATAAAAGGATTTATTTTAGCTGAATTGAAAACACAGCTTTTCTTTCAGGGCCTTGGCCGAATGAAAGCTGAACATGTTGAAGAAGAGTTTAGAAGACACTTAGGCCGCATTGAACAAGTTTTATCACAAAGTGAGTGGTTGGTTGGAGACTCTCAGACAATTGCTGACATTGCTGTTGTCGCTCAACTAGGTGAAGTGATTCACACAAGCAAAAAGTTTCGTAAAGAAATTTTGGATCATCCCTCTATTGCATTATGGTATAAAAAACAAACAGGGTGAAATGACTATGACATTAGCAACACCAGATAAAATATTAGATTGTGTAGTTGTTATTGGCGTTGGGGCATCACAAGGTATTGGTGCAGCTGTGTGCCATCGTTTTGCAAAAGAAGGCTTAAAAGTTTATGTCGCTGGGCGTACTTTCCAAAAAATTGAAGCAGTGGCTGCCGAAATCCATTCGAAAGGCGGTGACGCTGTTGCATTTCGTTTAGATGCAGAAGATGTAAAGCAAGTACAAGCCTTGTTTGACACAATTACTAGTCAAAATGAGCGCATTACTGCTGTAATTCACAATGTAGGAGGGAATATTCCCTCAATTTTTTTACGCAGCCCGCTATCGTTTTTTACTCAAATGTGGCAATCCACTTTTCTATCGGCGTATTTAGTTTCTCAAAGCTGTCTAAAAATCTTTAAAGATCAAAACCACGGTACGCTTATTTTTACTGGGGCGAGTGCTTCTTTGCGCGGAAAACCTTTTTTTGCAGCTTTTACGATGGGTAAGTCTGCCTTGCGAGCTTATGCACTAAATTTAGCTCAAACCTATAAATCACAAGGCATACATATTGCTCATGTGATTATTGATGGAATGGTCGATGGCGATAGAGTGAATAAAGCATTATTTGGCCTAGGGCGTTTAGCCCGTCTTACGCGTGGAACGGGTGGGCTCAATATTGATGCAATTGCAGAAAACTATTGGATGCTTTACCAACAAATGCCTGAGCTCTGGACACATGAGTTGGATTTACGCCCTTATCAAGAAAAATTTTGAGAGACTAAAATGCTAAAAAAAATATGTCAGAGATTTCAAAAAAAGCAGGGCTGTGTTGTCGTTGCTGGTCATGACTTACACTTGATCGAGCGTGATTTTGTAATTCTAGATAGAAATGCCCAATTTCCATTACATCTTTATCAAGTTGTACATGATTCTGCCGTGCAGAATATGCAAGCCCATTCTATAAATGATGGCGTGACAGCAGTTCATTTGAACTTGGTGAATGCTGATCATTTAAAAAGCTTGTTGAATTATATTTCCAGTCACAGACATACAATTGAACTGTGTGTGTTTCAGCCTAACTTTTCATCTTCGCCAAATATTGAGGCTTTATCTTTAGAAGAGATTGAATACCATTGGCAGACCACAGGTTTAAGTGCAGTGAGTGTAGCGCAAGCTGTGATTAAGCCTATGTTAAAACAGCAACGGGGCACAGTTATTTTTCTTGGAGCGCCATTTAGCAACTCGACTCATTATGATGTATTAAGCCAAAGCATGTTTGCGGGTGTTCGCGCTTTATCTCAATCGTTGGCAAGAGAGTTTCAACCTAAAGGCATTCATATCACCTATTGTATGGTTGAGAAATGGGATGGACAAAACCAGCACTTTATTTCATCTGTAAAGCAAGTGTGCCAACACATCTATCAACAACCTGATTCGGCATGGAGCCAAGAACTTAGCCTATCTTGAAATTTTACTTTTGCATGTTGTTAAAATACAGTACTGATCTGGAATGATGACAGAACAATAATTTCGATAGGTATTACATGGCAAAAATTAAGCGTGTTCAGCAAGCTATTAAAGCGGTTTGTACGTTGGCAGTTTTCATGTGCTTTTCTTCATTAGCTCAAGCATATCAATATGATCAAACTGCCCGTTTAATTAACGAGCGCTTATCTTATATGAAGGATGTAGCGGGTTATAAAGCAGAGCAGCATTTGCCGATTGAAGATTTAACTCAAGAAAAGAAAGTTCTCGATCAATCTGTTTCCGAAGCTGAATCTTTTGGTTTAAATAGCGAAACAGTGAAGCCATTTATTGTGACTCAAATGAATGTTGCTAAGGCAATTCAGTACCGATATCGAGCAGACTGGTTGTCGAGTCCGGAAACCAATTGGAAGCCCCAAGATTTAGCAGAAGTACGCTTAAAAATTAGTACGCTAAACACGGAGCTTCTAAAAAATATTGCCTATGAACTTAAGAAAAATAACAACAAAGCACCTCATAGCTGTGGCTACATGTGGTCTGTGCAGCATCCTCAACTTAAAGAAGCAGACAAGAAAGTTTTATGTGTGGCACTAAATAAAATTAAGTTAAAAGACTGAATTTCATAAGCTTCATTAGAAACTGATTATTCAAGCAATATTTTGGGATGAGCAACCCTACATTGTTTCTATACATCAAACTTTTCTGAATAGGAGTTTTGATAGACTAAAGAGTACTGTTGCATTAAGAGTGACTAAACAGGACTTCTTAGAGATCGGATAAGGTATTAAATATCAAAATGTTAACTTAAGAATGCAGTAAAACTCTTGCATTTGAAACTTAAGTCATCATCTTCCACTTGTCTAATTTCATAATTAACATTATCCCACTGATTTTTGTGCTTTTCGATAAGTAACGTCGGGAATTGTTGAAAATTATTTCTAAAACTATCATTCAGACTTAAATCTGAAATATGGTTAAAGCATACATTAAATTTAGGGGATGAAGGATCATGTAAATTCTTAGATAGAATCAAAACAAGGTTGTAGCAGTTCATTATAGGATCATGTTCTAGCTTGAATGTATCTACATGATCAAAATTAAAAAAATTCCCATTCATTTCGTCTAGGTCTAACATAATTATCCTTATTTTAAAGTAGTTGATAAAATATATTATTAAGTAGTGGTTCATATTAACTAAAGATGAGCTAATAATGAGTTTTTAACTAAGTAATTTAATACTCTAATCTAATGAAAAATAATAATTATTTAACCATTTTCTAGTCAATATCACATTGACACCTAAAACCTCTCCGATTATCCTTTGCCTGCTGGCCACATTGCCAGTCGGTTTTAGCAGACCGTTTTCATCTAGCACATCAAAAAAGCAATTTTTTGGTGTCGAACTCGTTCGTCTCCCTTCGTAGCGGTAGGACGGAGGAGGGACGCCCTCGGGCGTGCCGGTTCCTAGATGACTGGTCTGCTAACCCTTCTTCGTTCTGCCACCATAATCATTTAGCAGTGATTTGGTAGAACTTCTATTTCATCTAGGAGTCCGCTATGCGTACCAATTCTTCTTATTTCTTGGCCTTTGCCAAATTCTCACTATTCATACCATTTAAACAGTTTTTAAAACGGTTTAATCGACTATAGGTTTTCTACACCTTTAGATCATTACGACTAAAAAATCATAGCAACAATAAAACCTGAGATAGGCGAACACACCACTTTTGTGTCGTTTTCGCATGCCTGTTTTTAGCGCTCATTTTAAGAGTGACGGTATTTCTATCTCTTTTATATACAACAAAAAATTATTTTAAACGGTATGTCTATGCCAAATTTAGAAGCTTCATTTAGAGCACTACAAGTGTTCCACGCGGCAAAAGATTTATTTAATCAACATGGGTTTCACGTCGGTATCGACCGAATTATTAGTGAAGCCAAAATTCCAAAAGCCACCTTTTATAATTACTTTCACTCTAAAGAAAAACTGGTTGAGATGTCTCTGACTTTTCAAAAAGATGCATTAAAACATGAGGTGTTTTCTATTATTCATTCGTACCAAGAACTTATGGTTTTCGATAAGTTAAAGAAAATCTACTTCTTACATGCAAACTTAAATGGCTTTTATCGATTGCCATTTAAAGCGATTTTTGAAATTGAAAAGCTTTATCCAGCGGCCTATAAACTCGTCATTGACTACCGAAATTGGTTTATTAACGAAATTTATAAGCTACTTTTAACCATAAAAGTTACAGCCACAGTTGAAGATGCTTACATGTTTTTATTTGTGATTGATGGGGCAATGGTTCAACTTTTAAATGCAAATAAGATTGATGAAAGAGATAAGCTATTAGAATATTTTATGTCGATGCTTGTTTAGGTTGATTAATACTCTAGTTTTTAATGCCTTTAGAAAAGCCCTCCGAAGAGGGCTTTTTGTTCAATTTGATTTAGCTTTAAAAGTCAAAAGATGTTTGTAGATAGAAAGTACGTGGTTGCCCTACATACTTACCACCTGTAGAGTCAGTTGAGCGGGTAAAATATTGCTTATCAAAGACATTCTTTATTCCGCCAGCGATTTTTAAACCTTTAACTTGTGAACTTAAGTCATAAGAGGTACGGACCGCAAAAGTGGTATAACCCGGAATATCTCCATATTTACCATCAGCAGTTTCTTCTGTTTGATAGACATTACTATCTGGAAGATCTGGTGAATGCTGCTTAGACTGTGCAAACATATCAGCATTTAAAGACCATTTATCCATGGTATAACCTAACCCAACATTACCGACATGGCGCGAGTAAAATGGTAGGTCTTTATCTTTAAACTGACCAGCTTCAGCTACTGCTTTGGTGAAAGTATAGTTACCATATACTTTTAAGCCTTCTAACACGTCTGTTAATTGACCGAAATCATAGCTAATACCTGTTTCGACACCCTTATGGCTGGTTGCACCTAAATCTGTCCAGATTCCGTTATTGCCAGCATCACGTACTAATGAAAGCTCTTTATCAAAGTCTAGATAGAACACGGTAAATTCGGCATTTAAACCGTTACCTAAATATTTGGTTCCAATTTCGTAGTTATTAGACTTCTCTGGATGTAAACCTTCGGTTGTAGCCGTTGCGGTTGTTCCTTCAAGACGTGCTAATTGGCTGTATTGCTGTGGACCAAAAGATACACCAGCGTTTGCAAATATATTCCAATTTTCATTTGCTGAGTACACGACAGACAAACTTGGCAAAAATTCGTCTGAATCAATTTTTGGATAAACAGTATTAGGTTGTCCTTTGTTATAACCTGTGAAGTTATTATGGGTTTCAATTGATTCGAAACGAACGCCTGGTGTAATCGTCCAACGACCCAGTTCCATACGGTTGTCGATATATACCGCATGCGCTTTAGTACCACCTTCGCTGCTACTACGTGGAGCAAAATCTGGGGCTGATGAACCTGCTGAATAAGATGCAGTACGTCCAGCAAACTCAGAACTTTCTTCTTTTAAGTAGCGATAGCCTACCGTTACTTCATTTTGAGTATTACCTAGTTGATAAATACGAGAGTAACGCGGTTCAATTGCGTAGACCTTATAATCACGTGGAGCAGAGTCGAGGCGCTTTTGACCATTAGCTAACACAGTCTCAAGATTACTTGTGCGGAAAGAGTCAATGTAGTAAGTCAGAACTTCGAAGTTATTTTTTTCATCTTTATGGTTATAACGTAAAGACACATCAGTACGTCGACCTGCAAAGTAGTTTTTTTCACCAGAAGACTGATAAGGGTTTTCAGCATACTGAGCCTGAGTTAAACCCTCTGGCATTTCGCCTCGACCTTCATAATGATGCAGATTTAAAGCAACTGAATCTTTATCATTAAATTGATAAGCAGACTTTAACATTACATCATCGATATCAATCTTATTGTTAGCTTCTCGATAACCATTTCCTTTAGTCCCTGAGTATAATATGGCAAGGCCTAATCCATTATCTAAAGTTCCCCCAACAAATAGATTAGGACTGAGTTTTACTTGGTCAGTACCAGATGCATATTCTGAAGTTAAGCTAACAGTTCCACTAAAATCTTGAGGAATTGATCGGGTCGCAAAGTTAATAATTCCGCCTACGTTTTGAGGCCCAAAACGAACTGACCCCGCACCACGGACGACATCAACTGATTCAATATTACCAATTGAAACAGGCGCTAAAGATAACTGTGGCTGACCATATGGTGCAAATGAAAGAGGAACGCCATCGACAAGAACTGTTGAGCGAGGTGATAGGCGGGATGCTAAACCACGAACTCCAATATTGAGAGAAACATCACTACCACCTGTTCCACTGCTATCTTGAGCCTGAACTCCAGGAATTTGCTTTAGAGCTTCTCGAATTGAAGTTGCAGCTGTTTCATCTAGACGCTTGCGGTCGACAATAGTTCGGGCACCAGCATGTTTGTGAACAGTTTCAGCATTTGCTTCTTCTAACCAGTTACCTTGCGCCTTAATAGTGATGGTTGGTAATGCGCTGGTAGCTGTATCTTCGGCATGTGCTGGAATTGCTAGATAAGTACAAGCAATTCCGATTGCATAGCTAAGTGTAGAAACTTTGAACTTAAAATTTGGAAGTGAAGGGGTTGAGCGGTCCATGTTTATGTATCGAAATCCTAAACGATAATTATAATCATTATAGTGAAAAAGTAACAAAATTTTATAAATGGTGTTTAATTTTTTTAGAAAAATTAAACACAGCTTTCATCTCTAATCATTTTTATATAGAAGCCCTCTAGCGAGGGCTTTTAACTTATTTAAAAGAAGGTTGGCTTAAGATCTTGTAGACCTTTTCTTTATATACATCATTGGAAATGACGCCTTTATCTCGCTGTTGTTTTAGCGATTTAAACTGCTGACCATGAATTTCTCTTTGAATATTCACATTATCATGATTTCTAATGTAGTAAAGACTACGCTCATGATCACTCATATTGACTGTTTCTTCAGTAGAGTAGGACGGCTTAGCTTCCTTTTCTTGATATTGTTTTGCAATTTCAAAAAAATCTACATTTTGAGGAGGAGTGTTAGAATTAGAAAAATCTTTTGGTTGCCCATTAAATTTATGGTCTTGAGAACTCGCGTTTACTGCAAGCATGCTTTTATGCTGATTAAATTTAGGGTGATTATATTCTTGTTTCATTTGAAACGTGTTTGTGTCAGAAAATACTGAGGAAGAAAAAAGACTAATATTTAAAAATAAAAAAGTTAATAACAATCTATTCATTTCTTTTGAAGTCCAATTGAAATTGATTAAATCACTGTATTGTAACATTAAAGTTTAATTTTTAAAGGTTTTGTCTTTAGGATATTTGATCATCTGGTCAATAATGAGGTGAGTGAACGGGTTTGTGTGAAGTTCTATTGAAAGCTCCAGACAAAGAATTTTATATAAAATAAAATCTAAAATTCTTAACTTTAGAGTGTTTGTCCATTATCTAATTTGAATATTTGTCCCGTAACAGATTCTAATTTTTTAAAATACTTCTTTTAAAATTTATTGTTAAGCTCAACTAAATAGTTCTAGTGTGACAATAGTGATTCATTTTGTTAAATTGTGTGGTTTTTATAACAGTGAGCGAAATTTATGAAGACGTTTTTAGTTATATCTTTATTGGGTTTTGAGCTGATTGGCTGTGCTTCACCTACATATAATTCTCAAGAAAATTACTTAAATAAACCTCCAATTGTTCCAGAAAACAAAGCCTTTAATAGTTTTAAAACACCTGAACACGGAATTTTTACCGATCAAGATATCTATAATATGCCAGAAAATTCAAACATGAATATCCGTTATGAAGTCCCTTTTTAAAGAAAAATAAAGCATTAATTTAAATAAAGGTGAAATAAGAACTGCTTACTACCTTTGCTGACTACGGATAATCAATGATTAATGCCACCTTCGGGTGGTTTTTTAAATTTTAAACTGTTAAATTTTAATTATTGAAAAAAGGTATTTTAAATGAAAAACTTCACTATTATTGCTTCCTTATTTTTATTGGTTGGGTGTACTACTGGTCACAAGCAAGTTACTTCTGCTCAAGTGAATGATAATAAAATTACTTCAGAGGCTGAGATATATAAAAAGCAATATCAAAAGAAAATTTATAAAATATGGGATATTCCAAAGTCATCTACAGCTATGAGTGCAAGCGTTAAAGTATTTTTAAGTGATAGTGGAGAGATTGAGCAAATCATCTTTTTAGATAAAGAAGAACAAAAATTTAAAACAAGTATTGAAAAAGCGATCTGGCGTGCAAGTCCATTTGTTTTGCCTTCGAATCCAGAGGTAAGAAAACAAGCAAGAAAATTCAATATCAAATTTCAGGCGAAATAAATTAGTTTTTCTTAAAACAGTCGAAAAACATTTATGTTCAGTACTGCTAGTTTGTGGAAATAGAGTGAAATAAATTATTTTCTTTAAATATAGAGAAATAATTATTTACTGTACTTCTATCGCTAGAGAATAAGAGTTTAGCAACCGCCTTTTGAGGCGGTTTTTTATCGGAAAAGGTATCTTAAAGTGTCAGTTACACAAATGATGATTGTTTGGTGTTGAATCTATCCGTTAATTATTTAAGGATGGAATAACACAAGTTAAGTAAAGGATGAATCTCATGATAGATGAAGAAAAGCCCTTAAATTTTGACGATGATGAAGAGCCTCTCGATTTTGCCGATGAAGAATTTATCGATGATAAAAAAGAGGATGAGTTGTATAACAGCATTACAAAAGATGGCTCAAGCGTAGATCCCGCAGATGATGGTGAGCGACACATTCGCCCTGAAGATGGGGATCCGATCGAAATCGAACAATAACTCAAAGCCCAATTCAATATTGGGCACTTTTAATAGGTTTGATTTTTTTATCTGAACAGTACGATATGCTAGAGGTTATTCAATCATTATCATTAATGACTTAAAAAATTGATACCTAAGCAATGAGTGTAGAGAGGTGTACATATATATTTATTGAATGATTTATTCTCGAATTGAAGTAAAACTATGAGTAATTATATTTCTACATTTACCAACAAAATCAAAAATAAAGCAGTTCCACCTGTCCCTGATGTTCTGATTGCTTTTAGGACTTTGAAAAATGTACCAGGCGGATTAACGCTATTGTCAAAAGTCGTTAGTCGAGTTGCTCCATATTTTCAGACTGTAAATCCAATTATCCAAAAATTAGATGTAGATGTGTGTGAAGCCTCGATCAAAAAAAATAAATCAATCGAAAATCATATCGGGACGGTACACGTGATTGCGATATGTAATGGGCTGGAATTTGTCATGGGTGTGTTAGCTGAAGCATCTGTGCCTCAACATTTAAGATGGCTACCTAAAGGCATGAGCGTAAATTATGTCGCTAAGGCAGATTCTGATATTAAGTTAGTGGCAACAATTGATGAGGAATGGAAGGTGGGAGATATGCAAATAAAAATTAACGCTTATAGAGCGGATGGGCAGCCTGTAGTTCAAGGATATATTACGCTTTGGGTTACAGAGAAAAAGTAAATAGCAGGGCATTAAATGCAAAAAATATTGGATTTTCTCCGCAAAATTTTTACTGCCAAGCCTCAGCAAGATGCAACAGCGGATCACCTTATTGCTACGGCAACTGATTATGGCGATGAATTGATAGGTATCGCAGTTGATGAGATGTCTCTTAGTGTGGATGGTGTAAATCAAATCTGTAATTTTGAAGGGTTAAAGCTCAGTGCCTATGATGATGGTACTGGCGTATGGACTATTGGATATGGCACGACGCGATATCCTAATGGTAAGCGTGTAAGTAAAGGAGACCAATGCTCTCTTGAGCAAGCTAAAGCTTACATGCAGCATGATTTAAAGATATTTGAGCGTGCAGTAAATAGTTCTGTAAAAGTGCCTTTAAAACAGAATCAATTCGATGCACTAGTCTCTCTAACGTATAACATTGGGGTAGGTGCCTTTAAACATTCGACCTTACTCAAAAAGTTAAATTCAGGTGATTACAAAGAAGCAGCAAACCAGTTTGATGTCTGGGTAAATGCAGGCGGTAAGCGTTTGCAGGGACTGGTTAATCGCCGTGCAATGGAAAAGAAATTGTTTTTATCATCAAAGTAGTTATCTCACTTTTTTATTAAACTTGGTTAAAAAGTCATGAAAAAGCCTCGAATGGTCAGGGCTTTTTCATATAGGAATTGAATCGATTAACTTTTATCCCCTAAGGTGATTCTAAGTCTGTTTAATGCTCCCATGAGTGAAATGCTGGTCGTCAACTCTACAATCTCTCGTTCATTAAAATACTCGGCTAAATGAGCTTTTACAGTTTCAATTTTTTCAGATAAAAAAGTGACTGCCTCTGCAAGTTCAAGAGCAAGGAACTGCTTCTTTGAAAAGACATTCGAGTGTTTATAGCCCGGAATTTTATCAATGACTTCTTGGCTTACTCCCATATCTCTTAATTCTTGAGCATGAAAAGCGCAGCAGTAAGCACAGCCGTTGATTTGTGACACATATAACTCAGCTAAAGCAACTATCTGAGGATCAATGCCAGAGGTTCGTATAGATGCATGTGCTGAGTACAAATGATTAATCGTTTTTTTAGCAACTTCTTTATATTCCATCATATTGGCTAGTCTTTTCGTGATAAAAAACTATTATTCATCACTAGGTATAGATTGTAAGTTAGGCACTATTTTGTTATATAGGTATATTTTTTATACCTAATTAGACAATGAAAGATAATATTTCTGGCTGTTCTGTAGAAGAGGCAATGACAGTATTAGGTGGCCGTTGGAGAATGTTAATTATTTCATTTCTCATCGAAAGACCTATGCGTTTTAATGAGCTAAGACGGGCAATACCTAATATTTCTCAAAGAATGTTAACTTTAGAGTTACGTTTTCTTGAAGAAGAAGGTTTTATTAACAGAGAAGTTTTTGCGGAAGTTCCTGTTAAAGTTGAGTACTCATTAACGGAAGATGGTAAGAAATTAAACGGTTTAGTTGAGGTGCTAAAAGAAGTTGGCTCTTGGCTAAAAGTAAGATAGTGCAGTTTATTTTATAGTTTTATTTACTTTGTTTCAGCTTGCGCCGAGATCGTATGTCATCATTTTGACAGGATCATTTATACAAGTTTTAGGCGTAAAAAAGCCTGATGCTACGAATCAGGCTTCAGTATTCATCGACAATAGGAGTTGATGAACAAGACCAATCTAACAGACCTGCTCTATAAAGGCAAACCAATGGTCGACCGAACAGTTCATATAGGCATAATTTTCTCAAATTATAGGCATTAAAAAAGCCCTTGCTCGAAAGCGAAGGGCTTAGTCGTTCATTGATCTAGCAATGAACTATATAAGGCTCATCTCATACTAAGTGCAGTATATCTGAAATTGAAGCAAGAAAGAAGAAAACTTATGACAGTTATTTGATAACTTCTTAAATGTAATTTCAATCTTTAATAAGTATTCTAGTTTTAACCAAATATACACACTTAAACAATTAGTTGAAAAAAGTTTCCGTAATCGAATCAAATAGCATGTTAAGTTTTTCTCAATCATAAAAATTTAAAAAGGATTGAAGCATGAAATTTTCATATCAGGATCTTGATGGAAAGAACGTTGAAGTAGTGTGTGAAAGTTATATTCATATACCGTCAGGAACAGCAATAAAATCTACAGAAGCTGGCAATTATCATCTTACTGAAAACTTCAGTTTCTTTAAGAAAACTGAAGCTGATTCTATACCTATCTATCGATTTGCCATTGACCAAAATTTTAATGTTTTTAATAGTGATGAATTACCCGCATTAGCTCAAATCGGCACTGACTGGAAAAAATTGGTTTAAGTTTGTATTCAAAAATAAAACCCTCAACTGAGGGTTGCACCCTAAAATTTTTAAGAATTATTTCTTTTTAAATACGAGCATTAAGCCTAGCAAAATTGCAATCATCCCAATTAAACCTGCCAGCGGTAACTTATTTTTTAAAATTAGAAAATCTAAAAGTGCAGTCACGATAGGAACCAAATAGAACAGGCTTGTCACATTTACAATATTGCCCTGACTTAGAAGTCGGTAAAGTATAAGCTGAGCAACTACAGAAATTAAAATTCCAAGAAATAAGACTGAAATAATCAGTTGTGAATTCCACGTTATTTCAAAATGTTCAAAGGGAACTATAAATAAGCAGACGACAAGACTGATTACATATTGTAGCGGTAAGACATCAGTCGGGGCTTGTTGAATGTTCTTTTGCATTATGGCCCCAAAAGTTATACAGATTAGGGCAGCCAAGGCAAACAGCACACCAATTGGAGCAATAAAAGACATTGTCAGGCTTTTCCATACTAAAAGTATGAGCCCTGCTAAAGAGATGCATAATCCTAACAGTCTTTCTTTTTGCCAATTCTTTTCCATAAGGCAAAGCGTGAGTATGGGCTGTATTCCCATAATTGTTGCCATTAAGCCAGGAGTGACTCCATGGGCCATGGCTTTAAAATAGCAAATTGAATAACCTGCGATTATAAGCAACCCAGTAAGTAGAACTTGTTTTCGAGTTCCATGTTTGGGTAAAAGTCTTTTTCTAAAAAGGGCAAGTACGAACAGAATAATTAAAGCAGTAGAAAAACGCAGAATTAATAATGCTATGGGTGAGGCATTATCAAGTCCCCATCGAGTAAAGATCGCGGCACTACCCCAGAGTAAAACAAAAGCGGATGTTGCACTTTGTGATGCAAGCATCTGTTTATTTAGGCGCATAAAACCTCCTCCTAGTGTGTGTAATACCTAAGAAATACGAAGTGATAAAATTGTTAGTAATCGCCGTGTTCACACATTGTAGTGCTCCTGAGCATTTAACCATATTAGGTGCAGATCATGGCCTCGGACCTTTAGAGCCAATGGAGGCTGCGGTTTATCGGAGTAGGTCATCGTTAGAGTCGAAGGCTGTAGATCACTTATATGAATTACTCATTAAAACGCTCAGACACTCAGTTAACGTTTAATGGCCAAATCTTAAATTGATATTTAAATGTAAAACTAAAGAGCTTTACATTTTTGCGTGAAATCTACAAAAAAGCCTAGAAACGTATGCTGATCGTAAAACTAATAAAAAGTATTTATTAACTCACTATCTGAACAATTCATGAGGCGAAGTATGACAAAAATTATGGCTACCTTAGGTTTGGCTGCGATTATTTCTTTAAGTGTGAGCGCTTGCCAAGGTGAAAATGATACAAAACAGCAAGATAAAACGACAACACCTCATTCAATGGACAAAGATTCATGATCTAGATGAATGGTTAGGCCCATCGTAAGATGGGTTTTTTTATATCTTTTTATTTTTACTCTAAAGTGTGATTTGTAACTCACAATATTTATTTTTAATGTCACTGTTCAAAATATGTTGACTAGTACGCTAGGTTTTAAATATATTTAAATGCAACATGAATCATTTTAAATATAACTCTATATTTAAAGTAAATCGATTCAAGTGCCATCAGATCAGAAATTTAACCTTTAAATTTGATTATAAAAATATTAATTAATCAAGGAGGTGGGTATGGACGCTAAATTTCATTCTGAAAATGAATATGGTTTTATTCTAGACATATTGAATACTTATGTTGTGGTAAAGAAAACACTAAAAAATGATCATTATCCTTATGATTCATTTGGTTATCTTCTGGCTCTTTATCAGCCCCTAAAAGTCTATATTCCTCAGCTTCCACATCCGAAAATTTATATTGAGATTGGTGGAATTTCATATGACCGAATGATTGTGATGCAAACAACAGACGAGACGGAAGCCATGAATGTTTTATTGGATTTAGGACAACTTGTTGTTTAACAATTAAGTGATATTTTAATGCTGAGTTTAATTTACTTAAGGAAAGCGTTTTCTTAAGTAAATTAACGACATAACTAAAGGTTCAAAATGGTTGTTGAAAGAGAAAACTTAAACAGATTATTTGTTGTTTTTATCCATCCTCATTAAACAAAGACTCTAATAAGATACAAAAAACCACAAAAGCTAAATCTATAACTTTAAAAGAATTTGTTTATATAACTAAGAACATTAAAAGTAGGTCATCGTAATGAAAAAAATATTCTTAGCAACACTCACTGGGTTGGCTTTATTGGGTAGTAATGCGGTATTGGCTAAACCAGATGCTGCCTTATTAAAAGAAGCGACAAAAAATGTAGTCACGGTGTCTAAAGCAAAAACCTTGGCTGATGAATCTGGTGTTACGTTAACAGGCACCATCGTAAAGCATATTGCTGGTGATCATTTTGAGTTTAAAGATGCAACTGGATCAATTGTAATTGATATAGATGATGACTTATGGAAACCTTTACAACTAAAAGCTGGAGATAAAGTCCGTGTTGTGGGAGAGGTGGATACACATAGAGTTAAGCCAACTGATATTGAAGTTTTCAAGATTGAGAAAGTTAAATAAAATCTGAAAATTTAGGTTAATACTGCTTAGATATATCGAAAACATTTAAAAGAGAACTCCTGCAAATAGGAGTTTTCTTTTTAAGGACGATAATTTTTATTATTGTGTTGCATTAAATGCCTCATGATAGTGTACGTTTCCTTTAGGAATATTGCCTGAGAAGCTTAAGGCTTGGAAATATTCACTTGGCACATCGGGCAAAATTAGCTCAGGATAGGTTTTAAAACCAAATCGGCTGTAATAGTTGGGATCACCCAGTAAAACACATCCTTTTGCACCTAATTTTTTTAATTTATCTAGTGATTTATTCATCAGAAGTGAGCCAATACCAAGCCCCTGTTTATTTGGATGAACAGAAATAGGGCCTAAACCATACCAACCCATTTCCCCTGAACTTATTTGAACAGGAGAAATAGCAACATGTCCTATAACAGCGCTATCTTCAATTGCAACTAGAGAGATGGTCAATTGTCTGTGGTTTCTTAAACTATTCACAATAAAATGTTCGGTATGACTGGTGTGCTCAGCATTTTGAAAAGCTGCTTTCGTTAGTTTTTCTATTGCTTCAACATCCTCATTTCGTTCATCACGAATCGTAATATTCATTAAAATTATTCCTTATTTATTGAACATTCATACGCTTTAATTTTTTAAATAAGTAAAACTGTAATTTAGATTTCTAAGATACTTTATTTGTTACTGGTTACAACTACTAATTATCAAAATCATACATAAAGTAAAATTTTATAAAAGTTATTTTTAATATAATAATCTCAAAATAATTTTGAGGATTGGAAATTGAAAAAAATCATTAAAACTTTATTATTATCTACATTGATTTCAACTATATCATTCTCTGCTTTAGCTAAAAATATTGAGCAAAAAGTTAATTTTTTACAAGGCTCAACACATGCCACATTCACTGGGAAATTTCAGGGTTATGACGATGTGAGATATAGAATCTCTGCAAATAATGGACAAATATTGAAATTTAATATTAATAGTCTTGGTAATTTAGCCTATGTCAATATTTTTGCACCAGGTAAAAAACCGGGTAAAGATAATGCATTATTAATTGGTTCAACTGTAGGATCGAGAGGAGAACTTACTTTGCCAGTTGATGGCGACTATATTATTCAAGTTTATCAAATGCGTAATAGTGCTCGTAAAAATAAAACTGTGAAATATAGTCTAGATATCGAATTATTAAATAAAGTAAAAAAATAATATTTTATAAAATTTACTAGCTTTCACATGAGAGCTAGTAAATTTAAAAAATGATATAGATAGTCACTATTCGGTTAAAGAAAATGACTCGCGAATGCCACAACTTTCAACAAACATTTGATCATGTGAAACTAGTAATACAGCACCTTCATAACTCTGAATAGCACTAGCTAATAATTCTCTAGATTCAATATCTAAATGATTTTCGGGTTCATCTAATAACAGGAGTTCGGGGGGAGGGTGTATCTGGCTAAGTGCCAATAAAGCTACTTTGAGTTTTTCTCCACCACTTAGTTGCGACAAGAAATAAGTACTTTTATCACCGCGAATTCGAAGTTGACCTAATAAATTTCTCCATTCTAATTCTGAAAGCTCGTTATTCATGTGAGTTAAATTCTCAATAACAGTCATCTCATCACATAAAAAGCTAAAGTTTTGATCGAGATAAAAACACTTTACAAATAATTGAATGCTGTTACAGGGCTGATTTTTCTGTGCATTGATTGCTTTAAGCAAAGTTGACTTTCCAATACCATTTTGACCCGTTATGTGAATTTTTTCGGCTGCATGTACAGCTAAATCTATTGGTTGTTGAGTCCCATAGTTCAGTTTGAGTTTTTTAATTCGAAGAATTTCGCCAGATTTTTTATGAAAAGTGGGGAAGACAAACTGTTGTGGTTTGACGGTTTCAAGATGCATTTTTTTGTCTTTTAAGTCATTTTGACTATTTGAGATTTGACGTTGATGCTGAGACTGTATAGCCGCAATGCTTTGGCCCGCTTGTTCCTTTTTAAAGTCGAGCAAAATTTTGGCTTGAGAATTTGACTCTCTTAATTTATTGCCAGCACGTTCACGTTTCTGAGCTTTCATTAATACTTCATGTTGCTTTTGCTTCATGTGCTTAACTTCACGTTGGTTTTGTTGAACAGATTGTTCTAAAGCCGCAATGTTAGTTTGATACTGTGCATAAAATTGTTCATAGTTTCCTGTTGTGTGATGTAAGCCGTGTTCATTTAAATGATAAATATGGTTTACTTCGTTCAACAAAGTTCGGTCATGACTAATGATAAGTGCACCTGCTGGGTGTGTTCTTAAATGGTCAATTAACCATTTTCTAGAGTCTTGATCTAAATGATTGCTAGGTTCATCAAGAAGTAAGTAGTGATCTGATTTTAAAAATAAGCAGCTTAATGCCAATTTAGTTTTTTGACCTTCGCTTAGGTTTTTAACTGGGAAGTCTAAATTAGTGGGCAAATGAGCGGATTCTAAGAGGGTATTCCATAAGTTAGGTAAATCCCATTTGCCTTCCAGTAAATCATAATCATTGAAACTGGCAACACCTTGCTCAACTCTTTTAAAAGCTTGATAAATGTCTAAGATATCTAATGCTTCAGCTATGGTCAGTCCAGTTAACCGATGCAATTGAGGTAAATATGCATGTTTTATATGCCAAGATATTTGTCCAGATGTAAGACTTGAATCTGATTTAAGCATCTGATTTAACATTTGCATAAGCAAGGATTTGCCCTGACCATTACGGCCAATTAAGGCAGACACTTGATTCGATTCAAGGCTAAAATTGAGTTGTTTAAACATGACTTTAGAAGAAAATTCTAAAGTCAGCTGTGATATTACACATGCCTGCTGAGTCATAAAAACCTCATAAATACAGGATGTACAAAATAGGAAAAAGCAGTTTTAAGCAGAGACGTTAAATCACAAAAAATAGTCTATTTTGCACATCAAAAAAAGAAAAAATGATGAGAAAAAAGACTTACTTCATTGGCGTGACTCACGAAATTGAAACAATAAGAACTATTCTATCTGGGTTTTTAGTTAGTGTAAAATTTATACAATCTATTTTATTAAAAAACCCAATCATTGGATTGGGTCTTGTGCATCTAAAACAGTTTATTCTTTTACAACCAATACCTGAATTTTAGTACTGTTTAAAACATCTTGAGCAAAACTACCCAAAATAAGTTTTTGGAAGCCTTTGCGACCATGAGAACCAATCACAATCAAATCGGAACCTAAGCCTTCTACAGCTTTTAAGATACCGTCTGAAGAAATTTCACCTTGTATAATCTGAATTTCGGCATCAATACCTTCTTCGGCGCATAAAGCTTTTACTTTTGCGAGAGTTTTTTCTGCATTCGCGCGGGCTTCAACAAAATAATCTTTTACAACAGGTGAGATGTAATAAAAATCTACACCGCTAAAAGGATCTACTGCAACTAAGCTAATAGCAGTCAATTTACTTCCAAAAGCTTTAGCAATATGAGCTGCTTGTCTTGCTGCTGCTAAAGAAATTTCAGAACCATCGACAGGTACAATAATATGTTGGTAATTCATAATGTTATTCCTCTTATTTACAGTTGTTATATGTATGAAGCATTTATTAATTAAAGATTAACATATTTCATTCTCGGTAAACATCTATTCGACTAAAGGAAAGAAAAATTAAATAAAATTACTTTAAATCAATTGGTTGTGTTTATTATTCTATCGACTGTGATGGAGTTTAAGAGCTATTGCTGAATAATTGATAATATTTACATGAAAATTACAAAAAATTACCGTTCATATTTCTGTCATATAGAAAACGTATAACAAAATAGTAAACTAAGGGGAGAGTGATGAAGATGGCTGATTTAACAGCAAAGAAAATCAATAAACTCATTGAAGAGTTTCGTCAAACAGGTAAAGAACCAGAAAAATTAGTCGTTGGTTATAAAACGTATGCCAGACTGATGACCGAAGATAAATTTGCAGAAAAAGTTGTCCCTTCACTAGAAAATTCAAAAGAGCGGTTATATAAAAATTTAAAAATTAAACTTGTGACTGAAAAGCATTACTTTGAAATTAAATAAAATTTATGTGAAATACATCACTGTTTATTAAAGCAAAGTAACACTAAATAAGTTTAATAACATGTTCAATGTATAGTGATACAAATTAATAGTGTAATCAACATTTGAAAACAGCAATCGTTTATAAACTCGATAGAATAAATTGCTTTTATTTTAAGTAGTGGAATAAATTGAAATGCCAACACTCAGTGTAATTATATTTTATGTTTTAGCTATATTAGGCACTGTTGCCATCATTTATGGATTAGTCAGTTTAAGTGTTTTTTTAATTGTTATTGGATTAGCTCTATTATTTGCAGCATTATTATTAAAAAAAGAATTTAAATTAGATATTTCGTTCTGGAAATAAATATAATATGTATTTATATTTTTAATTGTCTATAAAACTGTTTCAATAGAGCTGAAACGAAAAATTTCAGTTCTAAAAAGATTAAATTAGTTTTTATGATGAATATTGATGTAATAACGTTTTTTTGATCGAAATTATTACAATAAAATATAAAAGTAGAAAATTTTAAATTTATTTAAGTATTTAAAAATAAAAAAGTTTCATTTAGGATGAAAGTAAAATTGTAAAAGCGTTTGTAGCGATTAAACAATAACAAAGCGAGGTGAGCATGGCTTATAAGTATGAGTATGCAGGGTTCTGGTTAAGATTTGGTGCAATGATTATTGATACTCTTATTCTTTTTTTGGCAGTTATTCCTGCGGCTTGGATTTTTTATCAAGGGGATTATGATTTAGTTTTTGCCACGGGCTTAAGTGCGAAACCACAAAATTATTGGTTCGATCTGATCGTGAACTATGTATTCCCTTTATTGTATTCAATTTTATGTTGGCTGTATTTTGCAGGTACTCCAGGTAAGCGATTGATGCGATTAAAAGTTTTAGATGAAAAAACAGGCAATAAGCTAACAGTCATGCAGAGTATTATTCGATATATTGGCTATATTCCATCAATTTTAGTCTTTGGTATTGGTCTTTTTTGGGTCGCGTTTGATGCTAAAAAACAAGGCTGGCATGACAAAATGGCAAAATCAGTTGTAGTAAGAGAGCTATAAGAAATAAGATGAAAAAGCGTTCATAGCATTGAAAATAAGGGCTATGAACGCTTTTTTATTAACTTTTTTTGACTTTAAGTTTTAAAATAAAATATACAACTACACCCACTACCAGTCCCCAAAAGGCTGATCCAATACCGAAAAATTGAATGCCCGAAGCACTACATAAAAAGGTAAATAATGCAGCTTCACGGTCTTCAACTTGAGCAAATGCGATTGCAATGTTGTGGCTGATCGTACCAAATAATGCAATGCCGGCTAAAGCTACAATAAAGATATGTGGAAAAGACATGAGTAAGCCTGTCAGTGTTGTGGCAAACAGGCCCATTAAAATGTAGAAAAAACCACAGCTCATGCCTGCAATATATCGTTTACTTGGGTCAGGGTGGACTTGATCGTCTAAGCTTACAGCCGCACTAATCGCAGCAATATTTACGCTATAACATCCAAAAGGTGCAAGCACAACTTGGGTTAAACCTGTCCAGCCAATCAGTTGATTAACATGCGGTTTATAGCCATAACTTTTAATCATGGCAATTCCGGGTAAATATTGCGAAGCCATGCTAATCACAAAAAGTGGCAGAGCTAATCCCAAAAGTGCTGACCAGCTAAATTTAGGACTAATCCAAACAGGTCTAGCCAAAGACCACTGAAGTGTAGGCATATGAAATTCTAAAAAGACAGGGCACAGGGTAATACCCGCAAGTGCTGTGAATACAATGCTATAGCGGGGCCATAATCTTTTTGTAATTATATAAATGGCGAGTAAGGATAAAACGAATTCCCAATCATTTTGCAAACTGGCGAACAGGGAAATACCAAATTTGAGTAAAACACCTGCAAGCATGGCACTGGTTAAGCTTTGAGGAATATATGAAAGTGCTTTTTGAAATATACCTGAAAAGCCTAAAATAGCAGTCAGTAAACCACCCACTAAAAAAGCACCAATGGCTTCATTTAAGCTATAGCCACTGCCTGTTGCCATAATTAAAGCGAGGCCTGCGGTTGACCATGCTGTCGCTACAGGATATTTAAATTTCCAAGAAAGTATGAATCCGGATAAACCAATACCTAAGCCTAAAGCCCAAAACCATGAGGTAATTTGCTCGGGTGAAGCACCTAAAGCTTGAGCCGCCTGAATCACTAAAATGGCTGAAACACTAATACCTATTAAAAAAGTAATAAAGCCAGCAAATACGGCTGGAATCGAGAAATCTTGAAGAATCTTTTGCATAGCTAAATGTTCTAAATCCCTGAAAAATTAATATGTTTCTGTCTTTGCTTTCAGCTAGGTAAATCTAACAATTTTTTTTAAGAAGGTGCTTTCTATTTTTTACTTAAAATAGAAATAATATTTTCAAAATATTGAATAATGCTATTATTCCTTTCGTAAATAATACTAAATTTGGGATATTGTTTTATGGATGAACAAACTGAAAATTTGTCACCACTTGAATTGAAAATTATGCGTGCTTTACAAGAAAATGGGCGCTTAAGTAATGCTGAACTGGCCAAACTTGTAGGTATAAGTACTTCTTCTTGTTGGAATCATACACAGCGTCTTTTTAAAATTGGGGCAATTCTAGATGTGCGTGCTCGGATCAATCCGAGCATGGTGCAGCGTGATACGGTAGTACTCGTTGGTGTGGTTTTAGACCGCTCAACGCCTGATAGCTTTCAGGCATTTGAACAAGCATCTGGTGATTTGGAAAATGTTTTGGAATGTTATCTGGTGGCGGGAGAGGTCGATTATTTTTTAAAAATTCGTGTTAAAGATTTAGCTGCTTTTAACCGATTTCATAGTGAAAAAATTATTGCTTTACCGGGGGTAAGACAAGTCAGAACATTTTTTGTGCTCAATGAAGTTAAAACAGATGGCATGCTGGCATTTTAGCAGTTCATTATGTTTTAACTTTATAAATGCAAAACTAGGGTGAAGATTATTAGATTGTTGAGGTTGCCAGTTTTAAACCGAATCCGAAAAATAGAATCCCTACTAAAAAAATACTACTTGCTGCAATTTTATGGTTCTGTTTAAAAAATGCTGAAAGTTTAATTCCAGAGAAGATTAATGCAGTTAAATAACTAAAGCTAATCACCTGTAAAATAATCGCTAAAATTAAAAAGCTTAGTGCGGGATAGGCATAGTCGGGTTCAACAAATTGAACAAAGAAAGATAAGAAAAATAAAATCGCTTTCGGGTTGAGTAAACTAATACTTAATGCTGTTTTATAAGGATGAATTTTATCTAAAGCTGGTAAATCAGCCATTTCAGGTTGTGGTTGATTACGTTGTTTCCAGCGTTGAATACTACCTTGTAAGAGCTTAAAGCCTAGATAAGATAGATAAAGTGCACCTGTTAATTTAAGAATAACAAATACCCATGGGAATGCTTTTAATAAAGAGGCTGCACCTAGTACGGTACAAAGCATTAAAATAAGATCACCGGTAAAAATACCTAACGCACCCATATATCCAGTTTTAATGCCGTAACGTGAAGCAATTGACATCACATAAAGAGAATTGGGCCCCGGCAATAACACAATTAGGAATGTACCAATAATATATGTTGTTAAATCTGTTATGCCGAACACGATAAACCCAATAAAAAACCGATTTTTGCCATGATAACAAAAATCGGTGATTTTGTATGAAAAGTGAAGTTTTAAGGTTTAATTTCCGCATCAATTCCAAAAGATTGACGTAATAAGAAACTTAATTGGTCACGGGCTTTAATAAAGCCATCAACACCACCTTGTAAAAGTTGGAATGCCATTAAGTCATGATTAAGTTCGTCTTTAAAACTTTGTTCATCTTGAACGGGTCTAACAATAGCATCTGCTTGCTTTGATTTAGTTGCATCAAGAGCTGCATCAACTGTACGTGTATCTTGCTCGAGCTGGGTAAGTAAGCCCGGAGAGATCGTTAGCAAATCACAACCAGCAAGTCCAAGAACTTGATCGATACTACGGAAGCTCGCACCCATCACTTGAGTTGGAATATTTTGTTGCTTGTAGTAGTTATAGATTTTCTTAACTGACACCACACCTGGGTCTTTTTCGATTGGGTAAGAATCTACACCTTCAGCTTTTTTGTACCAGTCCAAGATACGACCTACAAATGGTGAAATTAAAGTTACTTTTGCATCTGCGCATGCTTGAGCTTGATGTAATCCGAAAAGGAGAGTGAGGTTACAAGCAATACCTTCAGCTTCGAGTACTTTTGCGGCTTGAATACCTTCCCAAGTCGACGCAATTTTAATAAGAATACGTGACTGATCAATACCGTAACCTTTGTAAAGTTCACATAATTCATGAGCTTTTTGAATGGTCGCTTCGGTGTTATATGAAAGTGCAGCATCAACTTCAGTCGAAACGCGACCTTCGATCAGTTTTAAAATTTCTACACCGAATTTTACGGTTAAAATATCAATGGTTCTTTCGATTAACTCATCGTTGCTATAGCCTTCTTCTTTGGCTTGATAATAAGCATCTTCAATGAGTTCTTTACTTTCTGGTTGTTCTGCTGCTGCCGTAATCAATGAAGGATTAGTCGTCGCGTCTAATGGACGAAATTTACGAATTGCATCAAGGTCGCTACTGTCGGCAACAACGGTCGTTAGTGTTTTTAATTGGTCAAGTGCTGTATGAGTCATTGATATTCAACATCTTCAGTAATAAATCTTATATTTTCTTTATAGCACAAAGTCTATTCATACTGTCGATATATCAATTGTTATATTTCAAAGAAAAACGTTTAGATTCTGCATCTAAATTGAAATAATTTTAAGGGACCTGTTGCATTCGTTGCTTACGGATATATTCAATAAGAAATCTGGCAGCGGCACCAAGCTCACTTTCACGACTCCATACCAAATCTACGTAATATTCAAATCTTGGAGTGAAATCTAATAAATTCAATATTTTAAGCTTATTTTTAAGTTCAGGGTTTTCTTTAAACATTTCTTGAGGAAGAACACCCCAGCCCAGATCACGTAAAATCATTAAGCAAGCAGAGTGGTGGTTATCCGTACGCCAATAATGCTTTGAAAACAACAATTCAGGTTTTAATGTTTCATCTCGACTTGCCACTACAATTTGTCGTGTAGTGAGGATCTGTTCATAAGAAACCTGATTTTGGCTTGCAAGTGGATGTTCTTTTGAAATAACGGGAATTAAAGCCTCACGTTTGAGCTCTACAAACTGTTCTCTGTTATCTAGATGCTCACGTTCAAACATGAGTGCAAGTTGGGCAGAACCATCTAACAACATTTGAAGTGCATCTTCTTGGGGAGCAGAAACAATATTAATTTGTAGGTCAGGGAAACGACCCTCTAAAAGGCAAATATAATCGGTCCAGTTGGTGTGCAAGAGTTCAGATACAATCACAATGGTTAAGTTAGCTTCTAAACCTGTGCTTAATGCATGTGCATGTTGTTTCCATTGATTCATCTCAATCAAAAGTTGAGAAGTTTTTTCATATAACACCCGTGCTTCGTCAGTAGGGACGGGCTCACGACCTTTACGATCAAATAAGTTTAAGTCCAGATCAATTTCTAAGTTGGCAATAGACATACTTACAGCCGAAGGAACTTTTCCAAGTTTACGTGCTGCTGCTGCTGAAAAGGATCCAGTTTCAATCACGGCCTGAAACATGAGTAATTGTTCTTGATTAATATTCATCTGTCAAAAAAACTGAAAGAACCTGATTGGATTAATCAATATTATAAAAATAAAATGCACATTATCCAAGTATTATTGAGTATTTAAAAATGTTGATTTCCAAGAGAAGGATCATTCATGCAATCAGTTATGAAGGAATTTTATTGGTCATCATTGCGATTGCATTAAGTTTTATTTTTGATATGCCTATGGACGTAACCGGAACACTCGGTGTGTTTATGGCAGTGGTTTCTGTTTTTTGGAATATGATTTTTAACCACTACTTTGAAAAAGTAGAGCATAAATATAATTGGGAAAGAACAATCCCTGTAAGGATTTTGCATGCGGTTGGTTTTGAAGGCGGTTTGCTGATTGCAACAGTGCCGATGATTGCTTATATGCTACAAATGAATGTCATTGATGCGCTTATTTTAGATATTGGTTTAACACTTTGTATTTTGGTCTATACCTTTATTTTCCAATGGTGTTATGACCATATCGAAGATAAGTTTTTCCCTGAAGCAAAAGCTGCCTCACTGCACTAAATTTATAAATCCTAAAATGAAATAAGCACCCAAATGGGTGCTTATTTTTTGTAGTTAGATGTAGAAATTATTTCTCTACAATTGCAACTACACCTTCACCGCCAGCAGTACAGATAGAGATTAATGCGCGGCCTGAACCTTTTTGATTAATCAATTTAGCAGCAGTTGCCAAGATACGACCACCAGTTGCAGCAAATGGATGGCCTGCACCTAAAGATGAACCATTTACGTTCAGTTTAGAGCGGTCAATTGAACCTAAAGGTGCATCTAAGCCAAGACGTTCTTTACAGAATTTTTCATCTTCCCATGCTTTAAGGGTAGACAATACTTGAGATGCAAATGCTTCATGGATTTCGTAGAAATCAAAATCTTGAAGTTTAAGATTAGCGCGCTTAAGCATACGAGTTACTGCATAAGCAGGAGCCATCAATAAGCCTTCTTTAGGACCATTTTTACCAATGAAGTCCACAGCAGCGGTTTCAGAGAAAGAAAGGTAAGCTAAAACTTCATGACCGTTTTCTTTTGCCCATTCTTCAGAAGCAAGTAACACAACAGATGCACCATCAGTCAACGGAGTTGAGTTACCTGCTGTCATTGTTGCAGTTTCGCCTTTACCAAAAACAGGCTTTAATTTAGCAAGTTTTTCAACTGTGCTGTCTGCACGTAAGTTGTTGTCACGGTTAAGACCTAAGAATGGAGTGATCAAGTCATCAAAGAAACCGCGCTCATAAGCAGCAGCAAGTTTTTGATGGCTGCTTGCAGCGAGTTCGTCTTGAGCTTCGCGAGTAATACCCCATTCTAATGCAGTAATTGCTTGGTGCTCGCCCATTGAAAGGCCAGTACGTGGCTCACCATTGCTTGGCGCATCAAGAAGCTTTTTAAAATCAATTTTTGTTAATGCTTTAAGACGGTCTTTACCAGTTTTAGCAACATTTAACTCAAGTAAAACTTTACGTAAGCCATCACCAACAGCGATTGGGGCATCAGAAGTGGTGTCTACACCGCCTGCAATACCGACATCAATTTGACCAAGCGCAATTTTGTTAGCAACAACAAAAGCAGCTTGTAAGCCTGTACCACAAGCAATTTGAATGTCGTAAGCAGGGGTTTCAGGAGCAAGATCAGTGCTCAATACAACTTCACGAGTCATATTAAAGTCACGGCTGTGTTTTAAAACAGCACCAGCAACGACTTCACCAATACGCTTACCTTGTAAGTTAAAGCGCTCAACCAAACCATTCAATGCTGCTGTCAGCATGTCAGAATTCGATGCTTTAAAATAAGCAGTATTTGAACGTGCAAATGGAATGCGGTTGCCACCAATAATTGCAACGCGGCGAACAGTGTTTTGGCTCATGGTTTTATCCTGTTGAACAGAAGTTTTGGTTTTTGTTGCTTTTGGTGCTGCAGCTACATTATTAGAAGATGTAGATGGGGTTGCAGTAGCAGCGCTCTTAGTACGAGGGCTACGTGCAGGTGCAGTCGTTGAACGAGTACGTGTCGTTTTTGGAGTATTAGTTGCTGCTTTAGGTGTTGTGCTGTTACGCTTAACCGTGTTAGAAGCCGGCTTTGATGTATTTGACACTTTTTCCTGAGCAGAATTTTCGACTGCTGGATTTTCTTGAGTTGGTTTGCTCATAAGGCTTTTCCAAGCATATTAACGATATTCTTATAAGCTACCTTAACACAATTCAAATAGACCTGTATTGACTAGAATGACATTGTAGATAGCATTCAGGTCAAGACATCAAAAGATCAACTCAAGTATGATTTGGGATGACTCTAATGAACGACTGCTTTCATATTGTTTCTCTGCATTTCCTAACATAATGAAGCCTGTCGTAGAAAATCATTTTTTTGAGAGATAATAATCATGACTGATCAATACCAAGCATTTACACAATCTCCAATTGGTAAATTCGTTGTTAAAAATTTGGGTTTACCATCGCCTGTAGCATTAGAGCGTTTTGAAAATGCTCAGCCAGTAGTGAATGGGGCAGTATTGGTTGGCGCGGCGCCGTCAAGTGTATTGTCTGGTGCGATTGCACAAGTACTTAGCAATATTCATGCAGATAGTTATGTTGGCAATAATGTTGCATTACAACAAGAAGCTGCAAAAGTTGGTTTAAATTTACGTCCATTTAATGCTGGTGATAAAGAATCAAAATTCAAAGCAGTTGTATTTGATGCTTCTGGAATTCAAAACTCAGAACAGTTAAATGAGCTTTATAAATTCTTTAACCCGATTGCACGTCAAGTTGCGACTTCTGGTCGCGTTATTGTGATTGGTACAACACCTGAAACTGCAAAAACTGTAAAACAGGCGATTGCTCAGCGTGCTCTTGAAGGTTTTATCAAAGCTGTAGGTAAAGAATTTAAAAAGGGCATTACGGCTCAAGTTGTCTATGTAGATGAAGGTGCTGCTGCAAACCTAGAATCAACTTTACGTTTCTTGCTTTCTCCGCGTTCAGCTTATGTATCTGGTCAAGTTGTTCGTGTTTCTAAAGCAGATGTTGTTGATGTTGATTGGGCAAAACCACTTGCTGGTAAAACTGCGTTAGTAACAGGTGCAAGCCGTGGTATTGGTGAGGCAATTGCACATGTGTTGGCACGCGACGGCGCTCATGTCATTTGTCTAGATGTACCACAGCAACAAGCTGACCTTGACCGTGTAGCTGCTGACATTGGCGGTTCTACATTGGCAATTGATATTACAGCTGCTGATGCAGGTGAAAAAATTAAAACTGCTGCTGCAAAACAAGGCGGTTTAGATATTATCGTCCATAATGCGGGTATTACGCGTGACAAGACTTTGGCAAACATGAAGTCAGAGCTTTGGGATTTAGTGATTAACATTAACCTGTCTGCTGCTGAGCGTGTAAACGACTACTTGTTAGAAAACGATGGTCTAAATGCAAATGGCCGTATTGTTTGCGTATCATCAATTAGTGGTATTGCAGGTAACCTTGGTCAAACTAACTATGCTGCATCTAAAGCAGGTGTGATTGGTTTAGTTAAATTTACTGCACCTATTCTAAAAAATGGTATTACCATTAACGCAGTAGCTCCTGGTTTTATTGAGACACAAATGACTGCTGCGATTCCATTTGCAATTCGTGAAGCTGGCCGTCGTATGAACTCGATGCAACAAGGCGGTTTACCTGTTGATGTAGCAGAAACGATTGCATGGTTTGCATCAACTGCATCTACAGGCGTAAATGGCAACGTGGTACGTGTGTGTGGTCAAAGCTTGTTAGGCGCTTAAGCACTCTTAGCTAAAGATAAGGGGTGCTTGGGCATCCCTTTTTTATTCAAGAATCTATAAATTATAAAAGGTTAGGTATGAATACTCGTCATTTTAGCCAGCTACCAAAAGCGGCATTGGCTTATCCAAAAGTTGTGCAAGGTTTAATCTTTAAAAAGCCTAAAGGGCCAAAAATCTTGCCGCAAGTTGAATATGTGGTTGATAGTCTTGAGATTGATCAAAGTCATCTCAAAGCTTACAACGAAGTATGTGGCTTTAAAAATAATGGCTTTGTACCAGCAATTTATTTGGCTGTGCTGTCGCAAAGTTTGCAAATGCACATGATGACGGCAGAAGCTTTTCCATTTCCGATTTTAGGTTTAGTCCATATTCGTAACCAGATTAAACAAACCAGACCGATTGGTGTAACTGAGAAATTAACCCTGTCATGTAAATTTGGGGAACTAAAACCGCATGATAAAGGTGTTCAGTTTGACTTTATTACAACTGCAAAAGTTGGCAACGAAGTAGTTATGGAAGGCCTAACGACTTATTTATCTCGCCAAAAAGTGGAGAAAAGAGTCGGCGAAAAAGCCAAAGAAGAACAAGTACCAGCTTATGTGCCAAAGGCAGAGTGGGATATTTTAGAAAACACAGGTCGCCGTTATGCGAAAGTGTCAGGTGATTTCAACTTAATTCATATTCATGCCATTACTGCGAAAGCATTTGGCTTTAAGCAAGCAATTGCACATGGCATGTGGAGCAAAGCTAAAGCACTAGCGAACCTTGAATTACCAAATGCTTATGAAGCAGATGTGTGGTTTAAACTGCCAATGTACCTACCTTCAAAAGTTGAGTTTTTAACTGCCAATGCAGACAAAAAGACTGATTTCTTGATTCGTAATACGAAATCACAAAAACCGCATGTTGCAGGAACTGTAAAAGCATTATAAAAATATCAGCAGCCTGAACAGGTGTTTGGTCTGCTTTTGAGCAAAATAACAAAAAATGCAAGGAACTTCATGTGATTAAAGAGATTTTACTGGCCGATACCCAAAACTATCACGGTATTTTAGATGAACGTTTTATTGATTTAGCTCACCAGTTTAGCCGTCTTCAAGATGCCAGAACGGGACAAGGTGGAGCTGCATTAGCGGTTTATTTTAGAGGTCAGAAAGTTGTCGATATCTACACCGGTCTAAAATCACAAACTGAAGCTTGGCAACCAGATACCTTGGCAGTTTGCTACTCTACAGGTAAAGGTATACTTGCGACTTTAGCTCACATTTTAGTAAGTGAGGGTTTTTTAGAATACGACAAACCGATTTCGACTTATTGGCCTGAGTTTGCTCAAAATGGTAAAGAGCAAATGACATTGCGTCATGTGCTAAGCCATCAAAGCGGCATGTTTGATATTCGAAATACTATCGAAAGTGCGAGAGAAATGCTCGACTGGTCACACATGTTAGATGTGGTCGCGGCTGTTAAACCAAGATTCGTTGCAGGAGAGGGTAATGCTTATCAGGCATTAACATTTGGTTGGCTTGTGGGTGGTGTACTTGAAAAAGCAACTGGTCAATCTTTAGATCAGCTCATGCAAAAATATCTTGTTGAACCGTTGCAGTTAGATGGCGCTTATTTTGGAGCGCCTGCAAGCGAGTTGGATCGAGTAGCACGTTTAATTATTCAACCGAAACCAGAAACTAAACCTGCATCTACTCAAGTTGAAAAACCTAAAAAGCCGCAGCCGCGCAAAAGTTCACTCTCTGAAAAAATGATTACGTGGACGGGGCAAGACCCACAAGATTTTCAGGATGCCATGATTCCAAAAGGAATGAAGCATTTTAGTTTCTTTAGTGATGAAGGATTACAAGCCGTTATTCCGGCAGCAAATGGGACATTTACTGCAAGTAGCCTTGCCAAAATTTATGCGATGCTGGCAAATCACGGTGAATGGGATGGACAGCAACTGATTCGCCCAGAAGTATTTAAAGAATTGAGTACGATTCAAAGTTATGCACGTGATCGTGTTATGCCAATTCCAATGAATTGGCGTTTAGGTTATCACCGTATTATTACCATGGGTAAGCGTGCTAAAAATGGTTTTGGGCATATTGGCTACAATGGTTCAGGTGCATGGTGTGATCCTGAACGTGATCTTAGCTTTGCTTATACACATAACTTTCAGATTGGTTCAATCACGGGTGACTATCGTTTGTGGGGGCTTACTCAAGAAGCCTTACGTTGTACCGACCAAATTTTAAAAGGCCGAAAAGGCTGGTTCTAAATTCTGTACTTTCAAAAATGCTGGTATTTGAATAAATGCCAGCTCTGCATTTATAATAATTCTAAGCGAATAATCACTTCTGTATGGCGTTTAAAATCTTCTTCAGCCAGTCCTTGTAATCCAAGTTTATAAATGCCTTCTAGACCGCATACAAAAGCAATCAAACGCCAAGCAATGTCTGTTGAGTTAGATAGAGTTTTAAACTCACCGTCTTTTTTGCCACTTTCAATCGCTTGAACAATCGTTTGATGCCAGCTTTGCATGGCCAAGTTATAAGCTTTTCGTATTTCTATATCTTGTTCAATCAAGAGTTCAGCTTCATTCCATAATCGTAAGTAAGGTTGAAGTCTGTCTATGTTTTCCGCACCTAATAAGATAAAGAGCCTTTGAAATTGGCTAGTTGTTTGTAGAGCTTGTTCAATTTCATCCAGCTGTTCCATAAGCTTTAAAAAAGCTTCAGCTTTTAAATGAGATGCCGACGAAAAGTGATGATGAACTTGGCCAGTCGAGGTTTGGGCTTCACTTGCGATTCTACGTACCGTCATGGCCGTAAAACCTTCAGCCAAAGCAACTTGCATGGCAGCTTGCAGAATCATTTCTCTGCGTTGATCACGATTAAGATAGGCCATGTTTATTTCACCTGACTGAATTCGACACAAACTACATTAAAATTTAAAGTTGGACAAGTGTCCAGTTGTGTATATAATAACCGTAATTTGAACACATGTCCAAGTTTTGGATATCGAAGAGCGTTATGCAAAAGAAATGGTTAATTCTGACAATCATCGTCCTTATTTATTTGCCGGTTACAATTGATGCAACAGTTATGCATGTTGCAACACCATCTTTAAGTGCAGCATTGAATTTAACTGCCAATCAGCTTTTATGGATCATTGATATTTATTCACTGATTATGGCGGGTTTGATTTTGCCGATGGGTGCACTCGGTGACCGTATTGGCTTTAAAAAATTATTATTTATTGGAACTGCAATTTTTGGAGTCGGTTCACTGGCAGCTGCTTTTTCACCAACAGCCTATGCTTTAATTGCTTCCCGTGCTCTTTTAGGGCTAGGGGCAGCCATGCTTATTCCTGCAACTTTATCGGGAATTCGAAATGCTTTTACCGAAGAAAAGCAAAGGAATTTTGCACTTGGCCTTTGGTCTACAGTAGGGGGCGGTGGTGCCGCTTTTGGTCCATTAGTTGGCGGTTTTTTACTAGAGCATTTCCATTGGGGAGCAGTATTCCTCATCAATATCCCAATTATTTTGGTTGTTCTGGTCATGATTGTCATGATCATTCCTAAGCAGGAAGAGAAAACCGACCAGCCAATTAATTTAGGCCAAGCTTTAGTGTTGGTTGTAGCGATTTTAAGTCTGATCTATTCGATCAAATCGGCCATGTACAACTTCTCAGTACTCACAGTCGTGATGTTTGTGGTTGGGGTAAGTGCTTTAATTCACTTTATTCGTAGCCAAAAAAGAAGTACGACTCCAATGATTGATTTGGAGTTATTTAAACATCCAGTCATTTCTACCAGCATTGTCATGGCTATCGTTTCCATGATTGCTTTGGTTGGTTTTGAATTACTCTTGTCTCAAGAATTGCAGTTTGTGCATGGTTTTTCTCCATTACAAGCAGCGATGTTTATTATTCCATTCATGATTGCAATTAGTTTAGGTGGTCCATTAGCAGGAATCTGTTTAAATAAATGGGGACTTAGACTTGTATCTACTGTTGGGATTTTAATAAGTGGCTTTAGTCTATGGGGACTTGCCCAGCTTAACTTTTCGACCGATCATTTTTTAGCATGGACGTGTATGGTCTTTTTAGGTTTTAGCATTGAGATTGCCTTACTAGCTTCGACTGCTGCGATTATGTCTTCTGTACCACCAAACAAAGCAAGTGCAGCAGGTGCGATTGAAGGTATGGCCTATGAGCTCGGTGCTGGTTTAGGTGTCGCTATTTTTGGTCTAATGTTGTCTTGGTTTTATAGTCGCTCAATTATTTTGCCAGAAGAGCTTCCGACGAACTTAATTGAAAAAGCGAGTATTTCGATTGGTGAAACCATGCAGTTGGCTTCTAACCTTGAAAGTCCTTTGGGAGGACAATTAATTGCAGTTGCGCAGCAAGCTTTTAGCTATGCACATAGTTGGGTACTTACAATCTCAGCCATTTGTTTCTTCTTTTTAACAATATTTGTCTGGTTTAGTTTTCCAAAGAAAGTGAATTAATGATCTAAACAAGCTTAACAGTCGTGGAAAAAGAGAGAAAAATTTCTCTCTTTTTCTTGTTATAAATATAATTTTTAAATACACATAAATTGATAGAACTTTCCTCATCTCAGAATATTTTTAGTTATGTAATTCTCATAAAAAAATTATTATTTAATAAGTTTCATATTTTTATTTCAAAATGATTCAGTGATCATGTAATTGAAATTTAATAAAAAATTAATTGATCGAAAATTGACTATAAAAAAATGGTTTGTTAATCTGCTACTCGAAAAATCTAAAAACAAATAAAAGAGGCTGCTGTGAATTTAAAATTAAAAACATCACTCATTATCGGAGCAATTGTTGCATCTTCACTTGTATATGCCGCAACTGTACTTTCACCCAATCAGAATAATAATAGTGGATCAATTCCGTCTGGTTATTCAGATTTAGAATTTTCTTTAGCAAATGGGAATTGGGTCAAAAATCTCTCTTTACCAGCAAGTGCTAATAATCTAGATAAAATTACGATTCGCTCTAGTGCGGCTTATAGTAGTTATTTAGATACTTCTAATACGAATATTCCGTTAGAAGTGTTGAAGATAAATAGCGGGGATGTTTACCAATTCGTCTTTAATACCACTCAAAATAAATGGATTGCTCAGTTAGCAACAGTAAGCCCTACGAATGGTGTTAACTATGAGGTTGTACCGTTAACAACTGCATCCATACAAAAAGTACTCATTCAAAATGACAAATGGGCACAAACCATTGCATTACCAAGTGACGTACGCGATGGTACGACTGTACAAATTGTCTCTACAGCCAGTGCTGATTCCAATATAGATAAAGCAAATTTGCTATTTCCAAGCAGTTTTTTATTAAAAAATGGGTCTGAATATTGGTTTAAATATTTTTCGGCTTTAGGGAAATGGGTGCCAGAATATATTAAATCGCAGAAGTTAAATGTTCAGCAAATTGGAACATCTTTAGCAGTTGTAAATAGTCCACTTACAGAAGTTTCATTTGGGGATGGGAACTGGGTATCCAATTTTACTCTTCCTGCGACTGCAAATGATCGGGATAGAATTGTTATTAAATCTACCGCGACTTGGTCTGCAAAAATTAATAATACCAATATTAATAGCCAAGCGACTTTAACGCTAAAAACAGGCGATCAATATGAGTTTATGTATGTCAGTGATAAAGGATATTGGCAGCTGATCTCTTCACCAACGAAGGTGATTGATTCATCGGCAACAATTCCTGCAATTTTACCGAATATGACTCAACCCGCTTTAAAGGTAAATCTTTCTACCTCAAATTGGCAGCCAACCTTGCAATTACCAGTTAAAGCTCAAGTCGGGGATAAGGTGGTTATTGCGTCAAATGCATCGGCTGATACCTATATTAATGCGGCTAATGGTTTGTCTACAGCAATTAAAAATGGTGAAAACCGCCGTTTTATTTACACCGCTCAAGGTTGGACAGTAGATAGTTATACAATTGATATGTTGTTGGTTTCTAGTCCAGAAGTAAATTCAATTTTAGGAGAGAGCGCTGCAAAACTTAGAATGATTGAAGGCGTAAATCTAACAAATTTAACTGCTGAAAATTCAAATGCTCGTTTTTACTTAAGAGATGTGGGCTATTTAACTTATAAAATCCCTGCTGCAACTTTAAAAGAAGCGATTTCTTTTGGACGTGATGACACGACCGTACAAAATGAGCGTAAACGCGTATTGGCTGATGGCGTCTATTATCAAGGCAATGAACCAGGCGATGGCGGTTGTGGCTGGGCATGGATTAATGCATCTTCATATAACATGATTGGTGCAAATGATATTGCAGGTTGTTCTTTTGCAGCTATGCGCCATGAGGTGGGGCATAATCTTGGTCTATACCATAATGGTTCAACCAATATTGGTTCAGGGTTTGCCCATCCTTTAGGAAGTACTGCGATGGGAGGTAATAATATTAATTTTTACTCTAGCCCGTATCTATATAACCCTAAATATGGTGTCCGTTTGGGCGTAGAAGGAAAAATTGATGCGGTGAGTGTCATTAACCTAAATGCACAGAAAATTTCTCTATATAACTAATCTCTATTTTTAGCTGTAAATAATGAAAAAAAATAAATTTTTAATAGGAACTGCTATCGCTTGTTTAGCGCTAGCAGTTCTCATCTGGCTCGCATTTTCACAGCAGAGTTCTTCTGCTTTAACGTCATCTGCAGATAGCCTGAAAAGTGAAGTTGGCTTAAAGCGAGTTGAAAGTCAGAATGGTTTTGCTCGTCAAAATACAATGAATCTGAGTCCGTCAGAGAAAGAAAGGTTATCTAAACAACAAATTGTTTTTAATGAGATAGAAAAGGATCAGCTACCTTCTAATGTTAATTTTCCATTGATTAAAAATGGACAAGGCATGGTGATTAAGTATGATCCAAACGTGATTGAGCTCAAAAAAGTGGGGGATACGGTCAAGTTTCAAATGTTGGAATACGGCATTAACCGCACAGGAAAAATTGTAGAGATTGAACCTGTTGATCAAGATATTGTTCGGTGGACTGGAAAATTTGATCAGGGAGATCCAAATCAGAATTTCTTTACCATCACCCAAAGTCAAAAAGACCACTATACGATCATGCAAATTTTTACCGAGAAAGGAAATTATGCGGCTGAAATTAAAGATGGGGTTGGGTTGGTACAAACGATGGATGACGGAGTCACTGATCAGGAGTTACATCATGATCACCCTTAGTCAAATAAATGGTTCAGATGAGAAAAGAGTATAGTTCGCAGTTTATCTGTACGGATATGAGCTTTATGCGTTCACTCTCTTTTAAAAACAAAGTATGCTTATGCCTGTAACAAGGAGCATACATGTATCAAGTACTTGCTAGAAAATACCGTCCACGTAATTTCAATGAGTTAGTGGGGCAAAACCATGTTTCTCGTGCATTAAGCAGTGCATTGGAGCGCGGTCGTCTACACCATGCTTATTTATTTACAGGAACGCGTGGTGTGGGGAAGACCACAATTGCACGTATTTTAGCCAAGTGTTTAAACTGTGAAACAGGTGTGACCTCTACACCATGTGAAGTCTGTGCAACTTGTAAAGCGGTAAACGAAGGCCGTTTTATTGACCTGATTGAAATTGATGCTGCTTCAAGAACAAAAGTAGAGGATACGCGTGAACTTTTAGACAACGTTCCATATGCGCCAACGCAAGGTCGTTTTAAAGTTTACCTGATTGACGAAGTACATATGTTATCTACGCATTCCTTTAATGCGTTATTAAAAACATTAGAAGAACCACCAGAACACGTTAAATTTTTATTTGCAACGACTGATCCACAAAAGCTGCCGATTACGGTCATTTCACGTTGTTTGCAATTTACATTGCGCCCTTTAGCTGTCGATGAAATTACAAAGCATCTTGGCACTATTCTTGAAAAAGAACAGATTGTTTCTGACCAAGATGCAATTTGGCAAATTGCCGAGTCTGCTCAAGGTTCATTGCGTGATGCATTATCTTTAACCGATCAGGCAATTGCCTATGGTCAGGGTGCTGTACAGCATCAAGATGTTAAAGAAATGCTCGGTCTAATTGACCGCACCATTATTTATGATTTGATTTTAGCGATTCATCAGAACCAACGTGAAAAAGTTAGTCAGCTTTTATTACAATTTAGACATCAAGCGCTTGATGTTTCACTTGTACTTGATCAGTTGATTTCGACATTGCATGAATTGGCAATTTTGCAATATCTGCCTGATTTGAGTTTGAAATATAGCGATGAAATCAATCGCAAAATTATGCAACTGTCCAAGCTGATTTCTGCTCAAGATTTACAGCTTTATTACCAAATTGCATGTAAAGGACGATCTGACCTACAACTTGCCGTGACGCAAGAACAAGGTTTTGAAATGTGCATTTTACGCTTATTGGCATTCCGTCCTTTAGCGCCAAATGAAATTGTGGTGTCAGAGCCTGTTCAACAAAATCAGCAAGTTGTGTTGAATCCCCAAGTTCAACAAACAGCCCAAGATATTGCTCCTGTAAGTGCTGTGCAGCCAGTTGAAGTTATTAGCCAACCCGCTATGGTTGAACCTGAACCTGAACCTGAACCTGAACCTGAACCTGAACCTGAACCTGAACCTGAACCTGAACCTGAACCTGAACCTGAACCTGAACCTGAACCTCAGTCTAATCAGGACTTAATGGTATTTGACCCAAATCATCATGAGCTGATTGGGTTTGAGTCAGCAGTTGTTCAAGAAACAATTAGTGTTCTAGAGGAAGATTTTATTCCTGTACCAGAACAAAAGTCAGTACAAGTTCAGGCTGAAACCCAAGCCAAAAATATTGAACCTGAACCAGCTTTTACTGCTGAGCCTATAGGTTTATTTGAAGCGCCTAGCACTGATTTTTCACTTGCCCAAGATATGCCCGTTACTAATGATTTAGCCTTAGAACCTGTTGTCGAGCAACCGTTACTGGTGGAAACCCCAGAGGCGATTGAGAAGGTTGAAGTTGTAAAAGAAGTCAGTGCAACTGATAACGTGCAGCTTATGCCTCAAGACATTTTGAAGCTAACCACGCAAACCTTAGAAGGTGAGTGGACACTAGCAAAATGGGAATATTGGTTTAGAACTAGTCAACTTTCTCCAGCTGTTCAAGAGCTTGCTCAGCATGGTGTGATGACAGGTAAAATTGGTGGCAATACAGTTTTCCATATTCCTCAAGAATATGAAAATATGTTGACTCAATTGCAACAAGGTCTTATTGATGCATTAAATGAGCAATGGTCTGATACCCAATTTACAGTTGAATATGGTGCTGTAAATACGGCTACACCATATATCATTCAAAGTGCGCGTAAAGAAAAAGCCTTTCAAAGAGCAGCTGAGTTATTACAACAACAGCCAGTCATTAAAAGCCTCATAGAGACCTTTGATGGCGAATTACAAAATATTCAATTAAAGCCTTAACTTTTTAGTCCTGTGATGAGCTTGGAAATTATACAATTCCATGCTTTTTCACGGGATTGAAACATTCAGGTCACGTCACTGTCATTGTACTTTTCTATGTTAGCCATTTTAGATTTTAAATGGATTGTACATAGACATGAAAAGGCAATACGCAGGAATAACTTCTTTTAAATATTCATATTTTTTATTGATCAGCGCACTTTTGCTGAGTGGTTGTAACGACTCATCAAATGATAATTCAAATGCACCAGACACAGGTAAAAAGCCTGTAATACGCTGCGCTCCATAAACTTAAATAATAAAAAGAACCTGATCATGATTACACGTCGTAAATTTTTAAATTACTCTTTAAATATGGGTTTTGGTGCTGCGGCATTGGCGGCTTTCCCATCTAGTATTCAAAAAGCTTTGGCAATTCCTGCAAACAATAAAACTGGCACAATTCAAGATGTCGAACACGTTATTATTTTAATGCAGGAAAACCGATCTTTTGACCATTATTTTGGAACATTAAAAGGCGTTCGAGGTTTTGCTGATCGTTTTACGATTCCTTTACCAAGTGGCCGCCGTGTATGGGAGCAACTCAGAAGTAATGGGCAAGTTTTAACGCCATTTCATTTAGATGGTACAGCCAATAATGCACAGCGAGCAGATGGTACGCCTCATACATGGAATGACAGTCAGTTGGCTTGGGATAATGGGCGTATGGCGAATTGGCCAGCCCATAAAACCGATATATCAATGGGATATTTTAAAGAAAAAGAAATTCCATATCAGTTTGCGCTTGCAAATGCCTTTACCATCTGTGATGCCTACCATTGCTCTATGCACACCGGAACAGATGCGAATCGGTCTTTTCACTTAACAGGCACAAATGGGGCAACACCAACCAAGCGATCATTTGTAAACAATGAATGGGACTGGATTGATGGTAATCCAGCTACAGCAGATCGTGGTTATACGTGGAAGACGTATGCAGAACGTTTGGAAGAAGCAGGTGTAAAATGGATTTGTTATCAAAATATGCCGGATGAATGGGGCGATAATATGCTTGGTGCATTCCGCTCATTTAGAAAGGCAAATATCGCATCTGGCTATCCAGTTGCAAGTGGTGGTGAACCGAACAAACCATATGCCGACACGGGACAAAAATTACCGTATAAAGCTTATGAAGCTGCGACTGATAATGCCAAAAATCCATTATATAAGGGCATCGCAAATACTTTACCGGGCAATAAACCTGAAGAATATCTCGACGCTTTTAAACGAGACATTCGTGAAGGCAAATTGCCGCAAGTCTCTTGGATTAATGCGCCGTCAATTTATTGTGAACATCCAGACCCTTCAAGTCCAGTTCAGGGGGCATGGTTTATTCAAGAAATTATTGATGCATTAACTGCTGTGCCAGAGGTTTGGAGTAAAACAGCACTGATTATCAATTTTGATGAAAATGATGGCTATTTTGACCACGTACCATCACCATCTGCGCCATCTCGACTTAAAAATGGTCAATACGCAGGGAAATCAACATTAAGCAGTGCCGATATGCAGGATGAATATTTTGATCATGCTGCGCCTGAGAGAAGCCATTCTCAGCCTACACCTGATGGGCGTGTTTATGGGCCAGGGCCTCGTGTTCCATTATATGTGATTTCTCCATGGAGCCGTGGTGGTTGGGTCAACTCGCAAGTTTTTGACCATACGTCCGTGCTTATGTTTTTAGAAAAACGATTTGGTGTAAAAGAGCCAAATATCAGTCCATATCGCCGTGCGGTGTGTGGTGATTTAACTAGTGCATTTAACTTTAAAACACCAAATGCAGATGTTCTACCGCAGCTGAATGGAAAACAAACACGTTTACAGGCAGATGAGTTAAGAGAGAATCAAGAAGCTTTACCTGCTGTTCCAGTACCAACAGATAGCAAATTACCGATTCAGCAAAGTGGTATACGTCTGTCACGAGCATTGCCTTATGAGTTGCATACGAGTGCACGTTGTAAAGCGGATGGAAAGGTGCAATTGATTTTCTCTAATACAGGTCAGCAAGCGGTGGTTTTTCATGTGTATGACAAGCTCAATCTAGACCGTATTCCAAAGCGTTATATTGTAGAGCCGAATAAAACCTTAGATGATGAATGGGATGCTTTAAAAGATAACTTAGGTCGTTATGATTTATGGGTGTTAGGCCCAAATGGTTATCATCGCCATTTTAAAGGAGATACTCAACGTATCGTCGATAGTAGCGTTAAACCTGAAATTCGAGTGTGTTATGACATTGCTAATGGTGATGTCTATGTAGAACTCATGAATGACGGGGCTAAGGATGCAATATTAACGGTAAAACCATGCGCATATCGACAAGATGCGCCTTTACAACTGACCGTAAAAGCGGGTCAAGTCGTTAAACAACACTGGGCTTTGGCTGATGTAGGGCATTGGTACGATTTTGAAATCACATGCCAAAGTGATGTGTCTTATTACCGACGCTTTGCTGGTCGGGTTGAAACAGGTGAGGACTCATTTAGTGATCCAGCAATGGTCTAAATAATGAAGAGGCAAAAAGAACAACTCATTTTCTTTTTGCCTCATTTTTTATAATAAAAATTTCTCTAAAACGTCACGAGTAGACTCAGAAATTGGAACCGTTTTTCGGGTTTCACGGTCAACAAAGACATGCACAAAATGTCCTTGAGCTGAGGCTTGCTCTTGGCCTTGTTTAAAGATGGCCAGTTCATAGCGCAGTGAAGTGTTACCGATTTTACCAATCGCAACACCTACCTGAATAATTTCGGGAAAAGATAATTCTTGGAAAAAACTACAAGCTGAATCGACTACTAAGCCAATTGATTGTGATTGATGAATATCAAAACCTGTTTTTTGAATGAGTAAGGCATTTGCTGCCGTATCAAAATAACTATAGTAAGTTACATTGTTAACATGACCATAGATATCGTTATCTGCCCATCGAGTTTGAATATCTAAAAAGAACTTAAATTGATCGCGGGTTTTTAAAATTGGTTTAGTCATCAATGAATCGCCTGATAAATTGCCAAAGCAGCAGCTTCTGTCATGTCACGAGGGTTATTTTGTAGCAAGCGAGTTTGTAGCATGGCATCTTGAGCAAGCTTAGGTAGACTAGACTCTTCAATATTCAAATCTCTAAGCTTTAAGACCAAGCCACTACGATCTAAATGATTCTGCATATGGTCAATAAACAGATCACACAAACCATCAGTGCTGCCATTACTATATGGATCTAGCCATTGCATCAGTTCCGCATAGTGTTTTTTTGCATTTGGTACATTAAATTTTAATACTTCAACCAACACTAAGGCATTGGTATGCCCATGCGATAAATGGAAATGTCCGCCAAGTGGGTAAGCTAAAGCATGCACAGCGGCAACGGGTGAATTTGCAAATGCTTGACCTGCAAGCATCGAGGCGAACAGCATATTTTGCCTTGCTTCTAGGTCATTACCGTTTTTAAGAACTTTCGGTAAGTTATGGTTCAGTAACTTCAAAGCATTTTTGGCTAAAATATCAGTATAAATATTCTTTTTATGCTTAGAGGTATATGCCTCAATGGCATGGACCATCGCATCAATACCTGTTGCGGCAGTAATATGTGCTGGAAGATTTTGTGTAAACGTGGCATCTAAAATAGCGGTATCTGCATACAGTACCGGAGAGACAATCCCCATTTTTGTTGTCTCGCCCGTGGTCACAATTGAAATTGGAGTGACTTCCGAGCCTGTACCAGCTGTAGTTGGAATTAAAATGAGTGGAAGACGAGTGGTGGTTACCTGATTTACGCCATACATGTCTTGTAAACTTTGAGTCTGGTCGGGGTGTGCGAGCAACGCAATTACTTTTGCAACATCTAAAGAACTACCACCACCAAAACCAATAATGGCGTCTACATTTTGCTGTTTTGCATAATTGGCTGCATCTAATACCACTTGTTCTGGTGGGTCAGCCTGAACATCCGCATAAATGACATGTTCAATATTAAGCGTATCTAAAATTTGAATGATGGGTAGATGTAATTGATTTTTGATCATGCCTGCATCGGTGACGAGTAATAACTTACGGTAAGCTTTTGATGACAAAATATTCTGTAATTCTTGTATAGAGCCTAAGCCTGAGATGATATTTGGAACGGTTTGAAATTGAAAATGGCTCATATACGTTATTTCCTTATTTTTGAACATTATTGTAGAAGGGTTCTTTAGGATTCAATCTTTAAGTAACTTAGCATAAGACACTTTAAAATAAAGTAGTTCTGAAGTGATTATGTTTAATGTTGTATGAGATAAGCACTACTTTCATATGGTAGCAGGGAGAAGGTAGCCGGAGATCATGCAAGGTATTTAAATGTTTATGGAAAAGTGGGCTTTTTGTTATTTATACTGTTCGGTAGATTTTCCTGAAGGCTACTAATTCATATAATGCCCTAACAATTTATAATTTTATTCGGTTCAAAAGTGAAAATTTCTAAAACTGTACTTAGTCTTATTGGATGTACTTGTTTAATGCTTAGCTCAGCAGCAATGGCGAAAACCAGCTCTAGCATCTATTCACCTAAAAATGGTGTAATTTGTGACAAATATATCTGCGCTGACAAGAAAGGTGTATCTAAAAAACTTACAGCCAAATACTTAGGAACTAACAAAGCAAACAAAGCATTCTCTCAAGGCGATTTTGATACTTCTGCATTCACACTTTCAAATGGTGTGTTCTGTGATACTAAGACAAAACTATGTCATGTTGATCGATACTTTGAAAATGAACATCGTAGTAAAGTTGATAGAAAAATGACGGATAAACTTTTTAAAAATAAATGATTTTTATCCTAGTTTTACTAAAAAGCCCATAATAATTGGGTTTTTTTACATCTAAATAAAAAGTGAAATAAATAGAAAAAATAATATAAAAAAAGTTATTCCTTTATGTAAAAGCCCTCTGATGAGAGCTTTATTATTTTCTTAAAAATTAGAAGATCAGATCATTTGTCGACTGATTTATCAACTTTTAATCTATTGATAAACATTATTTTCCTTTTCAAGCCATGTGAGTTTTGACAAAATGCAACACGTCACAATGGTCAATTCAATTCTGACAATAATTTATAGTTTTGTTAGGATTTTGCATGCACCATATTTATTTCTATGTAATTCAAATGTTTGGAAGTAATTTCTAATGGAAACACAATATAAGGTGTTATGTGTCTGTTTAGGAAATATTTGCCGTTCTCCCACGGCTGAAGTGGTTTTTAGACATTATTGTGATGCACATCAACTCAATATACTTGTCGATTCTGCTGGAACGAGTAATTATCATCCAAACAAAGCACCAGATCAGCGCAGTCAGCTACACGCTAAAAAAAGAGGCTATGACTTATCTTTTTTACGAGCAAGACAGCTTTCAACTCAAGACTTTTTAGAGTTTGATTTAATTTTGGCAATGGATCATCAAAACTTTGATGATATTCATGACATGCTACAAAGTGCGGTTTCTCAGTTTGGCACTCATCAAATTCGTGCAAAAGTAGCGTTAATGAGCGAGCATGATCCCCAATATCTGCAACAAGCCTTGCCTGACCCTTATTATGGCGGTGCTGATGGCTTTGAACGTGTACTCAATCAATGCGAGTCCAGTAGTTTGGCGTGGATAAATATTTTAAAAAAACAATTGAATGTTTAAGAATAGGTTTTTCAATACGATGCAAATTCAAAATCATGTACAGCTTAAGCCATTCAATACTTTGAGTTTAGATGCAACAGTGTCTTACTACACCAAAGCTCAAACTATTCAGGATATTGAGGAAGCTCTGGGTTTTGCTGAACAGCATAATTTAAATGTACTTGTATTATCGGGCGGTAGTAATATGCTACTGCCGCAACAGATCAATGCGTTGGTTATTCATCTAGATATTCAAGGTATCGAAGTTTTATCGAACGATGATGATTTCGTTCGAGTTAATGTCGGTGCAGGCCAAGTCTGGCATGATTTCGTTTTATACAGTACTCAGCAAAATTGGTTTGGCTTGCAAAATCTCGCACTTATTCCTGGATTAGTCGGTGCCTCGCCTGTACAAAATATTGGTGCTTATGGAGTGGAAGTAGGGGAGTTTATTGAGTCGGTACAAGTATATGACCGTAAACTTAAACAAACTCAAACAATTTTGGCCGCCGACTGCCATTTCGCCTATCGTCATAGCATTTTTAAAGATGATCCGAACCGTTACATTATTACGCATGTGACTTTTAAATTGCTTAAACATCCCCATTTAAAGCTTAACTATGGTGATTTGAAGCAAGCAGTTGGAGATAATCAGACTGCCGAGAACTTACAAAATCAAGTCATTCATATTCGTCAAAGTAAACTCCCTGATCCAAAAGAATATCCAAATGTCGGAAGTTTCTTTAAAAATCCGATAGTTAATCCTCAAGAGTTTGAGCGCTTAGTCACACAATTCTCAACAATTCCACATTATCCTCAAGCGAGTGGAAACGTTAAAATTGCAGCAGGATGGTTAATTGATCAGGTGGGTTGGAAAGGTAAACAACTTGATATGGTGGGTATGTTTCACAAACAGGCATTGGTTTTGGTCAATTATGCCAATGCATCTCTTACTGATGTAAAGAAAACTTATCAGGCTGTACAACATGATGTTGATCAGCGTTTCCATATTATGTTAGAACCAGAGCCTGTGCTTTATAACAGTTTAGGTTTAATTGAAAATCATACGGAATAGTTTTATGCCACAAGTACACTTAATGGTACGTTTAGTACAAGTAGTCACCGTGCTATTTTTACTATTGGGCTGTTTCGTGGTTTTTTTATATTCGCCGTTTTATTCAAAATTAATTGTAGCTGGACTTAATTATTTTGTACCGGTTGATGTTAATCAAGTCGCTGCTGAAAGCCAGAGACAGGCTGCATTAAGTGAGCATGACAATTTAGAACCAGGCTCAAATCTATGGATTGCTCGTCAAGCATATTTAAAGCTGACTGAAAAAGCTTTACGTGAAAAAAAGACAACAGATCTGACCTATCTTCAAGAAAACTATAAGGCTTTGCAGCAAATTATTCTTTTAGAAGAAAAGGAACAAGATTCAGAGGCAGCCGCTTCCGTAACGGTTCCTTTAGTAGTTAGAAACTCAGAAATTGATGCGGCGGATGAAGCAAGTGCTCCTATTGATGAAGCTCTCTTTATTAATAGTTCGGAAAATAAAGCACTTACAGAGCAATATACTGAGTTCTTGGCAAGAAAGCCTGAAGTACCAGAGCATCAAAAAGCTGTCAGTGAACCTGAACAGAAAATTGAGTATGTTCGTAAAAACCCAATACCAGTCCAGTCTAAAAAGTTATCAGAACCTTATGCAATTGTTGTATTGGGTGGTGGATTAACCTTAGATAAAAATGGTAAAGATATTGTGGTTAATGGCTACACGCGCTTACGCTTGGAAAAAACTTTAGAAATTGAAAAACAAAGTCATCTTCCTATTGTGCTTAGCGGTGTTGAAGCGCCTTATATGCAAACTTGGTTAAAAGAGCGCGGTGTGGAAGCAAAACTATTAGAAAAACGTAGTATGAATACATGTGAAAATACACGATTTAGCTCTCTGTTGCTTCAGAAGAAAGGGGGTGCTCCGACGGTTATGTTGGTTACTGATGAATATCATATGCCGCGTACACGTCGACTATTTGCCTTAAATGGTATAGAAACGATTCCTGTTGTAGCTCCGATGCCAACACCACTTACACGCTGGCAACCAAGTGTGCAAAATTACGATCATAGCCGCCGTGCGAATTATGAATTACTTGCGACAATTCGCGACATGTTGTTTGGTTCAAGTGATTGTCGAGAGGTACCTTAATGTCAGATATCCCATTTCTCAATCCTGCCGTATTAAAACAATTAGATTTGCCGGTTCCCAACCGTGATCTTACGCCACAGGTTTTAAACCCACTCAATTTAAATACATTAGAGGAACCATCGCGAGATTTGCTGGCCTACCGCAAATTGTATGGTTTGCATTTACTTGAATGTGATCATTGGCAGGGTTATGTTCAAATGCCTTTATTTCGCTTACATGTGCAGGTTTTCAAACCTAAAATAGACAAAATACAAGGTACCGTCTGTTTACTACATGGCTATCTTGAGCATAGCGGTATTTATCAGCCCATCATTCGAGAAATTCTTGAACAAGGTTTTAGTGTTATTACCTATGACTTACCTGGTCATGGCCTCAGTAATGGTTCACCGGCAAGCATTCAAAATTTTGACCACTATCAACAAGTACTGATGGCTGTTTATCAATATGTGAAACATGCAGATCAGTTGCCTAAACCTTGGGTTGGAATTGGGCAAAGCACGGGCGGGGCAATTTGGATGCATCATTTATTGGAATATGCTGAAAAACGCCAAGATCCGATTGTAGATAGAGTCTTATTACTTTCTCCTTTGATTCGCCCTGCAAAAACAGCATGGTGGCATAATCCAGTTGGATTGGGCATTATTCGCCGTATTAAGCGCCAAGTACCAAGACACTTTAGACGTAATAATCATAATCCTGAATTTTTGCGTTTTATTCGTTTAAAAGATCCATTGCAACCCCGAATGATGGGGATGGACTGGATTTTGGCAATGTCAAAATGGATGCAAGAAATGGAAGAACGGCCTGCTTGCCGTATCCCTGTCTGGCTTGCACAAGGTGCTCTTGATCAGACTGTTGACTGGCGTTACAACATTGAATTTATTCGTCGTAAATTTAGGCTTCAAACGCTATTAATGCTCGAAGAAGGTTCACATCAATTAATTAATGAACGTGCAGATATACGTGCGGCTTTAACAGGATTGATTCCAGCCTTTTTACATGCGAAACCAAAACATTTTTATTATTAAAAAATAATGCATCTATCCAATAATTTTGGATAGATGCATGACTTAATCTATGTGCCTTATTTTGAATTTTGGTAAAGCTGCATGAAGTTTTTATAAACTGAAGATTGCTTTTGTGGACTATACATATTGCGTTCAATCGTTCCTTTATCCGTTTTTATTAAAACGTTTACATTTTGAGCATTTTTAAACTCTTGTAAGAATTGGCTTGGAATAATAAAGAACGTAGTTGAATGTTTAGGCACTAATCGACTTACATTCGTTTTTTCAGTTGCTTGAGCGGGTTGATAAGTAAATCGTTTGCCATCAATATCAAATATTAGGTCGTTAATATCATAAAAGTTATAACTACTACTTAAATGAACATCTACGCGGAGCTGATCTTTTTGATTATCGTTCCATTTAACGAGCAAGCTAGGACATAATTCAGTTGGTAAACAGTTGAGCTGACCAGCTGTCTTTACTACAGTAGGAGCTGTTGCTTTATCTGTACCAAATTGTGTGGTGCTGCAAGCCGTTGTAAGTATACAAGAACCCAATAAGAGTAGAGATTTCTTCATCATATAAATTCCAAGATAGTATGTTTAATATTATTTATGTTAAGACCAATAATTTTGACATAAATTAACGTGTAGTTGGGCTTAAAAATACAAATGGTTTTGCAATTTTAAAGGAAGAAGTAGCATTACCTGCATAGATATGGCTTTGATCGGGCCCTAAATCAAGTCTACGCGTTTTACCATCTTTAAAATTAATCTTTTTTAAGTCGACCCAAAACACATTTGGTGATAGGGCAGACTCGAAAAAAATAGAGCAGCTGTTTATTTATGATCGGCCACAGTTCGGCCCGTGCAACAAAAGAAGAGATGAATGTTTTTTTCAACATGATGAGATACCTTCTTGTTATAAGCATTAAAAAGTTTTTATTAAATAAAATTAAAATGTGTACGTTATTTATACTTTTATATTAGGTGAAAAATTGATTAAATACAAATTAAAAGGAGAGTGAAATTTAATCAAAAATTACATATTAATTTTAAATATGGAAGAGCATCACACTATAAATGTAATGCTCAAGTTAGAAAATTAATATAAATTAGAAATGATTGGCATCAGCCATATTCCACATCCGATAATAAAAATTATCATCGTCATTATTAAGTTCAGATTGTAAAAGTTCACCTTCTTTTAAGAAAAAATGCAATTGAGCATAGTTCTTAATTTCACGATCGTTTACTCGCTGAGCCAAATGATGGGCTTTAATATCCGAAGGATGGCGTAAACCAGCCGCAGCAATCATTTCTGATAATGCATGCAATGTATTTTTATGAAAGTTAAATACCCGTTCTGATTTGGTTGGTACATCAATTGCTTTTTGGCGGTCTTTATCTTGGGTTGCAACACCTACAGGGCATTGGTTAGTGTGACAGCTTTGTGCCTGAATACACCCAACAGCAAACATGAAACCACGTGCTGAGTTAACCCAATCTGCACCTAGTGCAAAAGTACTGGCAATATCGAAAGCACTAATGATTTTACCACTAGCACCAATCTTAACTTGATCTCTTAGCCCTGCACCGACAAGTGTGTTATGGACAAAGCGTAAGCCTTCACGTAATGGTGTACCAATATTATCGCTAAACTCAATTGGCGCTGCACCTGTACCGCCTTCAGAACCGTCAACCACAATAAAGTCAGGAACAATTTTTGTTTCAAGCATTGCTTTAACAATACTCATAAATTGCCAAGGCTGACCAATACACAGTTTAAAACCAACTGGTTTACCGCCAGATAATGTGCGCAACTTCTGTAAGAAATGCATCATTTCAATTGGGGTAGAAAAACTAGAGTGCTTTGCAGGAGAAATACAGTCATGATCGCGCGAAACCCCGCGGATTTCGGCAATTTCTGCGGTAATTTTATGTTTAGGTAAAATACCGCCATGGCCCGGTTTTGCACCTTGGGAAAGCTTCAGTTCAATCATTTTGATCTGTGGTAATTGGGATTGTTTGGCAAACTTTTGCTCGTCAAATTTCCCATCTACGGTACGGCATCCAAAATAACCACTGGCAATTTGCCAAACAATATCACCGCCATTTTCTAGATGATAAGGGCTTAAACTACCTTCGCCAGTATCATGATAAAACCCACCTAACTGCGCTCCTTTATTTAATGCACGGATCGCATTGGCACTTAAACTACCAAAGCTCATGGCAGAGATGTTCATAATTGACGCGCTATAAGGTTGAAGGCATTGTGCATTACCAACCTGAATACGGAAACTCTTTGGATCTGCTGGTGGGCAAGGGCTTATTGAGTGGACAATAAAGCGATAGTTTTCTTGATAAACGTCAATAATTGAACCAAAAGGTTTATCTGCATTTTCATTTTTAGCGCGTTGATAAACTAGACTTCTTTGCATACGCGAAAAAGGTAGAGCATCTTGATCCGCTTCAATAAAGTATTGGCGAATTTCTGGGCGTATATCTTCAAATAAAAAACGGAAATGCCCCATAATTGGGTAGTTTCTTAAAATTGAATGTTTATTCTGCAAAACATCATAGAGGCCTAATAAGCTTAGTGCACCCGTGAGCACCCATAAACCGTTAAGTAGAGTATCTGAAATAAAATAATAGATACTGTGAGGGGTATATACGGTGCGAAACCATGTAATGCTGAGTGCAGTAAAAATACATAAGAACCAGAGAGAATGGCGTGAAAAGAATGTATTGAGAAATTTATGTCGAATGATTTGTGCTGGACTCGCCATATTGGAACAAATTCCTAATGTTTTACTGGCACATACCTTGCCAAGAAGTAAGTAAAACTACAAGTATGAAATTGTTAGTTTTAGGGGGCAAGAAAGAGTACATTCAAAGGTTCGCTTGATTTAAAAATATATTTTTAAATAGAAAGTATTTTGACTATAAATAATATTTAATCTGAAGATTTTAGCATTAAGATAAATTATAAAATTAATGGATTTTATAAATGTTTAGTTGTACTGAAAAATATATTTTGTTAAATCAATTTCTAAAAAACTATATATAAACTAAATGTAAATTTAGATTTATTTAAAAATAATAAAATTATTTGAATGCTATTTTATGTATTTGGAATACTTAATACTGTACTATTTAATTGTTATTTGCTAATATAAATAAATTGAAATAATATTTTTTAATAGACATTACTACAACTATATAAGATTCTAAAAATTATTTAAGGACTGAAATGAATTGGAAATTATTAATATGCTCTATTCTTCTAACGGGAGTCTTTTTCTTAACTTTAATGTTCTATTTAGGTTTTGATTTAGATACTTTTAAAAAAGTCGTTCTAATACAAAGTTTGTTAGTAGCTGCGGCTATCATCTTTGACTCTATGGAACGAAAGGATAATCCTATCTTTCCAGGATATATCATTTATCCCTTACTGGGTATTTTATTTGTTTTAGGGGTTACGCCTATTCTAGATTTTTTTGCTGAGAGACCTAAAGGATTTCATAGTTGGGATATTAGGAATATGTTTGTGTTCAACTCTAGCAGTGCAGACTATCAATTTAGGGACTTGGCTTGGTATGGCAAAGCCTATATACAATTAGGTTTTGCTATGGTGGGTGGATTTCTCGGCCTGTTTTTTCATTTAATTTTTAGAAATAGTTAAGCTAATGCTACCTTCTTCTGGTAGGTGAAAAGTTGTTTTAATTACTGAAAATTCTTAAAAAATCCTAGAACTGTTATAAGTTACTTAGATTTCTTATTCATAAAATATTGTTTTCTTATTCATTTAAAATATATAGAACAATCAGTAGCTTACTTTTTGTTCTTGTTTTTTTGACCAAAGGTTAAAAAATTATAAATTACTAAAAGTGATGGTAAATTTTAACTAATGAAAAGCTATAATTTTTTTAGTAAAACTAATAAAAACTGAATAAAAGTATCGAAAATTCATATAAAAAGTGTAATAAACCATAAAAATTTTTCTAATTGAGAAATTCATCAGAAGTCGAACTATTAATTGATATTTAAAATGAAACTTATGTTAGTGTTTTTGTTGTTTTTTTGTATTATGCGCGGTCAGTAGAGTAAAAAATAATGCTTTGAAAAAACAATCAGAAAAGCTAGTGATTGTGTTGGGGAAGGCTAGTTTTTACATCTATTAATTTTATTGGCGTAATGTAAAAAAGGTTTTTAACCATGAAAAAGTCTCTCATTTGTTTATCAGCAATTGCTATGGGTTTAATGTCTATCAATGCCACAAATGCCGCAACAGCAACAGGCACCTTGACTGTTAAAGCAACAATTACAAATAGCTGTGTATTGAATACTTCAGCTACAGGTACAACAGCTAATGCAGTTTTAGATTTTGGTACTTTAAGTTCTCTTGCTAGCAACGTCGATGCAGATACTACAACGACAGGTGGTACGGCCATCAAAGTTTTATGTAACAACACTGTGCCATGGACTTTGGCTTTTGATGCCGGCAAAAATGCTCAAACTACCCAACGTCGTATGATTGGTGGTGCAACAAGCAACGAATTTATTCCTTACAACCTTTTCTCTGACACTAACCGTGCAACAGCAATTGGTATTGCAACAACTGCATATAGCGGTACTGGTACTGGTGCGCCACAAGCAGTTAACGTCTATGGTCGTATCCCTGCTGGCTCAACTTTGCCAAGCGCAGGTAGCTATGTGGACACTGTAACTGTAACAGTGACTTATTAATTTTTAATAAGTTTTATTGTGTCATTGCTAGCTCTTGATTGAGAGAGCTAGCCTAATTTGAGAAAAGTAGTTCTGGGCAAATCATGAGAAAAAATATCTTTGTTATTACAAGTTTATTGTTATTTTTGCCTAGTATGCTGAACGCTGCATCAATTCGTCTTTCGCCTGTAAGTATTGAAATATTAAATGATCAATCGGCGTCCTCAATTAGCCTATATAACCAGTCAAATGAAAGCACTGATTTGCAGGTACGTGTATTTGAATGGCGACAAAATGCTGGGCAAGATCAATTAATACCTACAGATGAGATCGCGGTTAGCCCCCCGTTTTTAAAATTACAACCTAATGATTCTTATAACTTACGTGTAGTTAGAATTAATCCAGCACCAGTTTCTGGTGAGCAAACATACCGTATTATTATTGATGAACTACCGAAACCGATTGATAACCGTAAAGCGGATCAAGGGATTAATGTACTACTACGTTCGTCATTGCCTCTATTTGTCGTAAATAAAGATGCAATTACTAAACTTACTTGGTCAATTCAACAAGAGCAAAATACTTCTTCTCTTATGATTAGCAATGTTGGCAATCGACACGCACTTTTAAATAATTTAACACTTGTTGATGTAACAGCAAATAAAAGTTATGCCATTAAAGTAAATACGGTGAATGGTTATATTCTTGCTGGCAAAGCAAGAAATTTTAATATTAGCCCTGATTTCAAATTTCAAGCGGATCATAAATATAATATTTCATTGAATATTAACGGTAAGCAAACATCTCTTTAAAGAGGCACATATGAAATATCTCGTAAGTGTCTTATGTGTTATGTACTTGCCGATTCATGCTTTTGCTGAATCATTGCAAGATAACACCAATATTGCTTTACCAAGTATTCCGGAAGTTACAAGCTCTTCTCATCAGGTATTCAGTTCTGATAAGGCGTACACACAGCTTTTTTTAAAGATTTCTATTAACTCGAATATTTCAACAGATTTAATATCGGTACGCCAAGATCAAGATGGAAAGCTATATATTCGTGTTCGTGACTTAAATGTTTTAAGGATGAAAATGGATGAACACATTCCAGATACTCAATGGGTGTGTATTAACGAGCTAAAAGGAATTCAGTTTAAATATCTAGAGAATGAGCAGTCTCTAAACTTACAAGTTCCTTCGAACATGTTGACGGATTATTCAGTTGATTTAAATGGTCAACAGCTCACGAGTCCTCATTTACTGAAAATGAAGCCCTTAAACGCAGCCATTTTGAACTATAGCCTCTATCACACCATGACCAATGACGAGAATGTTTTCTCCGGTTCGGCAGAGGGGATTTTTAACAGTGCAATCGGTAACTTTTCTTCAGGCGTTTTATACAACGGAAGTAATGAAACTAGTTATAGCCATGAAAAATGGGTGCGTCTAGAAAGTAAGTGGCAGTATGTAGACCCTGAAAAGATCAGAATATATACCTTAGGAGACTTTATTTCCAATAGTTCTGACTGGGGGAGTAGTGTACGACTAGCTGGTTTTCAGTGGTCGAGTGCTTACACCCAACGAGGTGATATTGTCACCTCGGCATTACCACAATTTTCTGGCTCGGCTGCACTGCCTTCGACATTAGATTTATATGTTAACCAGCAAAAGATTTATTCAGGACTTGTGCCTTCAGGCCCGTTTGACATTAAGCAGCTCCCGTTTATTTCGGGAAATGAAGTCACGCTTGTGACTACCGATGCGACAGGTCAGCAGAGCATTACCAAACAGGCTTATTATTTTTCATCTAAAATTTTAGCAAAAGGGATTAATGAGTTTTCAGTAGATGTTGGAGTTCCACGTTATAACTATGGGTTGTATTCAAACGATTATGATGATGCCACCTTTGCTTCGGGTGCGATTCGATACGGCTACAGCAACTCACTGACCTTAAGCGGTGGTGCAGAAGCTTCTACAGATGGGCTATCAAATCTGGGCGCTGGTTTTGCCAAGAATCTGTTTGGTTTTGGGGTAATTAATGCCGACATTGCAGCGAGCCAGTATAAAGATGAAAACGGTTATTCTGCCTTGGTTGGTTTAGAAGGGCGTATCAGTAAGAATATTTCGTTTAATACCAGTTACCGCAAAGTATTTGATAACTACTTTGACCTTGCCCGTGTGTCTCAAATTCGATATTTAAAAGATAATCAAACCGATGCTGAACCCAAAAACTATCTAAGCTACAGCGCACTGGCAGATGAGATTTTTAGGGCAGGAATTAACTATAATTTTTATGAGGGGTATGGAGCTTATCTGGGTTATAACCAGATTAAATTTAGCGACAATTCTTATAAATTAGTGTCTGCCAATTTGAGTGGAAGTATAAACAAGAACTGGGGATTTTATACCTCAGCGTATAAAGATTATGAAAATCACAAAGACTATGGCATTTACTTTGCGTTGCGTTATACACCATCTACTAGAATCAATGCGATTACGAGTGTATCTAGTGAAAGTGGAAAAACAACGTATAGACAAGAAATAAATGGATTTAGTGACCCACAAATCGGTGCATTTGGATGGGGAGGTTATGTTGAGCGCGATCAGGATGCCAATCAAAACAATGCATCAGTCTATGCTTCTTACCGTGCCCGTGGTGCTTATCTGATAGGTCGATATAATCGAATTGGAGATAATGATCAGGTTGCACTTTCGGCGACAGGATCATTGGTTGCGGCAGCTGGACGGATTTTTGCGGCCAATGAAATTGGAGACGGCTATGTAGTCGTGACCAATGCCGGACCACAAAGCCAAATTCTAAATGGTGGAGTCAATTTAGGAGCGACTGATCGAACCGGTCGATTCTTAATTTCAAATTTAAGACCTTATCAGCTTCATCATATCTACCTAGATCCATCATATTTACCTTTAGAATGGGATGTTACTTCGACTAACCAAACAGCATTTGTGGGTTATCGCCAAGGAACCTTAGTAGACTTTGGTGCTCATCAGGTTGTTTCAGGGCTAGTAAAACTTGTTGATTCGAATAACTCAGCGTTATTACCTGGTTATAGCGTTCGAATTAATGGACAGCAAGATGGGGTAGTTGGCTACGACGGTGAAGTATTTATTCCAAATCTATTAAAACAAAACAAACTTGAAGTCGATCTTCTGGATCATGGTTCATGCCAAGTTAATTTTGCGTATGAAAATAAGCAATACAGTGCTAAAAAATTGGGGCCTTATGTATGTCGATAACTACTGCGAGTCATAGTTTTGGGATGAAGGGTGAAAAGTTTTCATTGGTCATAAAGTATATTTTAGTAATTGCTCTGTTATTTATATTATATGCATTTTTTAGCTCTGCACATGCTGCTTGTACGGTAAGTGGAACCACTAATAATACGTATACTTATACGGCCGCCACTATTAATAGTGATGCAACCATAAACTTTTCCGGCACGATTAGATGTCTTGGCGGACGTACTACTCCTGAAATTTCAGCTTATATGTGTATGAAAACCGTATTTACAGGAAACACGAACGCCAATAATAGCGTTTCATTACCTTATACGGTCACTGCAACTGTAGGTGGCGCAGGTTCTTCTACCACAAATCAGACCTCAAATGTTTGGTATGGACCAGTGAGGACTGTCGCTTCAAATAATATTATTAATTACTCGGTAAATGTAAAAGTACCAGCCCGCACTGGTTCGCTCATTGCATATCCTAAAGGTACATATACTGGTACGGTTCAGCTTTTTTGGGATATGCAAGCAAGCTCTAGAACTGTTTGCGAAGGTAATAGTGGAGGTGGATGGGATTCAGGTAATACCACTATAACAGCTAATTATGTTGTACCGAGTTTATGTCAATTAGATTCAACATCAAATGTAGATTTTGGCAATATTAATGATATTGGTTCGACTAGTCGTGATTACACCGCGCAAGGTGCGGTGAATACGACTTGTAACAATGGAACGCCATACAGTATTTATTTAGGTGATGGAAATAACCGTATTGCTGGTGGCTTTAGACGTATGACAAATGGTAGTAGTCTATATATTCCCTATCAGTTATATCAGAACTCGACTTATAGTACGGTATGGGATATTGCAGGTGGTGTAACCGCGGTTGGAGGTTCTGGAGGTGTTTCCAAGACGGGATCGGGAAGTGCTCAAAGCACAAATGTGTATGGAAAAATTCCACAAGGTACTACTATTTCAACGACTCCCGGTAATTACTCAGATACGATAGTTGTTACAGTAACTTATTGATTAAATTTATGAATTTAATATTAAATATGTTTTTGGGTTGGTAATATGAATAGTCGTGATTTTTTTAATGTGATGCTTTAAGCCAAGTTTGATTCGCACATTTAACTCTACCTAAAGGAGCTATCTATAAATTTGATTTTTAATTGTTCTAATTTAAAGGAAGTAGAAAAATTTTTAAAGAAAAGATAGTTGAAAAAAGACGGTTAACGGTAATGTTGTTTTAGGATAAGTAAAAACAGAAAAAGACAAATTAAAAAAATAAGAAAAAACATCTGATGAATAAATACCTTATGAATATTAAATGTATTTTTACACAAGTTAACACATTGTACAAATTAAATTACATTTCTCTTAGCTTTATTTAATCTTTCTTATCAATAAAAAAAGCTTTCAGAGGCAAAGCTGGTTATTAATAAATTAGTTATTTGCATTAAAAAACAAAGTATTAGAATTATGTGGTTGGAAGTTCTCAGATAACTTGTGATATGACTTTGATTAACTAAAGACCCTCTTCGGGTTTTTTTAATATTTGATTTCAATTTGCCAAGCATATTTGGGTACTGGGTACAAAGAGTCCCGCTAAATATGGATTATTGGCGGGGACTTTTACTTTATGTGTTAAGCTGATCTTTATAATTATATGGATTAGTAAAATGTTCATTTGCATTGGTGGTGATTTAGACGGTGAAGTTATAAATAACCGTGAAGGTACGTACTTAGAAGCCAGTGAAATAGATTCAAGTAAACAATCAACATACAACCGCCAGAGCTATATTATTGGTGAAAATACATATCGATTTTGGCTGTGTGCGGAGTTGACCTATGCTGAGACAACAAAAATAGCGAATGATTACTTGGCGCAAAAACATCCATATCTTTCATAATTCGGTATTAAAAAATAAGCCCGCCAATTTTGACGGGCTTAATTTATCTAAGATGAGTCGGTTAAATACAGCTTAAGTGAAAAAAAATTAAAAAAGCCCCTCATATCTGAGAGACTAGTCATATCAATTTTCTGGGATGAATGGCTGTAATTTCTTAAATAACTAAACAAATCAAATTGATAAAAGTAATTAATAGTATAATAAATCAGTGCACTAATTTATTATTTATAGTAGCAGAGCCTCAAAACAACTTCCAAGGCACTGTTAATAAGAAATTATTTGTTATTAGGATCAGGTTGTTCATTATTCTCAGGCAGATCTTTTACAGTGCCAGGAACTTGTGAAGGCTGAGTTTCAGTAGGTGGTGTTGCTGCAGAATGCTTATTCACTTTAGCTTTGATGATATTGGCATGGTTAGTTGTATTTTGAGAAAAACTTTTAAAACCCGACATTTTTATCTTCTTATCTTCACTAGGGAGAGTTCATAGTACGCTTTAAAAGCCGTTATATTGCAGTAGTTTTAAGACTTATGTGTGTTGATTTGTCCCAGAAAAGATCTTTATCTCGACGACTTATTTCATAAATAAAATCAACTACATATAACCTATTGAGTTTTATCCTTTAAATTTTGAAATTACGTTATCCAACTTTCAAGTAGGGGTACATAAAGCACACATATCTAAATTTTTAAAAATTAATTCAATCTAGTTGCCTACAAAATATTGATAGTATAAAAATAGTGTTGAGCATAATATGTATGATTAAATTGGAGCATATTAATGCTAAAAGACATTACAATTATTGATTTCCAAGGTAAAGAAAAAAGAGCGCAGGCAAACTATACAGAAGTAAATACTAATAAAATCAATCACTCATCGAGAGTTCAGAGACCCAAAGTTGAATATATTTTGTTAAAAGGTGAATGTATTTACCCTACTTTAAATTTGGTTTTCAACAGTTCTGATGGAAACAGCTATTATATAGAGTAAACATGACCCACTTCGGTGGGTTTTTTAATAGTTGATTTTAATTTGCCGAACGTCTTATGGCACAAGAGCCCACACTGAATATCGATTATTGGTGGGGCTTATTTTGTATTTAAATTATTTTACCTTTTTTGATATACTTTTTTCATTAAAATTAGATGCTTATAATGTTGATGAATATGAAATTCCATTTAATAATAAGTTTATTACTTTTGGGAATTTTTTCATCTCTGGCATATCCAAAATCAAAATTAGAGTTTTTAACCGAGGCCGATGAGCTATTTAATGCACGTGTAGATGCTATCAATAGATTTCAAACATTAGGAATGCTTTCAGAAGAAAGGCAACTTAACTTTAAAGAACAGTTGGAACTTACAAATTCAGTTTGTGATCTTGCTCATGTAAATGAGCAGATTAAAAAATTCTATAATGATAATTTTGAACAATCTCAAGAGTTAGCAAAAGAGAAAACTACTCGTGAACAAATGAATCTAGAATTCGAAAAGAAAATCAGTCTTATCTTAATATTGCTAGGCAATTAACCGGTACTCCTTATGAGTGCGGTAAGCAGAATTACAAGAAGTTGCTGCAATAGTTTTAATATTTAATAACAGCCCAAGGGGGGGAGTAAGCAATGAAAAACGAAGTCGGCTTTCCTATTCGTATACGACCCATGCCTCCTGAATGGCTTTTTAAAATAGATAGCTAATGGTTTTAAGGGCAATATGTGTGATTTACCTTTAGATGTGGCCAATTAATTTATCGCAGAGATTACTGGACAGCTCCACGTTTTGACCAAGTAAGCACAATAAGTTCAGCAATAGCTGAGGAGCTTTGAGATACTGTTGTTAATTGTGGTACCAGATTTGCAATGCCACTATTGCAATGAGCATTGAACTTACTTAATAACCAAGGTAAAGCAGGGTGGCGAGATTTAGCAGTGGATGGAGTTTATGGACCAGCCACCTCTTAAGACTTATCTATCAAAAAGAGGTAAAGAAGACGAGAGAGTCCTAGTACGTGTACTCAATATTATGCAAGGACAACGCTACATTGAAATCTGTGAGCTTAATCCAAGCCAAGAACAATTTTTCTACTAACAGAGTTTCTTTATAAAAAGTTTTTGTTGTTATAAACATATTCAATTAAAAGGGCGCTAGTTAGCGCCTTATTTATACTTATTAATTAATCTATATCCTTTCTGTCCTTTTGCTCATACATAGCTTTATCGATCGCATCTCGTAATGTTTTAGTGCATAGTTTAGTATTTTTTTTATTCATAAATTTATTGAATATTTCATAGACTAAGAAGAATCTATTCATTATTCCTACACATGATTCACGATTCATAAGTGAAGCTTCTAAAGTTGGGTTATTTAATAAAAACTCTAGACGCTCAGAATCTTTTGCTTGCTCCTTTGAAACGACGACACAGCCTTCAGGTATACCTTCAATTTTGCTTAAATCTTCCTGTTTAATTTGAATAGCTTTTTTCCACATCGTCCAACTAGTATTAACACGGTGGAATGCATCTGTAGCATCTTGTTTTAACTCTTTATTTAAGAAATATTTCAAAACATAGTTTCCAAGGTCTAAATCAAAAGTCAAATATTCAAAATGAGAATTAAAAATATATTCTTTCTCAAATCTCTGTTGTTCGGTCTGCCAGAAAATCTGCTTTCTCTCCAATTTTGTAGAAAACATAAATAAAAACCTCTTATTATTAAGTAAAGAATTATAGTGAATTTACTTAAAGATCTGGATGATTGATTTCTATCAATTTTTTAAGTGCCTAATTGTTAATCAATAGGTATCTATATAAGCAAAGGAATAGGAAGTAATAAGTTCTAGTTTTAGCTAATTTAATGAGTAGTATATTGTGGTTCTAAAATTATATTTTCTAAGTTAACCAATTTAATGAAGCTATAGCATGAATGCGATCACTAAATAAATGCATATTGATTTCTATAGTTTTTTCTCGATCAGCCATTAATAAAAAAATCTTTTTTGTATCGACATCAGACCTATTAGTTAAATAGTCAATTGCTGAATTTAGATGGGAATATAGAATTTCTATTTGTTTTTCTGGGATAGAAATAAAAGTAAAAGCCAAAAAGCCAATCTCATTCATCTTTTTTGCATAATAGTCAAGAGAAGGCTCATTTATCTTTTCTTCGTACTGTTTTAGTATGATTACAGAAGGGAATGGTCCAAGCCCATCAGGAATATAAAGTTTACCTCTAGGACTGTTTACTAAGTAATCAGAAAATATGTTTTCCATATGTGGCCTTAAAATATTAATGAAGGAGAGGTTGCAGAAAACCTAAATTGCACGCAAGTAAATGTGATAAATATCACAAAAAAAAAGTTATAGGTGAAATATCACAATGAAATATAACATTTTCTTATAAAATTTTCCTGTTTTTGGTTAAACAAAATAACTATCTAAATCTTTTTATACTTCTTTAATCTTAATTTTTGCTTATTCAAAAAAGATGATATATGTCTTAAAAAAGAACGATTAGAATCAAGGAAACTAGTAAAGAAGATGATAATTAAATAGGATGAGAAAATGAAATTTTTATTGCTACTAACGATTTTACGTTGATATTAAATATGATAAGTATTGTTGAACTTCTTAAAGTCTTGTAAGAATCAGAAAACTTTTACGTCGAAGGGGTTTTTAGTCAATAAAATTTTCATATAAAAAAACTATTAATTGAATATACTTCTATATTGGACTAGCTCGTTTCATTATAGCTAGTAGGAGAATGAGTATGCGTACATATGCTTATTTTAGAGTTGACACCTATGATAATTCTATAGAAGCATCATACAGTTCCTTGCTAAGAGAACATGGATATGTTGTACAAAAAAATAGACTGATCATTGAAGAGGTCGGAGTTGATAAACCTATTTCCATTCGAGACAAACTAACAAATTTGATTGAATACTCGATGGAAGCGGATGATTTACTAATTGTTAAGGGCATCGATTGTTTAGGTAGTAATTATCGTGAAATTTTAAATATTGTAGAAAGTTTAGAAAAAAAAGGTATCCGTTTGATTTGTATAGATTACTCTAAACATGAATTGATTGGAGAAATAAGAGTTTTTTTTATCCATTTTTTAAAGTTATGTCTAAATTTTGAGAAATTACATCTAGATTCTAAAGCAAAATTTAAACATGGTTCTGAGTCTTATAAAGCTGGACGGCCCGAGAAGCTTACAAATGAGCAAAAGCAACTAGTTATTGAAAAATACAAAAAGGGTTGGAGTGTGTATAGACTAGCTCAGGAGTTTGAAGTTTCTAGGACGGTGATTCAGCGAATTCTCGATAATGAGACTAAAAAAAATGGTATGTAGATTCTAATTGTTATCTAAGAAGCCTTTTATAAAATTCTATTTAATTGAGAATATAACTCATGCTATATGTTCTAAACAGTTTGATGTTTTAATTTATATGAATTTAAAGTGGATTATTAATTTAACTTGTGTAATATGCTGATTGTTTTAATTTTTTGTTAATTTTATTATTTTTGGAATAAGCAGTTTTAATAATGTTTATTTTATTTGAATAGATCTCTATTGAAATATTTTATATTTAGAAAAGGTATAAAAACATGATAGAGAATATGAAATGTCTAATACATTATTAAAGATAATTGGGTTGACTACAATATTGAGTCTAACTGCTTGCGGAGGTAATGATTCTAGCAGTAACCAGACGCCTCCTAAAATAGATCCTATTGATCCATATGTCACCATTAAAGGAACTGCAGTTACTAGAGATTTTTTATCTGATGCAATTGTGACAGCGCGTTGTAAGGATGATTCGGGATTCAAAGATATTGTTAAGACAAATACTAATGGAGAATGGCAAGGACAAGTAAAAGCAAATCAATTACCTTGTCGACTAAAAGTAACCAAAGATAATAATATTAATATAACGCACTACAGTGTAATTTTTAATGAAAATGATCATGTTAATATAACACCATTCACTGACTTGGCAATTGCGATTAGAAAAGGTTTCTCATATCTTCCAAGTGAGTTATATGGTTTAGCTGGTAAGGATATTAACTATATTACACTTAAGAAAAATTTATATGACAATAATACTTTCTTGGTTCGTCAATTATTGAAGGGTGCTTATAATATTGATTCTTCGATGAATTCTTTTAATGATGTTATTGAACCTAGGGATACTATGATTAATAATATTAAGGCATTTAGGATTGCAGCAGATATAGTTGAATCTGATGACTATAGTGGTTATATAAATAGAGTCTATAGTAAGAGTCATGAGGTAGCAAGAAAATTTCCAATTCTTGTTAATAGTTCTATAGCTTCTCCTAATTTAAAGGCCTGTAAACCAGGGGAAACAAATGATATTTATACAAATTGTATAAATGCGGTCTTTAATGAATTCTATAGTCATGATTTAGTGAGTCGAGATAGAAAAAAATCATGTAGAATCCGCATAAAAGAAGGCGAACTTTATTATTTGGTGATCAATGATAGTGCTTATGGTGACTCTGAAGGTTACCTAATATCTCTAGAAAGTGGTTACTATGATAGTGCATTGAAAGTAGTGAATAAAGGATATAAATATACAACTTATGTTAGAAGTCAGTATCTATCCCCAGCCTCACCTAAAGAACAATTATATAAACTAGATTTGAGTATTACGGATAAAAAAAGAGTAAATGGCATAAGTTTTACTCCTATTGATGGTCCTTTAGATCAAATAGACCACAGTACTATTAAATTTGCTGATGAATACATGTGCACTGTTATTTAACTATTTTTTTATGTTGTAGTGAATTAATTGTTGAGCATAAGAAGACATTTAACCGCTAGCTTAGGTCAGCGGTTTTTTGTTAGTTATTAAACAATAACTCGATGTAAATTTACTCATTATATGCGACGATCTTTAGAAAAGAATAATAGGGCAACTATAAAATGAATTAACATCGGCCTTATATTCAAAATAAGACTCCAAAAAATGATAAGTAGATATACTGGGTTCTTATTTATTAATTCATAGGTGGTATTGCCTAACAGAACTCTTTTTTTACTATATGAATTAACAATAAATCAATTTAGTTCTACCCAAAATGATAGAATTGCGCAGATCAGTAATTTGATGTGTAGTTTCTGCTTTAAAAGCATGCAGTCTACAAATTTTTTAAATTGATTGGAAATTAAATTTGTAGACTAGTGAAATGCAACATTCAGCACATCAGTACAAGTGGATGCAACTTTAATTATGATTAACTTTTTGAAAATGCAAGATAAAGCAACTTAATGCAACCACTTACAATCCAAACTAGACTCGGCGGATTCTACTTTTTCTATTACTCCATTGTTGGCACATTCATGCCTTATTGGAATTTATATCTTCAAGATCAAGGGTTTAATTATCAAGAAATTGGTGTTTTATCGTCAATTGCCATTGTAACGCGTTTTTTCGCACCTTTGGTATGGGGGTGGATTGCTGACAAATCTGGTAAGCGAATGCTACTAGTGCGGTTGGCGACTTGGATGGAATCATGTATATGGTTGGCTATTTTTATAGTTCCAAATACGTTTCAATCCATTGCTTTACTCATGCTTATTTTTAGCTTCTTTCAAAATGCTATTTTAGCTCAATTTGAAGGGGTTACTTTATTTTGGCTGGGTGATCAAAAAGCTAAACTTTACGGCAAAATCCGTAAGTGGGGATCTGTTGGATTCATTGTGGGTGTTTTCGTTATTGGTGCACTTCTAGAAATAGTGCCTATTTCGATGCTTCCAATTTTATTATTAATTATTGCTTCATTGGCATTTATTTGGTCTTTCACAATTCGAGAACCGGATGGTGCGCCTACCTCACAAAAGCAGTTAGAGCCTTTACTTCCCGTGCTTAAGCGCCCGACAGTAGCTGCATTTTTTACAATTGAATTTATTTTACTTTTTTCGCATGCACCTTTTTATAGTTTTTATAGTAATTTTCTAAAATCTTTGAATTTCAGTACCACTGAAATTGGATTTTTATGGGCTATGGGTGTTTGTGCAGAAATTTTTATGTTTTCAATTGCTCCAAAGATTTTTCAACGTTTTTCGTGGCGTAGTTTAGTGATTGTGTGTTTACTAGTGACGAGCATGCGCTGGATGTTAGTTGCACTATTTTCACATTATTTTGTTGGTCAACTTTTTGCACAGTGTTTGCATGCTTTTAGTTTTGGTCTATTTCACTTAATTGCGATGCGAGTTATTTTTCAAAATTTCTCAGCTGGACAACAAGGGCGTGGACAAGCTCTTTACAGTACCATGTGGGGCTTAGGTGTGGCTTTTGGTAGTGTTCTGGCTGGACATTTTTGGAAAATTCTTTCTGGTGAAATCATCTTTATGTGTGCCAGCTTGGTAGTACTCTTAGGCTTATGCTTTGTAATGTGGCTTCCTAAACAAATCGATTCTTCAACGGCTTAAGCTCGAAATAATAAAAACAAGGTATTTATATTGAAAAAAGCAAGTAAATATAAAATTGTTTGATGACTTGTTGTAGCACGTTACAGTTGAAAAATATTGTTTTTATATGGTTATGAACCAGTGAATTTGTCAAAAAATATGCTAACTTAAGTTCATGCGTTTAATGATTAATAAATCTATGAAAAATATTTATATTATTGGATTATTGTGGGCTTGTTCTGGTTTAGCTGTGGCAGAAACGGCGACTCAGCAGCCAGCCGAACAACCCGTTCGGACAGCAAGTAATCCTAATGCTATACGTATTGTTACGCGTCCTGAAATTATGGGATTATGGGGAATGGAAATTCCAAATAATAAGAAATGTGTGGAATATTATAATTTCCGTAGCAGTAATGATGTAGTGATCAAAAGTGGTCAAGAATGGTCATATGGCTTATATGAATATCAACCGTCAGATGATCCTAAAGAGCAGTTAGCTGCTTTAGTCATGCAAATTAAATTTGATAATAATAAAATGGATTGTTCTGGACAGAAACAAGATCAAACAGGTGATGTTTCTCAATATTTTGTACAGTGGAAAAATGACCATACTATTAACTTCTGTTCAACCGCTAAGGGTGAGCAGTGTTTTGCGACTTTGCGTAGAGTACTACCATAAAGTAATAGATATAAAAAAAGCCTCTTATTTATAAGAGGCTTTTTTTATTATGCAGTTTCAGCTTTCTTCTTTTCTTCCAATTGCTTTAGCAAGTGTTTTTCAAGGTAATGGATGTCCATTGCTTGAGAGCAGAAGCTCTTATCTTGCAAAATAAGATCTTTATGCAGAGGAATATTGGTTTTAATTCCTGTAAGGATCATTTCATCTAAAGCTTGACGCATACGTGCAATTGACGTTTCACGGTCTTTACCATGAGAAATCAGTTTGGCAATCATAGAGTCATAGTAAGGTGGAATGCTATATTCTGGATAGATATGAGAGTCTAAACGAATACCAGCACCGCCTGGCGCATAGAAACTTTCAATTTTACCTGGCGAAGGTAAGAAAGTTGTTGGATCTTCTGCATTGATACGACATTCGATGGCATGTCCTTGAACTTTGATATCTTCTTGTTGAAGTTCTAGTCCTAGGCCGCCTGCAATACGTAGCTGTTGTTCAATAATGTCAACACCAGTCACCATTTCAGTAACAGGGTGCTCTACCTGAACACGAGTGTTCATTTCAATAAAGAAGAATTCGCCGTCTTCAAATAAAAATTCAAACGTACCAGCACCACGATATTGCATTAGCTGACATGCATGAACACACGCTTCTAAAATATCAGCTCGAGCTTGTTCTGGTAGGTTTGGTGCAGGCGCTTCTTCTAACACTTTTTGGTGACGACGTTGTAATGAACAGTCGCGGTCATATAAATGAATCGCATGACCATTACCGTCACCAAGAATTTGAACTTCGACATGGCGAGGTTTTTGTAAAAAACGCTCCATGTATACAGTATCGTCACCAAACCACATTTCTGCATCGCGTTGTGCTGCTTGAACTGATTCAAGTAGTGTATCTACACGCTCAACAATACGCATACCACGTCCACCGCCACCAGATGCCGCTTTAACAATAAGCGGGAAACCGATTTCTTTCGCTTCTGCTAAGGCATTGTGGATGGTTACAGCATGGTCGCAACCCGGTACAGTAGGTACGCCTGCTTTTTTCATAGCAACAATTGCAGAAACTTTATTCCCCATGAGGCGAATATGTTCTGGACGAGGGCCAATAAAAGTAAAACCTGAACTTTCTACAATTTCAGCAAACTCAGCATTTTCTGAAAGGAAACCATAACCAGGGTGAATGGCATCAGCACCAGTAATTTCTGCAGCAGTAATAATTGCCGGGATATTTAAATAGCTATCACTACTTGCGCCCGGACCAATACATACTGCTTCATCAACAAAACGTAAATGCATCAAATCCTTATCAGCATCTGAATAGATACCAACAGTCTTGATTCCTAATGTTTTGCAAGCCCGGGTAATTCGTAAAGCGATTTCACCACGGTTTGCAATTAAAACTTTTTGCAACATAGACGTCCCCGAGGTAATTACGCGCGATAACGGAATAAAGGTTGACCGAATTGGATAACATCACCATTTTTCACTAAAATTTCTTCAACCACGCCACTTTGAGTTGCTTCAATTGGGTTCATGATTTTCATTGCTTCAATAATACCCAAAGTTTCACCAGCAGATACAGTTTGACCTACTTTAACAAATGGTGCTTCGCCTGGGCTTGGAGCAGCGTAGAACACGCCAACCATTGGAGAGGGTTCAACTGCTCCACGTGGTGTTTTTGCAACTGGTGCTTCTGCAACAGGAGCTGCCGGAAGTGCTACACCAGCCGCAGCAACGACTGGACTACGACGAGTTAAAGCGATTGATTGATCACCTTCTTTAACTTCAATCGCTTGCAAGTCAGACTCAATCATTAAATCGATGAGTTTCTTAATTTTGCGGATATCCATGGGCGACTATTCCTAAACTAGTTTGGGTTAGATGGTTGAATTTTTTCAATGGCGTAATCGAGTGCAAAACTATAGCCTTTTGCACCTAGACCACAAATCACGCCAATTGCTTTATCAGATAAATAAGAATGGTGTCGGAATGCTTCTCGTGCATGAACATTCGACAAATGTACTTCAATAAATGGAATGGCAACGCCAAGTAGAGCATCGCGTAGAGCAACAGAAGTATGAGTGAGGGCGGCAGGGTTAATAATAATAAGTTTTACGCCTTCAGTTTGTGCCTGATGAATACGGTCAACAATGGCACCTTCCCAGTTGCTCTGGAAAGTATCTAATGTAATTGATGCGCGTTGAGCTTGGGTAATAAGTTGTTGGTTAATATCACCTAAGGTAAGATGACCATATACTTCTGGTTCGCGTTTTCCCAGCAAATTCAAATTCGGTCCATGAATCACCAAAATGGTCGAACTCATTCAGATTGCTCCAGCTCTAAAGTTGCAAATATTCTTTGCAAGATGTCTGCAAAGTTTGCTTATTATGGCATATGTTTCTACAATTTTTTTATAATTTGTTTTAATTGTCGCAGAAATGGTACGCCAAATTCGGCTTATATATTGTAAATTTTGCGATGATTTAGCAATGTTAAAAAATGACAAAATTTCAAGTAATTTAATGAAGCTTATTTTAAACTGAATTGACAAAAACAGTTCATGTATTTTGTGTAACGGCTGTAGAGTTCTCTTCAATTACGAGTAGCTCATTCCATCGGGTTAGATAGTTTTTTGAACGATGGCATTGTTTCATATGCCAAGATGGGCTGCGCGAATGATAGCCCACTTGTAAATAGTGACTACCGAATCGATTACGGACTGTACTTAGTGTTTTCATGAGTTGTTGTCTTTGCTGGATCAACTCAAGAGGTTGCCATAAATCATCAATATGATGTTGGCGGGCGTGCAAACCACAAAATAAAACTCCAATCTTAATGTATTTTTTATTTTCTTTATATAAAACATCAATTTGTTGCATTGCTGCTTTGGTTAAGATACATAGATCATCTGTTGCATAAGTTAAGCCAATTGCTTGAGATGATGCTTTTTTATAAGGTGGTTTATCTGTTTTTTCATAAAGCATGACTTGAATGCACGCACAGAGTTGTTCTTGTTTCATTAAACGCCGATGAGCACGATTGAGATGAAAGATAAGCGCCTGTTTAATAATCTCAATGTTGGATAAAGCTTGAGCGAAACTTCGTGATGCTAAAATTCGTTTTGTTAGGATGGCAGGATCATCAAGTTGAATGCAGGATTGGCCTTTTAGCTCACGAATAGTACGTGCCATAACCACAGAAAAAGCTTTGGCTAGATGGTATTCATTGGCAAAAGTTAAGTCTAGGCATGAATAAATCTCATAGCTTCGTAGTTGTTTGACCAATTGATAGCCAATTCCCCACACTTCTTTGACGGAAGTTTGTTGCATGAGGTCTTCAAGTAGCAGGGGATCTAAAGTAGTGAAATTACATATCCTATTAAAGCTTTTAATTTTTTTGGCATAGTGATTGGCTAACTTGGCCTGAGTTTTTGAATATCCAATGCCAATACAGCAAGGTAGGCTTAACCATTCATCTAGCGTTTCTACGACTTTGCCACAATAAGAATCGATATCTAGAGATTGGAGGTAAGGGGTAAGGCGGATAAAGCACTCATCAATAGAGTAAGCCTCTAAATCATCGGATGAGAAAAACTCCCCAAGAACCGAAAAAAAGCGACGAGACATCTCGGCATATAAAGTGTAGTTGCTTGAATAGACGTGTACGCCTGCTTGGAGAGCTTCCTCTTCAATTTGATACCATGGGGTTGCCATCTTTATACCTAAGTCTTTTGCTTCTTCGCTACGTGATACAACGCATCCATCGTTGTTAGAAAGTACCACAACAGGCAAACCAATAAGTCTGGGGTTGAATAGTCGCTCACAACTGACATAACAATTATTAATGTCTACAAGCGCATAAATTTCTCGATGTGAAATTTCCATTATGATTTCCCCTTAAAAATATTACTAAAGCCACATGCATGAATTGAGTTTCATAAACACGATGTTGAAAGTGTTGGGAGAAAATTACATCTTGAATGTGTAACAAAATCAAGTTAACAAAATTTCTGGTAGAAAGCTAGGGTAGTCCCGACAGTTGGTTTCAAGTCGACAAAGAAAAGAAGATAAAGCTTAAATAATTTTTAAATAAAAAAAGGAGACCGTATAGATCTCCTTTTTTGTGGCACATTCTATCTAATTTTTAATTACCATTTATGGCTATAAGAAACTTTAAGCGTTGCCCCATTTGCCACCAAATGACTAGTGTTATCGCTCGTTCTTAATAATTGGCTATAAAGCGGGTAGTACTTACGGTTAAACATGTTTTCTAAACCAATCGTCACAGTGTCTTTCTTGTTAAGCGCAAAGCTACTGATTAAATCGGCTGTTGTGTAAGACTTCACATCATAGCGACCAAAGCCATTTACACCATTCAAGCGGTAATCTTCTGAACCGAAGTATGTTGCTTGCAGGCGGTTGGTCCAAGTTTCAGTTGGGCTATAAGAAACGTAAGCTGTGAGTTTTAATGGGGGAATACGGAAGCCCGTCATATCACGGTCTGTATCACTGCCTTGAGGTGTTTCGCGCCCCTTCATCCACGTTACACTACCACCAGTTCCCCAAACATTTGCATCATTAAGATAGTCAACAGTTGCTTCAACACCAGTTACTTTTTCTTTTGTTCTAGCAAGCACCAGACCATTGTTGAAAGATTGCACAGCCCCAAGATCAGATGTTGAGTGGAATACCGCTAAACTTGATGAGAAGTTATTGAAATTACCTTTCCAGCCCAGTTCGTAGTTATCAACTTTTACAGGTTCTAAAAATGATGAGCCAAGGTTAAAACCTTCACCAGCATTACGGATAATCAAACCGACATCAGGCAACTGAAAACCTTGGTTAAACGATGCATAGATCGAGTTTTGATCATTTGGAGAGAAGGTCACATTAGCATTGTATAACCATGCATCAGCTTTCACTTTTCCGCCTGGAACAGTGTAAGGGTTGGTCTTACCTAATTGTGATAATGGAACAAAACTATCAATTTGCGCATAGCTGTCTTCATAGCGTGTACCTGCTTCAGCTGACCATTGGTCATTAAAGCGGTGTTTTAACTGTATAAAACCGCCAACACTTTGCGTGGTGAGTTCGGGTAAATAAATGAGCTTTCCAGTTTTTACAAATTCTAGACCACCTGATTGATCATAAATTTGAGGGTCAAAAATATCTAAAGGCATTTCGCTTTTTTCACGGCTGAAGTCACCACCCCAAACCAATGATGTATCGCCTAAAAACTCAAGTGGTGTGGTAACAGTTAAGCGGCTACCGAGTACATTATTTTCTTGATAAATCTGGTCGACTTGTTTGCCACGGTTCGCATTTCCACGAGCATCAAATGGTGAAAAACGGGTAAAGAAGTCGCGGTAATAAATTTGAGCATCAACCTTATTACCCAATAAGTCTTTATTGGTATAGGTTAAATTGTAGATCTGGTTTTCATTTTTATTTTGGTCTTTAAGCTTTAATCCTTTGATGGCTTTCGCTGGTACAGTTCCAGCTGGAGCTTTTTTAACACTTGGATCAGATGCATAATCTGAGTCTTGCTCTGCATTATAGTAGTTTGCAGCGAATTGTAGATATTGATTGTCATCAATATGGTAACCCAGCTTACCACCTACGCTGTAGCCATCAGAATCATAAAGGTCGCCCTGACTTGGTTCAGGTGCAACACGGTCACCACTTGCATCGTATGGGCTGCCAATACGTTGATAACCAAAGTCGAATGCATAATCAAAGGCGTTAAAGCTGCCTGTGAAATATTGGTGAATATCTCCACCCAAAGCATCAGAACGGAAATTCGTTAAAGGTGTTTGTAGCCCAATGACGGTTTTTGCGGTAGGTTCACCACCCGCAGCTTTCGTGGTAATTGAAATAATACCACCCGCAGCACCGCCACCATAAATTGCGTTACTGCCTCGAATGACTTCAATGTTCGCAATGCTTTCAGGGTCAATTGAGGAAAGTCCTCTTGATGTGTCCCGTGTAAGGTTCATTGGAACGCCATCGACCAAGATCAGAGCATTACGACCACGTAAAGTTTGACCGTAATCTGTAATAGTACGGCTTGAGTCAGACAGGCCCGGTACAGCTTTTGCTAATACAGTCGCGATACTTCCAGATGAACCATTTCTTAAAAGTTCAATTTGTTTTTCATCTAGCTTGGTGACTTGCTTAGCAGAAGTAGAAAGTTCATCTGCACGTGAAGCGGTAATTGTAATTGTAGGAAGGGCTTCAGGCTTTTTTTCAGCATCTGTTGTCTCAGGAGACGAGGCTGCAAAGGCCGAGTTTGAAAGAAAAATGGCCCCACCAAGTGAAAGGAGTGGAATGATATTTTTAACTTCTGACTTCCTCGTAAAAAGTTTATTACTTTTTATCTTATTTCCCATTGTCTCGCCCTGAGAGTGATTTTAAATTGACCGAATTATAAGTGAGAATGATTGTAGTTAACAACATCGTTCATTGCTAAAAAATAATATATTTGAACTTTATTCAATAGATTAGGGGAATAGGTAGTTATTCCCCCAAAAAATTGAATAGTGATTAGATTTCTTTAAAAGCATTTAGGTGATTTTGATGGGCACGGCGAATAATGCTTCGGTCATCTCCGAGTACAAAAAGCTGAACAGACTGTTGTTTCCACGCCGCGATATCTTCAGGTTGTCGGGGAATGGCGCAGAAATGCTTTTGGCTATTTCTAGTCTTTATATACATCTCTTGGACTTTTTCTTTGACCTTCGGATGGCTGGTTTGCCACGGCATTCCCATAGATTGGGAAAGGTCGGCAGCACCTTCAAGAATAATATCGATGCCTTCGACTTTTAGAATTTCATCTAGTTGTTCTAGTCCTTCTAAGCTTTCAATCATGGCAACCACAATCGTCTCGTTTGCTGCCTGTTGAACAAAACTTGCTAAATCATCAATGCCATATCGATTTAATCTTGTTGAGTTAAGACCTCTTTGCCCAAGCGGCATATAGTGGCAATAATTCACAGCTTCTTGTGCCTGCTGGGCATTTTCAATACGCGGGAAAACAATACCCGTTACCCCTGCATCGAGCAGAGGTAGTACTAGATGGTTAGCGCTTAGAGGAACTCTGACAAAAACATCAAGACTCATGGCTCTAGCGGCTAAAATCATGGTCTCGACTTGGGACGTGGTAAATAAAGTGTGTTCCAAGTCGATAATAATAAAGTCATAACCCGCAAGTGCCAGTTGCTCAACATTAATGGGAGAAGCTACGGAACAAAATATTCCGTAGAGCGTCTCGCCATTTGCTATTCGTTTCTTAAAAGAAATCGAATGCTTATTCATATTCAATTTCCTTGATGAGGCTGAGCGGGTTCGGTGTAGTTTGTACTCTTAAGCGAATTTCCGGAAGGAAACGGCGGCTTGCGAGCTGTTCAATATCGATGGTGTCATCTGTAAAGTTAAACAATTCATATCGCTCGGCAAACTCTGGATGAGCTTCCTTGTGCTGATTGATGATGGTTCTTAACATGGTCCAGAATTTGATTTCATCGAAGTCATAATGCTCATTTAAGAAAATCGCTAACTCTGCCAAATTTACAAACCAAAGTGCATCTTGAGTAAAGTCTCTTAACTCATTTGGAGAATGGGTTTCCAAAAATGAATTTGGATTAATCTTGGCATGTTCTTTTGGCGCATCTTGTAAATTTGGTAGAAGGTCTGGCTCGCGTAAAAGATGACGGCTAAAACGAATCCCATCGTGGAAATCTTTCAATGCAGCTTTAACGGGTAAGCCATTTTTATGAATCAGTACCATGTTTTGGGCATGTGACTCTAACGCTAAGCCATGGCACCATAAAATATGCATGATAGGTAAATAAGCATTCGTGAGTAATTTCTCTAACCAGAACTCGATACCATATTCTTGAATCCACTCATCAATGAGAGGCTTTTGGTCAATGTCGACTTGCATGAGGCCAGTTACCGGAGTTGCCGATTCACCTTCTTTTAAGTAACTGTAAATGCTTTCGCGCCAAATGCAGGCAAGTGCGCCGTATTGAACAGGTAAAGCAATTTGCTGGTTAACTGAAAGACCGCCAATCTCTCTTAGAATGACAGGCTTGCGATGCTTTTCTAAAATATGATCTTGTTCAACAATGTTATAAAGCCAGTCACTCATTTTTGCAGCATTTTGAACGGTATGTGGTGCTAATACGCGAGATGTAGAGGTATTGACCAAGTTCATTGCCAACTTGAGAGAAAGCGCCGAGATATCACTAATGTTCGATAAGGTTCGAATCGATTGCTGTGGTAAATAAGTTGGACCTTCAATATCCAACGGAATGAGCAGTTGGTTGCTAATTGCATCTTGATAATATAATTCAATAATTTTATCCCACTGCCATGGATGAATTGGAGTGAGGATATATTCCTGAAAATCTACATTGTTATCTTTTAATTGGCCACTAATTGTTTGCAGATCTTTTTCTGAAAAATGCTGTTTATAAAGCTGCTCTAAATTAATCGTTTCACTTAAAACCAGTTTACATAAACTGTTATGAGTCGCTACCCATTTAACCGTAAAACCTTCAGAAAGCTCTGGTGCATATTTCTGGTTTTCTTTTAAATCGAAGCCGATACGAGACTTAAAGCTTGGATGATATAAATGCGCATTGGTAATCCGTGCTTCTTGTTCTAAATAAGGTAAGGTTCTTAAAGGTTGGGCAGGTGCTTGGCTCAAAGTCTGCGCATGTTTAACGTAAGTTAAATTGAGTTCATCATTAAAGTTTTGCCATTTAACTGGGTCAGCTTCAATAATATTTTTTAGATCGGCAAGTAGCATTTTTAAGTTAGGACGAGTTTCAGCGCCTAAAGTAATATCAGAACGGACTAAGCTTGAAGGATCTAACTTAATTCGTTTAAAGCTGAAATGTCGTTTAGCTGCGCATGTATAGAAAACTGTATCGGAAATATAAAACTTGATCTGACCTTTAGAAAGTTCATATTTAAACGTATTTTCAAAAATGAGTGCTTCTAATAATTGGCCCATCACGCGATTTTCTGCAAGAGTCTTATAGTTGGCTTGCTGTGTCGGTTGAAGAGGGCAAAGGGCTTCTGCGCCGCGATATTTATAAATAGGATTTTCAACTTCAATCCAGATTGGATTGCCACCACTGTGGTAGAGCGTATTTAACATATTTGCCTTGATTGGTAGTGTGAGTGAATTAATTAATAAATCGCGGTAGTGCTGACCTTTATCGGTAAAGCTTTCTTTAGTGAGCGTAAGGCGTGTTGCTTGCCATAGCTCGCTTTCTTCAATTACGGTAACTCGTGCAATTGCGCTGATGAGATGCGCAATGTGATTGATCACGAGGTAATATTTTAAAAAGGTCCATGCATCTTTTTGAGAGAACCAAACGGTACTATCTTCAGAAATAGATGAGTCATCTTCTATCATTTCTGGAACAATGCTAATGCCTTCCATATCTCGAAGAATGAGGCGGTGTGGATAGCCGTTTTTAAATTCCATTAAACTGTTTTGCATGTGTGCTTCTACGCTAATGCCTTTATTTGCAAACAATTCAATTAATGGAATGAGTGAAACTTTAACGTACTGTTTCCACCAAAAAGTAATGAAGTCTTTTGCTTCATTCGATTGTAAATTTTGGTTGGGTGCTGCTTGTTGAATAAAGCTTAAAAGTGGGATTTCATTGTTTTCTTTTTCTTCAACCAAGCCACCGAGCATTCTGGTATTTTCTAATACTTCAGGTGTGAGCCCAGCTCTATAAATAATGCCAAATGAACTCTCAAGCTCTGGAATTTTGACTGTTTTTGCCTCTAATTCCGGCAGAATCACAAGGTCAGGATATTGTTCATTAATCTTGTGATTAATAATAATTTTGCTCGCATCAATCGCTCTTTCCATTTCATCCATTGGGTTATTACGAATGAAACTGGTAATTCGCACATCAATTGAGAGTTTTAAAAATAGGTTGGATTGAGGTAACCACACCGTACGAACGGATGAGGTTGGCCATACAGTTTGACCTAATGCACCCAGATGTATGATTTCTTGACTGTCTAAATATTTCTTTAAAGACGCGTGTTGAAGCAAGAAATTGGCTTGCCACGGGTGGGTCGGCATAAGCTCATAGTTTGCTAAGTTCTCTTGCAAACGTTCTTTTGCAGTTTCTAAAACTTCATCTTCAATACGGTGAGATGGCTGTTCTTCACTTACTAGCTTTTCGATTAAAGAAGAATGAACCGCGAAGTAGTGGAGTTGGAAACTTGCGCCTAATTCAGGGCTATACTTTTTCATGTCTTCTTTAGAAAAACCTAAATTGGCTTTAGAGGTCACATGAAAAGGGTGCCCATATAACATGCCTTGTTCAGTAGCCTGAAAACCACTCAAAGCTTTAGTTGCTGATTGGGATGGTCTATTTTCTAAAAAGAATTTTGTGTTCTCGATACTATTGGCAATATCGGAATAAAGATTCTTATTTTGGTTTTTGTCTTTGAATAGGCTATTTAACTCATCTGTAATGAGCTTCACCAAATTTTTAGGATCAGTTAGAGAGTCAAATGTATTTTCGCTTAAGTTTTGCAGAGCAAAGCCACGCTGATATCGATGATAGCCAGTGGTGGAGAAGTATTGAACTGCACCATAAACAATCGTATTAGACGCATTAAATGTGTAAGAAAAATAAATTGAGTTAGGCTGTTTCGCATATATTGTGAATAAAGGAGAATCTTGGGCTGAGATAATGTGCTCTTCAAGATCTACTTTAAGTTCACGAAAGAAAGTATTCAGGTACTGTTCGAAAAGTTTATAAGACCATGCATCGGTTGTAATAATTGAGTTCATTCTTGTGCCTCTTCTAAAATTGTATCCATTAAGAATCTATTCAAAATCACCACTAATCCCGCACCAATAAAAAATAAAGAAGTGCAGATTAATGCGGCTGTAATATTGAAAAATGAGTAGGTAAGCGTGATGGTGATCGGACCAAAAAGTTGGCCTAAGACAAAGGCACTGTTAGAAATGCCGATCACTTTTCCTTGGCTTTGAGTGCCAGCTTTTAGAGAAATTGTGTGTAAGATCGAAGGAATAAGCGCTGCGAAGCAAAAACCTTGTATGAGCCGCAATATAAGAATGAGCCAGAGATTCGAAACCCATATCAACGCGAAAATCGTGATGCCACAAATTAAAGATGCGTAAACGAAGTTATTAAAAGAATCTCCTTTATCATCATTTCTTTTTCCCCAATAGGTTGCCGCAATAAAAGCAGCTCCCCATGAAAGTGCATGGATTGTGCCTGTTAAACTTGCAGCAGATAACGACGAGTGAATGTTTTGGCTTATTTCACTAATATATAAAACGAAGCAAGAAACTAAACCAAAACCACCAGCTTGCACCAAGATGCCGGCACTCAACCAAGAAAAAATTGTTCTATCAAAAAAGTCTGGAATTTTAGATTTTTCTTTGTTTTTTACAGCCTCAGTTTTAACTGGATTGGCTAATAAAAAGGATGCGATCACAATTAATGTAACTACAATAAATGCAGTTGCATTAAGTAATATTTCAACTCGCCAGTGGTCCATAAATATACCTCCGAGTACTGGACCACATAGGCAAGCTAGTGCAACACTACTTTGTAGTTGCCCAAAAGCAGCACCTCGTTGTTGTTCATTAGAAAGATATGAAACATAGGCATTCAAAATGACTGAGAGACCGCAAAAACCAAGTAGAATCCGCGCAAAAATAAATACGAATAAATGCTGGGCGCTCGCCATGAGTAGTATTGAAATACAAAAACCAGCCAATGAAAGTAGGAGCGCTTTCTTATGACCAAAAGTGTCGGATAATTGGCCAACAATTGGAGCTGTAAACAAGCTTCCAATTGCAGGAGCCGCGAGTGCCAAACCTGCCCAGATAGTAGGAGCACTCATATGCGCCGTCAGTTTTTCCATATAAAGCGGCATGATTGGAATAAGCACCATGAGCCCGAAAGTGGAAAAAAACTGGCAGAGCAAAATAATGAAATGATCTAGGCGAGATGAGCGCATGATTTAGATATCCATGGTCTCATAGCTAGAAATAGATAAGCTTTGATAAGGGTTTGACGTGGTTCCGATTTTGCTTGGCATTCCCGTCGAATCACTTGCTTGGGCTAACAGCGGCGTAAGTAGCTGTTTGAACGGCCAAGTCTTATTGTCAAAAAGATAGGTTTGAATCTGGGATTTTGTATGCTCTGAAATCGGTTGGGTTTCTACAAAATCATGAATAATGTCTTGAACCATTTCCCAGAAATCGCTTTCTGTACGATCTGTATATTTCAAGGTAGCTAAAGCAATCGGGTAGAGGTTAATTTGAATCCCTAATGTGATGAAGTAGTTAAATAAGTCTTCATTCTTACTAAAGATAAGATTGTTTGGCGTACTCGTGTCGATGGTATAGGTTGGAGGTGTGAAGCCACTTTCTTCAATGGCTGGTGTACATATTCTTAAGGTATCGTGGTCACGTAAAATAAAGCATTTAAACTTGTTATTTTCATAACACACCATAGTGTTTTGCCCATGGCATTCAGGCATGATTCCTTTCGACCAAAGCGTTAAGAATGTTTGAATAAAATGAACACTTAAGTCTTTTAATAATGTCCATTTGTCACCTTCAACGCCTAAAGTTTCCCAAGGGTCAACATAATTACAGCTTAAAGCCGACATGGTAATTGGGGTGACGTTTTTATCTTGGCAAAAGTCGGGTAGATGTCTGACTTGGCAACCGATTACACCTAAATTTTGTACAATGTGCTCTTGTTTACCCAGTACCCACCAATGCGTTTCATTACTCAAAAAGAGTCGATTTTTTATTAAAGGAGTTTCATTAATGACTTCATTTAAAAAATCATATGCCCTATGACCATTCATTAAATAACGTCCAGGCATAGAACGGATCGCACCTAATGTTTTGGCATTCGTTGATAGTTTTAAATGCAGATTAGAGTTTGCGTTATGAATAAGGGTTCTTAAGGATGAGGTCGGTAAACCAATTGTCGTGACATGGTTCAGGTCAATACCGTCATACTTATTTTCTTCAAATTTTAAATAGCGATGTTGAGTCTCTAATAAAGGAAGTGCTAAGTATTCATCTGAAAGCTCGGCCATTTTTTCAGTAATATGATTGTCCTCAGCTTCTGATAACAGAAGCTCTTTATGAGGAATCGATTCCATATTATTGATCACGTCATCTTTCTTAAAAGCCCACCAATACACCTCAATCTCTTTTTGAGTTGTGAGTGGTGCAAGTTCACCTTTTGAGTGGGCGAAAGGATGAAATGGACGATCAGCAACTAGAGAGAGCAATTCACTTGTAATTAAAGGTGAGGAAAATGAAAGTGCTGACTGCAAAATCTGAGGGATTTTTTCAGCCGTTACTAAATTGTCGAGCCAATAATCAATCGCTTTTTGATGATGCGGTGAAGGCCACCAAGAGGCTTTTGTTAAATAGGTAAAAACTTCAGAAATAGAAATTTTAGAAGTCGTATTGTTCGAGAGGTTATGAAGCAAAACTTCCGGTTGAGTAACATAGAAAGGATTTACACCATCAACTTTTAAACAGTTGAAATAGAGTTCCAACTCATCATTTAGAGTGATTGCCAGATAAGGCTTTTTATAGGAAATATGATCTCTAAAATCTCCATAATTCTCCATGTAGAGGGCATCTATTGTTTTTTGTAGTTGTGCTGTGTAAATCCGATCTAGCATTTTAGTTATTCCTATTCTTATAAAAGTGGTAGAACCGTGCCAACGTTTTGTTCTTGTGCGGCATTGAAGAACCATTTAGCGCAAACAATGTCATCAATCGCCATGCCCATTGGGTTGAGCAAAATGATTTCATCTTCATGTTCGCGGCCGTTTTTATGACCAATAATGATGTCCCCAAGTTCAGCATGCAGTTTTTCACGACTGAATAAGCCATCTTCAACCAGTACGTTGATGACTTTCTTTTCTCGATTTGATTGGTCCCAGTCGTCCACAATAACTTTGTCCACTTTTAAGAAAACTTCAGGCTCAATATCCATAATTGAAATATTTGAAACAAAGCAGCCTTTTTTAAGCCATTCAAATGGGATGTAAGGTTTATCTGAAACTGTGCAGGTAATAAGCACATCTGCTTGTTGAATCGCAGACTTGGCACTGTCATGAATTTCAATTTCTAGATATGGATATTCTGAGAGGAACAATGCTTTGAGTTTTTCAGCCGCTTCAGGGTTCACATCAAATAAGTGTATTTTTTTCACTTGAGCATATTGTTCAAGCACAGTCTTAATCTGCATTTGAGCAATTGGTCCGCAGCCAATCACGGTAATGTCTGAAAAGTCTTTTTTGGCTAGATACTTAATCGAAACACCCGTAATTGCAGCAGTTCGCATTGCGCTAATTAAGCTGCCTTCCATCACTGCGACTGGGTAATTCGTTTCTGAGTCATTCAGAACAATCAGTGCGCTGGCACGTGGAATATTGAATTTTTTAGGGTTATGTTGTCTTGAACCAATCCATTTGATTCCAGCAATCGGGTCGTTGCCACCTAAATAGCAAGGCATTGCAATAATACGGTCAGCAATGTGGTCTGCACCTTGCCAGCGGAGGTAAGGTTTTAAGGGTTGTACAAATTGTTTATTTGCATGGAGGGTTAAACCTTCAGTAATCGCTTCAATAAATGAATTGCTATGATTTGCACCAAGATTTAATAAATCTGATTGACTAAGATAACGAAGGGTAGCCAAATTGCTCATGAATATGTCCTAAGGAGAAGGTTAAACAACATTTTGTAAAGTAAGGTTTTCTTGACGTCGTAAGTTTCGATTGAAATGACGTTTCTTGATCATTTCGAACCATTCATCTGCATAAACGAGATCTAAATAACGATCGCCTCGATCAGGCAGCAGCGTTAAGACGCATGAACCTTCGGGAATGGTTGGAATGAGTTTTTTTATGGCTGAAATAGATGAGCCGCTTGAGCCACCTGCAAAGATTCCTTCATGTTCAAGAAGTTCTCTGCAACCGACTGCCGATTCATAGTCATCCACATAAATGACATCATCAATTTCATCGGGGGAGAGCAAAGGCGGGACAGTACTTGCTCCAATACCGGGAATTTCGCGTGGACCAGACGTACCCCCAAACAAGACAGATCCGACAATATCGACTGCAATCACTTTTAATTCTGGGAACTTTTCTTTAAGGCGACGTGACACGCCCATAATCGTGCCGGAGGTGCTTGCCCCGATCACGAGGTAATCAATCTTGCGATCAATTTGATTTAGGATTTCTTCAGCTTCACCAAAATAGTGGCTTTTCCAGTTGTTTGGATTTGCATATTGATTAATCCAGACAGCATTCGGCAGTTGTTGGCATAGCCGCTTTACAGTGTCAATTCTGGTTTTTAAATAACCGCCGTTTTGGTCTTTTTCAGAGACCATTTCGATATTGGCTTTGTAAAGCTTCAACATTTGTAAGTTTGCTGAAGCAATTTTCGGGTCAATAACGGCCGTAAATTTTAATCCATATATTTTGCATGCCATTGCAAGTGCGATGGCTAAGTTTCCTGAAGAACTTTCAACAATATGACTATCTTTATTAATTACTCCAGATTTCAGGCCCTCCTGTAGCATGAATAATGCTGGACGGTCTTTAATACTTCCTCCTGGATTTAACAATTCCATTTTCGCAATCACTGAGATCGATTGATGCGTGAATAGCCTTGATAATTGTAATAGTGGCGTTTTACCTATGCAGTCGAGAATATTTTCATGGATCATGGTAGATCTTCTCAGGTTTTTATGTGATGTGAATGATAATGATTATTAATTTAATTATTATTACCAATTGTGACATGATTGTTGCGGTTTGTAACGTAAAACAGGGGTGACTTATAGGAATTTTCACTAAATTTTTTTGTGTAATTATTTGAATGTTAATATTTATATTTTATAAAGTGACTAATTAATAAATGTTTTAAATATAACTAGATAGGCAATAAATTACTTTTCACCTATAAAAAATAATTTAATGAGCATAGGGTTTTGGAAATAAAAACTCGTGACTGAAATTACTTTAAAATTAAATCGGAATATTTGTGCTGATTAACATATTTTATGCGGCCTACATTTTGTAGAGTTTATGACCATATTTAATGCTTATAAAAAGAGCAATATTTAAGGGACTTATTAAAATGTTAAGGCTGATTAAGTGACATTGATCAAGTGTCAGTTATTGATATGAAAATGTCTGAAAATGATACGTTTAGATGGATATGATCATGTCCATAAGCGCTATATTTTAAATGGATCAATTGAGTCCAGAAAATATAGTAATGCGTGTTTCGCATTTTGTCTTATGGGTCTTTCAAGCTGTCTTTTATATAAAAGACAGCTTTTTTTGTTGATTGATAGGGCGTGTTAGGCGAAATTAAGCTGCTTAGCTTGATCATAAGCCGCAAGATTAATGCATTTATGACCCAGTGCATTGATTTGTGTTTGGTCTAGCTGAAGGTCATCCCACTTTTGCATTTGCTGAAAGAGCCAATAAAAGTCTTCTACTTTCGGAAGAGCGCTTTCTTTTACCAAATGACGGACAATATCCTGAATCATATAGTATTTGTCGACATGCACTTCTTCTGAGCAATGAAAACGAACAATTCCAAATTCGACCAATAATTTTAAAATTGGAGCAAAGTCTTCTAGTTCGCTAAGTTCTTGCTGAGCTTTCATAATTGCAGAGGTGAGCGCAACCAGCGTTTGTGGATGCTGTTCAGCCCATTCCTGAGTTACGGCTAAAACCTTGTCAGCCACAGGTGGAATAATGTTCTGGCTTGAGCAAATCATTTTACTTAAACCAAGAAGCTCGCCCTGAGTATTCCAAGGTTCTCCGACACAGAAACCATCAATCACATGCTTATCTAGTGCTTCGACCATATAAGGTGGTGGTAAGGTTTTGAGCTGAATCGATTGAGCGAGTTCAGGGTTTGCTAAAGCTAACCATTCTCTTAAACAATAATGATGAATGGAGTGCTTAAACACATGAGCTAAAGAAAGAGAATGACCTTGTTCAATGTAATGCACTACTTTTTGCGCCGTTACTTGAGCTGTATCATTTTCTTGAAGTTTAAGTTGATGCGTTAATTTTTGGCTTAAGCTGATAAATGCACGATTTTCACTCAAAACTAGTGAGGTTTGCAGTGGCGTACCAATCTGATCTGATCCTACTGCGGCCGCAGGTAACATTGCAGATAAGCAGTGAGCTGCATCTAATAAACCAAAAGCAAGGCGGTCGCGAAGACTTGCCCACGATGCTTCTTTAACTAAAGTAACGTCGAGCCCTACTTCGTCAAAGAAACCTCTTTGTTTTGCCCAAAGCAATGCAAGACAATCAAGCAAAGGAATATAGCCGAGTTGTAGCTGAGTCTTTTCTAATGTGCTCATTTATTCATCCTTTAGTTGATTGCCAAGTAATTTTTGGGCGTCAAGTAAACGCCGAGCCATTTCCCCAATCGTAATACGGTGGCTCATGGCATTTTTTCTGAGCAACTGGAATGCTGTATCTTCAGGAAGGCCATGGAGTTGCATAAGTAAAACTTTGGCCTTTTCAACATCTTTACGATCAGCGAGTTTAGTTTGAGCATCTTTTAGATCCCCTTCGAGTTTTTTGTGTTTTTTATATTGCTCAATGGAGATTTCTAAAATGGTATGTAAGCGGGCAGGGTCTATGCCATCAACAATATAAGCAGTCACCCCCGCATCTATGGCTTGTTTGATTGTGTCTTTATCTGAATTTTTGGTGAACAGAACGGTAGGAAGGTCATAGCTACTGACACAGCTTTCAATAATGTCACGGTGAGGATGATCCATATCAAGCAAGATCACATCAGCTTGTAAATGTTCGAGGCGAAAGATATTCAAGTGGTCCAAAGTAAGGCAAGCGACCACTTCAAAATCATTTTCAAGCAGACTTTTTCTTATATAGTCGGCTCGCGCATGATCATCATCAATAAGGGCTATTTTGAGTTTTGGCATAAGTTCAGAAAATCAGGCTAAGAAAATGCGCCAATTCGACGCGTTTTTTGTTATCAGTTTTTTAAGCAAGATTAGTGCCATCGAAAACTAAAGAAAAAATCGAGCTTTAATGGCACTTTAGCATGCCAAATCATCAGTCTGATCAATCTTGGTGCAAAAATACGATTCATTTTGTAGCAAGGCGTATTTTTATTTAAACCATATAAGTGTGCAGTGATAGAGCAGGGAAAATAAGACTTAATTTTTTACCTACATCTTGAAAGTTATTATCTGTATGAAGTTAAAGACAAAAAATATTATCTTGTTAAGTTTTTAAAATATTGGCATGCAAAGTGCTTACTTAATTACAGGTCGAAGACGACCATGAGTTTTAAAGACGGCCAACGATGTCCGTTCTGATCGAGTTTGTGAGTGCAACTGTACACACAAAGAAGTTACGTTCAGTCGGAGTGAAGGTCATGTCTTTATTTTTATTGCATAAAAAAGTTACATCTGAATTATCTAAATTTTCAGTTCCAGCGATGCGAGCCTTCTCTATGAGGGGGCTCGCTTTTTTTATTTCTTTTTATGACTTTGCTGTGCATTGGGCGTCGTCAACGAGTGAAAAAAATTGGTTTCAAGTAGCTACATGCTTCGTGATGTTGATTCGCTTCTCGGTAGAGCACAAAGCAAAAGAACAACGTCTATTTGAGAACGCAATAACGCAGCTTAAAAGCAACGTGATTTGAGGAGAAACACTATGAAATTGGTAATGATTGGTCATGGTATGGTGGGCCACAAATTCATCGAAGCCATTTTAGAAAAAGCAGATGATGAACTGGAAATCACTATCCTCGCGGAAGAACCTCGTATCGCGTATGACCGCGTACATTTGACTGAGTATTTTTCGGGGAAATCGGCAAAAGATTTATCTTTAGCTCGTTTTGACTTTGCTGATGCTCATGGCATAGACCTGCGTTTAAATACCAAAGCAACCGCAATTGATACTGCTGCACAAACAGTAACAACCAATCATGGCGATGTGATTAGCTATGACAAATTGGTGTTGGCAACCGGTTCGTATGCATTCGTTCCTCCAATTTCGGGTAATGACCGTGAAAACTGCTTTGTTTACCGTACCATTGAAGACTTAGATGCGATTCGTGCAGCGAGCTTGAACGCTAAAACTGGTGTGGTTATTGGTGGTGGTTTGCTTGGTCTTGAGGCAGCCAAAGCATTACGTGACCTAGATTTAGAGACACATGTTGTTGAGTTTGCTCCACGTTTGATGGCAGTTCAAATTGATGACTTGGGTGGTAAAGTTCTACGTCGCAAAATTGAAGATTTAGGTGTAAAAGTTCATACGCAAAAAGCGACTCAATGCATTGAATGCGGTGATAGCACAACACATGTGATGAAGTTTGCTGATGGTAGTGAACTTGAAGCAGATATCATTTTATTCTCGGCAGGTATTCGCCCACGTGATGAGTTAGCACGTAATAGTGGTCTGGCGATTGGTGAACGTGGCGGTATCGTGATTAATGATTACTGCCAAACTTCCGATAGCAACATTTACGCAATTGGTGAATGTGCGCTTTGGCAAAACAAAATCTATGGTTTAGTTGCACCGGGCTATGACATGGCACGTATTGCAGCGAAACATGTGTTAGATGAAGAATGTCACTCTTTCGCTGGTGCGGACATGAGCACCAAGTTGAAATTGATGGGTGTTGATGTTGCATCTGTAGGCGACGCGCATGCCATTACTCCAGGTGCATTAAACTACTTCTATACAGATGAGCATGCACTGGTTTATAAAAAGATTGTTGTAAATGCAGACAAAACTAAATTGCTTGGTGCAGTTTTGGTGGGCGATGCTAAAGAATATAACGACCTTTTACAAATGATGTTAAACGGTCTGGATTTACCAGAAGTGCCTGAAAGTTTAATCATGCCGGGCTTTGAGCAATCAGCAGGTAAATCAGGTGGTAGCGGTGTAGATTTACTTCCAGATAGCGCAACGATCTGTTCATGTAACAACGTATCAAAAGCGGACATTTGCCAAGCAATTAGCGATGGTTCGACTTCTTTTGGTGCATTGAAGAAATGCACCAAAGCAGCAACTGCATGTGGTGGTTGTGCACCATTAGTGACTCAAGTATTGAAATCTGAGTTACAACGTCAAGGTGTAACCGTTAACAACCACATTTGCGAACACTTCCCGTACTCTCGCCAAGAGTTGTATCACTTGGTTCGTGTCAATGAAATCAAAACTTTTGACGACTTGATTGATCAACATGGTCATGGTTTAGGGTGTGATATCTGTAAACCTGCTGCTGCAAATATTTTGGCATCTTGCTGGAATGACTTCGTACTTGAACCAAGTCATGCCGGTCTGCAAGACAGTAACGACTACTACTTGGGTAACATCCAAAAAGATGGTTCTTACTCGGTCGTACCGCGTATGGCTGGCGGTGAAGTGACTCCAGATGGTTTGATTGCCATTGGTCAAATTGCCAAGAAATATAACCTCTATACCAAAATCACTGGTGGTCAACGTGTCGATATGTTCGGTGCACAAGTTCACGAGCTTCCATTTATTTGGGAAGAATTGAATGCAGCTGGTTTTGAATCTGGTCATGCATACGGTAAGTCATTACGTACCGTGAAATCTTGTGTCGGTAGTACTTGGTGTCGTTATGGTGTAGACAACTCAGTTGGTTTAGCTATCGAGCTTGAAAATCGCTACAAGGGTTTACGTTCACCACATAAATTAAAAATGGCGGTGTCTGGCTGTACACGTGAGTGTGCCGAAGCACAAGGTAAAGACGTGGGTATTATCGCGACTGAAAAAGGCTGGAACCTTTACGTGTGTGGTAATGGTGGTATGAAACCGCGTCATGCAGAATTGCTTGCATCTGACCTCGATAAAGAAACATTGATTCGTTATATCGACCGTTTCTATATGTTCTACATTCAAACAGCAGACCGTTTACAACGTACTAGCGTATGGCGCGACAACATGGAAGGTGGTTTGGACTACCTTAAATCTGTGGTGGTTGATGATTCTCTTGGGTTGGCTGCTGAGCTTGAGCGCCGTATGGAACATGTGATTGGCACATATCAAGATGAATGGCGTACTGCGGTAGAAAATCCTGAAGTTCGTAAACGCTTCCAAACTTATATCAATGCAAGTGCAAATGAACAGGCCGATCCACACATTCAATTTACGACTGAACGTGGCCAAATCCGACCATTAACAGACGTTGAGCGTTCAGAAGACCGTATTCCAATGGTTGAAGCATAAGCAGGAGAATTTCTATGAATATTGTACAAGACAAAAATATGCTTCCTGATGGCGAATGGATTGATGTGTGTGCACTAGATGATTTAACCCCAAACACTGGCGCAGGCGCGTTAGTAGGTGATCAAGCAGTTGCAATCTTCAGAGTTGGACATGAAAAACGCGTTTATGTGTTAAGCAATAAAGATCCGTTTAGCCAAGCAAATGTCATGAGCCGCGGCATTATTGGTGATTTACAAGGCGAGCGTGTGATCGCATCACCAATTTATAAACAACACTTTAGTTTGGCTACTGGTCGCTGTTTAGAAGATAAAGACCAGAAACTTTCAGTTTATCCAAGCAAAATTGTTGATGGTCGTGTTTTGATCAACCCCGTGCCACAAAAAACTTATATTACCAATACAGGTGTGTCTCAAGACAAACTTAAACTAGTACTGATTGGTAATGGCTTGGCAGGTATGCGTTGCCTAGAAGATTTACTCGACATGGCACCAGATCGTTATGAAGTCACGGTGATTGGTGAAGAACCTTGGGGTAATTACAACCGTATTATGTTATCTCCGGTTTTATCGGGTGAAAAAACCATTGAAGACATTATGCTGCACCCGCCAAAGTGGTATAGCGATAAAGGCATCAAATTTATTGCAGGCGATAAAGCTGTAAAAATTGATCGCCCACGTAAAGTGGTTTACACCGAAAAGGAACAAACAGTTGATTATGACCGTTTGATCTTGGCAACCGGTTCGGCGCCATTTATTCCACCAGTCCAAGGAGTGGATTTAAAGGGTGTTTTAACCTTCCGTGATATTTATGACGTTAACACCATGATTGAGTACTGCGGTTCAAAAACCAATGCAGTAGTGATTGGTGGTGGCTTACTTGGTTTGGAAGCAGCTTACGGTTTAAAGCAACGCGGTATGAACGTGACCGTATTGCATTTAATGGACCGTATTATGGAGCGTCAACTCGACGGCCGTGCGAGTCAGTTACTTCGTCATAGCATTGAGCAAAAGGGCATTAATATTATTACCGAAGCCAATACAGAAGCATTGGTAGGTGATGAAAATGGTCATGTAAAACAGATTCGACTAAAAGACGGTACTGTTTTAGATGCTGACCTTGTGGTTTTTGCAGTTGGTATCCGACCAAATATTAGCTTGGCACAAAGTGCGGGTTTACGCTGTAACCGCGGCGTATTGGTGAATGATACTATGCAAACCTTTGACCCAAGTATTTACGCTGTGGGTGAGTGTATTGAACACCGTGGGCAAACATTTGGTCTGGTTGAGCCATTATGGGGCCAAGCCTTTATCTGTGCGACGCACTTGGCTGAGCATGGTAGTTTGACCTTTAAGGCACCGACTGTACCAACCCAGTTAAAAGTTAGTGGTGTCGATGTATTCTCTGCGGGCAATTTTGAACCGAAAGATGATTATGAAGACATTATCCTGAACGATGAAAAACGCCAGATTTACAAACGCATTATCATTCAAAGCGATAGAGTAATTGGTGCGGTATTGTTTGGTGATACTGAAGATGGCATGTGGTATGCAGAGTTAATCGCAGATCAAACACCTGTTTCTTCATTCAGAAATAAACTGTTATTTGGTCGAGATTTTGCATTAAAAAATGCAGGCTAAATAGGGAAAGGAGCAGTTATGAACAGTATTCCAAGCGTTGAAATCGATAGCTCCGATCATGTGGCAAAAACAACTAAAACAACATGTCCATATTGTGGTGTTGGTTGCGGTGTCAGTGTACACGTTCAACAAAAACCTCAAGGGCCTGTGGTTCAAGTTGAGGGGGATGCAGAGCATCCTTCTAACTTTGGACGCTTATGCATTAAGGGTAGCCGTCTTGCGGATACTTTGGGGTTAGAAACACGTGTTTTACAGCCAATGATGGGACGTAAGTCTCATCGGACTGTAACTACATGGGACGATGCAATCGATAAGATTGCCGATAAATTTCAGTCGTGTATCGACAAATATGGTCGTGACAGCATCGCCTTTTATGTTTCAGGACAATTGCTTACTGAAGACTATTATGTCGTTAATAAATTTGTAAAAGGCTATTTAGGTACAGCCAACATCGATACTAACTCAAGATTATGTATGTCATCAGCGGTGGCTGGACATAAACGTAGCTTTGGTGAAGATCTTGTACCAGCAAGCTATGAAGATTTTGAACACGCAGACATGGTGGTATTGGTGGGTTCCAATACTGCATGGTGTCATCCAGTACTTTATCAACGGATTATGCAGGCAAAGAGCCAAAACCCAGATATGTTTGTGGTAGTGATTGACCCACGCTTTACCAGTACCTGTGAACAAGCCGATTTACATTTGCCGATTTTACCGGGTCAAGATGTCGCCTTGTTTAATGGCTTATTTCAATACTTATATCAAAATGGTCATGCCGATCAAGCTTTTGTCGATACCTATACCGAAGGTTTAAAGGATGTGTTGGTCAGCAGTCAGCCAGAAACTGATATGGAGTATGTGGCAAAGCGTACAGGAATTGCACTAGATAAGTTACAGCAGTTCTTTGAGAAATTTGCTCAGACAGAAAAAGTGGTAACCCTATTTTCAATGGGTGTGAATCAATCCACTCAGGGTGTAAATAAAGCCAATAGCATTATTAACTGTCATTTACTCACTGGAAAAATTGGCAAACTGGGCGCAGCACCGTTTTCAATGACAGGGCAACCCAATGCGATGGGTGGCCGAGAAGTGGGTGGCTTGGCAAATATGCTAGCAGCTCACATGGACTTAGATAACCCACTGCATCAAAAAGTCGTGCAAACCTTTTGGGATAGCCCATTTATTGCTAATCAAGCGGGTTTAAAAGCAGTTGATTTGTTCCGTGCTGTTGAATCAGGAAAAATTAAAGCCATCTGGATTATGGCAACTAATCCAGTTGTGAGCTTGCCTGATGCAGACCAAGTCAAACGTGCATTAGAAAAATGCGAGCTGGTCGTGGTGTCAGATATTTGTGCAGATACAGATACGACAGCATATGCTGATATTTTACTTCCTGCTTTGGGTTGGGGAGAAAAAGACGGTACTGTAACTAACTCTGAACGCCGTATCTCTCGTCAGCGTGCTTTCCTGCCTACTCCAAGTGAAGCAAAAGCAGACTGGTGGTCGGTGAGCCAAGTTGCGAAAAAATTAGGCTTTAATGGTTTTGACTTTGCGGGCCCTAGTGACATCTTTAATGAGCATGCGGCACTATCTGCACAAGATAATGTAGATATAGATGCGCGTGAAGAAAGTAGTATTTTCCGTTATTTCAACCTTAAAGGTTTGATGAACTTAAATGCTGCTGAGTACGATGCTCTGCAACCTCTACAATGGCCAGTGTGGGATAAAACCCAAGATGCTAAAGCCGTTCAGCAACTATTTGGCAAGGGCCAATTTAGTTATAAAAATGCGAAGGCAAAACTGATTCCAACGGTTGCAATTGATCCGGTTCATGCAGTTTCAGAAGACTATCCACTCATTTTGAACACTGGCCGCATTCGTGACCAATGGCATACCATGACCCGTACTGGCTTGTCAGCAAACTTAACTAGTCACCGTGCAGAACCATTCTGTGAGATTCATCCGAGCGATGCGCTAAAGTTTGGTGTACGTGATCAAGGTTTGGTTGAAGTTCGTTCTAAATGGGGCAGTTGTGTATTACGTGTGACATTTTCATCTGGTGTACGTCGTGGGCAAATTTTTGCACCGATTCACTGGACTGAACAAGTTGCCTCTGATGCCCGCATTGGTAAAGTCGTTAACCCAGAAGTTGATGCAATTTCAGGCGAGCCTGAGTTTAAACATACGCCTGTCACCATTCAGCCGTTCTATACCACTTGGCAAGGCGTGCTCTATGTTCGGGAAGGATATGATTCGCATATCCAACAATCGCTACATCACTGTGCATGGTGGACTAAGGTCAAAATGGTTAAAACCAACCGTTATGAACTTGCAGACCGCCAAACTTTTCATGATACTCAAAAGAACCTGAAAAATTTCTTGCCATTTGCCGATGAAACTTTTGAATGGTTAAGTATTGAAGATATCTCTTCACAACTGAGCCATAGCGTTATTTTGAAAGATGGCATTGTAATTGCAAGCTTATATATTGCACCGCCAGATTTATTGCCAGACCGTGATTGGGTGGCTAGTTTGTTTAAACGCGAACGTTTAAGTGCCTTACACCGCAAAGCTTTGCTAGCAGGCATGCCGATGTCGGCTACTAATAATGATGGGCCTTTAGTGTGTAGTTGTTTTAAAGTAGGTAAGAATAAAATTATTGAAGCAATAAAAACACAAAACATTATCCATGAAAAACAGGTCACTGCTTGTTTAAAAGCAGGTGGGAACTGTGGTTCATGTTTACCTGAAATCCGTGGCCTGATTAAAGCTTGCCAACAGGAGGTGGAAGTGTGAATAAGGGATATCCCGTAACTGATCTGGTCATTCTGGCGGGTGGGCAAGCCCGCCGTATGAACGGTTTAAATAAGTTGTTGCAGCAATTTGATGGTGAACCCCAACTTCTTAAAATTCATCAGAAATTAAGATCATCGGTATCTGAACTTTGGGTGAATAGTCATCGCGACTATTCAATCTATCAGAGTATTGTGCCAGATATTAAATGTTTTCAAGACGATGCTTCAGGCTTTTTAGGCCCACTGATGGGTATGAAAAGTGCGTGGTCTCATGTAGAAGCAGATTATGTTTTGTTTATTCCCTGTGATGTGACCTATGTACCAACACAAGTCGTTGCCAAATTACACAGTGCACTTCGGAAAAACAAACAAGCTCAAGCCGCTTATGTGTCAATTAATGGAGATGCCTTGTACCCATTTTGCTTGTTAAAGCGTGAAAGCCTAATCACGATAACCGAGCAAATTGAAAAACAACGATTAAGTTTGAAAGAGTGCTTTAAGCTTTTACATGCACAAGTCGCCATATTTCAAAAACAAAATTTATTTTTTCATAGCATCAATTCTCTAGATGAGCTTCAGCAATACAAACAAATCACAGCATTTAAAGAAATTTTTACAGCAAATTAACGATGTATTTGAAGAGCTTTTAACCTTACATTGGTCGTGCGAAAAACGTTTTTAATATTTGTGCCGTTGACTATTTACTATATAAGTTCTATTTTGGAACTTGATGTTTTAGTTCCATCCATATGCATAAAAATAAAGGGAGTCAATCGAAATGGTAGAAGCGCTAAAGGAAAACAAAACGGATGTTACCGCATGTATTTTATGTTCAAGAAATTGCGGGTTAAGTGTTGAAGTTAAAGATAATCAATTTGTCAAAATTAAAGGTAATCCTGAGCATCCATTTTCACAAGGCTACATTTGTCAAAAAGCCGCAAGATTACAGCATTATCAGCAGCATGCAGACCGATTGACTACACCTTTGAAGCGTCAACCAGATGGTTCATTTCAAGAAATTAGTTGGGACAATGCTATACACGAAATTGCCGAACGTTTAGTTCAGATTAGAGATAATTTTGGTGGTACCGCTTTTGCTTCTGTTGGGGGCGGTGGTCAAGGTAATCATCTGGGTGCAGCTTATGGGCGTCAACTTTTGCTAGCCATGAAAAGTTATTATGCTTACAACTCTCTTGCCCAAGAAAAAACGGGTGATTTTTGGCTGAATGGACGTTTATTTGGAAATCAGGCCTGCCATACGACAGAAGATGTTGAATACGCAGATTATGTTCTTTTTATTGGCACAAACCCATTTCAAGCACATGGGATTCCCAATGCACGAGACACGCTAAAGCATATTAAAAAAGACCCCAACCGCACCATGGTCGTAGTCGATCCGCGTGTTACCGAAACGGCAAAACAAGCAGATATTCATGTGCAGTTAAAACCTGGAACAGATGCTTTTTTAATGTCGGCCATGATTGCCATTATTATTAAAGAACAACTATATGATGTGAAATTCATTGAACAGCATACACAAGGGTTTGAAGAGGTAAAAACAACTTTTAGCCGTGTCCCGATTGAAGAATATATTGCAAAAGTGGATGTACCAGTCGATTTGATTTATCAAGTGGCTAGAGATTTTGCAAAGGCTAAAAGAGGCTGTGTGCGTATTGATTTAGGTATTCAACATACTTTAAATACGACATTAAACGGATATTTAGAAAAACTACTGTATTTATTGACCGGAAACTTTGGAAAACAAGGCACCAATAATTTACACACTATGTTTATTCCAATTTTAAGCGATACCGATGAAAGAAAATCGAAATATCGACGTAGTGTTTACCATAAAATGTTTCCGATCTCAGGTTTTTTCCCACCCAATATTTTACCTGACGAAATATTAAAAGCAGGCGAAAAACGAATTCGCGCAGTTTTTGTAGATAGCTGTAATCCTTTATTAACCTATCCTGATACACCTGCCTACGAAAAAGCATTTAAAGCATTAGATTTGTTGGTTGTGGTCGATGTTGCCATGACGGAAACAGCGAGATTTGCAGATTATATTTTGCCTGCACATACGCAATTTGAAAAATGGGAATTTACAGGTTTTAATCTTGAGTTTCCTAAAAACGGTTTTCACCTGAGACATCCGGTATTCACCGCCCAAGGCAATACGTTACCCGAAGCAGAAATTTATACACGATTACTTGAAGCCATGAAGGTCATTCCTAAAAGCTTTCCAGTGTTAGAAAAAATAGCTGCGGTCGACTCGAAAAAAACAGCATATTTACCTTATCTGTCGGCTTTGGGTTTAACTTTTGCTCGACATAAAAAATACATTCCTTTTGCAGCTTCAATTCTCTATCGCACTTTAGGTAAACATTTAGAAAACTCAGCTGCTTCAGTTGCTTTTTTATTACCTCTGTCTATTCAATATGCTGTTTTACATACCAAAGCTGTGCGCCGTGCAGGTTACAAAGGTAATCCTTTAACGTTAGGTGTTCGTTTGTTTGAGCAAATTTTAAATCAGCGTTCAGGTGTGGTGTTATCACAACATGAATATGATGAAATGTGGAAGCTCGTGGCATACAAAGACAAAAAAATACGTTTGGTTATCCCAGAAATGTTAAGTGAACTAGCAAATTTAAAAAATCATCAATTTAGTATTGAAGAGTTTCCTTTCATACTTTTGTCGGGGGAGCGCCGTAGTTATAACGCTAATCAGATTTACCGTGACCCTGCATGGCGAAAAGTAGATGCAGAAGGCGCTTTACGAATTCACCCTGAAGACGCTACAAACCTGAATGTAGCTGTAGGAGATCAACTCAAATGTATCTCACAACACGGAGAAATTCAGGTAACCGTAGATTTTGATGAGGGTATGCGAAAAGGTGTAGTATCACTTCCACATGGCTATGGCATGCGTTTTCAAGGTGGCGAGCCAATAGGGCCACAATTAAATCTTCTGGTGTCTGGTGAACATTGTGATCCTTTATCTAAAACGCCGTACCATAAATATGTACCCATCCGTCTAGAAAAATGCTAGAAATAATGTAGGGCATACAAGAGATTGACGTCGCACTAAATTTGTACAGCTTTAAAATTTAAGACGAAAATTGGACGACGTTAATCTTGCTGATACCCATAAAAAACTATGGATGATAAATAGAATTGGAACAAATTTTGCTTAAACAGCACAGCACTATTGAAGAGCAAATTTCTATTTTAATTGCTCAGAAAAAGTGCCAGCAATATTTGAACTGTTCTCGATATGAGTGCAAATGATGAAACAATATCACTCTGAAAATACACCTTTGGTTCTTCAAGACCAATATGGCCGTATAAAGCGAAAGCTACGTATTTCCGTAACTGATCGCTGTAATTTTAAGTGTGTATATTGCATGCCTGAACATCCTGAATGGTTGAATAAGCAAGATCTGCTTGGTTTTGAGGCACTCTTTCAATTTTGTCATTTTATGGTGCAACATGGTGTTGAAAGTATCCGCATTACAGGCGGCGAACCATTAATGCGTCAAGGCATTGTGCATTTTGTTCGTGAGTTACAAGCTTTGAAAGCGTTAGGCCTAAAACGTGTTTCAATGACTACAAATGGGCATTACCTTGCAAAATACGCTAGGCAGTTAAAAGATGCGGGATTAGATGACCTAAATATTAGTTTAGACAGTCTTGATGCTATTCAGTTTAAAGAGCTAACCAAGAAAAAATTAGAACCCGTTCTCGAGGGTATTCAAGCTGCTAAAAATGTCGGATTACCATTCAAAATTAACTGCGTATTGATGAAAAATAAAAACGATGATCAGATCTTACCGATGGTTAAATGGTCAATCGCCAATCATATTCCTTTACGCTTTATTGAGTTTATGCCACTTGATGGCGATGCGCTTTGGTCAAGTAAAGATGTAGTGAGTGAGGCTGAAATTTTACAAGCTTTGCAACCACATTATTCAGTAGAGGTTGTCGAACAACAGCATGAGCCAGCACGCCAATATCTAATCAATAATAGTTACTCTCTTGGGATTATTTCCACAATTACTCATTCATTTTGCCATCAATGCGACCGTATACGGTTAACTGCACAAGGCGAACTCTACAACTGTTTATTTGCGCCGCAAGGTCTCAATATTAAACCGCAGCTTCAATCATTATTACGTGCACGTACGACAGCTGATCATGCAATGTATATTCAACAGTTAACAGATATGGTTATGCCGTATATTTGGCACAAAGCTAAAGGCTTTCATGCCTTACAACATCAACAAACCCGTAAAATCAGTATGCATATGCTTGGGGGATAAATGCAGCAATCTATCCAAATTAAAATCGAAGCGTTTGGCGCAATTGAAAAATTGCTTCCTCAAAACCTTTCGTTGGTTTGTCCCAATCATATTTTGGTTAAAGATGTATTAGATGAAATTGTTTCATTACATCCAGAATCTACACAAGCCATGGAAAAATGTGCATGTGCGATTGGCGATAATGTCATAACGAGACAATCTGCTTTAAGTGAGCCATGTACTTTGGTTTTATTGTCACCAGTTGCAGGAGGGTGAGTCATGCGAGATTTTGCGCGTATACAAGAGCAGGCTTTAAGTTTAGATACTTTTGATCCGATTCAATCATTTCCTGAATGTGGTGGAATCGATATTTTTATAGGTACGGTTCGTAATCACCATGAGGGTAAAGCTGTTAAAGCGTTGAAATATACGTCATATAAGCCACTTTCTGAAAAAATGATACGTGAAATTGAACTGGAAATTGAGAAAAAGTATCAGGTATCTTATGTGCGGGTCGTTCATCGAATCGGTCATCTGGATGTAGGTGAGACAGCCATTATTGCGATTGCTTATGCAGCCCATCGCCGTGAAGCTTTTCAAGCATGTGAGGAAGCGGTTGAGCGAGTGAAGCATGAAGTGCCAGTTTTTAAAGAAGAGTTCTTTACAGACGGTACGAGTCATTATGTAGAAGGTTGTTGTATTCGCAAAGATGCGCCACAAGAACACAAGCATCACCACCATCATGCCGGCCATGAACATTCACACTGAAATATGCACCACTAGGATAAATAATGAAAAACGTAGGAATGAAGCCGGAAAGTTATCGTGTTGCTGAAGCACAAGCGATTTTATATGCGCCTCCACATTGTATTGAGCTATTAAGACAAGGGAACACCGAAAAAGGCGATGCATTAAAAACCGCACGTGTTGCAGGAATCTTGGCAGCCAAACGTACCGATGAGCTGATTCCTTTGTGTCATCCACTGCCGATTTATCGTGCAGATGTTGAATATGAATTAGAACATGATTTTGTAAAGATTATTACCGTGGTCGAAACGATTGGCCCTACTGGGGTAGAAATGGAAGCCCTCACGGCTGCAAGCCTTGCAGGTTTGACCATTTACGACATGTTAAAACCACATTGTGAACCAGAAGAACTCTGGATGGATCAATGTAAACTGCTTAAGAAAAAGGGTGGTAAATCGCACTTTAAACGCGTACTTCGTCAACCCGTTTCGGCAGCGGTCATTGTGTTATCTGACACCGTTGCAGCCGGTAGAAAACCCGATACAGCCGGAAAGTCTGTGGTAGAAACTTTAACTGAAGCAGGGTTCGATCCGATTCATTATCAAATTTTGCCTGATGAAGCAGATGTTCTAAAAGATTTAGTGCTTGAGCTGAGTAAGTCATATGCTTGTATTATGACGGTGGGTGGAACCGGAATTGGTAAGCGTGACATTACGGTCGATACATTAGAGCCACTTCTTGAGCGTAAGCTAGACGGTTTAATGGAAGCTGCACGATCTTTTGGACAAAAACGCACACCATATGCGGCAATGTCACGTGGGGTAGCTGGTTTTATTGATCGCTCATTGGTGGTGACTTTACCGGGAAGCCGCGGTGGAGCAAGTGAATCAATGGCTGCTATTTTACCAGCCCTCGTTCATATTTTTGATGTGTGCCGTGATTTACCGCATCCGGGAGGATATGAGTAATGTCAGGTTGTGGTACAGAGCGTGGATTAATTAGTGTAGATGAAGCACTTGAGCTGATTGTTAAGCAGCCAAAAAAGTTGGGTTCGATTAACCAAGTTCTTCAAAACAGTCTAAGTAGATATCTCGCTAAAGAAATTTATTCAGAAATTAATCTGCCAAGCTTTTCTCAAAGTGCGGTAGATGGTTACGCACTTTGTAGCCATGCGGAAGATTTAAATAATCAAAAATTTCAGGTTACTGGTGAGATTCGAGCGGGAAGTGAAAGCCATGACAGCCTTAAAGAAGGTCAGGCTATCCGTATATTTACAGGTGGTAAAATTCCTGAAGGAACAACACATGTTGCGAGGCAAGAAATGGTATCGGTTCTTTCGACCCAAGAAATTTGCTTAACTGAGCATATACGTCACCAAGCTGATATTCGATTTACAGGTGAAGAAGTCCAGAAAGAACAATTGTTGGCACAAACAGGGCAATTCCTTAATATTGGAAGCTTAGCTGCCTTAAGTATGGCTGGTGTGCAAACTGTTGAAGTTTATCGTGCACCGAAAGTCGCTGTTTTGGTGACTGGTGATGAAGTTGCAGAAACGGCAGAAGATCTTGTCGACGGCAAAATCTTTGATGCAAATGGGCCATTATTAAAAGCTTGGTTTGAAGATTATGGCTTGGATGTTGAACTGATTCATGTGGCAGATGAGGCAGAGCAAGTCACACATTACTTTAATCAGTTAAAAGACAGCCATGATGTCATTATAACGACAGGTGGAGTCTCTGTAGGTGATTATGACTTTGTACGACCATGTGCTTTTGAGGTTGGTTTTGAACAAATCTTTTGGAAAGTAAAACAGAAACCTGGGAAACCGCTATTCTTTGCTGAATATTCAAACCCAGAAACAGATCATTGTTGTTATTTGCTCGGTTTGCCGGGTAATCCCGCTGCGGTCTATGTGTCTATGCAGGTGTATGGTAAGGTATTACTAGATACCCTACAGGGAAATCAAACAGGGCCGGAGTGGTTTAGTGCGATTTTAGATCATGATTTAAAAGAAGATGCACGTGAACGTTTTTTACGAATGTATGCTTATTTTGAAAATGGACAGCTTAAAATAAAAAGTCTGGCAAAACAGCAATCACATATGCTGAGTAATTTAATGCAGGCCAATTGTCTGGTTCGTATTCCGGCAGGTGTAAAACTAGAAGCAGGCAATATATTAAAGGGCGTATTTATTTCAAATTAATTATAAAAGATGATAAATATGACTCATTATGAAAAATGAGTGGGTTATATTTATTTAGCAATTTTTAATAATAACTTTCTCTTTTTTCATAATGAAAATTTTTTTATAAAGTGGATAAGAAGTTATTTTTATAATGAATCTTGCATAAATCGTAGTAAGTGGTTTAGGATATAAACAATAGGGCCGTTGGGCTAGGAAATATCGAGGAACGCATAAAGATGAAATGGGATGACATCGGTGATCAACCTTGTTCGGTTGCTCGTATGCTATCAGTGATTGGCGATCGATGGACGATGCTAATATTACGTAATGCTTTTATGGGAATACGACGTTTTGACGATTTTCAAAAATCATTAGGCGTAACTCGTCATGTCCTTTCAGATCGTTTAAAGCGTTTGGTTGAATATGAAATATTAGCCAAAGCCCCTTATTTTGATCGTCAAGAACGCTTTGAATACAAACTCACTGATAAGGGCTTTGAACTTTATCCAATTATTTTGTCTATGGCGAATTGGGCAGATAAATGGATGGACCAAGGCTTAGGCAAGCCACTAGAATATCGTCATAAAACTTGTGGACATAAGTTTGAACCAGTTATGGTATGTTCGGTCTGCCGTGAGCCTTTACATGCAAAACAAGTGCAAGTCTCAGCTGGACCGGGCTATTTTGCATATATTGAACAAAAACAGAAACAAGCTTAATTTTTCTCTCTATAAATTATGAAGACTCTTGTTGAATAGCATCAGCAAGAGTCTTATAAATATGTTCATGATTTGACTGTGCTACATTAAATCGTATGAATTGACCTGCATTAGAAGCTTGGCTAAAAGCATTGCCTGGCGCAAGAATAACATTATGATTAATACAATATTTCGCAATTTTTGAAGCTTCAATACCCTCTGGCAAATGACACCAAACAAAAATTCCAGCTTGAGGTTTAATCCATGGCTTTATACCCAGAGGTTCAAGTTTTGTAATCGTATCGTGCATCGCTTTTGCTAAACGAACTTTTAATAGTTCTATATGTTTACGATAAGAGCCATCTGTTAAAGCGGTAAGCAAAACTTCAGCAGAAACACCATTGTGAGAAAAACTTGTGGCAATTTTTAGGTCGGTGAGCTGATCCATCCATTCAGGTTTGGCAATAATATAGCCACAACGAATAGAAGCAGATAACGTTTTAGAAAAGCTTCCAATAAAAATTACGCGTGAAAGATTATCTAAAGCCGCGAGTCTAGGGGCTGGTGTATATTCAAAATCTGAGAAAATATCGTCTTCAACTACTATTAAGTTAGATTGCTCAATCAATTTTAAGAGTTGGTGCGCAGTAGAAAGAGAAAGCGTTGCTCCAGTTGGATTGTGAATTCCTGAGTTGGTGATATAAAGACGTGGATTATAAGTCTCAATTGCTTCTTTAAATACCTCTAAGTTAGGGCCTGTTGGTGTGTAGGGAATACCAATAACCTTGACTTGATGAACTTTAAGCAATGCATGAAAGTTAAAATAACAAGGATCATCAATCAGAACGACGTCATCGGGCTTTAATAAAAAACGGAAAACTAAATCAATTGCTTGAGTGCCAGAATCTGTTAAAAGTACTTGATGTAGATTTGCATCTATTCCTTTTGATTGGGCACGTCTTGCTAACAAATCCCGCAAAGGTGGTAAACCTAACGGGGTTGAATAACCCATTAAACAAGCGTCTGAACTCCTTGCAGCTGCCCTTAATCCTTTACGAATGCTATCTAATGGCATCCAGTCATCGGGTAACCAACCACAACCAGGCTTAAACACATCTGCTTTCGCTTCTAAAGACTGGCGCGAAATCCATAGAGGGTCTACTGATCGTTCTAACTGGGGACTTAATTCACTTAATGATAGTGGTGCGAGCGGGCCGACAATATAAAATCCCGATCCTGTTCTTGATTCAATTTTCCCTAAAGCAATTAATCTTTCATATGCTTCTACGACGGTTGAGACTGAAAAACCTAAATCATTTGCTAATTTACGAACAGAAGGTAAGCGAGCTCCAGGCATTAAAGATCGATTTTTTATTTGTTGCTCAATCTCTGAAATGACAATTTCAATTTTTGTTTTGCTCTGGTTCACGGGCTTATAATCTCAACTGTACTGGTTGTTAGTACATAACAGTTCTTTTAAATTGTACTGCTTTGTATCTGGTTTAATCACCTTAGCACAGCTTAAATTCTTCGTATAGTGACGGAGAAAATTATGAATAGGTTTATGAATGGCTGGGTAAATGGTTTTATTGGCGTGGCTATTTTTGCAGGCTCGCTACCAGCGACACGTGTAGCTGTAATGGGGTTTGAACCGGGCTTTCTAACCGCAGCACGTGCAGCAATTGCTGGTATTTTAGGACTTATTCTTATATTGGTTTTAAAACAAAAGAAACCAGCCAAACAAGATTGGTGGCCTCTTGCTATTGTTGCTATAGGGGTGGTGATTGGTTTTCCGTTATTTACCGCCCTCGCTTTGCAATATATGAATGCAGCTCATTCAATTGTTTTTGTTAGTCTTTTGCCGCTTGCAACTGCAATATTTGCTGTACTGAGAGGTGGAGAAAAGCCGAATCAATTTTTCTGGATATTTGCAGTATTAGGAAGTGCTGTTGTTTTCGCTTATATGTTTTTTATTTCTGGTGATACATCACTTGGAATAGGGGACTTTTATATGTTGATGGCGATTATTTTCTGTGGCTTTGGCTATGCAGAAGGCGGTGTACTTTCGAGAAAAATAGGCGGGTGGTAGGTCATTTGTTGGGCGCTCATTTTATCATTACCCTTCATGCTGTTTCTTACTATTTTTTATATGCCTACTTCTTTCCAGAATATATCAGCATCAGCTGTAGTTGGCCTCATTTATGTGTCTTTGTTCAGCATGCTTATTGGTTTCTTTTTTTGGTATAAAGGACTTGCCCAAGGTGGTATTGCTGCCATTAGTCAACTACAACTCTTACAGCCTTTAATGGGTCTAGCCATTGCGGCAGCCTTATTGCATGAACATGTGAGCTGGTCGATGTTGGTGGTTACAGCAGCAACCCTTTTATGCGTCGCTGCTGCTAAAAAGTTTGCTTAGCTTTATAAACAATTTGCTGGTTTAGGAATACCTGCCAAACGACTTAAATGGCGGGCAACTAAACCAGTATTAAATTGTTGCTGTAAAACGGCATTATTAATATCTGGACTTACGGTTTTCATTAAAAATTTAATCAGTGGGCGAGTTGCTGGGGAGTGCCCAAACTGTTGATAAAACTGACGCACAGCAGCTAAAACTTCGAAATGCCAATCGGTTAGTTCAAGATCAAGTGACTTGGCAAGCTCTTGTGCAACTTCAGGATTCCAAATTGTATAATCAACCAAATGACCATCTTGGTCTAATTCTAAATTCATGAAACTAGCCTAAATCTATTATTTAAGAGAAATACAGCGATTAAACGTTAAAACCAGATCTGCAAATTGATCATAGTCGAGTACATTTATCTGGGCTAAAGTATCTGTATCGAGTAAATCTTTTTCGATACTTAAGCATGAAACAGATTTAAACTGTTGAATAATTTGAGCTGAAAGCCGCGCAACAGAATCACCCATAAAAATAATTTGGTCACCTACCTGATAAAGATGACCTAACTCATCAATAATATTCGGTGTATTGTGATAAGTAGATTGCACGAGATAAAGTGTTGATGGATTCATTAAATTTACACCTTCATCTACCAATATAAGACATGGTCAAAAGACTGAATGAACTCATTATTTAACTGAATGAATTCGAGCTCTTGTTCTGTTTGCTGAACAAAAGGATTTTGTTGATTTTTGCTTTCGATAAGAATGGGGCTTAAATCATAAAATTCAAAGCTTTCGACCATATTTGATGCTACTTTGAAGGTATGATGAAACTGGTTAAAGCTCAGGTCATTTTGCAAGAGACTAAGAGCAGCATCTTTCAATAATACTTTGACTGGTGAGCCAAAGGTTGCTAAAACCATAGTAGCGGAAAGGCTTTCATTGATTTGAAGACTAGTTAAGTTGGCTTGGCTTAAAATGACGAGTACAGATTTCACACAATATACCTTTTAAAAGCAACAATCTAAGCAAACAAAGTAACTTAAAATTGAATAAGACGAGATGCTGACTGTACCGCATCAGCAAGTTCACCTAACCCGACGAGTTGAAAGTCTTTGGCAAGGTTGTAATGAGTAAGGTGATGGCGACTGGCATTTTCTGCATCGGTAATACCACGAGCGAGGGCAGCACTCACACATACAGGAAGTCGAATCGAAAGCTTTTGCCATTCATGCGTTAAATTACGCTGGTCGTCAGGAACCCATTGAAAATCATTAGCAACCTGCACGCCATCTTGGTAAAAGAATACACGAAAGTCTTCATTTTTACTTTTGAGTGCCTGAGCAAGTCCTAACGCATGCCAAGCATGAATGGAAGTAGGAGCAGAGGTAATTAGTAGTAATGTACTCATTAAGAATTCACTATGGTCATACGTCTAAATGGGCGTAGATGCATTAAGAGAAAGGTAAGTATACAATGATTTTAGTGACAGGTGGTTTAGGCTTTATCGGTTCACACATTGCTTTGAGTCTAATGGCCCAAGGGCAAGAAGTGGTAATTGTCGATAATTTGGCTAATTCGACCTTGCAAACGCTGGAACGGCTAGAGTTTATTTCTGGTATGTACGTTCCATTTGTTAAACTTGATGTACGTAATACACCTGCATTGAATAAGGTCTTCGAGCAATATTCAATTGATGCAGTTATTCATACTGCTGGGTTTAAATCAATTGAAGAATCTAATCTTAAACCTCTTGAATATTATAATGATAATGTAAGTTGCATCATGAGTTTACTGCGTGCCATGCAACGCACAGGTGTTCGTCACTTTATTCAGCTGTCAAGCCTTGCAGCTTATGGAAAATCTGGTTTGCAATTAAGCGAAACAGAAGAATTTAATTACACTTATCCTAATCCTTATATTAAGTCTCAACAGATGATTGAAGAAATTATCCGTGATACTTATAAAATTGATCATGAGTGGAAAATTGCAATCTTGCGCTTATCTAATATTGTCGGTGCATTTGAACATGGGGTGCTCGGAGAATATGTCGCACAGCTCCCTAAAAATATTGTACCGCTTGCGATGCAAGTTGCAGCCATGCAACGTGATTTAATTGAATTACAAGATCAAGCTGAAACATCAGACCATACGACTGAACGCAGTTTTCTACACGTTTTAGATGTGTGTGAAGCTGTAACTGCAAGCTTACATTGGCTACGTAATCAAACACATTGTTGTGAGGCATTCAATATTGCCCATGACCAAGTTCACTCTATTCGTCAATTACTAGATGAAATTTCACAGGTAACTCAAGCCGAAATTGCGACTCAACCTGCGATTTATAAGCATGTAGAGTTAGGTCAGGTTGGGGCAAATATAGAAAAAGCAAAAACATTATTGCAATGGACACCTAAACGCTCGTTAAAACAAATGATTGAAGATGAATGGCGCTTTTATCAAAATACATTAAATGGAAGATAAGATAATGATTCTTATTTACAATAATGGAATGCTTGAGTACGATATTAAAAATTAACTAGCCAGAGCAAATACTTGCTTCAGCCCGTAAGTTCTTTAACCAGACAACTGAGGTTTCTATGCAAACACGAATTGAACATGACACTATGGGTGAGATTGAAGTTCCAAATGAAGCATTGTGGGGAGCACAGACTCAACGCAGCTTACAGAACTTTAAAATCGGGCAAGAACGATTACCACGTGCCATGATTCGAGCAATGGGGCTAGTAAAAAAGGCTGCTGCGATAACCAATGCTGAGCTTGAACAGTTACCGCAAGATTTGAGCCAATATATTGTGGGCGCGGCTGAAGAAGTAATTGATGGTAAATGGGATTCACAGTTTCCTTTAGTTGTCTGGCAGACTGGTTCTGGTACGCAAAGTAATATGAACTGCAATGAAGTTATTGCAAATATTGCAAACCAAAAATTAGGTCAAGTGTTAGGTGCCCAAAAACCTGTACATCCAAATGACCATGTCAATCGTGCTCAATCAACGAACGACTCATTTCCAACGGCAATCCATGTTGCTGCAAGTCTGCAAATTAATGAATTACTCATTCCGGCAGTAGAACAACTTAAAGCGACTTTGCAAAAGAAATCTGATGAGTTTCAATCTATTGTTAAAATTGGCCGTACCCATTTACAAGATGCAACGCCATTAACTTTAGGTCAAGAATTCAGCGGCTATGTATCTCAGCTTGAGCATGGTGTAGTGCGCTTACAGCAAGCTTTAAGTGGTTTATATGAATTGCCACTAGGTGGTACTGCAGTAGGTACAGGGTTAAATGCACATCCTGACTATGCAGTGAAATCAGCTGCGCAACTTGCCTTGCTTACAGGCTTACCGTTTGTGACTGCTCCAAACAAATTTGAAGCACTTGCAGGACGTGATGCTGCTGTTTTTGCTTCTGGTGCATTAAAAACGCTTGCAGTGAGTTTAAATAAAATTGCCAATGATATTCGTTGGTTGGCAAGTGGACCACGTTGTGGTTTTGGTGAAATCCGTATCCCAGAAAATGAACCTGGTTCAAGCATTATGCCGGGTAAAGTCAATCCGACACAAAGTGAAGCAATGACAATGGTTGTTGCCCAAGTGCTTGGAAATGATACGACCATTAATGTGGCAGGTGCTTCAGGTAACTTTGAATTAAACGTATTTATGCCAGTGATTGCTTACAACTTATTGCAGTCTATTCAGTTGCTTGGCGATGCTTGTAATAGTTTTAATGATCACTGTGCGGTGGGAATTGAGCCTAATAAGGATAAAATTGATCACTTCTTACATAACTCTCTCATGTTGGTCACTGCTTTAAATCCAGTGATCGGTTATGAAAATTCTGCAAAAGTTGCAAAGACCGCTTATAAAGAAAATAAAACTTTAAAGCAGGTCGCTGTTGAACTTGGTTTGGTTACGGCAGAGCAATTTGATGAAGTGGTTAAACCTGAAAAAATGGTTTCACCAAATAGTAAATAATCTCTTCTGCTGGGCTTTTTTATTGTCAAATACTTCTGTAATATCCGCGAGTTGCTAAGTACAACAAAAGTCCTGAATGATCAGCGCAAAAAATCATAAGGGGAAGGCCTGCTTGAAAAAGTGGGCTTTTTTATACCTTGAAATGTTAGTGTCATATCTAGACTTTATTTTTGCTACGTTATTTTATTTTAAGTTCAAATAAATGAAAAAGACTAAATCAATAGTTGTTTTAGCAATAACAGCTTGTATGTTGTCGGGTTGTCTACAAATGTTTCCACCTACTGTAGCTGAGGTGAATCCTGGTGTTTACCAACTTCATGCTCAAAGTAATGCATTTGGTTCAAGAGAAGCTTTGAGGTCAAAGTTAATCAGGAAAGCAGAAGAAATATGTAAAGATAAAGGTTTTGATGAGTTGGATAGCAATAACAAAATCGTAAATCATCATACTGTCTATAATTCAGGACTGTTTATTCCAGTGAATACCAAAGCAGCCATTTTAAAAGTTAAGTGTAAAGATTAATTTAAATAGAAGTTAGCCCACGTGATAGTCAGTTCTGTCAGACATATGACGGTACAAGAAACCTGAATCAGTATCGACTAATGGCGGGGTTTTTTATTGTTAAGTATTTCTGTAATATTTATATATTAGTTTAGCGCTGAATGATGAGTGCTAGAAATCAAAAGAAGGGCGGATCTTTTTTCACTAGCTTCATTTCTGCTTGAGAAGAGGAAGCGAGCTTTTTTATTATTTAAGAAAAAACATAATTTTTTAGATGGAATTTAAATAGTGATGTACACAATTAGATATGTTCATCGAAACAATACTTGCTATATTGCTTCGAATATCGAAGGGAATTTTATTATTCTTGAGTCAATTGATTCAGAATTCCGTATGGGCCATCAAATTTCTTATGATGGTGAGAAGGTATTTAACCTTACTTTGAATGATGAAACTGATGCAGTCATTAAACTACAGAGTGATGAAAAAACAGCATATGAATACTTACTGTCAGTTAAATAAATTAGTTTTTTATTATGAAGTATTTCTGTAAGAACTAGGTAAGAGTAAAGGTACTTCACAGAATAAAAAAGTTAAAAAGCTTTATTTCTTTTGAAAAAGCTATGGTATGGTTAATCACGCTTTAATTATGGGCAGTTAAAATAAATGAACTGTTTTTTGAATAAAATCACCACAACCACCACGATCTTTAAGGAAGGCTGCGTGTGATTTTTTATTAAAGTGAATTAATAAGATAACCAAACCCAGCCAATAATGGCTGGGTTAATTTTTCTCTGTTCATTATTGGTTTTACAGAGAAAGATTATGAAAGAACTCAGTAGTAACTCAAAATCGGCTTTACTCGTCATTGATATGCAAAATGGCTTATTTAACGGTGAACCTAAGCCACATAATGTCAAACTTGTACTTTCAAATATTCTTAGCCTTATTGAATATTGCCGGTTGAATGATAGACCAATTATCTTTATTCGGCATGTTGGTGAGAAAGGTACGCTATTAGATCCAAACGGCCCGAACACTCAACTAATTACAGATTTACCTTTTAATCCACATAAAGATACAGTCATTGAAAAAATGTACCCTAGCAGCTTTAAAAATACTCTTTTAAAAGAAGTATTAGAGAAACTTGATATTGATGAAATCATAATGACTGGAATGAAAACTGAATATTGTATTGATACTACTGTTAGAGCTGCTTCAGAGTATGGATATAAAGTGACACTAATTTCAGATGCACATACAACAACTGATTCAGCAGCTTTAAATGCTCTGCAAATCATTGATCATCATAATCAAGTTTTAAGAAATGCTTTTGTTCAGTTAAAAACTACAGCAGAGTTTATTTCTTCAGTTTAGTTTAGAACTAGGATGAACAACTTTATTAAAAAGTCTTATTAGCTTTATATCTATTACGGCATAAGATGCCCTGCTAAAGACAAGTTATTGGTGGAGTTTATAGCGATGGCAAGAATTGAGTCTGCATCAACAAAGAGCTCTTTTCGGAGGGCTTTTTGTCAGGAGGGTGTAAGTTTCAGTAATTAATGGCGAATTAGCGTTGTATAAGCTGTCATAATTGCTAGAATACGCAACACTTCAAAATACTGTTTTTCTAAAGTTTTGATAGAATTTTGATAGGTTCTTTTTTAACTTATTAAAAACAGAAACTTACGTTTGGAAATTTTCAATGCTCTCTATTTATTTAACAGATACCGAACAACATGTGCAATTTAATGATTATCCCGGTGATCAGCCTGTTAAGTTTCTGTTAAATCTTAAAAAGATTTTCCCAAGTACAGGTGACCTGTTATTGCCAGTTTTACCTGATGATAATGATCTAGAAAATGTAACATGGGAATCAACTTCAGAAGATTTTGATGTCTTTAAAAAGCTATTAGCTGGATGGGGTGTTATTGAACTTCGTTTAAATGCAATTACGGCTTATAAAGATAAAAACTTTGCGAATGAGTTAGTGAAACAAGCTCAAGCGAAACGCAAAAAAACTGCCCAAAAAAATCATGAACTTTCTTTGGTTGCACTTGATTATATTTTTATGCACGAAGTTCACGCATTGATTGATGCAGAACTGGTCACTATTGGTGAGAAATTTTATTTACCGACCTTGCGTGAGCAATGGAAGGGTACAGTTTCAGACCCAGTGCTCAATGGAAAACTCTAATTAAACACAAAAGGTGAATTCATAAAGATTCACCTTTTTTATTTTTATAATTAAATTAATGATTTATAAATTGCTAATTGCTGGTACAAAAGTTTACAAGAAAAGAATGCGTTTTTTTTAAAGTGGCAGATACATTGCTTATATAAATACAAAATTATTGCGGGAGAGAGGTTCGAAAGAACCCGCCGAAGGAGCAACAAGCCCGGAAACTCTCAGGCAGAAGGACTGTAATAATTAAAAAATCTGGAGAGAAGCTTAGATTTATAAGAATTGAAAATAATAACTTATAAATTATAAACTCACCGAAGGGGAAGATCTAAACGTTAAAAGGTAACGTTGGGGTCGAAACTCTCAGGTACCAATGACAGATGGGCTGTACTGATGAAATGTTTTGCATTTCTGAGGAGTCTGTTATGCCACATGTTATTGTGATAGGTGCGGGAATCACAGGGGTTACCTCTGCCTATGAATTATCGCAACTAGGTTATCAAGTCACAGTGATTGATCGACATCTATATCCTGCAATGGAAACATCATTTGCCAATGGAGGGCAATTATCGGCTTGTAACGCCGAAGTATGGAACCAAAAAGCTACTGTAGTTAAGGGCTTTAAGTGGATGAGACAAAAAGATGCGCCGCTATTACTAAATCCTTCATTTAGTTTGCATAAGTATAGTTGGCTGGTTGAGTTCTTATCCCATATTAAAAACTATGAAGCTAATACGATCGAGACGGTCCGATTGGCATTACTCGCCCGTAAGCGCTTGTTTGAAGTTGCAGAAAAAGAGCAACTTCAGTTTGATTTGGAGAAACGTGGTATTCTTCATATGTATCATAGTAAGGCCGATTACGAGATCGCTAAACAAGTCAATGATGTCTTGAATAAAGGTAAATTGGAGCGTTATTCAGTTTCACTTGATGAAATGAAAACGATAGAGCCATCGTTAACGGGTGAATATTTTGGTGGCTATTACACACCAAGTGATGCAACGGGGGATATTCATAAATATTCAACCTCTTTGGCTGAAAAGACTAAACAATACGGTGTTGAGTATAAATTTGGTTTGGAAGTCACAGATATTAAGTGTCATCCAGACAAAGTGATCGTAAGTTGTCAGCCAAGCGCAGAGCATCCTTATCTTGTTGAATCCGATAACATCCAGATTAAAGGTGACGTGCTTGTGGTTTGTGGTGGTGTAGGGAGTTATCAACTCGCCGATATGATTGGTGAGCGAGTAAATGTTTATCCCGTAAAAGGTTATTCAATTACCGTGCAATTAAAAGATGAGCAAAGTGTAAAGAATGCACCGTGGGTAAGTTTACTAGATGAAAGTGCTAAAATCGTGACTTCTCGTTTAGGTAAAGATCGGTTGCGCGTGGCAGGGACTGCTGAATTTAACGGTTACAACCGCGATATACGGGCTGATCGTATTCAACCATTGGTGAATTGGGTAAACCGTAATTTCGATATTTCAACCGAGCATGTGGTGCCTTGGGCGGGTTTAAGACCTATGATGCCTAATATGCTACCTGTGGTGAAGCAGTCTAAACAACCTCGTATTTTTTATAATACAGGACATGGGCATTTAGGGTGGACTTTGTCTGCGGCGACAGCAGTTTTAGTGGGTCAGGATATTGCTCAAAAATATCCGGTCTAGAAAGTAAAAAGCCAGTGTTTAAACACTGGCTTTTATTTTACGTATTAATCATATAATCGGTAGATTCCGCTAAAGCGTTCACAGCCTTTTTGTTGGGTTTTCACATTAAGTAAAGCTTTTTGAAAATTAAACTGATATTTACAGTTGTGCTCATTGTCTAAAATTTCACTTTTTTGTTCAGGCGAACTATAGGCCATTAAGGAAATCGTTTGAGTTTCTTTACGGTTATTTGGATTGCGGTATGCGATTCCTTCAATCTTGATTTTATCCTTTGCAAGCTGATGGACTTGAATGTGAACAGGTTGTGCAGCTATACGTCCATTTTCAAACTTAAGATAATGTTGGGTAAGCGTTTGCTTAAGTGATGCATAAAAATTTAGGTCATCAGTACGTAAATCAAACTGTTGCTGAACGCATGTATTACTCTTGCATTGCTGAGTATGTTTAGACCATAACTTTTGTGTATCCTGTAAAAGCTGTAAGGGGGCATCAGTAACTAAATATGCGGAAAGATATTTATTATCGAGTTGTTTCTTCGAGTCACTAAATGTTTTTGAGCAGATTTTAAGCTCAGTTCCGGAATTGGAGCAGTCTATTGATTCTGCAAAGACAAGAGATGAACACAAACAACTCAGTGTCACGGCAAAACTTAATCTTTTCAATTGATTCATATCAGTATTAGACAGCATGATCGCTTATACTTTCAGTCTACTTTGCTAGGTGTACTATAGCGAAACAGAAAGGCTGAATACAAGATTTCTTAAGTTTTTATGGAAGGTAATAGTTATGGTTGCTCAAATTCGCATTGGACAAGGAATGGATGTGCATGCCTTTGAGGCGGGGGACTTTGTTACATTGGCTGGCATTCAAATTCCACATACACATGGCTTGAAAGCACACTCTGATGGCGATGTGGTTCTTCATGCTCTGTGTGATGCTTTGTTAGGTGCTTTGGCACTTGGAGATATTGGACAACATTTTCCTGACACCGACCCAGAATACAAAGGCGCAGACAGTCGAGTATTGTTAAAGCATGTTTACCAACTCATATTGGATCGCGGTTATCAGTTAAATAACGCTGATATTACGGTGGCTTGTGAGCGTCCCAAATTAGCTAAGCATAATTTGGAAATGCGTCAAAGCATTGCTGATGTTTTAAATGTAGATGTTAATCAAATCAGTATTAAAGCGACGACAACCGAAAAACTTGGGTTTACCGGTCGTCAAGAAGGTATTTTAGCTACAGCAACTGTTCTAGTCTCTCATCACACTAAGTGATCGACCTGTTGCAAAGACTGTTGAAGCTCTAGAGTTGCCTTACGGCCTTGTAGCTGTAAGGTAATGCTATGAATAAGACCTGTCCAAGTTTCATTAGGTTCCCAAATTTCATGGAGTAAATCTTGAGAAGTAGGCATGTCCATATTCATATAAAACTGTCTATAGACATACATGAGGCAACTAGAGCGATCGTTTTTAGTACAGTGAATCCAGACAATTTCATTCTGGACTAAATGATCAATAAGATCGAGTACTAATAAACATTGCTCGGCAGATGGAGTCTCCCAGTCAATTGGAATATGGATATAATTTAAACCGAGGTCTAAACAAATGCGATCTTCATTTTCAATATGATTTGGTGCGTTACTTAAAGCGAGATTAATGACTGTACTGCAACCATATTCTTTAATCAGTTTCAGTTGTTCGATTGAGGGTTGAGCTGAACTAAATAAGTGCTCATGAATAACAGAAAAAGTAGGGATTTGAGCTAATGATTGTTCAAGAGTGGTCATGATCGTACTCAGCAAGAGTGAGTTTGGCTTATTGTGTTCAATGTTATACACGATTATATATGAGAGATAAAATACGGCTTGCTTATATATTCGTCAGCCTAAACAAGAATATTAAAAAAATTATACTAAACAAAAGAAGTAATTTAGAAAATAAAAAAACAGCACTATAAAAGTGCTGTTTTTAAAGAAAGAAATTAAGCTTATTTCAGGTGCTCATTTAATAAAAATTCCATCAAGGCTTTTTGTGCATGTAGGCGGTTTTCAGCTTCATCCCAGACCACTGCATTTTTATGGTCTAGCATTGTTTCAGAAATTTCTTCACCACGATGGGCAGGTAAACAGTGCATGAACAAACAGTCAGGATGAGCAAGTCCCATTAATTTTTCATTGACCTGAAAAGCAGCAAAGGCTCTTTCACGAAGCTTCTGTTCTTCTTCTTGTCCCATGCTTGCCCATACATCTGTCACAATGAGGTCAGCATTCACAGCAGCGTCTTCTGCATTGTCAAAAACTTCAACACAATGACCAAATTCTGCTAGAAATTCAGGTTTAGGCTCATATCCTTTCGGCGATGCAATTTTGAGTTTAAAGCCCATCATGTGTGCAGCTTCAATATATGAGTTACACATATTATTGCCATCACCAATCCAAGCAACAGTTTTGCCTTTAATGCTACCGCGGTGTTCATTATAAGTCTGTAAATCTGCAAGTAACTGGCAAGGATGATGGTCATCTGTCAAACCGTTAATAACAGGAACTTTTGAATACGATGCAAAACGTTCAACAATGTCATGACCGAAAGTACGAATCATCACAATATCAAGCATACTTGAAATTACACGTGCTGAGTCTTCAATCGGTTCACCACGACCTAATTGTGTGTCGCGAGGCGATAAAAAGATCGCACTACCACCAAATTGATTAATGCCTGCTTCAAAAGAGATACGTGTACGCGTGCTTGATTTCTCAAAAATCATTCCCAATACTTTACCAACAAAAGGTTGGAATACCTGATTGTCATGTTGCATTTTTTTAAGTTCGCTTGCGCGTTCTAAAATGCGGTTAAGTTCTAGAGTGGATAGATCACGTAAAGTCAGGAAATGTCTTAGAGCCATGTAGCTACTCCATAATAATTGTTAGGAAATACAACAATTATCTGTTGTTGGCTGGGTGGATGTGGAAAAAAAGAAGTCTACTATACTATAAGCATTTTAAAATGCAAAAGAATTAGACTTTATGATGGCCTCTTAAGAAAACATCAACACAATAGTTAATATAATCAATTACTTCTTTTTCATTGGGTGGTAGAGGCATCCCCATAATTACGCGCCATTCTATATCGCGTAAAATTCCAAAATACATTAACGAAGAATGATTAGGAGATGTGCAAAGAATTTCTTCAGCCTGATGGGAAATTAGAAGTGCCTGAGCAATTGTGTTTTGTATATGTTGAGCGCATTTTTCATATAGATATTTGCTCAAAGTTGCATTGCATTGTGTTTGTTCAATAACCAAACGTAAAAAAGCGATATGTTCGGGTTGAATAATATGCTTATAAAAGCGAATGAGTGTTTGAATTAAATAGTTGCGTAAAGATGTTTGGGAGGGTTGAAAGGGCACAGAAATATCTTTAAAAAACATTTCACGGCGATAATCGCAAATTGCGGTAAATAAGCCATCTTTATTACCGAAATATTTATAGATAGAAGTTTTTGAACCTCCAGCATGATTAACAATGTCATCAAGAGAAACGGCATCATATCCTTTTTCCAAGAACAGCTCAGTTGCACTTAGCAATAGAGCTAAGCGACGTTCTATACCTCTGCGTGTTTGGGGTTTTTCACATACTAAATGATGTGACTCAAGGACGGAATCGTGCATAAAATTTCATAACAACGGTTAACTTTGCTTGTTTAGTATAGCAAAACTATCTTTAAGGATGGTCATCACTATTTTTTTAGATCATCTGCTGAACAATAATCAACTCATTTAAAAAATAAATGAATAGAAAATATAAGTTTAGAGTGAGTTTTGAAAGGATTTAATGATGTAACCTGATGTTCATTTTTAAATTTAATAAAAAATAAAGCGGCTAAGGATGTGTTAGCCGCTTTTTAATTTAGTTGGTAAGTTGTTTAGGCTTCAGTTTGGGTAATCTTATGTTCATCTTCTTCATCATCGTCAGCAGAATCCATTCCAAGTTCTTTTAACTTGCGAGTTAAGGTATTACGGCCCCAACCCAGTAATTCTGCTGCGTGGCGTTTACGCCCGCGAGTTTGCAGTAAGGCTGCATTAATTAAGGTACGCTCAAACATTGGTGTTGCAATGTCCAGAATCTTCATTTCACCATTTTTAAGTTTTTGAATCGCCCATTGGTTAAGTAGTTCATCCCAATGATGTAGAGAAATGCGTTCAAATGAAGGGGCAGATTGTCCAGCATCAGTATTCTTTTGCAATGGAACCTGTTTGAGTTCAGAAGGTAAATCTTCTGGATACACTTCACGCCCGGTGATCATTACAGTTAACCAGCGGCACGTGTTTTCAAGTTGTCGAACATTGCCGGGCCATGGCAACTGTTGCATATAGTCTGTTGTCTCGGTACGTAAGATTTTTGGACTCACGCCAAGTTCTTTACCAGCACGCGCAAGAAAGTGCTGAGCAAGCATTGGAATATCTTCGCTACGGTGAGCAAGTTTAGGAATGTGAATGCGGATCACATTTAAGCGATGATATAAGTCTTCACGGAAGCGACCTTCATTTACCAGCTTTTCTAAATCCTGATGCGTTGCCGCCACAATTCGAACATCAACTTTGACTGGGATGTGTCCACCTACACGATAGAACTCACCGTCAGCGAGCACACGAAGTAGTCGAGTCTGTGTTTCAAATGGCATGTCGCCAATTTCATCAAGGAATAGTGTTCCGCCATTTGCTTGTTCAAAGCGGCCTTGATGCTGGGTGTTTGCTCCTGTAAAAGCGCCTTTTTCATGACCAAATAACTCGGTTTCAATCAAGTCTTTTGGAATTGCTGCCATATTTAAAGCAATAAAAGGCTTAGCACGGCGTGGGGAGTGCTTGTGTAAAGCATGCGCAACTAGTTCTTTACCTGTACCTGATTCACCATTAATTAAAACGGTAATATGAGATTGAGATAAACGGCCGATGGCGCGGAAAACCTCCTGCATTGCCGGAGATTCACCAATAATTTCTGTTGATTGAACAGGTAAAGCTGTTTTTGTAGCTTCTTGCTGTTGTAGCTTGTTGATATGCAGGATTGCACGATTTACTAAGGCTAAAGCTTCATCAATATCAAATGGCTTTGGTAAATATTCAAAAGCACCCGTCTGATAGCTTGAAACAGCAGACTCTAAATCGGAGTGTGCAGTCATAATAATGACAGGTAAGTCAGGATGAGTGTTTTTGACTTTAGATAAGAAAGTTAATCCATCAATCCCAGGCATGCGGATGTCAGTTAAAATGACATCGGGAGCATCATGATGTAAACGTTCAAGCGCAGTTTGTGCTTCTTCAAAATTGGTAACATCAAAACCCTCTTCTTTAAAGGTCTTTTCCAATACCCATCGCATGGCGCGATCATCATCAATAACCCATATTTTATTTCGCGACACGGTCTGACTCCCAAGGTAAATATAAGCTAAAAATAGTTTTTCCAGGAACAGATTGGCATTCAATCATTCCGTTATGTTGATGCATAATATTCTGTGCAATACTCAGGCCAAGCCCAGTACCTTTTGCTCGTCCAGTAACCAATGGGTAAAACACAGACTCTAAAATACTTTCAGGAATGCCTGGTCCATTATCTTCAATGTCGACCCGAACGGTAGATCGATTCAGTACACCATTAATCGTGACAAGACGCTGTATTCGCGTACGCAGAATTAACGCCGGTTCCTGATCTATAAAAAATGCTTTGTTCTCTGTAATGGCTTGAATTGCATTTACACTAATATTGAGCATGACCTGTATTAACTGATCTCGATCGGCATTAACATCGGGTAATGACAAATCATAGTCACGTATAATTTTAATTTTCTTCTTTGTCTGGTTTGCAATAAGAGAACGTACTCGTTCTAAGGGTTCGTGTACGTTAACATTTTCATAGCTTGGTAGTTGTCTAGAACCTAACATGGTATCAGCCAAGTTAGTTAAACGATCTACCTCATTAATGATGACATCGGTGAATTCTGCATAAGTCTTATCATTTAAACTACGAGCGAGTAACTGGGTTGCTCCCCGAATACCTGCAAGTGGGTTTTTAATTTCATGTGCAACACCACGTACGAGCTGCCTAGCTACCTGATGCTGTTGAACCAGATTTTCTTCTTTTGAAATCTTTAACATGCGATCGATTGGATTAAGCTCAATCAACAGTAATGGATGGTAGCTTTTACCTGCATTTAATTGAGAAACTGTGTAATCCACATGGAGGTCTTTAAAGTTGACATTAATGACAGCTTCTCGACGCGTATAGGGTTGTCCGGTTTTTATAGTGTTCAATAAAGCTTCATGCGTATTAAAAGTATCGTCAGGGGCATGAAGCAAGTTTAAAACGGGCTGTCCTGAAGCACGGAGCAAACTAATGTCAAATAGTGCTTCGCAGGCTGAATTTAAATAAAAAATGTTCAAGTTACTATCGATTAATAAAATCGCAGTAGTTAAATTGTCTACCAATAGGCGATAGTCGATAGGGTTGTGTTGATCCATTAGCGAATCGTTCCTGTCTTAAAATAGCGCAATGGCATCTTCTTGGTTATCGGATTTTCACCGTTATAGAACATGAACGATGCAAAATATACGCCAACTTTGTTTATGGGTTATTTTAAAGTTTTAAGGTACTTAAAAACGCGCTGAAATCGTTCTTTATATCTTTTGATCAAAGCGGATGGCTCAAGTTTAGATAATAACATGATCTAAATTGGTGCAAAGGTGAGTTTTGGTGCAAATGTTGGTTGTATTTTGGTGCATTACACAAAGAGTAGGCTTTCCACCTATGCTTGAGACAAGAAAAGACATACAATACGCGCATTCAAGTGGAGCGCAGATTCATGAAGACCCCCAAAGTCGGTTTTGTTTCTTTAGGTTGTCCTAAGGCATTGGTAGATTCTGAACGAATTTTAACTCAGTTAAAGACTGAAGGTTATCAAGTTGCATCAGATTATGATGGTGCTGATTTAGTAGTTGTTAATACCTGTGGTTTTATTGAATCTGCGGTACAAGAGTCGCTAGATGCAATTGGCGAGGCCATGAGTGAAAATGGTCGAGTGATCGTTACTGGGTGCTTAGGTAAAGATGAAGACAAAATTCGTCAAATGCATCCAAACGTTTTAAAGGTTACTGGTGCAGCAGCTTATCAAGATGTAATGGAAGCTGTACATGAATATGTACCAGCACCACCTAAACATAATCCGTTTATTGATTTGGTTCCTGAACAGGGAATTCGCTTAACACCAAAGCATTATGCCTACTTAAAAATATCTGAAGGATGTAACCATCGTTGTACCTTCTGTATTATCCCGAGTATGCGTGGTGACTTGGTTTCTCGTCCAGTCGGTAGTGTATTAGAAGAAGCTGCTGCGCTTAAAAGAGCGGGTGTTAAAGAAATCTTGGTTATTTCTCAAGATACATCAGCTTATGGCGTAGACACCAAGTACAAACTTGACTTCTGGAATGGTCAGCCTGTTAAGACAAAATTCTTCGACATGTGTGAAGCTCTAGGCCAAATGGGCATCTGGGTGCGTTTACACTATGTGTATCCATATCCACATGTGGATGCGGTGATTGATTTAATGGCACAAGGTAAAATCCTGCCATATCTAGATATTCCATTCCAACACGCAAGCCCACGTATTCTTAAGTTAATGAAGCGTCCGGCTCACAGTGAAAATACACTAGAAAAAATTAAGTTGTGGCGTGAAAAATGTCCTGATCTTGTGATCCGCTCTACTTTCGTGGTCGGTTTCCCAGGTGAAACTGAAGAAGATTTCCAGCTGTTGCTTGATTGGCTCGTAGAAGCTCAACTTGATCGTGTAGGTTGCTTTACCTATTCACCAGTAGAAGGTGCAACGGCAAATGATTTGCCAGATCATGTACCAGAAGAAATTAAACAAGAGCGTTACGAGCGCTTTATGCAAGTTCAGCAACAAATTTCTGCTGCTAGATTGCAAAAACGTATTGGTCAAACGATGACTGTTTTGGTCGATAGTTTAGAAGATGAATATCCTGTTGCCGTTGCACGTTCTTATGCCGATGCTCCGGAAATTGACGGTAATGTGTTTGTAGAAGATATCGATAAGAACACTATTCAACCGGGCGATATGTTGGAAGTCGAAATTACCGATGCGGATGAATACGATTTATTTGCAAAGTTAATTAAAATTAAATCGGTTTAATCGAAATATATTAAAGAGCATTCAGTTTAAGAGGTTTTGGAGCAAAGTCATGGCGGAAACAATTAGCCCTCGTTATTCACGTATTCTATTAAAATTATCTGGTGAGGCATTGTCAGGTAATAAAGACATGGGTATTGATGCCCAAGTTTTAGATCATATGTCCCTTTCAATTGCACACTTGGTTGGCTTGGGTGTACAAGTGGGTATCGTTGTGGGTGGCGGTAATTTGTACCGTGGTAGTCAGTTGCAAAAAGATGGCCTAGTTGGTCGTGTAACAGGCGATCAAATGGGTATGCTTGCAACTGTAATGAATGGCTTAGCTATGCGTGATGCTCTAGTTCGTCGTAATATCAGAACTCGTCTTATGTCTGCATTGCCAATTGGTACAGTGGTAGAGTCTTATTCAAGTCGTGATGCTATCCGTCATTTGAGCCAAGGTGAAGTTTGTGTTTTCGTTGCGGGTACAGGAAATCCATTTTTCACAACGGATACAGCAGCATGTTTACGCGGAATTGAAATTGAAGCGAATTTGATTTTAAAAGCGACTAAAGTAGATGGCGTTTATAACAAAGATCCAAGTAAATTTGAAGATGCTGTTAAATACGATCATTTAACCTTTGATCAGGTGTTAGATGAAAAACTTGGTGTTATGGATTTGACCGCTATTTGTTTATGTCGAGACCATAATGTGCCATTGCAAGTTTTTGATATGAATAAATCAGGTGCGTTATTGTCAGTAGTAATGGGTGAAAAAGAAGGGACACGCGTTACTAAATAATGTACGTGTTACTGAAAGCTCTTTATACTAGCGCTAAATTAAATTTGTTAAATATATCTTTGAATAAATAAGTAAGGTAGATCATATGATTAACGATCTGAAAAAAGACAGCGAACAGCGTATGTTAAAAACTCTAGAGTCTTTGGAACTAGGGTTTGCTAAAGTTCGTACCGGCCGTGCACACCCATCAATCTTAAATGGTGTGATGGTTCCTTACTACGGTTCTGATGTGCCTTTAAATCAAGTAGCAAACGTGGGTATCGAAGACTCTCGTACACTTGTTGTTCAGCCATTTGAACGTACAATGGTTTCAGCTATTGATAAGGCAATCCGTGAAAGTGATCTTGGTTTAAACTCGATTACAGCAGATGCAATTCGTGTACCTTTACCAGCATTAACTGAAGAAACGCGTCGTGATATGCAAAAAGTTGCACGTAATGAAGCTGAAAATGCAAAAGTTGCGATTCGTAATATTCGCCGTGATGTATTAGGTGATATCAAAGCATTACTAAAAGAAAAAGAAATTTCTGAAGATGATGAGCGCCGTGCAGGTGATGATATTCAGAAAATTACTGACAAATATGTTGCAGAAGTAGACAAGCGTCTTGCAGCGAAAGAAGCAGAATTGATGAAGGTCTAATTTTTATGACCGATTCTGAAGAGTATCATCTTCCCAAGCATGTTGCCATCATTATGGATGGCAACAACCGCTTTGCAAAAAAAAATCAAATGCAAAAAGGTGATGGGCATCGGGAGGGTAAAAATGTTCTTGATCCTATCGTTGAACATTGCAAAAAAACTGGTATTCGTGCTCTAACTGTTTTTGCATTTTCAAGTGAAAATTGGAATCGACCGCAGTATGAAGTCGATCTGCTTATGAAGCTTCTGGAAGAAAGTATTCATGAGCAAATACCTCGCATGAAGGAATTTAATATTGCTTTGCGTTTTATCGGTGATCGTTCTCGATTATCCTCACATTTAGTTGCCTTAATGGAAGATGCAGAGCAACAGACAGCACACCATGACACTATGACCCTAACTATTGCAATTAGCTATGGTGGGATGTGGGACATTGCAAATGCAGCAAAACAGGTTGCTCAAGCAGTTTCCCGTGGTGAATTTGGTGCTGATCAAATAAATGTTGATTTGTTCGAAAAATATGTCAGTCTAAACGATCTGCCAGCTGTGGACCTATTAATCCGTACAGGCGGAGATTATCGCATATCTAATTTCTTGTTATGGCAAGCAGCTTATGCGGAACTGTATTTTACGGATACTTTATGGCCAGAATTTACAGTAAAAGAGTTCGATCATGCATTGAATGTTTTTTCAGGGCGTGAGCGTCGTTTTGGCAAAACATCTGAACAAATTCAGCAAGAGAAAATAGAGAATTTATAATGTTAGAGCGGATTGTTACCGCATTGGTACTTGTTGCAGTTGTTTTAGGCTGTATGTTTGCTACGCAATCACATTATCCAATGTTGGTTCTTATGATTGTTGCAGCAGGGGTTGCGGGGTATGAGTGGTATAAGTTAATGCCTCGCGAAACTGCAAATGCTGTTAAACCCAAAGCTTGGTGCTACGGTCTGCTTGTTGCATTTGTTTCAGGTGTTGCCCTATTTTTCCATGATATTGCATTACTTTTGTGGTCTGCTTCAATTTTGACTTGGATTGTAAGTGTATATTGGGTTAAGTCATTTCCAGAATTTGATGGCTGGTATAACGCGACCTTGTATGTGATTGGCATAATTTTAGTCTGTGCTGCGGTAACGTCAATTTTTGTAGTATGGCAGAGTTCACCATGGTGGTTAATGTATCTGTTCTTGCTCGTATGGGGCGCAGATAGTGGTGCTTACTTTGTTGGTCGCAAATTTGGAAAAAGAAAGCTAGCTCCGACCGTAAGCCCTAACAAATCAGTGGAAGGTTTGTACGGTGGTATTATTACGACCGTAGTAATAATGTTGGTTGTGCAATATCATTATCTAAATTTAACTTTAATTCAGCAAATTCTGTTTCTTATATTGTCATTAATTACAGTATTTGGTTCAGTTTTGGGTGACTTATTTGAATCCATGATTAAACGTCGTGCCGGTATTAAAGATTCTGGTCGTGTTCTACCTGGTCATGGTGGTGTTTTAGATCGTATTGATTCTTTACTTGCTGCATCCCCGATCTTTGCAACGGGGATGTATATATTAAAACTTATTGGTGTAGATTTATAGATGACACAATCTGTTTGCATATTGGGTGTAACCGGTTCCATTGGTCAAAGTACCTTAAAAATTTTAAATCAACATCCTGATAAGTATTCAGTGTTCGCAGTTTCAGCTCATAGCCGAATTTCTGAGTTGGTTGAAATTTGTAAACAGTTTCAACCAAAAGTTGTGGTTGTTCCAGAGCAAAAAGTTGTCGAATTAACAGCACTATTTGCAGATAATAAATTACAGAATATTGAAATTCTGGTTGGCCAGCAAGGTCTGGTAAGCATTGCTTCACATCCAGATGTTGATGTGGTTATGGCTGCAATTGTTGGTGCAGCAGGCTTACTGCCCACTCTGGCTGCTGTAAAAGCAGGCAAGCGAGTATTATTAGCGAATAAAGAAGCTTTGGTTATGTCTGGTGAAATCATGATGCAAGCAGCACGTGATCATCAGGCGTTGTTATTGCCAGTAGATTCCGAACACAACGCTATTTTTCAGTCATTACCTCATAATTATTTAGAAGCCGAAAGAAATGGGCAACCACAGCAGGGCGTATCTAGAATTTTATTAACAGCCTCTGGCGGCCCTTTTTTAAACCATTCTTTAGAGCGGTTAAAAGAAGTTACTCCTCAGCAAGCCTGTAAGCATCCTAATTGGTCTATGGGACAGAAAATCTCAGTTGACTCAGCTACTCTTATGAATAAAGGATTAGAGTTGATTGAGGCGTGCCATTTGTTTTCAATATCTGAACATTTTGTTACAGTTGTTGTTCACCCACAAAGTATTATTCATTCTATGGTGCAATATGTTGATGGTTCAACATTAGCACAAATGGGTAATCCAGATATGTGTACGCCAATTGCGCATGCTCTAGCATGGCCTGAGCGTTTACAGACTAATGTTCCTGCTTTAAATTTATTTGAGTATTCTCAGCTTAATTTTCAAGCGCCAGATATTCAAAAATTCCCAGCACTTGATTTGGCACGTCAAGCAATGCGTACGGGAGGATTGGCACCTACGATTTTAAATGCCGCAAATGAAGTTGCTGTTGCTGCATTTTTAAAGGAACAAATTGGATTTACAAATATTCCACAAGTGGTAGAACATACTTTGCAAAAATTGGAAAATTCAGTTGCTGAAAATATTGAGTGCATTTTAGATAAAGATGAAATAGCACGACACGTAGCACAGCAATATATATCAAGTATAGGAGGCTGAAATGAGCGCATTATTTATGATTGCAGCAGCAGCTCTTTTACTTGGTCCTTTAATTGCAATCCATGAGTTCGGTCATTATTGGGTGGCACGAAAACTAGGTGTTAAGGTTTTAGTATATTCGATTGGTTTTGGACCTACCTTACTCAAATGGACATCAAAAAAATCTGGAATCAAATATCAACTTTCAGCTTTACCATTGGGCGGCTATGTCAAAATGCTTGATGAGCGCGAAGGTAATGTTGCAGAGCAGGATTTACCTTATGCATTTAACCGCCAAAAACCATGGAAACGTATAGCAATTGTTGCAGCTGGTCCCTTAATTAACCTGATTTTTGCTGTCTTGCTTTTCTGGATCTTATTTTTACCAGCACAAGAACAACTAAACACTAGAGTTGGTAAAGTCATACCAAACTCACCAGCAGCCACTGCACAAATGCAAGTAGGTGACAAGATTATTGCGGTTGATGGAAAAGAAACGGAAACTTGGGAAAAGCTTAATTTTGCTTTGATTGATCGTGTAGGTGAAACTGGTAGTGTAAATGTTGATATAGACCGTGCGGGTACTGAGAAAAATATTGTTTTACCGATTAAAGACTTCTTAAAAAATCAGAATGAATCGGCTTTAGATGCATTAGGTTTTTTACCATATCGTCCTGTTATTCCAGCTGTTGTCACTGAATTGACTCAAGATGGAGCTGCAATTCGTCAAGGAATGAAAGTAGGCGATCGTATTGTTTCAATTAATGATCAAGCAATGAAAGACTGGTTTGATGTTGTAGAGGTAGTACAACATTCTCCAGAAAAATTACTCAATGTTGATGTTTTACGTAATGGTCAATTAGTTCATTTGCAAGTCATGCCTCAAGGAAAAAGGGACAACATGGGGCAAGTGAGTGGTGTTTTGGGTGTGAAAAGTGATGCAGGAAAAATTACAATTCCTGACGAATATAAGCAAGCAATTCAATATACTCCAATACAAGCTTTCGAGATGTCACTAGATAAAACTGGTCAAATCTCTAGCATGATATTGAGTTCAATAGTAAAAATGGTTAAGGGTTTAATTGGTTTAGAGAATCTTTCTGGACCAATTACAATCGCGAAAGTAGCAGGACAAAGTGCAGAGATGGGATGGCAGACTTTTATCTCATTTATGGCTTTAATGAGCGTAAGTCTTGGAATTTTAAATTTATTACCAATTCCAATGCTAGATGGTGGACATCTTGTTTATTACATTATTGAAGCTATTCGAGGAAAGCCTGTTTCTGAACAAATACAAATGTTTGGTCTAAAAATTGGTATGGTACTGCTCGGTAGTATGATGCTTTTGGCTTTATTTAATGATTTTATGCGTTTGTAAACGTATATGGACTTATAACTTACTGGAAAAACTGGCATGCGGCACACACATTTTTTAATGCCTTTGGCACTTGTTAGCGCTATGGCGGCGGTACAACAAGCATATGCAGCTGATGATTTCGTTGTTCGAGATATTCGTGTAGATGGGTTGGTCCGTCTTACTCCTGCAAATGTTTATACCATGTTGCCAATCAACAGTGGCGATCGCGTTAATGAACCGATGATCGCAGAAGCAATTCGAGCATTGTATGCCACTGGACTTTTTGACGATATTAAAGCATCAAAAGATAACGATACTTTAGTTTTTAATGTCGTAGAGCGCCCAATTATTTCAAAACTTGAATTTAAGGGTAACAAACTTATTCCTAAAGAGGCTTTAGAGCAAGGCCTTAAAAAAATGGGAATTGCTGAAGGCGAAGTTTTTAAGAAATCGGCTTTACAAACAATTGAAACTGAATTAGAGCAGCAATATACCCAGCAAGGTCGTTACGATGCTGATGTAACCGTTGATACGATCGCTCGTCCAAATAACCGTGTTGAACTTAAATTAAATTTTAATGAAGGTACAGCTGCTAAAGTTTTTAATATCAATATTATTGGTAATACTGTTTTTAAAGACAGCGATATTAAACAAGCCTTCGCAGTTAAAGAAAGTGGTTGGGCTTCTGTTGTAACGCGTAATGACCGTTATGCGAGAGAGAAAATGGCAGCGAGCCTTGAAGCTTTGCGCGCTATGTATCTCAATAAAGGTTATATCAATTTTCATATTAATAACTCACAGCTTAATATTAGTGAAGATAAAAAGAACATCTTTATTGAAGTTGCTGTAGAGGAAGGCAGTCAATTTAAATTTGGTCAAACCAAGTTTTTAGGTGATGCACTTTATAAACCTGAAGAATTACAAGCTTTAAAAATCTATAAAGATGGCGATACTTATTCACAAGAAAAAGTGAATGCTGTTAAGCAATTATTATTGCGTAAATACGGTAATGCTGGTTATTACTTTGCAGATGTGAATGTTGTTCCGCAAATTAATAACGAAACGGGTGTGGTTGACTTAAATTACTATGTAAACCCAGGTCAGCAAGTTACCGTACGTCGTATTAATTTTACAGGTAACAGTAAAACTGCCGATGAAGTATTACGTCGCGAAATGCGTCAAATGGAAGGTGCTTTAGCGAGTAATGAAAAAATTGATTTATCCAAGGTGCGTTTAGAGCGTACAGGATTTTTTAAAACTGTTGATGTTAAACCAGCACGTATTCCAAATTCACCAGATCAGGTGGATTTAAATGTAAATGTTGAAGAACAACATTCGGGAACTACAACATTAGCTGTAGGTTACTCACAAAGTGGTGGTATCACATTCCAAGCAGGTTTGAGCCAAACTAACTTTATGGGAACGGGTAATCGTGTTGCGATTGATTTATCTCGTTCTGAAACTCAAGATTACTATAACTTAAGTGTTACCGATCCTTACTTTACTATTGATGGTGTAAGTCGTGGTTATAACGTTTACTATCGTAAAACAAAGCTAAATGACGACTATAACGTTAATAACTACGTTACTGATAGTTTCGGTGGTAGTTTAAGTTTTGGTTATCCAATTGATGAAAATCAAAGTTTAAGTGCTTCAGTTGGTATTGATAATACTAAAGTAACCACAGGTGCCTTTGTTTCTACCTATGTCCGTGACTACTTGAAGGCAAATGGTGGTAAAGCAACAGGTTCAGAGACCTATTGTCCACTTGATAAACAAATTCCTATAAAAGATAGTGAGGGTAATATCACCCGCACTGAATGTGAGGAGGGTGGCGAAAGAACTTATGATAATGCATTTGAAGGTGAGTTCTTTACTTATAACTTAAATTTAGGTTGGTCATATAACACATTAAACCGCCCAATTTTTCCAACATCAGGTATGTCACATCGTGTAGGTCTGGAAATTGGTTTGCCGGGTAGTGATGTTGAATACCAAAAAGCAACTTATGATGCTCAGGCATTCTTCCCTATTGGTACTACAGGTTTTGTACTTCGTGGCTATGGTAAGTTGGGTTATGGTAATGATTTACCATTCTATAAAAACTTCTATGCGGGCGGTTATGGCTCTGTTCGTGGATATGATAACAGTACCTTAGGGCCAAAATATTCAAGTGTAAATTTACAAGAAGAGCAAAAAGATGACACTTCTCCAGAGGAAGTGGGTGGTAATGCTTTAGTACAATTTGGTACAGAGTTAGCTTTACCATTACCTTTCAAAGGAGATTGGACTCGTCAAGTGCGACCAGTTATTTTTGCTGAAGGCGGTCAGGTATTCGATACCAAGTGTGACGTTGGCTCTTACTCTATGATTATGAATGGTCAACAAATTCCAGATGCTAAAAAATACTGTGAAGATAACTATGGCTTCGACTTAGGTAATATGCGTTATAGCGTAGGTGTTGGCTTCACATGGATCACTATGATTGGACCATTATCTCTTAGCTATGCATTCCCTCTAAATGATAAGCCTGGTGATGAAACCAAAGAGATCCAGTTTGAAATCGGTCGTACTTTCTAAGTACGACTGGACTAAACATGAAATAAGGACACAAATTTAAATGAAAAAATTAAATATATTAATGTTAGGACTAGGTCTGACAGTTTCTGCTATGACTAACGCTGCGGGTTATGGTGTTATTGATCTTGCAAAAGTTGTTGAAAACAGTGCTTATTTGAAACAACAAAACGCAAGTTTAAATCAGTCAGTTAAACCTACAACAACTCGTCTTGAGCAGTTAGGTAAAGAATTAGAAGGTCTTCAACGTCAAGCCCAAACTCAAGGGCAAAAAATGAAAGAAGATGATATTAAAAAGCTCCAAGCGCAATATCAGACAAAACTCAATGAATTTAATTCGACTCAACAAGGTTTGCAGTCTAAAGTTCAAACTAGTTTGCAAGGAATGAACTCAACTTTTGAGACTCGCGTGAAGCAAGCAGCTGAACAATTACGAAAAGAAAATAATCTTGACTTCATTTTGAATAAAAATTCAACCGTTGCCTATGACGCTAAATATGATTTAACTGATAAAATGATACAAAAGGTTAATTCAATGAAATAAATTAATGAAAGTGCAACATTATCGTTTAGATGAATTAGCTCACCTCGTAAATGGTGAGCTAGTAGGTACGGGTAGTCTTCAGTTTCTAAACTTAGCAAGTTTAGAAAATGCTGAAACTCATCAAATTTCTTTCGTGAATGGCGAAAAGTATATTGATCAAGCAAAGGCTAGCCGTGCGGGTGCGTACATTGTTACAAGCCTTATTAAAGAACAGCTTACTGACAAACAAAATTTTATTATTGTTGATAATCCTTACTTAGCTTTTGCCATCCTTACTCATGTTTTTGATAAAAAAATCACATCGGTAGGTATAGAAAGTACCGCTCAAATTCATCCTTCGGCGATCATTTCTGAAACAGCATATATTGGTCATTACGTCGTAATTGGCGAGAATTGTATCGTAGGTGATAACACGATTATTCAGTCTCATACTCGACTGGATGATAATGTGGAAATTGGAAAAGATTGTTTTATTGATGCTCATGTCACCATTACTGGTGGATCTAAGTTATCTGATCGTGTGCGAGTTCACGCCAGTACTGTAATTGGTAGTGAAGGCTTTGGCTTTGCGCCATATCAAGGAAAGTGGCATCGCATTGCTCAATTGGGCTCAGTTATTATTGGTAATGATGTTCGTATTGGTTCAAATTGTAGTATTGATCGAGGTGCACTCGACAACACAATTTTGGAAGATGGGGTAATTATTGATAACCTTGTGCAAATCGCGCATAACGTTCATATTGGTTCAAATACAGCTATCGCTGCTAAATGCGGAATTGCTGGTAGCGTTAAAATTGGCAAAAACTGTATTCTAGCAGGGGCTTGCGGTGTATCAGGGCACCTTTCTATTACCGATAATGTGACTCTGACAGGAATGTCAATGGTCACAAAAAATATTTCTGAAGCTGGAACTTACTCTTCAGGAATTGGATTATTTGAAAATAGCCATTGGAAAAAGACAATTGTACGCTTGCGACAATTAGCAGATGTGCCATTGACCCAAATCACTAAACGACTTGATCATATACAAGCTCAAATAGAGTCTCTTGAATCAACCTTTAATTTGCGTAAATAGAATATTATGACCGAGTCAACTACACCTAAATTTGCCATCCCTGAATTACCAATGCAGATTCAAACGATTCGTCAATATTTGCCGCATCGTTACCCATTCTTATTGGTTGATCGTGTGACTGAAGTTACTGACAATAGTATTGTTGGTTATAAAAATGTTTCTATCAATGAAGAGTTCCTACAGGGACATTTCCCAGAATATCCAATTATGCCTGGTGTTCTAATTGTAGAAGCATTAGCTCAAGTTTCAGGTGTTCTTGGATTTATTATGAACAATGAAACGCCAAAACCAGGCTCTTTATTCCTCTTTGCTGGTGCGGAAAGAGTTAGATTTAAAAAACAAGTAGTTGCCGGTGACCAACTTGTATTAAAATCTGAATTAGTAATGCAAAAACGCGGTATCTACAAATATAACTGTACGGCTACCGTTGACGGTATTGTAGCAACAACCGCTGAAATTATGATTTCACACCAAAAAACAGAGCAGGCATGAGCAATCACGACTTAATTCATTCTACGGCCATTATTGATCCATCTGCAGTGATTGCTCCAGATGTCCAGATAGGACCTTATTGCGTTATCGGTCCAAATGTGACGATTGGTGCGGGTACTAAGCTACATTCACATGTCGTAGTGGGTGGTTTTACCAAAATTGGTCAAAATAATGAGATTTTCCAGTTCGCAAGTGTTGGTGAAGTTTGCCAAGACTTGAAATATCAAGGTGAAGAAACCTGGTTAGAGATTGGTGATCATAATTTAATTCGTGAGCATTGCAGTTTACATAGAGGAACTGTGCAAGATAATGCTTTAACTAAAATAGGAAGTCATAACCTATTGATGGTTAACACACATATTGCACATGATTGTATTGTTGGTGATCATAATATTTTCGCGAATAATGTCGGTGTTGCCGGACACGTACATATAGGTGATCACATCATTATTGGTGGTAATTCTGGCATTCATCAATTCTGTAAAATCGATTCTTACAGTATGGTGGGTGGAGCATCACTAATTTTAAAGGATGTACCAGCTTACGTTATGGCTTCTGGTAACCCAGCCCATGCATTTGGTATTAATATTGAAGGAATGCGTAGAAAGGGTTGGTCTAAAAATACAATTCAAGGTCTCAGAGAGGCTTATAAGTTAATTTTTAAATCAGGGCTTACCTCTGTTCAAGCTGTTGAGCAGATTAAAAATGATATTCTTCCGAATGTTCCTGAAGCTCAATTATTAATTGACTCTGTTGAACAGTCAGAACGCGGTATTGTGCGCTAAGACAATATATTAAAAAAAGACACTGCATATTGCAGTGTCTTTTTTTTGCTTAAAATTATTATTTATTAAAAAATTTGGCCTCTTCGGATTTTGGATACTGACTTAAAATTTTAGTTTTATATTGGTTTGCTGAAGCTGTATTTTTATCGACATCTTTAGCAATGCTATAGAGTTGATAAAGAGCACGAGGAGCTTTACTAGAATTTGGATATTGAGTTGCTACTACATTGTAGTTCTTTTTTGCCTCATTGTAGTTTACTGGATCAGTTGCTAAATTAAATTCAGCTAACCAAAAGTAAGCATTTCCCGTATAAACACTATTTGGGTGATTTTTAATAAAGTTTTGCATTGGAGAGATGGCTTTTTTTGCGCCACCTTGCTTATAGGCATCTAAAGCTACAGTGTAAGCAGCCTTTTCAAGCTCTACTGGGTTTGATTGATTTTGTGCTGGTGGTTGAGACGCTTCTGGTTGTGGAGGAGGAGTGGTGGAGGGGCTGCTTGTTGGAGTGGTATTTACTACTTTATTATCTGCTGTGGAGGTTTCTGTGCTTGCCGTAGCTGGAGTATCACTGTTTGCAGGATTATCTGATGGTGCACTTTCAGGATCAACTTTTTGATTAAGGAGTTCTAAGCGCTGATCTAGGTCAGTATAACGATTAGATAAATCTTTTTTCAATTGTTCAATATCGTTTGATTGCTCTTCTAATTGCCCACGTAAGGTACGTATATCATTTTCTAATTGTTGGTTTTTTTGCATTAATTCCCAGTTTAGATTACTAGGTACCGAAACATTATTAGAAGAAGTGTTACTTGGACTACCACCGCTTTGGCTTAAACCGCGAGACTCAATTGGAATGTTGGCATAGAGAGAGGTAGTGCTCATTAAGGCAATAAATAATAAAGAATGCTTCATCAATCGCATGAGTATAGGTCCATAATTTTATGTAAAAGCCAACTTGAGAAAGGAATATATAAACTATTCACTTAACTATCTAAGGTTTTAATTGGTTAATGCAATTAAAACAGCTAACAATATAAATGCAAGAATAGTTTACAATCTTCAAGCATATTTTATCCAAAATAAGATACAAGAAAGAATAAAGGAGAGAGAAGAATAGAAAGTTATGTATTTTTGCTGATGAATTAATCAATCGAAACATAAACTTGCTTAAAACTGGGAAGAAGGCTTGCAACTCTTTTAAAAATCTCTATACTTGGTCTGGCAATGGCAGCCCTGCTGGTGGCTTCGCAATTGTACTCTGTGAACCCCGCCAGGACCGGAAGGTAGCAACGGTAGCAGATCTATGATGTGCCGAAGTTTTGCTAGTGGGGCTGCCACCATTTTTATTAGTCCATTCTCCGCTGGACTGCTTTAATAATTACATCTAAATCAAATCCTCTATATTGTAAAAATCTAATCTGTTTTGCTTTAAGCTTTGGATCTTTTTCCACTTCTTCACCAAATTTTTTCACTTTGAGCTCATACGCTTGCTCTACCCAATCAATATCATGAATTTCATCTGCAATTAAATCATTTTCAAGCTGTTTAGTTTTTAAAGCTTGTTTAATGCGTTTTGGCCCTCTACCTTTACGAATTTGGCTAGCAAGCATTTGTTCAGCAACACGTTGATCACTTTGATAATTTTGTTCAGATAGCTCTTCAACGAGTTGCTTAACCTCTTCTGGGTTCTGAGCATAACGAGTCAATTTTTCAGTAAGCTCTGCTTTGGAATAATCTCGACGAGTCAATAAAGCGAAAGCATAAGAGCGTAAACGCTGGCCAGTAAGCGGGGTTCGTTGTTGAGACTGTTCTTCAGTTCTTTTGAACATATTAGGATTCCCTTGTAAAAAAACGCCCCGAAGGGCGTTTTAAGGCTTATGAATAATTAAGATTCTAATAAAAGATCAGCTTCTTCTTCATCTTCAACTTGAGCAGTATTATTACCTGTTGTTAACAGTTGTTCGCGGATATTACGTTCAATCTCTCCAGCCATTTGAGGGTTCTCTTCAAAGTGGCGAATAACATTGTTCTTACCTTGACCAATTTTATTACCTTGATATGAATACCAAGCACCTGCTTTTTGTACGATATCTTGCTGTACAGCTAAATCTACAAGTTCGCCTAGCTGGTTTGTGCCTTTACCATAGAGAATTTGGAAAAGAGCCTCTCTGAAAGGAGGAGCCATTTTGTTTTTAACAACTTTAACTCGAGTTTCAGAGCCGACGATTTCATCGCCTTCTTTTACTTGCCCAATACGGCGGATATCTAAACGTACAGAAGCGTAGAACTTCAACGCGTTACCACCAGTCGTGGTTTCAGGGCTGCCAAACATTACTCCGATCTTCATACGAATCTGGTTAATGAAAATAACCATACAGTTTGAGCGTTTAGCATTACCAGTAATTTTACGAAGTGCCTGACTCATTAAGCGAGCTTGTAAGCCCATATGAGAGTCACCCATCTCACCTTCAATTTCTGCTTTAGGGGTAAGTGCAGCGACTGAGTCGACAACAATCATATCAATTGCGCCAGAACGAACTAACATATCCGCAATTTCGAGAGCTTGTTCACCGTTATCAGGCTGTGATACAAGCAAGTTATCAATGTCTACACCGAGTTTACGTGCATATTGTGGATCTAATGCATGCTCTGCATCGATAAATGCACAAGTACCGCCAGCTTTTTGACATTGTGCAATCGCTTGTAGAGTCATTGTGGTTTTACCAGAAGATTCTGGACCATAAATCTCGACAATACGGCCTTTTGGTAAACCGCCAATCCCCAATGCAATATCTAAAGTCAAAGAGCCTGTAGATACAGCTTCAACAGCTTGAACAGTGTTGTCACCGAGACGCATCACCGTATTTTTGCCAAATTGTTTCTCAATTTGACTTAGCGCGGCTTGTAATGCTTTGCTTTTATTCTCATCCATCTCAAAAACCTCAATACTCTATGTTCATCACGTTTAACCCAAGTGGATGCATTGAATCTCAACTTGTTTCACTAGGTTAATAGTGACAGATTTTTTCTATAGCTTCTATGTGTTGTATGTGTGTGTGCGACACAACTCGACGTTTTTATTCATCATCGTATGACCAATTTTGATCATTCTCCTGTTTAAACCGAATAATTTGTCGACGATCCTTTTTACCCGGTCTATGGTCAGGTCGAGCTAGATTATGCAATTTTCGTTGGGATGCAATCAACTCCCGTCTAGCAATACTCACTTCTGTTTCTTCATAAAGTTGCTGCGCAACTGGCGCTGAGCCACGTGTATTAGAAAGCGCTTTTATCACAATAGTTTTTTTATCAAACCCTTGCTGGATAATAAGCTCCATTCCAACTCGGATTTCTTTGGAAACTTTTACACGTTCATTATTGTGATGTACTTTACCTCCTTCGATTGCTGCTTTAGCAATTGAACGAGTTTTAAAAAAACGAGCAACCCATAGCCATTTGTCAACACGCATGGTTTCTACGGCATCGTTTTCACGCAATTTTGACATCATTATCCTTTCTATCAATTTGATTCAATATAGACAGCAACTCTGTAAGTCGATCTAGTGCTTTATATTCTAAATCTTGATGCTGTCTTATATGCTTTAGACTTGAGGGCTGTAAGATAGTAAACAAGTGTTTAATACCAAATTTTTCTGCTGTTTTTAATACCGGAGTCGTATCGTCAATAAAAATTGTTTCATCTAGATTGAAGGGATGTAGTCGCTGGAGTTCTTTCCAAAAATTAATATCTTCTTTTGCATACCCTATTTGTTCGCTTGATATGATTACGTCAAAAAAATGTTCGATTGCAATATTATCGAGTTTTAAACGTAAACTGGCGCGATCAGCATTAGTCACTAGCCAACAGGTGTATCCTAGCTCTTTAAGTTGTTGCAGAAGCTCAAGACAACCCGAGCGAGCTTGGATTTTAGATTGAAATTCTTGTTGTAATTTGAGTACATCAACGCCTACTGTTTTATTCCAATAGGTTGATGAATACCAAACAAGAGTGTGCTGATGTGATTGATAAAACTGATATAGCTTTTTTTTGCTCTCGGCGAGGGGAAGTTGATGGGTCTGAGCATGTCGTTCAGGAAGACATTCATTCCAAATGAAGTCATCGAAGGCAAGATCTAATAGTGTTCCATCCATATCAAACATGACAATCTTAGACATGATTCAAAAATCTCCAAAGACTTTCAAAGCACAGTTTTTTAGTTAAAATATTCATATAACCCTTAAAAAATAATAATTTATGAGTGTTTTGTGGCGTTCAAAGAAATTCAAAGTTCAACAACGTAATTCATGCAACAAAAATTAATATGTACATAAATGTGTACATAATATTATAGCTGGCATGGACAGTAGTTAGTCTGGAATTGTACCGTGTAATTTTGCAGAAAAAAAAGAGTAATGACATGGTTTTGAGGAGAAAAGATTTTTCTTTTAGTTAAAGTAAAAAGGAATGGTTTGGATTTTATAAATTAGATATTTAAATCGTGCTGTACGTTTATGTGAACCATATTAAAGATCGTTATTTTTGCTTACATACGATACTTTTTGATAAACAATATATAAATTGAAGAATACTCAATTAGCGCTATATTGAAAATTATCCTAATAAGAATTTAGAGAAGGCAATGAAAATTGGATTTATTGGAGGAGCCAATGATGGCATAGTCATTAATGCTGCTGATGGCCTCGATACTTATAAACTGGAATGGCATTATAAAGCTGAGAAACACTGTGAAAATCAAATAAATGAAGATGAATGGCAGCCTAATTTAGGACTTAATGGTCCTGAATATGATTACTATAATTTATTAATCTTAAGAAAAAATAAAGAGGCTAAACTCTTCTATGTGCTCACCAGTATGGAGAAGGAAGAAATAGCAAATAAAATCAATGAATATTGGGAGTATTCAACCTCTGTTGGTTATGATTTTGATGACTAGGTTTTTCTTTCACAAGATATTTCATAAAGAACATGCGCTCTTAATTGGTGATGGAGAGGGACTTTCGGGTGATCGAAATTTTTCACTCTCTGCATTCCGAGTCTTGCCATTACAGCTTGAGATGGTTTATTAAGAGTAGCTGTGAACGAAACGATTTTATCTAAATTGAGTACATTAAAAGCATAGTCTAAAACTGCTTTTGCTCCTTCGGTAGCGTAACCTTGTTTCCAGAATTCTTTTGCAAGTCTCCAACCAATTTCGACACATGGACAAAAATCAAATTGCTCAGGTTGGTTGTGTAAACCAATAAACCCGATAAATTGATGGCTTTCTTTTAATTCTACTGCCCAAAAGCCCCAACCATTTTCATCAATGAGACGTGAAATTTTTTGGATTAAGTTAAGACTTTCTTGAGGTGTTAGAAGGCTTGGGAAAAATTGCATGACGTCTTGATCTAGGCCCATTTTGATAAAAGGTTCAAAGTCACTTTCTTTCCATTGTCTTAGGATTAGATGTTCAGTTTCAATCATAGAATAACTCTTTAATAAACGATAACTTTTTCATAAGAAGGTTAAAGCGGTTTCTGCACAATCTTCTGTAAAATGATTTTGGAATATAGCCCTATTCATCATAAAGAGAGGATTGATATCCCATGCACAATTTTATGTGGAGAATTTGAACTCGAAGAGTTGAAATGGCAAAGCCAAAACTATTTTGAAAGTAAAAAAGATCAAGAACAGGGGGAGTATCTTTTACACTTATTCCTCACATTAATCACTATACGATTTTAGAGTATTATTTTAGGCATTAAGTATTTGAAAAATAATATATGCCATATTGTTTTATAAAACTCTTAACTTAAGCTGATCATAAAATAACTGTGAGATAAATCACAACTTACCCTGATTTTTACAGAAAGTGCGAGTTGTTCTTGACCTGAATATAGAACTTAATTAGATTAAAAAGATAGTGCTTTCTCACTAAACGACAAAATGTTTAGCTGTTGTTTAGATGAGTTTTTAAGTCCGTAGCTTCCCAAGATACGGACTTTTTTATTTTTTAATTAAAAGTAAAATATAATATTTGTTTATTCTAATTCTAGAACTTATTTAGAATCTATGGGTTTTAAATGTGTGCTTATAAAATCATTTAATAATAAAATTTATGTAAAACATAATTTAAAAAAATCTTCATCAATCTGTAATATCTCTTGGTTAAAGTAAAAGCAGACAAACAAAAAAGAGAAAACTATAACGAATAATTAAATAATAGATAGTGTTCTTACGTGGATAGATTTAGTCGGCTCATATGGGTTGGCTTTTTTATTTAAAAAGGAGCCTTTATGAAAGTACAATATTTTGAGGGTGGGATGTATGTACATATGTGTCCGGCTTGTGGGCATTTCCACTATATTCCGGTAGAGCACCCCTTTTCTAATGGGAATCAGTGGTTCTTTAACGGTAGCCTTGAAAAACCAACATTTAATCCGAGCATAAGTATCATTGGGCGTTGTCATTACTTTATAGAAGAAGGTTTTATTGAATACTCTCTTAATTGTAAACATCATTTAGCGGGCCAGAAATTGGAATTGCCTGAACTAAAAATCAAGAATAATTTGTAATTGGATAATATATTTATTTTTTATTTGTATTTTTTTGAAGTAATATTTTTTTACGTATTTGATACTGAACCTTTATAGTTAAAAAATTTGTAAATCTCTTCTGGTTGCTGATTTATTTAAAGTCTGAAATAATTTTTATAAATAATTGTTTTATTATGTGTTTATGGATATCTGGAAATTTTTTCGAAGTTTTAATACAGTTGGTACCTATCTTGTACTTTCTACTTTTATATTATTGGTAATGATTATATATTTTTATATTGTAGATCCTTCTTGAAACTTTATAGGCAAGAATAATAATTAATCTTTAAACGTAAACCTATAAAGTTCTAAATGGAACATCGATGGCTACGCCACATGTTGCAGGTGTCGTTGCTGAAATACTGCAAAGTACCCCCACTGCGACACCACAAACCATCTCTACTAATCTTTTAAATCAAGCAAGTAGTAATGTGGTAAAAAATCCATCTGGTAGTCCAAATCGTTTGTTGTATAAATCTCCTTAATAAAAAATTTAATCTGTAGATCGTAAAAAGGTCCCGAAGGACCTTTTTTAAATTTTAGCGTGAGTACCATATTTATCAATCATGATTGAACTGGCTTCATTTAAGCCGCGTACAGTAACTTTTATGCCATTTTTTTGAAATTTATTGATAGCCGAATCAAGCATTGCTACTGAAGTTACATCCCAAATATGTGAGTGTGTAAGATCTATAATGACTTCTTTTATATCTTCCTTAAAGTTAAACCCTTGCATGAATTTTTCAGAAGAACTAAAAAATATTTGTCCTCTTAAATCATACAAACGCGTTTCACCTTCAAAGGATGTATTTACATGAATATCATTTTCAAGTTTATTGGCTAAGAATAACGCGGAAAGTAAAACACCGGTTAATACACCTAGTGCTAGGTTATGGGTAGCCACAACAACAATGACAGTTGCAATCATAACAACATTGCTACTTTTAGGATTCGATTTAAAGTGAATCAGCGACTTCCATTCAAAAGTACTGATTGACACCATAATCATGACAGCAACAAGAGCTGCCATAGGAATTACTTTTAGCCAAGCACTTAAGAATACAACTAAAATCAGTAAAAATATGCCTGCACAAAAAGTAGATAAGCGTGTACGACCACCAGATTTTACATTAATCATGGATTGACCAATCATGGCACAACCAGCCATTCCTCCCATAAAGCCTGAGGCAATATTGGCAATCCCTTGACCTTTACACTCTTGAAACTTATCGCTTGGTGTATCCGTCATTTCATCAACAATTGTTGCTGTCATCATTGACTCAAGTAAACCAACAGCAGCAAGGGCTAATGAATAGGGAAGAATAATAAGCAGTGTTTCTAAATTAAAAGGAATATCTGGAATTAAAAATATAGGTAAGGTATCTGGTAATGATCCCATATCACCAACCGTTCGAACATCAATACCTAGAAAAATGGCGAGTAGTGTAATGACGACAATACAAATAAGTGGGGAAGGAAAGAACCTTCCAATTTTGGGTATATAGGGGAATAGGTAAATAATTGCTAAACCAATTGCTACCAATAAGTAGACATGCCACGTCACGTTTACCAATTCTGGTAGTTGAGCCATAAAAATGAGTATAGCTAGGGCATTAACAAACCCAATAACGACTGATTTGGAAACAAAACGCATGAGTTTAGCGAGTTTGAAGTATCCAGCTAAAATCTGTATGCCACCGGTTAAAATAGTGGCTGCAAATAAATATTGAAGCCCATGGTCCTTTACAAGTGTAGTCATAACTAGAGCCATGGCACCTGTAGCCGCCGAAATCATAGCGGGACGCCCGCCTACAAATGAAATAATGACTGCAATACAAAAAGACGCATATAACCCAACTTTCGGGTCTACACCCGCAATAATTGAAAATGCAATTGCTTCAGGAATTAAAGCAAGACCAACAACGAGACCGGAAAGAATATCTGCACGGACATTAGAGAACCATTGTTCTCGGACATTCGTTAACATGAGGGGGATAGCCTATAGTTCTAAATTTTGAAAAGGCTAGTGAAGTGATATATCAACACAAGCGACTACACCACATCACTAAACAATGATGAGTTATTTACAATGAATAAGGGTAAATAAACTTAAGGTGGCGTAAGTGTCATGGTAATAGAGAATTTGAGGCTTTAAAAAGTGGCCGAAGAATAGCATAAGTTTTTAAGGTTGACTAACCTGAGCTTAGGAAGTTTGCATAGCAAAAACCTTATAATTGAATGCTTTTCATCATTGGGGTTATGAAATTTTTTAAGAAAGGATACTGATCTGCATTTATGGTTAATAGCGATATTGTGCTAACTTTAGAAGACCATTTCAAAAAACATTAAGATATAAAATTAATTGAGCATGTATAAAAATAGATCAAAATTAGCTTTAAGTTACTCATCTTAAAAAGACTTTGTAAGATTGTTTATCCATTTTTAATAGCTACTTTTATGCAACAGAGCCTTTCAGAAATTTAGATTTTAATAGATTCGTTATTCATCATAATACAAATCATATAGAGAACTCGTACAAACCCTTGATTAACGGTTTAAAAATTCTCGGAAAATTTTGACAATTTATAAGGTGGACATATGAATAAACATTTATTGGCTAAAATTACTTTATTAGGTGCTGCTCAGCTAGTTACGCTCAATTCAGCATTTGCTGATGTCCCTCTTACTCCATCTCAATTTGCTAAAGCGAAAACAGAAAGCTTTGACAAGAAAGTTCTTATATCTAATTTAAATAAGCCACATGCTTTGTTGTGGGGGCCTGATAATCAAATTTGGTTAACGGAGCGGGCAACAGGTAAGATTCTAAGAGTTAATCCAGAGGCGGGCAGTGTAAAAACAGTTTTTCAGGTTCCTGAGATTGTAAATGATGCTGATGGACAAAACGGTTTATTGGGTTTTGCCTTTCATCCTGACTTTAAAAATAATCCTTATATCTATGTTTCAGGTACATTTAAAAATCCGAAATCTACAGATAAAGAATTACCGAATCAAACTATTATCCGTCGATATACCTATAACAAAGCAACAGATACTCTTGAGAAACCAGTAGATTTATTGGCAGGATTACCTTCATCGAAAGACCATCAGTCGGGTCGCCTTGTCATTGGTCCAGACCAAAAGATTTACTATACGATTGGTGATCAGGGACGTAACCAGCTTGCTTATTTATTCTTACCAAATCAGGCACAACATACGCCGACTCAACAGGAACTGAGCGGAAAAGACTATCATACCTATATGGGTAAAGTATTACGCTTAAATCTGGATGGAAGTATTCCAAAAGATAATCCAAGCTTTAACGGTGTAATTAGTCATATTTATACGCTCGGTCATCGTAATCCACAGGGCTTGGCATTTACTCCAAATGGTAAACTATTGCAATCTGAACAAGGTCCAAACTCTGATGATGAAATTAATCTCATTGTTAAAGGTGGCAACTATGGCTGGCCAAATGTAGCGGGTTATAAAGATGACAGTGGTTATGCCTATGCAAATTATTCGGCAGCAACCAATAAGTCACAAATTAAAGATTTAGGGCAAAATGGAGTAAAAGTAGCGGCAGGTGTACCTGTGATGAAAGAGTCTGAATGGACTGGTAAAAACTTTGTACCGCCGTTAAAAACTTTATATACCGTCCAAGATACCTATAACTATAATGACCCAACCTGTGGGGATATGACCTACATTTGCTGGCCAACAGTTGCACCGTCATCTGCTTATGTCTATAAGGGCGGCAAAAAAGCAATTTCTGGTTGGGAAAATACATTATTGGTTCCATCTTTAAAGCGTGGTGTTATTTTCCGTATTAAGCTAGATCCAACTTACAGTGCTACTTATGATGATGCTGTGCCGATGTTTAAGAGCAACAATCGTTATCGTGACGTGATTGCAAGTCCAGATGGGAATGTTTTATATGTATTGACTGATACTTCCGGAAATGTCCAAAAAGATGATGGTTCTGTAACGAATACATTAGAAAATCCAGGATCTCTGATTAGATTTACATATAAAGCTCAGTAAAACAGGCTATTAAAAAACCGATCTATATAAGATCGGTTTTTTTCAGCTTAAGAAAAACTATTCAGTTACGACTAATACCGGTAAATGAATTTCTCCTAAAAGAGCTTGAGTCACACTTCCTAAGAAGAACTTTTTAAACCCTTTTCGACCATGAGAGCCAATGACTAACAAGTCTGCTTTGAGCTCGGTCGCTGCTTTAATAATTTCTGTGTGAATTGTTTGACCTTCAACAATTTTTGTTTCAACAGAAATTCCATGCTGGCTAAATTGTTCTTTCGCTTGGTCTAAAATACCCTGAATTGATGCTCTAGCTTTATTAAAATAATCCTGTGCTAATTCTGTACTATCAATGAATTCTACAGAAATAAAAGGATCTATAGTAAGCGCATATACTAGAGTCACTTTACTACCAAAGGCCTTAGCAAGTGCTGCTGCATGATTAACAGCAATGAGTGAAGTAGGAGAACCATCGACTGGAACCAAGATATGGTGATAACTCATATATTGCTCCTTATTGTCCTATGACAATGTATGGTGCCAAAACACCGATTTATTATCTTTATGCTTATATTATGAACAATTTTTAAAAATTTATTGTTTATTTTTAGTATGAATAGAGGCGAGAAAGTTTATTAAAGATTTTATCTTAAAGCATTGTAATGACTTTCTAGGTAGGGTTGATTCTGTTTGAGTATTGAAATGACTTGATTGGCATCTATAGCGGACTCAAACAAGAATCCTTGACCTATACTATATCCAAATTGTCGAAGTAGTTCTTCTTGTTCTGGAGTTTCAATTCCTTCTGCAATGAGCCCAAGTGACAGATTAGGGGCGAGTAGTCCAATCGCTTGTACAATGGCATAGATAGATGGGTCATGTTGCATCTTTTGTATAAAACTACAATCCACTTTTAAACTGTCAATTGGATAGTCACGAATATGGGTAAGCGATGAAAAACCTGTACCAAAGTCGTCTAGCGCAATATGTACGCCATGTTGTTTTAATTTATTGAGCGCACGGATCACATATTCTGAACCTCGGTCGCCTAGCATATGTTCAGTGACTTCTACTTCAATATAATGTGTTGGAATTTGAAATTGATTGATCTTTTTCAAAAGCTTTTCAGCATAGTTATCTCTTAAGAACTCAACTGGTGCAGCATTGAGCGAAACAGGAAGAGGTTTAATACCAAGATCTATCCATTTAGCGATGTCACGTAAAACTTGATGTTGCATAGTTTCACCGATCTTACTCGCTAAATTATAATCTTTAAAAGCCTCTGCAATTTGTGCAGGGTAACCTCTTTGAGCTGAAGTAGTATGCCATCGTAATAAAGCTTCAAAACCTACGACACGATGAGTTCTTAAATCTACTTTGGGTTGATAGTAGGGCTGGATGGTATGATGGCGAATAAGCTGGCGTGCTAAATTAAGTTGAGATGCGACTGTTTCGGTCATTTGCATCATGCATGGATCATACATACGGATACCACCACGACCACGCGCTTTTAAGTCATGCAATGCCATATCTGCACAACTTAGTAAACCTGACTGGTCTACGGCATCTTGAGGATAAATTGCACAACCAATACTCATACCACCATTTAGAACATTGCCTAAATAGGTAATAGGTTGATTTAGCTGCTGAAGTAAAATTGCGGCTAGGTCACGCACATCGCTTTCAGATTTTAGGTTATTAATAATAACCGCAAACTCATCTCCACCTAGTCTTGCGACAAAGCATCTTTCATCATCAACACAATGACTAAAGCGTTTGGATAAAACTTTTAAAAGATGATCGCCTGCGCTATGCCCTAAAGTGTCATTAATATGCTTAAAATGATCAAGATCAATTAATAGTAAACCCACACTTGTTTGACTATCTTTTGAATATGCAAGGGTCCGTTTAAGTTGAAATTTAAATGAGCGCCGATTACATAAACCGGTCAGGTCATCTCTTTCACTCATATTTCTAAGCTGATTTTCTGTCAAATGCTGTTGAGTAACGTTACGAGATACACAAAGTATTTGTCCGATTTCACCATTTTCCCGATGAATCGGGGTCAGCATATTATCCCAATATTCGGGGTCCTGATCTGGTAAACAGCTCATTCCAGCAAATCTGGCAACTTTGCCTTGAAGGGCTTTTTTTAAAGCGACGCGTCCACGTTTACGAATATGAGGTGGCAAAAGCTCAAGCCATTTCATTCCAAATTCTGTTTCATCAACAGGAACGCCTAAAGCGAGGCATCCTGATTTATTCATATGAGAAACTGTGCCATCAACATTTAATACTTTAATGCAATCAACACTGATGTCTAACATTTGATTTTGTATTTCAATATTCTTTTGCAAGTTTTGTTGTTCTTGAATATCGTGATCAATATCTAAAAAGCTGACATACCATTCACTGGCTAAAGAAGAGCCGCGATATTTGGAGGCTTGAATAGAAAGTTTGCACCATCTATATTGATTGCCACTTTGTAAAAGTCGGCATTTTAATTCTATTCTTTTTTGCAGGCGAATTGCTTCGAGCCATCTATTTTTGACTTCATCTAAATCGACAGGAGATATAAAATCTAACCATTGCTGAGGTAATGGAGAAAAAGTATCCTGCCAATATTCTGTACACTCTACATTGCAATATAATATCAAGCCATTTTCATCACTTACCCATGTCGGTAGTGGAATTTGCTCAACAATAAAATGCTTTTGGGTGTTGTTCGACATTGAAGTCATAACATGCCTAGAAAGATTGTATGGGGTTAATCTATTTATAAGTCATTATTGTAATCTTTCTGTAGTAATCTAAACAGCAATAAATAAATTTCAATTGTCTTTTTTTTGAACTAAAATTGAGGTGTTAAATATATTATATACTTAATATTTAATTTATGTTTTTGTTATTTATTGATTTTTATCTGTGTTAAGTTAAAAAAAGATTTATGCTTATTTTTGTAAAAAACTTATTAAAACAGAAGCTTATAATTGTCTTTAGAAACCTATCTTAATAAAACTAATGAAAATAAATTATAAAATGATGAGAAGTAAATTGTGATGTTTGAAATTTTAATAACTCAAATTTTAACCATAATATATAGAGAGGGGCAGGTTTTAAAAAGTCTAGATAAATACAATAACCACCATTAAGTTTACAAAAGTAATATAAAATAAAGGCTTATATTATCGTAAAATTCTTTTTATCAAAAAGGATATATATTTCCTTTTTGTGCATTTTATAGCCTACATTTTCCCCAAGATGTAGGTTTTTTTTATTCCTAATTTTTGATTTTATAATTTCAAACTATTAAAAATAAAAAAAAGCCAAATGGCTTTTTTATACAGTTTCAGGTTTTTTCAACTCTTGTTGAATGTAAAGATTCATATAGTATTGTTCAATATAATCATCTGCATAGTTGTTTGCTAAGGTTTTGGTTGCCACTTGTTCATGTTTTAAATAGCAGTTTGATTCGAGGTCTTTTTCAAGTACCCACCATTGACGGTTAATACGGCGCACTTGAAACTTGTCACTTTTGTATTTTCTTTTAGCCATTTTCAAAAATTTGCTATTCAGTTATTGAAAGAGAATTTCTACTGGAGTTAAGAGCTCAAGTCAACAGATGTGAAGTTAATTGATTATTTTATGTAGGGTATTGTTTCTATCAATGCCTTGATGAGGCATTAAAATAGAAAAAGCTCTCCTGAAGAGAGCTTAGTTCTTATTGACGAGTAAAAGATCTATTCCATTTTTAACGAGAAAGATTTTTTAAAAGTAATTTTAAACTTTCCATCATTTTTTCTAATTGCAATGGGGTGATACCTTCGAATGATTGCTCGAGTACTACGCTGGTTAGATCATTAATCTTATTGATCATTTCAGTACCTTTTTCTGTAAGTACCACGCGGGTGATTCGACCATCGGTCTGACAAGAATAAGTTTCAACTAAACCTTCATCTTTTAAACGATAGACAATTTTAGTTGTCGTCGACATTTTTGAAATAATCATGTCTGAAAGTTCAGAAACACTCGCATGGGGCTTACTGCTTAAAGCCAACATAATGCGTCTACGTGAGTTATCTAAACCATATTTTTTTAAAGCATTATCAATATTTTGTACATACTGAGCATGTACTTGAGTAATCCAATAATATGGAAAATCTTCAAGAGTAAAAGATTCTGTTGTAGGTAAAAAACGCGCATACTTCTTTGTCATTGACTTTTCCCCATACCTTGGTGGATCGCATTTCTGGTGAACTATCTTTAATAGTTGAAAAATATAGTTTCATCAAGCAAGTTATATCAGGACTTTACTTGCTGAGCAAAATTTATATAGCTAAATTTAACAATGACATGGTTTAGTTACTCTTGCCTTGATAAACATCCCTATACTTTGCACAAACTACAAATACTTTTCTTCTATAGTCAAAGTTTGTTGAAAATTAATGTGACTTGATAAGTCATAGTCATTAATTCCTTAAAATCTTTGAACAGATATACAAGATTGCATCTAGGCTTGCTTGATCGTTAATTAAACGATATTGACTTGCAAACGCATCGTAGAAAAAAAATTATGATTTGACCGTGGCATTGAACGAGATAGTTTTTGTCTCTAAAGTCATAACTATGAAAAATCAAGATATTTAAATATAAAATATTTATTAATATCAATATCTTAGTTTGTTTTTTTGTTGATGAAATTTACCATACATTTAACATGAATCATCTATTATTTAGCAAAATAAAATGGGTTTATTTAACAACTTATTGATTATTTTATATAAAATTAAAAAACTAGTTGAATGATTAGCATTATAAATTTAGCTTTTTTGTCTATAAATTATATTTTTAACAATTTTTACTCAGGCAGTAGGTCACTCATCTGTTAAATCTCAAAAACACGAAACTTTAACTGTTATGTTGATAGAAGAAGTACCTGCATAGATTATGGCGAGAGCTACTCAGAGTAAGTGATATAAGCATTATTAAAACAGATTGTTGAATAGTATTTAATTTAAAAAGGGAGAATTAATATTCTCCCTTTTTAAAATTTATGAAATGGTTACAATTTTTTCTTCTACTTTTTTCTTAACAATTGCATAGCTTATTCCTGTAACAATACTGCCGGCAGCAATTGCAGCAAGATATAACCAAGCATGATTAATTGCATTGGGAATTAAAAGAACAAATACACCGCCGTGAGGAGTAACTAACTCGCAGTGGAATAGTGCAACAAGTGCGCCAGTTACTGCACCACCTAAAATACAGGTTGGGATAACACGCATTGGGTCTTTTGCTGCAAAAGGAATTGCACCTTCTGAAATAAAACATAAACCTAGTACAAAAGCGGCTTTTCCGGCATCTTTCTCTCCTGTACTAAATTTATTTCTAGCCACGAAAGTCGCAATAGCCATACCAATAGCAGGGACCATACCACCCGCCATTGTTGCTGCCATAGGCATATAGGTATTTGTTGTCAATAATCCGACAGTAAAAGCGTAGGCTGCCTTATTGATTGGACCGCCTAAATCGATACACATCATGCTTGCTAATATAATTCCCATTAACACAGCATTTGTTGTACCCATATTATTTAGGAAGTCTTTCATGAGCTCGAAAATATGTGCTACAGGTTGTCCAACCACATAGAACATAATAAGGCCAACAAATAATGTTCCTAACAAAGGAATAATTAAAATTGGTTTAAGTGCTTCTAGACTAGTAGGAAGTTTGAGTTTTTTTGCAATAAAAAGTGCGATATAGCCCGCAAGGAAACCTGAAACGATGCCGCCTAAAAAGCCTGCTTGTAATTGAGAGGCGAGTAAGCCGCCGATTAAGCCAGGTGCGAGGCCAGGGCGATCAGCAATGGAGTAGGCAATATAACCCGATAACATAGGGACCATGAGCATAAATGCAGCGGCCCCAATTTGTTTTAATATGGCTGGTAAACTGCCTGCTTGCTCAGCAGCATTTAAGCCAAAGCATAGGGATAGGGCAATTAGAAGGCCACCAGCCACCACCATAGGTAACATATAAGAAACACCTGTTAAGAGATGTTTATATACGCCAACTTTTTCGGTTTTATCCTTGTTCTCTGCTGATGTTTGTTGCTTACCTTGATCTAAAACTTGTGCATTACTAATCGCTTCAGCAAAGGCTTTATCTGTTTGCTTTAATGCAAAACCAGTACCGCATCGGTAAACACGCTTGCCCACAAAACGGTCTGTGTTAACTTCAATATCAGTAGCAAGAATCACGATGTCCGCTTCAGCAATAGCTTGGGCTGATAAAATATTTTTTGCACCCACGGAACCTTGTGTTTCTACTTCAATCTCATAACCAAGTTTTTCTGCACCTTGTTGTAATGCTTCAGCAGCCATAAAGGTATGAGCAACACCTGTAGGACACGCAGTGATTGCAACAAATTTAGTCGCTTTATTTGGCGATGGCGTATTAGCACTCTGCCAATCTTGAGCTGGCTTTAAATGATCTAAGCCAGTTTGGAAAGCTGAATAAGCATCATTTTTAATTTCTTCAATGCTAATTAAAGATAAAGGGTGTGTACCAAAAATATTAAGATTTTTCGGACGTTGTCCAATAACAATCACTTGATCAAAGTTTTGATTTTCTTCGAATTCATCGAGCGAAATTATGTTATTTTCGTAACCCCGTTGGGATGCTACCTGTGCAAGCTTTCGAGCTAAAATCAAAGCATTGACTTGCTGTTGCGGACTATTAATGACAAATAATAAATGTTTAGCAGTTGGCATCAGATTCACTCAATGAATTGATTGTAGTTTGGGCTTTTAATTGGTTTAGCGTTTCAGCATTTGGAATACGAAAGCCAATTTGTGTTACAGCATGGCTCGCAATTGCCGTAGCCGTTTTCAATGTTTCTTCGGCAGAGAAGTTATTTATTAGGCCATGAATCATCCCTGCTAAAAGAGAGTCGCCCGCACCAACGGTACTTTTAACGATCACTTTAGGGGCTTGGGCATGTAGTGGATGTGTTTCATGTAGCCAGTTTACACCGTCTTCACCCATCGAAATAATGACATGCTCAATTTTAGCTAAGTTTTTAAAAAGCTTTTTTTGTTCAGTATAGGTTGTGGCAGGAAGCTGATAGCTTTCTACTAACTCATCGGTGTTTGGTTTAATCATCCATGGTTGGCATTCAATTGCAGCGACTAACGCTTTACCACTTGTATCAAGGGCAACTTTTTTACCATGTTTTTGAATGAGCTTAATAAGCTTTTGAAACTCATCAATACTAAAACCTTGTGGAAGACTACCAGCAATAGCAACGACTTCTACTTGCGGCAAAATCATTTCGATTTTTTGGAATAGATTCTTTTTATCTAGTTCAGATACTAAAAATCCTTTTCCATTTAAATCGGTCATACGGCCGGAATGTTCAGCAATTTTTATATTTTGGCGCGTTTCACCCTCAATATAAATAAATTCAGATTGAAATTGAACTTGCTCAAAATGTGTATCAAAAATCTGTCGATTACTAGTGCCTAGAAAACCGGAAACAATAACATCATGTCCTAAATCTTTTAAAACTTGTGCAACATTAAGCCCTTTTCCAGCAGCATGAATCTCTACAGATTCTTGGCGATTTACTTCACCTATCTGCAACTCATTGAGTTGAATGGTCACATCAATTGCAGGATTTAAAGTAATTGTTAAAATTTTAGCCATTACCATTCCTAATCTTTACAGTTCTTGTTCGGATAACTGACGTACAGCAGGGGCGCTATCACATTCAAGTGCACGCTGTGCAAGTATTTGAGCTTGGCTGTAGTTTAGTGTACGAATCTGTGCTTTTACCAAGGCAATACTATTCGGTGACATACTGAGTTCATCTACACCTAATCCCATAAGAATAGGTACAGCTTTGGGATCAGCTGCTAGTTCACCGCATATTCCTACCCATTTGCCATATTTGTGTGCAGCTTTTACTGTTTGATCAATCAATTGCAAAATACTTGGATGAAGACCATCTGCTTCAGCAGACAGGATAGGATGGCCACGGTCAATAGCTAAGGTATATTGAGTTAAGTCATTTGTTCCAATACTGAAAAAGTCCACTTCTTGAGCAAGAATAGGGGTAAGTAATGCGGCAGAAGGAACTTCTATCATAATGCCAACTTGTAAGTTCGCACACGTATATGCAGCTTTTACTTCATCAAGAATTGCTTTAGCTGCACGCCATTCTTCTACACGACCAATCATTGGGAACATGATTCTTAAAGGGCGATCATCTGCGGCTTTAAGCAAAGCAGTAAGTTGTTGACGCAATAGCTCTGGCCGTCTTAAGGTTAAGCGAATGCCTCTTAGTCCTAAAAACGGGTTTTCTTCTTCTGCAATCGGTAGGTAAGGCAGAGGTTTATCACCTCCTACATCTAAAGTGCGTACTACGAGAGGACGACCAGCAAGTGCATCTAAGACAACCCGATAATCTGCTTCTTGGGCTGCCTCATTTGGGGCGCTGCTATGAGCCATAAAAACAAGCTCTGTTCTAAGTAGGCCAATTGCTTCCGCGCCACATTCTACTGCGTGGGCTGTAGCTTGAACTTTTCCTAAATTGGCTGCAATTTCGATTTGGTGTTGATCTAGAGTAATCGCAGGTTCTTGGCAGTGGCGTTCAGCCTCTTCACGAATTTTTTGTTGAAACTCACGTTCCTGTTTTGCGTGTTCGATTTGTTGAGTAGTTGGATCTAAAACAAAAGCTCCCGTGTCTCCATTAATTAGAAGAGAGCTTTTCTGCTCAATATCTAATACTTGATCACCAGCACCAACAATGGCAGGAATACCTAAAGCACGCGCAACAATAGCACTATGGGCACTAGCACCGCCAACAGCTGTTAAAATACCAGCAACACGATCTTTATTAAGGCGAGCGACATCACTTGGCCCGACATCATACATGATCAGGATATAAGGCTCTTTAGGTTCTTCGATGATAACTTCACCACAGAGTTGAGCCAAAACTCGATCACCAATATCACGTAAGTCTGTAGCACGTTCAGCCAGTAAACGGTCTGGTAAAGCCGCTTGCTCTTTAGCTGCTGCTTCAATATGTTCATGCCAAGCAGCAGGGGCAGAAAGATTTAAGTTAATCTTTTGATAAACACCATTAATGAGATCGGGGTCATCAAGCATTTCCAAATGTGCTTGGAATATTTGCTTAATTTCAGAAGCTTCAGATTTCGCAATCACTTGGTGAATATTGTTTTTAACTGCATGAAGAGCAATATCAAGTTTTTCTTTCTCAGCTTTAACACTTAAACCCATACGTTCATATTGATAAACTTTAGGTTTAATGACATGTACTGGGCCAAAAGCTAAACCACTAGAAGCCGGAATACCTGTATTTGTACTCAATGTTTTTGGTAATGATGTTACTGTTTGAGGGGTTTTGTCTTCTTTGGTATCTGAAGAGAGTAGTGGTTCAATTTCTTCCCCTAAGCCTTGTTGTACTGCCAAAATCACTTTATCTAAGGCTTCTACTGCATCTGTTCCTGGTTCAGCAATGAAACGTAAAGTTTGGCCGCGTTTACATCCTAAAGCCAATAAGCGAGTCAAACTCTTAGCTGAAACAAAACTACCTTCATCTACTGCAACTTGAATATCGCCTTGAAAAGTTTTTGTTAAGTTCACTAAATGAGTCGCGGGTCTAGCATGTAATCCATGTGCATTGGCCAATACAACTGAACGGTTTGGCCAATCGGGAATCACTTCCGCACCAATAATTTTAGCAATTTCATTTGGTGCTTGGGTTTGATCTAGTTGTGCAACTTGTTCTGGATTAAATAAAATATCAATCAGCCGATTAAATCTTTGGCTATCTAACTGATCATTTGCAGCAACACAGACTAAAGTATTTAGTTTCTGCCCGTTTAAATCTAAGGGATGACGTGGTTTTACAATACTAATAGCTGGTTGTTGAACAAACTGATTACTAGAAACAGACCAGATCTGGTCTTGCAACTGAATGACTTGCTCTGGAGCTAGAGAACTTAAAAAACCACATTTTACGAAATTCTGTTTTTTAAGCACTTGAGTTGCTGCCCAAAACAAATCTTCAATATCTTGAGCTTCAATTTCAGTTTGAATTAAATTTTCATGTAGTGTTAAAGATAATGGTTGAGCTTGTAATAGTTCAATAATTTGTTCAGGTTGTGATGCATTTTTTACTTGTTCACTTACATCCTGCATTAACGCTCTAGTTAATATTTGTAATACTTGTAAATGTTCATCAGATTTTGCTGCAATAACAACAGCTAAATAAATCGTATTTTCCCCATCCCATATTATTCCTTCTGGAAAATGGGCTAAACGAATACCAGTTTTTAAAATAAATTCTCGTGACTGAGGAGTCCCATGGGGGATTGCAATTCTCTGACCTAAATAGGTCGCACTTTGCTGTTCTCGGTTGATAAGTCCTGTTATATAGTCAGGAGTAACCAACCCATCTTTCACTAATATATCTACTAGACACTGTAATGCATGTTGTTTATCAACAGCATGTTGATTCATATGAATATGTTGAGGCTCTAGTGCTAGCATAATTATCCTTGAACAATTTCTTTGGCTTTAGCTAAAACAGAAAAAAAGAAGCTGTTTGTATTAAAATAGGTTAGTTTAACCGTTTTTAAACAACAGCTTCAGATAAATTACCATAGCAGAACTTTAAAGCTATATCGACGTATTTACGTAAAAAATGCTCGTTTTTAATACAAAGAAGTGAATGTTGAATATATTTTACTTATCTAGTGATAACTATAAATTTAATAAGATTATTTTATAAAAGAGAAGGGAGTTTTAATAATAAAAAAAACCTCTAAACCGGATTACTGGTATAGAGGCAAAAAGTAAATGATGAATTGAAAATTAGTATTGAATTTCTTGCTCTAAAAGAGGCCAGATCTTTTGATGTGATTTTTTAAACATTAGCATGTGTCCGATTGATTTATATCCGAGTTTTAGAGGATTGAGCTCTAGCATTTTAGTAGATGCATTAGGATATAAACTTAATAATTCTTCAACGTTATGTTGAGTGGCAATTTCATCGTCACTTGCCCAAATCGAAGTAATCGGGCAAATAATTTCAGTATGAAAATCCTGAAAGACAGTTTTACCTATGGCATTTTTTACATAGCCTGGGTTGCTACAAAACTCTCTCCATTGTTGAGCAACTTTTTTAGGCAAGTTTTCACCCATCTCAATAAATTGAGTAGCGCCATAACCTTTTAAAGTACTAGAAATTGGAAAGATAACCTTAAACATGACAGGTGCCAGAAACTTGGTTTTTCCTTTTAGGCCTTTTACGTTGCCAGTAGAACCTGCTATCGCAACAACTTTTGCTACTTTGCGAAAATTAGGCACAATTCCTAACAGTTGCCCACCAGCACTATGGCCAAGAAGAGTAACTTGTTCTGCTTGTGTCTTTTCTAATAAAGCATCAATTGCACAAGGAATATCAAGTGTTCCCCAATCATTAATACTTGCTTCACTTTGCTTTAAAGGTCCATGCAATGAGTCTCCAATTCCACGGAAATCAAAACTTAATACTTCATAACCTTGTTGGCTTAACCATGTAGCAAAAGCATGATAAAAATTTTTGGTAATACCAGTGGCTGGGCAAATCAAAACAGGATTGGCCGACTTTTTTGATTGAGCTGGATAAAATTGTGCAGCAAGTTGATAACCATCTTTGCAGGTCATCCAAAATGATTCAAAAGTGTTATCCATAATATTAAGTAATGATTAGCTTGTTGATGACTTTAATTTACATGAGTTCTAAAATGATACTTGATTAAAATGTGACTATAAAGTCAGGATTTATGCTATACAGCTCATAGAAATTTAATAAAACGAATAAAAGGGAAAAAGATGGATTTACCAAAGGCTGTACAGTTGGCCATTGTATTTAGTGGCATATTTTTATGGATAGGTATGTTAACCGGGGTGTGGAAATATTGGCAAATACGCCGTTCGGAATTGAGTCGTGCACATTATTATGTGGATATTGCTCATCGAAGTAGCTTACTTTACGCAGCTGCTAGCTTAATTCTTGCTGTACTAAGTTATTTTACCGTTTTAACTGAAAATATTACTTTGTGGAGTGTGTTAGCAAATCTCTTATTTTTTAGCTTTTCAATTTTAGTTTATATCGTACATGGGTATTTACAGGACACTACAAATCAATTTAAACGACCCCATCGGTTAGGTCGTCTTAACCTGCCTTCATGGTTAATGTCTTTAATGATGGTTGCATTGATTATTGCTGAATTATTAGCAACAGCTATTTTAGTTATGGGAACAATTTTTTTATTTTTAGATATATAAAAAATGGATGATTACTCATCCATTTTTAATCTTACAGTTATTGTTGACTAAGACGTCTTTTAGCTAATTTTCGCATCTTATGATCGACAAAGGCCCACAAACAAAATATGAAAGAAACAACCATCGCATACATAAAGTATTCGGGTTTTAAATTTCCTTTAATCATACCTTGAAACAGTAAGGTCAGCATAAGAGCAAGCGGCGTTACTCCATAAACAACTGAATCTTTGCTGTTCAGAGTGTTAATGAAGACTTGTTTGTTGAAATGTAATGATAACATCTCCATCCCTCCTTGTAGTTGTGCTAAAACCTAATGTTTTAGTCAAGAATAAGTTTTAAGCTTAATGTTTTACTGCTATTTTTAATTCAATTCAAGAGAGAATAGCAATTTTTTTGAGCAGTTTTATAAAAACCTCTATATTTATAAAGGTTTAAGGTATTAAAAAGGTAAATGTTTAATATTTTTGTATGAAATACTTATTCTTTTAGAAAAGAGAAATTATTTAAGTGAAAAGTGGATTAATTTCTCTTTCCTGTCATTTTACTTTAGCTATTATACTTTTTTAAAAAAGCGTCGATTGCATGTTGAGCAATTTCTGCATCTTCAAAAGATTGAACACCTGATACACCAATAGCACCTAAAGTTTGACCTTCATAAAGAATAGGTTTTCCACCTTCTAGCATCCCTTGAGCGCTGGGCATACTTAAAAAACCAAGACGTCCACTTTTTAGAAGTTCTTCGTAAAATTTTGACGGTCTACCTGATATTGAAGAGCATTTTGCTTTTTCTAAGCATAGATGTGAACTTAAAGGAGAGGCGCCATCTAAACGTTTCATGAGTAATAGAGAGCTTGTTTCATCAACAATCGCAATGCTGACTTTAAAGTTGTGTTCAATAGCATATTTTTGAGCTTCTTCCATTAAAAACTCTGCATCTGCTAATGTTAAGTAATATTTAGTTTTCATTGTTGCTCTTCTTTCCTGAGTAAGCTAAAAATTATTTTAGTGTAATTTTACAGTAAAAATTGATTATATCTATTGTTGATTTGTCATTAAAAGCTAGTGTGGAAATAAAATGCTGGCTGGGTAAACACAGCATTTTATTCAATATATAAAATCATGTTTGGATAAAACTCGATTTCAAAAAAGCCACTAAATTAAATGTTTTTGAATTTAACTTTGTCGATAATTACGGTAATTACAAGAACAACTAAAGATGGGATCAACCATGCTAGGTTCTGTTCATTTAATGGTAAATGTTGAAGAAATTTAGGTAAATAATCACTGAAACCTGCCACTTTAAGACCATCAATAATACCGAAAATTAAAGAAATACTCGTTACTGAACCGACAATAAAAGAAGGCTTGTGCCAAAATTTCCAAAAGAAGCTCAGCATAATCACCACAATTGCAGGTGGATAGATTGCACTTAAGACAGGTACTGATATAGCAATCAGTTTAGTTAAGCCAAGATTCGAAATAATGAAAGAGAAACCAACTAAAATAAAGACTAAAAGCTTATATGGTAATTTGGTTAACTGAGCAAAGTACTCACCACACGCACAAGTTAAGCCAATTGCTGTAACCATACATGCTAAAAAGATGAGGCCAGTTAAGAATAATGAACCCATATTTCCAAAAGCATGTTGTACATATGCATGTAAAATTACTGCGCCATTTGCTGCATTTGGTGCTACTTCATGGCTACCTAAACCTAATTTGAATAAGCTTAAATAAACTAAAGTAAGACCAATACCTGAAATGAGACTGGCAATAATTGCATATTTGGTGACTAACTTTTTATCAGTTACACCGCGAGAGTAAATCGCTTGAATAATAACGATACCAAATACGAGTGCACCTAAGGTATCCATGGTGAGATAGCCGTTTACGAAACCTTCGGAAACAGGAGACGCAACGTATTGATTAATCGGAGCAGGTACGTAACCCGCAGGAATCATAACTGCTGCAATGCCTAAAATTGCTAAAGCAATAATTTTTAGCGGGGCAAGTACATGTCCTACTGTATCCAAAAGCTTGTTTGGATAAAGTGAAACTACAGTTACAAATGAAAAATAGATTGCACTATAGATTAGAAGACTGCTACTTGAGGTTCCAAAATAAGAGGAAAAACCAATTTCATAAGAAACAGTAGCTGTACGTGGAGTAGCAAATAGAGGTCCAACTGATAAATAACAAACAACAGTTAAAATCAGGCTTGCTACTCGACCTAAGGGAGAACTAATAATTTCAATGGATCCCTGCATGCGAGAGAGTGCCATAATGGTAATTACAGGTAAGCCGACAGCCGTAATCAAAAAGCCTAGTGCAGCTAACCAGACATGTTCACCAGCTTGTTGAGCGACGATGGGAGGAAAGATAATATTGCCAGCACCAATAAAAAGGGCAAAGGTCATAAAACCTAAGGCAATAATATCTCCAGTACGAAGATGTTGCATAAATTAAAAGTGAATAAAAAAGAAGGAATTTTAGAGCAAAAGTAATCATGTTCAAGCGCTAATTTATGTGAAAAAGCTTTTTTTCGGGTGGTTAAAACGATATATGGTGTTATATGCGATTGTTTGGTTAAAGTATGTGCTTGAAAAGCCATTAAAAGGACAAAAGAACTTCTTTTTAAGTTCTGACTTTTTATAAAAAATATGTAAGAATAAAAAGATAAACTTTTACTATGAATGCTGGATATTTAAGCATTTTAGGCTTTTGGTCTGACTTATATTCATCCTAAAATATTTTGAATTACCTTAGGTTTTGTAGGGACGGGCATGTTTCTTGTCTGCGAGGATAGAATTGAATGAGAGCTTCTACTGTTACCATTAAAACTGAACAAGATCTGGAAAAATTAAGAGTTTCTGGACGCTTGGCCGCGCAAGTTTTAGAAATGATAGAGGCCTATATTAAACCGGGCGTATCTACTGAATATTTAGATAACCTCTGTAATGACTATATTGTAAATAATTTAAAAGTTATTCCCGCTAATGTTGGATATCACGGTTTTACAAAAACGATATGCACTTCAGTAAATGAAGTTGTTTGCCATGGGATACCATCGCCGAATAAAATTTTAAAAGATGGCGATATTATTAATATTGATGTTGCAATTATTAAAGATGGTTATTTTGGCGATACGAGCCGCATGTATTTTGTGGGTAATGTAAACCCACAAGCAAAAAAACTGGTTGATACAACTTATGAAGCGATGGTTGCTGGTATCCATACAGTTAAGCCAGGAGCTACATTGGGTGATATTGGTTATGCTATTCAATCGGTTGCTCACCGAGAAGGCTATAGTATTGTTCGAGAATATTGTGGGCATGGGATCGGTAAGGTCTATCATGAACAACCCAATGTTTTGCACTATGGGCAGCGTGGGCAAGGTTTGGTTTTAAAGAAAGGAATGGTTTTTACCATTGAGCCTATGGTGAATGCAGGTAGGCCGCAAGTGAAAGAGTTAAATGATGGATGGACTGTCATTACTCAAGATCTTTCGTTATCTGCTCAATGGGAACATATGGTTGCAGTAACAGATACTGGCTTTGAACTATTAACACCATGGCCCGAAGGTGTGGGAAATTATCCTGCAATTTAAAAAATATAAAAAAGTTCGATAATTTATCGAACTTTTTTTATTTTAACGCTCAGAAAGATGTTCGACTAAATAGTCAATGAATACTCGAACAGCAGGTAACAACCCTCGGCGTGATGGATATACAGCATGTAATATTCCATGAGGCGCTTTCCAATCTGGCAATATCTGTAGAAGTTGCCCAGACTTCAGGAAATCTTCTGCTGCACTCTCTGGCAATAATGCGATACCGCAGTTCTGACTAGCCAATTGAGCCAACATGTGTATGTTTGTGCCCATTACAATCGGGCTCACTTTGATTTTCTTTTGTTGATTGTCAGGTCCATGCAAAATGAATTGTTGATCAAGATGTTCTTCAGATAAACTTAAAATGCGATGTTCACTGAGCTGCTCAGGGTTTTTTATATCCCCAAACTCATTTAAATATGCCTGACTTGCGAATAAACTTTGTTCTATAAGGGCAAACTGTCTAAGAACTAAACTCGGATCGTCATCTAGTTTTGAGCGAACACGTAAAGCGATATCAATCCCTTCATTAATGACATCCACTCGGCGGTTACTGACCATAAGTTGCAAACGAATTTCAGGATATTTTTTTAAGAAAGCAGGTAGGATTTTAGGAAGTTGGTTTTGAGCAATATCAACAGGCACACTAACCTTCACCACACCTCTAGGTTGAATACTTAAATGATCAACCAAATCATGAGCAGCTTGTGCAGCATTCATCATGACTTGAGCATGTCTATAAATATCCATTCCAATATCTGTAACGGCAAAATGACGAGAGCTACGTTGGATTAAGCGAACGCCTAAGTTTTCTTCTAAGCTGTACACACGACGACTTAATTTTGATTTTGGTATATCCGTTACACGCTCAGCAGCACTAAAGCCGCCATGCTCAACAACGAGAGCAAAACAATAAAAATCATCAAGATCAGTGAGCATTAAAATATCCTATTTCTGCAACAACCATGATTTTACATCATTATTTTTGCAACGATAATTCTTATACTAAATTTTTTGTAAGCAGGAGATAAATTCATTATCTAATTGCTGGAGATAAATTTGAAATTATATTGTAATTACGTTGTAATTTTAATGTGTGTGTTTTAATTGGGTTTATGGGTTGTCTATAGAACTATTAATCAATTTCTTCTACACTATAATTTTTCTCTACTTCAAATCTAATGCCTTATCAATTGATAGAACTTAACGATGCCTCTATGAATATCGAGTGTCCATTTTGCAAACAAGCGATAATTGACTGGACACAAGAGCAATACGTTCAGCCATGTGAACATACTTTATTTATTGCTATGGATTTAGGATTCGAGTTTGTTGCAGATCGATTTGAAGAGTGCATGAATCAGAGCGTGGATGAGTTACACGAAGATCCAAATATGAATATTTTTGAAGCTCTAACTACGACACCTTATGAGAATCTGATTGTTTTAAAATCTGATTTAGGTGTGGAGGGTTTATTCCGCTATGTGGGAGTGAGCGATTTTTAAAGTTGAGAGCATAAAAAAGCCAATCTATTGATTGGCTTTTTTATTATTTACGCTTCTGGAGCTGCGCTATATTGTTCAACTAATGGTTTTAATTCACCATTTTGGAACATTTCAAGCATGATATCGCTACCACCAATAAGTTCGCCATTTACCCAAAGTTGCGGGAATGTAGGCCAATTCGCAATTGCTGGTAAGATTGCACGAATATCAGGATTTTCCAAAATATTTACATATGCAAATGGACGACCAATTTGACTGAGCGCCTCTACAGCACGTGCAGAGAAACCACATTGTGGAAACTGTGGAGTGCCTTTCATGTAAAGTAAAACGGGATGCTTCGCAATTTGATCGCGGATTAACGCTTCAGTATCACGTGCTTGTTCAGTCATAAATAGATCCTCAACTAATCTAGCAGCATTATAGGGGGTGTTTACATCGCTTTGCAAACCACCTGATTACTTAAAGTTGCATTGAATCTTCATATTTTATTGTATAAACCGAAGTGATAGCGAAAAGCGGACGAAATTTTAGATAAATGATTGATGAGACTTTTCATCAGAGCCAGTTTTTGCTTATATAAACCCTTCTTAAAACCTCATACAGACAGAGTTCGTTATGACTGATATTACCCTAGCTCCAATACAACCTGATCAACCATCACACTTAATGGCTACTTATGGTCGCCAAGCGATCAGTTTTGTACGAGGCCGAGGGGCATATCTATATACTGAAGATGGTACAGAATATCTAGATGCCTTAACTGGTATTGCTGTATGTGGTTTGGGTCATGCACATCCAGTCATTGCAGAAGCTATTGCTGAACAAGCTGCAACACTTGTGCACACAAGTAATTTATTTGAAATCCCTTGGCAAACTGCTGCTGCTCAGAAGCTTGCTGAGGTTTCTGGCATGGAAGAGATCTTCTTTTCAAACAGTGGTGCTGAGTCAAATGAAGGTGCGATTAAGATTGCTCGTAAATTTGGTACCCAACAAGGTGTACGTTTGCCAAAGATTATTGTGGCAGAACAATCATTTCATGGTCGTACTTTGGCAACACTTTCAGCAACTGGTAATAAAAAAGTACAAGATGGATTTGCTCCCTTGGTGAATGATTTTATTCGTGTGCCGTTTGGTGATGTGGAAGCAATTCAGGAAGCCGCTTTACAGCATCCAGATATTGTTGCAATTTTGATTGAGCCAATTCAAGGTGAGGGTGGTATTAATACTGCTCCTCAAGGCTTTAGCTATCTTGAAGAAGTTCGCAATATTTGTAATCAGCATAACTGGCTTATGATGCTAGATGAAATTCAAACAGGTAATGGGCGTACTGGTAAATATTTTGCATATCAGCACACCAACATTGTGCCTGATGTCCTGACGACTGCGAAAGGACTCGGAAATGGCTTCCCAGTGGGTGCTGTAATGACACAAGGTAAAGCTGTTGGTTTATTGGGACCTGGTAGTCATGGTTCTACCTATGGCGGTACTGTACTAGGTTCTCGTGTGGTTTATACAGTCATTGATACAATTCAAAAAGAGAATGCTGTAGAAAATGCGGCGGTAGTAGGACGTTATATTGTTGATCAACTTCGTGCAAAATTAGCTGACAAGAATGTTCAAGTGCGTGGTTTTGGTATGATGATTGGTATTCAATTACCTAAAGACTGTGCTGAACTCGTTGCTATTGCTCGTGATCAACATAAGTTTATTATCAACGTTACAGCAGGTTCGGTAGTTCGTCTATTACCGCCTATTAATATGACTCAAGCGCAGGCCGATGACTTGTTAGAGCGTTTAGTTACTTTGATTAATAACTATCTTTAAGTTTTAGTATAAAAATGGGCACTTAATGTGCCCATTTTTTATTTCAAAGCATTACCCAGAGATATACTGCTTTAACTGTTCAATTAAGTTTTTCTGATCTTCCATTGCTGCTTTTACCAAGTCGCCAATAGAGATAAAACCAACTAATTTTTCATTGTCCAATACTGGTAAATGACGTAAGTGACGATCTGTCATTAACTGTAAACACTCTTCAACTGTGTTGTTTAAACTTACAGTAAGTACTTTAGATGTCATAATTTCAGCGACTGTAGTGCTATATGAAGAACGTTCCATAAGCGTCACTTTGCGCGTGTAGTCACGTTCAGATAAAATTCCGACAACTTTTTCACCATCGGCTACGACTAACGCACCAATTCCTTTGTCAGCCATGATTTTAATGGCTTCAAGGACAGTGGCTTCTGGAGAAATTGTAAAAATATCTTGCTCTGATTTGTTTTTGATTACTTGTGCAACGATTGTCATTTCTTCTATCCCGTGTTTTATCATTTTGTTTTAAATTAGCTTGATTTTATAAAAATGCAAAGACTTGATAGTCATTCAAATACAAGTTTTACACTCAAGCGTTCAAAAAGCATTCTAATAGTGGTTAAGAACCTAAAGAAAACTTTAGGCTTCTTGCCAGTGCGGATGTTTAAAAAAGAAATGATGCATTTGCTGAGTAGATAATTTCAACTTCCGGTGAGAAGAGTTAAACAAAGCAGGAGTGACGTTGAGTCGGGTTAATGTTGGCAATAAAGATTCATGAAAATCTTTGGGGGTAATTCTTCTTGGTTTGTAATGTGGCCAATGTTCTTTGGCGTAGCGGTGAGCTTGCAATCCATTGAGCCAGAAAGGAAAGATAAAATCTTCATTATCCGATTTAATTGCCCAACCTTGATGAAATAATCCCCAAAGAACTCCGCAGTACATCATGGTTCTTAAAATATAAATCTTAATCATCAAGTCTTTTGAAACCGGTTGTAGATTGCTTAAACTATTCATTGTCAATTTAATGGTTCTTAACTTGTCTTGCTTATTATAGAAAAAATAGATGACATTTCAGTTTAAACAGGTATCAAATCGTAAACAAATATTCCCAGCTAAAGAAAAGACCACCTGAGTAAGACAAAGCGACTAAAACTTTGGTGAAGCGCAAGACAAACGAAGTGCGTAGTGAATTATATTTATAGAAAGTTTTTACAGGCAAAAAAAACGCCACCTGAGCCAGACAAAGCGATTATAGCTTTGGTTGGTGCAAGACAAACGAAGTGCGTAGTAAATTATATTTATAGAAAGTTTTTACAGGCATAAAAAAACGCCACCTAAGTGACGTTTCTTTATGCTTGCATTGTGGCTAACTTTTGCCAATATTGTGCTTTAAGTGAGTCACGTTCAACACGGAAACCTTGATAATACAATTCTGCTAAGAATAGAGCAGCTTTACCGTGCCCAGCGCGAGCAACTTCTTCTAACTGTGTAACTGCATCTTGAAAGTTCATTTGAGAATGAATTGTGTTTACTGCAGTTGCATATACATGTTCTAAATCATGATGAGAGATACGTTGAATCATAGAAAACTCCTTATTGTAATTATGATTACTTTTTTCTAAAGGCCACTGCCTTTAAATTAATTTAACTTAGAATTATTAAACTAATATTACAAATTGATGGATTTGTCAACTATTAGTGCATATCGCTTAGTTCACTATTAGGATACATGATTAAACATTATTCACAAATAATTTTGATTAAAATCAATATGAGAATAAAAGACAAGGAGAATAAAATATGACAAATACAATCGATGGCTTTGTTTTTGATACTCCGCCTAAAGAGGAACAAATCATAGAACTGGCCCATTATCACCGTAAATTATTAGATGAAGCTATCTTTCATCAGGAAATCCATTTAGGGGATTATTGTCTTGCACAGCGCAAAAGGGTATTTGATTTTGCTGGGCATTTGGAACCGACCCAAAAAAACTGGTTTTATCAAGTCTATGATGGGGAGCTTCGAAAAATTGCCGATGAAGATGAGTTGCATCCAGCTGATGCAGAAGAGGGGTTAAGTATTTTTGCCATGTTTTTAGTCTTGGTTATTATTGCGGCAATTTTATACTTTTCTGTCATTCGTTCACTAATAAGTTAAGCATACTATCCAGTAAGGTACGATTATTAACCTTACTGGATGTTTGATCTTGTGCTTATGTGCATTGAACCCTACACTACACTAATTCGAGGTAGGTCATGCTCATATTCAAACAAAATTTTCTTAAATTAAAGTCTGAGTTAAAAGTTGATCAATGTTTTAACCTATTTGTGGTTATTGTCATTGGCTGTATTTTTGTGCTGTCATATTTAGCATTACTTCGGCCTATTAGTCCGGATCAATATCAACGAATTATCCAACTGTCTCATCAGGCGACTTATCCAAGAACTCAAGACATGGCCGAGTTGCTTATAGCTCAGTCGGAAATTCATCGGGCAGAGTATTTAAAGTTAATGCATGCTTACCAATTTGAAGGTGCTCATGTTAAGCAATATCCAGCTCTAGCTCAGGAAGATACTCAGTAAATGAGTGAATAACAGCAAATCTTGTTTTTTCAAAGGTTTTTGAGTGCTATTGCGACAGGCAAAATTTTGAATTTATGCTAAACTTTCTCTTTTTAAACGCGCTGCTTTTCAAGGAATCGGCATGCAACAACAATCGAATATGCAAAATAAATTCTTGATAGATGCTGAGATCGGTGATGACGATGTCACATTACCTAATTTACCTGCTATCGATGTTCCCATCGTTGAATCTCCTGTTAAATCACAAGAAAACATTGAAGTAGCCAAAGTTGAATCGGCTTCAACAGAAACAGCGGTTGAACAACCAAAATCTGGTTTTTTTGGCCGGATGAAAGAAGGTTTAACCAAAACTCGTCGTAATTTCGCTGATGGAATGGTCAATATCCTGATCGGTGGAAAGGAAATTGACGATGAATTACTCGAAGAAGTCGAAGAGCAATTATTGGTTGCAGACATTGGTGTTGAGGCAACTAAAACGATCATTACCAATTTAACAGAGCGAACTGCTCGTGGTGATTTGATCTATTCCCACTCTCTTTATAAAGCTTTACAAGAAGAGTTGGTTGCTTTGTTGGCTCCACGTGTTAAGCCTTTGCATATTGACCCTAACAAATCACCCTATGTGATTTTAATGGTTGGGGTAAATGGTGTTGGTAAAACCACAACTATTGGTAAATTAGCGAAACGTTTGCAAGGTGAAGGTAAAAAAGTAATGTTGGCTGCTGGTGATACATTCCGTGCCGCAGCGACAGAGCAATTACAAATCTGGGGTGAACGTAACGATATCGCTGTTGTAGCCCAAGGTCACGGAGCTGATAGTGCCTCTGTTATTTTTGATGCCTTTGAGAGTGCTCGTGCTAAAGGAATTGATGTATTAATCGCAGATACAGCAGGTCGTTTACATAATAAAAGCAACCTGATGGAAGAACTTAAAAAAGTTAAGCGCGTTATGCAAAAAATTGATGCGACTGCACCTCATGAAATTATGTTAGTAGTAGATGCAGGTACAGGGCAAAACGCGATTAATCAAGTGCAAGAGTTTGACCAAACTGTGGGTTTAACTGGTATTACAATTACCAAGTTAGATGGAACCGCGAAAGGGGGCGTGCTCTTTAATATTGCAAGCCGTACCCATGTGCCAATTCGTTTTATTGGTGTTGGTGAAAAAATTGATGATTTAAGACCATTCTCGGCTAAATCATTTGTCGCTGCGCTGTTTGAAACTGATAAATAATTGGTTGTCAGCAATAAAAAGCTTCACTAAACGGTGAAGCTTTTTTATATGTATATCTTTTTTTTATTGTTGCGAAAATAAAACGAACTGTCATATTTTTAATGCTGATTATAAAAAATGAGTTCAATACACTGTATTCATTCCCAAACAACGGCCCATGGTCAATCAAATAGGTAGGAAATAACAAAATGTCTACTTTCTTAGATAAAATTAAAAACCGTCGTACTATTTATGCAATTGGTAAAAATGTTGCATTAGATCGCACTAAAATTGAAGAGACAATTCGTGAGGCGGTTAAACATAGCCCTTCAGCTTTTAACTCGCAATCTTCACGTGTGGTGACATTATACGGTGAATCTCATGCTAAATTTTGGAATTTAGTTCGTGAAGCATTACGTAAAATTGTTCCTGCAGAAGCTTTTGCGGGTACAAACACAAAAATTGATAGCTTTGTAGCAGGTGCTGGTACGGTTTTATTTTATGAAGACCAAGCTGTTGTTAAAAATTTACAAGAGCAATTCGAATTATATGCAGATAACTTCCCTGTATGGTCTGAACATTCAAGCGCAATTGCTCAATTTGCAACTTGGACTGCGCTGTCAGAGCTTGGTTTAGGAGCATCTTTGCAGCACTATAACCCGATTGTTGATGCCGAAGCAGCTGAAGCATTTGATGTGCCTGCAACTTGGAAATTGCGTGCTCAATTAGTATTTGGTTCAGTTGAAGCACCAGCAGGCGAAAAAGCATTTATTAATGATGCTGATCGTTTCAAAACTTTCAACTAATTGAAAGTTAAAAAGAGCACCTATTTAGGTGCTCTTTTTTTTTTATGTCTTTAGAATTAATAAAAGGACTAAATAAAACGGAAATTGATGAAATTCAATTATATATTTTAAAAATAATAAATCTGAAAATTAGCCAATAACTGCACTGTCATAAAATAGTCACAATCATATTGCATATTGCTCATGATTTAATAGCTTATCAAATACAGAGAAAGAAACAGATGACTTTAAGATTAGGTGTTGCTGCAATTGGTTTATTACTCAGTGGTTCAGTATTTTCAGCAGTTACAATTACAGCACCAGAGGAAATTGTAATCCTTGCGGTAAATGGTCAAGAAGTCAATTCTGGGTTATTTCGTTCATCTAAAAATAACTATAAAGTCGATGCAGGTGAGACTAGCTTAAGCGTGCGTTACCAAGAATATTTTGAACATTTAAATGGCGAGCATGACATTGTGAAATCTGGTGTAGTCACAATTCAAACACCTGCATTGCAAGATGGGAAAACTTACAAGCTTTCGATGGTAGATGTCCCTAAGGACTTTGAAAATGCGAAGAAATATGCTGAACAACCAACAGTTGCTTTGTACAGTGCAAATAATGAATTAATTGTGAAACAAACGGGTGCAAACAATGAAGCAAAACCATGGTTTGCAACTGGCTTGTTGGGTAAAGTAACTGACTTTACGACTAAATCATCTAAACCACAGCCTGAAGCAGTGTATGCATCGGCTAAACCTACTTCTGCTCAAGTTGTTGTGCCAACTCCAACGTCTATGCCAGTAACAGGGGTAGCACAAACGAATGATCAACGGTTAGTTGAAACTTGGCAGAAAGCCTCAAAAGCTGAGCGTCAAAAATTTATGGCTTGGCTAGCTGAACAATCAAATTAATCAATTGCTATTATTTAAAATAAAGCCGATTTAATATCGGCCTTATTTTTAGAATTTTTATAAATAGCCTAAGTATATTTTATGACTAATTTAAATTTCCGTTTAGCTCAATTCGCTGATATTCCACAGCTTGTAGATTTAATTAATAAGTCTTATCGAGAACAATAAGGTAGAAGTTGGACAACTGAGCTTGAGTTTGTAAAAGGGCAACGTATTACAGAGCACCAATTAGAAGAACAGCTACAACTTTCGAATTCGACATTATTGGTAGGGGAAAGTAACTCTTCCAAAATTGTTGCATGCATTGGACTTACATTTGAAAACAATCAGGTTGAGGTTGGGACGTTCTGTACAGATCCTCATGTTCAAAATATGAGAGTGGGTCGTTCTGTTTTAGAATATGCGGAGCAATATGCATTGAAAGAAGTTCCTTGTCTGGTCAATGCCGTAATGTATGTGCTAGATGTACGTTCAGAGTTGATTGCTTATTATGAACGACGTGGATATGTGAAAACGGGTAATGAATAACCATATCCAGTTGAAGCAAATGTAGGGGTGCCAATGGTACCTATTAAATTGATTGAAATGAAAAAAGACCTCAGATGAGGTCTTTTTTGTTTAGGTTAGAAACCAGATGTAATAGCCTAAAAGCATGAGAGGCCATGCTATCAATGGACTAAATAACCATTTCCATAACCAGAAGTTTGGTACAAAACCCACTCCATAAATAAAGCCACCAGAAATACCGATCATCACCAACATGAGTTGACTATGATTGTAGTGTCCGTTTGCATCTAACATGAGTGAAGGGTAAACCAGCAAAATTGCAGCAAGAGGCAATGCCAACAGAAAGGAAAGGGCCATTGCGAATGCTTGAACTTTTCGATGATTTGATGCTGTCATTGCTTTTGCCATGATTTATTCCTCATCTAGATTTTGATGATGTTCGATATAAAGTGCACTGAGTACACCTGCAAAACATGCCATCAAAATGCCAAGGATCCATGCGAAATACCACATTTGCTTCTCCTTAATACAAGCTATGCGAGTTTGACTCGATGTGTTTGTTGGTAATGACGCCCCACATTTTGTAATAAGACCAACTGGTATAGATCAAAATGAGTGGTACAAAAATGCCAGCAGCTACAGTCATAACGCCTAAAGTAAGGTGGCTTGAGACAGCATCCCACATCGTCAAGCTAGAATTAGGATTAATGCTAGATGGCAGTAAGAACGGGAATAGTGCAAAACCTGCGGTTAAAATTGCTCCTACAATCATTAAACTTGTACCAGTGAAACTTAGACCTGCTTTTGCTTTTGAAGCTGCAATAATTGCAATGATTGCGCCTAAGATTGCAAGAACTGGAGCAACTTTAGTAATTGGATAGGTATTGTAGTTGTTCATCCAACCAGGGTTGCTATTGGTAACTACCTCTTTTGCTAAAGGGTTGAGTGCAGCATTTGGATCAATTGCTACTGCATAGCTATAACCGGGTATTTGACCAAAATACAACCAAGCTCCGATAACAAGAAAACAAGCTAAAAATAGCATTGCCATAATCTGGGTTGCTTTTGCAGAGCGTTGCTTTAAAGCATCGTCTGTACGCAACATGAGCCATGCACCGCCATGGGCACAGAGCATTGAAAGGCTGACAATACCGCAAACTAATGCAAACGGATTTAAAAGAGCAAAAAAGCTGCCAGTATATTCAGAGCGTAAAGTGTCATCTAAACCAAAAGGTAAGCCTAGAAACAAATTACCAAAGGCTACACCGAACACAAGAGCTGGTACAGCGCCTCCAATGCATAGGCCCCAATCCCATGAATTACGCCATTTGGTGTTTTCAAGTTTGGAACGATAATCAAAGCCGACTGGTCGTAAGAAAAGGGCGAATAAAACCAGTAGTAATGCCCAATACATACCAGAGAAAGCTACAGCATATACCATTGGCCATGCAGCAAATAATGCACCGCCTGCTGTAATAAACCAAACCTGATTGCCATCCCAGTGAGGAGCGATCGTGTTAATGGCCGCACGTCGTTCGTTATCGGTTTTTCCAACGAAAGGCATGAGAGCCATGGAACCCATATCGAAACCGTCAGTGAGAGCAAAGCCGATCAGAAGTACACCAACTAACACCCACCAAATGATTTTTAATAGTTCATATTCAATCATGATAAGGCCTCCCCATTAACAGCTGCTTTTGGTTCTTGCTTTTCAAAATGATATTTACCAGTGTGCAGAGAGCTTGGCCCTAGACGAGCAAACTTGATCATTAAGTACATTTCAATAATTAAAAGTGCGGTATAGAACGCTGCTAGTGCAAGAATCGAACCCCATACATCCCCACTACTTAAACTAGACGTAGATAGGTGTGTTGGTAAAATTTCACCAATAGACCAAGGTTGGCGACCACCCTCAGCTACATACCAACCAGTTTGCGCAGCGATCCAAGGAAGTGGCAGAGCAAACAATGCATATTTAAGTAGCCAAGGCTTATTTTCAGCATTTCTTTTTGCTACAGCCCAAGTTGCTAAAATGAAAAGTAATAGCATCAAGAAACCAGAGGCAACCATTGCTCGGAAAGAGAAAAATAGTGCTGTAACATTTGGAACAGTATCTTTTACAGCAGCTTTAATACTTTGCTCATTTGCATCAACTACATTTGGTGCATATTTCTTAAGAAGTAGGCCATAACCTAAATCTTTTTGATTTTTTTCAAATGAAGCTAATAACTCTGGTGAGCGATCACCTGCACGTAGTTTTTCAAGTTCAGCATAGGCAAGCATACCGTTGCGAATACGAACTTCGTGCTGCTGCATGAGATCTTTAAGCCCAGTAACTTCTTTGGTTGTTGAACGGGTTGCAATTAAACCTAATGCATATGGAATTTTAACTGCATAATCTGTCCGCATTTCTTCATGGTTCGGTATACCAAATAAAGTAAATGGAGCTGGAGCAGGGTGAGTATCCCATTCAGCTTCAATTGCAGCCAGTTTGGTTTTTTGAACATCACCTAATTCATAGCCAGATTCATCACCGAGTAAAATTACTGAAAGTGTAGATGCAAGACCGAAAATTGCAGCAATTGCAAATGAACGACGGGCGAAAGGAAGATCACGTTTTTTAAGCAAGTAGTAGCTTGAGATGGCAAGAACAAAAATTGCACCAGTTACATAACCCGCTGATACAGTGTGAACGAATTTAACCTGAGCCACAGGGTTGAAAATAAGTGCGCCGAAATCGACTAATTCCATACGCATCGTTTCAAAGTTAAATGCAGCACCTACCGGGTTTTGCATCCATCCATTCGCCACTAAAATCCAGAGTGCTGACATGTTAGAACCGAGCGCAACTAACCAAGTTACACCTAGATGTTGGACCTTAGTTAAACGGTCCCATCCAAAGAAGAACAAACCAATAAAGGTCGACTCAAGGAAGAATGCCATAAGGCCTTCAATTGCTAATGGCGCACCAAAAATATCACCTACATAATGTGAGTAATAAGCCCAGTTTGTTCCAAACTGAAATTCCATGGTTAAGCCAGTCGTTACCCCTAACGCAAAGTTAATACCAAATAATTTTCCCCAAAATTTAGTCATATCTTTGTAAATTTCTTTACCGGAAATGACATAGGTGGTTTCCATGATGGCAAGGATAAATGCCAAACCTAAAGTTAAAGGGACGAAAAGAAAGTGATACATTGCGGTCATTGCAAATTGAAACCGCGAAAGATCAACCACGCTTTCAGAAATCATCAACGTGTCTCCTTAATGTTGGAAATGTTATCGCCAGCAATATGCTCGGCGACCTGATTGTCAAAATTTTTGGGGATGGTGGGAGCATCAAACCAAATATGTTTAATCGTTAAAAGAAGCACTATTTTTATTATTAAAATAATGGTGATTTCTTTAATTAAACGACTATTAAGATTTTGAAAATTAAGGCTCATTAATTAAACCTCATTTGATATTAATTTTATTATTAATCAAAATATAATAAAAATAAACAATAAATATATTTTAAATGGATATTTAAATAATTAATTAATAAAAAACAAATATTTATTATTTAAAAAATAATACTATACTAAAATAGTTTGAATTGATTATTAATTCCTACTAAAACACTTGTAAATAAAATTATTAAGTTGATTAAAATAGTTTGTTTTAAATTTAATTCCGACTAAAATGGTTGTATATAATATTTGTTCATTTTATTTCTAACTAAAATAGTCGGAATAATAAATAATTAATTAAAAAAGAAAATAATAAAATAAGGCCGTAATAAAGCCTGCAAAAAAGCAATAATGGATTAGAAGAATTATTAAGGATTAATCGGGTGCGAAAAGATCGTTTGAGATAGAGATTTTTTTGGCTACATAATGGCTTTTATGTACTTTGACAAGAATGACTTGGGAATATAATTCGAGTTCACCATATTCTGGTTCTACTTGAACATAGTGAAGTTGACCAAATTCATCACGTACGCGTGCTTGAGCAGAAAAACCTGGTCTGGCATTACCACTGGAAATAGTCGCTAATCGCCCTAAAAGGTTATAGTTGGTATGTGTAAGCTTCGGCTTAATCACTTGGTCAAGGCAGTGAATCATGAACACAGTAAAAAAGATTGCGATTACAAGTGCTGGGACGATTAAATAGAATGGTGAAATAAAATAATGCTGTATTGCGAAGAAAGAGAGTTGTAAAAAGTAACCTGCATAACTGAAATTGATGAGTAAAAAAACGAAAATTAGAGCTTTAGAAAATTTAACATTAAGTAGTGGTGAGTTAGAAAGCCAATCCGGTGCAATTTTTTTAAGTAACTGACTTGGACGCAGTCCAATATACATACCAATGGTTTCTACCACGCTGAGCAATATCAAAGCCACTACACTTAAGTGAAATGGCATAAGATAATAATTGAAAAAGAAATCAGCCATGGCAGAAACTCTAATGTTTATAGCTTCAGTCTACGATATAGATACCGCCATCTGAATGTACTTTAAGCTCAACTTTATTTAAAAAATCACCTAAACATGGTCCTGAAATACATTCGCCTGTTTCCACAGTAAATAAAGCACCATGAGTAGAGCACTGGATGTATTCTTGGTCTTGATCGAGAAATTGATTTTCTAAATATTCAAGCTCAGTTTGTAGGTGAGGGCATAAATTCTGATAAGCATAGAATGCGCCGTCACGTTGCGTAACGAAAATAGTAGTTCCTTGTAAAGTGTCAAAAGCTCTAGCTTCACGCTCAGGAACTTCTTCCGTCATACAGATCCTTTCCATTTTAAGCACATTCCTTCTGAAAATTTTCAAGAAGTTTAGCATAATCATTTACAGCTAAACGTGGTCCGAATTGAGAGACTACTTCACTCGAAATTAAGATGGCTAACTGAGCCGCAGCATTCAAATCTTGGTGATGGTTGAGGGCATAAAGGAACGCGCCTGCAAATGCATCGCCTGCACCATTTGTATCCACTGCTTCAACATGACGTCCCGCAACATGAAAATGTTGAGTTGGGTTAGAAACTAATGCACCTTTGGCACTTTGTGTAATGACTACGGTATGATTTTTAAAACGTAATTGAGCAAGAGCATCTTCTACAGACGTTGTATTTGTATACATTAAGGCTTCTTGTTCATTACAAAATAGTAAATCTACGCCATCATCCATAAGTTCTTCCAAGCCTTCACGAGCGTATTGCACCATGGCAGGATCTGAAAGAGAGAGGGCAATTTTAACGCCATTTGCTTTTGCAATTTCTCTTGCTTGTTTTACAGCTTTACGAGCCGTTTCACTTGTAGAAAGATAACCTTCAATATAAAGCCACTTTGCTGTTTTTAATGGTTCAAAGTCGATTTGATCTTGAGAAAGTTCAGCAGTAATACCCAAATAGGTGTGCATCGTGCGTTCAGAGTCAGGGCTAATTAATACCATACAGGTACCGGTTACGCCTTCACTGATCGATTTGGGGGTAGTCTTAATGCCAGCTTCATTTAGGCCTTGTAGGTAAACTGTCCCTAAATCGTCATGACCAACACGGCAACCATAAAAAGCAGTTCCACCTAATGCACTAAAGGCCACAGTTGTGTTTGCTGCTGAACCACCACTCGCTTGACCCTTGTAGTCTTGATGCTGTTTCAACTCTGAATAAAGAGCAGATTGAGTGTCTCCATCGGACAACTGCATTGTGCCTTTTTGCAAGCCTTGTTGACTAAGAAAATCATCAGACACTTTAAATTCTTGGTCGATTAATGCATTACCAATTGCAAAAAGATCTACAGTTGCCATAAGTGTTGTCACAAAATAAAAAAATCAGGTAGCTAAGTTTACACCATTGCTTGGATTTGCTGTAGTTTGTTGAATAAAATTCAGTTAATTCAAAGATAAGTGGGGAGCTATTGTTGTTTGAGTATTCTTTAGATCAGTTTTTAGTACAAAAAATTGATGAGTTACCAGAGCAAATTATTGAATTAAGTTTAGTTTCTCAGAATGAGGGTTTTAGATTTATCAATAGATTGATAGATGAATATCAATCTGGTAAAAATTGTTTTGATCAAGAAGGAGAGGCTCTATTTGGTATTCAGCAGAATGAAAAAATAATTGCTATTGGCGGAATTAATGCTACTGAAGATATAGGAATAGGTTGCTTAAGGCGTTTTTATGTACATCCTGAATATAGACGACAGGGTGTGGGTGAATTATTACTTAGATCTGTAGAAGAGCATACTAAAAAATATTTTAATGAAATAGTTTTATATACAGACACTCATAGAGCAGCTGCTTTTTATAAGAAAATGGGGTATTCCGAGACAAATATGCCGAATAGTAATTTTTCTAAAAAAATGAAATGATATTTTTGATATTTAAAATCTAATCGTAAGTTAAGTATGCCTTTGAAACTAAATAACCTATTCATCGGAATTACTTTGTTTAGGGGCTTGGTGGGGCAAATGACTCAAATTGATGGGCTTTTTTATTTATTGCATCGCATATACATAGAATTAAGATGTTTTGTTCTGTTAGGATAAACATTCATGGCTATGTGCTTGATATCAAAGCTGTGCCTCTGAAAACTAATACTCAACAAAAACATAGTATTTTACTTGGCTTTTGTTCGCCAATCTCAAGCTGACTCAGGCTATAATGAGACTTATTCACTTATTCGATATTTTAGGAGATCACATGACTGTAGATGTCACTGAAACCATTTCTCAAACTGTTCACCCTGCGTTTCAGTTGCTACGTCAGCACCATGTAGAAGCATTAGATATTTTAGTGTCTGAATATAAGCATAAAGTCACAGGTGCGGTGCATTATCACTTGGCAACTGACTATGATGAAAATGTATTTCTTGTTGCTTTTAGAACACAACCTATGGACTCTAAAGGCACTGCGCATATTTTAGAGCATACAGCTTTGTGTGGATCTGAAAAGTTTCCGGTACGTGATCCGTTCTTTTTAATGATTCGTCGTTCTTTAAATACTTTCATGAACGCATTTACAGCAGCAGATTGGACCGCATATCCATTTGCTACTCAAAATAAAAAAGATTTCCAAAATTTACTTTCTGTTTATCTTGATGCGGCATTTGCTGCCAACTTGAATCCACTTGATTTTGCTCAAGAAGGTATTCGCATTGAACTTGAAAATGAGCAACCTGTTTATAAAGGTGTCGTTTTTAATGAAATGAAGGGTGCAATGAGTGCGCCGTCTGACCAACTTTATCATCAGTTGGCTCATCATTTATTTCCTGAAACGACCTATCATTACAATTCAGGCGGTGACCCGAAAGATATTCCTGATTTAACGTATGAGCAGTTAGTCGATTTTTATAAGGTACATTACCACCCAAGTAATGCGGTGTTTATGACTTTCGGGAATCAAACAGCTTATGAATTACAAGAGCAATTTGAAAAACTAGCTCTAAATAAGTTTTCTGCGGGTACAACTTTATATTCTAAGCCTGAAAAACGTTTAGCTGCGCCAATTGAAGTAACAGAAAATTATGGCGTTGATAGTGATGATTTAAAAGATAAAACTTATCATGTCTTATCTTGGTTATTACCCGAAGCAAATGATGTTAAATTACGTTTGGGAATGCGTTTAGTTGAAGGAATTTTATTAGAAAATTCAGCTTCACCACTGCGCCATTATTTAGAAACGTGTGGATATGCTCAATCCACTGGTCCATTAATGGGTGTAGACGACAGTAACTTTGAAATGACGTTCTATTGTGGTGTTCAAGGTTCAAACCCTGAGCATGCTGAAACCTTTAAAGATGGCGTTTTAAATATTTTAAGTGATGTCGCTGCCAAACCAATTGATAGCGATTTAGTCGATGCAATTTTACATCAAATTGAATTACATCAACGTGAAATCAATGGTGATGGTACACCATATGGTTTAAGTCTAATTCTAAATGGCTTAAGTGGCGCAATTCACCATAATGACCCAATTCAAATTTGGGATGTTGATAGCGCAATTGCACAAGTTAAAGAAGAGTTGAAAGACCCAATGTGGTTATCAAATCTAATTCAAACACATTTGCTAGACAACCCACATCGCGTACAGATGACTCTAGTTCCAGACCCAACTAAGTCTGTAAAAGAGCAAGAGGCAGAAAAAGCACGTTTAGCTGCTATTGGTGAAAAACTAACAGATGCTGATAAGGCTGAAATTATCGCTAATACCAAGGCTCTAGAGGAGCGTCAGGATACTCCAGATAACCTTGAACTATTACCAAAAGTAGGCTTGGAAGATGTACCTGCTGACTTGCATATTGTGCAGGGTCAATTGCGCGAGATTCTTTGCAATCGCATGGATACGCCATTGAATTTGTATCATGCTGGTACGAATGGTATTTACTATCAACAAGTCCTCATTCAGATTCCTGAAGATATTGTAATGTCTCCTTATTTCAATTTGCTCTCTATTTTAATGGGTGAAGTTGGAGCAGGTGAATATGATTATCTTGAACTACAAAACTTACAAACTGCTGTAAGTGGTGGTTTGGGTATGGGTGCTTCTTTACGTAGTAAAGTCGACGATAAAGATAAAATCAGTGCTTGGTTAACATTAACGACTAAATCTTTAACTCAAAAAAATGATGCAATTCATTTATTAAAGTTAGCATTTGAACAGCTTCGTTTTGATGAGAAAGAGCGCATTATTGAGTTATTGCAACAGCGTAAAACACGTTGGCAATCTCGGTTGTCTGGCGCAGGTCATAGTTATGCAATGCAAATTGCATCACGTAATATGAGTGCCTTGGCTCAACGTGACTATCAAAACACTGGTTTGGGTGCATTAAATTGGTTGGGTGAGCTTGTTGCTAAAATTACCCAAGATGATGCAGCTTATGATGAGCTGATTGCGGAATTAAAGCGCATTCATCGTAAATTGTTGCAAGCGCCTAAACAGTTCTTACTTGTATGTGAAGAACATCAGTCTGAGCGTTTGGTTGAAGAAATCCAAAATGTTTGGGATAAACTAAACGTTGATGCAACTGCAACAGAGTTAACTCACGTAGAACAAACAAATGATAATAATCATGAAGCATGGTTAATTCAGGCAAATGTTCAGTTCTGTGCTTCTGCTTATCAGGCTGTCGATGTATCGCATCCAGATGCGGCTCCCTTAATGGTCTTGGCAGCTTATTTACGTAATGGATTCTTACACAGTGCCATTCGTGAAAAAGGCGGTGCATATGGTGGCGGAGCAAGTTATGATGGGAATGCATGTTCATTCCGTTTCTATAGTTACCGTGACCCACGTTTAGCAGAAACTTTCAAAGACTTCGAAGCAAGTGTGCAATGGTTATTAAATACGGAACAACAGCCTTATCAGCTTGAAGAAGCGATTCTTGGACTCGTTGCAAGTATGGATAAACCAGGTTCACCAGCCGGTGAGGCGATTACAGCATGTTATGCATTGTTGCATGCAAGAACACCAACTTTCCGCCGTATCTTACGTGAGAGATTGTTGCATGTAACATTAGAGGATTTACAACGTGTTGCTCGTCAATATTTAGTTGAGCAAACTCCTGTAAAAGCTGTAGTTGCGCCATTTGCAAAACGCGATGAATTGCAGCAATTAGGTTTTACCATTCAACAAGTTAATTAAAATAAAAATTGGAGATGAACATGGCGTTCATACAATTTGAACGCACATCTTTACAGCTAAGCATGGGAATCGTGCTTAGCTGTTTGTGTGCGTCTGTGACATATGCTGACACCTTGGCACCTGTAACCCCTGCGACAGTAGATGCATGTGTTGCTCTTGCTTCGAATGCCGATCGTCTGGCTTGTTATGACTCTGTATTTAAACCAGCAGCTTTACCAGTTACTCAAGCTGCGGCTGTACCAGAGCCTGTTAAAAAAATTGATGCACCTGCTGTTCCACCTGAAACCTTTAAAGAGAAGGTGGTAGATACAGTGAGTAATATCAAAATAATTGGTAAAGCACCAAAACTTGAACCTACTACTTCTTTACTAGATCAACGTTGGGAGTTGTCTGAAAAAAGTAAACTAGGGGTTTGGAATATTCGTGCTTATCAACCAGTCTATTTGTTGCCTGTATTCTGGACCAGTGACAAAAATGAGTTACCACATAGTCCGAACCCAAACAATACGGTGACAGAAGATCAAAATCTGAAGTCAACAGAAAGTAAGTTTCAGATTTCTTTAAAAACTAAAGCTTGGGAAAATATTTTTGGCAACAATGGCGATTTGTGGGTAGGTTATACACAATCTTCACGTTGGCAGACATTCAATGCTGAAGAGTCTCGTCCTTTCCGCGAAACGAATTATGAACCTGAAGCAAGTTTAATGTTTAGAACGAACTATGAATTGCTTGGTCTAGATGGTCGTTTGCTTGGAGTCACTTTAAATCACCAATCAAATGGTCGTTCAGATCCATTATCTCGTAGCTGGAACCGTGTAATCTTTAATGTGGGGTTAGAGCGCGGTAACTTTGCTTTAATGCTTCGTCCGTGGGTGCGCATTGAAGAAGACAGCAAAGACGATAATAACCCGGATATGGAAAATTACATCGGTCGTGGTGATTTAACAGCATTTTATAAGTGGAAGGAAAATGACTTCTCTTTAATGCTGCGTCACTCTTTGAAAGGTGGTGATGATTCTCATGGTGCTGTTCAATTTGATTGGGCTTTTCCAATCAGTGGCAAACTGCGTGGACACTTCCAGCTGTTTAATGGTTATGGTGAAAGTTTAATTGACTATAATCATCGAGCAACTTACGCGGGATTGGGTGTTTCACTCATGAATTGGTACTAAGTCTTTACTTATAAAAATGCCGCTTTTATAGCGGCATTTTTATTATCCAATTTGAATGTTGGCTTGAGGATGTTTGAGTCGACTTTTTTTAGGAGTGGCAATTAAATAGGCCAGAGTTAATGGACCAAGTCGCCCAGCAAACATCAGTAAGCTTAGGACGAATAGACTACCGTTATGTAACTCAGGCGTGATTCCACGAGAAAGCCCCACAGTACAAGCTGCTGAAACAACCTCAAACAGCAAGTTCATAAAGTCTGTTTTAGGTTCTAAAAGCAAAATAATAAAGAATCCCATGAAAATGAGTATGCTCGTAATTGCAGTTACAGCTAAAGCTTTATAAGTGGTTTCATGTGCGACTGAATGATTAAATATTCGAATTTCATCTGTGCGCCGTAAAAATGAAATAACACTGAGCACTAAAATTACAAAGGTTCCAACTTTAATTCCACCTGCTGTACTGAGTGAACCGCCACCAATAAACATAAGCAACATCATGACTAAGGAACTGCTGTTGGTCATTGAACCTGTATCAATGGTATTAAAACCTGAAGATCTCGGAACAGTGGCTTGAAACCAAGCATTTAATGCTTGATCACCAATACTGAGCATTCCTAGGGTATGAGGATTTTGAGCTTCTAAAACCCATATTAAAATAAATGCAATAAGGTTAATAACTGCAATAGTCGTGAGAATAAGCTTGCTATTTGGAGTGAGTTTTTTCCATTTTTTATTTTGTTTAATGTCCATTAAAACCAAAAAGCCAAGGCCACCTAAGGTGTAAAGTATGCTAATGGTTATACAAATCAGGTAGTTACTTTGGAAATTTATTAAGCTATTGGAAAATAATGAAAAACCAGCATTGTTAAATGAAGAAATACTATAAAAAACTGCATAATATAGTCCACGCGCAAAGCCGTAAGTCGGTGTAAAAGCAGTAGTGAGAATAATCGTACCAATAAGCTCAAAAATAAGAGTATAAGTTACAACCCCTTTAGCTACAAAAGTAACTTTCGATAGGCTTGTTTGTCCGAGACTATCTTGTGCCATCATTTGCTGCTTAAGGCCAACTTTAGGTGACAAACTTAGTGCTGCCAATATTGCAAAAGTCATAAAACCCAATCCACCAGATTGAATCAGCAATAAAATAATAGTTTGCCCGAACAGGGTAAAAGACTCATGAATATTTAAAACAGATAGGCCGGTGATTGTGACTGCTGAGGTTGCTGTAAAGAGCGCATCCATCCAGCTCACATCACCTGTATTGGCAAACGGCAGTTTTAGTAATAACGTGCCAAAAATAATAAAGCCCAGAAACCCCAGTGCTAAGAGTGAAGGAGGGCTTAAATTTAATGTTTTATGGGGCTTGGGATATATAGACATATTCTAGATTTCTTTTCTTATATGAAGCAATTAGAAAGTTTCTTTAACTGCGGTAAATGACCTTCTAAAATAAGAATATCATGAGTTTGCAAGGTGAAACTGTCTTCGGTCTCAAACAAAATTTGCTGCTGTCTTTTTAAGAGTAACGTTTTGACTTGTGGTGCTTGCTGCATAATGCCATATAAGTTAATGCCATTAAGTTTTTCAGGAATTTCAATTTTAATAATGTAGTGGTCATCGTCCAGGGACATATAACGACTCACCATTGGATAGTTTAGGGCTTGAGCAACGCGTACCCCCATATCTTCTTCAGGATGAATAATTTTATTGATATTGAGATGCGACAAAATGGTGTGATGAGCTTTGGTTTTTGCTTTTACCCAAATCTTGTCCATACCTAAATTTTTTAAATTCAGGACACATAAGATACTTGCTTCAATATCTTCACCAATTGCTACAACAACTGCATCACAATTTTGAATATTAAGTTCATCAAGTACATGTTCGTCGGTCGCATCGGCAATGACGGCATGGGTTAAAACGTTGGCAAGATTTTCAACATTCTTTTTTACCGTATCAATGCCAATAACATCATGATTTAATTTTGTGAGCTCTTGAGCAACAGTTGCTCCGAAACTCCCTAAGCCAATGACTGCAAACTGTGCCATGTTGGTCCTTGTTTCCTGATTAGACGTTTATTTTTAAGGATATTTTCTTTGAGATAAAGAGAGGCAATGTAAATATGATGCAAATATTAAAATAATTATATGAATAAGCCGACAAATTTGTCGGCTTATTCATCAAAATCAAAGATTATTTTAAGAAACGTTTGTAGCCGACATTATTCGTAATTTCTGCATACGGATAGCTAATCTGCTCAAGAGTTTCAATTAATCCATCTGGATTTTGTTTCGCATCGGTCGCTTGTAAGCCGACTAATACACGTCCTTCTGCCGCACCGTGGTTACGGTAATGGAACAACGTAATATTATGGGTTGGGCCTAAACGAGTTAAGAAGGTTAAGAGGGCACCTGGACGTTCAGGGAACTCAACGCGGAACAATCTTTCATCGTCCAGATTTGCATGACCGCCAATCAAATAACGAATGTGTAATTTGGCAACCTCATCATCAGATAGATCATCTACCACATAATTTTGTTGCTTCAATTGTTCTAAAATTTCATGGCGCTCAGCATCGCCGCCTTTTAAGCTAATACCAACAAAGACTTGCGCTTCTTCTGTGTTGTTTGCTCGGTAGTTGAACTCGGTAATATTACGGCCCTGTAAAGCGCGACAGAAGCCTAAGAATGCGCCTTTTTCTTCTGGTAGTGTCACCGCATAAATGGCTTCACGCTGTTCACCTAACTCGGTACGCTCAGCAATATAACGTAGACGGTCAAAATTCATATTGGCGCCACATACAATCGACACAATATTTTTATTGCTGATTTTATGTTCGGTAATATATTTTTTGATGCCAGCGAGGGCCATCGCACCTGAAGGCTCAACAATACTGCGGTTTTCGTCGAAGGTATCTTTAATTGCCGCACAGATTTCATCTGTATTTACAGTCACAATCGCTGGGTCAACAATAGGACCAGAATTATCAGACTTACGTAGACGAATAATATCAAATGGCAAAGCACCGATTTGTGCAACAGCTGTACCATCTGCAAACAAGCCTACATGCGGCAAGATTACACGTTCATTTGCTTCTAAGGCTGCTTTTAAACACGCAGATTCTTCATATTCAACACCAATAATTTTCACATGAGGTGCAACTTCACCAAGGTAAGCCGCTACGCCTGAAATAAGGCCACCACCACCTACAGCAACAAACACATATTCTACATCACGCCATTGACGTAATATTTCATTTGCAATTGTACCTTGACCAGCAATGACAAGTTCATCGTCATAAGGTGGAATAAATACAAGGCCTTCAACTTCGGCACGTTGTTGCGCATATTTATTTGCTATATCGAAACTATCGCCATGTAATACAACTTGACCGCCTAAGCGCTTAACTGCTTGAACTTTAATGTCAGGAGTCGTGCTTGGCATGACAATAATCGCTGGAATTCCTAAACGTTGACCTGATAATGCTACGCCTTGAGCATGGTTACCAGCAGATGCACAAATTACCCCACGTTCGAGTTGTTCTTTAGGTAATTGGCTAATACGGTTATAGGCACCGCGTAATTTAAAAGAAAAAACAGGCTGTAAATCTTCACGTTTAAAACGAATAATATTATTTAATTTTTGACTAATTCGTGGAGCTGCTTCGAGAGGTGTTTCAATTGCAACATCATAAACCGTTGCTTGTAAAATTTGTCGTACCACACGAGACAGCATGTTCATCTTCCCTATAACAGTTTAAAATAGGAAGTTATTGTAGCAAACCCCTGTGCATTTGCGCCGATTATTGGTGCATAAATGTCAAAAAATAGTTGAGTGATGTCATGAGTCTATATGCAACCCAAGATGAAAAGAAACAAGCTGCTGCGAAAGCTGCTTTAAAACACTTACCCAAAGGTGGCATTTTGGGGGTTGGGACTGGAAGTACAGTAAACTTTCTAATTGATTTATTGCCTGAATTGCAATTAGAAGCTGCTGTGGCAAGTTCTCAAGCAACTGCCGATCGCCTTAAAAAATTAGGCATTGAAGTTGTAGATATGAATCATGTAGGTGGTTTAGATGCCTATGTTGATGGTGCAGATGAGATTGACCGTCATATGCATATGATTAAAGGCGGTGGTGCTGCATTAACACGTGAAAAAATTGTAGCTTCAATTGCTAAGAAATTTGTTTGTATTGTTGATGATTCAAAGTGGGTTGATCAACTTGGTCGTGATTTTCCACTCCCAGTTGAAGTCATTCCAATGGCTCGTTCGGCAGTTGCTCGTAAACTAGTGGCTTTAGGTGGTGATCCGGTTTATCGCGAAGGCGTCGTAACAGATAACGGTAATGTGATTTTGGATGTATTTAATCTTAATATTTTAAATGCGATTGATGTAGAAAAAACCATTAATAACATTCCAGGTGTTGTGACTAATGGTATTTTCGCTTTAAACCCAGCAACGATTGCAATTGTTGCAACAAATAACGGTATTGAAGAGCGTACAGCACAGTAATGTCTGCAAAAATGCCAGAGATTAAAATCGTTCGACACGTAAGGGCAAGAAAATTGCGCTTACGTGTTGAGCCAGCTTCAATACGCCTGACAGTTCCTTTGTTTTGTAGTAAGAATCAAATTCAACTTTTTTTAGCACAATCTGAGCAATGGTTGATCGAAACTTGGAATAAGCAACAACACGTTCAATCTAATTCGCTTGAGATTCCTTCAGAAATTTATTTTTTTAATAAAGAGCAACCATTTCAAGTTATTGTTCAAAAGCAACATCGTGTTTTCCAACTTGATTGGGAAAATAACTGTCTATTTATTAAAGATACGCAGCCATATTTGGCGTTGCAAAGTGCAGTTATTGCTTTTGCAAAACAAGAATTACCAAAGCTTTTAAACGATTTAAGTGAGCAAACTCGTCTAAATTACAGCGAATGTTCAATCCGCCGTCCCAAAACTCGTTGGGGAAGTTGTAGTAGTCAGCATAATATTATGCTGCATGCAGGTTTGGTGCTCATGCCACATGAGATTGCTCGCTATGTTGCTATTCATGAGTTAGCGCATACTAAACATTTTGATCATAGCCCTGCATTTTGGGCAGAAGTTGAAAAATACGATCCATATTTTCAAAGACACCGCAGACAACTTAAATCAAATCCGTTGCCTGCATGGTGGTATGTCTCAAATTAACTAAAACTACATTCTAATTGTGGGGTTTGTAAGTTATCTGGTGCTTTTCGGCTATCTAGACCTGCTTTGGCACTCACAATTTTATTTGCTTTAATCGATAATTGTATAAAGTTGTATTGCTGCGTTGAGTTATTTGGTTCGGCTGAACTTGAGTTCAGTAAATAACTTAAGCTTGCAGCATCTGTTTGCAATAGATTATCTGTACTATCAGCGCTTAAAGCAGAGCGATAAGTCTGTGATCCTTTAATAAGTTCGATTTGACCATTCGCACGGAAATTAAGTTGGCAACCTGTTGCAGTGTCTTCATAGTGACCTACTAAATAGTCTGTAGCTGGTAGTTTGGGGTCGGACAGATTAATGCTAGTCAAACCTTGTTTGCAAGGATATGCAGAACCGTTACAGGTCGCTGTAATACCGCTAAAACCTACAGCACGACGATAATCACCAGCCCCATCTATACGGAAAAAGTCAGTTGTATTTCCGGCAGGTACGACTCCTGAATATAGTTTCTTTTGCAGTAGATCATAGCCTGTTTGATCTAAACTGGATTGGTTTTGGGTATCTGCCAATTTTAAAGTAGCGGCTTTTAAATTGGTTGCAAAAGAATCACGTGTTGTTTTTTGATTAGCTGCGATATCTAACAGTGTATTTTTAACTGGATCAATATTATCTGGAGCAGATGTGAAAATAGGGGTAAAAGTCGTTTGATCCCCATGAAGTTTTTTCCCATCTAAAAAGCCATCTTTTAAATCGGTTGCCAAACTTTTAATGAGTTCTTGGTATGTAGTTACTCCGCTATGAAAAGTTGACCAATGTTGTAAGTAGCCAAAGCTAAGATAACTATCTACATATGTACTAGGTTTTTTAGTTGAGTACTGCAATAAAGTTAAAACCGTAAGGGGATTGGCTGGACTTAAACTTGGAATGTCGGCATCTTTGAACGCATTAAGAAGAGATCTATAAACGTCTTGAGAAGCTAAATCCACATGCAATTGCTCAATGCGTGTTGGGTCAATCGTCTCTTGAGGAAGTTGTCCTGAACGTATAACAGCGCGTTGGTAAATTGCTTCACTGCTTGGACTTACGGATAGGGTTCTGCCACTTACACTGTTCGGTGTAATAAACGCATGATAAATACCAGAGAAATTTTGGTATGTTGAAGTAATTGGATCAAATACTTGAGATGAATTTTGAGTCGTAATTTCTACACGATATAAACGATTCAATTTAGCGGTAGGAATTTTGACATTAAAGCTGTTTAAACTTGCAATTGAAGTATCTACCAAAACAGAGTTAGTGGTGTTGTCATATACTTTGAGTTGAATATTACGCATTTCTACAGGAGATTTAAGAGTAACATCAGTCGTTGCCTCTGGAGTAGGATCAATGGGTGTTGGAGTGCTTGGTGAGTTGCCACTACTACTGCCTCCACCTCCGCAACCTACAAGTAGTGCACTTAAAATTAAGGTGCTCAAGCCAAGGTAAGTGTGTAATTTTGTTTCTTTTGATTGATGAAGCATCCTAGCTCTCCAAAATTAAATCTGATATTTATTTGCTGATATTTGTTTAGTTATGACAGTTGAATAAGTGCTATCTAATTGTCGCTAAAATTAAAAAAATTAAAATTACCAAGCATGAAATGGTTTTGTAAGCTTGGACATCCTGTCATACTACTGCACAAGTATAGATTCAAAAATTGAGGTAATGCACGTGATTTCTGTCGGAATTGTTGGTGGAACGGGTTATACAGGCGTTGAACTATTACGTATTTTATTACGACATCCTAAAGCGCAGGTTCGAGTTCTTACTTCACGTACAGAAGCGGGCAAACCAGTTGCAGACATGTTCCCTAATTTACGTGGACATACTGATCTTCAATTTTCAGATTTAAATATTGATGATTTAAAAAAGTGTGATGTTGTGTTTTTTGCGACTCCTCACGGTGTTGCTATGCAACATGCAAAAGAATTGATTGCGGCTGGCACAAAAGTTATTGATTTGGCTGCTGATTTTCGTTTACAAAATCTTGAGCAGTTTGAGAAATGGTATGGCATGGAACATGCTTGCCCAGACGTTCTGGAAAACTCAGTATATGGTTTGGCTGAACTAAACCGCGAAAAAATTAAACAGGCGCAAGTGATTGGTAACCCTGGTTGCTACCCGACTACTGTTCAATTGGGTTTGGCTCCACTTTTGAAATCAGCACAAGCATTGATTGAAACAAAAAATATTATTATTGATGCGAAATCAGGTGTTTCAGGAGCAGGCCGTAAAGCAAGCTTAGGCATGATCTATAGCGAAAATGCTGATAACTTCAAGGCCTATGGGGTTGCGGGTCACCGTCACCACCCAGAAATTGTTGAAGCATTAGAAAATATTGCGGGGCAAAAAGGTGGCTTTGAAGGGCTCTTGTTTGTTCCTCATTTAGTTCCAATGATTCGCGGTATGCTCAGCACAATCTATGTCGATTTGACAGAAGCTGGAAAACAAACGGATATTCAGGCATTGTATGAGCACTTTTATGCAAATGAAAAATTTGTTGATGTGATGCCTGCTAACAGTTCGCCTGAAACACGTAGTGTGCGCGGTGCGAATGAGCTTCGTATTGCTTTATATAAGCCGCAGCCGAATAAACTTATTATTCTTGCGGTACAAGATAACCTTGTGAAGGGTGCATCTGGTCAAGCTGTACAAAATATGAACCTTATGTTCGGCTTTGATGAAGATGAAGGCTTACAAGGGATTGGTTTATTACCATAAAAAACTCTTTTTTGCTTCACACACATTTAAATTTCGATTTAAATGTGTGTCTTGACTCTGATCTTAAACACTGAGATGACGATGCAAAACTCTGGACAGACGACTTCAGCAGAAAGTTCGTTGCAAAAGAAAAAATTTTTAAATACCAATAAACCTTTGTTTATTGGTGCGGCTATTTTAATGAGTGGTTGTCTTGCGCTCGGCTACACAATTGGTCACCGTCAAGGTCTAACTGTTGTAGGTTACGATGCAGATGCAGAGCAATTAGTTGAAGTGGTGCAAAAGCAAAAAACAGCTTTGGATGCGGTTAATAAAAGCCTGAATGCTGCGGTACAAGAGCGTGATGTTGCTGTAACAAATGCAAATGATCTGTTTGAAGCCCTTAATCAGGCCAATGCTGATAAAACGCAGCAAGAAGGTATGAGTAATATCTACCGTGATATCTTGAGGCAGCGCGGTGGTCTAAGCTTGACGATTCAAAATTTGGCGATCAAACCTCTGCCTGAAAATGCTTATGAATATCAGTTAGATTTAGTGCAGGTGAGCCCAAGCAAGCGCCGTGCTTCAGGATCGATTGAGATAAGACTCATTAAAGATACAGAAGTTTTGGTTGTGCCACTTGAGGCTAAAAACTTTAACTTTACTGATTTTGAGCGTTTAACAGGTCGTTGGACGATGCCTAAAGGTTTTATACCTCAATTTATTGAGGTACGTTTAACAGGCGGTTCTGATACACCAGTTATTAAACGTTTTAGTTGGCAGCGCGGTAAACCTGTCGAAACATCTTCTGCTTTTGTGGCAGAAATTCCTCAAGCTGAAGCAAATTCACAATAGTAACATCCTATGCGAACAAATAAGCGTCAAACAAACTTAAAAGATATCAAGGCTTCTTTTCAGCAGTCTGGTTATGTCGATTGGCACTTCCATCCACGCTTAAGTGATTCGCAAAACGAAGATCATGACGGAGAGGTTGTTGTACAAACAGCACCTCCTGAACTCAAGCGTCCGCCGTTATATGCAGTCGTCTTAATGAATGACGATTACACGCCAATGGACTTTGTAATTGAAATTTTACAACAATACTTTGCAATGAATCTTGACCAAGCAACTCAAGTAATGCTAACAGTACACTATGAAGGTAAAGGTATTGCTGGGGTATATCCAAGAGACATCGCGGAAACCAAAGCAAACCTTGTTAATAATTACGCTCGATCGCAAGGTCATCCATTACTTTGCCAGATTGAGCCTAAAGCATAAGGGGGTTACATGCTCAGTCGTCAATTAGAAGTATCATTACGTTTGGCTGTTAGCATGGCTCGTCAAAAGAGACATGAGTTTCTTACAGTTGAACATTTATTATTAGCGCTACTCGACAACGATTCGGCCGTGAATGCGTTAAAGGCATGTGGGGCTGATATAGTTTCTTTACGTAAAGAATTAGAAGAATATGTAGAACAACATACTCCTAAGCTTGGCGAAAATAGCGAGCAGGCGCCTCATCCAACAGAAAGTTTCGACCGCATTTTGCAACGTGCTATTTTCCATGTGCAATCAAGTGGCGGCGATCGTACTGTTGAAGGTGCGGATGTTTTGGTCGCAATGTATTCAGAGCGTGATTCTTTTGCTGTGTATTTGCTTAAACGTCATCAAATCAATCGATTGACATTGACTCAATACTTGTCTCATGGGACACGTAAAGATGAAGTGCAAGTTGAAGAAGAAGTTGAAGATATTGAGGGTGAAACGAGTACGGGCAATGCAGGGCCATTAGAGCTTTATACGCTGAACTTAAATGTTGAAGCGCAAAAAGGCAAAACTGATCCACTTATTGGTCGTGAAAAAGAAATTGAGCGTACAGCACAAATTCTGTGCCGCCGTCGCAAAAATAATCCATTACTTGTCGGTGATCCGGGCGTTGGTAAAACCTCGATTGCTGAAGGTTTGGCATGGTTAATTGTGAATGGTAAGGCGCCTAAACCTTTGAGTCAGGCTGAAGTTTATAGTTTAGATATTGGTGCATTAGTTGCTGGGACCAAATATCGAGGTGACTTTGAAAAACGTTTAAAACAATTGCTTAATGCTTTGAAGAAAAATCCAAATGCGATTTTATTCATTGATGAAATTCATATGATCATTGGCGCGGGCTCAAGTATGGGCAGCACAATGGATGCTTCGAATCTCATCAAGCCAGCTTTGGCAAATGGTAGTTTGCGTTGTATCGGTTCAACGACGTTCCAAGAATATCGTCAGGTTTTTGAAAAAGACCATGCGTTATCACGTCGTTTCCAGAAAATTGATGTCAATGAGCCAAGTATTTCTGAAACAATTGATATTTTGCGTGGCTTAAAATCTAAATTTGAAGATTTTCACCACGTACAATATGACGATAAAGCATTGGTATCAGCTGTAGAGCTTTCTGCTAAATTCATTAATGATCGTTTCTTGCCAGACAAGGCAATTGATGTGATTGACGAAGCTGGTGCTCAGCGTCGTTTGAAGGCTGAAAGTGATGATAGTTTGATTACGGTAGAGAATATCGAAGATATCGTTTCTAAGATCGCTCGTATTCCACCAAAAACTGTTTCTAAAGACGATAAGTCAGTGCTTGAAAATCTTGAGCGTGATTTAAAACGTGTTGTGTTTGGTCAGGATGAAGCGATTACAGCGTTAGGCTCGGCAATCAAGTTGTCTCGTGCTGGATTGAAATCACCAGATAAGCCAGTAGGTAGTTTTGTTTTTGCTGGCCCAACAGGTGTGGGTAAAACTGAAGTCACTAAACAGCTGGCGAAGTTGTTAGGTGTGGAGCTGGTGCGTTTCGATATGTCTGAATATATGGAACGTCATGCAGTTTCACGTTTGATTGGTGCACCTCCGGGTTATGTGGGTTATGACCAAGGTGGGCTGTTAACTGATGCGATCCATAAGAATCCGCACTGTGTTTTATTGCTAGATGAAATTGAGAAAGCACATCCAGATGTGTTCAATCTCTTGCTGCAAATCATGGATCATGGTGCTTTAACGGATAACAACGGACGTAAGTCAGACTTTAGAAACGTTATTATTGTCCTGACTACGAATGTGGGAGCAGAGAGTATTTCTCGCGCGAGTATTGGTTTTACTGAACAAGATCATAGTTCTGATAACCAAGAAGCAATGAAACGTGCTTTCTCACCAGAGTTCCGTAACCGTCTAGATAGTGTTATTCAATTCAAGTCATTACCAACAACTGTTATTGAGTCTGTGGTTGATAAATTCTTGACAGAGTTACAAGCTCAACTAGATGACAAACAAGTTGTACTTGATGTCGATCAAAGTGCTCGTGATTGGTTGGCAACAAATGGTTATGACCGCTTGATGGGTGCACGTCCAATGCAACGCCTCATTCAAGAACACTTGAAGAAACCATTAGCTGAAATGATTTTGTTTGGTGAACTGGCAGATCATGGTGGTAATGTGGCTGTATCAGTGAAAAATGAAGATGGCAAAGCTGTTGGCTTAAAACTTGAAGTGTTTGAAGATCATCATACGGCAGAACCAGCATAACTCATGTTAATTGATAGTCTTGCTATAACCCGAATACTGAGTGTATTCGGGTTATTTATTATTACAGCAATTGCTGAAATTCTGGGTTGTTATTTCCCTTATCTGATTTTAAGAGAAGGTAAGTCGGCTTGGCTGTGGTTACCTACAGTTTTAAGTTTGGCTGTCTTTGTATGGCTGCTGACCCTACATCCAGCGGCTTCAGGGCGCATTTATGCTGCATATGGCGGTATTTATATTTTTACTGCGTTAATGTGGCTGCGCTTTGTTGATCAGGTCGGATTAACAAGATGGGATATATTAGGTGGTCTAATAGTGTTTTGTGGAGCTGGCTTAATTATTTTACAACCTCAAGGGCTGATTCGTTAAGACAATGAGTGAATCTGAAAATAAGAAGTTTTTCAAAAAAAAGACTTGTCAAAGCCCTCAACAATGCGTATTTTAGATTTAAGGAACATTTTTTTATATTTGAGATAAAGATGTTAAATCTATCTGTGAACACTAACGCATATTATTATTTTTGGCAATTTAGATAGTTGCCTGAGCGTATTCGGGCATGAGAAAGTTGCCCATCACAGTTAATACCTGATCGGCAACCCCGATCAGGTTTTTTTATGCTTTATCTTTTTGAATCGAGGAACTTAAAATGAACAACATGACTTATTCATACTTTAGCAACTTTTATTGGTTTTACTTTTGCTTGCCTTTACCAACGAATAGATCCAAAACGCTCAAATAAATGATCGGACTGAATAGATTGCAGTCCCAAGGAAAAACCAATGAATGCCCTAAATACTTTATTGACACAAAGCAATACAAAAGAAACTCCAGTTAGTTTACCTGTCCAGTTAAAAGCAAAATATCCGCTTGCACACTCTTTCGTGCGTCAAATTGCCGAACACCGTCAAACTATTCAAAATATTCTTATCGGCAAAGATCATCGGTTAATGGTAATTACAGGGCCTTGTTCCATTCATGATCCGGTTGCAGTACTTGAATACGCTGAAAGATTGCAAAAATTACAAGAAAAAGTAAAAGATCAGATTTTTATCGTGATGCGTGCATACATTGAAAAACCACGTACAACTGTGGGTTGGAAGGGTTTTATGTATGATCCAAATTTAGATGGTTCATCAAATTTACAACTTGGCTTAGAAAAGTCTCGCGAACTTTACTTACAAATTATTGAAAAGGGTTTGCCAATTGCGAGTGAAATTTTAAGTCCAATGGCAACTGGTTATTTTGATGATTTATTGGCTTGGGGTGCAATTGGCGCTCGTACAAGTGAGTCTCAAATTCATCGTGAAATCTCAAGTCACATGCCATACAGTATTGGTTTCAAGAATGGTACGGATGGTTCAATTCAGATTGCCTTAGATGCGATTCAGTCAGCACAAAATGAACATCAATTTTTAGGAATGAATCAACAAGGCTTACCTTCAGTGATTCAGAGTGCTGGTAATCCCTTACCACACTTGATTTTGCGCGGAGCGAATCATGGGCCAAATTATGATTTAGCTTCAATTCAGGCTATACGAGAAAAACACAAACAAAATCTTCCTGCATTGGTGATTGACTGTAGTCATGGCAATAGCAGTAAAGATCCGTTACGTCAGCCAGAAGTTTTACAGCAAATCGTTGCTGAACGTTTAAAAACACAAGTAAAGGGTGTCATGATTGAAAGTCATTTGGTTGATGGTAGCCAAAAGATTTCTTGTGATATGACTTATGGGCAGTCAGTAACTGATGGTTGCTTAGGATGGGAAAAAACAGAGCGACTTTTGTTAAGTGTTTCAGAGCAATTAAAAGCAAAAGAGTTAGCTCATTCAGCTTAATGTTTTGCACATTTAAAAAGGGATCTGCGAACAGATCCCTTTATTTTTTAAGAAGCATGTTTTAATTCTGATAAAAATGTTGTGATTTCATGGCCAAATTTTTTCGGCTCGGTCAATAACGGTGTATGGCCTGAACGCTCAAAGTATATTGCTTTTGCATGCTCGACACTCTGTGCAATAAGTGTCTGCCCAGTTTCTGGATAAAGCGTCGAATTACGACCAATAAAGAAAGTGGTTGGGCACTCTAATTGCTGGATAGCTTCACGATAATCTTCATTGTGATAAAGATAATTTTCCACATACCAAAATAAATAATCTAAACGCTGAATAGGTAATAAATATTTTTGTAGAAACGGTTGTTTTAGCGCTGTTTTAAAAACTAAAGGGCTAAATGGATTGCTACTTTGTAAATCAATAAAATCTACCCAAAGGCGAACCAATTCCTGTCGATCTGGAAGTGATAATTCATAAAGATATTTGGCATTTTTGTGCTTTGATAATAATTGATAGATATCATTTAGTAATTGTTTGAACTGAGTATGATGAGAACCAAATAAACCATATTCCCATGTTGAATCTACAGATATTTTGGGTGTTTGGTCGATATGTAAATAAGCTTTTAGTTGCTGTGCGAGATGAGCATGTTTCATACCGTGCATGGCCGTCGTGGCGCCCATTGAATAACCCATCAAGATAAAATTATCGAGTTTTAATTGTTCTATTAAATGAGCAACGTCTTGCCAATGGCTTGATATCGCATCTTGCTCAGGGATTGCACAATTTTTTGAACCGCCAAACCCACGCCAATCTGGAATAATAAACTCATAATCTTTACGATTTGCATAAATAAAAGGTAGCCATTGCCAACTTTGCATACCAAGACCAGATAAAACCAAAACTGGTTCACCACGACCAACACGACGTACAAATAAATTTTCCCGATCGGGCATGGTGTAATATGGCATGGCTATTCTCCGGATACGCTATGTTGGGCAAAGCGTTTTAATTGAGGGATGACTTGTTCCAACCATTTGATCCATTCACTTTCCATCGTAATTCCAAGTTCTAAGATCATTTTATGGATGTATAACACACGGTCATTTAGATCATTGCTATCTTTAAAATCTTTGTCATAAATACTTTGATAAAGTTTAAGCTTTTCCTGATGTAGACCAAGGTGTCGTAACAGCTCAGGTAATATCTGATTATTGCTCAATTGTGCTTCAGCACGCAATCTAACCATCAAGTCATCACGAAGCTGCGCAGGTTCACTTTGTTGCGTCATCCATGAAGCTAGCTCAATACGTCCCAGTTGTTCAACTTGATAGGTCTTTTTTCGACTATTTTCCATTTCATTTTCTAACGTTGAAACCCAACCTTTTTTGAGCATGTTGTTGAGTTCACGATAAATTTGCTGGTGTGTGGCATTCCAGAAAAAGCCCATTGAACGGTCAAAGCGGCGGGCAAGTTCGAACCCTGTGCTTGGTCGTTCAAGCAAGCTGGTCAATAAAACATGAGGAAGTGACATGGCAATCCGGTTTGTAAGCAAAAGTAAAGTGTGACTGATGAGATTATGCAACATGTTGCATAAAAGTCAAAATTTGATTATAAATTAATGCAACAAGTTGCATTAGCAAGCTAATTGCTAGCCAAAGGAGAAAATATGTCAGCTTATCCACATTTATTAAAGCCACTTGATTTGGGCTTTACTACTTTAAAAAACCGTGTGCTTATGGGGTCTATGCATATTGGGTTAGAAGAAGCACCGCAGGGATATGAGCGTATGGCAGCATTTTATGCTGAGCGCGCAAAAGGTGATGTTGGATTGATCGTAACTGGCGGTGTTTCTCCGAATGATGATGGTGTTGTATTTAGCCACGGTACCAAGCTCGATACAGTTGAAGAAGCTGAAAAACATAAAGTAATTACCCAAACTGTGCATGAAGCTGGCGGTAAAATCGCTATGCAGATTTTACATACTGGGCGCTATTCTTATCAGGCAAATAACGTTGCGCCTTCAGCAATTCAAGCACCAATTAACCCGATTAAGCCTAAAGCTTTAAGTTCTGCCGAAGTACAACAGACCATTGACGACTTTGCAAACTGCGCCAAACTTGCTCAGTATGCAGGTTATGATGGCGTAGAAATTATGGGCTCTGAAGGTTATTTAATTAATGAGTTTATTGCTGCACGTACTAATCATCGTGATGATGAATGGGGTGGTAGTTACGAAAATCGTATTCGTTTCCCCATTGAAATTGTAAAACGTACGCGTGCTTTGGTTGGTGAAAATTTTATTATTATTTATCGTCTATCGATGCTTGATTTAGTGGAAGGTGGTTCAAGTTTTGATGAAGTGATTCAGCTTGCAAAAGAAATTGAAAAAGCAGGTGCAACAATTATTAATACAGGCATTGGTTGGCATGAAGCACGTATTCCAACCATTGCAACGAAAGTACCTCGTGCTGCATTTACGTGGGTCACTGAAAAACTCAAAGGTGAAGTATCTATTCCTTTGATTACTTCCAACCGAATTAATACCCCAGAAATGGCTGAGCACGTGTTGGCTTCAGGTCATGCTGATATGGTGTCCATGGCGCGTCCAATGCTAGCCGATGCTGAGTTTGTTTTAAAAGCAAGCCAAGGTCGTAGCGATGAAATTAATACATGTATTGGGTGTAACCAAGCGTGTTTAGATCATATTTTTTCAATGAAAATCGCAACGTGTTTAGTGAATCCTCGCGCATGTTATGAAACTGAACTTATCTTTAAAGAAGCACAGGTTCAAAAGAATATTGCTGTTATTGGTGCGGGTCCGGCAGGTTTAAGTTTTGCAGTATATGCGGCTGATCGCGGGCATAAAGTCAAAGTTTTTGAGGCAAGTCATCAAATTGGTGGTCAGTTTAATATTGCAAAGACTGTTCCTGGAAAAGAAGAGTTTTACGAAACCTTACGTTACTTTGGCCGTCAAATTGAATTGCGACCAAATATTGAGCTTGTATTAAATCATAAAGCAACTTATGAAGAGTTGAGCCAAGCAAATTTTGATGAAATTGTGGTTGCAACAGATGTAACTCCTCGTCAATTACAATTTGATGGGATTGATCATCCTAAAGTACTGAGCTACTTACAAGTTCTAAGAGAACGTGTGCCTGTGGGGCAGCGTGTAGCGATTATTGGTGCGGGTGGTATTGGTTTTGATACGGCGGAATATCTTACTCACGAAGGTGAAAGTGGCAGCTTAAACCCAGAAAAGTTCTATGCTGAATGGGGAATTGATACTCAATATGAGCATGTTGGCGGATTAAAGCAGCCAAAAGTTGAAGATTCGGAACGAGAAATTTATTTACTGCAACGTAAAGCAGCTGCTGTAGGGGGTGATTTAGGTAAAACTACTGGCTGGATTCACCGTACAGGTCTGAAAAATCGTCAAGTCAAAATGCTTGCCGGGGTTCAATACGACAAAGTAGATGATCAAGGACTTCATATAACAGTAGATGGGCAACCAAGCGTACTTGAAGTTGATCATGTTGTGATTTGTGCGGGCCAAGAGTCTTTCACTGCAATGTATGAGCAATTAAAAGAAGACGGAAAAAATGTTCATTTAATTGGTGGAGCTAAAGAGGCCGGAGAGCTAGATGCAAAACGCGCTATACGACAAGGTGCTGAATTAGCAGCGACACTATAAATCTATATGGGCATTTCTTTGAAAAGGAAATGCCCATAATTTCATTAAGTAAATTAAAGGAAAAATAATAATGGCACTTGAAACAACAAAACAGTCTTTAGAAAAATGGCATCACATGATTCAGGCAGGTAACTTGTCTGATCTAAATGATTTATTAGCCGATGAAGTCGTTTTCCGTTCTCCTGTTGCTCATAAACCTTATGAAGGAAGGCAAGTCGTTTTTTTCATTCTGAGCAATGTTATTCAGGTATTCCAAGACTTTACTTATCATCGTGAGTTTTATACGGAAGATGGCGAAAATGTGGTACTTGAGTTCAGTGCAAATGTAAGCGGCAAGTCATTAAAAGGTATTGATATGATACGTTTTAATGAGCAAGGCAAAATTATTGATTTTGAGGTAATGATTCGTCCAATGAGTGGTTTAGCGGCACTAGCTGAACAAATGGGTGAAAGAATCACCAAGTTTCAACCGCAATAATTTTAGCAAATAGCCTAAGTAATATTATTGAGGTCATTAGAATGTGGTTAAAACTTTCAACATTAGTCTTATTGCCTGTATTATTTATACAAGGGGCAAAGGTTCGTAAGAATACACCACGTCTATTAGAGGCCATTGGCGAGCGTGAAGGTCTGTGCGGACACGGAAGACCTTTGTCATTGCTTATTTTAGGTGATTCTGCAGCGGCAGGTGTTGGAGTTGAAACACAAAAAGATGCTTTATCTGGCGTAATTATTTCTGAGTTGCAAGATGAGTATTCTTTATGCTGGAAACTTCATGCAAAAACAGGCGATACAACCAAGCAGGTTTTTCAAGCTCTACAGCATTTAGAGCAACAAAATTACGATGTGGTGGTTACGTCGATTGGTGTTAATGATGTAACAAAATTAATCTCAGCAAATCTATGGTTAAAACAACAAAAGCAATTGTTTCAGCAAATACAGACGCGTTTTCAACCTAAACTCATTATCGTATCTGGTGTGCCGCCAATGCAACATTTTCCAGCTTTGCCGAATCCATTGGCTTGGTTATTTGGAAAATATGCAGAGCAAATGAATCAGTCATTATATAAATGGTTAGAATCACAAAACCAATTTAGATTCATTCAATATGATATTGAAAGTTTTCAAGCGATGAATTTGCCTATGGCAAGTGATGGTTTTCATCCAAGCAAAGAAATTTATGCAATTTGGGGGCAGCAGGTTGCAGCATTAGTGCGGCAATCATTTAACTCATAATCAGAGGTCGTGATTGGAAATGGGCATATCTACTTTAAATAAAATTAAAGCTTTCGGTTCAGAATTGTTCGATTCGGTATTAGGTGCTGAACAGCCAAAAATCTATTATGACCCACAAGGGAAAATAAAAGATATTCTGGAGAAATTGCCCCAGCTCAAGCAAAAATATCGTCCTACGCCATGGTTGAGCAACAATCACGTTCATCTTTTGTATTTTGATATTATTAGAAAAAAAACCATTAAGCTTGAATATGACCGTATTGATCAGCTCACCATGAAAGATGGTGGCGTAACTGCGATCGCGTGGTATGGCTATAATCTTCCAAAAGCTACTCCTACAGTTGTCATCATGCATACCATTACAGGTACACCTGAAAGTATGCGTGAACTGGTGAAAGATTTACATCACTATACGGGGTGGAGAATAGCGCTTTGCTTACGCCGTGGGCATGCTGGTTTACCTATGCCTGTACCACAGATTTCTCTTTTCGGATCAACAAGTGACCTTAAAGAGCAGCTTACGCATATTCAAAATTTGTTTCCTGAATCAGATCTGTACGCTGTCGGCTCCTCTGCTGGCACAGGATTGTTAGTTCGTTATTTGGGGGAGCAAGGCACTGACACGCCATTTAAAGCTGCTTTTGCAATGTGTCCAGGCTATAACACTGAGATTGGCTTTAAAAATGTTCATCCGTTTTATAGCAAAATGATGACCAAAAAGTTATTCAAATATTTTATTCATCCTTATCAAAGTACTTGGAACAAGATTCCTTCTTTAGAAAAAGTTCTAGCGACGACTAGTCTGGAAGAGTTTGAAAAAGAATATTTTGAAATGGCTGGCTTTCAGGATTATCAAAGTTATTGTCAGGCAATTAATCCAATTTATGTATTTGAAAATGTCAAAATTCCATTAATGATTCTTAATGCTGAAGATGATCCAGTATGTTCTATTAAAAATTTAGAACCTTATAAAGAAAAGATCCAGCAAATGAGTAATATTGCAGTTGTAACCACTAAAAAGGGAAGTCATTGTGGCTTTTACGAGGGTTGGAAAAGTACCTCTTGGGCTGCCAAATTAATTTCGAATTATTTTATGGTTAATCATAAACAATGACGGTGTTGCTGTAATAAATTAAATAAAGCCCATCTATTGAATGGGCTTTATGATTTTATCAGGTCAAGATAAAAGCAATTTTGGATCTTTCAGTCCAATTTTGATTTTGGTACTAGCAACGAGGTCTTTTTCATCTGTTTGGTTAGGGTGGAAATCAAAGCGATAATAGTCAAAAAATTTAGGGACTAATGTTCTATATTGTTTGTTAGCAAAACCAAAGAAATTACGCCAAGAGTTAAAGTTTAGAAGTTGGCGATCTCGTTTCATAAGAACGAATTGATAAATTGTTGAGAAGCTTGTAATTAAAAATAGACTTAAAGTAAAGACAGTAATGCGAGGGAGATAGGCGCTCAGTCCACTTCCATATAAGTGTTGATAAAGATCAAAGGCGACAGCTTTATGTTCGGTTTCTTCAATGCTGTGCCATAACCATAAATTACGGATCGTTGAGTCAGTCATGAGTTCATTAACAGATTGCATCATGCTCACTACAAGTACTGCGGTATAGTGCTCTAAGCCAACTGTTACGAGCAAATTCCATTTTTTACTAAAAACTTTTTCAATACTTTTTAAAACGATACCAGTTGCTTTTTCCAAAGATTCGGGATCAAGGCCATGTTGCTGGGCGCTGACATGAAAGGCATGATGCTCTTTTGAATGCATTGCTTCTTGACCAATAAATGCGCTGATTTCGCGATCTAGAATTTCATTCGACTTTGCTTTAGCACGTAACGCTCGAACTGAACGAACAAAATATGATTCACCCTCAGGGAACAATGTAGATAAGCCCGTAAAATAGTGGGTAAGTGAGGGTTCGTTATTACACCAGTAACGAGGTGTATTTTCAAAGTTGTAGTCCATACGACGGACTGGAAATGAGGCGGGTACGCGATTTGATACAGTAGTCATTTTAAGCTCCAATCTTCTTTTAATTAAGGTTCCAAAAAGGAACTTGCTAAAAAACTACATCTCAGCGTGAGTAACGTCAATGCTTTTTCAGAGTGAATAAGTAGATTGTCCTAAATTGATATCTAGGAAAACTTTAAAGACAAATTAGAAAGAGAAAGGTAGAACTGATTATTGAATTGATAATTTTAATAATATTTAAAAAGCCCAAATCAACTGTTCAATTTGGGCATATTCATACGGGAACTTAGTTTTTAAGCGCTGGTGTAGCAGCAGCAATCGCAGCGGCAACAGCATCATCTTCAGTTTGAGATGGTTCTGCTGGCTTAGCTGGTTTTGACTGAGCTTTTTCAGGCTTAGGTTCTGGTTTTGGCTCTGGTTTTGGCTCAGGTTTAGGTTCTGGCTTAGGCTTCGGCTCTGCTTTAGGTTGCTCAGAAGCTGTTGTTTGTGAACTTTGATCAGATTGGGCAGGACGAGTTTCACGGCGAATTTCAGTTGTGGTATTCGCTGTTTCTTCGTGATGAACTTCAACTTGCGTTGGTTCCTGCGTTTGAGCTTCTTCAGTTTTAACGCTTTCTAAAGACTCAAATTTTGCAGGTTCAGCAGGCTTAGGTTCTGAAACAGCAGTTTCAACCTTTTCTTGCTCTTCTTCTGGTGTTTCTTTTTTGACACATGCGGTTAACAATAGTCCAGCTGCAATTGCAGCACAGATTAAAAGTTTTTTATTTGCCATTGTCCTAAACAACATTTAATTGAGGAGCTGGCATTATAACAGCAAAAGAGAATGAAAAAATCATGTGAGATGGACCTAATTTTTATTAAAAATGCTGATAGAATAACCAGTTGTTTAATGATCTTTGAATTGATGCGGTTTGACTTTGCTTTATAGGGGCAGAGTAAAGTAAAATTGCCCAACATTGTAGGCCGATTTCGGCTTGATTGTACGAGAAACTTAATGACCCATTTTATTTTTGTTACTGGTGGTGTGGTTTCATCGCTAGGTAAAGGTATTTCTGCTGCTTCAGTTGCTGCACTTTTGGAAGCCCGTGGCTTAAAAGTCACAATGGTTAAAATGGATCCTTACATTAATGTCGATCCGGGGACAATGAGTCCTTTCCAACATGGTGAAGTTTTTGTCACAGAGGATGGTGCCGAAACTGATCTAGACTTGGGTTATTACGAACGTTTCTTACGTCGTGCGAAAATGACCAAACTGAATAACTTTACCAGTGGCCGTGTATATCAAGATGTTCTAAATAAAGAACGTCGTGGTGACTACTTAGGTGGTACGGTTCAAGTTATTCCACATATTACTGACAATATTAAAGAACGTGTACTTCGCGCAGGTGAAGGTTACGACGTTGCAATCGTTGAGATTGGTGGTACTGTTGGTGATATCGAATCACTTCCATTTATGGAATCAGTCCGTCAGTTAATGGTTGAGCTTGGTCATAAACGTACCATGCTGATGCATTTAACATTGTTACCATATATCAAATCTGCGGCTGAGTTAAAAACCAAGCCAACTCAACATTCAGTGAAAGAGTTACTTTCAATTGGTATTCAGCCAGATATCTTAATCTGCCGTACTGAATATGATGTAGATGTTGATACTAAACGCAAAATTGCATTGTTCACTAACGTGGAAGCGCGTGCCGTTGTGGTATGTAAAGATGCGAAAACAATTTATCAAATTCCACGTACATTCTATGAACAAAACGTTGATGACCTCATTTGTGAACGTTTTGGATTTAATGATCTTCCGGAAGCAAACCTAGAAGATTGGGATAATGTAGTCGAAGCATTACTTAACCCAGAATACACTTTGCGTGTAGCTATGGTTGGTAAATATGTTGAATTACCAGATGCTTATAAATCTGTGAATGAAGCATTGTTACATGCAGGCATCAAAAACCGTGTGAAAGTACAGATTGACTATGTCAATGCTGAAGAGCTTGAAAGCCAAGACGTTTCTATTTTGCAAACAGCTGACGCAATTTTAGTCCCAGGTGGTTTTGGTGAGCGTGGTACTGAAGGCAAAATGAAAGCTATTCAATATGCACGTGAAAACAAAGTTCCATTCTTGGGCATTTGTTTAGGTATGCAATTGGCTGTAATCGAATATGCACGTCATGTTGCAGCTATGCCAGAAGCATCTTCTACAGAGTTTAACCGTTCTACAAAATATCCATTGATTGGTTTAATTACCGAATGGCTAGATGAGCGTGGCGAGTTACAACAACGCAGCGTAGAGTCTGACTTAGGTGGAACTATGCGTTTAGGTGCACAAAAATCTGAATTGGTTGAAGGCACAAAAACACGTGAAGTCTATGGTAAAGCAGAAATCACTGAGCGTCATCGTCACCGTTATGAAATGAATAACCGTTTCATTGAGTCGATTGAACAAGCTGGTATGAAGATTTCTGGTTACTCTTCGGCACAACATTTGGTTGAAACTGTAGAAATTCCTGAACATCCTTGGTTTATTGCTGTACAATTCCACCCGGAATTTACAAGTTCACCACGTGATGGACATCCATTATTTGCTAGTTTTATTGACGCTGCGAAAACTCAGCATCAAAAAAGTAAATAATGCGATTTTAAATAAACTGGGAAAGTTTAAATGTCACAATTAAAACCACAAGAAGTTGTACGTTTAGGCGATATACAAATGGCAAATCATTTGCCATTTGTATTATTTGGCGGAATGAACGTACTTGAATCAAAAGATTTAGCTTTCGAAATTGCAGAAACTTATGTTGATATTTGCAAACGCTTAGACATTCCTTATGTATTTAAAGCGAGTTTCGATAAAGCAAATCGTTCTAGTCTGCATTCGTTTCGCGGTCCTGGACTCGAAAAAGGTATTGAATGGTTAGGCGATATTAAAAAACATTTTAATGTTCCTATCATTACCGATGTCCATGAGCCACACCAAGCTGAAGCAGTTGCAGAAGTAGCTGATATTATTCAGTTACCGGCTTTCTTAAGTCGCCAAACTGATCTTGTTGAAGCGATGGCAAAAACACAGGCTATTATTAACATTAAGAAAGCTCAGTTTTTGGCACCTCATGAAATGCGTCATATCCTGAATAAATGTTTAGAAGCAGGAAACGATAAGCTGATTCTTTGTGAACGTGGTTCAGCATTTGGCTATAACAACCTTGTTGTAGACATGCTTGGATTTGACATCATGAAAGAAATGAATGTTCCTGTTTTCTTCGATGTAACACATGCGTTGCAAACTCCTGGTGGTCGTGCTGACTCGGCAGGTGGTCGTCGTGCTCAAATTACAACTTTAGCACGCGCTGGAATGGCAACAGGCTTGGCTGGATTGTTCTTGGAAGGTCATCCAGACCCAGAACATGCAAAATGCGATGGACCTTGTGCATTACGCATGTCGCAGCTTGAGCCATTCTTGGCACAAATAAAAGAATTGGATACTTTGGTTAAAGGATTCAAAAAGTTAGACACCCATTGAGTTTTTACTCACTTACGCTGCTTTAATCGCAGCCCATATTCATTTAACAGAGGAATTGTTCATGAGCCAAATCGTTGACATCCGTGCACGTGAAATTTTGGACTCTCGTGGTAACCCAACCATCGAAGCAGACGTAATTTTAGAATCTGGGGTTGTTGGTCGTGCATGTGCACCATCTGGTGCTTCAACTGGTTCTCGTGAAGCTCTAGAACTACGTGACGGTGATAAATCGCGTTACTTAGGTAAAGGTGTTAAAACTGCGGTTAACAACGTAAACACGATTATCCGTGACGCTTTAGTGGGCAAATCAGTATTTGAACAAAAAGACATCGATAATACGATGATCGAACTTGATGGTACTGAAAACAAAGAAAAATTGGGTGCCAATGCAACTTTGGCTGTGTCATTGGCTGCTGCACGTGCTGCTGCTGATGAAAAGAAAATTCCTCTTTTCCAATACATCGCTGATTTACGTGGTCAAACAATTTTGACTATGCCTGTGCCAATGATGAACATCATCAATGGTGGTTCGCATGCAGACAACAACGTTGATATTCAAGAGTTTATGATTGAGCCAGTAGGCTTCACTTCATTTGCTGAAGCATTACGTGCTGGTGCTGAAATCTTCCATTCTCTAAAATCAGTTTTAAACAAAAAAGGTTTAAACACTGCTGTGGGTGATGAAGGTGGTTTTGCACCAAACTTGCGTTCAAACGAAGAAGCAATCACTGTTATTCTTGAAGCTATTGGTCAAACTGGTTACAAAGCTGGTTCTGACATTATGTTGGCGCTTGACTGTGCATCTTCAGAATTCTACAAAAATGGTCAATACATCCTTGCAGGTGAAGGCAATAAAGCATTCACAAGCAACCAGTTCTCTGACTATTTAGCGGGTCTTGTAAACCAATATCCAATTATCTCAATTGAAGATGGTTTAGATGAATCAGATTGGGAAGGCTGGTCTTACTTGACATCTATCCTTGGTGACAAAATCCAATTGGTAGGTGATGACTTGTTCGTTACAAACCCTAAGATTTTACAACGTGGTATTAATGAGAAAGTAGGTAACTCTATCTTAATCAAATACAACCAAATTGGTACGTTGACTGAAACTCTGGATGCAATCTATCTTGCTAAAGAAAATGGTTATACGACTGTAATTTCTCACCGTTCTGGTGAAACAGAAGATTCAACTATTGCTGACTTAGCAGTAGGTACAGCGGCTGGCCAAATTAAGACTGGCTCACTTTGCCGTTCTGACCGTGTTTCTAAGTACAACCAATTACTTCGTATTGAAGAATTGACTAAAGCTGCTTACCGCGGTAAAGCTGAGTTTAAAGGTTTAAACTAATCTTTAAATAAAAAGTTAAAATTAGTTTTTTAACATTTTAAGGTGCTATTTCTCTATTTTTAATAGGAAATAGCACCTTTTTTAATGCTTAAAAGATGAGTTACTTTTTCACTTTCTAGTGATTCTTTTATTACACCTCAAAAATGCAAAAAACTGGTAACTACAGCATTTTCAAAAACTTCATGTCAGACATTTATAATACTCAATTCTTTTACTATCCTAGTCGACGGGTTTTTAAAGACTCAGCCCAACTATGATGTTTGCAACGAGAACACTCTTGATCAATTTTATTGAGAATTTTAGTTTCACCACATTTCATACATGAATAAAAAGTATTGATTTTAAGTACGTCAACTTTGCAATAAGCATCGGGGAATAGTGGTAATCCCCATTTTACTTCTTCATCTTCATAGTACAGTAAGCTAAGGATGCCGTCGGATTCCAGTAAAGCTATTCTCACTTGACCTAAATGTTCAACATTTTGTTGGCGCATCTCTGAGAAAAACTCATCATGTGAATATGATTGTTTCTGGAAATCTTTGTAGACTAAAAGTCCATCTTTAACCACGCAAAGCGCTTTTCCTTCTAATAGATCTTCAATTTTCTTATGCTTCACCATGGCCCAAGTTACTAGACGATAGAGAAAAAGAATAACGATAAATACGACTAAAGCATGGGCAATAGGTAAGTCCTTGGTAAACATTGGATCACCAGCAGCCGAGCCTAAACATAAAATAATTGCGAGTTCAAAAAGGGAAAGTTGGCGAACACCATGCTTACCTGATAGTCTTAAAAAACTAATAATAATGATAAACATGAGGAAGCATCGAACCAAAATTTCCAAAATAAAGGTCCAAGTCGTGTCACCTATGAAAATATTAAAAAAATCCATTTTTTTCTCCTTTTTAATAGGTATATGAACTCTTTATAAAATTCTTAGCAAATTAAGAATAAAAAAAATATACTTTTTAAGTAGTTATTGGTTAAAGATTCGAAGTTTATGTGATTTTGTATAAATTTCATTTTCAAACTATGCATTAGAATAAATATATAGCATGGGTTTTAATTGTAGATAAATAGCAAGACAGAATGATTGTTGAAGTTGTCAAATAGGATAAAAATGCTATTTATTAGAATTTTAGTTTTAAATTTATTTTTCTATATTGGCTAGGAATTACGGCACTTCATTTTTACAATATCTAATATTAATAGACATATAATTTGTTTTAATATTATTTTCATTTTATGAGGACTTTTATATCATGAGAAAATAATATCATTTTAGAAAAATTGAAAATGATACTTATATTTGGGATGTAGATAATTTAGTGGAATTAACTAAAAATTTTAAAGTAAAAGAAATTTTACTATCAGAAATAAAAGAATTAGATGAACCGTATTGGTATCCGGATTCTCATCCTACTACTCAAGATATTATTAATCATATGCTATTAATTCAAGAAGCAGATTTGGCCTATCCAATAATAATGTGTTCACAGGGTAGAATAATGGATGGTATGCATAGGGTGGGGAAAGCAAAAAATTTAGGCAAGGTTAAAATATGTGCTGTACAATTTGATAAAGATCCCCAGCCAGATTATATCAATGTTGATGAAAATGATCTTATCTATGATGATTAATTATTTAGTCTCCATAAATTTTATATTTAGAAATATAAAATTTATTAGAAAGTTTTTCTTTGTTTAGAGTTAATTGTGAAAAATTTATTTAGCTATGAATGATACAGAAGATTTTGCTTATGCTGTTTTATTTTTAATCTCAATTATTTAGGTTCTATTACGAGCAAGCCAAAATTTTAAGGAGCATGGTGGCTTAAACATCCATTAATATGCTTTACTGACAATTCGGGATATACGGAATGGCATCTAAACGTTTTTGAAAAGCACTGGCATTCAGTATATTTTCATACATTTGTTGATATGTTTTTTTGTGATCTTCAATGTTGTGATAATCAATAATTTCTTGAAGTTTATCTCTATATTCTATATGGCCGGCATGGAACATTGCTGCATAATGTCCCCACAATGCATATTGATATCGTACAGCTGCCTTCGGAATTAAATTTATTTCGTTTAAATAGCTATGGGCCGTTTTTTCATAACATTCTTTTATTTCATGAGCATCTTTTTTCATTTTTCTTAAGAAAATGCATTGCATCTCTTGTAGTTGTGAACTATCTGTTTTATTTAGAATTTTTTCGGTAACTATATATGCTCCTTTAAGGCAACCTAAGTGAATAAGTACCTTGCGTTTGGTTTTTAAAATATCTAAATTATTATCGCTAGAGGGAATTTTTTTTAATAAGTTTTTAAATTTTAAATGGGCAGTATCTGGATCTTGTCCAGCTTTTAGTGTGTATACAATATCATTATATTCAAATATATAGGGGGTAGCTGATGTATGTTGTGTCTGATTACTCTCCATATTAATTATTTTTGAAGGGCTGTCATCAGTAGGGTTATTACAAGCGCTTAAACCTAAGCTTGCTAAAGAAAATGCTAAAATTTTATGCACTACAGTTTATACCTTTATTCTCTTTTATGAGATTTATGAAGAATAATAAAATATAAAAGAAAATACTGTGTAGTTTTTTATTTCTCTTGTTCTTGAGCAGTTCCATAGTCAATATTAATTTAAAAGTTAATTTATATATTTTAAATCAATAATATAAGCATCATAGTTTGAGTTTCATTAGTCAACAGGATCTGCGTCTAGTTTGTTAGAAATCCAGAGTTTTGGATGGATAGCTATTCTAGACCTAATGCAATATCGATTAACAAGTTACATTAAACAAATAAGAATAATTATTAACTTAAAGTTGATAACAATTATCATTCGTGTTAATTTTTGTGCCGAACTTTTACTACTGTGTAACAAGGAACAAGGTAGTGGAAGGCTAAAAATATGGTACAGCACATTGGTTATTATGGAATTTTCTTATGTACAATCCGCCCTTTAGAAAAGCATTTAGAGTTCACCCTTTAGCACTTTCTATGGCTTTAACGGTCCCTTCATTTGTTTATGCAGAACAAACCGAAACAACCACTTTAGCAACGATAAAAGTACAAGCAGAACAAGAAAATCCGGCTGTTACTGAAGGCTCTGGCAGCTATACAGCAAAAAGTTCAAATACTTCTACAAAACTAAATTTATCTCTTCGTGAAACTCCTCAATCGGTCAAAGTTTTAACCCGTGAATATTTAGATGATCGAAAAATCGATTCCTTTCAAGATTTAATGAACAATATTACGGGTGTTTCGACCTCACGTACTGATGAGCGCCAAAAAGTTTATGCACGTGGTTTTGAGGTGGATTATTACTTAATAGATGGAATGCCGAGTACGATTAATTTAGGTACAGGGGACCTTGATTTAGATATTTATGATCATGTCGAAGTAGTTAAGGGGGCCAGTGGCCTAACCACAGGTGCTGGAAACCCAGCGATGGCGCTGAATATGATTCGGAAACATGCAAACTCAAAAGAACTCACTGGTAATGTCAGCACATCTTTAGGTTCATGGAACTCTTGGAGTAGTTCGGCAGATATTTCTACACCGCTTAATGCAGATGGATCATTGCGTGGCCGCATGTTCGTAAAGCATTCTGATGAAAAATCATTTATGGATTTTTATGAGAAAGAACGGAATGTATTTTATGGTGCGGTTGATTATGACTTGAGTGATAAAACAAGCATGTCGCTTGGAGCTACTTATCAAGAATTACATCGTGATGGTATTCGCTGGGGTGGGACACCGGCTTTTTATACTGATGGGACTCGTACCAATTTTTCTAGAAGCTTAACTGTAAGTGCACCTTGGACCTATTGGGATGTGAATACAACGGCAGTATTTGCAAATTTAAAGCAGAATTTATTTAATGAGGTTAATTTAAATGTTGCTTATACCTTCCGTAAAGAAGATACGGACTCTATGTTGCTATATACAGCTGGAAGAGTAGATAAGGCCACAAATACCAGTCCATTAGAAAATCCAAATGATAATCAGAAGAATAAAACTGATTATGTTTCTGTATATGGCGCAAAAGCTGCAAATGAAGAAAATAATATTGATGTTTTTATCAATGCTCCATTTACGCTTTTTAATCGTCCACAAGAAATCATTATTGGTGGATCTTGGAATAAGAATGAGAAAACAAAGGATATTTTTGGTGGATCTAACACAAACCAAGACATTGAAAAGTATTTAGGTGGACCACTTAACTATAATGATATGGCTCAAGAGTTGCTTCAGCCTATTGTTTTAAACGGCAAAAATGCACTAAATGAAACCACACAAACTGCCGCATATATTGCCGGAAAATTTCAGATTCTGGATCCTTTAAAAATTATTGCAGGGGCACGCTTATCAAATTGGAAATATGAAGCAGAAAATGATAAAGGTAATCGTGAATTTAATAATGAATTAGCACCATATATTGGGGCTATTTATGATTTTGCCCAAGATCATTCTGTATACGCGAGTTATACAGAAATTTTCAAACCTCAAGAACGTAAAGATATAAATGATCAATATATAGATCCGATTACAGGTAAGAGTTATGAGGCTGGCTTAAAGAGCGAATGGTTTGGAGGGCGTTTAAATACAGCATTATCAGTATTCCGGATCGAGCAGTCTAATTTTGCTGAACTCATACCTGACAGGTTCATTATTCGCAATGGTACACAAACTACAGAGCAGGCCTATCGAGCTGTAGATGGGGTTGAAAGTAAAGGTTTTGAGTTTGAAGCTGATGGCGAGATTAACGACAATTGGGCTATTAACTTTGGTATTGCTAATTTTGAAGCAAAAGATGCAAAAGGCACAAAGGTTAATACGACAAACTCTCGAACAACCTCGAATCTATTTGTTAAGTACAAACTTGATCAATGGAGTGCAGGACTTGGCTTAAATTATAAGAGTAAATACTATACAGGTAGCGGAAGCTCCCGTATTGAGCAAGATGCTTATGTTTTAGCAAGTGCGATGCTTGGCTATCAAGTAGATAAAAATATCAAACTTCAATTTAATATCGATAATATTTTTGATGAGAAATATTATGAAGGTATTGGTGCTAACTCAATGAATTGGGGAACACCACGAAATGCAACAGTTAGTGTTCGTTATAATTTCTGATTTAGACCCTCATAAGCAGTCGATTTATAAGAGCCCTTTAATGAGGGCTTTTCTATATTTACTCAGCATAATTTCATCATACTTAGACTGGTGTTTAGGTGCATAGATTGATTTATAAGCAATTGTACTTATAAATATTATTTCCCTTTCAAATTCCATTCATTTTTGACAAAATGAAACATGTCACAATGGTCAATTAAAGTAATATGCCCATTAATAATTTTGCAGGAATTGCGCATGTTTTTTTGTGTAATTAATATGCAATACAAACTCTTAACGAAAGTTTTTAATTAAAAATATTAATGATATGTTGTACATGTAAATATTAATAAGAAATTGATATTTAGAATTTTATAGTGATATTTTTTGTAGGAGAAATAGCACTTTTAGAAATTAATGAAAACAATAACTTAGTTGATAGTTTTTTAGGTAGAGTCTTCCGTCACTTTTGCAAATTGAATTGAAATACCAGTTTCCCATCCTTTCAAATAATCTCATATTTCATCGACGAGTTTTCATTGACTCAGCCCAGCTATGATTTTTACAGCGCGAGCACTCCTTATCGATTCTGTTTAGAATTTTGGTTTCACCACACTTCATACAAGATTAAAAAGTATTAGTTTTAAGGACCTCTGCTTTGCTATAAGCATCCGGAAATAAGGGTAAACCCATTTAATATCATCATCTTCAAAATAAAGCAGATTGAGAATATTGTCTGATTCAAGCAGGGCTGTTCTTACCTGACCTAAGTGTTCAACATTTTACTTATGCATTTCCGAAAAAACTCATCATGAGAATATGACTGTTTTTAGAAATCTTTGTAGACTACATATATAAACCGACGCTAATAAGGTCGGTTTTTTATTACCTAAAGGAAAGTGAAATGAACATTAAACAATATCTTGATGAACTAATTAAACACGAAGGTGGTTATGTAAATAACCCAGCAGGCCGTGGAGGGGCAAATAAGTACAGTATTACTGAAGCAGTAGCATGTGCTAATGGTTTCAAAGGGAATATGTGTGATCTGCCTTCAGACGTGGCGAAGGACATTAATAAAAAGTAGTACTGTACAGCTCTAGTCTTTGACCAGATAAATTTCATTTATTCTGCAGTTGCCGAAGAGCTTTTAGATACGCGTGGAAATTGCGGTACCAGCGTTGCAAAATCTCTTTTGCAACGCGCTTTGAAATTGCAGAACGCAACCCAAGCCAAGAGCAGTTTTTCTATGGTTGGATTGCTAATCGAGAGGTTATTTAAATGGCGAACTGCCCCATGAAATAAAACTTGTAAAAATGATCACGACAAGAAGCAGGTCATTAGGACGGGCTATATAAAAAATAGCTCGTTGCCAGTTAACCCACTTAAGCTTTTAAACGAATAGAAATCTAACTGACAAAAAAACTTTAGCATGTTTTATAACCGATTATACCAATGCTTATAATTAGTTACTTAAGTTTATGGATTTTTTAGGTATCCTTCTTTACTAAATAGCTTTTCACGATATTCAATTTCTAACATTTCTGTTTGCATATGCTGAGGATTAAAATCTTGATCTCTAAGATCAAGCATATCGCAGTAGTTTAAAATCAAGGATTCGTCTTAGTTGTCAGGGATATGAATATGACTGCTGGTGGTTTACATAAGAAAATTAGGGATAATTCAGGAAGTAAAGTGCTTATTGGACTTGTAATACATTTCCTTGAACATGTAAATTTTTTTGGAATTAACCGAGAAGAGCTATTATTACAAGGAGAGCTAATTGACGATAAATTAAGTGATTCAAATCAATGTGTTGCCCTTTATCACTTTGAGAGAATGATTACATATACATATAATACCTGCAAAAATCCTGTAATTGCATTGGATTTTTTTCAAAAAATGGATTCCACTGCATATGGTGTTTTAGGACATCTAGTACCTCTATCTTCAAATTTAAAACAAGCTATAGATACCTTAAAAGAATTCCAACCTTTAATTGGATGTATTGGTGATATTTCACTTCAGCTTAGGTCTGATACTGTTTACTGGAAATGGGATTGTAGGTCAGATGATCCAATTTTTAATCGCTGTGCCAATGAATACAATTTGGCTTGGTGGGTAAGTTTAATCCGTTTGGTTCGAAATGAGCAGTTTTCTGTACTTAAAGCTGTTCATTTCAAACATAGTTTAGCTAAACCAGAATTACAAAATTATTATAATGAGTTTTTTGGGTGTTCAGTCTATTTCGACCAGCCAGAGACAGCTCTGTTGTTATTACCAAAATCTTTAAATATGGCGTTAAGGACTGGAAATGCAGGATTGTATGAAAGTGTTCGAATATTTGCTTCAAAATTATTAGAACAACAAAAAGCTGAAAAAAACTTTACGCAGCAAGTTAAGTCACAAATTTATCTATTACTTCATAAAGATAAGCTTTCTCGTGAAAATGTTGCGGAACAATTAGGGGTGAATGTTAGAACTCTGAGTAGAAAATTACAGCAAGATGGGAATTTATCATATAGTACGCTACTCGATCAGGTTAGATTTGAATTGGCTATAAATTATTTAGAAGTCCATCATGAGCACTCTGTTCTATTTATTTCTAAAGCGCTTGGATTTTATACTAGTCATTCATTTATTTCTTGGTTTAAATCAAAAACAAACTTGACTCCAATGCAATATCGTAAAAATAAGAATACTGAATATCCACAATACTAATAGATATGTCCTATCTGGGAAATTAATTGACCTATAAGCGTTATTTTTTTCTTATTTGTTAAGAATATTATAAAAACGTAATTTAGTTTTACTGGCAGAATTGGTTATGGGGGAAGTCGGCTAATTTGTTCTTGAGTTGTTTTTATTAGCCTATCACCATTTTCTAATAGTAGATGATTTGCATTCAAGGAATTAGAAAGTAGGCACTATTTATAAGTAGTCTCTATAGTAACATCAAGGAAATGATATGAAATTACAAAAAATTTACCCACAGACAATCGGTTTGCTTTTACTTGGATCTTCCATTGCAGGATGTGGTGATAATGATACGGCCTATATTCCCCCTGAAGTGGAGGAATCTTGCCCAGTTGTGATGGACGAAAAACTATTTGCAGACGCCAAAACGCTAGAAAAGCTTGTTCAAGTTGGACCAAATATTGCGCAGCTTCGCTCTACTGGTAGTCAGGCTCATAATCAATTGATTGACTGGATTGAGCTTGAAGCAAAGAAAATACCTGGAATGCAAGTCTATTCAGATCGTTTTGACATTCAGAGATGGCAACCTATTGTTCTGGCTGAAGATGGTAAAGGCCGTAGTTTATTGCGTTCTGGCCAGTTATCAGTAAATGGTAGAGATATTCCTATAGCAGGTGTAGTACCTTATTCTTTAGGAACTCTTTTAGAGGGTAATACAGGACAATTAGTGTTTTTAGCAAGCAATCAACCAATTACAGCTGAACACAAAGGTAAAATTATTGTTCGTGAGATACCTACAGCTAAAGATGCGGTTTTTGCTAATATTGTAGCTCCGCCCTACGCATTTTTATTTCAATTTGCAAAATATTTAAGCCCTTTACTTGATGATCTTAAAACCCAAAGATATGACAAACCATTTTTAGCAGCCCAACTAATGAATAATGATTTAGTTGCTGCTGGAAAAGTTGGAGCTGCAGGACTTATTCTCGGATTTAGTGTCCCTCAAGATCAGGTTAAAGATTATTTTGATCCTCATAACGGGTTACATTATCGTCTTCCAGCAGTGTTCCTTGGTGCTGATGAGTTTGCTGAGGTGAAAGAATTAGCTGAGAATAATACAAGTGGGCGTATTGTTGTTCAGGCAGAGCGAGATATCGCATCTACTCGTAATTTAATAGCAACTCTACCAGGAATGAGTCCTGAGAAGGTAGTATTTGTTGCTAATACAGATGGAAATACTTGGGTACAAGAAAATGGTGTGGCTGGGATTATCGCTTTGGCACAATATTTTGCAAAAATACCATTAAAATGCCGCCCTAAAACATATGAGTTTGCATTTAATACGGCTCACCTCCATATGTCTAAGGAGGGTACGATTCGATATATGAAAGAATTGGATAAAGAATATAAAGAGAAAAAAGTTAGTTTTGTTTTTGCTATTGAGCATCTTGGAACACAAGAGATAGTTGCAAAACCAAGAAAAGATAATGGGCTGGGTCAAAAATTAGAGTTTTCTGGAAGAGCTGAACCACAAGCTTGGTTCGTGCCCGAAGACCATACCTTAATGCAAAATATTGCAATAGAAGCAGCAAAAAGACATAAATTACCTAGTGTGTTGGTTACTACTGGTCAAGATGCTCCAGACCCTGAACGCTTACCTAAACAATGCAGTTTTGGTGGTATTGGTACAGCTTCACATAGAGAATTAATTCCGACAATGGCCACAATTTCAGGTCCGTGGTCTCTATGGGCACCGTCATTTGGAAAAGAAGCAATTGATTTTAATTTAATGCGTAATCAATTGTTAGCAATAGGTGATTCTGTTTTATCACTACAAACACACTCTCGAGCTGAAATTGAAGGACCATACGCTGCTTGGAGAGTTGCACGTGATCAAGGCAAATTGGTGTGTTCACCTGAGGATAATAATGATGGCATAGAAGATGCATCTATTCAGTAATTTGGAATAGCTATTATGGAATATATTTTATAAATTAGGTTTTTAGTATTCTATAGTGCTTATGGAATTGAAAAAATCTAAAAATAGATACTACTTATTTTATACATCAGAATAAATCATTTATTTGTTATTTTAAATAGTGGTTTATTTTGATGTACTCTAATAAATATTACTAATACTAATTTAATGTAAGTATGATTTTATATAATCATCATTATTACAAGGCAATAAATAACTTATTTGTGAAAAATATTGTGAAAATCCATTTTAATTACAATCTTTTGTGATATTGATAAAAGTTATTAAATTTTTTATTCTACTTTCTAAGTGATTATAGATGTGGAATTTATAAAATATTTATGGAGGAGTTATAGATATAGCTATTCATCTGGGTGAATAGAGATGCTAGTAACTCGTCAATTAATATTTTTTAAGAATATTAAATACTTATTTAAATAAGATTATTTAAATAATCAATCGTAGTTTTCAATTCATCATAATGATGAATTTGGCTATCTGTCAAATAATAACTCATAGAAGTATTTGGATGAAAAAAGATAGTTCGCATCCCGACCTTTTTAGCACCTTCGATATCAGCTTTGGGATTGTCTCCTACAAAGATGCATTCGTTTGGAGAGCAACCTAATTCATCACATGCGTATTTAAAAATTCGTGGATCGGGCTTTCTTAAACCTATTGCTTCAGATACGATGATAGTTGAAAAGAACTCGGTTAGACCTAGAGCATGAAAGTTATTTTCCTGAAATGGGGATTTTCCATTTGAAATTAATCCTAATTTATAACCTTGTTGATATAGGTTTTGGATTATTTCAGGTACATGTTCAAACGCTACAGAAAATTTATTGAAATCGGAAATATAAGAGTTAAGAAGATCATTAACATCAAATTTCTCTATATGGAATTCTTTGATTAATTGAGCATAAACTAAGTCTTTCCAAACACTCCCATTATTGTCTAGTTTAATAAATCTTTTGATGAATGCTTTTTTGTTCTTTTGTGGTACCAGTTGGTAATAGTTAACTTGCCATTCAATAAATCTTATAAGTGACGTAGTACGATCAAGTATGGTCTGATCTAAATCAAATAAAATAGCTTTCAACATTTTTACTTTTATTAAATTTCTAGATTTATTAAGTATAGAGACTTAATTGATCAAAATATTTTTAAATTTGTAGCCTAGTCATTGAAGAGAGCAGATCTACGCAAAAGTATAGATGCTCATCCTTGGCATTTACCCCAATGGACAGTTACCTTAACTAAATACAAAATAGTAATTCAGTGGCGATGGAGGGCGTTGAACCTGTGTCTTAAAGAGTTCTCTTCTGAGGGCTTTTCTTATATTTATCCAGCACAATATCCTGATATTTAGAATCGCTTTTATGTGTATAGACTGATTTGTAGGCAATTGTACTTATAAATATTATTTCCCTTTCAAATTCCATTCATTTTTGACAAAATGAAACACGTCACAATGGTCAATTAAAGTAATATGCCCATTAATAATTTTGCTTAAATTTTTGCAGGAATTGCGCATGTTACTTGTTAATTACTATACAATACAAACTCTTAACGAAAGTTTTTAATTAAAAATCTTAATGATATGTTAGAAGTATTTCGATCCACTTCAAGCAAACTGATATTGCTACTTGTTATTGTTTTAGTAGCTATACTGCAATATCAATTTTGGTTAGGTGAGGGTGGCTATATCCCTCATCAAGCTCTCATGCAACAAATTCAGCAACAAGCTGAGGTAAATGAAGAGCTTAAAGAACGAAACCGTATTTTGGCAGCAGAGGTTTTTGACCTGAAAAATGGTACAGAAGCAATAGAAGAACATGCTCGCCTTGATCTTGGTTTGGTTAAGCCTCACGAGACATTTGTTCAAATGAGTACAATCAGTACCCATTACAAGCCTATTTATATTGACCCGAACGCTAAAGTTGATTTGGAAACGAATGAGACACCTGCATCCCCAGATATCCCAGACTAAATTATGGGCAGTTATACCAGCTGCTGGATCAGGAAGTCGATTTTCTAAAACTGAATTGAAGCAGTATCAATATATTCAGGATAGGACTGTTTTAGAACACACTATTCGCCGTATAAGTCAACTTCCGTTAAATGGTTATGTTTTGGCTATTGGTACACAAGACACCTTTGCTCAGACTCTTGCATTTCAAAATATAGATAAGGCTCATTTTTGCACTGGTGGAGCTGAGCGAGTTCATTCGGTATTGAATGCGTTAAATCATCTTTTAAATTTTGCCGATGAAAATGATTGGGTTCTTGTGCATGATGCAGCTCGACCTTGTGTAACAATTGATTGTTTAAATGCACTTGTGGCAAAGGCAATTGAATCAAATAATAGTGCTATTTTAGCAATTCCTGTTCGTGATACTTTAAAGCAAGTTAAGACAGGCGATCATATTGGTAAAACAGTAAGCCGAGACTCATTATGGCAAGCTCAAACGCCTCAAATTACTAAAATTGGTAAACTCAAAAAAGCAATTGAACATGCTTTAGAAAATAACGTCACTATTACAGATGAAGCAAGTGCACTTGAATATATGGGTGAAACTGTACGGGTCGTGATGGGGCGTTCGGATAATATAAAAATTACTTATCCCGATGATTTAGAACTTGCGCGTTTGATTCTCCAATCTCAATCTTAATTCTATTATTTTTAAATTGCTTGGATGATTAAATCGTCTAAGCAAATTTTCTACATATCTATTTATAACAACTCATATTCTTTTACATTTATAAGTTTTACGATTTATCCGGATTATACAACTATCTTAGATAATGTTCGATCATCGAACAAATTTCACTTATACCGAACAAAACCATAGTGGGATAACTAGATCAAATTATAAAAATTATCAAGAATGTTTAAAAGGGAAATCTAAGGGAAACACTCGGGATTGAGTGAAATATTTATCTATTCTTCTCGCCTCAGTGTGCCTAACTCTCTTACCTATCTCTTCTTCAATGAGCACAATGGAGTTGTCTAATGATTGACAAAAGTAAGTCCTCTCTTAGCGAGGTTCTATCGCAGATTAAAGATGGTGCCACCATCCTGATTGGTGGTTTTGGTACCGCAGGACAACCCGCTGAACTCATTGACGGACTGATTGAACTGGGTGTTAAAGGCCTGACTATTGTTAGCAATAACGCCGGTAATGGCGATTACGGTCTGGCTAAACTGCTTAAGGCTGGTTCAGTTAAAAAAGTCATCTGTTCTTTCCCGCGTCAGTCAGACTCTTATGTATTTGATGAACTGTACCGTGCCGGAAAAGTAGAGCTTGAAGTAGTGCCGCAAGGTAATCTGGCTTGTCGTATTCAGGCAGCGGGTATGGGACTTGGGGCTGTATTTACCCCAACAGGCTTTGGAACACTTTTAGCCGAAGGCAAAGAAACCCGTGAGATTGATGGGAAAGATTACGTACTTGAATATCCGATCAAGGCTGACTTTGCCTTGATTAAAGCTTACAAGGGCGATCGCTGGGGCAATCTGGTTTACCGTAAATCTGCACGTAACTTTGGCCCGATTATGGCGATGGCAGCTGATGTCACCATTGTTCAGGTCTCTGAGGTAATTGAGTTAGGTGGATTAGATCCAGAGCACATCATCACCCCAGGTATTTTTGTACAGCACGTTGTACAAGTAGCGCCAGCACAATAAGCAATAAGGAGAAATAACATGAGCTATCAAAAACTCAGCCGTGACCAGATTGCAAAACGTGTGGCACAAGACATTCCTGATGGTGCCTATGTGAACTTGGGTATTGGTTTGCCAACCAAGATCGCAAGCTATTTACCTAATGACAAAGATATTTTCCTTCATTCTGAAAATGGTTTATTGGCTTTTGGCCCACCACCAGTGGAAGGTGAAGAAGACCCTGAACTGATTAATGCAGGTAAAGAATTTGTGACCATGCTTGAAGGTGGTAGCTTTTTTCACCATGGTGACTCATTTGCCATGATGCGTGGTGGACACCTTGATATTGCGGTACTTGGTGCCTTTCAGGTTGCAGCTAATGGTGACTTGGCGAACTGGCATACCAGTGCGCCAAATGCGATTCCTGCAGTGGGTGGTGCAATGGATTTAGCTGTGGGTGCCAAGAAAGTATTTATCACCACAGACCATGTGACCAAACAAGGTGAGCCGAAGATTGTGGCTGAGCTGAGTTATCCAGTTACGGGTAAGCACTGTGTTGACCGTATTTACACCGATCTTTGCGTGATTGATGTGACCAAAGATGGTTTGAAAGTGATTGAGAAAGTAGAAGGTCTTAGCTTTGATGAGTTACAGGCTTTAACGGGTGCAACTTTGATTGATGCGACTCAAGGGTAAGGAAGTAGGAAATGACATTAAAAAATGCTTATATCATCGATGCCATCCGTACTCCGTTTGGTCGTTATGCCGGTGGCCTTGCTCCTGTTCGTGCCGATGATCTTGGCGCTGTGCCGATTAAAGCTTTAATCCAGCGTAACCCGAATGTAGATTGGGAACAGGTCGATGATGTGATCTATGGCTGTGCCAACCAAGCTGGTGAAGACAACCGTAATGTCGGTCGTATGTCGGCTTTACTTGCTGGTTTACCGTATCAGGTTCCAGCAACCACCATTAACCGCTTGTGTGGTTCATCACTCGATGCGATTGCCATTGCAGCTCGTGCTATTAAAGCGGGTGAAGCAAACTTGGTGATTGCAGGTGGTGTAGAAAGCATGAGCCGTGCACCGTATGTGTTGGGTAAGTCGGACAGTGCTTTTGGTCGTAGTCAGAAGATTGAAGACACCACCATGGGCTGGCGTTTCATTAACCCAAAACTTAAAGAATTGTATGGTGTAGACACCATGCCCCAGACTGCCGAAAACGTAGCTGAAAAGTTTAACGTTAATCGTGCAGATCAGGACCAGTTTGCCTTGGCGAGCCAACAACGCACCGCAAGCGCGCAAGCCAAAGGCTTTTTTTCTAAAGAAATCGTGGCAGTTGAAATCCCTCAGCGTAAGGGTGATGCTGTTGTGATCGATACCGATGAACAACCACGCGCTTCAACCCTTGATGGCTTAAGCAAGCTTAAACCTGTGGTTAAAGCAGATGGCACAGTCACTGCGGGTAATGCTTCAGGCATTAACGATGGTGCAGCAGCACTACTGATCGCATCTGATGAGGCAGTTCAAGCTTACAACTTAAAACCACGAGCCAAGATCATTGCTTCAACAGCAGTGGGTGTAGAACCGCGCATTATGGGTTTTGCTCCGGCACCTGCAATCAAAAAGCTTCTTAAACAAGCCAACCTGACTTTAGATCAGATGGATGTGATTGAGCTGAATGAAGCATTTGCTGCGCAAGCATTAGCAGTGACCCGTGATTTAGGTTTGCCAGATGATTCTGAAAAGGTCAATCCAAACGGTGGTGCAATTGCATTGGGTCATCCACTTGGTGCCTCAGGTGCACGCCTAGTGACTACAGCCTTAAACCAGCTTGAGCAAACAGGTGGACGTTATGCCTTATGTTCAATGTGTATTGGTGTAGGCCAAGGTATTGCACTCATTATTGAGAGAGTCTAATCATGAGCCAGTTATATGCTAGCTTGTTTTATCAAAAAGACGTCACTGACATCTTTAGTGACTCATCTTTAATCGCATATATGATTCGGGTTGAAGTTGCGCTAGCTCAAGCACAGGCACAAGTTGGCGTGATTCCTCAAAATGCTGCTCATACAATTGCCCAAGTAGCTGAGCAGGCACTAGAAAAGTTTGATTTTCCAGCGTTGGCTGTAGCAACTGGCTTAGCTGGAAATATCGCAATTCCATTTGTAAAGCAACTTACAGCAATAGTTAAAGATGTTGATGAAGATGCTTCACGCTATGTGCATTGGGGCGCAACGAGTCAAGATATTTTAGACACAGCATGTATTTTGCAATGCCGTGATGCGTTGAACATTGTGGAAGCACAACTTCAACAGTGCTACACCACTGCATTACAACAAGCTAAGCAATATCGCCATCAGGTCATGATTGGGCGTACATGGTTACAGCAAGCTTTGCCAATTACTTTAGGACATAAGCTTGCACGTTGGGCTTCTGCATTTAAACGTGATTTGGACCGTATACAAGCAATGAAACCACGTGTACTCACTGCTCAGTTAGGTGGTGCTGTGGGTTCATTAGCTTCTTTACAAGATCAAGGTTCGTTTGTGGTCAGTGCATTTGCTAAGCAGTTGAATCTGAATGTACCCACAAGCACATGGCATGGTGAGCGTGACCGTATTGTAGAAATCGCAAGTGTGCTCGGCATGATTGTTGGTAACACAGGCAAGATGGCTCGTGATTGGTCACTCATGATGCAAACAGAAATTGCTGAATTGTTTGAGCCAACTGCAAAAGGTCGTGGTGGTTCATCGACCATGCCTCATAAGCGTAATCCAGTGGCAGCAGCTTCAGTACTTGCAGCAGCAAATCGTGTGCCTGCACTTATGTCTAGCATTTATCAAAGTATGGTGCAGGAACATGAGCGTAGCTTAGGTGCGTGGCATGCAGAATGGCTGGCAATCCCTGAAATTTTTCAGCTTTGTGCTGGAGCTTTAAGTCGTACTGGTGAAGTTTTACAAGGTTTTGAAGTTAATGTTGAGCATATGCAACAGAACCTTGAATGTACCAACGGGTTGATTATGGCGGAAGCTGTGATGATGGCACTGGCTCCAAAAATTGGACGTTTAAATGCACATCATGTTGTTGAAGCAGCTTGTAAAACAGCTGTGGCTCAAAAGCAGCATTTATCTGAGGTGGTTAGTCAGTTAGATGAAGTAAAAGAACATTTTTCCCCAACAGAAATTTTGGAAATATTTAAAGCAGAAAACTATTTGGGCAACATTCAGGCTCAAATTGATGCTGTTCTGCAAGAAGCACAAGGAGGAGACATAAAGTGAAACAGCTTATAACCAATCGACAAGGTAAACAGCTCGCTGTATATACCGACGGATTAAAAGATGCTCCTGTGCTTGTGTTTTCTAATTCGTTAGGAACAGACCATGGGATGTGGCAACCACAGTTAAATGAATTAAAAAGTCATTTTAATGTCATTACATATGACACACGAGGCCATGGTGAAAGCGATGTAATTAGCGATACCACATTGCAAAATTTAGCGGAAGATGTTGTTGATATCTTAGATGCCTTAAATATTGAAAAAGCTCATTTTTGTGGAATTTCAATGGGTGGAATTACAGGGCTTTGGTTAGGTATTCATTATCCAGAGCGCTTTCACAGCATTACAGTTGCAAATTCAGCAGCCAAAATTGGGCAGGCTGATGCTTGGTTAAGTCGCGCAGAATCAGTAGAACAAAATGGTTTAGCTGAATTGGTTAAAACCACGCACACACGTTGGTTTAGCGAAAAATTCGACTATCAACATAATGTGGTTGCACAAACGACGATTCAAAGTCTCGCAAACACACCAGCACAAGGTTATGCCAATGCATGTCGTGCTTTAGCACATGCCGATTTAAGAGATGAAATTGCACAAATCCAAATTCCAGTACTGCTGGTTGCAGGGACATATGATCCGGTGACTACAGTAGCAGACGCTGAGTTTATGCAGCGTGCTATTAACAATAGCCAACTTGCAAAACTGGAAGCATCTCATCTTTCTAATATTGAACAACCACAAAGATTTACTCAGGAATTGACTAGGTTTATTCAGCAAATCTAATAGCTTAGTGATTTAAAAGGAATTGGCCTTAAGGAGGCAAATATGGCGTCTCAGGATTACGCTGCACCAAACAAAAGTATCGATGCTCAAGCACTGATTAATGATGCTCCACTCAGTAAGTATCAATGGATGATCGCAATCATCTGTTTCTTAATTATTTTTACTGATGGGATCGATACTGCTGCAATGGGTTTTATTGCTCCAGCTTTGGCTCAGGACTGGGGCGTTGACCGTTCTCAGTTAGGCCCAGTAATGAGTGCTGCACTTGGTGGAATGATTATTGGAGCTTTGGTTTCTGGCCCGACAGCTGACCGTTTTGGTCGCAAAATCGTTTTGGCCGTTTCAATGCTGATTTTTGGTGGTTTTACCTTGGCATCTGCCTATGCAACAAATCTGGATAACCTTGTTGTATTGCGCTTTTTGACAGGTATTGGGCTGGGTGCAGCTATGCCAAATGCCACAACATTATTCTCTGAATATTGTCCAACACGCATTCGTTCCCTACTGGTGACATGTATGTTCTGTGGCTACAACTTAGGTATGGCAACAGGTGGCTTTATTAGTAGTTGGCTCATTCCGACTTACGGTTGGCACAGTCTATTTTTGCTGGGTGGCTGGTCACCTCTGATTTTAATGATTTTAGTGATTTTCGTTTTACCTGAGTCTTACCGCTTTTTAATTGTTAAAGGTAAAGACCCAGAGAAAGTACGCAAAATTTTAAATCATATTGCGCCAACTCAAGTTAAAGACGTAAGCACTTTTTATGTTCCAGAAGAAAAAACTGAAACAGTGCAAAAGAAAAATGTTTTTGGAATTATGTTTTCTAAACCATATGCGAAAGGAACATTTTTGCTTTGGTTGACCTATTTCATGGGATTGGTTGTTGTTTACTTGCTTACAAGCTGGTTACCAACACTCATGCGTGAAACAGGTGCTTCAATGGAGCGTGCTGCATTTATTGGTGGGTTGTTCCAGTTCGGTGGTGTGGTGAGTGCATTATTCATTGGTTGGGCGATGGACAAATTCAACCCGAACCGAGTGATTGCTATTTTCTACTTCGCCGCAGGTCTATTTGCGATTGCTGTAGGTCAAAGCTTAGGAAATTCAACTTTACTTGCTGTATTGGTGCTTTGTGCAGGTATCGCGATTAACGGTGCGCAATCTTCAATGCCAGCTTTAAGTGCACGTTTCTATCCAACCCAATGCCGTGCAACAGGCGTGTCTTGGATGACAGGTATTGGACGTTTCGGTGCAGTATTTGGTGCTTGGATTGGTGCAGTACTACTCGGTAACGATTGGTCGTTTACTGCCATTCTCAGTTTATTACTGATTCCAGCGACTGCTGCGGCTGTTGCTGTATTTGTTAAATCACTTGTTGCGCATACCGATGCAACTTAATGGAGGTCTATCACAATGAATGATGAAGAACGCTATAAACAAGGCATTGAAGTGCGGACTGAAGTTTTAGGTGAAAAGCATGTTGGTCGGTCTTTGCAGAACTTAAATGACTTTAACCAAGATTTTCAAAATTTTATTAGTCGTTACGCATGGGGTGAGGTGTGGTCTCGTCCGGGTTTACCACGTCATACACGTAGTTTAGTGACTATCGCAATTTTATTGGCGCTTGGTCGTGAAGATGAATTACGCATGCATTTACGTGCTTGCTTCAACAATGGTGTAACCAAAGAAGATTTAAAAGAGTTGATCTTACATAGCTCACTCTATGCAGGTTTACCTGCTGCAAACGCTGCAATGCATATGGCTGAAGAAGTCTTTAAAGAATTGGGGATAGAAGTAAGCCCAGTTGCAGCGAAAGAACAGGATTAAGGAGATAAAGATGTCACAACATAGCTGGGGTGCTTACGCCCAACGTAATACAGATGATCATCCACCAGCGTATACGCCAGGTTATAAAACAAGTGTATTACGTTCGCCAAAAAATGCATTGATCTCTATTAACGAGACTTTAACTGAAGTCACTGCACCGCATTTTTCTTCAAATCTGTTTGGCCCAAAAGATAACGATTTGATTTTGAACTATGCCAAAGATGGTTTGCCAATTGGTGAGCGTGTCATTGTTCATGGCTATGTTCGTGATCAATTTGGACGTCCTGTAAAAAATGCGCTTTTAGAAGTATGGCAAGCCAATGCTTCAGGTCGTTACCGTCATCCAAACGATAAATTTATTGGCGCCATGGACCCTAACTTCGGTGGTTGTGGTCGTACCTTAACGGATGAAAATGGTTTTTATATTTTCCGTACCATTAAACCGGGTCCGTACCCATGGCGTAACCGTATTAATGAATGGCGTCCGGCACATATTCATTTCTCTTTAATTGCTGACGGTTGGGCTCAGCGCCTGATTTCACAGTTTTATTTTGAAGGTGATACTTTAATCGATTCTTGTCCGATTTTAAAAACCATTCCTTCTGAAGATCAACGTCGTGCACTAATTGCACTAGAAGATAAAAACAACTTTATCGAAGCTGATAGCCGTTGTTACCGTTTTGACATCACTTTACGTGGACGTCGAGCGACTTACTTCGAAAACGAATTGACTTAATCAGGAGCCTTAGTATGAATAACTGGAATTTTCAGGAATTAAAAGAAACAGCATCTCAAACGGGTGGTCCTTACGTTCACATTGGTTTGTTACCACAACAAGCAAATATCGAAGTTTTTGAAAACAACTTTAATAACCAGCTTGTACAAGACCAGACTCAAGGCCAGCGTATCCGTCTTGAAGGGCAAGTATTTGACGGGTTGGGTTTACCTCTACGCGATGTGCTTATCGAAATTTGGCAGGCCGATGCAAATGGTATTTACCCGAGTCAGGCTGATACACGTGAGCAAAAAGCTGACCCAGCATTTCAAGGTTGGGGCCGTACTGGTGCAGACTTTGAAACGGGTATTTGGAGTTTCAATACAATTAAACCGGGCGCAACTGCGGGGCGTAAAGGTTCAACTCAGGCACCTCATATTGCTTTAGTGATTTTCGCTCGTGGTATTAATTTAGGTCTTAATACGCGTGTTTATTTTGAAGATGAAGCAGAAGCAAATGCCAATGACCCGATTTTAAATAGCATTGAATGGGCACCACGTCGTCAAACACTTATTGCAAAGCGTTTTGAAGAAAACGGTGAAGTTGTTTACCGCTTTGATATTCGTATTCAAGGCGATGACGAAACCGTATTTTTTGATATTTAAGAAACACCCAAGGCTACACATGATCGCCCATGGATGCGTGTAGCCTTTTTCAAGGATGAATGATATGAACATGAAAACATTATTAAGCTTAAGTTTGCTTGCACTTCCATTTTTTACAGCACAGGTGAATGCTGAACCAGTCGCTTTATCTGCTCAAACACAACCTACGAGTACAGCTGTTAAAACGATTGTTCCGATTACAGCAAAAACTAAAGAACAAGCTTTGGCACAAGCTCAAGTCATTGTAAATACAGCAGATGCTGATTTGGCAGAATTCCGTATCGATTTACTCAGTTTTGCTAGTGATACAAAACAAGTAATTGCGTTAGGTCATGAATTAAAAAAGATCTTAGGCAATAAGCCAATGATTGCCACAATTCGTACTAAAAATGAAGGTGGCCAACTTGAAATTAGCGATGTGGATTATGGTAAGACCTATCAGGCTTATTTAAAAAATCCTTTCATGGATTGGTTAGATGTTGAAATGTTCCGTGATCAAAAAGTAGTTTCAGAAATCGTTCAAAAAGCACATCAAAAGAAAGTGCTGATTGTGATGTCTAATCATGACTTCCAAAAAACACCAAGCCAAGATGAAATTGAAAAGCGCTTGTTAAAACAAGATCAGATGGGCGCAGATGTTCTGAAAATTGCAGTAATGCCAAAATCTAAACAAGACGTTTTCACTCTAATGAACGCGACTTTAAAAGTAAGTCAGCAAACCACTAAACCTTTATTGACCATGTCAATGGGGCAGTTAGGGACGATTTCTCGTGTTGCGACAGCCAATATGGGTGGAAGTTATAGCTTTGGCATGATTGGTGAGGCTTCTGCACCAGGGCAAATTGATGTGACCAAGCTCAAACAGATTTTAAAAACCGTTCAACCAACAAACCCATAAATCATAAGGACATGATGAAATGAATACATTACGTTTAACTACTCTTGCATTAGGTTTGATGGTTTCAGGTGTAGCCGCGGCTCAAACTTATGTTGTTGACCGTTATCAGGACGATAGCAATAAAGGTTCTTTACGTTGGGCAATTGAGCAAGCCAATGCTAACCCAGCCGATGCGAGCGAAATCTTGATTCAGGCAGTGGGCAAAGCACCTTATGCAATCAAATTAAACAGCGCGCTTCCTGAGATTAAAGCACCGGTCAAAATCATTGGTACCCAGTGGGATAAAACTGGTGAATATATTGCGATCGATGGTTCAAACTATATTAAAGGCGAAGGTGCGAAAGCTTGCCCAGGCGCAAACCCTGAACAGTACGGAACAAATGTACGTACCATGACTTTACCGGGCTTAGTACTACGCGATGTAAATAATGTCACGTTAAAAGGTCTAGATATTCATCGTTTCTGTATTGGTGTATTGATCAACCGTTCAAGCAATAATCTCATTCAGCACAACCGTATTAGCAATAACTATGGTGGTGCGGGTGTCATGCTTACTGGTGATGATGGGCAAGGTAACCCAACTGCAACCACGACCAATAACAATAAAGTTTTAGACAACATCTTCCAAGACAATGGCGATGGTTTAGAACTAACCCGCGGTGCTGCTTTTAACCTGATTGCAAATAACCATTTTGTTTCAACTAAAGCAAACCCAGAGCCATCACAAGGTATTGAAATTTTGTGGGGTAATGACAATGCCGTAGTCGGTAATAAATTCGAAAACTATTCGGATGGCTTACAGATTAACTGGGGTAAGCGTAACTATATTGCCTACAACGAAATGACCAATAACTCGATTGGTTTTAACATGACTGGCGATGGCAACATTCTCGATAGCAACAAAGTGCATGGTAACCGTATTGGTGTTGCGATTCGCTCTGAAAAAGATGCAACTGCAAAAATTACATTGACTAAAAACCTGATTTGGGACAATGGTAAAGATATCAAGCGCTGTGAAGCGGGTGGTTCATGTGTACCGAATCAGCGTTTAGGTGCAATTGTATTTGGTGTACCTGCACTTGAGCATGAAGGATTCGTAGGTTCTCGTGGTGGTGGTGTAGTTGTTGATCCATCTAAACAACAAAAAACATGTACTCAACCAAATCAACAAGGCTGTAATGCTCAACCTAATCAGGGTATTAAAGCTCCTAAATTAACTGCGAATAAAGGTTCAGTTGCGGTAGAAGTTAATGGTTTACCAAATCAACGTTACCAAGTTGAATTTTTTGGTAATCAAAATGCGGCATCAAAAGAAGCTGAGCAATATTTAGGGGCAATAACAGTTGCTACAGATGCACAAGGAATTGCAAAAGCGAATTGGAAGCCAACTGTAAAAGTTGCCTCAATTACAGCGAATATCACTGATCGTTTTGGTGCAACTTCTGAGCTTGGTTTTACAAGTGTTAAATAACAATAAGGAAAGCGCCTCAAACTGAGGCGCAGCATAGAAATATAGAAATGATAAAAGGGACTTAAGATGCCGAATTTAATGAAACTGAGTGTATTAACAATCGCTGTATTAGGCAGCCAATTTGCGCTTGCGAATGAGCCGTGGTCACAAGACCGTCAATGGTTGCTTGGCGACTGGAATGGTGAGCGCCAGCAGCTAGAGCAACAGGGCTATAAATTTACAGCTTCTATTATGAGCCAAGCTGCCACAAATTTAGATGGTGGTTACAACGACAGCAATACTTTTGAAAATGCTGCACAACTTTCTTTAGGTGCAAACTTCGACTTAGAAAAAATTGCTGGATGGAAAGATACAACAGCGAGCCTAGTCGTGACTAAACGTGACGGGAATGCACTCACTTTAGAGCGTATTAAAGACCCGCGTTCTAGCCAATTGGGCAATGCCCAAGAGATTTATGGTCGCGGTAAAATCTGGCGTCTGTCTCAGGCATGGGTCAAAAAAGGTTTTGTTGATAACACAGTACAGGTCAAAGTGGGCCGTATGGGTATGTCAGAGGACTTTAATAGTTCTCAATGTGAGTTTCAGAACTTATTGCTTTGCGGTGGGCAGTTAGGAAAATCAATCGGTTCAATTTGGTACAACTCACCAGTTGGTGTTTGGGCTACAAATGTTAAATATCAGTTTGCGCCTGAGTGGACATTGGGATTGGGTGTTTATGAGGTAAATCCAGACAACATTAAAACCGAATCAAACAGTGATGGTTTTAATCTGGATATGAATAATGTGAAGGGAGCAACCATACCGGTTGAGCTTGCATGGAAACCAAAACTTGCTGCTTTTAATGGCTTACCGGGTGAATATAAAGTAGGGGCGTTGTACTCAACAGCAGAAGCGAATGACATTAAAACTGCTGGCAAAGTTCGTGATGGGAAACAAAGTTTCTGGATTAATGCTCAGCAACAACTTACCCATAAAGGTGAAGACCCTAAACGTGGTTTATACGTAAGCTTGAACGGTGTTGTAAATGATAAAGCAACCACCTTTGTTCAAAGTACACAACAACTTGCACTTTGGTATAAAGGGCCGTTTGATAGCCGTCCAAATGATTCGATTGGTTTTGGTATTGCCAATTATGTGGTCAATGATCGTGCTAAAGATAAGCAGATCGCAACGAATGAAAGTCGTGGATACTATAGCTATGATGCGATTGCATCTGACTATATTCCAATTCAAGACGACGAACTAAATGTCGAGTTGAACTATACCTATCAATGGTCTCCGGCCGTTATGTTACGTCCAAACATTCAATATATCCATCAACCTGCTGGTGTAAAAGCGGTCGATGATGCTTGGGTGGCTGGTCTTAGCGTAAAAGTCAATTTTTAACAATGTTGATGGCTGGTTAGACATAGTTTAACTGGCCCAAATGCTTGAACTATTGTGTTCAGTATATGTGGAGTAGGATCTATGTCTGAGTCAGATTCTAAGTTTCATATCTTATTCAAAATATGGTGTTTTCTATTAGGCCTAGTTTTATTGGCTACTGGTGTTTTTTACATCGTAGGCGGTGGAAAGCTAGTCTCGTTAGGTGGATCTTGGTATTTCCTCGTCGCAGGGCTGTTGATTACCATTTCTGCATTTAGTATTTTTCGTAAAAAGGCGCTTGGCGTCTGGATTTTTGCGGCTGTTTTCGTTGGCACCGTAATTTGGTCGCTGATTGATGCAGGTTGGGAATTCTGGCCGTTATTCTCGCGGTTAATGTTTCCTGCTGGTCTTTTTGCTGCATTGTTATTTACCTTACCTGCAATTCGACGTTACCAATTCCAAAGCGGTTTGGCATCTTCATCCTATGCGGTAGGTGGATTAGTTGTTGTTGGTATGTTGATTGCGTTCTATCAAATGTTCCAACCACATCCAACAGTAGCAAGTTCAGGTGAAAAACTACCTTTAGTGCCAGTTGATCCTGCAAAAAAACAGGTGAATTGGGAAAACTATGGTAATGATGCAGGTGGTAGTCGCTTTGTTGCTCTCGATCAAATTAACCGAGATAACGTTCATAAACTAAAAGAAGCTTGGCGTTTTAGAACCGGTGATTTTACAACGGGTAGTGGTAATGGTGCGGAAGACCAAATGACCCCACTACAAGTTGGGAATAAAGTCTTTTTATGTACACCGCATAATAATATTTTTGCGATCGATGCTGATTCAGGCAAACAGCTCTGGAAAGCTGAGGTGAACTCTAAAGCCGATGCTTGGGAGCGCTGCCGTGGTGTTGCATACTTTGATTCGACTAAGCCACTTGTACAACCAACTTTAGCTGGTGCAAATGCAGTAACCACAGTTGCAAACAATACGGCATGTCCACGCCGTTTATATACAAATACACCTGATGGTCGTTTAATTGCAGTCAATGCAGATAACGGTCAGCGCTGTGCTGATTTTGGTGTAAATGGAACAGTTGACTTGTTAGAAGGTCTTGGGGCTGGAACCAAAGCTCCACGTTTTGAAGTGACTTCTGCACCGACTATTGCTGGAACAACCATTGTGGTCGGTAGCCGTATTGCTGATAACGTTGCGGCAGATATGCCGGGTGGTGTTATCCGTGGTTATGACGTGATTACCGGTAAACTTCGCTGGGCATTTGACGCACGTAATCCAAACCCTAACTATGTTCTTAAACCGGGTGAAACTTATAAACGTAGTTCGGCAAACTCTTGGGCTGCAATGTCATATGACCCGCAAATGAATACGGTGTTCTTACCTATGGGTAGTTCATCTGTCGACATTTGGGGTGGTAACCGTAATCCATTAGATCATAAATATAACACTTCTGTTTTGGCACTTGATGCAACAACAGGTAAAGAAAAATGGGTATATCAAACTGTTCATAATGATTTATGGGACTTCGATTTACCAATGCAACCAAGTCTAGTTGATTTCCCATTGAAAGATGGTACGACTAAACCTGCTGTTGTCATTGGAACCAAATCAGGCCAATTCTTTGTGCTTGACCGTGTAACAGGTAAACCACTAACTAAAGTGATTGAACAGCCAGTTAAGCCTGCCAATATTCCGGGTGAGCAATACAGCGCAACTCAACCACGTTCAGTTGAAATGCCTCAAATTGGTAATCAGACTTTAACTGAATCAGATATGTGGGGTGCAACGCCGTTTGACCAACTCATGTGCCGTATTAACTTTAAGTCAATGCGTTACGAAGGTCTATTTACTGCACCGGGTACTGATGTTTCACTAAGCTTCCCAGGCTCTTTGGGTGGTATGAACTGGGGTAGCATTGCTTTTGATCCGACACATCGCTATATGTTCGTAAACGATATGCGTCTTGGATTATGGATTCAGTTAATGGAACAGACCCCTGAAGATATTAAGATTCAGGCGAGTGGTGGAGAAAAAGTAAATACGGGTATGGGTGCTGTGCCAATGAAAGGTACACCATATAAAGTGAATAAAAACCGCTTTATGTCGGCTCTTAGCATTCCGTGTCAAAAACCTCCATTTGGTACCATGACTGCAATTGACATGAAAACACGTCAAATCGCATGGCAAGTACCGCTAGGTACAGTACAGGATACTGGACCTATGGGTATCAAAATGGGTTTAAAAGCACCAATTGGTATGCCAACTATTGGTGGACCAATGGCAACACAAGGCGGATTGGTTTTCTTTGCAGCAACACAAGATTACTACTTACGTGCTTTTGATTCATCTACAGGTAAAGAACTGTGGAAATCACGCATGCCAGTAGGTAGCCAAGGAACCCCAATCAGCTATGTTTCACCGAAAACAGGTAAACAATATGTGGTTGTTACGGCAGGCGGTGCTCGTCAGTCTCCTGATCATGGTGATTATGTAGTCGCTTATAGCTTAGAACAGTAATTAAATAAGGCAAAAGAGAGCATTTCTCTTTTGCCTTTAACTTTAATATATTTTTTGTATTAAAGCCTGAGAGTAAGTTCTATTGTTTTATATAGATAGGTTTACCAAATAGTAAAAAAGTGCTTTAACTTATTGCAAAACCTAAAATATTCCTAAGATTGATAGCGCTTGAACAATAGATGTAGTCGAACTGTTAGATATTTTTTTACAATGTTTTACCTATAAATAAATCTTATTTGTTTATTAAGTTTTGTTTAACTTAAAGTTGTGAATTTTAATTAGAAATAAACATTATTAACTTTTTAGTCTTGAAAAGTAGGAAATTTTTGCCGAAAAAACAAGCGTAAATATATATTTATATTATATTTATATAATTTATAGCATTACGTTAGAATGATCGTCGCAGGTTATTACTACCCAGTAATAATTTGTATTTCAGGAATTTAAGCTTTTATTGGCTTAAGGCTCATCGCAAGATGGGCCTTTTTTTATGCGATTTAAACTATAATATTTGATTATTATGAAAATAGCCTAAGCAATGATGTATATCAATTAATGAAAACAATCACAAAAAATAGTCTTTAATGACAAGAAGTGTATGATTTGATAAATTAAAGCCACTTGATAATAATAGGTGATACGATGAGATTTTTGGTTCTTGCAACTTTATCTGGTTTAGCTTTGATGGGTTGTGCATCTGTTCAGCAAGCACCGAATACACAAGAAACTATTCGTTATGCTTCTAGTCCATGCTTTGGTGCATGCCCAATCTATTCTGTAGAAGTAGCACCTACGGGTTTAATTCGTTTTGAAGGCAAGCAATATACTAAAGCTATAGGCGTTAAAGAAATTCAAGGCAGTGTAAAAGACTATCAAAAACTTGCAGATGATTTAAAAACTTATCGCCCAGAAACAGGCACACAAGCGAAAACTGGTGGATGTCAGCAAACTGCAACTGATATGTCTAGCTATTACATTTCATGGATTCAACCAAATGGCACGGAAACAAAATTAAGCCATTACACAGGTTGTATCTCTCCAGCAAATAATAGATTGAATAAAGTCATGGAAAAGTTGCCTGAACAATTAGGCATTAAAGATCTAATTTAATGATGAAAGCCCCAATATTTTGGGGCTTTTTCTTGTTAAGAAGAATTATATATTTGAGAGTTTTATTTTAAGTATTTCTAAAAAAATCAGCGTATAATACATATTATAAAAACATATATTGTTGAGAGTGGTTATATGTCAAATATTGTCTATGCCTTTTTGGGTGGTTTGCTGCTCGGCATCGCAACAGTTGGATATTTATATATAAATGGTCGTGTAGCTGGAATTAGTGGATTGCTTGCTCAAATCATAAATCCCACTAAAGAGACCTTTAAAAGTTCTGCATTTTGGTTCATTGCGGGATTGGTGATTACACCGTTTATATATGGTTATTTTTATCAGCCTGAAATTGAAATTAAAGCCAACACATATGCACTTATTTTAGCAGGTCTAATTGTGGGCTTTGGAACACGGCTAGGATCTGGTTGTACAAGCGGTCATGGTATTTGTGGCATGAGCAGGTTATCAAAACGCTCGATGATAGCGACAGCAGTTTTTATGTTTGCTGGCATGTTAACTGTTTATATCATTCGTCATGTGTTGGGGTAATCCTATGAAAAATATCTTTGCTTTTATATTTGGTAGCTTGTTTTCATTGGGCTTAATGATCTCTGGCATGTCTAATCCTGAAAAAGTTTTAGGGTTTCTAGATATATTTGGACAGTGGGATATCGGCTTAATGTTTGTAATGTTAGGTGCTGTTGCTGTGGCATTTATTCCGTTTCAAAAAGCGATCAAAAATCCAAAAACACTTTTTAATGAACAAATTCAATTACCAATGAATACACAGATTGACCAAAGGTTAATTGCTGGTGCTTTTATTTTTGGTATAGGCTGGGGAATAGCAGGCATATGTCCAGCACCCGCTTTAACACTTATTGGGTTAGGATATTTTGAAGCACTTTATTTTATTGTCGCAATGTTATTAGGAATGTTGATTTACCGAATCTTAAATAAAGGAAATTAAACCTATGCAACAACCTCTAGTAAAAGATTTTTTTGATGAAAATACCAATACTTTTAGCTATGTTGTTGCAGATTTGGTTACGCGTCAATGCGCCATTATTGACAGTGTACTTGACTACGATGCAGCTTCGGCGACTACGAAAATAACCAATGCCGATTTAATTATCGATTATGTCTTGGCTCAAAACTTTAAAGTGCAATGGATTTTAGAAACCCACGTACACGCAGACCATATGACTGCTGCCCAATATTTAAAATCTAAATTGGGTGGCACAATTGCCATTAGTCAAAAAATCTCAGTAGTACAAGAAACTTTTTCTGCTATCTATAATTTTGATTTTAAAAAATTTAATAAAAATCAGCCTTTTGATTATTTATTTGAAGATCATGAGCATTTTAAAATAGGGGATATAGCAGCCTATAACATTCCTACGCCTGGGCATACACCTGCTTGCTTAAGCTATGTAATTGCTGATGCTGTTTTTGTGGGTGATACTTTATTTATGCCTGATTATGGTTCGGCTAGATGTGACTTTCCTAAAGGAAGTGCTGCCGCGCTTTATGATTCGGTACAAAAGCTTTATACACTTCCTGACCACATGCGCATGTTCTTGTGCCATGACTATAAGCCAGAAGGTCGTGATGAATATATCTGTCAAACAGACATAAAAACTCAAAAGCAAAGCAATATTCATTTAAACCGAAAAGTTTCTAAAGAGTCATTCATAAAAATGCGTCAAGAAAGAGATGCAACTTTAGCAATGCCAAAACTAATCTTGCCTTCAATACAAATTAATATGAATGCAGGAAATTTTCCAGAACCTGAAGCGAATGGCATCCGTTATTTAAAAATACCATTTAATTACTTTTAAAAATAGCCTAAGCATATCCATCCAGTCATTACCACTCAATAAAATAGCCTAAGCAAATAATAAAATTTATCCCATAAAAATAGCCTAAGTAAGATTTAAAGAACTTGTCTCAAATCCCGCGAAGTCTCTTGCAATAAAGGCAAAATGTGTTGAATTAAATATTCTTCAGTTGTTTTCATGGTTGGAGAAACAATGTTTAAAGCTGCAACAACTTTAAAGTCTTGCCCATAAATAGGTACGGCGAGTGCGTGAACGCCTAATTCATGTTCTTCACGTGAATAACACCAATCTTGTTCTCGAATCTCTTGTAGTAACTCTAAAAATTTATCGTTTTCAATATGCGTATATTTGGTTAAACGCTGTAGTGGGTATTTTTGAAGCCAGTCCAATTGTTCTTCTTGGCTTAAATGTGCCAGTAAAATTTTACCAGCTGAGGTCGCATGAGCAGGTAAGCGGTTACCCAAGTGTAGGCCGTATGGATTTACGCGGTCGGTTTGTTGGTGTGCGGCACTACGCGCAATGGTAATGGCTTCATAACCGTCAAGTACCATCACTGAATAAATAAGAGAGGTTTGGTTCGTTAATAGGTTTAATAAAGGCTGCGATACTTTTGGAAGTTGAGCAGCGCCCAAATATGCTCCTGAAAATTTCAGGACTTTTGGGGTTAAATAGTAATAGTGGCCATCTGACTCAAGATAACCTAGATATTCTAAGGTTAATAAATGACGTCTTGCTGCCGCTCGGGTAAGCCCAGTTTTTTCAGCGGCCATAGAAATGTTTAGGCGATGTTGATTGCTACTAAAGCTATCTAAAATTGCCATGCCTTTACCGATGCCAGCAATGTAATCTTCATGACGAATAGTTTTCTTGTTGTCCTGATTTTGGATTATTCGTTCATCTTTACTCATGACAGGTCCTTGTACGATGTAGGCGTTAGTAGATCAATTTGCTTTATTGAAAAAGTTTAATAATTTCATGTCGCAAAAATTGATGCCTTAAATTATCCCTTAAATCTTCATGCCAAAACATCCCCATTTTGATATTGGTCATCTCAAATGGGAGTGAATGCAAACGAATTTCCGAACTATAGGATAAATGCTGCAAAATCATTCGGGGCATAGTCAATATTGCGTTGGCTTGAGCTCCCAAAACTTGTAACGCCGTTGAATAGTTTTGACAGCGCATAAATACATTTCTTGAAATTTTTTGATGTTGGTTTAAATAAATATCTTCAAGTAAGGCACCCGTACGGCGTGACGAAACACCGATGTGTCGACCATTGATATAACTAGATAAATCGACTTCTTTAAGTTGGCTGCAAATGACAAACTCATCTGTTACCAGATGGTCAAAGGTAATTTTTGGAGATAAGTATTGTTCCAAATCAATCACGAAATCGAGCTGCTGTGTCGCCAAGTCCGTCATAATATGTTTTCGATCTAGCTTCATACTTACAAACTGCAAATCTAAATTAAGATTTTGAAAATGTTGAGCAAGTCTTGGAAGAATAATAGGCTCAATTTCATCATGCACGGCGATCTTTAAGTTTTTTAAACTGGTTGGGTCAAAGACATGTTTCTGCTGGCTAATATTTTGAATGGTTAAAAGTGCTTGCTTCACAGTAGGGTAAATCTGTTCTGCAAAAGGCGTTGCAGACATTTTATTGCCTACACGTATAAATACATCATCTTCAAGTTGTTGACGTAATCTTTGCAAGGCGTGACTTGCTGCCGATTGCGTAATATTAAGGCTGCTTGCAGCATTGGAAATACTTTTTTGCTCATAAATCGCAATAAAAAGCGGATATAAGTTGATATCTATTCGATGAAAAAAGCTTAAGTCGAGCCCATGTAAGTTATGAATATTATTCATGATGAGTTATTTAATAAAATCATTTCATTCATATTAAGTTTCAAGTTATGTTGATGTAAAGGCAAGATAATGATGTAAAGGAAAAAAATAATGTTTGAACTCTCAAAAACAGCTCAAGATTTTGTCGAGCGGACAAGAAAATTTATTCAAGAAGAAATAGAACCTGTTGAAGCCCAATTTTGGGAAGAAGTTCATGAGCTAAATCCGGATGGAAACTGGAAAAAATGGCAGTGGCCCGAACTTCTAGAAACACTGAAATCTAAAGCAAAGCAAGCTGGCCTTTGGAATATGTTTTTACCAGATGACAAACTCGGTGCAGGGCTAACTGTTCAAGAATATGCTCACATTGCCGAATTAACCGGTCGTAGTTTATTGGCACCCACCGTTTTTAACTGTAACGCACCTGACACAGGGAATATGGAATTGTTATGGCGCTATGGCAGTGAACAGCAAAAACAACAATGGCTACAGCCTTTACTGGACGGAAAAATTCGCTCGGTTTTTTGTATGACTGAACCAGACGTTGCTTCAAGTGATGCAACCAATATGCAAGCGACTGCACTCATCGATGGTAATGAAATTGTTTTAAATGGCAAAAAATGGTGGTCGTCTGGTTTAGGTGACCCAAATGCTAAAGTCATTATTTTTATGGCTCATACCCCAGATGAAAGCAAAGACCGTCATCATCAACACTCCATGGTTTTAGTGCCTATTGATACGGCGGGTGTTGAAATTCAGCGTATGTTACCAGTGTTTGGAGACTACGATGCGCCACATGGACATGGTGAAGTCCATTTTAATAATGTTCGAGTGCCTTTTGATAACTTTATTGGTGGAGCGGGCCAAGGTTTTGAAATTGCTCAAGGCCGCTTAGGGCCGGGACGTATTCACCATTGCATGCGCTGTATTGGGGCTGCTGAAAAAGCTTTAGAACTCATGATTGATAGAGGCATGTCTAGAACGGCGTTTGGCAAAGAAATTTTAAAACTCGGTGGGAACCTCGAACGGGTAGCTGATGCACGGGTAGCGATAGACCAAGCTCGGCTTTTAACCTTGTATGCAGCCTATAAAATGGATACTTTAGGGAATATGGCCGCTTTAACAGAAATATCTGCAATTAAAGTGGTGGCTCCAAGTGTTTTAGAAAAAGTAGTCGACATGGCAATTCAGTTACATGGTGGCGCGGGCGTTTCAAGAGATACACCATTAACAGGTTTCTTTGCTCAAGCACGCAGTTTACGTTTAGCTGATGGTCCAGATGAAGTACATAAAGGCATGATTGCCAAATTAGAGTTAGCCAAACGTGGTTACGGTCGTCATAAGAAAGTATAAGTTTAAAGGAAATTAGAATGTCGGTAATTGATATAGGCGGTGAAGTACGTGAAGGTGAAGAACTTGATATTGGAGCAGTTGAAAGCTGGTTAAAGAACCAAGATGTTGAGTTGGTTGGCCCAGCAATCGTGACCCAATATACAGGTGGTGCTTCAAATTGGACTTATCGTTTAAAGTATGAAAATACCGATTTAATTTTACGACGTCCTCCAAAAGGAACAAAAGCGAAGTCGGCTCATGATATGGCCCGTGAATATATGGTGCAAAAAAATCTTGCGCCTTATTATCCGGTGCTTCCTAAAATGGTGGCACTTTGTCAGGATGAAACAGTCATTGGCTGTGATTTCTATGTCATGGAACGCATTGAAGGTATTATTCCCCGTGCAAAATTGCCGCCCGAGCTTAGATTTAATGAAGAGGATGTTCACCAACTTTGTGTAAATGTGCTTGATAAGCTAATCGAGTTACATCAAGTTCCTTATGAAAACACGCCTTTAGCTGAACTGGGCAAAGGGGGAGGATATTGCCGTAGACAAGTCGAAGGTTGGGATAAGCGTTATGAAAAGGTCCGAACGCTCAACGTTCCTTCATTTAAATATGTTCGAAAATGGTTGAAAGATAATGTCCCTCAAGATTCCACGACTTGCATTATTCATAACGATTGGCGATTTGATAATGTGATTTTAGATCCAGAGCATCCAACTGAAGTGATTGGCGTGCTGGATTGGGAAATGGCAACCTTGGGTGATCCATTAATGGATTTAGGCAGTGCTTTAGCCTATTGGGTTGAACCTACGGATAATATGATTTTCAGATCGACACGCCGTCAGCCTACCCATTTGAAGGGAATGTTTTCTCGTAAAGAAGTTGTTGACTATTACCTGAAAAAAACAGGTTTGAACCCTCAAAATTGGGCTTTTTATGAGGTATTTGGCGTATTCCGTTTAGCAGTGATCGCTCAGCAAATTTACTACCGCTATTACCATAAACAAACCAGAAACCCAGCGTTTAAAGACTTCTGGATCGTCATTCATGCGTTACATATCAGAGCTTTAAAACTTATTGGGCAACAAAAAATTCAAGAATCGGAATTTGCCCAGCAATCTCTACAGAAAATAAAGGGTATTTTAAGAAAATGACCACAATTTATCTGGTAAGACATGGTCAGGCATCATTTGGTAAAAGTAACTATGATGAGTTGTCTGAAAATGGTGAAGCTCAAGCGACTTTATTAGGGCAATACTTTAAACAAATATTGAAAGAACAACCTTATGTTGTGGCCGGAACCATGCAGCGCCATCAACAAACCGCACAACTCGCATTAAATGAATGCTTTCCAGATGCGGTGATTAATCACAATAGTTTATGGAACGAGTTTAATCATCAGCAGGTTTTTGCACGTTATGAACCGCGTTTTGAACAACCGGAATTGTTAAAAGCTGACGTAGCACAAGATAATAATCCGCGTGCCTATCTTGCCAAAATATTTGAAGGCGCAATTGGACGATGGACTGATGGCGATTTTCATCATGAATATGATGAGTCATGGCCGCATTTTAAAGACAGAGTTGAAACAGCACTACAACAACTTTGTGATGAATTGGCAAAAACCAAACCTCGTTATGCAGTCGTTTTTACCTCTGGTGGTGTGATTTCTGTAGCAATTGGCAAATTACTTGAACTGAGTCCAAATCGAACTTTTGCCTTGAACTGGGCAATTACCAATACAAGTCTCACCACTTTACGTTTAGTTGGAAATGAAGCTCAGGTTTTAAGTTTAAATGAACATCATTTTATAAAAGCTGAGCGTCCAGATTTACTGACATGGATTTAAAAATAAGGATAAAAGCATGGCAAAGACAATTTTAATTACAGGTGCAAGTTCTGGGTTGGGTGCGGGTATGGCTCATGAATTTGCAGCCAAAGGCTATAACTTGGCGATTTGTGCACGCCGCTTAGACCGATTAGAGACTTTAAAAACTGAACTTGAAAATGAATATGGCATTCAGGTGATTGCAAAAAGTCTAGATGTGACTCATTACGATCAGGTTTTCGAAGTTTTTCGTGCATTTAAGCAAGAGTTTGGTTATTTGGACCGAATTATTGTCAATGCTGGAGTCGGAAATGGCCGCCGTATTGGCAAAGGCAATTTTGAAATTAATAAAGCCACCGCTGAAACCAACTTTATTTCTGCCTTAGCGCAGTGTGAAGCGGCGGTTGAAATTTTTAGAGACCAAAACGCAGGCCATTTGGTGGTGATGTCATCCATGAGTGCGATGCGTGGATTACCAAAACATTTATCGACTTATGCTGCAAGTAAAGCTGCGGTTGCTCACTTGGCTGAAGGTATTCGTGCTGAATTACTGGATACTCCAATTAAAGTTTCAACCATTTTCCCGGGTTACATTCGCACTGAAATGAATGAAGGTGCTAAACATTTGCCATTTGAAGTCGATGCTAAAACAGGGTGCAAAGCACTTGTCAAAGCTATCGAAAAACAACCCGTGAAAGCTTATGTACCACAGTGGCCATGGTTGCCAATGAGTATTGCAATGAAGGTTTTGCCTTTAAGGTTGGTCAATAAATTAGGATAAAAATTACCCCCTAAATTTTAGGGGGTAATTTTTTATATTTAGAACTTCTTGGTGTAATTGACAAATAAACGGTCTTCACCAAAGTCATTGCCATGTTTGATGTTGTAATCAATACGAATATATTGCAGGGCAACGCCTTTTAAGAATGGCTGCTGAAACGCATAGTTAACAATCACATTTGACTCAGTTTCGTGATTTTTCTCGCCATTGGCTGCCTTGAAGTCATGGCCATAAACATATTTCACCATCGCATTTAAGCCTGGTACATAGTCCTTAAAGTCGTAGCCATACATGACATGGTAAGACTTTTCATCTTCTTTAAAGAATCCGGTTGCGTTCCAGTTAATGAAATAAGTTTCAGGTAAGAAGCCATCTGGTAGTGGATAAGCTGATTCACCAATAATTTGTTGGTAGCCTAAACCAAAGGTATGGTTTCTCACTTTTACAGTTTCAAGTAGGCCGATGTTCTGCGCATCAATATCAAAAGTATTGCCATCATCTTTGGCATTGAAGTATTTAAACTTGGAAGTTAGGGCAAAAGTTGGCTGCTTCCATGTATGCTCAAGCCCTACATAATGCTTGTTATACAGATCCTCTAAATTACCAAAGTAATATTCACCCTTTAAAGACGGCGTAAATTGATAACGTAGGTCCACGTAGTTTAAGCCATCCGATTCTTTGGTAATTCCATTTGCCGTGAAGGAAAACTTTTTAAAATCTTCTTCATTTCGTGGCGAGACTTTTTCAACCCGACCAATTTCGGCATAAAGCTGATCTGAAAGTTGTGACTTAAGATTGGTTCCCCAATATGAAGTGAGTAACTGACGGCTAGCATCGACAGCAGTTACGGGTAAATCCAACCAAAGCTCACCCACACTTAAAAGTGTTTTGTCATAGCCCAGCTTTAAGGTTGCACCGTATTTTAAATAGTCAGATGCCTGAGATTGGGTTTCCTTATTAAAAGGTAAAACGGTGTCGGCGACATGTTTGTCTGAACTTAAACGTACTGCATATTGAACGGAAGCATCGGCACCAATAGTGATTGGCTTATCTGCAATTTGCAGTGGGGTGTCATGCATTTTTGACTTATAAAATAACGACGCTGCTTGCGACCAGCTACCTGTGTCTTTGAGTGCATCGTTATCAAAATCGCGGTTGATATAGGCATTTTTTAAAGTGAATTTCCATTCATCTTCAGTTTGCTGATTCGGATTTGCAGCCCATGAATTGCCACACATCAATACTAAAGTTGCTATAGCTAAAGGCTGCGGTTTAAAGCGGTGTAATAATTCCATAATCCATTTCCAAAATCTATGCGCCAGTCCTAGGCATTACGTATTGTGAAATATTTGTGTAGTACTCCCACGTTCTTAAAGGGAGTACTGTTAAATAGCGGGTGATTTCTTCAATTAATTTAATTTTTCAAGCTTCATGCTTTCACTAAAGAATTTGCAGCCTTTGAAAAGTAAAATTAAAGCCAGTACACAAGAAAACCCACCAACAATAGATAAAGATGAGCCAACCATTAAAGGATTAGCAAAAAATTTATCTGTGATGATTGCAACCAATGTTGTGCCAATACCTAGTCCAATTAAGTTACTGATCAAAAGGAAGAGAGCTGAAAGGCGTGCTCTAAATTGATTTGGCGCTAACATTTGTAAGGCTGTTGCGGAAATCACTAGAGGGAACGATGCAAAGAACATTGCTGGAATGAGTAGGCTCACTGAAAGCCAGAGTTGGTCTGTTTGGGTAAAAAACGAAATTGGAATAATAAGACCAACAATACCAATCACACCCGTAATCATCGGAGCATCTTGGCGTCCTTTTTTGATAAACCAGTCGTTTAACCAACCTGCACAAAACACCCCTAATGTATTTGCAATTAATAGAATGGTACCGAGCATATAGCCTGTTTCAGTCGGTGCAAGTTGAAACTTTCGGATATAAAATGCAGGTGTCCAACTAGTTAGGCTGTAGAGCGCCATAGCATAGAAGGTAAAACCTAAATAGTGACAGGCAAAGGTTTTCGAATGCTTTTTAATAAACTGAAGACATTGTGTGAATTTAACTTGATCAACTTGCCCGTTTTGGTTGAGCTGCTGACCTTTACGTGCTGGGTCTTTAACTGTCAGGATAAATAACAAACCAATAATGATGCCGGGTAAACCCACCACTAAAAAAGCGATTTGCCATGCCTTAAGTGCACCTAATAAAGGAACTTCAATTAAAGTCACACCTTTAAGTAAATTAATGACATAACCGCCGACTAAAAAGGCAATACCACCACCTAAAAATGCTCCAACAGAATAGATTCCAACGGCGCGACCTAGTTTGTCCTTACTGAACATATCGCTAAACATTGAATATGCAGCAGGAGATAAGGCAGCTTCGCCTACACCAACAGCCATACGACTTAAAAATAGTTGAATGAAGTTTTTACTTAAACCACACGTGGCTGTTGCCAAACTCCAGACAATAATGCCGATTGAGATAAGCTTTGGGCGTGAAAAACGGTCGGCAATATAGGCTAAAGGTAAACCCATGACGGCGTAAAACAGTGAAAAGGCAAGGCCATGTAATAGACTAAACTGGGTATCTGAAAGTTGAAGATCGGCTTTGATCGGCTCGATCATAAGTGCCAGAATTTGGCGATCAATGAATGAAAATATATAGGCCAACATACAAAGTATGACCACGTACCATGCATATGCATTGGTTTTCTTTTGTGTCCTTTCAACAGCGATATTACTTTGGTTCATACACTTAATCCTTATGTATAAAACTCTTTTAGAGAAGTTGAATCTCGGCTATCTATGTTTCTTAAAAGATAGTTTGGTGTCCCCCCAATAACTTTTGAAAAATAAATAACCTGTTTGATTGAAGAATTGCCTTACATACAAAATGCATATACAGACAAAGATAGTTAAAGAAGAGGGTTAGAATTTCTACATGATGGAAATATTATTTTCTTTTTATATGTAAAATTCCATTACTTATTAAGTATGTTTGGATACCTAATAGGTATTTAAACAGTCGGAATATTTAGAAATTATTATGATTTGTAGGAAGAAAATGATGTTTTATGATTTTAAGTTTTTGATAAATATTAATAATTTTTAAAAAAGTAAGCAGAAGGTCATATCGGTTTTCTGCTTACTCTTGCATGTTTAAAACAAGATGAATAAGAGACCTAAGTTAGCTTGAAGGCATAAGATCAAATAATTTCTTCAACTGCTTATTTAGATTGTGGAGCTCATCTTCTGAAAAAGCATTCAAAATACCAGCCAAGGTCACAACACTAATCTGATTAATCTGTTCAACCAGCTCAACACCTTTGGCAGTTAATTTCACCATTGAGATCCGTTCATCCGAAGTAGAAGAGTAGACTTCAACAATTTCATCTTCAACTAACCGATATACAGCCTTGGTTGCAGTGGTTAATTTTAACGTCGAAAGATTAGCAATATCGGTAATACTTGCTTCTCCAAGGGCATTGGTACTTAAAATAATTTTACGGCGTGTATTATCGATACCTAGTTTTTTTATTGATTTTTCAATAAGTTGAGAATACTTTCCATTAACTTGGGAAATCCAAAAAAAAGGGAAATTTTGAATACTCGACGGTTCTTTATTAGGAAGAAATTGTTCTAAATGATCAAGCATAGCTAAGCAATAACTTAGTGAAAAAAGGGTAATCCTATTATAAACAAAATTTTGCATATTTCCTTGAGTACAAATTATAAAAAATACTTGACAATTCCATTAAATTTTCCCATATTTTAATCAATAGATAAAAATACATGGAAAAGTGAATGAATATTATTAGCGAAAGCGTGCATAAAGGAAATGGCAAGCTCAAGGTGATGGTCAAAGATACGATTGATATTCAGGGTCTAAAAACCATTGCTGGCAGTCGAGCTTTATTAGATGTTGAACCTGCTCAGGATGATGCTGAGGTCGTTAAAAACATCTTAAAAGCAGATTGTGAAATTATTGCAAAAACGAATTTGCACGAATTGGCTTTTGGCATTACTGGCATTAATCACGCTTTTGGTACACCCATTAATCCAAAATATCCTGAACTTATTCCTGGTGGCTCTTCAAGTGGTTCGGCTGCGGCTATTGCAGCAAAACAAGCTGACTTTACTTTAGGTACCGACACGGGTGGCTCTATTCGTATGCCCGCTGCATGCTGTGGAGTTTTTGGTTTAAAACCGACTTTTGGTCGTGTAAGTCGAAAAGGCGTATATCCGCCGTCAAGTTCTTTAGATTGCGTTGGCCCCTTTGCAAATTCAGTCGAAATGATTGAAAAAGCCATGCAAATTATTGACCCAAGTTTTAAGCCTGCAGAATGTACTAGCGCACCAAAACTTGCTGTTTTAGATGTAAAAGCAGATGACGTTATTTGGAACTGTATTCATCAAGCGCTTCAAAAAGCGAATTTACAGACCACTTCAGAAAAAGTTGAACATTTTGACGCGGCTTATGATGCAGGCATGCAGATTATTAATTATGAAAATTGGCAAGCTTTTGGTGAGTTAACCAAAACGGGTTTAATTGGTCCGGATGTAAATAACCGCCTGTTAAAAGCTGCTGAAACTACCTTAGAGCAAGTAAAACAAGCCGAAGTTGTGAAGCAGCAGCTAACTCAGGAACTCGATGCTTTATTAGAAAAATATGATGCATTGATTTTACCAACACTTCCGCAAATTCCACCCAAAGTTGCTGAAGCTGAAAATACAGTCGCTTTTCTGAATCTGACGGCTTTAGTTCGTCCATTTAATTTATCAAGACATCCAGCCATTTCAGTGCCACTTGAAACCAGTGAAGGTTTACCTGTGGGCTTACAGATCGTATCGAAGCATCAAAACGATGAGAAATTATGCGCAATAGTTAAATTTTGTGTTGATGCAATGCAATAAATTACAAGGAGTTAGATGATGAATAAGTTATCTAAAATGGAGTTTGCTTCTCAAGATAAAGCAATTGACTTAGATGCTTTGTGTCAAGAAATTCGTGAGCGTGCCTGTACAGGCGAATTCGATAATCAGGCGTATGTGAGCCAAGACATTATCGAAAAACTTAAACAGATTGGTGTTTACCGTGCATTAGTTCCTAAACGTTTTGGCGGTGAAGAATGGTCACCACGGCAGTTTTGTGAATTGATTGAAACTTTATCTAAAGCTGACGGTTCAGTGGGTTGGGTGGCAAGTTTCGGTATGAGCCCTGCATATTTGGGAAGTTTGCCAGAAGAAACGCTTAAAGAATTGTACCAAAACGGGCCAGATGTGGTCTTTGCTGGAGGTATTTTTCCACCACAACCTGCTGAAATTACCGATGAAGGTGTAGTGGTTCGTGGACGCTGGAAATTCTCAAGTGGGTGTATGGGAGCTGACATTGTTGGCGTGGGAATTTCACCGCTTAAAAACAATGAAATGCAAGGTTTACCACGCATGGCAGTGATGCCTGCAAAAAAAGCCAAAATTGAAATGACATGGGACACCGTTGGCCTAAAAGGTACTGGAAGTCATGATTTGGTGGTCGAAGATGTATTGGTCGAAAAGAAATGGACCTTTGTACGTGGCGAACCTTCAAAACTGAGTGAGCCATTTTTTAAATATCCGTCACTCTCTTTAGCTACTCAAGTGTTAACGGTGGTGGGTATTGGCGTTGCAGCTGCTGCATTAGAAGAATTTGAAAAATTGGCACCCGGTAAAGCATCTATTACAGGTGGATCAGAAATTGCCAACCGCCCAGTGACTCAATATGAGTTTGCTCAGGCAGATGCAGAGTTTCAGGCTGCAAAGTCTTGGTTTTATCAAACCATGGATATTGTTTGGAATGAAATTATTGCTGGGCGCGAAGCAACTGCTGAACAAATTAGCGATATGCGTCTGGCATGTACCCATGCAGCTCGAGTTTGCGCCAAAGTGACTCGAAAAATGCAAATGCTCGCGGGTATGACAGCGATCTATACCAACAATCCATTTAGCCGTTTTGTAAACGACACCAACGTGGTGACTCAGCATGCCTTTATGGGCGATGCAACATTACAAAATGCAGGCTCAATCAGTTTCGGGTTAAAGCCAACCCCAGGTTATTTATAAGTTTAATTTTTAAAAGGATATTGAGATGGAAGCTAAAAAATCATTACGCGTGTTGTTCTGTATGGGTATTAACCAAAACTTTTTTGATGCAGAACCTGCTGAAGCAAAAGCGGTTTGGGCAGCCTTTGGTGAAATGTGGAATGGCATTCATGACTTACCGGGAGTTCATGTTTTTGGAAATCTCGATGATGACCAAAGTATGGTTGGTCCAAGTGCTGGCTGGCCTTGGACAACATATTTGCTTGCAGATGTTCCGGATATTGAAACCGTACATGCGGCTTGTAACTTGTTTAGAACTACGGTGGTTGGCGAAGGTCCATACAAACTTTGGAAATATTGCAAAGTTGAAGCTCGTGTTGGGCGTGAATTGATTATCCAACGTTAAGGCGACGGCAATGACTGACAAAGTGAATATTGCAGAAATCATAGAGCGGCTAGAACAGTTAGAAGCGCACAACGCTATTCGTAACTGCCTGAACTGTTATATGGAAATCTGTGACGAGCTCAATGCAAATACAGATCTTGATGAACTCATGAATCTTTTTGATCAGGACTGCATTTGGGAAGGTATTGGCGAGAAATATGCCAAATCCTTTGGCCGTTATGATTCTTGGCAGTCGATTTACGACATGTTTAAAAGCTATACCCAAAAAGAATCTCACTTTGTTATAAATGCACACTTTTTAAATTCAGAACAAATTTATGTAAATCAAAACCATGCAAATGCTTCATGGCTGATGTTGCAGACTTCAACGTTTAAAGATGGCCGTAGTCATCTGAACGCTGCAAAGCTCAACGTGAAGTTTCAAAAGCAAGCAGATGGAACATGGAAAATTAAACATTTCCAAACACAGAATATTTTCAGTCGTCCCGTATCGCATTGGCACAGTGAAGCTGAATTGCCGGTACCTTCCCAGGAATGACCCAGGACATATTTAAAAGGACTATTGATATGAACAGTATTATCCCAACGCATAACATTGGCACTGATTACGATGCTTTGGTTCAAAGTGACCGTGCCCATACTTCTCTTTATAAAGATGAACGCATTTTTGATGAAGAAATGGAAAAAATCTTTTATAGCACTTGGGTGTGGGTTGCACATGCTAGCGAAATTCCGGAAGGTGGAAGCTATAAAACCATTAACATTGGTAAACAGCCTGTTGTTGCGGTGCGTGACCGTAAAAAGAAAGTCCATGTACTTTTAAACCGTTGCCGTCACCGTGCAGCAACCGTATGCGAACATAAAAAAGGAAAAACCAATAGCTTTGTATGTCCGTACCACGGTTGGAGTTATGCGCTTGATGGTAGCTTACGTGGTGTGCCATCTCCGGAAAGCTACGGTGATTGTTTAGATAAATCTGAATTACCGTTGGTTAGTCTGCGTGTAGAAGAATATAACGGTATGATCTTCGCTTCATTTAAGGAAGACATTCAACCGCTTGAAGAGTTCCTTGGACCTGCAAAAAAGTGGATTGACCTGTTTATGAAACAAGGTGCGGGTTATCCAATTAAAGTGTTGGGTGAGCATCGTTTCCGTTTCCCGGGCAACTGGAAAATTCAGCTTGAAAATACGACCGATGCATATCACTTTCCGTTGGTACATAAGTCATTCTTAAGTTCTGTCGATGAAAAAACTGAAGAACTCTTTAACTTCGAAAACCAGCCGGGTTTTGTTGAAGATTTAGGAAATGGTCACAGTGTAATGGTGATGATTCCTGAACTGGTCGATCTAGATGAAGAATTAATGGAGCGTCCAATTCAAGAACGTTTTGAAGACTTAGCTCAAGCTTTGCGCGACGAAGGCCATGAAGAATTAGAAGTTCGCCGTATTGTGCGTGCAGTCGGTGGTTCTGGCTTTAACTTAAATTTATTCCCGAATATTGCATGCTCAATGGCTTTCTTCCGTGTTTTGCAGCCAATTTCGGTTGCTGAAACAGAAATTCATCACTCGGTGATTACGATGGACGGCGGTCCGCAAATTGCCAACCAATATCGCTTACGTTTGCATGAGCATTTCCAAGGCCCATTTGGTTTTGGTACGCCAGATGACTCTGAAGCTTGGGAACGCGTACAACACGGCGCCAATGCTGGTAATGATTTATGGATCATGTTGAACCGTGGCTTACCGGGTGAAGTCAAAACTGAAGATGGCTTAAAAAGTGATGTCAGTGCTGAAACAGGTATGCGTGCAGCCTATCAGCAGTGGAAAAAGATGATGACGGCTTAAGGAGAGAGCAATGAATATGAATCTGCAATTATTAAATGAAGTCACTGCTTTCATCTGGGCTGAAGCAGACATGTTAGACCACAGTGAATATCGTGAATGGCTCAATTTATGGAATGAAAAAGGCGTTTATATCATTCCGATTGACCCAAACCTCACTGACTACGAAAACAATCTAAATTATGCCTATGACGATAACCATATGCGTACTTTACGTGTAGAACGTCTTGAAAATGGCGAAGCGATTTCTACAGCACCTAAAGCAAATACGGTACGCAGTGTTTCTCGTGTACGAGTTATTCAAGACCAAGATAATGAAATCGTTTTACGCTGTGCTCAAAACTTACGTGAGTTCCGTAAAGAAAATTTAAAGCATTACACTGCAGATATTACTTACCATTTGGTTCGCGATTCTAATACGGGTTTTAAAATTAATCGTAAAATCATTAATTTGGTTAACTCAACAGATACCTTGGCTGGTATTAGCTACATTCTTTAGGAGCAGCAAATGAAACAAGTTGTTTTAGTGACAGGGGCTGCTTCTGGACTCGGTAATGTTATTGCTGAATATTTTGCGAGCCAAGGCCATCAAGTGATTTTGTCAGCCAGTACGCTTGAAAAGGCGGAAAAAGCCAAGGCGCAAAGCCAGCATGCACAAAATATGTTTCCTGTGAAATTAGATATTTCAGTCGAAGCAGATTTTCATGCCGTGGTGCAATTGATTGAAGAGAAATTTTCTAAACTTGATGTGTTGATTAACAATGCAACTGTCACCAAGGCAACTCCGGTATTAGAAATTACCGCAGCCGATTTTGATTGGGTGACCCAAGTTAACCAACGCGGCACCTTTCAAGCTTGTCAAATTATTGGCCAATATATGGCTAAAAAAGGCTATGGACGCATCATTAATATGGCGTCTTTAGCGGGGCAAAACGGTGGTACTGCAACGGGTGCCCACTATGCGGCAACCAAAGGTGCGATTGTGACTTTAACCAAAATTTTTGCCAAAGAGTTTGCTGCAAAAGGTGTAACAGTCAATGCGATTGCACCGGGACCGATGGAATCACCGATTGTTCATAGTGTGGTGTCAGACGAAAAAATGGAACAGTTCATCCAGAATATTCCTGTTAAAGCCTTAGGTAGCATGCAATTTATTGCTGAAACTTGTGGGCTGCTTGCGAGTCCAAATGCGGGGTTTGTGACTGGTGCAACATGGGATATTAACGGTGGTTTATTCATGCGTTAAGCACTTAGCTTACACATGAAAAGGGAGTTAAATCATGACTACACTTTATGATGTTGTCGTTAAAAATCGCCATGTTGAAGGTGGAAATATTGCAGTCATGGAATTTGAATCTGCAACTTCTGCAATATTGCCAAAAGTTGAAGCTGGTGCACATATTGACGTGCATTTACCAAATGGCATGGTGCGCCAATATTCACTTTGCCAAAATCCGAATGACGAAGGTAAGTTCCGCCTTGGAATTTTACGTGACCCTGAATCACGTGGCGGCTCAGTATCTGCTTTTGATGAAATTAAAGATGGCATGCAAATTCAGGTCAGTGAGCCAAAAAATTTATTTCCACTTTTAAAAGCCAAACACAGCGTATTGATTGGCGGTGGAATTGGGATTACGCCGTTAATCACAATGGCATATCAACTTGCCTCTGAAGGCACATCTTTTGAGCTTCACTACTGTGGTGCTAGCCCTGAAAACTGTGCTTTTGTTGATGAAATTAAAAATGGTGAGTTAGCAAAATACACAACCTTCCATTTTAAATCCGAAGGTGCAAGCCACAGAGCGTTTTTTGAATCTGCCATTAAAGGTATTGACCTTGAGAGCCATATTTACACCTGTGGTCCAGTCGGTTTCATGGACTGGGTGATTAACCTTGCCACGACTCACGACTTTCCTGAGCAGCAAATCCATAAAGAATATTTCCAAGTCGAAACCGACACCTCGGGAGATTCATTTGAGGTGGTGGCTGAGCGTAGCGGAAAAATCATTATGGTCGAAGCTGGCGAAACCATTTTGCAAGCTTTGGCTAAAGAAGGCATCGAGATTGAAATGTCTTGCGAGCAAGGCGTATGCGGAACCTGCATGTGTGATGTGATTGAGGGCGAACCTGATCATCGAGATGTTTATTTTACTGATGAAGAAAAAGCCAGCAATGAGCAAATATTGGTGTGCTGTTCGCGCTCTAAAACACCGAGGTTAGTTTTAGATATCTAATGCTCTCGCGATTTATATGGATGTAAGAGAAGGTTTAGGAGAAAGATGATGAATGTATTACAACAAATAGATGAGTTTACGGTCGATCCATTACAGTTCCGACGGGCATTAGGAAATTTTGCAACAGGCGTTACTATTATTACTGCACAAAATGCACAAGGTGAGAAAGTTGGAGTCACCGCAAATAGTTTTAACTCGGTGTCACTCGATCCACCACTTATTTTGTGGAGTATTGATAAAAAGTCTTCAAGTTTTTCGGTATTTGAAGAAGCGACACATTTTGCAGTCAATATTTTATCGGGCACCCAAATTGAGCTGTCTAATAAGTTTTCGAGACGTAATATTGATAAATTTGCAGACACAAATTTTCAACTTGGTGCTGGACGCGCACCAATTTTAGAAAATTGTTCTGCGGTGTTTGAGTGTGAACGTTATCAAGTTATTGAAGGTGGTGACCACTGGATTATTGTTGGTAAGGTGGTTCGTTTTCATGACCAAGGCCGAAGCCCGTTGGTTTACCACCAAGGCGCATATTCTTGTGTAATGCCGCATCCAAGCCTTCAAGTGAAACAAACTGAAGAAAATGGCGTAGACCAAACACATTATGGGCACTTATATAATAATGTCTGCTACTTGATGAGTCGTGCTTTTAAAGCTTATCAAACCGACTATATTCCTAAGCAAATGGCTTCTGGGTTCCGTACCAGTGAATCACGGCTCTTGCTGGTTTTGGCAAGTGGTACTGCTTCAAGTAAAGAAGATTTACCACGAGATATTGCTATGCCAATGCAAGAGGTAGAAAGATCGGCTGAAATTTTAAAATTTGAAGGATTGCTGGTCGATCACGATAATTTGTATGCACTGACCGAAAAAGGTAAACAAACGGCACAGTATTTATTTGATATTGCCGATAGCCACCAAAATGAAGTGTTTAAAAAGTATTCTGATGAGCAAAAGGATATTTTTATTACCATGCTGCGAGACTTTGCAGGAGTAGCATAAGCCTCATTAAGCTGATAAATTGAATTGATTTATCAGCTTCTTTACATCTAGCTGACTATAATCAAAAGAATTCCAAGGATAAGGAATTTTTTGGCACACAATTTGTTTATCAATAAAACATGATTGCAAATAAGCCAAGACAGTGAACTACAGCGAAAGAAAATGTTTCGCGGTAGCACGTGTATAGAGAGGTAAGGGATGAACCAATATGTAAGTGATGCATTGTTGAATTGGACACACCATATCAAGAATGTTTGCGGAAATTTTGAAACAGATTTTGACGGCACCCGTAATTTATTCATTGGAGAAGTTCAATGTTTCTTATTGGGTGATACCGAAATTGCTTTTATCAGAAATAATGCAAATAAGATTGTCCGAAAAGCCGATGAAATTGATCGAGTCAATAATCGTTTTTGCTTTTTGATTTTGCAGTATTCGGGAAAAATGCTGCTCGAGTATAAAAATGAAACGCTAAGCCTGAATGAAGGCGATATTGTATTGGTAGATCCGGTTGAAACCATTTCGATGTATCCGCAAGGGTTAGTAAGCCAGATTTCAGTACACTTGTCGCGTGAAAAATTACTTAAAGAAAATATTAGTACCGAATATTTTGGAAAGCTCATTACTCAAAATATGAGTGGTTTTTTACTCAAAAATATTTTGAAAAACATGTCTGCTGAAAATATTAAACTCTGGTATGCAACCGAAGATGGTAATGCTTTTGAAGATGCTCTAATAGCTTTAATCAAACCTACAATTAATTATAAAAATATTAATAGCTCTAATAATCTGATGGAAAAAGCCGAGCGTTATATTATAGAAAACTTAGCAAAACCCGATTTGACACCTAAATTAATTGCAGAACATATTGGGGTGTCGTTACGTCATCTCTATCGTCTGTTTCTTCAAGAAAATTTATCTATTAACAAATATATACAGCTCAAGCGCTTAGAAAAAGTCAAAGCAGATTTACTCGATAAAAGAAATAAACAAAGCTCGATTACCCAAATTGCTTTGAAATGGGGCTTTTGGGATGGCGCGCATTTTTCAAAAATCTTTAAGAAGACTTATGGTATTTCTCCTAAAGAATTTAGAGAGGGTGTGTCGGCTTAAACCTTTCATCTTTTAATGTCATTTTTAGACAAGTTCTAGGTCATTCTTAAACAAGCTAGCCCTATGTAACTGTGTTGAAATTAAATTCATTAGAGCAGGTTAGATAAGCTTAATAACTATAGAACTATTAAGTTGATCTAATTAATTTCACTCACAGGGAAGTGCAATTTTAACTGTCTGATTCAGATAGTTCAGGGATAGATGAAAAGGATGAAACCAATGCGTAAACAACGATTATTGAATGACATACAAAAAATATTGGCACTTAACTTATCAATAGCTGCTAGCTTTTGGGGATTAAATACTCAAGCTTATGCTCATGGTGGAAAGGCCGAAATGGTATCGCTTTATCAAAACATGAGTGAGCAGGGCGCCAAAGTTGTAAAAGATGATTTTACCAATACCTATATGATTACCAAGGGTTCTATGGTGGTTAGAGCCAAACCCAATTCAGATCAGGTTTTGGTGAATGGCAAACCTTTCAAACTCAGTGTGCCTTTACTAATTAAAGATGGTAAACCTGTTATTGGAAAAGACTTTTTTAATGAAGTATTCCAGTCTGGTTTAGATCAAACTTTCAAAATTGAAAATACGTTTCATCCACTCAATAGTTTAAATTCTGACGAAATTAAAAAGACATTTGATGCGATTAACCACTCGAAATATGCCTATAAAAATATGCGTTTTGCCGAGTTAAAGCTTAAAGAACCAGAAAAAGCTAAAGTTTGGGATTACTTTATTAATCACAAAGAATTTAAAGAAGATCGTATTGCCTCATTTATTTTGTTAAAGGGCAATCAAGCGATTGAAGGTGAAGTTAATCTTAACACTCAACAAGTCACCAAATGGAATGTACTTAAAGACACTCATGGAATGGTGTTGCTCGATAATTTTGAGGCCGTACAACGCGTAATTGAGACGAGTAAAGAATATCAAGATGCTTTACGCAAACGTGGCATTACCGATGTGAAGAAAGTGATTGCTACACCACTGACCGTTGGATATTTTGGTGGTAAAGATGGACTTGATAAACAACTCAATATATTAAAAGTTGTCGCTTACCTAGACACTGGAGATGGTAACTATTGGGCGCATCCTATTGAGAATTTAGTTGCTGTAGTCGATTTAGATAAAGAAAAAATTATTAAGATTGAAGAAGGCGCGATCATTCCTGTGCCAATGGCAAATCGACCTTATATGTCGAATAAGCCAGTACCAACTAAGCTAAAACCGCTCAATATTACTGAACCAGAGGGCAAAAACTTTAGCATTACAGGTCAAACCATACATTGGGGTAACTGGTGTTTGCATGTAGCGTTAGATTCTCGTGTTGGCTTACAGCTTTCAACCGTGACTTATAAAGACAAAGGCGTAAAGCGTAAAGTCATGTATGAAGGCAACTTGGGTGGAATGGTAGTTCCATATGGTGACCCTGATATTGGATGGTATTTCAAATCTTATTTAGACTCTGGCGAATATGGTATGGGAACACTTACCTCATCTATTATTCCGGGATCAGATGCACCCGACAACGCTGTTTTACTTGATGCCGTGATTGCAGACTATAAAGGCCAGCCACAAGTAATTCCAAATGCCATTGCTGTATTTGAACGTTATGCCGGACCTGAATATAAACATCACGAAATTTTTGGTAATCAAGATGCCAGTGAGGCCCGCCGTGAACTGGTGGTGCGCTGGATTAGTACAGTTGGAAACTATGATTACATGTTTGACTGGGTATTTGCCCAAAACGGTGTGATTGGGATTAATGCGGGTGCTACAGGTATTGAAGCCGTGAAAGGCGTTAAATCACGGACTATGCATGACAGTACCGCTAAAGAAGACACTAAATATGGAACTTTAATTGACCATAATATTGTGGGTACAACGCATCAACACATCTATAACTTCCGCTTAGATATGGATGTAGATGGAGAAAATAATAGCTTTATGCATATGGACCCTGTGGTGAAAGCCAATGACAAAGGTGGTGTCCGTACAAGTTCTATGCAAATTGATAGTAAAGTGATTAGTAATGAGCAAAATGCGGCTGAAAAATTTGATCCATCCACTATTCGCTTACTCACAAACTTCAATAAGGAAAATAAATTAGGTAATCCCGTTTCTTACCAGCTGATTCCGTTTGCAGGTGGAACACACCCTGTTGCGAAAGGTGCTAATTTTTCTAAAGATGAATGGTTATTTAAACGTTTGAACTTCATGGATAAGCAAATTTGGGTGACTCAGTACAATCCAGACGAGCGCTATCCTGAAGGTAAATATTCTAACCGTTCGACTCACGATACGGGGTTAGGGCAGTTTATTAGCAACAATGAAAATATTGAAAATAAAGACCTCGTGGTCTGGATGACAACAGGCACAACTCATGTGGCACGTGCAGAAGAATGGCCAATCATGCCTACAGAGTGGGTCAATACACTCATCAAACCTTGGAACTTCTTTGACAACACCCCGACTTTAAACTTGGGCGAAGAAAAGCAAAACACGCAGCACGACCATCACTAAAAATGTGCATGAGCCAGAATGGGTAAAGAATAAGTTACCCATTCCTGAGCGCTGGTAGGCCGTTCGTAAAAAGGAATTTTGTATGAAAACTCTACTTTCTCAAGTGATGAGAGGGACTCTCTTTGTCTCATTTTTTTCAACTGTACATGCTGGTGAGCTTGAAATTAAACCGACTTTTGAAGCAACTTTTGGGGCTTTTAGCAGTGGTAAAAGTTACAACGGTGAAAACCTAGATGACGAAAGAATAAATTGGCAAGAAGGCCATCTTAAATATGGTGCTAAAGGTCAATATACCTTTAAAAACAATCAGCTCTATGCAAGCTTGAGCGGTATAAGCTCGGCAACATTTGGCGATGGTGACGCAGGCCAAAATAGTAATGGTAAGGAACGCAAAACAGATGTGAATGAATGGATCATTGGCTTTAAAGACGGTACCAATAAAGATGAGTTGGCTACCTATGATTTAAGTATTGGCCGACAAAATATCATGATTGGTGATGGTTTTTTCATTGCGGGTGATGCATTAAATCTCGGCAAACCTCCAGCAGATGGCGCCTTAGACCGGGGCGGAGCATATTATCTGGCAGCACGACGCAGCTTTGATTTTACCAGTCTGCTTCAATACAAACCGCAAGAGAATACAACGCTAAAACTGGCTTATTTAAAATCGAATAATAAAGCACAATTTTCATCTGAACTCTTTGTAAGTGATCTGATGTATCAGCTTAAAGATAAGGGCGTTGGGTTTACTTACTTAAATGTATTAGACCTTGAAGATGCTGAACACGGTTCAGGGCGCGAAGATCTTAAAAACTATGCTTTACGTTTGAATTATCAACCTTTACCAGAGTTACAAGTTAAGTCTGAGTTTGTTATTCAAGATAAAAAAGATAGTCAAGAAAATGCAGGTTACGTAGGGCTGAACTATAACTTTTTATCTTCAAAATATACGCCCTCATTAGGTTACCGTTTTAGTCATTTTTCAGACCAATACGATCCCATGTTTTATGGGAATACGGTCGGTTTTGGCACATGGTTTCAGGGCGAAGTTGCCGGAAACTATGCTGGCCCATTCAATAAGAATGCAGATATTCACCAAGTTTCTTACATGATGAACTTAAAAGAAAATTTTATGTTAGGTGCTTTGGCTTATAAGTTCAAAACAGTAAATAAGTCTTTAACTAATGTAGATGGACATGAGCTGGATGTGTTCTCGGTTTGGTCCGTCAATAAAAAACTTAACGTTATTCCATTGGTTGGACTCTATAAGCCTAAACAGGATATCCAGAGTGGCGGCACTCAAAACTACGATGACAAGACCAATGTGTATGCGCAGTTGATTCTGCAATACATCTATTAATAGATCCTTTTAAATGAATTGAGAGAAATAAAAATGAGTGAAGTACTGATTTTAGCAAGCGTACAGCAATTTATGGCGCGTCAACATGGACATTTTATTGATGGAAAATTAGTTGCTGCTGAGCATTTAGATAAAGTAGATATTGTAAATCCATCGACTGAACAAGTGGTTGCTCAAATTAGTATTGGTAGTCAACACGATGTCGAAAGTGCCGTGAAAAGTGCTGAACATGCTTTTCAAAATGCTTGGGCCGAAACTACGCCGTATGAACGTGGCGTTAAACTGAACAAGTTGGCAGATTTAATTGAGCAATATGGTGAAGAACTTGCTCAGCTCGATACTTTATCTACTGGAAAACTCATCAATATTTCCCGCCATCTTGAAGTGGCACAATCTGTTATTTTCTTAAGATATTTTGCTGGTTGGGCAACCAAAATTAATGGCCAAACCATGCAACCTTCTATTCCATCAATGCAAGGTGAAAAATATACAGCCTTTACTTTAAGGCAACCGATTGGTGTAGTCGCAGGGATTGTGCCTTGGAATTTTTCACTGATGATTGGTGTTTGGAAAATTGGATCAGCTTTAACAACTGGCTGTACCATTGTGCTTAAGCCAAGTGAGTTTGCCAGCTTGTCTTTATTACGTTTAGCCGAACTTGCCATTGAGGCAGGTATTCCAGCTGGCGTGATTAATGTGGTTACGGGTAAAGGGGATACTGGACAATATTTAATTGAATCACCACTCGTTAAGAAAGTCTCATTTACAGGTTCAGTACCAACAGGCATCGCGATTGGTAAGCTCGCGATGAGCAGTGATTTAACTCGGGTAAGTCTGGAGCTGGGCGGTAAAAATGCCATAGCTGTTTTGGCTGATGCGAATATCGATGAGATTTTACCAACTTTGTTGCAAGCAACTTTTGTGCATCAAGGTCAAGTTTGCGCATCTCCAGAGCGTTTTTTTGTACACCACACAAAATATGATGAACTGGTCGAGAAACTTTCTAAAGCACTATCTCAATTCAAAATTGGGTCAGCGATGGATGAGGGAAGTATGTTTGGGCCACTGTCTAATCAGCCACACTTTCATAAAGTGAAACATTATTTAGATATGGCAAAAGCAAACAACCAGATTATTGCAGGGGGTGAGGCTTTAGATCAGACAGGATATTTTGTACAACCGACTTTAATTTCCTTCAAAAATACCGATGATCCTTTATTTTCAGAGGAAACCTTTGGACCAGTGGTCGGAGTAATGCCATTCGAAACTGATGAAGAGCTTATTCAGCTTATGAATCAGTCGCGCTTTGGTTTAACCGCAAGTATTTGGACAAATGACTTATCTAAAGCTTTACGTTTAATTCCTAAAATTGAAGCAGGCACCTTGTGGGTGAATATGCATACTTTCTTAGATCCATCAGTTCCATTTGGCGGGGTAAAAGCTTCAGGAATTGGTAGAGAGTTTTCGGATGCATTTATTGAAGATTACACCGAATTAAAATCGGTCATGATTCGGTATTAATTTAAAAAAGTAAATGCAGATATAAAAAATGGCCTTTATAGGCCATTTTTTTGAATCATTAAATTAACCTAATAAAAAATCTTTTAAGATTTTATTAAAAGCTTCTGGCTGCTCTACATTGGAAATATGAGATGCGTCTATTTCTGCAAGTTTTGACTGCGGAATCTGTTGCTGCATAAATTCACCATCTGCAACAGTTGTTACAGGATCTTGGGTTCCAGCAATCACTAATACTGGAACTTTGATGTCTTTTAACTGTTCTCGGACATCCGCTTTAGCCAAAGCCTCACAACAATTGGCATAACCCATTGCGCTGCCAGCACTTAAGTCGTTACACAGGTTGTTGACAATTGAAGCATGACTTTGGATAAAGGGATCTGTAAACCATCGCGAAGCTGCTGTGGCTGCGATCGGTTGTAAACCTTGCTCTCGTACTAATTTTGCACGGTCAAGCCATGCCTGTTCTTGTCCAATTTTAGCGGCAGTATTTGCCACAACCACATGACTAAAACGGTCAGGGTATTGAATTGCAAGCCATTGACCCGTTAAACCGCCCATAGAAATACCACAAAAAGCAGCTTTAGTAATATTTAGATGGTCAAGTAAACGGACAACGTCTTCACCTAATTGCTCTACAGTGTATGGGCCGTCAGGTGTAGATGATGAACCGTGACCACGTGTGTCATAGCAGATCACAAAAAATTGATCTTTTAACTCGTTAAACTGTTTTTGCCACATGCCATAGTTGGTGCCCAAAGAATTGGAAAACACCAAAGCAGGGGAAGACGGCTCACCAAAAGTTTGATAGTTAATTTGTGCATCGGCAGATTGAAAAGATGGCATTTATTTCTCCTTAATGTGCTTCAACACGTTCAATAATCAAAGCGATCCCTTGACCTACACCAATACACATCGAACATAAGGCATAACGGCCACCTGTTTGTTCAAGCTGGTTTAAGGCTGTAGTGACTAAGCGTGCACCTGAGGCACCAAGTGGATGACCCAAAGCAATTGCCCCACCATTTGGATTGACCTTTTCAGAATCATCTGGCAAACCTAAATCACGGGTCACTGCTAAAGCTTGTGCAGCAAAGGCTTCATTCAACTCAATCACATCCATCTGCTCTAAAGTCAGGTTGGCTTGTTTAAGTAATTTTTTAATGGCTGGTGCAGGAGCAAAACCCATAATACGTGGCTCTACACCTACAGCGGTTGAAGCAATGATCTTGGCACGCGGTTTTAAGTTGTAAGCTTGAACTGCCTCATCAGATGCGATCAGTAGTGCTGCTGCACCATCGTTAATACCCGAAGCATTACCCGCAGTGACTGTGCCATCTGCTTTAACCACAGGTTTAAGCTTGCTTAAAGCTTCAAGTGTAGTTGATGCACGTGGATGTTCATCGGTATCGATCACAACAGCGTCACCCTTACGTTGGGGGATTTCAACTGCTACGATTTCTTTAGAAAAAAAGCCTTTGGCTTGCGCGCTTGCGGTGCGTTGTTGGCTCGCCAAGGCAAACTGGTCCTGATCTGCACGATTAACGTTGAACTTTTCAGCCACGTTTTCGGCAGTCTGGGGCATGGTGTCTACACCATACAATTCTTTAAGTTTTGGGTTAATAAAACGCCAGCCCATGGTGGTGTCTTCAATCTTCTGGCTACGGCCAAAAGCACTGTCTGACTTACCCATCACATATGGTGCACGGCTCATGCTTTCTACACCGCCTGCAATCACCAAGCTTGCTTCACCCGCTTTAATGGCACGGGCAGCAATGGCAATCGCATCGAGTGATGAACCACACAAACGGTTAATGGTGGTTGCTGGAACCTGATACGGTAAACCAGCAAGCAGTGCTGACATACGACCGACATTACGGTTGTCTTCACCGGCTTGGTTGGCACAGCCATAGATCACATCATTGACCTGTTCCCAATCTACATTCGGGTTACGCTGGATTAAAGCTTTAATCGGCACAGCGCCAAGGTCATCGGCACGGACAGGTGCAAGGCCACCGGCATAACGGCCGAATGGAGTACGGATGGCATCGATGATATAAGCGTTTTTCATTCTTACATTTCCATTTTGAAATCTGTTGCTGTCATTGCCACAAATGATGGGTTTATCCATTCTTCCTTTGCATAGGCAATGCCTCACTTTTGACAGGGCAAAAGTGACAAAACCCTTTGTTACTCAGACACAACATCCCTGTTGTGCTGAGCAACGAGGCGACATCCATGTCGCCACCTCGTATCCACTAGCAGTTTGCTATCGTGACAGGTGACATGGATGTCACCCGTTGGACAGGGAGGCAAGGAAGCCTCCTCTGTTCAACATAGATTTTTGTTACTTTTCATCTTTGAAAAGTAAGGTATTGCCTATACAAAAGGCTTTTGAATATCAATGTAATTCAAGGCCATGATGCTATTTATTAAATGTAGCGACTACATCATTCAAAAACTTAAACCGTTGCATCAATCAAAGTTGCACCTGTCAAAGCCTGTAACTCTTCAAAGCTAAGACCTTCTACTTTCTCAATCACTTTCAAACCATCTTTGGTCACATCAATCACACAAAGATCAGTGTAAATACGGTCAACACAGTGCTTACCTGTAACCGGATAGCTCAGCTCAGCCACAATCTTCGGCTCACCTTGCTTGGTCACATGATCTGTGGTGATAAATACTTTCTTGGCGCCCACAGCTAAATCCATTGCACCACCCACCGCAGGAATCGCATTTGGTGCACCGGTGTGCCAGTTCGCCAAATCACCATTCGCTGCAACCTGAAATGCCCCAAGCACTGCAATATCAAGATGACCACCACGCATCATCGCAAATGAGTCACCATGGTGAAAAAAGCTGCCGCCTTCAAGCATGGTCACAAATTCTTTACCCGCATTAATCAGTTCAGGGTCTTCTTCACCTGCTGCTGGTGGTGGCCCAAAAGCCAATAAACCATTTTCAGAATGAAGAAAAATATCTTTATCGTTAGGTAGATAGCTCGCAATCTTGGTTGGCAAACCAATGCCCAAATTCACATAGGCACCATCAGGAATATCTTGTGCCACACGTTTTGCAATCTGGTCACGGCTGAGTTTCTGGTAGCTCATGTTATTTCTCCTTATTGCTTACTGTGCTGGCTGGACTTGTACAACATGCTGTACAAAAATACCTGGGGTGATGATGTGCTCTGGATCTAATCCACCTAACTCAATTACCTCAGAGACCTGAACAATGGTGACATCAGCTGCCATGGCCATGATCGGACCAAAGTTACGGGCAGATTTACGGTAAACCAGATTGCCCCAACGGTCGCCTTTGTAGGCTTTAATGAGTGCGAAATCTGCTTTAATTGGATATTCAAGTACGTAATCTTTACCATCGATCTCGCGTGTTTCTTTGCCTTCAGCTAAAAGTGTTCCAAAGCCTGTTGGGGTAAACACAGCGCCAAGTCCCATACCCGCTGCCTGAATACGGCAAGCCAGATTACCTTGGGGTACCACTTCAAGCTCTACTTTTCCGGCACGGTACAGTTCATCAAACACATAAGAGTCTGACTGACGAGGGAAAGAACAAATCACTTTTTTAACTGAACCGGCTTTCAGCAGTTTAGCCAGACCATAATCGCCATTACCGGCGTTATTGCTAACAATAGTCAGGCCTTTAACACCCAGTTCAATCAGTCCATCAATGAGTTCAGCGGGTTGTCCTGCGGTACCAAAACCACCAATCAGGATGGTGGCACCATCTTTAATCTGCGATAGAACCTCGCTAAGAGAGGACTTACTTTTGTCAATCATGTGAGAAACCTTAGAGCATGAGGTAACGTGATGTATTACTACCGCTAAAAATTTATTTAAATTCTTAATGGTAGTAATAAATGGAATAAATTTTGTGAGTCAAAAGCGAACTTTTAACTCACATACACTTTCAATTAAGCACTAGCGCGACGACGTTCAACTTCAGTTGAAGGTGCAGCAGCGGCATCTTTAACAAGTTCGATGTTAAATGTGATGTGTTTGAAAGCGTGATCTAAACCACGGCGTTGAATTTCAGCAGGGTCAGTTACATCAACTGCTGTTGCAACTAAGCCATCACGAGTTGCGAAGGCAAAATCGTCCCATAAGTACTCATCACCCTCAATGTTGAATTGAGTTGTAAGCTTACGGAAGCCCGGTGCAGACACGAAGTAATGAACGTGCGATGGGCGGTTACCATGACGGCCTAACTTGTTAAGAAGGGCTTGAGTTGTACCTTCCGGAGGGCAACCATAACCCACTGGCATAGTCGTTAATGCAACATATTTACCATCAGCATCAGTCAAAATACTACGGCGTAAGTTGAAGTCAGATTGAGACTTATCAAAGAATGAGTAATTACCCAAGCTGTTAGCATGCCATACTTCAACTTTTGCATTTTCAATGATATTGCCATTGGCATCAGTCACAGTACCTTCAATAATTAAGGTATCGATTTTGCCTGTTTCAGTGCCATCATCCATACGCGAAAAACCAACAGATTCAGGCGCACCAGCTACGTAAAGTGGGCCTTCGATAGTACGAGGTGTGCCACCAGTAACGCCAGCTTTTGCATCTGCTTCATCTGCACGTAAATCAAGATAGTGTTCTAAACCTAAGCCGGCTGCTAAAAGTCCAAGTTCGTTTGCTTGACCTGCATCTGTGAAATATTCCAAACCTTTCCATACTTCTGAAGGTTGGATGTCTAAGTCTTCGATGGCTTGAAATAAATCCCCGAGAAGGCGCACTACAATTTGTTGAACACGTGCATCGACTTCGCCTTTAGCTGTGTCGACATTCATTTGTTTTACAAGCGCATCAATTTGTTGACGGTTCATACTAAAACTCCTTAAGTATGCAATACGGTTTTGGGTGGCAGTGGGGCTGGCATTTTGTTTTGCTAGCGAATAATGACTGCCACGTTCCTTGTTACCTTTTGAATCAATGTATTTAATTTCTAAGTGTGTTTCAGACCACACACTCAAACTATTTTCTTAGATTACGAATCATCATCACGAACAGAAGAAGGGTGACGATTAAGTGCCATTACTTCGATGTTCATGTAAGGATAGAGAGGTAATCCTTGTAAAATGTTGTGCAACTCTTCATTGCTCTCAACATCAAAAATACTGATGTTTGAGTACTGGCCTGTAACTCGCCAGATGTGTCGCCATTTACCTTGACGTTGTAGATCTTGCGAATAGGCTTTTTCAACAGCCTTAATTTCATTTGCTTTGTCGGCTGGCATATCAAGTGGAATATGCACATCCATACGTACATGAAATAACATGGGAAACTCCTTATCCTGTTGCCTTAACGACGTAACTTATCGACTTTATCTTCATCAATTTCAATGCCTAAGCCCGGAGCTGTTGGCAAGTGCAATTCAAAGTTTTCGTAACGTAGCGGTTCTTTCAAAATTTCTTCGGTAAGCAATAACGGACCAAATAATTCAGTACCAAACGCTAATGTTTCAAAGGTTGCAAATGCATGAGCAGAAGCAATGCTACCTACAGGGCCTTCAAGCATGGTGCCGCCATAAAGATCAATTCCAGCCAAACCTGCAACCTTGGCCACTTCACATGCTTCGATCAGACCACCAGATTGTTCAATTTTTACCGCAAATACGTCAGCCCCATGGCTTTTTGCAATACGGTATGCGCTGTCTGGCCCAGTTAAAGCTTCATCCGCCATGATTGCGACATCAAAACGATGTGTTAAACGAGCAAGTGCTTCAGTATTTTGAATAGCACACGGCTGTTCAATTAAATCAATTCCGCCATCTTGCAGCTGTTGAATACCTTGGATACATTCCAGCTCTGACCATGCACGATTTACATCGACACGTACACTAATATCTGCACCTAGTGCTTTTTTAATTGCAATGACATGATCAACATCGTGTTGCAAAGGGCGAGCACCAATTTTGAGCTTGAACGTATTATGACGTTTCAACTCAATCATTTTTTGAGCTTCAGCAATATCTTTTTCTGTGTCGCCAGACGCAAGGGTCCAAAGTACAGGTAAACTATTACGTAGACGTCCACCTAAAACTTCGCTTAATGGCACGCCTAAACGTTTTGCCTGAATATCAAGTAGAGCAGTCTGAATGGCACATTTCGCAAAGCGGTTACCATTAATATTTTTACGAATCAGTTTTAGTGTTTGGGCAACGTTTAAATCTTTAACTGATGCGAGTAATGGTGCAAAGTAAGTATCAATATTGGCTTTGACACTTTCAGGACTTTCTTCACCATAGTTCAGTCCACCAATGGTGGTCGCTTCACCCCAACCGACAATACCATCCATGGTCGTAATTTTAACGAGCACCAAAGTCTGAGTACGCATTGTAGTTACAGACAGCTGGTGAGGACGGATAGTTGGAATATCCACAAGTATGGTTTCTATGGTTCTATACATGAAGTTTCAACTATTTCAAACTTGTTTACATACCATAGAAGAATGTAATAGCCTAAAATAGATATAGAACGGTATTTTAAGATACTAAAAAGGTATATTAATGGAATTAAGACATCTACGTTATTTTGTTACCGTTGTTGAAGAACAAAGTCTGACTAAAGCCGCAGAAAAGCTTTTTATTGCTCAGCCACCACTCACACGTCAAATCAAAAAACTAGAGGAAGAGTTAGGGATTGATTTGTTTGTGAAGGGCTCTCGTCCATTAAAAGCGACAGAAGCAGGTCTGTTTTTTTACCAACATGCTGTGCAGATTTTAACGCATACTGCTCAAGCCGCTTCTATGGCTAAAAAAATGAAGTTGGTCGATAACATTGTCAAAGTGGGCTATGTCAGCTCATTGCTTTACGGACGCTTACCACAGGTCATTTATCTATTTAGGCAGAAAAATCCAGATATCCATGTTGAACTGATTGAATGTGGCACACGAGATCAGGTCGAGGCTTTAAAGTTAGGCAAAATCGATTTAGGTTTTGGTCGACTACCCATTAGTGATCCTGCCATTAAGAGACTTTTACTCAGAAAAGAAAAATTAAAATTAGCGATTCATAAAAAGCATCCATTAAGTGAATTTCAAGATTCAGGAATTTACTTATCTCAAATCATTAATGAGACGATTTTTTCTTATCCCACTACACCTAAGCCAAATTTTTCGACCACCATTCAAGCTTTATTTACCAAGTTGGGTTTAATTCCAGCCAAACTCACCGAAGTCCGCGAAATTCATATGGCATTGGGATTAGTGGCATCGGGTGAGGGTATTTGTATTATTCCGGAAAGTGCCTGTGACATTGGAATGAAGAATCTAACTTACTTAAATATCTTAGACTTAGAAGCTTATAGTCCCATTTCTCTATCCATGCGCAACATGGACCAAAGTTCGTATATTCCTAAAATTTTAGATTGTATTGAAGAGATCTATAGCGAAGAAGAAGTGTCCAGAAATTTGAATTTATAACTTTTTAATACGATTAAGATTGAATTTTCATGTTATTTTAAAACTTTAAACCTATAGGTAATATGTAAAAGGAATTATTGAATGAGAAAAATTTTAGGACTAGCTTCTCTCATTATGTCTACTGGTGTTGTACATGCTGAACAATTAAATGAACAAGAACAAATTTCTCCATACAATGCAAATGTAACCTTCGCGAGTCAATATATATCACGTGGTTTCCAGCAAACATGGGGTAAGCCAGCTTTACAGATTGGTTTAGATTATGCAAATCCAAATGGATTATTTGTGGGTACTTGGGCATCGAATGTGAGTTCTAACTATCTTAGAGATGCTTCAGTTGAGTGGGATTTTTATGCAGGTTATATAAAAACTTTTGATAAGTTTTCGGCTGGTATGACGGTTTTTTATTACTACTATCCGGGAGCTGAAAGCACACCTGAAACGGGTAGTACCAGTTATAACTATGGCGAAATTGTGCCTCAAATTGGTTATGGACCTTTAACGCTTAAATACTTTATTACTTACACGCCAGATTATGCTGGCTATAACTCCAAGACGATGGGCGGCCCTGAGGGTAAACGTTCAAGAGGAACAACATATCTGGATTTAACTTTTACACAGCCAATAAATGACACTTGGACTTTTGGTGCCCATTATGGCTATGAAAGAATTAAAAATTTCTCGGAAGCTAATTTCCAAGATATGAAAGTCGAGCTTATTAAGGATTTAGGCGCTGGCTGGAATACGGGGGTGGCCTATACCAAAGCTTGGGATAGAAATGGGTTCTATAAGAAGTATAGTAATGGTGAACCGGATGCACCTATTTCAAATCCGATTGACTCAACATTTACAGTGTCTGTAAAAAAAATTTTTTAAGTTAAACTTATTAATATTGGTCTGATTAACTACGTTTGAAAGATATCTGTAAACTTTCAAACGTAGTTAAAATGGACTTTTTATTTATGCTTTTAAATTAATTAAGGTAGGCAAATTAAGCACTATCCTAGTGTCTTCAATAATCTCTAAACATGGGATTATCCGCAGTGAAATATAAAATTGGAAATATATAAAATTATTATTTTTTGAACTCTAATAAAATTATTATGGATACTTAATATTAATCTTCAAAGGCATTTGTGGGCTGATTATAAATAAAAACTATTATATGAAACAAAATAAGTATTGGCATTTAGATGGGGATTTTTCCATTCTTAAACTGTTTTATGTACACGTTCCAGTAGGTAGCTGTCTCGGAAAATACAAGGGATTTGTTGTGTCTAACTTTGCCTGAACTTCGTATTCCGTTTTTATACCTTCAGTAACGCAGTATACGTTCAATTTTGCAGTTTAAGGAAATATTGATGTCGAATTCTGCTGTTGTTGATTCAGTTGCTTTTGCCTTAAGACAAGCTGAACTATCACAAACTGCGATTATTCCTATTCGTGCTGAACTCGGTGGTGAACAGGCAAATGTGGATATCGCTTATGCAGTACAGGAAATCAATACTGTACGTGCACTCTCGGAAGGGCGCCGTTTAGTAGGTCGTAAAATTGGCCTCACTTCTAAAGTGGTACAAGCCCAACTCGGCGTAGATCAACCTGACTTTGGGATGTTATTTGCTGATATGGCATATGGCGATGGTGAAGTCATTCCAGCGGGTAAGTTCATTCAGCCAAAAGTTGAAGCTGAAATTGCGCTCGTACTCAAAAAGGATTTAACCCAAGTCCGACATACATATGCAGACATTATTAGTGCAACTGACTATGCCTTACCGGCTATTGAAATAGTCGATAGTCGCATTGAGAACTGGAAAATCTCATTGATTGACACGGTTGCTGACAATGCATCAAGTGCAGCTTTTGTGTTGGGTTCACGTCCAGTACAGCTTAATCAACTTGATTTAGTTAACTGCAAAATGACGATGACTCGTGGTGATGAGGTCGTTTCGCAAGGTGTTGGTAAAGCTTGTTTAGCGAATCCATTGAATGCAGCAGTTTGGTTAGCGGATGAAATGGTACGACGCGGACGTCCATTACAAGCAGGAGATATTGTCCTGACTGGGGCATTGGGTCCAATGGTGGTGGCTCATCCTGGGGATGAGTTTAAAGTTGAAATTGAAGGCTTCAATTCAGTTGTTGCATGCTTTGCTGCTGAATAAAGGATAAGGAAATGAAAAAGATAAAATGTGCCTTAATTGGTCCAGGAAATATTGGAACAGATTTGTTGTATAAATTGCAGCGTAGTGAAGTTTTAGAGCCGGTATGGATGGTTGGAATTGATCCTACTTCTGAAGGCTTAGCTCGTGCTGCAACAATGGGTTTAAAAACCACGGCTGAAGGCGTTGATGGTTTATTACCTCATGTACTTGAAGATGATATCAAAATTGCTTTTGATGCAACTTCAGCATATGTGCATGCAGAGAACAGTCGCAAGCTCAATGAGCTTGGGGTGTTAATGATTGATTTGACTCCTGCGGCAATTGGTCCATTTTGTGTGCCACCAGTGAATTTGGAAGCTTTGTTAGATGCTGGTGAAGTACCCAATGTGAATATGGTGACCTGTGGTGGGCAAGCAACTATTCCAATGGTCGCGGCAATTTCACGGGTACAAACGGTTAGCTATGCTGAAATCATTGCAACGGTTTCGACTAAATCGGTTGGGCCAGGTACGCGTAAAAATATTGATGAATTTACCCGTACAACTGCTGGAGCAATTGAAAAAGTTGGTGGTGCCAAACAAGGTAAAGCCATCATTATTATCAATCCTGCTGAACCACCATTAATGATGCGTGACACAGTACATTGTTTAGTTGAAGGAGAGCCTGACCAAGTTGCAATTACGGAATCAGTCAATGCCATGATTAAAGAGGTACAAAAGTACGTACCCGGCTACAAACTGGTAAATGGACCTGTATTTGATGGTAATCGTGTTTCTATGTTTCTTGAAGTAGAAGGCCTAGGCGATTATTTACCGAAATATGCAGGTAATCTTGACATTATGACTGCGGCAGCTGCACGTACTGCAGAAATGTTTGCAGAACGTGTTTTATCTAATCAAAAAGCTGAAGTTGTTTAAGGAGAAACCGTATGTCTAAGATTATTGTGCATGATATGACTTTACGTGATGGTATGCATCCACAACGTCATCAAACTACAGTTGAGCAAATGATTGCCATTTCAACCGCGTTAGACGAAGCGGGTGTGCCATTAATTGAAGTGACTCATGGTGATGGCTTAGGGGGGAGTTCCGTTAACTACGGTTTCGCTGCTGCAACAGATGAAGAGTATTTATCTGCTGTTGTGCCACGCATGAAAAATGCCAAGGTGTCAGCGTTGTTATTGCCTGGGATTGGAACAGTTGATCATTTAAAAATGGCATATGAGATTGGTGTTTCAACCATTCGTGTCGCAACACACTGTACAGAAGCAGATGTGTCTGAGCAGCATATTACTGCTGCACGAAAATTGGGAATGGACACAGTAGGCTTTCTAATGTTGGCACATATGGCATCGCCACAACATTTGCTAGAAGAAGCAAAAAAAATGGTGTCTTACGGTGCTAACTGTATTTATGTCACTGACTCTGCTGGGTACATGTTGCCACAAGATGTTACCGATCGGGTTGGATTACTCCGTCAAGAACTTGATAGCAGTATTGAGTTAGGTTTCCATGGTCACCATAACTTGGGTATGGGCGTTGCCAATACCGTTGCTGCGGTTGACGCTGGTGCAATTCGGGTCGACTTGGCGGCAGCTGGTCTAGGAGCTGGAGCAGGCAATACACCACTTGAGTTATTTATTGCAGTTGCAAATCGTATGCAAATAGAAACAGGCGTAGACTTGTTTAAAGTACAGGATATTGCAGAAGATCTTGTGATTCCAATGATGCTAAATCCAATTCGTGCAGATCGTGATGCAGCAACGTTAGGTTATGCAGGTGTATATTCTTCTTTCTTGTTGTTTGCAAAACGTGCTGAAGCTAAATATGGTGTCTCTGCACGTGAAATTTTATTAGAGCTTGGTCGCCGTGGTACGGTTGGGGGACAGGAGGATATGATTGAAGATCTTGCCTTGACCATGTCAAAAGCGAAAGTAATGAGCGCATAAGTTTTTTTATAAATGAAAAAGAGCACTCCACGAGAGTGCTTTTTTTCATCTAATGATTTGATCTAGATGAAATAACTTGGGTGTAAGCGTTATTTTCTATAAATGGATGGACATCATTTTTGATTGGATGTGTTTCTATTTAAATAAAAAAACGATTAGAAAATTAAAAATAGCGAATTAAAATAAAGCTATTTTAATAAAATATATATATATAACAAATACTTATTCTGGTTTTTAGGAGGTGATTAATCGTTTTTAGTGATCTGTTAAAAATCTTCATTACTGGAAAAGTAACATTTTTTTAAAGCATTGAGTTTAAAAAGAAAAATATCTTAATACTCTAGTCGAATTTTTCATAAAAATAGAGTTGAGCATGATAGGGCTTGGTTTCATGGATTGATTGAAAGGAAGTACGCAATGCGTCGTCAAACGTTATGGATCGCAATGGCTTGCGCAATAGCAACAATAGGGGTTACTGGCACACATGCTGGTTTTGTTGAAGATAGTCAGGTTCAGCTTAAATTTAAAAACTTCTATTTAGATCGTCAGTATGATGACACCCCTGCAAAAAACTGGGGGAGTTGGTCGCAAGCTGTGACATTGGATGCAAAATCGGGTTATGCACAGTTTGGGGCGTTACAACTCGGTGTTGATGTGTTAGCACAGTACGCTGTGCGTCTGGATGGTCGTGACCGTAATGCCGATTGGGTTCTGCCGTACAGTGGGATTTCTGGTACAGGCACAGGAAAACAAGAGCGCCAGTTTGGAAAAATAGGAGCAACTCTTAAAGCGAAAATCAGCCAAACTGAATTACGAATTGGTGAAATTTTACCTGTAACACCAGTAATTCATTTTGATCCATCACGTCAATTATTGACCACTTATAATGGGGTATGGCTGGAGTCAAAAGATCTTAAAAACACCAAATTAACGTTAGGTTATTTGGATAGTATCAATGCCCGTTATGAAAATCAGCCAATGGATTTTGGTCTATGGCCTAAAGCATTAAATAATGATGGTAAAACTGATGGGATGTATGTTGCGGGCATAGATTACCAATTAAATAAAAACTGGTCTGCAAGTTACTTTTATGGCGATGTGACGAATATCTATCGTCAAAATTACTTGGGTGTGAACTATAAAAACAATTATGACAAGTTAAAAGTCGATTCACACATACGTTTTTTCGACAATACAGAGTCGGGAGATGCCTTGTATGGTGATATTGATAATCAGGCATTGTCTATAGGCTCAACCTTAACTTATGGCTCACACAGCGTAGGTTTATCTTATCAGCAAATGTTTGGTGACCATGGTAGTAACCCGAGTGCAGCAACTGGTGCACCATATTTCCCATCCCTTGCAGGTTGGGTACCTCAGCCTTATTTGGATAACTGGTCAGTTGCGAGCTTTATTCGTAAAGATGAGAAATCGGTGGGTGTGGCTTATAGCTATGATTTTAGTGATCTTGGCATTAAAGGTTTAAAAACCACTGCAAAATATTGGCATGGTTGGGGCATTGATTCAGCTTATGAATCAAGTGCATTAACAGGCAAAGGCAAAGAAGATGAATTCAACTTTATTCTGAATTACGTAGTGCCAGAAGGGAAGTTAAAAGGCTTAGGTTTTCAATGGATGTATATCGATGTGAACTTCGACAATATTGCAGGCCAAGCAAGCGATTTGCAGGAACATCGTATTGCAACGACATACACCTATAAATTTTAAATACTTTTAAATATTTATTTAAATAACAAATGGTTATTAATATTTTTTTTGTATCACCTCATCGTAAACAAGTATCAGTTTAGGCGCTGTGAACAGGTAAGATGGGTGAGTAAAACATTTAAAATTTGGCCTACTAAAAGCAGCTTAATCTTGAGTTGAGCTGTATAAATTGTAAGAGGAATGACATGGGCACAGTACAAATCCCCGAATATAAAACAGATCCATTTTTTGGTTTGGAAGACAAATGGATTGAAACAGCAGCAGGCGAGCTTACTCATTATCATGAGCTTGGAGAAGGTACTCCAATTTTATTTTTACATGGTTCGGGTACTGGTGTTTCAGCAGCAGCAAACTGGTGGTTGAACTTACCACAAATTGCTGAGCAGGCACGCTGTATTGCTATTGATTCGATTGGTTATGGACAAACTGTTGTTGCAGAAGGCACAGCTTACGGTATCCGTGCATGGGTAGATCATGCAGTCCGTGTATTAGATGCTTTAGGAATTGAAAAAACCTGGTTAGTAGGTAATTCTTTAGGTGGTTGGTTAGCATTCCAGTTTATATTGGATTACCCAGAGCGTGTACTAGGTATTGTATCAATGGGAACGGGTGGTGCTAAACAGACGGCAGCACTTAAAGCACATGCTAATCCTGAATTGACAGAAGCTGGTATTCGTAAAACTTTAGAAATGTTTGTGGTCGATAAGTCTTTAGTCACAGATGAATTGGTTAAAGTTCGTTTTGACTCAGCAAAAAATGACTACGCATCAGATCGATTGATGGATGTTGTTGGTGCACGAGACCGTGACCGTTTTGAGTTCCCGCTTGATTTTGAAAAGATGAAAGAGATTCAAGTTCCTGTACTACTCATTCATGGTGTGCAAGATGTAGTTATTCCTGTATCTCGTACATGGGATATTTTGAATATTGTACCTTATGCTGATGCTCATATTTTTAGTCAATGTGGTCATTGGTCGCAAGTTGAAAGAGCACAAGAATTTAACCAGATTATTAAACAATATTTAGCAGTACATGATGTTAAATAAAATATAAAAAGTACAGGAAGGATAAATTATTATTCTTCCTGTATTTAAATTAAAAATTTTGGTTTTTTGCTGAGCCTTGTCATTTTATCTTAGACTTTTGTATTAAATAAGATAAGTTAGATCTGGTTAATATTTAAGTAAAAAACTTTACTTAATAAATCCATGAATTCTTTAACTCCAGAAGATTCTGCGTCTTTGCGATAGCTTACAAATAAATCTAAAAAAGGTAGATCGACATCAAGGGGTCTAGTGACAATATTATTTAAAGTGAGCGGCTCTATATAGCTAGGCAAGATCCCGCAACCTAATCCCATCCCTATTGAATTAATGTTAAATAAAATATTATGAGCAGTTTGCACAATATTAAATTTAATTTTATGAAGTTCAGCAAAATTAAGAATTGTATTATGTAAAATCGACGACTGTTCTGACGATGGGATAATAAAATCAATATTATTTAAAAGCTTCACTGGAATACGCTCGTACTGAGCAAGTGGGTGATCTCGAGGAAGCAATAGCATTAGAGGTTCACGTAATACAAACTGACTCTGAATTTCATCGTTATTTAAGTTATCTCTCATAAAGGCAATGTCAATTTCACCTTTCTTTAAGGCTTCCATTTGTTCGGTATTATTCATGCTCCGTAATTCAATTTTTAAGTTTGGATTTTGTATGCGTAAACTTGGAAGAACACACGGGAAAACTTTCATTTCTACTACTGGAACAAAACCAATGGTCAGTTGTTGTTTTTTAAATTTTGAAACTTGACGAGCCATAGCAATTGCTTTGTCCGCCTGAGCTAAAGTCAGACGGGCTTGTTCAAGAAATACGCTACCTTCTTCAGTGAGTTCAACTTTACGTTTAGTGCGATGTAGTAATGTAACGCCAACCTCATCCTCAAGGTCTTTAATTTGTTGACTTAATGATGGTTGAGCTGTGTAGAGGCGAAGTGCAGCTTTACTAAAGTTGAGTTCTTCAGCCACCATTACAAAGTAGCGTAAATGACGTAATTCCATATCAGTTGTGATCCCAAAATCCTATTATTAACGTTGGATAGTTAATAAAATATGCTAAATGCTTGAAAACCATAAATCCGTTTATAAAACCACTGATCAGTATCAGTCGAACTTAATTTTAATATTTAAAATCTATAATGAATAATTCATAAAAAGTCTAATTTGAAACAAATAAAATATTTCACTTAAAACAGTTAAAAAATCATTATCCATTCAAATTGAATTTTATGTTGTGCGTTTTTGGCGGCAGCAGGAGTGCTTCTCATGAATGGAAAAATTGAAGTGTGTGAAATCGATGCTTTAGTCGATGCACAAAATGGACGTATCTCGCCAACTATCTATACAGATACACAATTATACGAACTAGAGTTAGAGCGTGTTTTTGGACGTTGTTGGTTATTTCTTTGTCACGAAAGCCAGATTCCAAAATCAGGCGACTTTTTCAATACGTATATGGGTGAGGACCCAATTATTGTTACGCGTCAAAAAGACGGTTCGATTAAAGCATTATTAAATCAATGTCGTCACCGTTCTATGCGGGTTAGCTATGCTGACTGTGGTAATACGCGTGCGTTTACCTGCCCATATCATGGCTGGTCTTATGGGATTGACGGTTCTCTTAAAGATATTCCATTGGAAGGTATCGCTTTTCCACATGGGGCTTGTAAAGAACAATGGGGGTTGCAAGAGGTTCCTCGTGTTGCAAGCTATAAAGGTTTGGTTTTTGGTTGTTGGGCAGATGACACACCCGAATTACTCGACTATATGGGTGATATTGCTTGGTATCTGGATGCAATGATTGACCGCCGTGAAGGTGGTTCGGAAGTCATTGGTGGTATTCATAAATGGGAAATTAACTGTAACTGGAAATTTGCAGCAGAACAGTTTGCTTCTGATCAATACCACGCGCCGTACTCGCATGCCTCTGCAGTACAAGTTTTAGGTGGTAAACCTGATGATGCATCAAAAGCATTAGGTGCAGCACAAACGGCACGTCCAGTTTGGGAAACAGCAGAAAGTTGTGTGCAATATGGTCAACGTGGCCATGGTTCAGGTTTCTTTCTGACCGAAAAACCAGATGCCAATTTCTGGGTTGATGGTCAAGTAGCAGATTACTTCCGTGAAACCTATGAGGAAACCAAAGAGCGTTTGGGCGACACTCGTGCTTTACGTTTGGCTGGACATAACACCATGTTCCCAACTTTATCTTGGTTGAATGGTATGACGACGATGCGTATTTGGCATCCACGTGGACCAGATAAAACCGAAGTTTGGGCTTTCTGTATCACGGACAAAGCAGCACCGCAGCACATCAAAGAAGCGATGGAGTTGAATGCTTGCCGAGCATTTGGCCCAGCTGGTTTTGCTGAAGCAGACGATGGTGAAAACTGGATTGAGATCCAGAAAGTGTTACGTGGTTATAAAGCGCGAAAAAGCAAACTCATTATGGAAATGGGTCTTGGTAATGAAAAATACCGTGAAGATGGTATCCCCGGTATTACTAACCATGTTTTTTCTGAAACAGCTGCACGTGGCATGTATCGTCATTGGGCAAACCTGTTGATGCATGAAAAATGGGAAGATGTACAACGGGCAGATGAGGCTTATGAGCAAGAGCTTCTGAAAAAAGCGGCTAAAAAGGATGAGAAGGAGCTTGTGAAATGAACCAGATCATTGACTCGTTAAAACCACAGCCAGTATGGCGTTCTATTGGATTGGAACTTCACCACGACATTAGTCAGTTTCTATATGCAGAAGCACAGTTGTTAGATGATTGGAAATTCCGAGATTGGTTGGACATCTTAAGCGAAGATATTTTATATACGCTCAAAACGACGACAAATGCGCAAACACGTGATCGTCGTAAATGTATTGCACCACCATCAACATGGATTTATCACGACGACAAATTTGTACTAGAGCGCCGTGTAGCAAAGTTAGAAACAGGAATGTCGTGGTCCGAAGAACCGCCATCACGTACTCGTCATTTGATTACTAATATTCGGGTCGAAGCAACTACGCAAGCAAATGAATATCAAGTTTTTAGTAATTATTTGCTTTATCGCTCGCAAAAAGAAAAAGACGTATTGACCTATGTTGGTAAACGAGTTGATCTGATTCGAAAAGATGATAGCAGTGGTTTAGGTTGGAAAATTGCTAAACGCGATATCACCCTCGATCAAGCGACTTTGATTTCTCACAATATTACGGTGTTTTTCTAATGAATAAGATTTTCGTTTGTCAGATTGATGAGTTGGATGAAGGCGAAGCGCTGAAAGTAGATTGTAATGTAGGTGATATTGCTGCACTTGCAGTGTTCAATTTCAATGGTGAATTTTTTGCCATGAATGATAAATGCAGTCATGGTAATGCTTCTATGTCAGAAGGCTACCTAGAGGATGATGGCACGGTTGAATGTCCCCTTCATGCATCACGTTTTTGTTTGAAAACTGGCGTACCACAATGTGTACCAGCAACTGATCCGATTCAGACATTCTCTGTCGTGATTGAAGATGGTGCACTCTATGTCGAAATGGCAGGAGCGTAATGATGGGCTGGCTAGAGGGTGAAGTTGCACTAATTACTGGTGGTGGTTCGGGACTAGGGCTTGCGTTGGTTGAGCGCTTTTTGCAAGAGGGTGCGCATGTTGGTGTGTTGCAACGGTCTCAATCAAAAATAGATGAATTGATTGCACGCTATGGTGACAAAATTGTGGCGATTAATGGAGATGTGGCGAGTTTTCAGGATAACGTTCGTGCTGTGCAGGCTACAGTAGAACGTTTTGGAAAACTGGACTGTTTTATTGGTAACGCTGGTATTTGGGATCATTATGCCGACATCGTTAACATGAGTGGCGAACAGTTAGATAAAGCCTTTGATGAAATCATGAGTATTAACACGAAGGGTTATTTGCTTGGTGCAAAAGCAGCTTTAGATGAGTTACTCAAAACTGAAGGCTCGATGATTTTTACCTTATCTAACTCAGCGTTTTATTCATCTGGTGGTGGTCCAATTTATACTGCATCAAAACATGCTGGTGTAGGTTTAGTGCGTGAACTGGCCTATGAGCTGGCACCGAAAGTGCGTGTGAATGCAGTTGCTCCATCTGGCATGAATGTCAATGTGAAAGGTGCTGCATCCCTTGGGCAGGAAAATCTAGGATTACTTGATGCACGCGATCCCCAAAAAATTGGGCAAGGTATGCCATTGAGATTCTTACCAGAACCAGAAGACATGACTGGTTCTTATGTATTGCTCGCATCTCGTCAAAATAACCGTCCATTATCTGGCGTTTTTATAAATGCTGACTGTGGTTTGGGTATTCGTGGCTTACGCCAAGCGAACGCTGGTTTTTTTGATGCTTAATTTTAATCCGATATTAATGGACTAATAAGACAGCTAAAAACTGTCTTATTTCGGAGCTAATCATGACTGTTAAACTTATTTGTGCTTCTCATAGCCCGCTAATGGAATTTGCGTCTCCAGCAGAAAAACAACAAGAACAAACGGTGCGTCATACTTTTGAAAAACTGGCAGCCGAGGTCAAAGCATATGACCCAACTTTAATTATTGCTTTTGGGCCAGATCATTTTAACGGCTTCTTTTATGACCTGATGCCGAGTTTTTGCGTGGGTGTACGTGCGACGGCGGCAGGTGATTGGAATTATGGTCCGGGTGAGCTTAATGTGCCTGAAAACACAGCATTGGGTTTAATTCGACGTGTACTTGATGAAGGTGTGGATGTTGCATATTCATATCGTATGCAAGCGGATCATGGCGTAACCCAACCGCTGCATTTTTTATGTGATGGTCAACTTAATCGTTACCCAACTATTCCAATATTTATTAATGGTGCTGCTGCGCCAATGCCTACGACAAAACGAACTATTGCTTTAGGACGAGCGGTTGGGGCTTTCATTAATTCAATTAATCTAGAAAATGAACGTATATTGATTTTGGGCACAGGTGGACTTTCACACGATCCACCAACCCCTCAAATGGGCTCTGCACCACCAGAAGTTGAAGAGTTTCTCATTGCTGGGCGTAACCCAACTGTTGAAGCTCGTAATACACGTCAGGCCAAAATCATTTCAGTTGGACAGCGTTTGGCAGCAGGTGACAAGAGCGTATCTGTTCCACTTAATCCAGAGTGGGATGAACAGTTATTGGAAAAATTCAAAAATGCAGACTTTGCTGCGCTTGAAAATATGACTGAAGATGAGATTCGTCGTGAAGGTGGACGTGGTGGGCAAGAAGTTCGTACATGGATGGCTGCTTTTGCGGCATTAGAAGCTGTTGGCGATTATGAGATGACCTTACATTGCTATGAACCTATCAGTGAATGGATTGCTGGTTTTGGCATTGTATCTGCCGAGCTGAAATAAAGGATAAAACGATGAATATTCAAACTATTGTCATCATCGGTGCTGGACAGGCAGGTGCAAGTGCTATTCTGGAACTACGTAATAACAAATACGACGGAAAAATCATTTTGATTGGAGATGAATCACATCTGCCTTATGAGCGCCCCCCTTTATCTAAAGATATGATTTTAAGGCCTGAACAGACCAAAATTGAAATTCTGTCACAACAAAAATTGAAAGATTTAGGTGTCGAAGCTATTCAAGGTAATGCGGTTGTACGCATTGAGCCTGAACAATATCAAGTGATTTTGAAAAATGGTGAAAGTATTCACTATGACAAGTTATTACTCGCGACTGGTGGGGCTCCTCGTCGTCTTCCAATTTTAGATGCAGTCGGTAAACATGTTTATACCCTGCGAAATTTGGAGGATTCACAAGCCTTGGTTCCAGTCTTTCAAGCAGGAAAGCGCATTTTGCTTGTAGGCGGTGGGGTTATTGGTCTTGAATTAGCATCAAGTGCTCGTTTTAAAGATTGTCAGGTGACCTTAATTGAACAAAGCCCAATGATTATGGGACGTTCACCAGCAATTATTAGCCAATTTTTACTTGATGAACACCGCAATCGAGGGGTAGATATTCACTTAAATGTGCAAATTGCCAATGTCACCTTACGTGGGGAAGAAATAGTCGTAATATTGGAAAGTGGTGAAGAGCTGATTGCCGACGCTGTTGTTTATGGCATTGGGATTGTACCGAATGCTCAATTGGCCATAGATGCTGGTTTAGACGTCGACTTTGCCATTAAAGTGAATGAAAACTGCCAAACTTCTCATCCAGATATTTATGCTGCTGGTGATGTAGCAACTCAGTTGCGTGCAGATGGTAATTATGCCCGTATTGAAACTTGGGAAAATGCCAATAATCAAGCAGGCACTTTTGCTCGTCATGTCATGGGATTAGCGCAACCTAAAGCTAATCCATCATGGTTCTGGACAGATCAATATGATATTAACTTTCAATTCGTTGGCGATATGTCTGCAAAAGAATGGCATATACGAGGCAATATGAATCCGCAAGAAGACAAAAATGTTGGATTCACCTTATTTGGCTTAGACCAAGGTATTGTTGTAGCGGGTATTGCAGTCAATCAGGCGCGTGATGTTAGGCATTTAAAAAAATTGGTTTCTAGTTCTAGCGCCTTTGATAAAGAAAAGTTGCTAGATGTGTCTATTGAATTACGCAAATTAATTTAATTAGGGTTGTTATACTAAAAGCCTATTTAATATTGAAAATAAAAACCGTCATGATTATATGGCGGTTTTTTTTATGGGTAATCATAAATATTTTCCATGAGTGGATATTATTAATACTTAATTTGAACTGCATTATAATTTTTAACTATTAATAGATTTTATTTTTGTTGAGTGATTAATATGTTTTTTGGATTTTAAATTTTAAATTTGTAAGTTAAATAATTGAAATGTATATTTATTTTAATTTTATTATAGGTTGTTTCTATAAGACTAAAGTATTTAAGTGAAATGTAGTAAATGTTTTTTAATTTTTTTATGAAATTATAGAACTTAAGGCTAATTTAGAAATAAAAGCAGTTAAGAAATGATGGTGAATGATTTTTTAAACTAGTAGAAAAGGATTTTTCTATGGACCGTGCAGGAAATAAGCACTCTATTATTACGATCGTCATTTGTTTTTTAATTGCTGTGATTGAAGGGATTGATATTCAGGCAGCAGGTATCGCTGCTGTCGGTATTCGAGAATCTTTTGGTCTGGATAGCTCTCAACTCGGTATTTTTTTTAGTGTCGGAATATTGGGGTTATTACCCGGTGCATTAATTGGTGGACGTTATGCAGACCGCATTGGCCGTAAGATGGTGTTAATCGGGGCTGTCGCTATTTTTGCAGTATTTACCCTTTGCACCGTTTGGGTGAATAGTTTCTATATGTTGCTGTTGGTACGTTTTTTAGCAGGAGCTGGATTAGGGGCTGCAATGCCAAATTTAATTGCTCTAGTTTCAGAAGCTGTTTCTAGCGAAAATCGTGGGCGTGCTGTAGGTTTGATGTATTGTGGTATGCCAATAGGAGCCATATTGGTGTCATTACTGGCAGCCTACGATGTAAGTGGACATTGGCAAACAATTTTTTACGTTGGTGGAATCGTTCCTCTTGTTGTACTTCCACTTATGATCAAATTTTTACCGGAGTCACGGGAGTTTTTACAAACTAGATTTCAGGATAAATCTATTACACGCATAGAAAGCTCTTTTAAAAATCTATTTAGAAATAACTATGCAGGGCAGACTCTATTACTTTGGGCAAGCTATTTTTTTACCTTGATGGTTGTATACATCATGTTGAGTTGGTTGCCATCTCTCTTTATGGAGTTAGGATTCTCTCGTCAACAGGGTAGTTTAGCTCAAGTCTTTTTCCAAATGGGCGCTGCACTAGGTACGGTTGTTTTGGGTATTTTGATTGATCGCTGGAATAAAGCTTATGTCATTATATTGATGTACATAGGTATTTTAGCTGGTTTATTTAGTTTAAATGGAGCCGGTAGTCTTACTGCGATGTATGCAGCCGCAGCATTAATGGGAACATTTACAATTGGTGGGCAAGGCGTTTTATATGCATTCGGTAGCATTGTATATCCAACTGAGATTCGGGCAACTGGTGTAGGCAGTGCCGCAGCGGTTGGGCGTATTGGTGCAATGTTAGGACCTGCGATTGCTGGACAATTACTCGCAATGGGAAGCGGTGCTACAGGCGTAATTTCTGCTGCCATCCCTGGAATTATCATTTCGGCATTACTGATGCTTTTGGTGATTCGCAAATTACATCAGGCCCAATAATCTGAATACCACAATGAAAAAAGCTCATATTTAGGAGCTTTTTTCATATTTGGCATTATTTGAGTGAAATTTCAAATTTGATCATCCGAATGTTTTAGTAAGTTCATAACTATATCGAGCATATGAGTCGAATTACGGTTTTACTAATCATCTATATTGAGTAAGAAAAATGTATTCAGTTACCAAGGAAAAGCTTTGGAATCGTTCATTTATTCTGTGTGTATTGAACAATCTTTTTTTATTCATTTATTACTATGCATTACTCACAATATTGCCACTTTATATTTTAAAAGAATTATCCGGTTCAATTAGTCAGGCAGGTTTGGCGTTAACCTTATTTTTGGTTTCATCTATTATCACTCGTCCTTTTTCTGGCTTAATTATTGATCGGTTGGGTAAAAAATATGCCTTACGTGGTTCGGCATTATTATTTGCACTTCTGGCATTAAGTTATCTATGGGCAAATCAGTTATGGCTTTTATTGCTTATTCGTTGTGTGCATGGGATCTGGTTTAGCATTTTGACGACAGTAATAGTGCCTATAGTGAATGATTTTATACCTGAGCATAGAAAGGGCGAGGGTATGGGATATTTCGTAATGTCTACGAATCTGGCTGTTGTTTTTGGGCCAATGATTGCATTAGCTACGATACGGTACACCAGTTTTTATAATTTATTTGCCTTTTTAGCATTCATTGTTTGTTTAGGTTTAATTTTTTGTTTTCTTATTCCCGTTTCTTCCTTAAAAGATAAGGAGATCATCTCTGCAAAGCAGAGTATTACATTTGACGATATCTTTGAAAAAAGGGTGATGTCTATCGGCGTTATTGCTTTATTTACTGCAATGGCTTATTCAAGCATTATGAGCTTTATTAGTGTCTATAGTGAAACAAAAGGCTTATTAGCTGCGACCAGCATATTTTTTATTATATTTGCCATATCAATGATTATAGTGCGCCCTTGGGTAGGTTATTCTTATGATAAAAGAGGGGCTAATTCCGTGGTTTACCCTTCATTTATCCTTTTTTCAATAGGCTTATTTTTAGTTAGTTGGATGCAAACACAGTGGGGCTATTGGTTGGCGGCAGTACTCATAGGAATGGGATATGGATCCCTTTTCCCTATTTTTCAAACCATGGCAATACAATCGGTTGAGAAAAAGAGAATAGGGCATGCTGTTTCAACCTTTTTTACTTTATTTGATTTCGGAATGGCCATTGGTTCAGTTTTGGTAGGATTAATTATTGCCCAAATAGGCTATGAGAAAACTTATCAGTTGTGTGCATTCCTTACGATAATGACTTTAGTTTTATATCGTTGGGTATGTAATAAAGATGGAAAGACAATAATTAGGATATGACATGGAATTACGTCACTTACGCTACTTTGTTGCGGTTGCTGAAGAGCTGAATTTTACTAAGGCAGCAATGCGTATGCATACGGTGCAACCTTCTCTTAGTCAGCAGATTAAAGATTTAGAAGAAGAAGTGGGAGTTCAGCTTTTTATACGAAGTAAGCGAAAAGTTGAACTGACCAAAGCAGGAGAAGTCTTTTTTAAAGAAGCTCTAATCATTTTAGAACATACAGAAAAAGCAATTAGTTTGGCTCAACAAACTGCTAAAGTTGAACAAGAACAATTAAATATTGGTTTTGTTCCAGCGGCAGAAATGAAAATCTTCCCCTATATCATGCCCAATATAAGAGCGCATTTCCCAGAATTAACAATTGATTTTCATAGCCTTACGGATGATGAACAACTAGTAGCGCTTAGAAAAGGCGAAATAGATATCGCTTTTACTCGCTATGGAGCTGATTCAGATGAACTGGTTTCGATTCAGGTATTTCAAGAGCCACTTACCTTAATTATTCCCAAAAATTCGCCAGAGGCTCAGCAGGAACGCATTAGTATAAAAAGTTTTGAACAACATGATTTTGTGATTTGCAATGAAGAGTCATCGCCAGAACTTTATCGAATTATTCATAACTTCTTTAAAAAAACTAAGCTTAACGTCACTGTTGTACAGCACTCAACTAATATCTTACTTAACGTTAATTTAGTCGGAATGGAAATTGGTTGGAGCTTGGTACCACAGTATGTGATTCCTCTATTAGGAGATAAAATTATAGTTAAAAAGACGATAGAACCATTACCGATGATCGGTTTATATGTTTCTTATCGAAAAGATCATGTTAATAAGGCTATAGATTTGATTTTAGATGTACTTAAAAAACAATTTTATCTGGACTTTAGTTAATATAAAAAGCCATTCAAAAGAATGGCTTAAAAAAGTTTAGTTAATTAAATGCATTTTTTCAAAAAGTTCTTCACTTATACTATTCACCGTTTGGGGAATAGCAAGACCTGCTATAAAACGGTCAGGTCTTAATATCACCATAGATTGATTTGTTTGACCGAACCAAGTACGGATTTCACTATCTGCATCACCGATTGTAATGAAATCTGCATTAGAAGTTTGATTGGGTGCATCTAATTGCACGTTAGGGACGACTTGAATAAATTTTATACCTAACTTAATCCATTTTTTCATAATAGTGGGTGAGATGCCCCAAGTTGGATTGACTCCCCAAGCGAGAATGGCAAAGTTATTTCCAATGACATCATCTAATAAAATTTTGTCTTTGTTTCCAAACTGTACATGAGGCTGTATGAACATCTTTCCAACAGGTGTATTTTTTCCTGAAAATGGCGCCAATATTCCCTCATTATATTTTGGCATTGGCTTGAAACGCATTTCTAGTAAATAGCGTTTTATGGGTTGTATGTAGTTCAATACATAAGAAATACTATCGCGAACAACACCTTGCCATTTTTTCGGTGGGGCAAGTACATGACCCGCTAGAACGGATAAATTAATCATTGCTTGCGCGTGGTCTTTCCTTTCTAGTTGATAGCTATCAAGAATTTCAGGGCTTGCCACTTTTTTGATGACCAAAGCCATTTTCCAAGCAAGGTTAAATGCATCACGCATACCACTATTGTAACCTTGGCCCTGCCACACAGGCATAATATGTGCAGCATCGCCTGCCAATAAAATACGGTCTACGCGGAAACGATCTGCAATACGTGCATTATGTGTATATACACGTTGGCGTATGACTTCAATATTATCGGTATGAGGTAAAACTTTTCCTAATAGACGATTAATGTTCTCAGGTTTACTAAGTTCTTCTTGGGTCTCTCCCGGCATTACCATAAATTCAAAACGTCGGATGCCATGTGGTAAAGCTGCTGATACGTAAGGACGAACTGGATCACAGCATAAATATACATGAGGGGTAGCTAATGGATCGTTTGCAAGATCAATAACAATCCATTGGTTAGGTGCTGTTTTTCCTTCAAAATTAATATTGAGATTACGACGTACAAATGAATTTCCGCCGTCACAAGCAATAAGGTACTGTGCTTGAATAATTTCTTGTTTTTTGTCTTTTGTAGTGAGGTTTAAAGTTACGTGATCTTTGTCTTGAGTAAAACTATTTAAGTGGCGTGAAAAAAATACCTGTGTTGTTGGGTATAACGCTAAACCTTCAAGTAAAACACGGTCAACTTGAGGTTGAATAAATGCATTACGACGTGGCCAACCAAATTCGCGAGTCATCGGCTGGATATCTGCAAAGCAACGTCCTTTAGGAGTTAAAAAGCGCATTGCATGATTTGGGGTGGTATGCGGTAAAACTTGTTTAATTAATCCTAAAGATTGGATTGTTCTTAATGATTCATCGTCAATACCAATGGCTCTTGGATAATCAATAAGCTGATCTAATTGTTCAATAACAGTAACTTGTACACCTTGCTTACTTAAGTAATTTGCAATTGTTAATCCAACAGGTCCTGCCCCTAAAATTGCAACTTCCGTGGTGTGATGTTGAGTTTGATTCACAGTAAATATCCCTTACTATCAAGTTTTCTTATTAATATCAAACTTGAAAGAAGGTTGAATTTAATCAATAGTTTAATAAGTGAATTTTAAAAAGCAGGATGTATATTTAATTTTTTTTAATATATTGTATTTAAAAGAGTTTTTATATTCTTGCAATAGTTTTTTTAAATCCAATCATTGTTTTAAATTATAATTGAAGGATGTCGCTTTTAAAGCTAAAAATTTATTCATTGTAAAAATAATAAAACTTTTATTATCAAGGATTTGTCTTACTAAAAATACAAATATTATAAACTTTTATAATGCGTAACAGTTATACAATGCCAAATAAGTTGCCATGATGGAAAATAGTATTTCTGTCACAAATCACTCTAAATGGCAGACATAATCAATCACTTCATTTGTCATAATTTTAAATTTACTATTTTCAGGAACATTAAAAGATTCACCGCTAGAATAAATTGTAGCTTCTGGTTCATCGCCAATTTGAACAGTGCATTTCCCAGAAATAATTTCGATGCGCTCTGGCACATGAGTTTTAAATGTTAAAGCCTTATCTGATGGAAGAATAACTCCTAGAGTCTTTTTTGTTCCATCAGCTAGCTCAATTACATGACTAATAGAATGCCCCTCATAGTAGACATTCGCTTTTTTTGTTATAGAAACAGAATCAAATTGATTTGGCATTTTTTGTATCTCTTTATTGTACTAAATATTATTAAGATAATAATAAAAGTTCCTCTGAATCTTCAAGCTATAAAATTACATTTTAGGTAAGCAATAAAAGTAACTTTTCTCTCAAGTAGGTCACTAACGAGAAATTAGTAAATATCAATTAAATGATTCAAAAATAAAAAGCCCAAAGTGAGAGCTTTCTAATCTATGAAATACCTTTAGGGTCTTGAGCAAAAGGTAAGCTAAATAAGGCAATGGCGTGCAAGATAAACTGATGACTAAAGTCTGGTTAGTAGATTTAATACTACCTGAGCATCTTCAACGACATCTAGTCGAGGCACCTAGTTCATTTAGCAACTTTGTTAAAGGTCCATCGATTTTTTAGTTGAACTTTTTTAGAAACTATAAGGTTGAAGTTAACTTGAAATTCAAGGCCTTAATTTTGGTATGTAAAATCTTTGAAATTAAAAAGAAATAAAATAAAAACAATTAAAGATTAAAAAGATACAAAGTTAATTAGAGTCTTCATATAAATTTTATTTTTAAAAGACGATTAAGATGATTGGCCTTAAAGTTAACTTTAAGCTTGATATAAATATTCAAACCTTAATAACGAACCTATAAGCAGATTTTCAGCAGGAGAATAAAGATGGGATATGTAACCACAAAAGATGGCGTAGACATTTTCTATAAAGATTGGGGACCACAAGATGCCCAAGTTTTATTTTTTCATCACGGTTGGCCTTTAAGTTCAGATGATTGGGACACACAACTACTTTTCTTTTTGGGACAAGGTTATCGTGTTGTAGCTCATGATAGACGGGGACATGGTCGTTCGAGTCAGGTGTGGAATGGTCATGATATGGACCACTATGCAGACGATGTTGCAGAGGTGGTTAAACATCTCAACATTAAAAAAGCAATTCATATTGGTCACTCAACAGGCGGCGGCGAAGTGGTTCACTATATCGCTCGTCATGGCGAAGAAAATGTTGCAAAAGCTGTGCTTGTCAGCGCAGTACCACCATTGATGGTTCAAACTGAAAATAATCCCGAAGGTTTACCAAAAGACGTATTTGATGGCTTACAAAAACAGGTTTTGAATAACCGTGCACAATTTTACCGAGACCTTCCATCTGGGCCGTTCTATGGTTTTAACCGACCTGATGCGAAACCATCTGATGGGATAATTGCCAACTGGTGGCGTCAAGGAATGATGGGGGGAGCAAAAGCGCATTACGATGGGATTGTGGCGTTCTCACAAACTGACTTTACCGAAGATTTAAAGAAAATCACGATTCCTGTTTTAGTATTGCATGGTGATGATGACCAAGTTGTGCCTTATAAAACTTCTGGGGTGAAATCGGCAGAATTGCTTCAAAATAGCCAATTAAAAATCTACCCAGGTTTTTCTCATGGCATGTTAACCGTGAATCATGAAATTATTAATGCCGATTTATTAGCCTTTATCCGTGAATAATTAAAAATAAAAACATCCGATTGTGAAAAGAGGCATGCTGAATGCCTCTTTTTTTAGTTCATAACTTTACTAAGCACACACTTTCAGTAACAGGTTTCTATGCTTTGATAAATCAATGAACAGAATTATAAATATCAAAATGAGGTGAAAAGATGTCTAAACGCATATTACATGTCGTGACCAATGTTTCACGTTATAAAGATGTAGATGAACCCACAGGTCTATGGTTAGGTGAACTTACCCACGCCTATGATGAGTTTGAAAAACAAGGATATATTCAGGATATTGTGAGTCCGAATGGCGGAAAAACACCTATTGAACCAAAGTCACTGGGTGCGTTGGTTGCTGATAAATCGGTAAAAGCGAGAGAAGATGATCAGGCATTTATGACCTTGCTTGCCAACACCCATAAACCGTCAGATATTCATTGGGAAGATTATGACGTGATCTATTACACGGGTGGTCATGGGGTAATGTGGGATTTTCTAGACAACCCTGAACTTCAAGAAATCACCAAAAATATTTATGAAAAAGGCGGTATTGTTTCAAGTGTATGTCATGGCTACTGTGGTCTATTAAATGTAAGGCTTTCCAATGGTAAACGGCTTATAGACGGGAAGAAGTTAACTGGCTTTGCATGGAGTGAAGAAATTTTAGCAGGGGTAGCAAAAAAGGTGCCTTACAATGCCGAAGAGTTAGCAAAAGAGTATGGTGCAGACTATGAAAAGGCTTTAATTCCATTTGCACCCCATGTGGTTCAAGATGGAAATTTAATTACAGGCCAAAATCCATTTTCTGCTAAAAAAACTGCTTTAGAAATTATAGAAGCTTTAGAAAAGACCTAGGTTTTATATATTAAAAATAATCCCCAAAAGAGAAGTCAATCATGACTTACAACTTTTGGGGATTGTTCTATTTTGAAAAGCTAACTTTAAGGAACAATAACAAAATCAGGATTTGCTATGGCAAACACAGCCTCACGGTCTGCCGCAGGTGGATAAATCCAGACAGTATTAATTTCCTGCTTAATTTTTTTGGCTTCTTCACGAACAAATTGAACCTGACGGTCCCAACCTTCGCTATAGAGAGCACCCCAAGGGCCTAAATCAACACAAGTCACATACTTCGGTTGACTATATGCATGAAGTGGTAAATCAACCAATTCTGCCGCAGCATTGTAACCAGCCACACGGCCTAGGCTCATGGCATGTTGGCAAGACATCACGTTAAAATTACCGAACTCGTCGGTTGGAACTTTTACAGTATCTCCCGTCACAAAAACATTTTTTGCTTCAGGTGCATGTAAATAAGCATCCCCAATCAAACGGCCTAAATTGTCTTTTTCACCAGCAATTTGAGAGGTGAGCGAGTTAGCTCTCATGCCAGCTGTCCAAATGACGGTTTCTGTTTCAACTTTTTCGCCATTAGAAAGTGTTACCCCTGATGCATCGAGTGCTGTAACTCGTAGGCCAGCTTTGCCTTCCACACCCAGCTCGCTAAGAGCTTCACGAATAACAGCAGCAGCTTGGTCACCCATCGCTGCACCAATTTCTGTAGATGAGTCTACTAAAACTACACGCACATCAGTTTCACCTAAAATACTACGCAGTCGTTCAGGCATTTCGGTGACTGTTTCAAGTCCAGTTAAACCGCCACCAGCAACCACTACAGTATTACGTGCTGCATTTGCAGGTTTATTGGCTAAGTTTTTAAGATGTTGATCTAGTTTTTCGGCATCTTCTAGTGTACTTACGCTAAAGCCATATTCTGTAAGGCCCGGTATAGGAGGCATAAAAGTGGTACTTCCAGTTGCCAGAATAAAACGATCATAGCTTAAGGTTTGCTTGTTGCCATCGATGGTTGAAAATTCGATTGTCTGTTGGTCGACATCAATTTGATTTACCCAACCTGCTAGATATTTAATCCCAACAACGCCTAGTAACTCTGAAATATCAGGATTCATGTTTTCTAGTACAGCTTCATAAAGACGAGGGCGAATACCAACATTCGGGCTAGGGGAAACCATCACTACTTCAATATTTTGTTCTTGCGAAGCTAGGTGAATTGCTCTTTGTGCAGCAAGTGCAGCCCATAAACCAGCAAAGCCAGAACCTGCAATAATAATACGCTTACTCATTTGATTATCCTTTTGATAGGTTTTTCGGACAACAAATTCCAGCTCATCACAAAATTTAGGGTGAGCGAATCCTTTCTCTGATTGTCCGAAAAATCTGAGAAGGTGTTTAAAACGATTAGGGGAGTTTTATGTCAGGGTTTGAGGCCCTATCAGTTCGTTAGTCGGGGGTATCCCGTGATATTTTATTTTTCCGCATTTTTGCTGTTCTTCCTTCGATGCGTTCATTGATCCAGCCATTTACATCACTAAAAAATACGTCGGGTGCATAACGGCCAAAACGGTCTGCAATATCACCAAGTGTATGAGAACCTAGCGCATCTCGCATGGCTTTTTCGGCCTGTAACATCACGGCGTGCACTGCACACACACCACTGGTTGCCCAATCTGGCGGGGCATGATTAAAGACCGCACATTTCCCACGGACTTCTTGGCACTCAAAAAGCGGTTTTTCACCTTCGATTGCATTCACGATATCTAAAAAACTGATTTCATGAGCCGGTTTGGCCAGTAAATATCCACCGCGAACACCTTCTTGTGCAACAACAAGGCCTGCCTTTTCAAGTTTAGGAAAAATCTTGGCCATAAAACTCGGAGAGACTCCTTGTAATTCAGCAAGATCCTTACTACTCAAAGGTTTATCTTCATTGTTCACAAGAAAAAGAAGACAGTGAATCGCATACTCGACGCTACTAGTGATATAAGCCATTTAATTTCATAATTGATCAATTACAAACACAGACTAATGGAGTCTGTGTTTTAAGTCAATAATAAAACTAAGACAAAGTTAGTCCTAGTTTTAAGTAAACTCTGTTAAATTGTTAATTATGAATTTATCTATTTGAATAATTTAAGTTTTAATAAATAAAAAGATTTTAATAATTTATAAAAAAATTTATTTAGTTCTCTTGAGCGTAGAAATGTCTAATAGATGTTTAATGAGTTGGTTCACAACTTATAAGTAAGATAGAGAAAAGGGGGAAGAGCAAAAGCATTCTTTTACTCTCCAAATAATTTCTTCAAACTTACGAACGCCACCAATAATTTTCGACATTTGGCTCGTTTAGATTGAGTACTTCACCCATTTGTGGTGTGCTAATGCCTAAATCTTTTTGTTTAGCCAAACCGACAATACGTTCAAATGGGTCGTCCCAAGCATGAAGTGCTAAATCAAAAGTACCATTATGCACGGGTAACAAATGACGTCCTTTTAAATCGATATGTGCTTGTAAAGTTTGCTCTGGTTGCATATGAACATCGGGCCATTCAGGATCATAAGCCCCAGTTTCTAACATGGTCAGATCAAATGGACCATAACGATGTCCAATCTCTTTAAAGCCGTCAAAATATCCCGTGTCACCACTAAAAAATACACGTAGATCATTGTCAATAATCACCCATGATGCCCATAAAGTTGCATTACTGTCGCTCAAGCTTCGGCCCGAGAAATGATGAGCAGGGGTAGCAACCAGTTCTAAACCATCAATATGTGTGGTTTCCCACCAGTCGAGCTGTTGAACTTTTTCTGCTGGAACTCCCCATTTAATTAAGGCATCACCCACACCAAGCGGTGTTATGAAATGCTCAACTTTGTCTTTAAGTTGCATTACTGCGTGGTAGTCCAAGTGGTCGTAGTGGTTATGCGACAAAATCACGCCTTTAATTGGCGGTAGTTCGGCAATGCTGATAGGCGGTTGGTGAAAACGTTTTGGTCCAATCCACTGAAAAGGAGAGGCACGCTCCGAAAAAACAGGGTCGGTTAGCCAAAACTCATCGCGAAATTTTAACAATATAGTCGAGTGCCCCAGACGAAAGAGAGAGCGGTCAGGTGCACTAAGAAGTTGTTCTTTCGACAAACTTAAAACCGGAATTTGTTTATTTGGAACTGTGTCTTTCGGTTTGTTAAATAGAAACTTCCACATCAACTGAAGTGACTTACCAAAAGAAGGCTTGTGCTGGTTCGGACGTGTATTTCTAAATTTGCCGTCGTGTTGCTTTGAAGGCATTAAGGGAGAAGGCAAGTCTGTTGTGTTTGAAATAGTCATCTTGTTTTTCCTTTAGTGGAATAAACCTATATGTGCAAATAAGAACTTTAAGAGTACTTATTAATATCTATATAAATGAGTATTTACTCACTCATTAATTGGTTCAAAAATAAGGACGCCGTAGGTCCTTATCTTTTATTTATATTGAAACTGCATGCCAAAATGCTTCAAAACCCGATTTGCGATAACGCTCGGTTTGAGAAGGGTCTTGGGCAATAAAATTCAGTGTGACTTCGGCTAGCGCCCCCAAAATTGAAGCAATAAATAACGGTGGGTAGTCACGTAGTGTTCCACCATTAATATGTTCTTGAATATTTTGGGTCAGATCGCAAAAGGTTTGCATACCAATTTGTTTGCTTTGCTCGGTAATTTGCTCAGAGGTTGAAAGCTGTGCCATTACTTTGCGTTTGAGTGGAGCTTCTAAACTCCAGTCCAAATAGCTTTGCCAAATATGAGACATTTGTGTTTGCAAATCGGAGTGAGCAGGGTAATTGAGTATCATTACCTGACGCAGTTCAGCTTTTAGTGAAAGATAGAGCTGATTAAGCAACTCTTCTTTGCTACTAAAATAGGTAAATAAAGTACCTTCTGCTACACCAGCGACTTTGGCAATTTTTGAGGTCGACGCACGTTCGCCAAGCTCTGCCAATGTTTCTATAGCAGCACTTAAAATTGCATTACGTTTATCTTCACTACGAGGACGAGCCATACACAAATATATTAATTGAGTGATTACTCAATCATACATAAAAATAGCTAGAGTGCAAGAAATGTTTTGTAGAGGAGGTCAAATTTACGAACACGCCAATAAGCTCAGAATTTTAAAAAGATTATAGATTTATTTTATATTGTTAAGCTTACATTTAAGATTTTCCTTAAGTATGTAATTAAATGAAAAACAATAATTAATTAAATATTTTCTAGCCAATTTCACATTGACACCTTAAATATTGCAGATTACCATTTGCGGGCTGGCCTACATTGCCAGTCGGTTTTGACGGACCGATGATCGACCACATCAGATTATTCCTTCTGAGGAATAGTTTCATGTGTGCACACCTCGTTCCCTCCCGTAGCGGTAGGACGGGAGTGGGACACTTTCGAGTGTGCTGGATGTCGAACCCAGTCCGTCAACCCACTTCCGTTCTGCCACCATAATTTATAATGCTTTGGCAGAACTCCATACTTAAAGGAGTTGGCTTTGCACATTCATTATTTCTTGGCAGCCTTTGCCAAAAGCTATATCGACACAACTTAACCCATCTTTAAACGGTTTGATGGCCTTTAGGCTTGTCGAACTTTAAATCATTTCGTTTAAAAACTTAGCAACAATAAAACTTGAGATGTGCCAAGCACAGTCTTTATGGCTTTGTTACGCCTTTTTTCACCCTTAAAAGGGTCAAGGCTTTTTATATCTCATTTATATACAACAAAAATTTATTTTATAACGGTAAAACTATGCCACATTCAGATCTCCCATTTCGTGCTTTAAGCGTGCTTCATTCTGCAAGATATCTTTTTAATAAACATGGCTTTCACAATGTCGGGGTAGACCGAATTATTGAAGCAGCAAAAATCCCGAAAGCCACGTTTTATAATTATTTTCACTCAAAAGAACGTCTTATTGAAATGAGTCTGACCTTTCAAAAAGATGGTTTAAAAGAAGAATTACTTTCAATTATTTATGTTCAAAAAGACTTAACGCTAGTTGAAAAACTTAGGAAAATTTATTTTTTACATGCCGATTTAGAAGGGCTATATCATTTGCCGTTTAAAGCTATTTTTGAAATTGCGAAAACACATCCAAAAGCGTATCAGGTCGTAATTGACTATCGAAACTGGTTGATCAAGGAAATTTATAATCTGCTTTTAACAACTAACGCAAATGCTTCAAAACAAGATGCGCACATGTTTTTGTTTGTGATTGATGGAGCAATGGTTCAGCTTTTAGACCCGAGTAAACCAGATGAACGGGAGAGGTTGCTTGAGTATTTTTTGTTGGGGTTGGGGTGAAAGAAAAGCATTTTAATCTATGAATCTAAAATAAAATTTGTTTTATCAAGTAGTCAATGTAATTTCTATTTTTAGAAATTTAAATAAATGCATCTTTATTAGTCATATATTTTTATCTTCAATTATAAAATTTACAATGAAAGAAAATGTCACATGAAGTAGGTAGCCTTATAATGATAAGTATGTAAATTTAAAAATGAATCATATTAAAGAATGGACAATTAATATGGCTAATCAAAAAAGTGATCAACACCGGCAACAAGAGAGTGATCAAGATCGCCAAAATAAACTGCAAGATCAACAATTCGAGCAAAACCAACAGGATCAACAACAGCAACAAAACCACCAATACCAACACCATATACCAAATCAACAGCGGCAACAAAACGTGAAAGATCAGAAAGATATACAGCGGCAAAAAGATCAGCAAAACTGATAAAACTATCGCAAACGTATAAAAAAACCTCAATATCTCATTGAGGTTTTTTTATACGTATTTAAGCCTATTTCTTGTAGCAGAAAGCATCCTATAAATATCATGATTTTTTATTTAAGGAATATCCTTTACCTATGCCAAATCACTAGAGTTGAATTTGCCTATTGCTGAATTGGTCAGTCAATTATTTCAAAATATGGTGGGAGCTAGAGACGGCGAGCTTGATCATTTTGGTTTAATTCGTGAGTTAGAGAGGATGAATCATTTACCTCTTTGATTTTATAAAGCTACTACGAATGGTCGAGTAATTAAGATCTTTAATGATTTGACCATTCGTAGTGTTTTTTATTTAAATAAATGCTCAAAGTTCAGCAATATTATTTAAAACGACTTTCCCTTTTGCTCGTCCAGTATTTACATATTGGAGCGCTTCTTTAATTTGAATAAAGTCATAGGTTTGGTCAACTACGGGTTTAATTTTTCCAGCTTCGACCAATTCGGAAATTTTTGAGAGCTGCTGACCATTTGGCTGCATAAATAGAAATGAATAGGTAGCGCCACGTTTTTTTGCTTTATGTCGGATTGACCAGCTTAGAAGTGGGATAACACATTTTAGAAAACGGTTCAGATTAAATGCGTCTGTAGTTGCTTGATCGGGTGGACCTGCAAGACTGATAAGTCGCCCACCACGTTTAAGTACATTGACTGATTTCTCTAAGGCTTTTCCACCTTGCGTATCTAAAACCACGTCATAGTCTTTAAGTTCTTGCTCAAAATCTGTCGTTTTATAGTCAACAATGATGTCGGCGCCTAGCTCTCTAACCCAACGAGCGTTTTTACCACTTGTTGTAGTTGCAACAATAGCCCCTAACGATTTGGCAAGTTGAATTGCGATTGAGCCAACACCGCCTGAACCTGCATGAATCAGTACTTTTTGTCCTGGCTGAACTTTTGCCATTTCAACCAGAGCTTGCCATGCTGTTAATGTAACTAAAGGTAAAGAGGCCGCCTGCTCCATAGAAAGATTTTGAGGTTTAAGTGCAAGTGAAGACTGTTGAACCACAGTATATTCAGCAAAAGCACCGTTTAAATCTGTCTTGGCATAGACTTCATCTCCGGCTTTAAACTGAGTAACGTTCGATCCAACTTCTACGACTGTACCTGCAAAATCATTGCCTAATATGAAAGGAAACTTCAGTGGCAGAATTGCTTTAAGTTCACCCTCTAAAACTTTTAAGTCGAGAGGGTTAATACTTGCAGCATGAACTTTAACAAGTACAGCGTCTGCTGTCAGTGGTGGTTGAGATTGTTCATTGAGCTGTACGTCATCAATGTTGCCATAACGGCTAATGTAGGCTGCTTTCATTTGAAACCTCTATTTCTCGAAATTATTTTTAAAGTTTTATAGGCTTGGGTTTGTTCTAAACTTTCAAGCTGCGGTGAATTAATTTGTCAAAGATCTTTGCAGGTGCAAATCGTCTTAACGCTTTTAAGCTTTTTGCAGTTTTTCCTGCTGTGTAGCGTGGTACGACCTGTTGGCTTTGAATGACGGTTAAAATTGTATTGGCAACCACACTTGGGTCATCTGACTTATTAATTGAATTAATCATTTGTTTATGTAGCTTTTCACGCGTTTGATCGTAAAAAGAAATTTTATTATCTGCTTCGAGTAAGTTTACTCCCAAAGACGTATTGGTGTAAGCAGGTTCAATAAGTGACACACGGATGCCTTGTGATCTTAATTCGTGATCTAAAGATTCGGAGTAACCTTCAAGTGCATGTTTTGATGCAGAGTAAAGTGCGCCAAAAGGCAGAGGTAAAAGCCCAAGAATTGAACTGATATTTAAGATCAATCCTGATTTTTTCTGGCGCATATGTGGAATTACTGCACGAGTCATTCGAACCGCACCAAAAAAATTGGTATCAAAAATAACCTGTGCTTGTTGCATTGAGCTTTCTTCGGCACCAGCAGGCGCTATTGCAAACCCAGCATTATTAATTAAGACATCAATTTTTCCTTCGGTTGCTATTACTTTTTCAACGGCTTGGGCAACTGAATCATCTTGATTTACGTCTAACTCAATAAGATGGAATTTGTATTTTGATGAATCTTTTGCTTGTCGGCTTGTGCCATAAACAATAAATCCAGCCTCATGTAAAAGGTTTGCTGTTGCTAAACCAATACCAGAAGATGCACCTGTAATTAGAACTACTTTGCTGGTCATGTCATGTTCCTTACTTAAATTTTGTAGTCAATTAACGAATGAATTTCGACTTGATTTTTTAATCATAATCTAAAAATAAAATAGTTACTACTAAAAAGATAGTGACAATATTTTTTACATGCGTATAGTGGGTATTAAATCGATACTTACTCTGTTTTTATCTTTTCTCCCTTTGGAAGATCACTCATAAAAACAGATGAATCAGATCAATGAATTAAATTTGAGGATCAGAGAAATGAATTTTTTATTAAATACAGTTGCTATGAGTTTGACGGCGATATCTATTTTTAGTGCTCCCTTAACTCAGGCAGAGGTTGTGCCATCGGTTTCTTTTAATCAACCATCAATTCAGGCACATAAAGTGTCATCAAGTGCTGTTAGCAATCCGCAAGCAGGGCAACACGCCGAGCAAGATACAAATTGGAAGAATGTACCAACTCAATTTATTAGTGCAGGTGGCGTTAACTTCGCTTATCGAGAATATGGTCAACAAAACGGTGGAACACCTGTCATTTTCTTAAATCATTTGGCTGCTGTACTAGATAACTGGGACCCACGAATTATTGATGGAATTGCGGCTAAACATCATGTTGTTGTGTTTGATAATCGCGGCGTTGGTGCTTCGACTGGTGAACCAGCAAAGTCAATTGAACAAATGGCAGATGATGCGATTGCTTTCATTCAAGCAAAAGGATTTAAGCAAGTTGATTTATTCGGCTTCTCGATGGGCGGCATGATTTCACAAGAGATTGTGCTAAAACAGCCGAATTTGGTTCGAAAAATGATTTTATCGGGAACTGGCCCTGCGGGTGGTACTGGAATTAGTACCGTAGGGCGAATTTCTAATTGGGATTTAGTCCGTGGAATGGTTACCCGTCAAGACCCTAAGGTTTATCTCTTTTTCACTCGTACAGAAAATGGTAAAGCTTCTGCAAAAGCCTTTATTCAACGTATTAATGAACGTACCGAAAACCGAGATAAAGAAATCACCATTTCTGCCTATCGTGCCCAGCTCAAAGCATTAAAAAAATGGGGAAGTAAAAAACCTGCTGACCTTTCTGTGATTCAACAACCTGTTCTTGTTGCTAATGGTGATCATGACCGAATGGTGCCAACAGTAAATACTTATGATTTAGCAAAGCGTTTACCGAATAGCTCACTTGTTATCTATCCAGATGCAGGTCATGGGGGAATATTTCAGTTTAATGAAGATTTTGTAAAACAATCACTTACATTCTTAGCTAAATAAGAACTTAAATTTAGGACTATGACCATGACAACAATTACACACCAAACAGCCGAGACCCAATTCATTGAAGTAGATGGAGCAAATTTTGCCTATCGTCGATGGGGTAATGCAAATACAGAGCAACCACCGCTATTTTTTCTTCAGCATTTCCGAGGTGGTTTAGACAATTGGGACCCATTGATTACTGATGGTTTAGCACAAGGGCGTGAGGTCATTTTGTTTAACGGTCGCGGCGTTGCTTCATCTACAGGCCAGCCCCGTACTCGCATTGAAGATATGGCAGACGACGCGGCAGCAGTCATTCGTGCATTAGGCTTAAAGCAGGTTGACCTATTAGGCTTTTCACTGGGAGGGTTTCAGGCACAAGATTTAGTACGCCGACATCCTGAACTCGTCAGAAAACTAATGCTTTTAGGTACTGGACCAAGAGGTGGTAAACCACGTGGAGATGATCCAGAAGTCGCCGCTTTGGTATTGAAGCATGCAACAACTGCTGTGCCTTCTGAAGAAAACTTCCTCTTTTTATTTTTTGGCCGATCTGAAGTTGCTATTCAGGCGGGTCATGAATTTTGGCAACGTCGCCATGAGCGTAAAAACCAAGATCCAGCAAGCTCAGTTGAAGTCATGCAGGCACAGATAGAAGCTAATATGCATTTTTTACCTAAACTTGATGAACAAGATCCTTTTGCACATTTACGTGAGATTAAACAACCTACTTTCATTTTAAATGGTGTCGATGATGTGATGATTCCGACCATCAATGCATATCACATGGCACTTAACATTCCAAATGCTCAGCTATTTATTTATCCCGATGCATGACATGGTGCCCAATTTCAGTACCCTGAACGCTTCGTAAAACATGCAATACAGTTTTTAGATGAATAATGCCCATGAGTTCGGTCCATTCAATTTGATGAATCAAGAAGATAAAAATGATGAAATTTAAATTATTGCTGTGGATGCTGACCAAGCTCATGCAGCGTGCTGTAAAAAAGAATCCGAAATGTGCAGCTTATGTGAAAGATAAAAATGTCATCTTTCAGATTCAAACAGCAAGTGGTGAAGGCCGCTATTTCGAAGTGAAAAATGGCAAGATTAACTCTTACTCAGGGCTAACCAAGTCACCAAATTTTACCTTTACGTTTAAAACGGGTAGCAAAGGGTTTGCCGTGTTGTCAGCCAAAGACAGTGTAAACACTTTTTTAACTGCACTTAAAACACAAGACCTTGTCATTACCGGAAATTTTGTGGATGTGATGTGGTTTCAAAGTTTAGTGGACTTTATTCAACCCTATTCAAAACCCTCTTTAACTGTGTGAGATAAGCCATGACTCATCTGCAATTAAAAACGAATCTTTTGAATCAGCCTTTAACTTTACCGAATGGTGTCATCATTCCAAACCGCTTAGCGAAGGCTGCAACCAGTGAAACTTTAGCCAGCTATTCAAATAATCCAAACGAAAAACATGTTCGGCTATATCAGCGTTGGGCAGCATCAGGGATTGGGATGATCATAACTGGCAACATTATGATTGACCGTAAAGCCTTAGGTGAGGCTGGAAATGTGGTGGTTGAGGATGAGCGTGATTTTGCAATTTTACAGAAATGGGCAAAAACCGTGACCGAACAAGGTTCTCAATTATGGGCACAGTTAAATCATCCGGGAAAACAATCACCCAAAGGATTAAATGTACGTAACATTTCTGCATCGGCAGTGCCATTTGGTGCAGAAATGCAGTCTTTATTTGCAACACCTGATGAAGCGACACACGAAGAAATTTTAGAAATTATTCAGCGTTTTGGGCGTAGCGCTGCGATATGTAAAAAGGCTGGATTTAGTGGAGTCGAGATTCACGCTGCGCATGGTTATCTAATTAACCAGTTTTTGTCACCTTTGCACAATTTAAGAAATGACGAGTGGGGTGGTACACCAGAAAAACGTCGCCGTTTCTTGATGGAAGTTTATGCAGAGATCCGAAAACAAGTCCGTAAAGAGTTTCCTATCGCGATTAAGCTTAACTCGGCAGACTTTCAAAAAGGTGGGTTTACCGAGCAAGACTCGTTAGAAACCATTCAGGCATTAGCGAATGCAGGCATTGACCTGATTGAAATATCGGGTGGCACCTACGAATCTGGAGTAGCCAAAGCTCCACAAAAAGCATCGACAATCGTACGCGAAGCTTTCTTTATTGATTTCGCAGAAAAAGTGAGAACACTCGTAAAAATGCCGTTGATGGTAACAGGTGGATTCCGAACTGTAGAAGGTATGGATCAAGCGTTGCAGTCACATGCATGTGATGTCATTGGAATTGCAAGACTTATGGCAATTGAACCTGATGTACCCAAATTTTTACTGGCAGGAAAAAATGGTTTTCAGTCAGTGCAACCCATCAAAACAGGCATTAAGAAAATTGATAGTCTGGGGATTATGGAAGTACTTTGGTATACCCAACAACTCAAACGGATTGGGAAAGGTAAAGAGCCGAAACCTAAAGAAAGTGGTTTATGGGCATTTATTAAATCAGTTTTACTCAGTAGTTGGGGAACCTATGCAACCCAACGTAGCCGAGCAAAATAACCACTTTATTCTGACTAGGATAAATTGCCTGAAACGCTCGGGCAAAAGAGTTTGAGTCCTCAAAAGTCTAATAGAAAAGATATTTCAGCACTAAAAGTGTCAAAACTGCCAAGTAGATACTTAAATATTTACGCAATTTACTCATTCTTTTTTAAGGATATGAAATGAAAAATTACTTATGTAAATGGATCCCACCACGTGCGGATTTTCTCGGAACGATGTCTGACGATGAGAAGAAATGGATGGGACAGCATGGCGATTTTTTAAATAAACTTCTCGATCAAGGCGTTATTGTCGCCCATGGTCCCGTTATTAATGATGGGAATGGGTACGGCCTTTCGCTTTACCAGATTGCAGATGACGAGGATATCGCTAGCTTCACGTCACAAGACCCTATCGTAAAAAATGGTGTCGGCCATTATGAGCATTACGTCATGCTTCATTTGGCTTCACACGTCTAATTTCTTAAATTTATAGAAGATATTATTATGAATATTAACGGTTCAGTCGCACTTGTTACAGGTGCAAATAGAGGGCTGGGTGCAGCTTTTGTACGTGCATTACTCGCTGCTGGTGCCAGCAAAGTCTATGCGGCAGCACGTGATCCATTGAGCATAACAATTGAGTCAGGTGTAGTACCTGTTCGTTTGGATGTGACCAGTCCAGATGAGGCTGAAGAGTTAGCACGAAAACTGGGCGACGTAAATTTATTAATAAACAACGCAGGTATCGGTGGATATGGGGCTATTCTTTCTTCATCATCTATCGATTTACTTCGGGATCAGTTCGAAACAAATGCAGTTGGGCCACTGCGGGTAACTCAGGCATTTGCACCAATTCTGGCTACTCACCATAGCAGTGCTGTAATCAATGTGATCTCAGCGTTAAGTTGGGCTACTTTACCTGGAGTTACGGGTAGTTATAGTGCTTCAAAAGCAGCAGCTTGGGCTTTGAGCAATGCTATGCGACAAGAGTTAAAAGCACAGGGAACAGCGGTTTTGTCGCTGCATGTTGCTTTCATGGACACAGACATGGTTCGTGGATTAGCTGGAAATAAAACTTCACCTGATGTTATTGCACAAATGACAATAGCTGCTTTAGAGAGAGGGGAATCTGAACTCTTAGCAGATGAGATTACCCAAAACGTGCATGCTGGACTGACAGCCGAAACGCCAGTTTATCTAGGCATGCTTGAGTAAATTAATAATGAATGGATATAACAAGCTGTAATCTGTAAAAAGCACTCTAACTGAGTGCTTTTTTATATTTATATTATTCGCTTTTTAGGCGAATAGGGCGAGTGCCAATTTCAGCTCCCGTCATTTGGTCTAACACAATAGGTTTGATTTCAGTACCTTGTTCTGCATCAAGGAAAGTCACCATTTTTTCAGGCTGTTCATAAGGTTTGTATTTTCGACCCCATGCGCCAATCACAAATAAAACAGGTAAGAAGTCTTTGCCTGCTTGAGTTAATACATACTCTTCACGTGGTGGGTGTTCAGAATATTGTCTTTTTTCAAGTAAACCTTCATCTACCAACACAGATAAACGTTTTGTTAGCATTGTAGGTGCAATACCTAAACTTTTACGAAACTGATCAAAACGAGTAGATCCTACATGCGCATCTCGTAAAATCAACATGCTCCACGCATCACCGAGCACAGAAAGGCTTCGGGCGATTGGGCAGACTTCTAGATCGATATTTTTACTCATATAACATTAATCAACTGAATGGTGACTACTAAAAAAATAGTAACACAAAGTAGCGAATTAAGCGAGTTTGAATGCTTAATATACAATAATAAGTCTATGTCCTGAGTCAATTTTGAACTATGTCTGCACTAGGCTGACTTTCTAATAACTTGGATAAATTATTTTCAAGCCAAGTAGTTAAATCAAAAAGTCGTTCGGAAGCCTCTCGTCCAAAGTCTGTTAATTGATAATCTACACGAGGCGGTATTTCTGCATAATCCTGACGTACGATAAAACCATCGTGCTCAAGCGTTTTTAGGGTTTGTGCTAACATCTTTTCACTAATGCCATCAATAATTTTCTTTAACTCATTAAAACGCAGACGTTGATCTCGAAGTGCAACTAAAATCAAAACACTCCAACGGCTAGTGAGAGTTAATAAAATTTTTCGAGAGGGACAATCTGCTGCAAAAACGTATCCTTTCATCGCGCACCACCTTAATTACAAAAGTTTACATTTGTTTCTAAACTTACTTTTAGGTAAGTACTTACTTTTAGTAAGTTAAGGTACTACGATGATTGAAATATATCAACTACATTAGATGGAGATCATCATGCGTATTGCAGTTACTGGTGCATCAGGTCAACTCGGCCAATTGGTTATTTCTCAATTACTCGAACGGACTGACGCAAAAAATATTGTCGTATTAGTTCGCAGTCCAGAAAAAGCATCAGATTTAAGCTCAAAAGGGATCGACGTGCGTGCTTTTGATTATGGCCATGACGCAGATAAACTTTCGGTTCAATTGGCTGGTATTGATAAGCTTTTATTAATCTCATCGAGTGAAGTTGGTCAACGTACAGTACAACACCAAAATGTGATTAATGCGGCAAAACTTGCAGACGTAAAATTTATTGTTTACACGAGTTTATTAAACGCAGATACATCACCGCTTCTATTAGCACAAGAACATGTTGAAACTGAACAATATTTAAAAAAATCGGATATCCCATATACGCTATTACGTAATAACTGGTACAGCGAAAACTATGCAATGGGACTTGCACAAGCAGTTGAGCATGGCAAAATTTTTGGGGCAACGCATCACGGCAAAATTGCTTCTGCTTCACGCTTAGACTATGCGACTGCCGCCGCTGTGGTATTAACGCAAGAAGGGCATGAAAATAAAGTTTATGAACTAGCAGGTGATACGAGTTATACCCTTGATGATGTTGCAAAATGGGCAAGTGAAATTAGCAAAACAGAAGTAATTTACCAAGACCTACCAGAAGAGGAATATAAAGCGCTCTTGGTACAAGTGGGTATACCAGAAGGGTTTGCTGGCATCTTGGCAGATTCAGATGAAGGTGTATCTAAAGGCGGCTTGTATAGTGATAGTAAAGATCTACATCAGTTAATTGGTCGTGCCACTACAAGTATGCAAGAGACGATTAAAGAATTCTTGTCTTAAGTTAACGCTATAACTCTTATCTAAAAACAAAAAGGCTTAAATTGTTCGGATTTAGGCCTTTTGTATATTTTAATAAATACGGCTTTCATAAAGTCGGGATAGACCAAATTATTGAGTCAGTAAATAACAACCAAACCAAATGCTTTGAAGCACGATGCACACGTTTGTTTGTGATAGTTTAGTTTTTATATTTCTTTCTTTCGAAATTGGATTGGCGTCATTCCTGTCCATTTTTTGAAAGCCCGTGTGAAATTTGTAGGCTGTATATAGCCCAAATAAAGCGCAATCTCTTGTATTTCCATATCACTATTAAGTAATAAGTTTTCAGCTTCTTTTTGTTGTGCTTCTTCTAATAATTGCACATATGAAGAACCGACTTGGCTTAAGTGTCGTCTCAGTGTGCGACTAGACATATTTAAGCGATTCGCAATTTCATCAAATGTGGGGTAACCCAGTTGTGGTTTTAAATTTAACTCTGCTTTTACGGTCAGGCATATATCTTTAATTTGTTCGGAAAAGCGGAGTTGCTCAGCTTCACATTGGGCTAGAGCTTGTTTGAAAGCAATTGGATCTGCCATTTTAATAGGTAAATCTAGAAGCTGTTTTTTATACCGAATTTGATTAGTCGGTTGATTAAAATGAATAGTAGGTAATAAATGTTGATAAGCTTTGTGATAGCTGGGTTCTGACCAGTCGACCGATAGCTCAATATCAGCTAAATCATGTTCTCTTAAAAATTGACCAGCTTGAATCACGCCAATCATCAAACACTCATAAAAAAACCGTCTTAGCGTTTCTGCTTGTGCGGCTTGATTGCTGACAACAGGGTGAGTTTCTTTAATTTCAATAATTGAAAATTCATGCTCATCTAGCAGGGCAATACGATAATCTTTTAACCGCATGTTAAAGAATTGTGTTGAAACCTCAATGGCCTGCCGTAAATTGGGGCTGCTCATTAAGGCATATCCCATTGGCCCATGGGCAGTTAAACGCAGTTTTATTCCATACTCATATCCCAAGCCAGAATCTTTCGACAATATTATGCTTTCCCATGCCAGTTTAGACCATTGCATAGGGGTAATTCGGGCGTCTAATTGGTCTAAAAGTGTTAAGGGAATTTTACTTTTTTTCAAAATTTCAAGCGCAGAAAACCCTTTGTCTACCATAATTTCTAATAATAAATGAGCATAAGAAATTGGAATGCTGGCTTTGGATAGCCCATAAGGATCCTTCATATTCTTTTTTTGTTGTGGCCGAAAATGATTATCAGTATGTCTGATCTACATCTCACGCTCAAGTTAAAACTTCGGAATAATCAATTTATTCTATTTTGAGCAAGAATTATGAGCCTACCTATTCCACGAGCCTCATCTCGCGTTGTGATTACAGGTGCTTCATCGGGCATTGGTGAAGAGTTAGCAAAACAGTTCGCTTTACGAGGCTATTCCTTAGTTTTAGTCGCTCGCCGTGTCGAAAAATTAGAAGCACTGGCTGAAAAACTAAAAGCTGAATATCAAATATCTGTAGATTTATATCCATGTGATTTGGGAGATAGACAAGCTAGAGCTAAGTTTCGTCAGTATTTAGAAGGTATTGAGGTTTCAATTCTTTGTAATAACGCAGGTTTTGCGACTTTTGGACGTCTTCAAGAGTTAGATGCAGATCGAGAGCGTGAAGAAGTCGAAGTCAATAGTGTGGCAATTCACGACCTGACTTTAGCCGTGTTGCCACAAATGCTCAAACGAAAATCTGGAGCAATACTGATTGTAGGCTCTACTTCTGGTCATCAACCCACTCCGGCAAATGCCACATATGCGGCAACTAAAGCATTTGCAAACTCATTTGCAGAGTCTTTACATAGCGAACTAGGTGGTACAGGGGTGACCTGTACTTTACTTGCTCCGGGTCCTACTAAAACAAGTTTTAATGAAGTTGCTGGAATTACCAAAATTGATGGAGTCGGTGGCAATTTTGTTTGGGTGACGGCTGAAAGAGTAGCGAAAGAAGCGATTCAAGGCATGGATTGCAATCGCCGTATTGTGATTCCCGGTTTTATTGCGCAGGCGCAAACTTTTGGGGGACGTTATACCCCGCGCATCATCTTGCTCCCAATTCTGAAACAAGTATTTTCGAGATTAAAATCATGAGACAACTCATCAATGACTTACGTGTGCCTGTAGGTTTAGCCAATCTTGGCAATAAGCTTTATCACAATGCGCAGTATTTGACGGCTGTTGTTGAAGTGGATGAAAAAGCGATGGCTCGTTGGTTACCGTCTGGGATGACACTGGTTCAACCTGCCAGAGCTGATTTGTTCTGTGCTTATTTCCCAGAAAACGTCTATACAGGTGCTTACCATGAAGCGGGTTTATTTGTTCATATTAAAGTAGGCAATAAAACAGGAATCTTTTGTCCTTGGATGATTTTAGACGATGACCGCGCCATGATTATTGGACGTGAGTTGCTGGGCTATCCTAAAAAAATGGGTGAGATTAGTTGGGAAAATGACGGCAAACGTATTGTTAGCAATGCTTCACGCCGTGGTACGACACTCATTGAAATGGAAGCTAAGCTTGGTGAAGTCATTGATGATGCACCTCCAATTTTAGGATTACCACATCGTAATATCACAGGTGGATTAGGCCTTGGTTTACCACGAGAGGTTCGATTTACTCCGAAAGAACATCCACTTGAAGTCCGTCGTGTAGAAATGAACTTACGTTTTACGGGTACTGAAAATGATCCTTTACATAATATGGGGCTGGGCAAAGTCATTGAAGCAAGATTGCATCGAGTTGATTTATCAGGTGGGTTAATTCCGCCAATTCAAATACCTCGTCTACGCACGCCGTTATTTTTATTGCGCCAATTTAATCCTCGCGTTTTATAGCTGGAGAATAAAGATGAATACGTTCTTTAAGTCAAAACAAACACAAGATTTTTCTAAAATCTCGGCTTCAATTGATATTCCTGTAAGAACAATGGATTTTAATTTTCCAGATGAAATTCCTGAGTTCTGGTTTAATAACAATGCCTTACTCACAATGTTATTGACTGCATTATCGGGCGCATTTCCAGATGGCGAACGTCAATTTATTCATAGTGTACGTAATTATCAGGCAAAAATCGAAGATCCTGTTCTGCTTAAACAAGTTCGTGCTTTTATTGGTCAAGAAGCACATCACGGTAAAGAACACGACGCGCTCAATGCGGTCATGCTGAAAAAAGGCTATCCCGTAGATCGAATTTATAAGCGCTTTAAAAAGATGAATCGCTTAATGCAAGAGCAATTCTCTACAGCTCATCAGCTTGCATGCACCGTATGTATGGAACACCTCACAGCAATTCTAGCTGACTATTTTATTAGTACCGCGCCCCAAGATTTAGAGTTGTTTAATACTCATGTCAGAAAAATCTGGGCATGGCACGCGATTGAGGAAACAGAACATAAGGCTGTAGCTTTTGATGTATATCAGTCTTTGGTCAATAGACCTTATTTCTTGCGATGGGTGATGATAGAAACCACGCTTTCTTTTCTTGTCATTACCACCAGAGGAACGGCAGAACTGTTACGAGCTTCTGGAAAACAACTAGATTTAAAAGAACTCTATGAAGGTCTTCGTTATTTGTTTGGAGGACAAGGTCTAGTCAGACGTATTGGTAAAAATTATCGCGATTTTTTCTCCGCAGATTTTCATCCTTGGCAGCATGACAATCGGGAGATGATGAACTTATTAAAAAAACAATATTTCAATGAAGAGCTGTTGAAATAATCAAAAGTTGATGCTTATTCAGCACCTACAGAACAAACAATTTTAGGAATAATTACCATGGCACAGTCTACATTTACAAATTCTTCGCTACAGCAACCATTAAAATTGGCATGTGGCATAACCATACCAAACCGTATTGCAAAGTCGGCCATGAGTGAACAATTGGCAGATCGACACGGTTCTCCCACCACAGACTTACAGCAACTTTATGCAGCATGGGCAAGAGGTGGAACTGGGTTGTTAGTTACGGGTAATGTGATGATTGACCATCGTGCTTTTGTTGAGCCACGAAATGTCGTTTTGCAAGATGAGCAATTTTTACAAGCCAATAAGTTATGGGCTCAGGCTGCTAAGGCCAATGGCAGCAAAATTATTATGCAGATTAACCATCCGGGTCGTGTTGCGGTTTTGCCACTTTTGAAAAAGCCGATCGCGCCCTCAGCAGTCGGGCTTGATTTACCTGCTATGAATATTATTCGTATTCCACGAGCGATGACTGAAGCAGATATTTTAGAGCAAATTAAACGCTTTGCTACAACCGCAGAGCTTGCTGTTAAAGCAGGGTTTGATGGCGTACAGGTTCATGCCGCACATGGTTATTTACTCTCGCAATTTTTGTCACCACTCTCAAATGTTCGAAACGATGGGTGGGGAGGAAGTCCTGAAAATCGACAACGTATGTTGATTGAAACTGTACGAGCTGTTCGCCAAGCGATTGGCAAACATAAAATACTAAGCGTAAAACTCAACTCAGCCGATTTTCAAAAGGGCGGTTTAAGTCAGGAAGAGTCTTTAAAAATTGCATTAGCTTTAGAAGCAGAAGGGATCGACCTATTAGAGATTTCAGGTGGGAATTATGAATCTCCTGCCCAGTTAGGCTATGCGCCTGATCGTTCTGCTCAACGTGATGCATATTTTATTGACTATGCCACCGCACTTCGTAAGCAAAGCAAATTACCCCTGATGTTAACAGGCGGACTGCGTGATGTAGATTTTATGAATCACATTGTTGCAAATGGTACGGTTGATTTAGTTGGGTTGGCTCGGCCTTTTGCAATACAGCCCGATTTAGCCAAACAACTGCTAGCCGGAAAATCAGTATTAAAACCAGCAAAAATTCCAGCGGTTGGATATAAACCAGTAGATGCTTATTTGCAACTCGGTTGGCACGCAGCGCAATTTCGCCGTATTAGCAGTGGGCAACAACCGAAAGCAATTAAGGGATTAATCCGTACATTGATTGCCTTTGGTCCACGTATGGGTTTTAACATTTTGACTCAAGATTAGTGGTAAAAGCTTTTGATATAAGGAGTTGTTATCATGAATAGTTTAATCAGACAAAACCATGTCATTGTTCCGCGGCGTCCTGTATTTAATTTTAATGAAACACCATGTCATTGGATTTATGATGATCCAATCGTTTCACAAATATTAAATTCAATTAACCCGATTACACCTGCACCAGAACGTTGGTTTTGTCAGACGTTTAGAGATGCATTGCCTTATATTAAAGATGAAAAACTTAAAGAGGCAGCAATTGCTTTTATTAAACAAGAGGGCGCTCATAGTTATGGGCATACTCTAGGAACACGGCACATAGAGGCGTTAGGGATTGATTTAAGTCGTTATACCAAGATGACGAATTGGATATTTAATGACATGATTGGCCCGAAACCATTAGGCTATGAATTGAAGCATCCGCGCTTAAAGTCGATGTGGCTAACGACCCGATTAGCAATGGTGGCTGCTGCCGAACATCTAACAGGAGTGTTAGGACATTGGGTTCTCAATGCAGAGGGACTACAACAAGCACCTGTCGATGTAGAAATGTTACGTTTATTGCAATGGCACGGAGCTGAAGAAGTAGAGCACCGTGAAGTAGCCGATGCAATGTTTAGATATTTTAGCAATAGCAATATACTTCGGGTTGGGGCGGCTGCTTTCACATTCCCGCTATTTATTGTTTTGGCTTATGTTGCTGTCGAAAATCTAGTAAAACAAGATGTGCAATTACCACATCGTTTTCGTTTTAAAGATTATTTCCGAGCAGCTCGACAAGACCGTGTGCCTAAGGTTGACGATATAATACGTGCCTGTTTGCGGTACTTTAATCCTCATCATAATCCTTTAAATGAGGGATCGACTGAGCAAGCATTGGTATTTTTAAATGATGGTAATTACAAACAAGCCACTTAACTGGCTGTTGTAAAAGTAAATTGTTAAGCCAATATTTAAGGTTTTTCTTAATTGTGTAATTAAATGAAAAATTAATTCTGCCAATATGGTGGCGAGCCGTAGACCTCAGCAAAATAATCAATAATTACCCGAATATTTAAAGGCGGATGACGCACATTAGGATAAATTGCTGCGATGTGCTGGGGTTGCGATTTAATAGATGCTTCATATTCCGGTAAAAGTTTTATTAATTTGCCATCCTTTAAAGCCTCACCAATTAACCAGTCAGGAAATAAAACTATTCCCATCCCATTGAGTGCAGCCGTCATTAAGCTCTCAGCATTATTTGAAGCGAGTAAAGGCACAATTGGATAATGTATCCACTCCTCATTTGGCTTTCTAATTAACCAACGGTTAGGTCCTTCAAACCCTTTATAGACTAAACGTTTATGTTCATTGAGTGCTTTGGGATGATCAAGCGCGCCGTATTTAGCAATGTAAGCAGGAGAGGCTGCCAAATGATATTTTTGTGTGCCGAAAATACGTGCATGAAATGATGAGTCTGTCAGGGTTCCAATACGAAAAATTAAATCGGTACTATCCCGAAGTGGGTCTATAAATTCATCTGTCTGAATCAGTTCTATTAAAAGCCTTGGATAACGCTCTGATAAACCCGCTAACCAAGGCGCAATATGCCTTTGACCAAAAAATACGGGTGCATTAATTCTGACCAGTCCAGTGGGTTCTACAGTTTTATCCTGCAATGCCTTTTGAGCTTCATCAAATTGCTCTGTAATTCTTTTGGCATACTCAAAAAATAATTTACCCGATTCGGTCGGTGTGATTGCTCGTGTATTTCGATAAAAAAGTTGCTGCCCCAATGCATCTTCTAACTGTTGAATGGTCCGAGAAATCATCGATGCCGACACATCTTCTTTTCTCGCCACCATAGAGAAGTTTTGAGCATTGTATACACTGATAAAAAAGCGAAGGGTACGAATATCAATCGAATTAGTTAAATTCATCTGTGCAATTTTTGCAAAAGTGATTCATGAATTATGCTGTTTTTCTGCTGAATTGACTACTCTAAGATTCATTGCCTAAATAAAATGAGGCAATATTTGATGCAAATTCTATTACTGTTCCTAACCATTTTGGGAGGAATGGGTCTATCCGTAGAAGCTGGGCTTTTAGGGCCATTAGGTACAGAAGTTGGGGAGTTGTGGGCCACTTTTAGTATTTTTGGAGTAGGGGCAGCACTTACTTTTTTATTGATGTTGTTTTTTAGTCCACGTAACAGTCCTTCATTTTTTACTCTTCCATCTTGGCAGTTATTGGGAGGCGTTATTGGTCCCATCTACGTCATTATTCTCACCATTACCGCGCCGATTATTGGTATTGCCATGACAATGATTGGAATTTTGGCTGGTCAAGTTTTTAAGAGTCTGATTATTGATCATTATGGATTACTCGGAACTTCGCATAGAAAAGTAGATCGAAAACGTGTGCTTGCGCTTGTTTTTATTGTGGTCGCACTTTCATTAGTCGCAAAAGCATAAGAGGGTAATATGGCGATATTCATGATTTTACTAGCAGTCATCGGCGGTGCTCTTTTAAGTGTTCAAGCCGCAATTAATGGTCAGCTTGGCAGTAAAGTTGGCGTATTTCGTAGTGCATTTTTGACGTTTTCGGTAGGAGCTTTAATTACAGCATTGCTTATATTTTATTTCGAACCAAAACAAACATTAACACTGCTAGATGTACCTAAATGGCAATTGCTCGGAGCAATGTGTGGCGTTCCCTATATTGTAATTATGGTTTTAGCTGTGCAAAGAATAGGGGCGGCAGTTGCTACGGTTGCGGTGATTTTTGGGCAACTTCTCATGAGTATGTTGATTGATAATTTTGGTTGGTTTGGCAATGAAATTCTGCCTTTTTCAACATATAGATTGGGCGCACTTATCTGTTTGGCAATTGCTCTTTATTTTATCTATTCAAGCAGTAAAACAATTCAAATTAAACCTAACAGCTAACTTGCTTATAAAACATAAGGGTTTTATTAAGCCAATATTTAAGGTTTTTCTTAATTGTGTAATTAAATGAAAAACAATAATTAATTAAATAATTTCTAGCCAATTTCACATTGACACCTTAAATATTGAAGATTACCATTTGCAGGCTGGCCACATTGCCAGTCGGTTGTCGCAGACCGCATAATAACTCCCGCATCAGAGCTTTTCCTTCTGAGGAATAGCCTTGTGTGGTGTACCACTCGTTCCCTCCCGTAGCGGTAGGACGGGAGAGGGACACCTTCGGGTGTGCTAGTTTGAGTTATTACTAGTCTGCGAACCCTCTTCCGTTCTGCCACCATAATTTAAAATGTCTGGCAGAACTCCCAATAGAAGGAGTTGGCTTTGCACATTCATTTTTTCTTGGCAGTCTTTGCCAAAAGCTATATCGACACAACTTAAACTTTTAAAACAGTTTGATCGCCATTGGGCTTTTCAGACTTTAATTCGTCACGACTAAAAACTTAGCAACAATAAAACTTGAGATGTGCCAAGCATAGTCTTTACGGCTTTGCTGTGCCTTTTTTTCTCCCAAAAAAGTATCTCTTTTAGAAACAACAAGAATTTATAACGGTAAAACTATGCCAACTTTAGAAACATCTTCCAAAAAACTACAGGTAATTCACACCGCAATAGAGCTGTTTAATATCTATGGATTCCACAATACGGGCGTGGACTTAATTGCCAAAGAATCCAAAATTCCTAAAGCTACTTTTTATAACTACTTTCACTCAAAAGAGCAGCTTATTGAAAGGTGCGTATCTTTTCAAAAAAGCCGATTGAAAGAAGAAGTGCTGGCAATTATTTACTCAAGCCGTTACCGAACCTCAAGCGATAAACTCAAAGAGATTATTGTTTTACATGTCAATTTTAATAGCTTGTACTATCTATTGCTTAAAGCTATTTTTGAAATTAAACAGATTTACTCTCAGGCCTACCACATGGCAATTGAATATAGAAAATGGTTACTTCGAGAGCTTTTTGATCTGGTTTTTAGTTTGGAAAACTGCTCGTTAAAACCAAGTGCTGATATGGTTTTAAACTTAATTGATGGCTTGATGTTCCAGATTTTAAGCTCAAATCGTTTGGATGAAAGGGATGTGGTGGTGGAAAGGTTTTTTGGGGGGAAGTGATGATGTTAAGGATGGGTTAGCTGTGTTGCATTGTCGGTATGGGTTTATTGGGTATAATTAGTCAATTTCATATACTTAGCTTAAGAATATTACAATGGATGCTAGTGGTTTATTTACCGTATTAGGAATTTTTATTGCAATTATTACTTTGATTTCTGAAGAAAGAAGACAAGATTTTTTCTTAAGGGCTTCAATTAAATATTGGCTATTTTTTATAATTTTGAATCTTATAGCGCTAGGCTTAATTTATTCAAGTGTTATCATTTCTGTCTTACAGATAGAACCATTTGAATACATATGGGGATTTGATGAAAAAACTGCAGTTTTGAGCTGTGTCATTTTAATGGGATGTCTTTTTAATTATAAATTGTTTGGTAAAAAATTGCCCTCTACGCAATATAAAAATTGGGTTGATAATTCATATAGCCTGCTAAGAGTAAAAAAATATCATGTTTTGAGTTATCTACTTGAAAAGTATCTTGAACAATTTCTAAATATAATAAATAAGAGAACGAATTATGAAAAGTTTATTAGCATTATTTATAAACATTCAAGGTTAAGTACTCATGAACTGTTACAGTTTCCGGCAATACAGGTTAGCAAGGGGCGTAAGTTAAAGTTTTTAATTTTGGAAAAATTTTTATCAATTCTACCAGAGGAAATTGGAAATAAATCAAAAATATTTAAGTCAATTGAAAGATTGCTAAAATCATCAAGTTTCTTAGATTATTTGATTGAAATACATCCAGTCATTCCAGTTAAATTAACTTCAAGCCCATCTTTTTTGTGTGTAGATGAGTTCACAGATAATTTCTTTAAGGGTCTTATTGCTAATAAACATAGTCAGCTATATCGTGAGCTTAAAGATAATCAGCATTATATGTCTGCAACAGGATATCGTATAGAACCTGAAAACTTTATTTTGAATTATTATTTTTCAGATCCTAATAATGCAATAAAAGCAAATATATGGAAACCAGTAGGTGATTATATTTGTGATTTTATTAAGCAGCAGAAAGGTAAAGATAACTATTATAATAGTTATTGCGAGTCTTACATTTATACCGACGAACTCTGGGAGTGTCCAATTTTTGTGGGAATACAATTCTTTGATGTAATGGTGAAAAGTGCAATTTATAAAAAAATTGATGATAAAATGTGGTTGAAATATTACGAAATCTTTCTTGATGAAATTTTAAAAAATCTTGATAGAACTGAAAACTCTGAGAATTGGCAAGAATTTCCATTGAAATTTGATTATCTAATATACAACTTAGTATCGAATTGTTCTGACTGGGTTAATGCTGCAAATTATCTATACAATGATGAAGTTAAGAGCATTATGGCTGTTCAGTCAGCAAGTGAATGTTTAGGGATGATGATAAGAAAATTACTTTTATCTGATAAGTTTGATGAGAGTAAAAAAGTATACTATTTAGAAATTATTTTGAAGTTAATGAAAGAATTAGATTCTAAAGGTCATGTAAAATTATCTAAAGAAATATATTCTTCAGTGATTGGTGTAACTATGTTTAGTTCAGCGGATCCAGATTTATCGTGGCTGAAAAATATTTATCGTGATGTTGATCACGTCTTAAGGTTGTCAGGCTCAACTTTTGATAATGAAATAAAAAAAGTACCTTAAGGTACTTTTTTTATTTTAGATATATCGATTGGCTTTGTATATTCTTCTGGGAGATATACTATGGCTACCTGTTTATAAGGACTTATTCCATAGCATTTATTATTGCCACATAAGATTGGGTGCATCAAAGTTTTTTTACCATTTCTAGTAATATATCCTAGGTTCTCTATTGGTTGAGTTGAAGTCAGAATATCTAAAACTTCTTTTTCAACGGCTTTAACCCCTTGAGAATAGTGGTATAAAATTAAACCCAAAGTAAAAATTAGCATAAGTATGTAAAAAATACACAAGCCCCAAAAGCTGTTTAAAAAACCTTTTATTTCATTTTTAATTTTAGAAATTTTTGACTTTGTAAAAACTTCTGCTTTACCTAAGAAATCTTTAAAATGTATTTTTTCTTTTTTATATTTTATATACCAAATAAATATAAGAACTAAAAACAAAAATATAATTAATTCACCACCCACTATTATTAATTTTGATAATGTTTCTAAAAGAAGTAAGGCAGTATTTAAATATCCAAATAACATTACTTCTGGATAGTCCAAGCTTAAAGAAAAAATTTCAATATTTAAAGGTTCACAATAACCTGCATAGCGGGCGAATTGACAGGCATATACTAATGCGGGTAAGTAGATAAGAAAAAAAGATATACGTTTTAAAAACTGTTCCATTATTTTTCCATTAAATTTTCTATGAAATGATTATGATTCAAGAGTGGGGTTGTAAATTTCTGGTATTTATTAAAATTTTTTCCCGATCTTTCTCAGCATTCACAATATGCATTTTCTTATGGCAGTTTGGGCAAAGTGCAACAGTATTTTCGACGGTGTCTGGTCCACCATGTGCCAACCATTCAATATGGTGAGTTTCCAGATAGGGCTCACCATTTTGGTCTTCAAAAGGGGCAGGCTGTTCACAGAGTTGACAAATGCCATTTGCTAAACGTTTTGCAAGCTGGGCAATGGCATCTGAACGAATAAAGTATTTCGTCTTTGTATTACGGTAGCTGACTTGCGTTTGTGCGGTAGCATGGGCATCTGCTATCAATTGCTCAATCGATTTCTTCTTATACTTACGCTGCTTTTTCTGACTAGTTCGCTCTATGGTCTCTACGCTAATCGCCATATTTGAATCAGATAATTTAACCGGGAATATCCAGACTAACCGATCTTGTTTATTGGCATCAGGTTGAACTTTTTGATATGGATCTGCTACGAGAGTAACAGGACCTTGATAGATATATTCTTTATCGACAAACACTTCAAAAAGATGGACAGAAACACCATTACTATTACTTTCAGCAAGTGTTCTATTTTGACTTATTAATCCCTGGTCACCGAGCTGGCCCATGCCGGTGTAATGCAGCTCATCACCGATCCATCTATCTTCGTAGATGGACTCGACATGGTTTGAGACAATGATAAGGGTATTGGTCTTTTTGGATCTACGCATTCCGCCCTGAGGTGAGCAAAGGAAGTAATCACGTAATCCAGCATTATCTAAAATGGTACCTGGTTTTAATTGTCTAAAATCTTTCAACATGCTGTAGTCTTATTATCAAGTAAGTATTTCACGATGGGGATATCAGCAGCAGCCCAGTCGAGCTGTTCTAATTCATCGATAGTGCACCATTGTACATCCTGGTGCTCACTTAAAGCCAATTCTTCAATAGTCTTAGTCACGCACATAAAAGTGGCCAGCTCAATATTAAAGTTGGGGTAGCCGTGCTCTACAGTTAATAGATACTCTGTTACTTCTATATCAAGATTAAGCTCTTCTTTAATTTCTCGAATGAGCGCTTGCTCGAGTGTTTCTTCAGCTTCTACTTTGCCACCCGGGAATTCATACTTATTCGATAAATAGGGATACTTATGCTCACCTTTAAGGGCGCATAAAATTTTATCCTGGTGCCAGATGACTGCAGCAACGACGTCTAGAGATTTCATTTTTGTCTCGTGTAATTATCAAAATTCAAATCGAGTTCTATTAAATTTAATCAATGATCGTTAATGGTCTTCTATTAAATTTAAATAAAAACTTCCATTGGCGTAATTCAGGACACTCGATAGGATAGTAATCATTCATAATATCGAGGAAATTTTGATTAAATCCAGCTTCTTTAAAAAGCTTTAGTTTTGAGTTAAAAGACTGTTCTCCATAATGTTCTTTAGTCGCTTGAGTCCCGTAAGCAGGTAACCATTCATAAAACTCTAGCAGGATTTTTACTCGTTGATTAGTCTTCATCCCACATTTAAGTGTTCTCTCATAATTTTTATAATAATTCAAAAGTTTGGCCTGAATCCAATTTCCATTAAAGAAAAGGTGGCCCTCAAATGAACCAGATTCGAAACTACCTTCGATAATGGTATTGTTGTGTGTCCCTTTAAAAGATGTAGCTGGTAAATAAGTACTAAAGCTCATATTATTTATGTTATTCAATGATTTATTTAATCCTAGCACTTATAAAAATATGAGTAAACGTAACTATAGGTAAAATATGATAAAAAGATATTTAATTAGTGGGCTATTTGCTATAAGTCTCAGCATGAATATCCATGCAAATGAGGAGACTCTAAGTGCTCAAACCACTAAACCAGGACCAAAAGATCTAACAGCAGAGGCACGTATAAAACTATATAAAAATGGTTCGTTCGAGGTAGTTCTTACAAAGAGTAGTGGTGATCCAGTGCAAGATGACAAAATTTTAAAAATGATTAGAGCTGCAAACTTTAAGAAATTTCAGGAAAAGCTAAATCTTAGATATAAGAATTTGGATTACCCAGTTTACTTCAGTCAACCATTTATAATTACACCTGGTACAGACAAAGTTAAAACCGAAGAATAAATCTATTTTTTGCGTTATAGTGGGCGAAGTCCAAGAAAATTGCACTATTGTCCTAAGAGAAAGCTCATAAAGATATGGGCTTTTTTATTACACATTGCTTAAAATATATACAGAAACCTCGCTAAAACGAGTTGGAAGGCTACAAACGCGAATGATACTTTAAGTTTCACTCTTCCCAATAAGTGAGGTGAGCAATGAAATTGTTAGCTTTGTTCAGTATGGGAGTTGCAGCGAGTTATTGGTATGAAACTATAAAAAATAGCAAGCCAGCTCTTCTGAAACCAACTTTTGATGAAATAGTAAAAAACTTTGTATTAGCAGAATTTAATGCCTAATACATACCGTTAATTTTAATTAAATAAAAAGCTCATCGGAAGGTGGGTTTTTTTTATTGTTATGGATTTTAGAATTGTCTTTTAGAATAAATACTCAAACTCACTTGTTTATTTAGTTGTGTTGAACTAACAATGCTAAAAAACAGGGGGGTAAAGAATGAAATCAAGAATTGACTACATTCCGAATGAGGACCAAGAAGAAGAATCTTTGCTTACAGCAAAGATTGATTCGGAAATTGAAAAATTAAGGAAAAGAAGTGATGAGCGACTGCTATCCTATATTGATGAGGAGAAAAATATTAACTTTAAAATTCAGATAGAATCTGCAATAAAGAGTTGATATAAAATTTTTATCAATTATTTTGATACTCGATCAATAAAAAATTCTGAATTTTAACCATTACTCATATTTATACAATGCGTTTAAACTTGCTGAATAGATTACAACATTACATAAGGCCCCACTAACTATCGACTATTAGTGGGGCTTTTTATTTTTAAATTATTTCGAATTATAAAAAATCATGGATTAAAAAATGTGACTTAAGTTGCCTTATGAATTATTTTTGTGGATTGCTTTGGCAGATAGTTTCATAGTTTTACATGGGTTGCTTTTTGTTCAATCAATCTTACATATAGCAACGTTATATCCATCATACTTTCTTAAAAATCTGACTAACGGACAAAGTCAGAATAAGAAGGAGAGATAACAATGTCACAATTTTTAATTATTGCTGAGAAGGTTTATAAAAAATTTGAGGATGCAAAATTGTTCTCTGAAAATATTATCGAGCAGTTGAATAATTTAGTAAGTATTATCCGACAAGAGATAAAAGGAACACCTTACAAACTTAAGTATAATTTTATTAACTTTGAAGAGTGTCTCAACAAGCCTTTAAGTGAATGTATGATTAAGCTGGATATCAGTTTAATGCCTTCGTATAAGAATAAGTGTGAATATATTATGTGGTTGGCAAGCTTTATTGAAAGAATAACAACAGGCGGTCAGCGAAAATTCCCTCCTTTGAAAAAGCATAAGCCACATACGGTTTTACAAGACATGGGGAGTGAAGAAGTTAAAGCGCATAAGGTAGATCTCGGAAAAATGATTACGAACTATTTTGATTCACCGGAATTTAAGAAAGTTTTGGAAAAAAATTAAAAAATCCGAAAGTATGGAAAAGATAGGGGTAGTACCGCACTTCTATACTTGATGGAGTGGATCATAACCGCATCTAATGGCGTTTTTTTACAGTTAGAAATTTAGGTCGTAATTTGCACAAGCAGATGAGCCTTACAAAATTTTCTCAGTATTTGAATTTGGAGATATTTTTTCGAAGGATAAAAGTATTCCCAAAGTATTAACACCTCTACTACATCACTTTTTAATTGGCGTGGGTGTGGATCCAATTCATGCGAAAGAAGCTCTTACTAACCATTTTCGGTACTTGGATAATCCTCAAGAAACGCCATGCTTCGGTTAATTTTATTATTTAAATTAATTTGGCTGGGCATTCTATCATCAGGATGCACAGCCCATACGATTAATAGCAATCTAAGTGTTTCAATCTGCGTTAAAGCAATATAAAGAAAGCCCTGAACAATCAGGGCCTTCCAATATAAACTTAACGTGCGTCTTAAAACTTAGAAAGAGATTGTTTCACCATCTAAAGGAATCAATACTTTATCTTGAATACCTTTTTCTTTTATATATTCAGAGAGCTGGGCACGTGATACAGACATATGGTTAATTGCATCCATATGTACAGCAACAATTTTAGCCTTAGGTGCTTTTTGAGTAGCGTGATAAGTATCTTCTTTACCCATGATAATGGATTCTTTATATCCGTCCATCAATGCATTACCTGTATTTAATACAATCACTTCTGGTTTAAATTTCTCTATAGCTTGATCGACCTCGGGACGCCAAATAGTATCACCAGCAACATAAATTGTTTCATGACCAACTGCTTCAAAAACCATACCCATGGCTTCACCTAAAGCGGCTCCTAGCTTAGTATTGCGATACATCTCATCAGTACCATGTTGGCCACCAATTTTAGTTATTTTGACCCCTTCAAATGTCGTCTGAGTTAAGATACGTACATCCTTAAAACCTTGAGACCGAATGGTCTTTTGATCATCTTTATTTTGTACAAAAACAGGCATGTTCTTTGGTATAGCTGCTTGTGCAGCATCATCCCAATGATCTAAATGAGTATGTGTAACGATAATGGCGTCAACACCTTCTAAAATCGTTTCAGGTTTAATAGGCAAATCTACCAAGGGATTACGCAAATAACTCCGGTAAGTATTTGGGAATCCTTCATAAAAACCTTTTTTTGCAAACATTGGATCAACTAAGAAAGTGGTATCTGCATACGTAATTTTTACCGTTGCATTACGAATTTCTTGCAAGTGAGTTATCTTCGAAGTGTCTCTTTGGGTACTGTCATTCGCATATAAACTGAATGAAGCCGTTGCTAAAGTAATAGCGAGTAGAGAACTATTTAAGATTTTTTTCATATCTAATTCCAGATAATTTACTGATATTGGAATTATGAGGAAAGATAAAAATATAGAAAATTGTCCTTAAGGACAACTATCGAAACTATTAGGACAAAATGCTATATTTATACTTTTCACGGTTGAAGAATTTGTATGGAAATACCAGTCATTGGGCTATTTGTTTATCCCAATATAAATCCATTCCATTTTTCTATTCCCCATATTATTTTCAATATAAAAATTGAGGATAAGAGCTTATTTAAGCTAAAAATATTTTCGATTGATGGACAACCTGTAAAAACTGAACAATCAATGGTAATTATTCCTGATGGAGGAATAGAACTAATCCCTGAATTTGATCTTATCGTTATTCCTGGTTGGGATGATTTTAACCATAAGCCAGAACCTTCTCTTATTGAAAGCCTTCAACAAGCGTATCAAAAAGGGAATAAACTTGTTGGTCTTTGCTATGGCACTTATGCACTAGCGTATGCTGGTTTGTTAAACAATAAAAAAGCCACTACGCACTGGTTGGCTGAACAAGATTTTAACGAAAGATTTCCTGATATTAAACTCGATTCAGATGCTCTTTATATAGAAGACCAGAGAATTATTACATCTGCTGGTACAGGAGCAGCTCTTGACTGTTGTCTATATTTAGTTCGTGAAATATATAACGCACAAATTGCGAATAAAGTATCTAGAGTCATGGTCATTCCTCCACATCGAGAAGGGGGACAGGCCCAATTCATTGAACAACCTGTGGCGAATTCAAGTCAAGATGCGCAAATTAATGTCTTGCTCGATTTTCTAAGAAAAAATTTAGCTCAGCAGCATAGTATTGAAGCATTAGCTGAACAATCACATATGACACGTAGGACATTTACAAGGCATTTTAAAAAAGCGACTGGAATGACTTTGGTAGAATGGATCAATGCAGAAAGAATTAGGTATAGCTGTGAATTATTGGAAACAACGAAACTGCCTATTGAACAAATAACCGAGCTCTCTGGTTTCAATAATACGGTTATGTTTAGGAAAAAGTTTCGTGAAAAATATGGCACAAGTCCTCAAGCTTGGAGGAAAGCTTTTGGCAGTATTGAGGAAAAATAATTAATCTCTCAATAATGAATTCATATTTCCCTTAATTTTTTAAGATATCCTATAAATTATTCATAATCTGCAATAGTTGCGCCTTACACCATACTATTTGGTGTTCATGGGACTTTTGCTGATCCCAATATAAATTCATTTGGTATCCAGCTATATCAATGGGGAGTGGATGCACCTTAATTTGAGGATAATTATCTTTAAAATAAGCAATTTGGCATTGAGGAATCGTGAGTAAATGGTCCGTTTGTGTAATTAATCGGATTGCAGTTTCATATTGTTGGCAGCGGAAACTAATTGTTCTTTTGATCCCTTGTTTAGATAAGAAAAAATCTTCGAAGACACGACCTGTGGGACGAGAGGACACAGTAATGTGCTTGGCATCTAAATAAATTCCTTTGGTGAGATCAGTAGAGGATAATAAAGGATGCTGCTTGCGACTTATTACCACAAACTGATCTTTAGTACAGCATTCATAACCAATGCTCTCTTCAACAGAATGTTGAACATCAATCGCAAAATCGATTTTACCCGTAGAAAGCTCATGTCTTAAGTTTTTACGATCAATGCGTACGCTATTTAACTGCAAATTAGGATTAAATTGAGTTAAGTGTTGAATAATAGAGGGTAAAAAAATCCCTTCATATTCATCATTCATAGCGATGGTGAGATGCTTTAAATCTCGTGCTGGCACAAAGTCATAAGTGCTTTGAATTGCTTGATGCATCAGTTGCAATGATTGTTCAATTTTAGGCCATAAACGTTTGGCTAAAGGTGATGGAACAACACCATGCCCATCTCGAATAAAGAGTGGGTCATTAAAATGATCGCGTAAACGAGCCAACGCATGGCTAACAGCAGGTTGACTTAAAAAAAGTTGTTCACTCGCACGTGTTAGATTTTTTTCTTTATAAATTGTGACAAACACCCGAAATAGATTGAGATCAATACGAGCGAGAGAGGCGACATTATTATTCATTTCATTCATGGTTTGTTATTCAAACAATTCATTTTATTCATTGTAGCAAGTTAGGTATGGTCAGGAAATAGCACAACAAATAGAGTGATTAAAACCGTGAATTTTGAACTTAGCGCTCGTGGTAAACAATATTTAGAAAAAGTTAAGCAATTCATGGCAACTGAAATTGAGCCTATTGAAGATGAGTTTTGGGCTGAGGTTCGACGGACTTGCGACCATGAGGATTGGACTACATGGAAATGGCCGACTGCTTTGGAAACATTAAAAAATAAGGCAAAGGAAGCTGGTTTGTGGAATATGTTCTTACCTGATGACACATTAGGCGCGGGTTTGAATATTCAAGAATATGCTCATATCGCAGAACAAACAGGTCGTAGTTTTTTAGCTCCTACCGTTTTTAACTGTAATGCTCCTGATACTGGCAACATGGAAGTTTTATGGCGTTATGGGAATGAAGAGCAGAAAAAACAATGGTTAGCACCATTATTAAAAGGCGAAATTCGTTCAGTTTTTTGTATGACCGAGCCTGAAGTTGCATCAAGTGATGCTACCAATATGCAAACTACAGCAGTTATTGAGGGTGATGAAATCGTTCTCAATGGTCGAAAATGGTGGTCATCAGGTTTAGGTGATCCGAACGCTAAAATATTGATTGTGATGGCACGTACACCCGATGAAAATAAAGGTCAACACCAACAGCATTCGATGGTTTTAGTACCTATCGATACGGCTGGAATCAAGATTGAAAGAATGCTTCCAGTTTTTAATGAAACTGAGGCACCTCATGGTCACGGTGAAATTAGTTTTAATAATGTACGTGTACCCGTGAGTAATTTCATTAGCGAAGCTGGACAAGGTTTTGCAATTGCACAAGGGCGTTTAGGGCCAGGGCGAATACACCATTGTATGCGCTGTGTGGGAGCATCGGAACGTGCCCTAGAGTTGGCAATTGATCGTGGCATGAGCCGTACGGCTTTTGGTCAACCAATTTTAGAATTAGGCGGCAATAAAGAGCGTATTGCAGATGCCCGAATTGCGATTGATCAAGCTCGATTATTGACTTTGTATGCAGCTTGGAAAATGGATACTGTGGGAAATGTTGCGGCTATGACTGAAATTTCAGCCATTAAAGTAGTTGCCCCTAATGTAATGCAACAAGTCATGGACATGGCAATTCAAATTCACGGTGGTATGGGAATATCAAATGATACGCCATTGGTTCGTTTTTTTGCTCTTGCGCGAACTTTACGTTTAGCGGATGGTCCAGATGAAGTTCATAAACGCGTCATTAGTAAAATAGAGTTAAAAAAGCGGGGATATAGCCACCATCGAGCAGAGGGGAAGTAACCATGTCTGTGATTGATGTTGGTGGTCAGGTACGTCAGGGTGAAGAACTCAACATAACTGCTATACAAGACTGGCTGTTTCAACAAGGTATTTGTTTAAAAGGTACACCAAAAATAACTCAATATTCGGGTGGGGCCTCTAATTGGACTTATCGGATTGAATGCGATAATCACGATTTGATTTTACGTCGCCCACCATCAGGCACAAAAGCAAAATCTGCTCATGATATGGTGCGGGAATATCGGGTGCAAAAAGCACTTAAGCCACTTTATCCTATGGTTCCCGAAATGGTGGCATTGTGTACAGATCACACCGTCATTGGTTGTGATTTTTATGTGATGGAACGTATCGAAGGCATAATTCTTCGCGCTGATCTGCCCCAAGATCTAAGTTTAAGTAGAGATCAGCTCAAAGTTCTCTGTACAAATATGCTGGATTCTCTAATTGCCTTACATCAACTCCCTTATCAAGGTACTGATTTAGAAATGCTAGGTAAAGGCGAGGGTTATTGTCGTCGCCAAGTTGAAGGATGGGATAAGCGTTATGAAAAAGCATTAACACCCGATGTACCAAATTTTAGTGCCATAAGACAATGGCTCCATGCGCATATCCCGCAAGACAGTAAAACGTGTGTCATTCATAACGATTGGCGTTTTGATAACCTTATTTTAGATCGACAACAACCTACTTCTATTATTGGGGTTTTGGATTGGGAAATGACGACTCTGGGCGATCCACTTATGGATTTAGGGTGTGCTTTGGCTTATTGGGTACAAGATGACGATAACGCAACATTGAAATCTATGCGTCGTCAGCCAACCTATTTACAAGGTATGTTTTTACGTCAGGAAGTCGTGGACTATTATTTGCAAAAAACAGGTTTACAAACCAACAATTGGACGTTTTACGAGGTATTTGGCTTATTTCGTTTAGCCGCTATTCTTCAGCAGATTTACTATCGTTATTACCATAAAGAAACTCAAAATCCTGAATTTAAAAATTTTGGGATTTTTGTCGAAAATTTATATGAGCGTTGTTTACAACTGACTTTACAAAACCCATGAACATAAGGAAATGATATGGCTACAAATTTATTCGATTTGACTGGAAAAATAGCCTTAGTTACAGGTGCAAGTCGTGGTATTGGTGAGGAAATTGCCAAACTTTTAGCTGAACAAGGCGCACATGTGATTGTATCTAGTCGCAAGGTTGAAGATTGCCAACGCGTTGCTAATGAAATTATTGCAGCAAATGGTAAAGCGGAAGCAGTTGCTTGTCATGTGGGTAAACTAGAAGATATTGCAGAAATTTTTGAATATATTCGTAAAGAACATGGTCGTTTAGATATTTTAGTCAACAATGCAGCTGCCAATCCTTATTTTGGGCATATTTTGGATACGGATATTGCGGCCTATAACAAAACGGTTGAAGTCAACATTCGTGGATATTTCTTTATGTCTGTCGAGGCGGGCAAATTAATGAAAGAACAGGGCGGCGGTGCAATTGTGAATACCGCATCTGTGAATGCCCTACAACCCGGAGACCAACAAGGTATTTATTCTATTACCAAAGCTGCGGTGGTGAATATGACCAAAGCATTTGCAAAAGAATGCGGACCATTAGGCATTCGAGTGAATGCTTTATTGCCGGGTCTTACCAAGACCAAATTTGCATCGGCACTATTTGAAAATGAAGATATTTATACAAGCTGGATGAGTTCAATTCCATTACGCCGTCACGCAGAACCACGTGAAATGGCGGGCACCGTACTGTATCTTGTGTCCGATGCTGCAAGTTACACCAATGGTGAATGTATTGTGGTTGATGGCGGTTTAACTATTTAGGGAGGAATAGCAATGTACGAACATTATTCAGGTCAAGTGGTCTTAATCACAGGTGCGGCGAGTGGATTTGGTGCATTGCTGGCAGAGCAACTGGCAAAGTATGGTGCAAAATTAGTGTTGGGTGACTTGAATATTGAAGGGTTAAATACTGTAGTTGAACCGCTACGCCAAGCAGGAGTGGAGGTGGTTGCGCAAGTGTGTGATGTCAGCTGTGAAGCAGATGTACAGGCTTTGGTGCAAAGTGCAGTTACTCAGTTTGGTAGAATCGATGTCGGGATCAATAATGCAGGTATGAGTCCGCCTATGAAAAGCTTTATTGATACCGATGAAGCAGATCTGGATTTGAGTTTTGCCGTCAATGCCAAAGGTGTGTTCTTTGGAATGAAGCATCAAATTCGTCAGATGTTGCAACAAGGTGGTGGCATTATTCTGAACGTTGCTTCTGTTGCAGGTTTAGGCGCGGCTCCCAAATTGGCTGCCTATGCTGCGGCAAAGCATGCTGTGGTGGGATTAACAAAAACAGCAGCGATTGAATATGCAAATAAAGGCATTCGAGTTAATGCAATTTGTCCATTTTATACAACCACCCCAATGGTGGTCGACAGTGAACTCAAAGAGAAACAAGACTTTTTAGCGCAGGCCTCGCCAATGAAGCGTCTTGGCCATCCAAGCGAAGTGGTGGCAATGATGCTGATGATGTGTGCCAAAGAAAACTCATATCTCACAGGTCAAGCCATTGCAATTGATGGCGGCGTGACAGCTTATTAAAACCTTTATTAAATACATCTTATTCATTTATTTAGGAAAAAATCATGACAATTAATTTAAACAATCGAGTGGCTATTGTTACAGGTGCTGGCGCTGGTCTAGGGCGGGAACATGCGCTGTTACTGGCTCGTTTGGGTGCAAAAGTGGTCGTGAATGATCTGGGTAGTGATGTAAACGGAAAGGGCGGCTCAACCATGGCGGCCCAAAAAGTCGTGGATGAAATTATTGCAGCGGGTGGCGAGGCGATGGCAAATGGCGCTTCAGTCACTGATATTGAACAAGTTCAACAGATGGTAGATGAAACAATTGCCCGCTGGGGTCGTGTGGATATTTTAGTTAATAACGCAGGAATTCTCCGAGATAAAACCTTTAGTAAAATGTCATTAGAAGATTTCCGTACAGTAATTGATGTGCATCTCATGGGGGCCGTAAATTGCACTAAAGCTGTATGGGATATCATGCGTGAGCAAAAATATGGTCGTATTGTCATGACCACTTCATCCTCAGGTTTGTACGGCAATTTTGGGCAGTCAAACTATAGTGCTGCAAAAATGGCCTTGGTTGGGTTAATGCAGACGCTTGCTTTAGAAGGTGAAAAATCTAATGTTCGGGTGAACTGTCTAGCACCAACAGCAGCAACTCGTATGCTTGAGGGATTGTTACCCGAAGAAGCACTCAAAGCCCTTGCACCAAGTGCTGTCAGTCCTGCAATTGCGACTTTGGTTAGCGAAGATGCACCTACCCGTATGATTCTTTGCGCTGGCGCAGGTAGTTTTGAGGTAGCACACATCACCCTCACACAAGGGATTTATTTAGGTACAGATGAACAAGTTCCACATGTTTTAGCACAACGTTTAGCTGATGTTTCGGACCGAACAGATGAGTTTGTGCCTGTCAGAGGAGGCGCTCAGGGTGAGCTTGAGCTGAAAAAGGCTTCATTAATGGCAGGAGAATAATTTTGACAAAAAATACATTAAGCATCGAGCAACTCTTTGAGTTACAAGGCAAGGCACTCGGTAGCTCAGACTGGATTGCAATAGAGCAAACCATGATCAATACCTTTGCTGATGTAACACTGGATCGTCAATTTATTCATGTGGATGAAGAAGCTGCTCGTCAAACTCCCTTTGGTGGCACGATTGCACATGGTTTTTTAACGCTATCTTTACTTTCAGCTATGGCCGCCCAAGTCATTCCGACTGTACAAGGGCAGCAATCTGCCGTGAATTATGGCATCAATAATTTGCGTTTTATCAGCCCTGTACATAGCGGTAAGCGTGTGCGCGGACATTTTCACTTAAAAAATGTTTCCGAAAAAAATAAGGGAGTTTATCAATTGATCATGGAAGTCACGATTGAAATTGAAAACCAAGCCAAGCCAGCACTTGTTACAGAGTGGCTTACACTTGTGAACGTATAGGAATAAACCATGAGCAATGAATTAATTCTCTCTCGCCGTGATGTCGATTTTTTGCTATTCGATTGGCTAAAAGTCGAAGAACTTAGTCAACGCAATTCTTTTGCAGGACAGGACCGTTTTGAATATACGTCTGTTTTAAACGTTTACGAGGCTTTGGCAACCGATTTATTTGCTCCTCATAATAAAAAAAATGACAGTAACGAACCTGTTTTTGATGGTGAGCGTGTGACTGTCAATCCTGAAGTCGGGGTCGCGCTTAAGGCCTTTGCTGATGCGGGTTTGATGAGTGCAGCTTTTCCATCAGATTGGAATGGTATGAACTTACCCAATACCATTGAGCGTGCCGGTATGGCATATCTACTCGGTGCCAATTCAGGAACAGCAGGCTATGCCTTTTTAACCATTGGTAATGCAAATTTATTAATGGCCCATGGTGAACCTGAAAAAGTGAAACCCTATGTCAACGCCATGATGGAAGGTAAATGCTTCGGAACGATGTGTTTATCTGAACCACAAGCAGGTTCAAGTCTTGCTGATATCCGTACACGTGCGATTAAAACAAAAGATGGTCGTTATCGCTTGTTTGGAAACAAAATGTGGATTTCAGGCGGCGAGCACGATATCTCTGACAATATTGTTCATTTAGTTTTGGCAAAAATTCCAGATGAAAATGGACAATTACCAGCAGGTGTGCAAGGCATTTCTCTGTTTACCGTACCGCGTAAATTACTCGATGAAAATGGGCAGCCAAGCGAACGCAACGATGTAGTATTGGCTGGAATTAACCATAAAATGGGCTATCGGGGAACAGTCAACTGCGTGCTGAATTTTGGGGAAGGTCGTTTCACACCCGAAGGAGAAGCAGGTGCAATTGGCGAGCTAGTCGGCGAAGCTGGTAAAGGGCTGGCCTATATGTTCCATATGATGAATGAAGCCCGAATTTCGGTTGGACTTGGGGCGGCAGCATTGGGATATACAGGTTATCTGCATGCTTTAGATTATGCAAAAACCCGAGTACAAGGTCGCTCTCGTAGCGAACGTAATCCGAGTTCTCCACAAATCCCGCTCATTCAACATGCAGATGTCCGCCGTATGCTCTTGGCGCAAAAAGCATATGTCTCAGGTGCGTTGGCACTGTGCCTATATGCAGCCCGATTAACCGATGATATCCACTCACTTGAAGATGCCGAGCAGCGTAATCAAGCCAATCAATTACTTGATTTATTAACGCCGGTGGTGAAAAGCTGGTCTTCTGAATGGGGGCTTGTAGCAAATGATTTAGCAATTCAAGTTCATGGTGGCTACGGTTATACCCGTGAATATAACGTTGAACAGTTTTATCGGGACAATCGACTCAATCCAATCCATGAAGGAACATTTGGTATTCAGGCACTTGATTTATTAGGACGTAAAACTCGTCTTAATCAGGGGCTGTCGATGAAACTATTACATGAAAAAATCATGAATACGATTGCACACGCCAAAGCAGAGCCTTCTTTAAAAGATCATGCAGATCACTTAGCTCAAAAGTGGCAACTCATCCAGAATGTAACAGAGAAATTACATGCCTTAACCGATGTAGAACTCCAACTGGCAAATGCCGCCAATTATCTGGAAGCCTTTGGGCATCTTGTGGTGGGGTGGTTATGGCTTGATCAAGCAGTAGTTATTCATAAACTCATGCCAAATTCAACAGACCCTGATTTTCTGCGTGGGAAGCTTGCAGCTTGTGATTATTTCTTTGGTTGGGAAATGCCAAAAATTATAAGTTGGTTAGCGGTACTTGATCCGGTAGAGACAACTCCACTCACTATGCCAGAAGAATGGTTCTAGTAAGAACCATTCCTTAAACGTGCCGTTGAATAGGCAGGAGAAGGATCTAAGTTTATTGAAGATGCGTTATGTCGCGGTATCAATGGGAGATGTGGAATCAGCCAGTTTATTTGAAGTTGCCTAATAAGAACCACCATGTAGAAACAAACTTCGGGCGTTCGGTATAAGAGCGCCCTAATAAGTAAAAATAAAAATCTAGGACGGATTAAAAGATGAAAAAGAAAACTTTAGTCATGGTAATGGCTTCATTTTGTACGAGCCCAATCTATGCAGCAGCATTTGATCGAACAGGACAATCAATTTCTGCATTTCTACAACCTGATAATTATTTTGAGGCAAGTTTATCTGTTTCAGACACTTCGTTAGAAGGACAAGAAGCGGGTACAAACCCAACGCGTAATGCTATTTCTGATATTGCAAATTCTGATTATCGTCCCAGTGCAGCTTTGAAATTACAGTTAGCCCCGCAGTTTTCATTTGGCTTTCTTTATGATCAGCCATTTACATCCGACTCAGAATATTATGGAAAGAACAGCTTTGTTGCTACCCCGAACGATACGGTTTTAGTACCAGGCATTAATTCTGCAACACTTGCCCAAAAGACAGGTGGACAAGTCGTAACAGGGAACACCAAATCGAATTTTGTTATGCAAAATTTTAGTCTAATTTTTGGTTATCAACCGAATAAAAACTGGAATTTTTATGCAGGTCCTGTTTATCAAACTTTTAAAAGTAACATCAATTTAAGAGGTCAGGTTTTCAGTTTATATAATGGCTATGACTTTGATGCCAAAGAAGTTGGAGATTGGGGATGGTTGGCAGGATTTGGTTATCAAATTCCCGAAAAAGCCATTAAAGCATCATTGACCTATCGTTCAGAAATTCTGCATGAAGTGACTGCCAATGAAAATGCGCCCATGGTTGATATGTTAAGTACGCAACAAGGTCGTGATTTTCTTGATCAGCATTTGGCGTATATGGTTTCTATTGGACAACTCACTGAATCACGTAAAGAAGTATTCAATCGTATTGTTGCGGGCTTACCCGAAGCAGGAACGTCAGGTCCAACTAAATTTAGAGCACCAGAGTCAGTGAATTTGGAATTTCAGACCGGATTACGCAAAGGCACTTTATTGTTTGGTAACGTGCGTTGGGTTAACTGGAATGATTTTGAGTTTAAACCATATCGTTTTGGCGAAATCTCAGAAGTTGTTGGGGTTTTATCAACACCAAGTCGTCCAAATGGTTTTAATCTGGTTCGCTATTATGACGATCAATGGTCTGCCAATCTTGGAATTGGGCAACGTCTAAGTGATAAATGGTCAGGTTCAGTTTCTGTTGGTTGGGATTCGGGTGCAGGAGAACGTGTGTCCACAGGCGGGCCAGCTAAAGGTTATTACAATGTTGGTCTTGGTGCGCAATATAGTCCAACTTCAAAATACTTTATTTCAGGTGGAATGAAGTATCTATGGCTCGGTGATGCCAAAGGCCAGCTTGGTGCTCAGGCAGGCAGTGAATATTATGTCGGTGAATATAAAAATAACTATTCAATTGGTTATGGTTTGAAAATTGGTTATAAATTTTAACTTAACAATAATGACATAGATGACACAGAAGAAAATCGAAATTCCTCTCTATCATAAAGGACGATAAGATGACAAATCAGATCTGGTTAGATGAATATAAGCAATGGAATATTGAAAGTATGATTACTTTGCCTGATGAACAAACTTCACTTCTCGATTTTTGGGACAACAGTTTTAATAAGTTTCAGCAAAGAAATGCGTTCATATTTGCAGATAAATCTTTTTCTTATGCTGAAATCGATTTATATAGCCGACAAGTAGCAACATTCTTGCAAAGTTTAGGGTTAGAAAAAGGTACACGTGTTGCTGTAATGATGCCCAATATTATTCAATACCCGATTATTTCACTTGCCGTGATTCGCGCAGGTTACATTCTGGTCAATATTAATCCACTCTATACCGCACGTGAATTAAAGCATCAATTAAATGATGCAGGCGCAAAAGTCTTATTTATATTGGAACAGTTTTTACCTGTTTATGAGGCTGTCAAAGAGCAGGTGTCGGTTGAGCAGATTATTACCACCACAATGACTGAAATGTTAGTCGAACAACCTGCTGAATTAGACACATCAGATTCAAAAAACTATAGTTTTAAGCAAATCTTATTGAAAGTAGATGCCCAAGACTATATACGTCCTGAACTTGTTCTTGATGATACTGTGCTTTTGCAATATACGGGTGGAACAACAGGTGTATCAAAAGGTGCGGAATTAACCCATAAAAATATTGTCGCCAATTTATTACAAAATAATGTGGTTTTTAAAAGCTACTTTGGTGACCGAGATGCTCTTGAAGATGAAATAGCGATCTGTGCTTTACCGCTTTATCATATTTTTGGTTTTACTGTCTGTTTATTGCATAGCGCAATGAATAAAGGTTATGCCACTGTTTTAGTTCCAAACCCGCGTGATTTAGACGCTCTCGTGCATTGTTTTGAAAAGTATCGCCCTACGGTTTTTCCTGCTGTAAATACTTTATTTAATGCGCTACTTAATCATGAAGGCTTTAATAAATTGGACCATAGCCGTTTGGAAATTACCACAGGCGGCGGTATGGCAATTTTAAAATCTACCGCCGATGGATGGGAAAAACTGACAGGACGTATTATCCGTGAAGGATATGGCTTATCAGAAACCTCACCAGTTGCTACTTTTAACCCGCCCATCTCTAATCTTTTTAGTGGCACGATCGGTATTCCTGTACCGAGTACGGATATTGCTATTTTGAATGATGAAGGTAATCAGTTAGCACCCGGTGAAACTGGAGAAATTGCAATTCGTGGCCCGCAGGTCATGAAAGGTTATTGGAATTTACCTGAAGAAACTAAAGCAGTCATGACGGATGATGGTTTCTTTAGAACGGGTGATATTGGTTTCATGAATGAAAAAGGCTATACCAAAATTATTGACCGTAAGAAAGACATGATTTTAGTTTCAGGTTTTAATGTTTTTCCAAATGAAATTGAAGAGGTTCTAGCTCAACACCCAAAAATTTTGGAAGTCGCTGTGGTTGGCATTGCAGATGAAAAATCGGGTGAAGTGCCTAAAGCCTTTATTGTTAAAAAAGATGACTCTTTATCGGTTGAAGAAATCCAGACTTATGCAAAAGAAAACCTGACAGGCTACAAACAACCACGCTATATTCAATTTATTAATGAATTACCCAAGTCGAATGTGGGTAAAATTTTAAGAAAAGAACTAAAGGTTTAATAAGAATTTTTAATTTTTTAATTAAAAACATAAGCGTATGGAACTAGAAGCTCCATAAATAAATGGAAAAAAAGGAATGAGATTATGGGTTCAGGATTAATTACCGTATTTTTACCAATTGCACTTGCAATTATTATGGCTGGTTTAGGTCTAGAGCTGACCGTAAATGACTTCAAACGCGTACGACAACACCCAAAAGCGGTCTTTATCGCATTATTTTGCCAACTCGTTATTTTAGTCAGTATTGCTTTTATTATTTGTAAGGTTCTTGCTTTACCACCAATGCTTGCTGTTGGATTAATGCTCCTTTCTGCGTCACCGGGCGGGCCAACTGCTAATTTATTTAGTTATCTCTATAAAGGTGATATCGCTTTAAATATTACTTTAACGGCTATAAATTCGGTGATTGCTGCCTTTACACTTCCATTAATTGTGAATTTTGCAATACAACACTTTATGGAAAATGGACAAAATGTAGGTTTGCAATTCTCTAAAATCATACAAGTTTTCCTCATTATTTTAGTGCCCGTGGGTATTGGGATGTTAGTCCGTCATTTTTCACCGCATATGGCTGAAAAGCTTAATAAACCTGTGCGTATTTTTGCTATCGTTTTTCTCGTATCCATCATCATATTGGCAATTGCGCGAGATTACCAAAATCTGATGACGTATATTGGGCAAATTGGATTGGCAACTTTGCTGTTCTGCGTATGTAGTTTAATGGTTGGCTATTTTGTTCCACGATTATTCGGTGTAAATAGCTTTCAGGCAAAAGCTTGTGCGTTTGAAATTGGGATTCATAACAGTACCTTAGCCATGACCATTGCGTTTACAGTAATGGCAAGCAATATGGCCGCTATGCCAGCAGCAGTTTATTCATTATTTATGTACATTGTTGCAGCAATTTTTGGCACATTGTTAAATCGTCTAGAAAAGAAAGAGATGGCACAAATATCAACTACTACCTAAAACGAACTTAATATCTTGCAGATAAAGATATTTAACTACCACCAGATGATTATGATTTGAATTAAAAGAGGAGGCTAGTACCTCCTTTTTTAGTCTCAAAATTTAAAATATTTATGGCTGAGTAAGCGCAGTCACAATAAAAAGACAGCTTTAGAATGCTGTTATAAAAGCAAATTGTTAAGCCAATATTTAAGGTTTTTCTTAATTGTGTAATTAAATGAAAAACAATAATTAATTAAATAATTTCTAGCCAATTTCACATTGACACCTTAATTTTTGAAGATTACCATTTGCGGGCTGGCCACATTGCCAGGCAGTTTTGACAGACTGCTCATGAACTTCCACATCAGAGTTATTCCTTCTGAGGAATACCTTTGTGTGGGGAAACACTCGTTCCCTCCCGTAGCGGTAGGACGGGAGAGGGACACCTTCGGGTGTGCTAGTTTAAGTTCATGCTAGTCTGTCAACCCTCTTTCGTTCTGCCACCATAATTTCTAATGTTTCGGCAGAACTCCAAATAAAAAGGAGTTGGCTTTGTACATTCATCATTTCTTGGCAGCCATTGCCAAATTTTATAACGACACAACTTAATCACTTTAAAGCAGTTTGATTGCCATTAGGCTTATCGGACTTTAAATCGTCACGACCAAAAAACTTAGCAACAATAAAACTTGAGATGTGCCAAGCGCAGTCTTTATGGCTTTGCTATGCCTTTTTTTCTCCCAAAAAGGGTAATGGCTTTTTAATCTCTTTTAGAAACAACAAGAATTTATAACGGTAAAACTATGCCAACTTTAGAAACATCTTCCAAAAAATTACAGGTTATTCATACCGCAATAGAGCTGTTCAATCTCTATGGATTTCACAATACGGGCGTAGACTTAATCGCCAAAGAATCCAAAATTCCTAAAGCCACTTTTTACAACTACTTTCACTCAAAAGAACGCCTTATTGAAACGTGCGTATCCTTTCAAAAAAAACGACTGAAAGAAGAAGTGCTGGCAATTATTTACTCAAGCCGTTACCGAACCTCAACCGATAAACTCAAAGAGATTATTGTTTTACATGGCAATTGAATATAGAAAATGGTTACTTCGAGAGCTTTTTGATTTAGTCTTTAGTTTGGAAACTCATGCGTTAAAACCAAGTGCTGATATGGTTTTAAACTTAATTGATGGCCTGATGTTCCTGATTTTAAGCTCAAATAGTTTGGAGGATAGGGATGTGGTGGTGGGGAGGTTTTGGGGAATGTTTGATAATGATTAATTCTAAATTTTACTAATTAAAGGTAAAATGGTGAGTTTTATACAACAGAAGCAAGAGAACATTATATGACTAATTGGGTTTCTGAAATCAGAGCATAATTTAATTTTTTAAGTAAAGTTATAACTGTAGATCATGAAAACTAAAGAAATAATGAGGTAATTTTAATGCAAGATGTGAGAGTAGGCTTATTAATACTTGAAAATAAAGAAATCGAAAATATTGCTGAAGTCTATTCTTTTGAACAAATTAGAGAAATACTTGTTTTTGCTCTATCTGATAGTACTCCAGAATATTGGACAATATTAGCTCTAAACTTGTTGAATAAAAAACCTGAGTATATTTCTGATGAAATAATATTAATACTTAAAGAAATAGTAGGCATGCCAAAAAAATATACACAAAAAACTAGACATGAGGCATTAAAAATATTTAAAAACTAGCATGGAAATATTAATTAGGGAGGCTATGTGAATTGAATTTTTCAAAGAATATAGTGGTTAATGTAAAATAGAAATGACTATGTATAGATTGGATATACCGCAGTGCAAATTATGATTGAGCCATCAGTTCTTAGAACCAGATCTCCATTTTTTATTATTACTAAAAATTTCTTTATTTTTATATGGGATTTTTGATCCTGACTTTCACTTGGCGCAATAGATGATGTAACAGGTGCATGTCAAGGGTATTATTATGTACTACCGACAAAATTTATGAGAATGGCTTTTCTTTCGTCTACAAATTAAATTCCATAAATGCGAAAGCGTTTTTTTGTAAAAAGTTAAATACAGAATTGTCTGTATGTTTTGCTATACTAAATAATTTTTGGCGGAGCTTTTCTTTTATAGAGTTTTAAATTTTTTAATTTCAGAATAAAAGTAAATATAGATTAGATAAATTATTGACTGTTAGAATTTAAAAATATAGTTTGTCTTTTTTTATTTCAACGAACTAAGAAATTATGAATAAATATCTACTATTAATACTTGCAACATCCACTCTTTCTTTGACGGGTTGCGCACAAATGATTCCAGCTCAAGCTACTAAACTTGAAAATGGAAATTATATGATTCAGACCACTTCTAATATTTTGGGTTCTAATGAAGCAATGGAAAACAAAGTAAACAAAAAGGCTGAAACTGTTTGTGATGGTAAAGGCTTTAGTGAAATAAATAATAATCATCAAACCCATAGCCAACAGATATATACAGCTCAAGTAATTACAACAGGCACCTATAAGACCTTCAATAAGACTATTAAATGTAATTAATCACTTTTATAGATAGCAATTGAACCCACTTCAGTGGGTTTTTTAATAGTTGATTTTAATTTGCCGAACGCTTTACGGCACAGGAAACCCGCTTTGATTTAGTCTTGGTAGTTTTTCTTTTTTTGAACATTCTTGTTCACAGTTGAGAAATTTTAAGATTTTTAAATCTATCATAGTGTTAATATAAGCAAGTTTAATATTAATTAACTGTAATATGGATTATATGAATAAATTGCATAAGAATGAATCTCCGGAAATGATTCTAGCTTTTGAGAAAGCTATAAGTACATTTAAATATTTTTGGCGAGAACTCTATTGGGAATATCGACGAATTGTTCCTGCTCTAGAGCTGGCTTATGTGAAATGTGCATTTATCCAAGAAAACCCTGAGGATAAAAATCAACCTTTGATTGAGTATATGTGGATTGATTAAGTTGATTTTGATGGGAGTACAATTTCAGGAACTTTGTTAAACGAACCTTATATTATTGATAATGTGCAAGCTGGTGAGACCGTAAAGCTTCAATTTGAGTCCATAGTTGATTGGATGTTTTTATCTAATGGCACTGTTCATGGTGGGTTTACGATTCAAGAATATCGTAAAACTTTAGATGCAGTAAATCGTAAAGAATATGATGAGGCATGGGGGATTGATTTTGGCAATCCTGATGAAATTTTTCTAGTTTATGATCAGAAAAATTGTCCCGAAAATCTCGCTGAACATCCCATGTGTAAGAATATTTTGGATCAGTTCATAGACGTTATAAATGCAACCCCTAAAATGATTACTGAAAAAGATGAAAGTGGTAATCAATTGCTACATCGTGAGGTTGTAGCGGGTAATTATTTATTTGTCCAAGAACTTTTAAGGTTGAATACTAATAAGTTAGAAGTGAATAATCAATCAATGACTCCTTTAGATTTGGCTCATAAGATGGGGTGGACCAATATAGTAAATTTACTTAATTAGCATTGACCTAAACCCTCTAATGGAGGGTTTTTTAATGGGTGAAATTTATGAAAAATAAAATCTGCTTTCAAGTACTAATACGGTATATGTTATCAAGGATAAAATTCATCAATGATCTTGAGAATTGACCCAAAAAATTTAAGTTCATCTAATAAAGGTCAGCTTTTCTATTACATATTGCTTTAAGTATATACAGAAACCTCGCTAAAACGAGTTGGAACGCTACAAAGGTGGATGATAAGTTAAATTCCACTCTTCCCAATAAGTGAGGTGAGCAATGAAATTGTTAGCTTTGTTCAGTATGGGAGTTGCAGTGAGTTATTGGTATAAAACTATAAAAAATAGCAAGCCAGCTCTTCTGAAACCAACTTTTGATGAAATAGTAAAAAACTTTGTATTAGCAGAATTTAAAGCCTAATACATACCGTTAATTTTAATTAAATAAAAAGCTCATCGGAAGGTGGGCTTTTTTGTACATAGGAGATATGTGACTTAGCATAAACGTATTTTCATACTTTTATTCTGTATCTTTTTTATTTAACTCCTCAAACATTTTATATTGCTCTTCAAATATTTTTTCATGGTTCTTCACGGTCTGTAAATACTTAACACACTCAGGGCACTTTTCTAAAATTAATGATTGTTCAAGTCTTATAATTATTTCTTTGTTTAGTGAGTGGGAGTTGCTCTTTGCTGCATTTGTAAGTTTTTCGCGAAGTTCTATAGGTAAGCGCAAGCTATATTGAGGCGATATAGGTTCGCCATCATTGATATTTGTCATAGTTATTCCATCCCTGTAATAGATTTTTGTTATAAAGTAAGACTTAAAGATAATTGTAGGACAATTTGAACTAAAAAACAGTACATAGTACTTTTTACTGAATAAAAGATTTCTTAAATGCTGATTTTTTTGAGCTGAATATCTGAAATTGGATGTAACTAAACACGAGTATTAAATATAGAAATGAATTCCAAGGGGTAGGTTATGAAAAAAATTCTATTAAGTTATTTGATTGTTTTAAGTGGCGTTGGGTGTGCAACCAATGAACCTCAAGAAACCCCATTAGAAGTAAAGCCTAAAGATACCTATTGCAATCCCAGTGATGCTAAAAAGCTCATAGGGCAATCTCTTCCGAGTGAGGCAGAGTTAAAGAAAATAACTAATGCAGGCGTTGTGCGGATTTCTCGTAAAGGTGAACCTGTAAGGTCAGACTTACATTATGATCGACTGAGTGTTGTGATTGATAACGAATCGAAGATCATCTATTCAAACTGTAGTTAAGTTGATAAATAAAATCAAAGTATTCATTTAAATTTCATAAATGTGATAGCATTTTTTTTGGGATATATCTGAATACAGAATAGTCTGTACATTAGGTCCTGCTAAATATCGATTATTGGTGGGGCTTTTTATTTTTTATTTGGTATATTTGAGATTCAACATCTTGAGTAATTATTATGACGATTAGAATTGATTTAGTTCAAGGCAGGACAAGCTATCATGATCGTTATGATAGAAATCCTGATTTACTGTTTATCAGTTTACAGACTTACGAAGATATCTTGCATGACCCAAACACCGATTTAAGCAAAAACTTTAATAATTTTTATGGTTGTGAAGTCATTACAGTGAACTCTTTAAATATTGATTATATATTTTTTGAGAAAACCGATTTGGATGCTGCACTTGAAAAGTATATAAGCCAAAGAACCCAATTGATAACTATTCCAAAGCATTTGCCCTCACATAGTACATCAGCTCCTACAAACTCCAAACTACGGTCTATTGAAGATGATTTTACTTTAGAAAATTTACAAATTGAAGAGAAGATAATTGTTGCTTACCGGCAATCTCAAGAAAGTAAAAAATTAGATTTTTAAGAGCCGAAAGGCTCTTTTTTAATGGAAATAATGTACGTCTTCTATGTCCTATATCTTAATTATAAGTACCAGTATTGAACATGTTTTTGCAGAGAAAGCCTCGCTAAATATCGATTATTGGCAGGGCTTTCTATCTTTTAACTCATGATATATTGGTATCAATTGAATAATTAATAAAGTTAATAAGTATGAAAAGATATATTTTTATAGGGCTCGTGATGAGTGTGCTTTCAGCTTGTTCAAATAATGTATTAAACCCTGAAACTCCTAAACAAGTTCAAGCGCAGCCACCAGAGAAACAAGTTAAGCCTCCAGTCCTTGGCACAAGTAAAGAATGGGACTCATCTTTTGACTGTGATCCAATTAAAGTTAAAAATCTTATAGGTAAAACTGGCTTAACCGAAAAACAGGTTCTATCGATGACCAATGCTCGAATTTATCGAAGTGCTTATCCAGGAGAAGCGGTTACTGAAGACTTCCGCCCAGATCGAGTCACTATAGTAATTGATCCAAAAACAAAACGAATAGTAGCTAGTGCGTGTGGCTAACTTAAACAAAAAATAATCGTTCATAATATTTTGTTTTATAAATTGTAATTTTCTAATTTTTCCTTAGAAATATTATATTTAATGGTGAGGTGTTCAAGAAAATCTTAAAGATATGCTGCTCATGATTAAATTTTGGTTGGTTTTTATATAAAGAATATATCGTTATATTTTAACCTTATTTCTGATTAGAAGGTAAAAGTGAAAAAAATATTAGCGCTAACAATTTTAATTTCATCATCTTGTATATTTGCTGCATCAAATGAGGGAGTTGAGCAGGACATCCGTAGTTATTCTTTATTGCATGGTGTTAGCACAGCAGAAGCAAATAAAGCATTGTTTTTAGAAGCTAACCGAGACTCTGCACTTGATGCTATTGAAAAAGAATTTAAAGGCCGTATAGCTGGTATTTATGTTGAAAACTCACCTACATATAAAATTGTGGTTAGGGTCAAAGGGTATGGCCAGAATGAAAAGCGAAATATAGTAGTAGGAAATGCAATTTCTAAAAGTGATTTGCCTATTGATATTCAATATGGGGCAAAAGAAACAAGAGAAATTGCTAAAGGTCAGATAAATAAAGCACAAAAACTAGTAAAAAATTATTTTAATACCATTCAAACTGTTAGCTACAATGAAAAAAATGGGAATATTGTGGTTGAAGTTAAAGGAAAAAGTACTGCTGAAAATTTAAAGAAGGTTGATCAGGTCAAAGCAGCCTGGAATAACCCGAATCTACCATTAGAAATTCATTTAGTTAATTGGTCTATTAAACCACTATAGTTTGTATAATTGATTTTCCTAAACATTGACAAAAATACATGCTAGAACTTAAAGACTTGAAGAAAAAACGGAACATTGCTTTATTGACTGTAATTTTTCTTATTTTTAGTGGGTGTATTTAATTATTAATAATAAGGGAAATGTTCAAAGATTTGAATCAGTTATATATAGATAAAACTATAAGTGAGAAATTTGGAGAAATTAAAAGTTATAGCATTCGAAGTTTTGGATCGGACCCTTATTCTAGTCCTGAAAGACCATTTTACTCTTATTTTGAAATAACAGAATTTAAACAGCAGGCAATGACCTTAAATAGCATGATTAGTTATACTAAAAATTAATTTTTTGTGAAATTTAATATAAATATGAAATTCTTACCTTTTCTATTGATCTGTTGTGCTTTTACTGGTTGTGCAGTGTTTAGTCAAAAAAAACCACAAGAGACTACTGAGTGTATAAGCTATAGAAGCATGATGACTGCTCCAATGGTGCCGCGAGCTTTGGAAGAGCTTAAAGAAAAATGTATTAAATCTAAAGCACATTAAATTTAATTGCCAAGATGAACTAAAAAACTTAGCTATAAAGCTCCCAAACACGGGGCTTTTTCTTTTGATGGGATGAAAAATTAAACTGACTTAAAGGTCGTCGTGATATGGTATAAAAGCACCTCCAATAATAAGGATTATATATGTCAGACAATTCAACAAAATGGCTTTGTGTGGGTGGTGTTCTAAGTGGTGAGTGGAGAGAGCAGCAATTAGAAGCATTTGATGTTGATCCCAATGATTTAAATACTCATAGTTATGAAGCAATGAAACTCATTAATCCTGTTACCAAGGCAGAACAAGATTTCTATGTATATACTGAGCTACAAGAACACGCATATGACAGGGCAATAAATTTTGCCTTATCCAAAAATCAATAAGATCAAGAGAGCACTTAGGTGCTCTTTTTTATCTGAAGACATGACCTGTTAAATAATTTCTTAATTCCCAAGGACTCGCTTCTCAAGCATATCCATAAAAGTTTTTAAAATAATATTGTGGTTTTTGCCTTTGTGAGTAATTAAGCAAATTGGGGTGCTGTAATGCATTTTTTCCTTTGAAACAGCTTGCATAAAACCATCTTCAACCCATTTCTTTGCGTAGTGGTCGGGTAAAAAGCCTAGAAATTTTCCGGTTAAAATCAGAAATGCAATTCCTTCACGGTCACTTGCAGTCGCTTTACAGTCTAAAAGCTGGTGCAACTTTGCTGCTTCTGGAGTGATGGCGTAATTGGGGAGTACGGCTTGCCAGGTTTTTAACTCATCTAAATCCATCTTACTACATTGGCCAAACAAGGGATGGTTTTTACCACAATATAAAAATGAGCTTTCACTATATAAATCAAAATAATCTAGACCAGACAAAGGGGTAACAAGAGGAATTGCTCCAGCATGTAAACGGTTGTCTAGCACACGGCATTCAATATCTGAAAGCGTACTCATACTAATGTTAATAATCACTTCAGAATGTTCTTCGGCAAGTTGTGCCAGCGTATTGGTAATATAGCCACTTGGCATGGTCACAAGGTTATTAATAATACCTATATTAAATTCGCCCTTTAGACGGTTATGCATTTGATTAACTTTAGAGCGAAAGTCTTCGATAGATGCGGTGAGCACTTCTATATATTCTAAAATTTCCCGTCCTTCATCAGTCAATGCAAAGCCTGCGCGTCCACGCTGGCATAGCCGAATGCCCAGACGATTTTCTAAATCACTCATATGCAGACTAATGGCAGAACGGCTAATGCCAAGAATACTTTCGGCAGATGTAAAACTATGGCAGTCACAAACTGTTTTAAATATTTTAAGTAATTTAATATCAAAATCAGTCACTTGATTTAATTTTTTTGGTTTCATTTAGTTTTGTTTTTTTAAATCTAAACTCAAGACAATTTGAATTTATCAAAACTATATCGCTCTGTACACTCAAAAAATAACCTCAAAACAAGAAGAGTGATTATGTTTGATATTGACAAATTAACTGATGGTGATTCTGCATCTGAAACCGTTCAATCAAATGCTCAGATGAGCTTAAATTATCAAGCGCATTGGATGCCATTTTCTGCAAATCGTAATTTCCATAAAGATCCGCGCATGATTGTTGGCGCTAAAGGATCTTATTTAATTGATAGCGCAGGCCGTGAAGTCTACGACTCATTATCAGGTCTGTGGACTTGTGGTGCTGGGCATACGCTTCCTGAAATTCAGCAAGCTGTAAGTACTCAGTTGGCAAAGCTGGATTATTCACCGGCATTTCAGTTCGGCCATCCATTGTCGTTTCAATTAGCTGAACGAATTATTCAACATATGCCTGAAAAATTGCAGCATGTGTTCTTTACCGACTCAGGTTCAGAGTCTGCCGACACCGCAATTAAAATGGCGCGTGCCTATTGGCGCATTAAAGGCAAACCAAGCAAAACCAAGCTGATTGGGCGCGCACGTGGCTACCATGGTGTAAACGTTGCGGGAACGAGTCTTGGCGGTATTGGCGGTAACCGTAAAATGTTTGGTCAGCTCATGGATGTAGACCATTTACCGCATACCTTACAGCCAGATTTAAGTTTTACCAAAGGCTGTGCTGAAACTGGTGGTGTAGAGCTTGCAAATGAAATGCTTAAGTTAATTGAGCTGCACGATGCATCTAATATTGCTGCCGTTATTGTAGAGCCAGTTTCTGGTTCGGCAGGTTGTATTGTGCCGCCGACTGGTTATTTAAAACGCTTGAGAGAAATCTGCGATCAACACGATATCTTGCTGATTTTCGATGAAGTTATTACTGGTTTTGGGCGGATTGGGAAATGGACAGCTTCAGAATATTTTGATGTCACGCCAGATATTTTAAATTTTGCCAAACAAATTACCAATGGTGCTATTCCACTTGGTGGTGTGGTCGCAAGCCATGAAATTTATGACGCCTTTATGCAGCAAGATTTACCAGAACATGCTGTCGAGTTTACCCACGGCTATACCTATTCGGCGCATCCAGTAGCTTGTGCTGCTGCTTTAGCAACGCTTGATGTTTTAGAAAAGAAAAATTTAATTCATCAATCGGCTGCTCTAGCTCCAAGCTTTGAAAAACTTTTACATGAGTTAAAAGGCGCTCCAAACATTCTTGATATACGCAACTGTGGGCTGATTGGCGCTGTGCAATTAGCACCGCGTGATGGCGATGCGACGATTCGTGGTTTTGAAATTGGTATGCAACTTTGGAAAGCAGGTTTCTATGTACGTTTTGGCGGCGACACGCTTCAGTTTGGCCCAATGTTTAATAGCACAGAGGCTGAGTTGCAACGACTCATGAATGCCGTTGGTGAGGCAATTTATCAAGTCAAATAACACTGATCGACTTAAAACTTAATTGGACAAGATGAATAGACACAAGGAATAAAGATGAACACTTTAGAGAATTTTGACAGCAACGCGATTGCCAACACAGACACAGATTCAAGTCAGCAAGCCGTTAAAGTAGTAGGGCATTTTATTGATGGTGGCCTCGTAACCAAAACTACCAAGAAACAGCCAGTTTATAACCCAGCGACTGGTGAAATCACCAAAGAAGTTGCGCTTGCAGATGCAGAGCTGGTCAACCAAGTGGTTCAAATTGCAGAGCAAGCTTTTCCAGCATGGCGTGATACACCAGTGATTAAACGCGCACGTGTGATGTTTAAATTTAAGCAATTACTTGAAGAAAATGCTGACAAGCTTTGCCAGCTGATTGGCGAGGAACACGGGAAAATTTGTCACGATGCAAAAGGTGAATTACAGCGCGGCATTGAAAATGTTGAATATGCATGTGGCGCGCCTGAGTTTTTAAAAGGTGAATATTCAAAAAATGTCGGACCTGATATTGATTCATGGAGCGAGTTTCAACCATTAGGTGTGGTTGCTGGGATTACGCCTTTTAACTTTCCAGCAATGGTTCCGTTGTGGATGTTCCCAATGGCGATTGTTTGCGGTAACTGTTTTATTTTAAAGCCTTCAGAAAAAGCGCCTTCTGCTGCTCTATTTTTAGCGGAGCTATTAAAACAAGCAGGGTTGCCTGATGGTGTTTTCAATGTTGTAAATGGTGATAAAGACGCTGTTGATGCGTTATTGCATCATCCAAAAATTCAAGCGGTTAGTTTTGTCGGATCAACCCCAATTGCAGAGTACATTTACCGTACAGCAACCGCGAGTGGTAAGCGTTGTCAAGCATTAGGCGGAGCCAAAAATCACGCCATTATTATGCCAGATGCAGATATTGATAACGTCGTAACTTCTTTATTAGGCGCGGCTTTTGGTTCATCGGGCGAACGTTGTATGGCGTTATCAGTTGCTGTTGCAATTGGCGATGAAGTTGCAGATGTTGTCATTGAAAAATTAAAACAAGAAATGAAGCAGTTGAAGTTTGGTCACTATGCAGATGAGCGTAATGACTTCGGACCGCTCATTACGCAAGCACATAAAGATAAAGTACAAGCTTTTATTCAAAGTGCAGAGCAACAAGGTGCTAAAATTGTGGTGGATGGTCGTGATGCAAAGCCGACAGGTTACGAAAAAGGTTTTTTTGTTGGGCCAACTTTAATTGATCAAGTTTCACCAGACATGACAAGTTACCAGCAAGAAATATTTGGTCCTGTTTTACAGGTCATTCGTGTACAAACCATGCAAGATGCAATGCAGCTGATTAACGACCATGAATATGGTAATGGAACGTGTATTTACACTCGTGATGGTGAAGCAGCACGCTATTTTACCAGCAATATTCAAGTCGGGATGGTCGGGGTCAATGTGCCATTACCTGTGCCGGTTGCATACCACAGTTTTGGTGGATGGAAACGTTCATTGTTTGGTGATCTATATGCCTATGGTCCAGATGGTGTACGTTTTTATACGCGCCGTAAAACCATTACGCAACGTTGGCCTTCGACGCAAGTCCGTGAATCCAAACAATTCGCTATGCCTACATTAAATTGATGAATAAAAGGGAAAACTCTGATTTTCCCTTTTTTGTTTCGTACCAGTTGGAGAAGTACATTTTTAGACGGTTTTAAAATAAGTTTGTCAATTTGAAGGAATCGAATATGAACAATGATAAAACAACAAAATTAGGTGAAGGACTTTCTAATCGACATGTCACCATGATCAGTATTGGTGGCGTTATTGGTGCGGGTTTATTTGTAGGCTCTTCTGCGGCAATTGCAAAAGCAGGCCCAGCTGCCGTACTCGCTTATATAATTACAAGTATTTTAGTTTTTCTGGTCATGCGCATGCTGGGCGAAATGGCCGTAGCACAACCCGATACAGGTTCATTTTCTACATATGCCCGTAAGGCAATTGGTCCTTGGGCTGGGTTTACCATCGGATGGTTATATTGGTGGTTTTGGGTACTGGTTATTCCAATTGAAGCGATTGCTGGAGCTGAAATTTTGCATGCTTGGTTCCCACAAATTTCCAGTGCAGTTTATGCGTTCGCCTTTATTATTTTACTCAGCTTAGCCAATTTTTTTAGTACCAAAAGTTTTGGTGAGTTTGAGTTTTGGTTTGCACTGATTAAAGTCATTGCGATTGTAGTATTTATTATTATCGGGGCAATGGCTGTATTTGGAATGTGGCCTTTAGCAAAAAATGTCAGTGGTGTTGGTAACCTATTTTCAAATGGTGGTTTTATGCCACATGGAATGGGTGGTGTTTTATCAGCAATTTTAATCTCGGCATTTTCATTTTTTGGAATAGAAATTCTTTCTATTGCAGCGGCAGAATCTAAAAATCCCGAAGAAAAAATTAAACGTGCGACCAATTTGGTGCTCTACCGAATTATTTTATTCTTTGTTGTTTCTATTTTTCTTGCAGTTGCTTTGGTCGATTGGCGTTCGCCAGACTTGCAAAAATTTGGCACCTTCCAGTTTGTGTTAATGAGCCTGAATGTTCCTGAGACTAAACTGATTATGGATGCTGTCGTTTTTATTGCAGTTGCAAGCTGTATGAATGCCGCAGTTTACACCTCGTCTCGCATGTTATTTGCTTTAGGTACACGTCAGGAAGCCCCGAAAGTTGTGACAAAAATTAATGGCGCGGGCGTACCGACTTCGGCTGTATTTTTATCTACGTTGATTGGTGTAGTGTGCTGTGCTGTAAACTACATGTTCCCAGGACAAGTCTTTGGGTTCTTGCTCTCAACCACAGGCTCAATTGCATTACTGGTGTATTTGGTGATTGCATTTTCACAATTATGTTTAAGACATAAATGGGAAAAAGAGGGTACAGCTGTATCTTTTAAAATGTGGTTGTTCCCATGGTTAACTTGGTTTGTGATTTTAGTCATTATGACCGTTTTAGGTTATATGTTTTTATCACCAGCCTATAGTTATGAAACCACTTTATCTTTGGGAGTAACTTTAGTGGTGTTCGTTTGCGGGTTGTTCGTCACGCGAAAGCGTAAAGCAACCAGAGCGGTTGCCATGAATTTGGATTAAATTTAGTTTTCACTTTAGCCATAAATTTACTATTTAGTAAATATAAAAAGAGACCATTTACGGTCTCTTTTTTCTCATGATCCAAGATCTAGACTGTCTATTTTTTAGTTGTATCCACAGAAACTAAAACAGATAAACCAGGACGCAATAACTTAATATCCGGTTGGTTCTCAACGAGTTTAATGCGTAACGGAAGGCGCTGAACGATTTTGGTAAAGTTCCCAGTCGCATTGGTTGCCGAGATTGGAGAGAAAAATGCGCCCGTAGATGGTGAAAAGCTATCTACCACACCTTTTAATTCAACGTTATAAGCATCGACATAGACATTAACAGGTTGCCCGATTTTGATTTGTTTTAACTCAATTTCTCGAAAGTTTGCTTCTACGTAGACTTGATTTAAAGGTACGACAACCATTAATGGATTACCAGCGCCAACAAAGTTACCGACGTTGGCAGACTTCTGACCAATCATGCCATAAATAGGTGCTCGTACTTCTGTATAGCTCAAATTTAGTTTTGCTTTATCAAGGGCAGCCTGTGCCTGTTTAAGGGCAGCTTGTTTGGCTTGTACCTGAATCTTGTATTGGTTTAATTGATATTGTGCATCGATTACTTTTTCTTTGCTGCTGTCTAAGTCGGCATATTGCTCAGTCAATGTGGTTTTTGACTGTTGCGTAATTAATCTCGACTCGGCACCAAGTGCCTGTAATTGCTCATAACGGGCTGTATTATCTTTTGTGAGTTTGATTCCAGCTTCTACTTTTCTAAGCTGAGCTTCTGTTTCCCGAATAACAGTCGGTTGTCTATCAACTGCCAGCATTGCTTCGCTTAAGTCCGCTTGTGCTTTTGCATAATTAGATTCAGCTTCAGCCAAAGCAGCCTGATAATCACGTGCATCAATGCGTACTAAAAGTTGTCCTTTTTTTACCGTTTGATGATCTTTAATATAAATTTCTTCAATATTGCCAGACACTTTAGGGGCAATGGTTGAGTACTCTACATCCACACGCGCATCGTCTGTTTCAACAATCGAAGACGGTAAAAATATAAGTTTTAAAACCCATAAAATGGATGCTAAAACGATGATGAATGCGATAACCATAACCCAATGCTTTTTGAGATATTGCACCTTTGTTAACTTGGGTGGTTCGGTGTTGGTGGTATCTTGGGCTTCGAGAGTACTCATAAAGATTTTCCTGAGTTATGACTATTCATTAACTTAATGAGAGCAATACGTGGTGGATAAGTTCTAACGGGCAAAATCAGCATAACGATCAATAAAAACGCAGCCAATCCCGCTAAAATCAGATATTGATCGCTAATGACTAAAACAGATTGCTGCGCTTGAATCGCAGAATTTAGGGCTGATAACCCACCTGAAACACGTTCTGCGCCATTTTCAGTCAGTACAGGTGGGGTAAGAGGGTTAATAACAGGGCCTTGAATATTTTGGAAAACATGTTGGGCTGTATTTTCAATCAGTCGTGTTGAATGGTATTCACCGCGTACTCGGTTTACCCAATCTAAAATACAAACGCCAAGTACGCCACTAATAGCACGTGGGGTATTAATCATTGGTGAAGCGTAAATCGCCATGGTTGGATGTACGCTGTTTGTACCCATCATGAGCAACGAGAGCACTACACAGGTTTGCCCTAAACATGAAATCGCGTGCCAAAAATAAAATTGATCTTGATTCCATGTGGTGTCGAGTTGACTTGCACCTAAACAGCCTGCGATTACTAGAAGCAAACCAAAGCCATGCACATAGCGGCTGTCGACCCAAGCTTGATTTAAAAGCTTAACGACAATGAGAATATAGATGAATTGCAATGCCGCAATTTGTAAACCAATCCACATGGTTTGGGTAGGTTTATAGCCGTGTACAGCGCTCAGATAATTGAGTGGTAATGTACTTGTCGACATCCCAATAATCACAAAGCAAAACAGTGCAAAGATAGCGTAAGCAAAATTTCGTATTTCGAGCATTTGCGGTTTAATTAATGGGGATGGAGAACGCCATTCATGTATGAAAAATAAAGGTAATGTGATGGTACTGATTAAAGCCAATACACAAATTAATTTAGAGTAGAACCAATCTAGATGATTGCCATGTAATAACATGGTGCTCAGGCTTGCTAAGCTTATAATGGCTAAAATAGCGCCTGTCCAATCGTAAGTCTTTATTCTTGAATAATTTAAAGGGTCTTGAGGAATACCAAAATAAACCAGCGCTGCACTTAAGGCACAAAACGGGATGGTTTGAAAGAAAATCATCTTCCAGCCAATCACATCTAAATAAAAGGCAGAAAGCGCAGCACTTAAGTTGGGAAAGAAAGTCGCAGTTAATGCGTAGCAGGCTAAGCCCCATAGACGAATATCTGGCCCCAAAAATCTAAGCGCACATGCCATAAGCAAAGGAATGGTTAACCCATTAGCAAGACCTTGTAAGGCGCGTAATAAATAAAATATTTCGATATTTGGACTAAAAGGAATTAAAACACTAGAGAAGAGGCAAAGCCCTATGGCAAAAAGAAGAACTCTTCGCATAGAAAAAATGACCGCCCAACTGGTGGAAAGTATCATTCCAATAATCATGGCACTGGCATAAATACTGTTGACCCAATAACCCGAGTCAACACTAATTCCCATAGCTCCACGTATGTCGGCTAAGGTAATGCTGGTGATGCGGTTATTAAATTCAACAGTCATTGCAGCAAATATTGCACCTGCTAAACCGATGAGGGGGCGTTTATTCATCTTTTACCTTAAATCTTAAACATCAATTCATTGCACGGAGTAGATATTTACTGTACTGTACCGATCGGTACTCTACTCTCTAATTAAATTTCCGTCAATTCTCGATTTTGAACTTTTCGATGAGTTACACTACAAACGAAGTCGCTAAAATTGTTATAAGGTCACTATGTCTGTTTCAACTAAAGCTAATGAAAAAGATCAAAAAATTCTGGATGCAGCAACAAAATTTTTTCTTACTCATGGTTTTAGTGGCACCACAACAGATATGATTCAAAAAGAGGCGGGTGTTTCAAAAGCAACCATGTATGGTTGTTATAAAAATAAAGAAGTGATGTTTGCTGCCGTGATTGAACGACAATGCGCGAACATGCAAGAGCAAATTATATTAGTCGAGACAAAAGCTGAAAACCTACGTTCTGCTTTAACTGAAATTGGAAAAACTTATCTGTGTTTTATATTATCGCATTCAGGTTTGGCTTTTTTTAGAGTATGTATTGCAGAAGCAGTCAGGTTTCCAGAGTTATCTGAAAAATTCTTTCAAGTTGGCCCAGAACGTCTTGCTAATATTATTGCGGGTTATCTTGAAAAATCAGCCAAAAATGGTGAAATTGAATTAGAGTCTTCTGCTGATATCGCTGCGAATATATTTTTAGCGTTACTACGAAGTGATGCACATCTTAAGTGTCTTACACATCCTAATTACATCATATCGGATAGTGAAATTAGTTCTTGGGTTGAATATGCAGTTGGTTTATTTATGAAAAATATCAATTACAATGAGAAGTTAAAATAATTTTATAAGTACTTCTAGTCTCAAAATTGGTAAGAATAGTTTCTATTTTTTACTTATTTGAGAATAAAACAACTTGATATTTAATCTATATGGATTATTCTTTTTCTCTAAAGGTTAATGCATAAGAATGGGGATATTTTCTTAAGTTAACACCATTAATTTTAACTTGTACTGTGGAATCTAATGAGTAAACAAACTAAAGAAAAATTGATAGAAGCAGCCATCATTCTTTTTTCACAAAATAATATTGAAACGCTATCAGTACAAAGAATTAATGAAACTGCTGGAGTTGCAAATAAGTCAGCTCTTTATTACCACTTTAAATCAAAATGGGGACTCGTGGAGGCTGCATTAGATCATGTTATGCAGCCTTATGTTATTGATAGTTTAGAGTTATTAAATGCTATTCCACCCGATAATGTACAAGTTTCTGATGTTGTAGATGCTTTAATGAAACCTATGATAAAAATACTTTTACAGCATAATGGCATTCATTACATAAAATTTTTCTCTAAAACGATTAGTGCCGGAGATGAAGGGCGCGTTATTGTTGCAAAAACTTTAGTACCTATTTCCAATAAAGCCGTAGGTCTATTACAACAAGCTTTACCAGATGCAGACCCAAATGCGATTTCACTTAAAGTACTTTTTACTTTTAACATCATTTTAAATGTGATTAGTGATGTTGGAATTGAGCATTTTTGGCCAACAGAGGTTAAAGATCATAAACTAATCGCCAAATATCTAAAAGATTATATTGAAGGTGGAATTCGTTTTAAAGTAGATCATTTTTATTCATAAGCCTCAAAAAATTCCTATCTTTCACTGAGTAAGCATCGCTTCATCTCACCCTACATTTTTTATAGAACCCGTTTAGATAGTACGGTTTGAACTCTACTCTCTTGTGTAATCAGAATTGATAAAACTTTTTCTCTAGTATTGATATTTTAATAAATGTTAATAAGTATTTGATTTTATTTAAAAAAATAATTTTATTCATTGTTGGTAAAAATAGCTTGATATTTAATCTAGTTGGATTATTATTTTAATCTAAATGGATTAGATCTCGAAAAAAATCGAGATTAAGAAATATAACAAAAAATCAAGTTTGTATCGCTTGGTCAACATGGAAAAGTATTATGGAAAAATTTAATCAGTTAAGGATTGCAATATTATTGACGGTTATTGGCTCTGTGGGTTTGAGCGCGTGCAATGATAGTGATGATTCTACTCAGGTAAATAAACCAACAAACCCAGGAACTGAGTTAACAGATTGCATGTGGCAAGATTCTGTAACAAGTAAACAGCATACGGGAGAAGACCCGTTAAATTATGCGTTTCCTGATTCTAATGTAACGTATTGGTCATCAGAATTTACGGTTCCAGAAGGTGCAAAAGTAATGATTGATGGGGATTATCCTTATTCGCGTCACTTTTCATTGGTGAGCTATACAGCAAAAGGTGAGCGAGTTAATTCCCTATTAGATGCAGCCATTTTACCAAATCAAGGTTCAATCAACCCGTTTGTAGTCGGGAATAACCGTCTTGGCAAAGAGCGTAGTTACTCAGCACAATTGCAATTAGGAGATTTACCAAGTAATCCTCTAAATAATACGTTGTATGCCCCAAAAACAGGTGATGGCAAAGTTGCCATTTTATATCGTGTATATGTACCCAACAAAAATATGGATATTAAAGGAAATGTGAGTTTCCCTCGATTTAAAGTACAACTTGCAAATGGGGAAGTTAAAAAAGGCCAAGATGTTTGTAATGTTCTACAAGTAAAAAAAGCACCTATTGATCGTATATCGGCAGTACCATTAAAAAATACTGTAGATGCATTTAACCAAAATAGATATGAGGGTTTTCCTGCACAACAGGAACCGAAATGGTACAAAGCTTTTAGTGCTTTAGATAGCTTCAAATGTATTTATAAATTCGATCCTATTACAAAACAGCCTATCGATAAATGTGAAGGTTTGGCTGTCACACCAAAACTTGGTTTTTGGGCTACACCTGACAATGAATATGTTTATGCGACAGTAAGTAGACGATTAGGTAAAGTGATCGAACTTCGAGGTAAAGTTCCAACTACAGCGAAAACTTTTAATAATGATCCGTTTGTTCAAAAAACAGATGTACGTTATTGGTCAATTTGTACAAATGAAGTGATTTCAACCGCGACAAATTATTGTCTCTATGACGAAAATATTCAAAAAGTAGATAAAGACGGTTTCTATACCATTGTTGCTTCGTTACCAGAAGATCGACCAGCGAATGCACGAGAAGAGTGTGGCGTATATTTCCTTGAGCTAAGTCCTCGTGGTTCAGGCTATACAGCTGAAGATGGTAAAGCTTTCGGTCACTCAGACTTTGGTTTATTTATTATGCGTAATTTATTACCTGATAGCGCTTTTGCTCACGCCGTTCAGAAGGTGAAAGTACCGGGTGAAGAAAAAGCAGTAATGGGTGATTATTTGCCAGACATTCGATACACCTCTAAAGATGCTTTTGAAACAAAGGATTGTTCTTAAAATCTAGATATAAAGAAAATCAACCAATCTTTTAATGAAAGATTGGTTTTTTCTTTAGTACCTAAGAAGTTTTAAATCAATAAAAATATTCCCAATCTTTATGGGATAAACAGCATATAAAATATTAAGGAAATTTTATGAAAATCAAAGTACTAACGGCTTCATTGTTATGCACTTTATCATTTAACACATTTGCAGAAACTAAAGTAGAAAAGGCCGTTATTGACTCCAATGCCTCTTATGGTAGTAAGTACAATCTACAAGATGCTGATGAGTTTAAAAATGCTGAAAAGGGTTTTATCGCTAAACCTACTGGCCAAATAAAAAATGAGCAAGGAGATGTGATTTGGGATTTTGATGCATTTAATTTTATTAAAGATCAAGCTCCTAATACTGTAAATCCAAGCCTGTGGAGACAAGCAAAATTAAATAATAATGTTGGTTTGTTTAAGGTGACGGACCGTGTTTGGCAAGTTCGGGGTTTTGATCTGGCAAACATGACCATTATTCAGGGTAATACAGGCTGGATCATTGTTGACACTTTAACCTCTAAAGAAACTGCTGAAGCGGCTATTAAATTTGCAAGACAGCATTTAGGTAACCAGAAAATTTCAGCGATTGTTTTTACGCATAGCCATGTTGATCATTTTGGTGGTGCTCTCGGCGTTATCTCTGCTGAAGAATTGAAGCAAAGCAAGATACCCATTGTAGCTCCTGAAGGATTTATGGAAGAAGCGACTAGTGAGAACATTATGGCTGGGCCAGCCATGAGTCGCCGAGCAACTTATATGTATGGTACATTTTTACCTAAAAATACAGAAGGTTTGGTTGATAATGGTTTAGGTAAAGCGGTAGCAGTCGGACAAATCGGAATTTTAGAACCTAATCAGTTGATTACGCAGAAAGAACAAAAATTAAATATCGATGGTTTGGATTTTGTATTCTATAACGTTCCAAGTTCAGAAGCGCCGTCAGAATTAACTTTTTCCATTCCGTCACTTAAGCTTTATAACGGCGCAGAGATTCTCTCCCATACACTACATAATCTTTACACTCTAAGGGGTGCTAAAGTACGCGATACGTTAAAGTGGGTCGGTTATCTTAACCAAGCTTTAGTGCAAACCCAAAACTCAGAAGTTTTTATTGCCCAACATCACTGGCCAGTTTGGGGGCAACAAAATATTCAAGACTTTATTAAGACACAAAGAGATGTCTATAAATTCATTCATGATCAAACTGTTCGTTCTATGAACTCTGGTTTAAATGGTGCTGAAATCGCAGAGAAGATTAAACTGCCACCAGAGTTAGACCAAAAGCTATATGCTCACGGCTATTATGGAACCTTAAAACATAATACAAAGGCTGTATATCAATACTACATGGGTTGGTTTGATGCCAACCCGTCAAATTTAGACCCTTTACCGCCTAAAGATGCTGCAAAGAAATATATTGAACTGGCAGGTGGAGAGGCGAATGCTTTAAAAAATGCTCAGCAAGCTTATGACAAGGCTGAATACAGATGGACTGCGGAAGTTCTAAAACATTTAGTATTTAATAACCCAAAGAATTTTCAAGCTAAAGAATTGCTGGCAAAAACTTATCGACAATTAGGATATTCAGCGGAAGCTTCGACTTGGCGTAATTTCTATTTATCGGGTGCACAAGAATTACAAGGCGTTACTCCAGTTAAGAATACTTCGGATTTATTAGGTTTATTTATTCATACGCCGACTGAAAAATTTCTTGAAGCGATGGCAACCAATCTGGATGTTGAAAATTTAAAAAATGAAAATCAGTGTATGAACTTAGTCTTGACCGATACACAAGAAAATTTTTCATTACGGATTGAAAACTCGGTCATGCTCTTTGATAAATATGACAGCGATAATCTACCTACAAACTGTCCAACGTTGAAGCTGACTAAACTTTTATATTTAAAGTTAATTACAGGTGAAGTGAGTGGTTCGAAAGTTTTATTTTCTAAGGACAGCGAAATAGAGGGCAATCCGTTAAAAATTGGAAAGTTCTTTTCTTTATTTAAAAAGTCTACCAATATTTTTCCAATTGTGACTCGTCCAGAAAACTGAAACGATCAAAGATAGACCCATAGGAAATTCAAGCTAAAGCATCCTTTAGCAATGATTTCAACCTAGCAGCACTTGATAGAACCCAACCATCAAGTGCTGCATTTTTAACTTTATATAAACCAAATTATTCGATGTGCTGGTGTAAATTTGGAGGTTCTAACTTCTAGTCTCTTTAAAAAGTGAGCGTTACGTGAGAAGAGTAATTTTAGCTGCTACATTAAGTTTTACCGTACTAGCTATGCAAGGTTGTCTTTCTTTGCCTCATAAAGTTGATGAAAAATCTGCTGAAAAGAAAAACGAGTATTTTTCAGAAATTGTTAAATTCAAAGGTTTAAGCCAAACGCAAATTTATGATGCTTCTAAAAACTGGCGAAACAATGTTGTGGATTATGTTTCAAGTCGAAAGATTATTCAGGCAGATGACAATAATAAAATACTGACAATTAAAGGACATGCAGGGCTAAAATTTGATAACTGTATGGACTGTCTAAGCAGAAATATGATTAAGGTAGCGGATGATTCCTTTAATTATATTCTGAAAATAGAAGTTAAAGATCATCAAGCTAAGCTTACTTTTAGCAATATTGAACCTCGTGACAATCGTAATAATCATTTTTATAAAGATAAAAATGCAGCCATAAAAAATCAATTAAAGAACATTGTGGAAGGCTATAAATTTCATATCTTACATCCGAATGCTCAGCCTGTAGGCGCGAGTCCAATGTAGTTTTCTTAGATTGGCTTATAAAAAATAAAATATAGTTAAAAAGTCAGATAGGCCTGTGAGAGATAAATGTCTAACGAAAATAGGCATTTATCTTTGCTAAGTAGATGATGTATATCTCTTTAATATAAAAAAAATAAATATTGCATATAAATATCTTGAATAAATATTGATTTCCTGTATGCTTAATTTAACTAGAAAAAAGACTTGTAGTAAATCTTCTTTAAGTATCGCAGTTTTAGTCATAATCCTTCGTTTTTTTCAGATATTAAGCTCAATTCGTTATTATTTTTTCAAGTTATATTTGTCATTTTAAAATGGCTCAAATTATTAAAATTAAAGGATATATTATGTCTAATACAGCTAATGGTACAGTAAAGTGGTTTAACGAAACTAAAGGTTTCGGTTTTATTCAACAAGAATCTGGTCCAGATGTGTTTGCTCATTTTAAAGAAATTGCTTCTTCTGGCTTCAAAACTTTATATGAAGGTCAGAAAGTAACGTTTAATATCGCTCAAGGCCAAAAAGGTCCAAGTGCTGTGAATATTATTCCTGAGTAATAAGCGACAAAAAAAGCCCTGAATATTCAGGGCTTTTTTTATTTATTGTGAATCAGCTTTCACCTGACGATGAATTAATCTTAATTCTAAATTTTCCAAGCTAACGACCTGATCATTTGAATCAACCAGCTTTAATTTAAGTAAATCATTCGTATTTTTGTGGAAAACTTTAACCACATCTTGATTAGCTTCAATAAAGTTGCTGCCAGATTCAAGCATTGCAAGTAATACAATATTTAAGCTTCTACCTTTTGGCGTGAGTAAATACTCTTTGCGCTCTCTAACGCCGATTTCCTTATAAATAGATAATTCAAATATTTCTAATTGAATAAGATGTTTTAGTCGATTAGATAAAATTTGCTTTGATATGCCTGTATTTTCTAAAAATTCATTAAATTTAGTTATCCCATAAAAAGCTTCTCTTAATAAGAGGATGGTCCACGTGTCATTCAATATTTCAGCAATTTGAAAAATTCCGCACACATCTGCCGAGAATTTATTATTTGGAATAATTTGATTTGACATTCAGTGAAGCTCCAATTAGCATGAGTCTACAATTTAGACCTAGGGTTAATTCAGGTAGCATTATGCCATTTATAAATATACAAACAATAGAAGGCTTACTAGATAAAGAAAGTAAGGCTGAGCTTTTTAAACGAATAGCAGATTTATTTGTAGAGATTGAAGGAAAGGGAAATGCTGCTTTTCGGGAGCATGTCTGGATACGAATTGATGAGTATCCTCCTGAACAGTGGCAATTAGGCCACTTACGACCAACAAAAGAGATGATTGAAATAATATCTAAAGCTAACTAACTATTATTCTTCCAGTGGTGTTCGGTGTAGAAATACCGACATAACAAACCTGAATTATTTTTAGGATAATTCAGGTTATAAAAAATTAATCTGCTAAATGCTTGTCTATTTTTATACGCTCTTTATATCCACCGACGGCGAAACGCCAAAAAAGCGTTTATATTCTCTAGAAAATTGCGACAAACTTTCATAGCCTACTTGCATGCTTGTAGATGAAATATCGCATTCTTCAGTGATTAATAAACGCCGTGCTTCGGTCAGTCTCATTCTTTTTTGATATTGTAAGGGGCTCATTGAAGTAATATCACGAAAATGCTGATGAAAACTTGAAGCGCTCATACCCATTGTGCTTGCAAGCTCTTCAATGCTAAATGATTTTGCAAAATTTGTTTTCAACCATTCAATGGCTTTCACAATTCGATGACCTGTAGTTCCTGCCGCTACAATTCGTTTAAGCCGATCACCTTGTGGACTCATCAATAAACGATAAAAAATTTCCTTAATAATAAGTGGAGACAAGATTGGGATGTCTTGTGGCGTGTCTAGTAGTTTTAATAACCGTATAAAAGCATCATTCAGTTCCGAATTTACGACCCCAACAGCCATTCCTTTTTTTTCAGTATTTGTATCTTTAAAAGGAATATGGGCTTCAAGCATGATTTGGGCAAGCACATAAGGGTCTAGTCGTAGCACTATAGAAAGATAAGGTTGTTCAACTGAAGCCTCAAGAACTTGAGCAATTACAGGCAGGTCAATTGCAGTAAAAAGGAAATGATTTGAATCATAGGTATAAGCTTCTTCGCTAAGAATCACCTGTTTTTTCCCTTGAGCAACCATACAGAGACTAGCATCCATCATGCTGCTATTTGGTTGGGTCAGTGTTTCAGCACGAAATAAAGTCAGTCCCATAATAGGCGTTTCGAATGTACCTTTTTCACGGGTCCATTGATCGATAAGTTGAGCCAGTGTTTCATTATTGCCTAGAGACATATTCGCCATTCAGATTTCACCTATTGCCATCTGTGTTTTTATTGTAGGCATTTCAAATAAGAAAAATAGAGAGAATTGCAACAATTCGGAGGATTAGGCAAATCTGTGAGAGGAATAGAACAACACCTTACACCTTTCATTTTTATACTGATGAACATGGCAAAAAAAGTCGATTGATTAAAGCCTGTTGATTCACCGTTTCCACAACGTATTCACGGCTTTTCAAAATCTCTAGCCATCAATGAATGTTCAACGAACAAATCGTCTTTATTTACACTAAGCATGAGAGAAAAAATATGACAATTGAAGTTTTAGGTTATGCCGCGCTGTCATCAGAAACTCCTTTAGTTCCGTTTAAGTTTGAACGTAGAACTCCACGTGAAGATGATGTTGTCATTCAAATCGAATATTGTGGTGTCTGCCATTCCGATTTACATCAAGCTAAAAACGATTGGGGATTCAGTGCTTATCCGTTAGTGCCGGGTCATGAAATTGTAGGTCGTGTCACCTCGATCGGTGCCAAAGTCACAAAATATAAAGTTGGCGATCTCGTAGGAATTGGCTGTATGGTCGATTCATGCCGTACTTGTTCTGCTTGCCATTCAGGACTAGAACAATATTGTGAAGAAGGTAACACTCAGACTTATGGCGCTGTAGATCGTCATGACCAACGACCGACCTACGGCGGATATTCTCAAACAATTACTTGTAGCGAAGATTTTGTATTAAAAGTACCTGAAAATTTGGATGCTCAAGCTGTACCGCCGTTACTTTGTGCGGGGATTACCACATGGTCACCACTTCGCCATTGGAATATTGGTAAGGGCAGTAAAGTAGCAGTCGTTGGTTTAGGTGGCTTGGGACATATGGCCATTAAACTTGCAAATGCTCTAGGTGCAGAAGTGACATTATTCACTCGCTCAGCTAACAAAGAACAAGATGCAAAACAACTCGGAGCACATCATGTTGTGTTATCAACTGATGAAAATCAAATGCAGTCAGTCGTAAATCAGTTTGATTTAATTATTGATACTGTGCCTTATAACCATGACTTGAAGCCTTATATTCCAACTTTAGCTTTAAATGGAACAATTGTGTTGGTTGGATATTTGGGTGAAATTAGCGCAAATTCAGTACCTATGATTTTGGGTAGAAAATCAATTGCTGGCTCGGTGATTGGCGGGATTAAAGAAACACAAGAGCTACTCGATTTCTGTGGAGAACATAACATCGTTTCTGAGGTCGAGATGATTGATATGCAAAATATCAATGAAGCTTTTGAGCGTATGTTAAAGAGTGATGTGAAGTATCGTTTTGTGATTGATATGAAAACATTATCGGAAGATTAATCTGGTTTGATCTGGGCTGTGCATTCTGACAGTAGGGTGCACAGCTCAGAAAACTCTCTAAACAAGACAATATTATTAAGCTGATATTTAAGAATTTCCTTAATTATGTAATTAAATGAAAAACAATAATTAATTAAATATTTTCTAGCCAATTTCACATTGACACCTTAAATATTGAAGATTACCATTTGCGGACTGGCCTACATTGCCAGGTGGTTTTGACAGACCACATAGGACCGCATCAGACTTATTCCTTTCTGAGGGATAGTCTCATGTGCACACCTCGTTCCCTCCCGTAGCGGTAGGACGGGAGTGGGACACCTTCGGGTGTGCTGGAGTCCTACCAGTCTGTCAACCCACTTCCGTTCTGCCACCATAATTTCTAATGTTTTGGCAGAACTCCCAATAAGAAGGAGTTGGCTATGCACATTCATCATTTCTTGGCAGTCTTTGCCAAAGTCTATATCGACACAACTTAAACTTTTTAAAAAGGTTTGATCGCCGTTAGGTTTTTCAGGCTTTAAATCATTGTCACTCAAAACTTAATCAACAATAAAACTTGAGATGTGCCAAGCACAGTCTTTATGGCTTTGCTATGCCTTTTTTCACCTTTAAAAAAAAGTGGAAGGCTTTTATATCTCATTTATATACAACAATAATTTATTTTAAAACGGTAAAACTATGCCACATTCAGATCTCCCATTTCGTGCTTTAGGCGCGCTACATACCTCTCGGAAGCTTTTTAATAATTATGGCTTTCATAAGGTCGGAGTAGACCGAATTATTGAAGCAGCAAAGATGCCGAAAGCCACGTTTTATAATTACTTTCACTCAAAAGAACGCCTCATTGAAATGAGCTTAACCTTTCAAAAAGATGGATTAAAAGAAGAGGTGCTTTCAATCATCTACGTTCAGAAAGATTTAACCGTAATTGAAAAACTTCGCAAAATTTACTTTTTACATGCAGATTTAGAAGGGCTTTATCATTTGCCATTTAAGGCCATTTTTGAAATTGCAAAAACGCATCCCAAGGCTTATCAGGTTGTAGTTAACTATCGAAACTGGTTAATCAATGAAATTTATAATTTACTTTTAACGGTAAATAGTACGGCCTCAAAACCTGATGCGCACATGTTTTTATTTGTGATTGATGGGGCGATGGTTCAGCTTTTAGATTCAAATAGTGTGGATGACAGGGAAAGGTTGCTGGATTATTTTTTGGTGCAGATTGCGTAATTCTTTGATTATATTGCTGTAGTGATATTGCTCTTTTCTTGATCGAGTGCGGGTTCAAATAAAAAACGCTAATGATTTGAATGAAATTATGTTATTTTCCGACCTACATTGATGAGAATAAGTTTTCATGTATCGGTTTGGGACCATAATTGGCTTGCTAGCAATATTGCTACAGAACTTTGTGTTCTGGCAAAGCCTATTACCCAATGAAATGCATCAGCAAGCGGTGTGTGAGCAAATTGTAGAAGTGATGAATCATTCAAAAATGAGCTCGGAACTACATTCTTCTCATCATCTTAAAAACGATTCAAATAAAAAGCTTCTAGATAAAAGCACTCACCACGATTCAAACACAGGTTGTCATTTTTGTTATTTGTATAGCCACATCGCCACAATTGATGGTTTCAAATTATCTCTGTTTGAAATTGGAGTGACTGTTCGCTTAATTATATTGGCAACCCTCACTTATATATTATTTTATTTACGGCGTTTATTTCTCTCGCCCCAAGGCCGTGCTCCACCTCAACAACTTTGTTTTGCTTAATTGGTTAATGGGTACAGATAAGTCCCTCATTCATTACTAAACAGAGTTTGTCATGTCTAAATTTTTACTCAATCCACTTGCGTGGAGTATTTTGTTTGCTCAATTTTCGATGTCGGCAATGGCACAAAGCCAACCTAATGGTCAAACGACTGAATTAGAGAAAATAACAATTAAGGCTGAAGATGTTGCCGAGACTTCTATTTCTTCAACAGCGTTAACTCAATTTGACCATAGCTTATTGAGCGTTCCATTTACCAAGTCCCATGTGTCGGAACAAGATATTAAGAACAATAATATTCAGCGGGTGAGTGATGCATTATCACGAGTGAATGGCGTGGTTTATCAGGATAGTTATGGTGGAGGTTTTTGGGATAACTACTCATTTCGTGGCTTTAGCACCGACCCCAATATGGGAATCAGCTATTTACGTAATGGTCTGAGTTCTTTAAGTGGCATCCATACTCCAAGAGACATGGTCAATATCCAAGCAATTGATTTCTTAAAAGGTCCAATGGCTGCCATGTATGGGCAAGGTGCTATTGGTGGCATTATGAACATTACAACTAAACAACCCGAGTGGACGCAAAAAAATGAGGTGAGCTTAAGTGGCAGTACCTTAGAAGAATATCGGGCTTCTCTAGACAGTACAGGTGCATTAAGCGATGCCGTGGCTTATAGACTTGGGCTGGCTTATGAAAATAACCAAAGTTTTAGAGATCAGGTCGATAGTCAGCATTACTTTGTTGCTCCACAGCTTGCATGGAAAATATCGGATCAAACACAGCTCAATCTCGACACTGAGTTTTCCGAACACCAAGGTGTTTTTGATCGTGGTGTACCTATGGTTAATGGGCGGTTTGTTGTCAACAAAAAGACCTTTTTAGGCGAACCATCGGATGGTGACATTAAGGTTAAAGATCAGATGTATCAGTTACGTTTGAATCATCAATTCAATGAAAACTGGAATAACACGACTGCTCTTAGCTATAACCATGGGGAGCGGGCAGGAACCTCAACTGAAATTTCAAGCATTGCCGCAGACGGACAAACCGCAAACCGTTTTAGACGTTACCGTCAATTTGAAACAGATACATTTCAGCTTCAGTCAATTCTGCGCGGGAAGTTTAATACAGGAGTGGTAAAGCACGAACTTGTTGCAAATGTCGAAGCTGGACACTACACCATAGATCAAATTCAGCTACGTAATGCCGTGGGTACATCAAGCCCGATTAATATTTATCATCCAGTGTATGGGCAAAATATTTTAGCGTTGGCTAGAACAACAAAAAATACGAAAGAAACTCAAAATATGTTGGGAGTGAATTTACAAGATCAGATCTTTTTAAATCCTCAATGGAATGTACTGATTGGGGGACGTTTTAATCGTCTGGAACAACAAATTGATGACTATAAAACAGGACTTTCAGATCAACAGGACTTTACGCCGTTTAGTCCACGTGTGGGTGTGAACTACCAGCCTACGACCAAGCTTTCCTTCTATAGCAACTGGGGTAAATCTTTCGAGTTAAATACGGGACTCAATAAAGACAATCAACTTTATGACCCAGAGAAAACCCAAAGTTGGGAAATTGGAGCAAAATACGAATATCTACCGCAAAGCTGGTTTGGACTGACCTATTTTGACTTAGATAAACAACATCTATTGACTGAAGGTATTACCGATACGTATGTAGATAGTGGTCGTGTACAGAGCCATGGTGTAGAAGTCGAATTAAAACATCAATTCAATGATCATCTTCGTGTGGGAGCCAATTATACTTTTACAAAGGCATCGGTCATTGAAAGCGAAGTTGATACAAAAGGTGCTCGTCTTAAAAATATTCCCAAGCACACAGCAAATTTAAATGCGGACTACCAGTTTGAACTATTGGGAAGAGAAGCAGGTTTGGTAGGAACGATCAACTATTTTGGCAAACGCAGTGCGAACTACATAGATAATGGAACCAGTTTGCCAGAATTTACGGTGGTGAATGTTGGGGGCTATGTACAAGTTCGTCCTGATCTGCGGGCGCAATTGAACATTGATAACGTGTTCGATAAGGACTATTACGTTTCGAGTTATACCGATGAATGGGTACAACCCGGAGAGCCACTAAAGGCCACTTTATCTTTGACTTGGAACTTTTAATTCAAAAAGGAGTTAGGTAAATTTTGAGCCTAACTCCTAACTAAAATAAAGATTTATGGTTTAGAAGGAATGTATTTTCGCATTGCAAGGATGAATAGCGTAAATAATATGCTAAAACCAAAAACAGGTAAGCTTAGCCCTAACACTAGACTCACCGATATTAACGATAATTTTTGTGGGCCAGTTGCACGCTTCCAAATAAATAAGCTTTGCCCAAGAAAGTGGGTTGTCATGAGTTTTAAATTTGAGTTTTTAAACACAGCCTTATATGCATAAATAATCATGATACAAAGCGTAAGCGCATAAAGTGCGAGAACCAACTGATTTATCCAACCAAATAACATACCAATATGAGCATCAACTCCCCAACGAGTGAGTTTTGCCACCAGTGAGTAGTCTTTAAAAGCAATTTGATCGATGACTTTATGTTGTTCCATATCAATTGCGATGCTATCTGCTTGAGTTGGCCATTTACGTTGAATTTCGGCCACTGTCCAAGCTTGATTTCCACTAGTGGGTGGTTTGATTTGTATTTGTGCCGCCTCAATGCCATGTGCTCTAGCTATTGAAAGAGCGGTATCGTACTCACCTGACACAATATTTAAATTAAGATTTTCACTGTGTGGCATCTCGTGATGTTCATGATGCATCACTGTAGGTAAATTATCTGTTTGAAGAGAAGTTGCTAATGTTGGGGTTTGCCAGTTGAGCCATTGGCGAGCAACCCGAATATTGTCTCCAGCCCACTCGGACCATGTAAGACCCGTAATTGCAATGAATAATAAGAGCGGAAATAAAATTAAACCAAGCGTGCTATGCCATCTCAATAATTTATTTTTTTGTGTTTGCCTGATTTTTAGATTTTGACGACGTTTCCACCAATTATACAGTCCAGTTAAAGTCAAAATGGCTAACCAACTTGCTGCCAGTTCACTGTAAAAGCGACCCCATTTTCCAAGTAATAAGTTGCTATGTAATTGGTCGAGAGTAGTTCGAAACGGTAGAACTCCACTGGTCCCATAGACAGCTAGGTGGCCTTTGGCTTTAAGCGTAAAGGGATCAATGAAAACAGCTTCACTTGTAAAATGATGGATCGGGTCTGAGAAAATGACACGAGTTGTTTGATCAGTGCTTGGGGCTGGTCTAACTTCAATTACCTGTGCAGACTTGGGCATTACTTGCTTTGCGGCTTCAATTTGCTGACTGAGCTTATATTGCGCTTGGTTCAATGGCTCAACGTATAGAACATCTTTATAAATTGCTTGTTCAAGTTGAGGTGTAATTGCATAGAGTAAGCCGGTGAATGCAGCGACCAATATAAATGGTGCAATGAAAATACCAGCATAAATATGAATTAAACGATAAAGACTACGCCAGAAGGATGAATGGGTCAGCATCAGAAGATAATGTCTATCAGGTGTTGGGCGGATTATAACGACTTATTTCTCTTAATGTTGATTGAGCTGTAACTGCTATTAAATTATTTAATTAGCTCTTATGTAGATAAATTGGCCTAACAATTAAGCAGTTTTTATTGCTTGGTAAATTTTATGCCTTTTTTTAATTACTATTTAAGACCTTATTTGATAACTCTACAACTTATAATTCAAACTGTTTTGCTTCTTTATTAGTATTGAAAAAAACCGCTTATATTAAAATAAGCGGTTTTTTTAGAATAAAGTTTTATTGCAGTCCAAAACTAGTGATGGCCTTGTGAAACGCCACCATTCCCATCAGGAAGACTAATTCGAATATTTTGCATCATGCCTTGATCTTCATGATCCAAAATATGGCAGTGCAATACAAAGTCACCGATGTAGCGTTGGTACTTGGTTCGAACAATGACTTTATAACTGGTTCCTTGTGCGTTTTTAACCCAGATTGTATCTTTCCATGTACCTTTTAGCCCACGATATTGTGGGTCGGGAGCAGCCGTTTTGTCATAGTCATCAACGGCATTTATACCGCTTACATCTTTACCGTTAGGGTCATATACTGCCACCACTTGAAATGGGTTTACATGAATATGAAAAGGGTGGCTGGCTAATTTAGAAGTGAGTATCCATTCATCAGTTTTACCTAACTCGAGCGTACGGTCAATTCGGTCTGGTTTGTATGGTTTTCCATTCACCTGAAACTGAGTTGGGCTAACAGATGTATCAATATTAAATTCTAAAAATTGTCTGTTCGATGTTGCTGGTAGGTCCTGATGAGGAACAAAGTGGCTGAGCTTTAGATTTTGTTGTAAATCTTGAAGAACTGCGGGACGCATATCTGGGGCAATATTTCGGTATGCATTATTGCTTAAAGCCGTTGTTAAAGACTGCGTATCAGAGCTGGCTTTATTGACTTGAACTATACCGAGTAAGTGCTTCTGTGAAAATGTACGATCCACGTTAGCAGAAGCCGAAGCCGCTTCATCAATTAAACAATAACGACCTTCTTGAGGGAATTGAATTAATGCATCGTAACGATAACCCGGTTGAAAGACGGTAACTGTTTTGTCCATAACTTGTTTGAGGGTTAGACCGTCGGCTGCGATGATGTGTTGACTTACAATAGGTCCTGTACAACTTTCACTTAATAATTTCTTTTCACCCATTGGTGTCAAATTGAGTTTGGATGGAATATTTTGCATTTGACGAACGCTCAGGTTGATACTGTCGCGGACACCTGCATGTACCATTCGCCAACGCTCAACTTGTCCTGCAACCGCTTGAGTGATGAAGGGTTGAACTTCTCCATTGATGCTCGTATATCGTCCTGATTTCCCCCAATCGCCAGGGCCAAAACCTTGATAATCTCTAATTTCACCAATTTGATTGTTTTGGCAAATATAGTTGCCATTTTGATCGGTTTCGATTTTTCCGTTAGCATCGTAGCAAGCATATTGGATTTGCTGAAAAACCAGAGTTCTTTCTTTGAAACCATAAGTGAGTAAATCTAAATCACCTGACTTATTTGGGGTAGGCTGGCGATATCCGCGAATAATTAACGCACCCGCCATGCCACTTGCAACTTGGATAGCAGTTGAACCATGTCGATGTGGATGGTACCAAAATGTTCCGGCTGGATGATCGGGTGGAATGTTGTATTCATATTGAAAATTAACACCCGGATTAATCGAAATTAAAACGTTATCACTATTTCCTGCTGGGTTAATCCATAAACCGTGAGTGTGCATGTTGGTGCCATCAAAACAATGCGGTTTATTCACATCAAAATGATCGCCAGTACAACTTGGATCTTTAGGAAATTTTTTGTGAGTAATCGGGTCTATATCAAGTTGATTATCTAAATTTGCCCGTACAGTTTCTCCGGGAAATACTTCAATCTTCGGAGCAATATAAGGCGTATTGGGCTGCGTATTTGTACCTTGATAACTACGTAAAAGGACTTCGTCATAACGATTTGTCGCTGGGTTCCAAAGTCTGTTCCTCGTTTTTTTAACTTCCCAAGTAAACAATGCTTCATTTGAAGATTGCATTTGCGGTGCATTTGTTAATGACTCTGTAGGATTCGGTGCAGCAAGTAATGCGACATGATTACGCGCAACAGCCATATGAGGTGGGTCTTCTAATACACGTTCAGCAGAATCATTTGCTGATGCAGACCAACTAAGCAAAGTTAGAGGCGTGCATAATATTAAATGAGCTATTTTCATAATGAATATAGGCCTGAAAAAATCAGGCCTCTCCCTTAAATTATTATTTTGAAGTTTCTAAGCGAACCTGAGAAATACTCAAGCCTTGAGAGCTTACTTTTTCTTTAACTTGATCAAGCGTTAAATCAGTAGCAACAAACTGAACTTCTAAGTCTTCAGCAGGCATGCCTAATTGCTTAACCTGATCACTAACTTGATAAACCAATTGACCAATATGACCTGGGTGCCCGCCGTGGTCATGATCTAACACACCGAAGTAGTTAATTGTGGCAACATAAATTTTTTGGTCAGGTTTATTTTTTGGAGATAGATAAATCTTATAGGTTAGATTTGGATTACCAATCATTTGAACATTATCTAAAATTAAATAGGTTTGTCCCGATGAGAGCGTTGTTTGAGAAAGTTGACTAGAGTTTTTTAAGAAAGTCGTAGTTTGAGGGGCTAAGGCTACTTTTTGGGTTATACCCATAAGTTTAATGCTTTTATTACTGCTCACTGGCTTATGATTCATTTTAAATAAGTTTGCTTTTCCTGCACTTTGACTACTCATAACAGTTGCTTCAACTTTACAAGCATTTTCATTGGTATATCGCACTGGAATTTTACCAGGGGTGAATACGTCAGCAATGGTCATGGTGACTTTGTTGCCGTTTTCATCTGCAAATGTATATCGAGTGTCATACCAACTATCGGGCATACCTAAATTTTTCTTGGCCCATTCAAGTGTAATCGGTTGCCCATTCGCTTTTTTATTTAGCCAGCATTGCCACAAGCGGTCGATATTTGCATGGTGCATATAAAATACGGGGTCTAAGCCTGCAATCGGCACAAAGCCCATATCAGGTAATACACAGTTTTTACCTACAGCACAGTGCATTACACCATGAGGTTGAGATTGTAACTGGTTAGAGAAATCTTGGAAGTTATCCCATTTAAATGCTTGAGCCGCGCTGGCATTATCTGGATCTATGGCACTGATATTTGTATTTAAACCTGGGGTACGGAACTGATCATATAAAGTACCAGCCTGTTTACCGCGGACCAATTTAGGCAGTGCTAAACCTTGACCATTAGCAGCTTTTTCTTGGTAATAGTCCCAATAAGGAAGTGAATAATCTTGCCCAACATATTTACGTACTGTTCGCTCATAAAAATAGAGCATCATACGGTGCCAAGGTAAGAAATTTAGATTGCCATGTTGACATGTACCCCAGACTTCATCAGTAAAGCCATCATTTGGGACTGGTGAATTTTGAATATGCTTATAGTAACTGTCACATACTGCTTTACTATATATCTGTAAGCACTGTGGCATACGGTATTGATTAACATAATAATCTTTGTCTGTTGCATGTGTACCTGTGCCAAAATAGCCATGTGTATTGGCCCAGTAATTAAAGCTTGTACGAAACTCCGGTGATAAGGGGGGAGCATTATTATTTGCTCGCATTTTTTCCAACCCTTTTTGTAATGCACTTACTTTGGCTGGATCTTTTGCAAACTCCGTCGCACTCATTCGTAGTGAGTCAGCATGAGTTGTTAAGCTCATGCTAAATAATAGAGTACCTAAAATATAATAATTTCTCTTCATGTTTTTAAATCCTTGCCATGTTTAATGTTCTTATATTTGATTATTTGTAATGTATGAATTTACCCTTGGTTTGGATAATTCTTAACCTAATCTAGCATATAAAATAGTTTTTATTAAAGTTTTATGTTTAATATTAATAATGAAAAAATTTAATTTTAAATCCTGTAATTTTTTAGAAAAACTTAATTATTTGATATTTTATTTTTATTGAAATTTAAAAGATAGTTAAAATAAAATTAATTATATTTTTGTTTAATATGTTTTGTTTTTTTAATTTTACGCTTATGAAGTCTCATTATTTTTTCTGAATTAAATTTTTTAAATATTAAAGCTGAAAATATTTGATTAACTTTAAATATTAAAAAATAAGTGATTTCAGTTGAATAGTTGTAAAGCAAATTCTAAATATTTTGGAAATGATTATTCATCCTTTGAGTTTTAAAAAGATAGATCACAATTACATGATTATTAAGTTTATTTTGTAATTCTGGCATTTTTATTGCTTAATTACTCTTATCTTCAGCACAACACTTGATTTGACAGCCGTATTACTTATGCTTCAAATATTCTTGATCACTTATAGTGTGTTTTTCACATGAAAAATGCACCAAATAGACGCGTCTTTTTATTTTGCACTGTATTTGTGCGTTGGGTGCTGTAATGAAGTTATTGCTTTCAATACTCACTTTACTCATTCTATGTGGATGTTCTTCATCTGAACAAAAGCGAAAAACACAAGAAAAGTTAGCAGCCCATTCGATATGTGTGTTTGATAGTACAAATACGAGAGTCTGTGTAGATAAATCAGCCCAAAGAATTGTGTCTTTGTTTGAGTCGGGCTTAGATGGCCTATATATGCTGGGGCAAGGTCATAAAGTAATTGGCATACCGGCCGAAGTATACATTCAACCATTATTATTTAATGCCTATTCAAAAATAGATCAACGGATTGCCAATAGAGAGCTTGCTACACCTTCGCAAGGGGCAAATGCCACCAATATTGAAAGTCTTGTGCTGTTAAAACCAGATCTGGTGATTTTGGGGAGCGGACAAACCCAAACAATTGAACTGTTAAGGCAGTTTGGCATTGCTGTATATGTGATGGAGTCCGGCACTTACCAGCAAGTGAAAGAAGAACTTTCTGAAATCGCTGTGCTTAGTGGTGCTCAAAAGCGTGCTCACGAAATTTTAAGCTTTTCTGATGAAGTTGTGGCAGAAGTCGCAGCAAAAACAGCACGTCAGCCAAATAAGCAATCGATTTATTATGCATGGTCAGGAGGGCGGATTTTTTCTACCTCTGGTCGCAAGTCTATTACCAATGACTTTATTGAGCTGGCGGGTGCTTTCAATATTGTTCAGACCGATGCAAATCAACCCAATGTGAACCCCGAGACATTAATTGAGTGGAACCCTGACAATATTGTGCTTTGGAATACCAACCCAAAACTGATTTATGAACGAAAAGAATTACAAGGTTTAAGCGCCGTACAAAACCGGAAGGTCTTTAATTTGAGTCCCGCATTTATATATAACCCGCATACCATCAAAATTATTATTACGGCGATTTATTTGAATCACAGTATTTATCCTGAACAGTCCGATTTACCTGTAAGTGCTTTACAACAGCGTATTTTAACTAAGTTGTATGGTGAGCGCCTTGCAAAAGCGTTGGTGCAATGAATATGGAAAAGCTGAAATATTATTGGTTTTACCCGTTACCCGTCGTGATGATTTTTATCTCGCTGCTCATTGGGCCAACTCAGACATTGAATGCATGGGACTATTTTCGGTGGGGTGTGCAAGCAGTCTTTGGTACACCATATTTTGATGCTGAACAATTTAGACTAATGCAAAATATTCTTGTGAGTGTCAGACTACCCAGAATTTTACTGACCTTTATGGTGGGGGCTGCATTAGCAACAGCCGGTAATGGCTTACAGGCATTGTTTCGTAACCCCTTAGTTGACTCTTATGTACTAGGTATTTCATCTGGTGCGGCATTCGGTGCAGCTTTGGCACTTTCTTTAAGTTGGCTTTCGCCAAATCTATCAGCCTTTATTTTTGGTGTTTGCGCCGTTGCCTTAACGTATTTATTTGCACATCAAAAACATGAAAGCCAGACGTCTTTAGTGATGGTGATTTTATCGGGCATGATTGTTTCGGGGCTGTTTTTGGCAGGACTTACAGTTATTCAATACTTAAGTGATCCATTTAAACTGCAAGCCATTGTGCAATGGACCATGGGCAACTTGCATCAAGCTTCTTGGCAAAAGGTTCAATACGCCGTGCTACCGATTAGCATTGGTCTTGCCGGATTATTTGCTATGCGTTGGCGCCTAAATTTAATGGCACTGGGTGCTGAAGAGGCACAGGCTGTAGGTGTTAACCCAAGGTGGGAACAGCTTCTTTTAATTGCTCTGGTGACTGTTTGTACATCAACTTCTGTGGCTGCGGCGGGTATTATTAGTCTGTATGGGCTATTTATGCCGCATATTGTGAGAATGTTGGTTGGGCCAGATCACCGCTACAGTATTCCTGCCAATATGGTGTTGGGTGGTAGTTTTCTACTCATGATTGATAACTTTTCTCGGGTTTTACTTACTTTTGAAATACCGATTGGTATTTTTACCATGTTACTTGGTGCGCCATTTTTCTTATTATTAATGAAAACACAGAGGACTCATTGGGCATGATTCAAATTGATCAGTTAAATTATGCCTATGGGCACAAACAGGTCCTTAAAAATATTCATCTGGAGTTTCCTGAAAATCAGTTTTCAGTCATTTTAGGGCGCAATGGTTGTGGGAAATCGACACTTTTTAAGTTGATGGCTGGCTTAGAACCCGTAAAAGATGGATTGATCCGTTACTCAGAAAAGCCATTATCGGACTTTAAAGGTAAAGATCGGGCTGCATTACTTGGCTTTTTACCGCAATTTCACAAAACCGTATTTCCATTTTTGGTTAAAGATGTGGTGATTACGGGACGTGCTGCTTTTAGCAGATATAGACCTTCAAAATCAGATTGGGAACGTGTTGACCAAGCTTTGCTTGATTTAGACATTGAGCATTTACGTGATCGTCCTTATACGGAGCTATCTGGTGGTGAAAGGCAATTGGTCATGATTGCGCGTATTTTAGTACAAGCACCAAAAGTCATTTTGCTCGATGAGCCAACCAATCATCTTGATGTTTATTATCAATCTTATTTAATGAAAAAATTGCGTCAGTTGTCGCGGCAAAATTTTACGGTGATTGCGATTATGCATGATCCAAACTTGGCTTTTTTATTTGCAGATCATTTGTTTTTCATGCGCGAACATGAGGTAGTTAAGCCTGAGTCAAAAACTCGAATCACCGATCCGAAGTTTTTAAAAAGTGTCTATGATGTCGAGTTCCATGAAGCCATGATTCAAGACAAAACCATTGTTATCCCTGATCATTCTTGGCTGTAAAAAATATGACACTTCACTATCAGCTAGCCGACAAATCAGACTATGCATCTGCGGTAGAGTTTGCACTTTATACAAGACAGCTTTTATTCCCAGAAATCTATCATGGGCAAGTTCCCAAAGATTTAAAAAATTTTGGGCAATATTATGTCAATGACTCATTGGGCTGCTTCATTACGGTAAAAGATAAAAACCGTATTATTGGCACCATTGCATATCGGGCGTATGACCATCGTTTTGATTTAAATTTGCCACCAAATACGGTTGAGGTCGTCAAGTTGTTTGTATTGCCTGAATACCGCCGTAATGGCATTGCAACTCAGCTATGCAACATGTTGTTTAGCCATGCAAAAAAGAATGGAATTGCCACTTTGTATTTGCACACTCATCCATTTTTGCCAGCGGCTGAAGAGTTTTGGACTCTACAAGGCTTTGAAGTCATTAATCGAGAATGGATCGAGACGTATGACACCATTCACATGAGTAAATCTTTATAGCGTTTCATTCTGAGTATGAAATCTTTTTAGAAAGTGGGTAGGCGGATAGCCCATAATTTTACTGAACATTGCTGTAAAAGCAGCCGAGTGTTCATAGCCCAAACTAAATGCAATTTCAGTAATCGAGATATTATTTTTCAAGGCATTTAAAGCATAGATGATGCAGACTCGATTACGCCATGCCTGAAATGACATGCCCGTTTCAGACTTAAACCAGCGATGAAAAGTCCGTTCACTTTTATTGTGATCATGTCCCCACCAGTGATTGCACTGTTGTGATTGGTGTTGAGCAAAAATATGTCGATGGTCTTCGCATTGATAGCACCGACGACATTGCAAAGGCATTTCACAAAGATGCTGTGATGTAAGGCTTTACGAATGGTAAATTATTAGGTGAATTAATAAAAAATTTATACGCATTTTCACCACAGGTGGCAGCTGCAGCAGCCTTAAAAGATTTAAAAAATATTTTAAGGCATAACTATTAATCTAATAGTAATATTCTATGTAATGGATATTTTATTCTATCTAGCAGGTTTCCAAAAGAAAATCTCTAAACCAGCGTTGTATAGAATCATGGTGTGTGCGTTCATGCCATGCCATTAATTTATTATAACCACCAACTTCAATAGGTGGTTTTTTGGAAATAATACCTGAATCTTTCTCTAATAAATGATGTGGAGCAACAGCAATCCAATCACTATTTTTAAGAATTTCTGGTAACAATAAAAAGCTTGTAATAGACATTACAACATTTCTCTTTTTCCCAATTTTCTCCAATGCAACATCTGTAGCTCCAGCGAAACCACCTCCATCGTAAGAGACTAATACATGATTGAGAGAGCAAAATGTATCTATATCAAGCTCTTGATTAGCTAATGGATGATTTTCTCGCATCATACAAACATAGTTTTCTTTATGGATTATCCGTGAACGAAGGTTCAAGGGAACTGTTGGTTCACCCACTATAATAAGATCAAGTTCTCCATTCATCAGCATAGCTTCGACATTCCGACCATGAATAGACATCAGAGCTATTTTGACTTTCGGTGCAATCTTATTTAAAGCTAATGTAAAAGGTACACCTACACAATGCATACCGTTATCAGTCGCAGCAATTCTGAAAGTTGTTTCTAGTTCCGCTGGATTAAAGATAGGCGGTTGTATTAATTGCTCAATTTCACTTAATATTTTCTTTAAAGGTTCCGCTAAAGCAAGAGCTCTATCTGTTGGAACCATACCATATGATGCTCGAACAAATAATGGATCATCAAAACGATCTCTTAGCCGGTTAAGCATGCTACTAACAGCAGGTTGTGTTAAAGCTAACTTATCAGCTGCACGTGTAACATTCTTTTCATCTAGTAATGCATCTAGTGCTTTAAGTAAATTTAAATCGAGATTATTGATATTAACCATATTTATAGTAAGTATATAGTTTGATAATTATATTTATAACAAAGCATTTCCTAATATGCAAAGCCCTTATCTAAAAGCGCTAGTACTATGATAAAAACACCATCAAAATTTATAGGTGAATGCTCATTACCTATGAGTAAACTTGCATTAGGTACAGTTCAGATTGGTTATGACAGTAGGATCAGCTTTGATCAAGCAAAAGAAATTATAAATGCCGCATATTATGAGGGTGTTCGATACTTTGATAGCGCACCGATGTATGGATTTGGACGTGCTGAATATACATTAAGTACTATTCTACGTGAGTTAGAGATCAGAAATAATGTCCTTGTCAGTACCAAAGTTGGACGTGTTTTAAATACGCGGGGGGGATATTGTAAAGATCCATTGTGGTATTTAAAAAATTCTGGTTATAAATATGATTACACTTATGATGGCGTGATGTCCTCTTTTGAGGATAGTCTAAAAAGAACTGGATTAGATCATATAGATTTATTATTGGTACATGATCTTGGCAGTATATGGCATGGAGAGAGGGCTCATCAATATTGGAAGCAATTTTGTGAAAGTGGCTTCAGGGCTTTAGATGAACTGCGTAAGAGCAGAGATGTATCCGCAATTGGATTAGGTGTGAATGAAACTGAAATTGTCTTAAAAGTAGCAAAAGAATTTGAAATCGACTGCGCCTTGATTGCCGGTCAATACACTTTGTTAGATCATAAACATTCTTATAAAGATTTAGAAAAACTATCAGAATCTAATATAGCTGTTTTTGCTGCGGGAATCTTTAATTCCGGAATTCTTGCCTCAGGCACTATAGAGCAAGCCCGATATAATTATGGAAAAGTACCAATAGATATTTTATTAAAAGTTAAAGAAATTGAATCTATATGTTTGAAATATAATGTTTCTCTCCCAACAGCAGCTTTACAATTTACAGCAAGTCATCCCGCGATCACTTCGTTAGTTTTCGGGGCTAAAAGTGAAAATGAAGTCATGCAGAATGTTAGTTCTTATACACAGCAAGTTCCCTACGAGTTTTGGAATGAACTGAAATACAAAAATATCATCAGTACTTCTGTCCCATTGCCAGTTTCAGATTGAGAAGTAAATTACCTAGCAATAGTATTAGATATTAATTTGATTAATACAGTTTATATAATTCTATAATTATATTTATTTCTATGGTTGCACTACTATTTTCATAACAGCTGAGCACACATTCTCTTCTAAAGCCGAATGCTGTTGTCCACGACTGAATTATCATACTGAAGTAGGAAATCCAAGATGTCTAAACCAACTTATGTAACTGAATACAATGCAATTGTTGAAGTATTAAATAAATATAATGAAGGTGGAAAACAAGCTGATAGCAGCATTATGAAACCTGCTTTCAGTGAGCACGCAACTATCTTTGGTGTAGATGCTGACAATAAGCTTATTGGTGGTCCCATCCAAGGGTTATTCGATGTTATTGATCGTGATTTTAGCCCATCACCAAATGCGCAAGGTGTGATCGTAAATATTGATATCGTTGGAACTGCTGCAAGTGCACGTATTGATACTAATGATATTTCAGGATTTTGCTTTACAGACTTCTTTAACTTATTGAAAGTAGAAGGTAAGTGGACTGTTATTAGTAAAATTTATCATACCCATTCAACCAATTAATATTTGGAGTGGGGCATGAATTATTTAGAAAGCAAAGTAATCATTATTACTGGAGCCTCTTCAGGTATTGGCAAAGCTTCTGCCAAAATGTTGGCGGCTGAAGGAGCTAAAGTTATAGCGGTTGCAAGAAATCAAGAACGTCTTAATGAACTAGTTAATGAAGTAACAAAGCATGGTGATCAAATCACAGGCTTTGTAGCAGATGTTACCAACCTTGATGACGTTAAAAAGCTTGCTCAATTTGCTAAAGATACTTACGGCTCTGTTGATATTCTAATTAACAATGCTGGACTTATGCTTTTTTCATATTGGAGCGATTTAGCAATTGATGATTGGAACAAAATGATTAATACCAATATCAAAGGCTATTTGAATGCAATAGCAGGCGTATTACCAATTATGCTTGAGCAAAAGTCTGGACAAATCTTGAATATGGATTCAGTTGCTGGGCATCAAGTAGATCCAGCAGCGGGGATCTATTGTGCAACAAAGTTTTTTGTACAAGCGATGACTGAGTCAATGCGTAAAGATTTGGGTGTTAACCATGGTATCCGAGTTAATACAGTTAGTCCTGGTGTTATTAATACAGGCTGGGCAGACAAAGTCACTGATCCTGAAGGTCGTAAGGCAGCACAAGAGCTCAACAAAATTGCTATAGATCCAGATGATGTAGCACGTGCTGTAGTCTATGCACTTAATCAACCTGAAAATGTCACTGTGAATGATTTAATCATTTCTCCAACGCGTCAAAATTGGTAACCACTATTTATCTTTCGCTTTTCCTATTCTTACAAGATGTGAGGTGGAGAAGCGATGCTTTTTACTCAGGGTTGGATATTAATCACTTTATCATGAAGGTGTATCTATGAATATTCTTGTTGTTGGTGCAAATGGAAGAGTGGGTTCTCATTTGGTCAATACATTGGCAGAAATGGGGCATTCTGTTTATGCGGGAGCTCGCAAAGATTCATTGAGTTTTACGAATCCTTCTATTCAATTTTTTGAATTGGATTTGCTAGCTGATTTGCAAAAAATCATTCAACGTTTTGAATCTGTAAATATAGATGTAATTTACTTCACTGCAGGCTCTAGAGGAAAAAATCTTCTTCAAGTTGATGCTTTTGGTGCAGTGAAAGTGATGCAAGCTGCGAAAGCTGTGGGTATTCGTCGATTTATAATGTTGAGCTCAGTTTTTGCACTACAACCAGAACGCTGGGGTGAGTCATTCTTAGAGAATATCACTGATTATAATATTGCAAAATTTTTCGCAGATCATTGGTTAGTTCATCAAAGTAATTTGGATTTTACTATCCTTCAACCGGGTGCATTGCAAGAAAAATTAGGTAGTGGCCGAATCAAAATTAATGTCTCTGAGCCTCTTAGTAACAGTATTGATAATGTCGTTGAAACACTTGCAGGTATTTTAAGTGCTCCAAATACGATTGGTCAGGTAATTACGATGGCTGATGGTGACATTCCAATTATAGATGCGCTCAATCAAGTCTCCTCGTAAAGTTTTACGTTTCTGTTTAATGCTTTTAAAGCAAAGATGAAGTTCAAAGATTTTTTAAATTGAAGATGAATATGATGAATCCGAAATACTCTCCCTTATTCCAACCCTATACTTTAAATAATGGGGTAACGATTAAAAATAGATTAGTCGTTGCTCCAATGACACATTTTGCTTCTAATGATGACGGAAGTCTGAGCCAAGAAGAGCGTGCTTTTATTCAAGGACGTGCAGAAAACTTTGGCTTATTCATTAGTGCAGCGACCTTAGTTTCACCTGAGGGTAAAGCATTTGTAGGTCAGCCTGAGGCCATTAGCGATAAAGATTTACCTAGTTTAAAAGCAGTTGCTAATTTGATTAAATCTCAAGGTGCAAAAGCAATTTTACAAATCCATCATGGAGGTAAGCTCAGCATTAATGAATTGTTGAATGGTGCAGAAATGGTTGCTCCATCAGAAGATCTACAATCTGGATCACGTGAACTCACAGATTCTGAAATCAATAATTTAATCGAAGCATTTGCAAATGCTGCTGATTTAGCTATTCAAGTGGGTTTCGATGGTGTTGAGATTCATGGTGCAAATGGGTATTTAATTCAACAATTTAACTCAGCACAATCAAACCGTCGCACAGACGAATGGGGTGGCAGTATTGAAAAACGTATGCGTTTTTCATTGTCGATTGTAGATGCTGTACATGCTGTCAAAATGAAACATGGATTTAATGATTTCATAATTGGGTATCGGTTTTCACCAGAAGAACCAGGAGAGCAAGGTTTAACAATGGCAGATACATTTGCTCTAATTGACGCCTTAGTAGAAAAGCCAATTCAATATTTACACGTATCTCTTTGGGATTTTTATAAAAAAGCACGTAGGGGGGCAGATGTAAGCTTAACTCGTATGCAACTTCTACATGAGAGAATTGCAGGTAAGCTTCCATTAATTGGTGTCGGAAGTTTATTTAGTGCAGATCAGATATTAGATGCATATGAAACTAAATGGGCTGAATTTATTGCAGTTGGTAAAGCAGTAATGATGAATCCTGATCTTGCAACATTAATTGCGAATGGACGCGAGAGCGAAATTGTTTTAGCAATAGATCCTCATAAAGCAGATCGTTATCGTATTCCTAATAATCTGTGGCAACAAAATATGAGCCGTTTATCCTATTTACCTCCACTTAAAGATGACTCTGAGTGGAAAACAGTTGATATTTAAATATTGAGCATAATATGGCAATTCAATCTGTACCTTTAGAAAAAGCATATCGCTTATTGAACCATGGACCAACTGTATTGGTGTCTGCAAAACATCAAAGTACTGAAAATGTGATGGCTGCTTCATGGGCTTGTGCTTTGGAGTTTTCTCCAGCGAAAGTCACTGTTGTTCTAGATAAAATGGCTTTTACACGTTCTTTAGTTGAACAAAGTGGATGGTTTGCTTTACAAGTTCCTGTTGTACAGCAAGTTCAAATGGTTGTAGATGTTGGAAGTGAAAGTCTAAAAGACCACCCAAATAAATTGAATGAATTTGGTGTAAGACTATTTTATCAAGATGGTTTTCAAACTCCTTTAGTCGAAGGGTGTGTAGCTTGGCTACTCTGTAAACTAATTCCAGAGTCACACAATCAAGAAGCTCATGATCTTTTCATTGGAGAGGTTGTTAGTGCTTGGGCTGATGATCGTGTCTTTAAAGATGGTCACTGGCAATTTGATGATGTACCGACAGAATTGAAAACTTTACATTATATTGCTGGTGGACAATTTTATGTTATAGGCCAAGGACTTAAGGTAAATGAAGGACCTTAGTCTAGCTTTAATTTTACTGTATTGGGGATTTTCAATGAACCAATACAGTAAATATTTTAATCATGTTAAGTTTAGGGATATGAGAGATATTGAAAATAAAATAAAGAAAGCACCAATTATTTTGTTAAATAAATAAAAGAATTTTGGTTTTTTTATTAGCACTTTAATTTTTTCACCTCCCCAAATGTAGATTAGCATCCAAGAAAATTCACAAATAACAAAAGTAAAAATCAGTATTGAATACTGAGAGAGCAGAGGTGAATTACGATTAATAAATTGAGGGAAAAATGAAATAATAAAAAGTATTGTTTTAGGATTGCAAATAGCTATAAAAAAACCGTTAATAAAGAAATTACCATGCGTTTTAAATGAGGATATTTTGTCATTATTTAATTTTTTCGAGTTGTGATTTAAAAGTTTTATTCCAATTAAAAACAGATAGATAATTCCAAATACATTAATTAATTTTATAAATATATTTTGTAAATTACTTAAAAATAAGAGTGTAAGGCAACATGCTGTAATTGATATTAATACTCCTAGTAAACATCCTGCAGTTGATATTAAAGTTTCCTTTAATGTCTGATTAATTTTCGTATTCAATACGAATACCATGTTAGGACCTGGTATTGCTGATAGGACAGAAATAGTGGATAGAAACAAGAGCCAAGTATATAAGGTCATAGTGGTTCATTAAATTTTAAATTATAGCTTTTAAATAAAAATATAATAAACAATATTTTTTTATTAAATGGATAAAAAAATATTATATGCATATATGATTTTGATAATCATTAGTGTTTATTTAATTTGTTTTATTACAATGACTTATGTTGTATATAGGAATAATTTGTTAATTTGAAAAAATATTTTTGTTTCTAAATACGCTTTTTTTTATATAGCATTAATTTGTTTAAAGGATGTGAGTAAATAAGATCAAAAAGATTCTTATTATCTTAAATTCCTATTCAGGTATAAAGGATTATACGAGTAAAGACAGAATCTAAAGTTTTAGATTTTTAACTCGGAAAACCTTTCTATTTTAAATTTTTATTTAAGACAAAAGTCAATTTAATAGAGGTTCCTATGAGTTTAGCACCATTCCATTTAGCTATCCCAGTTTATGATTTGCCCGCTGCAAGAAATTTTTATGGTGAAGTCTTTGGTTTAGAAGAAGGAAGATCTAGTGATCACTGGGTTGATTTTAATTTCTTCGGACATCAATTAGTTATTCATGAGCATCCTAAAATGGATTATCAAGAAAAAGTTGTTTCTAATTCTGTGGATGGTCATGATGTACCTGCTCCGCATTTCGGAATCATTCTAAGTTGGGAAGATTGGGAAACTTTAGCTGAAAGATTAAAGTCGTTAGGTACAAAGTTTGTGATTGAACCCTATGTACGTTTCAAAGGTAAAGTTGGCGAACAAGGAACTATGTTTTTATTTGATCCGTGTGGTAATGCGCTTGAATTTAAAGCATTTAAAGATATGACTCAGCTTTTTGCAAAATAAAGTAATGAGGGATACGAATATTATTTGTATCCCTTTTTTGAGGACATGTAGAAACAAGGATGATTTATGAAAAGTATTTCTTTGGTATGGCAAATATTAATTGGTCTTCTTTTAGGTATTTTAGTCGGGTGGTATTTTAATGTAAATCCAACTCATCAAGTTTGGGTAAGCACTGAAATATTAAAACCGTTAGGCGATATTTTTATTAATATGATGAAAATGGTCGTTGTACCTATTGTATTGTGTTGCATGATCTTAGGCATCGCAGGAGGAGGCGATAATAAGTCTTTTGGAAAAATGGGTGCGGGTTCTCTCCTTTATTTCTTTACAATAACAAGCCTTGCGATTGTTTGGGGTTTATTATTGGCCAATTTTTTTCAACCTGGGGTTGGAACAGATATATCTGGGATGGCACACTCAGCTGTAGTACTACATACGGATACGAACAAAGGCGCTCTACAGATTATAAAAAATATCGTGCCGGAAAACATTGTGGTAGCCCTATATGAAGGCAAACTACTATCAATTCTATTTTTTGCGATTCTTTTTGGTTTAGCATTAAACAAAATTCCTGAAGAAAAAAGCCAACCTGTAATAAGAGTTTTACAGGGAATATCTGATGCATTGTTCAAGCTTGTAAGTTTAGTCATGGCTTATGCACCGATTGGTGTGTTTGGTATGATCGGCGCGACAGTTGCGACTTTTGGCTTCAGTTCTTTATTACCATTATTGAAATTAATTGGAGTCGTTTATCTAGCCTTAGCTTTATTTGCTATTTTTGTTCTAGGTGCTGTGTGTTTGTATATAAGAGAAAACTTATTTCACCTTATTAAATATTTTAAAGATGAACTCATTCTAGCTTTCTCAACTGGTGCGTCTGCTGCTGTCATGCCGCAATTAATGCAGAAACTCGAAAACTATGGTGTTCCACGCCGTATTGTAAGTTTTGTAGTACCTATGGGATATGCATTTAATTTAGATGGAGCATCAATTTTCCTAGGTGTGGCTACAATTTTCGTCGCTCAATTATATGGAATAGATTTGACTATCTCTCAACAAGCATTATTGGTCGTGACTATGGTCTTAACATCTAAAGGGGCAGCAGGAGTTCCTGGTTTTGCAATTTTGATTTTATCTGCGACCTTAGCAACAGCTGGTTTACCATTAGAAGGTGTTGCGTTAATTGCTGGTATTTTTAGAATTATTGAAAGTGGTACTACAACATTAAATGTTCTTGGAAATGCTATTGCACCACTAGTTGTAGCAAAGTGGAAGACGAAGCGATTAGAGTCTTTTAATACTGTACCTGAAAATTAAAACCAAAGATAAGTATCGCACTAAGAGATACTTATCTATATAAATTTAAGAAGTGTATAATTTCTGCAAGGATTGGTTTTATCATTTAATGGAATGCAGATAGTATGTTTCATGAGCTCAAAACCCTTATAGCAATCAAAAAATATGGTTCATTTAGTGCTACAGGCCATAATGTAGGGCTTACACAAGCAGCTGTCAGTGCACAAATCAAATCTTTAGAATCTTATTTGGGGATTAAGCTCTTTGAAAGAAACGGAAAAACTGTTCAATTTAATAGTGAGGGTTTACGCGTACTTGCGTTAGCTGAACAAGTTTTTGATCTTGTCGAGAAGATGAAACAACCTGAATGTATGGCAGATTTCACTGGTGAGATTAGGATAGGGGCAATTGCTTCAATTCAATCCAATATTTTGCCAGAAATACTTGAAGAACTATTCAAATACTTTCCTAAAGCAAAAATTAAACTTATACCAGGTGTCTCATTTAATTTGTTCCATCAGCTTGGAAAAAATGAGATAGATCTAGCGATTATCATTAAGCCTAATTTTGAAGTTTCCGATGATTATTGCCATTATACTTTAAAAAAAGAGCCTATTCTTCTTATTACCCCAATTGATATTCACGAAAAACACCCTGTTGAAATTTTAAAAAATAATCCGTTTATACGTTATGACTATTCCTCATTTGGGGGGAAGGTTGTAGCAAACTATTTAAATAGAAATCAAATCAAAACGAATGACATTATTGAAGTAGATGAAATTGAAGCAATTATTAGAATGGTAGAAAAAAACTTAGGCGTAGCTTTAATTCCAGATATTGGAATGAATAAATTGAAAGAAAAAAATATCAATATAATTGATTTAAAACAACCAGATCTTTATCGAGAAATTATTATTATTCATAAAAAAAATACTGAAAATTCAATTATATCAAGTATTGTTTCAAAAATAGTCGAAGGTGTGGCTATTCGTGAAAAGTAATTAAGTACATTCATTTCTCAACAACAAAGGATATGTGCTATTGATAGGAAAAGACAAACATCCGACATTAAGTCGGATTTTTTATTGCGTAAACTTAATAGATATAGATTGTAACAATCTCGAAATATGTGTCAAAAATCTCACATCAAATGTCATTCAGCGGGCTTTGGAAAAAGTTTGAAAATTAGACTTGAAATATATAGTGGCTTTATGCCACTATATATTCATCGAAGGTCATCAGACAAAAAGAGGATGATATGGCTATCCAGCTTTTAGATGCGGCAAGAAATGAAATTCCAGTGAAATTCACGCAGTTTTCTGGTGGAGAGCGTCATGTTCAAATTGATGAGACAACCTTAGGTTTACTATCTGGCACAGTATTGGTTCGTGCACAAATGACCACAAGCCACGATGTGATGGACTATTTACTACTTGAAAATATATTGCTGAATCAGGGTTTAACCGTTGACCTAGAAATTCCGTATTTTCCATACGCACGTCAGGACCGTATTTGTGCAGTAGGCCAAGCATTCTCACTCGATGTGATGACGAAGCTACTTAACATCAATGCGGACAAAAAAGCCGGCAAACAAGGCAAAGTAACTGTTTGGGATTGCCATAGTAAAGTAACAACAGCATTACTCGCTGCCAATACTTCTTTTAGTGAAGTTGTAAATGTCAGTTCAGTCGACATCATCGCAAAGAGTGAAGTGCTGAGTGCATTGTTAAAAGATGAAAAAACAATACTGATTTGCCCAGACAAAGGGGCGAAAGCACGTACACAAATGGTTGCAGACGCTTTTAATCTTGAGCGTAAACAACCAATCACTATTGTTCAGTGTGATAAAAAACGTGATCCAGTGACTGGCAAAATTTTAGGTACACATGTACATGCGACTGATTTATCTGGCCTAACAGCGGTCATTACCGATGACATTTGCGATGGTGGTGCAACATTTATTGGTATTGCCAAAGAACTCCGTCACCTCAATTGCCATAAGGTCGTTCTATATGTGACCCACGGTATTTTTAGTAAAGGATTAGAGGTTTTTGATGGACTGCTTGACCAACTGTTTACCTCGGACAGCTTTCCACAACAGCCAACAGACAAAATTTCAGTAATTGCTTTTGTAGCAAAATAAAGAGAATAAAGATGACTATTAAACTTAATCCATTAAACGCTATCGATTTTTATAAAGCTGATCACAGACGTCAGTATCCAGTAGGTACAGAGTACGTGTACGCAAACTTTACACCGCGTTCATCTCGACTCGCAAAAATGCTGCCTGATTTTGACGATAAAGTTGTGTTCTTTGGTCTTCAGGGTTTTATCAAACACTTTTTAATCGATACGTGGAATGAAGGTTTTTTCAAGCAACCTAAAGACAAAGTGGTAGCTGCTTATAAACGCCGTATGGATAGTTCATTAGGTGAAGGCGCAGTACCGGTTGATCATATTGAAGCATTACACGACTTGGGTTATTTACCATTACGTATTAAAGCATTGCCAGAAGGTAGCCGCGTCAATATGCGTGTACCTGTGCTCACTGTAGTTAATACCGACCCACGTTTCTTTTGGTTAACCAACTATATTGAAACTGTGTTAAGTGCTGAGCTTTGGAAAAGCTGTACTACCTCAACGATTGCCTACGAGTACAAACGCTTATTAACGCAATATGCCGTAAAAACTGGCGCACCTCTCGATTTTGTACCTGTGCAAGGACACGATTTTAGTAGCCGTGGCATGAGCGGAATTTATGATGCGGCGCAATCAGGTGTCGGTCATTTAACCAGTTTTATTGGAACAGACTCGGTTGCTTCAATTGACTACGCAGAGGAATATTACAATGCCACAGGTGTGATTGGAGTATCTGTGCCAGCGACCGAACACAGTGTGATGTGTATGGGCACAGAAGACAGTGAGCTAGACACATTTAAGCGTTTAATCTGTGAGCTTTATCCGTCTGGTGTTGTCAGTGTTGTATCTGATACTTGGGATTTTTGGCGAGTCATTACAGAATTTACGGTGGCTTTAAAACCTGAAATTCTGGCAAGACAACCTAATGCTTTAGGCTTGGCTAAATTGGTTTTCCGTCCAGACTCTGGCGACCCTGTCAAAATTATTTGTGGTGATCCAGATGCCGAAGTCGGCAGCCCAGCGTATAAAGGCGCGGTTGAATGTTTATGGGAAGTGTTTGGCGGTACAACAACTGACCAAGGCTATAACGTACTGAATGAACGTGTTGGTTTAATTTATGGTGACTCGATTACACTAGACCGTGCGCAGCGCATTTTGGAAGGACTTGAAGCCAAAGGTTTTGCATCAAACAACTTGGTGTTTGGTATAGGCAGCTTTACTTATAATTACTTAACTCGCGATACCTTTGGGTTTGCTGTGAAAGCGACTTGGGGACAAGTGAATGGCGTAGGTCGAGAGCTGTTTAAAGACCCGATTACTGACTCTGGCGTAAAAAAATCTGCGAAAGGTCTATTACGCATCGAAGAAAATGAAACTGGTTTTATCTTGTTTGATGAGCAAACAGCAGAACAAGAACAAGGCGGAGCACTAAAAACAGTCTTTGAAAATGGTAAACTCCAGTGTGAGTGTACGTTGGATCAAATTCGTGATCGTTTATCCATCGCATAACTGAGTTTAGATGAGTCGTTACATGGGTATCGGCTCATCGTTTTTATTGAGAGGCTGAACGTGACTATTCAAACTGAACAAGAATTCCTTGCCAGTTATGATCGCCGAGATTATGACGCACCTTTACTCACCGTCGATATGGCTATTTTCTCGGTATTTAATGGTCAGTTACAGGTATTACTCATTAAGCGACCAAATTTTCCAGCCAAAGATCAATGGGCTTTACCGGGTGGTTTTGCCGATTTAACCCATGATCAAGACTTGATGGCAACGGCCTATCGTAAGCTGGTCGAAAAAACAGGGATTGCTTCACCTTACTTGGAACAAGTTGCCTCTGTCGGTAATGCCAAACGTGACCCGCGTGGTTGGGCTGTGACCATTTTGTATTTTGCTTTAATCGATTTTAATGCCTACCAACATCAGGCGTTGGCTGAATACAGCGAATGGGTGCCTGTAGCAAGAGCACAAGATTTCGCTTTGGCGTTTGATCATAATGAATTGCTTAACTTGGCATTGGAGCGTTTAACTAATAAAACCCGCTATACCGCATTGCCAGCCAGTCTGATGCCCGAGTTGTTTACACTGACTGAGCTACAAACCATTTATGAAATTATTCTTGGGCAATCTTTAGATAAAAAAGCGTTTAGACGCCGTATGATAGAAGCTGGCGCAGTTGAAGAAACCAACCACAGTAAAATTGTGGGAAAACGACCAGCTCAGCTTTACCGCTATGCACTCGATTCTTTTGATTTTATATTTCCTCGTTCACTCGAATTACCAAGAAATAAAGAGGGTGAAGATAAGCAAAACAATGAGCTTTCTGACTAGCGCATCTTGATGCACTTTGATTTATAATGCCGCGCTTATGATTAATGTCATGTTTTGATCAGCACTTTGCCTATGTCACACGCTTCTTCCTGCTTCCAACAAAACCAGTTTTTTGTGTTGGTGGAATATCTCACTTCACTGCATGAAATTTATCCTGTTAAACATGAGTTTGCAGGATATCCTGCTGCAATGACATTGGCAGATCGCGTACATTCAGATCATGATATTGCGCCGCTTGAAGCGAGCAAAAGTTACCCTGACTCAATTGATAAAGTCTTACACTTTTCTGGTAAGGCCCGAGACATACAAGACTTTGAGCATTTTTTAGAGCAAGCTAAAGCAGCCAATATTCAAAACTTGTTATTGCTTACAGGCGATAAACTTAAAGAGCATCATAATGGGCGAGATGGGCAGCCTCGTAGTCGATACCTTGAGTCTGTAAATGCCGTAATGGCTGCCAAGCAACATGGCAGTTTTCGCATTGGGGTTGCTTTTAATTCATTTAAATATGTCGAAGCTGAGCGTGATGCCCAGTATTTAAAACTGCATAAGAAGATTAAAGCAGGTGCTGACTTTATCATTACCCAATTGGGCTATGACATTGAAGCCTTAAAGCAAGCCAAATCATTTTTAACGAAGCATGCTTATTCACAGCAAATACTGGCTTGTGTGATGCCTCTGACTTTAGGTCGTGCCAATTTTATGGTGAAGCATAAAGTGGCAGGTATTGTGATTACTGCGCACATGCTAAAAGTCTTGGCAGATGAAAAACAGGCAGGGCATACAGACCGTGTTTATTTGCGCTGTGCTTTACAGATTTTGATATGTAAACACTTAGGGTTTGCAGGGATTCATTTATCTGCCTGCCATAAGCCTGAAGAGCAAATGCTGCTTGAAAGTTATATTGAGCAATACAGACATCTGAAGCTTGACGCCTTAGAAGAGATTTGGAATTCACTTTGGCAAGTCACTACAGGCAAAGAGTTTGCGCCTGAAATTGCTAGTTTTTCTCGCCAGCCATCATCTAAACAATTAATTAAATATCGCCAACTACATGTGATGCATGAGGCACTGTTTGAATCAAAAATTGCTAAAGGCGTTGGACGCTTTATTTTTAAAGCATCTTTTTGGGAAAATGCTTTAGTCGCCAAAGTATTACTTAAAACAGAAGTGCTGAGTAAACATAGCCTAGTGGGCTGCGAAAGCTGTGGTCAGTGTCGTTTGGGTGACACTTTATATATTTGCCCTGAAACGTGCCCAAAAGGTTTAGCCAACGGGCCTTGTGGTGGAACAACTTTAGACCGCTGTGAATTTGGTGACCGTGAGTGTATTCATTCAATCAAAGCAAGACTTGCAAAAGCGGTTGAACAAACTGAGGTATTAAAAGAGAAACTCATTCCAACCGTACCTCTTGAAGTACGTGGCACGAGTTCTTGGAAAAATTGGTATTTAGCGACTGAGGCTTAAGATTTGTATTACCCCTTGATTTGATTTTATTTCAAAATTAATTGATATGCTAAAGCACGGCAATAATTTAAAAATAACAACTAGTTGTCTTAATTATGTCCAATCAAAGTGATCACCTAGGAGTATACTTAAAGCAAATCTTTTGCGTTAAAAGAAAGGCTGTCTCAATGAAAAAGTTGGTTGCTGTACTTACTGTAATTGTTGTTTTAACTGGATGCGTTTACGACCCTGTTAATTACGACAAAATACACGACCAAGAGTTCCAAGATCACCTCAGGCAAAACGGTTAGTAATAAAAAGCAATGCTACATCGAAATCTGCGAATGTAATTATCTCCAAGAGCAATTGTTTTTTGGTTGGATTACTAATAGCGTTTCACTATAAAGGTTCTGGTTTTGCTGTGTATCCTATTTTCTGGATGCATAACTCATTCGATCAATAACAATTTAAGTGTAGGTATTTGCGTGAAAGCCCTCTAGGGAGGGCTTTGGCTACTTTTTGATTTGAGGATTTGGTGGAGCAGGTGGTCGTTGAGGGATAATATTTCCACCACGTATATTTGTTGTAGCTGGAGGCGGAGGTGGAGGTGGGATATTCGTTGATCTAGTCATATCATTCTCTAAATTTTAACTATTAGATAGATACAACCCAATATACCTGTAAGAATTAATAGTGCATAGGTACACGACATAATTTTTAATAACCAACGCTGTCTATAAATATTATTATCGCGAATAACAGTAGAACATTGAGAATACTGCTCTACAAGATAAAGTGTGTATTGATCATTTACATATTCTTGTTTTTCAGTTTCAAAATTTGGATCTTGAATTGTGCTTTGACTATGTTGTATATAATGATTCTCTAGTACATTTCTATAGTTTTCCATATCACTTGAGGTATTTGTCCAACTATCTAACTTGATGTGTGAGAGGCAGTAAAATCCATACAAAGTAAAAATCAATAACACTATCATTACTTCCCATAAAAAAACAAAGAACGTAAGGAGCATTTCAGAATTAAGAATTAGAGTGTCAAACATTGTGATATTTGCGGTAATACATCCAGTTATCAAAACTGCATAAATTGCCATTCGGGCATATAATTTTTCTTTAAAATCTATTTGAAAATAATATTCAGCTTTATAGATTTCCAATCTTTTTTCTAAATTCATTTTGAAAGACTAAGCTATTGATATTTATTTTATTCTAATGAAGTTTTAGTAAGAAATCATGAAATCGATTAAATTGTTTAAATTTCTTTTCTAAATAGCTAAATAATTATTGTTAATATCAATAATTAAAAATTAAAATTTGGAGGGGATATGACAATTCTTCAAAATGCAATTGATTCAATAGCACTTGGTATTGAAGATTATGAAGAAGCTGTTCATGATTCTAGACGTTTGATTTCATGTACACGCAATATATTTGCAGGAATACTTTTACTTTTTAAACATAAGCTTAGTGAATTAAGCCCAGAAAATTCTGATGAAGTACTGATTAAGCAAAAGGTTATACCCAGCCAGAGAACTGGTGAAATTAGTTGGGTTGGAGAAGGTAATAAAACAGTAGATGTTCAGGGTATAGAAGATCGTTTTAAAGGACTTGGTATAAAAGTAGATTGGACACGATTAAAGAAAATTCAGAAATATAGAAATGATATTGAACACTACTATACAACTAATTCATCATCTGCTGTACAACAGATGATTTCTGATTCTTTTTTAGTTATTGTGAACTTTATTTCAGAATATCTAAATGGAGATCCAAGAGATTTACTGGGTGAAGAAATTTTTAATGTGATGAAAGAAATTGATGAAGTTTATGAACAAGACAAGAAGCTATGTGTAGCTAAATTCCAAACACTCAAATATTTTCATCCTACTATTCCCACTGTATTAACTGATACAAGTTGTTTTGAATGTGGATCTGGTTTTCTAAATCCTTTAAAAGATAATACTTATGCAGAAGAAACACGTTATCAATGTAGATCTTGTAATGCTGAATTTGACTATGAAAAATTAGTAAATGTTGCATTTGAAAATGAGTTTAGTTTATCTACTAGAGATATCATGAATGGTGAAGAAGATATTAGCTGCAATTGCCCTGAATGCGGAGGGTATTTTCTATATCAAGAGGGAGTTTGTGTGGCATGTGGTTACGAAAATAATTTAATTTGTGAGCTGTGCGATGATAAAATTCATCCCTCAGAGGTTGAAGTATTTGAAGGCCGTTGTTCATATTGTAATTATAAGTGGGAAAAAATAATGGCTGAGTAAAATAAAGAGGCACTTTTTTGTTGTTTGCGTTAAATAGGTAGACGATGACCGCACTTTTAGAAAAGGATTTCAGCCCATCTGAGTTTACATTGTTTTCTGAAATATTATGGAAACTTGGCTCAGGAAAAGGGCAATATAATTTACGTGAAAATATCATTGCAGATATTGCTACCTTATTACGGGCTGATTTTGCCGCATCGTATATTTGGGACTCAACGCATAACTTATCGAAAGAAGGTGTGATATGGAAAATCGACCCAAAAGCGATGGAAGACTATGAGTGTATTTGGCAATTTGATGACCCTATTACTGCACAGCTTCATAAACTCCAGAAACCGACATTTGTAAACGAAGTCATGCCTCTCGTAGACCTTAAAAAAACCAGTTATTACAATGAGTTTTTAAAAACCTATGGTTTGTATCACGGCATAAATATTTATTTTGTCCGAAATGGTATGGATATTGGCGATTTACGTATTTGGCGTGCAAAAGACGCTGACATGTTTGGGGAGCGTGAAAAAAGAATATTAAGCCTACTTGAACCTTATTTTACTCAAGCCTTACCCACTGATTTATCAACACAATATGGTCTGACTCCACGTGAACAAGAAGTGGTTCATTTGGTCTCTAAAGGTTTGAGTGATAAAGAGGTGGCAAGTTTACTTGGTATTGGTTTTACCACTTTAAGAACCCATCTGAATAATTCTATGAGAAAAATAGGCTGCAATAATCGCACTGAAATGGCTTTGCTCATTCAACATTAAAGCAAAACAATCCTCAATTTTGAGGATACGAATGAATGAGCAATTTGTACTAAGTTCTTAAAATCGCAACTTAAATGGATTTTAAGTCATCATGTCAAATGCAGTTGAAAAAAATAATTGGATTGAATCACAAGGTTTAGTAAATGCTTCAGTTGATGTCATCACTAAATTGATTCATGAAAGAAAAATATCTTGCGAAGAGCTCGTCCATCATTACTTCGCCACTATTGAAAAACAGCAATCTTTAAATGCATTTATTAGTACAGATAAAGCTTCAGCAATTCAACAAGCTCAATATTGGGATAAATATCTACTTAGCGGAAAACCATGTCCAGCTTTGATGGGCATTTTAATTGCGGTTAAAGACAATATTCATGTTGAAGGTTTCCCTAACAGTGCAGGCACACCAGCTTTAGCCTACTTTAAGCCTCAAAGCTCTGCACCGATTATTCAAAAGCTCATTGATCACGGCGCGATCATTGTTGGTAAAACCAATATGCACGAATTGGCCTTTGGGGTAACAGGTTATAATACTGCTATGCATATAGAGGGTGTTGTAGGTACACGAAATGCCGTAAACCCATTACATATTGCTGGCGGGTCTTCTTCAGGTAGTGCTGTGGCTGTTGCCGCGGGAATGGTTCCGATTGCAATTGGTACAGATACTGGTGCTTCTATTCGATTGCCAAGCGCTCTAAATGGTTGTGTCGGCTTTCGTCCAACGGTAGGAAGATATTCACAAGACAGTATTACCCCAATTTCACATACACGGGATACTGCCGGCCCTATGGCACATACAGTATCTGACATTATCTTAATTGATCAGCTCATTACTCAAGAGCCAAGAAAAAAACCATTACTACCTCATCAAATTAGGCTCGGTATCAATCCATATTTTTGGAATCATTTAGATGAAGACGTTCATCAACAAGCTCATATTGCACTTGAGCTTTTAAAAGATGCGGGAGTCGAAATTGTTACTGTCGATATGCCGAATTTAAAACAACTTAATCACGCTATTTCATTTCCCGTGGTCATCTATGAGGGTAAATATGACCTTATTCAATATTTAAAACATCATCATATAGACCTGACCTTAGAGTCGGTGATCAATCAGATCTCAAGCCCAGATGTACAGGCACTTTTTAAACAGAATATCCTTCCCCAATTAATTCAAGATCAGACTGGTCAACTTGTTCCTGTTTTACCTTTGTATAAAAAAGCCATCAGTGAAGCTCGTCCACAATTGCTGGAGCTCTATCAAAACACATTTAAAGCGCATAATTTACATGCTTTATTGTTCCCAACATCAGCCATCGTTGCACCGCTAGTAAACGAGCAAGTCAGTTCAATTGAAAATTTCCAAACACTGATTCGAAATACAGACCCCGGCAGTAATATCGGATTACCTGGACTGAGTTTACCCATTGGAAAGGGGGCGAAATCGCAACTACCAATTGGGTTGGAGATCGATGGCTTACCTCATCAGGATAGTGAAATACTTGCGATTGGCGTGACTTTAGAAGAAATTTTTAGGGTTTTAAATAAGTAAAAAATAAACTGATAATTCTCTATTTTTTAAATAAAAAAGAGTTAAAAGTAACTCTTTTTTAAGATTAATTTTATTTGTTAATAATGCTTAGTTTCTTGAAAGGATGTTGGCTTAGAATTTCTCTGCTATTCCACTTAATATAGTTAATCATAAATTTATTAAAATACATCTTTAATAAGTTTTGTTTAACTATTTTGATAAATAAGAACATTTATATTTTATGTTTATATAAATATTATAAAACTTATCGATAACCCTTTTTAAAATTACACATTACCTTAATTAATTCTACATAAGTACTACAAATTGAAGGCTGATTTTTAATATTAGTACGATGAATTTTCCTGTCAATTAATCACTTTAATAAGAAAAATAACTACATTAAGTTATTGATTAAAATTAATAATTTAAATTTTTAGATAATGGGTTGTAAATGGAAATTTCAAAAAATATAAAATTACATAATTTTTAAACATATTTTTTATAGCATGCAATCTATTGGCGCAAATAGAAAAAATATATGTCAAAACGGTCAATGATATTTAATCGATTTAAGAATCATAATTTGCACCAAATTTTACGCTTTCACGATTCATTGAATAAACCAAGTGAAAAATTACGTAAAAAAGACGCTAATAGTTTATTGGTGTAAATAAAAAATCAAATATTACAAATAAACGGAATGAATATGGATAACGTAGCTCAGCTAGAAACTGATACTAATTTCCAAAGTCGAAAAAAGATAACTTGGGGTGTTTTTAGTGTCCTGCTGTTATTTTTAGTCGCGGGCATTATATATTATTTTTTTGTATACCGATTTTATCAATCTACTGATAATGCTTATGTGCAAGCTGATGTCACTTGGGTAATGCCAAAGATTTCAGGCGAAGTGATGGAGTTATTAATTAACGATAATCAGTTTGTAAAGAAAGGGGAAACTTTAGCTGTATTAGATCACCGCGATTATCAAGCCCGTTATGATCAGGCTAGCTCTGCTGTGAGCTTAAAAGAAGCAGCGCTAGGCGTACAACAACAAAATGAAAAGTCTGCCAAGTCTTCCATTACTGAAGCAAATAGTGGCGTTGTTGCGGCACAAGCAGACTTATCTCGCTTAAGAAAAGATTTTGAACGTTATCAAGATTTATTAAAAGATGGGGTAATTACCCGCCAAAATTTTGAAGGGGTTCAATCTCAGTACTTAACGGCTCAAGCACAATTAAGCAAGGCTCAAGCCGCCGTAAATGCAGCAGAAGCTCAGTTGGGTAGTTTACAGGCCAGTAGAGCGCAACTTTTGGCAGATATTCAAAGTGCCAATGCAAACTTAAATCTTTATCAAATTGATTTGGCTTCATCAAAAGTGGTGAGTCCAGTCGCAGGGAAAATAGGAAGCCTTGCGATCCAGAAAGGTTCGCGTGTTTCTCCGCAAACCCGCTTAATGGCGATTATTCCTGAAAATAGTTTGTATGTACAAGCGAACTTCAAAGAAACTCAAATTGAAAAAATGCATATTGGTCAGAAAGTTAAATTAAAACTTGATGCTTACCCAAGCCTGACTTACAGCGGAACAATTGAAAGCTTTTCTCCAGCCTCTGGTGCAACTTTCTCACTCATGCCACCAGACAATGCCACAGGCAACTTTAACAAGGTTGTGCAACGTATTCCTGTACGTATTGCCATAGATTCAAGTCCGCATATTGATCTTATAAAACCTGGAATGTCGGTTAGCGCTACGGTTGACCTAAGAACGTAATAATAAAATTTTTAGGTAATAAGAAATGAATAAGCATATTGACGCTGAGTGGAAGTTTCCCGCAAAGACGGCTTGGGCAATTTTTGCTGCCATGATTTTTGGCAACTTCATGGCGATTCTTGATATTCAGATTGTGGCGAGTTCTCTAAACGAAGTTCAAGCCGGCATGAGTGCAAGCCGCTATGAAGTGACTTGGGTGCAAACTGTTTATTTGATTGCCGAAATTATCGCGATTCCAATGTCGAGTATTGTCTCACGCGTGCTTTCAACACGGGTGTATTACACCATCTGTGCAATTGGCTTCACCATCAGCTCTTTACTTTGTGCGTTGGCATGGAACTTAGAGAGTTTACTGGTTTTCCGTGGCATTCAAGGCTTTATGGGCGGCGGGATGATTCCAACCTCCATGACGGCGTTGTACTTACTTTTTCCCGAAGCAAAACGTTCATTGCCTTTGGTTATGTTTGGAATGATCAGTACTTTAGGTCCAGCCATCGGCCCAACTATTGGCGGCTGGTTAACCAATAACTTCTCATGGCACTGGATGTTCCTGATTAATATTATTCCGGGCATTATCATTGCCACGGTCATCTACTCAGGTCCAAATATCGACCGTGCGAATCATTCACTCATCAAAAGCATGGACTGGTTCAGCCTCATTGGCATGGCGATGTTTTTGGGCGGGCTTGAATATTTCCTTGATGAAGGTGCACGGCACGACTGGCTTGCAGATCCAGGCGTTCGGATTGCTTTCATGGTCTGTGTTGTGGGCGGCATGATCTTCTTCTCTAGAAGTTTTACCCAGCCTAAGCCTTTGCTCGATTTATCCGTATTTAAGAATAAGAACTTTACATTAAGTGCCATCACGACTTTTGTGATTGGTATGGCGCTTTATGGCTTGGGTTACATGATTCCAGTGTTTCTTGGGCAAGTCCGTGAAATGAACAGTAGCCAGATTGGTCACGTCATGATGGTGACAGGCATTGTCATGTCCTGCTTTGCGCCATTTCTTGCGTGGCTCATTCCCAATTTTGATACCCGCAAAACTGTATTTGTCGGAATGATTCTGGCTGGTTTTGGTGTGTGGCTCAATTCACATTTGAACATTCACAGCGATTATGACTTTATGTTCTGGCCGCAAATCTATCGTGGCATTGGTCTGATGATCTGCTTGATTGTGGTTTCGCATTTAGCCATGAGCACCTTACCACTGAGTAAAGTTGCCGACGCCAGCGGTATTTATAACCTGATGCGCAATATTGGCGGAGCGGTTGGACTAGCGCTGATTAACTCATCATTAGACTGGCTGACTGCGCTTCATGTTACCCAGATTAATCAGTCGATGACCCCGCAGAATTGGATCTTTACAGAAAGACTCGATCAGCTCACGGCGCAATATCAGGAAGTCGGCTCAAATGCACAGCAAATAGCGCTCAGCGTGATCTATCGTGACATTCATTTTCAAGCGCTTACATCTAGTTTTAATGATTTATTACGCATGCTCGCAATCATCATGTTTGTGACCGCCTTTTTAACCATCTTTATGGATCGGGGGAAGAAAATGAATATGTAGCTATTTAGAAATAAAAGGCAGCTTTCAAAGAATGAAAAACAATAGGGCATATCAAAACGTATCCCTTCATAGAAAAAGAACATTTTTATGAGTTTTCTCATATCGGTAGATGAGATCGGGAAACTCGCAAATTAGAGGTGGAAGGTTAAAGGATTATGATTAATACAACGTATAAATTGATTTCAAAATTGAACCTGAAAAATAGTACCTATGGTCAATATTTTGAAAAAGAGCAAATCGATACTGAGCGATTAAAAGTGATGTATTCCATTTACGAACAGTATTATGAAAATACGAGATTTTCTATTTTCGTAGATGATTTTAAAAATAAAAGTGGTGCGATCTTAATTTTTGACTCGGAAACAGATGAGATTGTGGGGTTCTCAACCGTTGTTGTGCAGCACTTCTATTTAAACGGTAAAGACTACACTGTGTTATTTAGCGGTGATACTGTCATTTTGAAGAAGTTTTGGGGTACACGTAGTCTGCAAAGTACCATGCTCAAACTCATGATCAAGCTTCGAATCAAATATCCATTTAACGAACTCTATTGGCTACTCATTTCTAAAGGCTATAAAACCTACCTCTTACTCGCCAATAACTACTATGTGTATTACCCAAACATTAAAGATGAAAACCAGCATCTCTCGGAAGTAGTCGAGCACTACTGTGAGAAATTCTTTGGGGAATACTACGACCGTCAAGCTGGCTTACTCAACTTTGGTGATGACTATCAACCATTAAAAGGTGAAGTCGCACCGATTACTGCCGAAATGAGACAAAAGAACCCAAATATTCATTTCTTTGAGCAGATGAATCCAACATGGAGTGCGGGTACAGAATTACCGTGTATTGGTCGATTAGGCTGGAAAGATCTTGCACGTTTCCCAGTAAAGCTCATCACCAAACCCACGAGTAAAGGAAAATTTGAAGCCTGTGTAACACATAAAACAAAACGTAGAGAGGCCATCCAATGAAATCTAATGAATGGCTAACTTTGGGTTCGCATCTGATTTTAAAAAAATGGTGTGATGCATCCGATCGTAATTTTCAAAAACAGTTTAATGCGTTAGAAGCGACACAACGTCAAATCCTGCATTCGATCTTACAGACCTCTACATTTGCTAAAGATAAGAAAGTTCAAAACTATGAGCAGTTTGTAAAATCATTTCCTGCGACACGTTATGGCGCATGGCGAGAAGACATTCAACGTTATCGTGAGCAAAAGCTTTCACTATCTAGCAGTAAGCTGGTTCGTTTCCAACCAACCAGTGGCTCGAGTGAACAAATCAAGTTTATTCCATACACCAAGCTGTTTTTAGATGAGCTTGACCATGCGATTGCGCCGTGGATGGCGAGTTTATACCGTAAATGTCCGGAGCTGAGTTCGGGAACGCATTACTGGTCGGTGTCATGGTTACCTGAAAGCCAGCGTGAAGTTTTAAAAGATAAAAACTTAAATGATGATAGTGCGCTACTGGGTGTAGGTAAGCGAATTTTATCTAAGTTTACCCAAGCGGTTCCAAGTAATGTTGCATTTGCAGCCAATGCTGATGATGCACTCTTTGCCACGATTTGCTATTTGGTGGCAAACCGTAACTTAGCCATGATCTCGGTGTGGAGTCCAACTTTTGCGCTGCAATTGCTTGAGCGTTTGGAGTTACTACAACAAGACGTGATTGAAGTTTTACAAAGTGGTTCATGAGGCAATCGTCAGGCTTCATTAAAAGAAGTGACCGCACCGCATAGTCCTGAAAGCGCTCAAGCCCTAATTGACAGTTCAAACGGCGAACAGATCGACTTCAAGCAGCTATGGCCAAAGTTAAGTTTAGTGTCGAGTTGGGATACAGCAGGTTCAAAAGCTTGGGCCGAAAAATTACAAGAGAAATTACCCAGTGTTCAGTTTGAAGGAAAAGGTCTATGGGCGACGGAAGGCGTAGTGACTATTCCCTATAACGACCAATACCCACTGGCGTATCAAAGTCACTTCTATGAATTTGAATATTTAGAGGATGACAAACAAGGTCAAATCATTCCATCGTGGGAACTGGAAGAAGGTGATGTGGTGAGTCCACTCATTACCTCAGGCAATGGCTTGCTTCGTTACTGTATGGATGATTGCTTACGCGTGACTGGCTTTATAGAGCAAATCCCATGTTTTGAGTTCCAAGGCCGCCGTTTTGGTGTAGATCTGGTCGGTGAGAAACTCGCACCTGAAACAGCTCAGCAATTATTGTCGCAGTTAAATGAAACCCAATCGAAAGCAATTTCTTTACTAGCGATTGATACCGAGCAACACGTTAAGCCGTTTTATTGTGTGCTGTTTGAAGGTGAAATTCATCACAGCATTAGCAATGAATATATCGACAGTATCTTGCGTCAAAACTTCCATTATGAACTTGCGCGGAACTTGGGACAGCTCGACCAGCCTCAAATTCGCCAAGCAAATAATGGTTGGAATGCCTACAAAAAATTGGTCATGTTTGACGGCATTATCGAAGGCAATATCAAGCCTGAACCACTCAAAAAAGTCACCCTCAATAGTTTGGAACAACTATGAAAGGGATGAAGCAATTTAATACTCGGGTTTTAACACTTCGACACGCCTTGTATCTTGGCGTGTTGCTTGTGTCGAATACACATGCCATGACTCTAGACGAGGCATTGTCTGCCAGCTTAAGACATGAAAGTCAGCTTGAAGTCAGCCGTTTAAGCGTGAACCAGTCAACCGCTATGCTTGAACAAGCGAAACAGCGTGATGGGCTTAAAGTCAATTTAGTCGGGCAACTTGACTATGAAAGAATAGATACGCCTTCACAAGTCCTGTTTCCAACTGAAGGAAACCGTAAAGGTCGAAGTTTACAATTGCAGGCAGATTATCCGATTTATACCTCTGGACGACACCGTTTAGGAATAGATGTTGCCGAAAGTCAGCTTTCTGCGCAAAACCAAGGTTTGTCAGACCAGAGATCGGAAACTATCTTAAATACTGTGATGGTTTATACCGACGTATTAAAAAAGAAAGCGATTTTAGAACTTAGACAAAAGACCATGGCGAATCTGCAACGGTCTTTATATGAATCTAAGCGCCGTTTTGACGTGGGTATGATTACCCGCGCGGACTTGGCTCAGGTTTTGGCACAAGTTGCCCAAGGACAAGCCGATATTACACAAGCTCAATCTAACTTAACCGTAAGCGAAGCACAGTTTTATCAAGTGACAGGTGTAACGCCTGAAAACCTTGCTGCAATTAAGAAACTACCCGCTATTCCCGCTAACTTAGATGAAATTTTGGCTCAAACCAAAAATCATCCAGCTTTAATGCGTAGCAAATACGAAAAGCAGGCTGCCGAGAAACAATATGCTTTAACTAAACGTGAACTCTGGCCAACAGTCATGCTCACCAGTCGTGCCGGAAAGCAAGATGAAGCAAGCTATATTGGTTCTGAAAGTAATAACTATATGGTTGGGGTGCAGCTCAATGTACCGCTCTATGATGATGGCTTAAATCGGGCCAATGTCAAAAAAGCACAGGCCGATATAGATTTGGCGAACCAAAAAACGCGAAGTCTTGAACTAGATTTGAATAAGCGTACACGCACGAGCTATGCGCAGCTTCAAACCATTCGACAAAATAAAGAAGCACTGGCAAATGCCATAGAGGCCGCGTCGATTGCTTTTGTCTACACACGTAAAGAGTTTGATGTCGGCACCAAAACCACGTTTGATTTGCTCAATACCGAGCAGAAGCTACTCGATGTACAAACCCAGAAAACAGTGAATGACCAAGACGAAGTCGTGTTTGTCTATCAGCTACTCGACCAAATGGGGCGTTTAAATAACTTAGTGCCCGTACAGACCGCACAACAGGTGAATAATGAATGAAAACAAATCCACCACTTGCTGATAATACCCTGATTACCCGAGAAGCAACTCTGGCAGACGATCAGGCTTTAAGAGACTTGATCGCCGTACCCATGACCACCAAAGGCATACAAATTAGCTTTCAGCGTGAACCCAGTTATTTTAGAGCGTCTGACATTGTGTATCGACATAAATTGCATGTCGTGATTGAAGACACTGAGAGTCAGAAGCATGTCGCTTGTTATAGCAATGGTCATCGCCCATGTTATGTCGATCGGAACGTACAAAACTTACGATACGCTGGTGATTTGCGGGTAGACCACAACTATCGCGGCAAATCACTGGTTAAGGTTTTGGCAAAGCATGTAAAACAGACCATGCATGAACCGAACTATAGCCAAATGATTATTTTTGATGATAACCACGCGGCGCGCGCTGCCATTCAAACAGGCAAAACGGGGATGCCCGATTATTATGATGAAGGGCTCATCGAGACATTAAGTCTGACCGACACGGGTGCAAAAAGAAAAATCACGGCTTTCTTAAAGCAAGCTTCTAAGCAAAGTGACATACAAGAAATTCAGTCCTGTGTAGCCGAAGCTAAACATGTAGAAGCCATGAATCAGTTTGTTGCCGACATGGCAGAGTTTTATAACTTTATTCCAGCTTATAACTTTGAAGAACTCGCCCAAGGGCATCAGTATTTTTCAGGGATAAAACTTTCAGACTTTTTGCTTTATTTTAAAGGTGAAAAACTGGTGGGCATGTTTGGCTTATGGGATCAGCATAGCATTAAGCAAACCAAAATTTTACATTACAGCTCGGTCATTGGAATTTTTAGACCCGTTTATAACTTGTTGACACCAATTACTAAGGGCATGCGTTTGCCTAAACTGGGTGACTCTATCAAGTACCATATGCTACATACGCTTATGTGCCATCCACAAGATTTGGCTTTGCATCATAAAATGCTCGAAGATGCCTATAACAAGTCAAAACAGCAGGGTGTTGGTGTGGTGAGCTTTACGCTTTCACATAAAGACCCGCGCTATCAGCTAAACCAGTTTTATAAAGGTGAGCGTTTAACAGGAATGCATGGTTTTATTAGTTATGAAGGCGACCCACGACCACATTTTGATAAAAACTTGATTCCATATTTAGAAGTCGGGCGTATTTAACTTTGAGAGAGATTCGCCGTAGATCATAAATGAGCAAATATATGCGCAAAATGGTGAATGTTAGCTAGAGCAAGAATCTTTTTTCATGGTAATTTTGATTACGTTACAAAATCAAATTGATCGTCTTATATTTTATAAACTTAGCTAATTCGACCTTTTCATTCCAACCTATCTTGGGCTGTTGAAACAATTAACATGGTTTGAAGGTAATAATCTACTCGTGAGTGATTATTGTCCTTATGTGAGTTATGCGCATTAAAGGCTGCATCATGAAGTTTCACGATTCGAGCGATCGGATTCAAACTACAACGAATTAAATATTCTTCGCGTGTTTCAGTTTCCCGTTTAGTTAATGCATCAACGGCATCACGGACTTCTTTTCCGAACAAACTTTCGATTTTGTCTAGGGTAAGAGGTGTGTCTTCAACGCTATCGTGTAGAAGGGCTGTAACAATATAGACTTCTGAAAATCGATGCTCAATTAATGAATTGACTACACCTTTAATATGGTAATCAAAGTAATCATGAGGACCATACTTTTGACCTTGATGCGATTCTTTTGACAATTTCTCTGCTAATTCAACTTTATTTTGAGTCATTTTTTGCTCTTATCACTTTAAGTATATGACGCGGCCTAATTTGGGAGTTTGGTCGCTTAAGTAATAATTTTATACTGAATACTCAAATAGGCATATATAAAAAGCAGCCCCGAAATGAGACTGCTCATTTTTAAATGAATTCATAAGTTTTAAATATTTGATAAAGTGAATGAGCTATTACCGCCTGTTAAAGCGACGTTCGTACCATTGATTAATAGAACAGGTTTATTTCCACCAATATTAGTTACGGCTAGGCTACCAAACCACCAATTGTTATGTCCAACATAGTGACCTTGAGCGAGATATACGGGAATGGAAGCCGACGAAGTTTGCAAATTAACGCCAAAGTAAAAGTTAAGCTTGCTAGGCGTGTCGCCACTACTTTGACTATCAGCAAACATGTGACTACCTTTTTGTAATAGTTCAACATATTTATCAGCAACCTGCGAAGAGCCGCTACGGTTACAGTCTAAAGTGATAGTCCAAACATTTCCTTTTTTAGTAATGGAGGGTGGCGGATCACAGGTTTCGCCGTCTGTATATACAACAGAACCATCAATATATGTGATATTGGTTAATAGCCCAGTATCATCAGTAATAACAACAGTGTTGGATGAAGTTGACATGATTAAATCCTCTTAAATTATGTTTTACCCAATCGCTTTATTTTATTGTTTATAAAAGTAATCGCGCTGGATGCTTTGTCTGGTATTTTAAATACCATTGGTTATAAAGCGTTTAAAGTATGATTTATTTGTATGCCTTAGGGTTATATTTTGTCTTTATTAAAATACCATTTGAGTTGGGTGGTTAATATATTATTTATTCAAAATTAAATTGTTTTTGATACAAATTATTTTTTATTGGGGTTTTTTCACTATATTGTTTTTTGATGTGGAAATGGTTTTATTTTTTATCAAGAAAGATAACTTTTAATTGAAATGTGATTAATATTGATAATTGAAGCACTAATTAAAAATAACATTATTGTTTTTTGTATTGTAAGTATTTGAGATTGTTAATATTTATATTTTTATTTAGTCTGATTAAATTTATGGAGCTATTATTAAGTTGCATTAATATTTTAATTTAAATGTGGTTTTTATAGGTTCTAATTGGGTGGTGCTATAATAAATATTAATCATTAAAAATAATAGATATTTTATACATAATAATTATTTAGATAGAAATATTTATAAATATTAGTGCTATGAAAATAAAATCCATTAATTTTAAAATTTTATTAATTACGTTGTTAATATATAGGAGGTAATTGTAGATCCTTTAAATAGTGCAGATTATCTTTTACTTGCTTTCATAAACTCATAAAAGAAAAGAGTTGTCCAATATTTAAGCCAAACTAGGCCTTAAGTTTTGAAATTTTAAACTTTAACTTAATGATATAAAACTTGATTGTAAATATTACTTAAGAATCTCCTTAATTATCTAATTAAATGAAAAATAATAACTATTTAAATAATTTCTAGCCAATTTCACATTGACACCTTAAATATTGAAGATTACCATTTGCGGGCTGGCCTACATTGCCAGTCGGTTGTCGCAGACCGTTTTAAGACCACATCAGGATTATTTCTTCTGAGGAATAGTTTTGTGTGCACATCTCGTTCCCTCCCGTAGCGGTAGGACGGGAGAGGGACACCCTCGGGTGTGCTGGATGTCTTAACCAGTCTGCGAACCCTCTTCCGTTCTGCCACCATAATTCTAATGTTTTGGCAGAACTCCCAATAAAAAGGAGTTGGCTTTGCACATCCATCATTTATTGGCAGCCTTTGCCAAAAGCTATAACGACACAGCTTAAAACCATTAAAGCAGCTTGATCGCCGTAAGGCTTTTTCAGGCTTTAGCTTGTTATTACTTAAAACTTAGACAATTAAAACTTGAGATGTGCCAAGCATAGTCTTTAAGGCTTTGCTATGCCTTTTTTTTCTCCCAAAAGGCAGCGGTTTTTATATCTCATTTATATACAACAATAATTTTATAACGGTAAAAATATGCCACATTTATTTCTCCCAACACGTGCATTAAAAGTTGTAAATAAATCAATTGAGTTATTTCACTACGACGGGTTTCATCTGGTCGGCGTCGACAGAATTGTGAAAGAGTGTGAAGTTACCAAAGCGACTTTTTATAACTACTTTCATTCTAAAGAACGGTTGATCGAAATTTGCCTGATTGTGCAAAAAGAACGCTTAAAAGAAAAAGTGGTTTCAGTGGTCGAATACGACCGCAGCACAAACGCAATGGATAAACTCAAAAAACTCTATCTTTTACATGCAGACCTAGACGGGCTGTATTACCTGTTATTTAAAGCTATTTTTGAAACAAAACTGACTCATCCAAAAGCCTACATAACCGCCGTGCGATATAGAATATGGCTCACCAACGAAATATATAGCCTGCTTAGAGCACTTAACGCCGATGTTTCTTTTACTGATGCCAAATTATTTTTATATCTAATCGAAGGCGCTGTTATTCAGCGTTTAAGTTCGGATGAGGTGGATGAAAGGGTGTTAGAGGTGTTTTTGAGGGGGATGGGGTGAGAGAAAACGCTATAAAATTCTGTTCTGTGATTTTATAATATTAACTATTGACCAAATTTAATTTTGATCAATAGTTAATGCAATTTCTAAACACTATTAATGCTATCTAATAAAGTGCTGGAATAATTTAACTATCTAAACGTATTGTTGAACTGCGATTTTCAAGTTTAATATTTTTATCCTTAATATCAAAAATATCTTTCAAATATAGAGCGGTACTTGCTTTACCGCCAAAGTATGATGCTCCTAAGATCAGACCGACATATACTACACATGAAAGAATTTTATAAAATGAATATGTATTATTATCTATGCGTTTACTTAAAATTAAATCTTGAAGGAAAAAAACTTCAAATATTATTAAACCTAAATAAACTAATACAGCAAAAATAAGTATTGTTATTGCAGTTGATTTGATTTTCTCAATTGTTTTTTCTTTAAAAACATATTCTAAATATACCTGGTCATTTACTATAGTTTGTTTCATAAAGAAATAACTAAAATTTAAGTCTGAAAAAAGCTTATTGAAATTCCATAAATTATTAATTCTTTTATTAAACAAACTATAGTGATATCTCTTAGTTCCCAAAAATTGATTAGTGATATATTGGAATTGAATAGGTTGCAATGAATTTTCATCTTTGTTGAATTTTTCACATGCATCCAAGTAATTATCCAACTCTATCTTATCTTTTTCGAAATTTTTCTTTTTTAGTTCAATACGAAATCTTGGTGAAAAAAACCATTTAACAACTGTCCCTAAAATACCAAGCCCTACTAAAGCTTCTAATATTATTTTAAACCACTCCATATGTAACCTCCAATTTATTAATAGGTCTTTATCTAAACAAAAAAGTTAAAAAGTATCCAGATAGAAAGGTCAGTATTGCGTCACAATTTGACGCGTATAGTTTGAGTACATAACTTTTCTTTTACTTTTTAAAATACATAAAAGGCTTGTTTGGGGGCTGATATAAGATATCTACAGAGCAGCCCATTTATCACTTAATTTTTATATCCAAATTCTTTTCCAAAAATGAATCACTTTTAGTTTTCCAGACATTAGCAGGGACTGGATGTTTGGCACCATGAATAAGTTCTAAAGTATTCGGAATACCTTTATTGTCGAGTAATTGATGAAGCTGAGTACTTTGTTTTGGGTCAACAATTGGGTCTTTAGTGCTAACAAATATAAGAGTAGGTGGATATTGTGATGAAATCGGTAACGATGATCTAGCCGCTGATGCAGTTTCTATATTTTTTGCAGCAGTAATGGATTCATTTATTTCTTTCATTACATTCAACGGTAGCGTTCTAGTGTTAGAACGCCACTGAGCATACATACCTTTAAAATCATAAAAGCCCGATACCAGAATCAAAGCGTTTATCTTTCCAGAGTCAGCCACGACATTTGCTATAGACGCGCCACAACTAATACCAATCACCGCAACTTTATTAGGGTCAACATGAGGTTGTGAGCGAGCAAAATTAATGGCTTGTATAAGATTATTTTGTGAAGCTTTACCACAAAAATCTGATTTTCCAGAGGACTCACCATATCCACTCATAGATACAGCAACACTGAAAAAGTTCTTTTTACTATATTCATTTAACAAGCCAGAGCGTACAAAGGCTTTAGCACCTTGTTTATCTTTTTGAATGCCATGTAAAAAGATAATTGCTGGATACTTTTTATTAGCTAAGAGTTCTGGTTCTTTCCAATAAATTTCAGTTATTTGATTATTTGCTGTTAAAAGTTGATGCTGCGCTTGTTTGGTATAAATATAAGGAAGAATAGATATACGAAAAAAGACATAGAAGCCAATAACTAAAATTAAAGGGAAGATGTAAAACAAGATCTTTTTCTTATTAAGAGGCATATAGAACTCTATTGTAGTTATTTATAAGTATGCGTGATTCTCTAACTATTGAAATTTAAAATCAATATATAAGTTTATTAATTGTTTTTGCTAAATTGGATTCCCTCCGAATGCGGAAAGGCTTCGATAGATTTTTGATTTATGTCGAAAATGAGATCTTAAATTTGTCATGAGGACACCTGTAAATTAGCAGGGAATATCGCCTATGGATTGCTATTTAAGAAGTAAGGATTGAGCAGCTATATTTTTTAGGTATTTCGGTACTCTAGATATAGTAAGTTTATTAATAGCTAACAATAAATCTTGATCAATGCTATTGAAGCCATATGTGTGACAAATATTCGTACAAAGATAGTTGAATAATTGAGCCGTAACTTCAGCATCTGCTTCTGCACGATGAGCTGTGCCATTAAACTTAATATTGAATAAGTCTGCCATTGCCCCAAGTCGATAACTGGGTTGATGAGGTAAAATACGGCGAGCAAGTTTCAAAGAACAAATAAGTCCATTGTGTGATGGATTTAACTCCTGTCGAATACTTTCTGCTTTTAGGAATTTCTCATCAAATCCTGCATTGTGAGCAAGTAAAGGATCTGTTCCAATAAAGTCCAATAGAGAAGGAATGACTTCTTCCACTAAAGGAGCATGATTAACCATATCTTGAGTAATACCAGTCAACTTTGTGATGTAGTATGGAATATTTACACCACAGTTTATTAATGAAACAAAACGTTCTGTGATTTCACCTTCTACAATACGTAAAGCCGCAACTTCTGTAATACGATCGCCAGCCTCAGGGCTGACTCCTGTGGTCTCGAAATCAAGTACAATGATTGGCGAAACATTCATAAAACGCTTTCTCTATTAGAAATTAGGTATTAAAAGCACAATACTTTTCATCATAATAGCTTTAAGTCAAAGATAGCACTAAGTTAACTTATCTTAATATTGAAATTATATTAGTAAGTGATATGTTTAGCTGTTAGGTTATGCCGAGCACAGCCCATTTACACGGGCTTATAAAGAGTGGCCGGGTAAAACGCCACAACAAGCCCGAGAGGAAATGAATAACTGAGGGTAGAACCTCTTAAAATAAGATGTGCATATGTTTTGAGTGTTTATTCATCGTTTAACGTACATTCAAAATTACTTGGGTTTTCTTTACATCTCACTTTTTTCAAAAAGTTCATCATTTTAGGGTCATAGATACCTGCCTTGGTTAGCTGTATCCGTGCTTCGCGCATCATTTTCATATAATTTAATTGTTCGTTTTTAGGAATATCCATCCAATATTTTGCAGGAATATCACTTTCATATTTAGCAATAATGCGAAAGGTTCTATTTAATTGACTGGCTACCCAAGTTCGCGACTTTTGCCCAAAACCTGCTGGAAACTGATCTTTACGAATAATGAAGTTTGCCGAAATTTGAGTTAAAGGGAAACGAATGATAGCTCCTTTCTCACCTAAACCTTTGTGTAGTTCAAAAGGTTTAAATGCAACAATAGGAGCAGGGACAATATCAATTTCATGGTTATTAAATTTCGCACCCGCATTGGTGACGTCTACAGATACAGCCTGACCACCGACATGTTGAACAAGCTTTGGTTGGGCTTCATCATATTTAAATACACCTATTTTTTTACCGGCAGCTTTAGCGAGTGTATTGATACTTCTATCATTTACAAATAAATATGCAGGCCCAATTGTTCCTAAGCCTGCAATTTCGTAAGGACCTACAACCATGTTTTTTGCGGCCATTGGTGAGGACAACAGCTTATAGGCATTAATTGCCGTTTTCATATTTGTTAATGCGCCAACTGCATCTAAAGATCCTGTATATTTATTAAACTGACGACCACGTAAGCCACTAATAATAGCGCCATCACATTTTCCAACTTTTAAATCTTCAGCCGCAACTCGTTCATCAACATATGCTTTTAAAGATAGATCAGCTCCCCAATTTTTGGCCTCAAGTGCATAATCTTTGGCTAAAGCGAAAGCATCTCCCGATTTACCAATTGGGTCAAACACACAGACGACTTGTTGTTTTGCATAAAGAGTTGTTGTTAAACATGTACTTGTAATAAATAAAATAATTTTAAAACGATCCATATTTAGTTATCCATTATTTAAATTATAAAATTTATTTTATAAATCTGGGTCAGATTAGATATGACATTTAAACAAAAATTTTAAGGGAAAAAGTCAAAAGACAGCTTAGGGTTAGCAAGTCATTTAATTATTTTTTAGAATATTTTTTGTCCGCTTTACGGACAAAAATCTCATAAAGCGGTATTTTCTCTATTCTTTTTATATCCTTAAATAAACTTAAAAATTAGTTTATCCATTACCGAATGGAGATTAATTTATGGAAATCTTAAAAACAAAAATTGCAATTATGGGCTCAAGACTAACGGGCCTATCAAACAGTGAGATAGAGATTCTAGCGAGTAGTGCAAAGCATCGCATTGGACTATCTAAAGGTATCAATGATAAGCAAACCGTAGTCGATGGATAGACCTAAGTGCTCAAAGACTGGATGTAAACATATCAACAAGAAGATTGGAAAACGATTATTAGAATTTAAATTATTTTTTGGAGTTAAATATGAGATTTAAAAAAGGATTTTTAGCACTCAGCCTAGGTTTGCTCTTTATAAACTTGGGATGTACAGACAATGATAGTGCCGACAATATTGGTGCTGAAAGTATTTATATTAATGGAAAAATTTATACCGCTAAAGATAAAGACTCTTTTCAGCAAGCAATCGCCGTTGCCCATGATGGAACCATTATAAAAGTGGGTAGTAACGAAGAAATTAAAAAAATTGCAGATAGCAAGACACAAGTTTTTGACCTTGATAACAAGGTTTTAATGCCAGGTTTAATTGATAGTCATATTCATGCTTTAGCTTCTGGTGTAGAGGCTGTATTAGCAACCATGGATAGTGACGATATAACAATAGATATTTCCAAGGTGGAAGCAAAACTTAGACAATCGAGTCTGGATGGTACGGGTGTTGCTGGAGATGTTCTATTTTTAAATGGTCTATCGTCAGAATATTGGGAATTAGCTGACCAACTCTCCAATGTATTTAACAATAATGAATGGAAAGATCGCCCAATTGCCTTAGTGGGTAGCGACCATCATACAGCATGGGCAAACCAAGCACTTTTAAAAAAAGCAGGTATAGACGCAAACTTCATTCAGCAATTAAGCCCAGATGATCAGCAAAATATTGCACATAATGAAAAATTTGAGCCAACTGGATTTGTGGTCGATTCAGGCTGGGATATGGTGAGTGATAAAATTCCATCTGTATCACATGATCTGCTTTATAAAGGCTCTAAAGAAGCAATCAAATACTATAACAGTTTAGGCATCACGGCATGGATGGATATTGCTGCGAATGCCAGTCCCAATAAGGGAATTACCAATATTAAAAATACAGAGGAAACATTAGGGATGATTCCAATGTATAAAGAATTATCTCAGAAAGGAGAGTTAACGGCGCGAGTTTCTGGGTTACATGTAATTAACTCAAAAAGTACGCCTCAAGTTTTTAACATCATTGAGTCAATCAATAGTAAATATAAAAACATAGATAACTTTAATTTAATTGGTGTAAAGGTATTTGCGGATGGAGTGTTAGAGTTTCCCGCCCAATCGGCTGCACTACTTGGCCGATATTCTAATAGTAACAAGCAAGGGACTTTATTATTTGATCCAAATACCTTTAAGTTAGTTGTGGATGAAGCTGACAAGCGAAATATGCTGGTTCATATCCATGCCGTTGGGGATAGAGCTGTACAGGAATCTTTAAATGCAATTGAATATGCTCGTTCAAAACGTCAGAGCAATGTCCCACATAGTATTACTCATCTCCAGCTCGTAGACCCTAAAGACTATAAGCGCTTTAAACAAAACAATGTGATTGCTTCTATGCAACTAGCATGGGCCTACGAAGACAGTTTTAACAAAGAACTGGTAAAACCTTATATTGATGCAGCTTCTTATAAGGGGATGTATCCTGCACATTCGTTGTTGGTTAACGGCGCGACAATTGCAGGCGCAAGCGATGCACCAGTTTCAACCGCCAATCCTTTTGTTGCCATGGCTACAGCAATTACAAGAAAAGGAATTGAAGGAGATATTTTAAACCCAGCGGAAGCGATTGATCGAGATACCGTATTTAAGGCTTATACGATTAATTCGGCTAAGGCACTTTATTTAGATAAACGCATCGGCACGCTCGAACCGGGCAAAAAAGCCGATATGATTTTAGTAGATCGAGATATTTTTAAAGTTTCACCTGAACAGTTGGCTGAAACAAAGGTGGTATGGACTATTTTTAATGGGAAGAAAGTCTATCAACAGTAATCAGGCTATTTAGGTTTTAAGTGGGCTGAGGAGAAATCAGCTCACTCACTGGGCAGCTTTATAAAGCAGTATTGCTAAAATTCGCTTCATATTACAAATATAGTAATGAGCAAAAATTTGCGCAAAATTTAGATATTTAAATGGAAATGCGCAAATATATTCACAAAATCTCTTTTTTATAGTATTTTTGAGAAAATATTTGCTCATTTACTGCCATGAAAAAATTAACAATACAAGCCTTACTAGATAAAAACTGGGTAGATATAGCAGACCTAAAACTGCTAGAACCTAAGTTGGGTTCAACGAGTGGCAGTGAATTAGAATATGAATTGGATTATGCAATTCAATATTTAGACAGACGAGATGAGCATGCCTGTAGTCTATCACTTCCTGTACAAATTCTTGTAAAACATGAATCGAGCACATGGTTTGGTTTTTTAGATGATATCGTGCCTTCTGGTGCTGCACGACGTTATTGGGTGAATTATCTAGATTTACAACGGTTAACCCATGCCGAGCAAGATAGTATTTTATTAGAAAAAGGGGGAATTGCTCCTGTTGGTAATTTACGGATTAAAGAAGCACTTCCACCTATAAATCCAGAATCAACCTTACATTTACGTTATTTTAGCAAGGAAGATGTTGCTGAGCGTAATATTGATTTTTTGGAGTACGCTCAGCAAATGGGTGCCATTAGTGGTGGTGCAACTGGCGCAGGCGGGGAAGCTCCCAAATTACTTATCCGAGTTTCACCAGAACAAAAAGTCTGGATTGATACTTATCAAGAAAATTTTGATCAACCAGATCAGCATTATTTAGTGAAATTTCCGAGAAATAAACGTAGCGAGATTGATTGTGACATTCTCAGAGCCGAATATTATTACTATCAGGTACTCAATGAATTAGGTTTCAATACGATTGAAACAACACAAATGAAGCTCATTGAAGGTACAAAGTATCCTTCTTTGTGGCTACCAAGGTTTGATACAGAATGGCGTAATCAACAATGGCATCGCCATGGCTTAGAATCTGTTTATTCGGTGCTAAATAAATCTTCTGGTAGTCACCTTAACCATTTTGAAGTGATTGAAGATCTATGTAGATTACTGAGTAGCATTGATTCAGATTTTGATGCTTCACAATTCATTTGTGAGTGGTTACAAAGAGACTTACTGAATATTATTTTCGGTAATTCAGACAATCATGGTCGCAATACATCATTTCTAAAAAAATCTGGAAAAATTTCTCTTTCTCCTATTTACGATTTTGCCCCCATGAAAGCCGATCCAGAAGTAGTGATAAGGTCGACCACTTGGGGAAGTCCGTATGAAGAAGGGGGGGAATATCGTTGGGCTCAAATTACCCAAAAACTTGCGCCTAGGTGTGATCCCAATTTATCTCTAGACAAGTTAAAGACTTTGGCACGTAATCTAGTTGGGCTAAAACAACGATTGGTTGATAAAGGAGTCCCAAAACAAATTATTGAAATGCCAGCACTGTCATTTGATTACATAGAAGCTAAATTGAAAAGATGGGAACTGCTATGAATATAAAAAATCAGACCCAAGACCGTCAGCAAGTTCTTATCGATTTATATAAACAATATTTATTGAGTGAGATTACGCTGGGACAATTGCTGTCGCATTTGCGAAAGAATGTACTGGGTTTGTCGCAAGAACAATATGCTGCTTTGGTGGGTATAAGCCGTCGGACTTTAACTGATATTGAGCAGGACAAAGGTAAACTTACTCAATCAGTGTTAGATAAGGTGTTTAAGCCACTGGGTCTAAAAGCAGGTCTTGTACCTACGCATGAACATATTGTTGGCAAAATTATAAAGCCATCCGAGTAAGAAACTAAAGTATTCTTGATCGACATTCTCTAGTCTGGAAGCGCGATGAAATTTTATTGCTGTGAAATTTATAATACACAGCAATAAAGTCAGATTATTACAGTTCTAGGTATTTTTTCAAATAGTGACCTGTTAAAGATTTTTCTGCTGAGAGCAGGTTACCGACTGTTCCAGAGAACACTAATTCACCACCTTTGTCACCAGCCAATGGGCCAATATCAATAATCCAATCGGCTTGACTAATAATGTCTAAATTATGTTCAATAACAATGATCGTGTTGCCTTTTTCAACTAAGTTATTTAATAAACCAATCAATTTTTCAGTATCAGAAGGGTGTAAACCTGTACTTGGTTCATCTAACACAAAAATATTATCTGTTTCATTGAGTTGTTTTGTGAGTTTTAATCTTTGACGCTCACCACCAGAGAACGTATTTAAGCGTTGACCAATTGCAATATAGTCTAACCCCAAGCTCACCAAAGAATTAAATTGCTGCTGTAAATTGTGATCTTCAAAAAAGTTACTTGCTTCTGTGACTGTCATTTTTAGAATTTCAGCAATATTTTTACCTTTATAAAGATATTTTAATACCTCAGGTGCATATCCTGAGCCATGACAAAGGTCGCACGTCATTTCAACATCATCTAAAAATGCGAGTTCAATTCTCTCAATACCTGATCCTTTACATTGAGGGCAAGCACCTTCACTATTAAAACTAAAGAGCTTGGCACTCACTTTATTGGCTTTTGCAAATAGTTGACGAATCGGATCAAGCAGGTCTAGATAGGTCAGTAAGTTTGATCGAATACTTGCAGTAATTGCAGATTGATCAATGACTTTTGTTTCAGGATATTGTTGCGGTAAGACTTTACTGATTAATGTACTTTTTCCGGAACCTGCAACTCCTGTAATAACGGTGAGGCAGTTCTTTGGAATGTCGACATTAATATTTTTCAGATTAAATAAATGGGCATTTTTAATTGAAATCCATTCACAACGAATACGTGGTGCTTTCTTATATACGTTTGGTCTTCTAAAAAACTGGCCTGTTAAACCTGATGAGTTCTTTAACTCTTCGAAGGTCCCTTGGTAAATAATTTGACCGCCGTGGATACCAGAAAGAGGGCCCATATCAATTACATGGTCAGCTGTTCTAATAAGATCAGGGTCATGTTCAACCAGTAAAACACTATTTCCTTTATCTCTAATCTTTTGAATGATTTTAATAATATTATCTAAATCTTTTGGGTGAAGACCAATACTTGGCTCGTCAAAGATGTAGAGCAGGTCAACTAAACTATTACCCAAATGTTTAACCATCTTGATTCGTTGTGACTCACCACCCGATAATGTATTGCTCACACGATTAAGATTTAAATAACTGAGACCAACCAAGTTTAAGTTGCTCAACTTATTAATAATTTCATGCAGAACAGTTTCAAATTTTTCACTTTTTATCGATTCTATAAACTCTAAAAGCATTGATACAGATAGGGCTGTACATTCAGCAATATTTTTACCGTTAATCTTACAAGATAAAGATTTTTGATTAAGTCGTTGTCCTTTACATAAAGAACATTCCTTGGTTGTAATAATCTCCTCAAGTTTATTACGATAACGATTTCTTTCCTGCGCTTCACCTTTTAAAAAGTTACGTTCAAATCTGGTAACCAGTCCTTCATAAAGTGCTGTTTTTCTCCATTTACTTGTTGGATTTAAAGGCTTGTGCTGAGGGGCATGCAAAAACAAGTCCCATTCTTTTTCACTATAGTCTTTTAATTTTTTATCTAAATCGAAATAACCTGAATCTGCATATCGTGTCCAACGCCATGCAGTAGGTTGATAGGTAGGGAAGTTGATAGCACCTTCTTCATTTAAGGATTTATCTAAATATAATATTTTATAAATATCAATTGTTTGTTCTAAGCCAATGCCTTCACATTGTGGACACATGCCATTGGGATGATTAAAAGAAAAAACATTGGAATATCCAACAAATGGTTCACCCATACGTGAAAATAATAAGCGAAGATTGGCGTAAATATCAGTAATTGTTGCAACGGTTGAGCGGATGTTACCCGTTAAACGCTTTTGATTAATAATGACCGGTACATTTAAATTCTCAATTTTATCAACATCAGCGACCCCAAAATGCTGTAAACGATTGCGTACAAAGCTATCTTGAGTTTCATTAATTTGTCTTTGAGCTTCTGCACCAATAGTCTCAAATACTAAAGATGATTTACCAGAACCAGACACTCCAGTAAAAACGACGATTTCATGTTTAGGAATCTTCAACGAAATATTTTTAAGATTATTTTGTCTGGCTCCGTAAATATTTATTGTTCTTTTAGTCATGTGTAATCACTTGAAATTAAAGATTTATGGTAAAGGTAAAACAAAATATATGAAAAGGATGTATGTGTTTATTAAGTAAATAGTTTAAATATTAAACTGATAAGCGTTTTCATACGATACTAACCAATGGAATAAGAGGGAAAGATTCACGAGCTTTATAATCACGAATACGATGTATAAATCTATTGTTGTCAGATGTGGGTATACATCATATTTTTGGTAATTCATTAGAGAGCTATAGAAAGGTTCTTATTGAACTATGCTTCATAAGAGTAGATCGATAGGGTTATGTGGATTTAAAAAACTTAGAGAGTTGTATAAGCTTGTTGAGATGCAAATTGAGTGGCAGCGTTATCTATTATTATCTTAAATTTAGTAAGCAAAGAAGTCACTGTAGTGAAGAATAAACGGCGTAGCAGCAACGTAGAGTAGCCAGAGCCTCCTAAAAAGATCTTAAGAATAGACTAAATTTTTCTAGGAGAGTGGTGGCAGTCCACCACTAATTAAAAGGTGTCTACAAGATCAGTAGCTATTCAATAAGTGTAGTTTACTATTTGGTATAAAATATTATGCTGAGGCTAGGCTTCTGATAGCTACGATTTCTGTTTGGCTTTTTGGCGTAAGACATACAAATATAAGCTTTCTACTTTTTCACGTGCCCATGGTGTTGTACGTAAGAATCGTAATGATGACTTAACACTTGGATCTATGCAAAAACATCTAATTTCAATTTTACGACTTAAGCCTTCAAAGCCACCGTAGTAATCCAATAATTCATCCAAAATGTCAGCAAGTTTTTTGCCGTGTAGAGGGTCATTGGAGGCGTTCATAATAGATCAACCATATTTTGGGAGACCATCATTATAACCTGAGCTAGTTGAAAAATGAGAGGGTTAGGTTGATCTAAACAAGCCATAGAGATTTGCTTAAATTTGTTGTGAAGCAAATTGAGTAGAGGTTTGATTTACACATAACACATATTTAGTTCGAACATACATCTGATCAAACTATTGTGGATTCAGTGAAGGTCAAATGTAGCCTTAGTAACAACATAGAGTAGCGAAGCGTTATATATGGTATAGTTCCTCACATATCTTATTTAACATAATATACATTATACGAACAATTATATAATTCCTTATGAAGTCTTTAGTTCTATCAAGCTTTAGCTACATTTTCTTCTTACTGTTGCCTTACCATCACCACTAGTATGATAAAAATATTGTTGTTCATTGATGACAACATCACTGGAATAAAGATTTCCTTATTCAAATAGCACTTATAAAACTCAACTAAAAATGATGATGTTGCTCATCAAGTTTAACTGCCTGCGAACATAGCACCATTTGCTCAAGCCCATGATCGAATTTCTCTGATTGCAAAATTAGACAAATATTCTGTGCCTTTATCTCCAGCACGCGCATCTACCTTGAGTAATTTGCCCTTAAATATGTTGTATTTGAATACTATTATGCTTTTCTCTAGCCTATATTTCTACTTGATGTAATTTAATCTTAAAAATATCGCGTATGTTTATACTGTGAAAAGAATTTTAAGAACCCTGAAAAGTTAAAATAACCTTTTGTGCCTCAATATATTTAAAATGTGTGATGAATTTCAACTTATTGGTGGCGTGATAATTGTATTTAATAAATAAAGTGAATTTATTTTTTAATTTATAAATAAAAAGTTAAATAAATCACATTTTAAATAAAATTAGTATCTTTTTTCTCTGTAATTATCTTGCAATGTAAATACTAAAATCACAAAAAAATAAATTACATATTTATTAAATGTTTAATTGTATATTATTAATTATTTTAATTTTATTCTGTTTGTGAGTTGAAGTTAATCTTATAAATTTACATAAATATCAATAACTTAATTTGAGTTTAGTAATTTTTGAAGTATTGTAATTATTATGTTTCTTAATATGTTTTTAAAATTCTAACTATTGCATTATTTAAAACGGTTAATGTGATTTTCATCACGTCAAAATTAATATTTTTTCTTCATTTAAACTTAATGATTGTTTTTAAATTAAAAATATTGTATCAAATAGATATAAACTATTTTATAAATAGGCATATAAAATGAAAAATAATATTTTAAAACTTCTTATTCTGATGGTGTTTTCCACTTCCCCACTATTTTGTTATGCAAATAACACAATAATGATAAGAGGAAATATTGTTGAAGATACATGTTCAACAGAACATAGCGAGATAGAATGTGTTGAGGTAAATAATTTAAATATTAAACTTGATAGTGAATATTTAAACAAAAATAGTCTTTCTAACTTAGCTCAACATACTGAGAAAATGGACACTAGCATTGAAAGCATAGGTTCTAATCACAAAATCGTGGTTATCAACTATCATTAACTTATTAGGCATAGGATTTGAGGCTATTGCTACAATAAGCTTAATTAAAGAGTGATTTGTCGAACTCATCGCATATTTTGATGAAATAATAGATAAATCACTCTTTTTATATAAAAAAGTGACTTTTTTTATGTTTTTTCTGTATACATATGCATAATTTATTCTATATAATTGTATTGTAAGAATTTAAGCTTCTTTTTCACATAAATTGTTTAATTCCTTTCTATTTACATAGTGTTCTTATGTAACTTGCTTATCTCTGCGGTTTCGCTTTTTGAAAAAATATTAATAAACAGATATATAGACTGTAAAAGGTAGCTTTCAAGCATTTGTTTCTAGTGTGATTTAATTAAAATTATGAAAAAATAATGTGATGTAGTTTGCATTTTGTTTAAGAAGTGTTAATATCGCCGCATTACTTTTCAAGATGTCAAACACTGGAAAAGTAAGGAAATAAACTTTTATCCAGACTTTTGAGAAAACACTATGAAAAAACTTGCTTTGATCGCTGCTCTTTCGGTTGTAGGGATTGCGAATGCTCAAGCTGCTGATGGTACAATTACAATTAATGGTTTAGTTACAGACAAAACTTGTGACATCGTTACCCCAGCTGGTAAAGACTTCACAGTTACTCTTCCAACTGTTTCTAAACAAACTTTAGCTGTTGCTGGGGATGTTGCTGGTCGTACTCCTTTCCAAATCAACTTAGCTAACTGTTCACAAGGTAAAGTAGCTACTTACTTCGAACCAGGTGCAACTGTTGACTTTAATACTGGTCGTTTACTTAACCAAGACGCTACTGGTGCTAAAAACGTTAACGTTCAACTTTTAGGTAACAACAACAACTTCATCCCAGTACTTGCTGCGGGTGCAAATGGTGCTCAAGCTAACTCTCAATGGGTTGACGTAGCTGAAGGCGCAAGTGCTGACCTTAACTACTATGCTGAATATTATGCAACTGGCGCTTCTACTGCTGGTAAAGTAACTACTTCTGTTCAATACACAATTATCTATCAATAATTAGTTGATAGCGGGGTTTCTGTGTTCGCATGGAAGCCCTGTTTTGTGTAACACCTTCCCGAATCTTTCTTGGTTGAGAATTCTGAAATGAAATTGAACAGTTATAATTTTTTGTTAGGTTTGGCATTTGCTTCAGCGGTTGTCGCACCTGCTACTCAAGCAGAAATTGTAATTCATGGCACCCGTGTAATTTATCCGTCGGATGCTAGAGAAGTTACGCTACAAGTTAGCAATAACGGTTCAAAGCCAGCACTTGTCCAAGCTTGGATTGACGAAGGTGACCCAAAAAGTACACCGGACCAATCAAAAGTTCCTTTTATGATTGCTCCTCCAATTTCTCGTGTTGAAGCAACGAAAAGTCAGACACTTCGTATTACCGCTTTGCCAAATGCTTCTCAATTAAATCAGAAGCAAGAAACGGTTTTGTGGTTGAATATTTTAGATATTCCACCTAGACCTACTTCAAAAAGTGAAGATACGACACCTGATAATTTCCTGCAACTTGCTATTCGTTCAAGAATTAAATTCTTCTATCGTCCTTCATCGATTAAAGAAGATGCGAATTTAGCATCAGATAAGCTTCAATGGATTAAATCTGGTCAAAATTTAACGGTAAAAAATCCTACCCCTTTTCATATCACACTGACTTCTGTTTACCAAAAGGCAGGTGATAAAAAAGTTGATTTACTACCTCAAGGTCTAATGATTAAGCCTTTTTCTGAAGCGTCAGTTCAGCTTAAAAATGGCAATCTTCAAGATATGAGTTTTATTAATGTCAATGACTACGGTGGTCGAATTGAACACCCAATAAAACTTTAGTAATCAGATTTATCTTTTTAATAAATTTAAGCATCTATATGTGTAGGCGGACTTAGCTATGCCAAAAAAAAGGCAAGAATCTTATAAATTATTAAAACGCCATATTTGTTACTACTTGGCTTCTGGCGTTGTCACAATGACAATGCCTGTATTCGTGCATGCTGAAGAAACAGCTACGAGTGCTCCCGTAGAGGCTGAATTCGATTCTGCTTTTTTAATTGGGGATGCACAAAAAGTCGATATTTCTCGTTTTAAATACGGCAACCCTGTTTTACCTGGTGAATATAACGTTGACCTATATGTAAATGGTCAATGGTTTGGTAAACGTCGTATGGTCTTTAAAGCATTAGACCCTAATAAAAATGCTGTAACTTGCTTTACTGGCATGAACCTCCTTGAGTACGGCGTTAAACAAGACGTTTTGTCAAAGCATACTACCCTTCAAAAAGAAAATAATAGTTGTTATAAAATTGAAGAGTGGGTTGAAAATGCATTTTATGAGTTTGATACCTCTCGTTTACGTGTAGATATTTCGATTCCGCAAGTTGCTTTGCAAAAAAATGCGCAAGGCTATGTCGATCCAAGTGTATGGGATCGAGGCATTAATGCTGGTTTTCTATCTTATAGTGGTAGTGCCTATAAAACATTTAGTCAGTCTGGTGACCGAAGCGAAACAACAAACGCATTTATGGGCGTTACAGCTGGACTAAATGTAGCAGGTTGGCAATTACGTCATAATGGCCAATGGCAATGGCAAGATACCCCTGCTGAAAATCAATCTAAATCTGATTATCAAGAAACAAGCACATATTTACAAAGAGCCTTTCCTAAATACCGCGGTGTTTTAACGCTAGGTGATAGTTTTACAAACGGCGAAGTATTTGACTCTATTGGTTATCGTGGTATTGATTTCTCAAGTGATGATCGAATGTTACCAAATAGTATGTTGGGCTATGCCCCTCGTATTCGTGGTAATGCAAAAACCAATGCAAAAGTTGAAGTTCGTCAACAAGGCCAACTTATCTATCAAACAACTGTTGCACCAGGTAACTTTGAAATTAACGACCTTTACCCTACTGGTTTTGGTGGCGAGATTGAAGTTTCTATTATTGAAGCAAATGGCCAAATACAAAAATTCTCGGTTCCGTATGCTTCAGTTGTACAAATGTTGCGTCCGGGTGTAAACCGTTACTCTTTAACTGTGGGTCAGTTCCGCGATCAAGACATTGATATTAATCCTTGGGTTGTTCAGGGTAAATATCAGCAAGGGATTAACAACTATTTAACAGGTTATACAGGCATCCAAGCAACGGAAAACTATGCCGCTGTGTTATTAGGTGCTGCTTTTGCTACACCAATTGGTGCTGTTGCGTTAGATGTTACCCACTCTGAAGCCGACTTTGAAAAGCAGTCATCACAATCTGGGCAAAGTTTCCGTTTAAGTTATAGTAAGTTAATTACTCCAACCAACACAAACTTAACACTGGCAGCATATCGTTACTCAACAGAAAACTTCTATAAATTACGCGATGCTTTGCTTATTCGCGATTTAGAAGAAAAAGGTGTCAATACCTATGCTGCTGCGGGTCATCAGCGCAGTGAATTCCAAATTACTTTAAACCAAGGGCTACCTGAAGGTTGGGGTAATTTCTATGTAGTTGGCTCATGGGTTGACTACTGGAACCGTAGCGAAAGTACTAAACAGTACCAAATTGGTTATAGCAATAACTACCATGGTTTAACCTATGGTTTATCTGCAATTAATCGTAAGATTGAGTACGGTTCAAATGATACGTCGCATGATACTGAATATTTAATGACGCTTTCATTCCCAATTAACTTCAAGAAGAACTCAGTCAACGTCAATGTCACTGCTTCTGAAGATAACCGTACTGTTGGCGCAAGCGGAATGGTTGGTGATCGCTTTAGTTATGGTGCCTCAGTATCGCATCAGGACTATGCAAATCCATCATTTAACGCAAATGGTCGTTATCGTACTAACTATGCAACTGTTGGTGGGTCTTATAGTATTGCTGATTCTTACCAACAAGCAATGGTTAGCTTAAGTGGTAGTGTGGTTGCGCATTCAGAAGGTATTTTATTTGGACCTGAGCAAGGCCAAACTATGGTACTTGTTCATGCACCTGATGCAGCTGGAGCAAAAGTTAATAATACCGTTGGTTTAAGTGTGAATAAGGCAGGTTATGCGGTTATTCCGTATGTGACTCCTTATCGCCTTAATGACATTACCCTTGACCCACAAGAGATGTCGAGCCAAGTAGAGCTTGAAGAAACAAGTCAACGTATTGCACCTTTTGCTGGCGCAATTGCTAAAGTAGATTTTACGACCAAGACAGGTTATGCAGTCTACATTAATAGTAAAACAGCTGATGGCAACAGTTTACCGTTTGCAGCTCAAGTCTTTAATCAGAAAGATGAAGCTGTTGGTATTGTTGCACAAGGTAGTATGATTTACTTACGTACTCCACTTGCTCAAGATCGTCTCTATGTAAAATGGGGTGATGAAAGTAATGAACGTTGTTCGGTTGAGTACAACATCAGTAATCAGTTGCAAAATAAACAACAAAGCATGGTAATGACTGAGGCTGTCTGCAAATGAAAAGAATATTATTAACAGGTTTCTTATTTACGGCTGGCCTTGGTGTATATGGTGAAGCTAATGCTGCGTGCCGCATATATGACTATGTAGCAAATGATGTTCGGATGGCCGTAGGACGTGTTGTTGTACGCCCTAGTGATCAAGTCGGTGCAATTTTAAGAAAGGCAACTTTCCCTATTAATCGTACTTCTACAGAAGCACGTTCTTGTGATAGCAGAGACACAGTAATTGCTGCATTAACCCAAGGGTACCCTTTAAGCTCTTTGGGCAATAGCATCTATACGACTAATATTCCGGGGATTGGTATTCGTTTATACCGTGAAGCTGAGAATAATGCCAATTTCTCGGGTTATTACCCGTATGAACGTGGTGGAATCTCAGGTACCCGTTATTTGGGGGCTGGTTATTTTGTAGTGGAAATCATTAAAATTGCTCCACAAACAGGTTCTGGAACGTTAGTACCAGGTAGATATAGTAGCTATTATGTCCGTGGCTTTCCTAATCAACCTTTCTTAACAAGTACTGTTGATGCTAATGCAATTACCATTGCATCATCTTCATGTGAAATCCAAGGTAACATCAACAAAGTTGTACAGCTCCCAACAGTTACAAAGGCTGGTTTCAAAGGCGTTGGTTCCACTCAAGGTGAACAAACCTTTGATATGAACATCTTATGTAATGGTGGTATCAACCCAACGGGTTATGAAGAGAAAAACCTGATTAGCTTAACTTACGACTTTACCCAAGACGGCACAAATAATCAGGTACTGGCAAATACTGCTGCCGCATCTGAAAAAGCAAATGGTGTGGGCGTACAATTACTGTGGAATTATCAAAATAAAAATCAAGTCATCAAAAAAGGTGACAAATTAGCCTTAGGTACATTGTCTTCTAACCAGACACTTCAATATAACGTACCAATGACTGCTCGCTACTACCAAACAGCAGCAAATGTGACTGCTGGTAAAGTACGTGCAATGGCTACTGTAACTATTGAATATGATTAATCATATTCAATAGTTTATAAAGCCAATAATTTCAAATATTTAAAAATTAATAATAACTTTTACTTTATCAATACTTTCTAAAAATTTAATACTTAACTCCATAGGAATATTTTATGAAAAAAATAGGCATAGTTGCTGTTAGTGCAGTGACATTATGTTGGGCTATGTATGAAGTATCCTCAGACAATACTAATACAACACTGAGTAAAGAAACTAGTCAAAAAGTAGCATCTAAAAGCATTTCATCAACTGCAAAGAATGAAAAATTAGCGCCTCAGATGCTCTTGACCCAAACGAACTCCCTTAATTCTTCTGCCCCAGTTTGCCAATACAATTTTGACGCGACTCAAGAAGATTTCGATCTATGGAATAATCAACACCCTGAATATTTTCCTATGAATATATTCCCATTAATAAGTGGGCAAAAATTTAGCTTTAAAGTAGAGCCTAGGCCAGAAAGTGAGTATGGCAATTTAGATTATATAGCTAGAAGTAAAGCTAGTCTTAATTCGACTAATGACATTGGAGATTTAACATTACCTCACACAGGTATTATTGCATTTGAAATGGAGCTTAAAGTGCCAACAATAGCACTTGGCAACTCATCATTTGGTAACTCTTCTTATATTTCTAACATTGGTTTTATGGGCGTAACAAATAATGGTTACACAGTTAGATCCAACTATGGGTTTGATATGGGGACTTATGATCCAGATTTTGGTGAGAATCCCCCTAGATTAAGCTATTCTGTAGCTTACCGACTTAGTGATAATAATGGGCCTGATAATCCTTACTTCAAAAGTCAGAATATGACAAATAATACAAAGGAATACCAACGTTTGGGTATCTACATTAACCAGAATACTAGGCAGGTCGGTTTCATTTTTAATGGGGTTGATCAGGGTTATAAATCTATTTTACCTGCTCCACTTGAAAATATAAGTTTTTCTGTTTTAAGTGGTATATCAATTTATTCTGAACAATCATTCACACAAGAGTTGTCGAATGAACTCATTACTGACCGTAATGCTTTACAGTTTAGCTATCCTCAGGGTACAACTGACATGTGCGGTAATGCCATTTAAGATATAAAATCATAAGTTGTAAAAAAGGGCTGAATCACAGCCCTTTTTCTTTTATTTAGAAATGAATGACAGTACGAATTGATTTACCTTCATGCATTAAATCAAAAGCCGTATTAATGTCTTGTAAAGGCATGGTATGAGTCACAAAAGGTTCAAGTTGAATCTCACCTTTCATAGCATCTTCAACCATTTTTGGAAGTTGCGAACGGCCTTTAACACCACCAAATGCAGTACCTAACCATTTACGACCTGTAACCAACTGGAATGGACGAGTCGAAATTTCTTGACCTGCACCAGCAACACCAATAATAACTGATTGTCCCCAACCACGATGTGCACACTCTAGAGCCGAGCGCATAACATTGACGTTACCAATACATTCAAATGAATGATCTACCCCCCAGCCTGTCATTTCTACAATGACTTGTTGAATTGGTTTATCGTAATCTTTAGGGTTTAAGAAATCTGTAGCACCAAACTGCTTAGCAAGTTCAAATTTATCTGGGTTTGTATCTACCACAATAATTCGTCCTGCTTTCGCTTGACGTGCACCTTGTACAACAGCCAAACCAATACCACCTAAGCCAAATACAGCAACAGAGTCACCTTCTTGTACTTTAGCTGTGTTATGCACGGCGCCAATACCCGTAGTTACGCCACATCCAAGTAAACAAACTTGTTCGTGATTCGCTTCAGGATTGATTTTAGCTAAAGATACTTCTGCAACTACCGTATATTCACTAAATGTTGAACAACCCATGTAATGGTAAATCGGTTCACCATTATATGAAAAACGTGTGGTTCCATCTGGCATTACACCTTTACCTTGAGTAGCACGTACTGCAACACACAAGTTGGTTTTTCCAGATTTACAGAACAAGCATTCTTTACATTCCGCGGTATAAAGTGGAATAACATGATCACCCGGTTGAACGCTCGTTACGCCCTCACCGACTTCAACCACAACACCTGCACCTTCATGACCTAAAATTGCAGGGAAAACGCCCTCAGAGTCATCGCCGGACAATGTAAAAGCATCGGTATGACATACCCCTGTATGGGTAATTTTTATTAGAACTTCACCCGCTTGAGGTGGTGCAACATCAACTTCAACAATTTCTAAAGGTTTTCCTGGGGCAAAGGCGACAGCTGCACGAGATTTCATCTTTGGGTTTCCTTTAAATCATTCGGTATTTATAGTCGAGCAAAATAGATTATGTAACAGTAATACAAGAGATTAATTTTGCTTAAATTAAAATTGGCTTTCATTACAATCCATCACAGCATAGCCAGTCAGGTAAGTCTAAGCAAGCCTATGTTTCAAAAAGAAGAAAACCTCTTACTTGAAGAGGTTTTCTATCAAATCACTTATCTTATAAACGGTTTATGTTTACTTAAAGGTAAATATCTGGTGGATATGGTGTGTTATCACTAATTGGTGAATAAAGCGTATTTTCAACAAAGAAGCCATTTGGGGCTTGAGTGGTATCGATCGTAATCGAATCAAACATGACTTGTGGATATGCCCAGATAAATTGCTTCATTAACCCAAGAGAAACATTATTTTTCATGTCACCAAAAATTCGTTGCCAGATGGGTGTTCGATAAGGTTTGGTTTTATCAAAGCCATAAATATAGGCAATAGATGCATCAGGAACGAATCCGGATAGATAAACGACTTTATTTGCAGGATAGCCCAGACCCTGTATAGGTATTTGAGAAACTGCCTGATGTGCTAAGTCTAAGCGAGCTTCTAATAGCCAGTCATAAGCTTCAGTCATCATGTAATCAAAATTAGGATATGAATAGTGCGTGCTTGGATAATTAATATAAGTTGCTAGTGTCTGAATTGGAGACTGAATAGAAGGAAAGAAAATAAGTGGGCTAACTTTGGCTGTTGAATATTTTGCTTTGATAACGGTACGAATGTTTTGACAGGTTTGTCCTAATTTATTTCTAAGCCATGTTTTAAACTCATCATAGGGAGTTCCTGTTTTATTCATTGCTTCATAAATTGTACCTAAATCTGGTGCATATAAACCTGTATCTGCATTAAAGGCCAGTTTTGTTGGATAGTCATACACACAAGGTAGATTCGTGTCAGTGTTGTACCACCACCAAGGTTCACCAATCTGCATGTTTACATCACATCCCCCGACAACCATTGCATCTGCAAACTCAATAAAGACTTTATGTAGATATGCCAAAGCATTTTGGTCACTTAAACTAAAAAAATAGCTCGGTGGTTGGTAGCCTGTTTTACCCAAATTACTATTCCAGTCACGCTGTGCCCAATACTCATTGGCCCCCAAGGAATACATTTCAAAGCTGACCCCAAAGATGGGTTGCATACTAGCGTTATGCAAAGCCTGAGCATATTTCTCATGCCATTTACGAGTACATGAGTTAACAACAGCCTCGCCCGTCACCAACGTATCTGGTATTTGCCATTTATTAATATCGCTTTTCCATTTCATTTCAGGATAATGCGACATTCCACAATAATGGTTAACCAAACCTTGATATCCCAAAGTGACGATATTGTTGACTAGGCGCTGCGGGTTTAAATCGTAATGGTCGTCATAGCTGGTACAGATACCATAATTGTGCTGAGGTACAACAACACGGCTCAAATTTAACTTCGCATTTGTTCCTATAACAACCGAGTTAGTCAGTCGAATATAACCATCTTGGGGCTGACTTAAAGGTGTAGCTGATTGGCCATTATATTGGCTGGTAAAACCAGAAAATGAAATTCGCTGAATATTGGTGACGGGAAAGCTATCTGTCGCAGAAAAACCAGCTTTTACCGTATCCCAGTTAATATGGATATGCGCCGTGCGAGATGAAGGGTTATTTGCGTAGTTAAACAAGACAACATATGCAATTTTATCTATGCCATTGTCATTATAGTACACCGTTAAAGTCGGTGTTAAACTCGCATTGTTAAGTACAGGCATAGAAGCCGACAATTCAATATCGAAGTCCCAAATTACCCCTGCATAGCTGTATTTGGTTTCATAAGCTAAAAATTTATGATCTTTAGAGTCATAAGAGTCCCACGTAATTCCTACCAAATCATTTGCCATGCGCGACCTAAAAGATGCTTCAAAACCATTTCCATAATTAGTAATGGCAAAAGACATGGTTTGCGGGCCGTCTATTCTCCAATAAATAGGGCTAAATCGATCAATAAGTGTATTTTGAGTGATTGGATGAGGTGATGAATTAGAATTATTTTGCACATTTTGTCGATTAGTTATCATGTCGTCATTCTCTTAATGTATTAAGAAGTTTTATATTAAATAATAATTCTTATTTTATTGTTCAGATAAGTAACAATGACGTTTAAATTATTTACAGTTAATATTTTTTATAAAGCTCAAAATAAACTTAAACAAGAATTCTTAATATTATCCTAAAATATTTTTGCCCTAAGGAGATAATAAATGTCAAATTTTATGCAGCCTATAAATTTTAGGGTGTTGTTTGTATTTACTCCTCTTGTGTTTGCACTAACAGGTTGTAGTGAAACTTTACATTCCCAAAGAACCATACCAATAAAGACATCTTCAGAAAGTATCGTTTATCCCGAAGTTGATACCGTTTTAGGGGAAAAGTTACAGCCTAATGAGGAAGTGGTAGCCCAGAACATAGCTCAAGTCATTGAAAAGTCAATTCGTGAACAATATACGGCGGGAAATGCTTTACGTGATGCCCATCCTAAAGCACATGGATGTGTTCGAGCTGAATTTCATGTCTCAAAAAATATACCTGCTCAGTTCGCTAAAGGCGTTTTTATACCAGACCAAAGTTATCAAGCATGGATTCGCTTTTCCAATGCTTCTAATGACGCCTCTAGTGCTGACATTGACAAAGATGCACGTGGCATAGCGATAAAACTTTTAGGTGTCGCTGGAGAGAAAATTTTAGAAAGTGAAAAGCAAGCAACTACTCAAGATTTTATTATGATTAATCACCCTGTCTTTTTTGCGAATGATGCTAAACGATACCTTTCTTTTATGCATGATGTGAATAGCCACAATATGATTAGAAAACTTCATATTCCGTTTGCCTTAGGTTTTAAAGGAACAATGAATGCACTCGGAGCACGTAATTCACAAATTGCAAACCCACTCTATGCGCGTTACTGGTCTATGGTTCCCTATCAGTTAGGCCTAGGTAATGATCGACAAGCGGTTAAATATTCAGTACGTGCTTGCTCAGTGACAGCAAATAATCTACCTAAAAATCCTAGTCATGATTTTTTAAGAGAAGCTTTAAAAAATACTTTACAGCAAACAGATGCCTGTATGGAGTTCCTTATTCAGCCCCGAACTTCAAGTAAAATGTTAGTAGAAGATTCGATGACAGAATGGGATGAGAAAGTGGCTCCTTTTTATCAAGTAGCGACTATTCATATTCCAAAGCAGAATTTTGATACGCCCGAGCAAAATAAGTTCTGTGAAAATTTGTCTTTTACGCCGTGGCATGCCTTACCTGCACATAAGCCACTAGGTGCAGTAAACCGAATGCGTAAAGTCATTTATGAAAATATAAGCAGGGTTCGACATGATATGAATTCCGCACCTAGACAAGAGCCTTAAATACCTTATTCCTCTCGGTTTAACATTTAAGTAATCTTGTCTTACTAGGAGCAATTTTTTTATTTAATGACTCCTTTACTGGTGTCTATGGTGATTCGATCAATGAAATCTGCCAGCCATAAAATAAAGTCATCTTCATTTTTATGTTTTGGAATCAAGCTTATATCTACTCTAATGAGTAATTCAATTTGCACACTAACAACAGCCCCTTCGAAGTTCACAAAGTTATATAAAAATTTTAATTCTGTACCGGCAATCGCTTTTTCAATTTCTATAATTAAATTATTTAAGTCTTTAAAGTAATTGCTTGAATGTTTGTTTTTAATATTTTTATTAATTTTTTCTGCTAATAATAAGTATTTTGGCAATTTTATCTCCTTATTAATTATTTATAAAATATAAGTATAAAATTGTAGTTATAAAAATAAATTTCTAATTTTTATTAAGATTGTTGCTGTTTTTAATTTTAATTGATAAATTGTGAATATCATAACTATTTATTGTTCTAATAATGTGATCTGGTTTTAATTTTTTTATTCCGATTAAATTGGTAGGTATTTTAACAGCCAGCTAAAAATTTATATTTTAAAAGCTCTATATTATTTTAAATATTGAAAATTTTAAAAATCGCTATTAAAAAACCGCCCCAGAAGGCGGTTGCTGAATTTACAGCGATATATAGAAGTGTAGTGGACGATCACTTCTATATTTTTTTAAACTTATTTTTCTTCTTTTATAATTTTTGTAAAGGCATCTGACTTGAAATAATTAATAATCATCTCTCCATCATCACTTGTAGACATCTCTCCATCATCACTTGTAGATGAGGACACTTTAGGAGGTTCTTCATAGCTAAACTTAAAATCTGGAGGAATAAATTGTGAGATCGGGGGAAGCTTGGCCTCTCCTCCTGTTGTAATTCTTTCAATAAAACCTGCGAGCCAAAGAATATATTCATCTTTATTTTTATGGTTGGGCATGAGGCTCACATCCAACTTAATCGCACAGTCTTCTAATGGCTTGGTTAAGCACTCATCAAAATCTATAAAATTATATTTAAGTTTAAACTTGGTTCCTTTAATTTCCTTCACGAAGTACACCAACCAAATGATTTAAGGTCTCTGCTGAGCTTTCTGAAAATAAATTTTTGTCCTCAATCTTTTTGTACACATTCTCAGCGATGATTAAATATTGTGGCATCTCTATTTTCTCCCTTTTATTGTCGAGCTACTCACTCAGCCTTTTAAGGAAGTATGATAGATATTATGTTTTCCAATGTAATTGTTATGCTTCTAATTGTAATTAATGTATTTTTGTGAAAATCGTAAGCATAACCATCCGTAAAAATTAAAGATAACGCAAACTAAATCTCATTTTTATAAGAAAATTTATTCTAATCAAAAAATATGTTTAGCTCATCTAAACTTGGAAGCTGGTTATAAGATTCATCTGCCTCTATTGTGTTCGCCCAGTTTGACTTTGAAAATACGCAAAAATTAAGTTTTTTTAGCACAACAATGTCTTTATCTAATAAGCCTAATGATATCCACATAAAATGTGTATTTCCAACTAGGTTGGGTACTGGCGATCCACATTTACTACAAAATGAAGATGTGAAACCTGTTTCCTTTTTATAAGTACGAATAAGTTCTAAACCTGATAACCATTTAAATTTGTCTTTGCCGACCAAAGTAGCCGCGTTTGATCCCGTTCCCGATTGTTTTCGGCAGAGACTACAGTGGCAGTGATAGATAGTCTCTATCTCGTTGGTAATTGAAAATTTGACTTCATGACATAGACAAGAACCCACATGACTCATCTCGAGCATCCTTAAAAAATAATATTGAATATAGCATTAGGTTTAAAACGGTTAAATTTAACTTTATATTTTTAAAAGGCTATTTTTTCTTAGAAATACCTATAAAAATAAGGAATTGCTAGCGTTGAGGCTTGGCACAATGCATTTATAAGGTTTAATATGAATTTTGACATATAAATTGAATATAAGAATGCTCTGATAGGTTTAACTTGGATGCAGATTAAATGCTTACATGATCAATCAGCTATACCAGCAGTACAGTACTATGGCTTCAAGTGCTTGGGGCTTTACTGATTTACCCTCTTATACAGATACATACGATCCTAATGAGAATGATACAGTGACGAATAGCTTTAATTGGTTAAATGATGAGCAAGCTACAGAAAAAACAGAACAAGGATTAACTGCTTTTGTGGCATTAGATGATGCCTTTATTAGTATAGCTTCTCGTATGTATCTGATTCGAAATGCAAAAGAAAAGATAGACTTACAATATTATATTTGGACCAATGATTTTGTTGGAAACTTAATGCTGCATGAGTTACTAACGGCGGCAGATCGTGGCGTAAAAATCCGCTTACTCATCGATGATCAAAATGGAGTAAAGCTTGATGGAGTTCTAAGAAGCCTTCTCCACCATCCTAATTTTGAAATTCGATTATTTAATCCATATAAATTTAGATATTTAAGAATTTTAGACTATATTTTTCGTTTCAAAAAAGTAAACCATCGCATGCATAATAAATTAATTATTGCAGATGGAGCGATTGCCGTAACAGGTGGTCGAAATATCAGTAGTGAATATTTTGATGCAAGTAGTAAGTTTCAATTTACTGACCTAGATATTTTATTTTATGGACATACGGTACAGCATGCCCAGACTGTCTTTAATGATTTCTGGCAAAGCGAGCTAAGCCAAGATGCTACTGAGCTTATCGGAACTTGTGCTGTCCACCACTTACAATCGTTACGACAGCACTATCATGATTTAATTCATGATAGTGAAAATCATACTCAAACCGAAGATAAGCTTTACGATGCTCAAAGCTATTTAAAAGAACTTTTAGAGCACTATCCCATTCAATGGTCAAAAGCGTATTTTGTTGCAGATTCACCTAAAAAAATCTTAGGAATAGTCTCTAAGGAAGAGATGCTTTATGGGCAAGTCATGAAGATTATGGGTGAACCAAAGCAGCATATAGAATTAGCTTCCGCTTATTTTGTTCCTACACAACAGGGCGCGGATTATTTAAAACAGCTAAAGGTGCAAGGAGTTAAAGTCAGGGTTTTAACCAATTCTTTTGCTGCAAATGATGTGGCGATTGTGCATGCATTTTATAGTCAATATCGAGTTGAAATGCTCAAAAGTGGTGTAGAACTATTTGAGTTTAAGCCATTTTTAGAACGTAGACGTAGAACATGGTATGAGGTTGTGACTGGAAGCGTCATTCCCGCTAAAGGCAAAAATAAATCGAGTTTACACGCCAAATTTTTTGATGTAGACGGTAAAGTATTTATTGGTTCATTTAATTTTGATCCACGTTCGACGTATTTAAATACTGAGGTTGGGCTTGTGATCGAATCGAGTCAATTACAGGCTCAAGTTTCGGTGATGCTTGACCAGCATTTACCACAAGTTGCATACCAACTTAAGTTAAATAATGAAGGAAAAATCATTTGGCTAGACTATCAATCGAATGGCCAAGTCGTGGAATATGAAAACGACCCGGATACGAGTCTGTTCCAACGCACAATGATTAAAGCCGTTTCATATTTGCCAGTTGAATGGATGATGTAAGAGAGCTTCAATTTTATTTATAAGATACCAATCTCTTTAAAGAATTTTTGATAAGCCTCTGCTTTTTTCTCTAATGCCAATGGATAAGCTCTTGAAGAGGATGGTAAGCGGTATAAATTAATATCTCGCCCTACAAAGCGAATTGATGTAGATGTTCCTATAAGTGGTTTTTCAGTATGCTCTGGTAAAACAGAAATTAAGGTATCAGTCGCTTTATCACCTGTAGTCATGATGGTCTGACATAACGGAATCTGTTGAAGTAGAGCAGAAAGATCTGTCGGCGTTACTATTTCAAGAAACTTATCTGCGGCATTCCCCTTCAATCGCTTAATTTGGTAAGCCGTGTCAAAGATTGCAATACCTGTTTCAATCAAGAAGTTTCGAATACGTTCTTCATTAAAATTTTTCTGATTTTCACTTAAAAAGTAGGTTTTGTTTTGGAAAAAAATTAAGCCAAAAATTCGCCACATGTCATTTTGGAAATTTGGATAGTAAAAATCCATCTTCCATTTATTACGCGGTGGTGGAAAACTACCTAACATGAGTAAACGGGCATTTTCGGGTAAAAATGGTTCAAGTGGATGTGTTTCTATCTCAATTATCATAAAAAATCAGTATTTACTTAAAAATTTTATAAATAAATTAACCTATTTTCGAGTTAATCACGAGTCAAGAAATGCAATTTCTCTTCATTAAATCGTTAAGGGAGATTACTAAAGCGATCATTCTTGAGGAATGCTTATTTTAAAAATGCTATGTGAATGTTGATTGAGATAATCGACCTGACCTTTATGGGCAATAACAAGGGCTTGTACAACTGAAAGACCTAAGCCAGTACCGCCTAACTCTTTATTTCTTGATTGTTCTAACCTAAAGAAAGGATTAAATAAATCTTTGCGATGTTCCGCTGAAATGCCCGGCCCTTCATCTTCTATTTCAAGAATCCAGTTAGATTGGTCTTGTCTTGCTGAAACAAGTAGCTTCCCCGGATTTGCATAACGTGTGGCATTATCAAATAGTGCAATTAAAACTTGTTCTATACGCCTTTGATCACACTTAACTTCTGATGCTTGAATGTCAAAAATGACTTCAAGCTGAGCTTTTTCTAATTTTTCTTGAAACATATGCACGACTTTGTGGGCAGTTTCATTAAAATGAATCGTTTCGAGATGAAGTCTAAGCTGCTGGTTTTCAAAAAGGCTTAATGTACGTAAGTCTTCAACTAGATTTGACAGACCTTCAACTTGATTAAGTAAGTTCTTAAATAAAATGGGATCTGCTTCAAAAACACCATCAATAATCCCCTGTAACCTGCCCTGCAAAATAGTGACTGGAGTTCGTAACTCATGTGCAATTGCAGCATTCCAGACATGAGCATTTTCAACTGAGGTTTCGAGCTTTTGAGCCATGTCATTAAAATTGTCCATCAACTCTGCAATTTCAGAAGAATGATGCGTCGGTTTTTCTACTCGTGCAGTTAAATCCCCATGACTAATTTTTTTTGCTGCATCTGCTAATAGATTAATAGGCACAATAAAACGTTGAGCAAGCTTTATGCCTAAAATAATTGATAATGCTGTGCCAAACAGAAGCACAGCAAATAACCATATGCCATCTAAATAGTGGAAAAACTCATCACTTTCTTTGAGTTTTTCAAGAGAAATAAGACCCACTTCAATTGCAATATAATAGGTGCCGTAGCCTAAAATGAGTGAACTTAATGTAACACTTAGACTGGTAAAGCTCAGTGCAATAATAAGTTGTTTACTAATGCCTGTTTTATTTTTCATGTGGATTGTCCAGCCTATAACCTACACCACGAACATTAATGAGCATATTGCGTAAGCCCAGATCTTCTATTTTCTTTCGTAGCTTACTAACGTGGCTATCGACCGTGCGTTCTAATGCATCTCGATCTGGTAAGCACTGATTCATCAGTTCAGAGCGGGTAAAAACTTTATGAGGATGAGGCACCATCAACAACAAAATTTTGTACTCAGTCAGAGTTAAATTAAGTGCTTGTTGTTTGTCATCCGAGTAAATATAGGCTGTATGAATTTCTGTATTCACTTCAATATTTTTATAAATCAGATTTCGGTTAGGCGTTTGCTGATTTTGTTGAGTACGTCGTAGTACCGCTTGCACACGTGCGACCACTTCATTTGGGTTAAATGGTTTTACCACAAAGTCATCCGCACCAATTCGTAAAGCCATGACTTTATCGATTTCTTGATCTAAAGCAGTCAGCATAATTACAGGTGTAGCTGCTTTTTGCCGAATTTTATTGAGGACTTCCCACCCACTCAATTCGGGCATTTTTATATCGAGTATGACCAGATCAATGGGCTGCGTTGCATGTATTTCAATCGCCTGCTTACCATTCATGGCCCGAACAACACGCATGCCTTCGCGCTTAAGATAATGTTCAATAATATCGCCAATATCATATTCATCTTCTACGACAAGAATAAGCTTATCCTGACAGTTGAATGTAAAGGTTGACTCGAACATATGAATAAAACGCGAGAAAAATTTGATTCATCATACGCATATTTTTTGATAAATCTCCACACTTTTTCCACATATTCGTGATTTTCGTTACACACACATCAAAAATAATGTCAGCATCTAGAAGTCCATTAGGTGTTATAAAAGTGCAAAAGCATTTTTTAGTTCCATTCGTTTTATCTTTCAGCCTTGTGTTGCATGGTTGTGGGACAGAACAAGCAAGTGATCAAACACAGGTATTTACAGCTAAAGTTACCGTTATTTCAGTTCAACCGCAGCCGATTAATTTTAGCGAAAACTTACCTGCACGCGTTCAAGCTTTCAGGACTGCCGAAATTCGCCCTCAAGTTGGTGGCATTATCGAAAAAGTTTTATTTGCTCAAGGTAGTGAAGTTAAAGCTGGGCAACCGCTATATAAAATAAACTCAGAGACATTTGAGGCAGATGTAAATAGTAATCGAGCTGGGCTAAATAAAGCGGAAGCGGAAGTAAGTCGTTTAAAAATACAACTCGAACGCTATCAGCAACTCTTACCAAGTAACGCAATTAGTAAGCAAGAAGTAAGTAACGCCGAAGCGCAATATCGACAAGCAATTGCAGATGTTGCCCAAATGAAAGCTTTGTTGGCTCGCCAAAATCTTAATTTACGGTACGCGACAGTACGAGCACCCATTTCAGGACGTATTGGTAAATCGTTTGTGACTGAAGGTGCATTAGTTAGCCAAGGTGATAGCAATACTATGGCTACAATTCAACAAATTGACCGTGTGTATGTCGATGTAAAACAGTCTATTGGTGAATATGAGCGTTTACAGGCAGCTTTACAAAGTGGAGAGCTATCTGCCAACAACCAAAAAGATGTGCAGATTCTAAATAGTTTAGGACAACCCTATAACGTCTCGGCAAAAATGCTTTTTGAAGACATTAATGTTGACCCTGAAACTGGCGATGTCACCATCCGTATTGAAGTAAATAACTCTGAAAGAAAATTACTTCCGGGTATGTATGTGCGCGTCACTATTGAACGTGCTTCGGTTCCTCAGGCTTTACTCGTTCCAGAACAAGCAATTCAGCGCAATATGAACGGCGACCCGCAAGTCTACGTGGTAAATGCCAAAGGTGGTGCAGACGTTCGCCCTGTAGAATTGGGGCAACAATATGAGCAGTTTTATCTCATCAATAAAGGGCTTAAAGCAGGCGACAAAGTTGTTGTTGAAGGTATAGAACGTATTCAGCCAAACCAGAAGCTGGCGATTTCCGTATGGAAAGCAGCTTCAGCAGAAAATACGGCGAAGCAAGGAGACACGAAATGATGTCTCAATTCTTTATTCGCCGTCCTATTTTTGCATGGGTCATTGCGATTTTTATTATTTTATTTGGTGTACTCAGTATTCCAAAGTTACCTATTGCCCGCTTTCCGAGTGTCGCACCACCTGAAGTCAACATTACAGCAAGTTATCCGGGCGCTACTCCCAAAACTATTAATGATAGCGTCATTACCCTCATTGAACGGGAAATGTCGGGAGTAAAAAACCTACTCTACTATAGTGCGACAACCGATTCATCTGGTACTGCTGAAATTACCGCGACTTTTAAACCCGGTACCGATGTCGATATGGCTCAAGTCGATGTACAGAATAAAATTAAAGCGGTTGAAGCGCGCTTACCGCAAGTGGTTCGTCAACAAGGTTTATCTGTAGAAGCATCTTCATCAGGCTTTTTAATGCTTGTAGGCTTAAATTCACCTAATCACCGCTATTCAGAAGTAGATTTGAGCGACTATCTGGTTCGTAATGTGGTTGAAGAGCTTAAACGTGTTGAAGGTGTTGGAAAAATTCAGTCCTTCGGTGCTGAGAAAGCAATGCGGATTTGGGTAGATCCCAACAAGTTAGTCTCTTATGGATTATCAATAAGCGATGTAAACAATGCGATTCGCAACAATAATATTGATATTGCACCGGGTCGGCTTGGCGATAGGCCTTTAATTAACGGTCAATTAATTACAATACCTTTGTCAGCTCAAGGACAGCTTGAAAATGTTGAGCAGTTCAAAAATATTAGTCTAAAGAGCAACATTAGTGGTGCCAACATTAAGCTGTCCGATGTAGCCGATGTAGAAATGGGTGCTCAGTCATATAACTTTGCCATTTTAGAAAATGGTAACCCTGCAACTGCTGCGGCGGTTCAACTTAGCCCTGGTGCAAATGCGGTAAAAACAGCCGAAGGTGTCAAACAGAAACTCGAAGAATTAAAAGTAAATTTACCCGAAGGTATGCAGTTTAGTGTTCCATACGATACTGCGCCTTTTGTTAAAATTTCGATAGAAAAAGTAATTCATACATTAATTGAAGCCATGGTTTTGGTTTTTATTGTGATGTATCTATTTCTTCATAATATTCGCTATACCTTAATTCCTGCGATTGTGGCTCCAATTGCCCTGCTTGGTACCTTTACCATCATGCTTTTGACGGGTTACTCAATTAATGTGCTAACCATGTTTGGTATGGTGCTTGCGATCGGGATTATTGTTGATGATGCGATTGTGGTCGTTGAGAATGTTGAACGGATTATGGCAACTGAAGGTTTAGCGCCTAAAGAAGCGACTTCAAAAGCCATGACTGAGATTACCAGCCCGATTATTGGTATTACTTTGGTGTTGGCAGCAGTGTTTTTACCCATGGCTTTGGCGAGCGGTTCGGTCGGCATTATTTATCGCCAGTTTACTATTACCATGTCGGTTTCAATTTTATTCTCGGCATTTTTAGCACTCACTCTCACACCTGCCCTTTGCGCAACCTTATTAAAACCGATTGATGCACATCATCAAAAGAAAGGGTTTTATGCGTGGTTTGATCGTAGCTTTGATAAAGTCACAAAAAAATATGAAGTTCTTCTACTTAAAGTCGTTAAACATACTATTCCGACTTTAATCATTTTTGTGGTGATTACGGGACTAACTTTTGCAGGAATGAAATATTGGCCAACTGCTTTTATGCCTGAAGAAGATCAGGGCTGGTTTTTGACTTCATTCCAGTTACCTTCGGATGCAACAGCTGAACGAACTCAAAAAATCGTCAAAGAATTTGAAGACCATTTAAACGAGCGGTCAGATGTAAAAAGTAATATTTCAATTATGGGCTGGGGATTTAGTGGCGCTGGACAAAACGTAGCACTCGCTTTTACAACCTTAAAAGATTTTAGTGAACGTGATAAATCCACGACCGACTATACTAACTTCATTAATGCAGAAATGGCGAACAGTAAGGAAGGTACAACGATGTCGGTACTTCCTCCTGCCATTGATGAATTAGGTACATCTTCAGGCTTTAGCTTGCGCTTACAAGACAAAGCAAATTTAGGAATGCCTGCCTTAATTTCTGCACAAGAAAAACTTATGGAAATGGCTGCTCAAAACAAAAAGTTTTATATGGTTTATCCTGAAGGTTTGCCCGAAGGTGACAATATTAGCTTAAAAATAGACCGTGAGAAGTTAAGTGCTCTAGGTGTAAGCTTTGCTTCCGTTTCAGATATTATTTCGACTTCAATGGGGTCAATGTATATCAATGATTTTCCGAACCAAGGACGAATGCAGCAAGTTATTGTTCAAGCCAATGCAAAATCACGAATGCACTTAAAAGATATTTTAAGTTTGAAGGTTGCGGGCGCAAATGGACAACTGGTTTCTCTATCTGAAGTGGTAACTCCTCAGTGGAATAAGTTGCCGCAGCAATATAATCGCTACAATGGCCGTCCTTCATTAAGTATCGCTGGTGTTCCTAACATGGGTGTATCTTCTGGCGATGCGATGCGAGAAATGGAAAAACTGATTGCCAAGCTTCCTCAAGGAATCGGTTATGAGTGGACAGGTATTTCTTTACAGGAAAAACAGTCTGAATCTCAAATGGTATTTCTTATTGCCTTATCAATGTTGGTCGTGTTTTTAGTGTTAGCTGCACTTTATGAAAGTTGGTCAATTCCGTTATCAGTTATGCTGGTTGTTCCTTTAGGAATCTTTGGTGCTATTTTGGCCATTATTCTAAGAGGAATGCCAAATGATATTTTCTTCAAAATTGGTCTAATTACCATTATTGGTCTATCTGCCAAAAATGCGATCTTAATTGTTGAGTTCGCAAAAATGCTCAAAGAAGAAGGAATGAGTTTAGTTGAAGCAGCCGTTGCAGCAGCGAAGTTACGCTTACGCCCAATTCTAATGACTTCCCTAGCCTTCACTTGTGGTGTGATTCCATTGGTGATTGCAAGTGGGGCGAGTTCAGAAACTCAACATGCGCTAGGTACAGGTGTATTTGGAGGGATGATATCTGCCACCATTCTGGCAATCTTTTTTGTTCCAGTATTCTTTATATTTGTGTTGGGAGCAGCAGAAAAATTCTTCTCTAAGAAGAAAATTAGCTCTTAGTTAAATGCATTGAGGCGAAACTTATCTGTGTTTCGCCTCAATAACCTAGAAATATAAAACTTTACTAGAAAAGTAAGAATCGATTAAGAGTTAAGGACTTTAAAGACCTTGCCTGTTCTTGGATGAGCAAAGGTATTATCTTGATCTAAATTAATGACTTTATCAGAAATCACAATTTTAGAAAGTGGCAACCAGTTTTGCTCTATTCCAGCTTCGACAAAGCTTTTCTCATCAATATTTTCATAAATTTGTTCAACCACAATTTCCATACCACACATACTTTTGGCATTTACTTCTTTTAAAATATGGCGCTTTGACATTCTAGTCTGCATTTTTATTATTCGCATCGATAATAATAAAGACTCCTCTGATAAAATATGTAAATTTTAATAATGAAAGTGTTTTTTTATTTTAATCATGCTTTTGCAATAATTAAATGAATAGTTGAGTGATTATTTAATTTAAATATTATATTTAAGTTAATCTATTCAAAATAATTATTACTTTTTATTTTTAATAAAAATTAAAGGGTTCATTATCTGAACCCCTTTTTATTTAACGCTAAACCTTTACAGTGTTATCAAGCTGACCATCATCTTGATTTTTAGCACTGTCTTTACTAATCACTGAGTCAGTATCGCTATCTGTGTTAAAACTCTTACTATTTTTTTGCTTTTTCTTGTACACACACATCCCAATCGCAATACCTGTTCCCAATACTATAATTGACTTTAACATTTCGCACCTCTTCGATTAACGGAGTATTTTTTGAAAAATCAACTTAAATTAATAGCACATAATTTGTTATTTAACGGCTTTCATTTGCTCCGCTTTTGTAAGGTATTTAATTTTTATGTTAATTGAATAGTGTAATAGTTAAAAAAATAAATTTTGATACAAAGTAAAAAGCCTATTCTGTTGTTGAATAGGCTTTTACTGTATTTCAGGATTAAGCAGTATTATGAATTGCTTTAAAACAATCTTATTATCTTTAAATACACTACAAATGTATTTAATGCTGAACTTTTAGTCAAGATGGGATTGAAGGGTTTTACCAATAATTAGTAATTATTATGATGGAAATCACGTTTATATAATTTGGATAAGAAAAAACCCATTTCTACTTCTCATGAAGAAATGGGTAATGTGAAAACCACAAAAGACCTGAAATACTAAATGTTCTTACATTCAGTAAGGTTGAGTTTAGTGAATTTACCGAATGGTTGACAATTAAACCATTTGTATTTTTTTTAGTCATTTCAGCCAATCAAAAAATGCAAATAATTAGTTATGTTCAATATGTTTAGCTCTAAAACTATTCACCCAGAATCCGATAAAGTACGTTTATCCAATTCGTAAAACATAGTTTTTCAATGAGTTCGCTTGAGTAGGCTCGCTGTTGCATGCGATGAATAAGTTTATGTAAGCCCATAACATCTTCAAGCTCAGTCCCGATGAGTGCGCCGTCAAAATCGGAACCAAAAGCTACATGTTCTTCACCAAGTCGATCTAACAAATAATCAAGATGGTCTAAAATTACATCTATAGATGTATTTGCATTACGTTGTCCATCTGATCGTAAAAAAGCAACATCGAAATTCACCCCGACGATACCTTTACTTTCTCGAATAGCTTTAAGCTGCTGGTCAGTTAAATTACGGGCTTGAGGACATAAAGCATGTGCATTAGAGTGTGTTGCTACGATTGGCTGTTGCAATAGATCTACAGTATCCCAAAAAGCCTGTTCATTCATATGGGAAACATCAATCACCATTTTTTTATCAGCACATCGCTTTATAAAGGCTTTGCCGTCTTGGGTAAGACCAGCTCCTGTGTCGGGTGAGTGAGGAAACTTAGCATTCAAACCATGTCCAAACAGACTGGGCCTATTCCAAAGTGGGCCGATACTACGCAGACCTCTGTCATAAAACACATCAAGTAAATCGGAGTTTTGCTGTAAAGCTTCTGCACCTTCCATATGCAGCACAATTCCCAGTTTCTGTGTGTTTACACAGCTCTGAATATCCTGAACAGATGTGCAAATTTGAATGTCCGTAGAACGTTGCGCGAGTTGGTGTGCTATATCGAGTTGCTCTAAGCAAATCTGTTCAATTTGCTGTTGCGTAAAATCAGTAGCATCTTGATCAAAAAGTTTATTGGAATGATGCTGTTGCACATAGCTAAATGGAGGTAAAAAAATGGCAAACATTCCACCAACAAAGCCTGCTTGCTGGCAGCGTTTTAAGTCAAGATGACCTGCTAAACGTTCGTGCAGAAAAGCATGTACAGGATCTGCATGATCACTTAGCCATAAACGCGTTAATGCATCATTATGTCCATCAAAAACTGGAATATGGCTAGGCTTCATGGGATTCCCGCTGCTTGCTATTTATCTGTAATCGTGTGGACTGGAATATTTTGTGAAGCACTTAAAGATTTAGAATTTCTACTGTTCCGAAACACAAGTTGTTGTAGTGGAGCTGCTACATGACTTTCTGTACGTGCTTGTTCAATCATTTGATGATACGGCGATTTCCCACATACAGGATCGGCATTAGCAGCATCGCCGGTCAACATATAGGCCTGACAGCGGCATCCGCCAAAGTCACGATCTTTATCGGGGCAACTGCGGCAGCCTTCAGGCATCCATGCATCGCCACGGAAATGATTAAATCCAGTTGATTTGTACCAGATATCTGACAATGTATGTTCACGGACGTTTGGAAACGAAATTGGTAATTGCCGTGCTGCATGGCAAGGCAGCGCCATACCATCTGGAGCAACTGTAAAGAAGATTTTACCCCAGCCATTCATACAGGCTTTTGGTCTTTCTTCATAATAATCAGGCACTACAAAAATGAGTTTGCAGGGATGATTTTGTGCTTTTAATTTTTCTCGATATTCATTGGTAATCCGTTCGGCACGTATCAGTTGTTCTTGTGTTGGTAGCAAACCTTGGCGGTTTAAAAAAGCCCAACCGTAAAACTGACAAATTGCTAACTCGACTGTATCTGCATTTAGCTCTAGGCAAAGTTCAATAATTTGTTCAATCTGGTCAATGTTATGCCGATGGATTACAAAATTGAGCACCATCGGATAATCATATTTTTTAACCAGTCGGCACATTTCATACTTTTGTTCAAAAGCATACTTTGAACCTGCTAAGGCATCATTTACCACAGGGTCACTAGCTTGAAAGCTCACTTGAATGTGATCTAGCCCTGCTTGCTTTAGATCGGCAATGCGTTGTTCGGTGAGTCCCATGCCTGAGGTAATGAGGTTAGTATAAAACCCTTGTTGATGAGCATGTGCAACCAGTTGTTCTAAATCTTGGCGTACCAGTGGTTCACCACCAGAAAAACCAAGTTGAACGGCGCCCATTTGACGTGCTTGATCAAAAACATCAAACCACTCTTGGGTGGTCAGTTCATTTTTATGCTGAGCGTAGTCCAATGGGTTTGAGCAATATGGGCATTGTAGCGGGCAACGATACGTTAATTCCGCTAATAACCATAAAGGTAGGCCAACACCTTCTGTCATACTAAATCAATCCAGTGTTGCTGTTTTGCGACCAGCATGTAATCTATTACATCTTGATCAATCTCAGCAATATCACCAAATTTTTGCTTTAACTGCGCAATAATTGCAGAAACATTTTGCTGACCATCAATATATTGTCCGATTGCCCCTGCACTTTCATTTAACTTGATCATGCCTTCAGGATATAAAATCACAAAACCATTTTGAGCCGGTTCGAACTGAAAACGGTAACCTTGTCGCCACGTCGGCACAAGGTTTAAATCAAACTGCTCTTTATTCATTTAAATAATCCTTTATGCCAAACCCGTTTGCTAGTTACAGTGTGATACGGTGCTTCATTGTGAACATATGCCAGCGTTAAAGCATCTAAAATGCTCCATAAAATATCCAGCTTAAACTGCAATATTTCAAGCATTCGTTCTTGTTGCTCATGAGTCGTAAATGAATCAAGCGTAATCGTTAAGCCATGTTCAACGTCACGGCGTGCCTGACTTAAACGTGAACGGAAATACTCATAGCCTTTATCATCAATCCAGGGATAGTGCTGTGGCCACGACTCTAGACGTGATTGATGAATTTTTGGGGCGAAAAGTTCAGTTAAAGAACTACTTGCTGCTTCCCGCCATGAAGCACGACGTGCGAAGTTCACATAGGCATCTACGGCAAAACGAACACCTGGTAATACCAGTTCTTCAGAAATCACTTGTTCACGACTCAAGCCCACAGCTTCGGCTAACCGTAACCATGCTTCACGGCCACCGCCATCAGGATATTCACCATCTTGATCGATCATGCGTTGAATCCATTCTTGACGGACGCGCTGGTCTGGGCAATTCGCCATAATGGCTGCATCTTTAAGCGGAATATTAATTTGATAGTAATAGCGGTTTGCAACCCAAGCCTGAATTTGTTGTTGAGTTGCGCGACCTTCATACATCATCACATGAAATGGATGATAGATATGATAATACTGACCTTTATCGATAATAGCTTGTTTAAACTGCTCAGTCGTTAAAGCTTCAGGTGTTTGAGTCATGGTTCACCTTAGAGTTCAATCTGCATGCCATCATAGGCAACTTCTACATTGTTTGCTTTAAGCTCAGCAAACTGGCTAGAGTTTTCATTTAAAATTGGATTGGTATTGTTAATGTGAATGAGCACTTTTTTTGGCGTACTCAGTTGATTTAAATAGGATAGCGAACCGCCTTCACCACTAATGTATAAATGCCCCATTTCACGTCCAGTTTTTTTACCAACCCCTGTTTGTTGCATTTCATCATCTGTCCAAAGCGTTCCATCAATCATGACGCAGTCTGAACTCTGCATAATCTGCATGATTTGATCATCAATTTTTCCAAGACCCGGCGCATAGAACAACTGTTTTTGTGTTTTATGGTCTTTGATAATTAAGGCAATGTTGTCGCCGTCATGTGGGTCATTTCGATGTGGCGAATACGGAGGTGCAGCACTTTTAATGATGAGTGGAATAAATTCTAAACTTTCAAAACCATCAATTTTAAAAGCTTGTTTAGGGTTAATCTCGTGATATTGAAGACCACCATTCCAGTGTTTTAGCATGTTAAAAACTGGAAAGCCGCTCGTTAAATCTTGGTGGACCATTTCTGTACACCATACATTCATTGGACAACCTTCACGTAAGGTCAAAAGCCCAGTCGTATGGTCTAACTGACTGTCCATTAAAATAACGCTCGTTATTCCTGTATCACGCAATTTACGAGCTGGTTGGGCTGCTTTAAATTCGAAAAGCTGCTGACGAATATCAGGTGATGCGTTTAATAAAATCCAGTCTACGCCGTTTTCTGAAACCGCAATTGATGATTGAGTACGGGGTTTGGCATTAATCGTACCTGTACGGACACCATGACAATTCGGGCAATTACAATTCCACTGCGGAAACCCGCCTCCGGCAGCTGAACCTAAAACATAAATATACATAAAATTAATATCTTATTAGAAAGAGATAAGCCCTAGAACAAGACTAGGGCTTATGACATATTTGGATGAAGCTGATTAACGTGCTTCGAAGTACATTGTAACTTCAAAACCAATGCGTAAATCAGTAAAAGCAGGTTTAGTCCATTGCATAAATTATCTCCGGTTAATATTAATCTTATGAAATTAATCACTTGATTAAATTTGATAAGGCAATTAAAAATTTATTCTAAATAAAAAATTGGGATTTGTAGACAGCCTCTAGCTAAGATATTGTTCGATAATTGTGTTTTTTGTCCAAATTTTAATATTTCGAACATATTCAAATAAACTTCTAAAAAGACACAACAGTTTAAAATACTGTTGTGTCTACTGTTTTACCCAGACAAATTCATTAAATGTTGTTGTGCAATATAAAGTTGCTGTCCACGTTTAGGCTGGCATTGCACCCATGTACCATCTGCTTGTAATTCCCAAGCTTGACGATTGTCTTTTAGATAATTATTTAAACCATCTTCTATGATTTGTTTCCTTAATTTTTTATCTTCAATAGGGAAACACGTTTCTATACGAGAGAACAAGTTACGACCCATCCAGTCAGCACTCGCACAATAAACTTTTGTATTACCATCATTATAAAAATAATAAACGCGAGTATGTTCTAAATAACGACCAACAATTGAGCGTACACGAATATTTTCGGATAAACCCGCAACTTGTGGTCTTAAGCAGCAAATCGAACGAATAATTAAATCAATTTCTACGCCTGCTTGTGATGCCTTATAAAGTGCACTGATTAGCTGTGGTTCAGTGAGTGCATTCACTTTAATTATAATGTGGGCTTTTTTGCCTGCGAGGCTATTTTTAGTTTCTTGATCAATTAACTCAAGCAATTGTGAATGTAAGGTAAAAGGTGCATGGAATAGTTTTTTAAGCTTTGCCATTTTGCCCATACCCGTGAGTTCTTGGAAAATTTTATGCACATCTTCACAGATTTCAACATCACTCGTAAGTAAACCAAAATCTGTATAAATCTTGGCATTCACGGCATGGTAATTGCCTGTACCTAGGTGTGCATATCTTTTGATTTTATCTTGTTCACGACGAACAACTAAAATCATCTTGGCGTGAGTTTTATAACCCACAATTCCATAAACGACGACAGCACCAGCTTCTTGTAGTACGTTAGCAACTTCAATATTGGACTCTTCGTCAAAGCGTGCGCGTAACTCAATAACAGCAGTAACTTCTTTTCCGTTGCGAGCAGCTTCTGCAAGAAGTTGAACTATTTCAGAATTTGCACCACTCCGATACAGCGTTTGTTTAATTGCCAATACATTTGGATCTTGTGCCGCTTCTCTAAGAAACTTAATAACAGGTGCAAAAGAGTCAAATGGATGATGTAGTAAAACATCCCCTGCTTTTAATACACTAAAAATCGGTTTCTTATTATAAAGAAGCTGAGGTAAAACCTGTTGGTAGGGTTTATAGCGTAGATCTGGAAAATCAAAATTCGAAATAAAACGGGCTAAATTGACAGGACCATCTACGTAATAAAGATGTTCAGCATCTAAATCAAATTGTTCCAATAAATAATTTGCAATGTCGGCAGGACATTTTTTGCCTACTTCGAGACGGACAGCTTGCCCAAAGCGACGTGAAGATAACTCACCTTTTAAAGCTTCCGCTAAATCTTCTACATCTTCAGACACGGTTAAATCAGCATTTCGTGTTACGCGAAATTGATAACACCCCGTTGCTTTCATACCAGGGAATAAATCTGAAATATGTTGATGGATAATGGCTGATAAAAGAATGTAATGCTCGGCACCACCGGAAATATGTTCCGGAATTTTAACAAGTCTTGGTAATGAACGTGGGGCTGGCACAATGCCTAAATCAATCTGACGGCCAAAAGCATCTTTGCCTTCTAAGGTAACAATAAAATTAAGACTTTTATTGACCAATCGTGGAAATGGGTGTGCTGGATCAAGACTAATTGGAGTAATGACAGGTTGTACTTCTTTAAAAAAGTATTCTTTAATCCATTCTTTATGTTTTTCTAATATGTCAGCATGTTGAATAAAATGAATACCATAGCCTTGTAGTTGCGGCAACAATGTATAATTTAAAATTTTATATTGTTCTTCAACTGCCTCATGCACATTTTTTGAAATTTGTTTTAATACTTCTACTAATGGCAGTCCTTCTGGCCCAGTTGCTTGACTCATTAGGCTAATTTGTTGAATTAGACTTGCTACACGAATTTCAAAAAACTCATCCAGATTGCGTGAAAAAATAATTAAAAAATTTAAGCGTTCAAGCAAAGGATGTTCAATATCTTTTGCTTGAGCAAGCACTCGCTTATGGAACTCTAATAAGGACAGTTCTCTATTAATATAAGTTTCTAAATTATGCTGGGTTGAGCTAGATAAAGTGGGCAATGATGTCATTATTGACTCTTATACTTGGAAAAAAGTTAAAATGAATAAAAAAGAGAAATTTAAAAACCGATTTTACTCACCTATATTTTGTAGATGTTTTATTGCAAATTAATGAATTATTTATGAAAAAATTTAAAATCAGCATTTATTTTAAGCACTTTATTTATTTACTTCCTTACTAGAAGCTTATAAATAATTTTAGCACTAATTTTTTAAAATCACTCTATCTGTAGTTATATTCATTTTTCATCAAATATTCACACTAAAAGCGTATTTTTTTATCCGTCTTAATTGATCAAATGATAAAAAAATGACAAATTTAACAACACTATTTAAAGTAACAACACTTTCTCTGACAATAACGTTATTAGCTGGATGTAATGACGATGATAATGACACAGCACCCGCCCAAAGAAGCAATCAGACCGTAAATATTTTAGCTTTTAATGACTTTCACGGAAATCTTGAACCACCTAAGCGTTATGTCGAAGCACCAAATCCAAATGATGCTGCTCAATCTGTTCGTATTCCTGTTGGTGGGGTAAGTTACTTTGCTGATGCAATTAAAAAACTTAAAGCAGAAAATCCAAATAATGCTGTGGTTTCGGCAGGCGATTTAATTAGTGCTTCCCCACTGACCTCTTCTTTATTTTTAGATGAACCGACAATTGAAGTAATGAATGATATTCAAATTGACTTTAATGCTGTGGGTAATCATGAATTTGACCGTGGTACAGATGAATTACGCCGCTTAAAGAACGGTGGATGTCAGCAATATACTAGCACTGCACCTTGCCAAATTAGTAAAAACTTTAGCGGTGCAAAATTTGATTTTCTTGCAGCTAACGTAGCAATGAAAAATGATGTGAGCAAAACAATCTTTCCTGCCTATAAAGTCAAAACTTACGGCGGTATTCCAGTTGCATTTATTGGTTTAACCCTTAAAGCAACGCCGAGTATTGTTTCGGCAGCTGGCATTAAAGATGTGGAATTCCGTGATGAAGCAGATACGGTAAATGCCTTGATTCCTGAGTTACAAAAACAAGGAATTGAAGCAATTGTTGTAGTAGTTCATGAAGGTGCCGCACCAGGTACTAAGTTTAATGAAAAAACATGTGATGGCTTAAGCGGCCCGATCTTAGGTATTTTAGATAAATTAAATCCGGCAGTTGATATTGTTGTTTCGGGGCATACGCATCAATCTTATATTTGTGACTATGCTACAAAAAATCCGGCAAAACCGTTCTTGCTTACCTCAGCTGGACAATATGGCACGCTTATTACTGACATCAAGGTTGAGCTTGATGGTAAAACTGGTGATGTGATTAAAAAGGATGCTAAACAGGTTCCTATACAAAGTGAAGCATACACATCTGGAACAACCACAGTAAGCCTTACAGATCTCTATCAAAAATTTAGCAAAACGCCAAGCATTGAGGCTATTTTAGATAAGTACCGCCAAGCTGTGACCAACATTTCAAGTCGTGTGGTTGGAACTGCAACAGCGGTTGTAAGTCGTACTCAAGTCGAAAGTGGTGAAAGTCCGCTCGGTATTATGATTGCAGATGCTCAGCAAGCGTTTGCCTTAAAAGCAAGTAATCAAGGCTCTGACTTTACACTCATGAACCCAGGTGGTGTACGTGCCGACCTACTGATTAACAGTAGTAACCGGATTACCTTTGGCGATGTTTTTGCGGTTCAACCCTTTGGTAACTCTATTGTGACTTTGAGCTTGACTGGCAAACAGATTAGAGATGTACTTGAACAGCAGTGGTCTGGTGCAAATGCAAATTCAGCGAGAATTTTACAGCCATCTAAAGAATTAACCTATCAATATGCGGCAAATACTTCTGTTTCACCGCGAGCAAGTAACATTATGGTTGCTGGTTCACCGTTGGTTGACAGTAAAGTATACCGTGTGACGGTAAATAGCTTTTTGGCAGATGGCAGTGACAATTTTACAGTATTAAAAGAAGGTCAAAACCGTGTAGGTGGTGGTCAAGATATTGATGCTCTTGAAAGCTATATTGAAGAAAACTCAAAGAATTCGCCGTTAATTATTCCAGCTACAACTCGAATTAAAGTAATTAAATAATAAGGCACGTCGAATAAAGGACAGCAAAAGCTGTCCTTTATTTTGCTCTATATAAAGATTTTATTCAGTATAAAGGTTAAGCTCAATACTGCTAATGTCTGCTCCAGTATTTGCAAAAATAATTTCCATAACTTCATGGAGTAATTCATTAACTTTCTCATGCTCAAAGTTAGAGGCTTCTGATGTTTTAAGACAAATCAGATTACAGCTCATTTTATCTTTTCTAATTTTGTAGATACTTTTGCTTTTCCCTAAGAATACCCTTTTGATGAGTTTACGATTTTCAAATTCAGATAAAATTCTATAGATCGTTCCTAACGTTATTTTATATTCATTTTTAATTTGAGCATAAATATTGTCTGCGCTTAAACCTTGTGGATTCTGATTTAAGATTTCAAAAACATGTATTCTCGATTTTTTTATCGGTAGTCCGTTTAATAATGATTTTGAAGTTGTCGTCATGATTAATTAGCCTTAATGTTTAGAAGTATAAGATTTATTAAAATTATTTTGTCTACACTTGCTTGAAAATTATGGGTATTTGTTAAAAAAAGCAAAGCCTATTCCCCTATGAATAGGCTTTGAGCTTAGCTTTACCTTAGAAACTATAAGTCGCTTTTACAAAGTAATTGCGACCATAGAGTTTGGTATTAAAGGTTTTATTTTTATCTTCAAGATCAACATCAGTCAGGTTTTTTACACCATAATCCAATGTTAAACGTGGTGAAAGTGGTGACGTAAATGTCACGTCGTAAGTTGTATAAGCTGGTAACTCTTTAGTTGCTGAGTACATTTGTTTACCCACATAACTTACGCCAGCATTTACACGGAAATCTTCAACTGGCGCCCAAGAAATTGAACCATTAGCGAGCCACTCTGGTCGTTCAGTTAAATCTTTACCTGTAGTTTTGTTTTTTGCGTCTAAGTAAGTTGCATTTGCTTTCACACCTAAATTATCGGTGAAGTCATAACCACCAGTAAGTTCAACTCCTTTGAGTTCCGCACGGCTTACATTGGTCCAAATTTTTCTAAAATCGCCTTCTAAACGAGGGTCTCCATCACTTAGGGTAATCGCTTCAATCAGGTTCTTCACATCATTTTGGAAAACGGTAACTCCAGCATTCCAATTTGGTCGAGTCACAATTAAAGAAGCTTCATAGTTGGTGCTTTCTTCAGGATCTAAGTTAGGGTTACCTCGAATATGGCAACTACCACCACATGAGATCATTGAATAATTGATATCTAACTGTGCTGGAGATGGAACCTTATATGCCTGTCCTACACCACCTTTAAGGATGACACCTTCTGCTAACTCATATGTTAAATAGGCTTTGCCTGTTGATTTGCCATCAAAGTCATCAAAATCGTCATAACGACCACCTAAAGTTAATGTCAGTGCATCGTTAATGTGGGTATCGTTTTGAACAAATACACCGTAGCTCTTCTGCTGGTTTTTTCCAGTGCCGATATAACTCACAACATCGGTAATTTTCTGGTCTTTATAATCAAAACCTGCTGTGGTGTTATTCATCAGCCAATCAAAGTTAGCAAAAGCACGTCCAATTAAATTTTCTTGCTTATATTGACGACTTTGCGGTGCATCATACTCGCTGTCGTAATCATAAATTTTGGCTGTTTCTTTACCAATATAAGCTTCTGTTTTACCCCATCCCCATTTTCCGCGGTGCGCAATCCCCACATTGGTACGTTTCATTTCTGATTCTTGAATGGAAGTTGCGGCATCTTGGGTCAGTGGTCGTTTATCGTTGTTATAACCCAAATCTAGGTCTAAAGTTTGTTGGTCGTTGATATCCCAACTTAAAGTACCGTTTACGTTTTTCGTATCTTTCTCTACAAAGTACGCGCCATCTGGATCTGGTTTACCATTTCGATACCATGCATCACGGTTATATGCGTCACCGGCCAAAGTAAAACTTAGATTGTCAGTTAAACCGCCATATAAATTAAATCCGTAACGAAATTGATCTTTACCATTTCCACGGTCGGCTCGATTATATTGCCCAAAGATCGAACCATGAAGCTGCCCATCTTCGGCTTTTTTGGTAATGATATTGATTACACCACCCATGGCATCTGCACCATAAAGTGATGACATTGGCCCACGAATGACTTCAACACGTTCGATACTATTTAAAGGAATTGCACTCCAGTCAAAGTCATTACCTCGCCACATTGCGCCGTTCGATGACATGCGTTTGCCATTGAGTAAGATGAGTGTGTAGTTACCCGATGTGTTGAGCATTCCTCGTATAACAATCTTATCTTGCCCACTATTGTAGTTATAAACCCCAGCTTGTTTTTGTAAAACATCAGCAAGACTAAGTGCTGCACTACGCTCAATCTCTTCACTCGTGATCACACTAATCGATGCGGGTGCTTTATCAACATCTTGTTCTTTTAATGCTGCTGAAACCACAATAGTTTTAAGTTTTTGAACTGGTTCGGTATTGCCCTGCTGTTCACTATCTGTATTTGCTTGAACGGCGAACGGAAGCAGTGTTGAGATGGCGACCACCAGCGCCTTTTTAGTTAACGTCATTTCTCGGCCCTTGTTTTGGATAATGATTACCATGTGATAATTATTATCATTTATGATGTGCCGAGCATCATATACGCATGACTTTTACTGATCAAGATAAAAATAATTATTAGTTATATAATGATAATCATTATTGTTTGTGCTGTAAAAAAGCGTTACCATTACACGTTCGTGTGCCTAAAAACCTATTTAAAACAAGCTTAAAGTAGACATAACAATGCTCTCTCGATTTTTTATATATCACCCTATCTTTGTTTCTGTCATTGCAATCACTATTCTTATTTTTGGTTTTTTTGCCACTTTAGCAATGCCTGTTGAACGGTATCCAAACCTTGCTCCGCCCAGTGTCACTGTTGTTGCAAACTACCGTGGTGCAGCTGCTGACACTGTAGAAGAAAGCGTGACCCAAATTTTAGAACAACAAATCAAAGGTCTGGATAATTTGCTTTACTTTACGTCCTATAGTGAATCATCGGGAACGAGCAGCATTGATATTCACTTTAAAATTGGAACAGATATTGATAAAGCACAGTTACAAGTACAAAACCGAATTAATGCTGCGTTAAACCGGTTGCCTGAGGAAGTTCAAAGACAAGGCGTAAATATATGGAAAACCACGGGTGATATGCTGCTTATTGTTGGGCTATATGATGAAACAGGAAAAGCCAGCAATATTGAATTATCTGATTATATGGTGAATCACTTTGAACAACCTTTAAGCCAACTCCAAGGAATTGGTGAGGTTGATGTTTTTGGTTCGAGTTATGCCATGCGAATTTGGTTAAATCCAAATCAGCTTAGAAATTACCAACTTGTGCCGAGTGATATTGAACAGGCGCTCGAAGATTATAATACCCAAATTGCTGCTGGTTCGATTGGTGCAATGCCTTCCGCTTCTGACCAGAATATTTATGCAAAAGTAAAAGCAGGTTCACGTTTAAAAACAATAGATGATTTTAAGTCGGTAGTAGTTAAAGCGAATATTGATGGAAGCCTTGTTTATTTAAAAGATGTTGCGAGAGTCGAATTAGGTGCAGAAAATTATGAAAGCATTAATACGCTTAATGGTTATCCATCGGCAGGCCTAGGTATTTCTTTAAGTCCTGATGCCAATGCAATTGAGACTTCTGCCCTCATTAAAGAAAAAATGGCTCAGCTTAGCCAGCATTTACCAGCCGGATATAAAATTGTCTATCCAAGAGATAATACCCCATTTATTGAAGAGTCAATTAAGCAGGTCATTATCACTTTGCTTGAAGCGATTGTATTGGTAGTGATCGTTATGTACCTCTTTTTACAAAATTGGCGTGCGACTCTTATTCCAACCATTACGGTTCCTATTGTAATTAGTGGCACATTTGTTGTGTTGTATTTGTTTGGAATGAGTATTAACACCCTTACCCTATTTGCACTGGTTTTAGCGATTGGGTTGCTGGTGGATGACACGATTGTCGTGGTCGAAAATGTTGAACGACTTATGCATGAACAACAGCTGAGTGTACGTGAAGCTTGTTTAATGTCCATGCAAGAGATTAGCGGTGCATTGGTTGGTATTACACTGGTATTAACTGCGGTATTTATCCCAATGGCTTTTTTTAGTGGTTCGACGGGTATGATTTACCGTCAGTTTTCTATTACCTTAGCGGCAGCCATGTTGTTATCGCTATTTGTTGCAATGACTATTACACCAGCAATGTGCGCAGTTTTATTAAAAAAGCACAATAAAAAGCCAAAATGGGGACAAGCACTTGAGCTTGCTCTTCAAAAAGTTAGATCAACTTTTAGTTTTTTATCCGTTCGCCTAATTCAGTTCAAAGTCTTTTCCAGCCTGTTAGTTGTGAGCATAGCGGTTATTTTATTTATGATTTACCGCGGCTTGCCTACAAGCTTTATTCCTAATGAAGATCAAGGACTACTCGCTGTTCCCTATAGTTTGCATAATAGTGCTTCAATGAGTCAGACCGAAGAAGTTGGAAAGCTCGTCAATAATTATTTTTTTGAACATGAAGCCAAAAATATTAATACCGTACTTGTGGTGAATGGACAAAATTTTTCAGGGAGCGGTCCAAATCTAGGCATGGCGTTTATTTCGCTTAAACATTGGAATGAGCGTAAAGGTGAAGCCAATACGGCAAGTGCTATTCGTGAACGTGCTCAAACTTATTTGCAAAAAAACTTGCCAGCTAAAGTCATGGTAGGAATGCCACCAAGTGTATCTGGTTTAGGTCAGTCTGATGCTTTGGAACTTTGGCTTAGAGATGTAAATGGTCAAGGGCGCGATGAATTAATCAAACAATATAAAGCCTTAGAAAAAGAGGCGCGGAACTATTCAGCATTTGAAAATCTAAGTCCCCTTGTGAGTGAAGATAAAGCCGAAGTATTTATTCAACTCGATCAAAATAAGGCAAAAATGCTTGGAATTGATCAGCAAGCGATACGTTCAACACTATCGACTGCTTGGGGTGGAAACTATGTTGGTGATTTTGTTGAAAGAGGTCGAATTAAAAGAATTATTATGCAAGGTGACTCTGAATTTCGCTCTAAACCCGAAGACTTAGCTTACTGGCATGTGCGAAACAATACAGGAGGAATGCTTTCCCTCGCCCATTTTGCTCAAAGTCAGTGGACTGGTGGACCGGAAGCTTTAACTCGGTTTATGGGATTAGCTGCTATACAACTTGAAGCGAATGTTAGTCCAGGCTTTAGTTCAGGACAAGCCATGCAAGAACTTACGGATATGGTTGCTAAACAATCTGGTGTAGATGTTGCGTGGAGTGGCCTCTCGTTACAAGAGCAGCAGTCTAATCGGCAGGCTATCTTTTTATATGTCATTTCTATTTTGTTTATTTTCTTATGTTTGGCAGCCTTATATGAAAGTTGGAAAGTACCATTCATCATTTTATTAGGTCTACCTTTAGGAATTACGGGCACTATTATTTTTGCCAAGATCTTTAACTTACCTAATGATGTTTATTTTCAAATTGCCCTATTAACGGGTATTGGCTTGTCTTGTAAGAATGCAATTCTAATTGTGGAGTTTGCGACTCAAGCACTCAAACAAGGAAAAAGTAAAATCGACGCAGCAAGTGAAGCGTTAAAGTTGCGTTTACGCCCAATTTTGATGACCTCCCTTGCTTTTGGTGCGGGTGTTATTCCTTTAATCTTTGCAACAGGTGCAGGCGCTGCTAGCCGTTATGAAATTGGCATGAGCGTATTTGGAAGTGTTGTGTTTGGTACTTTACTTGTACCGCTATTTACGGTGTTTTTCTTTGTTATGATTCATAGTGTGCCAAGTTTTCAGTGGTCAATGAGCAAACTCAGGTTTACTCGAACTTTGAAATTTAGCCGCCGTATTAAAAAAGATAATACCTCTTTCTAATTGTTAAAATAAAAAAATGGCAGATATTAAATCTGCCATTTTTTATTGTTTAGATTTAGGCTACAAGCTTATCAATCCAAACTTCCAATGTTGGTTGTTCGGCTAAATCTTCAAAGCTGACCTGTGCACCATAAGCTTGCCATTTACCTACGAGTGTCATGAGGCGTACTGAATCAAGCCCAAGCATGAGTAAATCATCATTTAACTGAATGTCTGATACAGGAATCTGTAGCTGTTCACTCACCGCTAAGACAATACCTTCTTGAGTTAATGGCGATGCGGCTTGTTCAAGTTCCCAAGCACGAGTGACTTGTTGAGTTGTCATGACTTGCCCACATCGTGTACTTGCATATTTCAAAGCCATATCGTGCTCTTCACGACTAAAGTCAGCAAGTGCATCACCACATAAAAATGGTTGAATGTTTAGCATAAAGGCTTCTGCCGCACTCATGAGACAACCAATATGAGCATAAACACCACAAATAATGAGCTGATCGCGGTTTGACTCAAGCATAAGTTGCTCGAGTGGAGAAAACTTAAATGCGCTATAACGCCATTTTGTTAAAACGGTATCATTTTTCTGAGGCGTAATTTCCGGCAATATTTGGGTAATATTTGGATCATCTTTTAGACCAGTTCCCCAGAAATCAGTTAATAATTGGCGATGTTCTGGCGTCTGGTTACCAGGTTGTGCGGTATAGACCACAGGGATATTAAACTTGTGTGCAGTTTCAATCAGTTCTTTGGTATTTTTAATCAATTCTGGAATGGGTTCTTGAGTCTGATCATAAAAATCTAAAAAATATTGCTGCATATCATGCACTAATAAAACAGCGCGGTTGGTATGCAACTGCCAATGTGTTTTATTCGCCGTAAATTCGTGTGCTTGGGGCATGCTGTAACTGGCAATTTTTGGAATACTCATCAAATTTTTCCTTTTTTATCTTTAAGCAAGAACATTGGTTTTAGTTTCAAGTTGTTGACGCAATCGTTTTTTGTCGATTTTTCCAAAGGCTGTATATGGAAATTGCTCGATAAATTCCACGCGATCTGGAATTTTGTAGGTCGCAAGGCCATAGTCTTTAAGGTGTTGGCGTACTGACATCGCAAGACGAATTGGACTTGGATCATCGCTTTGAGATTGCCATGCAACAAAGGCACAGCTTTTTTCACCCATGACCTCATCTGGCATAGCAATCAATGCCGCTAAACGAATTTGCGAATGGGTTAGTAGAGCTTGTTCAACCTCTTCGGTCGCAATCTTTTCCCCAGCACGATTAATTTGTTCTTTAGAACGGCCTTCGACAACAATGCAGCCATCTTCACGAATACGAACTAAATCGCCAGTACGATAAAAACCATCAGGAGTAAAAGAGCGCTCATTGTGCTCTGGTGCTTGGTAATAACCGCGAATGGTATATGGGCCTCGTGTAAGCAAATGCCCCACTTGCCCAGCTTCTACTGGTTGATCGTTATCATCTAGCACTAAAATTTCATCATCTTCAGAAATTTTTAAACCTTGTGTATGGATGATTTGGTCTTTCGTCATATCAAAACGGGTGTAGTTCACAAGCCCTTCAGCCATTCCAAAGACTTGTTGCAGATTGACCTTAAACTCATCAATTAAACGTGAAGCAACTGCATCAGGTAATCGCGCTCCGCCAACTTGTAAGCAACGCAATGTCGATAAGATTGGGTCTTGATCTTTTGCAGCTTTATCCATCCAAGGTCGAACTAATGCGGGAACTAGGCAGGCATCAGTAACACTATGTTTTTTTATTAATGGAAATGCCGTGTCAGGACTTGGATCAGTTCCTAAAACAACGGCACCACCTGCATAAAAAACACCTAAAGAACCAGCTGAGCTCATTGAAAAGTTATGGGCCGCAGGTAAAACCATGAGTAAGCGTGATGACTGGTCCAGATGGCAAATTTTAGCGCTCTCACGAACACTGTATAGGTAGTCGTCATGGGTACGTGGAATAAGCTTAGGAACCCCGGTACTTCCACCAGAAAGTTGTAAAAAAGCAACCTGATCTGCCGTAGTCGGCGAGATGGCTTCATCCAAAATATTGGTTTCTTTTAATAGGTCTTGAATGGCAACAAAGTTACCTGCATTTCCAAGTACAAATACATGTCGTAAGCAAGAAGCTGTTTGCTTAAGCTTTTCGGCAAGCTCTCGGTAGTCAAATTTTTGTGCACCAAAATCAGCACAGAAATAAGCTTTTGCTTGAGTTTGTTTGAAAAAACTACTGAGTTCAGCGTAGCGATGTGCAGGTAAAGACATCACAGGTAGTGCACCAAGTCGAATAAGTGCAAAAAATAAAACGTAAAACTGATAGTGATTTGGCATCTGTACAACTGCCTTGTCACCTGCTCTTAGTCCATGTTGATATAAGTGGCTTGTACAGCAATCGACTAAATAATCGAACTCAGAGTAACTAACGGCTTTGTCACCATCATAGATTGCAATATTTTTCGGGTACTTTTGCGCACTTTCACGCAAGAAGTCACTCAAGTTTTGTCCAAGCCAATAACCCTTTTTACGGTAAATCTCAGCGAAATCTGCTGGATATGGCACGGCACCATCCAAATAAACCTGTGTTGTCATATGTTTAATCCCTGAATTGGCAGTTGGTTTGGTGAAATCTGAAATCCATCCAGCACAGTACGGAATTTTGCGGCAGTTTCAGCATGTTCAGCTTGCGGACGAGAAGCTTCCACAATGCCTGCACCAGCAAATAAACGCGCAATATTTTGATAAATTCGGGCACAACGGACCGTCACCGACCATTCACCATTACCTTGTTCATCTGCCCAGCCCATCGTTCCTGCAAATAATTCACGGTTAAATGGTTCAAGTTGCTGGATTAATTCTTTAGCAATTGAACTAGGTTCTCCACAAATTGCAGGTGTTGGGTGAAGGCGCTCAATTAAGTCGAAAACATGAGTATCAGCTTGTTTTAACTCACCAGTAATATGCGATGCTAAATGCCAAAGACGTTTGGTACGAATAAGAGAAGGTAGTTTAGGAACATGTAATTGCTTACAAAAAGGTGTGAGTTCATCTGCAATCATTTCAATCACAAGTGCATGTTCATGTTGATCTTTTTGTGAGGCAAGCAATGCTCTAGCATTGTTTTGGTCTATAGTCGGGTCATCATCACGAGCCAATGTGCCCGCAACGGGTTTACTCCAGATTTTTGTATTTTGCTTTGCAATTAATAGTTCTGGACTTGCACCAACAAACCAACCTTCACTTTGAGGATGTCTCGCAACAGCGTAGTTATAACCTTCAGGATTATGCTTGGCTAAATTGAAAAATAAGTCTGAGACTGGAATATTTTGTTCATATTCAAGTTGTAAAATGCGGGCTAGAACGGCTTTATCCAGTTTCTTTGCCTGCATTTGCTGAACAAGATATTCAACTTGCTGCTGATAATGTTCACCTAACGGGAAATAATCGGCCTTGTTTAATCTTAAAGAACTAAGATCGAGATCAGATTGTGCATAGAGGACCTTCTGACATATTTTTGCATTTTGCATGAGCATTAAATTGACATCTGCTGCCGAGCAAAACGGCAGTCCGCCCATAATCTTGACGTCTTTATAACCGTCGGTAATCGCTTGCTGTAATTGAATTCGAGCTTCTTGTAGCCAATCTTTTAAAAGGCTATTTTTAGCGACCTGAATGTCTTGTAATTTCTGATGACTATTGATTGTGTATTCTGGCGTGGTAAAAATAAAACCAGCATCATGTCCACACTTTAGAACCTCTTGAGCAAGTGCAACGTGGCTTTCAGTAAAATTTTCTCGTTGGATAAAATACGGATGCTGTGCCGACATCTCGTGACTCCTTATACCGTTATTTTGTTGTAATGAATGAGTGTTTAAACGCCTAAAGTGGCTCCCCCATCAACCACAATTTCTTGCATGGTAATTTGTGCTGCTTGATCGGAAAGTAAAAAGCTGACTGTATTTGCAATGTCTTCAGGCTGGGCTAATTTTCTTAAAGGAATGCCTGTTCGATATTGACTTAAATCGCCATCAATTACCGCTGGTGGCAGCGCATTGTCCGTCCATAACTGCTGCTGCATTTGAGTTAAAGTTGAGCCAGGTGAAACAATGTTGAGTCGTACCTGATGAGGTGCGATTTCAAGCGCAAGATTACGACAGTAGTGGCTGAGCGCGGCTTTACTAGTTGCATACATGCCAAGTTGTATCCGTGGCATACGTGAACTATTTGAGCTAATCGTGACAATACTTCCCTGTTTTTTCTCACAAAAATGTTTGGCAAGTTGTTGACTAATCGCAATAGGAGCCATGACATTTACCGCAAAAAGTGTTTCCCAGTCTTCTGTTTTTGCTTCAAGCATAGAACGCATAATCAAGACACCTGCTGCGTTCACTAAACCTGTAATGTTGTGCTTTTCTAAAAGATCGGCAATAAGCTTCTGAGTGGCTTGTTGCTGTGTAATGTCCTGTGAAATGCCTTGCCAACGTAAACATTCATCTGATGTCAGGTTTTTGCTGATTTCCCATTGTTCTGGGTTTTCCTGCTGATCAATACCGATCACTTGATACCCTTGTTGCAATAATTGCTTTGCAATAGCAGCTCCGATACCTCTTGCAGCACCTGTGACTACGATGGTAGAGCTCATGTTCTTACTCCAGTCTGATTTGATCACTAAATTGCGCAACATAATTGCAAATAATTATCATTATTATCAAGAGCGATAAATATCAAACATAAGATTACAATCTAAATTAAGTTATTTATTAACCATATTTTTAACTTAAATTATTGTTTTTAATTGATATTAATAAAACTCATCTTTTTTTATTGATTATAATGATAATTGTTTTCATTTACTAATGAGAATCATTCTGATAATTTGACCGCGCTTTCTTGTCGAGATGGACTCAAAATGAAGCCATTTTCTCATCCTTTACATCCACTATTTCAACAATCAAATGTTGGATGCGAAACTTGGTGGAATACCGTTAAAAAATTAGGTAATCCCCTTGTTACTGTGCAAACAAATAATAAAACTTCTTGCACTTTTGTTTGGCGCAAGCCCAAGCACGAAGAGTGTTGCTTCGTTTATATCGATGTCTATTCACAAAGCCCATCTATTTATCAAAAGTGGAATCGTTTTAGCCATATAGCTGGAACAGATGTGTACTTTTTTGAAATAGAACTCCCTGTGGCTTGGGCTGGTAGTTATGTTGTAGTTACAGCTAGTGAGGAAGCACCACAAATAAACTGTTCGGCAACGCGACGTTCATGGTGGCAAACCCAGCTTAAACAGAATGCTCAGATTGATTCATTAAGTCATCAGCAGTTTTATAGCGGACACTTGGCTCGTTACCTCAATCAAGTTCAACTCGAAAATACGAAACAATTACCCACCACCCTTTGTCCTATTACAAAGACATTTCAGTGGTCAAGCGTGTTATGTCAACAAGACTATTTAGTTGATGTTTTTATTAGTGGTCGGGCAGTTCAAAAAACATTACCTCTCGTTATTTTTCTTGATGGCCAAGTCTGGAGTCGAGAGCTTTCGATTCTTTCCGAAATTCGAGATTTAACCGATTTAAAAAAACTCCGTCCAGCTGCATACGTATTTATCCATAGTTTAAACAGCCAACAACGTCGACAAGATTATGGTTGCCATGATGTATTTAGTCAGGCGCTTATAAGTGAATTATTAGAAATTCTTTTAGAACAATATTCATTTATTTCAACAACGAACATTACCTTATGTGGTCAAAGTTTAGGTGGTTTATGTGCTTTGCATAGCGCACTACTTTTCCCAAAAGTTTTTACATCGCTGATTTTGCAGTCTGGCTCTTACTGGTGGTCAGATTTTTCTAACAGCGCGTTGGGACGAAACCATACGGGTAACTTTTTAGAACTACTAAATTTATCTCATCCATTACCAAAAACAACTCAAATTTATATCAGTGCAGGCACCTATGAAACCGATATGCGGGACGATGCCCACCAGCTTTATCAACAATTGCAATCATTCAATCAAGTGAGTTTTCAAACTTTTTCAGGCGGCCACGATGCGGTGAACTGGCGTGCAGACTTGCTTAAGGCATTGCAAAAAATTCTTTCACTATAACCATTTGTTTCATCAAGGATAACAATATCATGAGCAACTTACAGGAAAACTATATTAATCCTTTCGATAATGAAAGTTTGTCTTTTCAGGTTTTAAAAAATCAGCAAGGTGAATTCAGTTTATGGCCAGCCCAACATCAGGTGCCATCAGGTTGGGACGTTCAACATGGTCCAGATACGCGGGCTTCGTGTATTGCGTATGTAGAAAAGCACTGGGTTGCAATTAACCCCTTTCAGCAATCGTAAAGGAGTATTGTCATGAATCAGGCATTAAATAATGAATTTACTTCCGATATTTCACAACCAGCTCGTTTTGAATTGGCCTCTACCCAGCTCGGTATTTTTCTTGCCGATCATTTAAGTTCTATTGAAGATTTATATACGATTGCACACTGCTTAGAGTTACCAAAATCTATTGATATTTCAGTGTTTAAGCAAGCAATTCAAATGGGTTTAAATGAAGCTGACACTGTGATTGCTTCATATTCATCGGATCCGGCACAGCCCTTTATTGAACTTAATAAGCAAATGCAGATTCGAATCGAAGAATTTGATTTTTGCCATTTAACCCCTCAAAAAGCTCAGCAACGCTTATGGGATTGGATGCCTTCTGACCGCCAATGCGCGAAATCGCTTAAAGCTGGTGAATCTCAACTCTTCCGTCAAGTACTGTTTACTACACACGACAAAGTGTATTGGTATCAACGCTATCATCACATCATGCTTGATGGTTTTAGCATGATTAACCTCACAAAACGAATTGTTGAGTTATATCAACAATTACAAGCAGGAAAAGACCTTAGTTCTTCACCTTTTATTGATGTTAATGATGTCATCTTAGAGCGTCAGGCTTATGAAAATAGCCATCAATTTAAGATAGACCAAGCTTTTTGGAAGGCTTACTGTGAAGACTTGCCTAGTCCTATTAGTTTAAGTACACACCACTTAGCCTCGAAAACAACAGCCCAATTTGTTAAGCATCAGCTGCGTTTTTCTACAGGAATTTTAGAGCAAATTCAGGCTTTAGCTGCGCAATCTAAATTAGCTTTGAATGACATGATGATGTCATTGTCATTACATTATATTTACAAAATGACAGATAAAGCCGAGTTGGTTAATGGCATTCCATTTATGCGCCGCTTAGGCTCAAAGGCAATTCGCTCAACATTACCGACCGTAAATGTACTGCCTGTGAAGTTTAATGTGGCTGAAAAAGACAGTTGGGTTAGTTTGGCTCAACATGTTCAAAAACAATTACAACAAGTTCGACCACATCAAAAATATGATGCTGAACAAATTTTAAGAGATTTAAACAGTATCGACATTCATGAACGGATGTATGGGCCTATTTTAAACTATAAAGCTTTTGATCAAGACTTGGTGTTAGATGGTGAAAAGGTCAAAACACATCATATCTCAACAGGACCAATTGATGATTTTGAGTTTTCTTTTATTATTCAAGATCATGAACTCATTATCGAATTACGTGCAGATGCGCAGCGTTATACTCAAGATGAGTTACTCATGCATGGTCAGCGTATAACGCTGCTATTAGAGCAGACTTTATTACAACCAGAGCACCCATGTAGCAGTTTTAATATTACTACACCACAAGAACTTAGTGCGCTCACAAAAAGTGGCATAGGCCCTCGTGTTAACCATCCTGAACAATATAATAATGTTCTAGATATCTTCTATGAACAAGTTCAAAAGTATCCGGAACGTATTGCAATTATTAGTGGTGAACGTCCGTATCTACAACAACTTAGTTTTTCTGAACTTGCAATTCAGGTGAACCAACTTACCCGTTTTTTACAGAAAAATGGTGCAAAGAAATACACGGTTATTGCTGGTGCTATTCCCCGTTCTATCGATTCAGTTGTTGTGATGCTATCGGTGTTAAATTCGGGTGCAAGCTTCTTACCACTCGATTTAGATTATCCAATCGATCGTATGCAAATGATGTGTGAAGATGCCAACCCATTGTTTGTTCTTACAACGCAGGCTCTTTCAACCCAATTGCCTCAAAATATTCAGCAAGTACATCTTGACCATATGGATATTCAAAAACAGATTCAAAAACAAGAAACAAGTGATATTCCTACCCAGAGTCGTAATTTCGATTTTCAGGATGTGGCTTATGTGATTTTTACATCAGGCAGTACAGGGCGTCCAAAAGGTGTTATGAACACACATGGTTCGCTACTCAACCTGATTTTATCGCATAAACCTACAATTTATTGGCCTGTACTTAATGCTGTAGAGCAGCGTTTTCCTGATCGTCCATTACGCGCAGCACATACTCACTCTTTCTCATTTGACTCTTCTTGGTTGCAAGTTTTCTGGATGTTATGGGGACAAGAGCTACATATTTTTGATGAAAACATGCGCCGCGATGCATTTGGCTTAGTTCAGGAAATTCAACAACGACAAATCGATACATTAGATTTACCACCGTCTTTTTGCGCGCAAATGATTACCAATGGCTTATTTGCGGATGGTAAGCATCACCCAAGCCTGATTTTAATTGGTGGTGAAGCTGCGCCTTTAGCTTTATGGCAACAGCTTAATGCTCAGCCAGATCTTTTTGCACATAACTTATATGGCCCAACAGAGTATACGGTTGATACTTTCCGTGCAGAATTAAAGCACACATCACGTCCGGTAATTGGTAACCCTATTGGTAATACACAGGCCTATGTGCTTGATCGACATTTACAGCGATGTGCCACTGGTGTGATTGGTGAGCTTTATATTTCTGGCTTTGGTATTGCCAATGGTTATTTAGGTCGTGCTGACTTAAGTGCTGCTCGTTTTGTTGCCAATCCATTTGAACATGGACAGCGCATGTACCGTACAGGTGATTTAGTGCGTTGGAATACGGCTGGCAAGCTTGAGTTTATGGGACGCTGCGATGACCAGATTAAAATTCGTGGTTATCGGGTTGAAATTGGTGAAGTAGAAAATGCGCTTTCCGTTTTACCTAATATTGAAAGTGTTGTCGTCATTGCAGAGCCAATTAATAACAGCCACCGTTTGCTCGGTTACTGTGTGGTCAAAGACATTGAACTTGATGAAAAAATAAGTGAGCAGTTAAGTCAGCAGTATTTAAGTCAGTTACGTCAAAACCTACCTGAATATATGGTGCCTTCAGCCCTCACAGTCATGGCTGAATTTCCCCGAAATGTAAGTGGTAAGGTTGATAAAAAGGCCCTACCGCGTCCGAAGGTTCGCAGTCATAGTCGTATGGCAGAAACACCAGAACAGAAGCTTTTATGTCAGATTGTCGCATCTGTGCTGAAACTAGATTCTATTGGGATTGATGACGACTTCTTTATGACAGGTGGCGATAGCATTTCTGCCATCATGGTGTGTACTCAACTACGGCAGCATGGTTACAGCTTAAGACCAAGTGATGTATTCCAATTCAAAACAGTTGCTGCTCTGGTACCGCATCTGACACGTTTAGATGAGCAACAAACGGCCATTTCAAAACCGTTATTTTCAGCAGACCTAGAACAAAAGGTTCAAGAAAAATATGGTAAAAACAGCACTATTTTACCTTTGCTTCCTTTGCAAAAAGGCATGCTGTTCTTATCTCAAGTAGAAAATCAATCGAATTATAATGCCTTTACTCGTCTTAGCTTAAATGGAGACATTGATCCGGTACGTTTACAGCAAGCGCTGATTACCGTATTAAAACGTCACCCTCAATTAGGTGGACATTTTGATAGCGAATTAGCTGAAGAACCTGTTTTTATCTATTCATTACACGCTACTCAAGCTTGGCCAGTTCAGTTTTGTTCGGTCACTCCCGATTTGCTTGAGCAAACCATTCAAGAGGTATTACAACAACCGATTCACCTTGACCAACCCTATGGCTTAATTCGTGCAACTTTAATTCAACATGCTCCTGAACAATCAGAACTATTGATTATGGTGCATCACCTGCTAACTGATGGCTGGTCAACTCCACTGTTCTTACAAGACTTTATTAAAGCCTATCAGCAAACTAACCAACAACTGCCAGTGCTTAAACATAGCTATGAAACGGTGATTAAAGCCTTATCTGGACGTGACCATGAAACGTCAAAAGTAATATGGCAACGTGATTTAGCAGATTTGCAGCCACTTATTTTATTTAATCAACCACAGCAAGCCGTACAGGAAACTTCCTATCGTTTAAGTGCTGAGTTGGGTGCGAAACTTCAACACAAATTACGCCAACAAGGCATCACGCTAAATGTCTTCATGCAAATGATTTGGGCAATGACTTTAAATATTTATGCTCATCGTGAGGATATTGTGTTTGGCACACCTGTTTCTGGGCGTTCAGCACCTATCAATGGCTTAGAGCAGCAGATTGGATTGTTTTTAAATACGATTCCAGTACGCGTACAGTTGAACATGCAGCAAACACTTTGGGAACAATTAGCTCAGTTACAACAATTGCATGTTGAACATTTAGAACACGATGGTTTAGGACTGGGTGCAATTCAGCAATTAATGGCTCAAGGCAATCTTTTTGATAGTTTGTTAGTCGTAGAAAACTACCCTGATAACCAATATTTACAGCAAAAACTTGGCGATGCGGCTATTTCTAAGCTCACAAATCGCGGTTATAGCCATTATCCGCTTGCTTTGTTAGTCATACCTGATCATCAAATTGAGCTATTACTCGAACAGCGTGGTGTAATCGATCAGCCTGAACATTTCCTAGAGCGAATGGTTCAATTTATTGAAATTGCATTAAATGAACCAGAGGCTTCTCTAGGTCACTATCGCTTACAACTGGCCGAAGAGCGCGATTTAATCCAAAGAACGAATCAAACTCAATATTATGTTCGTCCAACAACATTACAGCAATTACTCAGAGAGCAAGCTCGAATTACTCCTGAACAAACGGCGTTATGTGATGAAACTCAGCAGCTCAGTTTTAGTGAAGTCCGATTACAAGTTTGTGCTTTAGCACAGCAATTGCAACTTGCAGGTGTACAGGCTGGAGATATTGTTGCCGTTGCCCTACCAAGGTCGGTCAAACTGAGTATTGCTATTTTAGCGGTGGTTGAAGCAGGTGCAGCGTACTTGCCACTCGATTTGCAACACCCGACTGAACGTATCAAGTTTATGTTGCAAGATGCAAAATCTAAAATTTTGATTGGTGAACAAAAAGATCTAACCGCTATTGCTCAACCATCAATAGCCACCTTTGCTTTCGATCAACTGTTTGATGAAACCAAAGTTGATTTAAGCAGCTATAAAACTACAGTCATTACCCCACAACATCCGGCATATTTAATTTATACCTCAGGTACAACAGGCCAGCCAAAAGGTGTCATGGTTTCTCACCAAGCCATTGTGAACCGTATTTTATGGATGCAATCAGAGTATCCACTCTCAGCCAACGATACGATTTTGCAAAAAACACCATGTACGTTTGACGTTTCTGTATGGGAATTTTTCTGGTCATATTTGGTGGGCGCTCGATTAGCTATGGCACCTGTGGATGCACACCGTGACCCGTTGGCATTATTAAATCTGATTCAAAAATATCAGGTAACCACATTACATTTTGTACCATCAATGTTGGCTGTTTTTGAAAATGCTGCTACTGAAATTTTGTCTCTTGCTCAGCGCCAAAGTTTACCAATCCGCCGAGTGTTCTGTAGTGGTGAGGCTTTACCAACGGCTTTAGCAAAATCATTTACTGAGCACTTTAGCTGTGAGCTACATAACTTATATGGCCCAACGGAAGCTGCGGTAGATGTGAGTTATATGGATGCAACGTTGGGATTACATCCTGAAGAAAGTAGCGTTGCAATTGGTTATCCGGTCTGGAATACCCAGCTTTATATTTTAGATCAATACTTACGCCCTGTTCCTGTTGGGGTGGACGGTGAACTTTATTTGGCAGGCCATCAATTGGCAATGGGGTATTTGCATCGTGCAGACTTAACAGCAACTCGTTTTGTGGCAAACCCGTTTGCTGCAGGTCAAAGAATGTATCGCACTGGAGATATTGCCCGTTGGAATCCAGATGGCAGTATTCAATATATAGGCCGTGCAGATGATCAGTTAAAAATACGTGGTCAACGTATTGAACTGGGTGAAATTGAGCAACAGCTACGTTTAGCCAGTGGGTTAGATGATGTGATTGTCCACCCTATTGTTTCTGAGCAAAATAAAGCTGATGTTCAGTTGGTTGCTTACTTGCAAACAACAGCACCTGTGGACATTGAGCAGTTAAAGAAACAATTAGCTAAACAGCTTCCCGCATATATGGTGCCAACGCACTATATGTTAGTTGAGCAATTCCCATTAAGTCACAATGGCAAGCTGGACCGTAAAGCATTACCACGACCACAACTTGATACTTCAAATACAGAAAAACAGTATGCCTCAACTGCCTTTGAACATGAGCTCACAGGTATTTTCCAAAAAATCTTAAATACAGAACAAAATATTGGCATAAACGAAGATTTCTTTGCCATTGGTGGACATTCCATTTTGGTCATGAAGCTTGCAATTGAAATCCGAAAAGTATTTAAGCGGACCATTCCAATTGGTCAGTTAATGAGTCATGTGACTATTCAGCGTTTAGCGGCTTTGCTTCTTACACAAGAACGTTTGGAAGAAGTTGAACAAACTGGTATGCAACCTGTTTTACCAATCCGTTCTGGCTCTGGGTATCCATTGTTCTGTTTCTTCCCAGGTTCTGGTTCGGCATGGCAATACACTGTGCTGAATCGTTATCTACATCCTGACTTACCAATTATCGGGCTGCAGTCACCTCGACCAGATGGACTTTTGGCAAATAGCGTTGATATGGATGAGTTGGTTGGAAAACAACTTAAGATTATTCGTAAGCAACAACCAACAGGACCTTATACTTTATTAGGTTATTCACTGGGCGGCACTGTAGCTTATGCGGTTGCAGCAAAGTTAACTGAACAAGGTGAAAAAGTTGATTTTCTCGGCTTGTTAGACACGTACCCTGCCGAAATTCATCAGTGGTTAGATTTATCTGTAGAAGAAATGAATGCTGAAGCTGAACAGGAACAACTTCAATTCTTCAATGATATTCTGGCCGATGCAGATACGGCGCTAAACGAAGAAACACGCCGTTTACAAGAGGATATTTTTGCGAACTATCGTGATGCAGTACGTTTATTAAAACCTTATAAGATGCCACGTTTTAACGGTGAACTACATTTAGTTGTTGCTGAAAAAGATTTACTTCCATATATCCAACCAGAACAACAATGGTCTCCTTTAGTTAAAAAGCTCAATATTGTTCGCCTAAGCGATGCAGACCATACGGATATATTATCCCCGCAGCAGCTTGAAACACTTGGCCCGATTTTAAACCGCATGATTTGTCAGGCACGCGGTTTAGAGGAGCACACGCCATGAGTTTTAAATCAATATTGACCGATTTTAGTCTTTTAAAACGTAATGTTCATTTCCGACATGTATTTATTGCCCGCACGCTCTCATTACTAACCATTGGCATGCTCGTGGTTGCCATTCCCAAACAAGTCTATGACTTAACTGGTAGTTCGTTAAATGTTGCTGTTGCAATGGCCTTTGAAGGCGTTGCCATGTTTATTGGTCTGTTACTCGGTGGTTTGTTGTCAGATCGCAAAGATCGAAAATGGCTAATTTTATTGGCTCGTAGTGTTTGTGGTTTAGGTTTTGCTGGCCTAGCCATTAATGCCATGTTTGAGCAACCTTCTCTGTATGCTATTTATTTCCTCTCGGCATGGGATGGTTTCTTTGGTGCTTTGGGTGTGACCGCCATGATGGCGATCATGCCTGTGATTGTCGGACGTGAAAATATTGTACAAGCCCGTGCAATTAGTATGGTATCCGTACGACTTGCTACCGTTATTTCACCAGCAATCGGCGGTATTTTAATTGCGTTCAGTGGCGTTGCAACCGTGTATTGGGTCTCAACAGTGGGTACCTTACTTACCGTATTTTTATTGATGGGACTACCTGCTCTTAAGCCACAACATGCAGCTAATGGTGAGAGTCCTCTTCGCCAATTAGTCCAAGGGTTTAAATTCGTTTTTAAAAACAAAGTGGTTGGCAGCACGATTTTAATTGGGACATTGCTTAGCTTTAGCAGTGCTATTCGTATTATTTTTCCGCAAATGGCAGATGAAATCTTTCACGGAGGTGCATTTGAGCTCGGTCTTATGTATTCGGCCGTACCTTTAGGTTCAACCCTAGGTGCCTTACTCAGTGGATGGACAACACGGTTACTGCGACCAGGTTTAGTCATGCTCTATACTTGTTTAGGCGTCTTTAGTTGCATGATTATGATTGGGCTTTCACCTTGGTTAATCTTGACTTTGCCAATTTTATGTGTTTTTGGATATTTGATGTCGATTGCTAACTTGCTTCAATACAGCATTGTGCAAGGACATACGCCTGATGAATATTTAGGGCGTATTAATGCAATCTGGCTTGCTCAAGATGCTTTGGGAGATTCGATTGCCACAACAACTTTAGGACTTTTAACGCGGTTTTTACCAATATCAGGAAGCATTCTCTTCTTCGGCATATTAAGTTTTGCGGTAGGATTTATGTTCTTATTCAATTCTCAAGATATGCGTGAAACAGGCTTCCAAGATCCTAAGTTACAAGAAAATTAAGCCATAATTTAAAAGAAGGCAATTCGTTGCCTTCTTTTGTTTCAAGCAGATATATTCGCTTTAAAAACCCAAGTCAAAATACAGTCTTGTTCCACTTTCCAGCCGCCTTTATAATGATCTAAGAGTTGATGGCGATTTCGTATTTCTGATGTAAAAACTAAAAATAATTTTTGGTTTTCAAAATCAATATCCACTACAGAAGCTTCTAAAAAATCGATGTATTGTTTAGCAATAGGATATACAACTTTATATAAGCTTTCTTTAACAGAAAAGATTAAGCTTACAAATTGAGAAAAATCAAAAAACTCAGAGGCTTTAATCTTCCAAAGTTCAAGTTCAGAAGGCGTTAAAATAAGATGTGCACTCTCTTGAGCAAATTCTGAGGTCACCCAATGCTCGATATCAATTCCTAAATAACCGGCTTTGTCGGATAGCGCAACGATCAATTTATTTTGTGAATGACTAATGCTACCCAAAACATGGGGTGGCCAGACGGGCAAATGCTCTCGCATAGACGTTAGTGGCTGATCTAAACCGAAATGATGTTTTAAAACAGCTTGAGCCAATATCCTGCCACATAAGTACTCATTTTTACGTTCGACACGCGCTTGAGCAATTTTTAGTGGATGCTCTAATTGTTGATCTATATGCAAATGCGTTGTTTGCGATAAATCTAACCCATAACAATAGAACGGCATTTTAAATAAAATTGGTTTAGAAATTTCGAAAATCAACCCACAAAGAGACTCAGGAATATATAAATAATCACTTACAGCATTTGACATCAAATAAAGAATTTTTAACGAGTTATCTCCTATCTTATCGCATGGCAACACGTCGATAAATAATTATATTTATCATTTGATAATAATTATTATTTACTTATACTATTGGATAAATTTTCCCCTTAATTTATTTAAAAATATTGATCATGAAACTTATAGGACTTTTTTTGACCCTGTTGGGAGCGGTCAGTGTCTATTGTAGTCATAGCAACCAAAACCTGTTATCTCAACATCTCCCCACTCTATTTAAGTATTTAGGCCTATTGTTTTTAGTCGTTGGATTAATTGCACTCTTTGCCAGCTTACCCAAAGTTGTTGCCGCTTTTTGTTGGTTCATGCTTATCATTTTTGCGTGGTCGTTCCTTCCTTTTATGGCGCTTTTTAAACGGAAACTGGTTTCATGAAAGCTAAAATTCAGTCTCCTATTCAGCCAGACTGGTGGAGTAAAACCTTTGCTGGTGGTGTTCTAGGGTTAAGCCTTGCCATTGCTTTTGGCAACCTGATTGTTTTATTAGGCCAACCTTATGTTGCCATGGATTTATTGGTGCAAGTTGGTATGTGGAGTGTTCCTTGGCTTTGGATGCCTATTATGTTTGGCAGTTATTTTTTTACGACTGGACGAAAAGCGCTTATCTATTTATTGATTGCCAATGCCCTAGCGTATAGCTGTATTTTTGTCTTACGGGGTTAAACATGAAAGTACGTTCAGACATCATGAAATTAGCAAAAAGCATGCATACTTGGGTGGGTGTATGTGCTGGGATTTTGCTTTTTATTTGTTTCTTTGCTGGTGGCCTCAGCATGTTTCAGCACCATATTAGTAAGTGGGCTACGCCAACGCAGCAAGTTTTACCTAAAGTCTCACCCGACCAATATAATGAGCTTATTCAGAAAGTACAGGCTGCTTATCCTGCTGCACAAAAGAACTTCACACTAAATTTATCGTCGAATGAATTTCACTATGCGCCCATTACGTGGAGTGAACATGAACGTGGAGATGGTTTTAATACTGCTCAGACCACGTGGATGGCAAGCTTAGACAAAAAAGGTCAGTTAATTGTTGCTCAAGAAAACTTATCTAAAGCAGGTTGGCTCATCGAACAGTTACATGAAACAGCAGGTATACCGGGCATGGTCGGCCATCATGGATTGGGTCTCTACGTGATGGGTGTGGTTTCAATTTTATATTTTCTTGCCTTACTTTCAGGGGTGATCATACTTTTACCGACCTTGGTAAAGGACTATTTTGTCATTCGCTCTGGTAAGAATAAAAAGCGCTTTTGGTTAGATGCGCATAACGTGATTGGAATTACGAGCTTACCGTTCCACATCATTATTAGTATTAGCGTTATTGTGTTTGCTTTTCATGACTTTTTTTATGATGCGATTGGACAACTTGCACTCAAAGGACAGCCTGTTTTTCAGCGTTCTCCCCCAGCGCTTATTCAACCAAAACAAACACAAATTGATGTACAGCAAATATTAGCTCAAGCCAAAAAAGTTGCGCCTGAATATTCAGTTGACTATATCCAGTTCAGTGGCCTAGATAAACCCGAAAAAGCCAATGCACGTATTGCCCTCTATAGTTCAGATCAGATGTTGCGCGGTGCGAATCAAGACTTTATGCGTATGAACCCTTACGCGGTTGAGCACTTTAATCATAAAGGCATTAATACGCAGACTGATGCTGGTAATAAGTTAATCAATGCAATGTTTAGCCTACATTTTGGGAGTTTTGGTGGCACAGGTGTACGTTGGATCTATTTTGTTTTAGGTGTTGGTGGTGCTTTCTTATTTTATACGGGCAACATTCTTTGGGTTGAAACTCGTGCACGTAAGCAAAAGCGTGCTGAAGACCCTGTTCCTGTTCAACGTAAAGATGTAGTGTTCCTTGCGAACTTAACCATTGGTGCGTGCTTAGGATGTGTTTTAGCAGTAGTGGGCACAATGTTGGCCAGTCGTTGGCTCTTTGCAGCACTCAATATTGAAAGCATGAATCACCTCTTTATGTATGGTTATTATGCAATTTTCCTACTGACTTTGATTTACACCTTTATCATTGGCTATGCAAAAGCTTTACCGCAACTGCTATTAACCTTAGTCTTTGTCTTATTTGCGATTCCTTTTACGTCTCTTGTGGCCCACTTAATTCCACAAAGTGGTTTATGGGTACATGGCGGAGAAATTTTGCTGGTTGATTTCTTGGCTGTCATTTTTGCTTTCGCTTTCTGGCGTTTTTATCAACAAGCCCAAGATCGCCGAAAATCTGCTCCAACTGGCAGTTTATGGGCTAGCTAACAACCATAAATCGACAAGACTGAAATAATGTGTGAAATATGAAAAATTATAAAATCCACATTGTTTCGGTCAGTTGTTTAATTTCTTGAATATCATGACTCACATAAATCATGGGAGTTTTTATTTCCTGTTTTACTTTTTGAAAAAAAGGAATAATTTCAGCTTTATGTGCGGCATCTAGTGCCGATAAAGGTTCATCAAGTAATAACAGCTTAGGTGAATATAACAATGCACGTCCGAGCGCAACTCGCTGTTTTTCACCACCTGAGAGCTTGATTGGCATACGTTCTAGCAAGTGTTCTAACTTTAATAATTCAATAATGTAATCAGCTTCAAAATGACGTTCTTGTTGTGCAAGATGTTTAAGACCAAATAATAAGTTTTGCTTTACCGTTTTATGCGGAAAAAGCTGTGCATCTTGAAAAACCAGTCCAACATGGCGTTTTTGCGTGCTGAGATTAATTTTTTGATCGGAATCAAACCATGTTTGGTTTTGTATTTTAATGAGTCCACTACGTGGAGTGTTCAGGCCAGCAATCGCATGTAAAATTGATGTTTTACCAGAACCAGAGGCACCAAATAAGCCAATAACAGAAGCATCTGACTGGAAACTAGGTTCAATAAGAAATTGACCCATTTGTAGCTGAAAACGGCAATCAATCAACATAACTCTACCGCCCTAAGCGCTTTTTTTGATAGCGATGAAACCACTGTGCAAACCATAGCGCTAAAAATGCCACACTTAAAGATAAGACAATTAACCTTTGAATCGCAGTCTCAGTATCGGGCTGTTGCATCAGGCTATACATGGCTAAAGGTAAGGTTCTTGTTTCATCAGAGATATTGCCAACAAAAGTAATGGTGGCACCAAACTCACCTAAACTACGACAAAAACATAAAATGGCACCAATTAAAATGCCGCTACTGGCAAGTGGTAACGTGACATGAAAAAATGCCCCAAAAGATGACGCACCTAATGTCTTTGCTGCCATTTCTAAACGTTGATCGACCAGCTCAATTGCGAGTCGAATTGATTGCACTAAAAGTGGAAAACCCATCACTGCCGAAGCAAGAACTGCCCCTTTCCAGTTAAATGCGAACTCTAATCCTAAAGGCGCTAAGTATTGCCCAATAATGCCGCGGTTTCCAAACACTTGTAATAGCAAATAACCCGGCACAACCGGGGGCAGTACCAATGGTAAAAATACCAATGTTTCAATGAATGACTTACCCCAAAACTCTTTACGCGCCAAAAACCATCCCACACAAATTGCAGGAATAAGGCTGATAATCAGACAACTTGCTGCAACCTTACAAGAAAGTTGCAGAACGCTGAGCTCTTCTGGGGTTAAAGAAAACATCATGGTTTTGCTTGAGCCAACACGCTAAAGCCATATTTTTTAAAAACGACTTTGGCTTGATTGCTTTGTAAAAATTGATAGAACTTTGCTGAGTTCGAATTCTTTTTGACAAGCCCTACAGGATAAATAATTGGCGAATGGGTATTTTCTGGAAATACGCCCACCACAGTTACGTCTTTACTAATGGCAGCATCTGTTGCATAAACAATACCAACCTGACATTCACCACGCGCCACAAAGTTTAGAGCTGCTCGCACATCTTCTGTTTCAACTAATTTTGGCTCAATACGGCTCCACCAACCTAAATTAGTAAATGCTTGTTTAGCATATTTACCTACAGGCACACTTTTGGTATCCCCTGTACAAATCTTCCCTGTAAACACTTTATTCGGATCGGTAGTTTTATCCAATTTAACCTTTAATGATTGTCCTTTTGGTGTAATTAGTACTAATCGATTACCTAATAAATTTATACGGTCATTTGCTGCAACTAATTTTTTATTTTGCAGATAATCCATCCACTGTGTATCAGCAGAGATAAATACATCGGCTGGTGCTCCAGCTTCAATTTGTTTAGCTAATGTCGATGAGCCTGCATATGAAGTCTTAACTTCTACTTTATTCTGTTTTTCGTAAATTTTTTCTAAATCGTTAATCGCGTTGGTCAAGCTTGCTGCTGCATAAACAGTAACCGATTCGGCCTTTACAGAGAGACTGATTGACAACCCAAGACTTATAATTGAACTGACTATAGCGATTTTTTTTATCTGTACAGGACTTACCATTGTTTTTCCTTTTTTTATCGATTTATACATCGATATATATCCTAGAATATAGCGATATACGTAGATGATGAAAAGCAGAAATCAGTTAAATATAGAGGGCCTAAATGCAGGTAGATGGTGCATTTCTCATTTTAGACTTCATTTTGGTGCAATATGCTGAAAGTGTATCTATCGAGATACCCTATTTTAAAACCTATTTTCTTTCAGTGTCGGTTAATAGCTTGATTAGTTTTATGGTCATCACCATGCCAAGAAGCACATAGCGATGACCATAAAGATCTGTAAACAGATCAGTCGTTTATGCCAGCCACTTTTTTAGATACACAATAAAAAACGCCTATTCCCGACCATCTTTTACGATAGTACAGAATAGACGCCATTGTCTGTGTAACTGAAAATTGCAGTAGTGCTTTTTCAGCGTGCACTTTTTATTAAGCAAAAGCTATACCAAATTAAAAGATTCGGTCACTATAAAATCTTTTAATTTAATTTTTTAAATAGCTACTCATAATTTGATAATCATGTTCTAAGGCTTGTCGAGCATTGATTTCCATTTGGCGATAGTGTTGTAAGACTTTCTGGCCCAAAGCTGTGACCGCTGCCCCACCACCATGTGTTCCCCCCGTTTGAGTTTCAACTAAAGCTGTTTCGAAGCACTGATTCATGGTGTCTACCAACTGCCATGCACGGCGGTAACTCATATTCATAGATTTAGCCGCTTGAGAAATTGAACCAGTTTTCTCAATTGCTTCAAGTAAGTCTGCCTTACCCGGACCAAATGCGATGTTCTGCTCTAAAAGAATTCTAATCTGTAATTTTAAGTTTTGTTCTTTCATAGGCTTAATTCACAAGATTTGATTTTATTCTGGTTAAGATTATATGGAAGTTTAACAAGATAGGACATATACATTTTTAAAATGCGATTACATCTTAAAAATAGTCTTATTAAAAAATCAAAACTGCACAAAGTGGATAAAGATCTGGAAAAAACGGATAGAGCTAAAGGTCTAATCGCGGTTCAATCAGTTAAAAGCTGAATGAATAAAGGATTGAGCAAATGACCTCATCTAATTTAAAACAATGGAATGATTTTGTAGATGGATGTATCGACTTCCGTCCTAAAGATGGCGTGTTTCGTATCGCACGCAATATGTTTACCGAGCCTGAGCTGTTTGATTTGGAAATGGAATTCATTTTTGAAAAGGTTTGGATTTATGCATGTCACGAAAGTGAAATTCCAAACAATCATGATTTCCTCACTGTTCAAATTGGTCGTCAGCCGATTATTGTGAGCCGTGATGGTAAAGGTGAATTACACGCCATGGTCAATGCTTGTGAGCACCGCGGCGCGACATTAACACGCGTTGCTAAAGGCAACCAATCTACATTTACTTGCCCATTCCACGCATGGTGCTACAAGTCAGATGGCCGTTTGGTCAAAGTAAAAGCACCGAGTGAATATTGCGAAGATTTCGATAAATCAAGCCGAGGCTTAAAGCAAGGTCGTATTGCTAGCTATCGTGGATTTGTATTTGTAAGCCTTGATACTCAAGCAACAGATTCGCTAGAAGACTTTTTGGGCGATGCAAAACTGTTTCTTGATTTAATGGTTAACCAGTCACCAACGGGTGAACTCGAAGTATTACAAGGCAAGTCATCTTACACCTTTGCAGGTAACTGGAAACTACAAAATGAAAATGGCTTAGATGGCTACCATGTAAGTACCGTTCACTATAACTATGTCTCTACGGTCCAACACCGTCAACAAGTCAATGCATCAAAAGGTGCTGAACTTGATACGCTTGACTATAGCAAGTTAGGTGCGGGTGATTCCGAGACTGATGATGGCTGGTTCAGCTTTAAAAATGGTCATAGTGTGCTGTTTAGCGATATGCCGAATCCAACAGTTCGTCCGGGTTACAGCACAGTTATGCCGTATATGGTTGAAAAATATGGCGACAAATATGCTGAATGGGCAATGCATCGTTTAAGAAACTTAAACTTGTACCCTAGCCTGTTTTTTATGGATCAAATTAGTTCGCAACTTCGTATTATTCGCCCTGTTGCGTGGAATAAAACCGAAGTTATTAGCCAGTGCATTGGGGTTAAAGGTGAATCTGCTGAAGCACGCCGTAACCGTATTCGTCAGTTTGAAGATTTCTTTAACGTGTCGGGTTTAGGGACACCAGATGATTTAGTTGAGTTCCGTGAACAGCAAAAAGGCTTTCAAGCACGACTTGAACGCTGGAGCGATATTTCTCGTGGTTGTCAGTCTTGGGAATATGGAGCGACCAAAAACTCACAAGACTTAGGCATTCAACCTGTCATTACTGGCCGTGAGTTTACCCATGAAGGGCTCTATGTAAATCAACATGGACACTGGCAACGTCTAATGCTCGATGGCTTAAACAAGAAAGCGCTGAAAATGCAGGATATTACTTTCGAAAACAATGCCGTAATGGATGAGGTGTAACCATGTCACAAGAACTATATTTTGCTGTATCTCAGTTTTTGTACAAAAAAGCAGAACTTTGTGATGCTTATGACTGGGATGCCTATTTAGAACTTTACGATGAAGATAGTGAATATCATATTCCGCAATGGTTTGATGACCATAACTATGTTCAAGATCCGAATCAGGGCTTGTCTTATATTTATTACGCAGACCGCACTGGACTCGAAGACCGTGTATTCCGTATTCGTACAGGAAAAGCAGCTTCGGCAACGCCATTACCACGTACTTTACACAGCATGAATAACATTCGAGTTAGAACACTTGATGATGGTCTAATTGAAGCAAAAGTTGCATGGCAAACACTGTATAACCGTCAAGGTTTAGAAGGCTGTTTTTACGGACACGCTACTTATCTTTTACGTCAAACAGCTGATGATTTCCGCATTCGTCGTCAGCACAGCATTTTGCTGAATGACAAGATTGATTCCGTTTTAGACTTCTATCACGTTTAAGGGGAATGAAAATGGGACATTCAGTTGCACTTAACTTTGCCGATGGCAAAACCTTTTTCATTTCGGTAAATAACGACGAATTGCTGCTTGATGCAGCGGTTCGTCAAGGAATTAACCTGCCATTAGACTGCCGTGAAGGTGTTTGTGGTACCTGTCAGGGTCAGTGTGAAACCGGTATTTATGAACAAGAATATGTCGATGAAGATGCATTAAGTGAGCGTGATTTGGCTGAGCGTAAAATGTTAGCTTGCCAGACGCGTGTGAAATCGGATGCAGCTTTTTATTTCGATCATGATTCAGCTATTTGCAATGCTGGCGATACTTTAAAAATTGAAACCAAAGTGACTGCGGTTGAGCTGGTTTCTGAGACAACAGCAATTTTGCATCTTGATGCAAGCAGTCATGCTGAGCAACTTCAGTTTTTGCCGGGTCAATATGCTCGTTTGCAAATTCCAGATACTGAAGATTGGCGTTCTTATTCTTTTGCAAACAGACCAAACGCAACCAATCAATTGCAATTCTTAATTCGTCTATTACCAGACGGTGTGATGAGTAATTACCTGCGTGATCGCTGTCAGGTTGGACAAAGCCTATTCATCGAAGCGCCACTTGGTAGTTTCTATTTACGCGAAGTACAGCGACCATTGGTTTTTGTTGCTGGTGGAACAGGATTATCAGCTTTCTTGGGAATGCTTGATAACTTGGTTGATCAACCAAACTCACCTGCAGTTCAGTTGTATTACGGCGTAAATAATGAAACCGATTTATGTGAACAACAGCGTTTACACGCCTACGCAGAACAGCTTCCAAACTTTAGTTATCACCCAATTGTGACTAAAGCAACCGAGGCTTGGCAAGGTAAAGCGGGTTATATTCATGAGCACTTAAATAAAGATCAATTGGCTGAACAAGCTTTTGATATGTATTTATGTGGCCCACCGCCAATGATTGAAGCCGTAAAAAATTGGTTAGATGAACAAGCTCTGCAAAACTACCGGATCTACAGCGAGAAGTTTTTACAGAGCAATACATCACGTTGAAAATATAAATAGCTTAAGTGCAAATAATTTAAAAACCACTAAACCTGAAATGATTCAATATACTCTGTAAGGGGGTATATTGAATTTTTATTTAAAAAATTAAAAAACCTTTATATTCAACAGTATAAAATAATAAATTCCGACAAAATAAATTGACCAGTTCACTCGGATTTGCTATAAATTTGATAGATCTTAAGGAATAAGATCACGATGAGATTAACTTATAGCGCCTTTTATATCCCTCTATTCTATTTCTCGAATTTATTAAATTGATGAACTAGATCCGAACTAAAAATTTGAGAAAATCACATTAATTAGCGGTTAAATTGGTCTGTATTTTGCTTATATCTCATTGTAATTTGCGAGTAACTTAATTTTTTAAGTGCCGTATTTACTTGCTGCACAGTGAAGTTTTAGAGCTTCTGCAACACAAGTAAATATAGGAGTGAGCCAAAAGGGATAAATATGAACCAAGCCAACTCCCCAGAACTCAGTGGACGTCATTTTCAAAATGAGTCTATCTTTACCAATCATAATTTGGTGTTTGATCATCACGATTTAAGCGAAACCTGCCGAAATGTTGGGCAAATTTTTAAACCGCATGACCTTAAAATCTCTCAACAGAAGCGAGATTTCAGTGCAACCATGCACCATGTTAAAACAGGTGCATTGTCGATTAGTCGCTTGGAATATGGTGCGGATGTCATTATTGAACCAGATCATCTTGATAACTTTTACTTAATTCAAATTCCAACTCAAGGTTATGCAGAAATCGAGTTTGGTTCGCAAAAGTTTATTTCTTATTCTCAAGTTGCTTCTCTTATTTCCCCTCAGCAATCTTTACGTATGCGCTGGCACGCGAACTCACCGCAGCTCATTCTAAAAGTTTCAAAGGATGATTTTACTTATCATTGCCGTCAGCACATTGCCGATTCAGATAACAACTTACTCATTTTTGACCCAAAATTAGACTTTTCTACACAAAGTGGAGCCTATTTTTTACAGCTCGTTAGAACCTTGATGGATGCCTTAGCATGCGAGCAACATTCACTTCATCATCCTCTAGCCTTTAAACAATTTGAGTCAAATCTGTTTAATGCACCGATTTATGGTCAACCTAATAATGCATTACATAAAATTGATCATTATAAAGAAAAAACAGTCTCTCCTTATTTCGTGAAGCGTACAGAAGCCTATATTAAAGAACATTTACATGAACCGCTTAATGTCGAAATTTTGGCTGAACATGCAGGCGTGAGTGTAAGAACCTTATTTACTGGTTTTAAAAATTATTTGGGGACGACACCAATGTCTTATCTAAAAGAATTACGTTTTGAACAAGCTCATTTAGAGCTTATGCATAATGAAAATCTATCAGTAACAGATGTCGCATTTAAATGGGGATTTACCCATTTAGGCCGTTTTTCACAAGAATATAAACGTCGTTATGGTGAATTACCTTCTTCTACTCGCCGCTCGGGTCAAAGTGAAGGCTCAGGCTTAATTACTTCAATTTTTTCTTAAACTAAAAATAGATAAAAGCCCTTTATATTATATTGATATAAAAGGCTTTATTTATGACTTAGAAATGATGGACATAGCGAACTTGTAGTCGTGTGCCTTCTGGGCGGTTTTCAGCATCTTGCTCAAAATAAGCATTTGCAACCAGATGATCATTTTTAGAAAAACTATACATCGCACCCGGGCCAATTGCCCAGACTTGCTCACGTCTACCTTTGACTTTTTCACCATCAACTTCAGTATCTGTGACTTGTTTTAGCCAATAGCCATTTAGTCCTAAACGGAACTGTTCGGTAATGGCATAGTCTGTTGCGAAGTTTGCATGAATTGCTTGCCCTGCCTGCATATCATTTGCTCCAGCAAACGCATAGCTTGGGTCATCATTTTTAAAGTTATAGAGATAATGGATACGCGTTGAAGCTGTCCACTTTGGGTTAAACCAATATGTTGCAGCCCAATAAGGATCAAATGAAACGGCGTTATTACTTGGATTAATATCTTTTTGTTGATCGTATTCGCCAGTAGGTAAATTTACCTGAAACTCAAAACGATGTACAAACTTTGGCCCTTGTGCTCCCATGACTGGATCGAACTGAATAAACGGCCCGATCATAATGTCCCCAAAGCCACTTTGGGCTTTAATTGCAGCATTATTCAAGCCATCATCCATGTCCATTTTACTGACAAAAGGAACCAGAAAATTTATGCCTAGACTGGCTTTATCTTTTACTCGGACATTCGATAAATAACTAATCTGCTCAACCAGTACTTGATAATTTAAATCTGTTTTAGGTAAACCGAGTTTTTGTCCATTGGCATCGACCAATTTATTGCTATCATAATTTTGAAAATAGGTTTGAGCATACCAGCCGGGTCCTGCGGGTAATCCGCCATCGAGAAAGCTGGTCATACCTAAGTTTACGGTCGGTAAATCATATGCATGTGTAACCAAAGGCAAGCCCAACAATGTCCCTGCTAAAAAGCCATGTTTAATTAAAGTGCTTTTCATCTTCTTATTTCCTATAAAAAAATCACGACCGGATTGATCGTGATTGTGGTGAATTAATGAGCTAATTCTGGATGCTCTGCGGCAATCCGATACTTTCCTGCATGAAATACCAAAGGTTCGCCTTGACGTTGTTGGTACTGTTCAATTTGTCCAATAAAAATCAGATGATCTCCGCCTTCATACTGATTTACATTGCGGCAAACCAAAGTTGCGAGTGCATCGGTCAAAATTGGAACGCCCGCATTGCATTGTTGATGTGAAATACCTGCAAATTTATCTTCAGCACCTCGAGCGAAATGCCCTGAAAGCTGATGATGCTCTTGTGCCAACATGTGAATGGCAAAATATTCAGCTTCTACAAAATCAGACAAACTTGGTGCCGTTTTTGAAAGGCTCCACAAAATTAATGGTGGGTCTAAAGACAGTGAGGAAAACGAATTGGCTGTCATTCCTATCTTCCGACCATCTTTACCGCGGGTTGTAATCACTGTAACGCCCGTTGCGAATTGCCCAAGTAAATTACGGATTTCTCTTGGGTTTTCAGCATTAATCGCTTGTAAGCCTTGAGTTTCAATTGTGTCCATTTCTAAATCTCCCTTTAATGTTTTGCCCTTAAGCCACTTTTGCTGCGGTTTTTGAGGCCATGAATGCCTGAGCCTGATTTGCATCAAACCACCAAGGAGCAAAAGCACGTGGGTCATCAAAGTTATTGGCCATAATTGAAGCAATGCTCTGGTTTTGGCTTGCAGCTGCTAATAGCTCAACAACATGCGGTTGTGGCGGTACGAGCAAGCTATTGGTCCAAGCCACTACTTTTTCTGCATAAGCCCAATAACGTTCAAAAGTTTGAACCATCCATTGTTCGCTAAAACCTTGATTATCATTGGCTAAAATGGCATCGAAATAGATCTTGCTACATTTGGCAGCATTGTTTGAGCCTTGACCAGTAATTGGGTCATTCACTACTAAGGCATCTGCCATACCAAAAATTTGCTTGCCAGAGGGTAATGTCAAAATTGGTTTGCGTACGGTCGGTGGGAAACGCCCTGCCAAATATCCACCTGCATCGGTTAATTCAACATTTGCGCAACGTTCATATTCCCATGGCACAAATTTCTTGAGTAAGTCCAAACTGCATTGCAGATGCTGTTCAGGTGTTTTGACATCTTGCCAGCAGTCCATTGGCCCGTTTGGAATACCTTCAAACACCATAATGTCGCAAGGTCCATTAACGGTAAGTGCCGGAAATGAAAAGTATTCACCAACTTCGGGAATAATGTTAAAAGTCACACGTGAGTAAGGTGAAATCGGCTTCATGTTTTTGACATAGGTCAATGCCAAAGCGCGCTGTGGTTTATCAAAAACACTACGTGCATCATCACGCTCAAACTGTTTAACAACTTCACCTTTACCAGCTGCTAGCAGTACAAGTTCATACTCATTTGCGAGTTGTTCTAATTCTTCAATGCCTACATCTTGAATGACTAATTGACCACCACGGCGTTCAAATTCTTCCATCCAATATGGCATTTTGACGCGTTGATCGACCGATTGAGCATAGCGTTCAAGACGAGCACTCCATTCAAATGCTTTACCACCATTTTCAGGGTTAACTAAAGCCAGCCCAATGCCTTCCACTGCTGGACATTGTTCTTCCCAAAAATTTAAACCTAAGTCACGTTCAGTTTGTAAAGCGGTATGAAACATACACTGGCTTGACATGACTTTACCTTGACGGATTTCATCGGCAGTTCGGTTGGTGATCATGGTCACGTCATAACCTGTATCTAGTAAACCCAAACCAAGCTGTAAACCAGACTGTCCTGCTCCAACAATTGCAATACGGCGCATAATCTTCTCCATAATTTTCTAAATGTGTTAAAACGCTGTGCTATTCAGCTAAACGTGGAATAGCGGGCTGTGATCCTTCAGGGCCCATTACTGAATATCCGCCGTCGACCGCATAATCTGCTCCAGTGACGAAACTCGCAGCGGGTGACAATAAAAACAAAACAACATTGGCGACTTCTTCTGGGTGACCCAATCGGCCTAGTAAGTGATAATCGGCTGCCACGCTATCGGCTTTTTCACGGTTATTGCCACTGACTTCTGCAATCACACGAGACCATGTCCAACCCGGTGAAACTGAATTGACGCGAATGCCATCGGCAGCAAAATCCATTGCCATGCTTTGTGTGAGTTGACGTATTGCGGCTTTAGACACTGGATATAGCCAGCGGCCTGTTTGAGCCACTTTGGCCGAGATTGAAGTGAAGTTAACGATTGAACCTTGCTGCTTTTTTAGGTCATTGTAAAAAGCACGGCTCAACTCAACGGTAGAGACCAAATTAATATCGAGTGCTTGTAACCAGTCCTGACGTGAAGATTTAAAACCGTCATCTAGATATGTACATGCCAGATTTACCAAGTAACTCACTTCGCCTAAATGCTGGTGAATATCTGCCACAGCTTGTTGAATAGCCGCATCACTGGTTAAATCGGTTTGAATAAACATCACATCATGGTTAAAGCTTTCAGCAATTGCCTTACCTTTGGCATCAATATCTAAAATAGCGACATGAGCACCCGCACTTACCAAAGCTTGTACAACGGCTTTACCAATGAGTGTTGCGCCGCCGCTCACCACAGCGACTTTTCCTTTTAAATCTATATTCATTGCAGATACTCCTTAATTGACTGGCTTGCCTTCACTACTTGACCAAGATGGCATCAAGGTATTTGAAGGAAGATCTTCATCAAGAAGTTTTCGCGCTGTCTCGACACCTGCAACGGGTAAGCCTGTTGGATCTAATAAGCCAATTTGAACGAGCACCGATGCTTGGTCCCAGTAAATATGCTCATGGCACAGCTTTGAGCCTCTGAATTGAATTACACCCAACATTGGAATTTCGACATATTTACCAGTCGGTTTTACACCCGGTAATAACCAGTCAATTTCTGCATCGTGTGTAAAGCTCATAATGAACTCGTCTACCACTTGCGTTGAGCCAACGGTACGAGAGATTGAAGTGATCTTCATATCTTTCGGGTTTTGATGAACAAAATGGTACTGATAAAAACGGGCAAGCTGGCTTTGCCCCACACCGCCAGTCAACGTTGGAATATGGTTCACATAAGGTTCTGCGACCATCGTTGCCATGGTTGCTGGCACGTCACGCGTATCAAACTCATGACGAATATGCTCTTCCCATAACGCAACTAGGTCATATTTCGGCCCAATCGTGTCATGTAGTGCTGTTACTGTACGCTCGTGGGCAAAGCGCGCTGAAGGTTTGTGATAATGATTGCTTTTTGGACGTGCAAATGCATGATCAACAGCTTCGTAAACATAAGCTTGTACATTTGAATATTGGCTGGCTGCATCGACAATCGCTTGCCTAGCATCTGGCGGTGTAAATTGGTCTAGTTCGGCAATATGTAAAACCAAACGTCCTTTTACATTGGCTAACTCATCTAACGCTTTTTCGATGCCTACGCCGTAATAACCTACGGCACATGCCACTTCAGAAAGTCGACAGCCTGCCAGATAAGCAAGCTTTCCGCCTAAGCAATAGCCCACTACAGCAAGGCCTGTAGTTGTGTCGCATTCTGGTCGTGTCTTTAAAAAAGTTAAGCTGTCTTGAATATCTTCAACACCGAGGTTTTCGTCATATTGCTGATAAAGTTCAAAAGCTTTTTGAAAATCTTCTGGTGTATAACTCAGTTCAATATTAGGTGCTACACGCCAAAATAAATCAGGAACTAAAACGGTATAGCCTTCTTCTGCAAGAAAATCTGCCTTTTCCCGCATGGCTGCATTAACACCAAAAATTTCCTGACAAAGTACGACGCCCGGCCCTTTTCCTGTTTCTGGTGTCGCTAGATACGCACTGAACCGTTTTCCAGATGCAGTTTTAATTTGAACGGTTTGACCAGCCATAGTGTCAACTCCTGACATTGTTATGGCTTTATCTTCTATCCGAATATTTTTTTAGACTGTCCAAAAGCTGCAATCACTATCCAATCTGTGCGCAATTATGAAAAAAGATAGCAATGGATAAAACATATAAAAGAATAAAGTTAATGAATTTCAATATTTTAATATAAAAAATAAAAATGCTGCTTTTTATCTAATTTGGAAAAAATGGATGAAGATTAGGACTTATTGGATAGTGACTACTGGCTAAAAATAGTTCAATCAAAGTCATGTAATTAGTTTGATTACATAAGAAAAGCTCAGTCATTTTTCTAAATTAAGGCGCTTTATTTATGCATCGACCAAAGCCAATTTATGGACACAACAAAACGTTAATGCTCATCAATATTTTATGTTGTAGTGCATTTTCTACTCAGGCTTATTCAGCGGATGAAGAATGGAAATTTACATTAAAAAATGCATATATAGATAGAAACTATGACAATTCCGCTGTGAAAGACACGGGTAGCTGGTCGCAATCAGTTTCTCTATTTTACACCTCAAATATGCATGACACGCCGTTAGAAATTGGCGGAACCCCGATTCAAATTGGCGCAAATGCTTCAGCACAATATGCGGTTCGCTTAAGCCAAGATAAACATGTTGCAGATACGGTATTACCTTTTGATAAAGAGACTCAGTCCCAAGCACCCGATTATTTAAAATATGGTGCGACATTAAAGTTAGGCTATAACAAGACGCTACTGAGCATTGGTGAATTATGGCTAGATTTACCCGTAACCACTGTAGATGCAAGTCGTCAGCTACTGACCTCTTATTGGGGAACCAACCTTAAGTCTCAATTGAGCGATAAGCTTTTTGCTGAAATTGGCCGTATTGAAAAAGTATCACCACGAAATGAAGAAGATTTTCATCGATTTTCTTTTACCTCAAAAGGCGTGACTGGCTACTCTGATGGCCTTAACTACATAGACCTGCGCTATCAAATCACTCCTACTTTGAAAGGCGAATATTACTTCGGAAATATGGAGGATTTATATAATAAACATTATGTGGGAATGGACCACATATGGAAGAACTCTAATTTTTCAGTTAATTCAAAATTCAAATATTTCAATGCAAAAGATAGTGGAAATCTTTTCGACATCGATGCGCAAAATGTAGGTTTATTAGAAACGCTCAAAGTAAAAAATCACAGCTTTGGTTTAGGTTATCAACAAATTATTGGCGAGTCTGCCTACCCGCTACCTGATGGTTTCTTGCCTGAAACTTATTTTATTAACTGGAACACGACCGGTTTCTTCAAACAAGATGAAAAGTCCTATCACTTCATCTATGGCTATGACTTTAAAGATTATGTACCCGGTTTAAATACAACTTTGAAGTATGTATATGGCGATCACTTTAAAACAGCAGATGGTTTAAAAAACAAAGAAAGTGAAGCAAACGTTATTGTCAATTATGCCCTTCAACAGCCTTTTCTCAAAGGTCTAGCTCTTCAGTACATCTTTATCAATTATGACATTAAGCATGGAAGCGATTTTTCAGAAAACCGTTTCTTTGTTAATTACAACAGAAAATTTTAATGAGTTAAGGAATACATATGAAAACGATAGATGCAAATTCGGTAATCAACCGCGAAAAACTGTCCCCCTTACAGTGGATGGTTTTTATCCTAGGATTTTTTGTCTTCTTTTGTGATGGCTTAGACACAGGAATTATTGGTTTTATTGCTCCCTCATTACTGGATGACTGGGGAATTACCAAACCTCAGCTTGCGCCTGTTTTAAGTGCCGCTTTAGTTGGTATGTCAATCGGTGCCATTATTTCAGGCCCTATGTCCGATAAGTTTGGGCGTAAAGGCGTCATTGTTTTTACGAGCCTTTTGTTTTCAATATTTACCATTTTGTGTGGCTTTGCTGACTCGACCCAAGATTTAATGATTTATCGCTTTATTACAGGTGTGGGTTTAGGGGCAGCCATGCCAAACATCAGTACCATTGTCTCTGAATATATGCCTGTAAAACGTAAAGCATTCCTAACAGGATTAGCAGGTTGCGGTTTTATGCTTGGTATTTCTTGTGGTGGTGTGTTGTCAGCTTATCTATTAGTAAGTTATGGCTGGGCCAAGGTCATTATTATTGGTGGAAGTATTCCCCTAATTTTAGTGGTTGCCTTATTACTTAAATTACCTGAATCAACTCAATACTTAATTACGCGCCAACAACAAGATAAAGCACAACGAATTTTAGAAGATATTCAAGGGCATCCATTCCAAGAACCAGTAAAACTTGTCTTAGCCCAAACAGAAACAGCATCAGAGGAAAACCCGGTTAAAATCGTTTTAGGAAAATACCTTTGGGGTTCAAGCATGCTTTGGCTGTGCTGCTTTACGAGTCTCTTAGTGTTTTATCTTTTAACAAGCTGGATGCCAACAATTTTAAAAACAGCTGGTTTTACGACGCAACAATTTAGTTTAATTGCAGCTATTTTCCCTTTTGGTGGTGTGATTGGTGCAACCATTATGGGTTGGTACATGGATAAACTGAACCCAACCACAGTGATTAAATACTCTTATTTAATTGCTTTTGGGCTATTCATTGTCGCAGGCTTAGTCAGTTCAAATATTTTCTTATTGGGTATTACCATTTTCTTAATTGGTGCATTACTTGCTGGTGCTCAATCTTCTTTACTACCACTTGCAGCTATTTTCTATCCAGCCGTGTGCCGCGCGGTTGGCGTTTCGTGGATGCATGGTATTGGTCGTATCGGTGCAATTTTAGGCGCTTTTTTTGGCTCACTCATTTTCACTTTTAACTTAAGTTTAAGCGGTATTTTCTTTATTCTTGCATTACCGACCTTCATTTCATTTATTGCCCTTAGTCTTAAAGTCATTTATGAAAAATCGAAAAGTAAGCAAGTATTGAATCTTGAAAATAGTATTTAAAATATAGAGATAAATAAAAAACCTGATTGGGTTAATTCAATCAGGTTTTTTATTGCTTAAAAGATGAAATACTTAAAAAATTTTGCCCTTCGTTTCACTTGGTTTTTCACCAAACTCTTCGCGATATTCTTGAGAAAAACGACTTAAATGATTAAACCCCCAGTCATAAGCAAGCTTAGAAATAGATACTTTTCTATCAGCGCCAGTTGTACTCAAAATCTTATAAATTTGTTGTAGACGATACTTTTTCAGATAGGACATTGGACTTGTACCGTAGTACTGCTGAAACTCATCGTACAACTTGGATTTTGAAACCCCGGCTAGGCGTTGCAAATCTTCTGCACAGATTTCTTCATGGGCATGTTCAATAATGAAATTCCGCACCTTTCGGATATAGGCTGGTTCATCCTGATGCGAAAGTAACTTTAAACTTTCGGAATAATTATTTTCTTGAGATAAAAGTAAGGCTTTAATTACAAAATTTTCATAGTCTTCAGACAGCATCTGTAAACCATAAAAATTGCTATATTGAGATTTTAACTGTAAAAAATTCTGAATATTTTTCCACCATGCACCAATCAGTTGCTCCGAGTCCAGATGCATTTCTGGATTAAAAATGATGGGTGCATCTATCGGTTTATTCAGTAGATCTGCAAGAACAATTTGCATGCTTCGCTCAGGAATAACCACTTGAAATTTTCGACAATCTTTATCAATAATCAAATCTTGCTGATCGTTATTTGAAACAATAAGTCCTCTGTTTTCATCAGATTGATAATGAGCACCACGAATGTTGAGAGCTTGTCTTCCTTGTATCGGTAAGCTAATGCTATAAGCTTTTAGATTAGAGATGTTAATGGCAACATTTGCACCATAACTGATGGTGCCAATTGCCATTTTTTTATTAGGCAGGCGCATTCCATCATAGTGAAAATCGAGAGTGTCTTTGTAAATTGTGTCTAGACGGTGTTCACCACAAATTGTGGACATCAAATTCTGCGCAAATTCAGCTTTGCGTGAATAATGATTGAGTTCCGTCTGTTGGCTGAGTGATATCATATCCTTTTCACCTAGCTAAATAACTTATTGCTTAAAAAGCAACTTGTATGCCAATTAATATCCTTTAATTGACGAGTTTTCCTGAAAATATCTAATCAAGAAAGAGAGTAAAGATTACTTTCTCATACTCTATTAGATTTTAAAATTGGAAATAAGTTAAATACCTTTAAAGTATAATTTCATACCTTAAAAAACTTATTTTATTAGATTTTTATAAGCAACTATAGTTGAGATAAATCATCGTTTTGAACACTAAACTTACATATCTTTTTATTCACAAAAAACCGCCTATTAAAAAATAAGCGGCTTTTATAAAGCTCTAAATTATTGTGCGGTATAACCACCATCCATAACCACAGCCTGACCCGTTACCCCACCTGCTTTGTCACTAGCAAGGAAAATTGCATAATCAGCAATTTCTTCAACAGATAACAAACGTTTTTGAGGAACCATTGCCAGAATTACATCTTCAAGTGCGCTGTCTAGACTCACATTACGGGTTTTAGCCAAATCTGCAATTTGACCGCGAACCAATGGAGTGTCGACATAACCTGGGCAGAGTGCATTGACTGTAATACCATCTCTTGCACATTCTAATGCGGCAACTTTTGTCAGACCAATTAAACCATGTTTAGCACTGTTATAACCTGCTTTCCCAGCGAAACCAATCAAGCCATTAATTGAAGCCATATTAATAATACGACCCGATTTTTGAGCTTTCATAATTGGAAAAACATGTTTAATGCCAATAAATGAACCAGTGAGCATGACCTGAACTAACTTTTGAAAAACAGCGGTTGGAAACTCTTCAATAGGTGCAACGTGTTGAAAACCAGCATTATTAATTAAGATATCTACAGTGCCAAAGGTCTGTTGAGTGAGTTCAATTGCTTGTTTATAAGCATCTTCATCGGTTACATCACATGGTGCAGATAACGCATCAAAGCCTTGTTCTGTTAGCAGCTTTGCCGTTTCTTGGCACTTTTCAGCATTCATATCAGAAATGACAACTTTTGCACCTTCTTGAGCAAATTTCTTAGCAATCTCTAGACCGATCCCGCTTGCAGAGCCCGTAATAAAGGCTACTTTTCCGTCTAAAAGTTTAGTCATCTATTTACTCCTAAATATTTTTAACTTGTTGGTTTAAACAATACCAGTCACTGTAAAGACCGTAATCACCACAAATACCGCTAACGTTTTAATTACTGTGACTGCAAAAATATCCTTATACGACTGTTTATGGGTTAAACCTGTAACAGCAAGTAAGGTAATGACAGCACCATTATGCGGAAGTGTATCCATACCGCCCGATGCCATTGCAACCACACGGTGCATGACTTCTGGTGGAATACCTGCTGCTAAAATCGCGGCGTTATAGTGTTCAGCCATCGCACTTAGAGCGATACTCATACCACCAGAAGCTGAACCGGTAATACCCGCTAAAACTGTCGTGGTTACCGCACCATTTACCAATGGATTTGTGAAGGTACTGCTCATTGCATGACTAATCAGGGCAAAGCCCGGTAATGACGCAATAATTGCACCGAAACCATATTCAGAAGCTGTATTCATCACTGCTAAAAGCGAGCCACCAATACTGGCATTAATGCCCTCTTTAAAGTTGGTCACTACACGTTGGTAGTCAAATAAAATTGCAGCAATAATTCCGACAATAAGTGCTAAACCAACAGCCCAGATTGCCCCCGTTTTTGCAACATCAACCGTGTAATCGGCTAAACCTACAGTGGCAAAATCAAAGCCATTTGGATACCACTCTTTAATTGCTTTAGACAAATATTTGTTCATTACCGCAACAAGAATGAGAGGTACAAATGCTAAAAACTGACGAGCTGTGCTTCCATTATCTTGCATAGATATATCGGCTTCAGCTTCTTGAGATGGTGTATTGTCTACTCCAAAACCAGAAAAGCCTTCACCCGCTTTTGCAGCAGCACGACGGCGCCATTCCAAATAGGCTAAACCTGCACATAAAACAAAAATAGCGCCAATAATCCCTAAAAATGGTGCGGCATAAATATTGGTACCAAAGAATGTGGTTGGAATAACATTCTGGATTTGCGGCGTACCTGGCAATGCATCCATGGTAAATGTGAATGCACCAAGCGCGATTGTGCCTGGAATTAAACGTTTTGGAATGTTAGCTTGTCTAAAAAGCTGGTTGGCAAAAGGATAAATTGCAAATACTGCAACAAATAAGCTGACACCGCTATACGTTAAAATTGCACCTAATAACACAACGGTTAAAATCGCTTTTTTTGCCCCAATCCATCTCACAATAGTTCGAGCGATAGATTCGGCAATTCCAGACATTTCAACGACTTTACCGAAAATTGCCCCGAGCAAAAATACAAGAAAGTAATCTTTGATAAAGTTCACCATTTTGGGCATAAAAACACCCGAATAAAACGGTAAAACATTGGCTGGGTTAATGAGTAAAACCGCGAGTAAGGCACAAATTGGTGCCATAAGAATGACAGAAAAGCCCTTGTAAGCTGTGTACATTAACAGCCCAAGTGAAAGTAGAATTACAAATAATTCCCACATATATTCTTTCTCCATAAAGAATAAATATTTTAGAAATTCCATATCTATTTGATTAATTTTAAATTTATTAGATTTATTTCGATGTCCTGCAAAATAAATGCAAAATTTCTGCAAAACAGTTAAATCTAATAATCATTTTACTGACATCAATGACAACATCTATTTTGAAGCTTTCTATAAAGATTTCTTTTTTAAGATGTTGTAATTTTCATGTAAATAACCATCTAGACATTACATCTATTGGAATCATTTTTGTACTGATATTTGATAGGAATTACAAAAGCATAAAAATATTAATTTTCTAGTTTTTATATGCTCATTCCATCAAAAAAGCCCTCCGTAGAGAGCTTTTAAAGACGCGGGTTCAACTCCCGCCATCGCAACTGAACTATTAGTTTCTATTTAGCAAATGATAACGGTCCATTGGCGGTAAATGCCAAGGATGGGTATCTATACGCTTATGTAGCTCAGCTCTTTTATCTTTCTCAATGAATGACCAAGCAACAAAGCCACCATCATTGAAATAGTCATGGATTGCTGCGGCCATGTGTGGATTAATTCCCCTTACAGCAGGTCCAAATTGTCTCCACCATCCGCTTAACCAAGCTAGGTATATAGCCATCGCCCTAACATTGGTGTCTAGTCCTGTATTACCGTTTTTATTACTCATAAGAGCAATGAGATGATGAACGTATTCAACAGCTACAGGAATCTGATCAAAAGGAATTTCATCTATACCTTGTACACAAAAACGCTGGTGCACTAACTTGTAGGCATCAGAAAAGTTCAAGTTTTTAGTTTTTGCCACTAGTAAATGAATGGCATCGTTGAGAGATACACGTTCAGATTTATGAGTTTTATGTTTTGGTTGAACTTCCCGATCTAGAATATCTAAAACCCATTTACGGAATTCTTTAGCAATCGCAGTTTTTGCGAACATAGCAATAAGGTGACAACCTCGAAGTGAAAAAACTCTTATAGATTGCAAACCACCATTTGTTTTCATTTCTACTAACCGAGTCATATTTGTAGAAAACTCTTCAATATTTCGATTAAACAGTTTAATTACAGCCGTTTCAGGATTTGCGTATCTTAAGGCTAACCCAATTTGGGTTGCCCCTATCCATAGCTGTCCATCATCTATAGAAATTGGGTGTAAGTTCACTTCATTAAAGGTTAATGCTAGACTTGTCATATCTGATCTCCTAACCGAGTTGGATAGAAGCCCCTAGTCCGCCAAGATTCAGGGGCTTCATTGTTTTTCTATTTAATGATTTTAGGCTGATCTTTTAGCCACTCTTCGATAATGAGATTTAATTGGGCTGTTAATGAACGTCTGCTTTGTTCAGCATTCTTTTTCAGCTCTTCAATCAATTCGCAAGGCATACGAACATTTAATTGTTTATCGTTTCTAGCCATATAGTGTTCCGTATTGTGATATCACGGTGATAATACTATTACGGTGCTAATATTGAAGTCAAGCACGGTACTAGCATATTCTTATAAAAATTTTTGGACTTCACTTTGATGGCTAGAACAGATCCTCAATTTAATTTACGTGTTCCACAAGAACTCAAACAACAAGTTGAAGATGCGGCTAAAGAAAGCGGTAGATCAATAAATGCTGAAGCAGTACATCGTCTAGAAGAGAGTTTTTTACGGTCCACTAATTTTAGCAACAATCAAGCTGATGTCAGAATAATCCCCTTAAAAGATGGTAAAAAGCGTGTCATTTATGGGAAATTGTTGAATACACTTGATTTAGATTACACACAGGAACTTTCAAGTCTTCGTGATGATATCCATCTATCTCTGGAAGTTTTAAGTAACTCTTCTTTCTGGAATTCATTGAAGTTTTTTAATAAAGACATTCTGGTTTATAAAGGCAACAATCATATTGATGTTGTAGATAATGGAAAAAAAAGTCTTGGTTGGCTGATTGTTGAAGATCATTATGTACAAAAGTATAAGGAATAATGGGAAATCATTTAAATGTACAATATAATTTAAGACTTTCTTATAGCTTGAAGTAAAAGATTGCTTAATCTTCTAAAGAATTAAATCATTCTATGAATGCAGATATTTTAGCTCCGTTGGAGGAAAGCTTTGAGGGAAAAATTAAAAATTTAGGATATGTGCCTAATGAAGAGCTAATGAAATAGTTAGCAAAAATATTGGATGGGTTTAGCGTGGTAGTTAATAAGTGATACATAATATAAAAAACAAATTTGAAGATTTTCTCTATAACAACAAACAAATAGGATTAGTCTTTATCTTATTATTAATAATATTATTAATCTCACCTATTTCTGTTTATGGAATGATATTTTTCAACCCCATTTCACAAGAGGAGGTAAATTATTATTCAAAGTTTGGGGCATGGTTTACTACTTTAGGTGCAATTTTTACAGTAATTAATACTATTGTAGTTATTTACTTAATGATTTGGTTACATAGGAAAGAAACGAGTATAAGTCTTTTGTCACAAATAACTGAACTAAGAGAGAATATTGTTGAAATTCAATACACTATAAGCTCTGAAATTGAATATTTTAATGTTCGTCAATACGATATCTATGAAACTTTACATGAACAAAAATATCAAAGGGGGTTTCATTTTTACGGTCATGATGAATTATATGAACAAGAAATTATTAATCTTAATGAAATTACTAAAAAAACTGAATATTTATACGCAAATATTTTATCCTTCAAAGAGCAGTTTAATAATTTTTCTCGCATAGATTTTATTAATTATCAAAATAAATCAAAAATTATAAGTTTAATTAATGAAACAATTGTATTGAATAAGCCTTCCACAGAATATAAAAAAAGCTTTATTGTTGGAAGTAGAGAGGATGCTGAGCCAGAAGATATGATTGAAGTAGCAAAAATAAATTCATTGAAATACATTGATAAAATGCTTGAAATATTAGAAAAAAAAGCACCCTAGGGTGCTTTTTTTTGAGAATAAATAAATTTATCAAATAAAAAATTATTATTATCCATATTGTTTTTGAAAAATTTAAATCGTTGTTTCATATATTGATGATTAATATCCCAATAAATTATATCAAAAGAATTATTATTCAATTCACTCATACTTTTTACTATTATATTAATTTTCAAATTAAGCTTATCTTTACTTTTTATGAAACTTTGAAAATCACTTATACTCCCACTTTCTACATGTTCAATAGCAATATTTCTTGCAAATCCATTTTCACAGCAAAGGCCCAACTCAATAATTTGATATTCCTTCATATTAGCTACATTTTCAATTTTGACGTGAAAAAAAGGTTGTAATTTCTTTTGTTCATTAAGTGCTGTTTCTTCATATTGCGCTTTCATCTCTGAGAGCTGATCTTCTTGTATTTCAGTTGTTTTTTTCATTTCTTCAACTTGAGCAGTTAAAGCTTGAGTATTGTGGCTCAACTCTTCTGCTTGCAGAACTAAGGCTTGTTGACTTTGATAGTAACCAACTACTACCCAAAGAAAAGCAAGTGGTGATGATACACCTGCTATAAAATCTCCAATTTCATTTAATGTAGAGGGTATTGGTTTCTTGATTAATAAATAAACAATTATTAAAATCCAGATAAAAGTAAGTATCCATCCAATTTTTACAACATTTTTAACCATAGTCTTACGTTCATAAGGTTTTTATAAACTTATAATCTATCAATAATTATAAAAAATATGAATGAGCAGATTATGTGCGCAAACTATGAACCTATATCTAAAGACCGGGTACACATACTAGATCTCTTTCAACCCACTTTCGAATATAAAGCGGATGTTTATCCGGGTTACGACTGCCCTCTTATATTTTCCAAAGATGGCCATATTGAATGGCGACAAGTAAAGTTCGGTATGATCCCGCCTTGGAACCATGATTTGAAGTTCTCTAAGTACACATACAATGCCAGAACTGAAACTGTAGATAAAAAGCCAAGTTTTAGGCATGCATGGGCTAAAAGCCAGTTTGCTTTAATCCCAGTCGAAAAAATTTATGAGCCTAGGTATGTGAATGGCAAAGCTGAAAGATGGGGAATTTATCGAGAGGACGGCTTACCTTTTACAGTTGCTGCTATTTATGATTCAACTGTGATTGATGGCCAACAAATTAGATCTATGTCGATGCTGACTATTAATGCAGATAATCACCCTTTTATGTCACAGTTTCATAAGCCAGAAGATGAAAAGAGATCTATCATCGTAATTCCTGAAGAATACAGAAACGATTGGCTTAACTGTAAAAAAGAAGATGCCGATCAATTTTTCTTTGAAATGCCCTTAGGTGAATTTACTGCTGATTTCTTCCCTAGACCTTAATTTATATAAAATTTAAATACTTAATTCAGTATAATAATTTTAAATTCATGATTATATTAGAGTATTATTGTGTTAAATCAATTTTTAGTTTTGAGATAATTCGTGGATATTCTAATTGTAGGGAATGGTTTTGATCTATCCCATTTTTTACCAACTAAATATGACCATTTTATGGAAGCAATGAAATCCATTGAAGGCTTTCAAGGTTCATCTGGAATGGAATTTGATGATATTTATAAAATTTTATATGTAAAAGAAGCATATTTTTTCAATAAAACAAAAGAACTATATAAATATGACTTAATTAAATTAGATAAAGACCAAGTTCAGACATTTAAAGTAATGCTTCAGCAAAATATTTGGTATAAATATTTCTTAAATCACGTTAATGATATTCAAACTTGGATTGACTTTGAGCAAAAAATCGAAGAAGCACTTATACATGCAGTAAAGGCAATAAATATTGTTAATGAAAAACATTCAACTACTAGATTTTTTAACTCACCAATTTTCACTACACCCCGAGACAATCCAAACTCTTACTTTTTCACTGAGTTTCAATTTAATATACTTACATGTTTAACTTTTATTATACCAAATCCTCAGAATGCATCTGCTTCTGTTCGAGTGGGGTCATTAAATAGTAATTACTTTAAATCACCCGTTAGTGAAATCTATGGCTTAGATAGTTCTAAATTTATTTCTTTCTTACAAAAAGAACTCGATAAATTTATAGAGATATTTAATCTATATTTAGAGTTAATAATTAATAACTTAGTTCCTATTCAAATGTTTAAAAAAGATAAATTAAAAGAGATAGATAAAGTTTATTCATTTAATTACACAAATACATTTGAAAAATTTTATAATAATGAAATAAATATAAATTATCTGCATGGAAAATTTGGTTCTAATCAAAATTTAGTTCTTGGAATTTCAGATCTCAATGATGCATCTCTTAAAAGATTAAAAGCATATGGTTTTACAAAATATCATCAGAAATTATTAAATGAAACTGATTATACATTTTTACATGAAATTATTACAAAATATAATGATGATTTAAAGGATCATGAAAATGCTCTTATAAATTTTAGGTCAAGTATCACTGATCACGCTCTTAGATCTCATGCAACTCAAACTTTGGATCAAGTAAAGAATCGACTTTCAAATATAAATTTGAATTTTTATATTTGGGGACATTCATTAGATGTTTCAGATGAAAGTTATATTAAAGAAATTTTTTCTTTTAATGAACATATGGATAATAATGTTCATGTAACTGTATATCATTTCAATAAGGTAGCAAAATTTGATCTATTAGCAAACTTAATTTATATTTTAGGGAAGGAAAAAGTAGAATATTGGATGAAGAATAAATGGTTAACTTTTAAACCTAATCCAGAAATTATTTAAAATTTTATTGAAGAATAATATCTTTAAATTTAGAAAGAGGATGTCTCAATTAAAAAAATGGGGCTATAACCTCTTTTCACTTGAAGAAATTCCGACCAAATGCACAATGAAGCGCGACAAGTTACGACTAGTTATTATTTATCCACAACTTTTTAAATTTGAAATTTAACTAAACTCTAGCATATCATCTTGAATATGTTACAAATTCAAGTTAGGGGATATTCTATGAGCGAAATTGCACCATCCATTATCCAGATAAAACCATATCTACAAAGTAGTATTGTTTTATCTGAAGCCCTATCAATCAAGCAAGTTATACCAACTACTCATATGCTTGTCCCCTATGCTCTAGAGAAGATTTCGGCAGGTTTTCCCAGCCCAGCACAAGATTACATCGACAAAGCTCTCGATATGAACGAGCACTTAATAAAAAATGAAACTGCTACGTTTATTGTCAAAGTTGCTTCGCTTTCTATGTTGAATGCAGGAATCGAAATTGATGACGAGCTGATTGTCGATCGTAGTCTTGATGCCAAACACGGCGATATTGTAGTCGCACTAATCGATAATGATTTTACGGTTAAGCGTCTGATGATTGATGAATCGGGTCAGTGGCTTAAAGCAGAAAACCCTGAGTATAAAAATATTTATCTGGCAGATGGACAGGAACTAATTATCTGGGGCGTTGTCACTCATATCATTAAAATGACAAGAAAAAGATCATGAAACATGAGAATAAAGTCTTTTTTCTCATCGATGTGAATAACATGTACGTTTCATGTGAGAGAGTCTTTGACCCAAGTTTGAATAATAAGCCTGTGATTGTTCTCAGCAATAACGATGGGTGTGCCGTTGCTCGCAGCAATGAATCAAAAGCGCTAGGCATTAAAATGGGCGTTCCACTATTCCAGATCAAAGATATAGTTCAGCAAAACAAGGTAATTGTACTTTCAAGCAACTATGCAATGTATGCAGAAATGTCGAGACGTTTCCATAAGATTCTGAGCTCTTACGTAACCGCAGAAGATGTTGAACCTTATTCGATTGATGAATGCTTTGTTGATTTCACAGCTTATGAGAAGAACTTTGATTTAGAGAAAGTTGGCCAAGAGATGCGTAAACAAATTTGGAAGTGGCTTGGCTTACCAGTCTGTATTGGTATCGGCAGAAGTAAAACAGAATCTAAGATTGCAAATTATATTGCTAAAAAGAATTCTGGCTTTAACAGTGTGTGCGATCTCGTAAATATGGATCCATGCAATAAAGAATATTACTTCGCTCAAATAGACGTTTCAGAAGTTTGGGGCGTGGGCCGTAAGCACTCAAAAAAGTTGCAAAGCATGGGAATTAATACGGTGCTTGATTTAGCTTGTGCTGAGCCTCGAGAGATGCAAAAGAAATTTTCTATCGTCATGGCTCGCACGATCTACGAACTCCAAGGCATCTCATGCATTGAGATCGAACATACTCCCCCATCAAAAAAACAAATTGTTGCCAGCCGGTCTTTCGGTGGTCGCGTAACTGAATTAACAGATCTAAAAGAAGCTATCTCAATGTATGCGCAAGATGCATGTAAGAGGCTACGTGATGAAGAGCTTTTATGCGGATGTATGATTGCTTTTGTGCAGTCAAATCCTTTTGATCCCAATGTGCCCTTTTACAATAAATCTATTACAGGATCTTTTTCAGAACCGACTGACTGCGCATTAGATTTTGTCAAAGCAGCGACAAGGATGTTAAATGAAATCTATAAGGAAGGAATTAAATATAAAAAATGTGGTGTAGTGCTGACATGTTTAGAGCCAAAATCTGGCCATACTTATGACTTATTAACTGACTTTAAACATATAGAGAAAAAGGAATGTTTGATGCAAGCTATGGATGGTATCCATAGCAAGTTTGGAAAGAAGAAATTAGGTGTCGGCCCATGTTTTGTTCCCAATCGAAACTGGTCGATGTCACGAGACAAACTTAGTAGAAATCCATTTAAGTGGGATGAATTACTAATTATAAAAAATTAAAATATAATTATTTTTTTAATACGTTTATGACTACATGGAAATTCTGAAAAAAACGTCTTTTTGGTTCTTTGTAACTGCAATTGTCTACTGTGTAGCAATGCTAATTTTTATTTCTTTAAAAACTTTCCTCTTCGAAAGTGCAGAAATGATTTCTGCTTTTGGATCAATTCTAGGAGCTTTAGCAGCTTTTTTTGCAGCGTTTACGGCCCTATATGTTTTTAATGGCTGGAGAGTAACCGAGGATCATAGAACACAAAATACACATATAAATAGTGCAGTAAATTCATTCTTTAATTTGCAAAACTCTTTAAAGTCAACCTTAGATCAAACTATTGAAATTAGTAACCTTTGTTCTCAACAAATTTTAGATTTTAAAGATAGAACACAGATACTCATAATAACAAGTAAAATACAAACCGAAATTTCGTTTTTTCTTCGAGAATTTAAAATTCACTTGCAAATGTTTTCAACAATCAGCAATACAATAAGTTTATGTGAGGAATATGAGAGAGTCATAGATGATCTAGAAAATGCAATATCGAAAAAGTATGGATTCCTAATTGAGGCGACACGAGATAAAACACCAAGCGAAATATCAGATGCCTATAAAATTTACTCAGCCTATATAGCTGGAGATCTAGTTGTGCATTTACATAATAAGATAATTTTAGATATTACTAAGAGATCAAAAGCTACAGACTAATCTAAATATGAGCTGTGCATCCTGATAGCAGAATGCACAGTAAAACCAGATACTTCATATGAATATTCTGTTACCGATCCAGTCATAGAAAAATTTTTCCTGATCGAACTTGGTCGATGTCGAGAGATAAATTGAGTAGAAATCCTTTATTATTGATCGTATGAGCTGTGCATTCTGTTTTCAGGATGCGCAGCAAAACCAAAATTTCATAATGAAATGCGGTTAGCGATCCAACCGTAAAAGAATTGCTCTTGGCTTGGATTTCACTCACAGATTTTGATATAGCCATGGCTTTATCTTATAAGACTAAAATTGCTATTTTCTAGATCTGTCAACCAATTTTTATTGCTAAAATTTTAGTTTGTCAACTCAATATACTTTTTATAAAAAACAAAATAAATTTGGAAAGCACCTTAGATAATTACTCTTTCGAACATCTAATAAATTACTAAAGCCCTCTCTTGAGGGCTTTCCCCTATTTCTATCCATAATCAACTTTAGCAGCACATTCATTACCTTTTGCAATCATATCAACCGCCCAAAGGATAATAACTTTACTCCAAATAATAAAAACCCGCATATATTTGCGGGTTTTTGAACTAAAAATTACTTTTCGTCGATCACCATAAAACTTCCAGCAGCTGAACCTGAATTAATAAGAATTGTATAATTATCACACTCATATTTTTGATCAACGAATTCACCGTATTTTCCATCAACACCTTTTTTTATTTTCCAATTAGATTTAGGTAATCCATATAACTCTGTAAGAATTTTTCTTAACTTAATGTGGTTAATATCATCAAAATTAAAATTCACGCTATAACCAGAAATAAGATAATTGCGTTTATAATACTGAATGTAACTAAAAGATTGAACTGGTGTTCCTAATAGCCAATATTTCTCAACTTTAGGACCAATAAGAGCTTCCCCAAACTTACTATTATTCTTATTCCAAACTTTATTATCTATTTCTACCTTATATTTTTCTAATTTCCTAACATCATGCCCAAGACCAACGTCAGCAATTACGATTTGATCTTTAGGTACTTCACAAACAGAAGCCCAAACAGCAATAGGAAAATAAAAGGCAATTAATAAAATTCTTTTCATAATATTCCAATAATTTACTTCAAAAAAGAGATTATGATATTTCAACATAATTTGCTCAACAAAAGATTCTACTATGGGCAGAACTTCCACCATTTTTAATTAAATTTTTGCCGTTTGGAAATGGTTAAGATAGGCATATGAGAATCATTAAAAATGCTGTGCATCCTGATAAAAAAATGCACAGCAAAATCAGAGCCTTCATAGTGAAATACGGTTAGCGATCCAACCGTAAAAGAATTGCTCTTGAGTTGGATTGCGTTCACAAATTTCAATATAGCGTTGGCCCTGCATAATATTTAGTACACGCACCAGGACTTTCTCGCCTTCTTTACCTCTTTTAGATAGATAAGTTTTGAGTGCATTTAGTGTGGCTGGACCATAAATTCCATCTATAGATAAATCTGGCCAACCTGCTTTACCTTGATTGTTGAGCAAGTTCAAAGCACGTTGTAGAAGTGGTTTTGCAAATCCGGTACCACAGTTCACGCCAGTATCTAAAAGCTCTTCAGCAACAGCTGATGAAATAGAATTCACCTGGTCAAAACGTGGAGCTGTCCAGTACTGTTTTTTATAAACGGCTTTTGCGGTTTCAAGGGGTAAGTCTTTCATATTGCCTTTAAAACCATTTGCTCGAGCAACTGCTTCAGTAATGCCGTATTTGGTTGCACCTCCTCGATCCGCTGGGTTATTTACATAACCACCTTCGCGTTTGATGAGATCATCAAGATATTGTTCAATATTCATTTCACTTTCCTTTTGACATAAAAAAGCCACCCGTAGGTGGCGCAGTTTTTTTTTAAGTTGGTTCATGCTTTTATAGAAGCAATTATTACATCCAACTTCCATATTAAGATTGGGATAGAAAACAAAAGAATAAATGCAACTATTGTTTGCCATAAGCCATACTTTTCAATAGATACTTTCATAAGCTCCACTATTGGTTTAAAATGCTCCATATAGATATATCTTCTCCTTAATCTAGCTTTGGTTAAGTTGATAAAAAAAACCTCAGTGCGCCAACACTGGGGTTTTTGCTTTTTGATCATAGAAAACTTAGCTATGAGTTTCCTCCGGCCCGGTTTTCATGTAATAAAAAACCGCCCGAAGGCGGCTGTTGAAAGAAATTTGTTACTTATATAGTTTTTTACAAAGCTACACCGCAAATATCCTTCGCTCCAGTAGGATAAGTAAACTGCATTTTGGACTTATCTGTAACCAATTGGAGCCCAACTGTTTTACCAGTCAAAGCAGAGTTAGCAAAGTGGTCTTGGTTAATTGCTCCCATGAAGCTTATATATTTTAATTTATTTTCCATAGTAAGATTTAAGTAGCCGTAATTTACACCATTAACAATATAGCCAATCTGTTTAGTATTTTGATTTACATAAATTCCTACTCTAACCTTCCCATCAGCTGGAACTTGTACTGGATTACTGGTTCTATTAGCACTTAAGTATGTTAAATGACCATTTCCATCTGATTTATATGTAGCACCTAAAGAAGCGATTGAGTCTCCATTTATAACACCTGAATAGTTATTACCTTTTGCAAACATTAAATTTAATGTAAATTCCACTTTAGATTGTGAGGATCCAGTAATAACAAAACCATACTCATACATCTGAGAAGTACTGCCAAGATTAACCTTGAGATTATTCACATCAAAAATGAACTCCTGAGCAAAAATATCTGAAGTAGTAATAGGTTTATCTACTATGGCAACATTGTCTGGCGTATTAGAAGTATATTGAGTTTTAAACTGGATATATTTTTTAGAAGCTAAAAGCTTGTCGACATTTTTATTTGAATAATAATTTATAACGTCATAACCAGACTGATTAGTATTATTTATATTAGCAACTTGCTCTGTATAACGGTAATTACTTGAGTTAGCTGCGTTTGCTGCTTCAAAAGCTTGTAGGTCTTGTAAGGTCGCATCAAAGGTATATGAGCACTCGGCAAAAGCACTACTTACTCCACTGAAACCCATTACTGTTGCTAAAATTATCTTTTTCACGGCGTTATCCTGTTTTTTATTTTGAACATTTAGTATAAACAAGTCTCTAAATCATTTGATTAATTCCGACAGATGACAAAAATATAAGTCAGCTATTTAATAATACCGCCCGAAGGCGGTTAACTATTTTCGATGTCTTTTCTGGCTTTCTTAAATTCTTTAATCACTTCAACGATCGTTTTACCTTCCTGTTTATCTATGAAATTAAAGATCCACCGGACCAAAGCCCAACCTGGTAATCCGCAAACAAAGAAGAAGCCCCCTAAGGTAATCATCCCCCAAATATCGGTAACCCATTCATGAAGCCCCCATTTCACGATAATGAATGAACCACCAGCTAAACTTGATACGACGGTACAAATGAGCCCAACGGCCCATTCTTGAGGTGAACGCGGCATACGTGTCATCAAAACAACTGCTGCAACTAATGCGACAGCTAAAGTCACCATAATTGCTGCGCCATAAAATTTTAAAAGTGCTGTTAAACCGCTAGTTGAAACCGGTTCCATTTATTTCTCCAGAAAATTTAGACAATAAAAAAGCCCTGATCTTTAATAGATTCAGGGCCTGTAAGTACAACTATCAAGTTAGATATCTTTTATTCCAGCACTATAAAGAATTGAATAACTTCGATTAGCAGTTAGATATTTCCCAGTTGAGTAAAGCCCAACTGTTAACTTGTCAACCTGTCTATTGTGAATATAACCATACACACCTGCAAATGATGGCGTTGTTACACCAGAATTTAATGCATCATCATTCCACCCCCCATTATTGACTGGTGATAGTTGTGTAAAAACATTTGGTACACGTGGATAGATATACGGTAATGTTAACTCAGTTCCAGCAACTCGATACTGAGCACCATCACCAGTATTTACCGTGATTGCACCACTGACTTCTGGCATTCTCAGCTTTGTACTGGCCTGTAGGTTTGCTGTGTAAAGAAGCTTTGTTCTCCTAGGCACTGAAACATCTTCAATTGAAATATAATCAGATGGAATTTGTGTAGTTGTTGCAATATTCGAATATCCAAATCTCAAAAGATTTGTCAGAGATGTTGCATTTAAGACACGCACACCATCTATTTTAATATTTACCTTTTTAGTAATAATAATACCGTTTGAAACAACCACCTGAATTAATGTATCAATTGCTTTCGGAGAGCACTCAACAGTTAGATTTTTAATATTGATATGCAGGTCTTCTGTTAAATCCTGTGTGAGAGCGATATATATAATACCTCGTGCAGCACCGTCACCAATCGTATCAATGATTACATCTTCTAAATCCCATGTACCACCAATTGAGTGGCTTGAGTAAATAGCCCATCCTGAAGCCTCCGTTGAAGTACCCGTGACACGAGAATTAGCGATTTTTGTATTCTTACCAGCCATGTGAGCGGCATCTAACTGGCAATCAATGTACTGTACATCATCACAATTGCCATGCATGTCTGCGGCACCTACTGCTGCCGCTCCAAAATTTTGCAAAGAAGCACCCATGACACGCCAGTTTCGTACTGGAACATTACACACTCCACTACTACTACCAAAAGCAATACCATGACGTGAGGCATTGAAATTACCGCCAAATATACGCCCCTTCTGACAATTAGCTAATACAAGTCCATATTGCAGGCCATTTGGCGTCACATCAGCTAAACAAGAAGTTGCATTCCCGTACATGGTAGTGTTGTAGCAGCGATCAAGCATAATGTTCTGATACATACCACCTGCACTTTTAGGGTGAGAAATAACACAATCCCTACCAAAAGTGATAATCACTGCTGGATTTGGGTTTGTCTCATCAACATTTATATTTAGCTTGGAAAGATCTACAGTAATTGATGATATTTTATAAATATCTACTATAGAGGAGTCATAAGCTTCATAAAACTTTCCAAGTACTGTAACCGTATCTCCACTCACACGTGCAACTTCAACAAATTCACCAGCTTTGTAATAGGCTAGCTCAGGGTTAAAGCTTCCATTGTCTGGGTTATGAATACAAATTAAATCACCACGCTTGATTTGACCTAAGTGTGAAACAGTAAGAGTATTAGCCCCTTTAATAATGTTTGCTAACGGCTTGTTAATTAAAGCTGAAGTGCCTGAAAAATTTAACCGCCCATTAGGACCAAAATTCATTTTTGCAGTTAAATCAAAGTTAATAGCCTGATCTTTTGTGACAACCACTGCATTATTAATGAAGTACTCACCATCAGTAACTCTAAGACTATTGTTTGCTAGAGCTTCTTCAAGACTCAAAGAAACATCACCGGATGTTCCATCTATATAGTCACTCAAAGAAGCAATTTCTTTATTCTTTATCGTTTGAGCATCATTTATTTCATGCTGGTTTTTGGTGCCATCTATAACGTCAATTGCATTTACTGTAGCCATTTTTGTTCCTTTAAAGGTTTTAATATATAAAAAAGCACCCTTCAAGAGTGCTTATAACGTTAAACAGTTTGTAAAATTTTCCCTCCATTAATCAATTTTGTAGTGAGTGGTGCTACTCCGACAATCGCGGTACCACCCGCTCCCGGCTGGCCTTCCGTTGTGCCATGGTAATTCCAATTCCAAGTTCCATCATTGGTTGACTTAGTACCACGTTGCCCCCAACCACCACCATCACCGGATAAAGGAGATCCATATCGGTCATTTTGAGTGCGGTATCCCTTACCCGGCATCACAGCCTCAGCATCAGTGACTTTTACAACCATCAAATACCCACCATTCAAATACCAGCGCCAGTCCTGGGTATCATTGTAGATAGGCTCTCCTGTCATAACACGGCCAAATGGTGCCCCAGCTCCACCCGGAATACCTTGTACCCCATAGCTCAACTCAGTGTAGATCCCACTTGGAGTAGCACCACCACCAGAACCGCCACGGGCCAACGTACCTCCATCGATAATCAGATTCAATTTGCTGTGCCGGTTCATTAAACCGGGTGCTCCCTTGAATCCATCACGGCGCGTTTTAGTAAAGTTGTAATCTGGGTCACTTGACCAGGCACCAAAAGCAAGATGAGGCAAACCGCCATCACCACCACGACCTACTACTGAACCTTTAATTGTAAGATTTACAGTAAGACCAGCAGGAAACTCCCCAGTATCAATGGCAGGAAATTCAGGAGCAGCTGGAACAATAAACTCCTGTTTTGCCGGACTTGAGTTATGGTCAAACTTATAAACCATTCGTGTTTCTGGCCGAAGTGAACTGGAACTCGAAACCAAGGCACCAGCTTCAACAATAAAGCTAATTTCTCCTGTTGTTGGTAAGTCACCTCTTTGCATCTGATATAGCCGCGCAAGATTAATATCAAGCTGGTCATATCGAATGTAAATTGGTGAATCATCAACGGGCACGTCAATAAAGTCTTTATCGTTGAGGTAATAACGAACATCGTAATTTACTGCTGTAACGGTATTTGAGAACTTATCAACCGGATCTTTTTTAGCGACAAGGTAAGGTAATGAGTCTTTGGTATCGTCATTAACAACTGTATAGATCGTATTAACAAAATCATCAGAACTTAGCTTTAAAGCACCATTTGGCAAACGTCCTAGAACTACTTTGTTCTTAGTAGATCCAGCAGTAATAGGAAGTAGATCAACGGTACCATCTCCCATTTGCAAATAAATCACGTAGCTCTTCCCAGCTATGAAATCGACATCATGGCTTAGAGTGAGAATTAAACCCTCTTGTTTAACCACATCACCACTTTGATGGATGCCATTACGATAATCAGCTACAGCAATACGGTCCCTTAAAACTAGTAATTCCGATTCAGGAGCAGCATCAAAGGTAATGGATTTGCGCTGAAAGCGGAGCTTATTCCAGAGTCGGTACGCATTAAAACGGGCTTGCCATTTATTGCGCACACCTACCGATTTCACTTCTTTGGGGTTCTTGGCTCCTTTATCCGGCAAATAAATATTGATACGACTATCATCGGCCGGATCCGTATATTCATAGACCAACCCATCATAGTCATCCATCATGCCAAGCGTTAGATCATGCTTATAACTATCCGGAATGATATTCCTGAAGTTAAACAGCAATACCGAATTATCCGTTGGCCGTTCAAAATAGATCTTTAGCTTGTTGTTCTGACGATAAGCAGTACAAAAAACAGCATCACAAAGGTTGGTGACCAGCTCTTCAAATGAAAGATTGGTGTCATCAATGGTGGTACAGAACTCGGCCGCTAAAGGTGTACCGAAGTAATCGACAATATCGTTATAAGTACGATAGATGTTTTCAATATCAATCTCGTCGATCGTACGGCGGCCTATCTTGTCATCGAGCGCCATCGATAAAAGAGCATCAGCAAAACTAGAAGTTGGAAACAACTCTGTCGTCATTGCTCCATTTTTATAGGTTGGCAACATGCGCTGAAGATCAAAATTGATCTTTCGCGACTTAACAGATAAAGCTCCAGTCGTTGCATATGTACGTGCACGAAAAACCGTTTCATGTTCATACATCGTGCTTTGCAATGGAAATGCGCCGTATAAAGCTTGCCACTTCACTTCATCAACAACGGTTGTCACTGCTGGGGTTGGTGTTAATCGTCGAGCACGTACACTACAGCGTCCCTGAAATGTGACCATATCCAGCGACGCACCAACTGTTTGGCGTGACTTTGCAGAGCCTTTTAGAATGATCTGCTTTAGCATTGGATTACCAATAGCTGCGCCAGACTCATTCACTGGAGTTACTTCAACTTCAATCGTGACATTTACAGCCGCCTGATTACCTCCTGAAGAGACTGTATAAAGCCCATTATTCGCGACAAAATTAAAGATGACACGATTACGTTCAATGTTGTCTAGGATAAACGGGCCAATCCACTTCTCGCCAATAGATGAAAGCTTTGGAGAGGCAGCAGCTGTTTGCTGGTTAGTGAGTTCTTTTACCTTTAGCCAGTTCGGATTAACTGCTGCTGGGTTAGACAAAGCCATCCGATCGTCTGCTACAGATAAGACGCTGTAAGTACCGTTTAAATCGTATGTTTGTCCGTTAAAAGTAAACGTAGCATTGGTGATTTCAACTCGGTCATTGCTGACAAACTTAGTCGTTAAATCGGTATTGTTAGCAGCTGCTCGAAGGATCTCATTTGGATAAGCAAATTGAAGATAATTGGTGCCTTCCAGACTTTGAGTGTCAGCTGGTCGTAAGATCTGGCCATTCACTGAGTTTTGATGCTGGACAGTTAAAGGCGGCGTAGTAATTTCGCTACCAAGGGAAAAATAAGGCTGTCCAGATATGATATCGACACCTGGTCGAAAGACCTCTACCGACGCACCTGCAATATCAACAATATTGGTTTCACCATCGTAAGCGCCTTTGATGTGATAGTGACCACGCCCAATACAGCCAACAAGATGTTCAACTTCGACGTTGTTTTCATAGACCTTATAAGGAACTGCAATTAAATCAGGCGTATCCCAAGCTGCACCATAAATATCAGCAATACGTCCATTCACTCGCATTTTGTTTTCGCGGTTTGAAAGTTCGTTATTTGCTGATGAGGATTGGTTGTTATTCTGAGTGGTTTGGGCAATTGACGGCGCGGGCATTAAAAATGCAATCGCCACACTTAAGACAATGGAAACGATAGCAGCAATAAGCGCAGGCATACCTTTCGGGTTTTCAATCACAATGAAAGTGCCCGGCAAGAAATCAAGCTGCTTTAAGTCGTGAGCATTCTTAGGTGTAACTTCATTGGCAAAAGAGATCTCCGCATGATCCATATTGCTTGAAGTGTGAAAAATACGGACATGCTCAGGCAAGTATTCATATTTTGAAGTAAGCCATTGCCCGATAGTTTCGGCTTGCTCAATTGTCTTTTCTTCAGACAAAGGATCCTGTTTATAAATAATCTTAATCATAGTAACTGACCCGACTAAACCCCATTGCTTTAATGACGTCTTCAGCTAAATAAGTGACTCCGCTCTCCATTAGGTGTAAAACCTTCTGCCCACGAAAAAGCCCCACATGCGGGGGCTTATTTCGTTGTCTTGGATGGAAGGCGACTATGCAGCCTTCCTTGGGCATGGGCAGTGGATTTAAGAGCTTTAATCGTGAGACTTTAAACTCGATATGGCCTTTAGGTTGCATGAACAAATCTAAAGCTTCGCTCCGGTCTACTCCATATAGATCTAAAGCGGCTTCATGCGCAAAGTGAACACAGTTGTATTGCTCTTCATCGTATTGCTTATCAAGTAAATGATCATGACTTTTCATACAGCCCCCTTCAGTCCACTAAACCGATCCAGTGAAAAAATGTCACCAGTTTTGGAAGTATTTAAACGAGGTGATTCAGCCTTGAATGTCACAGCTTTATGGTTCATTGAAACACCTGCAAGTTGGAGGCCTAGCAGATAATGAATTGGTGCATTTAAGTTGTCTGAACTGTACAGGCGATAATTGACAGTAGGCTTCACATCTGCAAATTGGCCTTCTAAAACTCGCTCAAACTCATCCGGCAATATATCGCCAAGACCCGAAACTGAGACAGTTAATGTCTGGTCCAGATCACCTAACATTCCAGATCTTTGAATAGACATCGGTAGATATTCATAAAACACCTGTCCGGCTCCTTCTTTATGTTGAACATAGACACCACGATCATCATTACGAACAACTCGATAAGTGTTTAGAAATGATGGATGTGATAGCTCAATACACTCCAATTGATAGATATCAACTTTACGATTGAGGAAGAACTTGGCGTATTCGTTATCCATTAGACCTCCCAATCTTTAATCAATGCTGCATCAGCTGTTAGATTCGGCTGGTTTTGAATGACTTCCATCTGTGCGGTTACCCGGTAAAGATTTCCATTCACTTCATTAGTTTTGAAAGACTCGGGAATGAAGTTACATTGGTATTGTTGGCGCGTGCCCTGATCAATGACGAGATCCGCATAAAATGAAGCTGGTTTGTTTTGGTAAAGTCGCCAAAAAGCCATCATTTTATTGAAATCGGTTTTACTTAAATTCCAGTTCACATCAACAATGTGGCTATTACGTTTTACATCAATGTAATAGCGTCCACGCCCTCCATCCATTTGCTGACGCTTTACATCATCACCTGGTGTTACGCCATAGCCATTTGTTTGAGGATTTAGCTTTAACTTGTACATAACTTTCCTTCAGGCAATAAAAAACCCACTAGATGAGTGGGTTAAACTTAACTTTAATATTAAGGAGTTTTCGATACATTAAACTTCTAACAGCTTGATGTTATTTAAGCTCTTATTAATTCTTTCTTTTTTCTCTACAGATATATCGAGAATAAATAGCAGAAAATCTTTTAACACTTCAATTTGTGCTTTTGTGAAAAAATTCAATAATTTCGAAATTTCCTCAAAAGTATCTGATGTACTAATACGAAAAAGCCAAGAGGAAAAACTATTTGAAGATAAAACTTCGGTATCTTTTAATACGCAATTCATAATAGCTGGGGTATAAAATAAAAAACCTTGGGGTTTTAAAAATCCAAAACCCGTATGATAATTATTTAAATATGAAACAGGTATTTCAAAAGGATTACTGTACCTATTATACATTTTCCTCTTTTCTTTAATTGCATTTACAGCCTCTTCAAAGTCCTCTCTAAACCATCCACCCGTTTCTAGAAGGTGCAGCTCATGCTTTATCCACTCTTCCTCAGTTAAGTTTAAATCGGTGCGATTTTTATCGAAATACCAGTAACTTGTATCCGCATAATCTTCCTCTGGCAGAGTATAGGCCTTCCCCAAAGTAACATTTTTAAACTCTAACTCAATTCGCTTTTTTAGATTTTCGATATTCATTTTATTGCCCTAGAGCCCCGAGGTAGCTTTTACAATCATTAGCAGTTGCTTTAGCCATTTTTGCTTGAATTAAGTGTTCCTGATCTTGTGGAGACCAGCATGCATTCTCTGCATCTCTAGAAGCACCTAGCTCAGTATATGCATTATACCGAGTGAGCAATTGACTAGAATTCATTCCAGCACTACAACCGCCTAGCCCATTAGTAACATCTTTTGCGTAGACAACACGACTTCTTATAGGTTGCCAAGATTCTCTTGAACAAACCCAACAATCACCATTACCGTTAGTAATACCACTTGGACACTTATTATCGGCATTTTTTTCTAACTCCTGAACGACAGGTTCAGCCTGTACTACATCATTTAAAATATTCTGAGTTGCTCCATTAGTTGCAACTTGAGCATCTAAACTTCCTGAATCAGCGTTAGAAATTACTTTTCCAGCTAAGGTTTCTAGAGGAAGAGTTTTTTCTGATGAATAAATTCCACCCTCTATAGTCCCTGTAAAACGCTGATAGCCCGTTTCTAAAAATCTGCAAGTAAAGTAACTTCCAGAGCGTGAAACATGCTCCCAGTCAATGGTAGGTCTAAAATTTGATACTTCAAAATACCATTGTTGGATATTTTTACAAACTGCATTAATAGAATCACCACGTGTAGTTTCTTTAACGCCATTAGATCTATAGATAAAAATACCTATTTCAGTAATAGGTGGCTCTCCAGCAATTGATTTCGGCTTATAACGAATCTGATTATTCCCTGCATCCATCACCCAATCAACAGCACCAAGTAACTGATCAACCGCAATACTTAAGGCAATTCCAGCAACTCCCCCTCTCAAAACTTCAGCCACTTGCTTAGCATTCGGTGTTACTAATGCTGCTGAAACTCTAGTGTCTTTTACCGTATCAATTAATGTTGATGCACCCATGACAGTTGAATTAGTAATAGACCATCCACCTAATGGTGCAGCTGCCGAACTCATCACTCGTGCTGATGCTGTTAAATTGTAATTAGATAGAGTTGGTGCTGCTAATTCAGTCGTTTGTAATAGATTCATCTGCATATTAGATTCAGACGTTTCATTTTGGTTGTTATCACCACACCCCGAAAGCCCCAACAATATTGCAAATAAAAACAGTTTTTTCATTTATTTCCCCTTATTTTATAATAGTTTATTTTAATTTCTAATAAAAAACCAGAATGAAATAATAAAGCCCTCTAAAGGGCTTTATATTATCGATTTCGTCTTGCAGTTGTGTTCTCAGTCAAAGAGCGGCTAATTAGAGAGTTTGGATTTTTAATATCCTCACTTACTAATTTCGGTACCGCTTTTGGAAGTTGTTTATCAAGTTCTTCCCTTACGATAATCCGGACAGTTTTCTCATCCAATTGTTCTGCTTCAACAGTTGCCCCATTAACCTGATTCACTACTTCAATTTTGAAATTGATAGTTGGAGAAGATTGCTCAAAAGAAGGCATAAACTCAGCTTGAGGGCGTGGAGATTGCCTTGAGGTAAAGTCCTGCACGTCTTCAAGATTTGAGCGATCCTGAACTAAACCATTTGATGAGAAGTAAACCTTTCCATCATGAAATAGATCTGAGTTTGCAGAGGTAGTTGGATTGGCAGCACTAGCATTGCCTTTATAAATAATCTGATCATCTTGATAAGACTGATTAAAGATGTTCGAGATATCTCTACTTTGGCTAAATGCCCGTGAACTCTGATTAGCCCGATTCATGACATTTTCAAAACTGGTATTGTATTGAGCATGGTTCGAAATAAATGAATCTGGACTTGTGGCCCGTCTCATTTGTTCAACTTTCTCAACTCCTCCCCATTTTTTAATATCATCCTGAGACCAGACAATCTCGCCCTTGTGCACAGCTCCAGCAATATCATACTTCTTACCTTTCCCTGTATAACCACCATCAGCAAAGCCTTTGGAAGGATCCAGAAGAATAGGACTTGAATTACCACGTTCTCTGAAGATCGAAACTTCCTTCAGCAATTCTTTCTGAGCATTCTGAACTGTGCTGTTTGAAACAGAACTATTTAGAATTTTCGAGTTAGAAAAATTAGATACGTTCGATTTATTAGCAATATAGGATTTACTACTTTGAATCGATTTATCCAGAACTTTGCTAAAGCTTGAATTGTTCCCGGCATACTTGTTAGTAATGCTTTGAACATCTCCCGATCTTGAATCCGCATCTTTGCTTGGCTTGAGAGCATTAACGATAATCTGATTCTCTCGAGTAGGTTGATTAAAGATATTCGAGATATTTTGATTTTCATTAAAAGCTTTTGAGCTTAGGAATGAACGTTTAAAGACATTTTCTGCTGAAGTGTTGTTAGTGGCATGGTTATTAATAAATGCTTCAGGGCCTGAGCTCTTACGCATATTCTCAACCAAACCAACACCACCCCAGCGTTTAATATCTTCTTGCGACCAGACCACCTCTCCTTTATGGACAATACCTGCAGGTTCGTATTTACCACCAGATCCGGTGAAACCACCATCAGCAAAGCCTTGATCTTTAATTGCCCGGATATTCGCAATAATGCTGGCACCCTGTGCAACCGCCCCAGCAATTAAAGATAAGTTATACGGAAAACCAACTTTTGCAGCTGCTGCAATATTTTGCTGAATGGCAATACCGGCAGCAGCAATTGCATAAGCTTTATCCGCAGCAAACATGAGCTTGTAAGCTTTAGATTGCTCACCAAACATAGAACCAAACATCGATGTGACAGAACCCATCATTTGCCCACCAAGAGCAATTTGAGTGTTCAGTCGATCCTGTTGATATTTGTCTTCAATGTCCTTAGCGTTCTGAGCATATTCATTACCAATTTGATTGCGTTGCTCTTGAGCAGCTTGAATGATTGCAGTCTTCTGGTTTTCGTAATCCTGAAGCTGAATTAATCCAGCTTCCATCTGTGCATTCAGACCATCTAAACCGCTTTGCTCATTTAAATCAGCAGCAGCAAACTGACTATCAGCAAGATCATTTGCAGCACCCAGGCGACTAAACCGTTCCTGATCCTGTCTGTAGAACTCACTGGTACCATTCATATCAGCCTGAATACCACCCCAGTTCTGAACAGCGTTATTTACTTTGTCGCGTGTCTCTTTGTCCTGTGTAGCTTTAGATAACGCAATAAGTTTTTGACGCTCTTCTATGGAAAGTTTTGAGTTCTTAAGGATCTCCTCTCTTTCAAGTCTATAGCGTTCCTGCATAGCTTGAGTTTCAGAAAGCAGAGATAATCGGGCTTGAAATGATCGTTGCTCTTGAGCCAATTTCATAAGCGCGTTTTCTTGCTGATATTGCTGTTCCAGCAACTCCACAGCTTGCTTTTGTTCCGATTTACTTAATTCAACATCATGAGCCGCGTTAAACTTTTTGCGATCAAAATTTTCTTTAAGTAATTCAGCCTCGGTTTTCTGGAACTCCTTATAGTCCTCTAGTTTGCTTCTAGTAGCTTGTTTGGCAATCGCAATATCATTATCAGCACGGCGTTGTAATTCAGCCTTGATTTCAGCAGTACGTTCTGGCGTAAAGCCTGCTTTATCTACATCCTCTAATCTAACCGTTAAATTATTCTGGATCCGCTGCACTTCACTAGCCACTTCATTCTCAAGTGAACGCTGAGCATCTAACTGACGATCAAGTTGTGATTGGATATCACCTGATGCCTTATCACTCCCTTTACTTGCTCCGCTCTTAACCTTGCTTTGCATACTTGGTGACTGATGAAGAAGTTTAAGTGTTACACCATCTTCAAAGATCACTTCACTGACATAACCACCACCCTTGCTGTCATACCGCGTCTTAATGTCTTTAACAGCAACATTGGTAGTGATCGGTGTACCTTCAGGCATTGAAAAATCAATACCCTTATGAAATGAAGAAGCCCCTTTAGTAGGGGCTTTTCGTGGACCGTAATTTGAACTGATCTTGTAGGATGACAATGGTTTGCCACCTGCTTGCAATCGGGCCAGATGTTCATTAGAAACTTTCTGGCCAGACATGGAACCACCATAACGAACATCAAGATGAGGGCCTGTACCAATACCAGATTTTCCTGACACACCGACTAGGCGTTTAGAGAGTTTTTGCTGTTTAGATAGCTCATTCGTAGTTTCCTTTAATGCTTTATTCTTCGCATCAATCACATTCTTGTTTTGTTCTTCAATAGATAGTACTTGCAAGCCTTTTTGAGCTATTTGGTAGGTATATTCAACCCCCTCCTTTCGAGCCCAATTTGCACTTTTAAGTAGCTCCTCTGCTTGTTTCTCTGTAAATCCCTTTGCTAATGCAAATTTCATAAAATATGCATCATATTCACGATCATAAAGAGAATCAGCATATTTCTTTTGTGCATTTTTAGCTGCTAATGCCGCTCTCTCATTTTCATTTAAGGACTTGGTATTTTTATCAACTCCGACAATGGCATTTTCAGCCTTATTGCCTGCAAGTGTTACTTCGACACCAAATAAGCTATATGTTTGTTTAGTCTTGGCAGCAGTTTCAGCTGCTTCATCATAGGCATTTACTTGTTTAAGCAATGCATCCCGTAAATCGGACGGAATCTTTTCGCTCTTTAATTGCTCAATCGCTTCAGTATAAGAAATGGTACCAAGTCGTGCTTTATTTGAAATTTCAGCAACTTTAGCATTGCCCACTGCATAGTTCTGGATATTGATTAATGCTGACCCGACCGCTAATTCATGCCGTTCTAAAGCCTTGTTTTGATCTTCAATTGTCGCTGCTAAATCACCTAATTTTTCCTTACGTTGTTCATCATTAAGGGCTTTAATCTCTTCCTTAGTCAACTTTGCAGCTTCGGCTTGCTCTTTTAGCTTTGCAGTGGCTTCAGCAGATTTATTTGAGAAATACATATAAGTAGCAGCCAAAGCAGTCACGCCTAATGTGATTGCCCCAATTGGACCACCAATTAACCCCCATGCACCGCTTACTAATCCTGCCATTGAAGCACTTTTGCCTTGTGCTAACGTAACTGCCTTCGTTGCATTCTCAACATTATTGGCTGCAAGAACATATCTGGCGCTTGCTGCACTTGCACCATATTTAGCTTGAGTTTCAGCATTTGTTGCTCGTACATTAACTAAATGCGCTTCCGCTTCAGCCAGTGCTGCTTTTGCATTTTCTAAGGACTTTTGCTTTTGCAATTGTGATGCAGCATTGTCAGCTACTAATGAACCTACTTTGGTATTTAAAGCCGATACTTGTGTTGCGATTGCTTTGGTTAATAATGCAGTGCCTCCCAAAATAGCTACATAAGAGATTGATTCTAAATTCTCGGCTAGAACCTTAATTGAACCAGATAAGACTTGAGCCGCTCCGCTTCCTTGGCTAGCTTCCCCGACAAATTTAGTAATCTCATTATTAAGAAGAGTTAATGACTGGCTGATCGTAATATCCGTTTTACCAAATAATGCATCTACATCAGACTCTACATTTCTAAGAGCTTTTACAATTTCCTGTGAAGTGATTTTTCCTTCAGCAGCAACTGAACGCAACTCACCTACAGTGATACCCATGCCCTGAGCAATAGCCTTAGCTAATGCAGGGGTTTGCTCCATGACAGAGTTCAGTTCTTCTCCACGCAATGTACCGCTTGCGAGTGCTTGTCCAAACTGCATCAATGAAGCATCTGCTGCTTCTGCAGTTGCTCCACTAATAGCCACTGCTTTTGATACTGTTTCAGTTAAACGCGCAGTGTCGTCCATTGTTAGATTTAAAGTTTTGGAATTGTCACTAAAGCGCTGGTACACCTGTAAAACTGAATCCCAAGTTGAATAAGTTTTTTGAGCAATCTGGAAAGTATCTTCAGTTGCTTTATTCAGTTCAGCCTGACTGTTAGTAACTAACTTCAGTCTGTTTTGTAGCCCTGTATAGGCATCAATTTTAGTAATGGCAGCATTGACCGTAGCCAAGCCTGCCATATATCCAGCTAAAGCTTTAATTGAGGTACCGAATGAATTAGCCGCTTTATCCTGTTTATCCAGCTCATTGGTTGTGGCTTTAATTTCTTGAGCAAATTTATGATTTTGGTGAGTTGCTTGCTTAGTCACTTCAACCGATTTTTGAACTGAAGTATTTGAATTGTTAACTGTAGTATTAAAGTTTTGAACAATATTATTGGTAATAGTAAGCTGTTTCTCCATATCTTTTGATGTTTTAGATGCGGAATCACCTCGAGCAGTAAATTTTGACAATTCTTCTGCCAAGGCTTTGACATTACGTTCAGCATTTTGCGAATCAATAACAATGACCAGACGAGATTCTTGTGCCATTTTCACTTTCCTCTAGGCAATAAAAAAGCCCACAAGAGGTGAGCTATGAATTTTGGGTAATAAAAAACCCACTCAGTGAGTGGGTTGTTAAAGTTGATTCTATTGGTGGTTAGGGTACCTTGTTTTTATGACATTGCTTTATTTTCATGGTATCTGAGTATGCTGGCTACCTTTTGAAATAGATAACCCCCAAGGAATCCATTAAACATAATTCCAATACCTGTAATAACCATAATGCCAGACCATACAGTCTCAGTACCATAATAAGTTCGCGGTACTTCTACTCGCCCAAATGCCAATATAAAAATAAATCCAGCAATAAACCCTAGAGCAATTAATATCCATCCAATAGCATTGCAGACTTCACTTTCTTTCATGCCTTGATTTTCTGTACTCATATCAATCTACTCACTTAACAGGGGTTTTATTTAGCAACTGATCAACCAATTCATTAATCTTCGTTTCAGTACTACGCCACTTATTTGGAGCTAAACCGCCATTACCACGCAATCTAAAAGATGCTTCGGAAACTTGTCTTCCATTTTGCAAAAGATTGAATTGAGCAGCAACCATATATGGAGCCATATCCCAAGAACGAGTAGCTGTATAGTTTAAAGTAGTCTGACAAAGGCTTAAGTTATCAGTATCTTTATAAGTTTTCGCATCAATTTTATAACGCTCGAAACTACGCTCAACGATTTGATTAAAATCCTTGATGATAACTTTCGGGTTATCGACAATACAAACTTGTCGAATAGACTCTGGATTAAATCCAGTAGCATTATTAACTTGAATTGATGTACACCCCACAAACACTATACTTAATAAACTAACAGCCAATAATTTCTTCATGCATTTTTCACCATTTGTTATAAAGTGAACCAACTTTAACAAACTGGTTACTAAATGTCACATAAACAAAAACTACCCCAAGAGTCATATATTTTAATTAATAGTAACTTATTAAGTGGCATTAAAATTAATTGTTAGATTTCTTGCCATCTTTCTAATAATAGTATTTTCAGGCAAAGTAAACGGAGTTGATTTTTTTATCGCTTGTTCGATACTTAACTTAAACTCCTTAGGTATCTCATTCAAAAAAATTATTTGGTCTACTTCACCTTTCTCCGTTAATAGAACTCTAACTCTTGCAATTGTTCCCGCGGATTTAGGAGGTACATCCCAAGCATTTAATATTTTCTTCTGATAAGTATCTTTATACTTTTTTACTATCATTAGGGCATCATCTTGCTCCTGAGCACTTACAATCTCATTAGAAATATTCTTATTTACAAAACTATCTAAATCTTGACTATAAAGATTAGTACAGGCAAGTGAACTCAAAACCAATCCCAATAAAATAGTTTTTTTCATGAAAATATCCATTTTAATAATGAGTAAAATTTAACATTTCAGAAAATGAAAAACCACCAGAAGGTGGCTTATTTATTCGTATTAGTTATTCCTACTTGGTCAACTATGAAATCTGCAATATCTTGTGTTGTCATATCTTTAACAAAATACAAATACACAATAATTAGAAATAAAAAACCTAGTGTCCAAGATGCATATTTACTCATTAGAATCCTTTAATAAAATTTTCAAGTTTAGAAAATAAATTATTAAAGTCTTAAGTGATAAAAATCAACCGCAATTAACGACAAAAGCTTTTTTGTAGAAATTAATTACAGCCTCAAAATCTCTTAATAGAATTTCCTCTGTGTAGAGATTCGGTGAAAGCTTGAGTAGAGCTGGCATATATTGCTTTTTGTAGACTTCAGGATATGTCTTGCATAAAATTTCCTGCTTCTGATCCAGTGGTACGTTTCGATTCTCTAGAGCAGCTAGCATCTTCCCTATTTGTTTGTCCGCACTCATGAATTGCGCTTCAACTGAAGGAGGTAGCGCTTTATGTTCAGCTTGTTTAGTACAGCTAACTAAAACCACCAAAGAAATCGATAACCCCAATGTATATAAAAGTTTTTACTAACATATTAATTTTCAATATAAACCATTGTTAATATTATATATTTCCTTAAATAAAAATACATTAATTAAAATAGCCATCACGGAGATAGCTATTTTTTACTTTTTGGACTTGGTAGAAATCTTCTTATGGACTTCTTCAATAAATAAATTGTCTAAAGCAAAAATACAGTCATTAAAGATATGAGCATCAACTGGCAAATCATTATGTTCAGCATAAACATTGATAGCCTGCTGATCTAAGTATAAAGGTACACTTTGCTCATATCGTCTAGATCTAATAATTGTGCTAAAGGCAGCAAGAATTGAGTCTGCCGCATAAGAATATTCTGGTGGATCTGGTATATATCCACCTAAGAATTTGATTTGTTCGATTTCGTGCGGCGTTTTCGACGCATACGATTTCTGGTACTTGTAGAGTTCGATGACTTTCCCAAAATCGTAGCCTTGTCCTTATCGGCTTCTTCCTGAATCTTTTGAGCCTGCTCTTTAACGAATGACCAGATCAATAGGCCAATGTCACCAAGATTAAGAAGCTTAGAAGCATTTTCTGGTGTATACGGTTTTTCAGATTCTACTGTTTCGCCATCTTCCACTTCAGCGAAAACAACCCCTTTCCAGTCTTCGATTAAATGAGCGCCAGCCGCATCTAATAAAAGCTCATGATAGAGCTTGCTGTTTACGTCTTTCACCATTACATCATAGCCTTTGGATGTAATTTGATTACCAGCCTTCTCTAATGAAACTTGAAACGGTTTATAGCCGATACCACGAATTTTAAACTCTGCTTGTCCACCTGCAGTTTCAAACGTACACCACTTCGATACTTCTGAACTTCGTACAATTCCAACTTTTAAAGCCATAACTACCTCGAATATTTAGGAATAAAAAAGCCCATGGGATTCCATAGGCTCTAAGGTTTATTAATTTGAATTACACAAGAGCACGCACAATTGTTGGAGCTGTCCGTACTTGAGCAAAGTTGATATCTAAAGTGATGATGTCATCACCACCACCATCTGGGTGATTTGCTTCCATAACTTCTAGCTGCGGGAAGTTAAACGAGTATTTACTTCCTTTACTGTCTTTAATATCAAAGGCCAGTGTAAATACATCACGGGTTTTGATTGCATCAATCCAGCCTGCTGCTGTGGCCGAAAACATGAATGAAGCATTCGCTTCAATATCCATCATCTTCTCTAAGTAAAACTCTGGAGTGTATTTCCCTGAACCAATACAGCGGATCGCTTCAAGGTTGTTATTAATAGAAATGGTCAGTGATTGAAGACATGCTTTCCCTTGAATTGACTGGCCGTTTACAAGCAAGTTTTCCACGTTTGGCATGCTGACTAAAGGGCGACTGGATGCAGCTATTGGATTGGTAACCGGATTGACTTGCTGGCGTGTAAATGAATTACCAACCAAGCCAAAGTTACCTGTAATCTTTCCTGTGGTCTGAATGGTAATTTCACCCGTATTTACCTGAACACCACGATAAATAAAGACCTGACCAACATCTTCAAAGACTTTAACCAGGGTAAATGATTTACGTACGGTGCCGCCAAAGCTGAGGGCATTTGCTGCCCAGTTATTAAATGCAAGAGCACTTAAGAATAAGTCGAATGTTCCTACAGATAATTCAAATTCTAACTGCCCTGCAACTTCGGCTTCAGTAACGACCCCACCTTGTCGGAAGCGTGAGTTAACAACTTCACTACTTTCTTCTGTTGAGACGTTTTCAGATAATCCATCACTTACACGGCGAACCGTGTACCAGATTGGGTTTGCTGGAGTAGTTCCTAAAACTGCTTCTTCACAAGCATATAATCGAATTTTTGCGCCTGAACTCATTTATAGTTCTCCAAAATTTAGGTATAAAAAAACCCGCTTCATCAGCGGGTTGTTTAAAAAATGGGTGTAAAAAAACCGCTAATTCAGCAGTCCTTTAAAGAGTTTTATCAGAGTTTGGGGATTCAGGCGGTTCTATACCATTTAGTGCCGCAGCTACTGCTTCAGATAAGTTCGTAGGCTGAAATTCAACAGGTGTTTCACTCAACGGTTCTTCATGTTCTAGTTCAGGTTCTTCATGCAAACGGATATCAATCCAGCGACCTTCAGGGATATCAATTGGATTCTCCAAATCAGCAATAATAGCTGCTTGTTCAATATCGAACTTACGCTTGTAAGTCTTTATAGAAATATCGCCATACTCTAAAGTTTCATACATTACTGCAACAACTGTGTTGCCATTCGCATCTTTTGGAACTTCCACATACCAACCTTCCTGAGCAAAGCCTAGAGATCCTTTCAGCAAGTAATTTCCTACATCAACCTTTTCAAATTCGACAGGCTGTTTATTTGCTTCATCATTTAGCTCAATTGATTCAGCAAATAGCTTAACAATTGGAGAGGCTGATTTCACAAAACCATTAGCATCAATAGTGGTATTAGCAGTAGTCCGATATTCACCCCATTGGGTCCACACATTATCGGCTGTTCTTGATCTAAAATAATGCCTTTGATTAATGATATTTTTCCATTCTTGTCGTGCAAAAAAAGAAATTGGATTATATTCATTTATTTGTACATATCCAGCAGTAGCACCAGGTGGGGCATTGGGATTACTTGCATTACTTGCCGAAAAGTTACCAGTGTTAATCATAGAGTCCATATCACTGGAAGCACTCAATGCTGAGGCTATACCAATGCCAAAGTCTCCCACCGTTACAACTCGCCCTAAAGTTTTATCAAAACTTCCTACTGTTAAAGTACCAGTTGCAGCAGTGCCTAGACCTGCCACCTGAGTCCAGTCTGGCGTTAAGTTTGGAATACCGGAGGCAAAAGGCAACATAAACTGCCGCTTGCCTTGAGAAGAGTTATAGACAAAAGGCCGATGATCCCAACTAAATCTAAATAAAAGATTTGCCATTATGCTGTTACTCCATCAATCACTTGGAATACTAAAGTTTCAGTATGTTGAACAACACCACCAACTACCGCTTTAATATCCATCTGACATAAACCCAAAGGCCATGTAGCAGTACTGGCTCCTGATTTCACGCTAAGCCATCCTTTCTGAGTCGTCTGGCTTAAAGCAGCACAGGTTAGAGTAGCCACTGCTGCACCGGTATCTAATGTTTTAACTTGAGAGGTAAATGCATAGCCCGTCAAGTCAATCGCACGGCGTACATCATTGGCTGGAAATTGCAACGCATCATCCATATCAACCAGCTGCAAATTCAAGTTGAAGGTGTCACCACGCTTAAAAACAAAATTGCTCATAAGTGATTCCTGTAAAAATAAAAAACCACCGATGAGGTGGTAGTGGATAAGACATAAAAAAACCGCTCTAAGGCGGTTTAAATATAATTTGAGTTTAAATTTTCTCTTGGATGAGCTTTTTGCAACGCTCTCTTTCTACTTCCGAAAACTTCTCTAGGGATTCATAACTATTAAATTCTTTCTTTACTGGCACTTTGTAAATATTTTCAACTAATTCATGTGCAACCTTCTTCTCATTATTTGTGAGCTTATCAAAAGGAATGTCTTTATTTATTTCATCTTTTGAAAGTCCTGATTGACGTAAAGTCATCATGATGAACGCCATATCACCAATAATGTTGCAATTATCTTCTCTTTCGACTTTGGCATTAGCATCAAAAGTAAAGAATAGAAAAACCAGTGGAATTAGTTTTAGAAATTTCATACGTATATTAATTCACCTTATAGCCAATCGTGACATTATACTGAATGAAGTCAGCATCTTGCCCGATAAAAATTGATTGTCCTTGTAAACATTCAAGATGATCAGCGGTGAAATATTCAAAATGCTGAAGTAAAGAATCGCTTAGCTCAGTTAAACCTTTCACACCACTGTGATGACGTGCAAAGCACTGGACCATGATATTACCGGTACGGCGAGTACAAGGATTATCAGCAATTCCAGAAATAAAGCTGGCTCCACCTGCTATAGTTAAACGACACCACAAGCCTTCCTTCGGAACTTCAAAGCCTGCTGCATTTGGATACTGAATTCTTTCTTGTGAAATACCGTCAAAACTCATCATATGGTCGATAATAGCTTGCCTTGTCTGCTCTAAAGTCATTGCCATCTTAACCACCATACTTTTGACTAATATAAGTAAATGTAGTGTTGTAAATACCTTGCGGTGCTTGATCAGACCAACCATTCTCTAAACGTTCGGCATATGGCTTATTGTTCTGTATGTAGACCAAATTGCCCAACTTAAATTTAACAGCTTGAATTGCGGCATCTTGAATAGCATTAGTTTCAGGTCCACGCACACCATAATCACCAGATCCAATCGAAACAATATGTGAAGCACGATAAGCCCCCGTATCAACAGGACTTGAATTAACTAATGACTGCACAGTATCCATGGCGATTTTCTTTACCTTATCCTCTGCTGTTTTAGCCACATCAAAACTAAAATCAGTTGGCTTTTTCCCCTTCCATCCCATCGTTTACCTCGCTTTCTTCATACATTTTAAAAAGGTCTTTAGCGATCGCTTGAATTGAATATGCTTCAAATTCTGAACTAGGCTCTTTTTCTCCCATGAGCTTTTTAACCTTCTGCCAAACATGAACCGCTTCATGCAAAAGCAGTCCATAGACTTCTATGGACTTTCTTTCAGAAGTATCGCCCAACTGAACAACTGCATAAGCACCATTGGAATAGAAATCAACTTGTGCGGCTGCGTCTTCAATAGACAAGAACTTATCAACGTTATTCATATCTTCGAATAACAGATCCATGTGAAGCTGATTTCTAGCAAGTGTGTATTGCACATGCTGAAATGGCGAGATATGCCATAAAGGAACGTAATCTGTGCTAACCATGAATAACCTATTAACTTAGCAAAGGCGTTTCAGTCGCCTCTCTGCCATCAAATGCAATATGAATAAAAATGCCATCCACATATTCGAGATGGCATTCGCAGTGAAAAAATGAATGAGGTTTTAAATCATCATCAGGTACTACCTGAAAGCTGTCATAGACCTCATGTGCAGTCCACGTCATATTTACTCCAATAAAAAACCCACCGAAGTGGGTTCATTTTACTTAAACTTTTTCAAACTTATTTTCTTTGTGTATATTGCTAATGGAGACAACTTTTTAATTATAGCTTCTGTTGGTTTGTTATATGCATTTAAATCGATTCTAGATTGAATATTAAAATGCATATATTCTTTGGGGTCCTTAGCTTTCAAGGCGTTATTTCTAAGTAAAACATAAGTATCTGTAGATACCATATTATAATTAGTAAATAACATGTCTAATTCTTTTTCATGAAGGCAATTTTCTATGAAAAGTGCACTGCGCATATTAATTTGAGTGAGATTATTTAATCTTTCAATTTTTTCTTCAATTAATTTTAAATCTTTTTGTGTCTCATATCTCAAGAGTGAAATAATTGTCATTTCCTCCAAAATATTCTTAAGGAGTTCTTTTACTTCATTTGCGACGACTTCTTTTCCTTTTTGCTTATGCCAAACATGATAAACAAATAATGCAATTCCAAGTGGAATTATTATTTGAATGAATTTTATTACCAAATCCCAATTTACAATACAAGCTTCCATATATCCCCCTATTTTAGAAAGGATATTAGACCAAGTATTTAAACCATCCTCAACTGACATTTCCAAATTGTGCTAGCTGGATCCTGCTGAATATGAATTACCTGGAATGAGCCCAACGCTGTTAGCCACTCATCATCAATTTTGGGGGCGATTGTCAATTCATTTTGAAGCACGGTAGCCTTCTTATCTGTGGCCAGTACTCCAAGTGTTTGGACCTCATATTGACTGTATGAGCCAAACAGAACGCCACGACCAGAATAGCTTTCTTTAACTTCAACATGAGTTTCAGTCTTAGGATCCCAATTCTTTTTAGATACTCGTTCACACGTAAAGGTATGAACGGCGTCTGCTAAATCTTCACTAAATGCTTCAGCAATTTCTGTCTGAATTTCGTCACGTAAGCCCATTAGATTTTCCTAACAAAAATTACAGATCGCCGTTTGCAGTAAGGTTTGATTAAATCAAGAATGAATTGCTCACTCGCACTAAGTTTTACTGATCCGTCCTGGTATTCCTTTTCAGTTTCTACCGTATCTGCCTTAACTTTCTTTCGTTTTAGAGCCTGTTCTTGCCCTTGGTATATTTCTCCCTTCATGATGCCTTTTATAACTTCATAGGAAGCCGTTTTTAAGGCTTTAGGAACCGCTGTTACATCTTCATAAGGCTTAACATTACGCGCTAACAAGTAAGCTTCTGACTTTTCGAGATAGTCAGCTTTATCACTGGCAGATAAAGCATCAAAGCCTGCTACACGTTCAATTGCTTCTTGTTCAGTGATAAAGCTCATGGATTATTCCTTTGGATCTTGTGGAATTAAAGCAATCAATTCTGGCTTTAATGCCGACTGTTTAAACTCGATGCCCTTGTCAGTTAGAAAAGCCTTAATTTGGTCGACCTTCCAGTTTTCATAATCACCGGGTGTAGGTCCATCTAATGGATCAGGTATTCCTTTACCAGCTTCTAATTCAGCAATACGTGCTTTCATTGCATCAGGATCATTCTGAAAGGCAATAAACTCACCTTTTAAGGTTGCCAGTTGTTCTTCGAGTTCAGTTACTTTTGCTTGTGCCATTTGACGTTCTCTCATGCGGTTAAATGCGGATAGGCCCATTGATTTATCTCCAAAAGAAAAGGCGGATAATTCCGCCCGTCTTTATTTAACTTTGTGCTTGAACGCCACAATACGAATCTGCTTTGGATCGTAGACGCGTTCCCAGTTGGCATCAGATGAAAGACCTGCATTATTTGGCGCAACACCCATTGCACCAGCCCATTTGATACCACGAGGATGCAAAACAAAGTGACGGCGGTTAATGAGAATGTCAGAGCCCGCGAGACTATCCCGGTCAGTCTCAACCCCTACGGGTGCACCGATATCCTGAAAACCGATAGCGCCTTGCCCGAACAGGAATGATGTGAATACATCACCATCAACTGGCATACCGTCATCGACAATCACACGGCGATCCATGAAGGTTTTATAGAGCACCACACCATCTGCATCACGTACGGTTTCAATCAAGCCCTGTTTGGCTAGTGCAGCCATGGTTGCCGAATGCATGGCAATAGCCGTTAATTTATCGACGGCATCCCCCAGCTTGTATGAGGCATCGATAAATGAAACACCATCAATAACTGCCGCGGCTCCAGTACCAGCAGAGATGTCATGTGTATTGCTTGCCATACTTGCAGAACCAAACACACCTTTAAGCGTATTCACGGTAAAGCCTTGAAACTCACGTGCCCAGTAATCAGCAACCAGGTCACCAACTGCGCCAAGTGGATCGTCACCAGATAAAGCTTTTGCCAGATCATTGGCACCCCATGCCTTACCACGTGCATGCAAAATAGCAATATCCTGACCCGCTGCAATGTTGTTTACGGTTAGAGGTGTTGCATCTGAAAGTACTTCAGACTCACCGTCTAAATCGTTCCAGAACGGGATATTTACGGTGGAACCGCCTTGTGTACCGAATGCAACTTCAACATCCAGCTCCCCTACAATTCCCGACTGCCATAAAGCAGATTTCTTTGCAGTTTTATTTAAAACGTACTGAGTGAATAACTCGGGTACGATTACATCAGCAATTTTTGTCTCAGCCATTAGGCTTTACTCCTTAAAGATTAATACCGTGTTTTGCAGCTAACTCTTTAGCTAGTTGCGGATTTTCATTTCGTAATTGGGCAAGTTTGGTTAGGTTCACCGAACCGTCTGGTTTGGTAATATCGACCTGTCCTTTTGTATTGGTACTACCTGGTGAACCTGTTCCATTTGCTTTAGGCCAGAAATAAGGCTTTTGCTCACGCAAGGTTTCGACCCATTCTTTTGGTGATAGCGCCGTCTTACCGTCTTTCCCAATGATTACTTCGCCTTGTGTATCGACTGCTACGGCCTTACCGTTTTCATCGAGTACAAATTTAGAATGGGCAAGAAATGCGATATCTGCTGTTGCTTCCGGCAAAGCCTCCAGCTCAAGAGCAGCCTGTACAATCTGGCTTTGAACAACCGACTGCTTGAACTTGTTGGCATAAGCTTCAGCTTTATCAGCCCGTTCTTTTTCGGCATTGAGTAACTTGTCATGCTGTTCACGCATCTTTTCGGTACGTTTCTGGATGACTTCACTCACCTTACCTTCAGCAATTAATTTTGCATCTTCATCCTGCTCCAGTTGGGCAAACAGTTTTTTGACTGTTTCCGGATCAATACCTTCATACTGTTTCTGAAGCTTCTGGAGTTCCTGCTTTGCTGTCTTGGCGGCATCACGCTCGCTTTGAAGTGCAGATTTAAGTCCTTTTGGATCTTCGTAGCCATCCAGATCAAGGCGAAACTTCCCGTCTTCCTCGACATACAAGCCACGATGTTCTTCTTTAACGTCGTCCAGTGAATCAACAATAAATGGCAGTGACATGTTCAAACCTCTCGTTTGATTAAGTTGAGCCTTATCTCAAGGCAATAAAAAACCGCCCGAAGGCGGTACGTTGTAAGAGTGCAATTATTTCAGCGCCAAAATAATCGCGATAACAATGATTCCTAAGGCTAAGCCCAAATTGGTAATTGCCTGCATTAGTCCTGCACGGTCAGCACCTTTCTCGCTCATTTTTCCATCTACCTTTAATTTAGACATAAAAAAACCACCTCTTGGTGGTGTGCTATTAAGTACATCTCAATGCTTTGGATCAAAATCTAATTTGTATTGAGCTTGCTTAACCAAGTCATCTAATTTACTTAATATTTTTGGTTTAACTTGCTTACCACCCACACTCAAGATACGCCCAGCATTTGATAGTGTTTCAGTCCACTGTTCAGCAAGCAAAGTTAGCTTTCCAATTTCTAGTTGAACACCTGCAAAGGTATCTCGAGCAATTTTTTCTTGTTCAATATAGTATTTTCTAATTTCATGCCCTTTATCATTGCGTTCCATCATCCCTAAATGTTTAGTCATATCTACCGATATAATATATTCAATAACTGTTTGGCCTGTTTTTGAAAGCTCGTCTTTTTTGACGACCTTTATATAATCAAAATTTTCTTCAAATTTACATTGATAGATTCGCCGCTTAATCCAATGTGAAAAATCGGATTTAACCTCTAACATCTCATGTAAATCCCGAGCATTAACACCAAGTTGAACTTCTCCATTTAAATCAAACTCAACAAATGGTGTCTGATTTTCAATTTTCATAATTTCATTCATATCGCTTACCTCGTTACCTTATAAAAAAAGCCGCATAGACATGTGGTAACGAGACACATCTACACGGCTAAACTTTTCAAAAAGAACTGGCAAGCACACTGAATATGAAAAGCGTGCTTTTTGAACCGTGGTTCTAGCCAATATTGAGTTACCTAAATTTCAGGCATAAAAAAACCACCTCGAAAGGTGGTTTAGAATTTCTTAACAATTGGCACGTATTTGTTATGAAAACAAGACATTTGCACAACTATTCATTGTGGTAAAAATTAGCCCAAAACTGTTTCTGCTGTCAAGACTTTAAACTATGACTTAATCAAACTACATTCGAGCAATGTCGAATAACCTATTCCACCTTTATGCCAGTCATGACCATTAGCTAATTCAAATATAGGTATGTAGACGTCTCGCCCTACCAACTGTCTGGCATCTTCAGCACCGAACTTAAAATGGTCATGAATTCCATGTCCCATAGATGGACCAAGTTTTCGGATAGACTCGCCAAACTCTGACCACCAGTGATTAAGCCAAAGCATGTGACGAGCTATAGAATCCACCTGCTTAGATTCATATTGCTGTTTCTTATCTGCTTGGCTATATAAGGCTATTAAGTGATGCACGTACTCAACGGCGACTGGAATCACATCGTACGGGATTTCGTCGATGCTTTTAACATTGAACCGTTGATGAACTAATTTATATGCTTCGCTATAGTTTAAATGCCTAGTTTTAGACACAAGCATATTTACAGAGCTGGTGAGTGGTTCACGTTCTGATTTATGAGTTTTGGACAGAATATCTTTTCGATGGAAGTAACAATCTTCTAATTGCTCAAACACTTCCCATGCTTGGTCTGTGTCTAGCATCTTGGCATGACGTGCAGCACCACGTTCTGTCCAGAGTGTTAATGCTCGTGCATTTGGACTGACTATCTTTAAGCTAGTTAGTGCTTTTTTAAAATTTCTTAATTCTTCACCAACTAATTTAAAAAAATGTTTACCTTCAACAAAACGTTCCAAATTTCTTATATGGTTTTGTTGGATACGAATATTTTCAGTTCCATATAAGTCTGCCAGCATTTCAGTAGTGACCACTGGAATAGCCTTATAGTTAATAACGGAAATTTCTTGATCATTTATATTTGCAACAATGTTCATAGCAAGCCACCTTGTGGTACATGACAGCGCCCTACTGCTCTGTCTTTTATCTTGCTACAATTATGTGCTCATTTTGGGCACAAAATCAATATTTACTGATCTAATATTTTTTTTAGCAGCTCAACAGTTTGAGTAACTTCAACTTGTCTATGTTGTGCATGCATAAATAGTTCACTTGTTATACCTGTAGGTATAGGCCTATCCCCATCTAACCAATGATTAATCCTACGTCTATCGACACCTAAAAACTCAGCAAGTTGAATTTTATAACCATTGCCATATAAGGCCTTACCAACACTTTCAAGTTGTTCAGGTGTGAGACTACGGTTGCCATTTGAGTCAGACATAGGGACGAAACTTCCAAAATATAAACAGGCTATGAAAATATAGGCAAAACTATAAATTTATAGCCTATTTTATGCATAAATGTATAAAAAATTAGAGAAAATATACATAAACGTATAAAAAAATTAGGTAAAGACTGTTTTTTCTATATATTTTTAGAGAAAACATTTATATCTGTTTATATTTTGAGGGTACGAAGCACTTAAGATGCTCCACAAATAAACTTGATAATTACAAATGATTTGAATGAACAAATTGTAAGGGTGAATTCATGATCTTAGATCGACAGTTACAGCTAGAACTATTAAATAAAATGAGTACGACATATCCTGAATACTATGATTTTAGAGATGAATATGAATACGGTACTGATGCATATAACAAAGTTGTAGCTAATCTAACATACCTAATTCAACATGATTTGATAGAAGAAAGGAGCCTATTATTTTCACGTTCTATGAGTGGAAAGAAACAACCCCAAATTCATCTCCCAACTATCAATCACAATGGGATGGATTTTCTGGCTGATGACGGTGGTTTATCTGCAATACTTGGTGTGGTTACTATTAAATTTGAAGCAAATCAGTTAAAAGCAATCCTAGAAGCTAAAATTATGGCTTCGGATCTGTCTCCTGAACGTAAGCAATCAATGATTGATGTGCTGCGAGAGCTTCCTGCCGAGAGTATAAAACACCTGACAACGAAAATTGTGGATACGGGTTATGACAATCTTGAGTCTCTAATGAACTTAATTCAAAGCACCCTTTTTTAGCTATTTGCTTAAACTTTAAGAATCCAATTGGCTGAGTATAATCACCTACAGGAACATAAAACTCTTTGCAATCTAATTGAATATTTTCAAAATAAATTTGTGTTGAGTTTGGATATAATCGATTTTCGATAAAAACAATATTTTCAATTTTCATAAATACCTCAGGAATCAATATGTCGCGAAATATACTTATTATCATTGTAATTTTATTGCTAATTTGGATAACTAATTCTGGAAATATGCCTTCCTTAGTAGACCTCGGCCATAAAATTGCTGAAAACCTATTTCCTCCAGTAAAACATTAAAAAAAAGCACCGTGAGGTGCTTTTAACTATGAGTCATAACAATTTTTTTGGCTATATCAACTAAATGTTCAAAATATGCTTTTCTATTTTTATCAGTCTTTTGAAAAACGGCTGACTGTAGGAGGCTTCTCTTACTATCATCCAACTTAAGAAATACATTAGTAAAAACCTTTTCATCAAAATTAGTTTTGCTTATATATTTTGAAGCTAACGTTTTTTGTAAATCTAGCTCTTCAGAGTCTTTAAGTAGTTTCAAGAACTCCTTTTCTTTTATTAAGAGATCTACATACTCTTTTTCTGCTTTTCTTAATTCTAAATATTGTTTCCGAGTTACATAAAGAGATAACACAAGAGCAAAAGCAGAAAAGACAGTTATCATGATTGAGAGAATTCCATGATTATTTTCGAGAAAGTTTAAAATTTCTTGCATTTCGACACCTCCCTACTACTTTTGCCCAAAAATTTTGAATGCTTGTTTTTCATAGACATGTCTATTATATCTTTCTAGTGCATGAGGTACAAATATGGTAATTAATGCCATAATCGACCACAGTTGAATATCAAAAACAAGCTTAGGATTACTCACGGTAGCACCATATAAAACAGAGAAAATTATTCCTATAAAAATACAAAGAATTGCAATAATAGAATTAGTCGAAGAAGCTCCGATAGTCATCGCATAAATAGCTATTGTTATTGTATAAGAGCTGTTAGATATCTTATCAATCAATAACCATTCAATAAATAATGGCAATAGGGGCAATAACATATGTACAAGTATACATATTATAAATGCTGTCCAATGTTCATCAATTCCAGAAATTTTTTTAGCCATATTTAAAGTACAAGCTTATTTTAGCGAAATAATAGCTTTTTACCTTAAATCAAACAAGATAATTCATTCTTCTTTAAATCTTAACTATTAGAAATTTAAATAAAATTCTCTTATTTTTTAAGCTATATTAATCCTCAACTCTTTCGATTGAATGAAAATAAAAAGATAGGAGTTGCAGTCCTTTGCTTCTGACTATTTTGAATAATAAACTGTTATTTAATTTCAAACGGCTAGATAACTTTAAAAGCCCTCTCATCTAACCTCCTTAACTTCTCTAAGCTATATAAACGGCCTTCAGGATCAAAGAACTTATCAAAATCAAATTTGCCTTCTTTAAAAAGCTTAAAACGCTTTGGCCCTAGCCACTCCTTTTGAAAGAAATCATCTGTTTTCTTAAAGAACTCTTTGAATGTGGTGTTTGCATCCAATTGCCCTATTAATTGACTTCTTTCATCTTTTGGAATGTCTTTAACTCGCCGTTCATCCATCACAAATGGACGCTCACCAACAAGTTGACCGTCTTTTTCAACTGGTACCAGAATACTTCGGCAATTTGGATGCAACGGCGGTACACGTTTGGCAGTGTCGTTAATTTCCCATACGGTACCATCCAAAGAAGCACAAAGTTTTGACGTTCTACCATCAAGTGTTGCAACCAGTTTTACGTACTCAAAACCAAGCTGTTTAAATGTATCTAAATACGTTTGATTGGCTACATGGCTTCGTAGAGTTCTTACAGTACGATCAATATCAGACTTAGAACCAGTTAATAGACCATCCTCAAAATTAAGACGCTTGGTACCACGAATACGCTGAACAATCTCCTGATTCGTTTTGCCTGAGCTAATTCCATCGCGAATGGCATATTCAACTTTTTGGCGAGCAGTCTCGGCAATCTTAGATAGAAGATCATCAACTAATGCACCACCAACTAAGGGTATTTTCTTGGCTGCTGAATAAAGTTTCTCACCATTCGGCTTTTTAATCTTTCCACCGTACAGCTTCGCCATGTAATTCGCCTCATATACAGCTAATGCTGTCGCTGAAACAGCAAATACTTCAGGCAATGCAGTATTTATTGCCACAAACCACTGAGAGATTAAATCACGAATCTCTTTGAGATTGGCGGTAGTGTATTGTCCACCAGCAAGCGCTAATTTTTCAGAATTATTTAGCTCCTCCAGCAAGTCCCGAAGCTTTGCCAGCATTACTGTCGACTCATCATTAAAGATTGTTAATAATTCATTAACTGATTGAGAAGATGCCCGATATAAATACGCCTGATGTTGTGTAAGTACTTCAATCAAAGATTTTTCAATATTAGAAGCCATTTATCACCTCTAAATTGGAGCGTTATCCCGCTCACTTTCAACTCGCTTCAGCTCTTCCTGAAAATCATGAGCAGGTAACTTGCCTGTGGCGATATATTCCCAATATGTCTGGAATGAGTTCTTCCCTGCTAGAGCACCTTCGTAAAGTTGTTTAGCAAGATTGATATCGTATTGCTGAATGACAAATTCAGGATCTACTGTAAATACATATTTGGAAGGATCCAGTTTTAGCCACTGAGCTGCGTACTTAATAGCTTGTTCGATCGCCTGAGCTGCACACATCACAATACTATGTAGACTCGCATGCTGGTCATCCTGACGTGCGCGGCGGGCCTCACCAGATTCCTGTGTATTGGTATCGATGACCTTTGCCCCTGCTTCAAGTGCTGAATTCTTCTGGGCATCCATTTCACTTTTAGTCAGCTCAATGCCATCGCCAGAGATTTCCAGATAATCACACTGTGCATCCTTAGGCAAACTCCAGACAGCCATAACACCAGTGACACTAATATCTTCGTCTCCATCAAGTCCGCTAATCCAAGGCTGAGGATGGGCTGTGTGATGAAGTGATTGAAAGTAGTCCGCACTGAGCTGGTAATACTTCAGGGCTGCTTTTGCCATGGTGAGTAATGGTACCGTACCAACTTGGGGTGAATTATCAGTGGTACCGCAGAAAACAAACGGCGTGAATGAAAGCTGGTTACCTCCAAGATCCGGAGTTTTATCTTCTTCAGTAGAACCATCAAACAAACGGACTGCTAAGGCTCCATCAATCATGGATAAAACACGATGGACGGTCTTGGTATCATGACCAAACTCATCTTCACCGTTTTCAAATTGCTCCTCGAGCACTAATAGTTTGAGATCCTTACGGCCACCAATGCTGTTTTCCTTCCAGTTAATAATAGATAAGGCATCATATAAGGCGAAGTATGGAACGCCGTTAGCATCTACATCTACCAGCAATCCACAGCGACCATATTCCAGTAACTCTAGGCAAATTCGGATAAAAAGCTGTTTAAGCCCAAATCCGTCATTGGTTGCATTCTCTATCAAGCCTTTTAATAGAGTACTTTCAATCACAATATTCGGCTCAAGCTTTGAGACTAAACCAATCATCGTGCGTAATGAATCTTGAACCCATAATGGATACTGAGCACGACTGAGATAAGCTTTATAAATCTCTCCAGTCTTATCACCCTGCTTCTCTGCTTCGATCATCCCTGCTGATTTAGGAAGATATTTGGTTTGTGCCTGTTTAATCTGCTCTTCACCAGCAACGGCGTCACGCATAACCAACCAGCTTTTTTGTGCAGCACTATACTGCGGATGTTTATCCGTAACTGCCATAAAAACACCAATAAAAAAGCACCTGAATAGGTGCGTTGTTTAAGCCATACCCCGAATCCGCCTGACCTGAACAATCCGTTTAATAATCGGGAACCGTTTCGCTAATGGATAGCCACCTGCATCACCTACGTGGTCCAAACCTGATTTCTTGTCAGGCATTCCAACGTCATCATAAATCTGCTGTTCCAGTGTCTCGGTAAACCGTGGGCACTTATAAGTATTAACCTTTAACGTCCGTTCTCCATCACCATTCAAGATCAAAGCATTCACGGCATTTAAACGGTCTTTAATGGTCGGGTTAGTATTATTCACCTCTACCCGTAAACCATGCTGCCTTAAAATGGCATGATCTGATTCACTGCTATTTTTTGATGAAGTAGATTGCCCCGCAGCATCAGGAATAATCGTAATTTCATGATCAGGGAAACGTTCAATAATCAGTTTGGCCATAGTTGGCGTATCACGAACTCCTACCAGCTCATTCAGCGCCAGAGGTTTACCGTCACGGATCACATACACCACGGCGGCCATTTTCAGAACGTTAAAGTCCATACCGATAATTAAAGGTTCATTCGGCTTAATCTCTTCATCGGTATGGTTGAGCCTACGGTCAAAATCAGGATAAACAGCACCGCTGGTTAAGTTAACGAACTGCCCACGTAAATATGCCTCAATGAGCTGAGGCGGATAGGATTCCCGTAAAGATGCAATATAGTCATCTGGTAGATTGGCCTCATTGTCATAGGTTGAAGCCTGAATCATTCCATAGAGCTTTCGTTTGGCCTCTGATTTATTCGCCTCTTTAACGAATTGCTCGTAGGTAAATTTAAAACCTTCCGGTGTAGTCGCTACATCAATACCATTCAACAAACCTGCCTGTTTAAAGCGCATACGTGCGATGATCTTACGCCATGCTTGCTGAGCTTTGTGGGTAGCCATAACATCGAGCTCATCAATCAGTGCATGACCAATCTTAAAACCGACAATTGTTGCCGGCTTCTCCATAGACCGGCAGATAATCGTGCTTCGATACTGACGACCATAATAAAGATCGACCTCTTTATTAGACTCATAGATTTTGGTCTTTAACCCCCAATCAAAAGCAACCTCATCAACTGTCGGATAAAAGATATCCCGAATCTGAGGATATGTCGGTGCAAAGTAGCCCAGCCTAACTTTGGGAAACTCCCAAGCCTTATGACATAAAGAACCACAACCCACCCAAGTTTTTCCACCACCAAATCCTGATATAAATGCCCTGAATTTGTTTTCCATTTGAAGAAATCTAGCCTGAGGCACATTCAGCGTCGGATTGATGTTCGGCATCTTTTTTACTCGCATCTACAACTTGAATAGTTACCTTGACTGGTGTTGGATCATCTGCGCCTTCACCATCGCCTGTCCTGATCTTTTCAACCTCAAGCTGCTTTAACTCAATATTTAGGAGTGTTAAGTCATGGCCCTGCATTTCTTCCCGAACCTGTTTAATCACACCTTGCTTCATTAGCCGGTTGCTCTTCCAGCCTTCATAGATCTTCTGAAGTTCTTTAATGCGATAGGCTTTATTAGCAAGTGGAATGTCATAAATATTCTTTTGGAAATCCGCTCTGGTTTTATTAAACAAAGTCACCAGTTTCTTGCTTAGGTTTTTCCCCGTTGCTTTTGTTGGGTCATATAAAGCCACCTGCTGACGTTCAATTTCGATGTTAAATTCTTGCTTTACAGCATCTGCCACCTGTTGAGGGGTTTCAAAGCAGGCAAGAGACTGAACTATAAAGATTTTTACAGGCTCTCTTAGTGTTGCCATACTTGCCCCTTCGTAAAGCTACGTAAAGCAAAACAGGCAAAAAAAAGAGCCTTATGGCTCAATTGATTACGCAGTTTCCGCAGCATTTGGAAATATCTAAATTTGAAACAAACGGCGGATTCTTCGCAACCTCAACAAGACGTTTTACGCTCTTACTTGCTCCCCACCGTTTGGTTACACCAATAAACTCTTCGACATCGTGACCAGCTAAATAGTGCTTAGGTAAACCAGTTGAACTACTAAAGAGCATTTCACCATCTTCGTCACGTTCTACACCTATATGGTAAAGCTCGTGCTCAAGCAAAGCGCAGAATTCACTATCATTAGCTTTATCGCAAAATGTGGCATCGATCGTAATCAGGTAAGTTGGTACAAATCCGAACCAGTCCCGCATCTGTTGCTCTTGTCTAGCTTTACGCCAGCCACCTACATTAAACATAACCTTTTCACACTGCCCAAGAACCATGGCTTGTTTGCTTTTAAATGCTGATGAAGCCCAAGCAAATGCCAAGAACTCTTCATTATCATGAAGCAGCTCAGCAATATGATCATGGTCTGGATTGTGAAGTGGTCCACCAAGTGTAAGAAAATTGGCAACAACCCATTCCTTTAATTCTGGTGCAGGTTTTAAACGAATTGCTTCATTCTCTTCGGCTTTATCAATCAAGTCCTGTGGAGGAAATGGTCTGATCTGCTCCATTTTCAATTCTCGCTAATTCGCTTTTTATCCAGTTGATTGCATAACCTGATTCAATTTGATGAGGTTCTAGGCGTTCAAATAAATAACCTCTATCGATAGCAAGATCATACTTACACAATACATTTGCTATCTTTCTACCACCGCGACCAACTGCCCAAGGGCTACCAGCAATTTCTATAAGTACATTCAACTTCACAATATAAAAATCGAACCGCCAATTTTTAGTTGAATCAAATTGAAATTTTCTTCGGTATCCAATTCGATGTTCTTCTAGTTCTTGAAATAGGACTTCTTCAGCTTCCAGATACTTTTCTTTAGCCTTAGGCAATGGTCTGCTTTTAGATTTTATTTTAAGTTCTTTTTTTCTTGTAAGCCAAAAGTATTCTTTATTGTCCATTTTTTCATCCATAAAAAACCTCCCGAAGGAGGTCAAGTTTATATTTTTAAATCTATTTTAGAGTTTTTGTTTTTTCCCACTCAATTTTCAATAATTTTCGGATTTCTGCTCGGAAATTATTATAATCGCTATCAATTAATCCTCGTATATTTTCACTATTATCAATTGCTAAACATTTTGGGAACTGAACTCTGATAATTTCATGAATATTACTCATTAATTGGAGAATTATTTGCTCATTAAGACCTTTAGGATTAAGTAAAAACTCAATTTTCAAAGATATTCTTGTAATATTTATACTCTCTTGAGCTGAATTTTCTAGAAACAATTCATTGTCAACTTTTACTCTTGATCTAATCTCTTGTCTTTTCTTTATATACAAACTACTCATTTTAGACAAACTTTCTAAATAGAGAGTTGAGGTATCACGTAAGTCGTTTAACCAAACCTGCCTGCTCTGAAACACCAACTCCTTTCTTTTTAGCTCTTCTTGCATTGCTAAAGATTCTTTGTTGGATTTGATCAGCTCATTTGTATTAACTTTAGCCGCTTCGATACTTGCAATAATTTGCTCGACAGTAATTTCAAATGATTTAGTTGTTAAATCAAAACTCTTTTTACCATACCACCATGCTAGGAAAACCCCCACTAAGGCAAGAATAATCCCTACCAAAGCAGCAATAACAAATGAATAAATTGCCGTTGTATCTGTAGATGCAAAAACAAATCTGGTGTTTTCATTTGTTTGAATAATTTTTTGAGGAAGCATTTGCATATTTTAGTATGTAATTAAAAAAGTAAATTAATTATATGCTGGATATTGAGTTTTTAAAGTAAAAAGCCCCGCTAATAATAGATATTTAGCGGGGCTTTTTTGCATCGTAATAAGTCCGGCAAACGATAAAACTAGTTTTTAGGTGCTCTTAAGATATCTAATAGTAATTTTGACTTTTCATGTAGATGTGAGCCTAAAGTATTTAATCATCTTTAAGGATAATCGTATCTCACCACAAGTGCAGTTCTATCGCCCAAAAGGTAGGTACTATTACCTAAATTATGAACCTCTAATTTTTTATGAGGTGGTAGGAGTTGAACAAGGAAATATCCTTCACTATTTTGATGATAGATATTTATGGTAGCTCCTGTTCTTTCTTGTACCTCTACTAATTCTTCTTCGGTACCATCTTCGTATCTAACTCGTACTTTACCCATTATTATCCCCTTAATTATTGGAAATATATTTATATCATAGAATGCAAAAAAGCCCATCTATTGATGAGCTTTTAAAATATAGCCACATTCGTGGTATCAAAATTAATTGCATTTGCAAACGCATTTCAATAAGAATCGATAAATCACATTCGTGATATTAAGTAAATTACTTACACTTCGACCACTATAACGCAAAAATAGCATTTACCCTGTACAGGGTCAAGTTCTGAAGTCCTAAACGATTCAATTATCTCAAACACCTAAGATTTTTTTAACTACAAGAGCATCATCCAAATATCCAACAATATAGTGAGGTTGGAAATACTGAGTTTTTGCCCTTAAATTCTGAATCTCTGGTTTAACATTATATGGAGGGTTCGTTAATAAATAAGCCGAAACAAAGTCATCCGTATCATAAAAGTTAAACCAATCTCCTTTTAATGAAGAGGGTTTAGCACGATCTTTGAAATAATCATAAAATACAGGGATGCCTAAAGGAGAGCCTAAAGTTACTAACCGAGAAATCTTATAAGAGGAATTTAAATGTTGTAGAGCATCCAAACAGACAGCACTACCAAGGGAATGCCCCACTAATACAATTTCTTCTTCCTTTGGATCCTCTTTTATCTTAGCCAGCAGCCTTTCTCTAACTTGTGATCTATATTGTTCATTGCCAAGAAAAAGATTTGCCTCTTTAGCAAATATCTTAAGCACCCATGTATGAAGCTTTTTAAATCTACTCGTAATCTTGATTAGTGCCTTCGCACCTTTATCTATAAAGGAATATGGAGCTAAAGTACTTTTTAAATTAACAGGAATTCCTTCAATAGGTAATGTATCCATCTCATCAGTACTATCTCCCTCCATCGAATCAGCAATATTAATTAAAATATCCTGCTCATCTAATGACATATCATTAAAGTTTTTTTCGAAAGCATGGAATCCACTGGTCTGTAAATCAAACCATACTTTATTTGAAGTCGGAATATTTAAGTATTCCTTTACCAGATCTCCATAGTAAATAAACTCAAATTTTGTTGTGGCTGGAACGTTCGGTATATGTGCCTGAAATACTCCCTCTAAGAAGGCCTCTATCCATATTTTTTTCAATGTTTCAGGATCCTTATCAGTCTGGTTGATCCCATGTACCATTATTATTTTCATGACTTTATCCTTTTAATTATATTGAAATTTTATTATATTCTTTTAAATATTAAGTGCAAACATAAGCCAGTTCAAAGCATAATATTTATATTGAACTCATCTAAAATAGTTTGAATGAAATCTCTAGAAGTCGTTGCCGCAGTCATCCAACACCAGGATAAAATTTTATGTGCACTTAAAGGTGAGCATAAGTACCCCTATTTATCGAATAAGTATGAATTCCCAGGCGGCAAAGTCGAAGCTGAAGAAACACTCGAGCAAGCACTCATTCGAGAAATTAAAGAAGAGCTCAACCTGGATATTGAAGTAATAGAGTATCTATTAACTGTAGAGCACGCCTACCCCAACTTTAATATCGAGTTGGCCACTTTTATGTGCGTGACTAAGACTATTGAAGAATTGGCTTTAAGTGAGCACCAGGATGTACAATGGTGCACTATCGATGAATTAGAACAGCTCGACTGGGCTGCGGCTGATATCCCCATCGTGAAATACTTACTTGATAATAAGACTGCAGCATGTTGAAAGATTTTAGACAATTAAAACCAGGTACCATTTTAGATAATGCTGGATTACGTGATTACTTCCTTTGCTCACCTCAGGGCGGAATGCGTCGCTCTAAAAAGACCAATACCCTTATCATTGTTTCCAACCATGTCGAGTCCATCTATGAAGATCGATGGATTGGTGATGAGCTGCATTACACCGGGATGGGCCAGCTCGGTGACCAAGGATTAATAAGTCAAAATAGAACATTAGCTGAAAGCCAAACTAACGGCGTGTCTGTCCATCTTTTTGAAGTTTTTGTCGATAAAGAATATATCTACCAAGGTCCTGTTACTCTCGTAGCAGATCCATATCAAAAGATCCAACCTGATGCTAATAAACAAGATCGGTTAGTCTGGATATTCCCGGTTAAATTGTCTGATTCAAATACGGCGATTAGCGTAGAGACCATAGAGCGAACTAGTCAGAAAAAGCAACGCAAGTATAAGAAGAAATCAATTGAGCAATTGATGGCAGATGCTCACGCTACAGCACAAACGCAAGTTAGCTACCGTAATACCAAATCAAAATACTTTATCCGTTCCGACGCAATTGCCCAGCTTGCTAAGCGTTTAGCGAATGGCATTTGTCAGCTCTGTGAACAGCCTGCCCCTTTTAAAGACCAAAATGGTGAGCCCTACCTTGAAACTCACCATATTGAATGGTTAGCGCACGGTGGACCAGACACCGTCGAAAATACGGTAGCGCTTTGCCCGAATTGCCATAAGAAAATGCATGTCGTAAATGCTGAGGCTGATCGCTCAAAACTTAAAGGAATAAATCAACCTTGATTTATTCCCACTCAATAAAAGTCTAATCAGAGTAAGTCTTATATTAAGGTTTCATAGACTAAAAACCGATATGATTATAAAACACTCAATTGCAAGAATCATTGCTATTGCAAAAAACCGATGACTATTATGGGTTAATTTCTTAAAAAATAAACTTAATGAACGAATAGCAATTACAGTATAGGTACTAGCGACAATAGAGGTTATAACAATAAAGCCACCAACTAATCCCCTTAAACTCATAAAATTTGAAACCCATATGGAAAAAATTAATACAAAAGCAAGAGTAACAATTAAAATAAGATTAAATTTTAGCCAATACGATGCCTTCTTACCATCAAGAATTCCAGATAAAATGATAGAAAATACAATAGTTAAACAAATAATAAAAAACCAATGAATAAATTTTTCATCAAAATTAAATTTATAATTTTTTTCTATGACATGAAATATTAGCATCACCGAAGCAAACAATGGAAAAAGTGTAACTTGTGCGCACACTTCCCTTGTTACTTCTGCATCGAACTCTTCAGAAATAACATTAGCAGTCAATTTATTATTTAATTGACTAACTGGCGTATTTACATTGTTACTTTTTAATGTAAATGACCTAACGTTTTCTATTTCATCATCATTTTTTTTCAACTTATAAAATGGCTTTGTCTCATTTTTCACTCTTTCCCAGTCATGCTTTAAAAGTAATGAAATTTTAAATTGAAGCTGCTTTTTCAAATTAATGATATCATTTTGGTTTGACTCTAAAAGCTTATCTAACAATTCTAGTATATTACGATCATACCTATCTATTATATTTATTCTTGAAATAAACTGTGCTCTAATCTCAAGTTTTTTCTCATCATTTAAAGTTTTTACATCAAGCGAGCTTACCTCTTCCAACCACTTGCGTAGATATGTACGCCATTCTTTACGTTCTTTCGTAATACACTCAATTTCTATCACTCTTTCATCTTTTCTTAATTTAAGAAAAGAAATGATCCAACCAATAAAAATCGTAATAGCACTACCAAATGCGGCCCAAGAGAACGAAGAAATATCCAAATTCACACCTAATTTCAATAAATTTAATAATTTAACTTTATGTCTATTCTAAATATTCAAAATTTCTATATTTTTCAAATACTTTATATAACCCCTTACTCTTCAAATAGCTATCTGCAATTTTTTCTTCAATAAAGGATAATGAAACAAAGTTGTTTTTGAATATTTCATCATAAGTTTTTAGAAAAACAAAATAGTTCTTCGATATATCAAATATTAATTTATCTAATTCCTCCTCCTTAATTTTATATTTTACAATCTCAGAATTATTAATTTTAGTATGCAACATTCCTGTAGAAGAGTAAGAGAATGGTGAATTATCAAAATGTAAAAGACCTGAAGATTCTAAATATTTAGCTTGGATATAACTTAAATCAAAAGCCTCATTCACTACTTCACCAAAAAAACTAACACCATTGTCTATCTTTTTTAATATAAGTATTAGTTTTTTTTCATCAATTGAAGAAAATAAATCAATAGAAGGTAAAAAATTATTAACAATTCGAATAAAAGCTAATAGTTCAATATGAGCTTTAGTTAGTTTATCTATTACAGTGACGGCCTGATTACATATTAAATTATCAAAATCATTTGAAGTCTTAGATATCCTATTCTGAATTAGCTCAATTAATATTTCTGTATGTGCTTTATCTCCATTTCTAGCAATTTTTGTCACAACATCATTCAAAAGAAACTGAACGTCAGGATCTGAAAATTTATCAATTAGAATTGTCTCAACATTCTCTTCAATTTCTTTTTTTAATCTTTTAGCAAAAATTTCTATATTTTGTTCTGCCTGTTGTGCAGCAGCATCCCTTAATCGTGGAAAATTTGACTCAAAGAGTCCTAAACAATAGATCTCAACTTCCTTTGGCTTCAATCCCTGTTCAATAGTCAAATTCTGAATTACATCTGCTTGTACAGCTGTGGAATTATTTTCAGCAGCTTGTTTTTTATTTATCCACATTATCGTTTCCATCTTTATTAATAGTTATATTACCAATACTGTCAGCTTGAATTCCTATAGAGCGATTTGAAATATTTTGACTCTTATGAGCGATAGTTTCTTTATCTTTAGGAATTTTAAAGCTCATTAAGAAAGCTATAACTGTAGTTACTAGTGTTCCCGAAGAATCAAACCCTGGTTCTGATAGTGCCCACAAAGTTGCTAAAAGCATACTTATACCTGAAGCAAGAATAATAATTAATCTAAACATTACAAACTCACAAAAAATATTTATATATTAACTTGTAAAACATTTTTAAAAATCTAAATCTTCCCAAATGTCAACTGTTCTATGTTCTTGCTCATCTAAACAAAAAATGCATAAGTATTTATTTTTCTTCCTTTTATATTGTACAGTTCCTACACAATAATCAATATGTTTCGTATCGAAAAACTCAGATTTCATCATTATGGATATACAATTTTTGCAAAAGAAACTTTCTCGTTCCTTATCAAAATCAAAGCAATCTTTAACCATTTCTGAAGAACATGACGATATTGCACCAGCTAATTCATAATGTGTCTGAAGCATTTCAAAAATTTCTCCAGGCTCACCATCAATTAATTTATGCCCCCCATCTGAATGGGCTGACTTATATCGATACCGATGCTGTATCCAATGTAACCCGTTAAAATTCAATTCCTTGTGTGCAGTTATGATACTTTTAAAAATTAGCTCTGGGCTTATATCCGATTTTTTATCAACCGTATGCATAAACATATTACGTAAGCTTCTAATTTCTTGAAACCATGGTGCAAAACTATTACTAAGTTTTTTATCAGAAAAAGTTTCATAAACCCTAATTAAATCCTGCGCATCTATGGTATGAAATTGTGAAAAGGACATGTCTCCATTTTTATCTAATTTTGGAAGATTTTTTGCAGTATTAGCTATCAATAGGTAGGGAGATATTTCAGCAATTAAACCTTTAAGCCGAAACTCTACAGATTGTATAACAAGAATAAATGCTGAAATAAGTTTAGGTCTAGCAAAATCCCAATACTTATAACAATTATCTTCTTCTTCCTTTGAAGTCTCACAAGCATCTGAATAGTAAATATAATCATATGCAAGATTAGCTACTTTTTCCCATGCTTCCTGAACCATGTGATCAGCAGTTATATAAAAATCTTCTTTTGTGGGAATATCCAATATCATCTTAAATTTAACTAATCTATTGAAAAGCTCACTTTCGTGAGCTTTGTAATTAAAAACTGATTCTTCGGAATTTTATCGCTTAATACTTCTTTCTTCATATGATATATGAGGAGCTGGTACTTCAGGCGGAACTGGAGGTTGAGGAGAATTTTGGGAGTTCATTATGATCTACTCTGTTTGATAGGAATGTTATTAATTTCGCTTTCACCAATTTCAGGAGCTGGCTTCTCAGGAGGAACTGGTATAGGTTGGGTAGACATTTTATTATCAAAATTTATTTAAGATAAAAGTAATTATAAATGCTAAAAAAATTAAAGAACAACATAAAATTTCTGCAAACGCCTTTTTTAGATAAGCTGCTTTCTCATTATTAATTTTTTTATAACTTGCAACAACTTCATCAATTCTGTCTGATAGCCCCATATAGACTGTTTCTTTTTCATTCTCTTGCACATATTCTTTAATTCCTGTTTTAGGAATTTCACCCAATTTGTTGATTTTTAAGCATAAGAATAACCATCTTAAAACTGGAAAAATTGCAATAACGAATATTATTAATAGTATTAGAGATGCATAATACATTACACCTCTTGTTTCTATCGGTTGCGTTTCAGTTAGGTAAGTACGACACAATACTGTAGTCACCGTTAAGAATAAAGTAATAAATGTCAGATACTTGGATGCTTTATTCTCCAACTCCTTATAGTTATCACGTAAAATATCCAGATGATATTTTTTGTATTCGTATAAAAACTTATACTTTTCTGAATCATATTCTTTATCTTTTTTATCAATACTTTCCACTATTAGCTCCAGACACCTTACTAAGATAATATTTTATCTAAAGATACACTATAAACCCATATCGACAATGCAACGCTGCCAAACCGCACTTAACGTCTTGTCTGGCATCATTTTGAGTACGATCTTCATTGGCCATCTCAGGCCATGACTGACCACGGAAGTAACGATCAATAATCGCATCCATCCATTCATCCATAACTTCACTCTGCCCCATTAAATCTAAAATTAAACGCTGTACTGCACGGGCTTCATTGTCATCAATCTGGCACTGGGCTTTAGATTTAGTTTTACGGAATGGATCTGATTCACTCACAAAGTAATTGGCGATGATTTCTCTTTGTTTCTTCTTACCTAATCGTTTTAAATGGCGCTGCTTTTCAACTTGTACCATCGCTGATGCAATTGGGTTGCTATATGCGCCTGAAGGGATACCGGTAAAACTCTTTTGATCTAGCCATGCACCGAACTGATATAACCAACCTTCCAAATCGAACCGAGACCAATCCACTGAGTGCATTACATGCTTCTTATCGATCATTAGTGTCATTCATTTCCCCCAACCATTTTCTCTATCTGCTGAACCGCTAAACCTGACTTCACTTGCTCTGTACTGAACCGTAAAACTGTAAAACCCATCATTGCCGCCGAGTTATATTTCTCCATATCCCCGATATAACCTTTGCCTCTTGTGTGACGGCCACCGCCTGCCATCCAAATCCCGCCCTCAACCTCTACCAAAATCTTTGTACCGTTAATTAGAAAATCGGCTCTCCATTTACGTTTCGGATGGAATTTATATTCCTGCTCAAAACTGATCTTGCATGCTCTCAAGTGCGTGGCCAGTACCGCCTCACCTTCACTTGGTTCCCGTGTTTGCTTTGCTGAACGACGTTTCTTTGTCTTCACTGGAAATAATTCACGGTATTCAGCTAAACTCATGCTAGACATCCAAACCCCTTTCAAAAGCGTAGATCTCACTATGTAAGAGCGCTACGTTGACATGGTAGAGGTCTGTCATGCTGCCCCCTGCAATGAGCCTTTGAAGCCAACTTGCTTGAGATACGGTTCCCATTGTTTGGCCTGAGCTGGATCACTGAGTTTCACGGCGATACGCGCTGCAAGTTGATCGTAGCTTTCCCCTGCAGCTGCAAACTGACTTGCGAACTCAGGATGTTGTGAGAGTTTTTGAGCGAAGGTATGAACCTGTTTGTCGCTGAGTTTTTCTTGAGCGCTCGGCGCGCCTCGTACTGACGACCCTGAATTCCGGAAACCTGTCTGTTCACGTGCTTGGTATTTTCCACATGCGTTGATTAACCAATCTGCAAAGTGGTAATGCATGAGCTCATCACAAAGATTCTTCTCTGCGTTGTAGAGTTCAAATGCTCGAAGCTCCCGATCAAACCAAGTCGCGTTTTTGATCTGCTCGTAAGTTTCCTGATCAGTTGCCAAGCGAATTTCTTCACCAAGTTTTTTCAAACTCAACCATGTTTTTTTATTTTTAGATTCTTCTGATAGATTCTTTAAAAGATTCCGTGTCCCAACGTTGGGACCCTTTACCGGAATTGTTGGGACTCTTTCATGAAATTGTTGGAACTGTTCCACTGTTGGGACTGTTCCAACGTTGGTACTCTTTCCATCTAAATTTTCACCTTCTAACGGTCCCATTGTTGGGACTGTATCTTCACGACCAACTACACCGTTCAAGCGGTAAACGACCACCTGTTTTGTCTGACCTTTGCGCTCTCCAGTATCAGTAATTAATCCATCATCGGAGAGCTCGGCAAGTATCTTCATTACAGTTTTTCTGTCAATTTTGCAGTCTGCGGCTAAGCGTTTAGCGCTTGGATAACAGGTATGATCCTCACTTGCGCGATCAGCCATAGATAGCAAAACAACCAGTTTTAAGGCAGGTAATGAACCGCCTTTCTTTGTCGGGATATGAACTTTCCAAGCCCAATTAGTGGCATCTAGACTCATTTATCCTCCTCGTCTGGTTCATCGTATTTGGTACCTTTCGATGAATTGCATGACTTACACATTGTTTGGAGGTTTTCTATTGACGAGCCACCGCCTAAAATCTCTGGTTTAATATGATCAAGTGTTAAATTCTTCTGAACGCCACACGTAACGCACTTAAACCCGTCTCGTTCGTAAACCTCAAGGCGAAGTTTCATACCGATTTTCTTTTTCATATATTTTTGTGAGTGTTTTTCAGTTTTCCGCCCAAAAAGATCTCGGCCATATTGCGCCTTGTGAACAACTTCTAAAATCATGTTTGCGCATAAGTTGCATAAAATAACCTCAGGGTTAATTTTGCTGTAATAATCGACTGCGTACTCTTCTTCGCAATATTGGCAAATTACAAAATCTTCTTTCATGTTTTAGCTCCTATAAAATGAGCTTTAATTACAACATGAAAAGAATTGGGTACGAACTTACTCATATTTCTGCTCCCGCCATTTCAATATTTGCAATGCCCAATTGAGAGGTATAAATTGGTAAAAGGATTGATATAAAAAGAATGAACAAAAATGAATAAAGATACTGAACAACATCAAGATTCTAAGACGTGCAAAGAACTTAAAAATAAACAAACCAATTACGTTGAAGTCATTATCAAAGTTCATCCAGATTCTGTAGATAAGTTGATTACGCTTATTAAGAAAACTGACGCAGATATTCAGGGCATTGAAGTTCGAAATGGTTAAATAACTACTCATGACACCTCCGCCCGCGCTAATTCTTCTGCATTTAATCGACGCTTTAATTGGTTTTCTGCAACGGTGGCATGACGTATATACCTCACTCCAGATGTCCAAACTTTTCCGTTGATGTCAGTCATAGAGACATGATCACCAAGAAAGTCACTTTTTATTTCTATGATGCAGAAAATACTATCGCTACCAAGCGGCCCTATAATGTGGTTTTGAATAACCACCATGTCACCTACTACAAATTCTTGTGAGTTGAGTTCGATTGGTTGTTCTGCTAAATTAGTTTGCATATTCATGGGTTCCTAAATTTGTGAATTGAAACCACTCCTGTTCGCGCAGGTAGTGGTTTTTTAATATCCAAATTCTTCTAAGCGTGGAGCTATAGAAGCATGTTGGAAATCATTTACTTCCGATGCCCTATTCATAGAAAGCCGAGCAAGATAAAAAATTGAATCCACAAACTGCTTGTCATAACACTCATAGTTTTCTGGAATGATTTTTAGCCCAAGTAAATCCAACAATGTGCAACAGTTTTCAATTTCAGTTAAGTCATTGCTTTTCTTTTCATTTTTGATTCTTGATAAGGCGGTTGGATCTAGTCCTAAATCACTTGCTAAATCTTTATTGCTTGTAGATGCAAGGCGCTGCAATACAAGAGCAATTGAATTTCTAGACCTTGCGCTCAGGTTTTCACATACTTTGCTCATGGTGACTCCTAGACTGCACTAGTCTTTCTAAGAAAAAAGTCAAATATGCTTTTGTGGGTTAGTTTCTTGTTGCTTGCATCTACCATTTTTTGAATGGTTTCCATGCTTGGTTTTTTTCGACCATGGATAAGATGAGACTCCATATATCTATAAGAAATTTTTGTGGTTTCACAAAATTGGATGCGTTGATCTTTATCAAGACCACGCCAGAAATCATAAAGAGTTACCATGGATACACCTAAAGGGTAAATTAAATATAAATATACCCTCTAGGTAAATATTATTCAACCTATCAGGGTATTTATTTTTTCTACCTGTAGGGTATTTTTGAAATATGACTTATAGGTGTTCTTGTAATGGCTGAACTAAAGACAATTCATGAAATTAGATTTCTTAATGCAAAGAGACTAATGGAAGAATCCGGTCTCAAACGTAAAGAGTTTGCTGAGAAGATTGATATGTCATATAGCTTGCTGAGTCAGTATTTAGGTAAAAACCCGACCAAAAATATTGGGGATGACACAGCTATAAAAATTGAAGATGCATTTAGTAAACCGCGTGGTTATCTTGATCAGTCTGACTTGTCTAACTTAACCACTCAAAAAAATGTGGATGTTGTTGCATTTAAAAAATTTGATATAGAAGCATTTAAGAAAAAATACAATATTCCCGATAATGAAGACGCTATTAAGTTTGTAGAGACCCCACTTAAGTCATTCCCACGTCAAAAAAGATATGTTCCTGTTAAGGCCTATTCAAAAATGGGGATGGATGGCTATTTCACGGATATGGGCTATGAAGGAAATGGTGGGGATGGTTATATACCTACTCACGCAGCTGGTGAAAAAGCATATGGTATCAAAGGAACTGGTGACTCCATGTTCCCTGCTATCCGCAATGGTTGGTATGTAGTATGTGATCCCGATGCAGAGCTGGTACCTATGGAATTTGTTCAGGTTTGCCTTAAAGACGGACGATGCACAATTAAAGAGTTTATTGGTATACAAAACGATGTATTAAGCTTAATAGCAGTGAATGGTGGTGAACGTCTCACATTTAATATGGATGAGGTTGAAAGCATTACAGCTATCACAGACATTGTGCCACCTAGTCAACACAAGCATGATCACCCCAATGGCTACTAAAATGATTGAAGGATTTTTCGACTCTAAATTTCAAGAAAATCAACATGTCAATAATTTGTGTCGTAATAACTTATAATCGATTATTTAAGTTTTAAATTTCAAGGAAAACCGATGATCGCTACACTTAATAAATCCAAAACTACACTAACGATTAATCGTCAAGAATTTAAACTAGCATTAGGCAAAATTGGTGCAGGAATTGATAAACAAATTGCCTCTCTTAAAAAAGCCAAGCAGAGCTATGACGCTGCGGAAATGGCACGCGAGGTTATTAACGAAGCCAATATTTTTGAAGCCATTATTGAAGGCTTTAATGAAGCAGAAGAAACTAATCTAAAGTTAGGTGATATAACCAATCTTGAAGTAGCTCAAGAATGGATTGATGAGTTTTTGGAGAAGTATAGTACTTAAAATCAAAAAACCTCGAAATCGAGGGAATTAAAAAACTGTGAACCCGACACATTATTTTTAGAAAGGGAATCAAAATATGAAAAAAATCGAAGTTAATTCCCGTAATATCAGCCATGTTTTTTACCAACATTTTTTATTGACGGTAGTGCTCAGAACAGGTGAAAGGTTTATTTACAGACTACTTGAAGCAAATACATTCAAAGAATTTATTGATTCAAAAGATAAAGATAAATTTTATAGAAGCCATCTCGAAGCCAATAAAGAACTTAAGCGAATTCAGCTTTTTGTGTAATTGAAACCGTGACCCGACACGGCACTTTAGAACGGTTCGGGAATTAATTCTAGAGGGATAAGAATGAGTCAGATTTTACAATATTTACCATTTGGCAATTATAGAAAATACCTTAGACCAGCTGTTGACGGTTGTATGGGACTTATGACTCATGTAGCCGAACTTACATGGTCAGATGGAATTAATCGAGAGTCCTACGTAAAGTTCTATAGTGAAAATAAAAAACGAGCCTTATTAAATGAGGCTATTGGGTACCTTTTAATAAGTGGTTTAGGACTACCACAACCAGAATTAGCTGGCTTTCTTGCATTTAATATATCTGAAGAATCTACTCCTGAAATATGGTCTCAAGTATCGGAAGTCGATAGATATAGAGGTGTAACGTATGCATGGGTATGTACCAATACAAATGGTATTAATAGAAGACTAGAGCTAGACCAAGCTCAAACGCCTGAAATAAAAGATTATTTGACCGCACATATTATAGAGTCACTAAAAAAATGGGAAAAACTTCCTCATCTAATTATGTGTGATGACTGGCTAGCAAATGATGACCGTAATCTTGGCAATCTATTGGAACTTCCAAATAGAACTTTCACATTGATAGACCATGGAGGAATTCTTTATGGTGACAATTGGTCACCATGGGACATTATGAGAAGTGCATTGATAAATGGAAATTTTCAAAAAATGTATATGAATATTCTAAAACAGAGATTCAGTGGTTTATTTTGGAAAGAAAGTTTATTGGATGAATTAGAAAAAGCAAAAAATGAGCATTCAGCTGCATTTAATTCTGTTAAAGAAGAGATTTATCAATTAATAAATGATTTCCTGGGAGATGAGAAAATTAATGTAGGCATTCCACCAAATCCTATACAAAATGTAAGCAATATATTGCAAGACACACTTGCCCAGAATGCTGTACAAGTTGGAAATATTGAAGCAAAATGCGACATATGGCTTTCTGCAACGCATAGCAATGTTGCTTAATGGGTAACATTATGAATTTTAAAAAATTTGAAGAAAAATTTGTACAAAATCAAAATACTGAAGAGCTTATTCAAGCTTCATGGTCACAAGTTAGATTTACACCAGATTTGGTTACAAATGAGCAATTAGCTATAGGTGTACTAATTAATTTTGATGGAATAGTTCATACAAAATTTATTGAAGACTTTTCTAGAGTTGAATGTGCTTATGGTAGTGAAATTGTCGGGTATATAAAATCATGTATTGAGCTGTTTGAAGACTTTCTTCACAGTAATTATGAATCTTCTTTTTCTTCTCAACTTATCTTAGAAAAACGTGGGTTAATTCAAGGAGAATCTATTAATAATCTTCTTGATGAGCTTCTAGAACGAGCTGCACCTCTATCACTACCTCATTCAAATAGAAGCAAGTATAAAAAACAATTTCATACCATTAAGACTGTTAAATTTCATTCGGAAGTTAAAAGTTATATTAAGCAAAAAATAGGCGAAATTTATAAAGAAATTTTTACCGAAAATGAAACTGTATTAGTAGGCGATCCTTCAATTGGTTATAGAAGACTACCTGTAGCGATTAATATTGAAAAAAATAATAAAATTGGAGATCTCTTTTCTACTGTTTATGCCACACCCGAAACTATAGAAATCAACTGTTTAAAGGCATTAGAAAACTTAAGAACCGTTAAAAAATATACTAAAAATAATAGTGATTTTAGACTTTTTATGTTATCACCAGATGACTACAACTTGGATCTTATGAGTAGATCAGAAAAGGCTAAACGGCAAGATATTATAGGAAACTTTAAATGGGGCTTGCGTTCCGAAGGAATTGACCTCATTGAAGAACAATCCATTAATAAAGTTTCTGAGGAATTAATAGATTGGTCTGGAATTGATAATCAGCATAATTTAGAAGAAGTATAAATTTTACCCCTTGTATCCAACCCACCACCACGGTGGGTTTTCTTTTGCTTATTGAACATTAATTTACCAAAAGAGTAAAAATTAATTTTTATAATTTTACCTAACAGGTATTTACTTTATTTTACCTAATAGGTATATTTTATTCATCAAGGCAACAAAAAAGCACACCGACTCTCTGACCTTTCGATGTGCTTTGCAAACTTTGCGAGATAAGTATGAAACAAAATCCTATTCCTAGTCAAACAACTTCACGCCTGTATCAACACCCAACTGTTGAAGAACAGCGCCCTTCTCGTTTAGCTACCATTAAAGCGAATGTCATCGATTTCATTAAGTTTATTGCCCTTTCATTCATCCTTTGGGTCATTGCTGTAACTGCAGCAGCTTGGATGATGGGAGGCTGATCATGAATGCTCAATTCAAACCACATCCAGATGGTATTAAAGCCTATATCGGCCATGACCGCTTAACGGGTCTTTACTCTGTACGTATCGACTGGACTGTTTATGCAGCTAATGCAAACGGCAGTGTGCTTTACACCGTAAAAGGTAAAGTAAAGACACCTTTAAATGTTGAAGAGTTTAAGGCTAAGCGCCCTAAGGTTTATACAGCCTTAATGAATGAGATTAGCTTTCAGCGCAAAAAAGCATTAGCAACTGCTCTAGAACTTAGCAACATCCCTTCATATGACCGCAAAGCTTACAAGAAGAAGCGCGGCTTTACGGGCAGCCGATAGGAGATTATGAATATGTCAGTTTTCTTTAAAAAAGCAGAACGTAAAAACGCAAAACTACGCTTAGCAATAGCGGGTCCAACTGGTTCAGGTAAAACATTTACGGCTTTGATTTTAGCTAAGGGTATTGGCGGGCGTATTGCTGTCGCTGATACGGAAAATAGTAGCGCTGAACTATATGAAGATTTAGTTGAGTTTGAGCATGCAAATATTCAACCTCCTTACACACCTGAAAAGTTTATTGAAGTTATTAAAGCTGCTGAAAAGGCTAACTTCGACACTTTAATTTTAGACAGCATTACACATGAATGGTCTGGCGTAGGTGGATGCTTAGAAATTGTTGATCAATTAGCTTCTACCACATTCAAAGGTAATTCTTGGGGCGCATGGAGTCAGGTAACTCCACGCCATCGAAAATTCATTGATGCAATGTTGCAGTCAAGCATAAATATCATTGTAACCATGCGCTCAAAAATGGAAACGATTCAAACCAACGACAACGGCAAAAAGAAAGTTGAAAAAGTTGGAATGAAGGCAGAACAGCGTGATGGCATTGAATATGAATTTACCACTGTACTTGATTTAACTCATGACAATATTGCTGTGGCTACTAAAGACCGTTCACGTTTGTTTTTAGATCCAAGACAACTTGGTGAAAATGACGGAGTTTTATTAAAACAGTGGCTCCTTTCAGGTTCTGCTAATGCATGTATCAATGGCAATCAATATTTAGAACTTGAGCATTTAATGCTGCAAGCTGGTATCGATATTGAAAAGTTCTGCAAAAAGCGGAGTCTCAATAGCCTTCATGATGTGAAACAACAAGTGTTTGAAGAGACATGTGAAGGCATTAAGAAAATCATTCAACAAAATCTACAGGCTCAGCAAGCCAATGAAAAACAACTCATTGAGCAGCAAGAAAAGACCTTAGAAAGTGACTATCAAATAGCGCTTAAGCACATAGAGGCAGCTCAGTCACCTAATGATCTGGACTACTCTGTAAATTATTTCAAAGGCACTAAATACGAGCAAAACATACTTAATGTATGCACTGCTAAATCAGATATGGAAGGATGGACAACATGAATAATTTAATTAGTGCAGCTGAAGCATTTACAGCCTTACAAGTTGGAAAAACTGTCTTATGCCGTCCTATCGGAGACATTCTGGATTTCGCAGAATTGGATCAATTCCCTGCCACAATTTTTGCTAAATCAGGTTATGAATTCTGCATTAAAGTTGAAACTGTTCAATTAGCTGGATTCACCTTTACTAAGCCTTACGCTTTAGATGAACTACAGCAAGGCCAAGAAATCTTTGTCGTAAGTAATACTGGAAGTATTGTTAAAGGTGCTTTCATTCCTAATTACGAAGAACTCGTTAGTGCCGTTAAGAATGGTTTTGTTCAACGTGATGCTGCAAATGCAGAATTACAAATGAAAGCTTTTCAAAAAGCTTTAGGACTTGAATGTGAAATCATATTTAAAGAAGCGGATTTCACTTCATTCATGAAAGCAGATGCAAAACTAAAGAAATCAAATTTAGTACGTATTGTTGAAGCTTTAGAGCAGCAAGAAGCTGAGCAGTTGAATAGCCAAAGTTCAACATCAAATGATGTTGAAAAAAAGACATTACCTGAAGCAGAGCAAAGAAACGATAGTATCGAAGATGATTATCAAAAAACCTTAGATACCCTTCTACAACGAGTCAGTGAGTCAAAGACACCTGCAGAAGTAAACGCTGTTTATCGCTATACACGTGCGTGGACTGATAAGCAAATGGAACCTTTACTTCAAGCTACGCATAAACGTTTAACCGAACTTGCAGAAGTAAAGCCTATAGATAGTGAGCCACCGTCGTTGTTGGTTCAAATCCAGACCGCATCCGACCTTACCACTTTAGATGCTTTGGAAATTGATGTTTCAGGAAGAGATCCACTAATTCAACCAAAGCTCATGGGAGCTGTTAAAAAGCGTCGCTTTGAATTAGAAAATGCCGCTTCCAACGAACCAGATTATTTACTGGAGGATTAACAATGAGCTTCCGTTACTCCTCTACTGCCCGAACACTCATTGTGTTCGGCAACCTGATGAATCATTACTACGACAATGTGAACCCGTCTCAAATCGACAACTTGGTGGATGAGGCGAAATTTAAAGAAGCGACTTGGAGAAAGTAAGGAAGACCTATGGCTTGTCTAATCAAAGTATCTGAGTTTATTAAACGGGTTTATGGCGGCAAAGATGCAACCCCTCCAGCCCCTCAAACCATTACTCGTAGTTGCCGGCGTGGTGAATTACCGGCTGAACAAATCGGCAGGATCTGGTACATAGACTGGGAGATTTACCGAAAACGTACCGGTAATGAACTTGTTGACCGCGTTTTAAGAGGTTGAAATGGCAAGGCCTCGTAATACAAAGAACAAAGACTTACCAGCTAACCTTTATCGTGGTGAAGGTAGTGCATGGCGCTATCGACATCCGGTAACTGGTAAGTTTCATTCAATGGGTTCTGATAAATCAAAAGCGATCATAGCAGCACGGAAACTTAATGAATTACTCATCCCGTCAGATGATCTGATTGGTAAAGTTATGGGTGGAGTGTTTTTTGGTGAATTTGCAAATGAGTACTTAGCAAATAAACGACGTAAAGATGGTAAACCAGTAGCCAGCACAACAATTGAAAGTTATAGATCTTATCTGGAACGATGCAAACTTAAATGGGGTGATTTACGAATAGACCAGATCACTCTGTTTATGGCCAATCAACTTCTAGACGATATGACGGCATCATCCAGCAATGGATGTCGTGGGGTTTTAATTGATCTGTTTAATGTGGCTGTCAGCAAAGGATTATGTCCAGATAATCCTATTGAAGCCACGATGCCTAAACATTCAAAGCGCCAACGAAGAAGACATACGTTAGAAGGCTTGGAACTTGTTCGTAAGCACTCTCCTGCATGGCTTCAAAATGCGATTGATTTGGCCTTGTTAACCACACAGAGACGAGTCGATATCCTGAAAATGAAGTGGACTGATATTGTTGATGGTTATTTGCACGTTGCTCAGGAGAAAACCACTGATAACCCAGAAGATGAGTTTGAGATTTCTGAAGGTGCCGGTTATGTGAGAATTAAAATTGATAATGAACTTCAACAAGTTTTAAATCGTTGTAAAGATAATGTGGTTAGTCCTTTTATTATTCACCGCGTACCAATTAAACAAGGCAAAAAGCGAAAATATGAGAAAGAACACTGGACCCAAATTGATAATCAGTATTTATCTTCAAACTTTTTAAAAGCAGTTAAGAAGTCAAATGCATATCCCAACTTAACAGGTAGACAATTACCGACCTTTCATGAAATTAGAGCTCTAGCTATTTTCTTGCATAAAAAAGCGGGTAAATCTGCTCAGGCATTAGCTGGACATACTAGCAAGAAAATGACTGAACATTATGAAGCTGGTCATGAAATTATATGGAATGATGTGGACGTAGGTATTAAATTACCATTTGCCGAAATGACATAAGATTGGGCTGCAAAACCCTTTCTTAAGTTATTGTTTTCTAATAATTCTATATGTTCGAAAAGTTCTATAATAATTAAAATAAAAAATATAATAAAATTCTTTAAAATCAATAGCTTTAAAATAAATGCTATATATAATTTCTCCCTAAAGAATAAATATTTTAGAAATTCCATATCTATTTGATTAATTTTAAGTTTATTAAATCTATTTCCATGTCCTGCAAAATTTCTGCAAAACGGTTAAATCTAATAATCATTTTACTGACATAAATGACAACATCTGTTTTGAAGTTTTCTATAAAGATTTCTTTTTAAGATGTTGTAATTTTCATGTAAATAGCAACGTAAACATTACAACTATTGCAGTTATTTTTGTACTGATGTTTGATTAGAATTACAAATTAATAAAATTATTGATTTTGAAAAAAATAAGTTAAGGAAGACAAGATTATGTACTCAAACTATGAAATTTCGACTAGAAATGCACTATCACTTTTTGATGTTAAAGTCGATCAATTTGCACTTATACGTATGGTATCCTAACGATATTTTTTAAGTAAAATATCGACGATATTCGTTTGGGTAATTTCCATAATGTTCTAAAAAACGACGACGTAAAGTCGCTTCAGCATTAAATCCACATCTCTCTGCAATACGTTTTATAGGAAGATCAGTATCAACTAACATACGTCGAGCAGCTTCAAGACGCAATTGTTGAACTGCTTTCGCGGGTGTAATTCCTGTATCTTTTAAAAAGTGACGTACAAAGCTTCGTTCACTCATGCAGCTATATGTGGCTAAAGCATTTACAGATAAATCGGCAGTTAAGTTATCAGTTATCCAAGCATACAATTCAGAAAATCGTTCGGTTTCATTTTGAAAAAATAATGTAGTACTGAATTGCGCCTGTCCTCCTGGTCTTTTGAGAAACACAACCAAAGTACGTGCTACCTCAAGTGCCAACTTATATCCCAAATCATCGCTAATCAATGCTAATGCTAAATCAATACCAGCACTTACCCCAGCAGATGTCCAAACTGAACCATCTTGAATAAAAATTGGATTATTTTCGACAATGACCAGAGGGTATTTTTGGGCAAACTCGCCACATACACTCCAATGTGTTACAGCACGACGTCCATCAAGTATCCCACATGCAGCCAGAAGAAATGCACCACTACAAACTGCGGCAACTCTTCTTGAATATTTAGAACGATTTTTTAACCATTCCGTCAACAATCTATCGTTCACTGCAGAATAGATACCAGCTCCCCCAATTGCAATGAGTGTGTCTGTTAATACATCTTCATTAGGTAATGGCTCTGCCAATAGTGGTAATGCTGTTGATGTTTTTACTATTCCAGGTTGTGAAGCAACCACATGTAGATTGTAAAGTGGCGGATCCCCTCTTTGTTCCATCAACTCATTAGCCGTACTAAATACTTGCAAAGGCCCACTAAGATCTAGCAAATTAACTTCTGGAAAAATGATGAAGTGTATATTGCGTTGTAACATCAATTGCACCTATCTTGGCGGGAAATGGCTCATTTTTGGCCTAAATGCTATTTTTAGAAGATGTAAATTAATCCTATAACTGACACTACCTGATACTTTCAAGGATGAAAACCAACAATTGTAGTGTCAATTGAGACGTGTATAAATAAGTTCAAAATGCCTTCTTAGACTTGTACTTATTAAATTAGCATACGTCAAAATTGAACGTGTGATGATTTAATTAGAATAAGTATATCAAGGTCAAACATAAGGTATTAATTAAATGAAAAATAGTCACTTATCAAAAACTCCTCATGAACATCCTTTAAAGTTTATAGAGGCTTTTAATTCAGGAGACCCAAATCGAGTAGATTCAATGTATGAACCCGATGCAATTATTATAGACAAACAAGGACATTTTGTAACAGGTAAAGAAAGGTTTGACGTAAATGCTAGCTTCCTGAAACTAGGCCTACCTATTGAGGAAGAAGTAAAGCAAGTATATATCACCGGAGATATTGCCATGCTTATTGTTGATTGGAGAATCAAAGGAAAAACCTCGAATAATGAAGATATTGATTTTAGTGGAAGAGCAGTTGATGTACTTCGTAAAGGGACCGATGGTTATTGGCGATTTTTAATTGATAATCCATGGGGTACTTCAGACGAATAGCTTTCTGACTTAAAAATCAATGGTGGTAAACATTGGACCTATCAATAGCTTTACCACTTTTTTTTTAGCGACACTAAACTTGCAAAAACAATAAAAGATCTAGAGCATTGAAATCAAAATAAAAGTAATAAAGCCTAAATAATATTGAGTAAGAAACAACAATTTCAATATTTGGCGTGAAATGAGCATATTTTGGCTTAATTACCTTTTTAAAAAATATTATATTTCATGCGTTAAATGTAGATTTGAATTAATAAATATTTAATTTTCATAAATCACTAGGAACAAGGTCGATAGCTTCTGTCGAATATACATTGCTAATTTATGAGGAAAAGCAGATGAATAATTGCCTGACTCAGACTAATTTGATGAAGATACGAGCAAATAGTTTAAAAGGTTATATATCAGCAATGCGGGAGCTTATGATTGATCCCTATTCATTGTTAGATCAATATAAGCTTACTATCGACTTACTTGAAAATGATGAAATATTAATATCACAACAAACTGTAATTCAATTATTAGAAGCTAGCGCATCTTTAACAAATTGCCCTGATTTAGGGTTAAGAATATCAACACATCAGGATATTAGTATTTTAGGAATACTGAGTATAATGTTACAAAATGCATCCTCCATGAGAAAAGCAATAGATTATGCAGCACATTTTCTATATCTATATGGTCAAGGTTTTTCATTATCATACAATGATCAAAGTCCTCTAGTACACAATGCCTTTGAGGTGGTTTTTGAAGCGAGTTACAACGGTCCTCCTCCAAGGCAATCTATGGATCTATGTATTGGTACAATACATCAGCATGCAAAATGCTTATTTGGGAAAGATTATGGTCTTAAAGCAGTCTCTTTTCCTTATGGTAAATCAGCCTCATTGAGTATGTATCAGAAAGTTTTTAACGTCCCTATTTATTTTAATCAAGAACGAGCATCCCTACATATAAGTAAAGACTTCTTATTATTAGAGCCTAATGGATCGAATCCATTACTTAGACAGATTGTTGAAGATTATATATTAAGAAATTTTAGCATGCGAAATGATAGTTTCAGTGATCGCGTTAAAAAAACTTTGAGATTAAATCTAGGTACCTCTCAAACAAGTAAAATTAATATTTCTAATCTTTTAGCGATACATCCTAGAACTTTACAAAGAAGGCTTAAAGATGAAAATACAACTTTCGAAGAAATAAAAGATAATTTAAGAAAGGATTTAGCCATTTATTATATAACACAAACAACTATTCCTTTTTATCAGTTAACAAGTTTATTAGGTTTTCCTGAGCAATCTGCTTTAAGTCGAGCTATAAAACGCTGGTATAACCTAACACCAACAGAACTTAGAGTAATGAGATTTATAAAATCCTAGAAAATAATCACAATATTTTTACTTAAAATATTAAAACTTTAATCAACCCCTTTAGTTTTATCCAATATTCTTTGTATCACAGTGCGAGTAACTGAAAAATTTTTAGCTAAACCGTATACTGTATGTCCCTTTTTATACATTTCTATTACTTTAGCTTTCTGTTTTTCATTTAAAATTTCCGGACGTCCAACTTTTTTAGTATTTTTTATATCTATATTATTTGAAAGGCTAAATTTTTTCTCAAATTCTTTACACATACTCAAAAAATGGATGAAAAAAACTTTTAATTCACCATTAATTTCACTTTTTGAATAATCTAAACATATTAATTTTATTCTTTTTTCATCTATTTCCTTAAGAGTATTATAAATTTCATCAAAGCTATTACCTAAACAATCTAAACTTTTTATTACCAAACTATCTTCTTGCTCTAAAGAATAGTTTATTAAATTCATAAAAATGTTTCTATAACAGATTGATTTACTTACTAGCACCTCTTCTACTACTAATCTATTTTTTTGAATATTGTACCCATAATCCTTAAATATTGATATATAGTTTACTTTATCAATATTATCATATGGATCAACTCTAATATAAGCATATGTACGCATTTTACAAACCCAATAATATACCACCAATCATCAAAATCAATGCACATATATCTAATTAAAAAACCATTAATTATATAAATATAAGTTTATTAGATTTCATCATATTTTATTGTTTATCGAAATAAAATTATTGACAATATGAGACAATCACTTAACACCCTGAGACAGTTTTTTTAAATAAATTATTTATAAAAATTTTATATTAGTAGATTTCTTTTCAACAATTGGTTCTGTAAATTATAATTCTGATAAAAATTTAAGTTAATCTTAATGAATACATCCGATTAGGTAATTGTTTCCTTTAATTTGCAATAAATCGCAATCGGATGTATCAATTTTTGATTTTCATAATTAAGAATATGGGTAATCCCAGATAAAAATTTGAATTATCATTTTCCAAATTTCAGCAAGCACCTCTGTCTTTATGCCATTTTCTATTAGGTGGATTAGTCTTTAGGAAGCGTTTTGTTAATTTCACCACCTGCAGTTTCATAAAATTTTAATAAGTTGAAACTTTCATAGTTAGCGAAAATACAAAAGAGAAGAGCGACTAGCAAAATTAGGGTAATTTTATTCATTTCATTTTACCTTAGAGATTTTAATTTTTTTAATCTCGTAATGGTACATGAAAATACTATCAAAACCTTAATTATTAAGAATCAATCACAATTTATTACAAAAGCTGTTTTGTAAAACTTAACCACCTTTTAAATCTCTTAATGCCAATACATCTTGCGAATCAACAACAATGACCAGACGACCGGATTCTTGTGCCAATTTTACTTTCCTTCTAGGCAATAAAAAACCGCACTAAGCGGATTTATGAAAGTAGATATCTATAATTCTTTGGCGCACTTCAGAGAAGCTGCTCTTAAGTCATTATCAGCTTTGTAAAGCATATTCAAATTAGAGGCACTTATAGTTGTTCTAGCTTCAAGTATATCTTTGTTTAGGAGCTTCACTTCTAGAGTCATACCATTTTGAATGTAAATCATATTATTTGCATACTTAACTTTGTTGAATACAACATACCCATTAGTATCGTCACAAAGTATTCCATTGCCATCTGAATCAATTTTTATTGTCGATATGCCAGGGCTGATCGAAATCGTCCATATACCTGACACTGAAGGTATTGAAGGTTGTACTTCTCTAAATTTATTATTAATCATTTGAGTGGCTGGAGTTACACATCCGCTTAATAAAAAAAACAAGCTCAATGCAAATATCTTTTTCATTAAATTATCCATTTTAGTTATGAGTAAAATTTACCAGATCAGAAAATGGAAAACCACCCGAAGGTAACTTAAGTAGTTCAGCCTATTGTTCTTCACTTTCTTTTTCTTAAATTTTTGTCAAAAAACATCTTATTAGACAAATTTTCGTATAAATTACAGCACTAGGCTGGAACTGTAATCTAAAGGAACGAAATGACGCTTAAACAACTAAAAGCTTTTTTGGCCCTTGCTCGTACGCTTAACTATGCCAATGCCTCTTTAGATTTACATCTTAGCCAGTCCGCTTTAAGCCTCACTATCAAAAGTCTAGAAGAAGAATTAGGCGGGAAACTATTTAATCGTAATACTCGGCGTGTTGAACTTACTCAGGAAGGTAAATCACTTATTCCCTATGCAAAAAAATTAATTGCCAATTGGGATGAAATGGAAAATGATGTTAAACAAAGGTTTAAGCTTAATCGTGGAACCTTAAGTATTGCCTCTATGCCATTTGTGACTCATGCAATTTTGCCTCAAGTCATTCATGAGTTTTTGAGTCTCCACCCAAACCTTAACTTTTCAATTCATGATATTCCTAATGAAACCATCATTGAAAAAGTACAGGATGGTATTTTTGAGCTTGGCCTATGTTTTGAGCCAGATCTCACTGAAGGTTTAGAGTTTAAACCGCTTTTTGAAGAAGATTTTTTAGCTCTGTTGCCAAAGACTCATCCCCTTGCCCAAGCCTCATCAATTACTTGGCAACAGCTTTGTTCTAACCCATTTGTCACTTTGCAAAAACCTTCGATTGTTCGTTATTTGGTTGAGCAAAATTGTTTACGAAATAATATAACTCTCGATTTAAAGGTTGAATGTCACCAAATTTCTTCACTTTCGAGTTTTGTTGCTTATGGAATTGGGGTAAGTGCAATTCCAAGACATTTTGCGTCTCACATTGATAAAGAACACAATGTATTAATTGAGCTACAAGACGAAGCTATTCATAAAACAGTTGGAATTGTCTATAAAAAGAACTTTGAAATTTCAAATATTTCAGCTCAATTTATTGAAGCATTGCTTCAATATAAATTTTAAAAAATTAAATACTGTATTTTAGGATGAGCTAAGCTTACGGCTAAGGTTAATTTCTTAATTATTATAAATTTCAATGCTATGAAATGATTTTTTTTAAGATTTTTTGCTTTTGTGCTTCTTATCTTTTGTTGTTAATTTGATGCGATTCATTGATTATACTTATTAATCCTTTTAAAAAATTAACTTCTATAACATAAAACTAGATGCTAAAACTAAAACCACTAAGGGATATAGGAAAACAATAGAATGAATAAAGTTTATGCCAATGCAGAGGCAGCACTGAAAGATGTTATTGCAGATAATCAAACGCTTGCCGTTGGCGGTTTTGGTTTATGCGGAATTCCTGAAAAACTGATTGTTGCAGTTAAGCAAAGTGGTGTAACTGGTCTCACTTGTATTTCTAATAACGCAGGTATAGATGACTTTGGCTTAGGTATTTTGCTTCAAACCAAACAGATTAAAAAAATGATCTCTTCTTATGTTGGAGAAAACAAAGAATTTGAGCGTCAGTATTTAAATGGTGAACTTGATGTAGAACTCACCCCACAAGGTACTTTAGCTGAAAAATTACGTGCTGGTGGTGCTGGAATTCCCGCGTTTTATACTCAAACTGGCGTAGGTACACTGATTGCTGAAGGTAAAGAAGAACGTACCTTTAAAGGCAAAAACTACATTTTAGAAGAATCTTTAACAGCCGATGTAGCACTTGTTAAAGCATATAAAGCCGATAAAGCGGGTAATTTAGTTTTCCGTAAAACTGCTCAGAACTTTAACCCTGAATGTGCAATGGCTGGAAAAATTACAATTGCTGAAGTTGAACAGGTTGTTGAAATTGGTGAATTGGATCCGGATGAAATCCATTTAGCGGGAATCTATGTAAATCGCATTGTACTTAATGCATCACCTGAAAAACGCATTGAGCATAAAACTTTAAGCACGGAGGCAGTATAAAATGGCTTGGTCACGCAATGAAATGGCACAACGTGCTGCAAAAGAACTTGAAGATGGTTTTTATGTCAATTTGGGTATTGGCTTACCTACCCTAGTTGCCAACTATATTCCTGAAAATATTAATGTTTGGCTTCAGTCTGAGAACGGTTTATTGGGTATTGGCGAGTTTCCAACTGAAGAAACTGTTGATGCCGATTTAATTAATGCAGGCAAACAAACGGTTACTGCTCGCCCTGGCGCTGCTTTTTTCTCAAGCTCAGCGTCATTTGCCATGATCCGTGGCGGCCATGTAAACATTGCAATTTTAGGTGCAATGGAAGTTTCCGAAAATGGTGACTTGGCTAACTGGATGATCCCAGGCAAGAAAGTAAAAGGTATGGGCGGCGCAATGGATTTGGTTGTTGGTGTCCAAAAAGTTGTAGTTCTTATGGAACATTGTGCAAAAGACGGTACGCCCAAAATTGTGAAAAACTGTAGTTTACCTTTAACCGGTAAAGGCGTGGTTCACCGCGTAATTACGGACTTAGGTGTAATGGACATTACCCCACAAGGTGTTGAACTGATTGAACTTGCTAAAGATGTCACTCTAGAACAGATTCAAGCTGTTACAGGCGTCGAATTCTATAAAACCTTAGTTGCTTAAATTTTAATTTTTAGTTAGCCAGACAAGACTTAAGCTCACTTTCTAGCTTAAGTCTTAGCTTCTTTAAGCACCGGATGTGCTGTCAACGAATAAGAACGAGAAGGATTTTTTCAGCTATGGAAAAACAGCAAGGAATTTTTGAAAGATTTGCCCTTCGGATTAGTGACTGGTCTGAAAAGTGGTTTCCAGATTCATATATTTTTGCTTTACTCGGCGTCATTATTGTCTCTATTGCCGCTTTGGGTATTGGTGCACCTATTCAAGATGTAGCGACGTCATTTGGTAATGGTTTCTGGAGTCTTATTCCATTTACTTTGCAAATGACCATGCTGATTATTGTGGGTTATGTCGTTTCCGTATCTAAGCCCGTAAAATTCCTGATTCAAAAAATGGCCCGTATTCCAAATTCTGGACGTGGTGCTATTGTTTTGGTTGCGACCGTCAGCTTGTTAATTTCGCTGGTCAATTGGGCGGTAAGTACCATCCTTACGGCACTTTTGGTGATCGCATTGGCAAAACGTAAAGAACTCAATATGGATTATCGTGCTGCCGCAGCGGCTGCGATTATTGGTATGGGTGCAACTTGGGCGTTGGGAATTAGTTCGTCAGCAGCACAACTTCAAGCGAATAAAAGCAGCTTGCCTGAGTCGATTTATAATTTGACCGGTGTTATTCCATTTACAGAAACGATCTTTCTTTGGCAATCAATTGCGATGACCATTATTTTGGTGATTGTTTCAATCGCAATCGCGTATTGGTCAGCTCCCAAAGGTAATAACGTTAAAACGATTGATAGTTTTAATGTGCAATTTGAAGAAGAAAAGCCACATGAAGAGAAATCTACCCGTCCGGGTGACTGGTTAGAAAACTCGCCTATTTTAACGATTATTGTGGTGGCTTTAGGTCTAATCTGGATGTTTTTTGAATTTTCAAAAAGTAATCCAATCATTGCCATTTCAAGTCTAAACACCTACAACTTTGTCTTTTTAATGCTAGGTCTAGCATTACATGGAACGCCACGAAACTTTTTAAATGCTGTTGCGAAAGCAGTTCCAGCAGTATCAGGCATTTTAATCCAGTTCCCGTTGTACGGAAGTATTGCCTTTATTATGACGCAAGCTTTAAATAGCCAAGATTTATCACTGTCGCACTATATTGCCGAGTTTTTCGTCTCTATCGCTTCAAAAGAAACCTTTGCGATTGTGATGGGAATTTACTCTGCCATACTCGGGTTCTTTGTACCTTCTGGCGGCGGAAAATGGATTATCGAAGCGCCATATGTCATGCAAGCGGCAAATGATTTAAAAGTTCATTTGGGTTGGTCAGTACAAATTTATAACGCAGCTGAAGCTTTACCAAACTTAATCAATCCATTCTTCATGCTTCCAATGTTGGGCATTTTAAAACTAAAAGCAAAAGATGTGATTGGTTTTACAGTTACTCAGCTCGTCGTGCATTTTCCTTTAGTTTTATTTTTACTGTGGTTCTTTGGAAGAACGCTTAGCTACACCCCACCTACTTTTTAATTTAATGGCGCCTTTAGTTTCGGTTAGAGGCAAATTTAGCAAATACATCAATAAGAGATATTAAGATGAGTTCAATTGTTATAGTTTCAGGTAGTCGTACTGCAATGGGCGGTTTTCAGGGCAGTTTATCTTCTTTAACAGCTCCAGAGCTTGGTGCTGCAGTAATCCGTGAATCGATTAAACGTGCAGGTGTTGCACCAGACCAAGTAGATGAAGTTATTTTTGGTTGCGTATTAAGTGCAGGTATAGGCCAAGGTCCCGCTCGTCAGGCTATGCGTAAAGCTGGCGTGTCCGATCATGTCGGTGCAGTCACCATTAATAAACTGTGTGGCTCTGCCATGAAAGCGGTATTAATGGCATCAGATACCTTAAAAGCTGGTAGTGCCAACATTATTGTTGCGGGTGGTATGGAATCTATGACCAATGCGCCTTATATTTTGCCTAAAGCTCGCGGTGGTTACCGTATGGGACATGGTGAAATTAAAGACCACATGTTTTTAGATGGTCTTGAAGATGCTGAAACTGGCCGATTAATGGGTTCTTTTGCTCAAGACATGGCAAATACCAAAGGCTTTACACGTGAACAAATGGATAATTTCGCGATTGCTTCACTTAAAAAAGCGCAAACTGCAATTACAGAAGGTTACTTCAAAGAAGAAATTGTTCCTGTTGAAGTAAAAACACGTAAAGGTGTTGAAGTTGTTGATCAAGATGAACAACCATTAAAAGCGAATCTTGAAAAAATCCCAACTTTACGTCCTGCTTTTAGTAAAGACGGTACAATTACAGCGGCTAACTCAAGCTCAATTTCTGATGGCGCTGCTGCATTAGTACTCACCACTGAAGAATATGCTCAGTCTCATGGTTTAAATACTTTAGCAAAAATTGTGGCGACTTCTAGTCATTCACAGCATCCAAGCGAGTTTACAATTGCTCCAATTAGCGCAATTCAAAAAGTACTTGAGCGTGCTGGTTGGTCTGTTGACGAGGTAGATGCTTGGGAAATTAATGAAGCTTTTGCAATGGTCGCAATGGCGCCAATTCATGAGCTCGGCATTGATGAAGCAAAAGTAAACGTACATGGCGGAGCATGTGCTTTAGGACATCCAATTGGCGCAACTGGTTCAAGAATTATCCTTTCTCTTATCTATGCTTTAAAACGCCTAGGTAAAAAGAAAGGTGTTGCTACGTTATGTATTGGTGGCGGGGAAGCTACAGCTGTCGCAATTGAAATCTAAAAATCAAACTACACAGAAGATGTAGGAGTTTTTCTTACATCTTCTTTTTCAGACTTTAAAAAGTTCATAACAGGTTTGGCGGAACCATTTATGGCTACTTTTATGATGACAAGACATATGCCAATGTTGTTTAACATCATAAGTTGGGAAGTCGAGAGGTGCTGGTAAAATCTGTAAATTTTCTCTGACCAATAAGACTTGGCTCAAATAATACGGTACGGTTGCAATCGCATCTGTTTCTTGAACGACTAGGCCCACCCCTAGATAACTTGGTAAGCGAATCAAGATATTTCTATCCAATCCTTTGTTCTGTAATTCATTTTTAATGTGGTAGTGACCGATTCCTGCATCAATATCGATATGATATTCCCGCATATAATCATCTAAAGTAAAATTATTTGGATCTAAACGAGGATGGCTCTTAGAGCTAATCACCACATAATGTTGTTTGAAAAACTTTTGTTGATAAAAGCCTTCTTCTAATTGAGGTAAAAAACCAATTGCAAGGTCAATTTCACCATTTGCCATTTGATAGCTAGTTTCTGGTGTAATCGGCCGAATATTCAAGCGAATTAAAGGAGCTTTCTCTTTTAAATAGTTTGTTAATTGCGGCAATAAGACCAGATGAGATACATCAGTCATCGCAATAGTAAAAAGTTGATCCGAAGTAAGTGGGTCAAAGTTCACACTAAAGTTGTTAATACTTTCAACTTTATCAATCACTTCACTAATGAGTGGAAAGATTTCTTTAGCTAATTCGGTTGGAATCATTTCATTCCCAACACGAATAAAAAGTGGATCATTAAAATGCTGACGGATTTTGTTTAGTCCATTACTAACACTCGGTTGGGTAAGACCAATAGCATCAGCAGCCATTGAAACGCTTTTAAACCGATAAATATGATAAAAAATATTTAGTAATCTACTATCTAGATCAAACAAAATTGTCTCCGTCTGGATCAAATAATCCATTCAAAAGGAATGAAATCAGGTACAGCATATATAAAAATGCTCACTAGATTTCTGAATTATTGATATATGGTCTAAATTAACAAAGAATCTAGACCATGAGCAATGTTTTATAAACCCTTTCATCATAAAGACAAAGGTATGGGCGCTTTAATTGATTACTTTGTATATAACTTTGCTGAATACAGCCCATAATTATAAATTTTAATCAGGCTGAGTTTGGAAGCCCTTCCAGATTTGTTGGACTGCTTTGTTATCACTCAAATTATTTTTAAAAATGTAAATATCTTGAGGAAGACAATATTCATGATGATCCAACATGACCAGTTTTCCGTTAGCAAGATCTTCCTCTACATTAATTTTTGGAATCCATGCCACCCCTAGACCTTGCAATACCAGCTCTTTCAAATTAGTTGCATTATCAGTCTCGTATAAGGTTTTATAAATTAGTTTACCTTCGATCAGTTGGTCCACTAATTTTCGCAAATACGCATGTTTACTGTAAGCAAGCAATGAAAAATTATTCTGAATTGTATGCTTAGGCGTATGGTCGACTTCGGTAGCTGATACAGGAACAATCTCTGTTTCCGCAATCTTGATCCCACTTAAAATATCATCACCAACACGATTAATATGAGATCGGTCTGCATAACAAATCATAAAATCGCAGGCACCCTCTTTTAAAAGAGATAAACCCTCACCACTATTGGTCGCTACAATTTCAATTTTTAAATCACGCATAAACGTTGGGAATTTTTTCAAAAAAGTCGTTAAAAAACCAGAAGCTAATGAATGAACAACACAAAAACGAATAGTAGATTCGGTTTCATTTTTAATATTTTTAATCAGCTTAGCGGTCTCTTCCACCTGCTTTTCAATATTTTTAGACATAACCAGCATAATTCGCCCGATGTCTGTAAATTCAATATTATTTTTATTATTTCTAATAATAACTTCAGCTCCTATCATCTCTTCTAATTGCTGAATTCTACGCGTAAAAGCAGATTGACTAATAAATCGCTTTTCGGCTGCCTTTGAAATAGAACGCTCACGCTCTAATGTCAAAAGATCTTCTACCCAACGTACTTCTAAGTTCATTTTATGCATTCCCTTTTTATATTTATGTCCTTAATTTGTCTTGTTGGGAAGCTGGATAAATAGCTGAATAGATGAATGAAAAATATAAAACATGGGAGTACCTGCAAAAATGCGATGGAAGAATGGCAAGGCCAAACGATAAAAGTATGTATTTAATAATTCTGACATAGAAAAGAGTGTAAGAGAATAAAAGACTTTGATTTAACTCATCAACTCATACAAATATAAAATTATTGCGGTAAAAATTATTTAAAATCAATAATTAAATTAAACATAACCTAAGTAAATGAACACTTCAATCTTAATAAAAAATAAAAATAATCTTATGTTTTCATCATGTTTTTAATTTTGATAAAAAAAAGTCCGTACCTTGGGGAAGAATACGGACTGTAAAACTAAAATGTTACTATTTTGATTATTTCAGGATTTAAGCTTTCTGACCTAATAAAATCATTCAAATCAGAAGATATATTTGCAGTATAATTCAACTAAATAAACCTGACTATTCTACTAAAGTATCTATCCGAGATTGAGCTGAAACAAATTTCTAATATTCACCAATGAGATAATATAGCTTTCTTGAAATTTCAACCATCATATTAGAAGTATATTGAGTGATTTCAAAAACTTGTTTTTTCTGTGGGTTAAACACCATATTATCTTTTTCATCGCTAAAAAAGATATAAGTGGTGTATTTGTCCATTTGATGGATATGCTCTTTTAAGCTTACTTTTTCCCCAGAATTGGGATCATAGGCGATAAACTTCATTCTCATGAATTTTGTCTCTATACATACGGTCTTTTACCTAAAGTTTAATAAAATTTAGGTAAAACAATATTTTGATGGATAATGTAAAATAGTTAGGCTAAGTAACCGTGGCTATTTATAAGATACTGCTACGATACTATTTGCCTTGTTTACAGAGGTTTCCGCAGAAGCAATAGATTGCTCGGCTTCTTTAAGCAGACGAGAAGTTTTTGACTCTCTCTTCTCTTCACCCTGAAAAAGTACATAGTATGTAAAACTACCCAAAATAATTAATGCAGCTGTGACTTTTAACATAAACTTAAAACTAGGATTTTTTCGTATTATAGTGGTTTTTATGTGAAATGCATCACATTTTTATATAAATTTGTTAGATGAGCTACACTCTTTGTGCTGTAAACCTTATTAATTTACTTGATATTTCACTTAAATTAATGAATCTATAATTTCGTATTCGGTTGTTTTTTAATTACATGACCATTTTGTTCATCAAAGAATTTTTGCATATTAAATTTATCTAAACAGTAAGCTGTTAATTTAAAAAATAAAATTTAGATTCAATGAGTGCAGGAAAAAGAATTTTTTATTTTTAAATTTAGAAAAGAAGAAAACTGATATGCAAAAAATGCATAATTAACTTGATAAATGCATTAGAAGTGAAGCATTTCGAAATCTAATATGAATTATCTACTCTACTAATTCGAAGTTTAATGATGAACGCTGAAATTACCACCCGTATTGAGAAGGATCTTATTGGTTATAGAGAAATCAACAATAATGATTATTACGGAGTTCAAACATTACGTGCTCTAGAAAACTTTAATTTAACCCAAAGCAAGGTTGGAAATTTCCCCCATTTAATTAAAGCTTTAGCAATGGTAAAACTTGCTTGTGCTGAAGCGAATCATAATCTTAAAAGCTTAGATCAAACTAAATTTGAAGCTATTGAATACAGTTGTAATCAACTTATTCGTGGTAATTTTCACGATCAATTCCCGATCGATATGTTGCAAGGTGGTGCTGGTACTTCAACCAACATGAATGCAAATGAAGTATTGGCGAATATTGCTTTAGAATATATGGGACATGCAAAAGGCCAATATCAATATTTACACCCTAATAATGATATCAACATGTCACAGTCTACAAATGACGTGTACCCTACTGCAATTCGTTTAGGCTTATTATTAAATTTAGACGAATTGAATCTCCCTTTTAATAACTTAATTTTAAGTTTCCGTAACAAGTCTCAAGAATTTGCTCACATCTTAAAAATGGGTCGTACTCAGTTGCAAGATGCTGTACCAATGACATTGGGTCAAGAGTTTGGAGCTTTTGCAGTAACCTTACAAAAAGACCTTGAGCAAATTAATACGCTTATTCCAAATGTTTTAGCTTACATGAACCTTGGTGGCACAGCGATTGGTACGGGCATTACCACTGAATATAGTTACCGTGAACTTGCGATTCAAGCGCTTGAAAAAATTTCTGGTAAGAAAATTAAGTCTGCTCCAGATCTAATTGAAGCAACTTCAGATATGGGTGACTTTGTTCTTTTATCTGGTTTATTAAAACGTACCGCAACTAAACTTTCTAAAATTGCTAACGACTTGCGTTTACTTTCAAGTGGTCCACGTACTGGTATCAATGAAATTAATTTAGAAGCACGTCAACCTGGTAGTTCGATCATGCCGGGTAAAGTAAATCCAGTTATTCCTGAAGCAATGAACCTCGCTTGCTTCCAGATTATTGCAAATGATTTGGCTGTAACTTTAGCTGCTGAAGCTGGTCAACTACAGTTGAATGCAATGGAACCACTTATTGCATTCAAACTATTTGAATCGATGGATTTGCTTGGTAACGCGATGGCAATGTTCCAAAGTAAATGTATTGATACGATTACGGCGAACCCTGAGCATTGCAAAGCTTTAGTTGAAAACTCAATTGGGATTGTGACTGCACTTAACCCATATTTAGGTTATGAAACTACAACTCGTATTGCTAAAACTGCAAACGAAACTGGACAAAGTGTATTGGCACTCGTTCAGAACGAAGGCTTATTATCGGCACAAGTGCTTGATGATATCTTGTCGATTAATAATATGGTTAAACCAAAAATGTCGGCTTAATTCCTGAAAATAAAAAAGGAGCTTTTATAAGCTCCTTTTTTATTTGTTCTATATTTTAAAAACTGAAAGTTGTAGAGAACTGGGCTGTACGTGGATTACCTAAGAATAGGTAGTCATCCCCCATAAATGCCCCTACATCACGCCAATATTTCTTATTAAATAAGTTATCAATATTGAATCTAAAAGTAGTGTCATGCCCAGCAAAATTTGTTTTATAGGCAGCACCAATATTAAAGACGCTATAGCCACCTACTTTTGCAGTTCCCTCTTTGTTTGCATATTTACTGCTGCTGTATTGCATTCCACTGAGTAATCTTAATCCTTCAACAGAAGGTACTTTATAAGATAACTGCGCAGTTGTGCGGACTTTCGGTACATTTTGAGTTTGGTGGCCTTTATAACTGTCAGTATCAACATCAACAAGGCGAGATTTGGTATAGGTAATACCTGAGCTTACGTCAACTGTATCAGTTAAGGCACCAGTCAGACCTAATTCAATACCTTGATTGTGTTGTTCACCTTGTTCAACAAAATCGAAAGATCCATCGGCATTGACTTTACTGTATTGATTATCCTGTTTTAAATCAAAGATAGCAGCCGTTATTAAGAGGTTTTGTACTTGTTGCTTAACACCAAGTTCAAATTGTTCAGAGTTTCTAGGTGCTAAAATTTCAAGAGCATTATTAGCAAACCAAGGTGCTTCACCACCATCAGATAACCCTTTGGCATATGATGCATAAAGATTAGTCGTAGCAGTTGGGCTATACATGAGAGCTAATTGCGGTAAAAACTTATTTAGGTCTGTATCTCGGCTTTGTTGTCCATCTGAATTATAAGCCTGTTCATCAAGGTGAATAAGTTTTCCACCCAGTAAAGTTGACCATTGCTCGTTAAATTGAACTCGGTCAGATATCGTGAAAGCAGTCTGATCACTTTCTAGAGCTTTGTAACGATCGCCTAAGCTATCTGATGATGGGCTGTAGTCAATCGTATCTTGATAAATATTGCCTGTTCCTACCGCTACATTAAGAGGTGTATGGTGCTTTAAGGTCTTATAAGTACGTTGTAGTTCCAAAGCAACCTGATGTTGAATATTGGCAGTGTTGAATTGTCCATTTAGCCCAGCAGCAAATTGATTAGTAATACGTGTGTCATCTGGGCTACGGAAATCGTAAATATCGTAATTACCGTGTTTATCAAAAGTATTGCCTAAACCAGTAACTTCACAATTATCGTTATAACATCCCCATGGGAAAGCACTATTATCATCAATCACAACACGGCTTTGCGATGCACTTAAGCTACCATTCCACTGATCGTTAAAGGCATATTGATATTTCAAGCTTGCATTTACGCTGTTATTTACAACAGGTTTGCTCCAAGACTGATACCCCAACAAACGGTCTTCATCAACATTTGTTGGTACTTGCCCATCAAGCAGTTGATACCCCGGAACTGAGCGTTGGCTTTGATGCTGAGCTTCAATATCAAACAGTAGTTTAGAGCGATCATTAATTTTCCAATCTAAAGCAACTGAACCAAACTCACGTTTACCATTTGCATGATCGACATTTGGGTGAATACTTTCATGGGCTAAATTAATTCGATATCCAAATTTATCATTCAAAAAGCCACCTACATCCGTTGCAAGTGTATAACCACCTTCTGAGTTTGCATCGACGGTAACACTCTTAACATCGGCAGGTCGTTTGGTTACATAGTTGACAACACCGCCTGGAGTCGACATTCCACTTTGAATAGCGGAAATCCCTTTTAAAATTTCTACTCGCTCTTTGTTTTCTAAAGCAACGTTTTGTTCACCACGAATGTTATGGCCATTAATAAGATAACTTGAACCTAAATCGAGCGAAAAACCACGAGCTACGAAATTTGGATAATAGCCAATTGCAGCATAACCATCTCCTAACGATGAGTCATTCTTAACAACATCAGTCAGTGTTTTTGCATGCTGGTCTGCCATGCGTTCAGATGTAATTGTTGTGATAGATGCAGGAATCTTTTTTATATCGCCTGTTTGAAAACCAGATAAATCAACTTTTTTTGAGGAATATAAATCGTTAGTGTTTTGGGTAGCATTCACGGTAATTGTAGGTAGTTGAGAAACTTCCGCTTCATTTGCATAGACAACCGATGTCATCAGTGCAATAGATGATGCTAATGCTGTTTTAGAACATGTAATGAAGTGAAGATTTAACGAGTGTCTGTCCATTGAATAACTACCTGCCCATACCGTGCATAATATAAGTATGCTAAAAGTCGGAAATCTTCCATATTTTTTAGCCTCGAAAGAATACAGTGACACATATCGAGAAACAACAAATTATGTAATTTTCAGATCAAGTAAATTTTATGTAATAAAGCGTCATCATTATATAAATTTCATTTATTTTCTTTGAAATTGGTACTATAACTTTTTAAGTATTACCAAATAGTCAAAATAAAACTAAGCTCAAAATAAGCTTAAAACCAAGGAGGAATACAATAAAGAATATGGTTGATAAATTAGATGTCTGATTTTAAATAAAGTTTATAGTGCGATGATCGTCTAAGTAAATTAAGGAAATGTTCGATAATCGATAAAAATATCTTTAAATCGAACAAAAGATCATACAATCACTAGAATGGAAATTTAAAATTATAAAAAATGCATGGAGAGGAATTCTAAGGTAAGTACTCAGGATTGAGTGATATTTAAAAACTCATGCTATTTCCTGTTCAGTACACCTAAAAATTTCTATTTTTTTCTGCTAACTGACGGAATATATATGACATACACTAAGGAAGAAAAACGTAGCAGAATACGCGGTATTGTTGGTGCGGCCTCTGGTAACCTTGTTGAATGGTTTGACTTTTATATCTATGCAGTCTTTGCTGCCTATTTTACACAAGCCTTAACTGCACCCGATATGGATAGTTCGACCAAAGCTATTTATGTCTGGGGTGTATTTGCTGCAAGTTTTTTCATGCGTCCTATTGGTAGTTGGATATTCGGGCGCATTGCAGATCGACATGGTCGAAAAAAATCAATGGTCATTTCTATTTGTTTAATGGCATTGAGTTCCTTCTTATTTGCGGCCTTACCTACCTACGATCAAGTCGGATTATTTGCCCCATTTCTATTACTGGTAGTACGCTTACTTCAAGGTTTATCAGTCGGTGGTGAATACGGTGCCGTAGCAACCTACATGAGTGAATTAGGCTTAAAAGGTCAACGTGGTTTTTACTCTTCTTTTCAATACGTCACACTCTCTGGTGGTCAATTGCTGGCAAGTTTGCTCGGCGTAATCTTATTAGCATTTTTGAGTGAGCAACAATTACATGACGGCGGTTGGCGTATTCCGTTTGTTATTGGTGGTTTTGCTGCAATTTTATCCTTACTTGCTCGTAGTCGTTTGGAAGAAACCCTTTCTCATCAAGACAGTGAACGTGAAGAGTCTGGTAGCTTAAGAGAACTCTTTAAAAAACATTGGAAAACCTTTTTATTGGTGGTTGGTTATACCTCTGCTGGTTCATTAACTTTTTATGTTGAAACCGTTTATTCAAAAACCTATTTAACTAACTTAGGTATGGATGGAAAAACTGTTGGTTATATTATGACCTTCGCGTTATTTGTCTATATGTGTGCTCAACCTGTATTTGGTTCAATTTCCGACCGCATTGGGCGACGTTCTTCAATGCTGGCATTTAGCTTATTATCTGCAATTTTTATCTATCCAATTATGGCGATCGGTATGCCTAATTATATAGATTCACCGATTATCATTACCTTGCTACTCATTTTTATGATGATGATCCTGAGTTTCTATACATCAATTAGTGGCTTAGTCAAAGCAGAGATGTTCCCTCCTCATGTGCGTGCACTAGGTGTAGGCTTCTCTTATGCGGTAGGTAATGCCATTTTTGGTGGATCGGCTCCTTCAGTTGCACTACAGTTTAAAGCTGCTGGAATTGAAAACACTTTCTTCATCTATGTCATTGTTATGCTTATTATCTGTTTCTTGTGTAGCCTTGCGCTCCCTAAAAAACCAGATTATTTAGAACATGATCACTAAAAAATAAAATATAGATATTCTTCTAGAGATTTTTTAGAAGAATATCTTTTTAAAATAATAAGAAATTCACTTTTGTTCTGTATCTTATAGCTGCATAGCACATCTAACCTATTCGATTAACTATAAATTGCTAGTTTGATGTTCATGATCTGTATAAATCAATTTTGATGGGATAAAAAATGGAAAATGAAAAATCCCCTTTGCCTGAAAGCATTAATCAAGTCACCTTCTGGCAAGCCTTTTTATTTTGGCTCAAGCTTGGTTTTATTAGTTTTGGGGGGCCAGCTGGACAAATTGCTGTGATGCATCAGGAACTAGTTGAACAAAAACGCTGGATTTCTGAGAAAAGATTTTTACACGCGCTTAACTACTGCATGTTATTGCCTGGCCCTGAAGCACAGCAATTGGCGACTTATATTGGTTGGCTTATGCACAGAACGGCTGGAGGGTTGGTCGCTGGTATTTTATTTGTATTACCTTCTTTATTTATTTTAATTGGACTGTCTTGGGTTTATATAAAATTTGGAGATGTTCCGGTTATTGCGGGAATTTTTTACGGGATTAAACCTGCTGTCACCGCAATTGTTTTTCATGCTACTTATCGAATAGGTAGCCGCTCACTTAAAAATAAGTTTTTATGGGGAGTTGCAATTGCTGCTTTCTTTGCCATCTTTGTCTTAAAACTTCCTTTCCCTCTTATTGTTTTATCAGCTGGTATTGCAGGCTATTTAACGAGTAAAAAATATCCTGAGCTATTTTCTTCAGCGGCTAGTCATAAAGCCAGTCAAAAAGATTATGGTCGAGCATTTATTGATGATGATACCCCCACGCCAGAACATGCTAAATTCCTATGGTCGCGTTTAGCTAGACTTATTTTTGTGGCTATCGGCTTATGGTTATTACCCATTTTAGCTTTGGGTTCATATTTTGGATGGCATCATTCTTATACTCAAATGGCATGGTTTTTTACTAAAGCTGCACTGCTTACGTTTGGTGGTGCATATGCCGTTTTACCTTATGTATATCAAGGTGCAGTTAATAACTTTGGCTGGCTTTCACCTACTCAAATGATTGATGGACTAGCTTTAGGTGAAACCACACCAGGCCCACTGATTATAGTCGTTGCTTTTGTTGGTTTTTTAGGTGGTGTGAATCATGCACTACTTGGCTCTGAGCATCTATTCTTTGCTGGTGCATTAGGTGCAGTCATTGTCACTTGGTTTACTTTTCTCTTTTCATTTGTATTTATTTTTGCTGGTGCGCCCATCATTGAATCTACACATAATGAAATCAAGTTTACGGCGCCACTCACTGCGATTACCGCGGCTGTGGTCGGTGTAATTTTAAATCTGGCATTATTTTTTAGCTACCATGTTTTGTGGCCACAAGGTTTTTCTGGTCACTTTGATGTTGTTGCGGCTTTAATTACCATTGCAGCATTTATTGCCTTGTTCCGTTTTGAAATTAATGTGTTATACGTGATTTTTACATCTGCCCTTATTGGCTTGTTGGTTTATCTTTTATAGAAAATTAACCATGAGTCCTTTAACGCAACTGTGAAGGACTCATGCCATAAAACTGTTTAAAGCGATGGCTCAAATGGCTTGCTGAACTAAAGCCACATACCAATGCAATGTCTTGTAAAGAAAAGTGTGAAGACTGAATTAGTCCTTTTGCCTTGGTTAAACGTCTTTGCATGACATATTGGTGAGGTGCCATATTCATGGATTGTTTAAACATATGGGCAAAATGGTATTCGCTTAAATTCACAACATTTGCCAAATCTGACAAAGTCATAGCTTGATCGAGATGATCTTCAATCCATTCTTGAATATATTTGAGCTTATGAGGCGCAAGCCCGCCTTTAATGGCAGGCTGTTGCCATTTAACATTGCTATATCTTCGAATTAAATGATTTAGCAATAAACTGGCGGTTGTACTCATTTGCAAATGATTAGATGAATCTTGCCAGTCACAGTCGAGTAAGAAGAACTGATATAACGCACGAATCCGTTCATCGTCATTAAAGACAACTTCATTTAGTTCAATTTGATTGGGCTCTTTGTCCCATATTTTTTCAGCAACATCACGCAAATGTTGGTCGGTATAGTACAAGTGAACGAATTTAAGCCCACCACGTATATCCCAAGTTGACTCCTGATGTTCAGGCAATAAACAAAAACGACCCGGCCCACCGCCATTTTTCCAGCCCGCAGGTGTTTTTTGATAGCTTTCATAGCCATCTTGAATATAGAGACTTAAAGTGTGGTGATCGCTACAGACACTTACACGATCTTGCTCATTAGACCAAAATGCAAGTTGCATATTTTCATCAAGCACCACGGTTTCGTGAAGCTTGGCTTTAGATTGCTGTAGCTGTTCTAAAGTTTGATAGGCCATGCAAAATTAAAACGAATATTATTGAGCTTAAGTTAACCATATTCAGTAAAATTGAGCTAGTTTAGATCTATAAAAAACGCAAGATCTTGCATGTATAACACAAGAATATATACGTGAAAAATGAAGCATTCCTCGATACTTAAGCTTGGTAATCGAGGATGAAGTTATGAATATTTTACTCTATGTTGCGGTGGTGTTGATTTGGGGAACAACATGGATTGGAATAGCTGTTCAGAGCCATTATGCAACACCCATTGTCGCAATTTTATGGCGTTTTGCCATTTCAGCCTTATTGCTTTGGGTTGTTTTATTATTTTCAGGAAAATTACAACGAATTGCTTTTAAAGATCACTTGTTTTGTATACTGCAAGGGCTTTGTGTTTTTGGCCTAAACTTTATTTGTTTTTATACCGCAGTTAAATATGTAAATAGCGGTTTAGAATCTGTCATTTTTTCTATGGCCGTTTTCTTTAATGCCATTAATGCGCTTATCTTTTTTAAGCAAAAACCTTCCCCAAACTTTGCTCCAGCTGCACTTTTAGGACTTGGTGGTATTGTTTTACTCTTTTGGCATGACCTGATTAATAGCCAGTTTAATGCACAGTTATTGATGGGTATTGGGCTGTGTGCAATAGGCACTTATGGTTTTTCTTTAGGGAACATGATTAGTGTTAGACATCAGAAACGTGGCCTAAATATCTTTTCAACCAATTGTTATGCCATGACTTATGGTGCATTGGTGATGTTAAGTCTGGCTTTATTTACTGGCCAAGATTTAATGCCTCCTATGAATTTTCCATTTTTAAGTTCAGTACTTTATCTAGCTGTATTTGGCACAGTAATTGGCTTCTCTGCTTATTTTTCATTGGTTGGGCGAATTGGCGCTTCAAAAGCAGCATATAGCACCTTACTTTTCCCTTTAGTCGCGCTTTCTGTTTCTACATTCTTTGAAGGATATGTATGGACCCTAAACGCTCTATTCGGAATTTTATTAATTTTACTCGGCAACTACTTAATGTTTAGTAAGTTTGAAATTGGAAAAAAGTTATTTAATACTCAAAAAAGTTGTGAGAAGCAGGCCTAAAAGCCTGCTTTTTTATAAACCATGATTAATTCTAGCAGCCCGTTTTTAGCATCAACTCGAAATCTTTTAAAGCTGCGGCTGCTGTGGCTAAGGGCGCGGATGCTCCTCCACTTACCACAAGTTCCCCCATTTCTTGTGTTAACACCCGAATGCATTTATTTGAACCTTGAAGATGGGCAAAAGGGTGATTTGCTGGGACTAAACGTAATTCAACCCCTGTTTGAATTTGCTGATTTTCAATATGAATAAAACCCACCAGACGAGGAATTAGATCTTCTTTTTTCCAATCACGAATATGATCGGCAGTAACATGGCTGATTCCTTGTCTTGGAATATCTTTAATTTTTACATCAGCTCCCAAAACGGTATTTGCCAATATCGTAATTTTAGCAGCAGTATCCCATCCATCTACATCAAAAGAACTATTAGGTTCGGCAATACCTTTTGCTTGGGCTTTTTCAAGAGATTCTGCAAACGCACATTCATGTTGCAACATATCATTTAAAATAAAATTTGTGGTTCCAGTAAAAACACCTTCTATTTCTAAAATCTGACAGCCAGCCAAGTTATATTCAAACAAATCAACTGTCGGTAAAGCCGCAGCCGTCGCGCCGCTAAAAAATAATTTTTTATTGTGTTGATGCGCCAAGTTAATTAATTTTTTACCTTCTACTACTAAAGCACCTTTAGATACTGCTATCGCATTCATGTTATGTGTTAAAGCATAATTTAAATAAAACAGGCCTTTGCCTCCTGTCACATAATCACTTGGCCCAGTCTCAAGAATGACATCCGCTTGTACCTGTTCTAAAAACTTTTGCTCAGTGAGACCTGCTTGATATTGTGTTTTATCTAGCCATTTGGCAGCTTGCAAACCGTCTTGGTCGATTAAGCCTGATGATGAGTTGCAGACACCTACTAAACGGGCATCAATTTGATATTTTTCTTTATAGTATTCAGATCGATTTAAAAGAAGCTCTGCAATTTGTTGCCCAATCCGTCCAAAACCACAAATTGCCACGTTGACTCGCTTCATATCGCTTTCTCAAAAAACTTAAAGGGTTTAAATAGAAAATTTCCAAAGTTAATGTTAAGGCTTCATTTGGAAACTTTGTATTTATAAAGGTAAGTTAAAATACTATATCACTTAGATATTTGTGAGATTAACAATCTTAACTACCATATAAATTGCGACAGCAAAAACCATTAAAGCAAAGACTTTTTGTACAATTGCAGCCGGAATAAAACGAATGGCTCTGCGCCCTAATAACATACCGAATGCACATGCGAGTGCAAACGCACTGGTAATACCTACTGGATAGTGAAAACCCTCTGCAATATGCATCACAATACTTATGCCACTAATGAGAAAAATAATCATGAGTGAGGTTGCAACAATGCTATGCATGTCGAGGTTAGTGACTTTTCTAAGTGCAGGTACGATCACAAAACCACCGCCAACCCCTAACATTCCCGTTAAAAGCCCAGCAATAATCCCGATGCTCGCAAGAACGCCTCCCGTTTTAAAATTCCAGATAAAGCGCCCGGTACTTGGGTTAACCTGACACGGCGGATTATGAAAATCTGATACTCGGTTACTGATGAGTCGATAGCCCACTGTAAACATAACTAAGCTAAACATGAGCATGAGCCAAACAGGAGAAATCGTGTTGGCTATTAAAATTCCGATATGTGCCATAGGTGCGCCAATAATGGCAATCCAGATTGCAGCACGATAACGAACCATCTTTTTAAATAGTCCTTCAATCGTTCCAATCAGTGTAGAAAGCGCAACCGCCAATAAACCAATCGGTGCTGCTTGAGCTACGCTCCAACCTTGACTGGTCATTAGTGCAGGTACAGCAAGAATACCGCCACCGGCACCAGTAAGACCAAGTAAAAAGCCAATCACAATGCCTTCAACGACAAGTAATAACATATTAGAAGCCTAAAATTTCATGTTTTTCATTTGCAATGAACTACTGTATTTACTCGAACCTAGTTCTCACCTTCTTTGGAAGCTTTAACCGCTTCTCAGGAAAAAGCGTTGCTTTGTTTAACCTCTTCCACTCGAACCTAGTTCTCACCTTCTTTGGAAGCTTTAGCCGCTTCTCAGGGTAAAGCGTTGCTTTACTTATCCTCTTAACTCGAACATAGTTCTCGTCTTGCGCTCGTACAAAGCGTTGCTTTGCTTAACCTCGCTCAGGTTTGACCATCCATTCGCGGCCTTTGAGCATGCCTTGCCAATAAATCGGTGGCAAAATTTGCTCTTTGAGTAACCATGCCAAACGAGATGGTTTTTGCCCATCAATCACCCATTTGGGAAAACTTGGAAGTAATTTGCCGCCATAACCAAACTCAGCCAGAACAATCTTTCCACGCTCTACAGTCAGTGGGCATGAACCATAACCGTTGTATTCACAAAAGTTTTGCTCACCTTTTAGTTTCGCAAGAACATTCACAGCGACAATTGGAGCTTGTGCCCGTGCCGCAGCAGCAGTTTTTGCATTAGGTGCATTCATCACGTCGCCTAAAGCAAAAATATTGGCATGTTCGGTATGTTGTAAAGTTTGCGAGTTAACGCTCACCCATCCAGCTTCATCTGTGAGAGTACTGGCACGAATGAAATCAGGCGCTTGTTGCGGTGGAACAACATGCAACATGTCAAAATCGGTTTCGACTAGTTCTGCATTTTCATCGTTTACTACCTTAAACCAAGCCTTCTTCGCAGGCCCATCTACTTTGACAAGTTGATGGTTAAAGTGCAGTTCAGAACCATATTTTTCGACATATTGCATCAGTGCAGGCACATATTCTTTCACACCAAATAAAACACCGCCGGTGTTATAAAAATGGATAGAAATATCTTTAATTTTGCCTTGCTTTAACCAGTAGTCGGCTGAAAGATACATTGCTTTTTGAGGAGCACCAGCACATTTAATCGGCATAGGTGGCTGGGTAAAGATTGCCTTTCCAGCGTTTAGCTGTTGTACCAGTTGCCATGTATAAGGTGCCAAGTCATAACGATAGTTAGAGGTCACCCCATTTTTACCAAGGGTTTCGACTAAACCTTCAATCCCATGCCAATTCAGTTTTAAACCAGGGCATACGACCAACGCTTTATATTGAATCGGTTGGCATCCTTCCAGAATAACCTGATTGTGCTCAGGGTCGAATCCGGCAACGGCAGCTTTCATCCATTTAACTTTGGATGGAATCACACTTGCCATTGAGCGTGCTGTTACTTGCGGCTTAAAAATACCAGCCCCTACCATGGTCCAGCCGGGTTGATAATAATGCGTATCTGCCGGATCAATAATGACAATATCTAAGTTCGGTTCACGGCATAAGAGACTAGACGCTACAGAAATTCCAGCTGCACCAGCCCCCACAATCACAACGCTATAGCAAGGAATCGTTGCTGATTCATGATCCCGTTTTAAAATACGTGGCACTAAGCCTTTCAAGTTAAAACCAAGTTTATTACCTGTTTCGACTAAAAGTGCTGCATTTGAAGGATCAACTTCCGCTAAAGCCCATAGACTGATGGCACGCATGCCAGAGCGGCAATACGCTAAAACAGGTTTCTGAGTATTGTGGTAAAACTGCTTAAACTCGGTAACTTGTTGATCGGTAATTTTGCCACTTGTCACTGGTTGATAAATTACATTTAGGCCATGTCGCTGAGCTGCTTCTTCAATTTCAATCACATTGGGTTGGTCTGCACCTTCTCCATCTGGACGGTTACATATCAGAGTTTTTATCCCCTGATCCGCAATTTTTGCGACTTCATCAGCAGTGATTTGACCAGCAACATAAAAATCTTGATTAATTCGTTTGAGTTCCATATTGCCACCCTAAGATTGCGAAGTTGAGCCACAGGCTTGATTAGCTGGTAATGCTTTATCGATCTGTTTTGGATATGGCAGATTTAAATCATCCATTAATTTAATAAAATCTTCACGTGACCGTTTTTGGCCTAAACGTGAGTTATATAAACGTTCATTAGCAATAGTCGAAGATAAACGTCCTTTATAATCATGTCCCGGATAAACAATTGTATCGTCAGGCAAACTGAAAAGTTGTTTATGAATACTGTCATAGAGCGTTCCAGCATTACCCGCTTGGAAGTCAGTTCGACCACAACCGTCAATTAATAATGCATCCCCAGTGAAAACCATGTTTCCAACCAGATAACTCGTACAAGCATTGGTATGACCTGGTGTATAGCGCGCTTCAATACTAAGGTTGCCCAATTTAAGCGTGCAACCATCTGTGATTAAAATATCTCCGCAATTTACACCTGAATTTCGGTGTAAAACTGATTTGCAATGAAAGCGTTCACGCAGCAAATTCGCAGCCGTAATATGGTCTGCATGAACATGTGTGTCTAAGGTATAGATGAGTGTAAATTGATGCTGCTCTAATTCTTTTGTATAAATCTCTATATCTGATGCGACTGGGTCAATTAAAACAGCCTCAAATGTTTCTTCACATGCAAGCATATATGTATAAGTCGAACTTTCTTGCTCAAAAAACTGTTTAAAGAACATGGTTTATATCCCCAATAATTTATTTCTTTCCTATATTTTGCAAATAAGATGCCAATTATTTCAATTTAAATAATAAATATAAAAATCAAATATTTAAAACAATAAGTAAAATTAAAGTTATAAAATAAATTCAGCTTGATGTTCCTTTGAAACTCAAGTATGTTTCAATGAAACGATTGTGAAACACAGACAATGGCAAAGTTAAATTTTGAGTCAGAACAAGATTTTTTTATTCTATTTGAACAATTAAAGGCTTTATTCCCAAGTGCTAGTCTGTTTTTAGCAGATATAACGACTCAAGCAATTCACTATAAATTTAATACAGATAATATTTCTGTCGAGAGTATGGCAGCTCTGACTCAAGATCATCACAATCAATATCTTGAAATTAATACGCATAAAATTAAAAAGCGATTTATCTATCAGGAAAATGATATTTACATCGCAGAGCATCGCATTATCGGAAAATTGCATATTCTACAGCCCGTTAGCATAGAGAATGATATTGCTGATCAAGTAGAGCTAACAGAACAATTGCAAGACTTGGCTAAAGTTTTCAATAGTTGTTCACCAGAAATGGCCCGTATGTTTTCAATTATTCAAAGGGTGGCAATTACTGAGTTTCCAGTACTCGTCCGAGGCGAATCTGGTAGTGGTAAAGAACTCGTGGCAAAGGCTATTCATGATTATAGCCAACGTAAAAATAAGATCTTTGTTGCCATTAACTGTGCTGCTCTAAATGCCAATATTCTAGAAAGCGAACTCTTCGGGCATGTTAAAGGCGCTTTTACTGGAGCAATTCGCGATCATAAAGGCGTGTTTGAACGTGCCGCGGGCGGAACCCTTTTTCTTGATGAAATTGCCGAGATCCCTTTAGAGCTACAAGCTAAATTATTACGGATACTAGAGACAGGTGAATTTACACCGGTCGGTGGTGAAAAACCTATTCAGGCCAATGTGCGCATTATTACAGCAACGCACAAAGCTTTACGTGAGGAAGCTAAGGCTGGGCGTTTCCGCCACGATCTACTCTATCGTTTACGCGTGATTCCAATTTTTATACCACCTCTTAGGGAACGTAAAGTCGATATTCCACTTATTGTCGATCAGATTTTAAAAGAAAGCTCCACGCAACTGGACACAATGCCTCATCAAGTCAATCAAAAAGCCATGCAAGTTTTGCTTAACTATGATTGGCCGGGGAATGTTCGCGAGCTTAAAAACACATTGCTTTATGCTTTAACAATGGCAAATGGTAAAGATGAAATTGAAGTCGAAGACTTACCGAATGAGCTCTTAAATGCGGATGATTACGTTAAATTACCCGAAGCAAATACGGAACTTAATCCTGAAAATGTGCAAGCAGCTTTAGAAAAATATAATCACAACCTGAATATGGTGGCTAACATTTTTGGAATTAGCCGCACTACGCTTTGGCGATATAGACAAAAACATAAGCTTTAGGTAAGTATTTATCTGATCTAAGGCGTATCATACTGCACTTGGTTAGGTCCGTTAGTTCAAAGGCTTTCTATGATTGTTCGCGATAAAAGCAGCGTTTTTAAACTCTTATTTGCATGGAAAGGAACAGTTCTACCCAAGGTTTTACCCGCGCTAATTTTTGTTGTTCTTATTTCAGCCAGTGTAGTCTGGCTTTCTTATTATCATTGGATTCAAATTCCTACCGTACCCGCAATTGGATTTACCATCTTTGGCGTTATTCTTTCAATTTGTACCGGTTTTAGAAATAACGCGTGTTATGACCGTTGGTGGGAAGGACGCAAGTTATGGGGCGCTTTAATTGCAAATGCAAGGCATATTGTCAGAGATAGTCATGTTCTATCCAATGAACAACGTGAAAATTTAATTCATCAAGTCTTAATTTTTAGTAATTTATTGCGCGACCGTTTGCGCCAACAAACAGCAGAGCCGACGAAATTTCTTGAACATGCCTATTTAAATAACTCTTCACTCGATTATTTAAATGAGCATATTAACGCGCCTCAGTTTGTACTCGAAAATATTCAAAAAGATTTGGTCAAAGCGTTAAAAGATGGCGAAATTAGTGACATTATCTACAGCACATTGACGCGTCATATTGTTGAGCTAGGTAATATTCAAGCAGGTTGTGACCGAATTGCTGGTACACCTTTGCCCTATTCATATTCAGTACTTTTACATCGCGCTGTTTACTGTTTCTGTTTCATATTGCCTTTTAGTCTTGAAGCAGCTTTAGGTATTTGGACACCACTTATTGTTGGCTTAATTGCCTACATGTTTTTAGGGTTAGATGCCTTAAGTGCCCAAATTGAAGAACCTTTTGGTTTACAAGAAAATGATTTACCGCTTGATTCAATTGTTCGTTTGATTGAACGAGAGTCGTTAAGTTCTTTAGGGCAGCCATTACCCCCTATTATTGAAGCCCAAAATAACAATTTACTTTAATAAAAAAGAGCGAATTATCGCTCTTTTTTAGATTTAAAGGTTTATTTATGGTTGTACGATAATCTTAACGGCGGACTCATTGTTATGAATTAAGGTTTCAAAACCTTGTGAAATCAAATCATCAAGCTGAATACGCTGGGTAATAAAAGGTTCCAGATTTATTTTACCTTCTTCGACTAGCTTAATGGTTTCCTGATGGTCATTGACGTAGGCAATTGTTCCTCGCACATCAAGCTCTTTCATCACCACACTATGCACATTAATTGATGCTGGATGGCTCCAGATCGAAACAATAACAATAACGCCTGTTGGTTTCACTGCCGCAACCAAAGTATCTAAAACTTTGTTAACGCTACTACATTCAAATGCAACATCGACGCCATCACCATTGGTGATTTTCATGACCTCAGAAACCACATCAACTTCTGATGGATCTAAAATATAATCTGCGACTCCCGACTCTTTGGCTTTTTCTTTACGTTTTGCACTCAGCTCGGTAATGATGACGGTAAGTCCTTTGGCCTTTAAAATTGCCGAAAGTAATAAACCAATTGGCCCTGCACCACCAACCAGAGCAATATCACCAGCCTTCGCGCCACTGCGGACATAAGCATGATGACCAACCGATAACGGTTCAATCAATGCAGCTTGATCAAGTGGAATTTTATTAGAGATTGGGTGTACCCAACGACGCTTAACCGCAATTTTTTCCGACAAACCGCCTCCACGACCACCTAAACCAATAAAGTTCATATTTTTGGAAAGATGATAATTATCTCCCGGTCCAGTCGGAACATCCTCGCCCACAATATAAGGCTCTACGACCACATGTTGACCGACTTCAATATCATCAACACCTTCACCTACGGCATAGACAACACCAGAAAACTCATGTCCCATCGTAATCGGCGCAGATTCACCTGAAATAGGATGCGGATGTCCACACGGTGGAATAAAAATCGGTCCTTCCATAAATTCATGCAAATCTGTACCACAAATTCCACACCAAGCAACCTTAATGCCTACAGTGCCGGGAGTGACTTCTGGTTCTGGGATATCCTCAATACGGATATCGCCTCTGTCATAAAAACGCGCTGCTTTCATTATTATCTCCCTCAAATCAGGATGTTGTTTTAACGATAGACAATTCCGCCGTCCGTTAAAATAGATTGACCCGTAATGTAATCTGAATCTTCACTTGCTAAAAAAGCAACTAATGCAGCTACATCCTCTGGCGTTTGGGCTCTACCTAAAGCAATGCCTTCTACATATTTTTTATAAGTTTCACCTATAGCCGCACCGGTAATTTCAGCAAACCGTTTATCGATTTCAACCCACATGTCGGTTCCAACAATTCCGGGACAATATCCGGTTACCGTAATACCATGACTGGCATATTCTTTTGCGGCGGCTTGGGTAAGCGCACGCACTGCAAACTTGGTAGCAGAATAAACACCTAGCAAAGCAAACCCGTCGTGGCCTGCAATTGAGCAAGCATTAATGATTTTACCTTTATGTTGGCGTTGCTTAAATTTTGCAGCAGCAGCCTGTATGCCCCACAGTACACCGCCAATATTGATATCAACGATTTTGTGAAATTCATCAGGTGTCGTATCAGCAATAGCCTGAACCTGAGCAATTCCAGCATTATTAATCATGATGTCAAAGCCACCAAGCGTCTGTTCAGCATGATTTATAGCGGCATACACTTGTTCGTGGTCACTGACATCGGCAATAAACGTACTGGCATTTACGCCTAGAGCTTGAATCTCTTGCTGTACAGCATTGAGTCGATCTTGTTTCGTATCGACCAATGCAATGTGTACACCCTCTTGTGCCAAGCGCAGGGCAATCCCACGGCCAATGCCTTGAGCTGCCCCTGTCACTAAAGCGACCCTATCTTTTAATCCCTTAATCATTCTTCAACTCCTGTAAATGTAGAATTTCTACATATGAATTGCACGTTGCATTGAAGCCAAAATGGATTCATGCATGGCTTCTGATAATGTTGGATGTGGGAAAATGACTTGAGCTAGACTTTCATCAGTCGCTTCTAGATATTTAGCAATGGCGAAACCTTGAATTTGCTCGGTCACTTCATGGCCCACCATGTGTGCACCAAGTAATTCACCCGTTTCTGCATGTATGATAGTTTTAACGAAACCTGACGCATCTCCAATTGCTAAAGCTTTGCCATTCGCAGTTAAAGAAAACTTGCCGATTCGTACGGGTAAGTTCTGAGCTTTTGCTGCACTTTCTGTCAGACCAATGCTAGCCACTTGTGGATGAGTGAAAATACAACCTGGAATTTGGCTACGGTCGAGTGAATGCACGTTTGCTACGCCAGCAATTTTTTCGACACATATCATTGCTTCATGGCTTGCTTTATGGGCAAGACACGGTGCTCCAGCAACATCACCAATGGCATAAAGCCCTACTACGTTGGTTTTACAATAATCGTCAATTGCCACAAAACCTTGCGGGTTCAGTTCTACGCCTAAACATTCCAGTCCTAGTCCCGCAGTATTAGGCTGTACACCAATTGCCGAAAGCACACGATCAAAAACGACTGTTTGAACATCATTTGCCGTTTCAATTACACAGTGAACTTGCCCATTTTCAATTTGAATACTTTGAACAACAGCATCCGTTAGGACCTTCATTCCTTTTTGTTCAAATTGTTTTCTAACGTATTGAGCAACTTCTGCATCTTCGGTCGGTAGAATCTGCTTAGCTAAATCAATAAGCGTGACCTGACACCCCAAGTCTTGATAGAGGCTGGCAAACTCACTACCAATTGCACCCGAACCAACGACGAGTAAACTTTTTGGCAGTTCTTCTGGAATAAGCGCTTCTTTATAGCTCCAGACATATGTTCCATCGACAAGAAGCTGAGGAACATGTCGAGCTTTAGCTCCAGTTGCCAAAATAATATGTGGGGCGCTCAAAGCCTGACTATTACCTTGAGTATCTGTCACTTCAAGTTTTTCTTTCGCTGTAAGTTGAGCCCGACCATTAAACACAGTCACTTGATTCTTTTTTAGCAAGTAATCAATGCCCTCTACCAACTGTGCTGACACTTGTCGGCTATGTTGCACAAGCTTTTGAATATCAAAATCGAGTTGAGATACCTGAAAACCAAACTGTGCTGCATTTTTAAATTGAGTTGCCAACTCTGCGCCAGCCAATAGAGCTTTGGTTGGAATACACCCCCAATTCAGGCATATTCCGCCCAAATGCTGCTCTTCTACAATTGCGGTTTTTAGCCCGAGCTGGGCTGCACGAATTGCAGCCACATATCCACCCGGTCCCGCACCAATCACAATCAAATCGAATTGAGTTTCTGACATGCGGGTTCTCCTACACCAAAATTAAAGCAGGGTTTTCAACAAACTGCTTAAAGCTGGCCAAGAATTTCGCCCCAACTGCACCATCAATGACTCGGTGATCACATGACAATGTCGCTGTGACAATCTCACGAACCACTACATTTCCATTTTCAACGACAGCACGTGGTTCTGAAGTACCCAATGCCATAATTGCGCCTTGCGGTGGATTAATAATGGCATCGAACTGTTTAACGCCTAGCATTCCTAAATTTGAAATGCTAAAGCTGCCTCCCTGAAATTCATCAGGTTGTAACTTGCCAGTCTTGGCACGCGTTGCCAAATCACGCATGTCATCGGAAATCTGTGCTAAAGACTTCTGATTAGCGGCTTTCACGATTGGTGTGATTAAACCGTTTGGAATCGCCACAGCCACCGAAATATCTGCTTGTGAAAATTGCAGAATCGACTGTGTGGCTTCATCAAATTGAACATTCACTTCAGGTACTTTAATGAGTGCTGCTGCGGCGGCTTTAATGAGCATGTCATTAATAGAAAGTTTCACCTGTGGAACAGTCTCATTAATCTGCTTACGTAAATTTTGAAGTGCTTCCACGTTTAGATCGACTACAAGACGGAAATGTGGCGCATTACGTTTTGCCGCTTGCAAGCGTGAGGCAATCGCTTTACGCATACCATTCATTGCGACAGTCGTAATTGTCGATTGTGGTTGAGCAACAGCACATTGTGTAGACTGTTCACTTCCCGCCGTTGGGTTATTACGGTTGTAAACCGCTTCAACATCTTCTTTGCAAACGCGGCCTCGGGTACCTGAAACACGGCAGTCATTAAGGTTAATGCCCCATTGTCTTGCCAAACGGTGTGCAACAGGTGTTGCTAGAACTTGGCTATCATCGGCAGTTGACTTAACCACTTTAGCTTGATGTTGCTGTTTAACATCAGGCCACTGGCCTCCAGCAGCTTGCACACCTTTTTGAATGTCTTGAACACTAATACGTCCTTCACGACCAGAACCCGTCACTTTTGCCAAATTAACATTATGCTTTTCAGCAAGTCTCAAGGCATGCGGGGTTGCAAAAAGCTCATTAGATGCTTGATAGCCTTGTAATGACTCGGGTACAGCGTAATCACCTTTAGTAGCTTTTAATGGAACCGAAGCACTAGTTGCTACAGTCATTGGTTGTTCCGCTTTTTCAACAACAGCAGGTACAGATGTTTCCGCTTTACTTTGTTCTGAAGATGTTTCAGGTGCTTTAGCTGCCGCACCACCCAATGATGCAATAAACTTCTCAATTTCAGCATCAGAAACTTGGCTTTCAGCACACACAGCAATAAGACCACCTACAGGTAAAGTATCACCGTCTTTTGCTAAGATTTTACGGAGTGTTCCCGCAAAAGGTGCTTCTAATACATTGACGATTTTCGTGGTTTCAATTTCACAAATTTCATCGCCCTTATTAAAGCTATCGCCTTCTTTAATCAGCCATTGGGCAATCGTGCCTTCTTCCATGGATAATCCCCATTTCGGGATCTCCAGCGTTTTAATTTCGCTCATCCTAAGCCTCCAATGTTTTTCGCACAGCTTGCTCAATACGCTCTACACTTGGAATCCATTCTTTTTCTAAAACTGGAGAGAATGGAACAGGCGTATGTGGTGGCGTTACGAGTTCAACAGGTGCTTTTAAATAATGGAAACCTTTCTGTGCCACCAATGCAGCAACATCATGACCAAAACCACAGCGTGCCGCTGACTCATCCACAATCACAACACGCCCAGTTGATGCCACAGACTCTAAAATTCCTTCTTCATCAAGAGGCGAAATTGTTCGAGGGTCTACTACTTCAACCGAAATACCATCTTTTGCTAGCTTATCTGCTACTTCATTAGCGCGGTGTACCATCAAACCTAAAGCAATAATGGTCACGTCCGTACCTTCTCGGGTGTAATTCGCTACCCCAAAAGGAATGGTATAGGCTTCATCAGGAACATCACCTTTAATGTCATAGAGCATTTTGTGCTCACAGAACACGACAGGGTCGTCATCTCGAATTGCTTGAATTAAAAGTCCTTTCACATCATATGGGCTAGATGGAACCACAACTTTTAAGCCCGGAACCGCAGCGAATACGTTATATGGTGACTGAGAGTGTTGAGCTGCTGCAGAAAAACCAGCACCAATCATACCGCGAACAACCATTGGCGCTTTTGCTTTACCACCGAACATATAACGGAATTTTGCAGCTTGGTTATAGAGCATGTCATGACACACGCCATAAAAATCCATAAACATTAGATCGGCAACAGGACGTAAACCAGTTGCAGCAGCACCAGCCGCCATACCAATAATTGCAGATTCAGTAATTGGCGTATCAATGACACGTTCCGAACCAAATTCTGTCCACAAACCTTTAGTTACACCCAGCACACCACCGAAACCTTCAAGCTGGTTATCTTCGGTATTTTTACCGCCATGTCCACCGCGTACATCTTCCCCTACAACAAACACAGTTGGGTCACGGCGCATTTCTGATTCAATGGCTTCTTTAATTGCATTACGAAAACTTTTATTTGGCATCTTTACTATTCCTTTAGTAAGAGACATAGACGTCGGTAAGGAGTTGTTCTGGTTTTGGATATGCCGCAGCACGAGCTTTAGCAACTGCATCATCAACGTTTGCCTTAGACACTGCATCAATCTCGTCTAATTTAGCTTCATCAATTTTGCCTTTAACTTTTTCTCGGAAAATTTTCAAAGGGTCTTTATTTTCTTTAACAAAGTCGACTTCCTCTTTTGAGCGAATGAGCCCTGGGTCACCTTCAAAATGTCCATAAAAACGGTTAGTAATCGTTTCAATAACACTTGGCCCTTCACCACGGCGTGCACGTTCAATGGCAGTTTGAGCCGCTTCATATACAGCAAAGAAATCAGTACCATCGACTTTAACTGCCGGCAAACCAAAACCTGCTGCACGCCCAGCAATGTCTTTACTTCCTACCGCGTAGTCATGACCTGTACCCTCACCAAACCCATTATTCTCAAAGACAAAAATCACAGGAAGTTTAAGTACGACAGCCATGTTCATCGCTTCGAAAGTAAGGCCCTGATTTGAACCACCATCACCTGTAAAAGAAAGCCCAACACCGCCTGTCTTTAATGTTTTAGCTGTTAGCGCAGCACCAATTGCCAAAGGAGGTCCACCACCCACAATCCCGTTGGCGCCAAGCATGCCTTTGTCTAAATCGGCAATATGCATAGAGCCGCCTTTTCCTCGGCACAGCCCATCATCTTTACCGAAAATTTCCAGCATCATGCCGTGAATGTCACAGCCTTTTGCAATACAGTGTCCATGGCCACGATGGGTTGAAGTGATGTAGTCTTTATCTGTTAAATTCTCACAAATACCGACTGCTACAGCCTCTTCACCACTATATAAGTGAATAAAGCCGGGAATATCACCATTGGTATTTTCTTCGTGAAGTCGATCTTCAAATTCACGAATATCACGCATGCTTTTATATGCTGCGAGTAATTGCTCTTCCGTTAATTGCATATCCTTTTCCTTTATTATCTTGATTTCAAAAATCAACCAAGTTTCAAGCGAAAATTCTAGTTCGCTATAAATACTTAAACTTAAATTCAATAATTGATCTATTAGACTAAAAAGTTTTTATTTAAAATATTTTCAATTAAATTATTAATTTCAAAAACTTAACAACTCAAAATAAATTTAAAAAATTTTTATAATTTTCATTGGCTTGCAAAACAAACCTTTAACCAACCTTTGTTATTTTATAATACTCGCCACACCCTGTGTTTATAATTAATTGTGACTTATTAAGGAAATTTAAATTAGTCTTTAAATTAAATAGGCAGGAGTTTAAGTAAGTTTTAAATAAAATGGAATTATTAATATGGATTTTAAAAGACAAGTGGAAACTGGTGTTAAATTACGGGGAGCTGATAAAGTCGCCCGTATTCCAATTAAGGTTTTACCAACAGAAGAGTTGCCAACTAAACCTGAGTGGATTAGAGCAAAAATTACAGATTTTGAAGAAATTAAACGTATAAAAAACCTTTTACGTCAGCAAAAGTTACATAGCGTTTGCGAAGAAGCGGCATGTCCGAATTTACCGGAATGCTTTGGTGGAGGTACAGCAACGTTTATGATTATGGGTGATATCTGCACCAGACGTTGCCCTTTTTGTGATGTCGCTCATGGTCGCCCAAAACCCCTAGACGAAGATGAACCTAAACATTTGGCAGAAACGGTCGCAAACCTAAACTTAAAATATGTAGTGATTACCTCTGTAGACCGTGATGATCTACACGATGGGGGCGCTGCACATTTTGTAAAATGCATTGAAGAGATCAGAAAACGCTGTCCAGAAACTTTGATTGAAATTTTGGTACCCGATTTTCGCGGTCGTTTGGAGACAGCTCTTTCGACTTTGAGCTTATCTCCTCCCGATGTTTTTAATCACAATATCGAAACTGTTCCTCGTTTATATAAGGCAATGCGTCCAGGCTCAGACTATCAACATTCATTGGAACTACTAAAACGCTTTAAAGCATATTGTCCCGATATCAAAACCAAATCTGGTTTAATGGTTGGATTAGGAGAAATTGAAGCAGAAGTACTTGCCCTACTGAACGACTTAAAAGATTATCAAGTAGACCTTATTACCATTGGACAGTACTTGCAGCCTTCAAAGTCACATGCACCCATTCATCGATTTGTAAATTTACAAGAATTTGAAAGATATACGCGACATGGCAAACGGCTAGGTTTTAAAAATATCTGGAGTGCTCCTATGGTCCGTTCAAGCTACTTTGCTGACCGACAATATTTTGGAGAAGAAGTACCAAAGCCTTTTAGTCGAAAAGATGTCTTATCTTAAGGATCATGTAATTAACAAAACTTATCCAATAGGCTAATGGTCAAGACTTATAAAAGTATTTAAGGTAAGGAGATAACGAGGAAATAGTCACAATAAAAAAGTTATAACGGTTGAGCGGCTACGGATACGCCATTTCAATGATAAAGGAATTTCGATATGGATATGTCAGAACAATTATCATCGCCTTTTATAAATAATACTCCCCCCTTATTTCGGCCGGAAAAGTCATCTCATTCTCAACAATTAGGAAAAAAGCCATCACTTGACCTTGAAGCAGCTCCTATATTTGACCTAAGTGAAGAATGGGAACATTCATTATTCGGGCGTTCTATTCATGAGTGTCACCGAAACTTAATGCATATTGCCGAAGATGCCGATATGGCAATCGGTGTGACCGACCCACATGGCACCCTACTTTGGACATGGAGCAGTCATCCTATGCGCTCTTCGGCAGAGCAAGTTCATTTTGTTGAAGGGGGTCAGTGGTCTACTCAAGCAGTGGGGCAAAATGCAATTGGTTTAGCATTAAATACTCATTCAGCTAACTGCGTTTACTCACACGAAAACCAAATGAATAGTGTAAGAGATTGGGTCTGCTATGCAGCGCCGATTACCGATGCAAACACAGGCCAGTTTTATGGGATTATGAATTTATCGACTAAATATCAAAAGCATAACTCGTTAGGTATTTTAGCCGTTGAGAGATGTGCGGACATTGTTAAACAAGCAATTCAGCTTCACCAGAAGAATATTTTATACATTAAGGCCTTTGGAACTCCAAAAGTTCAATATAACCAACGCAGCCTTACTTTAACTCAACGTCAAATTGAGATTCTGTGCATTCTGACACTGTGCCCTGAAGGTATTAATCTTGAAGAGCTTCACTATGCGTTATATGGTGATCGGCCAGTAAGTACCACCACTTTAAAAGCAGAACTTTCTCAACTCAGAAACTTAATTCCCGATGTGATCGAGTCTCGCCCTTACAGACTTAACTGTGAAATTCAATGTGATTTTTTAATGGCAGAACAAGCATTAAATTTAGGCTTCACATCGACAACATTAACGCTTTACAGAGGGAGTTTTTTAGCTAAATCGGAAAGTCCATTTTTGTGTGCATGGAGAGATTGTTTTGATGCTCGCTTAAGTCATGTGATTTATCAGATTGAAGATGTTGATCAATTATTACGAGTCGTCAGTCGTGTACCTGACCGTGTAGACGCAGTTGAGCGTTTGCTTGAATTATTGCCTGAAGACACGCCTTATCGAACCAAACTGTTAAAACTACTCGAATAAAATAAAAGGGAGAATATCCATACGATATCCTCCCTTTTTAAGATAAGATCAAGCAGAGGCTTGAAGCTGTACCTTATAGCAATCGTCTAAAGCTAACTCATAATACCGCAGCCCTTCTTCCGCGGCATGAAATGCTTTTTGCTGCCAGTCGGGACGATCATTACATAAACGCTTAATCAGCTCCATGGCTTCATAAGGATGAAGATCATCATAGTGAGCATGCGCACGCAACCAAGCTAAAGAACGTTTATCAATCGTTACTTCAGGATGATCAGTATAGGTATGAATACCCTTATAGACCTGAATCGACCAATCCCCAGTTGCCCACTCAATTGCCAGATTTGTTGCAGCAAGGCATTCTGCTAAATTACCACGATGACTCATATTCCATAAGAAATGGTTCACCGCATTCATCGCAGCTGGCGGTCGTACATGATCAAGCTCATCAACAGTTAAGCCAAAACCTCCAGCCCAGTCGCGATACCATTTTAAGTGTCGCTCTTCTACCTTAATATTCTGGATTAACCAATCTCGTGCTTCTGTAACGCCAGGTTCAGAAAACCCCGTTGCTTTGCCTAACGCCCCTGCCATATATGACGGGAAATGCGCGACTAATGGATAGAAATTAAGTAAAGCATAACGGAAACTATCTAGGCTCAATCCCCCATTGGCCATTTCCGAAAAAAACGGATGTTTACTCACCCGTTCTTTCGCTGGTAGCAGGTCATCCCAGAACTGCTGTGACCATCCATTATGCGGTGTAATTTCTAAATGCATTCCATATTGATTTAGAGCAGTCATTGCTAATTTTCCTATTTATATGACAGCAATCATCTGTATTTCACGGTATAAGTCTATCCGAAAATGATAAAGATACAATCGTTAATCGACCATTTGTAACTTTTTTCGATGGATTGTGAATCTTTAGATAATTGTTACGCTAATCATTGAAATGTCGTGATTTTTATCACATTTAACTTAGATAAAAATCATTACTTTTTTAAAAAAACTGTATTATTATTTTGAATAAATCACACATTATATAATCAATATTTTTAGATGGAACTTTACTAAAATAAGTCTCATTTTATGACAACTTCCAATATAGTGAGCATTAATTATGAAGTTGCAGGGTTCCAATATATTGGGACAGGAACAAATAGATTTATTAACCACACGAGGATTAAATTTCGTATGGTTTCCAAAGCAGCTTGAAACGATTTATCGTTTTCAATACCAAAATGGTGCTGCCTATGAGTTCCGCTATAGAGCGCCTATTATTTTAATATTATATATATTTTTAAGCTTTGGTATATATCAAGTTTTACCAACTGAGCAAGTTTTACCCTGGTTTAGCTATTATTCATGGGTAGGCATAATCATTCTTATCGCCTGGATTTTATCATTTATTAAAAAATTAAATCAGTATTTTGATTATTATGTAGGAGTCGGTTCAGCTTTAGCTGTGGCAATCACTTTTATTTTAATTAACGTCATTGAAAATGGCCAAGATAATGTTCTTTTTCATGCAGCGATGATGTATGCGATTGTGATTATCTATGGTGCGGTAGGTATGCGCTTTTATACGGCCATATTTTCTGGATGGATGGGCGGGCTTGTTGGAATTTTGATAAGTAATTACTTAAATGGGGTGATCGACTGGACCTTCTTGAACCGGACTTACACCTTCAGTAGTTTTTTAGGAATGACCCTCGCCTATGCAACTGACCGTCAACATAGAGAAAACTATTTACAAAACTGCATGATTGAGCTGAATCGTATTGAACTGATGCAGCAAGCACAGCAATTATCTTTACTTTCACAGCAAGATGCACTCACCGGTTTAGCCAATCGACGCTATCTAGATGAAACACTTGATAATGAATGGCGCCGTGCTTTACGACATGAAATGCCCCTGACCATCATGATGGTCGATATCGACTATTTTAAAGCATACAACGACACTTTAGGACATCTAAAGGGAGATGAATGCTTAAAAGAAATCGCAATTGCTATTTCTTCTATTGCTGCACGCAGTGGTGATTTAGTTGCTCGTTATGGCGGCGAAGAATTTTTACTCTTATTCCCAATGACAAATGCTCAGCAAGCCTTGATCCAAGTTGAACGTTTAATGAATGCTATTGATAAAATTGCAATTAAACACCCATGTAGTGATGTTTCACCACAAGTCACTATTAGTGTTGGAGTCGCAACCACAATTCCACGTCTAAACGATTCAATTTCTGCTTTTGTAGCTCGTGCTGACCATGCTTTGTATAAAGCAAAAACCAATGGGCGTAATCAATATAAGATTGCTGTAAACGAAGAACAAATTGTAGATTTAACTTAAAAAGTCAGACTTCTATTCAAAATGACTTTTGACTAATTATTATCTCTCTTAGCTTCTTTTATAGCTCCTTTCCCAATTAAAATGACTCGAAATAAACAATTAGCTTTTCCATCCGTGGTAAAGCTAAAATGTAATTTAGAACCAGTAAGTACAAAAATCTCTTTTATTTAAGTTTAAACCATCTGTTAAAAATGACTTATATAAACTTAATAAATTTAGCGACTTTCAATACATCAACATCCTGTTTTTAGATAATGACATTACTAGATTCAGACAATCTAATATAGAAAAAATTCCATTTCATTAGAGCTCACCTTTCAGTCTCTTCCAAAATTTAATTAAAAAATAAAATAGTGAATTTTGTTCTATTCTTTGCGGTACAGTGGAAATAGCTTCAGTTGAAAATGGTAAAATCGAAACAATATTCTCATGTATTGTTTCATAATTTGGATAGGCTTCTTTTTTTATTATTTCTATAATTTTTTGTATTTCATCAATAGATAAATTCAAAAACCTCTTAATTTCTTGGGCTGTTTTTGACTCAATAGATAATAAAGCACAAACTCTAGTGACATTAACGATCTGCTCGGCATGAATGTTTTTAAAGTTTGGATAACAGACAAGCTTGTAAAGAATTTTTGTCTCTAAATGATCTTTAGACACTATATTATCGTTATTTATTATACGCTCTTGATGACTTGTTTTAAAATATTCATTCTTCTCAATATCTTGTAAAATATTGAGAAGTTCCTGATATCTTATTGGTCTCTTCAAACCATACTGATAGCCCTTTAAAAGCTCAGGATTATTACTTAATACGATCTTAATTTTTTTTGGAATAAGAATATTGGTATAACCACTATCTAAATCAATAATATGTATATCAGGCTTGTCTTCACTATATATCCAATTCCCCACAAGATGAGATGACAAAGATAAGTCATGAATAACTTTTATCATTGCCTCTAAATTTTTAGGCAATAGCCTATCCTTTGACATACAGCCAATTCTATATGTACACTGATTCATTGATATTTCCCCAATTTCAATGATGACTTTGAAAATTCTTTGTTAAAAGTAATAAAAATTTAAATATGTAATAAACTTATATAAAAGCAATTTGAGTAAATTAACTTTCAGTGATAAATATAGATATCGGGTGTAGTAAAAATTAACAAGATTTAATTGCCAAGTTCTACAGATGAATACACTCAAAAATAATTCGCAGAATATTATATTTATATAAATATTATAAGACAAGAAAATAATTTAAAATTTAATCAAACTCAATGGAATAAAAATTTAAAACCCCACATTTAATTTAAATATGGGGTTTTATTTACTTTAGTCAAAAATTATGACTATGGTTCGATTGGAGCAAATGGTGGAATAACATCTGAATTTTGTGCGCGATGGCGTAAGAAGTGATCCATCAAAACAATTGCTAACATTGCTTCAGCAATTGGGGTTGCTCGAACACCTACGCAAGGATCATGACGGCCTTTAGTCAACACATCTGTATCTTCACGATTTAAATTAATCGTTTTACCTAGTGTCGTAATGCTTGCTGTTGGTTTTAGTGCAATCGCTACTCGAATGGTCTGACCACTTGAGATACCGCCCAAAATACCGCCTGCATGATTCGCTAAAAAGCCATTACTGGTCATTTCATCACGTGTTTCATGACCAAACTGTCCAGCAACTGCAAAGCCATCACCAATTTCAACACCTTTAACCGCATTAATACTCATCATCGCATGAGCAATGTCAGCATCTAAACGGTCAAAAACAGGTTCGCCCCAACCCACAGGAACTTTTTCAGCTAAAATTTCTAGCTTTGCACCGCAGCTTGTTCCTTGTTCACGTAAAGAAGTCACTAAGGCTTCAAAACGTGAAACAGCGTCTACATCACCACAGAAAAATGGATTATTCGGAACTTCATTCCAATCCAGTTTTTCGGCAACTTCATTACCAATTTGTGTCACATGACCACGAATCAAAACGCCAAATTTTTCTGCTAAATATTTTTTAGCAATTGCACCTGCTGCAACACGCATAGCAGTTTCACGAGCACTTGAACGGCCCCCGCCACGATAGTCACGGAAACCGTATTTTTGCGTATATGTATAGTCGGCATGGCCAGGTCTAAAAGTTTGGGCAATATTGCCATAATCTTTCGATTTTTGGTCAGTATTACGAATCAATAAACCGATTGGTGTACCAGTGGTTTTACCCTCAAATACACCTGAAATAATTTCAACTTGATCAGGCTCTTTGCGTTGAGTCGCAAATTTTGATGTACCTGGCTTACGACGGTCTAGATCTTTTTGTAGATCTTCTTCGGTTAACGCAAGGCCCGGTGGCACACCATCAACAATTGCCATTAAGCCAACGCCATGAGACTCACCACAAGTAGTTACACGAAAGAGTTGTCCAATACTATTCCCTGCCATATGCCCAACTCCTTATATTTGCTCTTCAAATAGTTTTCTATAACGGCGACATTGTTCAGCAGTCAAAGCAAAAATACCTGAACCACCTTTTTGGAAAGTGAGCCAGTTGAAATCAATCGTATTAAAGTTCTGACGCATTGACCATTCAGAATTACCTACTTCAATGACAATGAGACCATCTTCAGTTAAGTAATCTGCTGCTTGTGCAAGCATTTTACGAACTAAGTCTAAACCATCTTGGCCCGCTGCCAATGCAAGTTCAGGTTCATGTAAAAATTCTTCTGGTAAGTCGGCCATATCTTCAGCATCAACGTACGGTGGATTACTTACAATCAAATCATACTGATTTTCAGCTGGAATCTTGGCGAATAGATCCGACTCAAGCAATGCAACTTGATATTGCTTATTGTGGTGCTCAGTATTAATTGAAGCAACTTCTAAAGCTTCTTTAGAGATGTCAGTTGCATCTATTTCAGCGTCTGGATAAGCATAAGCCAAAGCGACTGCAATACATCCAGAACCTGTACACATATCTAAAATACGGTGCGGAGTTTTAGGCTTTGCATTTTCTGGCAAATTATTGAGAGCTTCACGCATTTGACCATTTTCATCTAAACAATATGGTGCAAAACGTTGCTCAATTAATTCTGCAATTGGTGAACGTGGAATCAATACACGCTCATCTACATAGAATGGTTTATTAAAGAAATAAGCAAGGTTTAATAAATAAGATGTTGGAATACGATCATTGATACGGCGTTCCAATAAGCTTAAAAATTCTGCTTTCTCGCTTGGTAATAACTTCGCATCTAGAATTTCTGCGTCTGCTGACCATTCAAGAGATAAGGTTTGTAAAACTAATGCAGAACTTTCTGCAAAATAATCTTCAGTACCTTGTCCTAAATGTGCATCATGTTGACGTAATGCTGATACCCCAAAACGAATAAAATCTCGAATTGTTGATAAATTTTCAGCCGCTTCCTGTAAATTTTCAGGGCTAATCGTCGGTCGCTCCACTTAGGCGTCTCCAAAGGCAAATTTTGCAAAGTGACTATTCTACTGAGTGAGGTACAGCAAAGCAACGCTTTGCCTTGTGAACCGGAGTTTTACACGCCTATCTCGAACAATCACACGTTAAATTCAGAATACTTTGTTTTAATTGTAAAATGATGAACTTTAATTTAGATATTCAAAATAAAAAACGGCCCTTAAATGATGGACCGCTTCTAAAGTTTAATGGGTTTTAAAGCTTAAGCTTTTCAGCGACATAATCAGAATCTTTATCTCCACGCCCAGATAGATTCACTACAATCATGGTTTCTTTCGCTAATTGAGGAGCTTCACGAATTGCCCATGCAACAGCATGTGAACTTTCAAGCGCAGGAACAATACCTTCAACACGAGAAAGCGTCATAAAAGCATCTAAGCACTCTTGGTCAGTTGCAGTGATATATTCAACACGACCTAAATCTTTTAAAAAACTGTGTTGTGGGCCAACACCTGGGTAGTCAAGTCCTGAAGCAATAGAATGCACCGGTAAAGGCTCACCGTCCTCATTTTCAAGGACATAACAGGCCATACCATGAATTTGACTTGGCTTACCTAAAGTTAGTGTTGCTGAATGCATATTGGTGTCTAAACCATGTCCAGCCGGTTCAACTCCTACCAGCTTTACATCTGAATCATTTAAAAATGCAGTAAATGCGCCTATTGCATTTGAACCGCCACCGACACATGCCACAACATAATCCGGATTTTTTCCAAAACGATGATGTGTTTGTTCTTTAATTTCTATACCAATAATCGATTGAAAATCACGAACCATTTTAGGGAATGGATGTGGGCCCACGACAGAACCAATCGCATATATAAAGTTTTTTGGGTCTTTTAAATATTCTTCAAATGCACTATCTACAGCATCTTTTAATGTTGCTGTACCGCGTGTTACTGCGACCAAATGAGCACCCAAAATTTTCATTTTGACGACATTTGGATGTTCTTTTTCAATATCTACTTGCCCCATATGAATTTCACATGGAATCCCCACTAAGGCGCAAGCTGTTGCCAAAGCAACCCCATGCTGACCAGCACCAGTTTCAGCGATAACTTTCTTTTTACCCATATACTTGGCAAGTAAAGCTTCACCTAAACAATGATTGATTTTATGTGCACCCGTATGATTTAAGTCTTCACGCTTTAAATAAATTTGTGCACCGCCTAACTGTTCAGAAAGACGCTTCGCATGAAATAAAGGACTTGGACGGCCTACATAATTAGTAAAGAGATCTGCTAATTCATTTTTAAATTCAGGGGTATGGCGAATCTCTTCATAAGCAACATTAATCTCATCCATTGCCTCTTTTAAATGTGGAGGAATGAACTGTCCGCCATATTCACCAAAAAATCCTTGTTCATTCGGCAAAGCAATACCGTTAATTTGATGTTGCATGTCATCTCTCTTTTTTAAATTATTAAAGTTATCAAGTTTATCGAGAAAGGTAGCGAGTCATATCTTCAATGCCCTTTAGCGTCATTGGATACATATGATTTTCAAAAATTTCTTTAATCCAGCCAATGGTTTGAGTGTAATGCCAATACCCTTCAGTTTCAGGATTTAACCAAGCTGTTTTATCGAAATGTTGACGTAAGCGGCGTAACCAAACCTCACCAGTCTCATCATTCATATATTCAACCGAGCCACCCACCGATTTCAACTCATACGGTGCCATACTGGCATCACCCACTACAATTACACGATAGTCGCGTCCATAAGTGTGAAATAGATCCCATGTATTCATACGGGTAGCTGTGCGGCGATGGTTATCTTTCCAAACATAGTCATAGAGACAATTATGGAAATAAAAGTACTCAAGTGTCTTAAACTCAGTTTTAGCGGCACTAAAGAGTTTCTCGCATTGGGCAATATGAGCGTCCATAGAACCGCCTACATCGAACAACATAAGCACTTTTATTCGATTTCGACGCTCTGGTACCATTTGAACATCAAGAATACCTTGCTTGGCTGTTTCACGGATTGTACCGTCAACATCCAACTCTTCAGCTGCACCTTGACGTGCAAATTTACGCAAACGGCGCAAAGCAATTTGCATCTGACGAGTACCAAGAACTTGGTCGTCATCTAGATTTTGATATTTACGCTGTTCCCATACTTTAACAGCCGAACGTTTACGACCCGGCCCACCAATTCGAACACCTTCAGGATGATCACCAAAAGCCCCAAAAGGTGAAGTACCACCTGTACCCACCATGCGGTTGCCGCCTTGATGTTTCTTATGCTGTTCGCGTAACCGCTCTTCTAGCATTTTCATCAGTTCTTCTAAGGAACCTGCTTTTTGGAGTTCTGCTCTTTGTTCTGGAGTTAAATGCTTTTCTAGAAGTTCTAAATCAAACCAGTCTTTTGGTAATTTATGAACTTGCTTGAGTAACTCATCCAGATCAAAGGTTTCGATACCTTCAAAGTAGTCTTTTATGGCACGGTCAAACTTGTCAAAAAAGCGTTCATCTTTAACTAAAATAGTTTTAGCAAGTTGATAGAACTCTTCTTGATCGGCAAAAACTAAACCTTCACTTACAGCGCGGTTTAAGTCAATAAGCTCACGAGTTGTAACTGGAACACCGTATTTACGTAGGGTGTAAAATAACCGCACAAACATGGGTTATTCCCTCCTTTAACGTCGAGACATGAAAGCCAAACGTTCGAGGAGTTGTACATCCTGCTCGTTTTTGATGAGAGCACCATATAACGGTGGAATAGCTTTAGATGTATCTCGATTACGCAATACATCTTCAGGCATATCATCTGCCATGAGCAAGCTTAACCAATCAATTAACTCAGATGTTGATGGTGGTTTCTTCAAATTAGGAATTTCACGTAATTTAAAGAAAACCTGTAAAGCTTCGTTGACGAGTGTTGCAGAAATATTCGGGAAATGAACATCGATAATCTCTCGCATGGTCACTTCATCTGGAAACTCAATGTAATGAAAGAAACAACGACGCAAGAAAGCATCTGGTAACTCTTTTTCGTTATTCGAGGTAATAATTACAATTGGGCGTTGTGTTGCCGTAATGGTTTCACTCGTTTCATAAACATAGAAAGACATTTTATCGAGTTCATGCAACAAGTCATTTGGAAACTCAATATCGGCTTTGTCAATTTCATCAATTAACAAGACACAACGCTCTTCACTCGTGAAAGCTTCCCACAATTTACCGGGTTTAATATAGTTCTTAATATCGTAAACACGGTCATCACCTAACTGGCTGTCTCGTAAACGAGAAACAGCATCATATTCATACAACCCTTGCTGTGCTTTGGTTGTCGATTTGATATGCCAAGTAATGAGTTTTAAGCCCAAACTTTCTGCTACTTGTTCAGCAAGTAAAGTTTTACCCGTACCAGGTTCACCTTTAACCAGTAAAGGCTTTTGTAAAGCACGGGCTGCTTTTACAGCGAGCTTAAGACTGTCAGTCGCGATATATTGATCTGTACCGGTAAAATGTTGGGTATCAGCAGACATGTAAAGACCTTATTTTTCTATTTCAATGGTTAGATGGAACGCATGCTTTTGTTTGTTGAATATTTTGACCAACAATAGCCAATAACCAAACCTAGACCAACTACAAACAGAATTAAAGATAAATTTGACCAGATTAGAGGGCTATCTTTGGTTAAAACACCAAAAAGTAGTCCAAAAATAGCTGGTGCTACCGATGCATTCGGACCTTCAGACACGGTTGGTGTGACTAAAATAGCAAATACAATAAGCCAGCTAATCGCACCAAAAGTTGTAGGAAGACGGCGCATTAATCGCCACCAACACCACAAAGCAATAATAGCGCCTATTCCATAAGCTGTTAAAGCAATAGCATCTTCAGGAATAAAATCCAAAAAAGAGAATAATTGATTCATTATTCCAGTTTGATTTTCACGCACCACGTAAGCCCTCTGGTTCAACTGCATTTGGGTTAATTAACCCTTCTGGCGGCATCTGAAGAAAGAAACCTTTTGTTTGTAATGAGTCTAAAACATGTAAAACATTAGCACGCGCCAATTTACGTGTTGGAGCTAATTCTAAATGCATGACAAACGTTGCACGACCAAACGCTTGTAGAACAGCTTCAGGAACATTTTCAAACGGATCAGCTTGTTCCGCATCGTCAGGATAGTTTGGACGAGCAATATAAATGTACATTTCATCTTTTTTGCTCGATCTATAAATATCACAGTGCATTTCAAATCAACTCTTGAACTAAGGACAGCATACATGAAAAAAAACGACTCACCCACGCAGGTTTGTTTACGCATCAGTCGTTTTTTTAATTCTTGGGAAATATTAACCCACAACGTTGATTAAGGTCGATAATAACTTTGTTCTAGACTAAAGCCAGCTTACACACAAATAAAATAAGTTGCTGATTTTAAACATTAAATACAATTATCCATTTTAATAAAATAAAAACAATTTTAGAAAAAAATAAGAAATCGTTTGTTACTGAGTACTTTTTGTGATCTGTTTTTAATAATTTTACCCTTTAATACTATGAAATTTATCGTATTAAAATTAGCTATTACCTTTTTAAATTCACATTTAAGTAAAACTTCTAACCACTTAACAAACATTAGCAGACATTACTTAACTGGTTTAAATTCTCAATATGTTTCAATAATAAGTATCTTAATAATAGATGCGGAGGATGAACTTATGCCTCGTGGCGATAAAACAGCTTACACAGCAAAGCAAAAACGTCAGGCTAAACATATTGTTGAGAGTGAAGTAGACAGAGGTCATTCTCAAGAAGAAGCTGAACGAATCGCATGGTCTACCGTCAATAAACAAGATGGCGGCGGTAAGAAAAAGTCTCATTAATACAAACTTGAATACTTCTTTAGCCCAAGCTAAAGAAGTATTTTTACCAGTACAAATTAATGGTGTTTAGAAAACTCGAGAACTCTTTATATAGTTATCAGTTACTTGATTTAGGGCATTCAAAATAGCACTATCATCTTGACTTAATAGAGCTTCATTAAGGCATTCCATGTAGCCTATGAGCGTAGTCTTAGAAACGTTGGCAAATTCAGTTGTGACTGCTTCATCTTCATATAAAATCACGTAACTACGTGCAAAACCATAGATCAAATAGACAGCTGCTTTTTCTTTTGTATTTTGAGATTCTTTAAGAGACTGTTCACAAGCATTTTTTAAATCTTTAAATGCATCTGTACCAGTAGATTGATTTTTGAAAGATAAAAGTATTGTTTGGAAGTTCATATCCATATTCCACTTAAAAAGTAAAGCTACAGAAGATGGTAGAACGTGTCAAATAAAATCATGATTAACATAAGTTTAAATGTAAATAAATTTATATTCCCTTTTTTAACTCTATATAAAAGACCGCTCTTAAAAAGCGGTCTAATAAAAAATCGATATTTAAAAGCTTATTTCTATCGTTATGGTTGTACCAGAGTCCTCAATATTGGTTGAAACATTGAAGCCTCTCCCTCTAAGTTCCTCTTCTACGTGTGTGAGATGATCAGGACTTACAGCGTCAATAGGAAACAGGAAAGTTGCTTTTCGCTTCCCTGCTTTAGAATCAGTTTCAGTACCTGTTAAAATTTTTTCCAGCATGGCCTCTTGATTGATTTTAAAATTTTTAGCATTTTGACGCGCTTGTTCAGCACTAAAGTTATTAAGCATATTTATCTCTCTAATTATTAATTTATCTAATTTTATAGCATAAAAAGCTTATATAGTTTTGGTGTTGTGTAGTTAATTCCAATCAAAAATATAAGCTTATTGATTAAATAATCTTTCTATCCAGTCAATAAATTTTCTGGCATTTCTATTTTTAAAATCTTCTTTATTTGGGATGTAGTAGCACAGCTCAGATTGAACTGATTTAGTCTTAAGAGGTTGTATAAGATTCGCTTTAATAAATCTCTGGGCAAGTGTAGAAGAACAAAATACGAGTCCATTGGCCGCTAATGCCTCATGTATTCCAAAAATTTCCTGATCAAACTTCTTAATTGTTATTTGCGTTCGGTCCCATCCATTCACCTCAAGCCAAGTGTCTAGTGGTGGACTTGGTAATGCTTTATTTTTCCATTCTGTGGTAAATAGCGTTATTGGCTCAGTCGTATATTTGGAAAGATCAAGTTTAGATGTACCAAATACATTAAAAGACTCATATTTAAGAATATCGTTAGAAGGTATTAAAGATACATCGCCATATCGAATAGGTAATGTATATAAGTGACTTTCTAAAGCTTCCCCTGTAGAAAATTCAACTGAGATATCAGGATGTAATTGATAAAATTCATTTATTGAAGGAATTAACAACATTGCTGCCAATGAAGATGTTGTCGCCACTCTGAGTGTATTTCCATTTACTGTTATTTCATCTAGCGCATCTTCAATTTTACGAAATCCTTCAGAAATCGCTATTGCTAGCCTATCACCTGTCGTTGTAAGCGTTATTTTTCTTACCTGTCGATGAAATAAATCAACATTCAACCTGCTTTCAAGATTGGCAATATGATGTGAAATTGCAGTCGGTGTTAGCGAAAGCTCTTCAGCAGCCAATTTAAAACTGCCTAGTCGAGCAGCTGATTCAAATGCCCTAAGTGCTTGCAATGAGACTTGCATGCTTTCTCCTGAATCACAGTTATAGGTGATTTAAAATCATCTATAGCTGTAATTTTCTCGTTTGTCTACTTCTCATTTAAAACTCAGAATAAATTAACTCCTAACCCTTATGGAATTTATGATGAGCAAAATGTTACATATAGATGCCAGCGTACGAGCTGCAATTAACCCCAATCCAAATCATAATTCTATTTCAAAAAATATTGCCAGCCGATTGGTCAGTTTGTGGAAAAATAAAAGGCCTATGGATGAGTATATTTATCGGGATGTAGGAATGAATCCACCTCCATTTATTACTCAGGACTGGATTGATGCTGTATTCACACCTGAAAATAAAAGAACACAAACTCAATGTGATGTCTTATCAATATCCGATCAGTTAATAGCGGAGGTTTCGAGTTCAGATATAATTCTAATTTCTTCTCCTATGTACAATTACGGTATGCCTGCTCAACTAAAAGCATGGTTTGACCAAATTATTCGAATTAATAAAACATTTGATTTTGACCTTGCTCGAGGAGAATTCCCTTTACAACCTCTTTTATCTGGAAAAATTTTAATTATTATCACGTCTAGTGGAGAGTTTGGTTTTGAGAAAGATGGAATTCGTCACAACATGAATCATCTTGTACCTCACCTGCGTACACTCAGTAAATATTTAGGTGTAGAGAAAATTTATGAAATTGCCTCAGAATATCAAGAGTTTGGAGATGAACGACATATAAAGTCATTAGAAAATGCTTTTCAAAAAGCTGAAGAACTTGTAGCTGAACTTGCTGGTTCATTCACAAAAAGTCCGTAGAATATTAATACTTAGAGTGCTTAGAACTCTGGTATATATAACATAGAAGTAGGAAATTACCACTTAAACCTTTATGAATACTCTATTTTTGAACAATTTTTCGAAAATAGATAATTTTTTGATCTTTTATTTATACTTTTAAAGTTAACTCCAAATACTCATTCTTTAAAATCTCTAAGATCTTTTTCATTCTTATGTGCTTTCATATTTTATTTAAACTATCTTTTCTAATTAAAGACAGAATAATATTTGCCTTTAATAGCTAAATTAATAAATTTAATTCAATTTTATATCGCATCAATGAAATAAGCATCGGAATGCTTATTTCATTCTCATACGGTTATGAACTGCCTGACTTAAGGTGTGGCTATCCACATACTCAAGTTCACCACCTTGCGGTACACCTTGAGCAATACGCGTCATTTGTATAGGTAAGTGCTTAGTCGCCTCTACCAAATAATGAGCGGTCGCCTGCCCCTCTACAGTCGCATTAGTTGCCAAAATCACTTCTTCAATAGTGCCTTGACTTAAGCGCTGAATCAGATAAGGAACACCAATTTCTTCTGGGCCAATACCATCCAAAGGAGAAAGATGTCCCCCTAAAACATGGTATTTACCACGAAAACTACCACTTTGTTCAATCGCCATGACATCCGCTGGTGATTCAACTACACACAATAGTTGGTCTTCTCGCTCAGTTGAGGCACAAATATCACAAATTTCATTTTCAGTTAGAGAATGACAAACGCTGCACTCATGAATATAACTTGAAGCTTCATGTAAAGCATGAGCTAATGCGAACGCACCTTCTCGATTTTTCATCAAAAGATGTAATGCCATACGTTGAGCCGATTTCGGACCAACGCTAGGCAATATACGTAAAGCTTGAACGAGTTGTTCAAATCTATCACTAAACACAGAACTTCCTTAGAACATGCCCGCTAAGCCAGGTGGCAAGCCCATACCAGAATTCGCTTTTTGCATTTTTTCTTCTGAAATAACTTCTGCTTGACGCACAGCATCATTTACCGCTGCAGCAATCAAATCTTCAATCATATCTGGTTCATCTTGAAGTAATTCAGGGCTAATTTCGATACGTTTTACAAGATAGCGCCCATTCATTGTTACTTTAACCAAACCACCACCAGCTTCTGCTTGGACTTCAGTTTGGGCAAGCTCTTCTTTCGCCTTTTTTATATTTGTTTCCATATCTTTTTGCATGCGCTGCGCTTGCTGCATGAGCATATTGATATTCATAACTTTACTCCGTATCTCTATCAAATCTTTAAAGTATTATTGGTTATCTGGTAATACTTTATAAAAACTTAATCTCATTGAACCAACCCATGTGATTAAAATCCATACAGATTAGTGCATTGAACTCAAATTAATCTGTAATTCTGACACAATAGACTAATGTTTTCTATCAGTATCTCTAGCTCTATTTCACGTAGCTACATGAGTGGCATGATTAAACTTAGATCCACTTCATAAACGCCTAAAAATTGTACATTAAAGCCTTATGAAAATTTAGGTCACTATTGAGATGCCTGTAACCCTTTATCAATTGTTTTATATTCACTTAAAGGGACTTTCTTAAAGGAGGTATTTGCTTCTTGAATAGATTTATCTGCTTCTTGCACCGACTTCTCTGCATTGTTAATCAATAAGGTTGTCTCATTCACTGGGTTCTGATTCGGTTTGGTCAGCAATTTGTATCCAACTACCCCGATTACCCCCACTACAACGACAATAGCAATAGGCTTAAGCATTTTTAAAACTCGCATTTCTTTTAATTAAATTTAAAGTCTTTATACCTTGTGCTCTTAGCCCTTATTTAAACAAAAATGTAGGTTTTTTATTGCAATTCTGAAATTTGAGTAACATTTAAATATAAAAAACCATCTCGATTAAAGAGATGGTTTCATGAACAAAATAACCAAAGAGTGTTATTTCGATAGAATTAATTAGATTAAATCCAGACCACGTGAGATATCACGGATAATATCATTAATATCTTCTAAGCCTACCGATACACGTATTAGACCCTCTTGGATGCCTGCCGCAGCTTTAGCTTCAGCAGAAAGTTTGCCATGTGTAGTCGTTGCAGGATGTGTAATTGTTGACTTCACATCGCCCAAGTTACCAGTAATTGAAATAAACTTAGTATTATCAATAACCTTCCAAGCACCTTCGCGTTCGCCTTTAACTACGAAAGAAACGATCCCGCCAAAACCATTTTGCTGTTTGGCAGCAAGCTCATGACCTTCATGAGTTGGCAAACCAGCGTAGTAAACTTTTTCTACTTTTTCATGAGTAGATAACCATTCTGCAAGAATTTGAGCACTTTCACAGTGTGCTTTCATACGCAAACGTAAAGTCTCTAAGCCTTTTAAGAAAACCCATGCATTAAATGGACTCATTGATGGTCCAAGCGTACGGACAACACCAAAAACTTCTTCTAATAACTGATGATTACCGACAACAGCACCACCTAATGCGCGCCCTTGCCCATCTAAATATTTAGTCGCCGAGTAAATTACAAGGTCTGCCCCAAACTTTAATGGTTGCTGTAAAACAGGCGTACAGAAGCTGTTATCAACCGCAAGTAATGCACCATTCGCATGAGCAATATCTGCAAGCGCTTGAATATCTGCGATCTCTGCTAGAGGATTAGATGGCGACTCAACAAATAAAAGTTTAGTTTCTAGACGTACTGCGTTTTTCCAATCGTCTAAATCACATAAATCGACAAATGTAATATCTACACCAAACTTGGCAATATATTTTTCAAACAAGGCAACAACTGAACCAAAAACTGCTCTTGAGCAAATAACATGATCACCCGCTTTGAGATATGCCATAGTAACTGACAAAATCGCGCCCATTCCAGAGCTTGTCGCAACAGCACGTTCAGCACCATCTAAAGCTGCTAAACGTTTTTCGAACATCGATACAGTCGGATTAGTAAAACGAGAATAGATATTTCCTTGAACTTGACCAGAAAATTTTGCTGCAGCTTCTTCTGCATTTTCATATACAAAAGATGATGTCAAAAAAATCGGTTCGCCATGCTCACCTTCAAAACTACGAGTATGTCCGGTACGAATGGCTAAGGTATCAAGTTGGTATTCTAAATCATCAGACTGGTTCATTAAATGTTCGCCTTTACTGGTCATGTACTAAAAACTATCATCATTTTGAGTGTCTAATGTATTTAAGGTCAAGGTAAACCTTAAAATTATCGCTTAGACTTTATACAATCTTTAGTAAATAGTTGGTAAAGCAAGATGAAACGCTTAAAGTCCCTTGTCTCTGAACAAAGTCAAATGAAGCATCTTTCTGCCCGACTATTTCACCCAAAAACATTGGTTCTGTCACAAAGCACTCCCTATGAAGTCATTGGCGAGTTCAATCAAACCCGTATTCGCTATTACGCAGCAACACAGAAAAGATTTAAAGAGCCTTTAGTATTTGTTGCCCCACTCGCCATTAATATGGCGATATATGATTTATATCCTTATCGCTCTCTTATTAAATATTTCCAAAATGCTGGTTTCGATGTCTATTTGGTCGATTGGGGAAGTTTAAAGTTTAAAGATAGACATCTTAACTTTTTATCATTTATTGAAGATTTCATTCCTAAAGCGATAGAAATTGTCCGCACACATTCAGGAAGTGAACAAATCTCACTTCATGGATGGAGTATGGCTGGCATATTCGTCACTCTATATACTGCGCTTAACCAACCTAACTATATTAAAAACCTGATTGTTCTTGGTAGTCCAATAGATAGTTATGCATCTGGCTATATTGGCAAACTCTACCGAAACATGAATCATCTTATTGGTCGTAACAAAAAAATTCAGGACCGTATTTATTCTGGATTGCCAAAACGCCTGATTCATAGTCCCGGAATTTTAAATTCATTAGGCTTTAAAATTCTTGATCCTAAAGGCTGGTTTGATGGGCATGTTCAATTGCTAAAAAATCTTGATGACCTACAATTTGTACAAGAGCATGCAACCTTAAGTAGCTTTTTAAATAATATGATTGATTACCCAGGTGGGATTAATCAGGATATGTTGTTTAATGTCTGGCTACAAAATCCATTAAAACGTGGCTTTATTCAATTAGAAGATAACAAAATCGAATTAAAAAATATAGATTGCTCTCTCTTAGTTGGCGCGGGTCGTAGTGATCAGTTGGTGACTGCTGATGCTGCTTCTCCATTAAGTCAATTGACAAGCAGCCAAGATGTCACGTTTACTCTCATCCCCGGTGGTCATTTAGGCCTAATGTCGAGTCAGGCCAGTGCTCTGGAGTTTTGGCCACAACTGGCAAAATGGCTGACCGAACGTTCAACACAAATTTAAGGACAAGGTCATGAGTCAATCTGTTGCATTTATTGGTTTGGGTGCAATGGGCTACCGTATGGCAGCACATTTACCGAAACACTTCGATACTGTCTATGTATGGAATCGAAATTTCGAAAAAGCCAAACAACATGCAATAGCATATGGCACAAAGGCTGCCTCATTAGAGCAAGCGGTACAAGCAGATATTATCTTTTCATGTTTACCGACAAGCAGTGACGTAGAAGCACTTATTAATGATGTACAAATTAAATCTGGGGCAATCTGGATAGACTGTACAAGTGGAGTCCCTGACTCTGCCCGCACATTAGCAAGCTCATTAAAACAATTGAATGTTGATTTTCTTGATGCTCCAGTAAGCGGTCAAACCGTAGGAGCTGAAAATGCAACTTTAACTGTAATGGTTGGTGGTGATGTAGCAGCTTTCGAACGCGCATTACCAGCTCTACAAGCGGTAGGACAATTAATTAAACATGTCGGTGAGTCTGGCGCTGGATTTGCAGTAAAAGCAGTTAATAATATGCTACTCGCGGTCAACCTTTGGTCTGTTGCAGAAGGTTTTAGTGCTTTAAAAGCGCATGGGGTAAGCTTGAACGAAGCTTTAGAGTGTATTAACGCTTCAAGTGGTAAAAGTCTGGTAACAGAAACTATCTTCCCGCAGCGTGTATTGAGTCGTGAATTTCCAGTAACCTTTGGTTTACCGCTTCTGGCCAAAGATACAGGAATTGCTTTAGATTTAGTCCATCAAGCTAAGCTTCCTGCTCCACTTTTGTCATTAACACAAAGTTTAATTCAGGCTGCGAATTTAACTGCTGAAGACAATAGTGACTTCTCGGCGGCAGTTAAAATGTATGAAGCATGGACCAGGATTACATTAGAATAAATTTAATCTTTTAGATGGCAGCTTATTAAAGATGCTTAATTTTAATAAGCTACATAATGAATATCGAAAGAAAAGGATTGGTAAACATATAGCTCGGCAGCAAACTATATATGCCAATATAGAAGATTGAATTAGTATAATTCGAAATAACTTTAATAAAAAAAAACCCATTTCAATTTTAGAAATGGGTTACAAAAACAAAAAACTATCAAACGCAGCAATTAAGGATCACATAATAGAAGTTAAAACATGTAAAATCAATACATCTTTCAGTTGAATTGTAAACTAAGATCAATTTTGGCTTATTTATATTTTAGATATCAAAAGAAAAAGCCCATTTCCGTCTAAATTAAAATGGGCCCTGTGAATTCCACTTAATCCTAAAATACAAAAATGTGATAATTATCACGCTTTGTATTTTTATAATGTCATTGATATATTTCTTTTTCATTGACCCAATTTCAAACTCAAGCCGTCTATTTAGCAAATGAAAAAGCTATAAGATCTCATTTTTTCCTACAATTTTTTATATATTATCAACCGAACCAGAAGTATATTTTTCTCTCTTCAATAACAGTTAAAGTAGATTAAAAAGAGAATCAAATTCTGGAAATATATATATAATTTTTCTTAAGTTTATGTTTTTATTTGATTTTTATAAATAGTTGATATATAAAGTTTTTATTTATATTGTGAACAAATTATCAACCAAAATGACACTTGAGTAATTAATAGTCATTGAAATATTGGTAATAAACCTTATATTGAGTACAGGTTCATACCTTTAACTGAGGAAACGCTCATGAATAAATTTATGGTTGCAGTCTTTACTGGCATGGTGAGCATTGCTGGTTTAAGCGTTCAAGCTGCAACGCCTGAGCAAGAATGTCAGAAATTGCAAGACGATTATAATTTGATTTATGCATCAAAAGGCTTTTGTTTTAAAGATCCTGATGCAAAAGAAAAATATGGTAATGAAAACTGTCATACGACAAAACCAAAGTTTTCTGACAAAGAGCAACAACGTCTTGATGCTATTAAAGAGCGTCAGAAAGAATTGAAATGTAAATAATTTTTAAAGGAATAATACATGGCATACGATGATCAAAATATCTTCGCAAAAATTTTACGTGATGAACTTCCAGCGATAAAAATCTATGAAGATGATCAAGTTCTAGCTTTTATGGATATTATGCCTCAAGCCGATGGTCATACATTAGTTATTCCAAAAACACCTGCTGTAACGCTCCTTGATTTACCTCCAGAAGCAGCCGCATATACCATACAAATTGTTCAAAAAATTGCGAAAGCAATGGAAAAAGCCCTCAATTTAGAAGGTATTGTCTTGATGCAACTTTCTGGAGCAGCGGCAGGACAAACTGTTCCGCATGTTCATTTTCACCTTATTCCTACAAATGTGCATCAACTTGGACGCCATGCTGTAGAGTTAGGTGACCAAGAAAAAATTAAAGGATTAGCTGAGAAAATTAAAGCAGCTCTTTGATTTTTAATTCATTAAAGCGGAGTTTTGACTCCGCTTTTTTTCGTCTAAAAACTATAAAAAATTAAAATAATTAATTTATTTCTAAATTTTAACCGTCATAAAACTGTCATTTATTTTTCACGCCCCTGTCACAAAGTTTGCCGATACTGCTTAGCAAGTTGGTGAGCTTTTGTAACTTTTTGTACATAAGTCAACTACAAAATAAATAGTTAACTAGGCATACGCCATTTTTAAAAACTTTTTGGAGAAATCTCAATGAAGAAATTGCTACTCGCTGCCGCAGTTGCAACTTTGAGCATAAACGCGGTGCAAGCAGCGCCAACTTTGTATGGCAAACTGAATGTTTCTATTAACCAAGTTGACAATAAAAATTTCGATGGAAAAAGTGACGTTACTGAAGTTAACTCAAACTCGTCTCGCATTGGGGTAAAAGGCGAAGAGAAATTAACTGACAAGCTATCTGCTGTTTATTTAGCTGAATGGGCAATTTCTACTGATGGTTCAGGTTCTGATACTGATCTTAGCGCTCGTAACCGTTTTATCGGTTTAAAAACTGAAGGCGTTGGTACATTAAAAGTAGGTAAGTACGATTCTTACTTCAAAACTGCTGCTGGTGGTAACCAAGACATCTTTAATGACGATACACGTTTAGATATTACCAACATCATGTACGGCGAAAACCGTTTAGATAACGTGATTGGTTTTGAATTAGACCCTAAATTATTAGCGGGTTTAACTTTCAATATCATGGCTCAAACTGGTGAAAGCACCTCAGATAGCAAACAAGGTGAAACTGGTAAAGATAGCAAAAATGACAGCTTTGACTCTGTGTCAACTGCGCTTGGTTATGAAAACAAAGACCTTGGCTTAGCAGTGGCTGCCGCTGGTGACTTCGGTATTAAAGGTAAATATGCTGCTTACGGTCTGAAAGATGTTTATACAGATGCTTACCGTGTAACGGGTTCTTACGACATCGCAAAATCAGGCTTTGTTGTAGGTGCTTTATGGCAACATGCTGAGCCTACTGATGACTTGACTGCATATGGTCAAACATATAAATCAGATGGTGCAGTTGACAAAGCTGGTAAAGCATACCGCGGTTTAGAAGAGGAAGCTTATGCTGTTACAGCGGCTTATAAAATTCCAAATACTAAACTTAAAGTGAAAGCTGAATACGCTTCTGCTGAAACACAAGTAAGTGGTCAAACAGATCGTAAAATTGACTTGTACGGTTTAGGTCTTGATTACCAAATCAACAAACAAGCTCGCTTCTACGGCATCGTTGCTCAACAAAAACGCGACTGGCTAAATGATGACGACAAGCAAACTGTTGTTGGTACAGGTATCGAATATAATTTCTAATCAGTCATATCTGATTTAATTATAAAAATAAAAGGGCTTATGCCCTTTTATTCTTTATTGTGTAGTGTGAAAAATAAAAAAGCCGATACCAATTTTATCGGCTTTCATAACAATCTTTTTCTTATTTCAAGAAACCACTCACAAGATTCATCACATTTTGAATGTCCTGATTTGCTTCTTGATGGTCTGTACTGTCACCCTGAGGCGTTAATGAGTCAATGACTTGAGGTAAGACTGAAGCAATTGCACCGTAAACTTGTTCTTTTGGAGCTTGAGCTTGCTCTGCAACTTGTTCAATATCAGCGGGATTAAATAGACTTTGTAATTGTTGCGTTGGAACGGCGCTATTCGCTTGGTTTGGATCAACCCAGCTTTGAACTTGACTACCTAGACCTGCTCCTTTTAACTTTTCTAAAGCTGCTTGCAAACCACCTTGTTGCTGAACCCAACCTAAAATTAAAGGCACAACCGCAATTAATAAACTTTGTACACCACCACCTGCTTGAGGTGCATTATTATTGCCAGTCACTTGACCTAATACAGAACCTAATACTCCACCAAGGCCCCCTTGAGCGCCAGAAGAAGTATTACCACCCATTTGTCCAAGTACTAAACCTAAAATTCCGCCCAAACCGCCTTGACCTGATGCTTGCTGGTTCCCACCTAATGCTTGTTTAGCCAAAACTTCAACAATGCTGCTTAAATTTGTCATATGTAACTCTTATGTATGGTTTCTACATGAGCATACGCGGATTCTTGTTCAGACAGCAAAAGCCAAATTGTTAAATTTTGAAAGAGATTTAATGCTCTTTTACCAACGGAATTTATTCCAGTTTTCTGGGTTTGCCCAAAACTTTGAATTAAACCAATCTGGAACATGTTTATAGGTCAATATATTAAATTGCCATAGGGCAAAATCACTATCATGTGAAGTTTTATCAATGAGTTGAGTGAAACCTAGGGAGCGTAACAACTGTTCATCACTTCTTCTGCTCACCACAACAATTCGTTTTGCTAATAAATCTCGTAGCTTTACTAATAATTGTGATTTTTGCATATCACTAATGTTATGCATTTCATCAGTATCAAATAATACAAAACCCAAATCATAACGCTGAGTAAAAGGCAGACTTAAAAGCTCAGTTACGCTAAAATAGTGCCATTGAATTGCGTGATTCTGGTCAATTTTTTGGCCAATACAAAGTGCAGTATGAATGGGCTGTTCTTTTGATAAATCGTCTAGCATAGAAGCGATGACATTTTGTTCAGCCATGACTGCAACCCTTAATTGAAAGATGTGAGTTTAAACTTTATGGAACTACAAGGCATTTGCCATAAAATGCATGCAGGCCTAAAAGATGCTAGTGTAACTGATCAACAGACAACCAAGGCAAATGTTGAATACAAATTTGTATTAGACCGTTCAGAAATTGATCTTCCTTTTAATTTAGGACAAGAACTAGAGATCGAATGGACAGGTAATATTTACTGCACTTCTTGTGGCACTAAAACACCAAAATCTTATTCTCAAGGTCACTGCTTTAAATGTTTTAAAACGAAAGCGGAATGTGACCTCTGCATTATGAAACCAGAAACATGCCATTACCACTTAGGTACATGTCGTGAAGATGACTTTGCCCACAATGTTTGTTTTCAACCCCATATTGTTTATTTAGCAAATTCTAGCGCTTTGAAAGTTGGCATTACCCGTGTTAGTCATATGCCAGGTCGTTGGTTAGATCAAGGTGCAACTCAGGCCTTACCAATTATGAAAGTTGGATCACGTCGTTTATCTGGTCAGCTTGAAACAATGTTTGGTTCTTTAGTTGCTGACAAAACTGATTGGCGTAAACTCCTTAAAGGAGAAGCTGAACCTCTAAAACTAACTGAGCAACGTGATCAGTTAATCGAAGAATTTGCGCCCAAAATTCAAACGATTCGTGAGGAATTTAGCCAAAATCTTGAATTTAACGAAACCGTTGAATTATTAGAAGATGAGCTACCACGTGAGTTTGTTTACCCTGTTGAGCAGTACCCTGAAAAGATTAAGTCGTTAAATTTGGATAAAACTCCAAAAATTCGCGGCGTATTACAAGGTATTAAAGGTCAATATTTAATCTTTGATATTGGTGTTATTAATGTTCGTAAATATACGGGTTACGAGCTCATTGTGCGTGCTTAAACTAAAATAGAAATAGGCATTCAGAAGAATGCCTATTTTTTTAATTACTTTTCTAAAATTTTTAAAATTGCCTGTACTGGATCTTCTGTATTTCCAGAAATAAGCTGTTTATGCATGGTTAAATGTTGCATCACTTGAATTTGTGCCTTTTCAACATTCATCAATTTTTCTATTTCAGCTGCTAAATTTTCTGGCGTTGCATCTGCCTGAATCAACTCTTCAATCACTTTTTTACCAGCAATAATATTTGGTAAAGAATAATAAGGAATTTTCACCAAAAACTTAGCAATTAAATAGGTCAACCAATGCAACTTATAAAAAGTGACCATAGGTCTATGCATTAACATTGCTTCTAATGTCGCTGTTCCAGAAGCTAAAGCAATGATGTCACTTGCATTCATGACCATACGGCCAACTTTTGATTCAGTATCTGTATTTTCTAAAATATGAATTGCAGCTTTTAAATGAGGTGCTAATTGTTCAACACCCTGCTCAATCTGCTGTTTACGTGCGTCGTTGATTGCGGGAATCAAAAATTGAATATCTGGATATTTGGTATACAAAATATTGGCAGCGCCCAGCAACATAGGTAAAAGTCTCTCTACTTCCCCTTTACGGCTACCTGGCAACAAAGCAATATGTTTTTGATTCTCATCAAGACCTAATTGCCCTTTTGCAATTTGAATTGGATTTTCAAGTGGTAATTGTTTCGCTAATGGATGGCCCACAAAAGCTGCCGGAACTTCATATTGCTCATAGAAGACTTTTTCAAAAGGAAATAAACAAAGAACTAGATCTATACTCTGTTTAATGCCATGAACACGCCCCTGACGCCATGCCCAAACCGAAGGACTCACATATTGAACTGTTTTTATTGGAAGATTCTTTTCTTTAATACTTTTTGAAAGTCTGAGGTTAAAATCTGGCGCATCAATACCAATAAAAATATCAACGGGATGCTCAGTCCATTGGTTAATTAAACCATCACGTACAGCGAATAGTTTTTTTAAGTCTTTTAGTACTTCAACAATCCCCATTACCGACAAAGTTTCCATTGGGTAATAGCTGTTAAAACCTTCAGCAATCATTTGAGGTCCACCAATTCCCTCAAATTCAGCATCGATTCCCTGCTCACGAAAACTACGCATGAGCTTAACACCAAGCGTATCTCCTGAAACTTCCCCAACTACAATGCCTATTTTAAGTTTTCGGTTTGCCAAGGCGATTTACCCAAGAATTTGAAATAACGCATTCTAGCATAGAGGCTTATCAATCTTGAACTTGATCGATGCATCCTCACTAAAAGCGACCACGGCGTACACTATCTAAAATTACATTCATTCACCATCTTTTAATCTAAATTAACAATGCAATTTGAATTGTAGCTTACATACACAAACAATAAAATAAATGAGAATTATTTACATTATCTTTACTCTTATGAATATCCCACCTCGACCATTCAAGCTTACCGTAATCGCCTGCGCGATTTGTTATGCGAACCTCTCTTATGCTCAAGACTCAGAGGTACAAGCTTTACAGACCATTCAAGTTAAAGCCTCAAATGCTGAGCAGTCTTCTGAACAGACCAAAGCATACAATGTTAAAAATTCGAGTAGCGCAACCAAGCTTAATATTGAGGCTAAAGAAACTCCTCAAACTATTAATGTCGTTACTCGTCAGCAAATGGAAGATTTTGGGCTTACCAGTACGAGAGATGTTCTAAAAAATACTCCAGGAGTAACTGTAAGCAATCAGGAAACCGAACGTACTTCGTACATGGCTCGTGGTTTTGAGATTTCAAATATTTTGACTGACGGCGTGGGCTTTCCCCTCTCAGGTTATAACTACAACAACACTAACCCTGATACCTACTTTTACGATCGTGTAGAAATAGTTAAAGGTGCAGACTCTTTGACTAACGCATTTGGTGACCCAAGTGCAACGATCAACAATATTCGAAAGCGACCAACTCAAGAGTTCCAAGCTAGTGGTGGTTTGAATTATGGTTCTTGGGATACTCAACGTTATGAAGCTGACGTATCAGGCTCAATTACCCCTAGTGGAAAATTACGTAGCCGTATCATGGGCTATGAGCAAACGGGTGATTCCTACATTGACCGATATTCTTCAGAAAAAAATGGTTTCGCAGGTATTGTTGAAGCTGATTTAACAGATAGTACTTTACTCACCGTAGGCTATAGCCAAGAACAAAATAAACCGAATGCAAATAACTGGGGTGCTCTGCCCTTACTCGATGCAAATGGCAAGCAAATTTCATACGACCGCTCATATAACCCTAACCCCGATTGGGCACACTGGGATAATGAAACACAAAATGCTTTTGTCGAATTAAAGCAAAAAATTAATGAGCAATGGGCAGCGAAGCTAACCTATAACTATCTTGATACTAAGCATAATAGTCGCCTCCTTTACTATTATGGTTATCCAAAAGCTGATGGTTCAGGCGTATCTTTAACACCTTGGGGAGGTCAAGAACATCAAGAGAAACATGCAGTAGATTTTAACCTCGAAGGAACCTATAAACTTTTTAACAGGGAACATGAAGCAACTCTGGGTTATAGCTATGTACGTAGTCGTCAGCAAGATAAACAATCTACAGGAACGATTAACGATAGTAATGTTATAAAATCAACGACTACAGACTGGGCAAGCTGGACACCTCAATCTATAACTTGGTCAGATTTCACAGAAGCGGCTAACTATACGCAAAACATTGACTCGATCTATGCCGCGACGCGCTTACATCTCAATGAAGATTTAAAACTTTTACTTGGCGCAAACTATGTCAAAGCTGAGAGTAAAGGCGAAAGCTATGGCTCACCAATGTCATATAGTGAAAGTAAAGTATCACCCTATGTTGGACTCACCTATAACTTCACACCTGAATATACAGGTTATATGAGTTATACCTCTATTTTCCGCCCTCAAACCGGTATTGATAAAGACACCAATCAAGCTTTAAAACCTATTGACGGCAAAAGCTATGAAATGGGTGTAAAAAGCTCGTGGCTAGATGACCGTTTAACCGGAACACTTTCAGTATTTAAAACTGAGCAGAATAATTATCCGCTACGCAACTCTGACGGAAATCCTCTCAACAGAAAAGTACCAACCAGTGATTTAGAATCGCAAGGTGTAGAAGTCGGATTATCGGGCCAAATCACAGATAATGTGAATCTTTCTTTCGGTTATGCTCAATTTAGTATTAAAGATATTAAGAATGGTGGCGAGGCAAGAACTTATAATCCAAACCAGACGCTTAATTTGCTGACGACCTATACGCCGTCAGTTTTACCTAAGCTGAAAGTTGGAGCAGGCTTACAATGGCAAGATGGTGTAAAGCTATATGACTCAACTGTAAACAGTACTATCACACAAGATGCCTATGCCTTAGTCAACTTAATGGCGAGCTATGAAGTAAATAATCATATTACGCTTCAAGCGAATGGTAATAACATTTTCGATAAGAAGTATCTATATAGCTTCCCTGATGGCCAAGGATTTTATGGTCCTTCTGCCAACTATACAGTTGCTGTAAAGTTTAAATATTAATATCGTAGCCAATCCCAATTTAGGGATTGGCTTTTCTTATTACTCTTTGTTTATGTGTCATTAAAGATGTCCAAAACTGTAAATCTCCCTGTGTCATATCGCATAAAAGTTTTCTATCGATTTTTGCTGGTTTTCGGTATGGGTTTTGCCTGTATGGCGTATTTAAGTCTTGGACTCATTGGAATTTTTCTTTTGACCCTCGACAAAGCTGAAGCCATCTATCTCGCAGCATTTATAGCAATTCTATTTTATGTATTATTCGTAATTATAGGTTTTTGCATCCAGTCACTTTTGAAACTCACGGGGCTATCAGTCATTCTATGTGCCCTTTTCTTTTTTGCAACGCATATGGTGGGTTATGCATAAAGGTATACGCCAATCTATGGCATGGCTACACTCATGGACTGGCTTAATTTTTGGATGGCTCGTATTTGCCATTTTCTTAATGGGAAGTTTGTCTTATTACCGCCACGAAATTAATTTATGGATGCAGCCTCCACTTGTGCAATATGAAGTAAAGCAAGATATTGCTATTAAAACAGCCTATCAATACTTACAAGACCATGCTCCAGATGCCAAATCTTGGTATTTAAATGTTGCAACAGCTGAGAGTCCGGTAAACACCATGTATTGGGAAAAACCAGACGGCGGTTATGGAAATGCAACTCTGGATGCAAACACAGGCCAAGAGCTTAAACTTTCGGCAACGCTAGGCGGCGACTTTTTTTACCAATTCCACTACCAACTTTTTGGTATTCCAATATTCATCGGGCGATTATTAGTCTGTATCGCGGCATTTATTATGTTGATTGCCTTGGTTTCAGGCATCATTACCCATAAAAAAATATTCACCGACTTTTTTACTTTGCGTACATTTAAGTCTCAGCGTTCATGGTTAGACTTTCATAATATTTCTTCGGTCATTGCCCTGCCTTTCTTTTTAACCATTACATTTACAGGCCTAGCCATTTTCTTTTATTTATATCTGCCTTGGGGCATGCAAAAGCTCTATCCTGAAAACCCATATCAATATTTTACCGAAATACGTACAAAGACTGTGCTTGAGAATCAATCGATACAGCCAGCTCAGAACTTATCTATCGAAAAGTTATTAAACCAAGTACAACAACGTTGGGGAAATCAAACTTTATCGACAATTAGTGTAAAAAATCCAAATACCAATCAGGCTCAAATTAACTTTATTCAAAATGAAGATCATTCAATTACCCGGAATCAGGCTCAAATTACATTGAATGCTTCAACAGGCAAAGTCTTAGAAGACACACGTAATAATAGTGTTATTGCAACGCTGAATGCAGGAGTTTACGGTCTACACATGGCAACATTTGCCCAGCCTTTACTTCGCTTAGGTCTCTTCTTTTCTGGCATTTTAGGCTGTGTCATGATTGCCTCTGGTTTGTTACTCTGGAGCCTTAAACGGCAAATTCAAAATAAAAATAGTAAATTTCACTTTGGACACTATTTAGTTGACCGTTTAAATGTCGCAACTTTTGTAGGATTGCCGTGTGCAACTGTCGCCTATTTAAGTGCGAATCGATTATTTACAGTCACTTCAACCACGATCAATTATGAAATTTATAGCTTTTTCTTGGTCTGGCTAATCAGCTTAATCATTGCTTTAGTCACTAAAAAACAATATTTATGGCGAACTCAACTGAGTATTTTTATTCTGCTTTGTATGACTCTTCCAGTCTTAAATCTAATTTATTTGCTCAAGCATGATTATGTTGAAAGCTTCAATAACTATTGGGTATTTGCACGTATAGATGTATTTTTGTGGATATTTGTAGGCTTAGCGATTTTTATATTCTGCAAAATTCAACCTATTCAGCATAAAGCTGTAGAAAAAATTCAAAAGAAGCTGAATAAATTAAATACTGAGGTGAGCTCATGATCTTTATAGCTTTCATCTTAATTTTATTAGGAATGTATTTGTTATTTATGGCGAGTGAAAAATATCGATCGCCAAAATCAACAGGTCATTTCAAATCATTAGCTCAAAAATATTACCAGCACTTTAAGATAGCTGCATTCATATTATTTGTTTTATGCGCATATCTTCTGATTCGACATTATAATTTTTCAATTGGTTTTGTCAGTTGGTGGATATTTGCAACGCCCTTAACTTTTGGTCTCATACTTCTACTTAACCCATTAAAACCATCAAAATAATCTTAGACTCTAATAATTTGATGAAAAATAGCTCAAGCTAAGCAATTAAATTTTGATTGCTTAGCTTTTTTTTGCATAAGTAAATCATTATTCATGACAACTGTTTATCTCTAAAAGGAATAAGATATGGGCGTTTCGTGATAAGTGGCGATAAAGATGTCTGGTGCTTTTGAATTTATCTTAGCGGGTATGTTAGTTGGTTTCTGTGTAGGGATTACAGGAGTTGGTGGTGGGTCATTAATGACACCAATTTTAATTAGTCTTTTTAGAATTGAACCGCATATCGCAATTGGTACCGATTTACTTTATGCCGCAATTTCAAAGTTCTGTGGCTCAATGGTCCATGCTAGAAAACTCAATATTGTCTGGCCTATTGTTTTATGGCTTGCAGTGGGTAGTATTCCAGCATCTTTCATTACCTCATGGGTACTTGAACATTATTTAAGTCAGTCAACTCATTATAAAGCTGTGTTAACCATGGTTTTAGGTTTTATGCTAACTCTGACTGGTGTTTCAATTATCTTTCGTTCTCGTATTGAAAAATTCTTTAATCGTTTTAGAAGTAAAGAAGTAACCCAAACAGAAAATGAGCAATTGGCTATTCACCATAAACGCCTCTACATCATTATTATGGGTATTATTTTAGGCGTATTCGTAACGCTTTCATCTGTTGGCGCTGGTGCATTTGGCATTATGGCGCTCGTGATCATGTTCCCTAACTTGCCAATGATTCGAATTATTGGTTCAGATGTGGTACATGCGGTATTGCTTACATTAGTGGCCGGCCTTGGACACATGAGTGCTGGTAACGTCGACTTTACGCTTCTTATGTGGTTATTGGTGGGTTCAATTCCAGCAATTATTGTAGGTACGCTCATTAGTTCCCGCATGCCTGAACGTTTAATCCGAAAAATTTTAGGGATTACCCTATTTGCTCTTGGTGTTAATTTTATGGTTAACCCGGTCAAAGCAAAACCAAAAGCCCCTGTGGTACAACAACAAGTAGTGATTGCTGAAAAAACAAGCAATCCAACTGAAAGATAGCAAAATCAATAAGATTTTTCCAAACTGAAATACCATGAGATGTAGGATTTTCATAATTATTTCATGGTATATTCAGTACACAAAACAACCTTTAGTATGATCGAACCAGTGACAGCAATGAATACAAATTCAAAATCCGTTTCCAAGCCCGATATCGACGACGTTAATATTAAAAGCATTCAAACTCTTGTAACACCAGCTGAGCTTAAATCAGAGTTGCCTTTATCTGATGTTGCTTCACAAACCGTTCTAAAAGGTCGCGAAACTATTCGTAATATTTTAGATGGTTCAGATAAACGTTTGTTTGTCGTTATTGGTCCTTGCTCTATTCACGACCCGAAAGCTGCTCACGAATATGCCGATCGCTTAAAAGTGCTAAGCGAAAAAGTTAAAGATTCATTGTATCTAGTCATGCGTGTTTATTTTGAAAAACCACGTACGACAATTGGTTGGAAAGGTCTAATCAATGACCCAGACATGAATGACTCATTTAACATCGAAAAAGGTTTACGTATTGGTCGTAAACTTCTGCTCGAATTAAATGAAAAAGGTCTGCCATGTGCAACTGAAGCACTAGACCCTAACTCTCCACAGTACTATCAAGACTTAATTTCATGGTCTGCAATTGGTGCACGTACCACCGAGAGTCAAACTCACCGCGAAATGTCTTCCGGTTTGTCATCACCAGTTGGTTTTAAAAATGGTACTGATGGTGGCTTAACTGTTGCCACCAATGCGATGCAATCTGTTAAATATGGCCATAGTTTCTTAGGCCTGAACGAAGACGGTCAAGTTTCGATTATTAATACGAGCGGCAACCCTTATGCACACGTCGTATTACGTGGTGGTAATGGTAAGCCTAACTATGATGCTGGCTCTGTTGAAGAAGCAGAAAATGCTTTAGCGAAAGCAAAAGTTAGCAATAAAATCATGATTGATGCGAGTCACGCGAACTCAAATAAAGACCCGTACTTACAGCCACTTGTTCTTAAAAATATTACTGAACAAATTTTAGATGGTAATAAGTCAATTGTTGGTCTTATGGTTGAAAGTCACTTAAAAGGCGGCCGCCAAGATATTCCTGAAAACCTTTGTGACCTAGAATATGGTAAATCAGTGACTGATGGCTGTATTGACTGGGAAACCACTGAAAAAACATTGCTTGAAATGCATGAAGCTTTAAAAGACGTTTTACCAAATCGTTAATTCATCTTTTAAGAATATCGATTAAGCCCTCATTTTTGAGGGCTTTTTATTTTAATGAAATTTCTAGATAAGCCGTAATAGCGTTTAAAAGTTTTACTATTTATAAATAAAAATAGCTTACGATAAAAGCAAAAAGCAGCACAGTTTCGCTAATCTCAATCGCGGCCCCCACAGTGTCCCCTGTAATACCATCAATACGTTTTATAAACACATGTCTTAAATAAACAAGGCTCATTAAAAAGCCAATCACGGCAATTAGACCTTGCCATCCCCAATATAAAGGTAGCAGCAAAACTAACCCAGTTATTATCCAAGATGCTGTTTTAGGTAAATGATCAGTCAGAGAACGGCCTAAACCTTTTTCTCGAACATACGGCGTAGTTAAAAATAAAATTGATGGCACAAGGCGCCCAAGAGCAGGAACCAATATTAAAAATAGCATTTGATGCTGTTCAATCAGTACATAGACCAGTGCGAACTTGAGTAAACATATAACAACTAAACTCAATACTCCAATGGGGCCACAACTTGGATCCTTCATAATTTGTAAAGTACGTAGCTTGTCTCCAAAACCACCTACCCACGCATCTGCCGTATCTGCCAGCCCATCTAAATGCAATCCTCCTGTCAGCCAAACCCACAAAGTCGTTATGATGGCCGCAAGCAGAAAAATTGGTAACTTTGCGAACAAACATACAATAAGAAAAAGGATGCCACCGATAATGAGTCCAACCAATGGATAAAACAAAATAGCTCGACCATTTTGTTGCGCCGTCGGCATTATCTTTAACTCGATCGGCAGAACAGTTAAAAATTGCAATGCGATCCAAAAGGGTGTCATGTCCAAATCTCTAACTGAACTATATTTAAAAAACAGTTTGAATTATGAAGAAATAAAAATGGGAATAGCAATCCCTATTCCCTTTAAAGACGTCAGAAAACTGAAAATCTATTGTATTTGATAGCACTGTTTCAATTTTATGTAGTCGTAGTAGAAACTGGTTGGGCTATAGCGCGCATAGTTACATGCAGACTTAAACAAAGTTTCCTTTTCGTTATAAAGCATTTTTACCAAAGTATTGCCTTGGCCATTTTGATAAATATCCCACTGTACATTGGCAGCCATAGGTGAAACCACTTCTCCACGCCATGTGCTTGTTGAATAGTTATAAGTCTGGCGTAGAGGTAGAGGCTGCATCATATTATGCAGATCTAAGCTGGTCGCCAGAGGAATAATAATTTCAGCATGGGCAAAACGTAAAACCGCTTTGTAAGGTTGGGCTTTATTCACAACAGCATCAACTTGTTGGAACAGATCTTGTTTTAAGCCTTGTGCAATTTCACTCGTGACTAGATTTGACTCTGTGAAACTTGGGCCTTTTTCATAGAAATCATTGGCATCATTAAATTCAGCATAGAATTTTGCGGCTTCAATAGGCATATACTTATCAAAATCGATACCTTTTAGCTCATCTTTCATACCACCAGAAATCGAATAGAGCTCATACACATAAGCTGCTGCATCAACTGCACTGGCGATAGTGTTTTTACCCTTACCTTTTTCCGTAATTTCCTCACCTTTAGGCGAAGTTACGGTAAAAGACCCTGTATTACTAAAGTTATAACCCGCTGTACCCAATTTTTTAATAAAGTCTGCTTTAAAAATCGGGTTGAGTACAGTCTGAGCAGTTTTTTCAGCCAGAGAATTCTTTGATAACTCATCAAGTTTTTGGGCTAAATCATTATTATTTTCTTCAAAATCTTGATAGGTATGACTTGCATCATAAATTTTCTGCTGACTAGCACTGAGTGGCTGTGTTAAGTCTTCATCTGCATTCAAGCTATGGAAATAAAGTTTAAAACGGTCTACCCCACCATCTTCAACACTTGGAACGCTTGCACTCGACAAATTGGTATAAGAGACTGGAACAATTTTATCTTTGAGCTGCGGTTGTTGTTTAATTAATTCAGCCGTAAAAAATTTAGCACTATCTACCGCACGATCGACACCTGAACTTTGTACCGATATAGAGGCTTGCGGATTTAAAAGATTTGGTAAGCGTTGTAATAATCGATCTGCAATACCACGATGTTCTAAAATGCCCGTCATAGTTTCGTTTCCATAACCAAACTGGCGAATTCCCTCAACACCATAACCTAACAGAATATTGGCTTTCATCATTGCTTCTAAATCAGCACCTAATTGCTCACCTAACGGCGTTAAGGCATTTTCTGCTTTTGCCTGTTTCCACAAATTATAAAGTGCCAAGTCATATTTGAGACTTGATAAACCTCTTGAACCATGACGCGCCACTAACTCTGTAAAAACTGGCTGGAACCCATTGGGTGCTTGTTCATAGCTTTTTAAATCTTGTTGGGGTTGATAAGGCGTTTTGGTTTGATAATATTTTGATTGGGTTGTAGGTGGGGTCGTTGGTTGATCATCTTGATCGTCATTATTATTACAAGCCACAAGCAGCAGTGACGCAGCAAGCATCGTCGTTTTAAATAAAATATTCATAAGTCTGATAAGTGATTAATAAGAAATGCCCATAGCTTAATTTTTAGCAATGACAGTACGATTACACGACTTCAAATATCTTTATAAAAATAATAACTTACAAGTGTATAAAAATATAAATTTGCTATCTCAGCATAAAAGTTAATTGACCATCCACTTCAGAAAATTCGAGGGAATATAATTTCCCAAGCTCCGCTGGCATTTTAAGTAAGTCATCTAAAGGTTGCTGCCCGGCTAAACAAGCCAATAGCTTAATGACACCACCATGGGTAACTACCAATGCGTGTTGCCAGTTCTGCTTTTGCATATTTTCAAGTAAATCTTGAAAACCTTTCAAAACCCTTATTTGAAATTGCATTAATGTTTCTGCCCCAGGCGGACAATATTGACTTGGTTTTTCCCAAAAATTTGCCAGTAATTCTGGTGAAGTTTCATAAATTTGCTGAGTAGAAACGCCTTCCCAGTCTCCAAAGAACATTTCTTTTAAATCATGATTTAAAAGCAAAGGGAGTTCGGTTGTTTTAGCAAGTTGCTCCGCAAAGCATGCACAGCGTTTTAACGAAGAACTTACAATGACATCCCATGTCTGATTTTTATGTTGCTCAATGGTTGACTGCATTTGCTGCCAACCTTTTGGTGTTAGGTCATCATCTAAATGGCCACGTAAAGTATGGCTAAACTGACTTTCACCATGTCTGAGTAAATCAATTTTCAATTTACTCAATTTTGTCTCCACTTACAGCAGCTTGAGCAAAGGTAGCCATTTGGTTGTGTAATACACATGCCATTTTAACTAATGCCAAAGCAGCAGCTGCTCCACTACCTTCACCTAAACGCAAATTCATCTTTAAAATTGGCTCGGCATTGAGTTCTTGCAAAATGCGACGGTGACCATATTCTGCCGATTGATGACCAAATAACATCCAGTCACGTACTTTAGGGTTCATTCGTACTGCACATAAAGCTGCTACCGAACTAATAAAGCCATCCACAATTACAGGTAAGCCAATTTGAGCACACCGAATATAAGCACCGGTTATCGCCGCAATTTCCAAACCGCCTACAGCACTTAGGGTTTTAAACGCATCCCCAATCACATGTTGGTAGTGACGCTCTATTGCCTGCTCAATCACTTCGATTTTATGTCTTAACTGATCGGCACCAATTCCTGTACCTACACCAGTTAATTGCTCAGCCGTATCATTTAATAAAAGACATGCTAAGGCAGAAGCAGAACAGGTATTCCCAATACCCATTTCACCCGCAATATAAATATCTGCGCCGTCGGCTTTAGCTGTATCTACGCTCTTTTTTCCTAATTCTAAAGCAGCACGACATTCTTCAGCATTCATTGCCACTTGTTTGGCAAAATTTGCTGTTCCCGCACGAATACAATGACGTTCAACACCGACATATTCGTATGCTCCGCCTACTGTGCCACAATCAATGACTTGCAAATGAGCTTGATGATATTTAGCAATTACACTAATTGCTGCACCACCAGTTGTGAAGTTTTGCAACATTTGGCGTGTGACAGCTTGAGGATATGCAGAGATATTCTCTTCAACCACGCCATGATCGCCTGCAAAAACTGTGATCCACGGATGGTTAACTTGAGGATGAGCATTGGACTGTAAACTGGCAAGTGTAATTGCAATCTGCTCTAAATCACCTAAGGCACCTGTAGGTTTGGTGAGTTGAAGTTGATGTTGCTCAGCTTGTTGTTTTGCTTCCAGATTAGGTTGCTGTACAGATTCTAACCACCAGTTCATTTTACTTCTCACCTTTTAAAATCATTGGAAAACCAGCCACACAAAACATAACCTTATCTGCAATTTGTCCTAAAGCTTGATGCAGTCTTCCAGCTTCATCTACAAAACGACGGCTAATCTCGCCTAATGGCACAACACCTAGACCAGTTTCATTACTTACTAAAATAATTTCTGACTGGAGCTTAGGTAAAACTTTTAACAGCTGCTCACACTCAAACTCTTGAACGTTTTGATCATCTAAAAGTAACAAATTCGTTAGCCAGAGCGTTAAACAATCCACCAGAATAATTTGATTAGGTCGATCAATTTTTTGCAAAGTTTTTGCCAAAAATAATGGCTCTTCAACCAAAGACCAGTGAGCAGGACGCTGATTTTGATGGTGTGCAATTCGGTTTTGCATTTCTGGATCAAGCGCTTGCGCCGTTGCGACATAAGTCACAGCTAATTGCGTAGCTATTGCCGTTTGTTCAGCCAGTCGACTTTTACCAGAACGAGCACCACCCAAAATTAGTTGCAACATGAATCACCTAAAAATAAATGCTGATATGAATATAACTTACCTTGTAAAGTTTGGGCCTGGTAATAACCAAACGTCAAATGCTCAATTTTAAGTTCAAATTCAGCATGTTTATATTGTACAGGTAATTCAGAAATTTTTTGTAAAATCAAATCACTATTATAATTTTCTCTATATAGACCTAAGGTAATGTGTGGGCAATAATCTAAAGCTGCAATTTCATTAGAAACTGTGCCTAACTTTTGTCGTATTAGAGATAAGATATTTCTGGCATCTTGGATTTCTACAAATAAAGCACTACTAAAGCTATCAACTGAACCAATTTTTAATTCAAATGACGCAAAATTCTTTTTTCTTAAAATTTCTCTCTGCTGCTCAAACTCACTAAAGCTAAAGTCATCTTTATAAGCTTTAGATTCATCAGTCAAAAAACCACATATAAACAATGTGACATGATATTGGCGGCTATTGGGTTCTAACAGAAAATCTGAAAAATGCGCGCGCAATCCATCTAAATAATCAACTAATTTTTGATCATTAATTTCCAGATACCATAAGGCATAATTTTGACGCCCAAGGTGCCATTCCGGATAGTCCCGTAAAGGAGTTGGCACCATGGATGTCGAAGGTTTTAGCAGCACAGCTTTAATTCAAAATGATTCAATTTTTGTATTAAAGCATGTTTGCCTTTTAATTGTAGAGTCTTAATTCATTGAACGAATTTAAGCATATTGAGTTCGCGTAGTTTTGACGCTGGTAATATTCATGTTCAAAGGTTGCTTGCCTTGTTCAGAAAATAAATATTGAATTAATTGTGTCAACTCAACTTCCAGCTGTCTTTTCTGAACTGTACTCATGTCCAAGTTCTGAATTTGTTGCTGCAAATGTTTAATCGCATCAGTCTCATCAATTTCTAAAAATTGAATTGCATAGGCATAACCTAAAGCGGCGCCTTTTAATAAGTTTTTATAGGGTAAATCATGACCTATATTCACCACAATTGAAGCTATTACCCGTTCATTGTGACCCAGTTTACGCAGCGGATCTCGCGCAACACGCTGACATGGATCTTTAAATGCATATTCACATGAATCTAGAAAACTCTGTGCAAGTCGATCTAGATCTTTTGCATAGTTAGGTAATACGATTGCAAGTCCTTGCTTTACTTCTGTAATCAAATTCTCTGCAAATGCTTTAACAGAACGATCACCCATAGCAACACCAATAGAATCATAACCCAGTAAAGATGCATACCAAGCAAGCATCGCGTGTACGCCGTTCCACAGTCGATTTTTGATTAATTGAATATCTGTAATTTGCTCAACCAACACAACTTGGCGCAATTTTTCGAGTAAAGGGCTACCTTTTTCTACATAAATTGGCATATCAGTTTCGCTATGGAACAAGATTAGATCCATGCTTTGTAATATATGTCCCGGCTGAAAATTACGACGCATGTTATCTACATATAAAGATGCCTGATTTTGCTGATCTTGAGTCAGTTTATTGCAATCTTCAATTTCGACCTGCTCTTCATGTTCCACATCAGATAGATGCTGTTCAAGAAAATGATGCTTAATGCGAAGCTGACGATATAGATTTTGATTAGACAATTTTGAAACCATACGGTTTACAACGGTGTCGCAAAAGTAATGTTCTTTTAAAATATGCTCCGTCACGTCCTCATCATTAGTTAGTTCTAAAAGTGCTTCTCTAAGATGCTTCATCACCAAATATTTTGCGCCAACTTTATTTAAAATAATTAAAAAAGTTAACGGTTCTATACATGTTTCGAGTGACGAGTTAAAACGAGCGTATAAACCTTTTGCAATCGTTTTTGACTCAACTTCAATAGCTTGTTCAGGCAAACATAGTGCAATCAAACTTGAATGGGTATACATCTCTAACATTTGCTGTTCATTGTCAGAATCAACAATTGTCATATTTTCAATACGTTCATCATACGAAAACTGTCCATAGCGAATGCTATAAGTTCCAAATGCATTTACCGCTTCACGAAATAGACTATTACGTGTAGAAGCAATAATACGTCTTGGTTTTGTGTATCCATCCCAGTGCGACAAGATTTGCGCTATATAGCCGCCGCCAATAGCACCAAAACCGTGCATACCAACCGTAAGTTGATTTAGGCTTTGCGGAAAAGACTCTTGTCCTTGTGGCATATCCATAACAGGAATAAATTGGTCGAGATCTGTTAAGAAGTCATACATCTGATCGTAATAAAAATCGGCTTTTTCCAACATTTCATCATTTGGTTCTTTAATATCTTTTAATAAAATTGTTAGACCTTTCGATGAGTGAGCTGATGTTAAACCATTTTCAGAATCTTCAAACATTAAACATTGGTTAGCATCTAAATGAAGCTGACTTGCTGCTTTTAGGAATATTTCAGGATGAGGCTTTCCATTTTGTACTTCATCCCCACAAGTAATTACATCAAAAAATTTATAAACATTCGCGTTAATTAAATATTCTTCGGCAATTGCTCTACGACTTGAAGTAGCCACAGCCATTCTTAAACCTGATTTTCTTAAACGTTCTAAAACTTGAACTAAACCCTTCTTGATAGGAACGCCGTGTTTTCGTATATGTTCAAGCTCCATCTCATCGGCTCTTTTTCGTATCTCTTTATATGGAACATTCACACCATACAAACGTTGAGCCAATTGTTCAGCAGTAGTTGCACTTAAACCTAAACATTGCATTAAATATTCGTGTGAAAATTCCTGTCCAATGAGTTCTTGAGATGCTTGTTGCAATGTTTGAAACCGTAACCTCTCAGTATCAAACATTGTCCCATCCATATCAAAAATTGCTCCATGAACAGGTTTTCCATGAAAAATAAGCACGCTTTTACCTCTTTTTTTGATCATGTTTTATTCAGGGTATACAAAAAATAGGCTAAAAAGGCAGGATGTTAATAAATGAAACATTAGTGATCATTTTTTAATCAAAAATATAAGTAATCTGTTACTGAGCAGAGTTAAAACTCTAAAAAGGTTGAACAATATAAATAAGTATGAAATTAACTTTAAATACAAGAGTAGCAAGCCATCCTCGCTTGCTACTCTTGGTTTATTCTTTTTATTGCGCTGATAGTATTTATTTTTCTTAGTTCCATTTACCGCTGCTTGAACCCGCATATTTTTATAATGTCTTGCAGGTGTCACATACCAGAGATCAACTCGCCTTTCCTGTTCTTCTTATTTGAGCTTCTGGTATAACTCTAAATTTCATTAGAAAATGAGCATAAACTTAGAACATGGGCTTTATATTGCAATCAATCTCCTCCCCCCTATCGGGACTAGGACTATATCGCCATTAACAATAATGATAATCATTTTCATTTAATGGTTCAAGCTTTTTTACAATTATTTGTGCTTATCTCTTTTTTGAAAAATAAAGAAGGATCCGCAATGAGCTATACCTCTCAACAAAGTATTTTCTCAATGAAGATAAGATAATGATTAATTCTTAGAGTATTCCTTTAAACGTTTATTACTGATCAAGCACATCAACAAATTGAGCATTTAAAAGCTGTGCTAAATCTTTAGGATTTAAACCAATATCCAGCCCTCTTTTTCCGCCACTGACATAAATTTTGCTAAAGTTTTGTGCTGATGCATCAATGACAGTTTTTAAACGTTTCTTTTGGCCTAAAGGGCTAATTCCTCCTACCAAATATCCCGTTAAACGTTCAGCATCTTTAGGATTAGCCATCTGTAATTTTTTACATCCAAACGCCGTAGCTACTTTTTTTAAATTTAATTGGTGATTAACCGGCAAGACAGCAACAAAATAATTCTTATCGTCACTCACCATTAGAGTCTTAAATACTTCTTTTACATCCAAATCTAATTTTTCGGCTGCTTCTAATCCAAAACTTTTGGCATTTGAATCATGTTCATATTCATGAATTGAAAATTCAATTTTATTACTTTTTAACAATCTGCATGCAGGAGTCATGATAAGTAGTGTTATAGATGAAATTGTTTAGATTATAGTTTTTTTTAAAAAATTTTTAAATTTGCTTAGGCTATTTACAAGAGTTACATAAAAACTCAATCAGCAACTGAAGAAAAAATAATCTCAACTTGATATTCGCTGCTCGAGTCCATATATTTTATTTAGATTTGAAGTCTGAGCTGGCAATTTTATGAGTTATAAACACAACAATCTAATGGCTATGCGTCACCGTTTTTGGGATGAATCTTCAGATTCTGTATTAAACGAAAAGCAGTTTTTGCAGCAGACGTTAATTGAACAAGGTATTTTTAATAACGCAACTCTTGATGATGTTAAGTACTTCTTTTATACCCTGCCTAGCATCATTATCGTAAAAGCTCATGCACTTGGTTTCATGCATGATTCAGTCAAACAGATGTTATTGCAACATATTCAGAATAATCGCCTTCATTTGATGCAGAAATCTGAATTAAAGATTCAATTTAAAATGTAATCCATTTTGTTTTCAAAGGTCCGTTTTATCTTAGTTTTACTCATCTGAATGCTCTTAATTTCTTAAATTTATAAATTACTTAGGCTATTTAATAGTTAATGAAATAAAGATGGTGATTTCGACCTATCATTCAGTCTGAGAGAACTATTTTAATACGCTCAAAACATGTAATATTCGTTACAATTTTAGATCACAGCGTTTGGCTGCATGATGCGCATAGGATTCTATTTTCATGTCAAATCAGAAAGATAAGCTTAAGAGTTTAAAAACTTCTTCCATGGATCGACGCTTATCAATCGCGAAAGCTTCTTTACTTGCAGGAACACGTTGGGCAACTGCAAGTGCTTCTTCTATTTTTTCTAATGAGGAAGACAAAGAAAAGAAACGTAAAAAAGCGATGAGCGAACAAGCTAATTATCTGGTTTCTGAAATAGGTAAACTTAAGGGTTCTATTGTTAAAATTGGGCAAATGATGGCTCTTTATGGTGAACATTTTTTACCAGAAGAGATTACACAAGCATTAAATACCCTAAATAACCAAACCGTTGCTTTAGATTGGCCTGCAATTAAGCCACATCTACAAGAACAATTGGGCGCCAAGTTAAATGATTTAACAATTGATCATGAGCCAATTGGTACCGCCTCTCTCGCACAAGTACACCGTGCAACACGTAAATCAGATGGTTTGGAATTAGTTCTAAAAATTCAGTATCCAGGTGTTGCGAACGCCATTGATTCAGATATGAGCTTGTTTAAAAACATGCTTAAACTGACACGTATGGTGCCACAAACCCGTGAGTTTGATCAGTGGTTTGATGAAGTACGTGAAATGATGCATCGTGAAGTTGACTATGATGTTGAAGCAGCCACTACTCGTCGCTTCGGTGAACGCTTAAAAGATGACGAGCGTTATATTGTTCCGACAATTGTAGATGAATATTGCACCAACCAAGTACTGTGCATGACTTTCGAACGCGGTGTTCCAATCAATAGCCCTGTGATGTTGTCTTTGCCTCAAGAGCGTCGTAATCAGCTTGGTGAAGCTTCACTAGAAATTGCTGTTCGTGAAATTTTTGAATGGGGCGAAATGCAAACCGATCCTAACTTCGGTAACTACCTTGTACGTTTAGGTAATGGTCAAGATGTTCAGGATAAGATTGTATTATTAGACTTTGGTGCTATCCGTCAGTTTGATGACCACTTGTTATCGGTTGCCCGTAATCTAATTCAGGCAGGTTATCAGCATGATAAACATGCGATGGTACAAGCAATGACTGGTTATGAATTTTTTGATGCAATGCCGGAAAGCATTAAGCCAGGTATGGCCGATGTTTTTCTATTAGCGACAGAAGCATTTAGCACCCCTTCAAATAATCCACATATGCCTGCTGGTCTAATGGATGAACATGAACGTTATGACTGGAAGAAAAGTCAGTTACATAGCCGTGTTATGCAGCAAGCAAGTAAATCAATGGCATCACGTTATTTCTCAGTTCCTCCAAAAGAATTTATGTTTATTAGCCGTAAATTTATTGGGGCATATACGTTTATGACAGTCATCGATGCAAAAACAAATGTACGTCGTATGATTCGTAACTTCGCTTAATTTAGTGAACGGCTAGAATGATTCCATGTCATTCTAGTCAATACCCCTCTCAATACATCACAATAAAATTATTTTTAATAAATAAAATCATGCACTTAAAATACGTTTATTTTTTACCTACCATTTATCCACTCATTTTTTGAATGTCAGTAACGACATAGTCTTTTACTATGATGCGTGTCAGCATAAAACAATAACAACGTGTTAGGACACCATAATCATGACAAGTATGATCAATAAAGCTCAGGGTTTGGGTTTATCGCTGATCACAAAATTGGCTGGAAGCGATGTACTTGATCAACTCAAGTTACGTAAATTTTTAGAAAAATCCCTTTATCAAGGTTCAAAAGCTGGTTTTAGAGCATTAAGCCAGACTCAAAAAGCATTTAAACCTAAGCAAATATCTCAACAACGTCTACCTCAGCAGAACAAGAATCTGTTTGATTTAAACCTAACCGAAGAACAACAAATGACTTCCGAAGCAATGTCTCAATTTGCTCAAGAAGTTCTACTGGGGTTAGCTCATGATGCAGATCAGACTGCTCAGTTTCCAGAAAGTCTTTGGCAATATATAGAAGATCTAGGTCTTAACTACTATGCACTTCCAGAAGCATTAGGCGGTGTAGCAACTGAACAAAATATTGTAAGTAACTTATTGATTGCTGAAAAATTGGCTGAAGGCGATTTTAGCCTTACAGCTGGATTACTCAGCACATTTAGTGTCATTAATGCAATTACGCGTTGGGGTTCTGCCGAAGTTCAGTCGATGTACTTACCTTGTTTTGCAGAAGACTCAGACATTACAGCAACCTTTGCTGTACAAGAAGCAACTCCAGCATTTAATCCTTATGTATTAAAAACCAAAGCATCACTTGAAAATGATCAATTCTATATTGAGGGTGAAAAAACGCTTGTTATTTTAGGTGATCTGGCCGATATCTTTTTAGTAAGTGCGGACTTTAATGGCAAGCCAGATATATTTGTAGTGCAATGCAACGATAGCATTTCTATCAAAAATACGCCTGCTATGGGCCTTAAAGCGACAGAAACAGCAACTTTACGCTTTAATCACACTCCTGCTCTACGCTTAGGTACAACAGACTTTGATTACACTGCTTTTCTAGATTTAGGAAATTTAATGTGGTGTGCAATGGCTGTTGGTACTTGTGATGCTGTAAAAGCCTATTGTATTAAATATGCCAATGAACGAACTGCTTTCGGAGAGCCGATTTCTCACCGCCAAAGTGTCGCTTTCATGATTGCAGATATGGCAATTGAAATTGATGCAATGCGTATGTTGATCTTGAATGCTGCAAGCCGTGCTGAAGCAGGTCAATCATTCCATCGTGAAGCCTACCTTGCTCGTTTACTTTGTGCTGAAAAATCCATGAAAATTGGTACAGATGGTGTGCAAATTCTTGGGGGACATGGTTTCACAAAAGAACACCCTGTTGAACGTTGGTATCGTGATTTACGAGCTACTGCAATTTTACATTCTGGCTTACATGCATAACTGATGATCAGAGGATAATACAATGAACTTACAAAATCCTAAAAAATTCAAAATGATGATTGATCAGGCACATGATGTTGCGATCAATGTTTTACGCCCTATTTCTCGTAAATATGATAAAGCTGAGCATGCTTATCCAAAAGAGCTCGATATGTTAGCTTCACTCATTGATGGTATGAACGAAGGTGGCGAAGGCATTAATGCAGGCGCTGCCGTTGGTAAAAAACGTGGTGAAGTTGAAACAGGCAATAAAAATGGTAATAACATTTCAACTGCACTTGGCGTAATTGAAATGTGTTATGGCGATGCAGGCATGATGTTAACAATGCCACGCCAAGGACTTGGAAACTCAGCAATTGCTGCTGTTGCCAATGACGAACAGCTTGAGCGCTTCAAAAACACTTGGGCGGCAATGGCAATCACAGAACCAGGTTGTGGTTCTGACTCAGCAGCGATTCGTACCACAGCAACCAAAGATGGCGATGAATATGTCATCAATGGCGAAAAAATCTTTGTAACTTGTGGTGAGCGTGCTGACTCTGTTGTCGTTTGGGCGACTTTAGATAAAAAACTGGGTCGTGCTGCGATCAAATCTTTTGTTGTACCTAAAGGTACACCTGGCATGAAAGTTGAACGCTTAGAATATAAATTGGGCATTAAAGTATCAGATACTGCCGTGATCAGTTTTATTGACTGTCGTGTTCCTGCTGCCAACCTTCTAGGTAATCCTGAAATTGATGTGGCTAAAGGTTTTGCAGGCGTGATGGAAACTTTTGACAACACTCGTCCATTGGTCGCAGCGATGGCGGTTGGTTGTGCGAAAGCCTCTTTAGAACGTATCAAAGAGATTTTTAAAGATCAACTTGATGCTGACTATAAAACACCGTACTTACAAGCTTCTAATCTTGCTGCTCAAATCTATCGAATGGAAGCTGAATGGGAAGCTGCACGTTTGCTAACGCTAAAAGCCTGCTGGATGGCAGATAACAGAAAGCCCAACTCTAAAGAGGCTTCTATTGCGAAAGCCAAAGCTGGCCGTGTGGGTAACGAGATTACTTTAAAATGTGTCGAACTGGCTGCAAGCATGGGCTATAACGAAGATGAGTTACTTGAGAAATGGGCACGCGATTCGAAAATTCTCGATATCTTTGAAGGTACTCAACAAATCCAGCAATTGATCATTGCCCGCCGAGAACTGGGTAAATCTTCTAGCGAACTAAAATAATAATTAAGGGGAATTTTTCCCTTCTTTTATTAGCTCTTTATGTCAAAACTTAAAAAGCCCTCTAGCTATTAAACTAGAGGGCTTCGTATTTCAGGAATTAATATTTTTATTTATTCAGTAGTTGTACTATCTAACGTTTTATCAACTACACCAAATTTCTTAAAGATTTTTGCACGACGCTTTGATGAAATATTCGCTTTGTTTAAATCACCTTTATAGTGATCAAAAACTCGCTTATCCATGATTTTAAACCACAATGAAGGGATTAATGCCGGTAGTAGCATACTTGCGTAACCGCTTGGTAGATCTGGTGCCTCATCAAAATGACGTAATGCTTGGAATGGACGAGTCGGATAAGCATGATGGTCTGAATGACGCTGCAACTGGTACAAGAATAAGTTTGTTACTACGTTATTGTTGTTCCAGCTATGCTCAGGCATTGTACGCTCATAATTACCATCAGCTTTTTTCTGACGCAATAAACCATAGTGCTCAATATAGTTAATAATTTCGAAAAGAGTAATACCATAAAAAGCTTGTGTGGCTAAATATGGAATTGTACCTTTACCAAAGATTCCACCCATAGAACCATGAAAAGCAGCAGTCATTCCCCAGCCTTGTAATAATTCATTATCTGAAGACCAGAATTCTTTACCTTTACGTTTTAAACGATTTTTTTCAATTTCTATTGCAGATTTAAAAGAACCAATAACAGTACGTGGCCAGAACTCATAGAAGGTTTCACCCATACGTGATGAAGCAGGATCTTCTGGCGTTGCTGCACGCTTATGATGACCGTAAGGATGCTCAATACGGAAATGATTATAACCTGTAGGCACTAGTGCAAGATGAGACAGAATATGGTCTATACGATCATGCTTATGACTTAACTCATGGGCTGTATTAATCGCAATACCATTGATTGCACCCATTGAGATACCAAGTAAAATCTTATCAATAAAAGATGTCGTTTTACGACTTGTTAAATAACATGCATAAACATTTGCAGCGTACTGTAGAGGAATAAAGCTCTTCACAAGACGAGAATAATATGGATCTTTTTCTAAAAGCTTAATTTCTTCATCTGTCGGATTTCGAGCATCTTTCCCAATAATAGTATCAATTGCCGGAATCACGACATGTAATAAAAGTGGACCACCTAAAGCAAAGACTTTCTTTAAAGGGCGTGGACCAAACTGATAACCTGCTAAAATACCTAAACCGATAGCAGGTAAAGCAGGACTAATCATCCATAAAAAGCGTTTGCGATCTATTTCACGCATAGACGCAGGCACTGGCATAAGTTCTTGCTGAACATTTACTGGTGCATTCATAGCTATATTTCCTTTTTCTATATATCTATATAGTTAAAGAAATAGTGTTTAGTTAACAGTAGTAACTGTCCAAAAAACCTATGTTAAAGTCTTTGGCATTTTCTTCCACTTTTTTGTCCTAAAAACACATGTTGATCTATTCTTATAGCTCACTATAATTTTATTAAAATAATGATTGATCATTTAAATATGGATGCACTAAGTAAATTTTTTGATGATATTCACCTTAATAAGTCTGAATACATCTATTTAAAAGCGCAAGGAGAATGGGCTTTTAAAACACAAGATCAATCTGCTCTACTTGCTTATATTGTTTTAACTGGTTCAGTATATATACAACTTAATGCTTCAGAAAAAATAACTGCGACTGCTGGTGATATTATTTTAATTCCCTCTGGGAAAGCACATAGTGCGACTGACTCAAAATCAACAGCGAGTAAGTTGGTAGATTCTCTGGATATCACTTCGCTTTTTAACGGTCACAGACAAGACGCAATCGAGTTTGGTACTTCATCTCCGGATAATACATTATTGCTATGTTTACGCTGCCAAATCGATACTCATATGGCTGGACCACTCATTAATGCACTGCCGTCCATCATGCATATTCAGCATGAAAATCAAACCAATCCACCTGAATGGCTACAAATTGGACTCTATTTTCTAGCCATTGAAACTCAAAAAATTCGACCAGGCCATGACAAAATTATTGATCATTTAGTCAGTATTTTGCTCATTGAATGCATTCGTGATCATATTCAACAAATGACAGATCAACAAAACTGGTTAAGTGCCTTAACTCATCCTGAACTGAGCAATGCCCTATCTGCTATTCATAGTCGGCCTGAAGTCACATGGACAGTTGAATCTTTAGCTGAACAATGCTGTATGTCACGTTCTAAATTTGCAAATATATTTAACAGTATTATTGGTGAGCCACCCCTCACATATTTGCAGCATTATCGTTTTCGCTTGGCAAGTCAGTATTTACGCACAAGCAACTTATCAATTCAGCAAATTTCAAATAAGGTCGGCTACTCATCTGAAACAGCATTTAGTCAAGCATTCAAACGAATTTTTGATTTATCTCCTAAACAATATAGACAGCAATATATTGGACACAGCTTAGATTAACTGCCAATAAAAAAAGCGCCTCGGCGCTTTTTTTATTGAATCAAATTACTATTTAATTTTCGCATGTGATTTTAAATATTGACTGTAATCTTCTAATATTTGTTGACCACGCGATTGACGATAAAGTTGCTGTAACTGCTGTAACTGATCAGCAGGAATAGCATTCACAGCAGATGAATTTACATTTGAAACGGCAACAACAACCAGCTCATTTGGTAAATTCGCTGTTGAAACAGACCACATACCTGGCTTAGGTGTAGCTGCACTAAATGCTGCGCGCTCAATTTCACGCTTTAATCCTTGTGAACGACTAAATACGCCAGCTGATTCAAATACTACTTTATTTTTAGCAACAACTTGATCTGCTGGTTGAGTTTTAAATTCAGCCAACATTGTAGCAATTTTTGCTTGAACAGCTTTACGCGCTTTTTCATCGATAACTTTTGCTTTCGCTTCATTCATCGCTTGTGCTAAAGGTTTTACACCAGCAGCATGATAATCACGTACTTTAATCCATACCGTATCACCATTCGCTAACTGAATATTAGATGATGCATTACGGTCACCATTTTTCACGTCATCATTAAACAATTTAATTTTAACGTTTGGATCACTTAAATATGGATTTTGTGTAGCTAAAGTTACGCCATTGAATGATTCAACTTTTGTACCTTTTACTTCTTGTACAACAGCTTCTAAAGAATCATTACCAACAATAGTTTCATTTAAACTATTCACGGTATCTGAATAAACAGTCGCAACTTTATTCTTTTCAACCTCAGCAGTTAAACGCGCCTTCTCTGCTTCGAATGAAGGGATTTGATTAGCTTGAGTTTCTGCCTCAATAATATGATAACCATATTGAGTTTTTACTGGTTGAGAAATTTGTCCATTTTTTAAGCTTACTACAGTTTTATCAAATGCATCGGAAAAAACACCCGGTGCATATGCTTCAACTAAACCGCCTTTTGCTTTCGAACTTGGATCTTCAGAGAACTGAGATGCAGCTTGTGCAAATGTAAGACCGCCTTGAATTTTCACATATACTTCTTTAGCAAGTTTTTGAGCTGCTGCATCATCACGAGCATCTGTAGTAATTAAAATATGCTTCACCGTTCGTTTAGCATCTTTTTTCTGAGTTTCAACGAACTTGCTATATGCTTGCTGAAGTTCAGCTTCAGTTGCAGGAGCTGGTTTAGCCATCAGTGATGGAGACACAACAACATAATCCACGTCAACAGAAGCCTGTTGTTTAAATTCATTTTTGTGTTTGTTGTAATAATCTGTAGCTTCTTGATTAGATGCTGTTAAACCTGTTTTATAACCATCTAATTTAATACTAGCCAAATGTAATGTACGTTGTTCAGTTTGCAAATTTGCAATTTGCATTAAATCAACTTTACTTACTAAAGAGTAATCTGAAAAAGTTGAAGTTAGCATTTTTAAAGCATGATCTTGACGAAGGCTAGATATTAAGCCCTGACTTGTCATACCAATAGAACGTAAATAATTTTCATAGAGTTTTTGCGAAAATTGTCCATTCTCTTGCAAACTAGGCTGCTGAGCTAACATCTGCTCAATTTGAGTATCACTCAGTGAAATACCTAGTTTTTCAGCTTGTTGAATTAGTAAATTACGTGACACTAAAATATCGAGTGCTTTAGCCTGAATAACAGGCAAATTAAGTAAACTCTCATCACCTTTAACAGCAGCTAAATATTGTTCTTTGTAAGACTGAGTTAAAGTTTCAAGGTCTTTTTTAGATATTTCTTGGCCATTTACTGTCTTTGCAACATCAGCCTTGTTTCCCCCATTAAAATATCCTTCAATACCTACAAGTGCTAAAGGGGTCAAAAACAAAATTAGAAGGACTTTGCCGAGCCAACCCTTAATGACTGTACGAAACGATTCCATAAGTATTCCAATATTTTATTTCGAGGCGAATTTTAACTGAAAAACCACAATCAATGAATGAGCAATATTGGTCAATTCAGATTTTTAATAAAAAACGCGCCTATATTGGCGCGTTTAATCATCTTAAAAGATTAAGCTACTGAATCTTTAAGACCTTTACCAGCTTTGAAGCTAGGTACTTTTGTTGCTTTAATTTGAAGCTCTTCACCAGTTTTAGGGTTACGACCAGTACGTGCAGCACGTTCTTTAACACTGAAAGTACCAAAACCAACTAAAGTTACTGTGTCACCTTTTTTAAGTGCTTCAGTAATTGACGCAATTGTCGCATCGAGTGCCTTGCCTGCATCAGTCTTAGATACTCCCCCTTTTTCAGCAATTGCATCGATTAATTCTGATTTATTCATGAATAAAACATCCTCTTAATATCGTTTGTTTAAGGTCCAAGGCTATAGTTTAAAAGGCCATGACGCCTTTATAGCAATGCTTTGGGGGAAAACGCAATACTAGAGCAGGGCTTTTAGCGAAAATAAATGCTAAAAAACTGTTATATATTTGCTAAATCCCAACATTTTTTACTTTTTATTCAATTTTTCTTTCAACTGCTGGTTTTCTTCTATTAAAGCATCCACCTTAATATGAAGCTGTACCAAGAGCTGTTCAATGTGCTGTAAATCCTTCGGAGTCACCAATCCAATCCGGTTTAAAGAATGGTTAACACTGGTATCAAGAATTTTTTCTACTTTATCTTTTGTTTCAGATACAGATTCTTTTGCTTTTTCTGTGACCTTACCGACAGTAGTATCTGCTAATTCTCCTGTTTTAGATTCCAGTTCTTCACCTACCTTGACCAAAGAGTCAAATAGCTTATTACCTTCTTCTTCTGCGCGTGAAAAAGCCCCTAGCCCTGCTAACCAAATTTGCTTGGTATACTTTCTAAAATCCAAAGCCGACTTTCTTGAACCTCTTGATTTTAATTTGTTTTTTTCTTCTGAATCTTCTATCGAGGTATCTATATTTGCATTATCCATTGATCTAAGCTCCTAATCAGATGAGAGAGATGATGACTGATTTGACCACAAAATATTTCTATAATATCAAAGTAAAGACTTGATCCATTTACAAAACTGTTCTACAAAGCAATTAAGTCGTGTAAATATATTTAACAGGACATTTATTAAAGTTTGGGATAGGATGTCCCATTCTTCGGTTAACTGCTATTTGTAAGGATAAACTTTTATGAGTGAAACGCAACAAAGACAAAAACATCCCCGTCTGTTGCTGAATATTGTTCTAATTATTTTAGAAACTTTCTTTTCATTTATTCTCACCCACGATGGTGTTCTTCGCTTGCAAGCGAAAAAGTTTATTTCAAACAAAACAACTATTCGCATCAATAGCTACCTTCCTTTTTTTGACTTTTATGTTCAATTTACAGAAAAGGGTTTGTTGTTCGATATCCATTCTTTTGACCGACGTATTGATCTTGAAATCAATAGTACGCTTATCGACTTGATTAAGATTTTCGCTTTTTCAAACCAGCGTAGTCTTAAGAACATGCGTATTGATGGTGATGAAGAAACGAAAAAAGAGTTATTAGATTTAATTTCTCATCTTACTCTGCCTAAACTTTTAGCTGACTGGAAGCAATGGTTTAATACACCAGATGATGAAGCTGAAACTCTTGCTTCACGTAAACGAATTGCCCCATTGCTTGAAAAAATTGATCAACAACGTTCAGAAATTAATTCACTTCATGTAGAAATTAAACAATATCAAAATCGAATTACTCGCTTACAACAACGTCAACGCAACATTAACTTAGGCTTTGGTATAATTAGCCTGATATTTATTGTTTTTTTCATATATAATTTGTGGATAGCTTAAATTATTTTTCCATCCTGTTCCTGCACTTGAATTAAAAATAAAAAAACTTGACTATTTTAGTCGGGATTCATAAAATCCTATTATCTAGTCTTAACATGTGTATCGAATCATGCGCCTTACAACTCGCGGTCGCTACGCAGTGACTGCTCTACTTGATTTAGCTTTGCAGCCAACTGAACAAACGATCACGCTCGCCGAAATTGCCGCTCGTCAATCTATTTCAGTTGCTTACTTAGAGCAGTTATTCGCTAAACTTAAGCGTCATGGGTTAGTTTCTAGTGTCCGTGGTGCAAATGGTGGTTATCATTTGGCTCGAAACGCTGATGAAATTACTGTGTTAGAAATTATTGAAGCCGTAAATGAAACCGTTGATGCAACACGTTGCGACCACAAAGCTAACTGCCAAAATGGTGCAATGTGTCTTACTCACGATTTATGGCAAGAACTCTCTCATCATATTGCCGACTATTTAGCAAAAATCTCTCTTGCCGACCTCATTAGCCGAGACAACGTTCAAACTGTTGCATTACGCCAAAATGTGACTGGCACAGATTCAGCTCTTTTATCGGGTACAGGTATTTGATATGAAACGTCCAATTTATCTTGATTACGCAGCAACCACTCCAGTAGATCCGCAAGTTGCAGAACGTATGATGGAGTGTTTAACTTTCGACGGTACCTTTGGTAATGCTGCATCTCGTTCCCACGCTTATGGCTGGCAGGCAGAAGAAAAAGTTGAATATGCACGTGAGCAAGTCGCAAATTTAATTAAAGCCGATCCACGTGAAATCGTTTGGACTTCTGGTGCAACTGAATCAGATAACCTTGCACTTAAAGGCGTAGCTCAATTCTATGCATCTAAAGGCAAGCACATTATTACAAGTAAAATCGAACACAAAGCTGTTCTAGATCCTTGTCGTGAATTAGAAGAACAAGGTTTTGAAATTACTTATTTAGAACCAGAACCACAAACAGGTTTAATTACCCCTGAAATGGTAAAAGCTGCCCTTCGTCCTGATACTGTTCTTGTTTCTCTTATGATGGTAAACAACGAAATCGGTTCAGTTACAGATGTAGCAGCAATTGGTGAATTAACACGTGCCAATAAAACGTTCTTCCATGTAGATGCTGCTCAAGCTGCTGGTAAAGTCGAAATCGATTTATCTACCATGAAAATTGATCTTATGAGTTTCTCTGCTCATAAAATTTATGGTCCAAAAGGTATCGGTGCATTATATGTACGTCGTAGCCCACGTGTTCGTTTAAAAGCACAAATTCATGGCGGTGGTCATGAACGTGGTATGCGCTCTGGTACTTTAGCAACTCACCAAATTGTTGGTATGGGTGAAGCTTTTGAACTTGCTGGTAAAAGATTGCATGCAGAACAAGAACGCATTCGTAAACTACGTGACAAACTTTGGAATGGTTTACAAGGCCTTGAACAGGTTTTCTTAAACGGCCATCCAACTCAAAACGTTGCTAACTATTTAAACGTCAGCTTTAACTTTGTTGAAGGTGAATCTTTAATGATGGCACTTAAAGATGCTGCTGTATCAAGTGGTTCTGCTTGTACTTCTGCAACTTTAGAGCCTTCATACGTTCTTCGCGCATTAGGTTTATCTGATGAGCTAGCGCACAGCTCGATCCGCTTCAGTTTTGGTAAATACACAACTGAAGAAGACATTGATCATGTGCTTACAATTACCAAAGCCGCTGTTGAGAAATTACGTGAACTTTCTCCGCTTTGGGATATGTATAAAGAAGGTATCGATCTTTCTACAGTTGAATGGGCTGAACACTAATTCATTGAAATTAGTATTTTTACCCTCATATTAATATTAGGCTGACCCCGAGGTTTGGAGAAGCGACATGGCTTATAGCGAAAAGGTAATTGATCATTACGAAAACCCTCGTAATGTTGGTGTTTTAGATAAAAACTCTGAAAATGTTGGTACAGGTATGGTCGGTGCACCTGCGTGTGGTGACGTAATGCGTTTACAAATCCAAGTAAACGATAACGGTGTAATCGAAGAAGCACGTTTTAAAACTTATGGTTGTGGTTCTGCAATCGCATCAAGTTCTCTTGTAACCGAATGGTTAAAAGGCAAAACTCTTGATGAAGCTCAAACCATCAAGAATATTGATATTGCGACTGAGCTTGCACTTCCACCAGTAAAAGTTCACTGTTCTGTACTAGCTGAAGATGCGATTAAAGCTGCGATTGAAGATTACCGCACTAAAAAATCTAAAGCGTAATTTGTTACCATTGTAAACGTTGGAGTTTTCATGATTCATTTAACTGAAAATGCTGCGACTCATATTAGCAATTACCTTAAAAATCGAGGTAAGGGTGAAGGCATTCGCGTGGGTGTGAAAACTTCTGGTTGTTCTGGATTGGCCTATGTTCTTGAGTTTGTAGACTCTATTGATGAACATGACCAAGTTTTCGAACAATTTGGCGTTAAGGTGTTTGTAGATCCAAAAAGCTCCGTGTATTTAGAAGGCTTAGAAATGGACTACGTTAAAAATGGCCTTAATGAAGGGTTCGAATTTAACAATCCTAACAAAAAAGGTGAATGTGGCTGCGGTGAATCTTTCACTGTCTAAGCTTTCTCCTTTCATCTCTCATTAAAACAGTGTCTTTTTATAGCACTGTTTTAATGTATTTAATTAATGTGGACCTCATTTCCAATGAATCATTTTGAGTTGTTCAATTTACCCGTAGCACTCGATATCGATTTGGCGAGCTTAAAATCTAGTTTCTTGAATTTGCAGCAGCAGTATCATCCAGATAAAGCTGAAGATAAAGATCAGGGGTTGATCAAATCAAGTGAAATCAATCAAGCTTTTAAAACTTTGTCGCAAGTAGATAGCCGCGCTGCTTATCTATTGTCACTCAAAAAGCAAGATCACCACCTCGATCAATCCATTAGCGACTTTGAGTTCTTACAATCAGCTTTAGAAATTCGTGAACAACTTGATGAAGCAACTTCACAAGAGCATCTGACCACACTTAAACAAGAAGTGTTTCAATGGATGGATGGTCTAGTTCGCGAATTTAAGATTGATTACGCAGATGAGGACTGGGGCGAAGCTCGAGATACTGTACGTAAATTACGTTTCTTTCAGCGCGTTCTTAACGACATTGAAAAAGCAGAAGATCAAATGTTGGATGACGAAGACAACTTTGATTTAGACGACGATTTTTAATTTTGCTTTTTCCAAATTATATTCAAGGGATTTAACTCATGGCACTTTTGCAAATTGCTGAACCGGGTCAATCCAGTGCCCCACATCAACACCGCATTGCGATTGGTATCGACCTAGGAACAACACATTCTTTAGTTGCGACAGTGTTATCAGGCAAACCTAAAGTACTCAATGACGAAAAAGAAAGAAGACTCCTTCCTTCTATTGTGCACTATGGAAATGATGCAACTCACTATGGTGAAGAAGCAAAGCCTTTCCTTATTGCCGATCCTAAAAATACAATTGTTTCTGTAAAACGTTTTATGGGTCGTTCAAAAGCAGATATTAAATTTCAACACCCATATGAGTTAGTGGGTTCTGAAAATGAAATGCCAGCTTTTGAAACACGTGCGGGACGAAAAACACCAGTTGAAATTTCTGCTGAAATTTTAAAGCAATTAAAAGACCGTGCTGAAGCTAGCTTACAAAATCCAATAAATGGCGCAGTGATTACTGTTCCAGCCTATTTTGATGAAGCTCAGCGACAAGCAACACGTGATGCTGCCCAGCTTGCTGGCTTAAATGTATTACGTTTATTAAATGAGCCAACCGCCGCTGCTGTTGCTTATGGTTTAGACCAAGAAACTAATTTAGCTACAGATCATAACTATGTAATTTATGATTTAGGTGGTGGTACTTTCGACGTATCAATCTTGCGTTTCTCACAAGGTGTCTTTGAAGTATTAGCTACAGGTGGCCATACTGCTTTAGGTGGTGATGACTTAGATCGTCTCATTGTTAAATGGGCTAAAAAGCAGCTCAATATCGATACTCTTAACGATGAAACTTATGCAGTATTTATTGTTGCTGCTCGTCAAGCGAAAGAACAACTATCAACTCAAGAATCAGTTCAATTAAAACTACTTAAGAATGTACTAACACTTGATCGCCCAACTTTTGAAAGCATTATTCAAGTTGCTTTAGATAAAACAATCAGTGTTTGTAAACGTGTTTTACGTGATGCCAAACTTGAGTTAACTGATATTCAGAATGTTGTTTTAGTTGGTGGCTCTACCCGTTCGTATGCTGTTCAGCAAGCGGTTCGTAATGTATTTAATCAAGAACCACTTTGTACGATCAACCCTGATGAAGTAGTTGCAATTGGTGCTTCCATTACTGCAAACCAATTAATTGGAAACAGTCAAGACGGCTCATTACTTTTAGATGTCACTCCTCTTTCACTTGGCTTAGAAACCATGGGTGGATTAGTTGAGCGTCTTATTTCACGTAATACCGCTATTCCAGTCGCTCGTCGTCAAGAATTCACAACTTATCAAGATGGCCAAACTGCCATGCTTATTCATGTGGTTCAAGGTGAACGAGATTTGGTAGAACATTGTCGTTCATTAGGAAGATTTGTCCTTCATGGCATTCCTCCAATGACTGCTGGTCAAGCACGAATTGAGGTTACCTTTCAAGTAGATGCTGATGGTTTACTAACAGTTTCTGCTCGTGAAACAACTTCAGGTGTACAGGCTCAAATTGATATTAAGCCATCTTATGGCCTATCGGAATCTGATACTGAACGCTTATTAATTGAAGGTTTCCAGCACGCAGAAGAAGATAAAAATCTGCGTCATTTAAAAGAAACCAAAGTTGAAGCCCAACGTGAGCTTGAAGCTTTAGAACAAGCTCTCAAAGTTGATGCTGATTTGCTCAATGATGAACAGCTTGAAGCACTTAAAACTGCTGAAAACTTGCTTAAAGTACAACTTGAAGGCAATGATATTCAAGCAATTGAAAAAGCTGTAGAACAACTTAAAGTACATAGTGATGCTTTTGCCGCACTACGTATGAATCGACATATTGACCACGCCTTAAAAGGTACAACACTTGAAGATTGGTCAAATTCAAACTAAAGGTATAGGTGATCAATATGCCCCGTATTAAAGTACTTCCTCATGCTCAGATCTGCCCTGAAGGCGCAGAATTTGAAGTCGAACAAAATGCAAATCTTTGTCAAAGTTTGCTTGATCGAGGAATTAAAATTGAACACGCTTGTGACATGTCGTGTGCTTGTACAACTTGTCATGTAGTCGTTCGCAAGGGCTTTGACAGTCTAGAAGAAATGGATGACGTTGAAGCAGATCTTTTAGATCGGGCTTGGGGTCTTGAACCAGATTCTCGTCTCTCTTGCCAAGTGAAGATTGTTGATGAAGATTTAGAAATTGAGATTCCTAAATATACAATCAATCACGCTTCCGAAAATCATTAAAATAAAAAAGCTGCTTTAAAAGCAGCTTTTTTTTACTTCACGTTTTTAAACTTGATCTTGTTGATCAATTTCAACTGGCTTCACTTCATCTTCAAGCCTTAACCGTGCAATGCCTTGAGTATTAATTAAAGTTTGTTGAACTTTAAGTCGTTGAACCATTTTCTCGAGTACTTCTACTAATTCTGGATATTCATAATTTTGTACTTCTTCTAAATTAAGTACTAAATGAAAGCCTTTATACTCATAGTCAAACCATTGTTGATGATCTGACTTATTCCCCGTGTACTTCTCCATCACCTGCCATGTCTTTACTGCACCTTGAATACCTTTTAAGTAAATTGGCGTTTTGGGAGCACAAAGAAAATCACTTTTGATTATTTGATAAGTATCATCTGAAATTAAGATTTCATCTATTTCAGCAGCATATTGTAAACGAGCTGCCAAATTCACATCACGGCCTACAATGGTATAAGCCATACGATGCGTTGCCCCATAATTTCCTACGTGGCAGTAACCGGTACTAATTCCCATACGAATGTGTAAGGCTGAATAGCCCATTTTTTTCCATCGTTCGCGTAACAATTTCATTTGCTGACGCATAGCGATTGCCATTTCTACACAGGCTTTGGCATCTTGCTCTACACCCTGAGAATTTGGATCACCAAAAAATATGAGGATGGCATCTCCCATAAATTTATCGACAGTGGCTTCATACTGCTTCGCAATTTCCGTCATATGGCTTAAATAATCATTAAGCAAAAAAGCCAAATCATCAGGAATTAATGTTTCTGATAACTCTGTAAAGCCCTGAATATCAGAAAAAAATACAGTCATTTTTTTTCGCTTATATTCAATTTTTGCTTCCGCTTCACCACGCATAATAGACTGCCAGAGCTGTAGCGGTGCATAACGACTTAACTGATTAGCAAAAGCAATATAGCGCGTCATTTGATCATAGTAATGTTGGCGCTGTTGACTGATTTTTTTAACCCAACGATGTTGGTAATAATTTCCAATGGTGATAAACATGACCAAACCCAAGAGTGTAATTACTGTTAACTCTTGGCTAGTCGGTTCAAAATATGTATAAAAACCAAATAGGAAAAAAGTACTTAAATAAAAAATAATCGCGCCTAGCAAACTAGTCAAACAAATGACTGCGAAAGAAATACGACTATTAATTGCAGAATAAAATAATGCAAAAAGTGCAATAAATGTAGGCACCAAATTAAGATGCAAACCTGCTAAGGTAACCGCTACAACAATTGCATCAATTGCAAAAAAAACACTTTTTTGTGTTTTCTTATCAAATTGGTATTGAAGCCAGTGCTCTAACTTTGAGCTAATAAAAAGTAAAAATAGGAAGAAAGGTGGAACGTAGATCTGATAATTTGTATTAGGTGAGGTAAAAGCATAGATCACTAAAATTAAGGACAGAATTGAATATCCCATCAAGCGATGAAAATATGCAAACTGCTTAGGCTCTCTATCGATAAACCTCTCTAATTGCACCCTATCCTCCATACCTCAATGTAGCCACATTCATATAAATGTGGCATTGCATTGATTTAATCCATGCGCCAATCAAAAGGCATATCACCTTGACCACGTAAAGCAAGCATAAGGGTTTGACGCATGTGAGCCAGTACATCATTTGTGTATGGAACAGCAGGTGTGCCCCAAACTGGCTTAGGCCATGCAACATCATTTTGATAACGCACGACATGATGGAAATGCAACTGAGGCACGATGTTACCTAGAGCTGCAACATTCATTTTATCAGCACGGAATACTCGAGATAGCTGGCTAGACAACCAACTTGATTCACGTAAAAACTGCTCTTGATCAGCTTGGCTCAATTCATATAATTCTGTGATTCCCGGCACACGAGGGATTAAAATCAGCCACGGGAATTGCATATCATTCATTAAACGACATGTTGAAAGCGGGAAATCGCCTACAAAAAAAGTATCTTGAGCAAGTTGTGGATGCAAACTAAACATATCTTTTATAAATGACAATAAACAATAATGGCTAATACTATCACATCAGTTTTGATGTGAGTATTGGTAGTGTCTGGTTTGATTACAAATAACAATGATTTTATGCACTTATTCCTCCTATGGTCCAAGAAATCGTGCATAAAACCATGCTATCAACTTACATAAAATTCACACGCAGTAAAAAATGCTTCAAAACATCATTTATACATGTATTTCAGTTAATAATTTCGCTAACAAATCGTTAATGAACTGGATACGTTTTTCATGTTCTTCAAGCTGAACCATAACCTTCAAACGCTGCCCACCATCCATGCGGTAATAGGTCGGATTTTTTTGCATTAACTGAATAATGCTGATGGCTTGAACTGGAGTATCCGGTGAAAACTCAATATTACCGCCTTGTGTATTGATATCAATTTTCGTAATACCCAACTGCTCTGCTTTCAACCTAATCTGATGAACACTAAATAAGTGTTTTACAGATTGTGGTGGAACACCAAAACGGTCAATTAACTCCATACGAATATTGTCGAGTTTTTCTTGTGTATCTGTATTACTAATACGCTTATAAAACAACAAACGCTGATGAACATCGCCTAAATACTCATCTGGAATAAGCGCTGGAATATGTAAATTGATTTCCGCAGTTAATGACAAAGGTGCATCAAAATTCGGGGTTTTACCTTGCTGAATTGCCTTAGTGGCTTTCTCCAGCATTTCCATATACAGACTATATCCAATTGCCTGCATTGAACCACTTTGTTGCTCGCCTAAAAGCTCACCTGCACCGCGAATTTCTAAATCTTCTGTAGCTAGCATAAAACCAGCACCCAAAGTTGAAGCACGCTGGATTGCATCTAAACGCTTTTCTGCATCACCTTTTAAATGTTTAATAGAAGGAACCAGTAAATAAGCATAAGCTTGGTGGTGTGAGCGTCCCACACGCCCTCGTAATTGATGTAATTGAGCTAAACCAAGTTTGTCGGCCCTTTCTATCAAAATTGTGTTGGCATTTGGGACATCGATTCCAGTTTCAATAATGGTTGAGCATACCAATACATTAAATTCTTTGTGATAGAACTGCTGCATGACTTGTTCGAGCTCTCGTTCTCTCATTTGCCCATGAGCTACTGCCACACGAGCTTCAGGCACAAGAACACGGATGTTTTCAGCAGCTCGTTCAATCGTATCGACTTCATTATGTAAGAAGTATACTTGGCCACCACGTAGCAATTCACGCAAGATCGCTTCTTTAATAGAAGCTTCCGTATGTTCCTGTACAAATGTTTTAACCGCTAAACGACGGGCTGGTGGTGTAGCAATGATAGATAGATCACGCATTCCCGAAAATGCCATATTTAAAGTTCGTGGAATTGGTGTTGCGGTAAGCGTCAACATATCTACATCTGCACGTAATGCCTTGATCCGCTCTTTATCACGCACACCAAATCGATGTTCTTCATCGACCACCATTAGACCCAAGTCTTTAAATTGCACATTTTCTTGTAAAAGTTTATGTGTTCCCACCACAATATCTACTTTACCAGCAATTAAATCTTCAATATTTTTTGTATGGGCTTTATTTGAGCCAAAGCGTGACAACACTTCTATACGCACAGGCCAATCAGCAAAACGATCTTTAAAAGACTCATAATGTTGTTGTGCAAGTAAAGTTGTAGGGACTAAAACAGCAACTTGCTTACCGTTTTGCACAGCAACAAACGCGGCTCGCATTGCTACTTCAGTTTTACCGAAACCAACATCACCACAAACAAGTCGATCCATAGGCCTAGCTTGTTGCATATCGTGAAGCGTGGCTTCAATAGCATTCGCCTGATCGAGTGTTTCTTCGTAAGCAAATCCACTGGCAAATTGCATATAAAGTGATTGATCAAGTTCAAAACCAAAACCAGGTTTTGACTGACGACGTGCTTGTATATGTAATAATTCGGCTGCAACATCATGAATTTGTTCTAAAGCTTTGCGTTTAGCTTTACTCCACGCATCACTTCCAATTTTATGAAGTGGAGCTAAATCTGGGTCTCCACCACTATAACGACTAATAAGATGCAAATTAGTCACAGGCACATAAACTTTTGCCCCTTCAGCATAATTTAGTTGCAAGAATTCATAATCTTGCCCTTCAATTGCTAAAGTAACTAATCCTGCATAACGCCCTACACCATGATCAATATGGACAACAGGAGCATCTATACTTAATTCAGTCAAACTGCGAATTAAGAACTCTTCTGAAACTTCTTGCTGACGTTTACGACGACGCTGAACTACCCGATGTTCATATAACTGATTTTCTGAAATAACCGACAATCGGTCTGTTAAAAGTAAACCACGGTCTAGCGGTGCATTTGTAATAGCAATCGCAAACTGACTTGTCTGAAATTGCTCAAAACTATCTACGCCTGGGATATCTCCTAAACTAGCACGTAAACCATCTCTTAAGCTTTCACGTCGACCTGCACTTTCTGCAACCAACAAGACCGGATGATTTGCTTCATCAATATATTTTTTGACTACAGCGAATGGTTTTTCTTTTTTTGGATCAACTGGTAACTTGGGTGGCTGCTCTACCTTAAGATTTAACGCGCCAGCTTTTTCTTCAACTATTTCGGCGCTCACCAACATACGCGGAAACTGATTTAAAGCACTGAGCAGATGATTTGGAGCAATAAATAATTCTTCAGGAGGAAGAATTGGCTGATCTACGTTATGACGTCTGTCTTCATAACGACGAAAAACTTCTTTCCAAAAATTTGTTAAATCACTGTCTACATCACTTGTTGTAATTACAATGCAATTCTTTGGGAAGTACGTTGCAAGTGTACTTTGCGATTGCATTTGTGCTTTATCAAAAAATAATGGTAAATAAAACTCAATTCCTGGTGAAGCAATTCCCTCTAGGACATCTTGATAAATCGGGTTTTTCTTAGGGTTAGCCGTAGGGAAAAGTTCAGAATACCGATCTCTAAAAATTGAACGGGCTTCTTTTAGTGGAAATTCTTTTGCTGGTAAGACTGTAAAACTTTTTAAAGGCTTCGTTGTTCTTTGCGTTTCTGGATCAAAGAATTTTAATGTATCAATTTCATCATCAAACAGATCAATACGAATAGGCGCTTCTTGGCCTGACGCAAAAATATCCATAATACTGCCACGTACAGCAAACTCACCATGATCATAAACAGTGTCTACCAAATGATAACCGGCTTGTACTAAACGTAACTTTTGCTGTTCTAAATCGAATTTCTGTCCAACGTGAATATCAAAATGTTCGCCCAAAACCCATGAATACGGTGCAACTCTTTGAGCTAAAGTACTTGCTGAAATGAGCAATACACCCTTCTGAGGCATATTAGATAAAATTGCGAGACGTTCTGAAACAATATCTTGATGAGGTGACAAACGATCATACGGCAAGATTTCCCAATCAGGAAAAATTGTCGGTTTTATGCCATAAAACTCAAGTTCACTTTCTAATTGAGCAACATGTTGGTTATTTCTAGCGACCACAACAAGTAAAGATGGATGCTGAACAGCAATTTCTTTAAATAATAATGCAGCAGATGAACCTAATAACGACCCCACCCAACGCTTTTCACCGGCTTTGAGCTGTTGTAAATTCAATTGAGAGATTTCTTGTTGAAACATGTATATGGCTTTTATCAGCTAAGAAGATATGAGCCTAATAGTAGCATGATGTTTTTAGTGAAATGAGTTATTTTTTTGAAAATCAAACTACTAGTTAGCTCTACTTTTTATATTTTTTAATCAATCAACTATGATTATTTATCACGCAAAAACAAAACGTAATATTGATTTAATATTTGTATAATCGCTTTAAGCTGAAGTAGCTTTTCTTGTGTATTTCCTAATCTTTCTACATAACGTTGGGTTGCGATTTCCAGATCAATCTTTTCATTAATTTGTGGAGTAATTAGGAATAATTTCTGAAGATTATCAAAATTTTGCAATTTACGGTTTGAGAAATACTCAAGATGTTCTGACCATTTCTCATTAATCAGTACCTCCTTGATTATAGGACCGCGTTCAGAATCAAATTTTAATAGATTCTCTTGCAAGTAAATTTGTTCTGGCGTTTCTTTTGAGCCTTGAAAAAGCTGCGTTATCTTCTTAAACATTTCATCACATCATATTAATTTTCAATTCAAGCAATGGAAGTAATCTAGTTACTTCCATCATTTAAGCCTTTTAGTTTAACGACTAGTCATCACCTAAATCATCAAGAAAATCGACCGTTGGTACAAAAAATAAAGTTCCTGTTTGAGCAGTACTAAAGTCAAGCAACCGATCAAGATTGCCCTGCTCGTTCCCCAAGAACATGTTTTCAAGCATTTGTCGAGTTGTACTAAATTTACGCGAGTAACCGATAAAAAATGTGCCATATTCATTTTTTGAAGGATTTGAGAAAGGCATATTAGCTCGCATAATTTTAAGCTCATTACCTTCTGCATCATGCGCTTTACTTACAACATTATGAGCAGTTAAAGGCTTTTCATCATCACCTAACTCAATATCATTGAACTTTTTACGGCCAATCACTTTTTCTTGTTCTTCATCGGTTAATGAACGCCATTTTTCCATGTCGTGTGTATATTTCTGGATAAAAGCATAACTTCCACCGATAAAGTCAGGATCTTCATTGCCCACTAATGCCCATTGCGCTGCAATAACTGGTTCTGGATTCTCTGTTCCATCTACGAAGCCAATAATTGCCCGTCCATCAAAATAACGAAAACCATGCACTTCATCAATTGGATAAGTCACTTTACCAAGTTGTTGATTGATTATATTACCCAGCTCATAACATAAAGCCTGACGATCAGCACGAATATGAAAAAATAGATCACCAGCTGTTGAAACAGCCGTGTATTTCGGCCCTTTAATTTCTTTAAATGTTTCTAATTCTTGAGGCTTCGCTTGTTCTGAAAATAAGATATCCCATGCATTTGAACTAAAACCTAGTGTGGCATTAAACTTACTATCTGGATAACGATTAGTTAGACTTCTAGTTAATGCTGAAAAATTACTAGCAAAATCTTTTACTTTTTCTATTACAGAATCACCTTGAGTGAGTCCCAATACGATAAATAGTGCATTTTCACCAGGACTGCTCGTTACAGGTTGAATTCTCATACATTCCATAAAATATGCCTTATTTGGGTATTTAACCTCTTTAATTTAGCATATTCATGTTCTTATGAAATCTGATCTTTCTAAGAGTTTAAGTAAATTGACTTAAACTCTTACTAAAACCTATCTTAATTAATCAACGACCATATTGCTTCTTTAAATATTTTACGATTTGAGCAGACTCAAACATCTTCACTCCCGTATTTGGGTCTACCAAATAAGGTACCTGCATTTTACCTTGCATAACAGGCATTATTTTTTCTCGTTTTCCACCTTTTAGAGGTACATATTTACCCGGTTTTAAGCGAAGAATAGCTGGGCCTTGATCTTGCCATCTTTCTTTTGCAACATTATGCAGAATATAAGGAAGCTCCAGCTCACAGAGTAGACTTCTTACAACTCGTGAATAAGGGCTTGCCTCAAAGCTCCATAACTCAAGTTTTTGTTCAGGCGCAACTCTATCAATGATTTTTTTATTTATCCAAACTCCCCGAGCACCATTTAATATGGTCCCAGCAAATGCAGCATAAGGGACCTTAGGGTAACTCGAAAATTTCTGAGGCGTCTTTCCGGTCTTACCGTAGTGTTTAAATAAATGATGAATAATTTCTTGTGACTCATATAAGTAGTCACTTGTATTTTCATCTACTAAAAAAGGAAACTGTAATTTACCGCCAGTCTCTTTAACAATAGAACGATACTTCAACCCACCTTTAGGGCATGGATAAATTTCAACATCCAGATTTAAGAGAGTAATCACTTCGCGAACACGACGGCAAAATGGTGAACCTTCAAATTCATATAGCTTCAAGGCTTTTACAGGTTGCTGAGGAAATGCTGTACCTGTTACGCCCCGACCACCTTCAGCAATTGCAGAGACAACTGCCTGTAATACTTTAATTTGATGATTCACCATCATGCGATCCTTTATAAACTGTGATTACACTAATTTTTCTTTTGAAATCACAATTCCATTATTATCAGCATAGATATAATCGCCTGATTGAATTGTGACACCACCAAAATACAAAGTGGTATCTACTTCGCCAATGCCTTTACGATTACTTTTTTGGGGAATTGCTGCCAATGCATGTATACCCAAATCAAGGGTAGCAATAGCATCGACATCGCGTACACAGCCATAGATTACGACACCATTCCAGTTATTTTTAACTGCCGATTCCGCAATCAGGTCACCCATAAGCGCACAACGCATAGATGCACCACCATCTACAACGAGTACTTTATCTGTACCATCTGTTGCCAATAACTCTTTTACACGCGAGTTATCTTCAAAACACTTTACTGTTACAACCTGACCCCAAAAAGATTTACGCGCCCCATAACTTTGAAAGAACTTTCCATCCATTGAGGGAATTACAACTTGTAAGTCTTTTTCAGGGTTATCATCTAATAAATCACATGTTACAAACGGTACTGTGGACACTTCTATTCTCCCTTATCGAGTTTTCTGTATGCTCAGATTATCATATCGTTTGAATGCTTCAATTTGCGTTAGCGCCGCTACGACCATGGTATGAGCCAATTGCTCCGCAGTCACAGGTTTATATTTGAATGGTTTTTGCCATTTATTCTCAATAAATTTAAATAGACTTTGCCCTAAATCCTCTATAAGCCGCACATCACTGCGCTTACCAATCAGTAAAGAGGGTCTAAAAATAGATAATTTTTCAATTCCCAAGCTCTCGATATAATCTTCTAACTGTCCTTTCACTTTATTGTAGAAAATTGGTGAATTTGCATTTGCACCAAGGGCACTCACTAATAAAAGGTGAATATGTTTATCTTGTACCAAATCTGCCAAATGGGCATTGATTTCATAATCTACTGCGTAGAAACCTTGCTTTGAGCCCGCATTTTTTAATGTTGTTCCCAGACAGCTAAATGCATGGGTATAACCATTCACATCTTCATCATTCAACATTAAGAAATCTTCTATGATGAGCTGATTAACTTTTTCATATGTATTAAATACTTGAGATTCTTTTCTAACCACTAGCGTAATGGCTTCAAATTCTGGAGCCTGCTGGAGCTTTTCAACAAGTGCTAATCCGACCAACCCTGTTGCGCCGAGCACAATCGCTTTTTTCTTACTTGCTGTCATTTTTTATCCATCCCTCTTTAACTTTGTTTTAAATTTAACCTTTTCTTACCGTTTTAACAGCCCCTAAAACAGCTTAAAACGTTCTCAAGGCTTGACTTCACGGTGTCTATTCATCACAATATGGCACTTGTTTACGGGCTGGTGATGGTTGCACCAGTTTACTGGATTGACCACAGCCCGCCCAGACCAACTTATTTTCAAGGAGTGCAAGAGTGGCAAACTCTGCTCAAGCTAAAAAACGTGCGCGTCAAAACGTTACTGCACGTAAACACAACGCAAGCTTGCGTTCTATGGTTCGTACATACATCAAACGTACTTTAAGTGCAATTGCTGGTGGTGATCATGCTGTTGCTACAGAAGCTTACCAAAAAGCTGTTCCTGTAATCGACCGTATGGCTGATAAAGGCATCATCCACAAAAATAAAGCTGCTCGTCATAAGAGCCGTTTAAATGCTCAAGTTAAAGCGTTAGCTAACTAATTAAAGCATGTAAAAAAAGCCCAATAGGGCTTTTTTTATTATCTATCATTTTTGAGCTTATAGCGTTTTTCCAAATTTGGCTACATTTAGCTCATAGGCCTTACCTCTCCAAATCCATTTTAATTTACAATTTGGAAATTCTTCGCCTTCAAACCATACAAATAGGCCTTCCATCATTTCAGGCCAATCTTCTTTCTTAATTTCATTTTCACCAGAAATTACAGCAACAATTGCAGCAATAATAGTGTCATGGCTGACAGCTAAACTAAGCCCGCCTTGAGTTTTAGGATGCGTATGATAAATAAGCTCTAGTACATCTAAAACACCCGTAATTGGGTGTTTCATACCAGGTAATGCATTATTTACAAAACTATTAATAAAACCCAAAGCACCTTGCTTTTTAAAATAAGGGGCAGCTTGTTGTATGTCTAATACAAAGCTACCAGGTTCAACCAGTAGGCCTTGCTCAATAATTTCAATCGTATGTGTATTAAATTCAGGACTTACGGCATCAGCCCCTTCGATCATGAGTGCAGCCGTATCGACACAACGTTGTATTGGACTTGAAATACAATGCTGAATAACACGATCTGTATTTTTAATTAAATAGTTACCCCATGCCTGCGCAAGCTCACGCCCTTGAGGAGTGAGTTGGAGATCATATCCAGCTAAGCCCTGTCCATCTACAAGTTCTCTTAGAGAATGACGCGTAAATAAGGTTACAGGAGTTGAAGCATCGGGCAATAAATCAATTGCTTCAAACATACTTTTAGGCAATAAATCGAGTGCCATTTTTATCTTGTCATCTTTTTTCAATACTTTGCCACTATAACATGTCTGGCATAACTCTCAATCAATAACACCTGCTTGGGCTAATGCTTCAAATGCTATTTTTTTGCTTTCCTGATCACGAAATGCGATAAAGCCCTTATTTAAAACCGTGTGTCTCTGATTATATTCAAAAGGTTTTCCATCAAGAGTAAGTAAGCCACCCCCTATACTCTCTAACAAACCTTGACCAGAACTGGTGTCCCATTCAGAAGTTGGATGAAATCGCGGGTAAATATCTATTTCACCTTCCAACATCATGCAGAATTTGTAGGCACTTCCTGCTTCTCGTCGAATAATGCTATGTTTTTCTTCAATAGGTTGAATAAATTTTTGATATTTGGGGTTTTTACTGCCATGACTAAGTCCTATTTGAATAGGCTCATCTGGCGAAAACGAAGTTATTTGATATTGATACCATTGTTTTTGAGTGAAACTATATTTAAAAGGTAAATCTTGCAGATATCCCAAGTACACGACTTGTTGACATGGCACAGCAATAACTGAAAAGATCGTTTCTTTACCCTTAATCAAACTTAGGTTGATCGTAAACTCATCACGCTCATGTATGAATTCTTTAGTTCCATCAAGAGGATCTAACATCCAGCATGTGGACCACTCATGCCGAGCACTATAATCACTTTCTTCAGACAAAACCGGCAAGTCTGGCGTAATCTCTGCCAAGTGCTTTAATAAGAAAAGGTTCACTTTTAAATCTGCTTGAGTTACAGGTGAATCATCTTGTTTTTCGTGAATAGTAAACTCATAACCCGCAGAATAATTTTGATATTCTTGTAATAAAATCTGGCTCGCTTGTTCCAAAATTGGAAGAAGCTGATTAATCAAAGTATCTTGTGGGCGCGTAGTTGTTATAAACATAAATATGCTCTACATAGTTTCATTTCTATTATAGGTGAATTATGAACAATTCAGTATTCGCCAACAGTTTGATTTACTAAAATAGTCATTTATCTTAATCATTAGGTAAGCGCTGCTTTCTGTGCATGCTATATAGCTAATATGAATAATTATAGTGTTTAAAAGAAGCCTTTATCACGTACAAAAAACAATCTATAAGTTATGAAAAATAAACAACTTAAATAAGATTTATCCATTTCCTTTTCATGTATTTCTTGCTATGTTCAATCACACAATAACAAGATGGAAGAAAGCGTACATGATGCTATATGGATATCATTTCTCGACAATAGAACATAACTGGGAAGAACTCACTCCCTTAAATGAGTTCCTACAAACATTTGCAGATGATGATGGTGGTGTTTCAACAAGAGATAAAGAGTCTCTCAAAGAAATCATTGCGAAATCAGATACAGCTTTAGCTTTAGCAAGAGAAATGGGTTGGGATGGCAGTTACACAGGATGTCCTTATCTATTCTGGTTACCAAGTAAAAATAGCCAGTCTTTTGAATATGGCTTTGTATTTAAACAGACATCAGACAATACCACTTTTGTTATTTCGCCAATTGAGTTGAGCTATCTAGCTCAAGATTCAGAAGTACAAACACTAAGTAAAACTATTGAATAAGCAATATCGGTTATTGATTCAGATTTGACATCAATAACCTCATCTTGATTTTATTTATGTTAGTCAAACATGCTTAACTGTGGTGTAGGTTTTATAATTTTTTCTTTTGGTACATGCGAGCATTCAAATTCTTCAACTGGAAAACCTTCGATAAAGCTTGAAATATCAGGTGATTCCAAACTCAACCATTCTTCTAATCGGTCATGTGGGATCACAATAACTGATCTTTTGACATCTCCTGGCTCATGAAAATCTTTCATCATAGGATGGTCTATGGCATCCATGGTCAACATACTTGCAGAACGAATAATCGTTTCATTTATTTTGCAAATTTCATAGATTGCTGCAATAAAAAAAGCCTGTCCATCTTTACGGCGTACACCCCACCGCTCAGGTTTATCATTTATATATTTACTTTCATAGAATTCAGTCACCGGAATCACACCGAACTTACACTTAAGTGCAGCTTCTTGAAAACTCGGTTTTTGGAAAATCGTTTCATGACGGGCATTGTAGGTATGTTTTGCTATGTTTGTATCTTCGGCCCATTTAGGAACTAGGCCAAACATGACTTCACGCCATTCAAGACCTTGTGGTGATTTAAATAATAGCGGCATTGTTCCCGCAGGATAAACCTCTTCGGCATAGCTAAAGCCGACCACAGGCAACTGGAGTTGCTGCAATTGGGCAAGAGTTAAAGGCTTAAAGTTGGCACACATAGCAAGACTAAACTACTGTATTTTTACTCTCTTATTTTATAAGCATTTACGCGATAAACCAAATAAAAAGGCACTCTAAAGTGCCTTTAACGACATAACTTTACGCTTATGAAACGTGATGAATCCCTTGAGGAATGGCTTGTAAAAGTCGTTTGGTATAATCATGTTGAGGATGTGCATAGAGCTCATCCGAATTGGCAATTTCAACAACTTCACCATGATTCATGACCATGACCTGATCAGATATATATTTTACAACCGATAAGTCATGTGAAATAAAGATATAACTGAGTCCAAACTCATCTTGTAAATCTTGTAATAAGTTAAGTACCTGTGCTTGAACCGAAACGTCTAGTGCTGAAACAGATTCATCACAAATCAAAATTTCAGGTTTTAGGGTTAAACATCGTGCAATCGCAATACGCTGACGTTGCCCCCCAGAAAATTCATGAGGATAGCGATAATAAGCTTGCTCAGGTAAATTCACTCGCTCAAGCAGTCCAAGCGCAATTTGTTTACGCTCAGCATCATCTTTACCAATACCATGAATTTGCATGGGTTCTAATAAAATCTGCCCAACTGTAAAGCGTGGATTAAGAGAAGCATATGGGTTTTGAAAGATAATCTGGATTTTCCGTTGATATTTAGCAAACTCTTTTTCAGTTAATGAAAGAATATCTTTTCCTTCAATGAAAGCCTGCCCACCTGAAGCTTCATGTAACCGCATGAGTAGTAGACCTACCGTCGTTTTACCTGAACCAGATTCACCGACTAAACCTAAAGTTTTTCCTTTAGCAAGTTTAAAAGAAACTCCTTTTACGGCTTGAAACTCTTCTTTGCCAAATAATCCTTTACGACTATAAAAGCTTTTTTTCAGATCTTTTACTTCTAAAATAATTTGCTCATCGCCATTTAAGCCACGTTTGCGCTGCGGAATTTCCGAAGCATCAAAACTTTTCTCAACCAAGATATCGTCTTCTTGGCACATAAAATCACTGGTCACAGGCAATCGATAAGGACGCTGTGATATTTGTGGACGACAGTAAAGTAATGCTCGGGTATATACATCTTTGGGCTGTTCCAGAACCTGCTCAGCAGCACCTTGCTCTCTAATTTCACCATGACGCATCACAATGACTTTATCTGCAATTTCACCGACCAGTGCCAAATCGTGGGTAATAAAAAGCATCGACATTTGACGGCGCTTACGCAACGATTCAAGTAAATCAATAATCTGCTTTTGAATGGTGACATCAAGTGCCGTAGTGGGCTCATCGGCAATCAGTAGCTTAGGTTCACAAGCAATCGCCATTGCAATCATGACACGTTGCTGTTGACCACCTGAAAGTTGATTTGGATAGGCATTAATTTTAGTTTCAGGTGAAGGAATGCCTACTTCTTTAAGTAATTCTAAAACGCGTTGTCGGGCCTGTTTACGGTTTAACCCCATATGCAAACACAATACTTCCGCAATTTGATTACCAACTGTAAAAACTGGGTTTAAAGATGACATTGGTTCCTGAAAAATCATGGCAATATCTTTACCACAGATTTTCCGCATCTCTTTACGAGACAAACTGAGTAAGTCTTTGCCTTCAAATATAATTTTACTTTGATCATCAATTTTGCTTTGCCCTACAGGCAGTAAACCCATTGTTGCCAAAGAAGTTACCGATTTACCACTACCTGATTCACCGACTAAAGCAACTGTAGTATTTGCTGGAATATCAAAAGAAATTCCTTTTACGGTTTCAATATATTGCTTATCTTCACCTTTAAAACTTACTCGTAAATTTTTAACATGAAGCAACGGCGCATTCTTATATTCTTGTTCTATCATTTGGACCTTCCTCTTATTTTAGCTTTGGGTCTAACGCATCACGAAATGCATCAGTAAACATTGAGAATGCCGTAACTAAAACAGCCATTGCGACAGAGGCTGCGACTAGCTGCCACCATTTACCTAAAAGAAGTTCACTTTGCGCTTCATTTAACATGCTCCCCCAAGACACCACACCTACTGGTACACCAAAACCCAAGAAACTCAAAATCACTTCAGATTTAATAAAAGAAACCACCAAAATCGACATTTGAACTAAAGCGATATGGCTCACATTAGGAAAAATATGAATGAACATACGGCGGAAGTGACCAACGCCAATTGCTTTAGCTGCAAGAACATATTCACGCGCAGTATGTTTCATATATTCAGCACGAATTAAGCGATAAACGCCTGTCCAACCCGTTAAACCTAAAATCAGAACAATAGATAAAATACCTTTTTGTTGAAGCACGGCAGCAATAGCAAGCACTAATAATAAATATGGAATTGAGGTAAAAATGTTATAAAACCAGTTGAGAATATCATCCACCCAACCGCCAAAATATCCTGAAATTGCGCCTAAAAGTGTACCGATACCTACTGCAAGTAAAGCAGATATAACCCCAACAATAATTGAAGTTTCAGCCCCTTTAATTGTTTTCTTTAAAACGTCTTGTCCCCACTTATCAGCGCCAAACACAAGTGTGCTTTTAAGCTCGGCTTGCTGGTCTAATAAATGTCCGCCAAGTTGCTGATCGATCGCTTTCATATCATCAGCTAATGGATCAACTACACCATAGTAATCGATCGCATCCCCAGAACTCTTGCTTTGCTTAATCTGCGCATTCAGTTCTTTGATAACATCTTTTAATGGATCGACTGGATTTATCGGTAATTCCTCGTCAACCGCCGCTGCATTTTGTCCAGCATCTGTAGTCTTATCTGCACCTATAAATGTGGGAGGTGCGTAGCTCACTGCAACTTCTTTATTCCAATCAGATGCAATCACACCCGTCATTGATAGAATCAAGATAATAAAATAAAGCAATACGATCGCTAGTGATGACATCGCGATTTTGTCAGCCCGAAGACGTCGCATGGCAAGTTTCCACAGGCCAGATGAATGAGCTTCGGCTTTTGTTTGTTCTTTTCTTTTTGATAAAACGCTCAGCATAGCCCACCTATTTCAACTGTACACGTGGATCAACCACTTTGTAGACCAAATCGGCAATCAGGTTAAAAATCATGGTTGCAGCTGCGATGTAAACTGTAATTGCCTTAATAACAGGGAAATCACTTCGTTCAACTGCAATAATGACCTCTCGACCAATACCGGGAATACCAAAAAAACGTTCAATTAAAAATGCGCCTATGAGTAATGCAGGTAAAGTTGACATCACGTCGGTAATAATAGGAATTGAAGCGTTACGCAGTACATGCACACCTAAAATTCGGCTTTCACCTACACCTTTGGCACGTGCTGTTCGAACATAGTCCTGATTAATTTCATCAAGCACAAAACTACGATATAAACGTAAGGTTGGTGCAATACTCACAACTAACATGATTAAAATTGGAAGTAAGGCAAATTTAAATAAATTCTCGGTAAAGGTGTCACTCCAGCCTTGTACAGGAAACCAACTGAGCTGATAAGCCAAAACATATTGAAAAACAATAATGTAAACTAAAATACTAATTGACATAGCAATAGTACATAGCATCATGACCATACGGTCGGTTAGAGAACCTCGTACCGCTGCAACTGCCAATGCCAAAATAATTGAAATAACGGTTTGTAAAATAGTGAGCGGAATTAAAAGAGTTAACGACGGCCCTAATCGGGTTAAAATAATTTGGGAAACAGGTTCGCCAGTACTCCAACTCGCACCATAGTCAAAAGTCAGAATCTGCTTAATGAAAATCCAGAGTTGAACGTAATACGGCTGATCGACACCTAGCTGTTTACGAATGTTTTCGATTTGCTCAGGATTAGACATCTTGCCTGCTAAAATATAGGCAGGATCTCCACCGACCCAGTTAAAAAGAATAAAAATAAGTAAGACGACTCCCAACATGGTTGGAATCATCTGCCATAAACGCCGAATAACATATGCCAGCATAGTGATAATTCCTTATTTAACCCGTTGTCCGGTAATTTCATTAAAGAACGCTTTATTGTCAGGCTCACGACCAAGAAAATCTTTCACTAGCTCAGCAGCTGGCTTTTGGCTACCTTGCGATAAAATCGTTTGACGGTAACGTTGCCCTACTTGAGGATTATTGAGGTTATCGCCATAAGCAGAAAGCATGTCTAAAGCCAAAACTTCAGACCACATATAGCCGTAATAACCTGCTTGATAACCGCCCATCAAATGACCAAACTGCCCAGGAAACTCTGTTGTTGGTACATAACCTAAGGCTGTAGCGGCTTCCATTTTTTGCCAAGTTTCCAAAGGTTTTACTTTTAAAGCATCAGCGCTATGAAGGGCCATATCGTACTGGGCATAGAGTGTCTGACGTGCATAACGCAAACCACGTCCATAGTTATGCACCGCTTTTAAACGGGCAATTAACTCATCATCAACACGTGGACATGCCGGATCACAATAATCAGCCACTTTTGATAAAGTCTCTTTACGACGTGCCCACTCTTCATACATTTGAGAAGGTGCTTCTACAAAATCACGTTCTACGGATGTTCCTGACTGACTGGCATAACGTGTATTTGACAAAATGCCATGCAAGGCATGACCAAACTCATGAACAAAAGTTTCTAACTCATCGCTATTTAAACCTTTGCGGTTAAAATTGGTGACCAATGCTGAAACAGATAAACGGTTGGTTAAAGTGCTACCACCGTATACTCCCCAAACCGCGGCATGGCCATATTTCCCCTCACGAGGGAATTTATCCATATACAGACCGCCTAAAAGTTTTCCTGTCTTTTTATCAACTACATCGTAATATTCAACTTCATCCTGCCATGCTTTAACTTTGACAGGTTTAAAGTCAATACCGTAAAGGTCAGATGAAATGGCAAACAACCACTTTTGAGCAGCTAAAGTTGGGAAATAATCACGAAGCTTTTCCTGATCAATCTGATATTTACTCTTACGAAGTTTTTCACTCCAGTAAGCTTCACTCCAACGTGTTATCTCAGTTTTATCTAATGGCGTTTTTAAAGTTTGCGCTTTAAATGCTCGGAGTTCTTCGACTTCTTTACGTTCAAGTGGTGCTACTGTTTTTTGTACGTCTGCTAAAAACTGGTTTACAGCATCAGGGGTTTTAGCCATACGATCTTTTAAAACCCAATCCGCATAACTTGCTTTTCCAAACAATTGTGCCAACTCATAACGCAAATCTATTGCCTGCTTGAGTAGTTTTAAATTTTGCTCAGTACCACGTCTTGTAAAAGCAATCTGATATCTTTTTCGGGCATCATCATTGTCTGCCAACTCCATAAATGGCCGATATTCTGGATATTCAAAACCAACCAAATAATTTCCTTTCGCATTCTTTTTCAAAGCTGAAATATAACTTCCTGGTAAACCCTTCATCTCTTCAGGAGTAAACTCAAGTTTTTCAGGGTTATCACGAACGTTACGGCCATATTCTTGTTCTAATTTAGTCAATTCATCCAGAATAGCTTTCATTCTTGCGCGTTTTGTAGGTTCAAGTTGAACACCTGTATCTTCAAATTGGCTCAAAATATCTTGACGATATTTTTTATCAACTGGGTCCATTGCTTGTGTATTTTTAATTAAGTTATATAGCTTGGGATTTTGAAACATATCAGTGTGAAATTGATTAATTTTGATTTCACAATCTTCGGCTGCCTTACGCAGCTTTGCATCTGGGTCTACGTTGCTATATAAGCTTATCGGACCTGAAAAATCTTCAAAATGAGCAAAAATTTTATCCCATTTTGCCAAAATAGGTGCCGCTGCCGCGTTAGCATTAACAGGTGTTTTCTCAAAGTCTGTAATCTGTTGCTGAATTTTTTTTAAATTAGAATCACACCATGTTGGAAGCTGCTTTGCTTTAAGTAGTGGCAATGTACTACGAGTTGTTTCAGCTGAAGCATATTGGTTTATACCTATAGCCAACATACATAACGTTGTCATTTTTAGTGTTTTATTCTTCATCATATCTCCAGATTTTTCATTTAATGATTAGATTTAGTATTTGTATCAATATCAAAGTACATCCACTCAGCATGTAAAATTGGATGCTTTTTATAGCCAATGACACGCGGCTGGGCCAACATATTTCGGTAGCGGGCATAGGACATCTGCACAGGCATATAGACTTCTAACAAACGCGTCATTTTTCGATAAAGTGCATCTCGTTCAGAGCCAGCTTTCATTTGTTGGGTTTGGCGATACAACTGGTCAAACTCTGGAATCGGACCACAAGACCAGTTCGTCATATGCGTATTTGGACCATAAAAATTCTGCATAAAATTATCGCCATCAGGATAATCAGCAATCCATGCTGAAGCACCAAACATACCTTCACACTGTTTTTGTGCTCGAATTAGATCTGCAAAAAGCATTGGTTTAAACACCATTCGAATATTCAAACTATCAAAGTTTTTTTTCCAAAGTTCAGCACTTTGCTGACCAATACTGTCACTGCGAGCCATATATTCAATTACAAGGGGCTTTCCATTTGGTTGAGTTCGCCAACCTGATGCATCTTTTTTATAGTGATATCTATCTAACAGTAAATTTGCTGCTTTCACCGAATATGGCGTACTGGTTCTATACCGAGGGTCATATCCCACTACACCGGGTGGAACTGGAAAATGTAGACGCTCGGCATCATCATTTCTTACTAATTTAATTTCTTGATCTAGTGAGCGAGACATTGCAATTGCACGGCGTAAAGCAATTTTTTCTTTACTCATTCCCCCAACAACCGGATTTTTAAGGTTCCAATAAATATAGCTAATTTCAGGATCAACAATACGAGATAAATGCACACCTTCTTTAGCAAGCTCAGGTCTTAACTTACCGTCTTTAATCGCCTTCGCGACCAATTGCCCTTCAAGCTGAAATATATCAATCTCACCACGCTGAAATGCCAGCCATCGTGATTGGTTTTCCTCCATAACCTGAATATCAATTGTACCTATTTGCGGCATTTTTTTACCCTTAAGGCGCTTCACAATTGCCCCATCCTCAGGGCTACTGGCTGCAAAGTTCCAAGTAAAGCCGCGATAATCGGGATTCGCTTTTAGAACAATACGCGAAGCAGGCACCCATTTACTGAGTACATAAGGTCCAGTTCCTACAGGATGTCCCATGACAAAACCAGCTTTGTCTTTATACTTTTCGATGACTTCACGCGCTACTGCACCTGTCGGGTCATGTGCCAGTAATAAAGGAAAGTTATAATCTGGCTTAACTAAACGGATCACCAAAGTGTATTTATCTGGTGTTTGTAAACCACTTACCTTTTGGTCATAGTTAAATTTTCCGGTTTTATTAGCTGCTTTTATTAATGCATCCATACCTTCGATTTTGTTCTCTAATAACCAGCTATTGGGAGAACGTAAATTCGGATCCAATAAGCGCTTAAAAGAGTACGCATAATCATTGGCTGTTAACTCTCTAGGCTTCCCTTTAAAAACAGAGTCCTGCGTAAAATAAATGCCTTTTTTAATGTGGATGGTATAAGTCAGACCATCTGCACTGACTTGTGGCATAGTCGTAGCAATATGAGGAACTAATTTTGCGGGCCTTGCTAAATAGTCATACGTATATAAAGTTTCAAATATTGAAGTGGTTACATGCGCCGAATATAAATCATGGATATAAGCTGGGTCGAAACCTGTTTCAGCTGTCGGGAATACATAACGTAAAACTTTATTGGGATCGGCTGGGCTTTTCGCAAAAATACTTGTAGATCCAGTTAATGCCATGCTGGCAAGTAACAAACCGACACCACAATGCTTGAGCTGTTTTATTAAATTTTCAGTCATAATTATCTTTATCTAAAATTATTTTTTAACAGGAGTAATATCAAGATATTGCCAGTTTGTATTCATCATTGGGTGGGGTTTAAAACCCTGAACTTGTGGTCGTATCAACCAATTACGAATTCGAGTTACATGAACAATCCACGGATTATCAGCCTCAATCTGGCGGTTAAGCTTTTCATAATATGGAAGACGTTGTTGGGGTGGTAAATGAGTGGCTTGATTATAAAGAGTATCATATGTTTTAGACTGGTAACAAGCATGGTTTCCCTGACCTGCGTTTGGACCATACAGTAATTGTGCAAAATTATCTCCTTCAGGATAGTCAGCAATCCATGCGCCGCCCCAAATCATATATTTACATTGAGTTGCGGCTTTTAAATTATCTGCAAAATTACTTACTTTAAAGTCAGCACGAATACCAATGGCATCTAGATTTTTTTTCCATAGTTCGGAAAGAATAACTGAAGCCGAGCTATTTTCATTATTAATTTTTAAAACCAAAGGCTTCCCATTTGGTAAGTTTCGGTAGCCATCAACCCCTTTTTTATAGCCATAATAATCAAGTAGTTTATTGGCTAATAGCGGATTGTATCCTACGCTACTTTTATACTTTGGGTTATATCCATTTACACCTTCAGGTATAAACATTTCTGCTCTAACTGCCTGACCTTTATATACTTGTCGTATGCTTTCATTTTGATCATAAGCCAAAGTAATTGCTCTACGAAGCGCTATTTTTTCAGGACTAAAACCACCAATGACAGGGTCACGCATGTTCATCATCGTATAAGTAATTTCAGGTTCTTTATATGGAAAGTGTTTAATTCCTCTTTTTTGAAAAGAAGTCTTAAGTTGATTGCCATCTAAAGCTTGCGGAACAGCATCTGCTGTAAGTCTATCAAAATCCAATTGACCAGACTGAAAAGCTAACCATCGTGACTGTTGTTCTTCAATAATACTGACTACAACTTTACCAATTTGCGGCATTTTCTTACCGCTCATTTCTTTAACAAGCTGGTTATCCCACGGCGTTCCTGTTGACTTAAAGTTCCAAACAAAACCACGATAATCAGGATTGGCAACGAGCTCGACCTTACTTCGTGGTACATATTTACTTAACATGTAAGGTCCTGTACCTACTGGATGCATGCCAATACGATCACCGTAATAATCAACAACCTCCTTAGCAACACCACCAAATGCAATATAGGCAAGAATATAAGGAAAATTAAAGTCTTGCCGAGTTAAAGTGAGTTGTAGGGTATATCGATCAAGCGCTTTCACTCCTGCAATGGGTGCGGCGTAATCAAATTTTCCAGTTTTCTTTGCTTTAGCTACAACCGCATCGGCACCTAACAATTTCCCATCAATGAATGAAACAGAAGGTGCCCTATTTTCAGGATCTAAAATGCGTTTAATTGCATAAACATAATCTTCTGCCACAAGTTCACGGCGTTTACCTTTAAAAGCAGGGTCATTGGTGAAGTAAATACCTGGTTTAATTTTAAATGTATAAACTTTACCGTCTTGTTCCACCTTAGGCAGACTTTCAGCCGTATAAGGAACTAACTGCACAGGACGAGCTAAATAATCATATTTGAGTAAAGGCTCAAAAATAGCTTCTGCAATACTGCCACTATAAAAATTGGTGGTTTTAACCATGTCAAAACCATCATCAGGCGCTTCATAAGCAACATGTAATATTTTGTTTGGTTGTGCAGGCGTTTGGGCGAAAGCACAAGAAACTGATGTAATAGCCAGACTTAAAATGGCGAGCTTAAAAATTTTTAATTTCAAGTTCCTACCTACTTAATTAATATTTTAAAGATATTATCCTTTTGAGTAACATCTAAATCCGCATAAGAAAAGTTCTTTCTCAACGGACTACTTTCTTCTTTGTAAATTACTAACCGTTTTATTCAATCTTTTATTTGATCAAATGGAAAAAGCTAACAATAAAATTAGAAAGCTGTAACTATCTAATATAAAGCGAATTTCATGCCATATTTTGTGATCAAGAATAATCCATATAAAAATATTTAAAATTTACATTTTTATTAGGCACTTAAAACTTCTGGGACTATATAAATAAAAGTAAGTTTTTGCCAAATATTATATTTATATAACCTATCCATCATTAACCTATATTGCACAATTAAAAGTCACAAATGTTTCATTCTAGTTCAGAAAAAATCGTTATTTTTCACAAAAAATAACAGATCAACATTTTGATTTATAAATAGAAGTATATGAAATTATCACAATGTTACGTTATACAATTACATTTAATAAAGTTCTAAAAAGATACAGAAATGGATATCTAATACATGAAGATTCAAACAATGATTATTTTTTATACAAATAAATTTGAAACTTTTCGCCAACTCATTATTTTTTTCCAAATAGAAAAATAATTTTTTTGATTCCACCTTCTGAATTACAGCCTCAACCATAATAAAATCAATATTTATCAAAATTTTGCATAAACTAAAAAAAGAAAAATATATAGTTGGCACTTGCTTTGCTTAAACACTTTTCAGCAATATCGCTAACTACAACAAAAAGGGATCAAATCTACGATGAAAAAAAAATACAATGTTCGATCTCAGGTAACCCCCAAGATCGGCAAAACAATTCTTAAATTAAGCACCCTTAGTTTAAGCATGATGTGTCTTACCCTGGCACAAGCAGCAGAAACCGAACCATCATCAACATCTGAAGACAAACCAGTCAAAGTCATAAAAGTTGCTGTAACTGGCTCATCAATTAAAGGAGTTGCTGCTCAAAGTGCTTCACCCATTACTGTAGTAAAAGTTGATGAAATTTTAAAACAAGGGGTGACTACAACTGAAGAAGCCTTAGCCAAAATTAGCGCAAACCAATCAAATTTTGTTACTGCCAGCAACGTGGGTAGAAGTAAAACAGCCGGCTCGGCGGCAAACCTTAGGGCTTTAGGCGCCAACAAGACACTTGTTTTACTTAATGGTCGACGACTAGCTGCAAATGCCTATGATAGCGGTGTCACAAACTTAAATATTATCCCACTCGCAATGTTAGACCGTATTGAGGTTTTACGAGATGGCGCCTCTTCCATTTATGGAACAGATGCAATTGGCGGGGTAATTAACTTCATTACTAAAAAGCAGTTTACAGGTCTAAACTTAACCGCTGGTTATCAAAAACCAGAACAAAAAGGTGGTGAACAGCAAGACTATAGCATCTTTGGCGGCTTCGGTGATTTAGACGAAAATGGCTATAACGTTTTTGGTGTTGTGGACTATCGCAAAGGCGATGATGTCATGGCCAAAGACCGCAAGGTCAGTCAGCGTGGAGGGATATTACCCGAATTAGATGTTAATAGGACAAGTAGTGGTTCATTCCCTGCCAATGTCCCAGGTTTAGGTAACCCTTACGCATCCACTGGTTGTGGTAATAATCCTCTTAATAGTAACGATGATGGAACTTGTCGATATAACAGTCAAGCTGTGATTGGAATTGTTCCAAAAACAGAAGACATCTCAGCTATGGGTCGAGCTACTTTTAAACTGAACGATAACTTTAATGCGATTGCAGAATATTTATATGCAAGAAGTGAAGTTACCACTTCAGTTGCACCAGATGTATTTTTTGATTTGACGCTTGACCCTAGCAGTAAATATTATCCAGGAAATGGCATAACTCCAGCCCTAGCAGGCGCTACTGGAACTATCCCCCTATATCTGCGTTCACAATCGGGTAATCGTGTAAGTAATAGTATTAACCAGTCACATAGAATATTTGCTGGTATTGAGGGTGAAACTCATGGTTGGGATATTAATTCAGGAGTTACCTACGCACATAGTAGTGCATCAGATGCTCTCGTAAGTGGCTATTTAAACTATGACAAAACCCAAGAAGCTTTAACCAATGGCACATTAAACCCGTTCGGACCTCAAAACCCTGAAGATGCAGATGCGTGGAATCAGTTAGGTGTTGAAGGTAAATATTTAAAAGCTAATCTAGACACAACTACTGTAGATTTCACTGCAAGCCGACCTATATTTAAATTACCAGCTGGAGACGTTGGTTTTGCGATTGGTGCAAGCTATCGTTATGAAGATTGGACTTCAAAAGTTATGGCGGATATTGCCCGTGTAGCTCCAAGTGCAGGTAGCGACCCAGATGAGCCAGAAAATAATGGTGATCGTAATATTAAATCGGTATTTACCGAGTTCCATATTCCACTTCTTAAAACCTTAGAAGCTCAAATCGCTGCTCGCTATGATGACTACAATGATTTTGGCGATACGTTTAATCCAAAATTTGCACTTCGTTGGGAACCTATTAAACAGTTAATGTTCCGTACAACTTATAGTACAGGTTTCAGAGCCCCAACACTTTGGGAAGTGAATGGTCCAAATTCCGTAACCAATACAGGTGCGTCATATGATGATCCAGTACTTTGCACAGGTGGCAAGGTACAACCAGGAGGAAAAAAAGAACGCGATTGTAATATGCAATTCGACAGACAAAATGGGGGGAATAAAACGCTAGATCCGGAAGAGTCAAAGTCTTTTACCGCAGGCTTAGTATTTGAACCAGTTAAAAATTTAGCCTTTACTCTCGATTACTTCAATATAGAAGTTGATAAGCAAATTGCTACACTTTCAGAAACTGCTATTTTTGACGACCCAGTGAAATATGCAGATAAATTTGTCCGTAATCCTGATGGCTCATTAGATTATATTATTACAACGCAACAAAATTTAGGTGGAATTAAAACCTCAGGCTTCGATGTAGGCTTAAGTTGGGTTTCTCCAATGACAGCTACTGGTCGGTTTGGTTTTAATATTGATGGGACATATATAACAGACTACAAATATCAAGCTGAGCCAAATGGCGAATGGAAAGGCGTTGCCGGATCATACAGCGGCTTAGACTATCAATCTATTATTCTGCGCTGGAAACACACTGCAAACCTAAATTGGAATTATGAAAACTGGGCTTTAAACCTACAACAAAACTTCTCACGTGGGTATCAAGATCAGAACTCTAATGATCAAAACCATAGAGTCAGCGACTATACAACATATAACATTTCAGGCACCTATAAAGGCTTTAAAAACCTAGAAGTCACAGCTGGTATCAAAAATATTTTTGATGAAGACCCTCCTGCTTCTAATGTAATTGATAACTTCCAAATGGGATATGACCCACGTTACGCAGATCCTTTAGGACGTACGTACTTTGTACGAGGTACATATAAGTTCTAAATGGTTGTTCTGCAAACATAACTCTCAACAGTTAGTTTGCAGAACAAATACCCATTCTTAGCCAAACAGTCATTTAAAAAAATTGTTTGTCTACAGTTTCAGGAGTAACTATGGGCATGACTTTTACAGACATAGAAAATAAATCTGCAAAGCGCCTTATTGGTATTGCCGCAGTGCTTTTTCTGCATCTTCTTGTTGCCTATATTCTGATGTCAGGTTTAGCAAACAATATTCAAAAACCAGCAGAAAAACCTGTGGAATTACAAATTATTCAGGATATTAAGCCACCTCCTCCACCTAAACCGGAGGAGCCCAAGCCTAAGGAAAAACCGCCTGAGCCACCTAAAATGGTAGAAAAGGTAGCCAAAGTACCCGAGCCAGTGAAACAGGTCGAAAAAGCGACGCCTGTACAAAAAGTGACTCCAGTAGCACAACCGACAAAAGTTGCCCCAACTCCAACTGCTGCACCTAGCACTCCATCACCTAGTCCAGTTGCAGCACCGGCTCCAGTGGCTGCTGCTGCACCTGCACCAAAACCAACTGGTGTAACTCGCGGTGTTTCGGAAGGTTCTGCTGGCTGCGAAAAACCGGAATATCCACGCGAAGCGCTTATGAATGAAGAGCAAGGGACCGTACGTATACGTGTTCTAGTCGATACTTCTGGCAAGGTCATTGATGCCAAAGTCAAAAAAACGAGTGGCAGCAAAACTTTAGATAAAGCAGCAACTAAAGCCTACAGCTTATGTACGTTCAAACCAGCAATGAAAGATGGCGTGCCTCAGCAAGACTGGTATGAAATTGAATATCCATTCGTAATTGAATAAACAACTGTATTAGCAAGAAATTAAAAATATTGGAGATAATATGATGAAAAAACCAACTCAACACCTAGCACGCTTCGCTTCTGCAAGTTTAATCGCAGCATGCTCTTTACTTCCATTAAGCTCGGTTTTTGCAGAAGAAACTAATACTCCAGTTGCAACAGCAACCGCTGAGACAACTTCAAATGCTGCAACTCCTACTCCACCACCAAAGCCAGCAACAAGTGAAACTGTTAAAAATCCTTATGGCCTAGAAGCGCTTTGGCGTGAGGGAGATTTAGTTGCTAAATCTACTTTATTTATATTAGTACTCATGTCGATTGGTACTTGGTACATCATTATTTCTAAATTCTTACAGCAAGCTAAAGTAAAGCGCCAAGGTAAAGAAGCAGAGAAAAGTTTTTGGGAAGCAACTTCACTAGATAATGCAGCCGACAATCTAGAGCAAAGTAGTGCATATCGCTTTATTGCAGAAAAAGGCATTAATTCAACTAAATCACACGGCGGCTCTTTACTTGAACGTATTGACTTTAATACATGGGTAAGCATTTCAATTCAACGCGCAATTGAAAAAATACAAAATCACTTAGGTGGTGGCTTAGCCTTTTTGGCAACAGTTGGATCAACGGCACCATTTGTGGGTCTTTTTGGTACGGTTTGGGGAATTTATCACGCATTAACAGCGATCGGAATTTCAGGTCAGGCATCTATTGATAAAGTTGCTGGTCCTGTCGGTGAAGCTTTAATTATGACAGCTATTGGTCTTGCAGTCGCAGTACCTGCTGTACTTGGTTACAACTGGCTAACTCGCCGTAATAAAGCAGTTATGGAAAATGTCCGTTCGTTTGGTTCAGATTTGCATGCGGTTTTATTAAGCGGAGAAATTAATACCAATAACTCCATTAACCGCAGCATTAAATAATCAGGAGTAAACATTATGGGTATGAGTGTTGGCTCTGAAGATGATGATGAAATGATTGGCACAATTAACACGACGCCTCTCGTGGATGTCATGTTGGTTTTACTTATTATTTTTCTTATTACGATACCGGTAGTTACACATACGGTTCCAGTGAAACTGCCAGAAGAAAAAAATACTCCGTACGCAACCACGCCTGAAAATATTCAACTTTCTGTGAACAAGCAAGGAGATATTTTCTGGAATGAAAGCTATGTGCCTAATAAAGAAATATTGTTATCAAAACTCCAAGCAGTTGCACAAAAAAGACCTCAGCCAGAGGTACACATTCGTGGAGATCAGCTTACCCATTTTGAGGCAATAGATCAGGTCATTAGCACGACCAAACAAGCCGGTATTGGCAAAATTGCCTTTGTCACTAGCCCTCCAGCCTCCCCGTAATTAACTTAAGGAGAATTTTATGGGTATGAATGTCGGCTCAAATAATGATGATGACGTGATGTTGGAAGTCAACATGACACCTCTTATTGATGTCATGCTGGTACTCATTATTATGTTTATTATTACCATACCTGCGCCAAACAACGCGATTAATATTAATTTGCCAAATGGTACACCGCCACCAACAAATGAAAAGCCACCTGAAGTCATTGATGTTCGTATTGATTCAGCTGGCAAAGTATTTTGGAATAACCAACAGGTTTCTGACCGCACCGCACTAGAGACTTTATTTCAAAGTGTTGTCGCCAAAAAAGATCAAGACCAGATCAAACTTAAACCTGACCAAATGGCTGAATATAAAAATGTAGCAATGGTCATGGCTACAGCACAGCGTTTAGGTGTCACTAAAATTGGAATTGTGAGTAATAATTAAGTCATACATTTGATTTATTCTTGCAAATAAAAAAAGCCTCCGAAGAGGCTTTTTTTATGACAGGTTAAAATTAGTCACCTGTATAACCTTTTAACTTTAAACGAGCAGCATGAAGTAACGGCTCAGTATAACCAGAAGGCTGTTCACAACCTTTAAAGATGAGGTCAGAAGCTGCTTGGAAAGCGATATTGGTTTCAAAGTTAGCTGCCATTGGTTTGTACAATGGATCATTCGCGTTTTGCTCATCAACAATTTTCGCCATGCGTTTAAGCACTTCTTCAACTTGTTCACGAGTCACAATACCGTGACGCAACCAGTTCGCAACGTGTTGAGAAGAAATACGTAATGTTGCACGGTCTTCCATCAAGCCCACGTTGTTAATATCAGGAACTTTCGAACAACCCACGCCTAAGTCAACCCAACGTACCACGTAACCTAAAATACCTTGGCAGTTATTTTCAAGCTCATTGTTGATCTCTTCTGCTGACCAATTTGTTTCTGGTGCAAATGGAGGTGTCAACAAGTCGTCTAATGACAACATTTCTTCAGCTTTTAACTGATCTTGACGCGCTTTTACATTAACTTGATGATAATGCATTGCATGAAGTACCGCACCTGCCGGAGATGGAACCCAAGCACATGATGCACCCGCATTTGGATGTGCAGCTTTAGTTGCTAACATATCTTTCATGCTATCTGGTTTTGGCCACATGCCTTTACCAATTTGTGCTTTACCTTGTAAACCAGTCTTCAAACCAATTGCAACGTTACGATTTTCGTAAGCAGCAATCCATTTTTGTGTTTTTACAGCTTCTTTACGAACAACTGGTGCAGCTTCCATTGACGTATGAATTTCATCGCCAGTACGGTCCATGAAACCAGTATTAATAAAGATCGTACGGTCTTTTGCAGCAGCGATACAGTTTTTCAAGTTTACAGATGTACGACGTTCTTCATCCATAATACCGATTTTTAATGACTTCGCTGGTAATCCAATGGCCTGTTCAGCACGTTCAAATAACTCTACAGCAAATGCAACTTCTTCTGGACCATGCATTTTTGGTTTAACAATATACATAGAACCTTTACGTGAGTTCTTGTTTTCGTTTTCACTACGGATATCAGCAACTGACAATAATGGTGTTACCAGTGCATCCATAATTCCTTCGAAAATTTCTTCACCATCTACCAAAATAGCTGGGTTAGTCATTAAATGACCTACGTTACGAAGTAACATAAGTGAACGACCATGAAGTTTTGTTGTGCCACCAATTAAGTTTTTAATTTCGCGGTCTTTATTTAAATCACGAACAATCGTTTTACCATTTTTCTCGATAGATTCTTGAAGCGTACCCTTCATTAAACCTAACCAGTTACGGTAGCCTTCAACTTTTTCTTCAGCATCTACCGCAGCAACAGAATCTTCTAAATCCTGAATTGTAGTTACAGCTGCTTCAAATGTTAAATCTTTAACACCAGCTAAATCAGTTTGACCAATTGGGCTAGTCGCATCAATTTCGATAATGACATGAAGGCCATTACTTAGAAGTACAACTTCTGTAGGATTCGCTTCTTCACCGTTGAAACCAACGAACTGAGCTTCATGAGCTAAACCTGTTTTTGAACCATCTTTCAAAGTTACAACAAGTTTATTTTGCTCAATCTCATATTTTGTTGCATCTGCATGTGAACCTTGCGCAAGCGGAAAAACTTCATTTAAGAAATTTTTAGCGAACTCGATAACTTTTGCACCACGTACAGGATTATATCCTTTACCTTTTTCAGCTCCGCCTTCTTCAGAAATTACATCGAAGCCGTAAAGTGCATCATATAAAGAACCCCAACGAGCATTTGCTGCATTTAAGCTATAACGTGCATTACGTACAGGCACAACTAACTGCGGTCCTGCCAATAATGCAATTTCTTCATCAACATTTTCAGTTGTAATTTGAAAATCTTCAACTTCTGGCAATAAATAACCAATTTCAGTTAAGAACGCCTTATAAGCACCTAGTTCAAATTTATTGTTACGGTGCCATTCATCAATTTTTGCTTGTAATTCATCACGCTTAGCCAATAATGCTTTATTTTTTGGGCTAAGATCGACAACAACTTGCTCAAAGTTCTTCCAGTAAGTTTCACTATCTAAACCAGAACCTGGTAAAGCTTCATTTTCGATAAAATCGTAAAGTTCTTTAGCAATCGCTAACTTGCCTTTTTGAATACGTGCAGTCATTGTCTTTCCTGAAGTTGCTACTTTTTATACCAAGAGAATCCTAGTATACCGATTTAAATTAAGCTGAATACTAATATCACATTCCTAAATAGTAAGCATTTTCCCTTGTAAAACTATTGACAAAGATAAATTTTTCTATATAGAAAATATTAAAATTCTAACTAGGATTCCCAACAATTTATTCAATATTTAAAGATACTGAAACTAGACTTTTTGTTAACAGACAAAAAATTTCACTATCTTATTTTTCTAAAGCGTATTTAGTTATATCAAACTTTGCAGGTTGAAAAAGCACTATTTAACGAAATTTATTTATTTTTGTTGTAAAAAAAGCGCTCAATCTAGAGCGCTTTTCATATCTATTTTTTATGCGTTTTTAGCTTCATCAATATGGCGATGTTCTGAATGCAAATATTCATCGGATTGCATTTCTAATAAACGCGAACGAGTACGCTCAATTTCAAAGGCTAATTTTTCACCTTGATAAATATCAATAATACTATCTTGCAAAGTTAAAAGTAATTTTACTCCACGGTCATAAAACTCATCGACTAGATAAATAAAACGACGTGTGCCTTCAGACAAAAAATCTGTTAAATGAGGAACATTACTCACTAGAACCGTATTATAGATATTTGCAATTTCAATAAAATCTGCTGGGCTACGTGGTTTAAAGCAGAGTTCAGAAAACTCACACCACAATACATCTTCTGTATGCCCTAGAGTCTCAACAATACGATTATTGATTACAATAGGCTCTTGAGAATGAGCTTGTGTATGAGTTAATGCACTGAAACGTTCAGACATCCAGTTTTGGACTTCATTACTTAATGGTGATTTAAATAATTGAGCTTGTTTTAATACGCGTAAACGATAATCCACACCTGCATCTACATTTAAAATAGCGCAGTTCTTTTTAACCATTTCAATTGTTGGCAAGAAACGGTCACGATGAATACCATTTTTATATAAGCCGTCTGGTGCAATGTTTGATGTTGCAATTAATGTCACGCCACGAACAAACAATTTTTGAAATAAATCACTTAGAATCATTGCATCTGTTACGTTTGATACAAAGAACTCATCAAAACAAATAACGACTGCATCTTTATAAATTTGGTCAGCCACGATTTCAAGTGGATTACGTTGGCCTGAAAGCTTATTTAGCTCTTTATGAACATGTTGCATGAAATGATGAAAATGCATACGTGTTTTACGACGAAATGGCACTGACTCATAAAATTGATCCATAAGCCAAGTTTTTCCACGACCTACACCACCCCACATATAGACACCTTTAGGTGATGTTTGGCGGCGAAAACGACGGAAAGCTTTTTTAGAGGCTTTATAACGGTTTAAAAGTTCTTTCCATACACGATCTAATTCTTGCACTGCCTGTGCTTGCGCTTCATCTGCCATAAACTGGCCTGAAGCTAAAGCCTCAGCATAGCGTTCTGCTGGGGAAGAAGGTGAGAATGCAGTACTATGAGAAGATTTTAAATTTAACATATCGTTTTATTTCAATTTTAACTGATAGGAGTATAGCGAACATTTTGTTCAACCACATTAGCTTTTAGCATCAAGAATTACGACGATGACTCTTTGCCATATTGTCGAGGACTCTGTCCAAACCATCGTTTAAATGCATGATTAAACGCCGCTGGTTCAGAATAACCGAGTAAGTCGGCAATAACTTCTATTGAGTATTCTCTATATTCCATAAGCTTTAATGCCTTATTCTTGATAATTTGTTCACGAATTTGCTTATAACTCGTATTTAACTGTTGCAATTGATGCCTTAATGTCCTTTCAGGCATTTTCAATGCAAAAGCAGTTTCCGCCATGCTCGGGATAATACCTTGTTGCAACTCAAGATAATCTTGCACACATTGTATGATATGTGGAGTTTGGTGATCTTGTTGATTTAATCTTGTTATTTCTGTAATACATTTTGATTCATAAATACGATGTGTAATGATATCCGCTGAGGGAATCTTAATTTCAAGCACATCCTTGCTTAGGCTAAATGCTGCATATTTACCATTAAAGTGCACATCATCGCCATAGTATGCAAAATAGCGAGATAAAGTATCTGAGTCAGTTGGTTTTTCAAACGGAAGTTCTATACGCATAGCGGGCATTTGTAATCCCATCATCGTATAAATATCTTGAATAAATTTATAAGTTCCTGAAACTTCACATTGGGCCCGCAACTTGCCAATTTGTGTTTTCAAATCAACAGGCAAATAACTTAAAATTGTACGCTCATCAGTTTCATATAGGCCTAAAGCACCAAATAAATGAGTAAGTTTTTGATACTTTATCCCTTTATTTAATGCAGTTTGAACATCATTACTTGTGACAAGCAACATGAGCAATGGTCCGTAACCGGCTAAAGCATAATGCTGTCCAATAAATAGGCCCTTTTCAGGCTCAACATTTTCACTAATAATTTGCTGAATATCCCATTCTAGGCGATCATGAATTGTGGAACTCGGATCTAAAGCATCAACCTTAATTCCTATACCAGCCAAACGTGAGTCGACATCAATGCCTGCATTGCGCATTCCTTGAATTAAATACATTAAACCAAGTATCGACCGTTTCATTCTTCTATCAATTTCCCTAGACTCAAATGTTTTACTATAAACAAGAAAGAAAATTAATTGCCGAATCTATCAATTTTCACGTCGATACAATCATGTTTAAACTGGTTAAAAAACGTTAGTCTTGCCTGCAATCCTCCTTTTAGCTTATGCAGGGTTTCCAATGCTAAACGCAAAGCAAGATGCTATTCAAAAAACTAAAATCGCTATTATTGGTGCTGGATTTGGTGGCCTAGGAATGGCAATCCGTTTACTGCAAAATCAACAGCAAGACTTTGTTATTTTAGAAAAGTCTAATGATGTTGGCGGAACTTGGCGGGAAAATCGCTACCCAGGTGCGGCATGTGATGTTCAATCTCATATGTATTCCCTCTCTTTTGCACCTAAAACCGACTGGTCAAAACGCTATGCTGAAGCACCAGAGATTTTTCAATATATTCAAGATATTACAAAAAAATATAAGATTAAAGATTATTGCAAGTTTAACCATGATGTGAGCAATGTCCAATATGATGAAGCACGTCATGTATGGACTCTAGACTTTAAAAATCAGCCTTCTATTGAAGCTCAATTTGTTGTTTTTGCCTCAGGCCCGTTGCATATCCCGCAAATTCCCCATATTCAGGGTATCGAAAAATTTAAAGGGAAAGTTTTCCATTCATCACAATGGGAACATGACTATAATTTGAATGGTAAATCAGTCGCATCTATTGGTACAGGTGGTAGCGCAATTCAATATATTCCGGAAATAGCTGGAGATGTTAAGCAGCTCTATGTATTTCAAAGAACGGCAGCATGGGTAATACCACGAGATGAACGCAAATACTCAGGTTTGAGTAAAGCATTATTCAAATCTTCCAATATCTATCGCCAAATTCATCGTAGTCGTCTTTATTGGAGTAATGAGTCACGTGTTGTACCGATTGTTCAACCTCGAATCATGAAATATGGTCAAAAATTGGCAGAAGCTTTCATTCGCTTCCAAGTTAAAGACAAGGAAGTGGCTAAGAAACTCACACCGGACTTTGTGATGGGATGTAAACGTATTCTTATTTCAAATAAATATTTCCCTATATTTAACCGTAAAAATGTTGAGCTAATAACGGATAGCATTCAAGAAATTAAAGAAAATAGTATTATTACGAAAGATGGTAAAGAACGACCTATTGATTGTTTAATTTACGGCACAGGTTTTATTACTGACCCCCGTATTTACTTAAAACATTTCACTTGTATTGGACGCAATCAACTCGAGTTAAAACAAGCATGGAAAGATGGTGCAGAAAGTTATTATGGCATTATGACTAAAAACTTTCCTAACCTATTTCAATTAGTCGGCCCTAATACAGTACTAGGTCATAATTCAGTTATTTTTATGATTGAATCTCAAGTAAATTACATTTTACAGCTCATTCAACTTGTAGAGAAATCTGGTCAAAAAGCAATTGAGATCAAACCAGAAGTTCAAGACGCTTTTAACGAGCGGGTTCAAACTCAGCTTCAAGGGACTGTGTGGCAAGCTGGAGGCTGTAGTAGCTGGTATCAATCTGCCGATGGAAAAAACTTTTCGTTATGGCCCACCTATACATGGAAGTATTGGTTAGAGACGCGTAAAGTTAATCCAAAAGATTACTTACTCTTAAATAAAAGCTCACAGAGCTATGCAGCTTAAAATGTTCAAGACATAATAGGTGGGTTAAAAACAATCCACCTATTATTATATGCAATCCTTTTATCTTATCATTCAAATTTTTTTAGCACTTGCTTTCGGCTATTTTCTAGCACCTAGACTATCTCTAAATATCCGACAGTTTATTTTTAAAATACTACCCTATTTTTCTTATATTCTCTTAGCAAGTGTGGCTTTAGAATTAACACTAGCACTTGATCAAATTGAGAACCCATCTGCGATACTTCCACCGGCTATAATCATTGCACTTACCACATCTTTTGGTTCTTTTTTTACATGTTTATTGGCTTATACAATTTTTGATAAACAAAGTGTAAAAGGAAAAATCTCACTTCAACTTTTTGTAAATGCTTTAAAGAATATTGCAAAAGCCTTTCTTGCCTTAGGCGTCGGTGTTCTATTAGGAGCTATCGCTACTCAATTCAATTCACATATGGCATTTAATAGTTGGTATTTATTATTACTGTTTATTTTCTTAATTGGTATTGAACTTGCCTTCACTCATTTCAACCGTACGTGGTTAAGCTGGAAGGTTTTAATTGTACCTTTAGCTGCTTTTATAGGGTCATGTATTGCTGGCTTCTTCAACTACTTTTTGCTTAACAAGCATTTTGCACTGAACGAAACATTAGCATTAGCACAAGGTTATGGCTGGTACTCAATGTCAGGGATCTTATTTACGCAATTACATTCGGCAGAACTAGGTGGCATCGCGCTATTGACTGATTTATTTAGAGAAATTGTTGCTATATTTTTAATGTATACCATGGGATGGCGTTTTCCTCGCCCTGCTATCTCAAGTGCTGGCGCAACGTCAATGGATGCTACCTTAGCAATGGTAAAACAGTCATGTGGTACACATTATGTACCACATGCCATGATGAGTGGCTTATTATTAAGCCTACTCGCCCCGTTATTAATTAGCTTATTTCTAAATTTTTAGGCAATTGAAGCAAGAATAGATTTCAACATTTCTGTTGGGTTTTCTGCTTTAGTAATCGGTCGACCAATTACCAGATGTGTAGAACCATCAAGCATAGCCTGCTTTGGAGTTACAATACGTTTTTGGTCGTCTGCATTAGAACCTTCTGGGCGAATACCTGGTGTTACCAAAGAGAAGTCTTCCCCAATTAATTCACGAAGAATCTTAGCTTCTTGAGCAGAACAAACCACACCATCCAAGCCACTTTCTTTAGTGAGTTTAGCCAAGCGCTTTACATGTTCTACAGGTTCAACATCCAAACCAATATCTTTTAAATCTTCACGCCCCATTGAGGTCAACACTGTGACCGCAATTAACTGAGTTTGATAGTTACCCGCTTTTAAACGCTCTACACAAGTTTCCATCATTTTACGGCCACCTGAAGCATGGACATTTACCATCCACACTCCTAAATCAGCTGCTGCACAAACAGCCTGAGCGGTGGTATTTGGAATATCATGAAATTTAAGATCAAGAAAAACTTCAAAATTTTGTTCTTGCAGTTTTTTTACAACAGATGGGCCTTCATGAGTAAAAAGCTCTTTACCCACTTTTACACGGCATAAAGTAGGATCAAGTTGTTCAACAATTTTTAAAGCGTCATATTGGCTTTTTGCATCTAACGCAACAATGATACTCAAGAGACTTTCTTCCATCATATAAAATCAGCATCATTATAATAGACAAGTCATCAAGTAATAAAGGAATGTATAAGGAAGGCTTTCAAATTTAGAGACAATAATGCCACGAGGACTAATTTTTAGAAAAATAAAAAGAAGAAAACACTGATAAATTAAGGAATATACTACTCTTTACTCGTGAATAAAGAGTAGTGTTCGAATTATAACGGAGTAGAGTTTTTATCTTGAGGATAAGCATCTAAAACGGTTTTTTCATGTCTTACATTTGCAGCGGCTTCTGCTGCTGCTAATTGAGCACTTTGAATTTGTTCTTTTCTCAAATGGTCAATATCTTTACGAAGACGTTTAATTTCCCAGCTTTGTTGAAACACTCTGAAAACCTGTACACCTAGCAAAAGACCGACCACTGTTCCAAGTACTAATGTGAGTAGCAATAATAAGCCTAATCGCATAGCTGGAACTTGGGTAAATAACAAATCAACAGAAAGCTCTGTTGGATTTTGCAATACAAGTGCTAAAGAATAACCAAATACAACAATAAGCAATGCAATCAAAATATAACGCATAGGCACCCCACTTATAAATTTTTATTTATTTCCCGGATTCGTTGACTGCATCACGCAGTGCTTTCCCGGGTTTGAAATGTGGAACAGCTTTAGCGGCCACTTCCACTGACCTTCCTGTTTTAGGATTGCGACCAACTCTTGGGTCACGGTGGTGTAAAGCAAAGCTACCAAAACCACGGATTTCAATTCGATTATCAGTTGATAGTGCTTCTATCATTTGATCAATCATAATTTTAACCGCCTCTTCCACCAAAGGTTCAGCTAAGTGTGGGTTTTTTAGCGCAATGCGTTCAATCAAATCAGACTTATTAAGAGCTTCAGTAGTCATCTACGACCTCGTTATTTATTGCTACTCTATGTCGTCTGATAATAACCTGTTTAAATACAAAACGGTAGCGCAGTATGTTGAATACTAGGCTACCGTTTACAGTAATTTGTATAAAAAGTACAATTCCGTTACATGAAACTGTACTTTATTAACCTATTACTTCATTTGTGCTTTGATCAAATCACCAATAGTCTTAGGACCATTTTCTTGACTTGTTGTTACTGTACGTAAAGTAGCAACTGCTTCTTTCTCTTCAGCTTCGTCTTTCGCTTTAACAGACAAGTTGATAGAGCGAGATTTACGATCAACGTTGATGATTTTCGCTTCAACTTCTTGACCAACTTCTAAGAATTTAGTTGCATCTTCAACGCGGTCACGGTTGATTTCAGAAGCTTTAAGAGTAGCTTCTACTTCGTCAGCCAACTTAACAGTTGCGCCACGAGCATCAACTGCAGTTACAGTACCTTTAACTAAAGCACCACGTTCGTTAGCAGCTAAGAAATCATTGAACGGATCGCTGTTCAATTGCTTGATACCAAGGCTGATACGGTTACCTTCAGCGTCTACAGACAAGATAACAGCTTCAACAGTGTCACCTTTCTTGTAACGACGAATAGCTTCTTCGCCTTGCTCGTTCCAAGAAATATCAGACAAGTGTACTAAACCGTCGATACCGCCGTTCAAGCCGATGAAGATACCAAAGTCAGTGATAGACTTGATAGTACCAGATACTTTTTCGCCTTTCTCATGAGCTTTAGCAAACTCTTCCCATGGGTTAGCACGAGTTTGTTTGATACCAAGGCTGATACGACGACGTTCTTCGTCAACTTCAAGAACCATAACATCAACTTCATCACCAATCTGAACAACTTTAGATGGGTGGATGTTTTTGTTAGTGTGGTCCATTTCAGAAACGTGAACTAAACCTTCAACGCCTTCAGCGATTTCAGCGAAACAACCGTAGTCAGTTAAGTTAGTTACACGAGCTTTAACGATAGAACCTTTAGGGTAACGGCTCATGATCGCTAACCATGGATCTTCGCCTAATTGTTTAAGACCTAAAGATACGCGGTTACGCTCACGGTCAAATTTAAGTACTTTAACAGTAACTTCTTGACCAACTTCAACAACTTCTGAAGGGTGCTTGATACGTTTCCAAGCCATATCTGTGATATGGAGAAGACCATCAATACCGCCAAGATCAACGAATGCGCCGTAATCAGTAAGGTTCTTGATAGTACCTGTAACTGTTTGACCTTCTTCAAGTTGAGCAAGTAATGCTTCACGGTCAGCAGAAGATTCTGCTTCCATAACAGCACGACGAGATACAACAACGTTATTACGTTTAGCATCAAGTTTGATTACTTTAAACTCTAACTCTTTACCTTCAAGGTGAGTAGTGTCACGGATAGGACGAGTGTCAACTAATGAACCTGGTAAGAATGCACGAACAGGACCGATGTCAACAGTGAAACCGCCTTTAACTTTACCAGAGATAACACCAGTAACGATTTCGCCATCTTCAAAGATTTTTTCAAGTTTAGTCCAAGTTTCAGCACGCTTAGCTTTTTCACGTGATAAAACTGTTTGACCCATACCGTTGTCAAGAGCTTCAACAACTACGTCAACAGTATCACCAACCTGAACTTCAAGTTCACGTTGTTCATTTAAAAATTCAGCACGGTCAACAATGCCTTCAGACTTTAGGCCAGTGTCAACAGTTACCCAGTCGCTATCGATGTTTACAACAACACCTTGGATGACTGCACCCTTTTCAACGTTGAGGTTTAATTCACTTTCTTCAAAGAGGGCTGCAAAAGATTCGGTCATGATATACCTGATAAATTCCGCGGTCTTGGATCAGACAAGGCCGGTTTAGTTAAGTATCAACATAGTCTTTATAGACTGATCAAGCTATGCGTCAACTGATAATTCTATTTGCTAAATGGTACGGCTATTGACATACTCAACCATTAACTTAAACACCTGATCGATCGTTAATTCCGAACTATCAATGATATAAGCGTCTTTGGCTGGCTTGAGTGGAGCAACTTCTCGCTCCATATCTCTTTTGTCACGCGCCTGTATATTAGCTAAAATGTCGTTTATTTTAGCATCTAGGCCCATGCCCTGCAACTGTTTTACTCTTCGCTCGGCACGCGACTCAGCTGAAGCTGTTAGATAAATTTTCGCATTTGCTTCAGGGAAAATAGCTGTTGCCATGTCACGGCCGTCTGCAACTAAGCCTGGATTTTGTGCAAAAGCTCTTTGTCGCTCAAATAATGCCTGTCTAAGCTCTGGAATTGCTGCAACTTTCGATGCATATTCACCAACCCGTTCTGTACGAATTGTTTGAGATACATCTTCGCCATCTAGAAAAACTAAAATCCCTGCTTCGGAAGTTTCAAATTTAATATCCAGTTGACGTGCATATTGAATGCACTCATCGAGCTGACTGTCTAATTTCTCTAATAAATCGTGTTTATGTAATGACAACCCTAATAAACGATATAAGGCACCAGAATCGAGTAAATGATATTGATAATGTGCTGCAAGTTTTGCGGCCAATGTTCCTTTACCCGAACCACTCGGACCATCAATAGTAATAATTTGAACTGTCATTGAACTCTCACTAAGAAGCAATTGCTTTAGCTAATCTCGAAAAGCCTAGTGTAATGGCTAGTTTTAGCTGTGCAAGGATTAATTTACTTACCACTGGAGCTTTTGCTGTTAACTCGATGCGGTATGTAACTAAAGTTATATATGGCGTAATTTCAGAAAACTCGATTCGACCTAAATGGTGTTTAATCAAAGGATTATCTATTAATTTATATTCAATGCTTTTATTTTCTTCAAGCAATGTAATTTCTTCTTTAAGTGGTTTGATTGGACCAAATCCCATACGACGAACTGAGCCTAAACCATCAGGTCTTTTAGAATCTGCTGAGTCTTTTACTCGTACCACTTGTAATGGTGCAAAAGCAGTATTATAAGTTGCATGTTTAGAGAGCAAGTTAAATACATCACCAAGAGGAGCATTAAATTCTTTTTTTACGGTAATTACATTACGCATTGGTGTTCCTTATTAAATAGAATAATGGCACTAAAGTCGCGTTAGTTTGCCATAAGCTCATGTTACTTTTTAATCACTTAAGGACGTTTTTTTGTTGTTTTTCTAGTTTCTTTTGCTCACGTCTTTGTTTAAAAAAATGACTGAGTTGTTGGGCACATTTTTCTTGTAAACAACCATGCTGAAAGGTAAATCTGTGATTGTAATAACCATGTTGTAGTAACTGTCGAGCGCTTACCAATGAACCTGCTTTAGGTTCTGTTGTACTAAAAACCACATGTTTGATTCTTGCATGTACTAATGCGCCTACACACATTGTGCACGGCTCAAGAGTGACATATAAAGTTGCATCTTCAGGTAATCGATAATTCTCTAATGATAAGCATGCTGCACGGATAGCTTGAATTTCTGCATGTGCAGTTGGATCTAACAAACTAATTGGAGCATTATATCCAGATCCAATCACTCTATTTTGGCTCACCACAACCGCTCCAACGGGGATTTCACCCTGCTGAGCGGCTAATTCAGCTTGCTCGTAAGCAAGCTGCATCCAATATTCATCACTATATTCAGTCATGTATTTTAAATGATCACACCATGTTGTCTAAGCAAAGCATTCCAGCTATCTATTGAGGTAACTGGCGGACAATCAGCTAATATGCCTCTTAGGCTTAGGTCTTCACATGGTTTCCACTCTGGTGATAAATCTTTATCAACCAAGCGTGCACGAACACCTTCTACAAAGTCAGGATGCCGAATTTTCCACTCAGAAATTTGAGCTTCTAAATCAAAGACCTCATCCCAAGAATGTATTTGTTTACCCCATTGCCACAGCAACCAAGTAATTGCCGCAGTACTAGGAGATCCTTTTTGCAAGTTCTCACTCGCTTGGCGGAGCCAATCACTGCTGGCATCACGCAAGCTAACAATAGCTTGGTAATCTTGTTCAAAATTAAAGCCACGGCAAACGCTATGAATCACATCTAGCGAGTTTTGCAATGGACCTGCCGCAACAGGACGATGCAAACTATTTAAAGTATCATCAATTGCGCGGAAATCCCCTGCAGGATAATGAGCCCAATTAATATTTAAAACTTTTTGCAAAACATTATCACGCTGTGCTTCACAAATATGTGTTGCCCAACCGATGCTATATGCTCCAGCGGCTGTCATGATTGAACCAGTTAAACCAGTAAACAAACCTACTGGACCACGATCTGCTAGGAAACGGCTCGCCCCGACATCTGGATATAAACCAATATTAATCTCAGGCATTGCCAAACGAGAATATGGGGTTACTAGACGGAATGGTGCTGCCATAAACAAGCCCAAACCACCACCCATAACATAGCCTTCACCCCAAACAACCACAGGTTTAGCATAATTATGTAAGAGTAAGTCTAAAGCATATTCTTGCTGAAAAAATTTATTCGCAGTATCTACTTCTTGATTTATAACAAGTTGACGTAATTTTCTAACGTCCCCACCTGCACAAAAAGCTTTTGGTGTAGTTGAATCTAACCAAATTGCTTTAACGCTCTCATCATCACGAAAATCTTCAAATACACGTAATAATGCCGTTACGATTGACTCATCTAAAGCATGCAATGATTTAGGACGATTCAAACGTACTATACGCCAGCCGTTTTTTGCTTCTTCAACCACCAAGTCCGGGTGATAGTTATTTACATTGGGAGAGTTCATCATGCGTCCAATTGCCAGTCTATGGGCTCAATGCCATGTTGTTTCAAATATTGATTTGTTTTTGAGAACACTTTGCATCCAAAAAAACCTCCTCTATTTGCAGCAAGAGGTGATGGATGTGCGGCGGTTAAAACCAAGTGTCTATCTCTATTTATACGTTGTCCTTTGCGCTGTGCATAAGCACCCCACAAAATAAATACCACATGTTCTCTTTGCTCATTCAAAACATCAATGACTTCATCAGTAAATGCTTCCCAACCTTGCTTTTGATGTGAAGTTGGCTGCCCAGCTTCAACAGTAAGCACGCTGTTTAGTAAAAGCACCCCTTGATTAGCCCATTTCGTTAAGTCACCATGGCGAGGAGCTGGAATACCCAAATCTGTATGCAATTCATGAAAAATATTACGTAAAGATGGTGGTAATGCAATACCTTTTTGAACAGAGAAACTTAATCCATTCGCTTGGTTCGGTCCATGATATGGATCTTGTCCTAGAATAACGACCTTCACATCAGCCAATGGTGTCGTATTTAGAGCACTAAAGATTTGTTTACTCGGTGGATATATTATTTTTTGTGCTTGCTTCTCTTGAAATAAGAAATCGCGCAAATTATCCATTTGAGGACTTAATAAAAAAGGTGCTAAAGATATTTTCCAGCTTTCTTCTAATTGAACTTTACTGAGTTTATCTTGCTGTTGCTCAGTTAATTGCATTAATGTCATCCTAGATCAATTTTCAATTCTACAAATAGAGTAACTCGATTTACACTTCGACTTGTAAATCAACTTGAGGATTATTAAATTTCATCCCTTTTTTCAAGTCTTCATACATTTGCGGATTTGCCCACTCTATCTGAATTTGTTCTGAAAAAACAATTCCATCAAGACTTAAGATCCCCATTTGTTCGTTTTGAATATCTTCAATAAAGCTTTGAGCATATCCAGTATCGGTCTCATGAACAATAACTGAATAAACCTCAACATCACCTTCCCCATTTTGAGTGATTGTTGATTGCAAAACTTGCTGAGCTAAATAAAAGAAAATACGAGAGAACTGTTCGGCTGAGGGTGAAACCGGTAAAGAAATCCAGCGAGCACTAAAAGTCTGACAAGCATCAATATATTGAGAATCATCTTTTTCCCAAAAACAGATTGCATGATCAAAGCTGTCAATAAGGTCTTTTATTACCCCTTTTAAAAGCCCAAAATCATAAACCATTTGTCCATGATCTAATTTCGAAGCTTTAAGCAATAATTCGACTTTATAGCTATGTCCATGAATTGATCGCTTACAACGATCCGATGTACAGTTACGTACAACATGTGCATTTTCAAACTTAAATAACTTGCGAATTAACATGTGCCAAATCGATCATTCCTTCTAAGAACATTATTATAAAGCAAAAGACAAAAACTTCGCACCACTTTTCAATTAGAAACAATTAGCGAAAAGTATGATAAGACTTGTGAAGAAATATTGAAGATAAACATATGGAAAATTTATATTTATTCTATTATGTCCATTAGAGAAATTCATAAAAAAGACTTTTCAATGACATGACCCAAACAAATAAATTAAAATTTTTCAACTAGTTAAATGGTGACATATTTCTAGAATAAACATAAACCTGCTTATCATTACGCATGAGTGCACTTGTAAATTGTCTTTTTCTATTATTAAGCATGACCTCAATTTGTGCTTGAAAAAAACTCGACTTTACATCCAACAGGCTATTCACCTCAGTTCTCTTTTGAGTATCGACTGTTGAAAAAGCATTCAATTGCCATAATTCATCAACATTTTGAAAGAATTTTAAATTTTGTTGGCGCATTTGAAGTTCTTTTTCTACCGCCCCTACATCCAATTTTTGATCAATACTCGCTAAGACTAATGGTGAAGCGGTATTAATATTCACTTTTGTATTTTCAGGTAATGCAGAAATATAGGGAGCAATTAAATCGTATTTCTTGCCGTCAAAACCTCTTACTAATTTCAACTCTTCGATACGATGAAATTTAGCATTTGAAGCTAAATAGCTAGGATCAAGGCCTTCATAATAACTGCTTTCAGCACCCATAGGTCCAGATGGCTCTTCATCTGAATCTTGCCAATCAATAACTGCTTGACTTAACTCTGCTGGCAAGCCTACACGTACAAGTAAGCGCTCAAACCAGCTTTTGGCAGCTTCATTTACTTTACCTTCATTGGTCGTTAAATTGTTTAAGTTAAATTTCCCTGATTCGTCTATTAAACGCCCTGACACAGTTCCATCTTCTATTGGAAAAGGTGGCATTGGCTGTGCCCATGTTTCTTTTAAATGATCAACGCCACCAGCATTGTTTGTATCTTGAATTAATAACTCAGAAAAAAAAGCTTCTGCACTTTTGGCATAAAGTAGTGACTGATTTTGACGCATTAAATAACCAGTGTTTTCCATCGTGTTGGTTTGATGCTTTGCAATAGAGGCAGCTAAAATTGTAGCCAATGCAACCATAATTAAAATTGTGAGCAAAGCTACACCTTGCTGGCTCTTTTTATAGTGCAACATTATGCCCCTCCTTCTTTGGAGAGCGATAAATTCCCTTGGTTTAAGCTATAAATCCAATCATAACTTACGCCTGCAACCGTGAGTTGTATTTTTATTCCTTTCGGTAGTTTTCTAAACTCTTCTGGCTTTGTGGGATCAATATTAATTTCTGGCCACTTTGTCACTTCATGGGGTGTGAGCACCATAATTTGAAATTGTTCAACTTGGCTCAACAGCGTACTTGATAATGGCTGCTCTCTGTTTGAAGTATTTAAATTACTATATTTAAGACGATAAAGCTTTTTTTGATCAGGATCATATCGATATTCAATACGCTCAAAAGGTGATAATCCTTGTTTCAAGGGATCAGTAACACCAGCCTTACTAAAATAGAGTACTTGGTTATCAAGTTCTAATGCTGGATGAAGCTGTCCCCCTTGATTTGCCGATAAAGGTATAATTTGCAATGTATCTCGCAAAACTTGTTGATATGCATCTTGTAATTCAAATAGCTGCACTTCATGTTGAGCATTACGATCACGGACTTTTAATAAATAATCAAAAATCTTCCAACCTAATAAAGATAGAACAGCAAAAATTGCAATTGCGACTAAAAGCTCAACTAAAGTAAATCCTGAGGCACGAGTTAATCGAGCACTGCTCGATCGTGTCGCAAGATGAGAAACTGTGTTTCGAGTGTGAGAGTCTTTAAAGCAACGCTTTGTCCGAGCGCAAGACGAAGAGCTCCGCTCGGAGTAGCCCCTCATCATTTCCGATCGTGCCGCAAGACGGGAAGCTGTGCTTCGAGAGTAAAAATATTTATTTTTTATCATTATTTTGCTTTCATTGGATAATTAAAAAACACCAAATGGGTAATACCATTTTGAACTTTTCCTTTATCAGAATCATATAAGCTAATTTGTAAATCTACTTTCTGAACATTCGGGCTGACGGTAGATTCAGCTGATTTATCAATCTGCCAAGTTTCCCCTTGAGAAGTAACCTGCTTACTTTGAGTGCCTTGAAGCCATTCTTGATTTATCTCCATTAAGGCTACTTCATTCATTGCCACAAACCGAGCTTTTGTTCTAAGAATTGCATTTGAGGTAGATTGGGTATATTGCATGGCCACTTTAGTTAACGCGACAGCAGCTACTGCAAAAATTGCTAAAGCTACCATTACTTCTAATAGAGTAAAGCCTTTAGATTTCATTTATTTTACCCAAATGATCAATTTGTATTTCTGAACCAATTGGTTTTTGTTCAAAGTAAAACTGTATTTTAACTGTTTTAGCTTCACCATTTCCAAACCAGATTAGCTGAGGAGCCTGTCCTCCAACTAAATCGGTATTCGTCGCTTTTGAATAGGTTTGACCATCTAGAGGTTGTACTGTAAACGATACATGTTTAGGCAATTGGCGCGTAGTAAATTCTGGGTATTTCTGCCAACGGTTTTTTAAATCTTGGACCTGTAATTTACTCTGATCGTGGTATTCATACAGTTCATAGGAAAATGGGGAAACGTCAGTCTCACTCAGAGTAGATAAAGCTAAAACACGAGATTGATCAAGTGATTCTTTACCAATTTTATGTACATCAAGCAAAAATAATTCTCTTGCTTGCATCGCTTTCTTTTGATCAACCCCGCCTATGTTGAGTACAACTAGAGAGGTCATAATCGTCATAATAACAATCACCACCATCACTTCAATGAGGGTAAAACCTTTTTGTGATTTAGGCGGTGATTGAGATTTCATATCGACCTATTAAGCATATTGTTCAACAGCTTGTTTAGGTAAGGCTAATGCCTGATCAATATAAGCCACTCTTAACGTGTCCCTTGAACCTAAATACCGTTGGTAAAAACTTGAATTGAGAATAGCTGCTGCACCATGAGTTAATGACCAAATAGATGCTAAATAATCTCGAGTAGGCATATTGCTTTGGATAGATTCTAAATAGTGATCTGTCATGCGAATAATAATTCGTAATCGCTGTTTACGCACCTGATAAAGTTCATTAAAAAGGTGATGTACGCCTTGAGCTGTAATCGAAAGTTTTTCCTCAATTTGATGAAATAAAACTGTCCGCTCAGGATGATGTAAATGATGCAACATAAAAAAGGCCAAGTGTTCCGGAAAGGCCTTTTCAGTATCTTGAACCATTTCTAGTAACATACGTTCATTACGAATAATCAATAGCATGTACAATTCATCTTTACTTTGAAAGTGTTTGTACAAAGTTCCTTTTGCTAAATCAAGCTCAGCAGCCAAGACATCAAGTGTCATTCCGGCTTCGCCATTTTCTAGCAATAATTGCTCCGCAACCTGAAATATTAATACTTCTCTTGCTCGGAACTGAGCCTGACGATCCATCTTCACGCAATTACTCTCTTATATAGTTTCTATAACTTAAATCGCTTTTAGCAAGTTCTCAAAATTTTGTGAGGTGATCATTGCAATTTCCTCAACTGATTTATCATATACATCGCTGAGCGCTTTGGCTACATAAGGCACATATTTTGGTTCATTTGTTTTACCGCGGTATGGAACAGGTGCTAAATAAGGACTATCTGTTTCAATTAAAAGTCGATCTAGCGGAACTTGTTTAGCTACATCACGCAAGTCTTGTGCATTTTTAAATGACACAATACCAGAAAAAGAAATGTAATAACCGCAATCCAGTACAGCCTTAGCCGTTTCCCAATCTTCGGTAAAACAATGCAAAATTCCATGCGTGGAATGTTCAGCACGGATAATATCTACCGTATCATGCTTTGCTGAACGCGTATGAACGACGACTGGTTTTTTTAAAATTTTCGAAGCTTGGATATGTCTTGCAAAACATGCCTTTTGTTCTTCAACAAAATCTGTACTGTGATAATAGTCCAGTCCAGTTTCACCCAGAGCCCATACTTTTTCCGACTGAGCTAATTCAATCAAGTGCTCAGTCGTTGCACGTGCCATCGTATCTACATCTTCACAAGGATGCACACCTACCGTATAACCAACGTCTTCATGCCTATTTGCAATTTCTGCTAGTGCAATATGGTCATCAAGATCAACAGAAATTGCCATAAATTTAGACACTCCTTCTGCTCGTGCTGCAGCGAGCGCAAGGTTCAGATCACCGTTATAAGGCGTTAAATCTAACATCGTTAAATGGCAATGCGTATCAACAAACACTTTTCTATCCTATTTGATTACATGGTATAACTTGGACGATCTAGAGACATACTACCAGCCAAAACTCTTTCTGCCTCAGCTTTATAGTAAATTCCCTTATCTCCACTTAATTGAATAGCAAAACCTTGAGGTTTAAATCCACTTTGCTTGTGTGATATCCAAATTACCTTACCAGTGAGAGGAATTTTTTGAGACTGCTCAGGTAAAGTAGCTAAAATGAAAATTTCTTGCCCCATCTTTACCTTTTGTTTTGATGGTACAAATAGGCCTCCACCTTGCACATATCCCATATAGCTTGCTTGCAAAGTAGCTCTATCAGGAATATTTACCTGAATAATCCCCCCCATTTGCGGTTGCATAATCTTCCCCTTAAATATTCATTAACGTTATAAACAATTGATCTATAATAAGTTGACTTTGTACATTTTGCTCAACAAGCTTTTTTGCTTGTTGTAATTCACTATAAATATTAAATAAGCTTTCTAAATCGTAATATGGACTTAATTGATCAAAATCTAAATCAGTATTTTTTTGTGGCTGATTTAGCTTGACACAAATTAAATCTCCCAACAAGTATTCAAAAAGTACGATAAAATCATTAAAACTTAATTCTTTTTGCCATTTTCCTGAGAAAAATAGAGGCATATTTTTTTGAGCTACAATTTTTAGCCAGTCATTTAAGAAAATCTGTCGTTTAGCAAACCAATCACTTTTTGCAATTTCTATGGCTTGCAAAGGCATATCATTAGATAGACCAAGTAATAAATCAGGTTGTACTTCTGCAAGTTCAGATAAATGCTCGTCCAAATATGAAGTAGCCTGTTCATATGAAATACGATCTAAAGCAAAATGCTGCAATCGACTACGAATAGTGGCTGGTAATTTAAGGTAATGATCAGCCAATAAAATTAAAACAACACGTTCACCGGGTTCTTCTAAAGTTTTTAGTAGCGCATTTGAGGATGCCAAGTTAAGAGCTTCAGCAGGCTCAATAAGAATAACGCGCCAGCCTTCTCCCGTTTGTTGCACGAAAGGCAGTAAATCTCGAATCTTTTCGATTTTTATTTTTGCATTCTGCTTTTTATTTTCTTCATCTGTTGTGATATGGACATAATTTGGATGAGTATCTGACTTTAACCATTGGCAGCTACTACACTCACCGCAAGCGCCATGAACCTGCTTATTAAGACAAAGCACCCATGCCAAAAAATGCTTAGCAAAAGCATGTTTTCCACAACCTTGCTTGCCATAAAATAATAGGCCATGTCCAATATTGGGAAACCTTGTTATTAAGGTATCCCATGTTGTTTTTTGCCAAGGATAAACCTTTGAAGTTACATTCGGATTCATTAAAAATTAACGCTTATTCAAAAGATTCGACAGGCATTTTATTTAAGCGAGCAAGATCAGCTTGAGTGTCCACACCAGGAGGTAAATTTGCTTGAGCGACAGCAATCGCAATGCGATGTCCATTTTCTAAAACACGTAATTGTTCAAGACTTTCTAACTTTTCAAGCTTACCCATATCCCAAGTCACATATTCTTGTAATAAGTTCACTCGATAGGCATATAAACCTAAATGGCGAAATGCTTGGTTATGTAAACTTGGCTCTGCTTGTGCAGCCCCATCACGGTCGTACGGAATGGTTGCCCGGCTAAAATATAACGCTTCATTTTGCTTAGACATGACTACTTTTACAATGCTATCACGCTGAAATTCATCTAAGGTATGAATAGGCTCGCACAACGTAGACATTGAACAATTTGGTTTATCAACCAAGAGTTTTGCAACTTGTTGAACAAGTTGAGCTGGCAATAAAGGTTCATCCCCCTGAACATTCACAATAATATCATCTGCTGCCCACCCCTTAATACGAGCAACTTCGCTTAATCGGTCTGTTCCTGATGGATGATCAGGACTCGTAAGCACAACGTCCACACCATCTGCACGGCAAATCTCAGCAATACGCTCATCATCTGTTGCCACACATAGATCATCAAAACCTTCGACTTTTTTTGCTTGATCCACCACACGTAAAATCATAGGACGGTCATGAATAAGCAACAATGGTTTACCTGGCAAACGCGAACTTGAGAAGCGTGCTGGAATGACGATGTGTTTCATTTTTTCTTCCTAAGATAATTGGATATCAAGTTTTTGCAGTTGCTGTTTTAAAACCTGATAACACTCTATAGACAGGATAGCTTTAACAGGAACAACCCAAATAGGCTGTTTAAATTCCGGATGTTTTTCAAGCAACGGTAATAATTTAACTGCATCTTTTTCAGTTGTAATAAGTGGCAGTTCATCATTAAAAATTAAATCATTGATTGTGTAATCATGATGGTCACGAAACGCATGCTCTTGAAATTGTTTCAGGCCTAAATCTTTAAGTGTTTGATAAAAACGCTGTGGAAAGCCAATACCCACTACAGCATGATAACTATTTTGAGGATTGAAATCGTGTTCGACTATTGAGGATGGATTGAGTAAATATGGCCGCCCTGTATCGAGATGCATATTTAATTCTGTAGTTGGTTTATACGCATGTTCAATTACTGTTCCAGTTTCTAAACGCTCAACTGGCTCTCTCAAATATCCCTCAGGTAATAGTTTTTGATTTCCTAAACCACGATTTTGATCGAGCACAATCCACTCGATTTGTCGTCCCAAAGCCCAATGCTGTAAGCCATCATCACTAATAATTAAATCTAGTGGTGTTGATGCAATCAAGAGCTCTATTGCAGCCTGCCTATTAGGACCTACTGCCATTGGTACGCTCGTCGATTGAACAATTAATGCAGGCTCATCTCCAACCTGAGTCGCTTGAGCACCCGAAGTAACCAACATTGGAAAAGGGCCACTACCACCATACCCCCGACTAATTACTCCAACTTTGACATTGTGCTGTTGTAGATAATTCACCAGTTGTATTAATAATGGAGTTTTTCCACTGCCACCCACCGTAATATTGCCAATAACCATAACAGGTACAGGTGCTTTATAGACTTTCTTTAAACCCACTGTATAAAAATTACGATTTAATAGAAACCCAGCACGATACAAACAAGATAATGGGCGTAAAGCAATCAACCAACTCGATTGCTTATTCCATGCATTCTGGATCAGCTGGGCCAATGACATGCTTAGTTATCCTCAAAATTACGCTGATGTAATTGATAATAAGCACCATGTTTTTCAAGAAGTTCTTGATGAGTACCTTGCTCAACAATTTCCCCTTGATCCATCACCACAATACAATCAGCATTTTCAATTGTTGACAAACGGTGCGCAATAACGATTGTTGTACGGTCTTGCATCGCTTCATCAAATGCTTGCTGAATAAAATGTTCAGATTCGTTGTCGAGAGCACTCGTAGCTTCATCTAAAATTAGAATTGGAGCATTCTTTAAAATTGCTCGAGCAATTGCAATTCGCTGACGCTGACCACCTGATAGGTTTAGACCTTGTGCACCTAAAACAGTGTCATAACCGTTTGGTAAATTCATAATGAAGTCATGTGCATATGCTGCTTTTGCCGCTGCATAGATTTTTTCATCTGATGCACCTTCCAACTGACCATATGCGATGTTTTCACGAACAGTACGATTAAACAATATAACTTGTTGATTTACCATTGCAATTTGCGTACGTAGACTAGAAAGCTCAATATCATTAATTGGCAAATCATCTAAATAAATTTGTCCACTCGATACTTCTTGAAAACGTACCAACATATTGACTAATGAACTTTTACCCGCCCCTGAACGACCAACCAATGCCACAGTTTGACCTGGACGAATATCTAAAGAAAAATCTTTAATAGCTGCTACGTCATCAGCATAATTTAATGTCACATGATCAAAACGGATTGCCCCATTTAATTTGGGTTTCAATTGACCATTGTTTTGCTCTTCAGGTAAATCTAGTAATTCAAAAACAGAATGAGCTGCTGCTAAACCACGTTGTAACTTTTCATTAACATCAGTCAAGCTTTTAACTGGCTTTGCTAACAGACCAGCTGCTGTAAGGTAAGCTACAAATTCACCAGCACTTGTAGTGCCTAAAATCTGAGGTCGTAAAGCTAACCATACAATAAGAGCCATAGCACAAGCCATTACCACCTGAACAACTGGACTATTCAGGTTTTGTACAATTACCATTTTTAAGCCGCGTTTTAGGTTCTCTTCCGATGACTTATAGAAACGTTTTTGTTCAGATTCTTCACCCGCAAAACTTTTTACAACAGCATTACCATTAATACTTTCCTGAACAACATGATTGACGTCGCCCATGGTATCTTGAACCTGTAACGAAAGCTTACGCATTCGTTTCGAAGCTTTACGTACTAAGACCCCAATCACAGGTAAAAATACAAAAATACATAAAGTAAGACGCCAATTGGTATAAAACAGATAGCCTAATAGCCCCAGAGTAATCATCCCATCCCTAACGATGGTTCTTAATGATTCCGAAGAAGCAGCCGTAAGCTGTTCAACGTTATACATAATTTTGGCAGTAATATGGCCAGATGAATTATCTAAGTAATATTGTGCTGGGAGTTTTAAAAGTTTCGCATAAACTTCCTGGCGAATACTAAAAACCAAACTGCGTGAAATCACCGCAGTATAGTAGCCACCCATAAATAGGCCTAAGCCGCGAAAGAATACTAATAAAATAATTAATAACGGGAACCAATCCAAATCTGCTCTACTGCTGTTTTGGATTGCATCAATAATAAATTTAATCAATTTAGCAACGGAAACTTCTGTTGCTGAGTTTATACCGAACCCGATAAGTACTAATAAGGCCGCGCCCCAATAAGGTTTTAAATAGGCTATGAGACGCTTATAAACCTTAAAATCTTGATTCACTCAGAAAAACCTCTAGAAGGAACTTTGGTACTAATATTGATGTTAACAAAACCGAGTTGTCCTGCCACATCCATAACACGAATTACATCCTGATGAGACGCTTTGGCATCCGCAGCAATGATGAACATAAAATCACGGTGCTCTTGAGCAACTTGCTTAATCGCAGTACTCAGATCAGCAACCTCTTTAGACGAAAGTGCTTGACCATTCACAGCATAATGACCAGCAGAGTCTACCACGACTTCAATTTTGTGATCGTACTGTTTTGGTGGAACACCTTGTGCATCTGGTAATGTTAGATTGATGCGACTTGGCTGATTAAAAGTGGTCGACAGCAATAAAAAAACCAAAATGAATAACAAACAGTCAATCATAGGCGTTAAATTGATATGAATGTCTTCAACCTGAGAACGTTTAAATTTCATCTGGCTTTCACCTCCTAACCAACACGGCGGTGTTCAGCTACAGACGAAGAACGCTTATAGAACAATGAGGCATGAAATAAGGTCGATTGCTGTTCTAATTCGGCAATATAATCTTGCACTACTCTTTGAAAGTAGCGATAAGCAATCAAAGCAGGAATTGCAATTAACATCCCCACAGCTGTGGTAATTAATGCTTTAGAAATACCAGGAATCATTAAACTTGGACTACCAGCCGATCCAAAATCAATAACAAGAAATGACTCAATAATTCCCACTACAGTACCAAGCAACCCTAACAGTGGTGCTACAGCACTTAGAGTGCCCAAAAAATTAATATTTTTTTCCAAATAAGAAATTTCTTGAGAAGCTGCTACTTCCATTTGCGCACGAGCAAATTGCTCACCATGCTCGCGATGCTCAAAACCTGCTTTTAAAATGTGTCCCAATGCGCTACTTTGCGCTTCTACATTTTGTTCTAAACTTTCCACGATATCTTCAGCTCTTAAAGAGCCCTTACCGCTTAATGCTTCGGGTAGAACTTGTGAACGTCTTAACCGAACAAAACGCTCAATACTGATCGCAACAGTTAAAATCGAGCATAGAATTAAAGGCAGCATCAACCAGCCACCCGCTCTCACAAGTTCCCACATATGTTCTTCCCCAAGAATATAAAATTAGAAATACATGACCCAACTGCAAATTATTCTGGCAAACAAATATTTAAAATGCCATCTAACTCATCCAAGGTATGATAATGAATAACAAGTTTACCCTTACCTTTTTGGTTATGATCAATTTTTACATTAGCGCCAAAACGCTCTGATAATTTTTGCGTCAATTGCTCAATATCTGGTGCTACAGTCGTTTTTTCCTTCTCTTGTTTAGGCTCACTTCTATCACGCACCAATTGCTCTGTTTGACGAACGGACAATCCTTTCTCAATTACAATTTTAGCGACTTCTAATTGATCTTTCCCTTTCAATGTCAAAATTGCTCGAGCATGCCCCATATCAAGCTGGCCTTGCTGCATGAAATCTTTAATATCATCAGCTAAACTCAATAATCGCAATAAATTACTCACAGTAGTACGTGCTTTCCCTACCGTGTCAGCAATTTCCTGATGACTTAGACCAAATTCATCATGAAAGCGCTGTAAAGCGATTGCTTGATCAATTGGATTTAAATCTTGACGCTGAATGTTTTCAATTAACGCTAAAGCAATCGCAACCTGATCATTCAAATCTCGAACAATTGCTGGAATTTCAGTTAAGCCCGCAATTTGTGCTGCACGCCAACGACGTTCACCCGCAATGATTTCAAATGGATAAGTTTCATCATCAACTGGACGGATGACAATAGGCTGCATCACCCCATGTTTTTCAATAGACGATGCCAACTCTTGTAAATCATGCTCATGAATAAAACGACGTGGTTGATATTCACCACGTTTCAGTAAATTCACATCAACTTGTTTTAACTGTCCGTGGTCTAAAGCCTGTGCTTCCAGTTGTAATTTTTCTTTTTGAATTGAACCAAGTAATGCATCTAAACCACGTCCTTTAGCCAATCCGCGTTTTTTGATGCTCATACTTTACTTCCTTTCTTCACTTTACTTCTCTTTAACATCTCAGCTGCAAGATTTAAGTATGCAACTGCACCTTTAGAACTTTTTTCGAAATAGATAACAGGTAAACCATGTGCTGGTGCTTCTGCTAAGCGAACATTTCGTGGAACAACAGTATCATAAAGTTTTTTGCCGAAATATTGCTCTAGTTCTGCAGATACATCACGTGTTAAAGCATTTCGTGCATCGTACATCGTACGTAATACACCAATAATCTCTAAATCAGGATTGAGTGCTTTTTGAATACGATCAATGGTCTGAGTTAAATCAGCTAAACCCTCTAGTGCATAATATTCGCATTGCATTGGAATAATTACACTATCTACAGCCGCCAAAGCATTGACAGTAATCAAACTCAAGCTTGGAGCACAATCCACAATGATATAGTCAAATGAGTTTCTGATTTCATTCAAAGCATTTTTTAGAATGAATTCACGACCTTCTTGCTCTGCAATAGCAAGCTCTACACCTGAAAGCTCACGATTAGAGCCTAAAACTTTATATCCAACTTCTGCTTTTTGAATGGCTGTTTCAATTGGAACTTCGCCAAGAAGAACATCTGTAATTGAATACAAAAGATCGTTCTTTTGGATACCAGACCCCATCGTAGCATTACCTTGTGAGTCCATATCTACAAGTAATACACGTTTTTTTAATACAGCTAGAGACGCTGCAAGATTTACTGCAGTCGTTGTTTTACCAACACCACCCTTTTGGTTTGCAATCGCAATAATTTGAGCCATGGTAACCTTAATACTTTTTATTTAGATACGTTGAAGTAAAAGTAAATGACGTTGTTCATCAAGTCTTGGTACGCGCAGTTCAATCACTTTACATGAAAAGTCCTGCTTGAGCTGCTCAATTTCCTCAACTGGCACTACACCTTTCATCGCTGCGATTATACTGCTCTGATGAAGGTATGGCTGAGCCGCATCTACAAAGTCCGTTAAAGAAGCAAAAGCTCGACTTGTTATGACGTCAAACTGGCCAAGCTCATCAATTGTATCTTGATTCTCAACACGTGTTTGCACTGCCACAACGTTACTCAATTTAAGATCAGCAATAAATTGCTTCAAAAAACGAATTTTTTTACCATTAGAATCTAAAAGAACACATTGGCGTTCTGGCTGACAAAGAGCAATAATCATGCCAGGCATACCACCACCTGTACCCACATCAAGCAGTCTACCTTCAGGTAAATCATTTAAAATACTTAGACTATCCAACAAATGCTTCACTAACATTTCTTTCGGATCACGAATTGCTGTCAGATTATATGCTTTATTCCAAAGTACCAAAGCATCTTGATATTTTAACAATAATGCCAAAGCTTCATCGCTAAGCGATAAACCTAATTTTTGACTACCCTGTTGTAACTCTTGAAAAAACGGATGCATAAACAGATAACATCTAAGTAAAATTTAAAACAAAGTATACCCATTTATGCATCGTGGAACACTAGTTAACGATTAGGGATTACACAGTTAATCGTAGAAGCCTTCACGAATTTGCAAATCTAGCTCCATTAAACGCTCAGGCGTTCCCACATCTACCCATGCACCTTTAAGTTTTTCACCAGATATTTTTTGATTCTGCATCGCTTGCTTCAACAATGGAGCTAAGGGACGTTTACCAGGTTCCAATCCATCAAAAAGCTTAGGATGGATAACAGACACGCCACTAAAAGTGAGATTCTCACCCGTCACATCTTGATCGAATGTAAAAGTGCGTCCATCGAACAACGTAAAGTCACCTTCAGGATGCTGTTTAGGATTATCAACCAACACAAGATGTGCTAAATCATCATTTAGCTTAATATGGCGTAGGGCTTCAAAATCCATTGTGGTCCATACATCTCCATTCACCAGAATAAACGGATCTGTTCCAAGCAGTGGCAAAGCATTAATAATTCCACCAGCTGTTTCTAGCCCTTCATCCTCTCGTGTCCAACGGATATCCACACCAAATTGAGAGCCATCGCCTAAGCTGCTGATGAGTTTATCGGCCAACCATGCAGAATTGATGACAATTTCGGTCACACCAATTTTCTTAAGTTTTTCAATATGCCACACAATAAGCGCCTTACCACCTACCTCAAGCAAAGGCTTTGGTGTATATAGCGTAAGTGGACGCATACGATTACCCAAACCAGCAGCAAGAATCATTGCTTTCATTATGCTGCTACCTCGTAGTTACCATATTTCTCGATAAACTTCGGCATAACTATGTCATTTATGAACAACATAAACTCATCAAGTTCAGCATAACCACGGCTTTCTTCGATCAAATACCACATTACTCGTGGTAAATCTTTTAAATAACCTGATTTACCATCGCGCTCAAACAGACGCACAAAGATGCCCAAAATTTTAATATGACGCTGAATAGCCATTAAATCTGCATCACGTTTGAATTGTTCAAAACTACGGTTCTGTTTCGCAGACTCAGGTAATAAGTCATAAAAGACTCTAAACCATTGATACACACGCTCTGCATTCCACTGAACATAAGCATCACGAGTAATCGAGATTAGATCATAAGTATCTGCACCAATCACCGCATCCTGAAAATCAATAACTCCAAGCTCTGGTTCATTTGCAATTTTCATCAAATTACGACTGTGAAAATCACGATGTACAATCACTTGCGGCTGAGCCAATGCAGTTTTTGCTAATACATTGAAAGCATCATCAATTATCTGTTGCTGGTTCGCATTCGGAGTAATCTGCAAAGATGGCAGCATCCAGTCAGTCAACAGCTTCATTTCAGTTAACAATTTCTCATAGGAGTATGCTGGAAATTGCTCCTGACCATTCACAGACTGCAAATGAATCAGCTGTTTAAAGCTTTGTTCATAATATTTATCGACTGTTTCATCATTTAATAATGTCGACAACAGCACATCACCAAAATCTTCTAATAACAGAAAACCTTGAGCTAAATCTTTCGCGACGATCTGAGGGACGCGTACACCATGGCCTGCAAAAAATTCGTCAATGGTCACAAACGGAACACAGTCTTCTTTTTCTGGAGGGGCATCCATGAGCATATACGTTTTATTTTGTAACTGGATACGCGCATAACGGCGGAAGCTTGCATCACCTGCCAAAAAAGCGATCTTAAATTGATCATTTTCAAGAACAGATGTAAGCCATGTATATATCAATTGTTCACGTTGTGTATTCATTTGCAATAAAATCTAAAACAAGCTGAGATTTTTGAAGGGTTAAGTGTAGCCACTTATAAACTTTTTCTCTATGATGCGACAATAATTAATTGTGAATTAGCATACTTGGTTAATGAGACAATGAAGCATCAGTTTAAATTTAATCCTTTAGCGACAGCTATTTTTACGCTCTTATGTGGCTCCATACAATCAAGTTATGCTGAGTCAGCTGATGTTGTCTCCAATATAGACAATAATCAACTTAAAGCGAGCATCAAAGAAGCCTACCCGGGTCAAGAATTCTTTCAACAGTATTATGTTGATAAATCAGCACCTGAGGCACAGCTTCGTGACAATAAATATTTAAGCTCGGCATTTTGCCAGGGTACATGGGTTACACCGATTAACCCTGAGACCAAAGCACTAGATGCCGACAAAACGACTTCTGTCGTTACGGCTAACTATGGACACTATAATCCTGCCGGTGACTCTGTTTTAGAAGGTGACGTGGTTATTGATCAGGAAGGACGCACGGTTCGTGCTGACAAGGTTACGATTGATAAGACCCAAACCTTTGCACATGCACAAGGCCGAGTACAACTCGCTCAAGGTGGGTTGATTTCACAGAGTGACGAAATTAATTACAACCTGAAAAACCAGACTGGTAATTTAGACAACAGTTTTTATATTTCTGAACAGCAACATGCCCATGGTCATGCAGGCAAAATCGAAAGAACATCGCCAAATGTCATGGTTCTTAACGATGCAACCTATACGACTTGCCCGCCAGGCCAAAAACCGGGTTGGAAAATTCAGGCAAATAAAATTGAGTTGAATCAAGAAACTGGGCGTGGTGTAACTCGCGGGACAAAACTGTATGTTAAAGATGTTCCTGTTCTAGTAGTTCCTTACTTTAACTTCCCGATTGATGATCGCCGAACTACAGGTATTCTCAACCCACAGTTTGGTTTCTCAAACGATGGTGGTATTGAGCTTTCTGTTCCAGTTTATTTAAACCTTGCACCTAACTATGATCTAACACTGACTCCGCGTTATTTAGCAGACCGCGGTGCAATGCTAAAAGGTGACTTTCGATACTTAACCGATGGTTTTGGTGCGGGTGAAATGTGGGGTGGCATGTTGCCATCTGACAAAGAATACGATGATAAAGATCGTAAAGATTTCCATTTTTTACATAACTGGGATATCAACGATCAATGGTCAACTAATCTCGAATATAATTACGCTTCAGATAAAGATTATTTCTCAGATTTAGATAGCAGCCCTAACTCTAAAACAGACCTAAACTTACGTAGAGCATGGGAACTTAACTACCAACATGGCATTCCGGGGTTAAAAGCTCAGCTTAAAGTTGAAGATTTCCAAACGCTTGACCCAGAAATTGCAGATGCAGATAAACCTTATGCCCGTTTACCACAATTCTTATTAAATTACGTCACTGGTAATCCACTAGGTTTACAATACGAATTTAATAACGATACAGCCTATTTCAAGAAATCGATTAATGATGATTCTGCTCAAGAAAGTAGCGGTACACGTATCTACAACCAGTTTGCTACGCGTTATAACTACCGCACACCAGCAGCATTTGTAATACCTGAAGTTTCAGTACGTTCTATTCAAACATTCTATGATAAGGATAGTATCGCATCTCAGGGTTTAGATGGCGGTTCTGAAAATAAATCAGTAGTTGTACCTCAATTTACATTGGACACTGGACTGAATTTTGAACGTGAAGGCAAATATTTACAAACCCTTACTCCTCGTGCATTTTATGCCTATGCTCCATACAAAAACCAAGACAGCTATCCAAACTTTGACTCAACTTCAGCATCAGTAAGTTACGATCAATTATTTAACCCTTACCGCTTCTATGGACATGACCGTCTTGAAGACAACAACTTTCTATCACTTGGCGTAAGCTACAGTCTTTTTGACACAGTAGGCTTAGAACGTTTACGTGCAAGTGTTGGTCAAAGTTATTATTTTGAAGACCGCCGTGTGACATTAAAGCAACAAGACGAGATTGATACAGAACGCAATACTGGTCCGGTTGTAAGTTTAACAAGCCAGTTAAATCAAAACTTCACTATCGCAGCTAACTCAGCATGGATGTCGAATGGTGACAACGCTCAGCGTGATTTTCAGGTTTATTATACTGGAGATAAAGGCAATCTATATAACTTAGGCTATTTCTATCGCAAAGATATTCAAGGACGCCAAGACACTTACGATCAGGTCGTTGCATCGTTTATACAACCAATTAAAGACAATTGGCGTATTATGGGCCACGTACAATACGACATGGACAATGATGTTGCCCGTGAGCTCTTATTAGGGGTTAACTATGAATCATGTTGCTGGGGTATTTCAGTCTATGGCCGCTCATATTACAACGATCTAGACGATCCAAAATCTCCAGATGTTAGTGAAAAACGCGCCATTATGGCCGAAATTACGCTAAAAGGTTTAGGTGGTTTAAACAATAAACTCGCGTCTTTACTTGAAAATCGCGTTTTAGGTTTTAACAAAATTAATCAATCTTGGACACAACGTTAATGAAGACAAAGCATCTTAAACAGTTTTTTAAAGCAACAACACTTGCTGCCCTAATCTCTTCATCAATGCATAGTTTTGCCCAACCAGCTGATGAAGTTGTGGCAATTGTGGACAATAGCGTTATTTTAAAAAGCGATCTTCAACAAGGGATGGCCGAAGCTGCCCACGAACTACAAGCACAAAAAAAAGAGGTACCACCTCAGCAATATTTACAATTTCAGGTGTTAGATCAATTAATCTTGCGTCAGGCACAACTTGAGCAAGTTAAAAAATATGGTATTAAGCCTGATGAAAAAAGCTTAAATGAAGCTGTACTAAAAGTAGCAAGTCAATCTGGAACTAAAAGTTTAGAAGCCTTCCAGCAAAAGTTAGATGCTATGGCGCCAGGGACTTATGAAAGTTTACGTGGTCGAATCGCTGAGGATTTAGCGATTAGCCGTTTGCGCCAACAACAAGTAATGTCTCGTATTAAAATTAGTGATCAAGATGTAGAAAACTTCTTAAAATCACCTCAAGGTCAAGCAGCGCTAGGTAATCAAGTACGTGTAATTCATATGCGTATTGCTGGCGAAAATCCACAGGAAGTTCAATCTGTGGCTCAAGAAGTACGTTCAAATCTTGCACAAAGTAATGACATCAACGTATTGAAAAAACTTTCAACTGCAAATGTAAAAGTTGAGGGTGCTGACATGGGATTCCGTCCACTTTCAGATATCCCGGCTGAACTTGCAGCACGTATTACTCCATTACAAGACGGCCAAACAACTGACTTAATTTCAGTACGTGATGGTGTACATGTTTTAAAGCTTATTGAACGTAAACAAAATGAGCAAAAAGCATTAGTACCTCAATTTCAAACTCGCCATATTCTCATTCAACCTTCTGAAGTGGTTAGCCTTGAAAATGCCAAGCAAATTATTGACAACATCTATAAACGCTTAAAAGCTGGCGATGATTTTGCAACACTTGCAGCTACCTATTCTAATGATACGGGTTCAGCTCGCGATGGCGGTAGCTTAGGTTGGGTAACTCCTGGCATGATGGTGCCTGAATTTGATAAAAAAATGCAGGAAATTCCTGTAGGTGAAATCAGCGAACCATTCCAAACTCAATTCGGTTGGCATATCTTACAAGTAACTGAAAAACGTGAAAAAGATATGACTCATGAATATCAAGAGCGTATGGCACGTCAAATTTTAGGTGAACGCCAATTTAACACTGAAATCGACAGCTGGTTGCGTGAAGTACGTGCAAATGCATATGTAGAAATCAAAGATCCAAGTCTAGACAAAAAGAACTTACAGAAATAAGTTCTTTTATCGTCATCAAAACCTGTGTTTATCACAGGTTTTTTTATGAATGAAATTTAACTAATAAAAAAACCGGTTATATAAATAACCGGTTTCTATAAATTAAACCCTAACGGGAATTATTTATAACGATCAACCATTTTCTCTAAAGAAATTGGGCGGATCTTGTCAGCATTTCCAGCTGTACCAAACGCTTCATAACGATCGATACAAATTTGCTTCATTGTATCAACTGTTTTAGCAAAGTATTTGCGTGGATCAAACTCAGATGGATTCTCAGCCATAAACTGACGAATCGCACCAGTTGAAGCTAAGCGTAAATCAGTATCAATATTGATTTTACGTACACCGTGTTTGATTGCTTCTACAAGTTGCTCAACAGGTACACCATAAGTTTCGCCGATATTACCACCGAACTCATTGATTACCTTTAACCATTCTTGTGGAACAGAACTCGAACCATGCATTACAAGGTGAGTATTTGGCAATGCTGCATGAATTTCTTTAATGCGGTCAATTGCCAAGATATCGCCTGTAGGTGGACGCGTAAATTTATACGCACCGTGTGAAGTACCAACTGCAATTGCTAGTGCATCAACATTTGTATCAGCAACGAATTGAGTCGCTTCTTCAACAGAAGTTAAAAGTTGTGAGTGGTCAAGTACACCTTCCGCACCCACACCATCTTCTTCACCAGCCATACCAGTTTCAAGGCTACCTAAACAGCCAATCTCACCTTCGACAGAAACACCACATGCGTGTGCCAAAGCAACAACATTACGAGTTACATCAACATTGTATTCATAAGATGTAGGTGTTTTACCATCTACACCTAATGAACCGTCCATCATTACTGAGCTAAAGCCAAGCTGAATTGAACGCTGACAGATATCAGGGCTTGTACCATGGTCTTGGTGCATTACCACTGGAATATGTGGCCATTCTTCAATTGCAGCCAAAATAAGATGGCGTAAGAATGGAGCGCCTGCATATTTGCGAGCTCCAGCTGATGCTTGAACAATTACAGGTGAATTGGTTGCATCCGCAGCAAGCATGATTGCGCGCATTTGTTCTAAGTTATTTACGTTAAATGCTGGTACGCCGTAGTTATGTTCAGCAGCGTGATCCAAGAGCTGGCGCATTGAAATGAGTGCCATAATATCCTCCCAGGTAGTGCGGGTTATTCTACCCTTTCATTTATTTCAATTCAGCAACAAATCACAGTATTTCAAAAAAAATCCCCGCATATGCAGGGATTTTTTAACAAAAAACAACAAATTAATGTGTTTCTGAAGCAGCAGCCTCACTTGGTGCACTACCTTCAACCACATCGGTATTCTTTTCATCTAAAACTGGCTTATCAATCGCGTCAATTGATGCTTGTTGCTCAGGTGTTACTTTTTCAGAAACAGCAGTAGAAGCAGCCGATTCTTGTCCAGCCTGAGATGCTTCATCTTTCTTAGCACAAGCAGTCAACATCATCGGTACAATTAACAGAGCAGCAAATGTAAGCTTTAAATTCATCACTATTGTCCACAGTTGGTGATTTAATGCTCGCTATTTTATTGCAGATATATGACAGTTTAATGACCTATCCATGAAAAAAGGGACTGGTAACCCAGTCCCTTCTTATTTTTATATAACAGTATTAAGCACGCTCAAGTAAAACCGCGACTGCTGGCAAAGTCTTGCCTTCAACAAACTCAAGGAATGCACCGCCACCTGTAGAAATATAACCAATTTGATCAGCAACGTTATATTTATCAATCGCAGCTAAAGTATCTCCACCACCAGCAATCGAGAAACCAGCAGATTGTGCAACAGCAAGAGAAAGTGCTTTAGTACCTTCACCAAACTGATCAACTTCAAATACGCCTACAGGACCATTCCAAAGAATCGTTTTTGATGTTGTTAAAATATTTGCAAATGCTTTAGCTGTTTCCGGACCAACATCTAAAATCATATCGTTTGATGTTACATCTTCTACTTTCTTCACAACTGCTTGCGCTGCTGCTAACGAACCTAAGAAATCTTCAAAATTAATTTGCGAAGCATCGGCAACTACTACATCTGTAGGAAGTGGAACACTTACTTTCGCAGCAATTTGTTTTGCAGTTTCAACCAAGTCAGCTTCATATAATGATTTACCAACATTAAAACCAGCAGCTGCCAAGAATGTATTTGCAATACCGCCACCAACAATTAGTTGATCACAAATAGTAGAAAGTGAGTTTAAAACATCAAGTTTAGTTGAAACTTTAGAACCAGCAACAATTGCAACCATCGGTTTTTCAGGAGTTTGCATTGCACGGCCTAATGCATCTAATTCGGCAGCCAATAAAGGACCAGCTGCAGCAACAGGAGCAAAACGAGCTACACCTTCGGTAGATGCTTCTGCACGGTGAGCAGTACCAAATGCATCCATAACAAATACATCACATAGTGCTGCATATTTTTGAGCAAGGTCTGGATTATTTTTCTTTTCACCATGGTTAAAGCGCACATTCTCAAGCAATACAACTTGCCCAGCTTCAACTTCTACGCCATCTAAGTAATCTGTTAACAATTTAACTTCTTGGCCCAATACTTCTGTTAAATAAACAGCTACTGGTGCAAGTGATTGTTCTGGCTTTGGTTCACCTTCAACAGGACGACCCAGATGCGAAAACACCATCACAGCTGCACCTTTTTCTAAAGCAGCTTTAATAGTTGGTAATGCCGCGCGCAAGCGAGCATCGCTAGTAATCACACCATTTTTGACAGGAACGTTTAAATCTTCACGAATAAGGACACGTTTACCTGTTAAGTTAAGGTCAGTCATGCGCTGAAAATTCATGTAAAGCTCTCTTTATGATTTTAAAAACGCGCCAATTTTAAATGATTACATCAAAAAAGGTTAGTTTTTTTGCATAAAAGCTGTAGAAAGCCCCAGTTTTGATTATGATAGAGATAGTCATTTGATATTTCATCCATTATGTCTATTCATCCAGATCCACAAATCAATCGTTTAAATGTTTTAGGGGAACCTTTAGCAAGTTGTTGTTTCGACCCTATTACTGGCTATTTTAGAAATGGCTTTTGCCACACAGCAGTCACAGACCTTGGTCAGCATACTGTATGTGCGCAAATGACCTCTGATTTCTTAAATTTTTCACAAAAAATTGGAAATGATCTTATTACCCCTTTACCAGAAGTAGATTTTCCTGGCCTAAAGCCAGGTGATTTCTGGTGTATCTGTGTAACTCGTTGGGTAGAAGCTTATCAAGCGGGTCAAGCCCCTCCCATCAAAATACATGCATGTCATCAAGCTGTATTAAGCTATGTGCCTTTAGACGTTTTAATGGAATTTGCAGTGTAATGGTACAGCCACAAATTATTTTGGCATCAAGCAGTCAAACGCGCAAAGCCTTAATGGATCGCTTAGGGATTAACTATATCTGTGTTAGTCCAGATATTGATGAGAGCCCTCGGGATGAGATCCATGCGGATGAACTTGCAAAAAGGTTGGCTTTCACAAAAGCTCAAGTAATTGCTGCACAAAACCCACATGCAATTATTATTGGTTCCGATCAACTCGCATGGCGAGAACATGCTCCCAATGACTTTATTGGTAAACCGATGACCATTGAAAATGCCAAAGTACAGTTAGCAGAAAACTCAGGTCGAACAGTCTACTTTAGTACCGCACTCAGCGTGCAATGGCTTGACAGGAATTTTGAACAAACGCTTGTTGAACATTATCAAGTTCAATTCCGAACCTTAAATCAAGCTGAAATTGAACGATATATTGCATTAGATCAACCATTCCATTGTGCTGGTAGCTTTAAGTGTGAAAGTTTAGGAATTAGTTTGTTCGAAAAAATGACAGGCCAAGACCAGACGACTCTTATGGGTTTACCCATGATTCAACTTTGCCATATTTTAAGGCAGCTTGGCCTACAAATTCCTTAATTTTAGATATTTTTATAAATAGGTTATTTCCATGACAGAACCTTTAGCAGTTTTAGGCGGTATTACTGCCGAACAATTTTTAGCAGAATATTGGCAGAAAAAACCTTTGCTGGTACGTAACGGATTGCCAGAGATTGTAGGTCTTTTAGAACCGCAAGATGTGCAAGAACTTGCTTTGGAAGAACATGCGAGTGCCCGACTCATTCGCCAAAAAGATAGAAATCCAAATGAATGGCACGTCAAGTCTTCACCTCTAACCAAAGGTGACTTTCAAAAGCTACCAAAATTATGGACTCTTTTAGTACAGGCAGTAGACCACTACTCTTTTGACCTTTCTGAGCTTTGGAAAAAATTTCCTTTTATTCCTCAATGGCGCCGTGACGATATTATGGTGTCTTATGCACCTAAAGGCGGTTCAGTTGGAAAACATTTTGATTTTTATGATGTGTTTTTAGTTCAAGGTCACGGACATCGTCGCTGGCAGATAGGAAAAATGTGCGATATAAATACTGCATTTGTACCTAATCAACCATTAAAACTTTTACCAGAAATAGACGTACAATTTGATGAAGTTCTAGCACCAGGTGATTTACTGTATGTTCCGCCTGGAATGGCACATTATGGCGTTGCCGAAGATGATTGCTTAACTTTCTCATTTGGTTTTCGTATGCCAAACGTTGCAGGAATGATGGAACGTATTAGTGATCAATTTTCAGCTAATACTTTATTACAAAATCCTGTTGTAGACATTGCACGCAAACAGATGGGGCAAATTGGTGAAATTAACGCAACTGAACTGAGCCACTTAAAAGACTTAGTTTTAGCTCAATTAAAAGATTCATCAGCACTTGATGCCGCTATCATGTCTTATATGAGTGAACCTAAATATCCGGATAATATTCCAGAAGCTGATGAAATCGAAGCCGATGACTTGAAAGAAATTTTACACGAAGGATACGAAGTTCTTTTAGAGCCAGCCTCTCGACTACTTTATACAGAACAAAACGGAACCCTAAACTTTTGGGGAAATGGTGAAGTTCTATTTATAGCTGAACCCTTTGAGCAAAAATTAAAAGCGATTGCCAATGGAGAAAGCCTGCCATTTGATAGCCAATTTAATGATGACGAAACACTAGAAAACGTTGCTCACTTATTAAATGAATCTATTCTGATGCTTTTACCCCCCGCAGAGTAAATGTTTTAATAAAAGTAGGTTTTTTCATGAAAGTGGAAAAACCTACTTTTTAAATTAGCAAGCAAACTCAAAAATACATTCTATTATTATTCGTTAAATTTATCTAAAAAAATCTTAAATAGTGCGTGTTTAAGATTATTAAACTTTAAAGAAATCTTGAAATGAGAATTAAAAATAGAAAAGCTTCATGATTAAAAAAACAACATATTTCTTACTTACTTTTTCCTTAAAATTTAAACGTTACAGTTTAAAAAAATAATATCTTTTTTCTATCAATAACAAACAATACCTTGTAAAATTAAAGATCCAGATTTTCATTAATACAGATCACAGTTCACAAGCTAATAGCAATTCATTTGTGAGAGGCTAAAAATATGTCGAAGAAAGATGACATTATTAACACCGCATTAAGACTTTTTAACTCGTATAGCTACAATTCTATAGGTGTGGATCGCATCATTAATGAATCTGGCGTTGCAAAAATGACTTTCTACAAGCATTTTCCATCAAAAGAAAAATTAATTGAAGAATGTCTACTTCTACGAAACACGCTTTTACAGAACTCTCTTACCTCGGCCTTATCAAAACATGATGAGTTAGACCCTCTTGCGAGAATTAAAGCAGTATTTTTATGGTATTCCGACTGGTTTAATAGTGAAGACTTTAATGGCTGTATGTTTCAAAAAGCTTTGGAAGAGGTTTTAAAACAATATCCGTCAACGCATCAACCTGCCACTTTGTATAAAGCTTGGTTGACTCAACTCATGCAAGACCTTCTCAACCAATATGATGTAAATGAACCAGGTCCTTTATCTTTACTACTCGTTAATATATTGGAAGGTATGACCATTCAAGCTCAGGTCGAGCATGGCTCAATAAAAATTTATGATTATTGGAATCGAGTTGAAAAATTAATCGACTTTGAAAGAGCAGCTTAAAAATAAAGCGTGACATTCTTCTTCTTATATTAATATTCTTCTTATCTATCACGCTGCGTCTGAAAGTAATTTTGGTTCAAAATTAGACGTTTTTTTCGACCTTACTAAACCAAAATATACAGACCTGTCTGTACAAAACAGATTATATATTTAAAAAATAAAAACTCAATCATTTTTTTTGTTTCATTCAAAGATAAATTAGATTTAACTATTTATCGGAATGAAATAAGGCTTATTTCATGCTGGCTTCAATTCACTTATACTTAACAATCAAACTTATAACACAACGCAACATTTTAAACACAAAATAAATACAAACAACTGTTTTTAATTAAAAATACTACTTATTTATCAATTCCCCTTATATTGCTTTTCAACAAAAACAATTGGATTGATTAGTTTTGCTACATTCATTTTAGCAAGATCAATCTATACTATGCCCGCTATATTGATATAGGTATAAAGTATGAAAGATGGACTCCAAATTGAAGAAATGAAAAATGCGGCTGATTCAGTCGTGGGAATTCTAAAATCTTTGGCTAATACAGATCGTTTATTAATTTTATGTCACTTAGCTTACGAGGAGCTAAATGTCTCACAGATTGAAGAGAAGACCCAAATTACACAACCCACTCTTTCACAACAGCTTATGATGTTACGTAAAAGTGATGTTGTATCAACTCGTCGTGATGGAAAGCAAATTTTTTACTCTATTAAGGATGACAATATGCATTCAATTTTAAATACGCTTCATCAGCTGTACTGTGCAAGTAAATAATATTTTTAAATTATAAATTTATAATAATAGTAGTAATTTCCTGAAATATGCGATTTTTCAGCTTGAAAGCTTAGAGTTTAGTCCAAGCACAAAGTTTTGAAAATTCGCGTAGCTTTTCCAAAGCCTCACCGATACCATTTAATCTGTTATCAATTTATTTCTCTTGAGTTCATTCGGCACTTTCACCCCTTTTGATATATTTCATTTACTTAACGAACAATTAACAAGCAAAGCCTCCAATAAAAAAATTTAAAATTTAAAATTAACCAAAACTAAAACAATGACTTAATATTACCATCTACTATAAAAATCTCTAGTTAGCATAAAAAAGCTTAAGATTCCCATAACTTAAGTATAAAATACTCCGCTTGTTCAACCTTTAGCCACGAATAGATTAATAAGGTCTTTATATGCTTGAATTCCTTTCTCGATTAAGCTTGGTAGCCAAGATTATTATCGCCATTATTTTAGGTATTGGCGTTGCATTACTATTTCCAGACATTACGCCATATTTAAGTTTGTTTGGTGAGCTTTTTATTAAAGCATTAAAATCTGTTGCTCCTATTTTAGTCTTTGTATTAGTACTTTCTTCTATTGCCAACTTTCAAGTCGGTCATAGTGCAAATTTACGTCCAATCATGATTTTATACGTAGTAGGTATGTTGCTTGCTGCTTTCACAGCTGTGATTGTTAGTCTTTCTTTTCCTAGTACTTTGTTCCTCAACACTGTTTCACACAATGATTTGCAAGCACCAGGCAGTTTAGCTGAAATTTTAAAAAACTTGCTTTTAAGCTTTATTGCTAACCCTGTTCAAGCAATTAGCGAAGCAAACTTTATTGGTATTTTAGCTTGGGCAATTGGCCTTGGTTTAGCGATGCGCCATAGCTCAGACACCACAAAACAAGTCATGCAGGATGTTGCACATGCTGTTAGTGCTATTATTCATAAAGTAATTGCTTTTGCACCTGTCGGTATTTTCGGTTTAGTTGCAGTGACTTTTGCAGATGCTGGTCTCGCAACGCTTGAAAGTTATGCGCAATTATTAGTAGTACTGTTAGGTACGATGTTCTTTGTTGCTTTAGTTATCAATCCAATTCTTGTTGCGCTTACTATACGTGGGAATCCATATCCTCTCGTGTTTAAATGCCTTAAAGAAAGTGGGATTACTGCTTTCTTCACACGAAGCTCAGCAGCCAACATTCCAGTTAACTTAGATTTGGCAGAGCGCTTAGGTGTTAATCCATCTACAGCAAGTGTATCTATTCCATTAGGTACGACAGTAAATATGGCTGGTGCAGCTGTGACGATTACTGTACTCACACTAGCAACTGTTCATACGCTTGGAATTCATGTTGATTTTGCAACAATGCTTATCTTATCAGTTGTTGCTACAGTTTCAGCATGTGGTGCTTCTGGCGTAGCTGGTGGCTCTTTACTTCTGATTCCAGTAGCTTGTAGTCTATTTGGTATTTCAACCGAAATTGCTATGCAAGTAGTGGCTATTGGTATGATTATTAGTGTATTGCAAGACTCTACAGAAACAGCGCTTAACTCGTCTACGGATATTCTATTTACCGCAGCTGTAGATATTCGTTCCAAGCAAGCTTCATAAACGAAATGCCATTTCAACGCCTACCAAACTGGTTCCAACTTGGAGCCTTTTTACTGGCATTCAATGCCGGAATGATTAATGTATTAGGGCTAATTACCCTTTTGCATCAATCTATTTCACACATGACTGGCAACGTTAGTATGTTAGCTATGAGTTTGGTAGAGTGGCAACCAGAACATATCATTTTCTTGCTTCTGGTAATTATTTGTTATGTTTGCGGTTCATTTTATAGTGGTTTTATTTTAGGCAGCAGCCATTTTCGACTAGGTCGTCGCTATGGCTTACCTTTGAGTCTTGTTGCGTTATTCATTTTTCTTTGTTGGCTATTACTTCCTTATTTTCCACGCTATGGATTATTATGGGCTTGTACAGCGATGGGCCTACAAAATGCAATGATTAGCCATTATAAAGGAACCATTATTCGAACTACCCATCTATCTGGCGTTTTAACAGATATTGGTTTAGCACTTGGATATAAAGCTAGGGGCTTACAGGTGGAAAACCGACGTATAGTTTTACACTTACTAATTTTTGTAGGTTTTCTGCTAGGTGGAATTCTCGCCGCGCTGGTACATCCACATTTAAAGTTACAAGCATTTTTATTGCCAGCAACTCTAAGCTTAGTCTTAAGTATTTCTTACTGGGTAGTTTACTTTTATAGCCCTTCAACCTCACATAAGGATTAAGTCATGGTTAAAAATGCCTTACAAGCACAGCTACTAAAAGCTGGGTTAGTGGATAATAAAAAAGCAAAAAAATTAACAAAACAAGCTCATCACGAACAACGTATCGGTCAAAGTAATGAGGCCGAAATCAAAGCGAATATTGAAAAAGCTCAACAAGAAAAGTTAGCTAAAGATCAGGCTTTAAACTTAGAAAAACAACAACAACTTGAGGAAAAAGCCCTCAAAGCATCAATCATTCAAATGATTAAACATCATAAAATTTCAAATACTGATGGTGATAGTGTTTATCAATTTATTGATGAGAGTAAGATCAAGAAGGTATATATTTCTCAGCAAGTATATAATGCCCTTGTTTCAGGCAGTCTAGTCATTGCTAAAGATCAAAATCAATATGCTTACTTACCCAAAGCATTAGCTGAAAAAATTGATCAGAAGATGAAAGGTTTTATTTTATTGAACAATGCTGAGTCCAATGAACAGACTACAGATGAAGAAGATCCATATGCAGCTTATGTTATTCCTGATGATTTAATGTGGTAAGACATACAAGGGCCTTTATAATGCAAATATAAAGGCCTTTTTCAAATGGGTTTAAAAAGTATTAATTTAACAATTGTTCAAAATAGTAAGAAAAAATACTTAAAGAATAAATTCCTTCACCACTTTATCTATTAATCCCGATATAATAAATCATAATTTTTTAAGTCTTCGTGACATTCTTGAAGATTTCTTCAGGCATCCAAATTTACGTCATGTACTAATGAATGACGTACAACATAATCAGTTCATGTGTATTTGTGCATATTCAAAAGATCGAAAACCGAAGTGATATTGATCTAACTGACTTTTTTGTAAATTTAATTGCAAAGACTTAATTAAGTGGCTTTTGTCTTAAAGGTAGTAATTCATGCTGAAGTGGTTTGAAAAACTTGTAGATCCCTACCCAACAAAAGGTCTGGATGAACCTTTACCGACTCGTTTTTTTCCATTTGTCTGGCAAGCAACGGAAGGCTTACGCCCTTACTTATTCTTACTTATTCTTTTTACAGCAGGTGCGGCAAGCTTTGAAGCCTTACTTTTTTCAAAGATTGGACAACTCGTAGATTGGTTAAGTAGTAGTCACCCTGAAAGTTTTTTAAGTCAGCACACGACTGATTTACTACTTTTAATTGGTGTTTTATTTACCAATATCTTTTTTGTAAATATTCAATCTATTGTAAAACATCAGATTTTATATAGTACTTTTCCAATGCGTTTGCGTTGGCGTTTCCATAATCTTTTATTAAAACAAAGCTTAGATTTTTTCCATAACGACTTTGCTGGTCGACTTTCTGCAAAAGTGATGCAAACGGCTCTGGCCATCCGTGAATTCTGGATTATTTTGGGCGATATGTTGGCTTACGTCGCTATTTACTTTATTACCGTTAGTATTGTTCTGGGCTCGATTTCAACAATTTTGCTAATACCACTTTTAGTTTGGTTAACCTTATTCTTATTAAGTGCTTGGTTCTTTATTCCTCGTTTAAGTAAAGTATCTCAGCAGCAAGCCGATGCCAGATCAATTATGACTGGTCGCGTTACCGACGCTTATACCAACATTCAAACTGTTAAATTATTTGCTCATGCAGGACGTGAGAGCCAATATGCAAAAGCATCAATGAAAGAGTTTATGACAACAGTCTATGCTCAGATGCGTTTAGGCACTCTTTTTGAAATAAGTATCAACATGCTATCAGCCGTCTTATTTATTGGCGTTATTGGTACTTCAGTTTGGCTATGGACTCAAGGTTTAGCAGCATTAGGTGTAATTGCAGCGACTACTGCCATGATTTTAAAACTTAATAGTATGGCTGAGTTTATGATGTGGCATATGTCCGCGTTATTTGAGAATGTTGGAACCATTCAAGATGGTATGCAAACATTAGGTAAAAAAATTAATATTCAAGACAAACCTGATGCAAAAACACTTGAAGTAAGCCAAGGCGAGATTGTATTTAAAGATGTAAGCTTTGCTTATAACAATAAAAATGTGATTAATCACTTCAACTTAAAAATTAAAGCAGGTGAAAAGATAGGAATTGTTGGACGCTCTGGAGCAGGCAAATCTACACTTATTCAGTTGCTTTTACATTTTTATCATCTTAAGCAAGGTGCAATTTTAATTGATGGGCAGAATATTGAAGATGTGACTCAAGACAGTCTAAGAGCGAATATTGCCTTGGTAACACAAGATACGTCTTTATTACATCGCTCAGTCGCTGAAAATATTAAGTATGGACGTCCAGATGCATCTGATGCCGACATGAAAAATGCTGTAAAGAAAGCAAAAGCCGCAGAATTTATACCTCAATTGGTAGATTTAAAGGGTCGTAATGGATATGACGCTCAAGTAGGTGAACGTGGTGTAAAACTTTCTGGTGGTCAAAGACAACGTATTGCTATTGCACGTGTATTTTTAAAAGATGCCCCTATTCTCATTTTAGATGAAGCCACTAGTGCATTAGATTCAGAAGTTGAAGCAGCTATCCAATCAAGTTTAAATGACCTTATGGTTGATAAAACTGTTATTGCAATTGCACACCGATTATCTACTATTGCACAAATGGATCGTTTAATTGTTCTTGATGAAGGCCAAATTGCTGAGCAAGGAACACATGAAGAGTTAATTGCGCAAAATGGAATATATGCCCAATTATGGAAACGTCAAACAGGCGGCTTCCTAATTGAACAAAAAGTTTTACAGGGTCAAGATTAATGCTTTATTTAGAAGATTTGAAAATTGGTGATCGTTTTATTAGTCGTGAATATGAAATCACCTTAGATGAAATCAAAAAATTTGCAAATTCCTATGACCCTCAACCATTTCATATAGATGAAGAGCAAGCTAAGCATGATCCTATTTTTCAAGGGATTGCTGCCAGTGGTTGGCACACTTCTGCCATCACTATGCGTTTATGGACAGAATGCATGCCTATTCATGGAGGCTTGATAGGTTCAGAATCTAGTTTGCGGTGGCCACGCCCCACTCGACCGGGTGATAGAATTCATGTTGAAACTGAAATTTCAGCTATCACCCCATCCAAAACAAAATTAGATCGTGGTATTGTAAGTTACGTTACACAAGCCTTAAATCAACATGGGGATGTTTTACTTATTTCAACAACAAAAATTGTTGTCTTTAAAAAGAATGTTTAAAAATGGTTGATATGATTGTCTAACAGTTTTTATAAACTCAGATTATATTTCATGACAAGATGTGTAAGAAATGCATGTGAAAAATTGATGAGAGCAATGGAACGCATATGAAAATTACCTCAGCTCGTCAAGATCAGGGTATTCCGGGTGTCTATGGCTTATTGCTATTAGATGTCGTTTCACGTTGGGGATACAACGACGAAACATTATTTGCTCCATTTCATCTTACAAGCGAGCAACTGGCTGACCCTGACTATCGTATTTCTACACCAGTAGCAAATGAACTGGTTAAACACGCTCTTAAACTAACTGGTGAAACTACTTTGGGTTACCATCTTGGTACTCAAATGCGTATTTCAATTCATGGTTTCATTGGCTATGCAATTATGACAGCCAAAGATATTACAGAAGCAATTGCACTCGCAGCACGCTTTATTCAGCTACGCCTGCCCTTTTTACAATTATATTTCTCAACTTTTGGACCCAAGGCGACCTTACAATTACAGTGTGATATTGAACTTGAGCCTTTACGTACAGAAATCGTTTTAGGTTTAACCATTGGTATCATGAGCATGGCAAAAGCTATGACTGGCATTGAAGATTTAGCTGGGGATGTAGACTTAGATTTTCCAGAGCCAGAAGGTTTTGACAAATATAAAAATAAACTAAGCAGCACAATTCGCTTTAACCAACCACATTTAATTTCAAGTTTTGATAAAAAATATTTAGGACTTAAATTAGTCAACGCCGACCCTATTGCAAGTCAAGTTGCCATTAACCAATGTGAAACTGAACTTTCCGCTTTGGGTGAGCGCCGACGTTTAGCAATGCGAGTTCGTGATATTTTAAGTAATTCTGAACAACATTACTTAAGCATAGAAAATGTAGCAGAATGCTTACATATGTCGGACCGCACACTTAAACGTCAATTGGCAGCAGAAGGAACTTCCTTTTCTACATTAGTTGATGAAGTACGCTATCGACATGCAACATCTTTGCTTTCGCGTACAGATTATAGTCTTGAACAGATTGCGGATGAACTTGGCTATTCGGACGTAGCAAATTTTAGCCGTGCTTTTAAACGCTGGAGCGGCCGCAGCCCAAGCAACTGGCGTAAAGACCCATACTTATAATGTTTAAAACTATTGGACACAAGCTTAAGGAGTTACCATGAATCACCCTTCGGAACTGAAGTATGCACGTACACATGAGTGGGTAAAAATTGAAGGTGATCTTGTTATTACAGGGATTACTGACCACGCACAAGATGAGCTTGGCGATTTGGTATATGTCGAAACTCCTGAAGTTGGTAGTCAAGTTACAGCTGGCGAACAAGCTGGAGTTGTTGAATCAGTGAAAACTGCTTCAGACATCCATGCTCCTGTTTCAGGCACAGTAGTAGAAGTAAATACTGACCTTGAAGATGATCCTGATTTTGTAAATGACGATCCATACGACAAAGGCTGGATTTATAAAATCAAACCAGACAATATTGCAGATGTTGAAAAACTTTTAACAAATGCAGAATATGAAGCTGGCCTATAACATAGGTATAGTTTTCAAGATTTAATAAAAACCAGTTTAGATTTAGACTGGTTTTTTTCTTTGTTTATGCAGTTAATTTAAAATCAGCTATCTGATTTGGTGACCTATATGACAAAACTTGTTGTATTCTCTGGCGCAGGCATGAGTGCCGAAAGTGGAATTAGTACTTTTCGTGACAGTAATGGTCTATGGGAAAATTATGACATTCAGCAAGTTGCCACACCTGAAGCATGGCAAAAGAACCCTGCTTTAGTTCAACGCTTTTATAATGAAAGACGCAAAAATATTTTAGAATCTCAACCTAATCAAGCTCATCAATATATTTCCAAACTACAAGATTATTTTGAAGTACAAGTTATTACTCAAAACATTGATGATTTGCATGAACGCGCAGGAAGTTCCAACGTTTTACATTTGCATGGAAACATTCGGTTAGCAAAAAGCTCGGGTCCAAAGGCACAATTCACAACTCAGTTTTATGACATTAAGGGTTGGAAATTAGACTTAGAACACGACCTTTGCCCAGATGGATATCCCCTTCGCCCACATGTAGTCTGGTTTGGTGAAGCTGTACCGTCTTATGAAGAAGCAATTAGGTTAGTGCAAAGTGCAGATATTTTTATTGTAATCGGGTCGACATTAAGCGTATATCCGGTTGCAGGTTTAGTACATGAAATTGCAGCTCAATGTAAAGCTTACTATATAGATCCTCAGGCAGATCATGTGCGTGTTCCCCAACAATACGAATTGTTAAAGATGTCAGCTACTCAAGGAATGCATGAACTTTTTAAGAATTTAACTAATTGACTGCTATTTTTGAGTACCAAATAAATTTAATTTGAATAAAAATTATTTTTTTTGGATAAAATTCTCTAACATTGCTCTAATTTCGCGCAATAAAATTTTGCCTTCCACTCTCTTTGTAACCGAATATAGAGTTATTTTTTTAAAAAAATTATTTTTCTCAAGATAATTCAAAAAGACAAAATATTAAAAAACATAAGTCAATGATTAATAATATATTTTTTTAATTGTAATTTAAACTACACTCACTTACACAATGATACAAAAATATAATATAAAAATAACAGAGCAAAAAAATTCTTTTGTGGTTGAATCTCAACCTCTTGAATGCCGTACAAGAAAACAGCGACCTGGATTAGGTTACAATCACGGATTATGGATATAAGGACACACATCCATCATGAGTTATTTTGATCCCACCCTCATCATGTTTATGGTGTACATCTTAGCAATGGTACTTATTGGCTTATTTGCCTACCGTGCTACAAGCGACTTCTCAGATTATATTCTTGGTGGTCGTAGTTTAGGCAGTTTCGTTACTGCATTATCCGCAGGCGCATCAGACATGAGTGGTTGGCTGCTCATGGGTTTACCAGGAGCGATTTATCTCTCTGGTTTGTCTGAAGCGTGGATTGCAATTGGTCTTATTATCGGTGCTTGGCTTAACTGGCTACTGGTTGCTGGTCGATTACGCGTTCATACTGAAATACAAAATAATGCATTAACTTTGCCAGATTATTTTACAAGCCGTTTTGATGACCAGAAAAAAATACTTCGTATCTTTTCAGCGGTTATTATTTTAGTTTTCTTCGCAATTTACTGTGCTTCAGGCATGGTAGCTGGCGCCCGTTTATTTGAAAATTTATTCGGAATGTCCTACAACACTGCAATTTGGCTTAGTGCTATTGCGACCATCAGTTATGTTTGTATCGGTGGATTCTTAGCAATCAGCTGGACTGATACATTCCAAGCTGGCTTGATGATTTTTGCTCTGTTGTTAACACCAATCGTGACTTACCTTGCGATCGGCGACACAACTCATTTTGTTACCCTCATTGAAACTGCACGTCCGCATGCATTTAATCTCATCTCAGATTTTGGTGTGGTAGCAGTTTTATCCTCCATGGCCTGGGGTCTTGGTTACTTTGGTCAACCACACATCCTTGTGCGTTTCATGGCGGCTGATTCAGTAAAATCTATTCCTGCTGCACGTCGTATCGGTATGACATGGATGATTTTATGCTTAATCGGAGCTGTAGGTGCGGGTTTCTTCGGTATTGCTTATTTTGAGCAACACCCTGAATTAGCAGCAGTTGTAAGTAAAAACCCTGAAACTGTATTTATGGAATTGACTAAAATTTTATTCAATCCATGGATTGTGGGTATTATTTTGGCTGCAATTTTAGCTGCTGTTATGAGCACGTTAAGCTGCCAGCTTTTAGTATGTTCAAGTGCGCTAACTGAAGACTTGTACAAAGGCTTCGTTCGTAAAAATGCATCTCAAAAAGAACTTGTATGGGTTGGTCGTCTCATGGTTCTTGCAATTGCTGTTCTTGCAATTGTTCTTGCAGGTAACCCAGACAGTAAAGTTCTTGGCCTTGTTGCTTATGCATGGGCTGGTTTTGGTGCTGCATTTGGTCCGCTTATTATCTTGTCATTGTTCTGGAAACGTATGAATTTACAAGGTGCTTTAGCGGGTATGATCGTTGGTGCAGTTGTGGTTATTGGCTGGAAAAATCTTTTCGCAGACACTGGTGTTTACGAAATTATTCCTGGCTTTATCCTTGCATTTATCAGCATCGTTGTTGTGAGTCTTTTAACTAAAGCGCCAAATACGACAGTAACTGGACGCTTTGAACAAGCAGATAAACTCTACAAAGAAAGCGTATAATCCATCTAAATAAACTAAGGGGCTTCGGCCCCTTTATTTATTTTTAGTTTTGATTTTAATTTTTGAAGTATCCTTCACGACTTGCATTACTGGGTAACTACGGGTTTCTTTTACCCCAGGTAACTGCCATAACACTTGCCCTGCAATACGTCTAAACTCTTCCATACTGGCACTTCGTAATTTAATTAAAAAATCAAAGCCCCCACTGACCATATGGCACTCAACAATTTCCGGATAATGCACCACAGCATCAATAAACTCATCTAAAACATTAGGCGTCGTTTTATCCAGTAATACTTCAACAAACACCAAAAAATTAGCATTTAACTTAACAGGGTTTAACTTAGCCTCATATCCCAAGATGAATTCATCCTTCGTTAGCTTTTGAACTCGTGCCATCACAGCAGTTGGAGATAAATTCACAAGTTCGGCTAATTTACTGTTCGAAATACGCCCATCTGTTTGAAGAATATCCAAAATTTTTAAATCAGTGCGATCAAGGCTTAATAATGGGCCATTCATCTGAATTTTCCTCTAAAAAATGGGATAAATATAGTGAGTTATTCGGTGTTTCTTCTGTAATGATAAATTATCTAAACCTCTCTACTCAAGATAAATAGTACGAGAGCTAGTTGGCGGAAACAGATATGAATACAATGGATACTTTTCATCAAATGGATAAATCTCACCAAGGCTATATCACCGAATTCAACGATAAAAGTGAGTTTGAACAACGCATTAACACAGCTTGGCGTCGTGCTGAACCAGAAGCTGTAGAAGAGCTATTACAAGCTGCCGCGGTATCTGATGATTTAGATCATAAAATTTATGACCTTGCCTTTAATCTTGCCCATAACTTACGTGAACGTAAAACTTCTTCGGGTAAAGCAGGTATTGTTCAAGGGTTACTACAAGAATTCTCCCTTTCTTCACAAGAAGGCGTGGCTTTAATGTGTCTTGCTGAAGCTTTGCTTCGTATTCCAGACTCAGCAACACGTGATTTACTTATTCGAGATAAAATCAATCAAGGCAACTGGAAAGAACACGTTGGCCAAAGCAGCTTAATGTTTGTAAATGCTGCTGCATGGGGCCTTATGCTGACTGGTAAGCTGATGGAAACACCAAAGCAAACTAGTCTTTCAAGTGTACTTACTGGCCTTTTAGCACGTAGTGGCCGTGGCATTATTCGTAAAGCAGTCGATGTTGCAATGCGTATGATGGGTGAACAGTTTGTTACTGGTGAAACCATTGAAGAAGCTGTAGACCATGCAAGAGTACTTGAAGACAAAGGTTTCCGCTATTCTTACGACATGTTGGGTGAAGCTGCCTTAACAGAACATGATGCTGAACGTTACTTCAATGATTATACACAAGCCATCCATGCAATTGGCAAAGCGTCTAACGGTAAAGGCGTTTATGATGGCCCAGGTATCTCAATTAAGCTTTCTGCTTTACACCCTCGCTATCAACGTGCGCAAATTGAACGTGTTCATCAGGAACTTTACGGCAAAGTATTCGAACTCGCTCTTTTAGCAAAACAATACAACATCGGTTTAAATATCGATGCAGAAGAGTCAGAACGTTTAGAAATTTCTCTTGAATTACTTGAACGTCTTTGCTTCGAACCAGAACTTGCAAACTGGAAAGGCATTGGCTTCGTGATTCAAGCGTACCAAAAACGCTGTTTCTTCGTGGTTGATTATATTATCGATCTTGCCAAGCGCAGCCAAAAGCGCCTCATGATCCGTCTTGTGAAAGGTGCGTATTGGGATAGCGAAATCAAGAAAGCACAAATCGAAGGTATGGATGACTACCCTGTATTCACTCGTAAAGTGCATACGGATTTATCTTATATCGCTTGTGCTAAAAAATTACTTGCAGCACCAGATTTCATCTATCCGCAATTTGCAACTCATAATGCTCAAACGTTAGCAACGATCTATCATTTGGCTGATCCAAGCAAATATTATGCTGGTCAGTACGAGTTCCAATGTTTGCATGGTATGGGTGAGCCACTTTATGAACAAGTTGTTGGCCCACGTGAGCAAAATAAATTAGGCGTACCATGCCGTATTTATGCTCCGGTTGGTAACCATGAAACTTTGTTGGCTTACTTAGTTCGCCGTTTACTTGAAAATGGTGCAAATACTTCATTTGTTAACCGTATTGCCGATAAAACACTTAAAGTTGAAGATCTGATTCAGTCTCCAATTTACGATATTCGCAATGCAGCTAAACTTGAAGGTTCAGTTGGCTTAAAACACCCGTCTATTCCATTACCTTTAGACATATATGGCTCGCTCCGTAAAAACTCTAAAGGATATGATTTAGCAAATGATGCTCCACTTGAAGCTTTAGACAGCACAGCTCAACAACTGCGTAGTCGTATTTGGCAAAGCCATCCGTTATTGGCAGATAACAGTTCTTTAGAACAAGGTAATTCTGTTGCAATTACAAACCCAGCACAAAATGATGAAATTGTTGGGTATGTACAAGAAGCTGATCTAAAGCATGTAGAAGTTGCACTTAATGCAGCTGAACAAACTCAGTCTGAATGGGCTAATACACCTAAAGATCAACGTGCTCAATACTTAAAACGTGCAGCTGACCTGATGGAAAGCCGTATTGAAGAGTTAATGGTATTGCTTTGCCGTGAAAGTGGTAAAACCTATGCCAATGCGATTGCTGAAGTTCGTGAAGCTGTAGATTTCTTACGTTACTACGCAACTCAAGTTGAGAACCTTCCAGCTAATACAATCATTCAGCCTTTAGGTACTGTACTTTGCATTAGCCCATGGAACTTCCCTCTTGCGATTTTCTCAGGCCAAATCGCGGCTGCATTAGTCAGCGGTAACTGTGTTATTGCTAAACCTGCCGAACAGACTCCATTAATTGCAGCTCAAGCAGTGCAAATTTTATGGGAAGCTGGTATTCCTCATGGCGCTGTGCAGTTATTACCAGGTCGTGGTGAAACAGTTGGAGCTCAACTCAGCCAAGATAGCCGTATCGATGGCATCATGTTTACAGGTTCAACTGAAGTTGCAAAAATTTTACAGAAGACTGTTGCAAAACGTTTATCTGAAAATGGCCAGTCAATTCCCCTCATTGCAGAAACTGGTGGTCAAAATGCAATGATTGTGGACTCATCAGCTTTAACTGAACAAGTCGTACTTGATGTTGTAAGTTCAGCTTTTGATAGCGCTGGTCAACGTTGCTCTGCTTTACGTATTTTATGTGTGCAAGAAGACAGTGCTGCAACCGTTATTAAAATGCTTAAAGGTGCAATGCAACAACTTATCGTAGGTAACCCTGCGATTTTAAAAACTGATATTGGTCCTGTTATTGATGTTGAAGCAAAACAGACGATTGATCAGCACATCCAAAAAATGAAGTCTAAAGGCTATCCAGTACATCAGCTAATGTTTGGCGCAACGAGCCAGAATGAATTAGATAAAGGAACTTTTGTTGTACCAACAGCAATTGAGTTACCTAACCTTGATGATTTACAACGTGAAGTCTTTGGTCCAGTTTTACACATCATTACCTATAAGTATGGCGAGCTTGAGCAACTCATCTCGCGAATTAATGCCAAAGGTTATGGTTTAACAATGGGTCTTCATACGCGTATTGATCAAACGATCCAAACAGTGATTCAACATGCTGAAGTTGGTAACCTTTATATCAACCGAAATATTGTTGGTGCTGTTGTTGGTGTTCAACCATTCGGTGGTGAAGGTTTATCTGGTACAGGTCCAAAAGCTGGTGGTCCGCTTTACATGTACCGCTTAATGCAGCATTGTTCAAATAAAGTATTGGCAACACCATTTGCTATGAAAAATGAACAAACTGCTTTTGAAGGCTTTAACCGAGAGGTTTATCAGAGCTTACAAAATTGGGCGAAACAGCATTTACCGCAAGCAAATCGCGAAATTGAACCATTTGGCGTTGGTAAGTTTTATGAGTTACAAGGCCCTACTGGGGAAAGTAACCAATATATTATTCTGCCGCGTCACCGTGTTCTTTCAATCGCTGACACAGAACAAAATCAGTTGCATCAGCTGCTCGCAATTTTTGCAGTTGGTAGTCAAGCTGCGGTAATGCCTAATAGCCCATTATTGGCAAAATATAAACAAACTTTGCCAAAAGATGTATTAGATGCAATTCGTGTTATTAAAAACATCAGTTCAGATGATTTTGATGCAGTTTTACATCATGGTAACCGCGAAGAAATCTTCTCATTACAGCAAGAAGTTGCTACTCGTTCTGGTGCAATTGTGGGTATTACACATGTTGAGCCTAATGAGACTATTCCACTTGAACGTTTAGTAATTGAACGTGCAATTAGTGTGAATACAGCTGCGGCTGGCGGTAACGCAAGCTTAATGACAATGTCTGATTAATACGTAAGTTTCTAAAAAAGCCCAAATCTTAGTATTTGGGCTTTTTTATATAATGAAGTAATCTTTTCTTAAATATATAAATTTTATCAATTCGAGATTCTAATAATGATCTTTTTAGAACCAGAACAATATCAACAAAAATGCGCTCAGCTTTTTAATTTATACCAAAAAGATATTTCCACACTACTACCATTTGCCAGAATTGAGCATATTGGTTCATCTTCAATACCGAATGCAATTTCAAAGGGTGATTTAGATATTTATATTGAAGTTAAGCCTGATCAGTTCGAATTCGCAATCGAACAATTAAAAAAGCTAAACTTTATAGAAAAACAAAACACGCTGAGAACACATGAACTTTGTATGCTTGAGTCACTCAATAACGATGATGTTGCTTTTCAAATTGTAGCCACAGGTTCGAAGTTCACATTTTTCTTAACATTTAGAAATAAGCTTATCGCCTCTCCAGCACTGGTCGATGAATATAATCAATTAAAATTACAGTGTAGTCATTTAGACCATGATCAATATAGAGCAATAAAATCAGAATTTATTAGCCGTGTATTAAATCAACCTAAGGTTTAGCTACGTGTCGGTATTGATATCTAGCTAAAATTGGCTCCTGTAACCACGTTTTTTTTGATACCATTCACTATTTGATTCTGTCTAAATTTTCTTTGTCTATGACCTCTTCTTATCATCAACAACTTCAAACTAAAATTGACCGCATTACTGCCCAATTTTCTGAATTTACTCCACCTACATTAGAAGTGTTTGAGTCACCTGAACAACATTTCCGTATGCGTGCTGAGTTTCGTATCTGGCATACAGAAAATGACATGTTCTATGCTATGTTTGAACGTAACGATGATGACAAACAAAAAACCGTTTTACGCATTGATGAATTCCCTATTGCAGACCAAAGCATTAATGATTTAATGCCAAAACTTTTGGAAGAACTCAAAGCAGAACCTAAGCTTTCTAGCCGTTTATTTGAAGCTGATTTTCTTGCAACACTTAGCGGGGAAATGTTAGTTACATTAATCTATCACCGTAAATTAGATCAGGAATGGGAACAATCAGCTAAAGCGCTTGCTGAGAAGTTAGACATTAAGATTATGGGTCGTAGTCGTGGTCAAAAAATTATTATTGGCGATGATTTTGTCGTAGAAGAATTTGAACTTTTAAATCGTTCATTTAAATACAAACAAATCGAAAGTAGCTTTACTCAGCCGAACGCGCAAGTTTGCAAAAAAATGCTGCAATGGGCGTGTGATGCAGCTGAAGGATCGAAAAAACACTTATTAGAACTTTATTGTGGTAATGGTAACTTTACTCTACCTCTTTCTTTAAAGTTTGAACGTGTTCTAGCAACAGAACTTGCGAAATCTTCCGTTTATGCTGCTCAATGGAATATCGAGCAAAACCAGATTGATAATATTCAAGTAGCCCGTCTTTCAGCTGAAGAATTTACCCAAGCCTATCAGGGTGAGCGCGCATTCCGCCGCTTACAAGAAGCAAATATTGATATCCAAAGTTATGACTTTGATACCGTATTTGTTGATCCCCCACGCGCAGGGATTGATGATGAAACTTTAAAACTTTTACAAGGTTTTGAACGTATTATCTACATTTCATGTAACCCAGATACACTGTATGAGAACTTAAAAATATTAGGTTTAACTCATCGTATTACCAAGTTTGCATTATTCGATCAGTTCCCATATACACATCATGTTGAGTCAGGTGTATTACTTGAGAAGATTTAAACAAAATCTTTCATTGTAAATTTAAAATCAAAGGAGGTTACATACCTCCTTATTTTTTAATGTTTTTTTATTTAACTATTTAGATTTTTAAAAAATATCAAGTCATCTATCCGTCATAATTTCGTTTAACTCACGCATTCCTATCGAAAATTCTCGAGTTCAATTGGTGGATTTATCACTTATAGAGACTTGTATTTTATTTTAAATTGGCTATATTTCGAGCTATGTTAGATTGTATATGAAGGCTCTATGAGTTTTTGGCAAAAGCTGTTCTTAGCAGATCAACAGCATAACGAGCATAAAAACCAAACTGCTTGTGTTGAAAATGACTGCTCATGTAAAACAAATGAACAACTTCTAAGTGCTCTTGCACTAGCAACAGATGAAGATGTCATTAAGGGAATAAAGAAAGTTCTTATTTCCCGTGGTTATAGCCGAAAAGAGTTGAATGAACTCACTCAAAAACCATCTATCCATTAATTAAAAAGCCAGTCTTGTACTGGCTTTTTTATATTTCACTTTAATCTACACTCTGTCTGATCTACCCAACCAACAATTGGTCCCATTTCAAATTGTTGATCATTACGCTTGTCTTTTTGAACATATAAACTAGAAATAGAACCATCAAGATATAAAGCCTGCTCTACCTTAAGATTTCTTTGAAAGAACTGAGCAAACTTGTAGAAACTCACACTATTCTTCGATATTACAAAGTAGAGTTTATTATTTCGAATACCGACTCCATTACGAATTTTATTTGATTGAGAGTCCGATAAAAAAAGGGAATTTATCTTTCCATCAATCACTAACATCGGGCCAGATTGTGTCGCATAATCAACGTTGAAATCTCGGCGACTGTATTGCTGCGTTGTTAAAATGAAGGCCTGCTTTTTATTCCAACTTAACACCCCATTAGGCTGCAAAAAGAAATTTCCCAATCCTTTACTTTTATTTAGTGGCTGAATCACCTTAGCTTGTTCAACATACAGCCCTACTGGAGAAAATCCCGGATGAAACATCCCTGCATTCATTGCGAAAGAAAGTCGCTCACATTGCTTTAAATGTTTCTGCACACTATTAAAGCTTTTGTAATACTGTTGATTATTAGAATTCTTAAGAAACAAGCGTAACTGTTTTAAATTGCTAATTGCAACCACATCATATTGGTCGCCTTCCGCTGTTTTAACTTGCTGGTGTTCTATCGCATAGACAGACTGAATCAAAAGCCCATATATAGTTAAGCACCACATCAACCATTTCATTTAATACCACCAGACATGACATTTTTTCTTCATATTAAATCTTTAAATTATATACAATAAACACAATTATAATTGGATATGTACCAAACTCATCCATTCGACGTAATCAATACACTCCACATTGCTGATATTGGTTATAATGATTAGCAGCTTTTCAATAAAAGCCTTTTACACTTTATTGGATCAGCGTAAGCATGCAACAACCGAATAAGCGCTACCCTTTGGGGGCTCATCTCATCGTAAGGCATCTCGGCTATAGCCATCATGGTATATACGCAGGGAGAGGTCGAGTCATCCATTATTCAGGCTTAGCGCATTTCATCAAAAAACGCCCCATTGAAATTACCTCAATAGATGCATTCTCGCATGGCAAAAAAATACATGTTCGCTCTTATGATACGCCCCGCTATAAAGGAAGAGCTGTCGTGCGCCGAATGCGTTCACGTATGCATGAAAACCACTACCATCTAATTATTAATAACTGTGAACATTTATGTAGTTGGGCAATTACCGGAATCGAAAGTAGCACCCAAGTTGAACGTATGATGCATCGATTAACGACCATAGGTTATGTAAGTTCAATCATGAGCTATATGAATGGGATGATGCTCACTGTTGCAACAACATGTTTTGCTCTTGTTCTTTATATTAAAAAGAAATTGCGTGATCAGGCAAAAATGAAGGTCCCTACTTATCAATTCCTTAGAGAAAAATCTGAAAAAAGGAATATTGATCCTTCAGTCCCCTTAGTGTTTATAGATCCAGATAAAAAAGAACCAATTTAATAAAAAAGCCCTCAAATATGAGGGCTTTTAGAAAACTTAAAACTTATTTTTTATCAACTTTTGCTTCAGTCGTAATGTTTACAGTGATCTTATCACCTACGTTTGGAACGTAATTACCTAAACCAAAGTCAGAACGCTTGAATGAAGTTGTAGCATTGAAACCAATCGCTGGAACTTTTGCCATTGGGTGTTCGCCTTGCTTGTTTAAAACAGCATCAAGTACAACAGGCTTAGTTACACCTTTAACCGTTAAGTCGCCAGTAATTTTAAAGTGCTTTTTGTCTTTGGTTTCAACTTTAGTACTTTTAAACGTAATATTTGGATATTTAGCAGCATTAAACCAAGCTTCTTCTTGGAACTCTTTATCCAAAGCAGGAACGTTTGTATTTACGCTGCTTAAAGGAATAGTCACATTTACAGATGAATTTGCTGGTTTAGCATTATCAACTTTAATTACACCTTGGATATCCGAGAAGTTAGCGTTTGGAGTAGAGAAACCAAAGTGATTCCACGAGAAAACAGTAGCTGTATGTGTAGGATCAATTTTGTAGTCCACTGGCGCAGCTAAAGTAACTGAACTAGCCAATGCTACTGCCAAACCAAAGCTTAGTGTTTTAAGATGCATTTTTCGTATCCTTTATTGATATAGTCGTTAGTGTATACATCAAGTAATTTAATTCACTATTCTTTATAAAACGATATGTTTCATCCATGCAACAATAAAAGCGTTACAGTTATTATTTAAAAACAATATTATAAGACATCGGTGTTGTCATACCGCTTCCGAACTCTCAAATTAATTCGTTTTTACTTCGACTTTATTGATCAATAACAAGGTAAAACATGGCTAATACTGCTCAAGCACAAAGTACTTCCACTCCATATCGAGTAACTCTGACCGATCCTTCGGGTCACCAATGGTTTGCTGATGAACCTACAGACAAAGGTGGTCTAGATACTGCTCCAAACCCAGTTCAAATCTTACTATCTGCTTTAGGCGCTTGTACCACCATCACATTAGAGATGTATACGAATCTTAAAGGTATTAAGCTTGATCATGTTCAAGTTGATTTAGTATTAAACCCAAATGGTGAACCAGAGAAAGGCCAAAATCATATTGAACGCAAAATCACGCTCAAAGGTGAATTCAGTGAAGACCAACACAAGCGTTTATTAAAAGTTGCCGAGAACTGCCCTATTCATAAATTACTCACTTCTCAAATTAATATTCAAACCGAACTTAGCATTTAACCTTTCAGATATAAAAAAAGCGCTCCCTATGGAGCGCTTTTTTACACTACTTCAATATTTAAGCAGTTAATTCTTTTACTGCTGCAACAACAGCTTCAGTTGTAATACCAAAGAATTGGAACAAATCTTTTGCTGGTGCAGATTCACCATAAGTTGTCATACCAATTACTTTGCCATCAAGACCAACAAACTTCCACCAGTAGTCAACATGAGCAGCTTCAACCGCAACACGCGCACGGATATGAGCTGGTAATACAGCTTCACGATATGCAGCGTCTTGTTTCGTAAATTCTTCCGCACATGGCATAGAAACTACACGCACACCGTCAAGTTGAGCATAAGCTTCCATTGCTAAAGAAATTTCAGAACCAGTTGCAATAATAATTGCTTTTAATTCGCCTTTTTCTTGAGCAAGAACATAACCACCTTTTGCAACATTTTGAATTTGTTCTTCAGAACGTGCTTGGAATGGTAAGTTTTGACGAGAGAAAATGAGTGCTGTAGGACCATCTTTACGCTCTAGAGCAGATTTCCACGCAGTAGCAGTTTCAACAGTATCAGCAGGACGCCATGTATTTAGGTTAGGTGTACCACGTAAAGAAGCAATTTGTTCGATTGGTTGGTGAGTTGGACCATCTTCACCCAAACCAATTGAGTCATGTGTATAAACATGAATTACACGTTGTTTCATCAATGCAGACATACGTACTGCATTGCGCGCATATTCCATAAACATCAAGAATGTTGCAACGTAAGGAACAAAACCACCATGTAATGCAACGCCATTAGCAATTGCAGTCATACCGAACTCACGTACGCCATAATATACGTAGTTACCAGCTGGGTTTTCTTGAATGCCTTGGCAACCTTTCCAAAGCGTTAAGTTAGAACCCGCTAAGTCAGCAGAACCACCTAGCAATTCAGGCAATAAAGGACCAAATGCTTGTAATGTGTTTTGGCTTGCTTTACGTGTTGCGATTGTCTCGCCTTTCGCATTTGTTTCACGAATGAATGCATCTGCTTGCGCTGCAAATTCTGCTGGTAAGTCACCGCTAATACGACGAAGTAACTCAGCTGCTTCAGTTGGATATTTTGCTTGATACTGTGCAAATACCACATCCCAAGCTGCTTCAGATTCAGTACCTTTTGCTTTCGCGTCCCATGCAGCATATACATCAGCAGGAATAACGAATGCTTCTTCTTTCCAGCCTAATGCTTCACGAGTTAAGGTAATTTCATCTTTACCTAATGGCGCACCATGACAGTCTTCTTTACCTTGTTTATTTGGTGAACCTAAACCAATAATGGTTTTACACATAATAATGGTTGGTTTTTGAGTTTCAGCTTTTGCTTCGATTGTTGCTTGACGTATCGCATCAGCATCATGACCATCTACACGAAGAACTTGCCAACCATAGGCTTTAAAACGCTCTTCCGTATCATCGCTGAACCAGCCTTCTACTTCACCATCAATTGAAATGCCATTATCATCATAATAAGCAATCAATTTACCAAGTTGTAAAGTACCTGCTAAAGAACATACTTCGTGAGAAATACCTTCCATTAAACAGCCATCACCTAAGAAACAGTAAGTGAAATGGTCTACAACGTTTAAATCATCTTTATTGAACTGGGCAGCTAAAGTCTTTTCTGCCAATGCAAAACCAACAGCATTAGCAATACCTTGACCTAAAGGACCAGTCGTTGTTTCGATACCTGGTGCATAACCATATTCAGGGTGACCAGGAGTTTTTGAATGTAATTGACGGAACTGTTTTAAATCTTCAATTGAAAGATCATAACCTGTTAAATGAAGCAAAGCGTATTGCAACATTGAGCCATGGCCGTTTGATAAAACGAAACGGTCGCGGTTTGCCCATTGTGGATTAGTTGGGTTGTGATTTAAAAACTCGCGCCAGACGACGTCAGCAATATCTGCCATCCCCATTGGAGCACCAGGATGCCCTGAGTTTGCCTGTTGCACAGCATCCATTGCCAATACACGAATTGCATTTGCAATACGACGTTCGTTTAAAGGGGTCGCCATAAGATCAGAATCCAATTTTAATAGATTGATGAAAAGAAGAAGATGAATAACAATTCAATGCCGCTATATTGTCTTAAAAAAAAGGCTGAGGGTAAACCCCAACATAGTATATTTCTTTATTTTTAACCGTTTCTTGGTTACACAAAAAACATTTGCACCTTTAAGTTATACAAAACAGTGCTCATTTCTTAAATACTACTCCAATATGCGAGCAGGCAGTTCTATTAGACTTTGATATATAGATAAAATATTTTGAAATCTCTACCTAGATCGATCATGTTTCTTTTCTTTAAAATCCGACTTGTAAGGCATCATCTTTTTGTTAAGTCATATGTCTAAAAAACGCACTAATAACAAATTATTAAAATACCAATACTTTAAATAAATACTCTTTATATCAATTTTACTAATACACTTATCAATTAAAACACAGTATAAATGAAACAAATTCATGCTTTTTGGTCAGTATGAACTGGTCCTCAAGCTCAAGTCGATGTAACATATTATGTCTTTTGAAATAACCAAGATAGGACTTTCATGCGCGAGTACGCTGTTTTTACCTCGGAATCTGTAAGCGAAGGTCATCCTGATAAAATGGCCGACCAAATTAGCGACGCTATTTTGGATGCAATCTTAAAAGAAGACCCATACGCACGTGTTGCTTGTGAAACACTGGTAAAAACAGGCGCTGTTGTACTTGCTGGTGAAGTAACAACGACTGCTAATATTGATGTTGAAGCTGTTGTTCGTCATACCGTTAACGGTATTGGATACCACCACTCTGATCTTGGCTTTGATGGATCAACATGTGCTGTAATCAATATGATTGGTAAACAATCACCAGAGATTGCACAAGGTGTAGATCGTCAAAAACCTGAAGATCAAGGTGCCGGTGACCAAGGTTTGATGTTCGGTTATGCAAGCCGTGAAACAGACGTGTTAATGCCTGCTCCGATTTCTTATGCACACCGATTAATGGAACGTCAGGCTGAACTTCGTCGCTCAGGCGCACTTCCATGGTTACGCCCAGATGCAAAAAGCCAAGTTACTTTTGCATATGAAAATGGCAAGCCTGTACGTCTAGATGCTGTCGTTTTGTCTACTCAACATGATCCTGAAATTACTCAAAGCCAGCTTAAAGAAGCGATCATTGAGGAAATTATCAAGCCGATCATTCCTGCTGAAATGTTCCATGCTGCTACTAAGTTCCATATCAACCCAACTGGCATGTTCGTTATTGGCGGACCTGTGGGTGACTGTGGTTTAACAGGCCGTAAAATTATTGTAGATACCTACGGTGGTATGGCTCGTCACGGCGGTGGTGCTTTCTCTGGTAAAGATCCATCTAAAGTTGACCGTTCTGCTGCATATGCAGGTCGTTATGTTGCAAAAAATATTGTAGCAGCTGGTCTTGCTGACAAATGTGAAATTCAGGTGAGTTACGCAATTGGTGTAGCAGAACCTACTTCAATTTCAATTAATACATTTGGTACAGCAAAAGTTTCTGATGAGCTGATTATTCAACTTGTACGTGATCATTTCGATTTAAGACCATTTGGTATTACTCGCATGCTGGATCTTATTCAGCCAATGTATAAACAAACTGCGGCTTATGGCCACTTTGGTCGAGAAGGATCAGACACTGCATTTACATGGGAAAAAACTGATAAAGTTGATGCCCTTAAAGATGCTGCTGGCCTCTAATATAATGTCATAAAAAAGCCCGCCAATAAGCGGGCTTTTTTATTTATAGTTTAAATTTTATAGTATGTCGGGTTTACTCTTCTAGCAACCATCCTTGATGCCATATCATTTGTAACTGTGAACAAAATTATTGTCTTGTCGTTTTATTATCCTGATTTAGCACATCAAGTAATGTTGACTGCATTGGCGTATCTTGATGGTTCTGTACATAAATATGGACAACTTTAAATACAACAACAACCGCTAGACAAGCCATCACACAAAACATCCACAAACCATACGGGCTTCGAATATGTTGCGAACCACAATGTGGACATGATTTATCAGTTGATGCCACAACTTTGTCGCAACACGCACAATGGTATTGATATAGCATAGGTAACCCTCCTTCCCTCATTTCAACCGTTGTTGTTTTAATAGGTTTGCTACATTTTTAATTTATACATCCTTTATATTTATCCTATGTGAAATGAAAAGATAATTCAATCTGAATGAACAATTGAGTCAATTAAAAAATATTTTTAAAATACAAAAAGATAAGTTAAATATTATTTTTTTGGCACTATTTTTCTTATTTTGATATTTTGTCAAATTTGCTAAAATAAGCAAATAATCTCACATTTTAGGTCAATGCATGTCAGATACACAGCTCATTAATAAAGGTGGCTTTCGCGAAAGAGCAAACCGAAATCGAGGTTATCAACAATCTGAAAACAAGCAAACCGCTCTACCTTCAAATAAATATCAACCGCAGTCGAAACCACAAGAAGAAACTAAATTAGAAATAGACGATAGTGATTCATCTACTTCGGTTTCTCAGAATCAATAATAATTTAAAAATAAAAAAAAGCTTAAACCCATGAGGTTTAAGCTTTTTCATATTCATAACACACTTATTAATCTTTATTTTTATGCTCTATTTTTTTGTGGTTTGGCGTAACATCTCGCGCTTCACCATCGATAATGTTTGAATCATGGTGGCCTTGACCACCACCCTGCTGGTTCTGCATATCTTGCATTTGACGCATTAAATCAGCAAATGGATTTTGTCCCGAAGCATTACCGCCCATACCACCCATCATTTTATTCATCATAGCTTGCTGGCGTTTTGCAAGAGTTCTCATCGCTATATTACGAAATGCGGTTTGAACACCAGGAATCAAAATTAAAACAGCCAGAACATCTGATACAAGACCTGGCAACATTAATAAGAAACCTGCAAAAGCATAAGCAAGTTTTTTAGTTACTGTTGGATCACTACCTAGCTGGCCTGTCATCTGCATTTGCTGTAATTGAGGCATAATACCGGCAGTACTTCTGCGAATAAGCCCCAAACCAATAAAGAAAGCAATAATGAACCAAAAGAACACATACCATCCACTGATGAACTGTGCTACGCCAATCCATACGGCAATTTCAACAATCGCGCCCAGAACTACAATAAGAAGTAAATTCATGTAAAACTTTATCTATCTCAAAAAGAAAATTCATTGCAGTTTTATTTGACCTAACCTTATCTAGTTGCAAATAAGGATTAAGCATTCCTCTTAGCTCGGATTGTTCTGTCTAATTTCTAAAAATTAACAAAAACTATCGCATCGGCAAGAGTCTGCAATACTGGAGTACATTTGATTTTAACTCGATAAAAACAAACATGCTTTATTATTAATGAGTGCTGTATCAACTTTATCAAGTGTCACTTCAACCAGATTTTAATTTTTTTACTCTATTTAACTGAGAATTCTTTCAAAAAAGAACTTCTTTAGTCAAATAAAGTCTTATTTGCTTAGCAAAGTTAGAAGTATTCCTTTGTTTATGCTTTCCTTTTAGAGGACTTTAAAAGCAATACCTACATATCAATCTTCCTAGATAGCTTAACATTTTACCTATCTAAAGACAGTTCTATTCAAGTTAAATTAATTAGCAATACTTCAAATTAAACTTAGTCAGATTATGTACAAAAAAGCCCTTATCGTTGCAACAAGTATCCTATTTTTATCCGCCTGTTCTTCCAATATGGTAAAACAACATCAAATACACTCTATTTCTGCCAATAAAAATTCAGAAGAAATTAAATCACTGTTTGATCAAGCACAGACCACGGGAGTTTTGGTGATTAAGCGAGGGCAAACAGAAGAAATTTATGGCAATGATTTTAAAAGAGCATCAACCGACTATGTTCCCGCCTCTACCTTTAAAATGTTAAATGCTTTAATTGGACTTGAACATCATAAGGCAACTACAACTGAAGTATTTAAATGGAATGGGCAAAAACGTTTATTTCCTGATTGGGAAAAGGACATGACACTGGGCGATGCCATGAAAGCGTCTGCAATTCCAGTTTACCAAGAATTAGCCCGACGAATTGGTCTAGATCTTATGTCCAAAGAGGTGAAACGAGTTGGTTTTGGTAATGCTAACATTGGTTCAAAAGTAGATAATTTTTGGCTCGTTGGCCCTCTAAAAATTACACCTCAACAAGAAACCCAATTTGCTTATCAATTAGCCCATAAAACGCTTCCATTTAGTAAAGATGTACAAGAACAAGTTCAATCAATGGTGTTCATAGAAGAAAAAAATGGAAGTAAGATTTATGCCAAAAGTGGGTGGGGATGGGATGTTGAACCACAAGTTGGTTGGTTAACAGGCTGGGTCGTTCAACCACAAGGAGAAATTGTCGCATTCTCACTTAATTTAGAAATGAAAAAAGGAACTCCCAGCTCTATTCGCAAAGAAATTGCTTATAAAGGCTTAGAACAACTGGGTATCTTATAAGTTGAACTTTATAGCCCAAGCATAGACTGGGCTATTATTCTGTTTTTTAGAATGTGATGTTTTTATTTATCCATCGATTGGATGAAATGGTGTGCTCAAATTTAACTGGTAAAAAGCAGCATCAAGCCACTCACCAAACTTAAAACCAACTTGTTTAAAAGTGCCCGCATGAATAAAGCCCATTTTTTCATGTAACCCTATGCTTGCCTGATTAGTTGCATCAATACAACCAATCAATACATGTAACTCAGCCTCTTGAGCTCGCTCAATCAACTCTTGCATTAAAATTTTGCTTAGTCCGCTACCACGATGTTCATGGTGAATATAAATACTATGTTCAACGGTATATTTATAGGCAGGAAAAGCCCTAAAGGTTCCCCAGCTCGCAAAACCCAATAACTTGTCAGTCTCATCAACAATACCAATGACGGGAAAACCATTTTGTCTTTTAACCGAGAACCAATTTTTCATCGACTCTTCAGAGCGCGGTAGATAGTCATATAGAGCGGTAGAATTGATAATTGCTTCATTCAGAATCTCTAATATAGCCCCTGAATGTTCTGCTTCATTACAATCAATTAAACGAAAATTGGAATTGAGAGAAAAGGTCATAAAGATTCCTTAAGGGCAGAGACGAGTTGACTAGAGACGACTAAAATATAGCGTGCGACTTGAGATGAATTATTACTGTATATAACGGGCTGGTTTAGTTGCATTGCCAAACAATCCCCTGTGCTTAAAGCATAAGAAGATTCACCTAATTGAATATCAATTTTCCCTTCAACTACCCAAAGTTGCTGTTGTACCACCTTGGAAGTTTCACTAATTTCATAAGTAATTCGTGAATGAGCTGGAAACTCAATCTCAACAATCTGAAATGGAGACTTCCAATTTGGAGGTGAAATTTGACGGCGAATATAACCTGTTTCTGGGTCTTTCCATTGTGATTGTTGACTGCGCAGAACAATAGGCTGAGGTGATTGATTACCTTGCTGGTTAGCGAAGAGTTGAGTCAAAGGTACATCTAAACCATTTGCTAGCTTTTCAAGAACAACCGCTGTTGGGCTGGCCTCACCTCTTTCAATTAACGAAATTGCAGAACGGCTCACCTGACATCGTGTAGCAAGAACATCAAGAGTATATCCACGAGCTAAACGCAGTTCACGTACTTGCTGTGCAATACGGATATTAATATCTTCCATGCACCCAAAATTCCAATTCCAAAATTATAGACAAATATTCCACTAAACTAGAATTCTGTCAATTATTAAAGAATTTTATCTTTTTTAGAAATCTTGAAAACTATTCTTTGTAGTAACCAAAATAGAATCTATTAAAAAAACGAAAAATAACCATTCATAAGTGACTTGCTTAAATAACTCATGCAGATCATATTTTGGTATGTAACAATAGCTTTAAATTATTTATGTAAGCCTTCGCATGTCTTTGATTATTGGGATTGACCCTGGTTCACGCTTAACAGGTTATGGAATCATAGAAAAAGATGGTAGCAAACTACGTTTTATCGATGCAGGTACTATTCGAACAGAAACTAAGGAAATGCCCGAACGCTTAAAACGTATCTTTGCTGGTATTGAACGTATTGTTAAATTTCATGGTCCAACTGAAGCTGCCGTTGAGCAAGTGTTTATGGCCCAAAACCCCGATTCGGCTCTAAAACTTGGTCAAGCACGTGGTGCAGCAATAGCCGCTTTGGTTAATTTAGATTTGCAAGTTGCAGAATATACTGCGCGCCAAATTAAACAATCTGTTGTAGGTTATGGAGCCGCGGATAAAGAACAAGTACAAATGATGGTCATGCGATTACTTAACTTGACCATTAAGCCTCAAGCAGATGCGGCAGATGCACTAGCAGCAGCAATTTGCCATGCTCATGCATCTGGAAGTATGAGCAAACTGTCGGTCCTTAATGCCTTAGGTGGTATGGCACGTGGACGAAGCCGTTCTAGCAGTCGCAGACGTTAACGCTTTATTAGTTCACGACTTGAGTAATTGCTTCATTCATTTGATAAGCCTGTAAACCACGCATACCTTGTTTTGCAAGTTGGTCACCAGCTTGAGCATGAAGGGTAACAATTTCATGTAATGCAATTGCCTTATCGAATTGTGCTTTTAGACTTGCAATCATTCCTGCTAGTACATCGCCCATTCCTCCAGTTCCCATACCAGCATTACCTTGGGTACAAATATAAAGAGTATCTTCTAAAATCAGACTACCCGCTCCTTTAAGCACCCACTGACCTGCATATTTTTGTTGTAAGGCATAAATTGCAGAGATTCGATCATTCTCAATCTGAGTAGTAGAACACTCAAGCAATGTTGCAGCTTCTCCAGGATGAGGTGTTAAATAAATATGTGCATTCAATTTTTGAGGTTGCTTTGCTAGAAACCATAAAGCATCTGCATCTAAAACAATTTCCAGATGTTCACTCTGATTTAATAAATTAAACCATTGTCGGTAGATCTGCTTTGCCCAATCATCACGCCCTAATCCCATCCCAAAACACACTGCATCGACCTGAAATAAAATATCTTTAATAGACTTTTCATTTAGGGCATTAATATCACGGAGCATAATATTTGGTGAACGAGCCAAAATAGCCTGATGATGGTTTTGATGACAAACCACCGTGACTTTACCTGCTCCTGCATGAAAAGCAGCCTCGGCAGCCATAATTACAGCACCACCCATTTGTTCATGCCCACCAACGACTAAAACATGTCCATAACTCCCTTTATGACCAAATGCCATACGCTTAGGAAGCTTAATATTTGTTGATGTTAAATAAGCTAATGGTTTCAGCTCTTGGTCTATAGGAATTAAATCAATTAAATGAAACTCGCCTACGTATTCTTTGCCTTGACCTGTAAATAATCCAGCTTTAAGCCCTAAAACTGTAAATGTATGATCAGCCCTTATTGCACAAGGTAAAGTCTGTCCTGTGTTGGTATTTAAACCACTGGGAAGATCAATCGCAATTTTTAAGCCAGTCTGGATATTAAATTGCTGAATCACTTGTTGCCAATCTGCATTCAACTCCCGATTTAAACCAATACCAAACAGCGCATCAATATAACAATCAAAATGCTTTGCAAGTTCAAAACCTTGATGGATTTGTACCAGTTGATCTTTTGCAAATTGCACAGCTTGATGTAAATCTGCTGAAGCCCCTACTTCGGATGCAAAGATTTCAACATTCCAACCCGCTTGCTTTAAATAAGCTGCTATAAAATAACCATCACCAGCATTGTTGCCTTGCCCACACCAAACAGCAATATTTTTAATAGCCTGCTCTTTAAAAAGTTCAATTAACTGTTGAGCAATTGACCAAGCCGCTTGTTGCATTAAACCTAATGATGAGTTTTGCGCAGCAAACCAGCGTTGCTCCCATGCTTGAATATCATCGCTATGGTAAACTACCGTCTGCATATTATTATCCTCTTCTGTTTTGGTTTATGACATCTTTCGATACATCACGCATTGCGTTGCAACAACTTGATCTTCATGAATTAAAAGCATGGATCAAGGCTCAAGCTTTAGACTTGGGTTTTGCTGATTGTGTCATTGCAAAACCAGATGCTCAAGAGCAAATGCCGCGTTTTTTAAAGTATCTTGAACGTGGCTATCATGCAGATATGACCTATTTAGAAGAAAATCTAGAAAAGCGGGCTGATCCAACATTATTAGTTCCTGGCACAAAAAGTATTATCTGCGTTCGCATGAACTATCTGGTCGAGTCACCAAAGCCACGTTATGTACCTTTTGAACCGAACTCTGCCATTATCGCCCGTTATGCACGTGGTCGAGACTACCATAAAGTAATGCGAGGACGATTGAAAACTTTAGCCACACGAATTCGTGAAAAAGTTGGTGATTTTGAATCACGTCCTTTCGCTGATTCAGCCCCTATTTTTGAAAAATCATTGGCTGAAAGTGCTGGAATGGGTTGGACGGGTAAACATACTTTGCTTATTCACAAAAAGTCAGGTTCTTTTTTTGTATTGGGTGAGCTATTTACATCACTCGATTTACCTTTTGATGGCCCAACGACCTCTCACTGTGGTTCATGTAGTGCTTGTATTGATATTTGTCCCACACAAGCAATTGTAGAACCTTATATGCTCGATGCACGGCGTTGTATCGCATATTTAACCATCGAATATAAAGGAATTATTGCTGAAGAATTACGTGCCGGTATTGGTAACCGAGTTTTTGGTTGTGATGACTGTCAATTAATTTGCCCTTGGAACAGTTTTGCTAAAACTGCGTCCATTAGCGATTTCAATCCTAGAAATGGTTTAGACAGCATCAGCCTACTCGATATCTGGCAATGGGATGAAGCTACGTTTTTGGCAAATACGGAAGGCAGCCCAATCCGCCGGACAGGTTATCAATCTTTTAAACGTAATATTGCTATAGGTTTAGGAAATGCTCCTTATTCAACGGAAATTGTAGCTCAACTACAAAATGGCAAGATTTTGCATGATGATATTGTCAACGTGCATATTGATTGGGCAATTGAACAACAACTTAATCAACTTCAGTCATGAAATTAAAAAAATGATGTTTTTTGCCCTATAGCTTTAATACGAATTCTGTATGATTATGTGTAGTGAATTAATGCCATCATCATGGATATGACAATGACTCTACGTAATGATTGGAATCGTGAAGAAATCCAAGCTTTATATGAACAACCCTTTTTGGATTTAGTTTTCAAGGCTCAGCAAGTACATCGCGAGCACTTCACTGCCAATGCGATTCAGGTCAGCACCCTTTTATCGATTAAAACGGGTAAATGCCCTGAAGATTGCAAGTACTGCTCACAATCAGCACATTACGAATCAAAACTAGAAGCAGAAAAACGTATTGCTGTAGAAAAAGTGATTAGCGAAGCAAAAGCTGCAAAAGATTCAGGTTCTTCTCGTTTTTGTATGGGTGCAGCTTGGCGTAACCCACATGAACGCGATATGCCTTATGTTTTAGAAATGGTCCGTGAAGTAAAAGCTTTAGGTTTAGAAACCTGTATGACTTTAGGCATGCTTAACCAATCTCAAGCAGAGCGCCTACAAGTTGCTGGTTTAGATTATTACAATCACAACCTAGATACATCTCGTGAGTACTACTCACACATCATTAGCACGCGTACTTTTGATGATCGTTTAAATACCCTAGATTATGTTCGCCAAGCTGGCATGAAAGTTTGTAGCGGCGGCATTGTAGGTTTAGGCGAAAGCCGTGATGACCGTGTTGGTCTATTACATGAATTAGCTACCCTACCAATTCATCCTGAATCTGTACCAATTAACATGCTTGTTCCAATTGAAGGAACGCCGTTAGCAGATGTTGAGAAGCTTGATGTAATTGAATGGATCCGCACTATTGCTGTTGCGCGCATTATTATGCCGCATAGCTATATTCGTTTATCCGCTGGTCGTGAGTCATTAAGTGATTCAGATCAAGCATTAGCATTTATGGCAGGCGCAAACTCCCTATTCTCTGGTGATAAGTTACTCACCACACCAAATACAGGTGAAGGTAAAGACCAAGCGTTGTTTAACAAACTCGGCTTAACCGCAGAAAAACCAAAACCAACAGTTGCTGATCTATCAGTAAATGCTATGAGCGCATAACTCAAGGCAGTAAAATAAAAAAGCCCTGATTCTTCAGGGCTTTTTTATTTAAACAGAAGTAACTAAAATTCCATAAGTGGCATTAAGAAATGTCCCGACTCGAACAATGTCTTTTCCTGCTGCATGCGTTACAGACAACTCTTGGCTTAACACATCAAAATTAAAAGAATCAAAAACATCTTGATGGTGTAAGAGCCAAGTCACTGTATCCGCTGTATTATCATCCACAATATAAGTTAAGGCCTTAAAGTCTTTACTCATAAATCACTCTTAAAAATAAATTTTATGAATTTTATATGAGTTAACTCTACCTTAAAAGAGAATCTAAGCTGCTTTAGGGTTCACTAAAGAGCGACCCGACAATAAGCTTGTCAAAGCTTGTGGTGAAAATTCAAAAGAAAGCACATGATTCTTGAGATTAACAGAGTGCTTGCTGATCAATGGAAGTAAACCTTCTTCTGTTTCAAAGACGTATTCATCTGCAATATTTAAGATACCCTCAAGATTAGTTGTACTCGAAGCAAGATCATGACTAAAGATGTCATAAATCGTTTGTAAGTTAAACGTTGTCTCCTGCTCAGTTGGATGCTTAATGAGATAATCCTTTAAAAACAAAACTAGCTTATGAGCAAAGAAAAAGTAATTAGGTTTATAGCTATACTTCATACTATTCATGGAACGGAACTCCAGATTATCTTTTATTAAATTACAACTAAAACAGTAGGAATTGAATCTTAAAAAATTCTTAAAAAAAAACAAATATATTCACAAGATAAATTAAAAATAATTTTATTGTTAAAAAACATAAAGTTAAATCAAAAAAATATAGACAAATCCCATCTTAAATTCTTTAAAGTTATATTAATTTAATAAAATACAATTACTTAAATATTACGAGTTTTTTCATCTTATTTTAAAAATGAATCACAAAATATTTTACCAACTGATAAAAAATATATTTCCAAAATATTCATTAATAAAAACAACTAATCAAAATACATATAAATATAATGTTTTTCTTGTTTTTTAGTTGAAAAGTGATATATTTCCTTCGCCTTACTTAAGCAGAATAAACTTGCTGAAAAGTAATGGATTTTATTTTAAAAGACTATTCTGGGGATTTTATGAAAAGATTTATTTTTATGGCGGCGGTTTCTCTCTTAAATATAACAAATGCGCAAGCTGCAGATGGCACAATTACTATTAATGGTCTTGTCACAGATAATACTTGTACGATTGATACTGGAGATAAAAATCTAACAATTAACCTGCCTACAGTTTCATCTCAAACCTTAAAAAATGCAGGTGATGTAGCTGGTCGCACCCCATTTCAAATTAATTTAACGAACTGTGCTTCGGCTGGTAAAGTAGCAACTTATTTTGAGCCGGGTGCTACCGTTGACTTTAATACTGGTCGTTTATTAAACCAAGCAACTTCAGGCGGCGCAACAAACGTGAATATCCAGTTGCTAGGCAGTAATAATGCTGTAATCCCTGTACTCGCTACAGGCACGAATGCAGCTCAGACCAACTCACAATGGGTGAATGTTTCGGCAGGTGGTGATGCTGACCTTAACTATTATGCTGAATACTATGCTACAGGTGCTTCTACTGCGGGTACGGTAACATCGCAAGTAAAATACACCATTATTTATCAATAAAATTAAAATTGAAGCTTCTATTTAAAGATAGAAGCTATCTCCTATCTATTATTCATTATTGAGAATATGACTCATGCTTTTTCGTGGTCGTAAGTTTTTTTGGGGATTAGTTTGTCTACAGGTAGCACTGACTACCACAGGGCATACTGAAATTGTTTTACATGGAACTCGTGTCATTTATCCTTCAAATGCACGTGAGATCACTTTACAACTGAGTAATAACGGTACAGCTCCCTCTCTTGTTCAAGCTTGGATCGATGATGGAAATGCAAAGTTGACTCCCGATGAAGCAAATGTGCCCTTCATTATTACTCCCCCGATTTCACGAATAGAAGCGAATAAAGGCCAGACCTTAAGAATTACAGCTCTGCCTAATACTTCTCAATTAAATCAGCAACAAGAATCTATTTTTTGGCTTAATGTTTTAGATATACCTCCTAAACCGGAAGGCAAAACTCAACAAGACCAAACCACCTCTATTTCTAATAATTTTTTACAGCTCGCTGTTCGTTCACGCGTTAAATTTTTTTATCGACCTATAAATCTAAAAGAAAATATTGAACAACTAAGTGAGAAAGTTCAATGGAAAATGAATGATCAATATCTAGTAGTAAAGAACCCGACACCCTTTTTCCTGACTATTAGCTCCATTTTTCAAGGAAGTGAAGGCCATAAAATAGACTTATTACAACAAGGTTTAATGGTTGCCCCTTTTTCCGAAGATAAAATAAAACTAAAAAATAAAAATTTAGCAGATATGAGCTTTGTATATATCAATGATTATGGTGGAAGAGTTGAGCACCCAATAAAGTTCTAACCTTACTGTATTACTTAAGAAAACCTAAATACCTATCATGAATAGGCTCTAAAACTATGTCTAAATGGTTTATACCTTATATATGTTTAAAAAGCCCTTTTACTTGTTATGTGGCCTCAAGTATTTCGGTATTTATGCCTTTGGCTGCATATGCCGAAAATAGTACCGATGTTTCAGGTTTCTCAAAAGCAGAGTTTGATAGTAATTTTTTAGTAGGTAATGCGCAAAAAATTGATATTGGTCGTTTCAAATATGGAAACCCCATCTTAGCTGGTGAATATAGCTTAGATATCTATATTAATGGTCAATGGCTGGGTAAACGACGCATGCGCTTTAACGCGCACACTCCCAATGCAAATGCCGAAACCTGTTTCACAGAAACCATGTTACTAGAATATGGCGTAAAAGCTGAGGTGCTTAGCCAACACTCTCATACATCGTCTCTTTCTTGTGACGCACTAGGGACTTGGATAGATAATGCTTTTTATTTATTTGACAGCTCCCATTTAAGAATTGATATTTCTATCCCCCAAGCCACATTAGAAAAAAATGCACAAGGCTATATCGATCCACATTTTTGGGATCGAGGTATTAATGCAGCTTTTTTGACATATAACACGACTGCTTATCGGATAGTTAACGAACAACATGAAAGTACATATGCTTTTATGGGGACGAATCTTGGAGCAAATTTAGCGAGTTGGCAATTTCGCCATAATGGACAATGGAAATGGCAAGACCATACTGATTTTCAAACTGATAATTCTTCTTATACTTCAACAAATACATATATACAAAAAGCATTTCCAAAAATTCATGGCATTGTGACTTTAGGCGATTATTTTACTAATAGTGATTTTATCGACTCTTTACCGTATCGAGGCGTAAATATTTCAAGTGATGACCGAATGCTTCCAAACAGTATGCTCGGTTACGCTCCTAGAGTGAGAGGTTATGCAAAAACCAATGCGAAAGTCGAGGTTAGGCAACAAGGCAATTTAATTTATCAGACAACGGTACCAGCCGGAAACTTTGAAATTAATGACCTTTACCCAACGGGATTTGGAGGCGAGCTACAGGTTTCGGTAATTGAATCTAATGGAGTAATTCAAAAATTCTCTATTCCCTATGCTTCTGTCGTCGAAATGCTACGCCCTCAAATGAGTCGATACTCTTTTACTTTAGGGCAGTTTCGAGATTCAAACCTTAGCCTAACTCCATGGCTGATACAGGGTAAGTATCAACGGGGAATTAATAATTACCTCACAACTTACAGTGCGGTTCAAGCGACCCAGCAGTATCTCTCTTTGTTACTAGGCACTGCTTTTTCAACACCCATTGGAGCTGTCTCTTTTGATGCCACTCAGTCAAAAGCTGAGTTTGATCATCAATCTAAAATGACAGGACAAAGTTATCGTTTAAGTTACAGTCGACTATTTTCTCCAACAAATACTAATTTAACATTAGCTACTTATCGCTATTCAACAGAGAACTACCTCAAATTGCGTGATGCAATTTTAATTCAAGATTTACAACAACAAAATATTGATAGCTTTTCCGTAGGAAAACAAAAAAGTGAATTCCAGATTACTTTAAATCAAGTTCTTCCCAAGCAATGGGGGAATTTTTATTTAGTGGGTTCATGGATAAACTATTGGAATCAACCCACGACCAATAAACAGTTCCAATTAGGTTATAGCAATCAATTTAAAGATTTAACTTATAGTTTATCCGCAATTAGCAGCGAAATTAATGAAGGCGGCACCCGCACAGGTCAAGATACGCAGTACCTTGCTTCTTTATCTTTTCCATTAGATTTTAAGAAAAATTCTCTGACTTTTAATAGTGTTATTGGTGAGGACAGCCAGACTTTAAGCTTCAGTGGCTTTAAAGGAAGTCGCTTAAACTACGGCGCATCAATTTCTAATCAGGACCATGGTCAAACCAACCTAAATATTAATGGTACCTATAAAACAAACTATACAACACTAGGTGCTTCATTCAGTCACGCAGATTCATATCAACAAGAAATGCTTAACTTCAGTGGCAATGTTGTTGCACATTCCCAAGGAATTCTGTTTGGGCCAGATCAGGCTCAAACCATGGTGCTGGTCTATGCACCAGATGCTACGGGAGCACAAGTCGGTAATACACCAGGGCTCAGTATTAACAAAAAGGGATATGCCGTTATTCCGTATGTTACGCCTTACCGTATGAATGACATCAGCCTTGATCCACAAGACATGTCCACACAAGTTGAACTTGGTGAGAGCAGTTTACGGATTGCCCCCTATGCAGGTTCGATCACTAAAGTTCAATTCTCAACAAAAAAAGGTTATGCACTTTTTATTAGTACAACAACATTAGATGGTTCACATCTACCTTTTGCCGCACAGGTATACAACCAGAATAACGAAGTAATAGGAATTGTCGCACAAGGCAGTCGCATTTATTTACGAACACCCCTAACCCATGACCGTTTATATGTGAAATGGGGAAATACGAGTACTGAAAAATGCGAGATTGAATACGATATAGCGGATCAAATAAAGCATAACAACCAACCAATTATTATGACAAAGGCAGTCTGTAAATGAATAATATTTTAAAAAAAATTGGATTTTTGGCAGTGAGTCTATTTGCTTATAGCCATACAAATGCAAATTGTAATTTAAGTAAAGGATTTACTACCGTCGATATTCCAATGAATATAGGTAAAATCGTAGTAAAACCAAATGATCCAATAGGAACGATCTTACAAAAGAATACTTTTACAATATCTCCTAATAATTCAACTGCGACTTGTAATCGTGCGAGTGATCAAATTATTGCAGCTCTCCCCTTAAATTATCCAATTAGTCCTATAGGTAATAATGTTTATGCAACCAATATCCCTGGTATTGGTATTCGTCTTTACCGCGAAGCTGCCGATGCTTCAGATTTTTCAGGATATTATCCTTATAGACGGACATTAACACCCAATCAAACATATACACTTTCCCCTGGGTATTTTGTTATGGAAGTTATTAAAACTGCCATGACAACAGGTTCTGGAGCATTAGTCGCAGGCCGTTACAGTACCTATTACGTATCAGGACAACAGAACCGCCCATTTTTAACTACTACCGTATTAAGTAATGCCCCTATTCTTATTGCGTCTTCATCTTGTGAAATTCAAAATGGTGTAGATTCACCAGTTCAACTTCCAACCGTGATGAAATCAGGCTTTAGAGCGATTGGGTCAACCCAAGGGGAACAGAATTTTAATCTATCAATCTTATGTAATGGTGGCGAAAACAACTCTGGGATCGCTACGAGCAATACGATCAGCTTAAGTTTTGATTATAATTCTGATACCTCCAATAATCAGGTGATTAACAACAGTGCCGCGAATTCAATCAAAGCCAACGGTGTGGGTGTCGAACTGTTATGGAATATGAATGGAGCAAATAAGCCGATTCAAAAAGCAAGCAAACTAAATATAGGTATGGTGAGTTCCAACCAAACTGTTGAATATGATATTCCTTTAACTGCTCGTTACTATCAGACGGCCACCAATGTGACCGCAGGTGAGGTTAAAGCCACAGCGACGGTGACGATTCAATATGATTAACTACTATCTATAAAATTACTAAAAACAAATAAGCTTAATGCTACCAAGAGAACTCAAAAAACTAATGTTTTTAAACTTTGTAGTTCTATTAAAAAATCATATAAAAAAATGCTCATAAGCAAAAATAGCAAATGAGCATTAGTGATAACCACTTAACCTGAAATACAAATTGTGGGAAATAGATCACAATTTGCATGAGTATAATTTCAAAATTCGGCTTAAAGATCAAGTCTTTTTTTTAACAAAAATTTAAAAAACCACCATAACATATTGTTTTAAATAAATTAAAAAAATAAATTTAATTTATAAACGCTATTTTATAGTGCTTCTAAAGAATTATCATTCTATATAATTAATATAAACTTAATTTTAAGAAAAATTAAAAGACACTCGTCAAGTCGAATAAAATTAAATTTACTTTAACTTCAAATATTTAGGCCAAAATCATCAAAAATTAAATTTTACAGAATTACATAATTTATAATAAAAAAAACATAAATAAATTTAGAAATCCCCTTCAATTGCCAATAATATCTTTAGACTTTTTATCAGAACGTAACATGCTCATTTTTTGGAAAATATTATGTATCTTATTACTAAGTCTAGGTGCTACAAGTATAGGTTTTGCGATTAGTAACATTGATCTTTTTCTTTTTTTTATAGGTTTGCTTTTATTAACCTCTTTTATCTTAGCTTTAAAACAAGCACGTGAGGATGCGGGTTTCTTTCCTGATCATTAAACTAATATAAGTTTTTGAGATATAGAATCAGCAATAAAATCATGATTGAATATGCGCTATAGTTTATAGAGTTGTCATCAAATTATGTCTAAAAATTCTTCAGACGCTGGAATTTTTTTATGGATGACTTACCAGACTATGCAAAAGATGGGCTTAGATGCAGCATCTATTTTTGCAAGTGTAAATTTGCCCAATCAACCACCCGATAAAAATATTCGTAGAGATAATTCTACCCAACAACGGTTTTGGACAGCCGCTGAAGAAATTAGCCAAGATCCTGATATTGGCTTACATGTAGGTAAGCAAATGCCCCCTTTCCGGGGTTTGGTCATTGAATATCTATTTTTGAGCAGCTCTACATTTGGTGAAGGATTGCAGCGCGCTATAAGATATCAAACCCTACTTACAGACGTATTTAGCCTTTCCTTAACCATTAATGAAGATCAAGCAATATTATCGGGCTTTGAGCATCCCGTAAGACATTATCTAGAATGTGGGATTGGTATTTTCCTTAATTTTTTTAAATATATTACTAATAATGAGTTCAGACCTAGTCATATTACTCTACCTTATCAACAAGGTGCCTCGGCTGAAACTTATCAAGAGATATGGGAATGCCCCGTCATTTTAGGCCAAACAAAAGGTGCTATAGTTTTTCCTAGTGTACTATTAAATAAGACCTCGCCAGCTGCTGAGCCAGAATTATTAAAAATCCATGAAACTCTTGCGGAACAACAGCTATTAACATTAGAAAAGCATCAACTCATTCATGCAATTGAACGTTTGCTTAGTAATGGATTACTTGAATCTGGGCAATTTGATCAAAAATTGATTGCAGAACAATTAAACCGCAACCCTCGTACTCTTCGCGCTGATTTACAAGCTATTAATACAAATTATGAAAAGATTCTAAATCAACATCGAGAAAAACTTGCCAGACGTTTGCTTGCTAATACACAAGAAACTATTGATCAAATTGTTTATTTAACCGGTTTTTCAGAGCCCTCTGCGTTCACACGTGCATTCAAACGATGGACCAATGAAACTCCAAGTGCTTATCGACAACGTAAACAAAAACAATCAAATTGATTCTAAAGGCAATTGTTCTACTGCCTATTAGGTCAAAGGGATAAAACGTTCTTCTTTTACAATGGCTTTAAATTGTAATTAAGAAGAAGTGACCATTATGCTTGGATTCCCTGTAGGTGTTTTTGTAGCAAATGGCTTGGAATGGTACTTTCATAAAGTTTGGCTGCATGAGTTTCCAAGCCAGTATCGTAATAGCCCATTTTTCACCCATATTGCACATCATAAACGTGCCCGTTTAAATGGCTTCCATGACGAAGGCTATGCCGAATCTATGCTTAAAAATGCTGAAATTTATAATGAAAAAACAGCCTTAATTGGATTAGCAGGTGCTGCTACCATTTTTTTACCTGTAGCTCCTTTTTTTACAGCTGGACTCTATTATGGTTTATGGAATTATTGGCGTGTGCATGCCCAGTCTCATTTAGATCCAGAATATGCAAAAAAACGTATTCCTTGGCATTATGATCACCATATGACAAGTAATCAGAATGCTAATTGGTGCGTTACCAGACCTTGGTTTGACTATATTATGGGAACAAGAGTAACCACCGAAGTATCTAAAACCGAAACTAATCCTTTAGGGATAAAATTACCTAAATGGGTAGAAAAACCTATTAATTCAGCTGCTAGACGTTTACTTGCTAAGTCTTTTGCCAAAATTGATTTAAACTCTCGTCAAGATCAATCTAATTTACGTGAAGGTATAGAAGTTAGTCTGACCTAGCGTATTGATCTAACTAAATTCAAAAGAAGCTGTGAAAAAATGGCAGCTTCTTTAAACAGACGTCTAAGAGTTAGCATTAACTAACCAAGTTTAAGTTCTAAAAGACTCGAAACAACTCACCAGAAAGTCCATCACTACACGTATTGCAGGACTATGTCGTAGATCTTCATGGGTTACCAACCAGATTTCAGCACTCATGGGGTGATCATCTTGCAATCTGACCAAGTTACTCAATGTACCTAAAAAATCAGGTAACACAGCTAACCCAGCTTCGCCACATGCTGCTCTCCACTGAAGTTCAGGATGATTTGTAACCATTACAGGTTCTTTATTGCCTAATCTTTCTTTTAACTTCTGCTGTTTTTGACCATGTACACCCCCGACCTCTACGCTGATCCATTCATAACTTTCGGAATCAGTTGAAGCTAAATAATTTGGAGCAGCATATATCCCAAAAGGAATTTCGCCTACTTTACGAGCAACTAAGTTTTCATCTTTAGGGCGTCCAAATCGTACAGCAATATCAGCCTCACTATGCTGCAAAGAAACATAATGAACATCACCGAGTACACGTAATTTTAATTGGGGATAATGACGATAAAACCTTCCCAAATGAGGCATGATAAGATGCGCAGCCGTTAAAGGAGGCATACTAATAGAAACACTACCCATCACTTCTTGCTGACCAGCCTGAGTTAAACGTTCAATAGAAAACGTTTCTTCCATCATACGAGCAACTACTTGTGCAAGACGTTCCCCATCTGGGGTAAGTATGTATGTGCGTGGTCTACGATCAACTAATTTGAGTTTTAAATTTTGTTCTAGTTGAGCAATTCTTCTGGATACAGTTGCATGGTCTACCCCCAACTTTCTTGCGGCAGCTGACAGTGACTTCTCTTCGGTAAAAACTGAAAAGTAATGTAAATTTTCCCAATCAATCATTGTGCAAATTTTCACATTAGAAGTGTATTAATACGGAATTGTACACCTTTATATAATTGCCCAGAATAAAACCTTTCTTAGTGGGAGCCTGTCGATGAACAGAACGGTGGCTTATGCCTATGCTGGTGTTGTATTAACAATGTTTTTTTGGGGATCAGCATTTAATGCAATGTCTTATATTATTCAACATATGCCTCCGCTATCTGCCGCATCTGAACGGTTTTCAATTGCAAGCCTAAGCTTACTTCTGATCTTTTCAATAACAGGCAAGCTAAGATGGGCAGCCTTAAGTCAAAATTTATTTATCTATCTTATTATTGGGGTTGTCGGCATTGCAGGATTCAACATAGGTTGTTTTTATGGCTTACAGACTACATCTGCTGTGAATGGTGCTTTAATTATGGCAACCACACCATTGATGACTCTATTAATGACAATTATTTTGGACGGTGAAAAACTTACCCCTAGTAAATTTTTAGGTGTTTTATTCGGCTTAAGTGGTGTGTTACTCGTCATTAGTCAGGGGCATATAACAACTTTACTTCACCTGAAAATAGACATTGGAGATCTATTTATATTATTAGGGGCTTTTGGATTTTGCTTAGCAAATGTTCTATCTCGCCACTATGTAAAAAATGCTACGCCTCTAGAAACAACGACTTTTTCTATGATGTTCGGGGCAATAACACTTGGCGTGTTAAGTATGATATTTGAAGATCCTCTTACAGCCATCACTTCTGCGCCTGTAAATGCACATCTGGCCATGGGTTATGTCATTATCTGCTCTACAATGATTGCTTATTTATTCTGGTTTAATGGCATACAAAAGTTAGGAGCCGGGCGTGCTTCCGTCTTTTTTAACTTTGTACCTGTATTTAGTATGCTCATCGCCCTACTTACAGGGCAATCTCTCAATATCTGGCAATTGATAGGAACAGCTTTAGTAATGCTTGGTGTAATGAGTAGCGGAGGTTTTTTTAAAATTAAAGGCACGCCTCTTATAGTAAAACATTGTACAAAATAGGAAATATGCTGCTACATTAAAAATCATATGTTTATCATGTAGCAGCACTCTTAAATACAAAATATAAAAATTATTTACTTAATAAACTCTTTAATTTTATAAATTTTATTTTTAAAAATATATTTTTACATTTTCAATTATTTATAACAAAAGCTCATCTTAATTATTGCGTTGTAACAAATAATATATGTTTCTTTAAAACTTAATAAAAGATTGCCATATATAGTTTTAAAACAATCTAAGGAGATATTAAAATGAAGCTGGATTTCACCACCATTGAAAAGCAAGCCCAATTGCTGCAAGAAGAGCAAGAAAAAATTGGACAACAAGATCATGATTTTCAAATCGCTTTAGATAAGCATAGAGAATCTTTAAAGAATTTATTTAAAGAGCTTTTTCATGATCAAGAAATTAAAACAGAAAATGGAGGCCACTGTTGTGTAACATTCGGAAATTTTAAAATTTCTTTATTAATTGAAACTGCTAAATTTGAGAATGGCGTTCCGGTAAAATTAAATTCAGTAAACCCTATTATTGTGAAATTTAAAAAAGACAAACCAGTTGCAAAAGCACAATTTACCGATGCAACTCAATATCTCGATAATCATTCAGAAGCTCCAAACTATCAGTATTATTATAAACAAGAAGATAAAACCCAACTCGTCCAATTTTCTGAACTTCCAACTTTTTTTCAAGCTATCTTAGACACGAATGTATAAAGTCAGGCCCTCAATAGAGGGCTTTTTTATATATTATTTTTCTATCATTTAAATCTATTAAAAAATAAAATCAGTCTAATTATTTTCTATTTATCTATGAAATATTTAAGCCACTTTTAGGTTCTACACCCTCAAAAAGTATTTGATTCTTTTTAAAATTACTTGTATATACATGTTTGTATTTGTTTGTACAAATGCAGACTTAATAAAAAATAGAATGGACTCTTAAAGAACAAGGAGAGTGTAATGGACTCATCGGCTGAGAAACGAAATAGTAGTTTTATTGAAAACCGAAGCATTGATTTTATTCCAGAGAATGAAAGACATGGCGGAGTGTTTGCTCAATTCACCCTCTGGTTTGGTGCCAATTTACAAATCACCGCCATTGTGACTGGTGCTCTAGCAGTTGTATTAGGTGGGGATGTTTTTTGGTCGATTATTGGTTTATTTGTGGGACAGTGTTTTGGTGCTGCTGTCATGGCTCTACACGCCGCTCAAGGTCCAAAACTTGGCCTTCCCCAAATGATTTCAAGTCGTGTCCAATTTGGGGTATATGGTGCGTGTATTCCAATCATACTCGTTTGTCTGATGTATCTGGGGTTTACTGCAACTGGTGAGGTACTCGCGGGTAAAGCAATTGCACATCTAGCACATGTTAGTAATACAACTGGCATCTTAATTTATGCTTGCTTTATTATCTTATTTGCAACGATTGGATATCGCTTAATTCATGTTGTAGGCAAAGTAGCCAGTATTATTGGCTTGATTGCTTTTGTTATTATTCTGACTCAAATTTTAGCTCTTTCTGATTTTTCTGAACTCTTAGCAGTACGTCATTTTAGTTGGTCTTCATTTTTGTTAGCAGTTTCACTTTCTGCTTCTTGGCAAATCTCTTTTGGACCTTATGTTGCAGACTACTCTCGTTATCTTCCAACTAAAACGTCTTCATCTCGCGTTTTCTGGGCCGTTGGCTTAGGTTCTTTAGTGGGTTCACAAATTTCTATGAGCTTAGGCGTTTTGATTGCTCAGGTTGCAAACGGGAATTTTGTTGGAAATGAGGTTCAATATGTGGTTGGCATGAACCCCATCGCCTTAGTTGTTACCTTCTTATATTTTAGTATTGCCTTTGGCAAAGTTACTCTGACGACCTTAAATGCTTACGGTAGTTTTATGTGTGTTGCTACGGTTTGGAACAGTTTTAAATCGACAAATCAAATCTCAAAAATAACAAGATTGCTCATTGTCCTTGCTATGGTTGTGATTTCGACCTTTATAGCAATTATTGGCGAGCACACTTTCTTAAGTGCTTTTAAAGCATTTATTTTGTTTTTACTTACTTTTTTTATTCCATGGAGCGCAATTAATCTGGTTGATTACTACTTTATCTCTAAAGAAGAATGTGATGTAGATGCGCTATATGACCCAAATGGTAAGTATGGTCGCTGGAATCGGATTGGGATTACTTGCTACTTTTTAGGTATTTTAATTCAACTACCATTCATTGATAGTAAATTCTATACAGGTCAAATCGCGGCAATGTTAGGAGGGATCGATTTATCATGGCTAGTAGGACTTATCTCTACAGCACTGATTTATTATATTTTCGCAAAAAAAGCTCAACTAAAGTTTGTAAAACAGTTACCTCTCGAACAAGTTAAGTAAAGCCCAAACATAAGATATCAAAGTATGACTTTGATATCTTATTGAAATTGATAAAAAGCTATTCTTGTAGTGCTTTACCCTGTGCTGAAATAGGTAACCCAAATAATTTATCAAAGCCCCAATTAAAGATAAAAGTATAGATGGGAATAATGATAATAAAGGCTACATCTAACCAAAAAGCAGCAATCAGAGAAATATCCATCCACCATGCAATAAGAGGAATCAAAAATAAAACTAAGGTAAGCTGAAAACCAATTGCATGACCAACCCTACGTGTGACTGTACGGATATTACTGCTTTGCCTAGCCTCCCACTTCTCATATAAAACATTGTAAATAAAATTCCAAGTTACAGCGATGGTCGTAATCATGACAGATAGAGGCCCCGTATGCTCCACACTATCACCGGCCAAGATAGCTAACCCTACTGATGAAATAATCATTCCGATCACCTCATAAGAAGAAACATATACGATTCGACGTTTTACACCTTGCATAATCAACAAACTCTGCTTAATTCTTTATATTTTAATTTCAGTTAAAATCATATATAAAGTTAATAGCTTTCAGTTTGACTGATATCAAAATGAATTTTAACAGTGAAAATATTGAACTCTTTATCACCGTACTGGATACGGGATCTTTCTCTGCGGCCGCTCGTAAACTAAATCGGGTCCCCTCAGCAGTCAGCATGGCCATTGCTAATTTAGAAGCAGAATTGGGTTATATCTTATTTGAACGGACTCCTCGAAAGGTCATTCCAACCTCTACAGCATTAGCTTTAGAGCCACAGGCTCGCATTATTTCTGAACAGCTTAGGCTATTCAGCACTCATGCCCATGAACTTTCTTTAGGGCTTGAAAGTAAATTACGTATTGGCGTTGTCTCTGATGTAAATACCAAATTATTATTCTATTCAATAAAAAAATTAGCCGATAAGTTCCCATTACTTAATATAGAAGTTATTACTGCCCCTCAAGATGACATCGTCAATTTACTTTATAAGGAAGAAATTAGTCTTTGCTTAGCAGGTTCAGACCTAAATATAAAAATGCGTGAAAATCTGCAATTGGTAATGACTGAAACAGTAGTTGCCACTATTTCGTCTAGTCATAGTCTTCTACAAGAAAAAACAAAGCCGTTTTCTATTGAAGAGTTAATCAATATTAGGCAAATTGTAGTAGCGAGTAGTGACCATGAAATGACAGATTCTCGTTCAATTATTGGTGCAATGTACTGGAAAACGAATAGTCTACAAACAGCAATTAATATGGTTGAAGCAGGACTCGGTTGGGGAAATTTCCCTTTATCATTAGTACAAGAAAAAATCGATCAAGGTCATTTAGTTCTTTTAAATTTTAAAAATACCAAAAATCATTTACCTCTATCCATTTATTTAATTTGGCTTCAAGACCGCCCATTATCTAAAGCGGCTCGAGAACTCATCCAAATTATTCAAGAAAATTTATAATTTTTTATACTTTAATTCCGAGTACATCTGATCTCTTTTTATAGTTTTACTTCAAATTAAATATGCTTGCTTTAAAGATTTACCCTATTGTTCAGCCCCTATTTCCGTCAATATTATACAAAGCAAGAAGCCTACTTAAAAAGCAGGCTTCTTACTGTATTTCAGGACTAAGCAATAGTTTTTTATTTTGGAAAAATACATTTATACTTTATTAAAACCTAGCATTTTAGTCAAGAATAAAATTAATAAAATACAATCATTTGTATTCCATGTGAAAGCAATCACACTTTAAGTTTTATATAGAAAACACATTAGAAAAAGAAAGAAATTTCAATGATAAAAATTTCGAACTTTTCCACTTAAAAGTTCTATGTTTTGAATAAAATGAGATAAAGCCCTTAATTTTAAAATAAGCTCACTTTTATTCATCTGTTTTTGTTTTTCATCTTTAAAGCTTTATTCATCCTATATATTAGATTATTTATTTTAAAAACTTTGACTCTCAATATTTTATAAGTAATTTTTCGATTATATCCAAACTTCCAAAAATTGAAGGAAAAGTCCTTTATAGGTTCTAAAAATAATTAATCCTAAATTTATAAATTGCATACGATACATACATGCACAAATCAGCTTGTGCTCTACTATTTTTTGGTAAACCTATCTAACTTAATCTTGTCAGTATTATTCAAATAATCTCCCACAACTTGGTTGTATTTCAAACAATATATATTTTAAAAGAATTAATAATTTGAATCGAAAAGACAATTAAGCCTCTACCACTATAAGTTGCTGACTGGAATAAGTTCTAATTGATCGATAAATAACTTAGTTCACTTTACTCGCGAAGTACTCATACGCTAGAATCACTATCGCTTGTAATATTTAACCAAAACAACACAATATTTTTTGGGCTACGATGTGCCTACTTTAGAAAATGACTTGTGTTTAATTAAAAAATTGATTAGTATTGCACGCACTGAAAAGCATTGAGATTAAAAGCTTTTCTTGCTTATAGGGCCTATAGCTCAGTTGGTTAGAGCAGCGGACTCATAATCCGTTGGTCCACAGTTCAAGTCTGTGTGGGCCCACCAAATACCAAACCTCATAAACTAAAAGTTTATGGGGTTTTTTAATATGTATTCAAATAGAATTTGGTTCACCGTTATAAACAATACTTAAAATTTAATTATCAAATTTTAAAATTTATTTTTATTCTCAAACTTCAACTTTTTTTAAATAAATTTTCCTTGTGCACTGAATATTTCTACTTCATCTATTAAGCAAAGATTTGTTTCCGCATAAGTTCGGAATGTTCTAATTGAATATCCCAGAACTTTTCCCATAAATCACAATACTCTAAGCATATCTTTTCAATATAGTTATAATCTTCTTCTGTACAAGCTTGCATCAAGACAAACCATAAGTCTTCTTCATGATCATCATCCGCGGCTTCGGCACTCTCATCCTCAGAAATACCATGTACATGATAATAACCACCACCCTCCACCTCCAAACCTACGGCTTTAGTTGCTTTACGTAAAGGTGGACTGTAAAGGATAACCTCTTCTTCAGCGACTGCTAATAAGGCTGAAACAGCTTTATAGTCATGATAAGCATTTTCTAAAAATACTCTAACTTGATCTGCAATGTCACTTGGTTGATAAGTCAGACGATCTTCTTCCGTAATACCGAAATCATTTAATACATCTTCAAATAAAGGATAGTGAGCATATTCTGGGTTTCCCTGATAATAACCATCTTTGTCTAAACCGGGTCGAAATCCAAACTCATCAAAAATATTTAGGCTTAAAAGAAAACGTGGAAACATTTTTGCGCCAGCATGCAATCTCGGCTCTAATTGTTTAGTTTGAAATTGGGCCATGAGCAGTGCATCAGTAAAAGTTTGTACAATTGCGTGACGATATTCTAAGTGAATTTTTTTTAAATTTTCTTTATTAATTTTTCCGTTATTTAAAATATCAATTGCTGGATGATTTGACACGGCATGGTTACCGATTTTTGCTCTTAAACGGGACAAAAAGTCTGAATTTTTTTCCCATAGTTCAGCTGAAATGCTTTGCTTCATCCCTGCGAGTGCTTTCTTTCTAGGATTATTAAAATTCTCAAATTTCTTAGGCATATCCACTCTCATTAAACTTATTGAAGCCTGATCGATTTTTACATATTTTATTATAAAAACAATGACTTAAATTAATATTTAAATATGTTCCTTTATCAATCAATATTAGAATTAAAATCGTACGAAATCAAATAGAAATTTTCAAAAAAACTTAGATAATGATAATCATTATCACAATATAAACTTGTATCCAATCCCTTTTTTTATTATGATAATTCATATTAAAATTTTAATTTTTTAGATTAAGTTATAATTAGTTCTAACTATATGGAATAGTAATGTCAAAAAAAGAAGATATTATAAATACTGCTTTAAATTTATTTAATCAGATTGGATACAATGCTACTGGTGTTGACCGTATTATTGCTGAATCTAACGTTGCAAAGATGACATTTTATAAATATTTTCCTTCGAAAGAAAATTTAATTATGGAATGTTTGCAACATCGAAATTTAAATATTCAAAATTCAATTAATGAACAACTAAGTTTACGTCAAGATGCTAACCCGCTTGAGAAAATTCATATTATTTTTAATTGGTATATTGAATGGATCAATAGTGAAACATTTAATGGATGTTTATTTAAAAAAGCATTTATTGAAGTATCTAAACAATATACTTCAATTCGTGAACCATTTTACAAATATACGAAGTGGTTGACTCATTTATTACAAGAACAGCTCACTCAATTAGGGATAGAAAACCCTACTCCACTTACTCACATCATTATTTCTATTATTGATGGGATGATTATTGATGGAACAACAGATAAAGCGCTTATTAACTCTGAAAAAATTTGGCAATATATTGAATATTTAATTAATGAAGAGATACCTCAGCAGGTCTCTTAATTTTAAAATTATCTAAGTTTATTAAGTTTAAAAGAAAAATAAAAAGAACTTTTTAAATCTTCTACAGCTTAGATAATCTTCATTTTTGATGCCACACTTTAGCTTTCATAATTTTTCTATGCTTTTTTACAAACTCATATTAGAATCCTGAAAATTTATCACCTTGCACTGATCTATGAAAAAATTTCTAGGTAACTCTATCTTTAAAGCTGCTGGTTGGACCTATAATGTAGATCCCGAAATTCTTGAGAAAAAACAAGTTATTATTGGCTTTGAACATACATCAAATCTAGATGCAGTGCTATCTATTGCTCTCTTCCAAATTTTAGATATCAAGATTCATACTTTAATAAAGAAAGAACTTTTTAAGGGTCCTCTTAAGCCAATTCTAGAAAAACTTGGTGGCATTCCCGTTGACCGCAAAGCGAGTAAAGATATTGTTTCTCAAATGGTTGAACAATTTCAAAATCATGAAACTTTTAACTTGGTGATTGCTCCTGAAGCTACTCGTGCCAAAGATGGCTCTGAACGTAAACCTATCCGTACAGGTTTTTGGCATATTGCCAAAGCAGCTAATGTTCCCATTGTACTCATGTATGCTAACGCGCGAAGTAAACAAGGCGGAATTCTAGGAAAAATTTACCCAACAGACTTACAAAAAGATTTGGAAACAATTAAAGAGCTATATGCGAAATTTGACATAGACGTCAAAATTAACTAAATCAAATTGGACTTGATTCGGCCTAATCTTACTCATTAGGTCTTAAGTTTATTATTCTTATTCAATTGGCTAACAAAACGCAGGGCAACAGTTTTCAACAAAACCAAGCCTATACTAATATTCCAGCACTTTTGCATTTTCTTTTTTGGAGTTCACGTCCATGGCGGGTCATTCTAAATGGGCCAATATTAAGCATCGTAAAGCGAAACAAGATGCAAGTCGCGGTAAAGTTTTTACTAAATATATTCGTGAAATTGTGACTGCTGCCAGACTTGGCGGTGGAGATGCTGCTAGCAACCCTCGTCTGCGTGCAGTAGTTGAAAAAGCTCTTTCAGTTAATATGACACGTGACACCATCAACCGTGCAATCCAACGTGGTGCCGGTGGTGAAGATAATGATGATTTAAAAGAAGTAACTTACGAAGGTTATGGTGTTGGCGGTGTTGCTGTTCTTGTTGAAACAATGACAGATAACTTGAACCGCACAGTGCCAGATGTACGCCACTGTTTTAGTAAAACAAATGGTAACTTAGGTACAGCAGGTTCTGTAGCTTATCTATTTACTAAACGTGGTGAAATTACTTTTGAAGATGTTTCTTTAGAAGACAAAATCATGGAAGTTGCTTTAGAAGCTGGCGCTGAAGATATTGAAATTTCTGAAGATGAAATTTTGGTAATCACCTCACCAGAAACTTTTGGTGAAGTTCAAGATGCTCTGACTGCTGCTGGTTTAAAATCTGACAATGCAGAAGTGGTTATGAGTCCATCAACCAAAGCTGAAATTACTGATGTCGACCAAGCAAAACAAATTCTTAAAATGATTGATATGTTTGAAGATCTCGATGATGTACAAAACGTTTATACCAACGTTGAGTTCACAGATGAGGTTTTGGCTCAACTTGATGCCTAAATCAAACATTTGAATTAAAAAAACGCACCTAATGGTGCGTTTTTTTATAGTTTATTTAATAGGTTATAGCAGTTAAAAACATTATATTTTTTAATAACAAAGCTGGAATGCAAAGCAACCACATTGTCAATTTTTCCAATACGTCTTAATAAAATTTCACTGTAGTCATCCATGTTGCGTGCTACAAGTTCCAAAATAAAATCGGCACTTTGCCCCGTCACTAGAAATGCATTGGTCACTTCTGGAATTGCTTCTATTTCAGAAAGAAACTTGTCAAATGTTTCAGTGTCATGCTTACTCAATGAAACTTGCAATAAGATGTGCAAGGTAAAGCCGAGTTTACTAAAATTAATTTCCCTTTTGAGCTGCCCCATAACGTTGGCTTCAATCAGGTGTTTAATCCGGCGATGCACAGAACTGACTGACAGATTGATCCGTTCTGAAAGTTCATTCAAATTTAAGTCTTCATGAGACAAAATTTCTAGAATTTGTTTATCAAAACGATCTAACTCCATCCCTATCTCCAGCCAGAATTTACAATGAGGACAGTATACCCTATACAACTGCGACGCATTGAAAAATACAAAGGTTTAAAAATAGCTAAAACATTTATTTCTTTTACATATTTTATTGCAGTTATGCATTTTAACCGTGCAAATAGTCGAGCATATGACTCATTTTAGAGAGTCAATTTCATGCTCTCATTTATTTTTTTCAATGAAAGGTCTTATTTACACTTCTATTTTGACATAAGCCAATGATAATAATATAAATTTTACTATTTTTATAAATTCTTAAAGTTGGCATTATTATTGTTATGTATTTGCAGGAAAATTTTTATCCATGTCGGGGAATTCCTGTGAATAAGATCAAAACACTAGTGCTAGCAATGAGTTCTTTAGGTGTAATTAGCGTGACGATGCCTGTGCATGCAGCTACAGATGCTGAAGTTAATACGTTACGTGATGAGGTAAAGGAATTAAAACAACTTGTTCAGAAACTATCTGATCAACAAAAAACAGCTTTATCGGTCAGTGCTCCACCAGCACCTCCCGCAACACCTGCGGCTTCGACCTCTCCTGTATCAAAACCAGGTTGGATGGCAATGACGGATGGCCAAACCCAAGTCAAGCTTTATGGTAGTGTCCGCGCAGATGCAACCTATGACTTTAAAGGTTCAAATGGTAGCATTTCAAATGGCGCCAACTACCCTTTAAATAAAGATGACCCAAGACAAGATTCGTTAAATGTATCTGCTGCAACTTCACGAATTGGCCTAGATATTACTCGTCCAACTCAATATGGAGATTTAACAGGTAAAATTGAAGCCGATTTCATGGGTGGAAATGGCGATAATGGCAATGGAACCTTCCGTGTTCGTCATGCTTATATGTCTTTAGGTAAATGGTTAGCAGGTCAAACAACTTCACCTTTTGTAAATACAGATACATCGCCAGAAACACTAGATTTCACTGGAGCTGTTGGTACAGGCACTACGCGTACAGTACAAGTTAGGTACACTCAGCCAATTAATGCCCAACAGAAAATATTAGTTGCCTTAGAAGGTGGTGATGTTGAAAAAGTGAGTAATGCTGCTGGTGGGAGCCGTTTTCCTGCTTTAACAGCACGATATGATTTCAAAACTGCAGATAATAAAGGCCTATTACAGTTACATGGTCTTGCACATGAAAACCGTGTAGCACCGAAAGATAGCGCTTCTGAAGAAAAATTTGGTTGGGGTGTAGGCGTTGGAGGTAAATATGATTTAACTCCTCAAGATAGCTTGGTTGCTAACTACTATCATGTAAAAGGAGACGGTCGCTATTTATCTTATAGCAATTCTGCTTATGCCTATGACACAACAACACAAGATATTAATTTAGGTGAATTCGATAGTGCGGTTATTGGCTATCAACGAAAATGGAGCCCTATCCTCCGCTCTACTTTTGCAATAGGCGGTATTCAATATAAAGATGATAGCATTTACGCAAATAGCAATTTAACCAGTACCAGTTATAACAAAGAAATTTATAATGCCTTGGTCAATTTAATCTGGAATCCAGTTAAAAGTATTGATTTAGGTGCAGAATATACTTATGGCCAACGAGAAACTTTCGCAGGTGATAAGGGTGATTACTCGCGTATCAATTTATTAGCAAAATATAGTTTCTAAAAATTGGATGTAAAAAAAGAGCCTTTCAAAAGGCTCTTTTTTTATTAGCGGTATTAATGCATGGCTTGAATTTTTTCTAAGAAAAGCTTCGCACGTTCGTGGCGAGCATCTAAATTATCAAAAAATTCATGCGTTGGGCAGTCTTCTAAAATCTTACCTTCATCCATAAAAATTAAACGGTTAGATACTCTTTTAGCAAAACCCATTTCATGTGTAACACACATCATGGTCATGCCTTCATGTGCAAGCTGCACCATCACTTCAAGTACTTCACCTACCATTTCTGGATCAAGTGCAGAAGTTGGTTCATCAAACAACATACAGATTGGGTCCATAGACAAGCCACGCGCAATCGCTACACGTTGTTGCTGTCCACCAGACAATTGACCCGGAAACTTATCTTTATGCGCAAGCAAACCTACACGTTCTAAATATTTCAGACCTTTTGCACGAGCATCGGCAACTGAACGCTTTAACACTTTAACTTGAGCAATTGTTAAATTTTCCAAAACAGTCATGTGTGGAAAAAGTTCAAAGTGCTGAAAGACCATTCCCACCCGTGAACGGAATTTAGCAAGATCCGTTTTTGAATCTTTCAGAGAAACTCCATCAACAATAATGTCGCCTTGTTGAAATGGTTCTAACGCATTTACTGTTTTAATGAGTGTTGATTTTCCTGAACCAGATGGTCCGCAAACAACAACGACATCACCTTTTTCAATACTCGTCGTGCAATCTGTTAAAACCTGAAAATCACCATACCATTTAGAGATATGTTGGATGTCTATCATTGGCATTTAAAATCTCCAATTAGCGAATGATGGCAATTTTTTGCTGTAAGCGTTTGACTAATTGCGACAGCACAAACGAACTACAGAAGTACACTACAGCGACGATTAAATAGAATGTTGCTTTCGTTTCAGGACCATAAGTATTCGCCAATGTATCTGCACGACCTAAAAAGTCTGGTGCACTAATTACATAAACTAATGAGATATCCTGAAATAAAATAATTGTTTGAGTTAACAATACTGGGAGCATGTTACGAAAGGCTTGAGGTAAAACCACGTAGCGCATTGATTGTCCATAGGTAAAACCTAGCGCATAACCAGCATTTACCTGACCTCTTGAAATAGACTGAATGCCTGAACGTACAATTTCCGAGAAAAATGCAGCCTCAAAAATAGCAAAAGTCACAACACTCGAAAACAACGGTCCCCAATATGTATCAGATTGAAACTCAAATATTTTCGGCAACAAAAAGTAGAAAATAAAGATTACCTGAATCAATGGAATGCCACGAAACAGATCGACATAAAATTTTGCGAAATTACTTGCGATAGCATTGCTAGACAAACGCATCATTGCCAATGGGGTTCCGATCAGGATACCGCCCAGCATCGCCAATACAGTCACAGTAAGGGTAAAAACGAAACCTTCTTTGAGTGCCGCGATCACATCAGGATTCTGTAATAAAGAAAAATCCATAATTACTTCCCTCCCGAACCTAAGCCAGGTACAGCCATTCTTTTCTCAATCCATGCCATTACAAATTTAATGCTATAAGTAATGATCAAATAAACAGGTGTAGAGAGAATAAGAATAATGATGTCCTGAGAAGTTTCTTCCCGCATGGTTTTTGTATAAGCGAAGAAGTTCAAAACACTCAACGCATATAAAACAGCCGAGTTTTTGAAAACGTTCATTGCTTCAGAAGTAATCGTGGGCCACACAGTACGATATGCAACAGGTAAAATGACATAACGATAGCTTTGTGCAGTGGTAAAACCTACTGCGGAAGCTGCAAATTTTTGTCCTGTTGAAACAGTATTAATACCAGCACGTATGTGCTCAGATACACGCGCAGCTGTGTAGAGACCTAATGCAAAAACACCAACAACCGCAGGCTGCTGATTTAAAAGATTTTTCCACCATCCACCAGCAACAACATCCCCACTGCCTGCACTTATGCTGTCTGGCAAAAATTCAGGAAAAACAAATGCCCAGAAGAATAGCTGCACAATAAGTGGAATATTACGGAAGATTTCAACGTAACAATTGCCAATAAATGCGAGAGGTTTGTTGGGTAATGTACGAATTACCCCTAGGAGAGAACCTAATAAAAATGCGATAAGAAAGGCTATAATAGCTGTCCAAACCATAGTAAAGACGCCTGAACCTAACATTTGTAACCATGTGGGCGCTTCAGCATGAGCATTGTAGCTTGAGCTACCAATTACTCTACAGACTGATTCTGCCCATGCGGCTTTATCGACACCATATTCATTAGACTCCGCACAGAATATAGTCCAGTTTAGCGAGCCGACTGACATGTTTGCCCCTTAAATGAATATCTTTAGGAAAATAGACCGCTTAAGCAAGTGAGATTTCACTTGCTTAAGTAAATTTAGGACAAAAAGATCTTGTTAGATCCCTGCATCTGTTGGGCGAGCTTTTAATTTTTTATAAGATGAACTTTGTGGCATGTTCAAATTTGTATTTTTTGGTGGAATTGGCGACAAGAACCACTTCTTATATAAAGCGTCCATTTGACCAGTTTTCCATAGATTATTTACAGTACGGTCAGCAATCGCTTTAAATTTTGTATCACCTTTAGCAAGCATAATGCCATAAGGCTCTGATGAAAGTACTGGACCAACAATTGCGAAAGCTTTAGGTGTAGAAGACTTGGCAACTAAGCCAGCTAAAATATTATCATCCATGACAAATGCAGCAGCACGGCCTGATGCCATCATTGCAAAAGAGTCAGAGTGATCTTTACCATAGATATTTTGGATAGTAAGTGCTTGGCCTTTTTCATTCATCTTGATGTATTTATCAGATGTTGTACCTTGAGTTGTTACAACAGCTTTACCGTTTAAATCTGCCAAACTCTTAATGCCAGAATTCGCTTTAACTGCCATACGTACTTCAGTCGCATAATAGTTTGTTGAGAAACCAACTTGCTCCTGACGTTGCTTAGAGTTTGTGGTCGTACCACATTCCATATCGATATTGCCTGCTAAAAGTTCAGGAATACGAGTTGATGAAGTTACTGCCTTGTACTCAACTTTTAGCCCAGGCATTTTCAATTCTTTTTTAATGTCATTTGCAAACTGGTTACAGATATCGACTGCATAACCTACTGGTTTACCTGCAACAACATATGAAATTGGGTCAGAAGATTCTCGGTGGCCAATGACGATTTTTCCGCTGCTTTTAATTTTAGCTAATGTATCTGCTGCCTGAATTTGAGAAGTAGCACCAACCGTACAAAGCATAAATGTTGAAATAATGAGAGAGGTTGCAGAACGTTTCATAAGAACTCCTTGATGATCATTATCTCTATTTATCTATAGAATCATTCATATAGAGCAATAGAGTGATTTATTATTAAATTGCAATTATCGCGCCAACTTTTCCAAGTAGGACACATCCATTTGCTTCACTTATTTTATTCAATCTGTTTTGCAGAGTTAATACCTTTAAAACTGCTAACATGTTTCTACTTTAATCTATATTTTAATCTTCTGTCTATTATTAAGCTCACCTAATTACACTTAAATGTGGCAATTATTGATTACATTGTAAACACATGCACAATAAAGTGGCTTAACTTCAGCTAAAAACTGTTTTTAGAAAAATTTTATTTTCAGAAAAATTATAAAAATTAAAATTATTAGAGATTTAGATAAAAACTAAATACTCATTCTAAAAGAATGTCTAAGGATCAAAATAATATATGCAAATGGTTTAATAAAAATCATTTAGAAAATTGATAGTAATATTTAGATAAATGAGTGACCTTAGAAATATTACAAAAATGCCCTGAGAAAATCAGGGCATTTTATAAAGTTTAAATTCCTCGCCAATCTACGCGCGCGTTTCTTTCGGTTTGATATATTCTTAAAACATATTGGCCTAGAGGCAAATCAAGTAAATATTTTTGATAGTTGCTCCATTCGGCTGAAACTTCTTCTGCTTCTTCACGCTCCCACGGCGTACCTTTTACCTCTAATAGTGGTGCAAGCATCGAACAGACAGAAATATCGGCAAGACTTAATCGGTCGCCCACCATATAGCGCGCTTGATTTTCTATTAAATAGTGGTTTAGTTCATTTATGAGTTCGTCCATGTGCTTTTTGGACTGGCTCACTAACTCTTCTTCAAGCTTATAGTTCTTCTTTACGAGTGTTTTGAGAAAAGGTTTTGATATTTTTTCAAACTGACGTAAATAGCCTTGTTCACCCATCATAATTTCTAGAGCATGGTCCCCTTGGGCTAAATTATGTGCTAATGCCCAACGGCGCACATGTATCCCAAGATCATCAGCCAAACTATCAATTTTCAGTGTTTGTTGCCTAAGTTGCTCGTCACGACGTAAAAGCACATGTTCTGGGTAGGTATCATCCAGATAAAGTGCAATTTTGGTTGATTCAGCAATCCATTGATGATCATCTTTCAAAATTGGCAGCAAATTTTGCCCTGTTTTGAGTTGTGCGAAAGCACGATGAAACCCTGGAATCAAGTTATGAGCCACATAATCAAGTTCTTTATGGTCTAACAACCAGCGAGCTTTTTCACAATAATGGGACAAAGGAAACTGATACAAAACCCGCATAAAATCTCCACGTTTATTTTTATTTGACTATTTGTACAAAAATGGTCGATGGTAAGTAGATACTTTAGAAGCTATTTTTAGTGAAAACAATGGATATTGTGCTCATTTTTGCTGACAGTTAAGTCTATTTTTTTATATCTTTTTTTACCGTACTTATTGCTCTTTTTCATATTAAAACTAATTTTATGATTAATTTTTTGCATACAAACAACAACCAATTGATTTGTAATAACTTTTAATATCTTTATTTTTCCATTAAAAATCAAAAAAAATGCTTTGCACTTTATTTCATAAGCTGAGCATAAGTCCTCGTTTAGTGGAAAAATATTTCTTTTGTAAGGTAATGACAGCAATACAAGGTGTCATTATGTCTAATTCTCTATCTAAAACGACGGCATACGTCCACGTCATTCAAAATGATCAACAAGCCATTAATGCCGCTTATCAAGTGGCAGATTATGCTTTAGAGGGTCGTAATACACGTGATCAACAACGCTTATTACCTCATGAGCAAATCGAAAGCTTTAGCCAAAAAGGCTTAGGCGGAATTCGCATTGCAAAAAAATATGGCGGAGCTTTTGTGTCCAATAAAACCTTGGCACAAGTTTTCCGTATTTTAAGTAAAGGTGATGCGAATGTTGGTCAGATTCCACAAAATCAGATTAGCCTTTTAAACCTGATCGAAATCTTGGGTACAGAACAACAAAAACAATTTATCTTTTCAGAAATATTAGCAGGAAAACGTCTTGCCAACGGTGGCCCAGAACGTAATACACATGACTCAAAAACACTAAGAACCACGCTCACCATTGAAAATGGCAAATATATTTTAAACGGTGAGAAATTTTATTCGACAGGAACAAGTTTTGCGCACTGGCTTGCAATTAAGGCCGTTCATCCTGAAGGCCATGTCGTTTTAGTGATTGTTAACCGAGATACTCAAGGCATTGAAGTCATTAATGACTGGAATGCCTTTGGCCAACGTACAACTGCGAGCGGTACAGTTAAATTAAATGATGTTGAAGTTAATCCTGAACTTATTTTTGATGAACGCTTATTAACACAAGCCCCAACCTATCGCGGTGCTTATTCGCAGTTATTACAAGTTGCAATTGATGTTGGAATTGCAGAAGCCGCTTTTGAAGATACCTTATCGACCATTCATAAAGCACGTCCAATTATCGATGCAAATGTTGAAAAAGCCAGCTTTGAACATTACACCCTGCAAGAGGTTGGTAAGTTAAATATTGTGCTCGACGCTGCAATTTTATTGCTTGATGAAGCGGCTGAATATTTAGATGAACTTGACCAACTTGAAAATGTGACTGATGAACAAGTAGCGAAAGCTTCAATTTTGGTTGCTGAAGCGAAAGTCTATGCCAATGATGCCGCTCTACAAATCTCTGAAAAACTGCTGGAACTTGGTGGAAGTCGCTCAAGTTTAAGCCAGCACAATTTAGATCAACATTGGCGAAATGCCCGTGTACATACGTTACACGACCCTGTTCGTTGGAAATTACATGCCATTGGCAATTATTACCTGAATGGTCATTTCCCTGCCCGCCATGCCTGGATTTAAGGAGAAATTGTCATGACTTCATATCAATCGGTTCAAACTAAACAAACATCGGCATCAAACCAAGCACACATTATTCGAAATGATGCTGAAGCTTTGGAAATTGCTAAACAATTTGCTGAGCAATTTAAAAAAACCGCAGTAGAACGCGATACCAAGCGAATTTTACCGTATACCGAAATTGATGCCTTAAGCCAGTCTGGGCTATGGGCAATTACAGTACCAAAGCAATATGGTGGTGCCGAAGTTTCAAGCCATACGGTAGCTAAAGTAATTGCACTTTTAAGTGGTGCAGATGGTTCAATCGGACAAATTCCACAAAACCATTTCTATGCCCTAGAAGTCTTACGCAATATGGGAACAGAAGCTCAAAAACAACGCTTATATGGCGAAGTCTTAAATGGCACGCGCTTTGGTAATGCACTTGCTGAATTTAAAACAAAAACTTCGACTCACAAACAAACCAATATTCGTCCTCATGAAAATGGATACTTGATTCAGGGTGAAAAATTTTACTGCACAGGAAGTTTATTTGCTCACCGTATTCCAACCTTAGTTTTAGACGATGCAGGCCGAGAATATCTAGCCTTTGTAAAAAGTGGTTCACAAGGATTAAAACTTGTGGACGACTGGTCGGGCTTTGGACAGAAAACCACAGGTAGCGGCACAGTTAAGTTTGATCAGGTTTTTGTCGATGCAGATGATGTTATTCCTTTTGATACTGCATTTTTACAACCAACTTTAGTGGGCCCTTTTGCCCAAATTATGCATGCATCGATTGAGGTAGGCATTGCACGTGCAGCCTTTGAAGAAAGCTTGCAAAGAGTACATCAAGCTCGCCCATGGATTGATTCGCAAGTTGCAACGGCAAATCAAGATCCTTTAACAATTTATGAATTAGGACGGATTGCCGTAGATGTACGAGCAAGTGAAGTTCTATTAAAACAAGCTGCTCAATCAATTGATGCCGCAAAAATTGAAACTACATCTGAAAGGATTGCTAAGGCTTCAATTGATGTTGCCAAAGTACGTGCTCATAGTAGCGATATCGCATTAAAAGCGTCGTCGAAGCTGATTGAACTTGCTGGTAGCCGTGGTAGTCAAGCACAAGATGGCTTAGACCGTTTCTGGCGCAATGCACGCGTGCATACGTTGCATGATGCTGCACGTTGGAAATATTACTTTATCGGCAACTATGTTCTGAATGGTGTTCTACCACCTCGTCGGGGGACATTGTAATGACTGATTTTAAAGCGAAAGAAATTTTACTCAATGCTTTTGATATGAACTGTGTTGAGCATATTAATCATGGTCTATGGACACATCCACGTGATGAGTCACACCGTTTTAATGAACTGAGCTATTGGACAGAACAAGCAAAAACCTTAGAAAGTGGCCTATTTGATGGTTTGTTTATTGCCGATATTACAGGTGTATATGACGTCTATCAAAATGGCATTGACCTCACTTTAAAAGAGTCAATTCAGCTTCCAAGCCATGACCCATCTACACTTATTTCAGCAATGGCGGCAGTTACTCAAAACTTGAGTTTTGGGGTCACTGTTAACTTAAGCTATGAACATCCGTATCAGTTCGCTCGTCGCTTTGCGAGCCTTGACCATTTAACTCAAGGTCGTATTGGCTGGAATATCGTTACCGGTTATCTAGATAGTGCGGAACGTCTTATCGGTCAAAAAGGTTTAAAAGATCACGATGCACGTTATGAACAAGCCGAAGAGTTTTTAGAGCTTTGCTATAAATATTGGGAAGGTTCATGGGAAAACGATGCTGTTAAAAAAGATAAAGCAAAGCGTGTTTTTACAGACCCAACTAAAGTTCACACCATCTACCATCACGGAAAATATTACCAGAGTGAAGGTGTTTTTCAGGTGTCTCCTTCTGTGCAACGCACCCCAACATTATTTCAAGCTGGTGCTTCACCAAAAGGTATGCAGTTTGCGACTCGTCATGCTGAATGTGTATTTATTGGTGGTGACAAGCCCGAAAAAATTCGTGAGCAAGTAAAAAAGATTCGTACTCTTGCCGAACAACAAGGGCGTGCAGGTGATGACATTAAAATATTTGTCGGCATAACCGTTGTCGTTGCTGAAACACATGATTTGGCTGTACAAAAACTTAATGAATACCGTCAGTACGCAAGTCCTGAAGCAGGCTTAGCTCATTATGCGAGTTCAACAGGTATTGACCTAAGTAAGTTTGCTGATGATGAAGCAATTCCTTATCAGAAAAGTAATAGCATTGTTTCGATTACCGAAAAATTTAAAGAACAGCAAATCACTAAAAATGATTTAAAAGCTCAACATGTTTTAGGCGGCCGTTATCCACTCATTGTTGGCAGTGGCGAAGAAGTTGCTGAATATTTAATTCATCTTTTAGATGAAACCGATATTGATGGCTTTAATTTAACACGTACTGTTGCACCTGAGTCTCACCACGACTTTATTCGCTTGGTCATTCCTGAGCTGCAACAACGTGGTCGCTATAAAACTGCATATAAAACGGGTTCACTACGGAACAAAATCTTTAATCGGGGTGATCAATTACCGAAACAGCACCCTGTTCAAGCGTTCCGATGTAGTCCCTATAACAACAGCAAAAACTTAACAAAAATTGAAGAAATAACTGCTTAAATTTGGAGATAGACATGGCTCAAACAGCCTCTAAAAAATGGCTAGGCGTAGGCTTAGTCGTTGTAGTCCTTTTTGTTGCTTTATTCTTTTGGAATAAACACCGTCAAAGTGACTCAAATGAACTTGTAATTGGCATTAGTCCACCATTTGCAAAAACTTTACAAGCTGCTGCCGATGAAGCAAAGCTACAGGGTTTAAATGTGAAACTGGTTGAATTTTCTGACTGGAATACACCAAACATTACTTTAAATCATGGGGATATTGATGCGAACTTTTTCCAGCATCAACCTTTCTTAGATAATGCAATTAAAGAAACTGGCTTTAAATTAAAGGCATTTGCAGTGGGTGCAGCATCACATGTGGGACTTTATTCAAAGAAATATAAAAGCCTTGATGAATTGCCACAAAATGCACGTGTAGTCATTCCAAATGATCCAGTGAATCAAGGTCGTGCCCTACTACTCTTACAGCAAGCTAAATTAATTACGCTTAAAGATTCAAACAATCATTTATCTGCACTCAAAAATGTTGTTTCAAACCCTAAAAACTTGCAATTCATCGAAGTTGAAGGACCACAGACTGCTCGTGCAATTGATGATGTTGACTTGGCTTTTGGCTACCCACATTACTTACGCTTAGCAAAAACAGCTGACCCTGAGAGCGCACTTTTACTTGATGACAATACCAATAAACGTTATGCCATCTTGTTTGTAGTGCGTGATGACTATCAGGACAAGGGCGACAAATTGAAGAAATTTGTTGAGATTTATCAGAACTCGCCAAAAGTTAAAGCTGTCTTAGACGCTGAGATTGGGCCAACGCTTTGGTTCCCGGGCTGGAAGTAATAACGGAAAGATTATGGCTATTCAGTTCAAACAATATAAGCCTTGGTTACTCGGAATTACGATTTTAATCGTGATTCTGGGTCTCGTCGGTTATCGCTATATTAAAAATAAGCAAACCGATGATGTTTTAACGATTGGCATTAGCCCACCTTATGCTGAACTATTACAAAGCGTTGCCAATGAAGTTGAAAAGCAAGGTGTTCACGTCAAGCTTGTTGAATTTTCTGACTGGCGAGCACCGAATGTTGCCGTACAAAACGGCGATATTGATGCAAACTTTTTCCAGCAAAGCGTTTTTTTACGCAATGCCGTTAAAGAAACAGGATATGACTTACACGCATTTGCCGTGGGTTCAGGAAGTCACGTAGGTTTATATTCAAAAAAATATAAAACACTTGATGATTTACCTTTAAAGGCACGTGTTGCTATTCCAAATGATCCTGTCAATTTAGCTCGCGCTTTAATTTTATTGCACCGTGCTGGCTTAATTCAGCTAAAAGACAGCAACAATGAACTTTCGACCACCCAAGACATTATTGCTAATCCTAAACAGCTAAATTTTGTTGAGGTTGAAGGCCCTCAAACTGCACATGCATATAACGATGTCGATTTAATTTTCGGCTTTCCTCACTACTTAAAAATGGCAAAGGTAACCGACCCGCATAGCGCATTATTTTTAGATCCAATTGATAAAAAATATGCAATTTTGTTTGTGACCCGTCGTGATTACCAAGATAAAAACCAAAAACTTGCAACCTTTGTTAAAGCATTCCAGAACTCAAAACAAGCACAAGACATTCTGGATAAAGACTTTGGCCAAGGTATGTGGTTTCAAGGCTGGAAATAAGGAGAATTACGATGGTGAGTTTTGGATCACAAGTTGATTTTTCTCTACCCCATATCAAAATTCGCGGTTTAAATAAATTTTACCAATCGCAGGGTCAAAAACTGCATGCCTTAAAAGAAATTAACCTTGATGTTCCCCAAGGTAAAATCTTAGGCATTATTGGGAAAAGTGGTGCAGGCAAATCTTCCTTGCTCCGTACTTTAAATGGCTTGGAACAAGTGAATACTGGCAGTATTCATATTCATCAACAAAACATTGCTGAATTGAGTCATGCCGAACTCATTCAAACCCGCCAGCGTATTGGAATGATTTTCCAACATTTCAATTTGATGTCTGCAAAAACAGTTTGGGAAAATGTGGCATTGCCCTTAAAAGTTTCCAATTACAACAAAGCAGATATCGACCAACGTGTAAATGAGGTTTTAGCACTGGTGGGATTAGCAGATAAGTCTGGCTATTATCCGTCACAACTTTCTGGTGGGCAAAAGCAACGTGTCGGTATTGCACGCGCACTGGTTCACCACCCTGAAATTTTACTGTGCGATGAAGCAACTTCAGCGCTTGATCCAGAAAGTACCGCTACTATTTTGGCTTTACTTAAGAAGATTAATCAGGAGCTTGGCTTAACTATTGTATTAATTACTCACGAAATGCAGGTCATTCGAGAAATTTGCGATCAAGTCGTGGTGATTGACCAAGGTGAGATTGTAGAGGCTGGACAAGTTTGGTCTGTATTTTCACGACCAGAGCAACAAATTACTCAAGAGCTGCTGAATCTTGAACAAATCACGCTACCTTTTAAAATCAGTCCTCTACCCGATGAAGATTCGACTCATATTATTGTAAAACTTAAATATGAGGCTGAAGCACATCAAGTTCCAGATATTCAAGAATTACTTTCTAGGTTTAAAGCACCCGTCAATTTATATCAAAGTCAGGTCGACACTATTCAAGGGCATATTATTGGCTCACTTTTAGTCGGTATCCCTAACGTGGAAATTGATATTTCATCCATCCGACAATACGCATTAACAGCAATTGCACAATTTGAGGTACTTGGCTATGCCCGACCAGCTCATTGATCTATTAATTAGTGGAACTGTAGATACCTTACTGATGGTGGGCGCATCTGCATTGATTGCTTTTTTAATTGGCTTACCGATTGCTGTTGTTCTAGTGAGTACTTCTGAGCATGGCATTCACCCATCACAAAAAATTAATCAGGCTTTGGGCTGGGTAATCAACATTACTCGCTCTGTACCTTTTCTTATTTTAATGGTTGCACTTATTCCGCTGACTCGCTGGATTGTGGGTACAAGTTACGGTGTATGGGCAGCCGTTGTTCCATTAACGATTGCTGCAATTCCCTTCTTTGCCCGTATTGCAGAAGTCAGCTTACGCGAAGTCGATCAGGGCTTAATTGAAGCTGCGCAAGCCATGGGTTGTAACCGTAAACAAATTATTTGGCATGTGCTATTACCAGAGGCTCTACCCGGTATTGTTGCGGGCTTTACCGTGACTATTGTGACTATGATTAACTCCTCTGCCATTGCCGGTGCTATTGGTGCGGGTGGCCTAGGAGACATTGCTTATCGTTATGGCTATCAACGTTTTGATATGCAAATTATGGTCGCTGTAATTTTAGTGTTGATTGTTTTAGTCATGTTAGTACAAGCGACTGGTGATGCATTAGCCCAGCAACTTGATAAACGTAAAGTTTAAACTTAACAGAACCCTGCTCTAGCCATGACTTTGTCATGGCTTTCATGTAAAATCAGCGACAATTTTTAATTTACACATTTGTGAGTGGTTTTCATGGGTTTTAATTGCGGTATTGTTGGTCTGCCAAACGTAGGGAAATCTACCCTTTTCAATGCATTAACGAAAGCAGCAATTGCAGCGGAAAACTTCCCTTTCTGTACCATTGAACCAAACACAGGTATTGTTCCTGTACCAGATCCACGTCTAGACAAACTTGCTGCGATTGTTAAACCGCAACGTATTTTGCCAACTACAATGGAATTTGTAGACATTGCAGGTCTTGTTGCTGGTGCATCAAAAGGTGAAGGCTTAGGTAACCAATTCCTTGCTAACATTCGTGAAACTGATGCAATTGCTCATGTGGTACGTTGTTTCGAAGATGAAAACGTGATTCACGTAAACGGTAAAATTGATCCGTTAGATGACATCGCAACCATCAATACTGAACTTGCACTTGCAGACCTTGAAACTGTTGCTAAAGCAATTTTACGCTTAACTAAAGTTGCTAAAGGCGGTGACAAAGAAGCTGTTGCAACTAAAGCAGTTTTAGAAAAAATCCAACCATTACTAGACGAAGGTAAACCAGCACGCGCAGCTGATTTGTCTGATGACGAACGTAAATTAGTTCGTGGTTTTGGTTTAATGACTTTAAAACCAACGATGTATATTGCAAACGTTGCTGAAGATGGTTTTGAAAATAATCCACATTTAGATGCAGTAAAAAAACTTGCTGCGGAAGAAAATGCAATTGTTGTTCCTCTTTGCAACCAGATCGAAGCTGAAATTTCATTATTAGAAGATGAAGATCGTGCTGAGTTCCTAGAAGCAATGGGCATGGAAGAACCAGGCTTAAATGTGGTTATTCGTGCAGGTTATGCACTTTTAGGTTTACAAACTTATTTCACTGCTGGTGTACAAGAAGTACGTGCATGGACTGTAAAAGTTGGTGCAACTGCTCCTCAAGCAGCTGGTGTGATTCATACTGACTTCGAAAAAGGCTTTATCCGTGCTGAAGTTGTTGCATATGATGACTTCGTACAATTCAACGGTGAAAACGGCGCTAAAGAAGCTGGTAAATGGCGTTTAGAAGGTAAAACCTACATCGTTCAAGATGGCGATGTAATGCATTTCCGTTTTAACGTTTAAGTTTAAAGCTTAAGAAAAAAAGCCCCAACATATTGGGGCTTTTTTTATATTTATAAGGAATGATTCAGATCCATCATCTCTCGTTTACTACGTGCTTCTTTCAAAATTCGCTCATGCAATGGCTTTCTAAAACCCAACATAAATATAAATTCTGCCAATACAAATAACGGCCCTATCGCAAGTCCAATCACGTCATCAACAAAAGCTGGTTTTTTCTTTTCGAAATAATGCCCAACAAACTGAAAGACCCAGCCCACTACAAAGAAGCCAATACTTGCTGCTAACCATTCTCCCCAAGATAATTGAGCAATTTGGCTCGCCAGTGGATAGACAGCAACTAAAAGAATCAGCATGAGTAAACCAAATACTTTATCTAAAATAAAATAATAAATCGTACTAGCTGCAATCAACACCATGGCTAAAGTAAGTTTAAAACTACCAATATCTATCCCAGCTCTTACTGTTAAACATAAAATTGAAAACACGATGAGTGGAATACCAATAAAATGCGTCAAAATATTTTTATGATTTAAGTGGTAAGCCGCATATTTGCTAAGCTGTTGCTCCAGATTTGACATGAGTTATTCCCTATTAATCAACATATAGTCATACTGTACAAATAAGGAAAACTTAAAGTTGTCAGCTATTTGACAAATTAATGATTTTTTTCATGGATGGCCCAATATTGGACATTATTTATATTAACCGACTAAAAGAAAACACATGGTTTAGTGTGCTTCCAGAAGCATTCCAAAACTTTATTCTAGAACATGGTAAGCAAAGAACCTTTGAAAAAAATAGTTATGTTTTCCGTGCCCAAGATGTGTTTGATGGCATTTATACCGTGCTTGAAGGCTCAATTAGCTTAGGTTATGTCGATGTAAATGGTAATGAAGCTCTTTCTGCTATTGCTGAGCCAATCATGTGGTTTGGTGAAATATCCCTCATTGACCATGAACCGCGCTCGCACGATGCGATTGCTTTGAAAAAAAGTACGGTTCTGCATATTCCTGCAAGACCCTTAAATGAGCTACTCAAAGAAAACCCCTATTACTGGTACTATTTTGCTCGTTTAACTAGTCAAAAACTCAGGTATGTCTTCTTAGAGCAGATTGCGATACAAACACGCAGTATTTCTCAAAGGCTTGCTCAGCGTCTTCTATTTATTTTAGAGGGTTATGGTAATCATATTCTTATTCAAGATCATCACATTCATATTTCTCAAGAACAATTGGCAAATATGCTAACTACATCCAGACAGACCATCAATCATGAATTAAGCCTGCTCGAAAAACAAAAGATCATCAAAATTGCTTTTAAAAAAATTGAGATTTTAGATATTGAAAAATTGAAAGTAGTTGCTCAAGCCCATTCGTAATTCTTGCTAAGGCAGCTATATAACAAAAACTTAAAATTAAATTAAAAAATTAGATAACGCAGCAAAACAAAACATTGTTCAAACTCTATTTCCACAAAATAAATGTGTTAAAGCAGATATTTTCATTTTACACTCAGGCTGAGCAACAATACTCAACAAGGCGCTGATTAACATGAAAAAATTATCAACAATTCTTACAGCAGGCGTACTGGCTATGTTAAGTGTTTCGGCATTTGCATGTCCAAAAGGAACTCAATTACAAGGCGGTACAGGACCAAATCATAAAGGCGGAAAATGTGTTGCTGCACACGGCAAAGCAACTGCTAAAAAAGAAGTAGCAAAAGCAAAACAAGATGTTAAAAAAGATATGACTGAACAAAAGCATGAAGCTATGACGAAATCTATGCATGCTCAGCATGATGCAAATCAAATGAAACATGACGCAATGAAACCAGCAACAAAACCTTAATTAACATTCACTCATTATCGTTTAAAAGCAAAAAAGCGAGATTGATCATCTCGCTTTTTATATTTGTCTGCTTTATTTTGGAGAAGTATTTCCAAGACTTGGCTTCTCAATTGCATCCTTACATTGAGCTTTATCTCGTTCATAATCTGCCTGCTTCTTAGCAACTGAATCATTATTTTCAAGCGTTTCGCGTGCCCACACATCTAGACTAGTGAGAGCTTTACGACAAAGCGCGTATTTCCCTTCTGTCACTGAGTCAGTCATTTTCACATTAATACGCCAGTCTGTGCTCAATTGACGTAAAGGTTTACGAACTTTGTCATCGATTTGACTCAGTTGCTTTTCATAAACCAAATGCTCAACCGTATTAATTAATGTCCATGCTTTTTGAGCATAAACAGTTGCATCATTGGTTAGTTTCGGTGCTGGTTTAATTTCTACTTTTTTTTCTGCACCCTGATTACCATTGTCACAGCCCTGCAATGTAAAAATACCTGCACCCAACATGGCGATATAAACTAAACGAATCTTTGCGTTGAACATATCAAACTGCCGATTAAACATTTCGGCACTATGCTATTAAATTCGGCTACAATACTCAATCTTTCAAGTATTTTTATCATTTGGTTTATTGCCAAGGTGCATTGTGTCCAAACAACAATTGATGGCTGATCAAACGGCAACTTTTTGGCAAGGTGCCAAAGATAGTCAAGCTATCGTACTCACCTATTTACCCGTTTCCTTTGCCTTCGGTGTTTCTGCATCTCAGTTTGGTTTTACACCATGGGAAGCTTTTTTCCTATCTTGTTCAATGTATGCAGGAGCCAGCCAGTTCTTGGTTGTTGCACTTTTGGCCAGCGGTTCATCCATCTGGTTAACGGCATTAACCGTCATTGCACTTGATATTCGTCATGTGCTTTATGGACCAGCCCTATATAACCTTATTCCGAACAAGTTAAATCTTAAAAAAACGGCGGTTTGGGCATGGGGCTTAACCGATGAAGTTTTTGCAAGTGGCATGATCCAACTTTCACAACGTCGTCAGCAATGGTCTGAGTCTTGGATGTTAGGACTTAGCTTATTTAGTTGGATGGCTTGGGCAACTGGCTCATTGTTAGGGGGATTATTTGCAGATCAGGTCACTCATCTTCCAAAATTTTTACAAGCAACATTAGACTTTTTACTTCCAGCTTTATTTTTGAGTTTCTTGTTAGCGGCTTTTGAGCGAAAACATAGCCTTGTAGTCGCTGTATCTTTAGTCGTTTCAGCTTTAGCCTGCTATTGGATTAACTTATCTGCTGCCATTTTTATTGGCATTCTTTCAGGCATTTTAGCAGGCCTGTTTAAACATTATGTTTTAAGACAACAAGAAGAGGTCGAAGTTTAAAATGAACCTAGAGATTATTCTGGTCGGCATAATTGTGGGTATTGCTAATTTCGCCTCACGTTTTGGACCATTCTTTGTTATACAAAAGCTACAAGGTACACAGCAAAGACGCGGTTCAGTCTGGTTAAAAATTGCTTTGGGAAGCATTGGTATATCTGCAATTAGCGCCATGCTTGTGGTTGCGACCCTTCCACCACTTCTTGAAAATCCAGATAAGAGTTTCGCCATGCTTATCGGCTTTTTGGTTTTAGCAGGCCTTTATTTTAAATTTAAGAAAATTGTTCCAGCAACTTTAACTGCCGCAATTGTTTATGGCCTGATCTATACTTATTTACCTTTATAAATAGATAAACTCATCTTCCTTATATAAACTAAAACCTAGCCAGAGGTGTTTAAGATTGAAACTTCTGGCGTAAAAATCTAATTTTTGAATTGATTAAAAAGATAATCTTACCTACTAACTTAATAGAGATAAAAATGTCACAAGTTAAAATTTACGCAAATGAACAAACGATTATGCAGTATCGAGAATTACTTTCTCATGCCATACATCAAGCACTCATTGAAGAATTGAAATATCCGGTTGAGAAAAGATTTCAACGTTTTATTAGCCTTAAACCGGGAAACTTTATTTATCCTTCTGATCGTAGCCAACACTACATCATCATTGAGCTTTCAATGTTTATAGGTCGTAGTACAGAAACGAAAAAGAGACTTATCCAAACGTTATTTCGCAATATTGAAGAGCGATGCAAAATAGCGCCTCAAGATATCGAAATTACGATTTTTGAAACACCTCAAGAAAATTGGGGTATTCGCGGTAAAAATGCAGATGAGCTACGTTTAAACTATCAAGTTAATGTCTAAATAAAGTACATTCTTAATTGTCCGACAAAATTTATTTTTTATGCGTTATAAGGCTTAACTCCACCATAAGTTCTGCTATGCTTAAAAAAATAATTTTGTCAGGATGATTCGCATGAGCGTGACACTCGGTACCCCACTTCAATCTTCTGCATTTAAAGTTTTATTGTTAGGTTCAGGAGAACTTGGCAAAGAAGTTGTAATTTCCTTACAACGCCTTGGTGTAGAAGTACATGCAGCCGACCGTTATGATCATGCGCCAGCCATGCAAGTTGCACATTTTTCTTATGTGTTAAATATGGCTGATCCTACTCAATTAAAACAGCTCATCGAAAAAATTAAACCGAATTTAATTGTTCCAGAAATTGAGGCCATCGCTACAGAAGTTCTTGTTGAAATTGAAACGAGCCAAACTGCAATCGTTATTCCTTCTGCTAAAGCTGTAAACCTGACAATGAACCGTGAAGGTATTCGTCGTCTTGCTGCTGAAGAACTTGGTTTACCTACCTCTGCTTACCGCTTTGCCGACTCACTAGAAAGCTTCCGCGCCGCTTCTGATGATATTGGTTATCCAAATTTTGTAAAACCAGTGATGTCATCTTCAGGTAAAGGCCAATCTCGTGTAAAAAGCTTCGATGAAGTCGATGCTGCTTGGGAATATGCGATGCAAGGTGGTCGTGTTAACCAAGGTACGGTCATCATTGAATCTCAAATTGATTTTGATTTTGAAATTACATTACTTACCGTTCGCGCTAAAAACCCTGAAACTGGTGAAATCGAAACTCACTTCTGCGACCCAATTGGTCACCGCCAAGATGCAGGTGATTATGTAGAAAGCTGGCAGCCTCAACCAATGACACCTGCTGCACTTGAAGAAGCAAAACGTATTGCAAATAAAGTGACAACAGCACTGGGTGGCTGTGGTATTTTCGGTGTAGAACTGTTTATTAAAGGCGATAAAGTCTGGTTCAGTGAAGTATCACCTCGCCCACATGATACAGGTCTAGTGACTCTAGCATCGCAATTTCAAAGCGAATTTGAACTGCATGCTCGTGCAATTTTAGGATTACCAGTGAACACAGCTCGCCATAGTGTTGCTGCGAGTGCAGTTATTTATGCAGGAGTCGATGCCAACAACTTAAGCTACAGTGGCTTAAATACGGCGTTAGCCAATCCAAATACTGACCTACGCCTGTTTGGTAAACCAGAAGGTTTCAAACGACGTCGTATGGGTGTGGCAACTGCTCGTGCAGAAAATACTGATCTTGCTCGTACTTTAGCGAAAGAAACCGCTGATCAAGTAAGCGTAAAAACCAACTCTTAATATTTACTTATTGGTAGACCCATTTTCATGATCAATACATCGCCATTGCTGAACTATGTTACAAGCCATCATGATATTAAAGCCATTAATCAATGGCGAACGGATGTAGAAAAGCAATTGCAGGATTCATATGAAAATGGGCAATCTATTCGGGAAGTCATTAAAGCGCGCTCAGACCTCGTTGACGAAGCACTGATCTTTTTATGGAAACATGCCGAACTCGACCAGACAGCACTAGGTCTTTTTGCTGTAGGCGGTTATGGGCGCCGTGAAATGTTGCCCTATTCTGACGTTGATATCATGATTTTGTCAGAACATGAAATTAACGAAGAAAACGAAAAGCGTATTTCTACATTTATTTCCTCTTTATGGGATGTTGGTAATTTTAAACCTGGAATTAGCGTTCGTACCATCCAAAGCTGTGTTGAACAAGCTGCGACAGATCTAACCGTTGCAACGACTTTAATTGAAGCTCGTTTAATTACTGGTAATAGTCAACTTGCAAAATGGCCGCGTCGTATTGTTTCGCAAACGTGGACAGACAAAACATTTTTTGATGCAAAAATGGCTGAACAAGCTAAGCGTTACCACCAACACAACAATACTGAAAGCAATTTAGAACCAGATATTAAAAATGCACCGGGTGGCATTCGTGACATTAACCAGATTGGCTGGATTGCCAAGCGTCATTTCCGCGTAAACCGCATTTATGACTTAGTACATTTAGGTTTTATTTCAGAGTTTGAATTAACAGTTTTAGAAGAAGCTGAAAGTTTTCTTTGGGAAATTCGCCACCATTTACATCGTTTAGCGAAACGTGATGAAAACCGTCTTCTGTTCGATCATCAAAGAGAAATTGCGGCTCAATTTGGTTATGTCCGTCAAGAAGGCCAACCTGTAAATTATGGTGTTGAGCAGTTCATGAAACGCTACTACCGTACCGCACAACAGGTTTCTACCCTCAATGAAATGTTGTTGGCCTATTTTAGCGAATCGGTCATTACTCCGCGCTTACCAAATTACGAACGTAAAATTGAAGAAGTTAATAATCATTTTAAAATCGTTGATAACAAACTTGCCGTACAGCACCACAAAATATTCGCAGAACACCCAAGTGCTATTTTAGAATTATTCTATATTTTGGCTAATCGACCAGATATTGAAGGGATCCGCGCTCGCACTCTACGCTTACTTATTCTTGCTGCAAAACGCATTAATCAAAATTATCGAGATAATCCCGAGCATCAAGCGCTATTTATGTCGATTATTCGCTCACCCTATCGTCTATACGATACTTTGGTAGCGATGAAGCGGTATGGTGTTTTAGGAAACTATATTCCAGCATTTGGCCAAATTATGGGTCTTATGCAATATGACCTATTCCATATCTATACGGTCGATGCTCACACATTATTATTGCTGCGCAACTTAAACCGTTTTAAAGAACCCGAGTTTGCTAAAGAGTTTCCAGTTGTAAGCTCTGTTTTCCAACGTCTCGCACGTCAAGATATTGTATTTATCGCTGCATTATTTCATGACATCGCGAAAGGCCGCGGTGGGGACCATAGTGAACTCGGTGCAGAAGATGCCATCGAATTTGGACGTGCGCACGGCTTTACAGAGCGTGAATGCAAATTAATTGCATGGCTCATCCACAACCATTTGCTCATGTCACTGACTGCTCAGAAAAAGGATATTTCCGATCCGGATGTTGTTAAAGATTTTGCTGAAAAACTTGGCGATATGGAACATCTTGATTATCTATATACTTTAACGGTTGCCGATATTAATGCAACAAATCCAAAACTATGGAACACATGGCGTGCTTCACTTATGCGTCAACTTTATACGCATGCCCGTGATGTAATTCGTACAGGTTTAAGTCGTCCTGTTGACTATCAAATGCTGATTGAAGACACCAAATTTGCAGCGAGTGAATTACTGGTAAATAACTTCTCATTGGCAGACGTCGAAAAAGTATGGCAAGAGCTGGGTGATGAATACTTCATTAAAGAATCGGCAGATGAAATTGCATGGCACACTCAAGCAATTTTGAAACACGGTGATAATCCAGAGCCATTAGTACTGTTGCGTGCACACCGTAAAGCTGCCCAAGATGCAGTGCAAATCTTTATATATACACGTGACCAACCCAACCTTTTTGCCACCACTGTTGCAGTTTTGGACAAAATGAATTTAGACGTTCAAGATGCAAAAATTATCACGGCAAGTACGGCATTTAGCTTGGACACCTATGTTGTGCTCGATCGTTTTGGTACATTGCTGACCGACCCTGAACGCGAAGAAACAGTTAAAACTGCATTAGTAAAAGCGCTTAGTCAGCCAGACCAATATCCAGGACTCATGCAACGCCGAATTCCACGTCAACTACGTCATTTTGATATTGAAAATACAGTCGACGTTACATTGAATGAAGCTTTACAGCAAAACATGGTCGAAATTTCAACACTTGATCACCCTGGCCTACTTGCACGCGTAGGTGGCTTATTTATGATGCAAGGTTTAGACATCCATTCAGCTAGAATTGCAACTTTAGGTGAACGTGCAGAAGATATTTTCTTTGTCACAAAAAAAGATGGAAAACCATTAAATAACGAAGAGGTCAAACTCTTCTCGGAAAAGCTTAAAGCTGCATTAGATGAAGCATCTAATCAAATTTGTCAGCACTGAAACTCAACTAATTGGTAACTGTTTAATGAACTCTAGCTTGTCGTTATTGCACCCGTATCCATTTGAAAAGTTAAATCAGCTTTTTAAGGATATCACTCCTGCTAATCTTCCATTGATTCCACTATCAATTGGTGAACCTAAGCACCCAGCACCAGAGTTTGTTAAACAGGCAATTATTGATAACTTTAATCATCTATCAACTTATCCGAATAGCAAGGGTTTGCCAGAGCTTCGCCAAAGTATTGCAGAGTGGCTAACCAAACGCTTCAAACTCAATAGCATTAGTGCAGAAAATCATATTTTACCCGTATCAGGTACTCGTGAAGGGATTTTCTCATTTGTTCAGGCGCTCATTAACCGTGAAGACGCGCCGTATGTAGTAATGCCGAATCCGTTTTATCAAATTTATGAAGGTGCAGCTCTACTGGCTGGTGCAAAACCTTATTTCATAAATTGCACCGAAGAAAATGGCTATTTAGGTGATTTTGATGCTGTACCAGCAGAAGTATGGGAAAAAACCGCCCTTCTTTTTGTATGTACACCAGGTAACCCAACAGGCACAGTACTTTCTAAAGAGCAATTCAAAAAGTTAATTGCCTTGTCTGATCAATATAATTTTGTTATTGCTTCTGACGAATGCTATTCAGAGCTTTGGTTCGATCAAGCACCTACAGGTTTACTAGAAGTTTGCGCAGAACTTGGTCGTGATGACTATAAAAACTGTGTCGTATTCCACTCACTTTCTAAACGCTCAAACTTACCGGGTTTACGCTCAGGTTTTGTTGCTGGTGATGCAGAATTATTAAAACCATATTTGCAGTATCGTACTTATCATGGTGCAGCAATGCCTGTTCAACATCAGCTTGCATCAATTGCAGCATGGAATGATGAGAACCATGTTGAAGAAAACCGTAAGCAATATCGTGCAAAATTTGATTTATTCCAAACCGAACTAGGTCACTTATTACCTCTGCAAAAGCCAGATGCTGGTTTTTATTATTGGTTAAAAGTTGATAATGATGAAACTTTTGCCAAGATGCTAATGGAAAAAGCACATATTAAGGTTTTACCTGGTCGTTATTTATCTCGTGACACAGATCAAGGTAACCCTGGGGAAAATCATGTGCGTATGGCTTTAGTTGCCGATTTAGCGCAATGCGAAGAAGTGGTTAAGCGTTTAAAAGCAATTCTCTAAGCATAAGTACATTGTACAGCCTTTAGTAATATTAAAGGCTGTACACTACATTAACTATAAATAACCAGCAGTACTGCGAAAAATATAAAAGCCAAACTAGAGCAATAATATAGGCCCTTAGCAGAACGTTTAATCTGTTCTAGAACCCGATTTTGAAGCAATAAGCGAACCAATAATAAGTTCCAAGCAAGCACCACTCCAGTCATCCACGTACTCATTAGCAATTTTTGAAGCAGATTAAAGTCATGCTGAATGAGCAACATTAAGCTGCTATAAAACATAATATTTTTCGGATTAAGAAGACTAGATTGTATTCCTAACATTAAACTTTTAATTTTATTCTGGTATTTTTGTTCTTGATCCATCAAACCATTTTTTTCAATAGCAAAAGTTAAGGTGCCAGACCGAGCCGCACTAAAACAAAGGTAACTCAAATAAACCAAATACCCCGCCCCAAGCCATTTAAGTACTAAAAGAATGTTCGTACTCAAATTTCCAAGTAACATAAATCCAAATATACATGCCATCAAAATCAAGGCATTACCAAAAGTAATTCCCACAATGACGCCATATGTATAGCGCAAACCCTTTTGCAAAAGGCTAGTGAGAATCAGAAAGAAGTCAGGTCCCGGAGATAACAAAGCTAAAAAGTGAGTAAAGGCAATAACTAAAAAAACTTCCATAACGGTTTCATCTGTAAACAGTATGGAATAGCTTAAAAATAGAGAAAAATAATTTCTTGTAAATTATTGCGCGGCAACGAGTTGGAACTGACGAGGAGTGATTCCTGTATGGGCTTTGAAAGCTTTATGAAAATGGCTCTGATCACTAAAGCCTAAATTTACAGCCAGCTCTGCGAGTGGAATGCCTTGTTTTAATTGTGCTCTGGCCTGATTAATCTTTAAATTAATTTGAAATGCATGGGGTGTTAAACCAACATTGGCTTTAAATAGGCGAATGATTGCATATCGACTAAGGCCTACCTGTTGGGCAAGCTCTTCTAAAGAAATAAATCGTTCGGATGATTTAATAATATGAATCAAGTCCAAAAAGCTTTCATACAAATATTGAGTTTTCTGTATTTCTTCTAATATAAAATGAGGTAATAACAACTGTGTAAGGCAATAGATAAGCGACTGTTCTTTTTCGAGAATTAATTTTTGAGAATCAAATAAAGTTTCATTCATATCAGAAAAAGCCTGATATAAATTTTCATCTTTAATAATGAGAGGTCTATGCTGGGGCAAATTTAAATCAAAGCCCTCTTTTTGAAATTCGGCGTACCATTGATTAAGCCAAGATATATCCAGATGCAGCATCTGGTAACTCCAAGCCTGATCAGGCAACGGGTTACAAGAATGTTCAATGTGGGCAGGCACAATGACTAATGTGCCGGCAGAAATCTTTTGCTCTGTACCAAATGAGCTTTGAAAAACGCTATTCCCTTCGTCTATAGCTCCAATTGAAAATGTTGGATGACTATGAGACTTATAACATGTTCGGCTAAAACAAGATCTTCTGGTTTCAACATAAGGCATTCGCCCATCTTGCCAAAACTCAAAATCTTGGGGAATAGCGTTCATCGAATTCATTAACTTGCTAATGCTTTTTCAATATCAGCTTCTAAAGCTTCTGGTTTAGTCGTAGGAGCATAGCGATTTAACACAGCGCCATCTCTTCCCACCAAAAATTTGGTAAAGTTCCATTTAATCGTGCTACTGCCTAAAATACCTTTAGCTTCACGTGTTAAATATCTAAAAATCACATGAGCTTCCGGTCCTTTTACATCAACTTTTGCAAACATCGGGAATTTCACCCCATAGTTGCGCTGACAGAACGTACCGATTTCTTTATTGTTACCTGGATCTTGCCCCCCAAACTGGTTGCAGGGAAAACCTAAAACTTCCAAACCTTGATCTTTATATTTCTCATAAAGTTTTTCAAGGCCAGCAAATTGTGGTGTAAAACCACATTTACTCGCAGTATTTACAATTAGTAAAACTTTACCTTTGTAATCAGCTAATTGCTTAACTTCACCCTCTAACAGTTCAGCTTCAAACTGATAAATATTACTCATGGATAGGTTTCCTCATCATTTTTTTCTTGTGATTTCAGTTGTAATGATGCCGAGTTTACACAATAGCGCAAACCAGTCGGCTGTGGTCCATCTTCAAAAACATGCCCTAAATGGGCTTCGCAATCATGACAAACAATTTCAGTTCTGACCATACCATGCGATAAATCGTCATGTTCTTCAATTGCAGTTGGCTCAATCGGTTTAAAGAAGCTAGGCCAACCACAACCACTGTCATATTTAGTATCTGATGAGAACAATTCTGCGCCGCAGCAACGGCAGACATAGGTACCATGTTGCTTAGTATTCCAGTATTGCCCCGTAAATGCAGGTTCAGTGCCCTTTTGTCGTGTAATCCGATACTCTTCTGGTGATAACTCTCTTTGCCATTCCCGGTCTGTTTTATTGACTTTTCCCATGACATGCACCTTTATTCTGATGTAAACATTTCTGATGATTGAGTTTTATATTTACGCCATTCATCACAAAAACACTAGTCTCTGAACGTAAAATTTGTTGGAATTTAATCATCTAAGCAATAGAAAGCAAAAAGTAAGCAAAATTCAAAATCAAAAGTAAGCAAAATTATGCTTTATTTTCTTCCAAGGAAGCAAAGATGGTGCTATTCTTGTTTGGCACGGTTGTATAGGACAAAACATGTCTCAGAAAAAAAGTGTGCTTTTCCAGCAACTATTACCAGTTATCAAACAGTATCAGCAATCGGGCTTTACCCATGAAAAAATTGTTGAATTACTAAAAGATCAACACGATCTAAATTTGGTAACAGTTAAAACATTTAAAAGTTATTTATACCGATATGCAAAAGTGAATCCAGTTATGTCTAAAAATACTGCTACCATCCATTCCATGCCCTCCACTCGAGAAATTAAAAAATCATCAAAACTTGAGCATGTTTGTTATGACATTCGTGGGCCGGTATTGCGAGCCGCCAATGAAATGGAAGAGCAAGGACATAAAATTATCAAATTAAATATTGGTAACCCTGCTCCATTTGGTTTTGAAGCACCACAAGAAATTATTAATGATGTTGCTTTAAACCTACCAAATGCAATTGGTTATGTTGATTCAAAAGGTATCTTCCCTGCTCGTAAAGCAATTTGTCAGTATTACCAGCAAAAAGGGATCTTAAATATGCATGTCAATGACGTGTATATTGGCAATGGCGTATCTGAACTCATTGTCATGGCTATGCAAGGCCTATTAGATGATGGCGACGAAATGCTAATTCCAATGCCAGATTATCCACTTTGGACAGCAGCTGTTAATCTTTCAGGTGGTACAGCAATCCACTATAAATGTGATGAAGAAAATAGCTGGTATCCAGATATTGCTGATATTGAAAGTAAAATTACGCCGAACACACGCGGCATTGTCATTATTAATCCGAACAACCCGACTGGTTCAGTATATCCACGTCATGTGCTTGAACAAATTGTCGCAGTTGCAAAGAAACATGACTTAATTTTATTTGCTGACGAAATTTACGACAAAATTATTTATGACGGCATTGAACATGTTTCAGTGGCGTCATTAGCTGGTGACCAGCTATGCGTATCTTTTAATGGCTTATCAAAAGCTTATCGTATTGCAGGTTTCCGTTCAGGTTGGATGGCAATTACTGGTGACAAAAGCCGTGCTGCTGACTATATCGAAGGTTTAGATATGTTGGCATCGATGCGCCTATGTGCAAACGTTCAAGCTCAATATGCGATTCAAACCGCCCTCGGAGGATATCAATCAATTAATGACCTGATTCGTCCGGGTGGCCGTTTATACGAACAGCGTAATATTGCTTGGGAAATGCTAAATGAGATTCCTGGGGTAAGCTGCGTGAAACCAGAGGGAGCAATGTATTGTTTCCCTCGCCTCGATCCGAACATCTATCCAATTGAAGATGACGAAAAGTTAATGCTGGATTTGTTACGTGCAGAAAAAGTGTTATTGGTGCAAGGTACGGGCTTTAATTGGCCAACTCCAGATCATTTCCGTGTGGTTTTTTTACCTGCTGAAAATGAATTACGAGAAGCAATTACTCGTTTAGGTCGTTTTTTAGCCAACCGTCGTTAAAAAAATGCATATCAAAAAAGGCATCTTAAATTGGATGCCTTTTTTGATAATTCTATTTTATTATTTAAAAAAAAGAATAATCGCAAATACTTTCACCCTCCTACCCACTCAAAAACAACACTTTGAAGTTAAATACTTTTCATTAGAAATTTAATTCTTTTAACCTTTAAATTCAGCCTAAAAATTTATTTATATATTTTTTACCATACGTTTAATTTTGTATGTAATTTCGCATTTTCCTCTATCTTCATTATGCAAAAAATGCATGGATCAATATTTTTTTGCATTTCACACTGCATCAAAATCGAGCAACAATCCATCTCCATAACAACATCACCATATTCGATTCGGTTTAAACAGATACAGATCTAGGAAGATAAAATCGTTAAAACGACCGGACTGAACTAACAAGGAAAGCTTTCAATTATCCAAATCCCATCAAAGGATGATTGAATCAAATGGATAGAGGTTCATATGAAGCAAAAGAAATTGCTCAAGTATATTGTTGTTGCTATTTTACTTGGCATACTGACAGGTTGGATTTGTCACCACTTCTTTAATGAAGGTGAACAACTGAAGCAAATCGCTTCTTATTTCAGCATTATTTCAGACATCTTTTTACGCTTAATCAAAATGATTATTGCTCCACTGGTATTTGCCACAATTGTTGCAGGCATTGTATCAATGGGGAAATCTACATCAATTGGAAGTATTACACTTAAGTCAATGACTTGGTTTATTACTGCTTCGTTTGTATCGCTTGCAATCGGGATGGGATTAGCTAACTTCTTCCAACCTGGTGCAGCTTTAGATTTAGCATTACCAACAGCACAACAAATTAGTAGCTCTTCTCTCCCAACTACTACTGGTTTCACCCTACAATCATTCTTAAGCCATGTTTTCCCACGCAGCATTGCAGAAGCAATGGCCAACAATGACATCCTACAAGTACTCGTTTTTTCAATTTTCTTTGGTTCAGCTCTTGCTTTTGTTAATCAAGGCAACGAAAAAGACTCAGTTATTGTTCGTTTGACTGAAGAACTCAGTAAAATCATGTTCCGCATTACCGATTACGTCATGATGTTCGCCCCTTTTGCAGTATTTGCAGCAATGGCTTCTGCAATTACCGTACAAGGTTTAGGCTTAATCGTTGACTACGGTATTTTAATTGCAGAGTTCTATTTCGGTCTTCTATTACTTTGGATCATTTTATTCTCTGTCGGTGCGATCGTACTGAAAAAAGATATTTTCCGCTTAGGCAAATTAATTCGTGAACCTGTAACGCTTGCTTTTGCTACAGCTTCAAGTGAATCTGCGTACCCAAAAGTAATGGATGCATTAAATAAATTTGGTGTACCTAAAAAAGTGACTAGCTTCGTACTACCTTTAGGTTATTCATTTAACTTAGATGGTTCAATGATGTACACCACTTTTGCAGTACTGTTTATTGCTCAAGCTTACAACATCGATCTTAGCTTCACTCAACAAATCTTAATTCTGTTAACTCTTATGGTGACAAGTAAAGGTATTGCGGGTGTATCACGAGCTTCTATCGTCGTTATTTCAGCAACACTCACCATGTTCAATTTACCTGAAGCAGGTATTCTATTATTGCTTGGTATCGATCAGTTCCTTGACATGGGTCGTACTGCAACAAACGTAGTAGGCAACAGTATTGCTACTGCCGTAGTTGCTAAACTTGAAGGTGATAAAGTAACTGATACTGAAGAACTATCAGAGCCTGTATTAATTAAATCAACTCAAGAACAAACGACAGCTTAAGTTTCTCTTTTCTCCCGCTCTCCCAACTTAAGAGCAATTTTATATGACCTTATAAAATTGCTCTTCTTTTTATTCTAAAATTAAACAATCAAAATTTATCTGTATTTTTATATTAAATAATGAGCCCAATAATGCACTTTAACTCTTATTAAATTTTCTTAAAGCAAACCTTAAAAAGAGAATAAAAATCACTCAAACAGAATTTATATTCTTAGAAACAAACCTCAAGTGGTTAAATTTTAATTCATTTTATTATAACTTAATTATATTAAACTACTCTAATTACTATTTAGTTTCTCTACTAAAAAATTTATATTATTTTACTTATAAATAATAAATTTTAAAATCAATACTTTATAAATACCAAATGGTAAATAAAACCCCATCTCACTCATTATTTTTTAATTTTATAAAGATAAAAAAATCATTTAATTTCTTTATATTAAAAAGTAAACAAATCGAGATAAATTAGAAAAACTTAATAGATTTTTTATTTTATTCATGATATTTATTAACGCTGAATAAAAGCAATGACTAAGTAATTGTTGGTGAAACAAAATGCTATTCAGGGATGCTTCTTATTCAGCAAGTTACGAATATGTTTTACATGGTATGTATTTTGCTTAGGAAAAGCAGACATATTCGACAAACTTTTTTTACTTTCGTCACTTCATAAGGATATTTTCGATGTTGACTAAAACTGTTAAATCTTTAGGTTTAGCGATGGGCTTATTGGCCTGCTCTCTCCCACTTTACGCAAAAAACAATGTAGTTGTTGTTGCCACTGGCGGTACTATCGCAGGTGCTGGCGCAAGTTCAGCAAATAGCGCAACTTACACTGCTGCAAAAGTTCCAGTTGATACTTTAATCAATGCAGTTCCACAAATTAAAGATTTGGCAAATGTAACTGGTATTCAAGCATTACAGGTCGCTTCTGAAAGCATTACTGACAAGGAATTATTACAAATTGCTCGTCAAGTAAATGAACTTGTTAAAAAGCCTTCTGTAAATGGCGTTGTGATTACTCACGGTACAGATACTTTAGAAGAAACAGCGTTTTTCTTAAATCTGGTAGTTCACACTGATAAACCAATTGTGCTTGTTGGTTCAATGCGTCCTTCAACTGCTCTTTCAGCAGATGGCCCACTTAACCTTTATAGTGCAGTTGCTTTAGCAGCTTCTGATGATGCAAAAAATAAAGGCGTTATGGTTCTTATGAACGACTCTATTTTTGCTGCACGTGATGTAACTAAAGGCATTAACATTCATACAAATGCTTTTGTTAGCCAATGGGGCGCTTTAGGTACATTAGTTGAAGGCAAGCCATACTGGTTCAGACAGTCTGTAAAACGTTTTACAAATGCTTCTGAATTTAATATCGAGAATATTAAAGGCGATGCGCTCCCAACAGTACAGATCGTTTATGGCTCAGGCTCTATGCTTCCTGATGCTTATGAAGCATATGCAAAAGCAGGTGCTAAAGCGATTATCAATGCAGGCACTGGTAACGGTTCGGTACCAAAATATATCGTCCCAACTTTACAAAATCTTCACGACAAGAACGGTATTCAAATTATCCGTTCATCACGTGTTGCACAAGGTTTTGTAGTGCGTGATGCAGAACAACCTGACTCTAAATATGGTTGGGTAGCAGCACATGATTTGAATCCTCAAAAAGCGCGTCTACTTGCCGCATTAGCGCTTACTAAGACTAATGATACTCAAGAAATTCAGCGTATGTTCTGGCAGTACTAAGTTTTTCAACCAGCTCAAACCTAGATGTTTGGGCTGGTCATATTTTATAAAAATAATGTCTTTTATATTAAATCTGTACAATAGATGTTCAACTCATTCTTCTTAAATAATAAAATCCTTAACAGTTTGCCAAAATATTAACCATTTCCTTTTAACTTTGCGTGTTAAACTATGCTGCGGTCGCATTAAGGATTGGTTTATGCAGTTTGTTCATCTAGGTATTTATACAGAATTTTCGATTACGGAGTCGATAGTTCGCATACCTGACTTGGTCAATGCTGCAGTTAAAGACCAAATGCCTGCGTTGGCATTAACTGACCTCTCTAACCTCCATGCGGCGGTAAAGTTTTATAATTCTTGTTTAAAAAAAGGAATTAAGCCGCTTTTAGGTAGCACAATTCGCCTTGATGATGCTCAACATCGTGTCACCTTACTTGCAATGAGTGATATTGGGTGGAAAAGTCTGACCGAAATCGTTTCACGCGGTTTTATTGAAGGACAACAGCTCAGTATTCCATGTGTACAAAAAGAATGGGTACTTGAACAGCATCAAGATATTATCGTCTTACTTGGTCAGCATAGTGATGTTGGTCAGATGCTTTGCTCATCTAACCCTCAAAAAGCTGCTCCCCTTTTAGAAGCATGGCTCGAAAAGTTTGGTAACCGTGTTTATCTTGCTTTAACACGTACTGACCGTCCCGGTGAAGAAGACTTTATTCAAGAAGCAGCTAAGCTTGCTGCACAATATAATGTTGGTGTAGTTGCACATAATGATGTGCACTTTGTAGAAAAAGAAGATTTCGAGGCACACGAAGCACGTGTTTGTATCGCTGATGGTTATGTATTAGCAGATAATCGCCGTCCACGGACGTATAGCCCAGAGCAGCACTTTAAAACCTCAGATGAAATGATCGAGTTGTTTTCTGATATTCCTAGTGCTATCGAGAACACCTATCATATTGCTAAACGCTGCAACGTTAAACTACAACTCGGCACTTACTTTTTACCTGACTATCCAATTCCAGCTGGTTTTACCATCGACACTTATTTTGAACATTTGTCTAAAGTAGGTTTGGAAGAACGCTTAAATTATCTTTACCCTGTTGAAAAACGTGGTGAGGATTGGCCAGAGATTCGTAAGCCTTACGATGAACGAATTGATTATGAAGTCGGTATTATCCTAAAAATGGGTTTCCCAGGATACTTCCTCATCGTCATGGACTTTATTCAATGGGCAAAAAATAATGGTGTTCCTGTAGGACCAGGCCGTGGTTCAGGTGCAGGTTCATTAGTCGCATATAGCTTAAAAATTACTGACCTTGATCCACTTCGTTACGATCTACTCTTTGAACGTTTCTTAAACCCAGAACGTGTATCGATGCCTGACTTTGACGTCGATTTCTGTATTGCTGGACGTGACCGCGTCATTGATTACGTATCGCGTACTTATGGCCGCGAAGCCGTTTCACAAATTGCAACTTTCGGAACTATGGCAGCAAAAGGTGCAATCCGTGACGTTGCGCGTGTATTAGGTAAATCTTACGGTTTAGCTGACCGTATTTCAAAAATGGTGCCTACGAAACCGCTCGGTGTGGACTTAGCCACTGCTATTGATATGGAACCTCAGCTTAAAGATATTGTGACCAACCCATCTAACCCAGATAACGACGATGCAAGCGAAATCTGGGAAATGGCATTAAAATTAGAAGGTGTAACCCGAAATACTGGTAAACATGCCGGAGGTGTAGTCATTGCACCAGGTAAAATTACCGATTTCTCGGCTGTACTTTGTGATGCAGATGGAACGAACCGTGTTGCTCAATATGATAAAGACGATGTAGAAGCAGCAGGTCTGGTCAAATTCGACTTCTTGGGCTTACGTAACTTAACCGTTATTGAAGACGCCATCCAAAATATTAATAAAAAACGCGACAGTAATGATCAGCTCAATATCTTGAATGTTCCTCTAGACGACGCTAAAGCATATTCTGTCTTTGCCGATGCAAATACGACAGCGGTATTCCAGTTTGAATCCGTCGGCATGAAACGGATGCTTAAAGAAGCACGCCCAAGTAAATTCGAAGAAATTATTGCGTTCGTATCACTGTATCGTCCAGGTCCAATGGACCTGATTCCTGACTTTATTCACCGTATGCATGGTGGAGATTTTGAATATCTCCATCCCCTTCTTGAAGGTGTATTAGAACCAACATACGGGATTATGGTTTATCAGGAACAGGTGATGCAGGCTGCACAAATCTGTGCAGGTTACACGTTAGGCGGCGCAGATTTATTACGCCGTGCAATGGGTAAAAAGAAACCTGAGGAAATGGTTAAGCAACGCCAAATTTTCCTAGAAGGTGCTGCTGAAAAAGGGATTGATGAAAGCACAGCCAACCATATCTTTGACTATATGGAAAAGTTTGCAGGCTATGGTTTTAACAAATCTCACGCCGCTGCTTATGCACTCGTTGCCTACCATACAGCATGGTTGAAAGCTCATTACCCTGCTGAGTTTATGGCAGCCGTAATGACATCGGAAATGCAAAACACAGACAGTGTTGTATTCTTGATTGATGACTGTCGAAATAATAATCTTGATGTCTTACCACCATCGGTCAACATGTCGACTTATCACTTCCATGCGAGTAATGATAAAACGATTGTTTACGGTTTAGGTGCAATTAAAGGCGTCGGCGAACAAGCAATGCAGTCAGTTATTGACTCTCGTCGACAATATGGCCCTTATACAGATCTATTCGATTTTTGCCATCGTATTGATTTAAAGAAAATCAATAAGCGTACTCTTGAAGCTTTAATTCGTGCGGGTGCACTCGATTGCTTAGGAATTGAACGTGCAAGCTTAATGGCTCAATTGCCTGAAGCTGTTCAAGCTGCTGAACAAGCGCGAAGTAACCGTGAAAGCGGTATTATGGATTTATTTGGTGAAGTTGAGGAAGTTCAACGTAAACCAGCTAAACCTGTAAAACCGTGGAGCGATGAAGTTCGTCTAAAAGGCGAAAAAGATACGCTTGGTTTATATCTAACAGGTCATCCAATTGATGTTTATCGACAAGAACTCAAAGCTTTTATTCCTGTAAAACTAAATGAAATTACAGCTACGCGTCGTGGCGTTACTACGGTTTATGCAGGTTTAGTCATTGATGTCGCAAACTTCCCGAACCGTGTGGTTATTGTACTTGATGATGGTACGGCACGTTTTGAAGTCAGCTGTAATCATGAGCGCTTCCAACGTTTTAAAGATATCGTTCAAGTGGAACGTGTTGTAGTTTTCGAAGGCGAAATCTATGAACGAGAAGGCTTTGATCGTCCAATGGGACGTTTAACCAAAGCTTTCACCTTAAATGAAATAAGACAAAAACGTGCTAATAGCATTCAAATCAAATTAACAGAAGAGTTCATGCAACCAACATTGGCAAAAGATCTGCAAAACATGATCTTGCCATTTTGCAATGTTGATATGCATCAGCATATCGCTCTACAGTTACAGATTGATCAACCCTATGCTCAAGCCGAGCTTCAGTTTGGTCCGCAATGGAAAGTCGCTCCTCTAGATGAATTACTTGCTAAACTTAGAGATTATTTTGGTAAAGATAATATTTATATTGAATATCAAGTAAAGTCGAAAGCGGCTAAAGCAGCAGACCCTGTTCGTCCACATGCTGTTGCCTCTCCTCCTGCGGGTATGTCTATGGACGATGCATTGGATTTATACCAAAGCGAAGTTTCTCAATATTCGTAATTTCTGGAAATCTTATGAGTTCGTTTGACCACACCACCGTGTCAAAACAATTAGCACAAGTGCGTATTGTCATGGTAAATACTACTTTGCCTGCCAATATTGGCAGTGCTTTACGTGCCATGAAAACAATGGGACTCATTAAATTAGTTCTTGTAGCACCCAAAACATATCCTCATCCAGATATACAAGCGCTTGCTGCCGGTGCCCAAGATTTATTTGAGCACCTTGAGATTGTAGACACCTTAGAAGATGCGATTAAAGATTGCCATTTGGTTTTTGGAACAAGTGCACGTAGTCGCACCATTCCTTGGCCTTTACTTGATGTGCGACCTGCGGCTAAAGAAGCCATTAAAGCAACCTCTCAAGGACAACAAATTGCGATTGTTTTTGGTCGCGAAGACCGTGGTTTAACTAACGAAGAATTAGCACTGGCAAATTACCATTTAACGATTCCTGTAAATCCGGACTATGGTGTATTAAATGTTGCGCAAGCGATTCAAGTCGTATGTTATGAGCTTCGCATGTCTGCTCTGGAACAAGACAAAGTCGATCAGAATGTAGATGAAATGCCATTAGTGCAAGGCCAAAGCATGCAATGGGATGAACCTTTGGTTACTCAGCAACAAATGGAAGAGTTTTATCCTCACCTAGAAAAAATGCTGACTGAAATTGAATTTTTAGATCCAGAGAATCCACGTTTATTGCCTTTACGCTTGCGTCGTCTGTTTGGTCGTATACAATTAGATCGTATGGAATATCATTTACTTCGCGGTATTTTTAGTCGTGTGCAAGCTCTAACCAGTGGTAAATGGAAAAAAGCATTATCTGACAAGGAGGATCAACCCAATGCTTAAGCAGCTTAAAGAAGATATAAAGGCTGTATTTGCGCGAGATCCTGCTGCCCGCAATACACTCGAAGTTCTTACTACTTATCCTGGCATTCATGCAATTATGATGCATCGTGTTGCACATGAATTATGGCAAAAAGATTGTAAAGGTGCAGCTCGCCTACTTTCTTCATTTAGCCGTTTTGCCACAGGAATCGAAATTCATCCGGGTGCTAAAATCGGTAAGCGTTTTTTTATTGATCATGGTATGGGTGTTGTGATTGGTGAAACTGCTGAAATTGGCGATGATGTTACGCTTTATCATGGTGTTACCTTAGGTGGTACAACATGGAAGACTGGCAAACGCCATCCAACTTTAGAAGACGGTGTGGTTGTTGGTGCCGGTGCGAAAATTTTGGGCCCATTTACGGTAGGTAAAGGTGCTAAAGTCGGTTCAAATGCCGTGGTAACTAAAGCTGTTCCTGCTGGTGTGACCGCTGTAGGAAACCCTGCTCGCTATATTTATAAAGATGCCGACAAAAATAACGATAAAGATGAAGCACGTCGTCGTGATTATGCACAAAGTATTGGTTTTGCCCCATATGCGACAACTGCTGATCAGTCAGACCCTATTTTAGAAGGTATGCGCGTTTTGCTTGATCGTATTCAGAACAATGAAACGCGTATGAATAATTTATGCCAGTGTTTATCAGAGCTAGACCCTAGCTTCAAAAAAGAAAATCAAGATGAACAACCTTTTAGTGATGAAGAGCTAAAAATTCTTGAAGAAGTGCGTCGTGAATGTGGTGCACAAAACAAGATATCAAAAACGTAATATTCTTGATTCATAATGTAACACGCTTACTCTTGCATGTCGGTTTAGCTTTTCCTAGACTTACCACTACCAAATCTGACTTTACTAAAATGAACGGAAGATCCTATGAATTTTAAGCCTTTGGCATATATCATCCTTGCGACCTCAAGTTTAACAGCTTGTACAATGGCACCTGTAAAACAACAAAAAATTGAGCCTTTTGTTTTCAAGGAACCAGAGCTTACTCCTCCTTTTTATGCACTAAACCCTTTTAACTATGATCAGCCTCCGGCATTTGAAGTTGCATTAAAAGACGCTGCTGCACAGCCAGTAACGAAAATGGTGGTTAATCGTCAAGATGACCCAACCAAACAGCTTACTCTCGACACCAACAAACTGATTGTTCCGACTGTAAATAATTCACAGCGCTCAATGAAATACGCAGTTTTAGCTGGTGAGAATGAAATTGATGTTACGAGCATTGATGACTTCTTACAGTTAGTGGAAGGCAAAGCACGTCACTATCCACCTCGCTTTACTGACCGCCAAGAACGTAAAGGCTTCGAAAGTAAACTTAAAGAAGTAACACAGCAACTCGATACACTTGCTGCAAACCCAAATGCATCATTTGATATTTTGCTTCGCGCTTTTAAAGCAAGTGTTCTTGCACGTAACCTTGATTTAGGTACTGCTCATACCACTAGATCTTTAGAATATGCTCAAAGACTTTTAAAAATTAGCCCAGATGACGCGGAAGCAAACTTCTGGTTCGGTTTTGGCTTATCTGAAGGTGGTGGCCAACGTGAAGCCATTCCATATTTAGATAAAGCAATTAAAGGTAATGTTCAAGAAGCATATCTAGCTGCTGCAAACAACTATATTGCGATGGAGCAAAAGAAAAATGCGATCCAGACGCTTAAGAATTATAAAGTTAAATATCCAGACGAATCGGAAATTGCTGATCGTTTAATTCAAGAAATTGAAAAACAAGGTCGTTGGAACGTATGGCAAGTTTTAACTAACCCTGCAATGTCTGCAACTACCCCAAGTGCAACATCTAAAAAATAAGCTTAATTTTATAAAAAAGGGCTGTTTTGACAGCCCTTTTTTCTATTTGATCATTTGAAAAATATTTTAAAATTTGTATGATCTACCTACCATTGAGCCACTAAATTTTGACCATAATGTTTTCAATAAAAAGAAGCAAAACAGTATTGACGGTCATACTACTCGGTTCAATTCTGAGTGGTTGTCAGGTCGTTAATGTTAAACAGCAAGCTTTGAATGTAACTATTGCAAATGAACGTAATAGTATTCTTACCCAAAATAAACTCAGCGAAGCAAGTCTGAATGTTTTATCAATGTCTGGTCAGGAAGCTAAAGTTTGTACTGACACACCTGATAACTGTGTAAATCAACTCAAAAAATTACCTCAAATTTTAGATGAACAGTTCTTATCAGCTGCAAGTGAAATGTATTTGGCAAAAGCAATGGCCTTGTCAGATTCTTCGGATTGTAAAATTAGTAGATTTACTAAACATAAGTCTGAAGAAGAACAAACCAATATTCAAAGTAAATACGATGATTGTTTAGACCAGCAATTAAATTTACTGGATAAAAGTATTCGTTATAGTTACGCCTATTTGTTTTCCACAAAGCGCCAGCCTACTGACCGTATTTTTGATAATAGACAAGTTCAAATTCGTGACTTCTATAATCAAGCAATTGCCAAAATGGTCGGTGCTTATGATTTACGCTACCCTAAAAAAAATGGTGTTGAACCCCAAATACATATTGGTAAAAGTGTCTATTCGATTGATTTCGAATTTCACCAGCAGCTTGCCGGGCAAAAATTAGAAAAGTTAATTTCTAGTTATAATTTAAATTTTTCAGGGTTAAGAACCATTAACCGCCGTGATGGTTTTGGATCTGAATTTGTAGCGGTTTTTCCGAGTTCAGGAAAAGAAGATATTAATGAGTATATTTTAGACCCGCTTAAATACAATTATAAAAATGGTGTTAATCCAAATATTCATCATGCACGTTATTTGGCTGCAACTATTGTAGCTGAACCAAAACATGCGACCACTGTTGAAGAAATTATTAATAATCCTGAATTCGTGATTCGGGTTTACGATCCATACCGGACCGACAATATTAATGTAGCAAGAAAACAATATCCTCTAGCGGCCAACTTTTCCGCGCCTTACGGCCTATGGTTAGCTGAGAATAATTTAGGTGTCGCGGCTTATTTAAGTCTGATTGATCGTGATCAGCATTTAACCATGCCACACCTATATATGCTTGAACCATACAACCCAAATAAGAAAATTATTGTGTTAGTACATGGCCTAGCAAGTAGTCCTGAGGCATGGATTGCTTTGACTAATGATGTTATGGGTGACACGGTTTTAAGAGATAATTATCAAGTTTGGCAAGTTTTCTATTCGACTAATATGCCGATTCTGGAAAGCCGTTTCCAAACTTATGCCCTTCTTAAGCAAGCTTTTGGTTCTTTGAACCCTAATGATCCTGCTGCACATGATGCTGTACTGGTTGGACATAGTATGGGAGGTATTATTAGCCGTTTACTAGTAAGTGATGGAGATATTACCAAGCCTGCTTTAGAGCTAATGACGACACGTCAGCAAAACCGCTTTAAGAAACATCCAATGGTTACTGAACGATTGCAAATGCATTCAATTAATAATTTTGATCGTGCAATTTTCTTGGCTTCTCCTCATCGAGGTACAGATTATGCAGATCGCTGGTTTACATTAGCAGCGCGTAAAGTTATTCGTCTACCTGGTGCTTTTTTATCAGCTGTAGCAACTTCACTCACCACCGAAAATTTAGATGTTAAAGATTTCTTGAGTAATATTGATAGTGGTTTGATTCAAAATGGTCCAAGCGATTTGAGTCATCAGTCCAAATTTATGGAGCTCACAGAAAATATTAATCCTCATAAAGGCTTGGTTTTTCACTCAATTATGGGAAATATCACCAAGAGCGATGATCCAAATGTAATTACTGATGGTATTGTTCCGTATAAAAGTGCTCACTTAGAGGGTGCCAAATCTGAGAAGGTTCTTCCAGGTGGACATTCAATTCAGTTAACGCCGCAAGCCGTTTTAGAACTGCGTCGTATTTTACGAGAGCATTTAGTCGAACATGGTTTATATAAACCATAAAAATAAAAAGAGCCAAAGGATAACCTTTGGCTCTTTTGTTTGTGGATGGAAATCTTATTGTCCAGAACGGATAATGTAATCAAATGCAGAGAGTGATGCTTTAGCACCTTCACCTGTGGCAATAATGATTTGTTTGTACGGAACTGTAGTACAGTCACCCGCAGCAAATACACCTTTTACATTGGTTTCATTGCGGTCATTCACAATGATCTCGCCACGATTGGTTAATTCAAGCTCACTATCTTTCAAGAAGTCAGTGTTTGGCAATAAACCAATCTGGACAAAGATCCCTGCAAGCTCTACCACATGCTCTTCATCAGTGGCACAGTCTTTATATTTAAGACCTGTCACTTGTGATCCGTCACCTAACACTTCTGTACTTAAGGCATTCATAATCACAGTGGTGTTTGGCAAGCTATGCAATTTGTTTTGCAAGACTTGGTCTGCACGAAGTTTAGTGTCGAATTCAACTAAAGTCACATGCTCAACAATTCCTGCAAGGTCAATTGCAGCTTCTACACCTGAGTTACCACCACCAATCACGGCAACACGTTTGCCTTTGAACAATGGACCATCACAGTGTGGGCAGTATGCGACACCACGGGTACGGTATTCTTGCTCACCCGGAACATTCATTTCTCTCCAACGTGCACCTGTTGAAAGGATTACTGTTTTCGATTCAAGCTTTGCGCCGTTTTCAAGTTCAACTTCAACCAGACCATTTGCAGTTTGATCTGCACCAACGATTTTGCTGACACGTTGCAGGTTCATGATATCAACATCGTATTCACGAACATGTGCTTCCATTTCGGCAGCAAACTTAGGGCCTTGAGTTTTTTGTACAGACGTGAAGTTTTCAATGTCCATGGTATCCATGACCTGACCACCAAAACGTTCAGCCACGATACCTGTGTTAATGCCTTTACGTGCTGCATAGATTGCAGCAGTTGCACCTGCAGGTCCACCACCAATCACTAACACATCAAACGCATCTTTGGCATTAAGCGCTGCTGCATCTTTTTCAGCTGAGTTGGTATCGAGTTTTGCCACAATCTCTTCAAGTGTCATACGACCTTGACCAATGTGTTCATTGTCTTGGAACACCATTGGAACCGCCATGATTTTGCGTTGTTCAACTTCATCTGGGAAGAATGAACCATCAATCATGGTTGCCGTTGTGTTCGGGTTATAAATTGCAATCAGGTTAAGCGCCTGTACCACGTCCGGACAGTTATGACAGCTTAGCGATACAAACACATCAAAGTCAGCTTTGAGGTTTAAACCTTTAATCTGGTTGAGCACTTCATCAGACACTTTAGGAGCATAGCCAGACACCTGTAACAGTGCCAAGATCAAAGATGTAAACTCATGGCCCATAGGTAAGCCAGCAAAGAACACACGAGGTTGTTCACCTGCTTTAGCCACACCAAAGCTTGGACGACGTGTATTGTTGCCATCAAAACGGGCAGTCACCTTGTCAGAAAGTTCAGCAATTTCGGTAACCAGCTCTTTAATTTGAGCAGCTTTATCTGATTCATCTAAAGCAGCAACTAATTCGATTGGACTTTCTAAACGTTCTAAGTAAGCTTTTAATTGAGTTTTAATGTTTTGATCTAACATCTGTTTTTACTCCAATGCATCCAAATTCTTTCAATAGATGCATAGTACGTTAAAACATAAAATAGGTAAAACAGTATGATTTTATAGATTTGATCGGTTTTTTAGATTTAATTATTATTCACTTCAATCAAAAAAAGCCAACCTGAACTCATCCAGCGCAGGTCGGCAAACTGGTTAAACTAGAGTAACACTACGCCAAATACAGCCCCAGCAATCAAGACATGTAAGGGATGAACCTTTTTAATTAAAGATAATAACGTTGCAACGACGACCATAATAACAAGTAAAGTGTTGATTGCAGCCGCCTCAGAAATAATCCACGCACTGGCAAGTACCGTTCCAACTGTGACAGGTTGTAATGCAAGCTGTAAAACACGGCGCCATTTCTTATCTTTAAATTTTGACCAACCTCTCATTACAAATACAGTAATAATAGATGAAGGCAAAAATTTAGCGGTTGATGTCACAAGTAAACCCGATAAGCCTGCTACATGCCATCCCACCAACGGTACAATCATCATGTTTGGACCAGGGGCAGCTTGGGCTATAGCAAATAAGGCACTAAATTCTTGTGCAGTCATCCAGTGATGAATATCAACGACTTGACGTTGCATTTCAGGCAAAATTGTATTTCCGCCACCAAAAGCAATAAGTGATAACTGAGTAAAAATGATGGCTAAAGTAAGTAGAACTGCGCCCATTACACACGTCTCCAAATAACAGCTGAATAAAATGACAACAAAACCAGCATGGTCAAAAGCAAGGAGATTTTCAGAAAAGCGATACTGACAATTGCCACTACAACTACACAAATAGCTAATGGATTACGTAATAAAGGCTTGAGCATTTTCAACCCTGTTGCAACCAGTAGCCCAGCAGCAGCTGCTGCTAGTCCTTCAAAAAGATGCTTAACCATGAGGTTATCTTGGAACTGCTCATAGACATAATGTAAAAGTACAACAATTACCGTCGGTGCAAAGATTAAGCCAATCAGTGAGCTTACTGCACCGCGAATGCCACGAAACTCCATGCCAATCGCAACAGATAAATTAATAATATTGCCACCCGGTAAAAATTGACACAGACCAAGTAACTCAGTGAATTTTTCAGGACTTAGCCACTGTCTCTGCTCTACAACGACTTTTCGTGCTAAAGGCAACACGCCGCCAAATCCAATTAAACCTAATGTTAAAAAACCTAAAAATAGTTCTGTGCAGCTCGGTACACTCTCCTTCTGCACGGCAATCTCAACATGGTTCATTTTCGTTACTTTTCACTTTATCTGACCAAGATAGAATGATACTTTTATGACATATCTACAAATGCTTTTATTTTCTTTAACCATACCCTAAAGGTATTTCTATGCTAGATTTGCACAAGCTTCATGCCTTTGTTGTGGTTGTTGAAGAAAGAAACATTACCCACGCGGCAAACCGATTATTTATTCAACAGCCACCTTTAACGCGTTTACTCAAAAAACTGGAAGAAGAACTCGGGACACAATTACTTGTTCGTCAACCACGTGGGATTGAACCGACTGAAGCAGGTTTAGCATTATTTAAAGAAGCACAAATTTTATTAGAGCATGCCAAACATATTCCTAAATTAGTTCAAGATGTCAGCCAAGGTAAAACAGGACAACTCAATATTGGTTTTACAAGTTCTGCAGGCATGCATCCACTGATTTCATTAGTATTGCGCTCCTATCGGGAAATATATCCAGGGGTACAAACCAAACTTGAAGAAGCAGGCAGCCAAAAGCAATTAGATCGGTTAATCTCCGAGAAACTTGATATCGCTTTTTTAAGAGCCCCGATTAGTCGTGATATTGGTTTAAAACATCTTCATATATTAGATGAGCCAATGATGGTGGCATTGCCTATAGGACATCCACTTACGCAAAAAGAAAAAATTAGTTCAAGTGACTTATCAGATGAAAATTTTGTTTTATACCGTCGCTCTTCAGGACAAGGTTTATATGACAATATTTTATATAGTTGTTATCAAGCAGGTTTTAGCCCACGTATTATTCAGGAAGCACCTCGACCTACCGCAACATTAAATTTAGTCGCTGCTGGAATTGGTATAACTATTGTACCAGCCTCAATGCATAATTTCTGGAACCATGAAATTGTTTATCGCGAATTTGATAGTTCAATAAAACTTAATGCTCCTCTTTACTTAATTACAAGAGAAAGTGAAAATTCAGCCAAAGTGGCAAATTTTATTGACCTCTTACAAACATTATTACCTACTATCTAAATTCGCATTAAATATCAATAAAAAAGTGCTCTAATGTGAGCACTTTTTTATTGTGATCAATCTACTATTTTTGATTGACTCGTTTAGATAATTCTTCTGCTGATTCTTTACGTTCCGAATAGCGATCTGTCAGATATTGTTTTTGTCCACGTGTTAATAAAGTGAACTTATAGAGTTCCTCCATTACATCGACAATTCGGTCATAGTAAGAGGATGGTTTCATACTTCCATCTTCTTCAAACTCTAAAAAAGCTTTAGCAACCGAAGACTGATTTGGGATGGTAATCATACGCATCCAGCGCCCTAAAATGCGCATTTGATTCACAGCATTGAAAGATTGAGAACCTCCACTAACCTGCATAACGGCTAAGGTTTTACCTTGTGTTGCACGAATTGCTCCGCCAGCTAAGGGAATCCAATCAATCTGAGCTTTTAAAATCGAACTCATTGCACCATGACGTTCTGGTGAACACCACACCATACCTTCTGCCCAAGCCAAAAGCTCATGTAATTCTTGAACTTTTGGATGGTCTGTTGCTGCATCTTCTGGTAAAGGCAAACCTTTAGGATGAAAGATTTTAACCTCGGCACCTAAATATTCAAGAATTCGTCCAGCCGTCAACACAGCAAAACGGCTATAAGAGCGTTCACGATTAGAACCATATAGCAATAAAATGCGTGGTGGATGTTCAAGTTGCTGTGCTTGCACTTGTTCAAAGGTAGGCTTATCTAAAAGATTTAACGCTACATTTGATAAATCATTGTTAAGACTGTTCATGGGAGAAATACTTTTTCTTGAGCCAAAGAGAAACTGAAACGAGTGAAATTAAAACCGGAACCTCAACTAATGGTCCTATCACAGTGGTAAATGCTACAGGTGACGCTAAACCAAATGTTGCAATCGCAACGGCTAAAGCGAGCTCAAAGTTGTTACCCGCAGCGGTAAATGAAATGGCAGTGGTACGTGGGTAGTTATTTCCCATACGCTTACTCATAAAGAAGCTAATGAAGAACATCACCACAAAGTAAATCGTCAACGGAATGGCAATTCGTAGCACATCTAAAGGTAAGCTCACCACATCACCACCTTTAAGACTAAACATAGCCACAATGGTAAATAGTAATGCAAGCAAACTAATCGGACTGATTTTTGGTAAGAATTTAGTTTGATACCAATCTAACCCTTTTGCTTTCACTAAAATGAATCGCGTGAGGAAACCCATTAAAAATGGAATACCTAAATACACCAACACAGCATGGGTAATGGTCCAGAAATTCACATCAATGACTTGACCAGCCACACCAAAATACGGCGGCAAGAAAGTTAAGAAAAGCCATGCATAAGTACTAAAGAATAAAATTTGGAAAATACTGTTAAAAGCAACTAAAGCAGCAACATATTGGTTATCCCCACATGCCAAACCGTTCCAGACCAATACCATTGCAATGCAACGTGCCAAGCCTATCAAGATTAGACCTGTCATATATTCCGGATAGTTATGCAGAAAAATAATCGCTAAAGCAAACATCAAAATTGGAGCAATTAACCAGTTTTGGACTAAAGACAAAGCCAACGTTTTTTTATCTTTAAATACTTCCGGTAAAGCTGCGTAATCCACCTTTGCCAAAGGTGGATACATCATTAAAATTAAACCAATTGCAATCGGAATATTGACGTTATCTACACTGAGTTGATTCAAAGAAACCGAGGCTTGAGGAAAGAAAACACCTATGGCTACCCCTAAACCCATGGCAATAAAAATCCATAGCGTTAGGTTCCGGTCTAAAAAAGAAAGCTTTTGCTTAGTCATGTTCTGCTCTCTTACTCAATATGAGAGATTTTATTAATCTCAGCCATCAAATGTGAACGGTTTAAGTTCGCAACATCAAGTGCAAACAATGCATCTAAACGACGGTTGATATGATCTACAGTCTCTTGGAAAGCTTTGAGTTTTTCTTCTTTTGGCAAGTCCAAATGAGATGGATCACTTAAGCCCCAGTGTGCTTTGATTGCACCACCTAAATAAAGGGGGCATGCTTCTTGTGCAGCAGCATCACAGACTGTAATCACAACATCTGGTTGATACTGCTCGCAGTCATCAATGGTTTTGCTCCATAGCCCATCTGTTGAAAGACCTAAGTTTTCAAGAGTTTCAATGGTTAATGGATGCACCTGCCCTGAGGGTTTACTGCCTGCGCTATACGCTTTCCAACTTTCTGGTGCACGGCTATTAAATAAAACTTCCGACAAAATGCTACGGCAACTGTTTCCAGTACATAAAAATAAGAATTTCATGGTGTTACTCACAATAAGTTGAAATAGAAGAAAACTGTGAAGATGATTGATTCACGAAACTTTCATCTTGGTTTCCTATAATTTTCAAAACTTCAACGGCCCAACTTGGTAAATCTGGGTTAACGCTGTAATACACCCATTGCCCTTGTCTTGAGTCAAGTAAAATGCCATGAGTACGTAATAGCGCTAAATGTCGGGAAATTTTTGGTTGGCTTAAATCAAGTTGCTCGGTCAGTTCACAAACACATATGTTTTGTTTGCTTAAAACTAATTTAAGAATGCTTAACCGAGTAGGGTCCGAAAGACATTTAAAAAAATCGACTTGAGTGATCATGTCAGCAACAATTCATATTCGTTATTGCAAATATACGGATATCCATATATAAATGCAATATCTTAATTCGGCGATAAATTTGTCATGACTGAGCTAGTGAAGATTTACCATAACCCTGCTTGCGGAACCTCACGTAATACGCTGGCACTTATTCGTCACGCTGGGATTGAACCCATTGTTATTGAATATTTACAGACACCTCCTAGTAAAGATGAGCTTACTCAACTCATTTCACAAGCTGGATTAACCGTTCGTGATGCAATTCGTAAAAATGTTGATCCATATAAAGATTTAGATTTGGAACAAGACAGCTGGACAGATGAACAGTTAATTGATTTTATGGTTCAGTACCCAATTTTAATCAATCGCCCATTTGTGGTGACTTCAAAAGGTACACGTCTGTGCCGCCCTTCTGAAATTGTCCTTGATATTTTAGATTCAGAAAACTTAGGCTATTTTGCAAAAGAAGATGGTGAAGTGATCATTAATGAACAAGGTCAACGAGTAAAATAATTTAAGATTCTCATAAATATAAAAAGCTAAATGGCACAATACCATTTAGCTTTTTTGTTAAATGAAAACGGTTAAAAGTAGGACTTAATAAAAGGGAGGAGTTGTTCTCCTATCACCATGCCTAATAAACCAACTAATGCAACAAGAGGTGGAGCTGGCGACTTCACATTTAAAACGTAATATAAGACACCAACGAGCAACCCTACAGCCAAAGATAATAAGTACATTTTCATGGTACATACCTTAGAGAACCAAGCCATTTAAACGGTAGGCTCTCATACTGTTTTATTTAAAATGCGAAACACGAACACCCCAATGCGCCCCAGAAAGATTTTTTATCTTTATCATTTACAGGAACATCAAGCATCCATGAGTGGCTATGTCCATGCATGCCACAACTGCTAGCACATGCACAAAGCGCGCTTTCTGACTGTAAAGACTGATTTGAAGGTGCATTTCGATTTTCAGATAAACGCCATTGCCCACCAAAACGTTTTACTGGTGACCATGTTGGCAAGGCTGGCGGTAAAGGCGGATCATCTTGCTTAAACTCTGCCCCTGCATATACAACTTGTCCACCTAAAACAGTGAGCACAGACTCAATCCACTGAATATCATCTGCCTCAACTTTGAAGTAGTCATCAGACAATACAACTAAATCAGCAAGCTCTCCTGCTGTTAATGAGCCTTTGATATCTTTTTCACCTGAAAACCATGCAGAACCTTTGGTCCAGAGCATGAGTGCTGTTTGGCGATCTAATAGATTTTTTTCATCATACAAAGGTAAACCACCAACAGTTTTACCTGTGCTCAACCAATATAAACACACCCAAGGGTTATAAGATGCAACACGTGTTGCATCTGTTCCTGCACCTACAGGAACACCTAGTTCTAGCATTTTCTTAACGGGTGGCGTTGCTTGAGCAGCTTCAGCTCCATAGCGTTTTACGAAAATCTCACCTTGATATGCCATACGGTGTTGAATGGCAATACCGCCACCCAATGCACCAATACGCTCAATATTACGCTCAGATACGGTTTCGGCATGGTCAATAATAAATCGGGTTGCAAATGGCTGTTTTGAATTTACTTTTTCAAATACATTGAGCAAACGATTAATACTTTCATCATAGGTTGCATGAATACGGAATGGCCATTTCTTTTCAGCCAAGTGCTCTACAATAGCTTCGAGTTCACCTTCCATCTTTTCTGGTAAATCCGGACGTGGCTCATAGAAATCTTCAAAGTCACCCGCCGACCATGTCAGGTTCTCACCCGCTCCATTCATTCTAAATAGTTCATCACCATCGCCTGGGAATGTCATTTCTGTCCAGCGACGATAATCATCAAGTTCTTGGCCTGCCTTTTGAGCAAATAAGTTGTATGCAATTCGCACTGTCATTTGGTTTTGGTCATGCAATTGCTTAATCACATCATAATCTTCAGGATAATTTTGCCCGCCACCACCAGCATCAATCGCAGAAGTAATACCTAATCGATTGAGTTCACGCATGAAATGACGAGTTGAATTGACTTGATCTTCAACTGGCAATTTCGGTGCTTTACCCAAGGTCGAATATAAAATCATAGCCGATGGAGTTGCGAGCAATAGCCCTGTTGGCTCACCCTTTTCATCTCGTACAATCTTGCCGCCGGGCGGGTCTGGCGTGTCTTTATTAAAACCCAATACATCAAGCGCAGCTCGGTTCAACAAGGCGCTAGCATATAAATGTAAAACAAATACTGGAGTATCAGGAGCGGCTTTATTAATTTCTTCTAAAGTAGGTAAACGCTTTTCGGCAAACTGGAATTCTGTCCAACCACCAACCACACGTACCCATTGCGGAGCTGGTGTATTATCAGCTTGTTCCTTGAGTAAGCGTAGTGCATCCACTACAGATGGCACACCTTCCCAGCGCAGTTCCATATTGTAATTTAGGCCACCACGAATAATATGCAGATGACTGTCATTTAGACCCGGTATAACGCGACGACCATTTAAATCTACAACTTTGCTCGTCTCTGATGCCAGCTTCATGATCTCATCATTTGTGCCGGTGCGTACAACTTTACCATCTGCTATGGCAATTGCTTGTACTTCTGGATTTTTAGGATCTAGTGTGGTGATTTTACCGTTTTTGAGTATGAGGTTTATTTCGGTCATTCTGAACTCCATTCTTGTGAATTATCGTTCTAAAAAATAAAGGTATAGCAACATATATATTTCATTATTCTTTTTGATTTTACACGACGGAGTCTGACCGTTTTTACATTCAATAAGAGTAGTTAATTCTATTACTTTTCTTTCGGGAAAAGTAACCAAAACCTGAGCTGCCATTAAGGCAGCGCAAGATCTGCAAAACTCGTTCAATTACAATCTTTTTCAGATTTTGTCCAGCCTCGAACAGTTGCAAATGGCTTTTCCACTTATCAAATATAATCAAAAATCGAATAAATCAACTTAAATATCGAAATACCCTTAACTCAACTATTTCTTATTTTGCAGGAACGGGTGCAAGTACTTCGTGTTTTGATGTGGTACGTTCAGGTGCCTTATGTACCATTGTATAAGCATAGTCAACGCCCATACCATAAGCACCAGAATGCTCACGTACAATTGCCATGACTGCATCATAAGTATCACGGTGTGCCCAATCACGCTGCCATTCAAGTAACACTTGTTGCCAAGTTACAGGAACAACACCCGCCTGAATCATGCGCTGCATAGAATAATCGTGCGCTTCTTTCGATGTACCACCTGAAGCATCCGCAACCATATAAATTTCATAATCACCTTCAAGCATGGCACCAAAAGCAAAAGTGTTATTGCACACTTCAGTCCACAAACCAGAAACAATCACTTTCTTACGGTTATTTTTTGCAAGTGAATCACGTACTTTTTGGTCATCCCATGAATTCATTGAAGTACGTTCTAATAATGGAGCATCGGGAAATACATCTAAAAGCTCAGGATAGGTATGACCAGAGAAGCTTTCAGTTTCAACCGTGGTAATGGTGACAGGAATATTGAAAGTTTTAGCTGCTTTTGCTAACCCTACCGTATTATTTTTCAATACTTGGCGGTCTATTGACTGTACCCCAAAAGCCATTTGTGGCTGGTGATCAATAAAAATAACCTGACAATTCGTTGGTGATAGTTGTTCTAAAAGTGATTTATTCATGGGTAAACTCCATTATTCCTTATGAGTAATGCATTGAAATTGCTTACTGGTCACTATCAAAACAGATAAAAATGTAAAAGCATAGACAGCAAATCAGCACGAATCTGTATCCTGCACGAATACAATAAAAACAATGATTGCTTTTTAATTTTTATAGTTTAATCATTGATATATATTTTTTTAACTTTCGCTTATCCATGGATCGATTAGACTGTATTTCCACTTTTGTAAGTGTCGTAGAACATGGTAATTTTAGTAGTGCAGCCAGAGCACTCGATATCTCTCGTGACTTGGTTGCCAAACGCGTTTGCTACCTCGAAAATGACCTAAAAACTACACTATTAACCAGAACCACAAGACAGATGAACCTCACCTCTTGTGGAGAAAAGTTTTATCAACATAGCAAAGTCATTTTAAGTGAGTTTGAATGGGCTGCCTATGAAATTAGCTACAATCAGCAGTACCCTGAAGGAGAACTCAAGCTCAATACACCAATGTCTTTTAGCAACATTTTTCTTCAACATATCATTTCAGACTTTATTGAAAAATACCCCAGTATCAAAATTGATTTATTCATGACAGATCAGTTATTAGACATGAATAATAATAAATTTGATTTAACAATTCGTGTAGATGGTTCTCCTCCAAATTTGGCAAATAGTAAAATATTAAATACCTATCAACGTTACTTATACGCGACACCTGAGTATTTTAATCAGCATGGATTACCCGCCTCTTTAGAGGAACTCAAAGATCATAAATTTTTAATTTATTATCAAGATAGCCGTCATAAGAAGTTGATTTTCCAAAAAGATCAAAAAGAAGTGTCCTTTAATTGTTTCCCAGTAATGACCTGTAATAATGGTGAATTATTATTAGATATGTGCCTAAAAGATCACGGTATTGTCTTTCTTCCAGAGTTTATTGCGGAGCCTTACTACAAAGAAGGTAAATTACAGAAATGTTTAGAAGACTACACCAGTCAGCCACTTCACTTATATGTGACATGGCCAAACCGTAAAATTTTATCGAAGAAAGTAAAACTATTTATTGATTTTTTAACGCATCAAATCGCTCCTATAAAATAAGTGGTCTGGGCCTTTTCCATAAGAATTGGCCCACTTTTTTTAGTTGGTTTGAGTAGCTTCAATCTTCTTATTTTTAAATAAATTTAATAAATTTTGCTCTGCTGCCGCTGTGCTGTTTTCTTCAATAAATGTCGTCGCGTAGTGTTCTAAATGCTCTTCCATCAGTTGTGTGGCTCGTTTTTCATCGCCTTGCTCAATAGCATCTAAAATTGCACGATGTTCATCTGCCGAGCAATTATTATGTTTTGGAATTTCATACAAACCAATTAACAATGATGTTCTCGCAATAAGTGTCTGCAAATAACTGGTCATAATCGTATTCTGATTTGCTTCAACAAGCTTTAGGTGAAATTTACCTGATAGCTTAATCCACTCAGCCCAATTTCCAGCTAAACGTTCATGAGACTCTTGATCAACTAATGCTCTAAGCTCACTAAAATCTAAGTGATGAGACTTTTGTGCAAGTTTTTTTACCGTGGCGATTTCAAGCATGCTGCGTGCTTCAAAGACCTCTTTTGTTTCATCAAGGCTATGTTCTGCTATGAGTGCCCCACGATTGGGCTGTATTTCGATGACCTTATCGTGCGCAAGTTTAACAAAAACGCGTCTTAAGACACCCCGAGTCACACCAAATGCTTCACATAATGGCGCTTCAACCAAGCGTGCTCCAGGTGTAAGTTGCCTATTTAAAATGGCATCTACAATAGCGTTATATATATGGTCATCAATTTCATCATTGCTCATTTCTACGGCTTTTTTTGGTGCATTCGATGGCATTGATTTCTCCATTTTTATTAACGCCCCCTCTTTTTTAAAACATTATTTAATTTGAACAGTGTATGTCCAACTTAACCATTTGGAAATATTTCTATCATAAGAACAATATCTATGCTGGAAGATCTATTCAAGATTTAACATTATAAGATTCCTCCATTCCTTTAAATTTACTCATTTTTTTATAACAGATTAAGCAGACAAACTTTCATTCATTTACCTCTAAATACACAAACTATTAGTTGAACGGAAAAACTCACAAGCTTTGATTTCAGAATTTGGCATAACTTTTGCTCAATTACAATTGTGCACAATTTAAATGTCAAATTGCGCACAATCGTAATTTCATTCTTTTAGACAGAAGTCCAAAGCTGCTGAAAGTACCCACCATCTTAGGGAAGTGAGCGTTCAAGATGAATAATAGCGAAGCAATAATTAAACCTTCTTATGATGCAAAACTGACAAATCAAGACTTAGCCCCTTTAAAAAAGCAAACATGGGGTGCTTACAATATTTTTGCCTTCTGGATGTCTGACGTTCATAGTGTGGGCGGTTATGTTATGGCTGGAAGCCTTTTTGCACTTGGGCTGAATAGCTGGCAGGTACTTTTATCTTTACTCATTGGTATTGCAATTGTTCAGTTTTTTACAAATCTGATTGCCAAGTCTAGCCAACAAACAGGCACTCCCTATCCTGTTATTTGTCGTGCAACTTTCGGTGTGCTTGGTGCAAATATTCCTGCCGTTATTCGTGGTCTGATTGCAGTCGCGTGGTATGGCATTCAAACCTATTTGGCCTCAAGTGCATTCTTGTTGGTCATTTTAAAGTTCTTTCCGGAATGGTCAGTCTATGCAGATGTTTCAAATTATGGATTTCTTGGACTGTCCTTTTTAGGATGGATCGGCTTCATGCTGCTTTGGCTACTACAAGCTATTGTTTTTTGGTCTGGCATGGACAGCATTCGCAAGTTCATCGACTGGGCTGGCCCCGCGGTCTACGTTGTGATGTTTGCCATGGCAGTATGGCTCATCTGGAAAGCTGGATGGCAAAATATTGATTTAAACTTGAGTGGTGTTCAATACGACGGTTTTGCGGTTGTACCTGTCATGATCGGTGCTATTGCTCTTGTTGTTTCATATTTTTCAGGACCTATGCTGAACTTTGGCGACTTCGCTCGTTACGGCAAAAGTTTTAATGCCATTAAAATGGGGAACTTTCTTGGTTTACCCATTAACTTTCTAGGCTTTTCTTTACTTACCGTGGTTTGTATTGCAGCAACTCTACCTGTTTACGGCAAACTCATTACCGATCCTGTCGAAATGGTTGGCAAATTGGATAACACCTTTGTAGTCATTTTAGGCAGCTTGACCTTAATGATTGCGACCATCGGGATTAATATTGTCGCTAACTTTGTTTCGCCTGCCTTTGATTTTTCGAATGTTTCACCGAGCAAAATTAGCTGGCGTATGGGTGGAATGATTGCAGCAGTAGGTTCAATTTTCATCACCCCATGGAATCTGTTTAATAATCCTCAAGTGATTCACTACACCATTGATATTTTAGGTGCATTTATCGGCCCACTTTTTGGCGTGCTTCTAGCCGATTTTTACCTCGTTAAAAAACAAAAAATCGTAGTAGATGACTTATATACCTTAGACCCGAAGGGTTTGTATTGGTACAAAAATGGTTATAACCGTTCTGCTTTTTATGCCTTAATTCCAGCTTCATTAATTCCTGTTTTGTGCGTGCTTTTACCGCAATTATCCGCGCTTGCTAATTTCACTTGGTTTATTGGCATGGGGCTTGGTTTTGTGATTTACCGATTTCTTAACCAACCGCTTACTCATGCAAAATCTGTAATGACTAAGGCAAAAGTACAATGAAAATTAAAATTATTAACCCTAATACCACTCAAAGCATGACAGACAAAATTGCTGCATCAGCAAAGATAATCGCGGGCGCTGATACTCAAATTATTGCAGTGAGTCCTCAAATGGGCCCTGCAACGATTGAAAGTTATTATGATGAAGCATTAAGTGCTGTAGGTGTGCTGGAGGAAATCCGACAAGGTGAACAGCTAAATGTAGATGCCTATATTATTGCCTGTTTTGGTGACCCTGCGCTTTATGCTGCCCGTGAAATTACTTCAGCACCTGTAATTGGGATTGCTGAAGCAGCCATGCGAACTGCAAGTTATGTGAGTACTGGGTTTAGTATAGTCACTACATTACAGCGGACAGTGAATATGAGTTGGCATCTGGTTCATCGCTATGGAGCTCAGCCCTTTTGTAAAAACGTTCGAGCTTGTGACATCGCAGTTGAAGAGCTGGAGCTTCCTGACTCAGATGCTTATCGAACCATACGAGATGAATGCGCAAAAGCGCTCGCTGAAGATAAAAGCGATGCGATTGTTTTAGGCTGTGCAGGTATGAGTGATTTGTGCCTAAAACTACAAAATGAGTTGGGAGTGATTGTTATTGACGGCGTCACAGCAGCAGTTAAGCAAGCAGAAATGTTGGTTCAGTTAAATTTAAAAACCAGCAAAGTTGGCGATTGGGCCTTACCTCCCGTGAAAAACTACACAGGCATATTGTCAGGTTTTGGAATGCGCTAAAGAGTTATTGTTTCAATTCCAACTCAAAACACTGCATTGGAATTGAAACAAAGAATAATTAAAAGAATTAAACCTCGGCTAACTCTGGCTGTTGTTCTTCTTTATAAAATGGCACATCACCGTTAATAGTTGCACGGTGCATGATGCGATGAGCATCGCCATAATCAAATAATGCTTTATGTTGCGTGCAGCGGTTATCCCAAATCGCGATATCACCATCTTGCCACTTCCAACGCAAATGAAATTGCTCTTGGGTCGCATGTTCAAACAAGAAATCAAGTAATTGCTCACTTTCTTGTTCAGGTAACTCATTAATGCGAGTGGTAAAGCCCTCACTTACAAACAACAAAGGCTCATCTGTAACCGGATGGGTACGCACCACTGGGTGAACCACTGGTGGGTTACGCTTAAATGTTTGCAAAAGCTTTTCACGTTCTTCTTCGTTATGGGCAAAACGTTCAAGTGGAAAAGACTTACGAATATCGTGTGTCGCCGTTAAACCACGTAATTTATCCTGTAACTCAAGCGGAAGCCCTTTAAAAGCTGCTGTATTACTTGACCATAACGTATCGCCACCTACAGGTGGAATTTTAATGGCTTGCAACACGCAACCTAATGGTGGATTTTTGCTAAAAGTCACGTCTGTGTGCCAGAGTTCATTGTCACGCAAGTCTTGTTTCCAACTGTCGAGCACCATGACTTCAGGCACATCTTCAATAGAAGGATAAATCGGGTGCACATGTAAGGTGCCAAAACTACGTGCCAAATCTGCTTGTGCTTGAGGCGCTAATTGTTGCTTTCGAAAAAAAATGACCTGATGATCAAGCAAAGCCTGCTGGATTTGTTGCGTCGTCTTTTCATTTAACGCATTCAAATCAATATCGTGAATAATTGCGCCAATGGTAGGCTTGATCACTTCAATATTTAAGTTTGCAACTACTGTATTCATCTTCTTTACTACAACTGCTGACCATACCAAGGAGAAAACTGTTTTTGTAACCAACGTAAAAACAGCTCAAAACTAACTGCGACAATCGCAATCACAATAATGCCCAGAATCACCGTATCGGTAATTAAGAACTGTGCTGCCGATTGCACCATAAAACCAATACCACGGTCCGCTGCAACCAACTCCGCTGCAACCAATGTTGACCAACCTACCCCAAGACCAATACGAATACCGGTAATAATATGAGGTAAAGCTGTTGGTAAAATGACATGCCAAAATACTTGTGCCTGACTTGCCCCTAGCGACAGTGCAGCACGTTCACGATTAAGCTGATGGCTTAACACACCATGCGCACTACTAATAATGACAGGCGCCAAAATCGAGAAGAAAATCAAAAGTACTTTTGTGGTTTCACCAATACCAAACCAAATCACGAGTAAGGGCAAATAAGCTAACGGTGGGATTGGACGTAATAATTCAACCAAAGGATCTAAAACTGCACGAACCCATTTGTTCAGACCCATCCATAAGCCCAGCGGTACACCAATCACCACGGCAGCAATCAAAGCCAAAAACACACGAGAGATACTGGCTGCCAAGTGTTGCCACAAAGTAGCCTTCATAAAGCCTTCTTGGCTGACCGATATAAATTTTTGCCATACTGCCTGCGGACTCGGTAAAAACAGTTCGGGTACGACATGCAAAGCAGTAATGAGGAACCAGAGTACAACCACACTTCCCACACTAATTATGCTGACCGCCAAAGTGCGATGTTTCTCAAAAAATGACGATAAAAATGAAGGATTTTCTGTTTGCACATCTGGCTTAAGTTTTAGCCCTGCTTTGTCATATTCGTAGACGTTATCTTTAGTGCTCATGTGGTTAACGCCTCCTTACCGCTTTGTTTTTGTGCCCTTAAACTTTCAAATAGCTGTTCTCTAAGCTGAATAAATTGAGGGTCAGATTTAATCGAGCGAATAGACTCACCCTGACGATATCGTTTAGCAAAATCGAGATGTAAAGTTTCTACAATTTTGCCTGGATGAGCTGTCATCAGAACTAACTGATTGCTGAGCAATAATGCTTCTTCGATGTCATGTGTAATTAAAAAGAAGCTTTTATTTTGTTGAATCCATAAATCGAGCACTAACTGCTGCATGTTTTCACGCGTAAAAGCATCGAGTGCTGCAAAAGGTTCATCTAATAAAATAAATGGTGCGTCACTAATCAAAGCTCTGGCAATGCCAACACGTTGTTTCATACCACCGGAAAGTTCCCAAATATTGGCTTTTTCAACGTGACTTAAACCTACAATTTTCAAAATTGCTTTCACTTGCGCTTCGATATCCGCACGCTTTAAACCTTTTAACTGCAAAGCGAAGCCAACATTATCTGCAACATTCAACCAAGGAAGTAATGCATGGTCCTGAAACACAACTGCGCGGGTTACATCTGGTCCATTTACCACTTCATGATTTACAAGCACATCGCCTGAACTCGGCTTTTGAAAACCCGCCAAGATATTAAGCAAAGTTGTTTTGCCACAACCCGACTCACCTAAAATGACAGTTAAAGAACCTTCTTCAATCGTTAGGTTAATGTCTTGTAAAACTGGCTTTTGCTGTTTAGGAAAAGTCAGATGAATATGTTTGGCTTCTAATACACTCATGACAACTCCTTAAGGCTGCAAAAATGAAGAATTCACATTGCCTTTATAATCGGCTTTCAGTTGATCGACTTTACCCTGACCTTTTAAGAACTTCGCTGTATCAAAAATATTTTGTGCAAACTCGCCATCTAAGGTTTGTTTTTGCTGAGCGTGGTCAAGGTAAATATTTCCACTTAATAAAAGCGGGATATCTTTTGGATCAGAACCTGTTAACTGAGCAATTTTCTCAACGTTATCGGCATTTTTAACGTAAGCAGCTGGGTCTTGGTTATATTTTTCTAATTGCTCCAGTGTGGTTTTAACAAAAGATTTTAGGAAATCAGGATTTTTCTCTGCAAAGTCTTTACGTACAACCCATAAATCATAAGTTGGAGCGCCCCATTCACCTACTTGTTTTGAGTCGGTTAAAACCGTGCCAGATGCTTTGGCTTTACTTAAAGCAGGTTCCCATACATAGGCAGCATCAATATCACCACGTTCCCACGCCGCTGAAATTTCAGGTGGACGCAAGTTAATAATTTTTACTTTGTCTTCTGGAATGTTCCAATGTTTAAGCGCAGACAATAGGCTGTAATGCGTAGTTGAAACAAAAGGTACTGCGATGGTTTTACCAATTAAATCTTGAGGGGTTTTAATGCCTGATTTATTACTTACTACCAATGCTTCAGATGCACCAAGTTTTGAAGTAATTAAAAATACTTCAATCGGTAAATCACGGCTTGCCGCAGCTGCAAGTGGGCTTGAGCCAATATTACCAAGCACAACATCACCTGAAGCCAGAGCGTTTACAACGTCTGAGCCGGCATCAAATTTTTTCCATTGAATGGTACGTTGACTATGCTTTTCATATTCCCCATTGGCCTGTGCCACTTTGCTTGGGTCAACCCCAGTTTGATAAGCAATGATGACTGGATTGCTGTCGCGAACTGAAGCACTTGTATTATTGTCTTTCTTATTTTGCCATACGATAAATGCAACAATTGCTACAACCACAATTGCCGTGATAATCAACGGTTTGGTCTTTGTACTCATAATTTCATGATCTTTCAATAATATAAGCCCATGGTATGCAGCCGCCTTTATAATGAAAAATAAAAAAATATGAGTTGCTTATCAGGTTTTTATAAATAACTTTTCCTTATAAGTTTTTATCTTTTGGTAAAAAGAAAATATCAAACAACCTTACAGGTTAGAGGTAAAATTAAAATACTTATATATCAATAATTAAAAACGATATTCAAAAAATACATGATGATGAACACCTGACATACATCCTCTAATTATTTTATCCTACTCATTTCATCATTTTTGTTTTTGCTTATCGCAACCAGAGTTTTGTATCTAATTAATTTTCATTCTTTTATATAAAGTACAGATTTTATTATCTTTTTATCTTTAATCTTCTGCAAATATTGAGATTTGGACAAATCTTTTTCTGGTTTATACATGAGGCAAATTTAATTTTTATTTTTTAAGAGGAGAAAGAATCTTTTGTTTAAACATCCCACAACTTTCAAAAAAATATTTATCGCGACAACTTTAATTACATTCAGCCTCTCAAGTCATGCAGCCCTTACCTTTGGTAATGCTGAAGAAGGCCAACTTAAAGTGAGTGGTACTGTTCGGGCTAAATATGTTTATGATTTTGACTCTGAACCTTCTACGAGTAAATTTTCCTTTAACGACGCAGTATTATGGTTAGATTACAACTCCCCGAAATGGATTGGCCGTTTAGATTATCGGGTTTATGAATATTACGGGCGTTTAGGCGATGCCAATTGGCTAACCGATGCATGGATGGGCTATAAAATTAATGACAACAGTAAAATTATTGCTGGCTTAAACCCCGTTCCTTTTGGGTTGGGTCGCTTTTGGGGAAATACTTATTACTTAGGGATTGCCAATAGTGCAGGTTGGGAAGATGTGCATAACCTTGGGGTGAAATATGACTTCAATGATGGAATCAATGAAGCACAACTCGCCTTTTACCCGACCGATGGTGGTACCTATAGAGGTAAAAGCAAAGACTCAAGTCGATTTAGTATCAACCCTGTCAATGCGGATGACTCTGTACCGCAAGGCACCAATACCAAAGAAAAGAACTCCATTGTTGTTCGCGGTGCTCATACCTTTAAAAATGTTCTAGGCCAAGAAAATTTCTCTACCCAACTTGGTGCCTCTGCATGGTATTCCACCATTGAAAACAAACGTTCAGGACAAGATGGCGATCGCCAAGTATATTCAGTTTTTAGCAATACCAATTATAACCAATGGAATTTGCAGCTTTTAGCTGGTTATCAAGACATTGATAATGCCGACACCCAATATAAAGATCATCTGACTCTAGGCGGTTTCGATTATTCATTTAACTCTGCAACCAAAGGTCAGATTTATTCAGCCGAACTCAGCTATTTATTTCCTCAGCAGTTTGGCCCAATTACCTCTGTTCGTCCTTACCTAAACTATAGTTCTTATCGAAAAGAACAAGATGGCTTTAAAGATTCAACCCGTTTTATACCCGGCATTGCGTTTAATTATCAAAAATTAACAGTACAAGCCGAGTTGCTGATGGGCAAACATGACCCATACTTAGGAGATAGTGAAGGTCTGGCAGCCGGTGGAACTAACGATAAATGGAATAAAAAAGCGTTTGTGATTTTTGCTTATTATTTCTAACCCACAAAATAAAGGCCAACACATGTTGGCCTTTATTTTTATCTAAAGATTTAGATGTAACTAATCAATTACAGGTGAATTATTGAGTGGAAGTTCTGGACTGTTCTCATCAATCACATCGACATCTTGGGCAGTAGGCTCAAACTTAATCAGTAATCCAATCACAATTAAAGGAATAAATGCAAAGATAGAAATAATCAGATAAACATCCGTTTTATAACCCGCCATCCAAATTGGCAACACAAACAAAGCAATTGCTTGAGCGACACCTGTTACTGCACGGTTAAAGCCGACCCCTACGCCACGAATCGAAGCTGGATAAGCCATGGTTGGATAGACCATCATTTGCGCACCCGGTCCAAAACCTTCAGCAAAAAGCCACAAACCGAGCATGCCAATGGCGGTGTAGAGTAAAAAGCTATTGCCCGGTTCACCAATTAATGCCAATGCAATGAGGGCAATAAACTGAAGTAAAAAACCTGTGAGAAGCACATGACGAGATTTGAATCTGCTGGCAACAAATACGCCTAATAGCCCACCCGTAAATGCAAACAGTAAATTTAGTCCGAGCGTTGTAGTAATGGTCGTCAAAACATCTGTATGAAAGAACCGTGTCAAAATCGAAGGTAAAAAGAATGCAATGGTGGTGTACTGAAATGCCACAGAAATATGAATCACAATTGCCACTATGGTTCTTGGCAAATAGGTTTTATTGAATAAAACCGCAAATCCTTCACGCTTTTTCTTTTCAGCCGTTCTTTCTACTTTTTCGACTGTGGCGACTGCATTAATTGCATAAGACTCTTGTAAAACTTTAGCTGCCCCTTTTAAATCGCCTTGGTTTGCAAGCCAGATTGGTGATTCAGTTAAATATTTACCGCGAATAAAAATAATGAGTAACGCTGGCACTGCTCCAAAAATTAAAGATGCTCGCCATAACCAATTGCTATGCTCAGGTGGTAAAAGAAAATAAAGCGCCAGAACTAGACCAAAACAGACAGAAGAAGCGGCATACCACATTGGGCACCATGCCGCTAAACGGGCAGCTTTATTACTACTTCCGTTAAACTTGGAAAATTCAGATAAGTAGGACATTGCCACAGGCAAATCGATCCCCACACTAATTCCCATAATAAATCTGGCTAAAATTAAAACCCAAACATTTGGTGCAAAGCCTGCGACAATTGCCGCAATGACAAAGAGCACCATGTCAGCCATAAACACTCGATAACGGCCAATTTTATCAGTTAGCCAACCTCCAATTAAATTACCAACAATGGTTCCACAGACAATTGCTGAAGCCACCACACCCGTCATAACGGGACTTAAAGAAAACTCTGAGATGACTTGCTCAATACCGAATGAAAGTGTCGTTAAATCATAAGCATCAATAAACACACCAATGAGTGCCAACCAAATGACTTTATTAGACTTGCCCTTCCCTGCAAATTTAGAAATTAATTGTGAAACATCATCGGGAGATTTAATTTCATAACGATGGTTATGATCGAGTTCTTGGGTGCTCACTTAATAATTCCTGTATTTTAATCACAGAAACAAAATAATGATTATTCACATAATACAAAAACAAATTAATCTGATGTTTTAATCTGAATTATAGAATTATATTTTCATTATTAACTCAGCAGTAAAATCGATATAAAAGACAAAATAAAAGCTGGTATTTAACCAGCCTTTATTTAAGTGCTATTTACAACATTAACTCGCCTCAGCAAGTTTTAATTCTTTTAGATTGCGATATTTAGCACCGCGGTGATTTTTAGGCAAATATGGCCCAGCACCAAATAATTTTTCTCTTAATGTTCCTTGCGCATATGAGGTTTGATATACCCCACGTTTTTGCAACTCTGGAACAATAAACTCAACTACGTCTGCAAAGGTTTGATGAGCCAAAATATAGGCAAGATTAAAGCCATCAACATCGGTATCTTCAACCCATTGCTGTAAAGCATCGGAAACTGTTTCTGCCGAACCCACCAATACTGGACCATTACCACCTAAGCTGTTCCAGTTTGCAATTTCTTCAATCGTCCATACACGCTCTGGATCTGCATTTACATAAGAATCTAATAAAGATTGAATCGCATTGGTTTGAATATATTCAACTTTGTCAGTTGGTTGATATTGTGAAAAATCGACACCAGACCAGCCAGACAGCAATGTTAAAGCGCCATCATAGCTGCCATAGCTTTGATATTCTTTAAACTTGGCCTGAGCTTTTGCATCGGTTTCATCGGTTACAATAGACAAGAGCGCATAAATTTTAACTGAGTACGGGTCTCGACCTTCTTGAACCAGTTTTTGGCGAATGCCTTGCACGACTTTTTTAGTGGCAATTTTAGACGGCGCTGCAATGAATACGCATTCGGCATTTTGGCTGGCAAACTTCTGCCCGCGTGAGGAAGCACCTGCTTGATAAAGTACAGGCGTCCGCTGTGGTGATGGCTCACAAATATGGATGCCCGGTACAGTAAAGTATTTACCTTCATGCTGAATAGGATGTACTTTTTTATGGTCAGCAAAGATACCGCTTTCACGGTCACGCAGTACCGAACCTTCTTCCCAAGAACCTTCCCAAAGTTTATAAAGAACTTCTAAATACTCATCAGCAATATCATAACGATTATCATGATTGACCTGAGTTTTTAGACCTAAGTTTTTTGAACCACTTTCCAAATAAGAAGTCACGATATTCCATCCAACCCGCCCTTTGGTTAAATGGTCTAGGGTACTAATACGTCTAGCAAAAGGATAAGGATGCTCAAAGGAAATAGAAGTCGTGACGCCAAAGCCCAAGTGCTTTGTGACTGCCGCCATGGCTGGCACAATCTGCAAAGGATCATTGACCGGAACCTGCACTGCGCCTGTTAAGGCATGTTCAGCACTCTGATGGTAAACATCATAAATCCCCAACACATCTGCAATAAAAATACCGTCAAAAAAACCACGTTCCAAAATTTGTGCTAAATCTGTCCAATATTCTAAATCTTTATATTCAACAGATCGATCTTGAGGATGTCGCCATAATCCGGGAGATTGATGTGCAATACAATTCATTTCAAAAGCATTAAAACTAATCTTCTTAGTCATAAAATATCAACCAACATTTTAATTACTTTTATACTAAAGCAATTTTTATCTATTCTTTATAATATAAACCCCAAACAAAATATGATTTTATTCTAATAGATTTTTATAGTTTATTTTAAAAAACAATATTAAGCTACTAAAATAGCAGCTTAATATCTAAACTTTAAAATTATTGTTTAGCAACGTTACCAATTCGCCACTGATAAGGCGGTAATGTTCCATTCACACTAAAATCACCCACAATTCGATTTTTAAACACTCTTGGGTTGTGTGAAGATAAGGTTCGTACATTTCGCCAGTATCGATCTAGACTTAAATCTTTGTCTGTCGCTGAAGCACCTAATGCATCAAATAGAATTGTAGAAGCATTTAAAATTAAATCGGTAATAACTGTTTGAGACTGTGCACTTTCAAGTTCGGCAAGCGCATTTTGTTCTTCTTCAAGCTGCTCATTATTTTGAAATGCTGCCAAGTAAGCGCGCTGTAAGCTGCGTGCAACTTTTTCAACAATCGCCCCTGCACTGTAAGCAGCGCCACGGATTTGTCCCACTACTTGTAAAATTTGTGGGTCCTGTTTTACAAATTGGGCATTCGCATGAGTATAGTTTCGGGTACGTTTAGCCACCGCTTGGGAAACCTCATATGTCGCAGCACGCCCTAAACCAGTAATGATTGCCAGTTGCACAAGTTGATAATAAGCAGCTGAATATTTAAAACGGTCATCATCAGGTAAGATTTCGGTTTCATTAACCAGTACGTCATGGAAATATGCCGTGCCACTTGCGGTGAGTTGCTGACCAAAGCCATTCCAGTCATCAACAATTTCAACGCCTTCATCTTCACGGCGGACAACAACTGAGCCAGACTCCCCATTTAAATCTGTTACACCAACGTCAACCCAGTCCGCATATAGGCTACCTGTGGTGTAGTATTTTTGACCTTTAAGGCGAATTTTTCCGTCAGCATCCCGATATAAATGAGTTTCGAATTGATCGATTGACTCTTTCCCACCTTCAGACCAAGCACTGCCAACCGTTTCACCATTTGCAATACGACTTAGCCAGCGCTGTTGGAACGCTTTATCTTTGCTGACCAACACATCTTCAGTAAAACCAAAGTGCACACGCAACGCTTGCGGTAAATTTGAGTCGGCTTCTGCAAGTTCAATTAACAATGCAAATAGTTCTGGAATAGTTGCCTCAAAGCCACCATGTACTTTAGGAAGTCGTAACCGTGTAAAACCAATATCTTTGAGCCACTGAAGTTGTTCATACGGCAAAATATGCTGTTGCTCACGGATTAAAGCCCCTTCTTTAATACGGGCAAAAGTTGGTCTGAAATTTTTTGCCAATTCATCATAACGTTCAGAAGGCCCTTCACCCCATACCCGAGAAATGATTGAGGCCTGACTAAGTGCAGCGTGAGTTAGTGAACCGAGATGATGCTCAAAATTTAGATTTGTCATTTATGTAAAACCAATATTGCTTTGCTTTTACCATAAAATATTTATTTCACATGAAAACGATTATTTTTTTATAACAGTATTCATTCTTCATATAACGCCAGAAAATGCCTACCAACATTAAGCAATCTCTTTCTTTTGAAGACTATGCTGACTTTGCAATAAGGTTTGCATATATTCTGAATAGACAGATAACTTCTCAAAAATATGTTCCGAATAAAACATATCATCAATTAAATGGGTCATTTGAGAGGCGGTGAACGTATCACATAAGCCTACAAGCTGTGCATTTAGCTGGGCAAATTGGGCACACAATTTCACATAGGTTTCATCTTTATTTTTAAATAATAATTGACGCATATCTAAATCATTTAGATCGTTTAAATCAGTATTTTGTTGAGGATTAATCCAATAAATTTTGACTTTTAAAAACAACGCAAGCTCTTCTAAATGCTCTAGGTCTATATCTAAATTTGTAATTAAAAAAATTGTGGAGATATCATTTCGGCACAGCGCTTTGATTAAGCTTAAATAAATAAACCCGACTTCAGTCAGCTCGGTTAATTCTAAATCTAGATATATTTTTAAACTTTCAAGAACTTCATCTACTTTAAACAAAACTTTCTTTTCGGCTTGATAATATTTATTGAGAATAGCAAGAACGGGCTTTGTCGCTGGTGTTGTATAAATAGCAGGCTTATTGAGGTTAGCAAAAACAAAAGGTGAAAATAGATAAGCCAAACTGCTTTGCTGCGGATGAATATGTGATTGAATTAAATAAACAGTTTGAGATTTAGAAAAGTCTCTTAAGACTTTTGCTCTTAATAAAGTTGCTTCAAGATTAACATAGGCCTGCTCTAATTGAGCCATTATAGGTGCTGGAATAGCCTGATTTTTAATAATTTTATTTAGGATATTGAGTTGAGAAGTAATAAACATTTTTTAACATCCAAGCTATTTTAGAAGAGCTACACTTAAGCCAAGGTCTTTAATAACCTACGTAACAACCAGACCTCATACAAAACAACAAGGGAATAGACAAGAAGAAATTTATCCTGTGCTCATATGTAACCCCAAAGTCGCATTCATGGTATTTTTGAAGATTGATTTTGGTCAGCCATAAATCTTGTTCATTTTTATTTTGGACTTTAGATGAATGGATATATAGCTACAGATAATTGAAAAAAAACTATAGCACCCATAATAATGACTTCGGACTGTTATAGTTTTATAAAAAATTTCTGTATCTACATATACAAAATGAGTGAGTGCATGATTAAGAAAACTTCTTAAGGTAGGTAGTTTTCATGAAACGATCTATGGTTCATCGTCAGATATTTCATCAATGTTTCAATGCAACATGCATTTTTACAAATGCAACATCAAGCATGGGCTTTGTTAACAGATTGAGAACAATCAATCGGTCTATTCTATTGAAATATCAAGCAATTATATTACTTCGCCCTTCTGGCATTTTACTTGCTAAGAACATTTATCACAGAAGTAAGTTCAATCGTCAGAATACTTTATTGCCTGAAAATAAGTATTTAACACAATCAATCATCATCAGCTAGTTCACAGGGGGAATGTATATGAGCCTCGGTCTAACCGCTTTAGAATTAGCACGAATACAATTTGCTTTCACAGTATCCTTTCATATTATTTTTCCAGCCACCTCCATTGGTCTTGCCTGCTTTTTAGCAGTTTTAGAGTGGAAGTGGTTAAGAACCCAAAACCCGATTTATAAAGATCTGTTTAAATACTGGATCAAGATCTTTGCCGTTGCCTTTGGTATGGGTGTGGTCTCGGGCGTGGTCATGAGTTATCAGTTCGGTACCAACTGGAGTGAGTTTTCTCGTATTGCAGGAAGTATTACCGGTCCTTTACTTACCTATGAAGTCTTGAGTGCCTTCTTTTTAGAAGCTGGTTTCTTAGGCATTATGTTATTTGGTTGGGGGCGTGTCGGACCCAGAGCCCATTTCTTTGCCACACTAATGGTTGCGATTGGTACCTGTATTTCCATGTTCTGGATTTTATCCTCCAATAGCTGGATGCAGACCCCTCAAGGCTTCGCTATAGAAAATGGCATTATTGTTCCTAAAGATTGGTTCGCTATTGTTTTTAACCCATCCTTCCCTTACCGCTTTGCCCATATGGGTGCAGCAGCCTTTTTAGTTTCTTCATTATTGGTGGTAGGAACTTCTGCATGGCACTTAGTGAAAGGTCGTCGTGATGAATTGGTAAAAAAATCGTTCTCGATGGGTCTATGGATGGTACTTGTGACTTCATGTTTGCAAGTCGTAATTGGCGATAACCATGGTTTAAATACCCGTGAGCATCAACCAGCCAAACTAGCAGCGATGGAAGGTCATTGGGAAACGAATCACAATGAACCTATGCCACTGTTACTCTTTGCAATTCCAGACATGACAGAAGAACGAAACCATTTTGAAGTGGGTGTTCCATATTTAGGTAGTTTAATTTTAACTCACAGTTTAGATGGCCAAGTTACAGGTTTAAAAGATTTCGCCCCTGAAGATCGACCAAATTCAACCATCGTTTTCTGGAGCTTCCGTGTGATGGTCGGGCTTGGCGTACTCATGGTCACGCTGTCTTTAATTGCTCTTTGGTTACGTAAGCGTGGAAAACTCTATGAAACTTCATGGTTCCATAAGTTTGCTTTAGTGATGGGGCCATCTGGTTATATCGCCATGCTTGCAGGTTGGGTAACCACTGAGGTCGGCCGTCAACCATGGGTGGTATATGGCATCCTACGAACTAAGGATGGTTTATCTCATACTGTGTCGGCAGAACAAGTCGGCCTGAGCCTCTTTATTTTTGTAGTGGTATACACCATCGTTTTTGGCAGCGGTATCTACTACACCTTAAAATTGATTAATAAAGGCCCTGTATTTATCGATACGCCAAATATGGAAGCAGGCGGTGTTGGACACTTTAAAACACCAATGCGCCCACTCAGTGCTGTCGATGAAAACATTGACAGTAAACAAAATTCTGGGGAGAACCCTCATGATTGATCTTTCTTTAATATGGGTCGGTATTATCGGTTTAGGTGTCATGATTTATGTCGTCATGGATGGCTTTGACTTAGGAATCGGGATCATGTTCCCTTTCATTAAGAACAGCCAAGAACGTGATGTGATGATGAATACCGTAGCCCCTGTCTGGGATGGCAACGAAACATGGATGGTACTCGGTGGAGCTGGTCTCTATGCTGCATTTCCACTAGTTTACTCAACGGTTTTATCGGCACTGTATTTACCTATTATTTTTATGGTAATTGCCTTAATTTTCCGTGGAGTCGCATTTGAATTCCGCTTTAAAGCTCATCGCACCAAATACCTTTGGGATTTAGCTTTTATTTGGGGTTCAGTTTTAACTAGCTTCCTTCAAGGCATCATCTTGGGTGCCTATATTCAAGGCATTAAAACCACCAATGGTATTTTTTCTGGCGGATCACTTGATTGGTTGACACCATTTACCTTCTTTACTGGTATTGGTGTAGTTGCCATGTATGCCACTTTAGGATGTGGATGGCTTATTTTAAAAACCGAAAAAGGCTTGCAACAACGCATGTATGAGCTTATGCCAAAGCTGATTATTGCACTGCTTATTATTTTTGGTGGAGTGAGTTTATATACTCCGTTGACTCATCCTGAAATCGCAGATCGCTGGTTCTCTTTACCGAATCTGTTCTATTTTAGCCCAGTACCTATTTTGGTTTTATTGTTTGTTGGCCTGATTTTATCGGCGTGTAAAAAGCAGCAACATGACCTCAAACCATTTATATATACGCTAGCCCTCGTTTTCCTTGCATTTACAGGTTTTGTGATTAGTTTGTGGCCTTATATTATTCCGCCATCAGTCACCATCTGGCAAGCCGCAGCTCCACATTCAAGCCAACTGTTTGCTTTAGTCGGTGCGCTCATTCTGATTCCAATCATTATTGCTTACACTATTGTGTCTTACTGGGTATTCCGTGACAAAGTACGTGTAGGTGATGAAGGCTATCATTAAAGTTAGGAGGGTTTTATGAAAAATTTATCTTCTAAACTGTCTCAAACCCAATGGTTTATTTTGCTATGGCTAGGTGGTTTTTTAGCATTAGCTGTTATTGCTGGTTTGTTTAAAGTGATATTGATTTATGCAGCCCCTTACCTAAAGTAAACTTATTTTTATAAGCAAATGCCGTTTGTAGATTCTACAAACGGCATTTATTATTGATTAAGTGCATCTTTCATTTTGTCATTTCGTGCAGCCAATACATGTATAAATCAGAACAACTTGCCCATAGCATTCGCCAACTCATTGAGAGCGGCACTTTAAATGCACACGAGAAGTTACCTTCTTTAAGAGATCAGGTGCAACGCTCTGGTTTTAGTTTAATGACGGTAATGAATGCTTACCAAGAGCTTGAATCACAAGGTTTGATCTATTCCAAAGAAAAATCGGGATACTTCGTTGCCGAGCAAATTACGCTTAAACCTTTAGAACAATATTCTGTTGTTTCACTCAATTCTAAAATTGAAATTAACTCTTTAGTTTTTAAATATCTTAAATCGATTCAACATGAGTCTGTCATCCCTTTTGGCTCTGCCTTTCCCGATAGTCAGCTTTTATATGCACCAAAACTCATTCAGATTATGGGGCAGCTTGCCCGCCAGAAACAAAGTTATGATCAGACTACGAGCCTACCTCCCGGTAATTTAGCTTTACGAAAACTCATTGCTCAACGCTACTGTATGCAAGGGATTCAAACTGACCCAGATGACATTGTCATTACATCTGGAGGACTAGATGCGCTCAATCTTTCTTTACAAGCAGTTGCCCAATCAGGCGACTATATTTTATTACAGCAAAACGTATTTTATGGCGCTTGGCAAGCAGCAGAACGTTTAGGGCTAAAAGTTATTACGATTCCTGAACATCCTCAACATGGTTTTGATCTAGATGCTTTTGAACAGGTCATTAACAATTATCCAATTAAAGTATGTTGGCTCATGCTCAATAGCCATAATCCAATTGGGTTTACAGTCAGCGATGATATTAAATATAAAATTGCCAAATTGCTTCATGAGCACCAGATTTATTTGATTGAAGATGATGTCTATGAAGAGCTGTTTTATGGCGGACAAAAGCCACTTTCAATGAAGTATTTTGATCAGCAAAATCTGGTGCTCCACTGCTCGTCTTTTTCTAAAACGTTAGGTGCAGGTTTTCGAGTAGGTTGGGTCTATGCGGGGAAGTTTTCAGACCATATTCAACACTTACAACTCATGAGTACCATTTCAGTGAATGCACTCATTCAAAATGCATTGGTTGAGTTTTTGTCTCATCATCATTATGAAAAGCACTTGCGTACACTTAGACTTTCGCTTGAACGTTATAAAAAGCAGTTTTATCATTATTTAAAGCAAAATCTACCACCATCTTGCGAAGTGTATTATTACCCAAGTGGTTATTTTCTTTGGGTTAAGCTGCCGAATAGTTTAGATAGTATGCAAATTTATGAAGAGTTAATTCAACTAAACATTGGGGTAGCTCCAAGCCCATTGTTTAGTGTTTTACCCGCGCAGCAGCATTATTTAAGAATCAACTGCTCTTTTGAATCAACACCTAAAATTCAAAGTGCATTAGAACAAATCATTAAAACAATTCAACAAAGAGTTGAAGCTGTTTCTTAAATAAACTACTTCGACCTAAGCACAATTTTATAGTGATGGTTTTGTGGTAACTTTATAGCTTAAATCTATATTTTTAAAGGAAACAGGTTCAAGGGATTAATATGGAAATTGATGAAGAACTCACCCTTAAAAAGATACAGATTTTTTTAGCATTTATGCGCTGTGGCAATTTATCTAAAACAGCGACAGAAATGGAGCTTAGCAATGTCAGTGTTCACAAAGCATTGCACTCTTTAGAAAGTGCTTTGCGTTGCCCACTTTTTAAAAATGAAGGACGTAATCTCATTCCGTTAAAAAGTGCTTATGTATTTGAAGAACGGGCGCAAAAAATCGTACAGGACATTTTTATAACCGTTAATAAAACGAGAGAAGCTGCTGGCTTTGCGGCAAAAGTTTTACATTTAGGCTCTCTTTATTCTTTGACTGTCAAAACAATTCCAAATGTGATTAGTGGTCTTAAGCTCAGACGTAGTGAACTAGATATTCAACTGTTACTCAGCTCAAATCAGGATTTAGTTAAAAAGCTTAAAGCAACGGAGCTGGATGCGATTATTGTGGCACTCAATGAAACCACTCAAGATGATGACTTTGAAATTTTGCCGATGTTTTCAGATGATATTTTTCTGGCGGTAAACAAAGATTCTAAATATGCAGAGTTTAAAGAAGTTGATTTAAGTTTATTAAAAGAAGAGACCTTCCTCACTTTAACCAAAGGCTTTGCGACCCATAACGATAGCGATATTATTTTTAAAAAAGCAGGTTTTTCTCCTAAAGTTGCTTTGCAAGTGAACGATATTTTTACCTTAATTAGTATGGTCAGTTCTGGCGTTGGTTTTGCCCTTTTACCGGGTCGTATTTCGGCGGTTTATGAAAGCTCAGTTAAGCTTATTCCCCTAAAACAGCAATATCATATGCAACAAGAAATTGGTTTGGTTTTCTTGAAAAGTAAAGAACGAGATCCAAACTTACTCGCACTGATTGCTGAGTGTCGTATGTTTGCTTCTAATTTTAAAAGATAAATATCGGCAACTTATTAAATCTAATAAGTTGCCAGTATATTGGACTCGCTTAACTATGCAAAGATTGCATTAACTGTTAAGAAAAATAGGGATGGCCCAAGTAAGCAACCAAGTCCTGTGTAGAAGGTTGCAACTAAAGCACCATAAGGGACAAGTCTTACATCTGTTCCAGCTAAACCGGCTGCCGTACCGCTTGTTGTTCCAGCTAAACCGCCAAATACCATGGCTGAACGCGGGCTTTTTAGGTACATGAACTTTGCAAGAAGTGGTGTGCCGACCATAAAAAATACAGACTTGATTAATCCAATCGCAATAGAAAGTGCGATTACATCTGAACTTGCACCAATCGCTGTTCCTGTAATTGGACCGACAATATAAGTCATTGCACCTGCACCAATAGTCGTCATTGATATTGGATCTCGATATCCCATCACCCATGCGACCATAACCCCGATTGCAAAAGGTACAACGCAACCAAGCACTAATGCGATTAGACCAATTTTTCCTGCTTTTTTAACCTCTTTTACATCAACTTCAAATGCAGTTGAAGCAATAGCTAAATCTCGGATCATTGCTCCACCAAGCAATGCAAACCCAGAAAAAATTGTGATGTCAGAAATGCCCTTCGTCCCTTGCGTATAAACTCCTGCAAAATAGGCAACAACCAAACCTAAAGTAATCGCAATTGCAGAGCTTTGCAGTTTTCCTTTCGTCAAATATTTTGAGAGTAAATGGGAAACAAACATCATTAAACCAGTGACTGCAAGTGCAGTGACTAATGCATTTTTTGATAACACAGCAATTATAGCGTCCATCATTTAAATCCTTTTTGATTGAACTTTTTATAGTTTATATATGCTTAGGCTATTTTTTCCTTGGTCTCTATCGTCCATTCATAAGTTTCATAGTCACCACTAATTCTATTTAAATAACGGATGACTAAAACCGTACCAATTAAAGAAGCAATAGAAACAATTAGTCCTAGCATTCCTCCAGATAGTGCAGCAACGACGTTTTGCCCAGCCGACATCGCAACCACGATTGGAATATACATTCCTGACCAATACAAAACTCCAAATTGTGTAACTTGTGGCAAATAACCTTTTCGTGCCAACAACTCTTTAGATAAAATCAAAAGAATCATTGAAATAGCAACTCCACCCACATTGGCTTTCACACCTAATAACATGCCTAAGGTATTACCCAGATAATCGCCTAGTAAGTGGCAGATCGCTAATATTGCTGTTCCATATATAATCATGACAATCCCTCATATCCTTGGATCATTTATGCTTTTGTAAAATCAGATTCAAAAAGAAAAACTATTGTCCTGTTCTTTTTGCATTGCCATCTGAATGCTGTCTATGCGTGTTCCTTGAAAAGACAACACGGTTCCTTCTTTAAATGTTCGACGTGCAAGTGTAGTAAGCACCGTTCCCGGCAACGCTTCGATCTGCAACCTAACACCTCGCTCCCATGCAGCTTGGATGGTACTTTCCCAATCTACAGTTCGACTCATATTAAAAGCCAAGTCATCCCTAATCTGTTCAGCCTTGCCTAAAGTGCGAGCCGTTGTACCACTTAAATATCGAATTTTAGGCTGCTTAAAAGTGAGTCCCTCCATAGACGCTGCAAGTTGCTCTGCTTGCTGAATCAATAATTCACAGTGCGATGGCACAGATACATCTAATTTTTTTGCCACCACTCCTTGTTGCTTTGCCAAAACAGCAACTTGGTTCATGGCTTCAAAACTTCCTGAAATAACGATTTGATTATGTGCATTAATATTGGCGACAAACACCTGTGGCGTTATTTCATAAATCTGTTTGACCCATGTTTCAACAGCTGCACGGTCTGTACCAATCAGAGCAGTCATGCCATAGCCAATTGGGTAGGCGGTTTGCATGAGTTCCCCTCGATAGGCAACTAAGCGAATGGCATCTTCATAGACTAAAACCCCTGCCACAACCGCTGCCGACCATGCGCCAATCGATAGACCTGCTACATAATCAGGTTTTAAGTCTTCAGTAGCTAATAAAGCTGAACTCACCACGCCTGAAATGAGCAAACAAAGCTGTACGGCTCTTGTCGATTGCAACGCAGCCGAACTGTCTAGCATCAAGACATCTTCTTTGAGTGCATCCGATGCGCGCTCAAAATGTTCTTTGACCAGAGCGGTTTGAGGTAAGTCGTGCAACATATTGCTTCTTTGCACACCTTGTCCCGGATATACCCAAATCGAAGCCATGATATCTATTCCCTAATTCCATGGTTTTTCTACTAAAACAGCACCATCTGCATGTTTTAATAGAACTTTTCCGCTATTCCTAGCCCATTCTTTTAAAGCCAAACCACCCTGTGGTAGTTGTAGCTGTATATCCACATTGAGTCCTGCTTGCTGAAAATTTTCGAGTAGCTCGACTGCTTGCGTTTTGGCAAAAGGCTGTTTAGCTCGAATCAACAAATCTATGTCACTTTGCTGGGTGACTGTTTCAATACCAGTTGCCAACTCAAACCCAAAACTTCCTGTATAGCCCCAACATCCTGAAAAGTTTTTCATGATGTAAGAAATGCTCTGCAAACGTTCTGCCAAATGCTCAAACTGCTGTGTATCAACGTGAGTTAGTACCTCGGGTTTAAGTTGTTTGGTAATAGCAGATCGTGGCATTTGTGATGCATATCGTTGATGACGCAATTGTCCTCTTACGCCCACAGCCACCTGATCTACAGGAGTGATTTCCCGCCGAACCACAACAGGATCGCCTCGTAGTAACACCTCTTTCACCCAAAGCGGAGCATCATCAGCCAAGCAGTCGGCTGTCATGCCCCACAGCAAATCATGGGCTTCGAGATCAAGTTTCATGACCATTGCTCACGCAATAATTCACGAACCTTCTTAGACATCTGACGGTTTTGTCCGTGAAGTCTTTGTTCCAGTCCTCTAGACTGCTCAGCATTAATTTCTTTAAATGCTTGAGTAACCACCTGCTTCGCTAACAACAGATCATCATTTGTTGGTTGTTCAGGGTTTTCAACAGATAACAGTTCCGACAACAATCCAAGCGTTGCATAGCTCTCGATGTCATAAGCCATTGGAGGAATGCTTGCAGCTAATTGCTCTAACTCATCAACCGAGCGTTGGGTCACACGTGCAGCAGATTCTTTACCCATTGCATGCACCATAACACCTGAATCTTTTAAGGCAATAATACGATTGGCTTGGTAACCATGTGCTAAAAAAGCGCCTGACATCGACTTACCGACTAGTAAACTGACAATAGGATGGTCTGCCAATCTAGCTCTGGCATAACTGTCTACTGCACCAGCTAAAGCTTGATGAATACCTAATAACTCTTCACGGCGACCATAGGCCTGACTAGGTACATCAACTAGACATAAAATGCCGCGTTTAGTCTCGGCATGCGCATCAGCTTGAATTACATCATCAACCGCTTTTGCCAAGCTCCAACCTTCCAAAAGGCCAACTTCACCTTGCCTCGCTCGCGGGAACAAATTATTGCTGTCCTGAACAACGGCAATCACACGTACTGCTTGCTGATCAATCTGACCATCAGCCACCCAAATAGAAGCTGGAAAACCTTCAACTGTGTTAAAGCCCTTCGTGAGTGCTTTAAACCACTGTGCACCTCGCGTAGATGCTTTTAATGTATCAACGGCGATATTCATGCTTGTTCTCCTTGATACAAAGCTTGAACCTGTGCTGGGGTAATCTGCTCAGCAGTATCGACTTGTTGTAGCTGTGCTAAATAGAATGAGTAATTTGAACTACGATGCTGTTCAGGCACGCCTTGGACTAAATAATCGATTACTTGTTGGCGGATTTTCTGGCGATCATCGTCAACATAGGCATCTGCTAAGCCACTGGCAAAACGCTGATTTCCCCCAGTTATGCTCCAAATAAATGGACGATCTTTGGCGTTATATTCTTGTACGCCAGCTTCTTGTTCAATCACTTGTGGGCCATTTAAGCCTAAACGTCCTTCTTGTGTCATTACAATATAGCTACATAGTCCAGCAGCAATCGACATACCACCAAAACACCCTACACTACCGGCAACCACAGCAATCACTGGTTGATACTGACGTAAGTTCACAATTGCAGCCTGAATTTCAGCAATTGCAGCCAACCCCAGATTTGCTTCTTGCAAGCGAACGCCACCAGTTTCTAGTAATAAGATTGCAGCCGTTGGAATACCTTTAAGATTGTCTTCAACCGCAAGCTCTAATGCACCAGCAATTTTGGCACCACCAACCTCGCCTAAGCTTCCACCCTGAAATAAGCCTTCAATTGAAATCAAAACTACTGGTCGCTCTTCAATAGTTCCTTTTACAATCACTACGCCATCATCTGCTTGCGGCACAATATTTTGCTTAAGCAACCATGGCGACATGACACGTGCAAATGGGTCTAGTAGCTCTCTAAATGTTCCTTCATCCAATAATGCCTTGGCACGTTCTCTTGCACTCAGTTCAATAAAATCTTGTTTATTTAATAAACTTTGGATATCAGTCATGCGCAATCTCCTCCAAGGCTTGTTCCAGACGTAAGCGAACAACACCGGGGGTTGCACCAAAGTCATGAATATCAATATTGACGGCTGGTGGTATTTGCGCTGTAAAAATCCGTTCAAAAAGATTTTTCCAACGTGCAACACTACCATCCACCGAAGTCACCACCTGAATAGTGGTTTTTCCCGCCTCACCAGGTTCCATCAAAATTTCTAAATCACCCGACCCCACACATCCGACTAATGCTTTTTTTACAGGTGGCTCTGTCGCCAAAAACTCAAAATGAAGTGTTTCCATAATCAAAATCCCTCTTTATTTTTTGACAGATGACTGCTCAACACGATCTATAAACAATGTTGCTGCCAACAAATCGGCTGCTCCGCCAGCGGATGCTTTCATCCTAAATAGGTCAATCTCTAACAAATGCAAAGCACGTCGGCCTTCTAAGCTTGAACTACCGCCTAAATCGAGCACTTGCTGAGCCCCTTGTTGCATACGCTTTAAGCCATTTGTCCCAGAGCGATAAAGCACACAGGTATCGGTCAGGTTAGTCATCATGGCAAGTAACGCATCTAAGCGAGCAAACTCTTCTTTCATGGGTTTACTGCGACTTTGATAAAGCTGCTTTAAACCAAAATTTACGATGGTTGGAAAGCCTTGTTGTGCCTGTTCTTTTGCACCTAAAACAGCTAATTTTTTTTGTACCTGCTGACCATGACTCAAAGCCTGTTTGGGAATAAAACGGTCTTCAAGCTGGGCAAGCTGACCTGCTAACTGACATAGCTCAACAGCCGATAAGTACTGTTGATTTGTGCGTACCAATGCTGCTGCCGTAACCATTAAACCCAAAGCCCAAATTGCACCGCGGTGTGTGTTAACACCATCTGTTACCAACATCATGGCTTTTTCACCTTGGCGACCAATTTCACCAATCTCTTCACGCAAGGCCAAACAGACTTTTCCGTGATGCGTTGCAGCTTGGGCCATCGCTTCAAACATTGGGCTTAGACTTTTCGCAGAACGCTCCATTAATTCCAAAGTCAAATCATCATGTGCGCCACTGCCACGACGGTCGACCAAGGCTGGCTTTGGTGTCAGATTAACTTCATCAATTAAAGCCTCGACCGCCATGTCTGCCAAAAGCTGACTATGGCTGAGTGCTTGATATTGAATTTGAGCCATCATTACCAACTCCTGAATTTTGCAGGGGGTTGATATAAACCATCTGACCATGTCACCAAGTCAGCAATATTTTTTGCAGCTAAAAGTTCACGTGTAGCATCGGTACGGCGAATGCCTAAATCCTCAGGGAATACCACTAAACCTTCACGTCTTAAACGTGCTGTTGTTTTAGGATCTTGGCTTAAACCAATACTGGTTACCCCTGCCACTGCGGCAATCATGGCTTGACGCTCTTCTTGGCTACTTGCTTTATATAGATAAGCAATGCCTTCTTCGGTGAGTAAATGGGTGACATCATCGCCATAAATCATGATCGGTGCTAAAGGCAGACCTGCGGTTTTAGCAACATCAATCGCATCAAGACGTTCCACAAAGGTCGGCTTCCCGCCTTCTTGAAAGGTTTCCACCATTTGCACAACTAGCTTTTTACCGCGGGCCAAATAGGTTTCTGTTTCATTGGCACCTTGCAAGCGCATATCCAGCCATGCTGGCGTATCATGGCGGCGTCCGCGCGGATCATGCCCCATGTTCGGTGCACCACCGAAACCAGCTAAACGACCTTTAGTGACAGTCGAAGAATGCCCCATGCCATCAACTTGCAAAGTTGCACCAATAAACAGATCAACGGCGTACTGACCTGCAAGCTGACACATCATGCGGTTAGAACGTAAGGCGCCATCGCGACCTGTAAAGAAAATGTCGGGACGAGCGGCAACATATTTTTCCATGCCGAGTTCAGTACCAAAGCAATGCACGCTTTCAACCCAACCTGTTTCAATAGCTGGAATTAACGTTGGATGCGGATTCAGAGTCCAGTTTCGGCAAATTTTCCCCTTTAAACCTAAAGACTCGCCATAGGTTGGTAAAATCAGCTCAATTGCCGCAGTGTTAAAACCAATACCATGATTTAACGATTGCACATTATGCTTCTCATAAATTCCGCGAATTGCCATCATGGCCATAAGCACATGCACAGGCTTGATGTGTTTTGGGTCGCGAGTAAATAACGGTTCAATATAAAAAGGCTGGTCTGCCACAACCACAAAATCAACCCAAGAAGCAGGAATATCGACACGTGGTAAATCAGTTACGTCATCGACCAGTTCATTGACTTGCACAATCACAATACCGTCACTAAAAGCTGCAGGTTCAATAAGTGCAGGCGAATCTTCAGTACTTGGACCTGTATAGATATTGCCTTGGCGGTCTGCCATAAAACCGGCTGAAAGCACCACATTTGGAATAAGATCAACCACAAGGCGTGAATACAACTCGATATAGGTGTGGATAGCACCAATTTCTAATAATCCATCTTCAATCAACTGGCTAATACGCAAACTTTGCGGACCAGCAAACGAAAAGTCGAGCTTACGTGCGATACCTTTTTCAAACAGATCAAGATGTTCTGAGCGTCCAACGCTTGGCATAATCATATGTAAATCATGCAAAACATCTGGATTGGTTTGTGCCAAAGATCGAGATAAGAAATCTGCTTGCTTTTGGTTGTTTCCTTCGAGTACGACTCTGTCACCCGGTGTAATCAGCGTTTCTAAGACTTTAATAATGTCTTGAGTTGGAATCACCACACCATCGGTATATTGGTTTGCCATCTCTAGTTTTAATTGTTTGGCATGACGCCGCTTTGTCCATAACCGTTCTTTATTCTGAACTGATCCTTCCATGTGTTTACCTATATAGATCGCAGTTTTGTTCTGAATCTATAAAAACGCTTTATGGAATTTTGATCAATCAACCTACATCGGTAGTTATTAACCTGAAGTTAATGGTTGAAATAAAGAACAGCTATTAATGAACGAGTTTTAGGACTTTTAACCTACGACTTATTTCTAACGCGGTTTGCTTAACAGCCATTCCAAGTTTTGACGAACCGCAGGCCATTCATGTTTTAAAATGCTATAAACATGGGTGTCCCGTAAAATATCATCTTTTACAATTTGATGGCTTCTGAGTACGCCATCGAGCTTTGCACCTAAACGTACAATTGCGGCTTGGCTTTGCACATTTAAAGAAGATGTTCGTAACTCAACCGCAATGCAGTCTAAAGACTCAAATGCATGAGCCAACAATAGTTTCTTACACTCAGTGTTCACAGGCGTGCGCTGTGCAGATTTACGATACCAAGTCGAACCAATCTCTGCACGGCGATGTGCAGCTTCAATATGCATTAAGGTCGTCATACCCACCGCTTGCCCAGTTTTTCGGTCTTCAATATAAAATGGCAACATGCTTCCTGATTGCTGTAAACCAAGACGTCTTTCAATTTCAGCAGTCATCTGTTCAGGTCTTGGAACACGGGTATACCAAAGATTGTAGAGTTCTCCATCGCAAACTGCTTCTGCGAGGGATTCAGCTTGAGTTACATCTAGCGGCTTTAAAATAACGTGTTCGCCTACCAACTCAACAGGTGTAGTCCAAGACATGTTTTTCTCCTTAATGAATACTAAAATTTTATATTTTCAAAACTATTTGTTTAACTCAGCCACACTGTACATAGCATCCGCTATAGTTTTATGACCAGATTTCGATAGACCATCCGCCGCACCTAAAATATCTCGACGATCTTTGTTTTGCCCAAGTTTTGATTTTCCTTGAAGCTTGGTAATTTCAATTTCTATACCGACAATAGCTTTGAGCATGGGTTCTAGATAGTCTTTTGGTGCATCAGACATTTTCCATGGTTCAGGTTGAGATGCTTCATGTGTACGGGTTAAACGAGCCACGACACCTCGAACATAACGCTCATCATCTTGAATCGTCACTTTACCGTAAGCATGTACAACTCTATAGTTCCATGTTGGCACTTGTTTGTGCTGTTCATGTTTGGATGGATACCAGTTTGGAGAAATATAAGCATCACCCGCCTGAAACACGACTAGCACTTCATCTCCATTTTTAACGTCCTGCCAGACAGGATTAACTCTAGATACATGCGCATGCAACACCCCTAAGTTCCCTTCATTTGTCTGTAACTCAAACGGAAGATGATTTGCATCTAAACCATTGCTCCCATGACTAAAAAGCACACCAAACGGATGCTCTAAAATAAGAGAATGCAATACGTCCAAACGGTTTTCTGCAAAATCATCAGGGATATACATGGCTAAGAACCTCGTTGTAAATATCAGGATTATTTATATTTTGTGTTGTAAATTTTCTGGTTTATGTGGTTTATTAAAAAGAACCACTTTGTATTTTTTTAAGTAGACCAGAATTATGGCAAGAATGGCAAAAGTTGTTGAACTTCCATCTATTGCAAAGATTGATAAAAGCCAAGGAAAGATTAGTGCTCAATTGACCCAAGCCTTACGCGAAGCTGTGCAAAGTGGTGATTTGCAACCGGGAGACCCTTTGCCATCTTCCCGAGAACTGGCTCAAACCCTTGAGGTCGCCCGTGGAACCATCATTGAAGCTTATGATCAGCTTTTGGCAGAAGGTGTTTTTGATTCTCAAGCAAGAACTGGAACTTATGTATCTCATGCTTTGGTTAAAACACCTGCGCAGCAACATTTTCAAAAAGAATCGATTAAACCAAGCTCAATACCTTTGACCAAATCTGCTCTTTCTTATGCCCAAGTGCTGAAGGAATTTAAACCACTTCCCCATGTTCCATTTGCTGTATCTGTACCGGTTGGCCGCACTCAACCGAGTGATATTTGGCGTAAGTTTGGTAATAAATTTAGATCACGGGGCGCAGGTGTACCTTCTGGGTATGGTGAACCACAAGGTGTGCTATCACTAAGAATTGCTATTGCAGACTACGTGCGTCGTTCGCGCTCTGTACACTGCGAACCTGAACAAATCGTGATTACACCCGGCATTCAACAAGCACTTTATATTTGTAGCCAGATTTTATTTGAAGCCAAAGATGAGGTCTGGATAGAAGATCCGGCATATCGTGGTACAACAGCCATTTTTGAACATACCGTACAAAATATTCGCATGGTGCGTGTTCCGGTTGATGAAGAAGGTATTCAGGTTGAAGCTGGAATTAAACTGTCTCCGAATGCCCGTGCAGCTTTTGTAACCCCTTCTCATCAATATCCACTTGGCATGCCTATGAGCTTGGCAAGACGTACTGCATTATTGGCGTGGGCAAAGCAGCAAAATGCATGGATCATCGAAGATGACTATGACAGTGAACTCCGCTATAACGGTCAGCCCTTTCCATCTTTGCAAGGCATGGCACCCGATCAGGTGATTTATCTCGGAACGTTTAGCAAGGTTCTATTTCCATCTCTTAGACTTGGCTATGCAGTGTTGCCTAAGGAACTGGTTGCACCTTTTTGTGGACTGAGGGTATTAATAGATAGACATCCACCTACAGCCGACCAACATGTTTTGGCTGCTTTTATTCAAGAAGGCTATTTAGAGCGGCATATTCGACGTATTCGAAATGTTTACTCAGAAGTTCGAGAGCACATTATTGGTTTGATTGAAAAATACATACCTCAAGAGCTGGCTTGGTTACAACCGGGCGATCAAGGCATGCATATGGTGTTATGGCTTGCTCAACATATTAATGACGTTGAAGTCGCAAGCACAGCAGTCAATGCAAGCATTGCCATTAAAGCAATTTCACCGACATTTTCAAAAGAACAGCAACGTTCGGGTTTAATTGTTGGCTTGGGCGACTTTGAACTCGAACTTATGGAACAAGCCATAAAAAAACTATCAAAAATCATTCAACAACATGACAAGCCAAAGTAGACAAAATCTACAACAGCAACCATAGATGAATGGCAAACGGGCCAATCAGCACCATTAAGATACCTGCAATTACCATAGTTAAACTTGCAATTACGCCCTCTTCACTATTTCGCTGCTGAGCTCGGACTGTACCAAAACCATGGGCTGCGTTCCCAAAGGCTGCTCCATTTGCCACATTAGAACGAATTTTAGTAATCGCTAAAATTGCATCGCCACAAATCATTCCAACTAAACCTGTAATGACGGTGAATAATGAAACTAAAGCCGCCGAACCGTGAATATCTTCAGCTAAAATCATGGCAAATGGTGTTGAAATCGAACGTGCCATCAAACTATTGGTGACTTCAGGACTAAAATGGAACCACTGTGCCATTTCATAGGCAGACATCACGCCCACACTCATTCCCACAATAATCGCAATCGAGAGTACCCCTAAGTTTTTACGGATTGTTTCCCGATAGCGATAAATCGGTACAGCAAACGCGACCGTAGCTGGACCTAATAAATTAACAATCCACTGCGTATCTTCGGCATAAGTTTGATATGAAATTCCAAAAATCGTCATCAAAATGATGGTGAGTACAGGCACACTAATCGCGGGAGACAACCAAAGTTTTGGATGCTTTTGATAGATTTTTTTTGCCACAACATAGGCTGCTAGCGTCCAGATGAGGCAAAGAATTGACCAAATATTCATGTCATTTTCTCTTAGATATGCCTATGTTGAAGACGTTTTCGAGCCTGTAAATAAGCCTTCAAACGATTGTAATAATGAATGGTCAAACACGTACTGAGCATGACTGAAATAGTTCCAACTGCAATGCTCAAGACAATTTGCCAACCTTCAGTCATAAACAAGGTTTTATATTGAACTACGGCAACCACCACAGGCACAAAAAACAGTAACAGCTCACCTAAAACAACGGTTGCTCCCATTGCTACCTGATCCATTTTGATAATTTTAAAGAACAGGCATAAAAGCAATAAGAACATACCTAAAATGCCTGCCGAAACAGGTACGCCAAGTTTTTGATGTAAGAGATATCCCACCCACCAAAATCCAGCCAAAATTAGAATTTGTTTAACCAACTCTAAAAGTGAAAGTGGTGTGGGTGTTTCAGAAGCAGATTCAGTACTCATTTTGCGAAATTAAATGGTTAACTACACCATTATGCTATCTTGGTTAAACATGCTAAATATGAATTATTCATGTTAATATTATTCCAAAATGGAATAATCTACTCTTCGTTATGCTCTCTTTAAAACCATTACAGTGTTTCGTTACCTTGGTAAAAACAAAAAGCTTTACCCGTACCGCTGAAGAGTTGTATTTGACTCAACCGACGATTAGTAAAATCTTACAACAGCTTGAAGAGCAGCTTCAGGTACAACTTTTAGTTAAACCGGATCATGGACGCAAAAGACAAATTGAATTAACTGAAATTGGAGAGCGTATTTATCAACATGCGATTGAACTTCTTCAGGCAGAACAAAACATCTTTCTTGAAATTGAAAATTACCAACAATTAAAAACAGGTACTTTAAAACTTGGCGTACCGCCTTTAGGTTCGCAGCTCCTAACGACTGCCCTGTTTGATTATCATCAACAATGGCCAGATATTGAATTGGCTTTTATGGAGGTTGGTTCGCGCGGTATTGAACAAGCTTTACTCAACAACGAACTAGATGTTGGCGTTTTATTGCAGCCCTTTGATGAACAAATTTTCAATAGCATTGAGCTATGTAACTACCCATTAATGGTACTTTTACGTCGTGATGCGACTTGGGCAACCCGCAAAAAAATAAATCTAGAAGAACTACAACATCAATCGTTCTTAATGTTTCCCGAAAACTTCTCTTTAAACAGTATTATTCTCGATGCCTGTAAACAGCGTGGGTTTTATCCCTCTATCGCTTGCCGTACAAGTCAATGGCACCTCTTAGCAGATATGGTTTTACAACGTATGGGAATTGCGCTTCTCCCTCAATACTATACCGACATGCTTGACCCAACTTTATTTGCAGCAGTACCACTAGAAAAACCAAATATTCAATGGCACTTAGTCATGGCTTGGAAAAAGAACCTCCCTATCTCTCCAGCAGTAGAAGCTTGGCTCAGCGTTGTTCGTGAACATTTTCAGCACATTAAACCCTAATGAATAATGAAATTGCTTAATTCAAAAACCGATAAAGCTTTTCCACAAAAAAGCTACCCAATCTTTAACTCTCTCACTTAGACTAGATGCCATCTGTTTTATGACATGGACAATAACAATGAATAATGAACATTTTAAGCTGTACACAGATTCACAATTTCTAAGCCCCTACGCATTTACAGTTTTTGTCGGGCTACATGAAAAACAAATTCCATTTGAAATAGCGACCATCAACTTAGGCCAACAAGGCCAGTTTGAAAAATCTTTTGTAGCAAAGTCATTAACAGCAAAAGTTCCTGTACTTGAACACAATGATTTTGCTCTATCAGAATCATCTGCCATTTTGGAATATCTAGAAGAGCTCTATCCAAACAAACCAATTTATCCAACAGATATTCAGGCACGTGCAAGAGCTCGACAAATTCAGGCATGGCTCAGATCAGACTTGGTGGCATTAAGAACTGAACGTCCAACTGATGTTATTTTTATTGAACCCACATCTACCCCACTTTCAGAAGAAGGTCAAAAGGCAGCCGAGAAACTTTTTTTTGTTGCAGAAAAACTTCTAGCACCTCAGGCCGAATTTCTTTTTGGTTCATGGAGCATTGTGGATGCTGAACTCGCACTAATGTTACAACGCCTCATCCAAAATGGTGACGCTGTACCAGAGCGATTAAAAAATTATGCACTGCAACAATGGCAACGCCCGAGCGTTCAAAAATGGCTTGCCTTGCGACATAACTAAACCCTATATTTCAACCAAACATGAGATAAAAAATGAGTGATTCAAACTATATTCCTCCACAAGTTTGGCAATGGACTGGAGAAAAAACCGATTTAAACCAGCCCACTTCAGGCGCTCGATACGAACACACACTCCCTGTTGGGAAACACCCGCTCCAACTCTATTCTTTAGCAACACCTAATGGTCAGAAAGTCACTATTTTGCTTGAAGAGCTTTTAGAATTAGGGCATCAAGATGCTGAATATGATGCTTGGCTCATTAAAATTGGTGAAGGCCAGCAATTTGGCAGTGGTTTCGTAGAAGTTAACCCTAACTCTAAAATTCCAGCATTGGTCGACCATAGTCAAAATCCTCCGCTACGGGTTTTCGAGTCTGGCTCAATTTTGCTTTATTTGGCTGAAAAGTTTAAAGCTTTCATTCCGACCGATATTGCTACGCGTACTGAATGTCTCAATTGGTTGTTTTGGCAAATGGGTAGTGCGCCTTACTTAGGTGGTGGTTTTGGACATTTTTATGCCTACGCACCTGTCAAAATTGAATATGCAATTAACCGCTTTGCTATGGAAACAAAACGATTGCTTGATGTGTTAGATCAGCATCTAGCAAAAAATGAATATTTAGCTGGTTCTGAATATACCATCGCCGACATTGCCGCATTCCCTTGGTATGGTGGTCTTGTTAAAAACTGGGTTTATAACGGCGCCGAGTTTTTAGGTGTTGATGAATATAAACATGTAAAACGCTGGGCTGATGTGATTTTGGCACGCCCTGCGGTACAACGTGGTCGTATGGTTAATCGCACTTTTGGCGATTTAGAAACACAGTTACATGAACGTCATGATGCAAGTGATTTCGAGACTAAAACGCAAGATAAACTTTAATCGTTATTTTTAAAATAAAACCCACTTTTGCTTAAACAGTGGGTTTTATTAATCTTCAATATTAAAAATTATTTAAGCTATTGATGTAATGAAAGTCCCTTAATTGCCTTATCAACTGCTTTTTTAGGTCCTCTTAACGCTACCCCGACCAAATTTAATTGATTTGCATCGTCGGCCAAAAAAGCCGCTCGATTATCCTCATCATTTCCTGTAGAAAACATGGCATGTACATATGGAATAATCGTTAGATCTTGCTCAATTGCTTTACGATGCGCTTTTTGTAGTCCTGATAAATCACCTTCAAATACCAACATTGGCTGCCCTAACATATTGCCGTACTCATAACCATTTGCATCGATATAAGGTTTACCCAACATTTCAGGTACAGCCGAGGCAATCCCCGTTGCCAAAAAAGCCACAACATTTAGCCTTTGCCAAGTCGCAAGATCATTACGGACAATCAACGCAATTTTTGTGTCAAACATAAACCTCTATCCTGAATCATTTATCTCAAGTTAGTCATCATGCCTAATCCAGATTTTTTTCGTCTTGTACGTTTGTGCAAGCGCAATCACAAACGTACAAGACCCTAAATTTACGAGTCAGTATGCTGGGTTGTTTTTGATTCAGTAGATGCGTTATGGAAATCTTTCTTTATACCTTAAGTGTGATGTATAGCCCTGGCCCAGTAAATTTCATGGGTTTGAATGCGGGACTTACAGGACAATTCAAAAAAACCATTTATTTTTTTATGGGTGTCGGCTGTGCGATGCTGATCTTATTCATGATTTTTGGATATGCAGGTGCGGCTATCATTCCACAAAATGCCCTGCACTATATTGCCTTGCTTGGCGCGTGTTATACATTTTATCTTGCGTTTCAGATGCTAAAGGCAGATATCGATATTAATGATGAAGCTACTGAAATTCAGACGCTTTCTTTCTGGAATGGTTTTTGGATACAAACTTTAAATCCGAAAGGGATTTTGGTTATTTTGCCTGTTACAACAATTATGTACCCAACAGCGCACATTACTGGCATTCAAATCTTCTTAGTATCGTTGCTCATTTCGATGGGTGCAGCAGGCGCACCCTGTCTTTATTCGTGGGCTGGTGCAGTGTTAGGCAAAAAAATTAAAAATAAAATTTGGTTTAATCGCTTAAATAAAACCATGGCAATGATGCTAATCATTTCTGGCATATTTATGCTTTACGATTTCTTGAAAGGTATAACTCTAATTTAAGACAAATTCTATGTCAGTCTAAACAGGCTGACTTTTAAATAACCTGTTTAGGAAGATAACTTGTTGATCATCCGCCATCTGGCTGGAGTCAATCCAAATGCTTTTAGAAAATGACGAGTCATGTGGCTCTGATCAAAAAATCCGGCAATTAAGGAAGCTTGAGTCAATGACTCTCCATACATTAGACAAGACTTCACAACCTCTAACCTACGCATGGTCATATATCGATGTGGACTTGTACCAAATAGCAGTCGAAAGTCGCGTGAAAGACTCCAACGGTCGCGCCCAATATTTTTTTCAATATCATCTAAAGAAATATTCTCAAATAAAGATGCATGTATAAACTCTCTGGCACGTTCCGCTGCGACATAGTCATAAGAATGAGAAGTTCGCTGTTTTTTATCTGAAATTTCGTAAAGTGTAGTGGCTAAATCATATAAAGCATCTTGCTTTTCTAAAGGGTCGATATGCTGGTCTATCCCTTGCAATAAAACATCTGTTGCCTTAAATAAACGGGGGTCCCGACTTAAGCCATTTTCAAAAAATGGTAAAGGCTTACCCTTCATAATTTCCTGTAGGGTTGCAGGCTCTACGTACACCATCCGATATCTAAAACCATCTCGTGTACCTGACTCTCCATCATGTTTTTCATCAGGATGTAACACCATGGTCATTCCTGGCAAGCTATGTTTCATCTCTCCCCGATAATGAAAACTTTGAACACCAGTTAATGTCCGACCGATTGCAAATGTATCATGACGATGCGACTCATAAGCATGATCATTAAAAAATGCTTCGATTCGCTCCAGACTATTTGGATCGGAATTTCTGACAATCCAATCATTTGCATTGGGCAGTTCAATCACATCGTCACCAAAATTTTATACTTTTTAAGCAAAATTGAGTATACAAGTTATATTGCCAAATTGGCTCATCTGCAACACATTCGGTTAAATCACAAGTCATCTAGGTCAATAATATTTTTCTTATTTTTAATATCAGCTCCTATTTTATCGACATGATATTAACTAACCGCTCAATTATTATCTTTTACCCTTATCTCATTTCCATAATACTTAATAAGATTAATTAATAATATCCAACAAAATTAAATATACCTTATTGATTAAAAAATTATATATAAATAGATAATCCTTATTTTTGCTTATATTTAAAACGGCGTAAATTGAACAATAACAATCTGAATCAAAGATAAGGATATTTTCAATGAACGCTAAATTAAATACAGAAGCCCCTCAAAGCTTTATCTCAGATGGTTCAAATACATCCTTGTCAAACGAAGAGATTCTTTCTAAAGCAAAGCAATATGCGCAGGAACATGAACTGAATTTTAGCGGCAGCTTATCGCCCACTGATGCATGGCATCTCGTACAACAAGGGCACGCTATTTTAGTTGATGTACGCACCAATGAAGAACGTAAATTTGTAGGATATGTTCCTGAAAGTGTTCATGTTGCTTGGGCAACAGGCACGTCATTTAATCGTAATCCACGCTTTTTAAAAGAACTCGAATCAAAAGTTGGCAAAGATAAAACCATTCTTTTGTTATGCCGTAGTGGCAACCGTTCAGCACAAGCAGCCGAAGCCGCATTTAATGCAGGTTTTGAGCACATTTATAACGTTCTTGAAGGCTTCGAAGGTGACTTAGATGATCAACAGCAGCGTAATCAAAAAAACGGCTGGCGTATTCATCAACTCCCTTGGCAACAAGACTAAAACTTCAACACATTTTCAGTGAATCAAGGAAAGCTTGTGACTCAATGGAACATTAATGCTGTTGTACAGGGTTTACAACAAGCAAGGCATGACTGGCGTCAGCAACAGCACAGAATCAAAGAATTTGGGGGCCGTGAACTTCCATCTAAAGAAGCTTTAAAAGCTATTTTAGATGATCTCTGCGGGATTTTATTTCCAATGCGTTTAGGCCCTGCCGACTTACGTCAGGAAACTGAAGATTCTTATATTGCCTATACTTTAAATCGGGTACTCACAGCCTTACATGCTCAAGTACAACTGGCTTTAAATTATGAGGCAAAACGTCATTTGGGTCATTCAAGCACAGCCCAACAGCCGCAAGAGCTTGCTCAAAATATTGTTCAGGAATTTGCTAATACCTTGCCTTCCATACGTCGTCTTTTAGATGGCGATGTGCGTGCGGCCTACGAAGGCGATCCGGCGGCACATAGTGTGGATGAGGTATTACTCTGCTATCCGGGCATATTTGCGATTATTCATCACCGAATTGCGCATCAGCTCTATGCCCAAGTACCTCTACTGTCTCGCATTATTTCTGAGTTAGCCCACTCTGCAACAGGAATTGATATTCATCCGGGTGCACAAATTGGTAAAGGATTTTTTATAGATCATGGGACTGGCGTAGTGATTGGTGAAACCAGTGTCATTGGGGAACGTGTCCGTATTTATCAGGCAGTAACGCTTGGAGCAAAACGTTTTGAAACCAATGATGATGGTGCTTTGAAAAAAAATTATACACGCCATCCAATTGTTGAAGATGACGTTGTGATCTATGCAGGTGCCACTATTTTAGGTCGTATTACGATTGGTCGAGGGTCCATTATTGGGGGAAATGTCTGGCTGACACATAGTATTGCCGCAGGTAGCCAGATTTTACAGTCGCCAAATGAGTCTTATCAAAAAAATCATATTCCCGGTTAAAAACTATAGAAGTGAAATAAATAGATAAGGAGACAAATAAATAGTAAGAGCTGAATTAAATTAATTTAATGCTTATTTCTCATTTAAATATATTTTTATTTTAAAGATAGATTTTTAATTAATAAGCCACCTATTCAAAGTTTATAAAAACTTTTTATTTTTTAAAACCAGAATTAATTCTAGTTTATAGAAACACTAGAGTTTTTAATTTTTTGATTTTACCAAGCCACTGTAATAAGGAAAAATGATTCATGGCGAAAAATACTGATAAAGCCCAACTTGCGCTTGGGGACCATGCGGCTCGCCAACTGGCCAATGCAACCAAGACAGCTCCTCAACTTTCTACGATTACTCCCCGATGGCTGACTCACTTACTTCAATGGCTTCCAGTTGAAGCAGGTATTTATCGCCTAAACCGTGTAAATAATACCGATGATATTCAAGTGGCTTGCACACAACGTGATGAAGCAACTTTACCCCAAACTTTTGTTGATTATGACCCAGAGCCACGCGAATACTTTTTGAATGGTGTATCGACTGTTCTGGATGTACATACACGTGTTGCTGACCTTTACAGCAGCCCCCACGATCAAATTAAGGAACAGCTACGTTTAACGATTGAAACCATTAAAGAACGTCAAGAAAGTGAGCTCATCAATAACCCTGAATATGGCTTATTGGCGAGTGTGACAGATGATCAACGTATCTCAACGTTAAATGGCCCACCAACTCCAGATGATCTTGATGATTTATTACGTAAAGTCTGGAAAGAACCAGGATTTTTCCTTGCCCATCCAGATGCGATTGCAGCATTTGGCCGTGAATGTACACGTCGTGGCGTACCGCCTCCAACAGTGAGTTTATTTGGTTCGCAATTCATTACATGGCGCGGTATTCCACTCATTCCATCTAATAAAATTCCAGTAGAAGATGGCAAAACTAAAATCTTGCTGCTTCGTGTCGGTGAAAAACGTCAAGGTATTGTCGGCTTATTCCAACCGGGGCTTGCCGGTGAACAGTCACCGGGGCTTTCAGTACGCTTTATGGGAATCAACCGTAACGCGATTGCGTCGTATCTAATCTCGTTATATTGCTCACTTGCAGTACTCACTGATGATGCGTTGGCAGTATTAGATGATGTGGAGGTGGACAAATATCATGACTACCCAGTTAACTACAAGTAATCTGCAAGGTAGTCCAACAGGGCCTGAAGTGACTGGTGTTAACCCACCAGCCAACTTCCCTGATGAGTCCACCATTGCTCGACTTGCTAATGAGTTTTTTTCAGCATTGCCAAGCTCAAGCAGTTCAGCTTCTCCATCGGGCCTTAACTTGGACTTACCTGTCGGAGCGCCACCGCACCCACCGCAACCGGGTGAACCATTTTCTGCACTCAGTGGTCGTGCGCCCAATATCGCGTTTCAGAAAAGTCTCAATCCAGAATATCCTGAGCATATTCCAAATTTGCCAGACTACCCTGAACGTCGAATTGTAGCGTCTGCGCCTGTGGTTGGTGGAGCTAATTTGCCACGCCCACCATTTGAGCCACATTTGCCACAAGCTGCTCATAGTGAACCCAATGTGCCACGTATTGAACCAAGCCTTCCAACGGGTGCAGGTGAATCACCTTATTATTTTTTAAATGATTTTTCTGCTCCAAATACAGCAGAACCTTCTGTTACTGGTGTTGAAGATAACTATTCAATTGCACAGTCTTTTCAGTTGCCGCATGGCGACCAGCTAAAGTCTTTACTCATTGAAGATCGTTTTGCAGCTGACATACCAGCAAAAACCTCACCAAGCTCTGGATTTTATTTCTTAGACTTACCACAAAGCGGGCAAAGTTATAGTCACTATCAACCATTTCAACCTACCTTTGTAGCAAGCAGTGCTCAACCCTTAGATGTACATGCCATTCGTCGTGATTTCCCAATCTTGCAGGAACGCGTCAATGGTCGCCCGCTCGTCTGGTTTGACAATGCTGCCACTACACAAAAACCGCAGCGCGTGATTGACCGGATTGCTTATTTTTACCAGCATGAAAATTCAAACATTCACCGTGCTGCACATGAGTTAGCAGCTCGTGCGACCGACGCCTATGAACATGCGCGAAATGTAGTTGCCCGTTTTATCGGTGCACCTTCTTCCAAAGAAATTATCTTTGTTCGAGGAACCACTGAAGGCATTAACCTAATTGCAAAAACATGGGGTGAACAAAATATTGGTGAAGGTGATGAAATTATTGTTTCTCACTTAGAACACCATGCCAATATTGTACCTTGGTATCAACTCACTAAAAAAACAGGGGCAAAGTTACGGGTTATTCCAGTTGATGACACGGGTCAAATTATTTTAGAAGAGCTGCCAAAACTGATTAATGAACGCACTAAACTGCTGTCTATTACTCAAGTGTCTAATGCTTTGGGAACAGTTACCCCTGTTGCTGAAGTGATTAAAATTGCCCATGCCAAAGGTGTACGTGTATTGGTTGATGGCGCTCAATCTGTTTCGCATATACCAACCGATGTTCAAGCCATCGATGCAGACTTTTTTGTGTTCTCTGGGCATAAAGTGTTTGGTCCAACAGGCATTGGTGCAGTCTATGCGAAACCAGAACTGTTAGACACCATGCCAGTTTGGGAAGGTGGCGGCAACATGATTCAGGACGTTACCTTCGAACAGGTGGTTTACCAACCTGCGCCAAACAAGTTTGAAGCTGGAACTGGAAACATTGCTGATGCAGTCGGTTTAGGTGCAGCACTTGAATATGTCGAAAGTCTAGGCATTCATAACATTGCACGCTATGAACATGATTTACTTGAATATGGTCAAAATGTGCTTAGTAGTGTGGCTGGTTTACGTCTGATTGGAACTGCGCATCACAAAGCCAGTGTCATGTCGTTTACCCTACAAGGCTATTCGACTGAACAGGTGGGTAAAGCTTTAAATCAACATGGTATTGCCGTACGTTCTGGTCACCATTGTGCACAGCCAATTTTACGTCGTTTTGGTGTGGAACAAACTGTGCGTCCGTCTTTAGCTTTTTATAATACGACTGAAGAAATTGATTTATTGGTGTCTGTTTTACACCAGTTAACACGTAATAAGCGTACTGTTTAAATCTATTTTTGAAAAAAAGACTGCTTTCGAGCAGTCTTTTTTATAAATTATTTACTGAACCTTCTTGAGCTCAACTTCATATATAGGAACAAGTCAAAGTAGCTATCACAGCGGAGTCTTGTTATTTTAATTTCGATTCCTAGATTAACCTTCGGCTCGTGCTAAGAGTCATCTACAGCCTGCCCATAATTTATAAAAATAATGTTTTCGCAACATTTCCTGATAGATGAAAACAGTTAACAGGTTCTGTAGATAACAAAGTTTTTTGGTTACTTTTTCCAAAAAAAGTAACAGAATTAGCTACTTTCTATTGGTGTATAAACGATAAGACTCCGCCTTGAACACTATAAGCAATCTAAAATCGTACTTCTGCAACCCCACTAAATACTCTCGGCAATTAAACAAACAATCCCCAAATCAATCTCAATGCAATTCCAATCAACAACAATCCCATCACCCTCTCAAAATAAACCCCAAACTCCAAAAATCGTTTGCGTACTATTGGATGAGCAAACATTACACTCACGACCATAAACCAGATCGCATTAACCATACACATCCATACGCCATAAAAGATCTGAACTTTCATGGGAGTTGTTACACTCACAATCGTAGTAAAAATTGCCAGAAAAAAGATGGTAGCTTTTGGATTCAATGCATTGGTGAGAAAGCCCATCGTAAAGGCTTTAAATAAGCTTGGAGCATCTGAATCTGCCTGGTCATTAATCTCAATATTAGTATTCGGCTGACTACGCAAACACTGCCATCCTAAATACAGTAAATAAGCTGCCCCCGCTGTTCTGATGAGTGACATGAGCCATTCGCTTTGTTGAATCAAAAAGCCAATGCCAACAAGTGTATAAAACACATGAACCGAAATTCCAACACCAATACCAATCGCAGTCAGACATCCAATTAAGTAGCCATAACGTACACTTTGTCTTACCGTAACCACAAAATCTGGTCCCGGTAAAATCACTGCCAAAAAGTGAATGAGTGCCAGTGTTAAAAACTCATGCCCATACAACTGCCACATTTATTCAGCCTCCTTGGCAACGCTATAGCTGACACTGAGCTTTCCTTTCTTAATCTGATAGGACTGAATTTCTATAAAACCAATATCCCCCAACGTTGCAACATGAGTCCCGCCACAGGGAAATGCAGAAAACTCACCAAAACCGATTTCACGAAAACCATCTGCATGTTGCTGAAGATTGGCTGGTAAATTAGCCTGAATATATTGTAAACAATGCTGTTCAAGCATTTGAGCATCTAACTGCTGAGCTGTGTCCAAAGCAATGAACTGAACTCGTGCATCATGTGGCCAGTGTTGTGCTTTTACAGCTTGCCAGCCAAATAGATGCATTACATGCCCAAGCAAATGTCCCGCTGAATGTAAGCGGCTATGATAACGACGTCCTGCTTCATCGACTTGTGCAAAAGCCACTCCCAACTCAACAGGTTGTGTACAGTAATGAATGATTTCCCCTTGTTCAATCGCTACATGCACTACATCAACTTCTGCGATTTTGCCCGTATCACTCGGTTGACCGCCACCTTGAGGATGAAATGGGGTTGCCGATAAACGCACGGCAAAACGCCCATCTTCACAAGGATTACATGCTACAACTTCAACCTCAGCGGCAAGAGCACCTGTTAAATACAATGCTTGCGTCATATTTTTCTACATACACGTTAAGATGAAAAAGATTGTATTGCGATTTCTTAAACGCGATAATCCACTCTAAATCCAAATAACTTTTGCCTCATGAGCACAAATCAAAGTTTAGTTCTTTTAAATGAAATGGCGACTTTTGTTAAAGTGGTCGAGTCAGGGAGTTTTTCTGAAACGGCTCGACAACTCGGTACTACACCATCTGCAATAAGCCGTGCGATTGCTCGCTTAGAACGTGCTTTAGGAACACGCTTACTTTATCGAACCACACGAAAGCTTCGCTTGAGTGAAAGTGGTCAACAGGTCTATCAACGTTGCTTAGATATGGTCAATGCGGCACAGGCAGTGATGGAAAGTTCAGGCCAATTTCATGTCGAACCGCAAGGAATCATTCGCCTGAGTGTTCCAAAAGCCGTTGGACATTTTATGATTCATCCACATTTACCAGAGTTTTTAGAACGTTATCCAAAAATTGATATTCAAATGCTTTTAGAAGACCGTTACGTTGACTTAATTGATGATGAAGTTGATTTAGCGCTTCGAATTACCGAGCAACCCTCTGGCGGCTTAATGGGACGAAAACTCATTGATATCGATCACTTGATTTGTGCTACACCTGAATATTTGGAAAAACATGGCATACCAACCCATCCTCATGACTTAAAACAGCATGAATGTATCTATTTGGGTGAACAAATCAGTGATTCAAAATGGAAATTTCAACAAGGGAATAAGTCGATTAGTGTTACTGTGCGGGGCCGCTATGCTGCAAATCATACTGGTGTTCGTTTAAGCGCAGCCCTACAGCATTTAGGAGTAGCCAGCTTACCCTACTTTGTTGCGCGCCATGCTTTACAACAACAGACTTTGGTTCAAGTTTTACCCGACTGGGATTTTAAGACCTATTACAGTGGTGGGCTGTGGCTACTCTATCCGCCAACACGCCACGTACCGCCTAAATTAAGTGTATTTATTCAATATTTGGCAGATAAATTGGCAGCAGAGCCGACTTTATTTAAGTTCAAATAATATAGAATCGAGGAATTAAAACGATAGAATCCTATCTTTCTATTTCTAAAGCAATCAGCTAATTCTGTTACTTTTTTGGAAAAAGTAACCAAAAAACTTTTTCATCTACAGAACCTGACCACTGTTTCCATCTATAAAAAATATTGCAAAAACATTATCTTTATAAATTATGGGCAGGCTGTAGATGAATACTAGCTCAAGCAAATACTATCTAGAGTCCTCTTTATTAGAATTATTCAACCAATAAATCTTTTGGATTAATCGTATCGCCATACACTGGTTTCAACGTCTTTTCATAAGCTTGATGAATCACGCCTTCTTTTGCCAATTTCTCTAAATCTTGGTTCAACCAGTCCAATAGCTCTTTATCACCCTTTTTCACAGCTGGGGCGATTAAGTCCTGCTCACCCAAATTGGTAATGCCAACGGTGTAATTTGGATTTTCTTTAGCCCAAGCTAAAACCAGCAAGTTGTCATGGGCAAGCGCAGCACCACGGCCATCTTTTAAAGCATCAAAGGTTTCAGTGTTTTGCTCATACTTTTGCAGTTTAATTTCAGGATGAGTCTTGGTGAAGAATGAATCAGCCGTAGTACCTTTATTCACCAACAAAGTTTTATCTTTGAGTTGAGCAATATCTGTAATTGGATGACTCTTAGGAGACACCACACCCAAAGCAACTTTTAAATAAGGTTTAGCAAAATCGACTACTTCTTTACGTTCTGGTGTAACTGTAAAGTTGGCAAAAATAATATCCACTTTATTGGCTTTTAAATATTCGACACGGTTTGCAGCTTCAGTTAAAACAAACTCTACCTTGTTTTCATCACCCAACAAGTCTTTAGCAACATGCTTGGCAATCTCTACATCGAAGCCCTGATTTTTACCTTGAGCATCTAAATATCCAAACGGCGGTTTATCGCTAAATACACCAATACGCACGACTCCATTCTTTTTAATCTGCTCAATACTCGACACAGTTTGAGTGCTGTCAGCTGTTTTTTCATTAGATTGCGTGCCTTTATCACATGCAACCAAACCTAAACTCAGCAAAGATGCAGCGAGGACATGCTTTATATTTTGTAAAGTTAGTGTTGTCATTATTTCACCCTATCGTTCTTGTAAAAGTCTTATTTAAAATCACAGTGCCTACTTTTAGACACTGCTCCAGCGATATCGAAAATTATTGGCCTACATCTAAAAACACATTAGGATTAACCGATTCACCATAAATTGGTTTTAAGGTTTCATCATAAATTTTCTTAATTTCACCGCTTGTTCTTAGCTGCTTAATTTCAGTATTGAGCCAATTCAATAATTGGGTATTGCCCTTTTTAACTGCTGGTGCAATAAACTCTTGATCACCAATAGACTGGATACCCGCCACATAACTTGGGTTCTTCGCGGCCCATGCCAAAGCATAAGTACTATCTTGTGAAATTGCGTCGCCGCGACCGTCGGTTAAGGCTTTGAAGGCATCCGAGTTTCTTTCAAACTTCAGTAAATTCACTTTCGGATAGTGCTTAGTAAAATAGGTATCCGAACTGGTGCCTTTATTTACAATTAACGTTTTACCTTCCAATTGAGCAATGTCTGTAATGGGTTTGGCTTTAGGAGAGACGATCCCGAAAGCACCTTTTAAATAAGGCTCGGCAAAATCTACAACTTCCTTACGTTCAGGCGTTACTGTAAATGTCGCAAATACAACATCAGCACGGTTTGATTTTAAAAACTCCACCCGATTTGAAGCCTCAGTCACAATAAACTCAACTTTCTTTTCATCGCCGAGCAGATCTTTAGTGACTCGTTTTGCTAAAGCCACATCAAAGCCCTGATTATTGCCAGCACTATCTACATAACCAAATGGCGGATCGTCAGCAAAAACGGCAACTCGTAACACCCCATTCTTTTTGACTTGCTCTAAAGACTGGTCTTCTTGAGTATTATTTGCTTGCTCAGTTGATGGCGTTTTACTACATGCCGTTAATAACACCCCAGCAACAGCAATACTGCTTAATATTTTTATTGAATTACGTTTAAACATTCACTTCCTCATGATTCAAATAATAAAAAACTTAATACGACAAGATATTTAAAAAGGTTTTAGCTCGTTCTGTTTTCGGCTGTTCAAAAAACTCTTCAGGTGGTGCCTGTTCAATAATTTTGCCCTTATCCATAAAAATAATGCGGTCGGCAACCTTGCGGGCAAATGACATTTCATGTGTCACAATCAGCATGGTCATTCCTTCATTCGCTAACTTGAGTACTACATCGAGCACTTCTCTGACCATTTCTGGGTCAAGCGCAGCGGTAATTTCATCGAGCAAAATGACTTTAGGTTGCATGACCAGTGAACGGACAATGGCGATACGCTGCTTTTGTCCACCGGAAAGTTGTCGCGGATAATCGAGTTTTCGTTCAAATAGACCCACTCGCTTTAACAACTCATCTGCAACTTGTTCAGCTTCATCACGGCGGCGTTTTTGCACTTTGAGTGGTCCGAGCAAAATATTGTCAATGACATTCATATGCCCAAATAGCTCATAGTTCTGAAAAACCATGCCAATTTTTTGACGAGCATTTGTCCAGTCAACATCTTTACCCAAAACACCCGAACCTGTTAAACGAATCTCACCACCTTGAATCGGTTCTAAGCCATTAATGCAGCGAAGTAAGGTACTTTTACCGCAGCCCGAAGGGCCTAAAATAACAACCACTTCTCCTTGTTCTACATCTAGATCAATGCCCTGTAAAATATGACTTTGTGCAAATGATTTCTGTAATTGTTGTATCGATAACAAAGGCATAATTACTCCCAGACCTTTTCTAAATGTGCCGCCAAACGAGATAAGGGATAGCAAATCAGAAAATACAAAATAAAAATAAAGCCATAAATCCAAAGCGAGGCGCTCGGCACAGTCAGCAGCGAATTTTCAATAATTTGCTGGCCCACCTTAATGACCTCCACCACACCAATCAGAACTGCCAAAGAGCTGGTTTTCACCATTCGGGTAAATAAATTAATTGCGCCTGGTGTTACTCGTTTTAGACTTTGCGGAAAAATAACGTAGACCAATGCTTGAACATGAGTCAGTCCAAGCGCATAGGCAGAATCGCGTTGATGCTGATCGATCGAGGTAATTGCTGCACGGACCAAATCGCCCATTTCAGCCGTGCCCCACAAAACAAACACCACAACGCAAACCCACATTGCGGAAAACTGCCAGTTAAACCATGTGGCAAAGCCGAAATAAAACACAAAAAGCAAAACTAAAATTGGAATGATTCGAATCGCTTCTAAATACAGACGGCACAACGCTTTAACCGCTATGTTTTTAGAAGTCATAATGACACCTAAAACTGTGCCTAAAATTGCAGAAAAAAATACCGAAATAAACGCAATTTTTGCAGTTGCCCACAGTCCCCACATTAAACGTTCGAGATGACTCGCCTGAAATAAATAATCAAGTTCCATGGCTCACCTTCCGACTTCTGTGTTCCAGATAACTGGTTAGAATAGACACGGGCAATAAAATAATCAGATAAGCCATGATTAATAAAAACAAAGCTTCCGTGGTTTTATAGTCCATCCCAATTAAGTCTTTAGTGACAAAAAGCAGTTCAACGACAGCAATTGCACTGACCACAGAACTTTCTTTAATGAGAAATAGGCAATTTGCCCCTATTGCCGGAATTGAAATAGCCAGTGCTTGAGGAAAAATGACATATCTAAAAATTTGAATCGGTTGTAGACCAATACTTTTTGCCGAGTCAATCTGCCCTTTTGCCACAGACTGCAAACCTGCTCGAAAAGCTTCTGCCATATAGCTTCCGCCTAAAAATGTGAGTCCAATCACACCACAAGCAAAACCATCGATTTTGATACCAAGTTTGGGCAAACCGTAATACAAAAAGAATAGTTGAATTAATAAAGGGGTATTTCGAGATAACTCAATATAGAACTGGGCAATTCTATTTAGTACCCGCACACGATATGTGATTAAAATGCTGCAAATCAGTCCTACAATAATGGCCAGAATAATGCTGATAATTGAAATTTTCAGCGTGGTCAAAGTTGCAGAGAAAAATTGCGGCAACACACTATGGATATACTGCCAGTTCAAGGAAAATTCCAAAAAATAATATTAAAACGTTATAAATATTTAGCTCTAATCAGCGATCAAATATTTGTGCACTGAGTTTATTTTTTTCCCAATTGGTCTAAAACTATTTTTATTAGATAAGCTTTTCTATAACTTTGATAAATTCGATTTGGCAATCGAAAGCATTCAAATTAGTTGAATACAACCGCTTAAAACATGTCCATCTCAGTCCATATATAATAAAACCAATAAAAAAATCGGGCACCAACGCCCGATTTTTATGAAACAACTTTCAGTCTATTGCTTATTTTCTAAGGACATCGCCAATGCTTGGATCTTTATCAAATACCGATTTTGCATAAGGGCAAAGCGGAATCACTTTCACTTCTTTTTCTCGAACAAAAGCAACTAAAGCATCAAGTATTTGGCGACCTACGCCTTGTCCCCGATAATTTTCATTCACATCTGTGGCATCAATAATCAGCATGCCTTCGCCTGCCCATGTATAAGTCATTTCACCTGCAACGGTTTCACCATCAAGTAAACTAAAGCTACCGTGTTTTGTATCATCTTTTTGTTGAATATTCACAATAAATTCCTCTTCTTACGACTCATATTTATTTAAAAATGACTTTGTATATCTTGAACTATAAGAACAAATTTAAGTGTAAAAAAATAGCCTGTTTTTTGCAGCGAGTCTGTATGCTTTTTAAAGACAATTCATGCATAAAACTCATAATTCTATTCGTAATTCTACGTCTAATCCTTTCAAACCCTTGCTGATAAGCTCTGCAACCAGATTTGTTCATTTCTTTTATGAACATTTAACGGTTTTAAAAGTCGGAACTTTTATGTCTTCTTTTCATCAAATTGAGCAAGATACACATGAGAATAGCACACCTGCATGGGGTGCTGTATTTGTAATGTCACTATGCTGTGCAGTATTAATTGCCTCAGAATTCATGCCCGTAAGTTTACTCACACCAATCTCTTCAGATTTAAATATGAGTGAAGGCCAAGTCGGTCAGGCAATCGCAATTTCAGGCATTTTTGCTGTGGTAACCAGCTTAACTATTAGCCGTGTATTTAAGACATGGGATCGCCGTCATATCATGCTGTTACTTACCCTACTCATGATCGTTTCTGGCATGCTGATTACATTTGCTCACTCTGCTGCTTTATTCATGGTGGGTCGTGCAATTTTAGGTGTAGTGATTGGTGGTTTTTGGGCCATGTCGACTTCGATTGTGATAAGACTTGTCCCACCTCTTTCTGTACCTAAAGCACTCGGTCTGTTAAATGGAGGCAATGCGCTAGCAACCACAATAGCCGCACCTTTAGGAAGCTTTTTAGGTTCAATCATTGGCTGGCGTGGCGCTTTTTTCTGTATTGTCCCCATCGCGATTGTTGCGCTTGTATGGCAATTTAAAAGTATGCCCGCTCTTCCAGCAATGATGTCTGTTGAAAAGTCACAAAATCCATTTGGACTACTGAAACGTCCGATTGTGTTTTATGGCATGACAGGGATTTTATTGTTATTTATGGGGCAATTTGCGCTATTTACATACTTACGCCCATTTCTAGAAACCGTCAGTCATGTCGATGCGGCCATGTTATCTATTTTATTACTCATATTAGGTATCTCGGGTTTAGTTGGCACATTCGTGATTAGTTTTATTCTTCATCAACATGTCTATCGCTACCTCATCCTTATTCCTTTAATGATGGCAAGCATTGCTTATGCCTTTGTGCTTGGTGGTCAGCATTTGTGGTTGGTCGCAATATTGATGGGATTATGGGGATTCATTGGAACTTCGGCACCAGTCGCATGGAACACATGGCTTGCACAGACGTTGCATCAAGATACTGAGGTCGGTGGCGGTTTGATGGTTGCGATTATCCAATTTGCAATTACTTTAGGTGCAACTTTAGGCGGCTTGCTATATGACTCACAAGGCTATAGTGCTACGTTTTATATGAGCGCTATTGTGTTGTTATTGGGTGCTATCATTGCTTTTATTACTTGGCGAAGTGCTACTCACGCAACACATCAATAACCAACCTTAAGGCAGGCGAAAGCTGTCTACGATGTGGATAGTACAGGTGGTATCCGGGAAACTGGATACTGTACTCATCCAATACCTGAACAAGTTTGCCTTGATCGAGATCTTGTTGGATCAGTTCTTGCGGAATGTAAGCCAATCCAAATCCAGCTCTAACCGCCTCGACAATGTCGTAGCTTTCATTAAATATCCATTGTCCTTGGATTTTGATTTTTGTTTCTTGTCCATCCTTCAAAAATTCCCATGCATACACACTGCCTTGGGTTGTTAAACGAAAGCCAATACATTGATGACTGATTAAATCTTTGGGGGTTGTGGGAATTCCATATTTCTCAAAGTATTGTGGCGTTGCAATCACCGCCATTTTGACATCTGCGCTAATACGTACCGCAATCATGCCATCTGCTACACGACTTCCAAAACGAACACCTGCATCAAATCGCTCCGCAACAATATCCACCATACCGCTATTGGCAGCTAGCTCAACTTGTACATCAGGATAATCACCAGCAATCTTTTCAAGTTTTGGAATCAGCACTTCCCGTATCGCATGACTACTGGCATTAATACGAACCGTACCAGCGGGTTGATCCCGAAATGATGTTAAAAGCGATAATTCATTATCAATCTGGTCAAAGCTGGCGCTAATGGTTTGCTTTAACCTTTCACCCGCGGCTGTCGGCGAAACGCTTCGTGTGGTTCGGGTCAGAAGTAGCATCCCTAAGCGCTCTTCTAAACCGCGAATGGTATGGCTTAGCGCAGACTGCGAAATTCCCATTTTTCCTGCGGCCTTCGTAAAACTTCCTTCTCGAGCCACCATTAAAAAAGCATAAAGATCATTATAGTTTTCTTTGTTTATCATCTGCTTTTATCTCTTTGCACGGTTTAATCTCATTATAAATGATAAAACTATTTATGAATATTGCTCATAAGTCCATGTTTGTTTTTTAGGCTAATCATTATAAAGAGAATTTATTAAACTCTATATCAAGCAGTGAGTATCAAGATTTAGATGAGCTCAAGCATAAAAAGTACCTGATTTTATTATTATTAAAAATTAATAAATTCAGCTCATACCTTTACGCTAGAAATTGAATAACTTCACTGTATTTAAGTACGTTCTCTTAAAGAAATGAGGTTCTTCGATATGGCTAATCAGAAGTTTTTTCTCGCTTTACTCAGCATCTTTTTCTCATTTTCAGCCATATCTATCTCTTATGCAACAAGGCCTACGGGCAACAATCAACAAAGGTTATCGATGATGAAAATCCGTATTGATATTGAGGGGTCAAAGCAACCACTATTTGCAACATTACCCATGACACCGACTGTTCAAGATTTTGCCAAGCAGCTTCCGTTGACATTAACCCTTAAAGATTATGACTCTACTGAAAAAATAGCCAACCTACCCACCAAGCTAACTACACAGAATGCACCCAATGGCTATGCGGGCAAAGCTGGTGATCTTACCTATTACGCCCCTTGGGGTAATCTGGCTTTTTTCTATAAAGACTCAACTGTTGGGTACGCAAATGGTCTTATTTTGCTTGGGAAACTTGAGGCTATTCCCCAAGAGTTCAAGCAAAAACAACCCATCAAAATTTCAATTTCCCAAATGAAATAAGCATGAGCAAATTCACCCATTCAAATTATTTAAATTGAGGTATCCATGACTACATCTCCCTTGTTTAAAAAGCTTAAAACCCATACGGCGGCTGCGATTTGCGCTGCAACAATTGGTTTATTCTCCTCAACCTCAGGTATGGCAGCAGACATGACTAACGGCGCGAATAATTTTTATCAAAGTCAGCAAGTGACTATTCAGAAAGTCACTTTTAAAAATCAATACAACATGGATATAGTCGGTAATCTGGTTATCCCCAAGAACTTAAATAAAAAACTAAAAGCCCCCGCTATTGTAATTGGTCACCCAATGGGAGCCGTGAAAGAACAAAGCTCTATGCTTTATGCACAGAAACTGGCTGAACAAGGTTTTGTAACCTTGGCAATTGATCAATCATTTTGGGGTGAAAGCGCAGGCCAACCCAGAAATGTAGTTGCACCTGACATTTACGCAGAAGCATTTAGTGCGGCTGTAGATTATTTAGGAACACAATCCTTTATTAACCGTGAACGTATTGGCGTACTCGGCATTTGCGGAAGTGGAAGTTTTGTCATTAGCGCAGCAAAAATTGACCCTCGTATGAAGGCCATTGCCACTGTCAGTATGTATGATATGGGAGCTGCGAACCGCAATGGCTTACGTCACTCACAAACCTTAGAGCAAAGAAAGCAAATTATTGCTGAAGCGGCTGCGCAACGTTATGTCGAGTTCACAGGCGGTGAAACAAAATATACCAGCGGCACTACGCATGAGTTAACGGCAGATACACATCCGATCCAACGTGAATTTTATGACTTTTATCGCACCCCACGCGGAGAATATACGCCGAAAAGTTCATCAAAAGACCTTACAACGCATCCAACACTGACAAGTAATGTCAAATTTTTAAACTTCTATCCATTTAACGATATCGAAACCATCTCACCACGCCCAATGCTGTTTATTACAGGTGATCAGGCTCATTCAAAAGAGTTTAGTGAAGAAGCTTATAAACTCGCAGGCCAACCTAAAGAACTTTACTATGTTAAAGGTGCGGGACATGTTGATTTATACGATCGAGTCAATCTTATTCCATTTGATAAATTGACCAGTTTCTTTAAACAAAACTTAAAGTAATAGCAATGATAGAGGCTCAACACGGGCCTCTATTTATTTAATGAAACTCTTGCACCAGACTATTAATATGCGCCACAGCCGCAGTTCGATTTTCAACGCAAAGTTTTTCAAAAACATGTTCTAAATGTTTATTTACCGTCCGCGGGCTCAGCTCCAAAATTTCCGCAATATCTTTATTGGTTTTCCCTAACAATAACCAGTGCATGACTTCTGCTTCACGCTGAGTCAACTGTGGGCAATATTTTAAAATGTCAGCGACGTCTAATGCAGGCGTAGAGGTCTTGATCTGTATAAGATAATTTTTCGCCACACTTGTGTCAGATTGCCACGGCGTTAATAGTAAAAGTTGTAATTGCTGAGATGGCGTTGAATAAGAACAGCTTGTTAATTTTTTTGGGTCTTTTTCATGTTCCAAGTCTGAAAACCAGGCTTTTAAGCCTGCTTCAAAACCTTCTAATTCAGGTAAATATTGATTCAATAAATCACTGGCTTTTTGGGTTTTCCAAACAATTTTGCCGTGAATATCTAGCGCGAGAATTGCAGTTTCCGTTGCATCAATGACCTGTTTTTGTTGCTGCAATAGTTTGGCATGTGCCAAATGCGTTTTTACTCTTGCTAATACTTCTTCAATATTCAGTGGCTTTGTTACGTAGTCTACCCCGCCCACCTGAAACCCACGCACTATATGCTCTGTTTCCGACAAGCCTGTCATAAAAATGACGGGAATAAACTGAGTAATTGGGCTTGCTTTAAGCTGTATACAACTTTCAAAACCGTCCATATGTGGCATATTGCCATCGAGCAAAATCATATCGGGTAAGCATCGATGTGCAATCTCAATTGCACTTAATCCATCTGTCGTAACAAGCACGCGATACCCTGCCTGATCCAAACTTTCATGTAACAAGCCCAAATTTTCCGGTACATCATCCACAATCAGAATAACAGCCTGCTCAGTTGTTGAAGCCTGCTGAAAAGAAACATGTTGCGTACTCATTGCTTATCCTGAATTAATCGTTGGGCGTGTTTTAAATCAAATTTTTGAATAGCCTGTTCAAGCTGCTCCCATAACTCGTCATGCTCCGGAAAATCTTGACGACAATGCGTTAAAGCATGTTGAATGCCTCGAATATAGCCTTGTCCAATCAATTCATCTAGTTGCTGCAAGGCTTGAGTTAAATCTTGTGGGCCATTGTTTTCTGGTTGTCTTGTTGGTGTATAAACAGTGACTTTTTCTTGCTTATACGTCTTTATATGAAGTGCTTGAACCACATTATTTTCTTCGGTTATTGTTGACCTAGAATCAGCCCACACCAGCCCTAACTTGTCTCCAATTTTACTCAGCAACAAATTCAGATCGATTGGTTTTAGCATAAAGTCTTCACTTAAGACTGCATCTTGTGGATTGACTTCACGCTCACCTGCATTGGCTGAAATAATTAAGATCGGCACATTGGTAATATTATTCTGACGCAATAATCGTGCTGTTTCCCACCCGCCCATCAAAGGCATATTCAAATCCATTAAAATCAGGTTAGGTTGAAAAATAGGAACACGTCTTAAACAATCAATGCCCGACTCGGCTTCTTCAATCATAAAACCCAAAGGTTTTAGAAAATTGGCAACCAAGCCTCGATCCACGGCTTCATTATCGACAACCAAAATTCGTTTTCGCTCGCCTTGATAGCCCGTAATCTGGTTGGAATAAACATTAGAAATTGGATGAACCACTTCTTTTGAAGGTAAGTAAAACTTAATCTTAAATTGTGAACCCTGATTGAGCTGACTAGTCACAGATAGCTGGCCGCCGAGTAAATCGACTAATAATTTTACAATGGGCAGACCTAGCCCTGTTCCAGTAAATCCGCCTTGAACCACATTACTGCCTCGTTCAAACGGATTAAAGATTCGCTCCAAATCCGCTTCTGCAATGCCACAGCCCGTATCTCTAATTTCAAAATAGGCCGTTTGAAAGCGGTAATCGACTTTCAAAGTTATTGTGCCACTTGTCGTAAACTTTAAAGCATTGCCCAGCAAATTGATGAGTACCTGCTCTAAGCGCTTTTTGTCGGTACGGACATAGTGCGGCAGGTTATCTCCAATTTCATAAATAAACTGTAAATTCTTCTGTTCAAACTGCGGCTGAAACATTTGAATAATCTGTTCTATAAAATTTGGGAAATGAACATCCACCACATTTAAAGAAATTTTGCCTGTTTCAATTCGTGCTAAATCCAGTAAACCGTCAATCAGTGAAGTTAAATGCTGCCCACTACGACTAATCACCCCGAGCGCCATTTTGCCTTGTTCTGAAAGCTGCTCTTGTTTTTGAAGTAATTGGCTATAGCCCAAAATACTATTTAGAGGTGTTCTTAGCTCGTGACTAATTCCAATGACATAACGGCTTTTTGCATCATTTGCCCGTTCTGCTGAAATTCGGGCATCTTGCAGGTCTTTTGAAGTGACTTCATGGGCAGCAATTTCATCAATCAATAAAGCCGTTTGCTGGTGTGTCTCAATTTCGGCATTACGGCGGCTTTCATCGTTTAGCACTAACCACCATGCCGCAACGCTCATTAATAAAAACAAGATGGTGTAAATTTTGACAAATAGCGTAAATAGCTGAGGAACTCCTTCAGCATTAATCGTTTCCAGATATGCTTTTTCTTGGATATAAACCAGACTTAAACTCACCGCCAAAACAATAGAAAGTCCTAAAGTCAGTAATAAATATAAACTGACCCGACTATTTAAACGGCTAGCCCAACGTTCTGGTAAATAGTGCCAGATGGCTTTTTTAAGCTGCACCGACCAACGCGCATCAGGCTTACATAAATCATGACAGCGTGCTTCAAGTGAACAACATAAAGAGCAAATCGTACCGTTATAGGCTGGGCAACCTGCCATATCAGCAAGTTCATAGTCCCGCTCACATACCACACAGTTTGCAACCGAAGTTGCCTGAATTTTTTCAGGCTGGCGTGCAATGTAATATTTACCTTTAGTTAAGTAAGCAATGATAGGAACACATAACATCGAACTTCCCAGCGCAATAAAACTCGCCAAGCCTTTCGCCATTAATCCGAAAAAGCCCAAATAGCTAAGCATCGATAAAACTGAAGCAATCAGTAAGGCACCCACACCTACGGGGTTAATGTCATATAAATAAGCACGGCGAAATTCAATTCCCTTCGGACTTAAACCCAAAGGTTTACAGATAATTAAATCGGCAACAACAGCACCAATCCATGCCAAAGCGATATTGCTATATAGCCCCAAAATGCGCTCGACCGCATGGCTAATGCCCATTTCCATCAAAACAATGGCAATAAAAACGTTAAAAAGAAGCCAAACAATTCGCCCTGGATGGCTATGAGTCAAACGGGCAAAAAAGTTTGACCATGCCAATGAGCCCGCATAGGCATTGGTCATATTAATTTTAATTTGTGCCAAGCAAACAAGTGCCAACGTGAGAATTAAAGCAAGCTGGGGCTTTGGAATAAATTGTTGATAGGCAACCCAATACAGATACGTCGGATTGTCAAGTTCAGAGACAGGAATCAACAGCTGAAAAGCCAAAACCATCAGCAACATGCCCATCAAAACTTTTAGAAATCCAAAAATAATCCAAGATGGACCACCTAAAAAAACAGCAAAACGCCATGCGGTTCTATTCTGTTCTTGTTGCGGTAAAAAGCGTAAATAGTCGGCTTGCTCACCAATTTGGATCACAAATGAAAAAATAAGAGTGCACGCCGCACCAAAGTAATACAGATTAAAATCAGTTGAGTTTGAAACCGCACCAACAAAATGCAAACTACTACTTAAAATTTGTGGCTGTTTCCAAAGTACAAAAAACCACGGTAACAACAGCAACAAGAGCCAGATTGGCTGAGTGATTGCCTGAACTTTATTAATAAAACCAATACCTTTGACCACTAAAGGTAAAATCACCAATGCAGAAATTAAGTAACCAACAACTTGTGGAATGCCAAGGGCAAGCTCAAGTGCCATCGCCATGATTGCGGCTTCAAACGCAAGCAAAATAAAGGTAAAGCTGGCATAAATCAGAGAAGTAATGGTCGAGCCAATGTATCCAAAACCTGCACCACGAGTAAGCAAATCAACATCTACATTATATTTTGCAGCGTAGTAACTAATCGGCCAACTGGTTAAAAATATGATGGTACATACGACAATTGCCGCCCACAGCGCGTTGCTAAAGCCATACTGCCAAAGCATGGTCGCCCCAATGGCTTCCATAGCCAAGAAGCTAACTGTCGAAATTGCGGTATTGGTAACGGTCCAAGGCGACCATTTACGTACTGATGTGGGCGCATAACGGAGCGCATAATCTTCGATACTTTCATCTGCCACCCAAATATTATATTCACGGCGCGTTTTGATCACACGTTGTGGCGCTTGTTGGGGGCGTGAAGAATCTGGCATAACACTCATGTTTGGCATGTGGCTGCATTAAACCCAGCAATCCTTATGCCAAAAGTCATTTATCATGGCGATTTTTTCTAATACGCACATATACGCAAAATAACGTATTTCCAATTTTCATCAAAAATCACACACTCAAATTCATCAAAAAACAATGATCAATATTTGTGTTGATTGACCGAAAACGATTGGGAGATTGATGTTATGAGTGTATCTGAACATCCAAATCTGGACACTGTGCAAGGTACAGATTCACAAAAAGCAGTGAATGAAACCTTAGAAGATTATACTTTACGTTATGCTCCACATAGCTTTCGGCGCTGGAGCCCCAAAGTTGTTGCTATTACTGCACTTGGTGGTATTGCCTATCTTGCTGACTTTTCTATTGGCGCCAGTATTGGTATGTCTTATGGAACAACCAATGCGGTTTTCTCCATTTTATTTGCAGCAATTATTATCTTCTTAACCGGTATTCCTCTTGCCTACTACGCAGCACGTTATAACATCGATCTTGACTTGATTACCCGTGGCGCAGGTTTCGGTTACATCGGATCGGTCCTCACCAGTATCATTTTCGCCAGTTTCACATTTATTTTCTTTGCCCTTGAAGGTTCAATCATGGCGCAAGGGTTATTACTCGGTTTAGGTATTCCGCTTTGGGCAGGCTACCTCATCTCGACCGTTATGGTGATTCCGTTGGTGATTTACGGCATGAAAGCCTTAAGTAAATTACAAGTATGGACAACTCCCCTTTGGCTCATTCTCATGATTGGTCCTGTGGCCTATCTGATTTACCAAGAACCAACCTTAGTCAGCCAGTTTGCTACTTTTACAGGTAAAGAAGGTTTTGCGACTGTAGATATGGCAGCCATCATGTTGGGTGCTGGTATATGCCTATCTTTGATTATGCAAATTGGTGAGCAAATTGACTACTTGCGCTTCATGCCCGCTAAAACAAAAGAAAATAGCAAAGCATGGTGGGCTGCTGTGATTTCAGCAGGTCCGGGCTGGGTTATTTTAGGGGCAATCAAACAAATTATTGGGGCATTTTTAGGTTTCTACTTATTAACAAAATTACCGGGTGTAAACAGTACTGAACCTGTTCAACAATTTAATGCAGCGTTTCATGACATGCTTCCGGGCTGGGCTGCCCTAACACTTGCAGTTATTTTGGTGGTCATCTCTCAAATTAAAATTAACGTGACCAATGCTTACTCTGGCTCTCTTGCTTGGACAAGTGCCTACACTCGTATTAGCAAGCATTATCCTGGTCGTATTGTCTTTGTAATGGTGAACTTGGCAATTGCCCTTGCCTTAATGGAAGGCAACATGTTTGCAGTACTGGGTAAAATCTTAGGGTTCTATTCAAACTTTGCGATTGCGTGGGTTGTGGTCGTTGCAACAGATATTTCAATCAACAAATATGTTTTAAAGCTTTCACCAAAAGAACCGGAATACCGCCGCGACATGCTCTACAACGTAAACCCTGTCGGTATGGTTGCATTCCTTGTGTCAGCAGGCTTATCGATTGCCGCATTCTTCGGATTACTTGGTAGTTTCTTGGCTCCATACTCACCGCTTATCGCGCTTGTACTTGCCTTTGTATTAACACCAATCATGGGTTTATTAACCAAAGGAAAATACTACATCAAGTCACATGATGACGGCATTAAAGAACCACGTTTTGACGCTGAAGGTACACCTGTTGCAACAGTTTACCACTGCCGTGTATGTGAAGAAGGTTACGAGCGTCCAGATATTATGTTCTCTCATAAACATAACGGCACCATTTGCTCTTTGTGTAAAACACTAGATACCTAAATATCCTTAAGACTAAAAAAGAAGCTTTTTAAAGCTTCTTTTTTTTACCCCTAAAGATTTTAGCCAATCGGAAATAAACGTTCAGGCACGACATCTTTCATCACAATGGTTGAGATAAGTCGTTGTACGCTCGGAATAGCCGATAACTTTTCATCATATAGCCGTTGAAAAGCGGGTAAATCTTTTGCTACCACATGCAGCAAATAATCTGGCTCACCAAATAAGCGCTGGGCCTGAATGATTTGTGGAATATCAATCACGGCATTTTCAAACTTCTCAACTGCCTGCTTATCACCTTCTTTAAGCGTAATAAAAACAATCGCTGAAAACTCAAATCCCACTAAATTCGGGTCGAGTTCTGCCCGATAGCCTTTGATGGCTCCTGACTCCTCTAAAGCCTTCACTCGTCGATGACATGGTGAAATGCTTAAGCCTACTTTTTCTGCCAATTCAGTAATAGATAATCGGCCATTTAACTGCAATTCAGCAAGAATCTTTTTATCTGTGCGATCCATTTAGAAAAATTTACCCCAAATGAGTGTGATATGAGCAAACATTTAAAAGCACATTCTAAATACATGAGCATATTATTTTCAACAAGTTCGAATGAATAGGAATTTTTTCTAAAACACCGAACGAAACCTTTGGAAAATAGTTTGCCGAGATAAGCATATGGCTTTTAACATTTTTATTGCATTTTGGAGTGTCTCCATTCTTTTTATTATTACTCCAGGGGCAGACTGGGCCTATGCCATTTCGGCAGGAATTAAAGGCAAAGTCGTCGTACCCGCTGTTGCAGGTATGCTATTTGGGCACTTTATTACGATTTTATTGGTAGCGGCTGGTGTTGGTCTGCTTGTAGCAAATAATCCAACTGCACTCATGATCCTAACAATTGCAGGTTCTGCTTATTTGTTATGGATGGGAATAAATTTATTACTTACCCCTCCTACTCCAAATCAGTCTGAGTCTGAAAAAGCTCAATCATGGTTAAGCTGGGCAACAAAAGGCGTTTATGTGAGTGGCTTAAACCCGAAAGTTTTTCTACTCTTTTTAGCCTTGCTTCCTCAATTTATTGACACCACTGCATCATGGACGGTGACTACGCAAATTGTTGCTTTTGGTGTTGTCCACATGATTAGCTGCGCGATTATTTACTTAATGGTAGGTTACGGTTCACAAGCTATTCTAAAAAGCAGACCACAGGCAGCACGCTTAGTAGGAAGGTTTTCAGGTGGTCTTATGGTAATCATCGCCACATGTTTATTGATTGGGCAAATTTAAAAATATTACTTAGCTTAGAGTTACTGGTCCTTATCTCGGATCAGTAACTAAAACCATAAGATATGAAAGCAACGCCTTATCTCATTCGTTTAAGGTTATAAGTCACGACTCCCCAAATGACCAGTTCTTGCCCTTCTTCAATATAAATATTCTGATAATCGGAGTTTTCTGCTTTTAGCCAAATTTTAGGGGGGTGGTAATTATTATCAATCATTAAGCGTTTAACAGTGAAATCATTGTCAATAAGCGCAATTACGATATCCCCAGATTTAGCGGGAAGACTACGGTCCACAATAAGCGGGTCGTCAATATCAATTCCAGCGTCTAGCATTGACAAAGAATTTGCTTTGACAATAAATGTGGCATTTTCATTTCGAATTAAATATTCATTTAAATCGAGTGCTTGCTCAATATCATCTTGCGCTGGCGACGGAAAACCCGCAGCAACACGTTCAGTAGCTAAAGGGATATGGTAAATTTTATCGTTATTTGCATGGACCTGTTGAACCTTTAATTTTGAGCTAAAATCTGACCGGTTATCGGTTTTGACATTATTCAGTAACCAATTTTTGATAAAGTTAACTTGAGACTCGGGAACACGAATCACTTTTGTGGGTTCATTGAACTGTGCTTTACGACCAGCATTTTCACGGGCACCGCCATGTTCAAACTCGTTTTTCTTTGACATCTCGCCTCCATTTCACCGTTCAAATCCTACACAGACAATGTAACTTGAAAAAGTTACATTTTCAAGTTGACGAAATATTTTTTTTGCATAACAATAAATCCCATGATCAGATTTTAATCCATTTTGCTTTTAACAGGGATGTTTAAATCAAAATGGCAATTTGAAGAAAATCAAAACCTATTATGGGATAGTCCTGATTACTGACTGTTTTATGATTTTTATCAAATGAGATTCTGAACATTTAACATTCTGGTTAAATTCAGTTTTTTGGTATGGAGACATGCGAAATGAAAAATCAACGTGATGCAGTTTTAGGTTATGCAAATGAGCAACATGCTTACTATATCCGCCTCATTGAAAATGATGCGGTATTAGGCGAAAGCTATGGAATTTTCTGTGAAAATCCGGAAAGTGAAGCAGCAGAAAGTATTATGACCACCCTATTTTTAAAAAAATCTTTTTGGCTAAATGGCTCTGAATATCTTGATATTGTAAAAGGGCTACAACCACTCCCACAGTAAAGTAAATAAATTAAAAAACAAAGGAGGCAAAAGCCTCCTTTGTTTTTAAAGCACTATGCTTAAGACGTAAACCGTCCAGAGGCATCGCGTTTCTGATTTCGTGAATTTTGTCCACGACCATCATAATCATCGTCACGACTGCGGCCTCGATATAAAAAAGCCCTGAAAGTTAACAACCTTCAGGGCTTTTACTTTAAGCCGGAACGTGCTGAGCTATTTTCTCTCGCGACCAAACGCGATGAGCTTTAAGCAAGTTTTTAAGCTTCTCTGAAATATGCTTAAATTCATCTTCTATTAGTGTTCCTTCATCTGCAACCAAATTAAGTGGGTCAAGTAGGTCAGATTTATTCCCTAAAAAGACGATTGGTTTTAAATGTTTATAGGCTTCTAATATGTAATGACGAGTTACACCATCTTGTATCACGGCATTTAAATTATCACCATCGGGAATAATCACCGCATCATAAGCAATTGATGGTTCTGCCATTTGCATGCCATCAGCTGCAATAATTTTGTCTTGATGATCTTTAACTGGTGCTAAACTCGGTGCTAATAAATGAACAACAGCCCCTTCCTTAATTGCCCAGTTTTTAATGGTTTCTAATGCATCAGACTTCACCAGATTATGGATGAGTACGGCTATTTTTCGGCCTTGAATATCGGCTGGCGGGAAAGCGAGCATGGATAACTTAGCCGATTTTTCAACAGATTGAGGTTTAAAATCGAGGCTAAGATCAGGTACTTCTATACCTAGATTTGCTCCCACTTGACGTGCTAAATCGAGGTCGATATTCGCCAAAATTTGTTGAACCTGACGTTCCCGAATATGTTTTCTTTTTACCTTACTGAGCTCAAAGGTATACGCATCGACCACATGTTTTTGCTCATGAGGTGCAAGGCTCTTGTAGTAAAGACGAGGCTGAGAAAAATGATCGGAAAAAGATTCACTTCTTTCACGAATCTTTTGACCACTCACTCTTTCATAGTAACTTTCAAATCCACCATTTTCTGCCGCTGGAGGTGTCTCAACTGGCCAGTTCCCATCAATTGAATTTGGTTGATAAGAAGCTTGCCCTTTATGAATAGTATGCTGATGAATACCATCGCGTTGATTGTTATGGAATGGGCATACAGGTTTATTAATTGGTATTTGATGGAAATTCGGTCCGCCTAAACGACTTAACTGTGTATCGGTATATGAAAATAGTCGTGCCTGTAATAGCGGATCATTCGTAAAATCAATACCCGGTACAATATGCCCTGGACAGAAAGCAACCTGCTCTGTTTCAGCAAAGAAATTATCAACATTTCGATTTAAAACAAAACGGCCAATAGGTGTGACAGGAACTAATTCTTCAGGAATAATTTTTGTTGGGTCAAGTAAGTCGAAATCGAACTTCATTTCATCTTTTTCTGCAACAATTTGCACCCCTAATTCCCATTCAGGATACACGCCTTTCTCAATAGCTTCGTAAAGATCTCGACGATGGAAATCAGGATCTTTACCTGCAAGTTTTTGTGCCTCATCCCAAACCAGAGCGCTTAAGCCTTGTTTAGGGGTCCAGTGAAACTTAACAAAATGAGCTTTACCTTCAGCATTAATTAAACGGAAGGTATGCACACCAAAGCCTTGAATTGAACGTAAATTACGAGGAATAGCCCGATCGGACATCGCCCAAATCACGGCATGCGCGGACTCTGGTACTAAAGACACAAAGTCCCAAAATGTATCATGCGCACTCGCTCCAGTAGGCATTTCAGTATCTGGTTCAGGTTTTACCGCATGTACAAAATCAGGGAACTTAATACCATCTTGCACAAAGAAAACTGGAGCATTATTGCCGACCAAATCGAAGTTGCCTTCTTGCGTATAAAATTTAATAGCAAATCCACGTATATCACGAACGGTGTCGGCTGAACCACGTGGCCCTTGTACAGTCGAGAAACGTACAAAAATTGGAGTTTGAAGAGATGGATCCGTCAAAAAACCCGCTTTCGTTAGACGCTCATTGCCTTCATAAGCCTGAAAATAACCATGAGCTCCTACGCCACGAGCATGCACAATACGCTCTGGAATTCGTTCATGGTCAAAATGGGTAATCTTTTCTCGTAAGATAAAATCTTCTAATAACGTTGATCCGCGCGTTCCTGCTTTCAGACTATTTTGGTTATCAGCAATTTTAACCCCCTGATTTGTGGTTAAAGCCTGATTTGTAGCATCATCTCTTACTGTATCTAACTGTTCAGTTTTTTGAGTGGTATTGGCTTTGTTTGCCTCATCAGCACCAGCCATTTCACTTGTTTTATTTGTTAATTTAACGTTATCAGTCATGTTTATTACCTATGTTTTAAAGTTAAACCTTGGGTGAAGTAGAAAAATTAAAGAGCTAGTTTTTGTTAAAAGAATTTAAATATGGGAAAAGGAGTTCAACATATTTACGTGTGCTCCAAAGTCCAATACTTTTATGATGTGAATCTGGCCCCAGAAACGGAGTCAGCTTGCATATTTTTATGGCAAGATCATGTGATTTCTGCACGCGCTCTTGCAATGCATCAAGCTCGCCATCAGAGATATAGCTAAATAAATAATCTTGAATACGCTGGCTAGTATTTAATGCTCTGCTATATGCCAAGAAATTAGAAGAATGATCATTGCCCGCAATCCAGTCATGAATGATCTGACGCTCTACAGGGTTAAATACCCCATACATTTTTCCATTTTCATCATTAATTAATCTCCAGAAAATACTCTGTTCAGGGTCAGCATTAAATTTAATCCACTTATTTTCAATTAAATGAGATAGCAGCCCCTCAACATCGTCTGGGTTAGATAACCATTGATTAATCGTTTTGCACCCGAAATCTCTAGTTTCGTTATGAATTAACTGCCCAACCAATGCCTTTCTCTTTAAAATTTTAAGAACAAAATCTTCAAGATTTAAATTTTTTATAATGCTAGAAGAGCCTACGCCATGATTGTTTAGCGCAAAACCACGTTTTAATTTATTTAGAAAAAGTTCTTTATCTCTATATTTATCATAAATATTTTCTATAACTTTAATCGCTTTATTTGCATGTCCATTATCAATGTTATCAATAGTAATGTGCAGATTGAAGTACTTAGAATCGATGCCAAGCTCTGCAAGCTCATAATTGCTAATAAGTAGATGAAGTGGCAGTTGCTCATAGCCTAAATTAAAGCCCACAATCTCTGGAATAAACTCAGGTGGAGCATAACCAAGCGCCAACTGAATCACAGCATTATGGTAATATTCATCTGCTAAAAGCAGCTCAAAGCTATTGAGTCCCAAACTACGTAGCAAGTCATCATAAATACATACATGATTTGCCTTAGGCTCACCTAACCCAAGCTCTTCCAAATAGGTAATAATAAGATCGTGGAAAACTGGGTCATTCCAATAGTGAACACAACTATATAGCCATGCACCATCTACTTTTTTGGTTGGAGAAACTTTAATTAAAAATTCAAACGCCTGACCGACATTATTAAAGTACTCTCTCTCACCTCCGCTTTGTCTGCGGTTTAAATAAGACTGAAATACCTCACAATTTTCTTTATTATTGTTCTCACACCATGCTTTAACCATATTTATATTTGAAGGGAAATCAATTTCATTTTGATCTATTTTATCTATTTCTTTAGTTAGAAAATCGCTTGCTTTCTTTTCTTTTTCAAAACTAGAAATATCAGGATCAAGGAAAAAAACAAATAATTCGTAATAGTTCTGTTGATTATCTTGCAATAGGTCTAATAATCTTTCTTTCACTACAACAGGCATTTCCATTCTCCTTTTGTGAGATATAAACTACCATACTTTAATCAAATTATAATCCCAGTATTGCTTTGTTATATTGCGTTATTAAAAATAATTGTTTTCCCACAAATCTTTAAAATTCAGAAACATAACTTCTCACACAAAATTACATTCTCATCTTTAGAATAATTTAACTCCCTGTTTCTATAAAAAATATATAAATTTTAAATTTTTATTACATTAAGTTACCTTTAAAATTATAAAGATTAAAAAATTAACATAAAGTAATTAAAAATAATTTTATAACTAATTTAAAAACAATTGAAAGGAGAAAAAAATGTTTAATTCATGCTGTAAATTATTAGCACAAGAAAAAGTTAAAATTGCATTTTTTGAGAGTGCTTCTGCGGGTTATTTAGCTTACCGCTTTTCTTTAAGCCCCTATTCCGGCGACATACTTATTGGAAGTTTAGTCAGCTATGACTTACGGGTTAAAGAAAATACCCTTCACATTTCTTCGGAACTTATTGAAAAATATACACCTGAATCCATGCAAGTCACTGTAGAGATGATCAAAAAAGGGAAAGACCTTATAAAGGCAGATCTTTATGTTGCTTGCACGGGATTATTAAAAAAAGGTGGATCAGAAACAAAAGAAAAACCGGTAGGTACCTTCTTTTATTCTATTTATTATAAAAATAATTTTTATAATTTCCGTCGTATATTTAAGGGCCTTCCCTACATTAAGCTAAGACAACTTGTTTATTACATTACTCAAGATATAGAATTCATAATATTAGATAATAAAAAAGATAATCTCACTAATAAAAAATAACAAATACATATTTAGAAATGATCATAGTGTTTCTTTAACACCAATGTACTTAAATGTAATTTTATCCATCTTCATATTAATTATGTTTATCGATAAAATCTTCATTATATAAAAATCAAGGTTTTAATTAGTTTCTAAAGTTACAGTTAAATATAGGGTAACACCCTTAGACTTCACATTTAAAATTTTCGTGTTTAAATAAACCTATCTGAAGCTCTCAGATAAAACACACATCATAAATGATATGAGGTAATTAAAGATGAGCACTACTAATAATCAAAGCAATCAACCTAATAATCAGCAGCAACAACAGCAGCAAAATGACAACCGTAATAACCAGCAACAGCCAAATGGCAACCAACAGCAAAAAGATCAACAGCAACAAAACAATCAGCAACAACAGCAAAATGACAACCGCCGCCAACAACAAGGCTCTAATCAAAAAGATCCTAGTCAACAAAACTCAAATAACAATAATCAGCAACGTTAATTCATTGCCGATTTAATTGTCATTTGATGCGGTCTTCATTTTATTTAGGAAGGTGCCTTCACCTTCCTAAATTCAACATAAGCATAAAATTTAATAATAGATGAGGAAAAACTGATGACAGATCAAAATAGCGATCACGCACGACTGCCAGCTGGCGACCATAACTATTCTGATACTTATTGGCGCGAAAGTTACGTTACTCGTCCTTATTATCAAGAAGCTCAGCTTACTACTCCAGATCTAGATTATGATCGAGATTTCTCGACAGCCTATGAATTAGGTCATCGTGCCCGTACCGAATCTGAAGAAGGTGCTCAATTTGAAGATGTTGAAGGTAGCCTTCAACAAAAATGGGAAGAGCTGAAAGCTGAATCCCGCTTAAAATGGGAACATGCTAAACAGGCAATTAAAGATGCATGGAACGATAGATAGTATTTGAATGTAGTATCTTCTATTTATTAATTTAAAAAATATGAGCTTATTTCCTATTGGCCCTCGGAAATAAGCTCTTTTTATACGCCCCCTATTTAACTTTCATTTTTCTTAAAATATTCAATAATTTCTTCTCCGTTATTTATAGGAGTTGCTGAAGAAGGCAAGGTTTCATCGTAAGCATAGTTAGGTAAAGCAACCTTAGCTCGGATTGGTGGTAATTTTTCTTGTCCACCCGTGGTAATTCGTTCAATAAAACCTGCAAGCCACAATACAAATTCTTGAGTATTTTTACTTTTAGGAATAATACTTAAATCCAATTTAATTTTAGATTCCTGCAAAGGTTTAATCAGTAATTCAGCAAAATCAATATAATTGTATAAAAGCTTCAGATTTGTCCCCTTAATTTCATGTCTGAGTTCAATCATCAAATTGTTAAGATCTTCCATAGGCTCATCTGTAAAGCCTTTTTTTTCTTTAACATTTTGATATATTTTCTCAGCTATTCTTAAATACTGGGGCATATCCTTACCTTTATAAAATTGTCATCGCTACAATGAATTTTGGATGAATATAAGTAATTTATTGTGTGTATTTTATTAATTTTTTGAAACTATAACTCACCCTAGAAACAATTCAGTAACAACAAATTTATAGAAAGACAATAACCTACTAATTTACTGATTAATTTTATATTTTCATATAATTATCATTTTTATTATGTTACATATTTTATAGAAAATAACGATAAGAAAACTCACCTAAAAGTGAGCTTTCTTAGAAAAAATACTTATGAATTTTTATCAATTTGGTGAGGAGTAGTTGGATCATTAGCACCATGAGTTCCATCATCGCTTGAATTTCGATCTTGGCAAGCGCTCATACCTATTGCGATTGTAACAACCATGCTAACTGCACAAAAAATTCTTAACATTGAGGTCACCCTTATAAATTTTAAGATGTTGGCTTATGAATAACATTATCTTATGTTGGCCTACCGCTGTGGTTCTCTTAACTTTTGTAGGTTATGCAAGCTTTTGTAAAATCAAAATTAAACAAATGATTAAAAATACCATTCTTGCAATTGATATTTTAATTAAATTTTGGCATAAGCTAATTATTTAAGATTGCCATACTCATAAAAGTAAAATTGCTCATCCTTTCTGAGTTTATGTCTTATTAAGCCAATGATTGCAAACAATATATAAATAAACAATTAATAAATCTTTGATATATAAACATTAAAACTCAATTGTCGAAATTAGCTTTAATAATTATTCAATTGTTTAAATTCTAAATAACTTGTTATTTTATTAATGAAAATTTAAAAATATTAATATTTGTTTATATAAACCAATCTTTTATTTTTGCAATTGACCCGCTTTAAGGCTCAGCTTATGATGCTCCGGCTGACCTATTTTGTCAGTCGGTTTTAGCAGATCGTCTACCTAAGTGCACTAAAAACAAGTTTTTTGGTGTGGAGCCCCTCGTGCCTTTGACGGAGGAACGGGAGTGGGACACCTTCGGGTGTGCTGGTTTCTTAGGTATCAGTCTGCTAACCCTCTTTCGTTTCACCACCATAATTAATAGCAGTGATTGGGCACAACTTCTTTTATCAAGGAGTCTCTAATGACTATTATTTTATATCATTTTATTTTTATTACTCTTCATTATCTTATTGTTCAGCTTAAAACACGTTTAAAGAATTCTTCCCATCTTTTTACCTATCCCTACTTTTATCTTTTTAGGGAAAAGATCTCAACATTTAACGCCAGTTAAAGATGAGCGCATCTATAAGCATAACTTAACGATAACAACAACCAACGAAGAGCAATAATGATGTTTTTTTCATATCGTATTGTTTTAGTGTGCACTCTATTAATAATTTCTATAAGTTTATTAGGGTGCAGACCTATCAGTAAAAACGAATTCAATACTCATTGTGTGTGGTCAGGCCATGCGCTCTCACAATGCAATTGTATTTATAACGCTTTAGAAGAACATTATTCGCCACAATTTGTAGAAGATCTAGAAAAAGTAAGCTTACAAAATATTGATGCGAACATGAACTTTGTGGAAACAATGAATGAAACAATTCACCAATGTCAGTTAAGTGCAAGAAAAGACTAAATTAACTGATATTTGCATGTTCCACCAAGAAATCTAGAAAGACTCTTACACGTTTAGGAACGTATTTATCATGCCCGATCCAGACAGCATGAAATTCTTCAGAAGCATTAACATTCCAGTCTTCAAGAATTTTAGTTAACTGCTTTTGTTCTAGCGCTTTTCGAACTTGAAATTCATTGAGTTGTGCAATGCCTGCATCGGCAAGTGCTAACTGCAAAATCGCTTCCCCATGATTTACTCTTAAAACCTGAGTAGGTACGAGCGTGATTTCTTGATTCTCTTTTTTAAATAACCATGTCTTATTCTGGCGCTGATAACTTACGTCTAAAAGTTGATGTTCAGATAGTTCATCTGGATGCTGTGGACAACCACACTGTGTAATATATGCAGGTGAGCAGACATAATGTTTATGAGTATTCCCCAATGAGCGAGCCACCAAATTTGAGCTTTTTAAAGGTCCTGTCCGAATCGCGACATCAATTCTTTGCTCAACTAAATTAATGACTTCATCACTTAAGTGAGCCTCTAATTCAATTTGTGGATAGCGCTGATTAAATAAAGAAATACACGGCAACAAAAAATGGGTCCAATATGAAAGACTGGTATGTATTCTTATTCGTCCTTTAGGTGTGTGATTTGCAGTAACAGATTGTTCGAGTTCATCTAGCTCACTGAGTATTTGAAGACCTTGCTCATAGAACTGACAGCCTTCACTTGTGAGCTGAAACTGGCGTGTTGAACGATTCAGTAACCGGACTCCTAGTCGTTTTTCGAGCCGAGCAATTAATTTACTGACAGCAGACGGCGTCATGTCGCATGCTCTCGCTACTGCTGAAAAACTTCCTAATTCGACCACCCGAATAAAAATTGCCAACTCGCCAGATCGATTAATATCAAAACATGACATAACGAAATCTATTTATGAATCTAATTCACAAATCTTATTCCGCTTAGACCGCTATAACAAGCCACTAGTTTGTTTCAAGATGACTCTAATTCGTTTTAAGGATTCATGAGATGAAACTTTATAAATCTACCCTTTTCTCTTTAGTTTTATTGTCGACCGTAGCGCAAGCAGAAGTACAAAAAAACCAATGGATCACCAGTTGGTCAGCTAGTCCACAAAAGGTTTGGAATAAGGATTTTGTTTTTCCAACCCATATTCCAGAGCAAATATCCAATCAAACGATCAGACAAGTTAGTCAAATTAGTTTGGGTGGTGAAGCAGTTCGACTCGTTTTCACCAATCAATATGGCGAACAACCGCTTTATATTGATAAAACCACCGTAGGCTTAGTTAATTCAAAAAGTCTAAAATCTAACAGTACTTACCCTGTTTATTTTTCTGGAAAACTTAAAGCACAAATTTTACCGGGTAAACAATTGATTAGTGACCCAATTCATCTCTCTGTTCCTGATCATGCACAGTTAATGGTAAATAGTTTTATTCAAAAACCAACGACATTTAAAACTTTTCATTGGGATGCTAAACAAACCAGTTGGCTGATTACGGGTAACCAGACAGCAAATTTAAATACTCCTACCGATGCTAAAACAACCACTGCAAGATTATTACTCTCTGCGATAGAGGTAAAACCAAAGCATAAAGCCCATGTTGTTGCAGTTATTGGAGACTCAATTACTGATGGAGCAACTGCAACTCTAGATGCAAACACGAGATGGACCGACTTTTTAGCTAAGCGTTTATCGCCACATCAAGTAGCGGTGATTAATAGCGGAATTTCAGGAAATCGACTACTCACAGACGGTATGGGCGACAGTGCTTTAGAGCGCTTAAAAAAAGAAGTGTTTCAATATTCAGGTGTTAAAACATTAATTGTTCTGGTGGGCATTAATGATATTTCATGGCCGGGTACAGCTTTTGCTCCTAAACAAGAAATACCGTCTTTTGAAGCATTAACTCAAGGTTATAAACGTGTCGTAGAGGAAGCCCATAAGCAAGGCATTCAAGTGATTGGGGCAACCTTACCTCCATTTTCGGGTGCTTTACCCAATACCCCTTTAGATAACTACTACCAACCGAACAAAGATCAATTACGGAAAAAAATTAATGATTGGATAAGAACCAGTCAGACATTTGATGGAGTTCTTGATCTTGATCAAGGGTTAAAAGATTCAAAACATCCCGATCGATTAAACCCGATTTATGACTCAGGTGATCATTTACATCCAAATGATAAAGGTAATCAGCAAATGGCAAATCTGGTTCATTTAAAGCAGTTAATTAACAAATAAAATTTCCAGATACAGGTAGGAATTTTTCCCTACCTGTATCGATATCGATTAGTTACCTTCTAATTCAGCGGTAAGTTTCGGTTCACTCGGCTGTTTTTCAACTGCATGTCGTCGAAGCATCATGACTGCTAAAAGAGCAAGAATTGCAGGAATTGCGATCATCACGAAATTCATCGTATGTGGCAATTCTAATCCTAATAACATGCCCGTTAAGATTGGCCCAACAATTGCTCCAATTCGACCAACACCAGAAGCACAGCCGATGCCAGTAGAACGCACACTTAATGGATAATATTGAGCAACGTAACTATAAAGAAGAATTGAGGTACCAATGGTTGCTGCTCCTGCAACAGTCACCAAACCATATAAGACATAGGCTGGTGAGTTAAAGCCTAAACCGACTAATGCCACAACACCCGCTAGCAGCATTGCCATAATTACAGGTTTTAAATGGAATTTATCAGAAAGAATGCCGCCACCAATTGAGCCGATCATTGCGCCGACATTTAGGGCAAACAAGAATAAAATACTCTTTCCGAGTGAATACCCTGCGGCAAGCATGAGTTTTGGTAACCAGCTGCTTAAGGCATACACCATAAGTAAGCACATAAAGAACACTAACCAGAACATGAGTGTATTGAAAGCGCGGCCTTGTTGAAATAATCCCTTTACAGAGCTGCCTGTTGGAACATTATCGTCATTAAGCACTAACTGCGTATTGATCGTTAGGTTTTGTTCAGGTGAAATTTTTTGAATAATGCGCTGTGCTTGCTCAGTTTTACCAGTCTTAACTAAAAAGGTTAAAGACTCAGGTAAAAACTTCCATATAACAGGCAACAAAAATAAAGGGATGCCTGCAATCAGGAACATGATTTGCCATCCCTGACTTTCAACCAAATAACTACCAATTAATGCTGAAAGAATCCCTCCAATCGCATAGCCACTAAACATGGTACCTACTAAGGTGCTGCGTATACGTTTGGGTGCATATTCTGATGTGAGTGCAACTAAATTTGGCATTACCCCACCAATGCCTAATCCCGCTAAGAATCGAAGCACCCCAAACTCAAGTGGACTTGATGCAAAAGCACCTAAAAAAGTAAAACCACTAAAAAGAGCGACACAAATTAAAATCACATTTTTACGGCCTATTTTGTCTGCCAAAGTTCCAAAGAACATTGCTCCAAACATCATTCCGCATAGAGCCGTACTCGCTAACATCCCCGCCTGTACGGCCGTCAATGACCACTCTTGCATCAGCAAAGGTAGCACTACACCATAAATAACCAGATCATAACCATCAAAGATAATAATTAATAAACACCAAAGTAAAATACTCCAGTGATAAGGTCTAAATTTGGCCTGATCAATAACTTCATTTACATTTAATTTAGATGTTGTCATTTACTCACCTCCTTTGTGAGATAAATTCATATTCAATTTTTAAAACGACATATTGCACCCTAAAGAAAAAACAGATTATTCAAGGTTTTATTGAATTAATTAAAAATCATAACTCGCCATCATGTTGAAGCGGTTATCAGTCCCGTTACGCCCATCAAAAGTTTCGCGTTCGCCATAAACATATTCGACACCCAAAGTAATTGGTTTGTAAGGGTTATAAAGTGCATTCACCCAGCCCTGCCAAAGTTCTTTGTTTTGAGTTGTGCTAGTGCGTTGTAATTCAGCAAAACGGTTATCATCTTTGGCTTTCATATAGCCATAACCTAAGGTTGAACGAATTTGTGGCGTAAACTGATGGGTTATGCCCAATGAAACAGTGTCAAATTCATTGCTATGCATATTGTTTTGATCATCTATTGCATAACCGCTGTTACTCCATAGTAGGAAACGTCCATCTCCTTTGACATGGTAATAATCAGCTTTGAGTAATGTATCTGGCGTAATCTGATATTTCCCCCCTAGGCCTACACCCCAAGCCACTTCTTCATCATTGTTGGTTCTCTTTTCAGCCACAAAACTACGACCTGATAGCATCGAGCCATTTGTAAATTTATGATTTAAGCGCCCTACCAAAGCTGGTAAACGCATTTTGTTATCAGGGTCTGATGTAGCGGTATATTTCGGATCTTCAACCGATATTGCAAAGCTTGTATTTGCACTTAAGTTGTCGCTATAGCGAACCAGCGGTGATCTTAATAATGCTCCACCTACAAATGTGCCTGCATCAATCGTTTCTGGGTAATATTCTGGTGCAATAAATGTCGACCACGTTTGACCGATAAGCCATTTATCAAAAGTTAAATAAGCATGGCGTATACGGAACTGATCACGAGTGGCTGCCCCAAAGAAGTCCATTTCTAACTTTCCACCCACATCACCCACGGCTGTTGGGGTTTTAAAATTCAACCCAAAGCGTGTCACATTAACTGTGCTGTGCAACTGATCTTTTTGTGCGCCCTCTTCAGGGGTATTTTCGAGTGGAACCCCACTAATGTTGTTATACATGGTGGATGCACCCTTCATTTGATAAGAAGCATCTGCCCGTATATATCCATAGAGGTTAAATTCTGCACCAGATTTAGTTAACCCTTGCTGTATTGGCTGCGCAGCTTGAGGAGTTGCAGAAGTTGCTAGTTCCACTCGTCCTTGCGATAAAGATTTTTGAGCTTGTATATTTGCTTGTAGTTCTTTCACTTCTTGTCGAAGTTGTTCTATTTCAGGATCTGTTTGAGCTGCAAAGGCAGAAGACACAAACAGGGTCACAGAAACCGCCAATAGGCTTTTTTGAACCGTTGTATTTAAAGCATTTATCATAAAACTTTCCTTTTTTTGATCTTTAAATAGACTTAAAGATCTCGACATCCCTTTTGTTATGTACCTATTTAGATAGGTCCTTGAAAATTTGACTTTCTTTCTCAAGAAAGACCTTCCGTCATATTTTTTAGACAAAACCTCCCTAAAGCGGCATTAGGGCCACTTTTTAATTTGTTTTACGTAAAGCGAGTTCTTCTATTTTTTTCAGTTTTCATATTCTCTTCCTCATTGAGAATATTTGGGTGTTAAGACAACATTCCTATGTCTCTACTGACATTATTTTTTTGCAATTAAACCCTGATAAGTCAGAACCTGTGCATAAGACTGTACGCTTTCAAAGCTACTCTTTTGCAAAAGTTTTATATAACCTTCGGTCGTCAGGCTGAAGAAGTCTTGAGCCATACGCTCTAGCATTTTTTGGCATTGCTCCTCAGTTAAGCCTTGAGCCAAACATAAATAACGTAATGCTTGAAGCTGCTGAGGGTTTATACACGTCATTAAATCGTAGGTGAGCAAGACAGCATTTTCTTTTAAGCGATTATAAATATCTTTAAAGAACGCAGGTTTTATATCATCAGCAATAAAATGCGCCACAAGAATAGACAGTGCAGCATCAAAGCAATTTTCAAGAGGCAAAGCTGAAGTTTCCCCATGTACAAAAGTCACTTGTGAAGATTTCCCTAAAAGTTCAACCTGTTCTTGGGCTTTTTGAAGCATCGTTAAAGATGGATCAACGGCTGTAAATTTCCAGTTCGGATGTCTTTTAAGTAAATATTCGAGTTCATAACCCGTGCCACATCCCACAATTAATATGTGAGAGTTCGGTTTCAACACTGATTGCAAAATGGCATCCACCTGTTGATGGATCACTTCATAACCCGGAATTAATTTACGGATATGTTCATCATAACCATCGACTATTTTTGGGCTATTAAAGTCTTTTGCCATTTTGTTTTATCCTCTATTTAAACTGCCTTTCAATTTATAGTTTGCTGTACTTTGACTGGGCTTTTGGCTTTATTTAATCAAAGACATTTCCTGTTAAATTAAGCTCAGCACGCATAATTTCTTGTAACTTAAACTTTTGGGCTTTCCCAGAAGCAGTCATTGGAAATTCATTAAAGAATCGAACATAGCGCGGCACTTTATTATGGGAAATATGCTCTTTACAGAATTGACGAATGCTATTTTCATCAATTTGGTGGTGTTCATGCAAAATAATACATGCACAAAGTTCCTCACCATACCTTGCATCTGGCAAGCCTATCACCTGTACATCGCTCACATCGGGATGGGTATATAAAAAGTCTTCAATTTCTTTAGGAAAGAGATTTTCACCACCACGAATCACGACATCTTTAATACGGCCTTTAATTTTAATAAAACCGTCTTGATCCATTTCTGCAATATCACCCGTATGCATCCAGCCAGCCGCATCAATCACTTCACGGGTCTTTTCTTCTTCGCCCCAATAACCAGCCATGACTGAATAACCACGAACACATAGCTCGCCCAAAGTTCCTTGCTGAACAATCTGTCCTTCTAAATCGACAATTTTAATTTCAACATGAGGATGAACATGGCCAACTGTACTTACTCGCTTATCAATTGAATCGTTTACCGAGCTTTGTACACTGACTGGCGAGGTTTCAGTCATGCCATAACAAATCGTGATTTCAGACATATGCATTCGGTCTATGACCCGTTGCATAATTTCACGTGGACAAGGACTGCCTGCCATGATGCCCGTTCTTAAGCTCGACAGATCAAACTCATTAAATTGTTCATGTTCTAAAGTTGCAATAAACATGGTTGGTACGCCATATGCTGCCGTACAACGTTCTTGATGAATGGCTTTTAAAGTTTCTAAAGGATTAAATACGGCCGATGGATAGACCATCGTTGCCCCATGCGTAACACACGCTAAATTCCCCATCACCATACCGAAACAATGAAACAACGGCACAGAAATACAGACTTTATCTTGAGGTGTTAAACGAATACCTTCGCCAACAAAGTAACCATTATTTAAAATATTATGGTGGGTCAACATAGTCCCTTTAGGGTTACCCGTTGTACCTGAGGTAAATTGGATATTAATGGTTTCATCAAACTGATGTTGCTTGGTTAACTGTTTTAATTGTTCAAGCTGCTCAGAGTTTGGTGTTGTAACTAAATCACTAAAACGATGAATACCCGTATGTTGCTGGTCATCAATTTTAATCACGAATTTTAAATGTGGCAGTCGCTCTGAACTGAGCACTTTATCAGGACTGTTGGTTAACTCAGGGGCAATTTTTGTGAGTAATTCTTGGTAATCGGTGGTTTTGAATTGAGAAGCAATAATCAATCCTTTGCATGAGACTTTATTCAACACATATTCAAGTTCATGGCTTTTATAAGCTGTATTTAGATTAACTAAAATAATTCCTGCTTTAAAAGCTGCAAATTGGGTAACTGTCCATTCCACACAGTTTGGTGACCAGATGGCTAATCGGTCGCCTTTTTTTAAACCCAATTTCAACAAGCTACAAGCAAAAGCATTTACTTCATCCTGTAAAGCTTTATAGGTTAACCGTCTGTTTTGATGAAAACTGACGATTGCTTCCTTTTCTGCATATTGCCGACAGGCCTGATCAAATTGTTCACCAATGGTCATACCCAATAAGGGCTGTGTGCTTGGTCCCGAGGCGTAGCTTAACCGTTCTTGTTGCATTGAATCATTCTCCTTGATTCTTTGTAATTCTCTTCGTACCTGATCTAATTGTTGTTACTGCAACTACTTTTCCAAACCGCCTACTTTGTAATGTTTATCCTTTATATGCCCTATTTCTTCTGCACAGCATCCACACAAAAGTCAGCAATCTGTTTTGAAAAATAGTCTCTGTGTGCTTGATCAAACTTTGTATTTTGAGCTGGATCCAGGGGTTCAACGACCACATAGGTCATGGCACCAACAACACAAAGTGCTGCTGTATTTAAATCATCCAAGACAAACTCACCACTTGCATTTCCATCCGCAAGTATTTTTTTCATACTTTGTTTAATCAATTGCTTCACACGAAAACGCTCATGTTCAACCGTTGAATCGACGGGTTCAAACATGAGTGAATATGCAAGCTGGGGACTATTCAGTGCCCGTTTTACAAAGGTTGCCACAGCCTTATGTAATTTCTGCTTTGCCGATAAATCACTTTCGGTAATCGAATCGATCACCAACAGTTCTGTGTTAATGGCCTCAGACAAAACTTCAATGAGCACTTGGCTTTTATTATCGAAGTAGCGATAAACCAGACCACTTGATACGCCCGCTTGCTCTGCAATTGTTTGTATTTGCGCGTCTTTAAATCCTCCCTCTGAAATTAACTTTCTGGCTGAACTCAAAATCGACTTACGATTTTGCTCCATCCTCTCTTGCATTAAAGATGATCGTTTATAGCTCATAATTTATTCTCTAACAAATAAAATGAATTGTAAATCATTTTATGAATCTGTATTCACTTTTTTAAAAAATCATTGTATGGTACATCTCAAATACCCACAAAATATTTTATGGACAACAAATATAACCAATAGGATGAAAATATCATGAACCTCCGCAGCTTGAATTTCGGTCTAGATGAAACTTTAATTGCGCTTCAAGATTCAGTGGCCGCATTTTGTGCAAAGGAAATTGCACCAATTGCCCAACAAGTTGATCAAGACAACAAATTCCCTGCACATCTCTGGAAAAAATTCGGAGATATGGGCCTTTTAGGTATGACCGTTTCTGAAGAATATGGTGGTGCCAATATGGGTTATTTAGCTCATATTATTGCCATGCAAGAAATTTCTCGTGCTTCGGCAGCCTTTGGCCTCTCTTATGGTGCTCATTCTAATTTATGTGTAAACCAAATTAACCGAAACGGTAACGAGCAGCAAAAGCAGAAATATTTACCTAAACTGATTTCTGGCGAATATGTAGGTGCCCTTGCGATGTCTGAACCAAATGCTGGTTCTGATGTGGTTAGCATGAAATTACGTGCTGAGCAAAAAGGTGATCATTTCGTTTTAAATGGTTCAAAAATGTGGATCACCAACGGCGGTGATGCAGATGTACTTGTGGTTTATGCAAAAACTGACCCTAAAGCTGGTGCGAAAGGCATGACTGCTTTTTTAGTTGAAAAAGGCATGAAAGGCTTCAGTCACGGCAACCATTTAGACAAACTTGGTATGCGTGGCTCTAACACTTACCCACTATTTTTTGACAATGTGGAAGTACCTGCTGAAAACGTACTGGGTGGTGTCGGTAACGGTACAAAAGTACTTATGAGTGGTTTGGACTATGAACGTGCAGTTTTAAGTGCCGGACCTTTAGGAATTATGGATGCCTGTTTAGATGTGGTGATTCCTTATTTACATCAACGCGAACAGTTTGGTCAGGCTTTAGGTGAATTCCAGCTCATGCAGGGCAAACTTGCCGATATGTATTCAACTTGGTTGGCATGCAAAGCACTCGTTTATGCGGTTGGTGCTGCTTGTGACAAAGCCGACCATGACCGCAGCCTACGTAAAGATGCTGCAAGTGCCATTTTATATTCTGCCGAAAAAGCCACATGGATGGCAGGCGAAGCAATCCAAACTCTAGGCGGCAACGGTTACATCAATGAATTCCCTGCTGGGCGTTTATGGCGTGATGCAAAACTTTATGAAATTGGTGCCGGAACTTCTGAAATTCGCCGTATGCTCATTGGCCGCGAACTCTTCAATGAAACCAAATAATAATTATAAATAAGGACGCATCTTATGAACCAATTACAAAGCAAGATTAATGTTCGAAGTGAAGACTTCAAAACAAACCAGCAAGCCATGCAAACATTGGTCACAGATCTCAAACAAGTGGCCCAACGTATTGCTTTAGGTGGTGGTGAAAATGCCCGTCAAAAACATTTGGCTCGAGGTAAACTTTTACCCCGTGAACGTATTGATCAACTGATTGATGTCGGAACGGCATTTTTAGAAATTGGTCAATTGGCAGCGTACAACGTTTATGAAGATGATGTTCCAGCTGCGGGTGTGATTGCAGGTATTGGTCAAGTGAACGGCATCACTTGCATGATCGTTGCCAACGATGCAACGGTTAAAGGTGGAACGTATTACCCACTTACAGTTAAAAAGCATTTACGTGCACAAGAAATTGCCGAGCAAAATCACTTGCCTTGTATTTATTTGGTGGACTCAGGTGGTGCCTATTTACCAATGCAAGATGAGGTTTTCCCAGATCGCGATCACTTTGGGCGTATTTTCTATAATCAGGCACGCATGTCGAGCCTAGGTATTGCCCAAATTGCTGTGGTGATGGGTAGTTGTACCGCTGGTGGTGCTTATGTACCGGCCATGTCTGATGAAACGATTATTGTACGTAATCAAGGCACTATTTTCTTAGGCGGCCCTCCTCTTGTAAAAGCTGCAACGGGTGAAGTGGTGAGCAGTGAAGACTTAGGTGGTGGTGATGTACACACACGTCTTTCAGGTGTAGCTGACCATTTAGCCGAAAATGATGAACATGCAATTGCGATTGCACGTAACATTGTTGCTAACTTGAATAAGAAGCCAAATGATTTAAATAAGCAAGTTGATGAACCACTGTTTGATGCATCGGAACTCTATGGTGTAGTACCAAGTGATGCACGTAAGCCTTTTGATATTCGTGAAGTAATTGCACGCATTGTAGATGGTTCTCGTTTTGATGAGTTTAAAGCACGCTTTGGTTCAACACTCATTACTGGTTTTGCTTCGCTTTATGGGATGCCAGTCGGGATTATTGCCAATAACGGGATTTTATTTTCAGAGTCTGCACAAAAAGGTGCACACTTTATTGAACTGTGTACTCAGCGCAATATTCCTTTGTTATTCCTACAAAACATTACGGGCTTTATGGTCGGTCGCCAGTATGAAAACGAAGGGATTGCAAAAAATGGCGCTAAACTGGTCATGGCAGTTGCAACCGCAAATGTACCAAAACTCACCCTGATTATTGGCGGTTCGTTTGGTGCGGGTAACTACGGCATGTGCGGACGCGCTTATTCACCACGCTTTTTATGGACATGGCCGAACTCACGTATTTCAGTGATGGGGGGCGAACAAGCAGCCAGCGTACTTTCAACTTTAAAACGCGATCAAATTGAGCAAAAAGGTGCCGAGTGGTCAGCTCAACAAGAAGATGAGTTTAAACAACCAATCCGTGAGCAATACGAGCGCCAAGGCCATCCATATTATGCTTCTGCCCGCCTTTGGGATGACGGTGTAATTGACCCAGCTCAAACCCGTCAAGTACTTGGTTTAAGCCTTGCTGCTGCAATGAATGCCCCTATCCAGCCAACCAAATTTGGCGTGTTCCGCATGTAAGAGGTGTATATGAGCTATCAATTTTTACAACTCGAACAACAAGGTCAAGTTGCCTATGTTTGGCTGAATCGCCCTGAACTACACAATGCCTTCAATACCACAGTCATTGAAGAGTTGCATGCTTGCTTTAAGCAAATTAATACACGTGATGATATTCGTGTTGTGGTTTTAGCTGGTCGTGGCAAAAGCTTTTCGGCAGGTGCTGACCTAAATTGGATGAAACAGGCAGGTCAGGCATCTTCAGCAGAAAATGAAGCGGATGCTCTAAAACTCGCACAAATGTTAGATGCACTTGCAACATTGAGACAACCCACTATTGCCCGCGTTCATGGCATTGCCTTTGGTGGCGGTATGGGCTTGGCATCGGCTTGTGATATTTGCATTGCCAGCACAGATGCCAAGTTTGCAACCTCTGAAGTACGTTTAGGTCTTGCGCCCTCTACCATTAGCCCATATGTGATTCGTGCGATTGGTGCAAGACAAGCCTCTCGTTACTTCTTAACTGCTGAGCGTATTTCGGCACGTGATGCCAAACAAATTGGCTTGGCACATGAAGTCGCAGACGCGGAAGACTTAGACAGAAAGGTTCAAGAAATTATTGATGCTCTATTACTTGGTGGACCACAAGCTCAAGCGGCATCAAAACAACTCATTCAAATGGTGAGCAATCAAGCCATGAGCAATGAATTGCTGCAACAAACGGCGCATCATATTGCTCAAGTTCGCCAAGGTAGCGAGGCAAAAGAAGGCCTGAGTGCCTTTTTAAATAAACAACAGCCAGCGTGGACTGCCACCTCAAATAACAACAATTAAGGACGATCATCATGTTTGAAAAGATTTTAATTGCGAACCGTGGTGAAATTGCCTGTCGCGTAATTCGTACCGCAAAAAAACTGGGTATCGCAACAGTTGCTGTTTACTCTGATGCAGACGCAAATGCACAACATGTCAAACTTGCAGATGAAGCCCTCTATATTGGCCAGTCTCCTGCGACTCAAAGTTATTTACAAGCTGACCGCATTATTCAAGCTGCCATTGATACAGGTAGCCAAGCGATCCATCCGGGTTACGGTTTTCTTTCAGAAAATGACCAGTTTGCGCTAGCTTGCCAACAACACAATATTTGCTTTATTGGCCCACCAGTCGATGCCATTTTAGCTATGGGTTTAAAAGCAACCTCTAAAGCTTTAATGGAAAAAGCAGGCGTCCCTTTAACACCGGGTTATCACGGAACCAACCAAGATGCCGAATTTTTAAAACAACAGGCCGACCAAATTGGCTATCCAGTTTTAATCAAAGCCAGTGCCGGCGGTGGTGGTAAAGGCATGAGCTTGGTTGAGCGCAGTGAAGACTTTCTGCATGCCTTAGCCTCATGTAAGCGCGAAGCTAAATCAAGTTTTGGTAATGATGATGTCTTGATCGAACGCTATGTGATTCAACCGCGCCATATTGAAGTACAAGTGTTTGGCGACACACACGGTAACTATGTGCACTTGTTTGAACGTGATTGTTCGGTACAACGCCGCCACCAAAAAGTATTAGAAGAGGCCCCTGCTCCACAAATGCAAAGCGAAAAGCTTGATGCAATGCGCCAAGCGGCAATTGATGCTGCACGTGCAGTAGACTATGTGGGTGCTGGAACCGTTGAGTTTATTGTGGAACAAGATGGTACGGCGTATTTCATGGAAATGAATACCCGCTTACAAGTCGAGCACCCAGTGACAGAAATGATTACCGGTGAAGACTTGGTTGAATGGCAACTTCGTGTAGCTTATGGCGAACCATTACCTAAACTACAAAACGAATTGCAAATTCACGGCCACGCACTCGAAGCCCGTATTTACGCCGAAGAACCTGAAAAAGGCTTTTTACCTGCAATTGGTAAAATTGACTATCTGCACTACCCAACTCAAAACCAATACGTGCGTGTAGACAGCGGTATTGTTGAAGGCGATGAAATCACGACCTATTACGACCCAATGATTGCTAAACTCATCGTATGGGGTAAAAACCGTGAAGCTGCGCTTATTCAAATGCAACACGCTTTAAGTCAATTCCATGTAGATGGCTTAGGCAACAACATTGCCTTTCTTGAAAAGATTGTTCGCAGCGACTCGTTCAAACAAGCCAAGCTTGATACCAACCTGATTCAACGCGAACAAAACTTCTTGTTTAGCCCTGAAGATATCAAACCAGAACTTGTAGTGGCAGCAGCATTTATTGAGTTTCTAAGTAAACTTAACAACAGCTCAAGCCAAAAACAGCTTTGGCAAGCTCAACCACTTTGGCGTTTAAATATTTCCTACCAGCACAGTATTAAACTGAACTATTTAAACCAAAATATCCAAATCAAATTTGCTTCAAATGAACATGGCTTCACCGCAGAATATAACGGACAAAGCTACCCTATTTCTGGTCAATTAATTGATGCGCATACTGCCTCTGTTCAAATTGGCGCGACTCAGCAAAAGCTATCTTTTAATCAAAGTCAGCAAGGCATTACCTTATTCCAAAACGGACAAAGCTATAAGTTTGCTTATATTCGTCAAGATTTTAATCAGGCTGACAGTCAAGCCGATGAAGGTCACCTGAAAGCCCCAATGCCGGGTGTCGTCACGCAAGTGCTGGTGAGTGCAAATCATAGCGTTAAGAAAGACGATATTTTAATGACGCTTGAAGCAATGAAAATGGAATACACCATCCGTGCCCCTAAAGATGGCTTGATTGTAGACTCCTATTTTCAAGTCGGTGATCAAGTCAAAGCTGGCGATGAACTTGTTGAATTCCAGCCTGCTCAGGAGGAAGTTGCATGAGTGAGTTTGTCAAAATTGTGGAGGTCGGCCCCAGAGACGGCCTCCAAAATGAAAAGCAGGCTTTAACGGTTGAACAACGCTTAAACTTTATTAATGACCTGATAAATGCGGGCCTAAAATCAATTGAAGTGGGTTCATGCGTTTCGGCAAAATGGGTGCCGCAAATGGCTCAAAGTGATGAGCTATTTAAGCTGTTACCCCAGACCACAGATGTGCAATTTAGTCTACTCACTCCTAATATCAAAGGTTTTGAAACTGCTCAAGCCGTAGGATGCAAAGAGGTTGCGGTTTTTACCGCAGCTTCTGAAAGCTTTACCCGTAAAAATATTAACTGCTCTATCGATGAAAGCTTTGAAAAATTTAGCGATGTCATGAGCGCAGCGAAAGCACAGAACATACGTGTGCGTGGTTATGTCTCTTGTATTGTCGATTGCCCTTATGAAGGCACGATTGCACCTGAGCAAGTGGTGAAAGTCGTTAAACGACTCTATGACATGGGCTGCTATGAAGTGTCTTTAGGTGAAACCATTGGCACCGCAACACCAGATCGAGTTCAAAAGGTTTGGCAAGCCTGCCTCGCTGAACTAGACAGCAATGTTTTGGCAGGACATTTCCACAATACCTATGGCATGGCAATTGCCAATATTTATCAGTCCCTACAGCAAGGCATTCGTGTTTTTGACTCGTCCCTTGCTGGACTTGGCGGCTGCCCATACGCCAAAGGTGCCTCTGGTAATGTATCAACCGAAGACCTGTTTTATTTGCTGTCCCATATGGGATTTGAAACCGGTATCGACTTAGAAAAGTTAATGCAAGCCAGCCAAAATATTAGCAATGTATTAAACCGAAAAAGCTTGTCGAATTATGCAAATGCTTATTGGCAAACCAAGTGTGCGTAGTAATAAATAAAATAACTCAGCATCTGGTATAAGGCTTAATATTAGGCCGAGTACCAGATCATCCTATCTCATCTTTATCTCATTTCATTCAGGAATTGGGACTAAATCCCTTATGCAATTTATTTAAAATTTTGAATTAATCTCTGTATTAAATGCCCCACTCAACAGAAGCATTCTCTACCCTATTTTTATTCTAATCCGTATTATTGTTCATCCTTTTCTAGTTTAGTCCTTAAAAAATTTATCTCATTATTTATAAAAATAAGATGCATCCATTTCAATTCTTGGTGAAATATATTCTTCCACCCAATCCAACCATGCACGCGTTTTGGCGTCAATAAAATGACGTGAAGGCAATAAGGTATAAACCCCAATATCGGGCGAACGCCACTCAGGCAAGATATGGCATAATCTTCCATTTTGAACTGCCTCTAAAGCCGAAAACATCGGCAATAACGCCACGCCCATGTCCTGCTGTACAACATCTAATAATAATTCTGGGTTATCTGCAATGAGTTGCCCACCAATATCAATTTGGTAAGACTCACCATTTGCATTTAACAAATGCCAATCTGCTGTAATCGATGGATTAACTAATCGTAAACAAGCATGATTTTTTAAGTCTTCTGGTGACTTAGGAACACCATGTTTCTCAAGATAAGCAGGTGAAGCACATAAAACAGAAAAAATAGTGCCAATTCTGCGAGCAACAAAGCGGGAATCTGTTAAAGACTCAGTGAGATAGAGACTGACATCTACCCCTTTTGCCAACAGATCTGGAACGTATTGCGATGTCGTATATTCTACTGTTAACTCGGGATAATTTTTGCAAAACTCGGCCATGACTGGAAATACGTAATGATGCCCAAAGCTTCCCATACTCAATACACGTAAACGTCCTTTGGGTTTTGAGGCGGTTCCAGCGACTTCTGACTCAGCCTCATCCACCATTGAAATCACTTGTCGACAACGTTCTGCATAAGCTGCACCAATATCGGTCAGTGCCTGCTGGCGTGTTGAGCGTTGTATTAATTTTGTACCTAAGCGTGTTTCTAGCTCGCTGATAAGACGTGAAACCTGTGCTGTGGTCAGATCCATCTGCTCAGCTGCTGCTGTGAAACTCCCGCTATCAATCACTTTCAGGAATGCATGCATTGCATGCAATAGTCCACCATCGAGATTTTTGCGCATAACGTAAATATGTTTTCCTAAATTACGGATTGTTGCACCAGTTTAGATCAACCACAATGACTAAATGTACATACATTGGCACTAATTCTTTTTAAGAAGAGGAACCGATCTTTTTTTATTTCGTATGTCACTTGCTCCAAATATTCAACTGGATGTTGAAAAAAGAAAGTAGTCCGAGCTACTAAAAATTCTAAGGAGATATAAATGAACATAGCTACAAAAGTCACTCCAAATATTATTGCAACAAAGGATGTGTCACTTGAAGATAAATATATAAGTGATAACGGTACAGCATATATGACCGGCATTCAGGCACTTGTACGGTTGCCTCTTGCTCAGACTCGCCGTGACGCGATTAATGGTTATCATACTGCTGGTTTTATTTCTGGTTATCGCGGTTCTCCTGTTGGTAACTATGATAGTTTCCTTTGGCAAGTTCAAGGATTACTTAAATCCCATAATGTTGTATTTCAACCTGGTGTAAACGAAGACTTGGCTGCTACCGCAATTTGGGGTACGCAACAAGTTAATCTTTCAGGCCAAGGCAAATATGATGGAGTGTCTTCATGGTGGTATGGTAAAGGCCCAGGTGTTGACCGTTCAGGCGATGTACTCCGCCATGCTAACTTAGCTGGTACCTCTGAACGTGGTGGTGTCGTTGCTTTATTTGGTGATGACCACTCATGTAAATCTTCTACAATCCCTCACCAGTCTGAACATGTCATGATTGGTTGTGGTATTCCAATTTTCTACCCAACATCCGTTCAACAAATTTTAGACTTTGGTGTTCACGCCATTGCCGTTTCACGTTTTTCTGGCCTTTGGTCTTCAATGAAGCTGGTCAGTGAAATTGTAGAAACTTCCGCTTCAGTTCATGTTGATCTAGACCGTGTTACTCCAGTTATACCAGAAGATGTCAATTTCCCAGAGGGTGGCGTTAACATTCGTTGGCCAGATCATGGCATTCAGCAAGAAGAACGTCTTTATAAATATCGCTTACCTGCTGTTTTGGCTTATGCCCGCGCGAATAAAATCAACACCGTAACATGGCCTTGTGAAAATGCCCGTATCGGTATTGCCGCAAGTGGTAAAGGCTATTTAGATACGATTGAAGCCTTACGCATTTTAGGTATTGAAGATGAAACTGCCCAACAGCTTGGGCTACGTGTTTATCAAGTTGGTCTAATTTGGCCTTTAGAACCTCAAGGCGTTCGTGAATTTGCTGAAGGTTTACAAGAACTGATCGTTATTGAAGAAAAACGTCCAATTATTGAAACACAAATTAAAGATGAGCTGTATTCACTTCCTGATGGCAAACGCCCACATGTGATTGGTAAAGCCACCGATGGTAAAGGTGAATGGAGTACCTCTATTGAGGAAGCACCACTCATTGGTCACTATGAGTACCAGCCTGAACCTATTGCAAAAATGCTGGCTACTCGCTTCTTAAAACTAGATATTCCAGAAAACTTAAAAGTACAAATCCAAAATAGAATCGACTTACTGCTAAAAGCAGAGCAAGAGTCAAAACGTGTTATTGATCTTGCTGAGCGTAAACCCTATTTCTGTAGTGGTTGCCCACATAACTCATCAACCGTAGTTCCTGAAGGTAGCCGTGCGTTAGGCGGTATTGGTTGTCACTATATTGCCGTTTCACTTGACCGTGGTACCGAAACGTTCTCTCAAATGGGTGGTGAAGGTGTAAGTTGGGTAGGTGCATCACCATTTACCAATGAAAAACATATTTTTGCCAACCTTGGTGATGGAACCTATTTCCACTCAGGTTACTTAGCAATTCGTCAGTCTATCGCTGCAAAAACTAATATTACCTACAAAATCCTCTACAACGATGCGGTCGCTATGACAGGTGGTCAGCATGTAGATGGACATTTGAGCGTTGCGCAGTTAACTCGTCAGCTTGCTGCTGAAGGTATTAAAAAACAAGTCATTGTGACTGATGAAGTTAAACTATTAAACGAAGAAGACGGCATTGCACCGGGTGTAGAAATTCGCCACCGCAATGAACTTGACGCGGTTCAACGTGAATTGCGTGAAGTTTCAGGTGTGACCGCTTTAATTTATGTACAAACCTGTGCCAGTGAAAAACGCCGTCGCCGTAAACGTGATGCCTACCCTGACCCAGCTGAGCGTTTATACATTAACAGTGATATTTGCGAAGGCTGTGGCGACTGTTCGAAAAAATCAAACTGTTTATCTATTGAGCCAGTAGAGACAGCTTTAGGTACTAAGCGTCAAATTAACCAAAGTAGCTGTAATAAAGATTTCACTTGTGCTGAAGGGTTCTGCCCAAGTTTTGTGACTGTTCATACACGTGATATGAAACGTCCAGCTAAATTTGAAGGAATTGGCGCAGGCTGGCCAACATCACCAATCATTCCTCAGTTATATGATGTTCCAAGTCGTATTATGGTCGGTGGTATTGGTGGTACAGGTGTTGTGACTATTGGTGCACTCCTTGGTATGGCGGCTCACCTAGAAGGTAAAGCAACACGTGTTATGGACATGGCTGGACTTGCTCAAAAAGGCGGTACGGTTTATTCATACGTACAACTTGCAGCAAGTGATGAGCAAATCTCTTCAACAAAAATTCCAGCGGGTCAATGTGAATTACTGATTGGTGCAGATGCCGTAGTCGCTGGTGGTAGTGCCGCACTTTCTCGCTTAAGAGATGATGCTTTGGTTATTGTGAATGAAGACAGCACGCCGACTTCTGAATTTATTAAATCTCGTGACTGGTATGCGCCTATTACCGATTTAGTTGATCGTCTTCGTGGTCGTGTTCGTCAAGGTCAATTGGTTTCATTACCAGCCGCTCGTATTGCAACACAACTACTGGGTGATGCAATCTATACCAACCAGTTATTACTCGGTATGGCTTGGCAATCTGGTCGTATTCCGCTCTTACGTGAAAGCATTGAAAAAGCAATTAAGTTAAATGGTACTGCTGTTGAAAAGAACATCGAAGCTTTCCGCGTGGGTTGTCACCTTGCAAGTGACCCAGCTTTAGCTGCACGTTTACTTGCGGCAATGCCAAAAACCAAAACGCCGCAAACGTTGGCTGAACTTGTTGAAGACCGCTCTGCTCGTCTGACAGACTATTGGAATGACGCTTATGCAACTAAATACCGTACGCTGGTAGAACTGGCTGCTAAAAAGTTACCAGAAGAATTAACTGGTACGATTGCAACCCAGCTTTATAGAGTCATGGCGTACAAAGATGAATATGAAGTTGCACGTCTGTTAACCGGCAAAAGCTTCAAAGAATCGATTGAAACACAGTTCGGTAAAGGCTTACGTTTAACTTACCATCTTGCTCCGCCAGCGTTACTGGGTGGTCTTCAAAATGTTCGTAAACGTGCATTTGGTTACTGGATGCGTTTCCCAATGATGATGCTTGCTCGCTTACAATGGCTACGTGAAACTTTCCTTGACCCATTTGCACGTCAAGAAGAGCGTCAACACGAACAAGCATGGCGTGACCGTTACATCGCATTTGTTGAAGCACTTGTTGAAGCTCCAGAAAATCATAACTTGGCTGTTGCTGAACAAATTGCAAAATTACCAGCAGAAGTTCGTGGTTATGGACATATCAAAATGAAAGCAATGGACGCTGCAAAACAGCGTTGGGATGAACTTACACCAACACTCATTAAAGTTCGTAGCTAAGAAATTGCTTAAAAATTAAATCTGGAAATAAAAAAGTCATCCTCAGGGATGACTTTTTTATGGGTTCAAATATTTATTTGGTCATCTTACGTAAAGTTAAAATCTGCTCGCTTCGTCCAAATGGGCCATAGAGGTCATGTAAAACCGCGCTTGTTAAGCCAATGCCATCCGATCCATATTGCTGAACAGTTTCCAAACCTAACCATTTACCTTGCGGATAACGATGCATGTGAATTTGCAAATCAAGATTTGGAAAACCCCACGTAAACTCACCTTCTTGTCTTGGTACAATTCCGTTTGCGGTATCCACCATGCCAATCAAATGTGCAAAATCTGTGGTCGGCTGCCCTTCAACCATTTCTTTATCATTATTTAGCCAAACAATGCCTTTACCTGCGCGATGCTGATCATCAATTTTTGTCACTAGTGTTTGAATAAAACCACCCGGCCATCTTTTCATACCCTTCCACTCTGTAAAAGAGTCTGGATGATGAACTGGCTGATCTTCAAGCCCAGCAATATCAGAACTGTCTTGAGTACACATTCGCCATGCTCTGGCAACAATACAAGTTTTACCTTGTGCTTGCATTTCAGCTTCTATTAGCTCAATTGTTTTTCCAGCACGAATCACTTGGGTCTTAATTGTAAACTCACCAAATGCAATAAGACCGAAAATATCAAAACTAATTCGACCAATTCTCATGCCTTGTCGTGGTGAAAACTGCTCTAACTCCGCTGCTATTAAGCCACTTGCTGGTGCCATATGCTGTTCATGGGGGTTCCAAGTGCCTTGTGCATGAACAGTTGAGCAATAATGAGCAATGACCTCACCTTGAGGACCAATTGATCTATTCAGTAATTGATAATAAGCATTCATGATTTTCTTTCCTTAGTCCTTATCGAACATCAATATTTAATGAAAGTTCACGTTTTAATGCTTATATTAATGGTCTACTCCTTTGACTAAATTGATTTTTCCTACCAAAAACTCATGAGTCTAAAGTTACAAATTTAATCAATGGGTAAAATTCCACATGAAAATCCCACCCAGTGATCCTAAAAGTTACGATTCACTAAAATGCAAAAGCATCTTGATCAAGCTCCATGACAGATTCAGCTCCTGACTCAATTGCGGCAGCATGACTTTGTGTACGATGCAAAAGTTTTTGATAGAAAAACTTAGCTGTGCTTAGCTTCGCTTTATAAAAAGCTTCCTCTTGTGTACCTAATGCCAATTTTTCATGGGCAACTTGAGCCATTCGAACCCAAAGATAGGCAAACACGACGTAACTAGAAAAATAAAGATAATCTACAGAGGCCGCGCCAATTTCTTCTGGATTGTGCTTCGCTTTTTCAGCAATTGTTTTAGTGAGTGATAACCATTGTTGCTTAAGTTCACCTAATTTTTCTAAATAAGGTTTCAGTGCTACATTTGCTTGATGTTGAAGAATGAATTGATCAATTAAACCCGTCATATTCTTTAAGAGCTTGCCTTCTGAATTTAAGACTTTACGTGCAAGCAAATCTAAAGACTGGATTTCGGTTGTTCCTTCATACAATGTTGAAATGCGTGCATCACGTACAATTTGCTCCATTCCATGCTCAACAATAAACCCATGCCCGCCAAACACCTGAACACCATGTTTTGCAGACTCATTACCAGACTCAGTTAAAAAGGCTTTAGCAATAGGCGTTAAAAAAGCCAGTAAATTATCGGACTGTTTTTGCTGCTCTTGATCGGCTGAACTTTCAACAATATCTACATGTTGAGCTAGAAAATAAGCTAGCGCACGTCCACCTTCAGCAAATGCTTTTTGTGTCATTAACATTGAACGCACGGCAGGATGCACAATAATCGGATCGGCATTCTTTTCTGGATATTTTGGACCAGATAATGAACGCATTGCGAGGCGTTCTTTGGCATAACTTAACGCGCCCTGAAATGAAATTTCAGAGGCAGCGAGCCCTTGTACTGCCGTTCCAATGCGCGCGGTATTCATAAAGGTAAACATACAATTAAGCCCACGATTTTCCGGACCAATCAAATAACCTTGAGCACCATCAAAGTTAAGAACACAGGTGGCATTTCCGTGAATACCCATTTTATGTTCAATGGCACTACAGACGACCTGATTGCGATCTTGCAAATTACCTTCATCATCTACATTAAATTTAGGCACGATAAACAAAGAAATACCTTTTGTACCTGCGGGTGCCTGAGGTAGTCGAGCTAAAACAATATGAATAATATTTTCAGAAAGATCGTGTTCACCTGCCGATATAAAAATCTTTTCCCCAGTAATTGAGTAACTACCATCCGGATTTGGTTCAGCCTTAGTTCTAATTAAACCGAGGTCCGAGCCCGCATGTGATTCGGTTAAACACATGGTTCCAGTCCAGACACCACTAATTAACTTGGTTAAAAACTGCTGCTTTTGCTGTTCTGTTCCGTGGTGTTCAATTGTTCTCATCGCACCATGAGATAACCCTTGATACATTGCCCAAGCCCAGTTAGAACCACACAACATTTCAGAAATCGCAATGCGTAATAGAGTTGGTAAGCCCTGCCCACCATATTCAGGGTCGGCGGTTAGAGAGGTAAACCCAAGTTCGGCATATTTTTGGTAGGCTTCTTTAAAACCTTTCGGTGTAGTCACTACGCCTTGATTTAAATGACACCCTTCTTGATCACCATTTTGATTAATAGGTGCCAATTCATTTTCACAGAAATCTGCTGCTGCCTCTAAATATTGATCAATTAATTCTCGATTTACGCTTTCCTGATATTTGCTTAAACGTTGGTAGTTCTCTTCTGTTTGAAGCATTTCATGCAGAACAAATTGCATATCACGTAATGGAGCTTTGTATAAAGGCATAATTTTTTCCCTTTCACTTCACTGTCTGTTTCATGCAGGCAGATATGTTTTTCCTTGAATAGACTTTTATTTTTTCAACTCAACCAAAATATCAAAAAATTTCTTATAGCAAAACTAGTTTTCACTATTTTCATAAAATTTAACCAGTAAAAATATCCATTAAATATTTAATGTGCTGTATTTAAACAATATTATTAAATATAAAGGTAGAGAAATAAAAATTTGATTACTATTTTAATTTTGTACTGCAAAATATTATTCCGTAAAAAACCAATTTATAGTATTGTGATTACATTGCTTAATCATCCAAGGACGATTTATGGATACCCCGAAATACACAGGTCTTGAATTTTTAACAGCTTTAAAAAATGGCGAAGTTTCTCCATCGCCTATGGCTCACACCATCCCCATGCAATTAGTAGAAGTTTCCGAAGGTAAAGCCACTTATAAAGTTACCCCTAAACAAGAACATCGAAATATACAAGGCGGTGTACACGGCGGCTTCTGTGCTACAGCTTTAGATACTGCTACAGGAAGTGCTGCGCATACCCTACTCGAACATGGAGTTGGTTATGGGACTATTGATTTGAATGTAAAAATGATTCGTCCCATGCAAGTTGATACGTCTTACTACGCAAAGGCCGAGTTGATTAATGCAGGGCGCAATATTATTAGTACCGAAGGTAAAATCGTAGATGAAAATGGAAAAGTATATGCTTTTGCCACAGCCACATTAATGATTATTAGAAAATAAAAGTCATGTTAAGCTCCTCCTTATGGAGCTTTTTCTTGCTTGGCAATTTTGTCCATTTCATAGAAATCTAAGCGATCAATCATAAAACTCACAATAGCCAGACTTATACCTAAGGCCGCACAGGCTTCCCATCCCCAGTGTTTCCATGCATAAACTGCAATAAAAGAGCCCAAGGCCGCCCCACCAAAATAGAGTGTCATATAAATTGAGTTAATGCGGGAACGTGCCTGCGCGGAAATTCGATAAACCAGATTTTGGTTGAGTACATGAAATGCAGACAGCCCAAAGTAAGCCATAATTACGCCAACCGCATAGGCCACTAAAGATTGCTGTGCAAAAAATAGTGGTATCCATGCCGTAATTAATAAAACCATGCTAACCAGTGCAACTTTATTCTCAAGTCCCGCTGCAATTTTCTTACCCGCCCACGGTGTGGCAAACACACCAGCTAACCCGACAATTCCAAATAGACCAATTTGGAAATCATTAAAATGATAAGGAGCATTGGCTAAAAGAAATGTCATGGTTGTAAAAATAAGTGCCAAAATACCAAAGCCAATTCCACCAGCAAAACCACGGCGAAGCAGATGAGGTTGATGCGCCGCTAATGAAAATAATGAACTGTAAATTTGTAGAATATTGAGTTGATGAGATTTACGCGCAACTGGTAATTTTGACCACATGATCCAAGCAAAAACCAAAATGACGATGCCACTAATTAAATAAACGGCATGCCAAGACCAAACCGTAGAAAGTAAACCCGCAATAGAGCGCGCCAATAAAATTCCCAAGAACAAACCACTCATGAGAGTCCCAACAACTTGCGGGCTTTTTTTCGGACCTGCCAAACCTGCGGCAAATGGAACCAAAACTTGAGTTGCAATAGAAAAGAATGTCGCTAAAAAGGTAAAGCCATATAAGACTGGCAAGGTTTGGCTAAAAGAAAGCCCCACTTGTGCAAGTCCCGTACAACACATGAGCAAACAAATATAACTACGCTTTTCAAAGAAATCACCGAGTGGTACCAATAGAAACAGTCCTACCGCATAAGACAGTTGTCCAATCACAATGGTTAAAGCCACTTGTTCGGCATTAGCCTGCAAAGCTTTGGCAATTGAATAAATTAAAGGCTGGTTATAATAGTTCGAGCCCGCACAAATCCCGCATGTCATCGCCATGATAAAAATAAAGCTTTTTGACAAAATATTGTCTGCATCGGGTCGAACTATTTTTTCCATTTTTAATTACGCCCTATTTTAAAATTTATACATCGACACAAAGTTTACACGTGACACATCAGCTGTTCTGCCATCAAAGACTTCTCGTTTACCTTGATGGTATTCCATGCCAATATCCATTTGTTCAATAGGCGAATAAAAGACGTTAGCAGCATAGTCAGTTAAACGCTTATTGGCATCGGGATTGAGTTTTGCATAAGCCGTATCGTCATCATAATCAAACACTGAAGCTGATAAGTTTGCACGCCATTGCTCATTGAATTTATATGTATAACCAATATTTACGCTATTGAGTTTATTCATAACTAAATCTGTTTTTTCTTCATTTAAAGAAAAATCACCCGCTGCATTTAAACTTGTTGAATTTGCCAAGCCGCTTTGCGTGGTGTAAGGCATAAATTTTTGATCACCAACAATATATTGATAATTTGCTTGCACCGATTGCTGTGGCGTTAATTGGTATTTTAACCCGCCCCCTGCGCCCCAACTTACTTTCTTAACTGTTGAGGTGGCTACATCTGCTGACTTCTCGTTAATAAAACCTTGAGCAAGTGCAGTTAAAGGACCTTGTTTAAAGGTATAGCGTCCCGTTAATGATGGAAAAGCTGAGACTCGGGAACCTGTATATTCTAGAGCCACTTTTAAATCATTATTGGCATCAATTTTCCAGTCATAGCGAATTTGAGGAGTCCGTGTATAGGAAGTTCCTACAAATTGCGTGTAGTCCACAGATTCTGTACGTGTTTCCATGTTGGACATGAGTGACCATGTTTGACCGAATGTCCAATCCTTATAAGTGAAAAATGCATGGCGAATACGGAATTTACCATCACCCGTTCCCATGTTAGAGCTATCAAAGAAATCGGCTTCAATATTTCCCGTAACCGCTTTATTCGGGCTATTAAAATAAACCCCTAAGCGGCTTGCATTTACGCTTACATCTGAGCGTGCATGATTAGAACGTTTATCACTCTCAAAAGGTGTGCGGTTTAAGCTACTTGTCGTTCTCCCCCCTGAATCAGGTGAAGATTTAAAATCGACCGCCGCATCTATACGGGCAATACCGTAAACCTTAACATTGTCGGTCCAAGTCACCCAAGACGGAGCAATCGGCTTAGCTGTTTCAATGCTCTTATTCTTTTCGACATTTTCTTCAATTTGGGCCTGTTTGACCTGTAAATTACTTTGACTTTGTTTCTGAGCTACAAGTTCTGCTTTTAACTTTTGTAGCTCACTTTCTAGCAAATTAATTCGCTGTTCTGTTGTATCTGAAGAATTTGCAAAAACAGTCCCTGAAGCCGCAGCACAAGCTGCAGCTAAAATTAATTTTTTCATCTTTTAATCCTTAAAGAAGCTTTTTTCCATGTGTATAAATTAGGCTACACGTGCATCTATGAGCGGACAGTCGGTCACTGCCTGTAATTCATCAAAACTTAGACCTTCCACCATTTCCTTGACATAGGCTTTCTGATCTTTCAGTTCAATAATGCATAAATCGGTATAGATACGATTTACACATTGCTCACCTGTGAGTGGATATGTGAGTTCTTTTACAATTTTTGACTCACCCTTTTTAGTGACATGTTCCATATAGACATAAATCGTTTTTGCGCCGACCGCCAAATCCATAGCACCGCCTACAGCAGGTACATCATCTGGTTTGCCTGTGTGCCAGTTTGCCAAATCACCATTTACCGCAACTTGGAATGCACCAATAACGCAAATGTCTAGATGGCCTCCACGCATAATGTCAAACGAGTCACCATGATGCATAAAGCATCCACCTTCTAATAAAGTGACAAGTTCTTTTCCAGCATTGACTAAGTCTTCATCTTCTTCACCTGGTTGTGGTGGCGGGCCAAAAGCCAAAACACCATTTTCCGAATGTAAAAAGATTTCTTTGTCTTTTGGCAAAAATTTGGCAACGTTGGTAGGAAGGCCAATTCCCAAATTGACATAAGAACCGTCAGGAATGTCATTGGCAATCAGTCTGGCAATATCTTCACGAGAACGTTTTTGAACTGACATTAGATATCTCCTACTTTTACAACGTGCTGTACAAAAATTCCCGGTGTGATAATGCACTCTGGGTCAAGCGTTCCTAGCTCTACCGTGTCATTGACTTGAACAATGGTATTTTTTGCGGCTTTTGCCATAATCGGGCCAAAATTACGGGCCGCTTTGCGATAAGTTAAATTACCCCAACGATCCGCCTTATCTGCATAAATCAATGCAAAATCAGCTTCAAGTGGATATTCAAGTACATAATTTTTGCCATTAATAGTTCGAGTTTCTTTACCCTCGGCAACTTTGGTGCCATAGCCAGTTGGAGTAAAAACAGCTCCTAATCCTGCACCTGCTGCTTGAATACGGCATGCCAAATTCCCTTGTGGAACCAGCTCTAGCTCGATCTTTCCAGCTCGATATAAATCTTGAAAAACTGTTGACCCAGCCGATTTAGGGAATGAACAAATCATTTTTTTAACACAACCGGCAATAATCAGATTTGTTAAACCCCGATCACCAGAAGCCGCATTGTTATTAATAATGGTAAGTTCTTTTTTGCCTAAATCAATTAAGGCCTCAATTAATTCAGCTGGTTGTCCAGTAACACCGAACCCACCTGTCATGATAGTTGCCCCATCAGGAATAGCTTTTAAAATCGGTTCAATATCACTGGTCACTTTATTAATCATTTCTTCACTCTCCTTAGTTATTCAGCTTTTTGAGGATCGTATAAACGATCTTTAATAAATAAGGTTGGGATAAGCCCACAGACAAAATATGCAATACCCATCAGTAATAAACCTGCACCAATGGAACCATGCATTGCCAAATAACCAATGGTCAGTGGTGCAAAGATCGCTCCAATACGTCCAATATTAAATGCACCACCCACTGCTGTACCTCGAATAGAGGTTGGGAAGCTTTCGGTTAAATAAGTTGCGTTAATAGCGTACGGAATACCATAAAGGAAACCAAAAGCCAGCATCAGCCAACCAATGTTTTCAGGCGTATGCATATACACCACCACTGGAATAAACAGTGCAGTTCCAATCGTACCAAAGGCAAAAACAACTCGGCGTCCAATTCGGTCTGCCACAAAACCAGCAAGCACTTTGGCAAACATCATGGTCAAAAATGTTCCAATCATATAGATTGCCATTTCTTTAAATTTAATCCCTAACTCGGACTCTAGATAAGCAGGCAACCAGTTACTCACCCCCAAATAGCCAAACATCAGGAATCCAGAACTAAATGACCAAAGCATGAGCATCTTGCCGTGTTTTTTATCTTTAAATAGGGCGATATAAGGATTCTCAGCTTTTTTGGCAGTGCCAACAGCAGGGTTAGCAAGTTTTAAAGCACGGGCTTTTCTCCATGACTCAGGTTCAGGCACAAAGAAGAACATGAGAACAGCCAAAACAATCGGGATAATCGTAATGAAATACAGCATCCGCCAGCCAAATTCAGGAATAATCCAACCTGATAGACCTGTAATAGTTAAAGAACCGAGGGTATAACCAGTCATCAGTGTTGCTAACACCGTTGTACGATATTTGGTCGGCACCATTTCAGACATTAAAGTATTACAGCCGATGTAGAGACAACCCAATCCCATACAGGTAATAATTCTTAAGATCGCGAGTTGCCCATAGGATTGTGCAAACCCCGTCAGGCAAGAAAGTATGGCAAATGCTGCCGTTGAAATGACAATAATACGGACTCGTCCAAAACGGTCACTTGCCCAGCCACCAATCAGTCCGCCAATCGCCATACCAAAAATTGACCAACTGCCTAATGCTCCTGCTTGAATCGTGGTTAAACCAAATTCGGCCTTAATACTGGTCAGAGTAAAAGCTAGAATGCCAACATCAGCACCATCACAAAGTAAAGTGAGAAATGAAAATATAAAGGCTAGAACCCAGACTTTTTTAGGTGTCTGAGTAAGCTCATTGTCTTGGAATGTACTTACAGCTTCCATTTTCATATTTTTACCTATCCATTACATAAAAGTGAGTATTCCTAAGCTCATTTATTTGAAAGAGAATATTTTTATAAAAATCATCCATCTTTCTATTTATCATTTTTTTTCATGCAATAAATTAACTGGTAACCGTGCATGATTTAGGTCCAGACCTGATCATGATCAAGTCTGAAACGCTGCTGAATTAATCAGCTTTTTGTGGGTTAAATAATCGGTCTTTAATGAATAACAATGGAATCACACCGCAGATAAAATAAGCAGCTGCCATCACCAATAGCCCTAAACCAATAGAACCACTTTGCGATAAATAACCAATTGTAAGTGGAGAGAAAATCGACAGAACCTTGCCAATATTATAGGCACCACCAACCGCAGAACCACGAATCGAAGTCGGGAAGCTTTCAGTCATATAGGTGGCATTAATGGCGTATGGAATGCCATACAAGAAACCGAAGAACAGCATCATCCATAAAATATTGGTTGGTGTATTTAGATAAACAATGACAGGAATAAACAGTGCTGTACCAATGGTTCCAAAAGCAAACACAGCACGGCGACCCAATTTATCCGCAACAATGCCGGCAATTACTTTGGCAAACATCATAATCAGGAAGGTACCGACCATATACATCGCCATTTCTTTAAATTTGATCCCCAGATCAGATTCAAGATAAGCAGGTAACCAGTTACTTACCCCGTAATAACCGAACTGTAATGCACCTGTACTGATAATCCACAACACAAACATGGTGCCGTGTTTTTTATCTTTTAAAATTTCAAGATAAGGATTCTGACGTTTCACTTTTTGGGTTGGATCGACTGTCGTTGCAGCCAATGCTTTCAATTCACGTGATTTTTTCCACGATGCAGGTTCAGGCACACAGAAGTGCATCAAAATCGACAAAACCACAGGAGTAATTGCAATCCAGTACAGAAAACGCCAACCATGCTCAGGAATAATATGACCTGCTAACAAGGTTGCAAGTAATGAACCCAAGGTATAACCCGTCATCAAGGTTGCCAATACGGTGGTACGATGTTTAGTCGGCACCATTTCTGACATTAAAATATTACAGGCAATATATAATGCACCCAGCCCCATCGAGCCAAAGACTCGTACAATGGCAAACTGCATATAAGAATCAGTAAAACCAAGCGCACAGGTTAAAACTGAAGAATAAGCAATAAAAAACACAATAATGCGCACGCGCCCAAAACGGTCACATGCCCAACCACCAATCAGACCGCCAATTGCTGAACCTAAAAGCGTTAAACTTCCTAAAGTACCTGCCTGTACACCCGTTAAATGAAACTCCGCTTTTAAACTGGTTAAGCTGAGCGCGAGAAAACCCAAATCTGCGCCATCACATAACAAGGTAAGAAAGGCAAAGATAAATGCAGTAATCCAAATCTTTTTGGGGGTTTGAATCCCTTCAGGACTTGCTTCCTGCTTCAGTGTTTCTGTGGTCATATCCATATCCTTAGAGGAACATGAGGCATCCAATGCCTCATGGCATTTAATTTTTTATTAGGCTGTAGCTTCCCTAATCATGTTTTTGGCAATAATAATTTGTTGAACTTGCGTGGTTCCTTCATATAAACGGAACAAACGCACATCACGATAAAAACGTTCAATGGCATATTCGCTGATATAACCTGCCCCACCGTGAATTTGTACGCAGCGATCTGCCACTCGACCACACATTTCGGTCGCAAACATTTTTGCGCAAGATGCTTCAGTACTAATGTTTTCACCATTGTCACGACGGCGAGCTGCATCTAAAACCATACATTTAGCTGCATAAATCTCGGCTTTTGAGTCGGCAAGCATGGCTTGAATAAGCTGGAAATTCGCAATCGGCTGACCAAATTGCTTGCGTTCAATGGCATAGTGAAGAGCATCATTTAACATACGCTCAGCAACACCGACGCTATATGCCCCAATGTGCAAACGGCCTTTGTCTAGAACTTTCATTGCAGTTTTAAAACCAATACCTTCAATGCCACCAATAAGTGCAGATGCAGGTACTCGGCAATTTTCAAAAATGACATCACAGGTATGAGAACCCTTTTGTCCCATTTTTTGATCAATTTTTCCTAAAGTAATGCCGGGTGTGTTGGCTTCTACTAAAAAAGCTGAAATGCCCCCCGATCCTTTAATTTCAGGATTAGTTCGTGCCATTACTGTAAAAGTAGCTGCATGAGGTGCATTGGTAATAAAGCGCTTAGTACCATTTAGAACGTAAAAATCACCATCTTTTACTGCACTGGTTTTTAAAGAGGCTGCATCCGACCCTGACTCAGGTTCAGTTAAGCAAAATGAACCTATAATTTCGCCACTTGCATAACGTGGTAAGTATTTTTGCTTTTGCTCTTCTGTCCCATCAATCAAAATCGCGCTTGAGCCAATTCCATTATTGGTACCAATTAAAGAACGGAAAGCTGGAGAGGTTTGCCCAAGTTCAAATGCGACTCTTACTTCTTCTTCCATGGTGATGCCTAAGCCACCATATTCTTCTGGAATTGTGAGTCCGAACAAACCAAGCTCACGCATTTGCTGCACAATGTCATCCGGAATTTTATCTTTCTCTACCACTTCGTTTTCACGAGGGATCAATTCATTTTTTACAAAATCTCGAATTGTTGAAAGTAATTGTTCCAACATCCCTTCATCACGGATCATCTGTGATCTCCCTTCTTATGTATTTTCATCGTACCCATCAGCCAATTCCAGCTTGTCTGGCTACCATGTTTTAAATCTTGTTTACTGCGGATTTGTTTCATAGTACGAGAACGAAAACACAAATTTCAAGCTTTTTTGAAAATTAATTTCGTTTAACGAAATTTAAAAACAGACCAATACACAATATCAACCACTTACACTCTTTAAGAGACCACAATTGCTCTATTTAAATAAATAAGACTTGAAATAAATTCCAAAATAAGCATCATAAAAGGAATATAGTTTTGATATGCGAAACAAGGAATGTAGAAATGAGCAAAGAAATAGGGAATAATTTCGTAGATGTTGATTACACCATTCAAAAAATAGCGATTGTAAAAATTAACCGCCCAGAAGCTAAAAATGCCTTAAACGGTGAAGTTCGTAAGCAATTAGCACAAATTTTTTCCGAATTAAGTTTTAACGATGAGATCAATGCGGTTGTACTCACTGGCGGCGATGAAGTCTTTGCCGCAGGTGCAGATTTAAAAGAAATGGCAACAGCAACTTCAACGGAAATGCTATTACGTCACACTGAACGTTATTGGAACGCAATTTCCCAGTGCCCTAAACCAGTGATTGCGGCTGTAAATGGCTATGCATTAGGTGGTGGCTGCGAATTGGCAATGCATGCCGACATTATTATTGCCGGTAAAAGTGCAGTTTTTGGACAACCAGAAATTAAAGTTGGTTTAATGCCAGGTGCTGGTGGCACACAGCGTTTGTTTCGTGCAGTCGGTAAATTTCATGCTATGCGCATGATTATGACAGGTGCAATGGTGAAGGCTGAAGAAGCTTATATCATTGGGCTTGTTTCACAAGTGACAGAAGACGACCAAACTATTCCCACCGCTATTCAAATGGCGCAAAGCCTAGCAAAAATGCCACCTATCGCCTTGCAGCAAATTAAAGAAGTTGCACTTATGAGTGAAGATGTTCCATTAAATGCTGGCTTAACCCTAGAGCGTAAAGCATTCCAACTGCTGTTCTCTACCGAAGATAAAAATGAAGGTGTTCAAGCTTTTATTGAAAAACGCAAACCCTCGTATCAAGGTAAATAATTTAAATAGACAACACCAAAGGAATGAAAATGGCTAAAAAAGTATTTATTAGTGCAGGTGGTTCAGGGATTGGACGCTGCATTGCTGAAGCATTTTTAAACAACGATGATGAGGTTTTCATTTGTGATATTAATGCTCAAAGTCTAGAACAGTGTCAGAAAGATTATCCAAAGTTGCACATATATGCATGTGATTTAGCAGAGCCTGAGCAAATTAAGCTTATGTTTGCTGAAGCGATCAAAAAACTTGGACATATTGATGTTTTAGTTAACAACACAGGCATTTCAGGCCCAACCATTGCAGCAGATGAACTGAGTTTTGATGACTGGAACACGGTGATTAATTTGAATCTGAATAGTACTTTTTTAATTACTCAATTAGCGATTCCCTTGTTAAAGCAATCAGGCGCCGGTGTCATTATTAATATGTCATCAATTGCAGGGCGCTTAGGCTATCCATATCGTTTGGCGTATTCCACTTCAAAATGGGGACTTATTGGTTTTACCAAAACGCTTTCTATGGAACTCGGTGCAGATAATATTCGAGTTAACGCGATTCTTCCAGGTGCTGTTGATGGTGACCGTGTCCAACGCGTTCTACAGGCCCGCGCAGATGTAGCCCAAAGTTCTCTTGAGAAGGTCACACAAAATGCACTTAAAAATCAGTCGCTCAAATATTTTGTAAATCCAAAACATATCGCAGATTTATGCCTATTTTTAGCCTCTGATAGTGGGCGTTCTATTTCAGGCCAGATCTTACCAATTGATGGTGATAAACAATGCTTAAGTTAAATCACCAACCCTTATTTATCCGCTTAATTTCAAATACAGATCAATAATCAGGATGATCGACATGACTTATGATATTAAAAGCATGGCTGTGATTGGTGTAGGTATTATGGGCAGTGGTATTGCTCAAATTGCTGCACAATCAGGACATACCACTTATTTATATGATGCTAAGGCAGGTGCAGCAGAACAAGCAAAAGAACAACTTGCTGCTACATTTCAAAAGTTGGTCGACAAAAATAAAATTACGGCTGAACAAGCTGCAGCGGCAAATAGTCATTTAATTGTTGCGCAACAAATTGAAGATTTAAAAGATTGCGACTTGATTATTGAAGCTATTGTTGAACGTCTAGATATCAAACAAAGTTTGATGCAACAACTTGAAGAGGTTGTTTCCGAAAATACCATCCTAGCTTCCAACACATCTTCTCTTTCGATCACGGCAATTGCTGCAAACTGCAAAAAACCTGAACGTGTGGTGGGCTACCATTTCTTTAACCCTGTTCCACTCATGAAGGTTGTTGAGGTCATTCGGGGCTTAAAAACCGATCCACTTATTATCGACGCTTTAAATAGCTTGTCTCGTGCATTCGGCCACCGCCCTGTAGTTGCTAAAGACACACCAGGATTTATTATTAATCATGCTGGACGAGCTTACGGAACTGAAGCTTTAAAAATTCTAAATGAAAATGTCTGTGACATTAGTGAAATTGACCGAATTTTACGTGACGGTGTTGGTTTTAGAATGGGACCTTTCGAGCTAATGGATTTAACGGGGCTTGACGTTTCTCATCCTGTCATGGAGTCGATTTACCATCAATATTATGAAGAAGCACGCTACAAACCTAACCCATTAACCAAACAAATGTTGGAGGCTAAACAACTCGGACGCAAGGTTAATCAAGGTTTTTATAATTATGAAACTGGTTCAAAAACAGGTGAACAACCCGCCAAGTTTGTAGACCGTTTAGCGCAATATCCAAAAGTTTGGGTAGCAGCAGATTTCTCTGAAGATAAAACACAGCTTGAAGATTATTTAACTCAGCTAAATATTGCCTTAGATACTGGCTCTGCACCACAATCAAACAGTTTATGTTTACTCGCTTGTTATGGCGAAGACACAACTCAAGCAGCTACACGCCTAGGTGTTAATCCCGAGCAAGCAGTTGCTATAGACATGTTATATGGCATTGCAAAACATCGCACATTAATGCCTTCACTTGTCACAAAAGCTGACTACCGTCAGGCAGCTCACTCTATTTTCAATTTAGATGGAAATACGGTCAGCATGATTGCTGAAAGTATCGGGTTCGTTGCTCAGCGTGTTTTAGCAATGGTCATTAATTTAGGCTGCGATATTGCCCAGCAAAATATTGCAACAGTAGATGATATTAATGCGGCAGTACGTCTTGGCCTAGGCTATCCATTTGGCCCAATCGAGTGGGGTGACCAAGTCGGTAGTCAAAAAATCTTACTCATTCTCAACCGTATAACAGCACTTACCCATGACCCGCGCTATCGCCCTAGCCCGTGGTTACAACGCCGTGTTGCACTTCATTTACCTCTTACTTTTACTCACGAGTCTTGAAAAGGAATTTCTCAATGTTAAATGCTTATATTTATGATGGTTTACGTAGCCCAATTGGTCGCCATGCAGGTGAACTTGCCTCAATTCGTCCAGATGATTTAGCAGCGACAGTCATTCAAAAGTTACTTGAAAAAACTTGTGTTCCGGGTGCTGATATTGAAGATGTAATTTTAGGCGATACCAACCAAGCTGGTGAAGATAGCCGTAATGTTGCGAGAAACGCACTTTTACTTGCAGGTTTACCCGTAACTGTACCCGGTCAAACCGTAAACCGTTTATGTGCCAGTGGTTTAGGTGCAGTAATTGACTCTGCGCGTGCCATTACTTGTGGTGAAGGTGAGTTATATATTGCAGGTGGCGTAGAAAGTATGTCACGTGCACCCTTTGTGATGGGTAAAGCCGAAAGTGCTTATAGCCGTGATGCTAAAATTTATGACACCACGATTGGCTCTCGTTTTCCAAATAAAAAAATTATTGCTCAGTACGGTGGTCATTCAATGCCTGAAACGGGCGATAATGTTGCTGCCGACTTTGGTATTACACGAGAGCAAGCCGATTTATTTGCAGCTCAGTCACAAGCCAAATATCAAACAGCCAAAGAAGAAGGTTTCTTTGCGGGTGAAATCACCCCCATTGAGGTTTTCCAAGGCAAAAAGCTACCACCAAAACTGGTTTCTGAAGATGAGCACCCTCGTCCAAGTTCGACTGTTGAAGCACTTACGAAATTAAAACCATTGTTTGAAGGTGGTGTAGTGACTGCTGGGAATGCTTCAGGCATTAATGACGGCGCTGCGGCACTCTTGATTGGTTCAGAAGCTGCAGGTCAAAAATATGGCTTAAAGCCTATGGCAAAAATATTGTCAGCAGCAGCAGCTGGTATTGAACCCCGTATTATGGGAGCCGGCCCTATCGAAGCCATAAAAAAGGCAGTTGCACGTGCAGGGCTGACTTTAGATGACATGGATATTATTGAAATTAATGAAGCTTTTGCCTCACAAGTTTTATCTTGCTTAAAAGGCTTAAATGTTGATTTTGATGACTCTCGCGTAAATCCAAATGGCGGTGCAATTGCTATTGGTCATCCACTTGGTGCTTCTGGTGCCCGTCTTGCTTTAACTGTGGCACGCGAACTCATTCGTCGTAAAAAGAAATATGCTGTCATAAGCCTATGTATTGGTGTGGGTCAAGGCCTCGCTATGGTGATTGAAAACGTTTCATAATTACCAAACCAGATATCCATTCATCACAACAGCGCAGTGATGAATGGATTTATTTTGCAGAGCGAAATATAATAGCAAGACTTTGCTTTATTATATTTGAGGATCGAATGTCTCAGAATTCAAAAACTGAACAACCAATAAATTTTGATGAGATACGCCTAGATCCTATTTCACATATTCATCGGGAAAATAACCCTCAATTTATCGCTTCCTTAGCGCGTGGTTTAGAACTTTTACGCTGCTTTTCTGCAAATAATCAGGTACTTGGAAATCAAGAACTCGCAAAAATGACAGGTTTACCTAAACCGACTATTGCACGTATTACCAATACCCTTGTGTCATTAGGTTATTTAAAACAATTGCCTAATTCGACCAAATATACCCTAGACATTGGTGTTTTATCTTTAGGATATGCAGCATTGTCGAATATTTCTATCCGTACTATTGCTCATCAATATATGGAAGAGATGAGTCAATATGTGCAAGCCCCTGTGGCAATGGCAACACGTGACCGATTAAATATGGTGTATATCGATGTGGTACAAATTGAAACTGCACTAAATATGCGTCGTCCAATTGGTTCAACTTTGCCACTTCATAGTAGCTCAATGGGAAGAGCATGCTTAGCGGCGACCCCTGAACGTGAACGTAATTTTTTACTTGATGCGCTTAAACAAAAGAACGCTGAAAACTGGCCTGCCATCAAACGCTCTTTAGAACGAGCTTTCCGAGATTATCAAGATTACGGATATTCTTTGTCTTTAGGTGAATGGCATAAAGAAGTGAACTCGGTCGCTGTACCTTTAGTCAGCTCTAAACACGGTCTTTATGTCTTTAACTGTGGTGCGCCAAGTTTCCATTTAAATCCAGAAAAACTTGAAGGTGAAATTGGACCACGTTTAATCCATATGGTGCACAATATTCAAGATGCTTTGAATGAAACGCACTAACAACCGTACTTAGAAAAGTAATGGTTGTGATGGTTAAAGTTCCTCTTTCATTATGACAATAGGCATGATGAAAAACGCACTCTATACCCCAACCATTATTTTAATGGCTATTGCAGCAGGCATCTGTACAGGCGGAAATTATTTTAGCCAACCACTTATTCATTCGATTAGTTTAAGCTTAAATTTAACCGAAACCACCACGGCATGGGTGCCTACTTTAGCCCAGATTACCTATGCTTGTGGCTTACTCTTTTTAATGCCATTAGGAGACATTTTAGAAAAGCGTAAACTGCTCTTCACCTTTATGTTACTGGCTGCAAGTGGATTAATTATTAGTGGTTTTTCACACAATATTTATCTGCTCTTACTAGGTACAATCATTACCGGTCTATTTTCCAGTTCAGCCCAGCTTCTATTACCTCTCGCCGCAAGTCTGGTTCCCATTCAACAAAGTGGTCGTGTTGTTGGTTTTTTACTAAGTGGTCTCATGATGGGGGTTTTACTCGCTCGCTCCCTATCAGGTCTAATGTCTACGCTTTTTGCATGGAATGTGATTTATCTGGTCAGTGGCTTTTTATTACTGGTCATCGCCATTATTTTGCACCGTAGTATTGGATTGTTCCCACCCACCAAATCTGAAAACTATGCAAAAACCATTCGCTCACTTCCACAAATTTTTATTCAAAATCGACGTTTAAGAACCAGAACTTATATTGGTGGCTGTACATTTGCTTGCGTGAGCTTAACCTTTACCACCATGTCATTACTATTGGCCCCCGCTCCCTATTTTTTTAGTGACTTTACGATTGGTCTTTTCGGTTTTGTTGGTGTTTTAGGAACGTTCGTTGCCAATTTTTCAGGCAAATTTATTGACAAAGGGTATATCCACAAAATTTCAATTTATTGCGGCGTAGGGCTTATTCTAAGTTGGATTCTTTTTTCACTTTTACCCTACCATTTCATCTTTTATATTATTGCCTTACTCATTCTATATGCCTCACTTTCCGCAGTTCATGTCACCAATCAAAGTATTGTATTTAAGCTCAATCAAGAGTTACGTTCGCGTTTTAATGCGATTTATATGACTGGTTATTTTGCAGGTGGAGCTTTAGGCACCACAGCTGGAAGCTACGCGTGGAAACATTTTGGTTGGACGGGTGTCTGTATTTTAGGCTTAATTTTTGCCGTCTTGTGTCTTTATTATTGTATCGCCGATGCAAAAGATCAGCACAACTAGCAAGCTTGTACTGATCTTAAACGAATAACTTTCAATAATTTCGTAATAAACGTTATGAGCTAAAGTTAAATTTTATAAAAGCCCTAATAAACGTCCACGAATAATATCTTCTGCGTCTTTTACAATACGGCTGACCAATTCATCACAGGTCGGAATATCATGAATTAAACTTGCAACTAACCCACATGACCATGCTCCGGCATTTACATCGCCATCTATCATGACTTTAGGATAAACCCCTGCAACCTCTTCAATAATATCTTCAAATTTAATGTTGTCGCCAAGCGCTTTTTCTTTCGCTACAATTTTTTCAACGGCCACATTATTCAGGACGCGCTCGGTGTTGCGTAAAGCTCGCATAATTAAACGGGTATCTCTTTCAGTTGCATTCAGAATTGCCTGTTTCACATTTGCATGTACAGGAGCTTCCTGAGTTGCAATAAAACGTGTTCCCATATTAATTCCATCTGCCCCCATGGCTAAAGCTGCCGCGAGTGAGCGTCCATCCGCCATCCCGCCTGAAGCAACAAATGGAATTTCTAATGCATCGGCTGCTAAAGGCAATAGAATCATATTCGGTACATCATCTTCACCAGGGTGCCCACCACACTCAAAACCATCTACAGAAACGGCATCGCATCCAATTTGCTGGGCTTTTAGGCTATGTCGAACCGATGTACATTTATGAATAACTTTAATTCCAGCAGCCTTTAAATAAGGCATGACCTGTTCAGGATTGCGACCCGCTGTTTCTACAACTTTTACTCCGCCCTTAATAATTGCTTCTACAAAACCCGGATAATCTGGTGTATTTACGGTAGGCAAGAAAGTTAAATTTACGCCAAAAGGTTTATCAGTCATTTCTCGACAGCGCGCAATTTCTTTTGCTAGATTTTCAGGTGTTCTTTGAGTCAGGCCAGTAATAATGCCTAATCCACCTGCATTTGAAACCGCAGCAGCAAGCTCCGCAAAACCGACATAATGCATACCGCCTTGAATAATCGGGTGCTCGATTTCAAATAATTCTGTAATTTTCGTCTTCATATTATTTCCACTCACTTTTTATTTACCTAGCTTCTGATTTCCTTAGCATGTCTAGGTACTTTATTACCAATAAATCCTGTAAACATTTCTAAACTTACAAAGCTTAAAATTTCGCAATACAAAATTTCATACCACAATATAAAACAAATTAATTGATAATGGAATTTATTTTCGATAGGATCATCTTATTAATTTAAAGTTTTAATTTCAGATCTGTCTAAGAATATTTGGTTTGAATCAACAATAAAGCAAATATTTTTCAAATAGTTAAACAAAAAGGAATAAATGATGCAGCAGGATGATATGAGTCAAAATAAATTGACAATAGGTGTGATTAAGCAACATTTAGATAAAAATATACTCACGCTAACGATGAGCAATCCCACCAAAAAGAATGCGATTAATTATGAAATGTATTCTGCACTCAGTCAGGCATTAGATGAGGCAGCAATCAATCAAGAAGTTCATGTGGTTATACTTACAGGCGAAGGGTCTGCATTTACCAGTGGCAATGACGTAAATGCATTCCAAACGCGTAATACAACCAGTACCGAACCACCCTCTTCAATTGTGTTTCTAAAAAGCTTAGCAACGTTTCCAAAACCGATTATTGCTAAGGTAAATGGTGTGGCAATTGGCATTGGCAGCACCATGCTTTTACATTGCGACCTCGTATATGCAAGTCAAAACTCTATTTTTCAGTTTCCTTTTGTGAATCTCGGACTTGTGCCTGAAGCAGGTTCTAGTTACATCTTACCGAGATTATTAGGTTTCGCTCGAGCTTCTGAAATTATTTTACTGGGTGAGAAATTTTCGGCGCAACAAGCTAAAAATTATGGTTTAGTAAATAACGTATGCGAAGAAAATGAGCTTAATCAATTTGTTGAAGATACGGCAACCAAACTCGCAAATAAACCAACTCAAGCTTTACAGCTCAGCAAAAAGTTACTAAGAGATATGCCTATTGATGATCTATTAAATCGTATTGATCACGAGTCGACTATTTTTTCTCATTGTTTGCAAGGTGAAGAATTTAAAGAAGCTCTAAGCGCCTTCAAAGAAAAAAGAAAACCGATCTTTCATAAGCACATCATTTGAAATACAACTTATGAAAAAGGCCAGCAATCAATATCTTTGCTGGCCTTTTTTGATTTTTTAATTCAGTACAATTAACTAATCTCAGTACGAATGTTATTCACCATATGCAAAAGACGTGGTGCAATATCTTCTTCAAGTTTTTCTCGGTTCATAATAAAGCTTGGACCGCCACAGTTAAACACCAGCAAACCATGTTGTTCATGGATCAATGGAACTGCAACTGAGTTCACATCTTTATGCCATTCACCAATTGAAAAACAATATCCAAAATCTTGGTAATCTTTAAAAGCTTTGTCTAAATCACGATTAATCTTGATCCAGTCTTCTTTGTGCTTGGTACGAATCGCATCAAGCAAAAACTCTCTTTCATCTTCAGGCATTGCTGCTAAACATGCACGTCCCATCGAACTTAAATGAATGGGTAAATAAGTGCCGACCTGACGGCGCATGGTCATATTTCCTTTACCTTGTACCACGTCAAGATAAATCATATTGAGTCGATCACGTGTTGCCATTGCAACCGCAGCGCCAGCATAGTCTGCCAGATTTTTCATATATGGATGAGCAATAGAACGAATCGACACGTTAGAAAGCATCGAGTAACCAAAAGCAAGAACCCCAACTGAAAGTTGAAATTTGCTCGAATTTGGGACTTGTTTGATATAACCCAAACGAGACAAAGTGTGCGTTAGACGAGTAATGGTTGGCTTAGGTAAACCCGTCATTTGTGCGAGTTCTTGGTTTCCTAAATGCTGATGTTTTGGGGTAAAACAACGTAATAGCTCTAAACCACGAGCTAATGCAGTAATAAATTGGCGATCATTTTCATCCTGCATGTCTTGAATCGGATGTAATAATTCATGTCTTAAAGGCGCTAATAATTTTTCTGTTTGCTCTGCATCTACTGCATCATTCATATCTATACCAACCCACATTTTGTTTCGCACTGCGAAAATTATAATCTATTTTTTCTATAAATAGCAAAAAAGCAAACGTCCTAGTCTGCAACTAAAATATAACTTGATTTAAACCCTTCAAACGAAAGGCTAAATATTTTATTTTCTAATTTTAACCCTTCGCTTTCAGGCCAGCTTATGCAATTACGCCTTTTTTCTTAAGCTCATCTAATTTTTCCACAGAAACGATTCGACCTAGAACCACTTGTGTATGTTCGCCCAATAAAGGAGGAGCTGTTTTGTACTCAACAGGTGTTCTTGAAAGTTTGATTGGCGAACCAATTACCTTCAATTTTTCACGTTGTGGGTGATTCATCTCGACCAACATTTCTCGGGCAATCACTTGTGGCTCTTGAAAAGCTTGTTCCAAGTTATTGATTACACCTACCGGAACTTTAGCAGCATAAATCGCATCTACCCATTCATCTGCAGTTTTAGTTAAGAAATGGTTTGATAAAATTTCGATAATTTCATCACGGTGTTTAATTCGGTCTGCATTTCGGGCAAAACGCGCATCATTGGGTAAATCGGGTAACCCAATACTTCTACAGAGCTGAATAAACTGGGTGTCATTTCCACACGCGATAATAAAATCACGATCAGAGGCTTTGAATACTTGGTAAGGCACAATATTGGCATGTGCATTGCCATAACGCTTAGGGATATTACCCGATGAAAGATAATTCATTCCTTGATTTGCCATAGTCGCAATTTGGACATCAAGCAAAGCCATGTCAATGTATTGTCCTAAACCCGTCACATGACGGTTAAGTAAAGCAGCCTGTATGGCAATCGTAGAATAAAGTCCTGTAGCTAAATCAGAAAAAGCCACCCCTACTTTTTGTGGACCACCGCCCGGTAAATCATCACGCTCACCTGTGACTGACATCAGTCCGCCCATTCCCTGAATAATAAAGTCGTAACCAGGTTCTTCAGCTCTTGGGCCAGTTTGACCAAAACCTGTAATCGAGCAATACACCAATTTCGGGTTAATTGCAGATAAAGACTCGTAATCCAAACCATATTTTTTCAAAGAACCCGCTTTATAGTTCTCAATCACCACATCTGTGTCTTGAATTAAAGCTTTAATCAATTCTTGACCATCGGGACTGGCAATATCGATGGCAACCGATAGTTTATTGCGGTTTGTAGACTGATAATAAGCAGCCTCTTGAGTATCAAACCCTGAGTCATCCTTCATCCAAGGTGGTCCCCACGAACGAGTATCGTCACCGACTTTGGGTCTTTCAATTTTGATGACCTCTGCACCTAAATCGGCCAGCGTCTGTCCACACCAAGGCCCAGCCAATACCCGACTTAAGTCAAGCACCCGAATTCCATTTAAAGCACCCATCTTCATTCCACTCTATCTGGTGATTCATTTCCTATAGGAAAATTTATCCATTTAAAATTTCGCATAGCGATATATATTTTTAATATACACACCTCATTTTAAAAATCAAACTTTAATTTTCCACTAAAAATGATGAATTTTTATAAGAAAATATAGCTTAAATAAATCAATAAATTAGCCAATCAAATACCAATAACAATATATCGCATTGCGAAATTAATTTTCAAAATATATTGTTTTGCGTTCATCCTTTGATTACTATCGCTTCAAATATTGATGATTTTACGAACATCGAATTGATGTTCTTAGCATGTAGTAAAAGGATGAGACTATGATTCGAGATCAGGAAACCTTAGATCAACTTGTTGATATGATTCGACAATTTGTTGAAGGTGTATTAATTCCTAATGAGAATGAAGTCGCTGAAACGGATGAGATTCCTCAAGATATTATTGATCAAATGAAAGCGCTGGGCTTATTTGGTTTAACCATTCCTGAAGAGTACGAAGGCCTTGGACTTACAATGGAAGAAGAAGTCTATGTTGCTTTTGAATTAGGACGGACCTCTCCTGCTTTTCGTTCGCTTATTGGTACCAATAATGGCATTGGTTCAAGTGGTCTCATTATTGACGGTACTGAAACTCAAAAATCATTTTTCTTGCCACGTTTAGCTCGCGGTGAAGTAATCAGTTCTTTTTGCTTAACTGAACCCGATGCTGGTTCTGATGCTGCATCTTTAAAGACTAGTGCAGTAAAAGATGGCGACTTTTATATTTTAAATGGCACCAAACGCTTTATTACCAATGCCCCTCATGCTGGCGTATTTACAGTAATGGCGCGCACAAGTTCTGATATTAAAGGTGCTGGTGGTATTTCTGCTTTTATTGTCGACAGCCAAACCTCAGGTATTTCTCTTGGCAAACGCGATAAAAAAATGGGACAAAAAGGCGCTCACACTTGTGATGTGATTTTTGAAAATTGTCGTATTCCTGCTTCAGCACTCATTGGTGGAGTTGAAGGCGTTGGTTTTAAAACCGCCATGAAAGTGCTGGATAAAGGCCGTTTGCATATCGCGGCGTTAAGTGTTGGGGCCGCGACAAGAATGCTAGATGATTCTTTAAAGTACGCCATCGAACGTAAGCAATTTGGGCAACCCATTGCCGAATTCCAACTTATTCAAGCCATGCTTGCTGACTCAAAAGCCGAGATTTATGCAGCCAGATGCATGGTGTTAGACGCCGCACGCCTACGTGATGCAGGACAAAACGTCAGCACTGAAGCTTCCTGCGCAAAAATGTTTGCGACCGAAATGTGTGGTCGAGTCGCTGATCGCTGCGTACAGATTCATGGCGGTGCAGGTTACATCAGTGAATATGCGATTGAACGTTTTTATCGAGATGTTCGTCTGTTCCGTCTCTATGAAGGGACCACTCAAATTCAACAAGTGATTATTGCCCGAAACATGATTCGCGCTGCGTCTTAATCAACTTTGAGCACTTTCTAATGACTTGAAGTGCTTTCAATCAAATGTAGGTAATGGATTATGGCTACAAATTACAAAGAAGGTCTTTCTCGTATACAGCCTCATACGTGGAAAATAGCATTTATTTTTGCATTTCTAGCGCTATTGGTTGATGGTGCAGATTTGATGCTGCTGTCTTATAGCTTAAATAGTATTAAGGCAGATTTCGGATTAAGTTCGGTACAAGCCGGTATGCTCGGTAGTTTTACTTTAGCAGGTATGGCTGTTGGTGGAGTTTTTGGCGGTTGGGCATGCGATAAATTTGGTCGCGTCCGCATTGTTGTTATTTCTATTTTAATTTTCTCACTCCTCACCTGTGGCTTAGGTTTTACTCAGAGCTTTCTTCAATTCGGTATTTTAAGATTTTTTGCCTCACTTGGACTTGGCTCGCTCTACATTGCGTGTAATACATTGATGGCCGAATATGTCCCGACACGTTACCGCACAACCGTACTTGGAACTTTACAAGCGGGTTGGACGGTTGGATATATTGTTGCAACATTACTTGCGGGTTGGATTATTCCAGATCATGGCTGGCGCATGCTGTTTTACGTTGCGATTATTCCCGTCATTATTGCCGTTTTAATGCATATTTTTGTACCAGAACCACAAGCATGGCAACAGGCTCGACTACAACAACCTGTTGCGGCTCAAAACGCATCGAAAACTTCGGCATTTAAACTTATTTTCCAGGATAAGCAGAACCGTAATATGTTTATCCTTTGGGCATTAACCGCAGGTTTCTTACAGTTCGGCTACTATGGTGTAAATAACTGGATGCCTTCTTACCTAGAAAGTGAGTTAGGTATGAAGTTTAAAGAAATGACTGCCTATATGGTCGGTACTTATACCGCCATGATTTTAGGTAAAGTCCTTGCCGGCATGATGGCAGACAAACTAGGTCGTCGTTTTACCTATGCCTTTGGTGCCATTGGTACTGCTATTTTCTTACCGCTTATTGTTTTTTATAACTCTCCAAGCAATATTTTATATTTACTCGTTACCTTCGGTTTCCTATACGGTATTCCTTACGGCGTAAATGCAACCTATATGACTGAAAGTTTTGCGACAGCCATCCGCGGTACAGCAATTGGCGGTGCTTATAATGTTGGTCGTCTTGGAGCAGCCCTTGCACCTGCCACAATTGGCTTCTTAGCGTCTGGTGGTTCCATTGGTTTAGGTTTTGTTGTAATGGGCGCTGCCTATCTGATTTGTGGTGTGATCCCCGCCCTATTCATTAAAGAAAAATTATATGACCCTCAAAAGTCGTAAAAAGATCCATCACAAAATACCATCTAGGTCATGTGCCTATATGGTGATGGTTCTAACGATCAAACAGATGTTTTAAATCGTTGGAAGGAAATAAGGAATTTACTCCTCAAAGTTATTCCTTATTTCCAAACATGTAGAGTTTATTACTCTTCATTTTAATTTTTTAGGTAAGCTTAGTTCCCAAGGGAGCTAAGCTTAAAAAGATGAAGATGTACTTAGTATTTTTAATCGCTTTATTATAAAAGAACCAGCATTAAAGCAGGTTCCCTCATTACTTAGAAAATCAACTTGCATGCTTAAAACTATCAATTTGCTTAATCTCATAAGGCAAACCGACATAGTTTTCAGCCAATGTTGTTCTACCTGCAATTGACCCGAGCACATAACTTAGTTCGGCTTGTTTAATCTTATGATCAAACTCACTTTCAGTTTCAAAGCGATGCAACAAATGAGTCATCCACCAAGAAAAACGCTCTGCTTTCCATACACGTTGTAGGCATTTCTCGGAATATTCATCAATACCCTGTTCAGAACCTTCCACATAATATTCAACAAGTGCACTTGATAAATAAGCAATATCGGAAGCCGCGAGATTGAGGCCTTTTGCTCCTGTCGGTGGAACAATATGCGCAGCATCACCTGCTAAAAATAGTTTTCCGAAGCGCATTGGCTCAGTCACAAAGCTACGTAACGGCGCGATACTTTTTTCAATAGAGGCCCCAGTTACTAGCTTTTCACGACTTTCAGGATCTAGGCGGTTTTTTAACTCGTCCCAAAATTTTTCATCCGACCAGTCTTCTACGTGATCTGTTAAAGGGACTTGTAAATAATAACGGCTACGCGTTTCAGAACGCATACTGCATAAAGCAAATCCACGTTCAGACTGTACATAAATCAATTCATCGGCTACAGGTGGAACATCTGCCAACACACCTAACCAGCCAAACGGATAAACTTTTTCAAAGGTTTTAATTTTATCTTCAGGCACGCTGGCACGGCAGACACCATGGTAACCATCACAACCTGCTATAAAGTCACACTCAATTTGAAAAGCTTTACCTTGGTACTCAAACTCAACTTTCGGCGCAGTGTAGAAATCTTTAACCTGCACATTTTGAGCTTCATAAAATGAAGTCAGCTGCTCTGCTTCACGCGCAGTCATTAAATCTTTGGTGACTTCGGTCTGACCATATACGGTCACTTGTTTACCACCTGTTAGTGCAGCCAAATCAACCCGATGTTTTACACCATTGGTTAAGATTTCAATGCCTGAATGCGGTAATCCTTTGTCTTTTAAATTTTGGTCAACGCCTGCTTGTTTAAGTAAGTCGACCGAAACTTGCTCTAAAATTCCTGCACGGATCCTTGAAGCCACATATTCAGCACTGCGTTGCTCAACAATAATATGGTCGATCCCAGCTTTATATAGAAGTTGCCCAAGCAATAACCCTGCTGGTCCAGAACCAATAATTGCAACCTGTGTCTTTATTGCAACCTGTGTCTTTAAAATATCCATAACTTCATCCTTGTTTCATCCTGACTTTTAAATTACTGGCTTTAAGTTTTGTGCACTATGTATCCAAGACGAAAATAACCGTTTATCATTTAGTTTGTCCGAATAGCGGACAGAAACAACCAAAATAACAGGAATGAAAAGATGCCTTCTCTCGATGCTTTTTTAGAGCACCCGAACTCGCATGAGAAAATTCGTCAAGAAGACTACATTGCAGGGTTAGCAAAAGGCTTAGCGTTACTGGAAGCTTTTGGAACAGATCGGCAACGGCTCAATGTGACTCAAGTGGCCGAGCGAACCGGTATTAGTCGTACAGCGGCAAGGCGTTATCTGAAAACTTTAAAATACTTAGGCTATTTAGAAACAGATGAACATTACTTTTGGCTCACTCATCGCGTGCTGCGCTTTTCGAGTTCTTATTTAAGCTCTGCGCATTTGCCTAAAGTTGCTCAATCATTTTTAAATCTTTTATGCGCGCAGACCTCGCTTACTTTTTCGATTGTCGTTCTGGACGATAATGAAGTGGTGCCGATTGCTCGTAGTTATTTACCTCAGCAAGATAATTTGCGTGTAAGCCCTTATGGCATGCATTTAGGAAATCGACTCCCTGCCCATGCAACTTCTACGGGTAAAGTGTTACTTGCGGCATTGTCTGAAGAAGCTCAGCACACATGGGTAAAAACTTACGGTTTAAAACGCTTAACCCCATTTACCGTTGTAGATGAGTCAAAGTTTTTTGAAGTGCTTAAGGACATTTCGTTATCAGATTATTGTCTTTCTAAAGAAGAACATGAGCTTGGTGTGATTGCGATTGCGGTGCCTGTATTTAATGCACAAGGTCAAGCCATAGCAGCGCTTAACTGCATGTCTCAAACTAACCGTGTACAAGAAGATTATTTGGTTCAACAAATTTTGCCATTACTGCGCAACACGGCAAATGAACTCAGAAATGTAATTTAAATAGACATAGAAACTCTTGTCATCAATTAGAGGTCCAAGAGTTTCAACTCATAATTTTAAAACGACGAAGTCTTTAACTTGCTGGTTTGCCAGAACTAATGAAAGAACGAATACGAGCCAATTGAGCAGCTAAACAATATTGAAAAAATTACTTACAGCAATTTTAGGCATTGATTTGGTGAGGAAGATTTTGCTCAATAGACATGGCTTTTTTCCAGCTTTCTAAGTTTTCTAGACTTTTTACATATTGCTCAATATTGAGATATTTTGATCGAATATTTAAAGAATTAATTAGACCATAGACTACGAAACCAATCATAAAATCTGCACCCGTTAAGCAATTGCCTACTAAGAATTTTTTGCCTACTAATTGTTGATCTAAATATGAAAATACTTTATCCAACTCAGCATGCGCATATTGATCCAAGAACTTTAATTGAGTGCCATTTTTTAACTCAATCGAATTAAAAATATTTAATAAATATGGAACCATAGCCGAACTTTCTGAAAAATGAACCCATTGTAAATAATCAAGATAACTGTCTGAATTTTTCGCGGGCATAAGTTGAGGAGCAAACTTTTCAATCAAAATTTCTACAATGGCACCTGATTCAGCAATTACTTTTCCATCGAGCTCAATCACAGGTGATTTTCCTAAAGGATGAATGTTTTTTAATTCTTGAGGTGCAAGATTTGTAGTTTTATCTCGAAAATAACTTTTTAATTCATAAGGTTGATTAATTTCTTCAAGTAACCACAGAATGCGAAATGAGCGTGAAGCATTTAAATGATGAAGAATAATAGACATTAATTTTCTCTTTTAAACTAGAAGGTCAACAAAGTGAGGCCTCACTATATAGATTGATAGACGACCGGTCTAATATTTTTTGTTATCAGCTCAGCATTTGTCTGATTAAGTAATAAAGTAAATGTGTTAAAAACAAAAAAAACATCCGTAGATATGGTGACAAATTGGCTTTTAAATTTATCGATTTTCTAGCACATTCTGAGGCCTTAAATTATATTAACTACCTAAACTGCACAAAAAACAATCCAGTACCTTTTCCCTCTCATCTACCCCATCTGAGCTTAAAAGCTGAATAATTGCGCCCTCAATCATATATAAAAATAGTTTTGCATCCTGAAAAGTTGCATCGGTTTTAAGTGCTCTAAGCTGGCTATAGATTTCATTGATTAGCCACGTTCTATATTTAATTACGACTTGGTAAGCGTTTGGATAGCTCATTTTCGTTTCAAAAATGGCTTTAAATAGTAAGTAGTAAAGCCCCTCTAAATCTGTATGTAAGAAATAAATTTTCTTAAGTTTATCCTTCACGCTTGTGCTTTGGTCGTACTCAGCAATTGAAACCACTTTTTCTTTTAAACGTTCTTTTTGTACGATTAAACAGATTTCAATAAAGCGCTCTTTAGAGTGAAAGTAGTTATAAAAAGTCGCTTTTGGAATTCCGCACTCTTTCAGAATTTTATCGATCCCAACGGTATGAAAGCCGTGATGGTGAAACAAATAAATCGACGTATTAATGACTTGTATAGCACGTGTTGGGAGAACTAAATTTGGCATCGTTTTACCGTTATAAATTCTTGTTGTTTCTAAATGAGATACTTTTTTGGGAGAAAAAAGGCATAGCAAAGCCGTAAAGACTGTGCTTGGCACATCTCAAGTTTGTTATTGCTAAGTTTTAAATAAAAAGACTTAAAGCCTGAAAACCTTAGGGCGTTCAAGCTGCTTTATTTTTAAGCTGTGTCGTTATAGCTTTTGGCATTGAGAGCCAAGAAATAATGGATGTGCAAAGCCAACTCCTTTTTATTGGGAGTTCTACCAGACATTTATAGAATTATGGTGGCAGAACGAAGGGGGTTCGCGGACTGGCCTTAAGACTCCAGCACACCCAAAGGTGTCCCCCTCCGTTCCACCATAGAGGGGGCACGAGGGTGTACACACTAAAAGTATAAAACCTTTAATGCTCCTAAGGGACGGTCCGCGACGACCGACTGGCAATGTGGCCAGCAGGCAAAGGATAAGCTTCACATTTATTGCAGTCAAGCATGCAAAATGACATTTGTTTTAAATTAAATCGTTAGGAAAGTAAGGCTAAATAATGAGGGAGTTATTGTTAAGTGGGGGTTGTAGAAGGAGGATAAAAATTAAGTTTATTCTAAAGGATTAAATCGATTTTATCTTAGTATTAATGAAAAACCCTTTTTCTAAATAGCTTTGATAACTTGGCAGCAGAGCAATATATAATCAACTTCTTTGATTTATAAAGGGTTTCTTAATAGGCGCATTATATTACTTTTAGTACTTCTTAATATTTTTAACTAACATTTAATATGCTACAAAAATTCCAATTAAATCTATGCCTTTGATTAATTATGGTTTATAATTTTTTTGTTGAATCTGAAGCGATGCCAAAACACGGCAAAAACTTCAATGATGCGACCCGAGTACAGCACATCACACCGATTTCAGCAGGGTCCTTGACAGGATCATATACGTTCATCGAAAAATTAGTGAACAGCAGTGATGGTGTGATGCGTAGAATCACTTCGTACCTGTATGGGTAGCTGCATTATAAGCATACAGAGAAAGAGTTAATGAATTTTGAGACTTACGTGAAAGAGAATTTCATTGCAACTTTCAACAAATTATTTAGAAAACAATCATCTCACCTATTAACTATTAAGTACTATCCAGAAGATCTATCTTTCACTGAATTCAATTTAAAAAAAGAAAAAATTTTAGCTGAAGTTTTAAATGACTTGGCTACTAAAACATATTCACCAACATTACTACATCCTAACTTTCTAGAAAAGTCGGATGGGTCATTACGATTAATCTGTATTCCATCTATAAAAGACCGAGTCATTCAAAAGCTTCTTTTAAAATATATTAAAAAACATCACGAAAGTAAGTATATTTTGGCTACTAATCATGATTTTTCAGCTAAAATTTCAGACGCTGGAGCCATAAAAGCAAGAACTGAGGCTTTAAGTTTAAGAAACCAATATTCATATGTGTTAAAAACTGATATTTCGTCTTTTTTTGATAATTTAGATCGTCGATTAGCTATAAAAACTGTCAAAGAAAAGCTAGATATACCTGAAATAAATTATTTACTGGAAAGAATTATTAAGGTCGAAACAAGATGTCAAAAAGATAATTTAAACAATGAAAAAGAAAATACTCTTTTGAAATCAAAAAAAGGTAAAGGGATTAGACAAGGTATGCCTATGTCATCATTTCTCGCATCCCTGTATCTACATGATTTTGATAAATTTATTGAGGAAGAAAATATTAAGTGTGTAAGATATGCAGACGACTTAATTATTTTTTGTTCATCTCGTAAACAAGCCGTAGATTATCTAAAAAAAGTAACTATAGAGTTAGAAAAAATAAAACTAAATATTCCTCCCTTGGAAGATAAATCAAAAACTCAAATAGTAAAAAATAAACCTATTGATTTCTTAGGACTTGAATTTAAATTTGGCGGTACTAAATTTAAAGCTTATGTGCCAGATGTAGTTTTTAAAACAATTCATCGTAAATTAGAAGTCTATGATTCTCTAAACAAAAATCTCAAAAATAAAAAAGATTTTTCCGATGTAATTCAAGATATAAAATACATCTCGAATGGATATAGTGCAGCTTTCCCCGATGCTTGTAATATTAGTGAACTACAATATGAAATAAATACGAAAAAAATAATTATTTTTTCCAAACTTTTAACATCACTTGGATTAGATATAGAACGCCTTAGTGCTCGTCAAAAGAAATTCTTTTTTAGCATATAAAATAATACTCCTACTCCCTCAACGATCCCAAATCAATTTGAGTCCATTCAAAATAAAATCTAATTTGCAATAATTTATACTATTTATAAATTTGGTAGTTCTCAATGAGATTTTTGATCGTTAAAACACTAAATATAATTTGAAATATTAATGCAAAAGTATCTAAAATATTTTGATCAGATGATAAATTATTTAATAAAATTATTGATATACCTACTGAGCAAATAGCTTTAACTATTTCAGAATTAACTCCATGAAAATATTTAATACATAAAACTGTCGTATTAAATAAAACCATTAAAATCCAAGCTACCATTGGGGGTAGACTCATCATTTTGACAATAATCGCGAAACCCGTTGGAATTAAAAGTCCAACTTCAATGAAAAGTGATAAATTAAAATTTCTAATCATTTATTAAAATCCTTAAAGTGAAAATGGACATAAACAAGCTCAAACACTCTGTTCAAAGCTAACCACATCTTACGGCGCAAGTCTGTAACACGTAGATGTAAACAAAGCGACTCTATTATTCAAACCGTCTGTTATCACAACTTCATAATGCGCGAATTTCTTACTACTTCCTACTTTAGTTGCCGTTGCAAATAACTCCTTATCTTTAGCACCGCTCATATAGCGAATATCAGCCTGTAAGCCAGTATATGGACATCCTCTGCATTACAAGCCATCGCAAAAGCGATATCGGCTAAAGAAAATATGACTCCACCAAGCACGCCACCCAATATATTCAAGTGTTCATCTTTCACATTAAGTTGAAAAAACAGGCTTCATCAAAACTGCGATGCAGCCCTTGAACACCCAATAAGGGGCACTTCGACCCCATATGATTATTTAGCACTCAATGGCGTTAACAGCGAGTCCACCTTTTGAGGTTTCTTTGTATTTATATGACATATCCTTGCCAGTTTCTTTCATTGTCTGAATGACTTTATCTAGCGTCACAAAATGCTCCCCCTCATCATGAAGTGCCATTTGCGCTGCATTAATGGCTTTTACAGCAGCAATTGCATTGCGCTCAATGCAAGGTACCTGAACCAAGCCACCAATCGGGTCACACGTTAAACCCAAGTTATGTTCAAGCCCGATTTCAGCCGCATGTTCTACTTGTTCAGGTGATGCACCTAAAATCTCGGCTAAGCCCGCCGAAGCCATCGCACAAGCTGAGCCTACTTCGCCCTGACATCCTACTTCTGCACCAGAAATAGATGCATTGAGCTTACATAAAATCCCAACTGCCGCCGCACTTAGAAAAAAACGAAGCACTTTGTCTTCTGAAAAGTCTTTAGAAAAAGTCACATAATAATATAAAACTGCCGGAATTATCCCTGCTGCACCATTTGTGGGAGCTGTCACTACTCGACCGCCAGCAGCATTTTCTTCATTTACCGCCAACGCAAATAAATTGACCCACTCCATGGCATGAAAAGTAGTCACAATCAGGTTTGAGTTTTTCTTATTTAATAACTTATCGTGAATTTTTTTAGCCCGACGTTTTACATTTAATCCGCCTGGTAATATTCCTTCATTAATTAATCCATTGTGAATACATTGCTGCATCACTTTCCATATATCCATAATCTTGGCACGAATCTCACTTTCACTACACCAGCTTTTCTCATTTTCAAGCATTAACTCACTAACTGATAAATGATGAGTTTTACATAAGCTTAAAAGTTCAGCCGCACTATGAAATGGATATGGAACCTTAATTTCACCAGTCTCAGACTGGGTTTGTGTTAATTGCCTTTGGCTAACAATAAAACCACCACCAATCGAGTAATACGTTTCAGCATATAAAATTTCTTTCGCCTCGTTATAAGCAATCAGTTCCATTGCATTTGGGTGATGAGGCAAAGATTCATCTAAAAAAAGCAAATCACACTTATAGTCAAAAGAAATACTCTTTTGCTGATCGAGCTGGATCGTTTTATTTTCAAGAACATTTTCAATCAAACTTGTACTTACTTGAGTATCGATATGTTCAGGGTCAAAACCCATTAATCCTAAAAGAATAGCTTTATCTGTCGCATGACCAACACCAGTTGCTGCAAGCGAACCATATAACTTAATCTGAACTCGAAACGTCGTTTGGAGATCATTTTGCTTAACTAAATCATCCACAAAACTATATGCTGCTCGCATTGGTCCAACTGTATGGGAGCTAGATGGGCCTACACCAATTTTAAAAAGATCAAATACACTTATAAACACGGGTTCCTACCTTCAATTCATTATTATTCGTTTGTTCGTCGTTATTGTGTCCTTTCGGATAACTCTAAAACTATCATTAAGTCTGGTACAAATCACGAATAACTATTGGCTAGCAGCGCAAAAAGACAACGGTTGAACCATCAACATTAATCGGTTTAATCAAAGACATAAATTGTGGAGCTTTTATCTCCCTAATAGATGTTCTAGAAATAGTCTTTAAATAAGTATGCCAATTTGTATAAATAAAAAACCACAAATATTAGCCATTAGTCGCACCTCTCTATTTTTATTCATTTTTGCTGGTAAAGTGTTTTACATGGTTTGATACAACCTACTTAACTCAGATGCATAATTCACCTGTTACCGCATCTGATGTTTTTCAGCCTCTAGTCCGCTAGAGGCTTTTTTTATTATTGATTTAAAGCCTGATATATTAAATTTATAGAAATAATGAAAGAGAAGAAAAATGAGTCGCATTGTAAGATTGAGTGTTTTAAGCTTTCCAGTTTTATTCTTAAGTGGATGTATTGGCTGCTATAACCCAACAGGTTGTAACCGTGATGATTCGCCTTATTTCTATACGACCCAAATAACTCAAGCCAAAGGTGTAACTGTTCCAGTTGGAACAAAACTGGTTTATAAATCTCAAAAGTCAAAACAGAAAAATGAACAAACTGCTCCACTTAAAGAAGAAAATATAACTTCGATAAAACTACCAAAAGATACTGCTATTCTTTGGGGTGGAATGCCCACAAATCATCTGCTTCAATTTGCTAATTCGGAAATGCAGGGATTTACCGCCTACCGAGCCCAAGAAGTTCCTGCCACATATTCCAATCAATTTTTAAAACTCTGGAAAGAATGTGATAGTGATTTAGATATCTCGATCAAAAATAAAAATGACTGGAGTTTTAATCCTGCAAATATGAAAATTATTGGATGCGGAATTAACTATCAAGAAAGAGCTTCGTACAACACCAACAATTCAAGCCAAGATAAAGTTGATATTTTTCTAATCAATATTAACAAGGCTTTACAACAACTGCCTCAACAAAAAGATTATCCCGTAATTCATTCTTCTAAAAATTAAAGTCACAAAAAAGCCCGCATTTCAGCAGGCTTTTTTATTTCAAAATTCGGTCTATTAGCTTTTAATTAAAAGTTAGCCACAAGTTGCGTTCGTAATTTTTTTAGAAGCTGGATCAATGGTGACTGTAACTCGGTTTGTACGATAATCCATGGTCATTGGTTGACCTGGAGCAACTTTACGCACAATTTCTGATTGAGTCTTTTGTTTAATTTGATCATCAGTAAGACCTGATTGCCCCACTAATTTTTGAGCCTCTTCTGCTACACAGTTGGCTTGATTTTCACGGAATAATTTCCATTCTTCTACGACTTGGCCATTTGGTAAATGACAATAGCCGACCTGACCATTTGCTTCATTTCTAATTTCTAATTTTCCACCTTGTTCAACACAATATTGACTAGCTGGATTTGGTGAACCAATTTTTGGTGGAGTCGGATCTTTATGTTGTACAGACGAGCAAGCCGTTAATGAAACAAGTGCCAAGCCAAGAAAGAGAATTTTTTTCATAATTTTTTGCTTCTTACTAAAAAAACTAAAGATATCAAAAAATTTCATATTTCATGTCGCTTCTTTACAATAAAAAACTCACTTGAATGTTCTAGCAAAATAAATTTAATTTATTGGAAATTAAGATATTCCCAATTAAAAGCTATTTTTGAAATATTCTATTCAGGTCTTTCTAAAATTCGTGGCCCCGATCCTTCTAGCCCTAAAATATCTTCAGGATTTCTTAATGGACATTGCTCTAATGATAAACAGCCGCAGCCAATGCACCAGTCCATTTCATCTCTTAAACGAGTTAATTTTTGAATTCGATCATCCAGATTTTCTCGCCAATGACTTGATAGATCTTTCCATTGCTTGGCTGTTAATTTGCTACCCACAGGATACTGACTTAAAGCCTCTTTAATTTCATTTAAAGGAATACCCACTCTTTGAGCGACTTTAATAATCGCAATATATCTTAAAATAATTAAGGGATACCGACGTTGATTACCATTTGTTCTTATACTTTTTATAAGCCCTTTCGTTTCATAAAAATGTAGGGTCGAAACAGGAACTCCACTCCTTTTTGCAACTTCACCCACAGTCAAAACTCGACTAGAGTCAGCTTTTTTATTTTCACTCATCATGATTGACCTCAACTTTACTTGAGGTTTATAAGAGAGCGCTTTTATTTTGTCAAATAAATAACAGAGATTTTCTTATACGCTATGAACTACTCTCCCCAAGGTATAGGTCTTATCTGTAAAAGCTGATGACAAAATGGATCTGATAATTAATTTAATCTATAAAATAAATTGCTGTCATTTAAATTTAAGAAATTAGTTTTGTAGAGTAAACGGACATCCACAAATCCAAAACATGTTGTAAACGAAAGGCATGGGTGCACCTAATGGATAGACTTTTATCTGCTCGATCTTATAAGTTTTTTTACGTGACTCAATGTGTAATATATTATCGTAACGGGCAACCACAACTCCCTTTTTATATAATTTTTTCCTTTCATTCTTTGCGTCAAATTTATATACCAAAAAGTAAACTTTTTCTCCTACACCGATCTTTGAATGATTAACCATAATGTAACCATTACAATACTTACATTGCCAATCTTCCATATCTCAAATTATCACACGCTTAAATTAAAAAAACACACTGAATTTTATAGTATAGATTTATTAAAGATACAAATCTAAAGAAATATTTTAAATGAAAAAATAAGGTTTATTTGTGATACATATCACAATAAAAATTTCAAATTATATTCAGATACATCAACCACTTATAAAAAATATTTAAGGCTTATTATTTTTTAATATATAAAACCCATCCATAATTTACTTAATTATATAGTATATTTAGCAATAATTTTAAATATAACCACAAATCTTACCTTAATATAAAAACCACTTTTATTTAACTATCAAAATTTAACTTAACCTTAAATATAACAATAGATTTTTTTAAAATATTAAATTAATTTCACAGTAAAATTGAAAATAATTCATTTCACATTATATAAAAAATAAATATATAATTAATAGCATTACAATTTAATTTTTTTATTATGTCAACTCAACGTTTAAAATTAGAACTCCCTTCTGGACACGATCAATTATTACTTCACTCTTGTTGCGCTCCTTGTTCAGGAGAAGTTATGGAAGCATTAATCGACTCAGAAATTAAATTTTCAATATTTTTTTATAATCCTAATATTCATCCAGTAAAAGAATATTTAATCCGCAAAGAAGAAAATATTCGTTTTGCAGAAAAGCATAATATTCCATTTATCGATGCAGACTATGACACTGACAACTGGTTTGCCCGAGCAAAAGGGATGGAAGATGAACCTGAACGCGGCATTCGTTGTACCATGTGTTTTGATATGAGATTTGAACGAACTGCCCTTTACGCACATGAACACGGCTTTAGTCTCATCAGTAGTTCGCTAGGAATTTCTCGTTGGAAAAATATGGCGCAAATCAATGACTGCGGAATTCGCGCTGCTGCTCACTATCCTGAAATTCAGTACTGGGACTATAACTGGCGTAAAAATGGTGGCTCAAGCCGTATGATTGAAATCAGTAAACGAGAAGAATTTTATCAGCAAGAATATTGTGGCTGTGTATATTCTTTACGAGATACTAACCGCTGGCGTATGGGTAATGGGCGTGATCGTATTAAACTAGGTGTTAAGTTTTACAGTAATGCCATGGAAGAAGATTAATTTTTACTTCTCTTAAAAAATTAATTAATTTGTTCTTAGCTATATTTATTTTTTATAAAAAAAGAGCCACATCTGGAGAATGTGGCTAAAAGGTGTACTAAATAAGCTTTGATGTAGTTAGATTAATTGTGCTAGCTTAAAATAATATTAATTAAAATTAATTTTTAAAAATTTTAATAGCATTCCTATTTTCATATAACCAATTTATCATCATAAAAATTTGCATTTAAGTATTTGAATAATGATTAAATTTGTGTAAATAGCATAACTTAGGCTATTATTTAGCTTTTAAATATTGTGCAATTTTTTGAATGTTTTCAATAATTTCATTAGGTGTGTGGGCTGCATAGCCAATAAGTACAGCCGCCTTCTTGTTTGGCATCTGACAATATCTTGATAACGGCTGAACAGCTAAGTTTAGAGCTGAGCACTGATCAATAAATTCTTGCTCTGTCCACGTGCCTTTTAACCAGCACACGGCATGGATACCTGAATCGGTTGGTTGAACGTCGAGCACATCTGAAAGATGCTCATCAATAGCTTTAATCAATGCTTGTTGACGCTCATGGCATGCTTTTCTAACTTTACGCACGTGCCGAGCATAGTGGCCTTTTTGTATAAATAGAGACAAAGCCACCTGCTCTAAATAAGAACTTCGAACATCCGTATAATATTTGGCCGCACTAAAGGTTTCAATCAATGTTTCAGGCACAACCATGAATCCTAACCGAAACTCAGGGAACATCATTTTGGTAAAAGTACCAGAGTAAATAACTCTTTGCTGCTGATCTAAACCTTGTAGAGCTTGAATGGGGTGTGTGCCATAGCGAAACTCACTATTATAATCATCTTCAAAAATCCATTTCCCTTGTTGAGATGCCCAATCGAGTAACGCAAAACGGCGAGCTAAACTTAAAGTTCCACCTACAGGAAACTGATGTGAGGGTGCGGTATAAACAAGTTTGCTTTTTGAATAATGATCTGTAATGTCAGAGATTCGCATTCCCTCCTCATCACTCTCGATCAAATTTACCTGAGCACCAAAACTTCGAAAAATATTAAAAGCTGCGTCGTAGCCTGGTTCATCTAGGCACACCTCATCATTTGCTTGAAGTAAAGCGTAGCCAGCTAAATGAATTGCCTGCTGCGTCCCATTTACAATAATGATTTGCTGTTCATTGCAATTCAGTCCTCGGGTGGAACGGACATACTCACAGATTGCCTGACGCAATGGTAAATAGCCCCGCGAGTCATGAAATTGGCCCAGTTGATAATATGACTGCCGCCAAGCTTGATTTAATAACTTGCCCCAAAGCTGATGAGGAAATAAATCAATACACCCAACTCCTACATGGAACATTTTTTTCTTTGGAGTCGACCATGACTGTTCTCGCCATGAAGTTAATAAACCTTCAAAATTCGGATTAATATTCAAGGAAGGATGATTGGTTAGCATAGTTTTTTTTGAATTTTCTTGGATATGTATTAACTGATCTGGCACAACCTCAGCAACATAAGTACCAGAACTTGGTTTGGTAAATAAGTATCCTTCATCGAGTAACCGCTCAAGCGCAGCCAATACAGAATTCCGTGAAATCGACATCATCTCTGCTAGGGCACGACTTGAGGGTAATTTTGTTCCAGCACTAAGTCTTCCATCTAAAATAGCATCACGCAAAGCAGAATATAGTCCATATTTAATCTGGCCCTTTGGCAAAATTAAATGTGGAAAAGATGCAGAAATCGAAGTTGCCATAACAAACTGGTACTGTAGAAAATATCAAAAGTGTATCTTATAAAAATACCACTATCAAAACTACACTCTTGTTTTCGATTTTCCAGAACTTTAAAACAGAGTGTAATTATTATGCAAAATCAAGATATTCAGATTGTCCCTGTTCAGCAGCAGGACTATTCACAATGGGAAAAATATTGGCTTGCTTATCAAAATTTCTATCAGGTAAATTTACCCCTTCATGTCACCAAAGTGACTTGGGAACGCTTTTTCGATGAAAATGAACCCGTTTATTGTGCTGTTGCCAAACAAGGCGAGCAAGTTTTAGGAATTGTGCATTATGTTATTCATCGTTCAACGTGGGCAGAGAATAATTATTGTTATCTAGAAGACCTGTTTGTTTCATCTGAAGTTCGTGGTCAATACATTGGTAAGCAACTCATTGAATATGTACAGAAGCAAGCAATCGAGCATAACTGTGACCGTTTATATTGGCACACTCAAGAAACCAATCACACGGCTCAAAAACTCTACGACTGGATTGCACAAAAACCAGGAATAATTGAATATCGTATGCCTTTAATCTAAACCAATTACAAACACCAAAAGCTTTAATTCTTTTGGTGTTTTATCTTAAATAAATTTTATTTAAGACCAACATAGTTCCCTGCTTACACCTTAGCGAATGAGCTTTATGACTTTGTCATTAATGATGGTGCATTGATTAAATTCTGCAAAGCGCTTGATCTCTTGCTCTAATTCAAAAAAGAAAAGCTCTTTATCTTTGATTGTTTTTTCTAGATGTAGACTAATGACTTCTAACTCTTTTACTGTCCGATGTGCTTTGCAATCTATGCGGCCCACTAGCTCATCTTGATAAAGAATAGGTAAGCAAAAATAACCAAATACCCGTTTGGCCGCTGGCACATAGCATTCGATCCGATAATCAAATTCAAATAAAGATGTTAAGCGGTCACGATGAATCAGCGAGTTATCAAAAGGCGAAAGTATTTTTAATCCAAAATCAGTATTCACTTTTTGTTCTATTGCAGCTACATCAACATATAGAGTTTGCCCATCAGTAAGCTGAATTGCTGACACTACACCTGCGTCAATTTGTTCCTTCAGCACAACACGCATAGTTTCTTTTAAATCTTTTCCCTTTAAATGAACCAATTGCTTCCATGTAAATGCGCCATGTGCTCGAAGCGTTGTATTAAATAAATACTGCGCATATTCATGAAGCGTAGGCAGACTTAAATCAATATTTTCAGGTAAGCAGCGTTCGGTCAAATCATAGACTTTTTCCATACCGTTACGCTCACAGATCATCAGGTCCCCCTGCATATATAATTGCTCAAAAGCACGGCGGCCTGGGCCTGTATTCCACCAACCACCCAAATTCTTTTTATTATTCTTATCAATATCTCGTAGTCGAATTCTACCCTCCGCACGAACACGGGCTAGAATTTCATTCATGAGATGTTGATCACCTCTATTGAAATAACGGCTTTCCCCTTTTCTGACCGACATCATGGCAGGCAGTGCATAACGGTAGTCTTTCATAGGAAGATAAGACGCCGCATGATACCAATATTCAAAAATCTGACGCTCTCGAACCAAATTATTTAAATGACTTAAATCATAATCAGGCACTCGACTCCACAATATATGGTGATGAGCGCGCTCAACGACCGATATGGTATCAATCTGCACATAACCCAAATGCTCAATAGCCTGTAAAGTTCCATCCACACCTTTTGCAAATGGGCTAATCTTTCCTAAGCCTTGATTAAATAGAGCCAAACGTTTTAAAGATGAAATCATAAAAAGCTCAATTGGCTAATCATATTGATATGGTCTACTACTCATTCGAATATGAGATAGACTCAAATGAAATGTAAAGCGGGTTCTCTCACTCATATTCATAGCTAAAAAATTAGCTTGAGCGAAATCAGTTTCCTGCAAATACACTAAACATTGCAATAAGAGCAAAAGTATAAAATACCAAAGGTAAAGCCAAAAACCATAAAATTGCACGCTTATTTGCTGAAAATACTATTTTTGCAGCAACATAACTCACCCAACAGGAATAAATGCTAAAAAATAAAATGATTAAACCAGACCAAATCTCTTCACTAAAAAATGTATCTAAATAACTATCATAAATAAATGTTTGAATAACAGTAATAACAATTACAGGAAAGGCGGCAACAAACCATTGCATAATATTGGCCTGACGAACCAAAGCGATATCTGGGTTCTGTACACCACACCATTTCAAACGGATTTCATACCACCAACCATAGAAGAACCATGTAATAAATGAAGCAACCACACCAATTGCTGCAACACAAATCCAATAGTTAAGCCAATGATCTAAAATAAAAGAATATGAAGCATAATTTGGATGATCTGAGGCCAAAGCCTTAATGAGCTTTGTATCAATTCGATCCATAACAAAAAAGACAGCAACGAGATAAGTCGCGAAATGGATATACTGCATATCTAATTTCGCGAACATTAAGAAAAACGCTTTAGGCTTAAAATATAATTTTGCGATTTGTTTCGGACTAATCACTGAATCGATTTTAATGTCCTGTATTTTAGGTTCCGTAAACATATTTTTCTCTTTTTAATTTATATCATTCAAACTTTCGGCAATGAGTTTTTCTGCCATTTCTTGAGTTTTTCTTAATCCCGGCATACGGAATTCAGTATGCCCATAATCTTGGATAGATTTCCAACGTCCACCCCACGTGAGACCAACCGATTCAGCAACTTGTCCATATAAACGATAACCTTGCATAGCTCACGGGTCTCTTTCAGAAATAACCACTTTTCCATTTCGTTTAAAGGCTACATCTGCCGCCAAACCAAATTGATGATAACTCTGATACCCTTTTGCTCTGGTCGTATTCGGATTACCTGCCAGCATATTCTGACGAGTAGGACTACGATAACCTTCTAATAAAACCAACTCATAACCATACTGTTCTTTCATGATTTTAAAGACCATGAGTAAACGCTGCTTATAACGTGGGTTCATTTTGCTCCATTTACGATCTACTAGACTGGTATCTAAAATAGCTCGCCCATCGAAACTCGCATTATCAATAGGTGAAGAATTAATAGCGCCACTATTTTGAGAGGAATATTGTTGCTCTAATTGGGTAGCCTCTACAATCGCAGCCTCAATTAGGCTTTCATCCACTTCTGGCGGTGGCGATAGGATTTCACCATTCAAAAGTGCATAAATTTGAGGATCTGTTTTTTTCAGATATTCAGCCTCAATTCGAGTTGAACTAATAGGTCGAGTAAAAGCAAACACTAAAATACTGGCAAACAAGAAAAAGCCTGCAATGACAATCCACCACTGCTGTAAATGCCAATGGGATTGTAGCTTTTCAGGCGCAGCTGCCTGATTCATTGTTTGAGCAAATTGTCTAACTTGATTAAGCTGCTTACGGCCTTGTGGCAGTAATGACAAAACAAAATCTTTGCTTCTACTCCTTAGCTCATAGGACATTAAAAACGCTAAACCAATTGCCAAGCATGTAAAGCAAAAGAAAATGAGAAAAATCATCATCAGTTCATTAATTCACAGCAAAAGGACTTCGTGTAATTTTAATATCTACCGATGCCTTAGGTGGTTCAACCTCAGCTTCTGGTTCGGCTGGAGCTTTATTCTCAACAACAGGTTTAGTCTGCGCTACTTGTTGCTGTTGCGGTTTACTCACTGGCTTTTGTTGAGCTGGCTGTACCTTCGGTTGAGCCGTTTTAGCTGCACCCGTCTGTAGTTGAGGCACAACCTGAACTTTCTTTTCACCCGTGAGCTGTTCGTCAAATGGAGAAACTCGCTGTTCATTAGTAGTAGCGGACTTATGCGGAACAGGTTTAAAGATACTACTTAATTCATTATCTTTAGGTTGTTCAAAGCCATCACGGCTCATTGAATCTGTTTCATTGTCTTGACTTACAGCAACCTGATTTTGTTCATCAGAAGAATGAACCGTTTCTTGATTTAAAGTCTGTTCTTCTGTTGATTTACTCTCAATTGCTGCTGATTCTGACGAATGCGGTTGAGACAAGAACAGGAATAGCGAGATGCTTACAAACACCCCGGCAATAACACCAATGACAATATAAAGTATTGGTGATTTCGGCTTTTTTTTATTCGACTGTAAAACTCGAATAGAAGTTGGTTTTTCCTGAGCCATTTCGTACCATCATCAAGGTAAATAAATTGTAATATGTGCTTGCTCTTGAGGAGCAGAAATCACATTTTGATAATTAGATAATGCTTTATCATTTTGATTGTTCAGCATAAATCTTAGTCCTGCAAAGGTAAGTAATGCAAAAATCAATAAAAAGATCAAAATCCAGAAGAATGGTACTTCGCGATGAATAATATTTCGGATCTGATCTGGAATTGCCGAGAACGGCGAAAATGCGAGCTTTTTCCCTTTCAAATAATCAATTTCGTCACCCACTCGTGATACTAAGTGGTTGAGACTTTCCGTAGATTCGATTCGGTACTTACCCTGAAAACCTAATAAAAGGCAGTAATGAAATACTTCTAAAGCAGCTAGACGTTCTTTTCCACGGCTACGTAATTGTTCCAATATTTCAAAGAAACGATAACCCGCTAACTGAGAGCCAAATAAGCTCAATTGTAACGGGCTAATTAACCAAGCATTTTGCAAATTAAAATAACTCGCGTCTTGTTGCGTTACGATCGTTTCATCAATCAAAGCACAAAATGCATATTTAGCATCATGAATATCATCAGCTGAAAATTGCAACTTTTTGGCTTGTTGCTCAAATTGATTAAGTAAATTTAAGATTTTTTCACGAAACCGCTGCGCATCTGCTGGTACATACTGATTTCGAATCAAAAAAACCAAATAAAACCCATCATGCAATAAATCAATAAGATTGATTGCCTGCAGTTTTGCTTGAGACTGGCTATTATTGCCCCCGCCTGTTCCAATTTGCCCATCATCAAATAAAGAAGGAGCACCTGTGGATTGTGACATTTTTCTCTCCTTTATCGTTAAGCGTTCATGACCGCAATCAGTTCAATACTGATATCTTGGAAACCAGCCGGAACATAAATACAAATCGTCTCTGAATCTAACATGCGTTGGTATAGCTCGTGATGCGGTTCAATTTCAAAATAGCTCACACCAGAGCGTACAGGGATAGCAGTTGGAACTTGAATTAAGTGATGCAATGGAATTGCAGGCAATGCAGCAACCACACGTTGCTCTACATCTAAAGTACTACCGATTTTGAATCGTAAAGGTACGATCTGAATCAACTCATGTGTCTGCATTGCACTACTTGATACTGCAATATAAAGTCGAGTGTCTCGAGTAATCTTATCGGTCTCAAGACTTCCCACCCAATATGAAGGTCGGATTTCTTTAAGTGCAATACTGATGTATCGACTCGAAATAATCGTATCGAGTAAATCACGCAAAATCGTATCTAACTGCGAAAAACTTTCTTGTAAATTATGATGTTTATAGGCAGGTAATTGATCAACATCATAGGCCGTCGAGAAAGTTAATAATGAACCTGCTAAACGCAATAATTCAAAGAACAAACGCTCTGGATGGATTTGTGGATATTGCACAAAATGATTTAGACCAGCATAAGCTGTATTTAATGCATTCACTAACCAAAATGAAACAATATCACCTGAACGAAATTCAATTAACTTCTGTTCATTTTCCCTGTTATTGGTTTGAATCGTCTTAATTTTTGCCTTAATAACATTCAGTGTTCTTTTTAAATTTGAAATGAGTGTTTCAGAGGCATCCACATGCAAAATTGGTGGAATAAATTTTCGATCAATTTCAAAAGCACCTGAGCTTTGACGCTTAATTTTTCCAATAGGCAGATATAAGAAACCATCTAAATTATGGTCAGGATTACTATGTACATCTAATAGTTTAAAAACAGCACGACGGCGTAACAAACTAATATCTGCTTCGGTTGCATTAGTGAATAGATCATGTGTTTCAACAAGGTGAGATTGATATCTGCCCTTTTGCGCTTGGTTTTGATCAATTAGATTTTGCTTATTTGCTTGTAAAATCGGCAATGCTAAATAGATTAGCATCTCACCACGTAAATTAAGATCATCTAATAAAATTGGCTCAGGCAATAGATCATATGCCGGTGCCTGATAAATTTCACCGTCTTGCCAGATCATCTCTACAGACTCTAGAGCAAGAATATGTGTGCTCAATTGAGCCTCATCGAAATTTAATTTCTGAATACCATACGAAAAAGGCACAACTGCCCGAACCGTATGATTCAACCGTTGTTCATGATAGGTATCTTGAATTTGGAAATGTTGAGGTCTTAAAAATAAACCTTCGCCCCACAGGACTTTTTCAGCTTTAAACATATGTCTTTACCAATCTTTATTCGTATTCATTTTTAGGCTGTACACCTAACATTTCCTGAACCATTTGTAATGGATGCTCATCTTTAATGACTTGGGCTAACCATTCATGTAACGGCATTTGACTCCATTTAATGGTTTTTTGAAGCATATAACTCACAGGGCTATGAGGCTCGTTTGCTTGAAAGTAATCCGCGATTTCTTGCAACACTTTCATTGCTTGCTCACGATTCGCCAAGTGTGTTTGTGCTTGAGGCTGAAAAGCAGGCTGATCTGAAACAACTTGTACAGGCACTTGATTTTCCATAGATGAGCTTGTAATAACAGCAGCCTGTTCTTGGATTGGCGCAAGCCCAGTACCAAAAGCTTCTGCTTTATAAATCTTGCGTAATGTGCTGTGAATGGTTTCAAATGCTGAATCAATTGCACCAAAACTCGGCGAATCTAGACCCATTAAATGGTCAAGAGTTTGCTTTAAAACATCCCATTCAGTTAACACTGAACTAAAATCTTGATAATTAGAATATTGAAAAGTTTTAGACGTATTAAAAATAGCTTGATCGAATTGTTCTAACTCCGATGGTCCCGACTGACTATCGTAATCTTCAGTTTGTTTACGGCGAACATTTTCGTGATATAGAAAATTATCGTAATCAAGCAAATTATAATAAGGAGCTGTATTGGTTAAAGAAACTTTCTTTAACAACATCGGAAGTTGATTAATTAAACCCTGTAATAACCCAATGCGCTGATCTAAGTCATCATCTTCAATGACAGGGTGAATTTCCTGCCAATATTGATTCAACATGGTATGACTTAAGGTTAAACCTTTAGCCATACCATCAAAACCATAAAGATGACTCCAAGCTTCCAAGAGCCAAGTTAATAGACGAATATCTTTTGTATTCTCTTTTAGCAAAACACTCGTTTTATTTGATACAAAGTCCCAGTCGGCCTGTTTGCGTTCAGCAACCCAATCACCTTGATCTAGCAATAAATCATCTTGTGTTTTCGCTTTTTTTATTTCATGAAATTCATTAGAAAATGAAAAGTCATCACCACAAGGTAAGCTATCGCTAATGGGTTCAAGGAGTTCAGAAATATCAATATTCATCTAATTTTAGCTCTATTCAATTTTAAACTTCTGACTTCAACTTTTTACTGGTCCTTTTTTTAGCAGCTTTTGCAACAGGATCTAGTAAATATTGAATTTCGTCATCCTTAGCATCAATCATGATAATTTTTGGCAATTTTTGCTCTGCTAAAGCCACCAAAATTTCTGTAGCTAATGCAGGTAACACCGTAGAATTTAAAATATTATCAACATTACGAGCACCACTATCGACTTCTGTGCAGCGGCTTAAGAGCAGCTCTACCAAATCATCAGAATATTGGACTTGTGTACCGTATTGTTTCTCAATTCTTGCTGTGATCTTGCCTAGCTTGTGTTTAATAATTCGTACGAGTAAATCATCATGCAATGGGAAATACGGCACCACTCTCATTCGGCCCAAAAATGCAGGCTTGAATTGCTTGTATAAACTTGGTTTTAAATGGTCAATCAACTCTTCAGCTGTAGGCCATTCCTCTACAGGCGTATTTAAGCAAGCTTGCATAATCGCGCTTGAGCCAGCATTTGAAGTCAACAAAATAGTAGCGTTTTTAAAGTCAATTACTCGTCCTTCGCCATCTTCTAAAGTACCTTTATCAAATACTTGATAGAACAGTTCCTGAACATCACTATGTGCTTTTTCAATTTCATCAAGCAACACAACACTATAAGGATTACGGCGAACAGCTTCTGTTAAAACACCGCCTTGACCATATCCTACATATCCAGGAGGTGCACCTTTAAGTGAAGAAACGGTATGGGCTTCCTGATATTCAGACATATTAATCGTGATTAAATGCTGCTCACCACCATATAATTCATTTGCCAAAGTTAATGCAGTTTCAGTTTTACCTACACCACTTGGCCCAACTAAAAGAAATACACCTTGTGGCTTATTAGGATCTTCAAGTTTTGCTTTTGAAGTTTTAATCCCTTGAACTAATTGTGTGAGTGCATAATCTTGACCCATTACACGTTCGCCCAATTTATCTTCAAGCGTTAATATTTGTTTAATTTCATCATTAACCATTTTTCCAACAGGAATACCGGTCCAATCAGAAATAATTTCATTAATGATTTGAGAATTTACTCTTTCAAATACCAATGGTTGCTGACCTTGAATATCAGCAAGCCCCTTACGCAATAGATTGATCTGGTCATAAGCATCAGATTCATTCGTATGATTCTGTGCTTCTAATTCCTGAATTTTATGAACAAGTTCTAATTCTTTTTGCCACTGCTCTTCGGTTTCATGAATCTCTTTTTGCAAAGATTCTAAATTAGCTTTTAAAGTTTCCAATCTTTCATGATGAATTGGAATCTGACGATGCTCATTTTCTAAAATTTGCTGTTCAAGCTTTAAGTTATGCTCTTGAGCCTTTAACTGATCAAGCTTTACAGGTTGGGCATTTTGGGTCAACGCAACTCGTGCTGCTGCCGTATCAAGCACACTCACTGCTTTATCCGGAAGTTGACGACCACTAATATATCGATGTGAAGAGTGAACCGCAGTCACGATCGCTTCATCATCAATTTGTAATTTAAAATGCTGCTGCATCACAGGAATCATTGCCCGCAACATATCGACCGCAACTTCTTCGGTTGGTTCTTCTACTTTTACCACCTGAAAACGTCGGCTCAATGCAGCATCTTTTTCAAAGTATTGTTTATATTCTGCCCAAGTTGTCGCAGCAATCGTGCGCAACTCACCACGTGCAAGTGCCGGTTTTAAAAGATTTGCAGCATCATTTTGCCCAGCCTGTCCACCAGCGCCAATTAAGGTATGCGCTTCATCAATAAACAAAATAATAGGATAAGCAGAAGCTTGAACTTCTTGAATAACCTGTTTTAAACGATTTTCAAACTCACCTTTAACACTTGCGCCAGCCTGCAACAGCCCCATATCCAGCACATGTAAATGGACATTTTTTAGGGCGGTAGGCACTAAACCTTGAGCAATTTTTAAGGCTAAACCTTCGACCACCGCTGTTTTGCCAACCCCTGGCTCTCCAGTTAAGATCGGGTTATTTTGGCGTCTACGCATTAAAATATCGAGCATTAAGCGAATTTCATATTCACGCCCAATAACTGGATCTATACCGCCTTGTTTCGCTTTTTCAGTGAGATTAATCGTATATTGATCAAGTGCTGGTGTTTTAGCAGTTTTGGTATTCGCTACAGTCGTTTCTGTTGCTTCAGCTTCACCAGAAGGTGTTTTTGTTTCATCTTGTTGTTCAACACTCTTTTCACAAATTTCAAGAAACTTATGTTTCATTGAATCAATTGGTAAGAGATCAAATAAACTCGAAGCACGAGTCGCAATTTGATATAAATCAGATGCAGTTAATAACGCAACTAATAAATGACCACTACGAATAACTGGATGTTGCTCAGCCGAAGCCAATAACCAAGCTTGTTCGAACAAACGAACGATTGATTTAGCAAAAATAGGAGTTCGATTATTACCTTTCGGTAATTGAGATATTGTTTCTTTTAAATCATCAGCTAAAGCTTCAGGTGAAATTTTATATTTCTTTAATAAAATTTTTAAATCATTCTCTAGAGATTGATTAAGTAACTCTAAAAATAAATGTTCAATTTCAATTTCGTAATTTTGTTGAATAACACAAGCATTAGCCGATTTTTCTAAAGCAGTACGCGCAACTGTAGAAAGTTTTGTAATTAAAATTTTTAAATTACTCATCATTACTCTCAATATTTTTAAATAATATAATGCTTAAAATCATAATGTCTGTATATTAACAAAATTCAGCTTTATCAGACAAACTACTCATCATTTCAAGCGTTAATATGTTCTAGTAGATATTTATATCTATATAAAAATATCTCTACCCTTATCCTTGATTAACTAAACTCTGTTTTGGTAATAATTTGCAACCGCATGATAATGAATCATTTACGCGCGCTCCAGATTTTCCCATAACAAGCATATTCGGATCACCCGATACAATCGTAGAAACCGTTTTGTGTAACGGACAAGTTGCCTTGTCTCCAACACACGCAATTGCAATTCCATCAATTAAAAACGTACTATTACCAGAAATAACTTGCCCTCCACCTGTGGTTGGGCATCCAATCGTAATGTAAGGGCTAGCCATGTTCTTCTCCTTATATTTATAGAACTGTAAACTCAATTCGACGGTTTTTCTTTCTTCCTTCCGGAGAAGTATTATCTGCGACTGGTTTAGAGGAACCTAAACCTTCCGCAGATAAATGGTCTGCCGGAATACTCTTACTAATCAAATAGTTTTTTACTGCCAATGCTCGATCTTGGCTAAGTTTTAAGTTTTTAGTCGCATCGCCGGAACTATCTGTATGTCCTACGATTTTGACTTTTTTACCACCTACTTTATTTAAGGCAACAGCCATCTCATCTAGAATTTTTTGACCGGCATCAGTTAACACTGCACTGCCAGATTCAAACTCAATAATTCGATTTTTAAGTGCATCATCAATAATTTTCTGTTCAGCCTGATTGACTGATAACTGTGAATACAGTTGATATGGTGGCTGAACTAACCCTTGAAAAGACTGAATGGTCGGCTGAATATCTGCTGGATTCAGCATTTTTCCACTCAACTCAAATCGAGTACCGTTTACGCTTAACTTACCTTGCGAGACTTTTTTAAGATCAGGCGTAATGACTCGTGTAACAGAATCACTCCATCCATTTGGAGCAGCTACCGGTCTAACTTGTATTTTATCTACAACCTGATCTGCACCATAAACAGACTGCATTTTTAATAAGATAGCCTGTTTACTCGCTTCGTTAGGAACTACACCTTCTACAACAATAGGCTGAGCCAAAGCATAATTAGCTACGGCATAGATAAGACAGCCTTTTATGAACTGTGAAAGTTTAGTTTGATATTGTTGATTCATTATTATTCACCCAAAAAAGTCTGTCTAAATAGTTTTAAGCCTTGATTTAAACTTAATTGGCGTTGGCACAATGATTGTTCTAGCGTAGCTAAACCAGCATTCTGCTCCAAATAAGTATCAATCCACTGAGCTTCTATTAAAGAAACCCAATGTTTACTATCCATATTCTGAGTAAAAATATCGCTAAGGGCTAAAATATCAGCACCTTGAAAACCGAAGAATAATACGGGTTGCTCTCGATGTAACAAGCCGATGAGTACCTCAGTATTATGCTCCTTTAAAAAACGGCAAATAATACTGACCCAAAAAGCTGCTATTTCATAACTGTAAGCAGGATTATTAATAGGCAAAATTAAAACTTTATTTAAGCGGCTGGTTCCATTTTGTAAAATTGGCTGTAGCAATAATCCCAGCCCAATCATACTTTGCGCTAATTCATAAATACTTAACTTCATTAACTGAGCAAATGAGTGCATCGTATGATTTTCATAAAAGCCTACACATTCTCGTTCAGTTAAAACCTGAATTTGATTTTGTAAGTGACCTAATTTTCCAAGTAACAAATCAGAATCTTTAATGCCTTTTAAAGCACGATTGTTTTGAAATAAATCAACAAGCACATGTTTATAGCTATATGGTGCATATAACAAATTATCATACGGCAAATCAATTTCTAATAAATGGCTCAGCACCATTGGAAAAGATCGACCTGAACTATCTTCACTTGCGAGTAAGTTCGCAACCAAAAACATATTTTCTTTCGGATTTGCAATAAAGAAATCCAGTGAAGGCAAGGTGCTATAAGCTTCTTTAAAGCTGCCCGATTGCATCGCATATTCCAATGCTTCAGTAATCCACTGATCAAGCAACTGTATTAAGGCGTTCTGACCTTTTGTTTTTAAAAAGTCACCTCGTGCAGGACTTTTGCCGTAATACAAAGGAGTGGTTTTTAATGTTTGCATTATTGCTCCTCCTTTCGCATAGAGGTTATTTTCCATATCATGGTTTAACTCCCGCAGAAGGCTGAGCGAGTGCTGCAACAGGATTTTCAGTTCTTGCTGGAGCGGTAGCTTGAGCTGGCGCTTGCTGAGCAGACACCACTCGAGCGGCTTTATCGGCAGTGACTTTATCAACCAGTTGCATACCAGCATAACCACGGCTTGAACCGATACTGCCTGAATTACTGCTGATTAGACGGAAATTCATTTTTACAACTAATGATGGGTCGGTCTTACTACGCCAAAGCATTTCAAATCCGCCATTTTGTTCTTTACGCTGAGCACTATCAATTAAACGGTTAATACCATATTCACCTGGCTCATCAAAAATCGTGTGCGTTTGACCTTGTAAATCTACTGCGGTAATACGAGCACCCGGAATACTGCCTTGGTTTGGCCAAATGAAGTTAACCCACTGTTGAACACCATTTTCATAAGTCATACGCTGACCATCAATATCCACGGTATATGAAAGTAACTGTGGGTTTGGAATTGGGTAGAACTGGAAGTTCGATTGGTTGGTTGCTGGTGCTGCTGGAGCTTGAGCATTCAACTCACCTGTTGCCATACCATTCGCTGGAGTAACGTATCTTTGGAAATTCATGACGAATTGAGGATTTAAACTAATTCCTAAATCTTTCCATGTTTTAGACGTTAATGTATAACCACGACGGATCACAAATGGATCAAGGCTTTCTTTTACAAAGCGTGAAATACTACCATTTTCACCTAAAATTTGACCAATTTCACTGCTTGTCGCTTGCAAAGAAGCTGATGAGTTAAATGGATATTTCTTAGCAAGATTTGCTGTAAATGGCTGATAAGCTTGCATTACCCACAATTTATTAATTTCATCTTGCGTAGGTGTAATTAAACTCTCGAAAGCCTGTGTAAGTGGACTAACTACCAATTTTTGTAATAATCGCTGATCGATTTCATTGAAACCAACCGCCATTTTTTCATCTACAATTTTTTGCGTCTGGTTAAATACAGAAGTTTGCTCATTTAAGGTTTGCTTGACTAATGTCATTGCATTAGGCCCAACTTCCCCTGCATTCTTAAGCTCATTAAACTTGCTACGAACTAGAGCTAAATTTGTCATATATTCATCAAGCAATGATTTACCTTGTTGATCATCGCGTTTGCGAACCAACTGATAGAACATTTGATATTCTTGAGAAATAGCACCCTGAGCATTAGTCGCCACTTGATTGGCAACCTTATCATCATGATTTAAAACTTTACGTTTAAACCACGCAACAAATCCTTTTTGTGGAGCTGCGAGCTCTGCTTGTACAACTGGATTATCCCAGTTTGTTTCGATCGCCACTCTTTCAATTAAGGTTCTAATTGGAGAGTTCTGCGGTTCACCTAAAACATCAATATTTTTTACTTGCTGAGCAAATTGGCCCGCTTTAGCATAATGAATACCACTTAAGAATTTTCTCCATTCTGCAATATATTCTTGCTTATAGAGTGCTGTCAGTTGCTTTCTAATTTGTTCAGGGCTGCCTGAGAAAGTTAAATCATCAGATTGACGGCTATTTAACACCCAGTCTTTACTATCTGTTGGCTTATCTGCCGCTTCCTCAATCGCCTTTTCTACATAGTCATTCCATGCTTTTTGGGTAAATACACCAGGCAATGCATAACTACCCAATACAACATTTTTATTTGCCTCACCCACAATTTGACTTACAGTAAGTGCAGGAAAACGTACCGCAGCACGCATTTTTATTTCATTATAAACACGATCACGCGCAGGCATTCCTCTGACAACAGAGAGCAATACTTGACGTGTTTGATCAACAATTTGCGAATCCGCATCTAAAATTGGGAACTCTTTATCATTTGCCAAAGTCATTGCATATGACAAGATCTGTTCAGCTTCCTGAATCATATCTGCACGTGGCATTTGGCCTTTATTGGCATCAAGCCAAGAACGCCAGAAACGCGTAACCTGATCGCTTAAATGACTTGCATCCATGTATTGTGGATTACTCATCATTAAATATGCTTTTAAAGCATTGTAAGCATCTTGAGGATTTGTATCTGAAGGTTCCAAATATTGTTGAGACTGAGCAGTTTGTTTAATCTCAACATTCGTATGATTAGCTTTTAATGTTGCTTCATTATTTTTTACACGTTGCAAATATTGAGCAATATTTTGCTGTGTCGGTGTTAAAACAATTTGCTTAACGCCTTTTAAATATTCCGCTTTTAGTTTTTCACGAAGCTCATTGCCCTGATATAAACCAAAACTAAACTTAAGTGGTCTATTTTCATCAAACTCATCTAACTGCTGTAGACGTCTTTGAAGAATAAGTAAAGCTTCTAATTGAGTTGATAATTGCTGGCCTGAAGATTTTTCTAATTGAACAACCTTATTTAAATCTGCTTGAACTTCAGCAATCAATTGCTGATTATTGCGATATGACCAAACCCAAACACCAAGAATAATTGAAACACCGGCTAAAGCACCAATAAATGCAATGTAACGTTGACGTTTTCTGCCAGCATTTACATGCTGTTTAACAAGATCTTTATCTTTTAAAATAACATCTGAAAATAGACCATTTAAGAAATAACCGTGGTTAGGGGTAATTTTTGAATGATCTTTTAAATCACTTTGAGCAATTTGAGTAAGCTGGAATTCTTGGGCAATTTGCTCGGTCATTGGACTTTCAATGACACCTTCTTGCAAAGCACTAGTGAAGTAGAACCCACGGAAAACTGGTTGAAATTGATATGGATTATCTTCAAAAAGTGTCGCAATAAAGCTCTTTAAAGCTGGTTTTAATGTTTTAAATTCTAATGGGAAAGTCATTACACTTGGAGAGATATTCTGCGAATGGCGGCGACTTAAATGAGTCGAACTTACCCCTTTTAAACCATCGTAAAGAATATTGTAATGTTTTTCGAATAGATCAACGGCATTGTGGGAGGAACTCTGTTCATAAGGAAGAGTCGCACCCCAAGCTTGGTTATATTCCTGAGCTTCATAAAATTCAAAAAACTCTGTAAAACCTGCAATCAAATCCATTTTTGAAAAGACTAAATAGACAGGCACAACCACTTCTAAACGCTCAGTTAAATCTTGAATACGAGCACGTAAATTTTTAGCAAGCTTTAACGAATTTTCAGGACTTTGACTAATCAGCTCAGCAATACTGACAATTAAAATCAAACCATTGACAGGAGCTTTAGAACGGTTCTTTTTTAAAATATTTAAGAAACCTAGCCACTCAGAATGATCTTCGCTATAAACAGAATAACGACCAGCCGTATCGAGTAAAATACCTTCTGTAGAGAAAAACCAGTCACAATTTCGAGTACCGCTTAACCCAGCCGATACCATTTTTTGATGCGTTTCTTCAAAAGGAAACTTTAAACCAGAATTATAGATAGCTGAACTTTTACCTGCAGCGGGGTTACCAATAACCATATACCAAGGAAGCTCATAGAGTGCAGCATTCCCTTTTTTATCACCCAACTTAGATTTACGAATCAGTTGAATTGATTCTTTCATTTGTTGATTAACAAGCTGAAGCTCTTCTTTATCTTTATTTTTTCCGTACTCAGCTTGATTATCTTTTTCAATCGCTTCAGCTAACTCTTCACCTTGAGCCGCATGTTTTCTTCGTTGAATAAGCCAATAGATACCATAAACAATAAGACCCAAAGCATAGGCAGTCGCTAAAGCCCAGAATATATGACGGGGAATTGAAGTATATGAAGACATCAATGCCACGAACAATGACAAGGCGATAATTGCTTTAGGATTCGTGATGTACTGCCACAAGTAGCCTAAAATTGTATGCATTCTATTCTCGTTCTAAGTCCAAAGTTTAAATTAGTTATTCAACACCATCACATCATCTTCTGAATTTTCGGTGACATGCTGCACAAATATATGTGCTGACACCGTATTTTCACCAAAGACAAAAGGAATGATATGTTCAGGGAAATGCATACTCAGCATAAAGCCATAAATATCAGCTAAATGTTGGGTATGCCCTAATGAAGATTTCACATAAATATAGTGATGCGGTTCTACAGGTGTTTTAAGAAAGTGTTGCTGCAATTTCTTCGAAACTTTTATATCCGTCTGATCTGACAATATCAGCACATAAGGTTCCTCACCTTCATGCTGAGGTAAATCATTAAATTCAAAATTATTAAAAAGCTTCGCTGTATCTTGCTGACCCATTACCACTTTCAGTGCTTTAGTCGGTTCTAATTCTTGAACTTTTACTATAGGATCTGCGAGTAAACAGCTTGCTGAAAATTCAGCAGGAATATAATCTTTAATCATCCAAGATTTTTCATCGACTAGATCTTGATCAATCTCCGAATCAGCGACGACTAAAAAGAACATCTCATGCTCTCTTTTATGAATACCTTTTAATAGGTGTATCAACTCTTGGTAAGCTAATTGCTCTCCAAAAAAATGATATTCAATATGGATTTTTTGAGCAGGAATACCAATCTCAGTAAAAAACTCTAAAATTAATTCATTACTTTGGTCATCATTCCAGATATGTAACAAATCCTCCGAAAGAAGGATGTGTAGATTTAAGCGATTTAAACGGTAAACTTCGACTACAGGCATTTGAGCATCATCATATTCAGACTCGGGATCAACCCATGCTGGATGCATATGATATTCACGAGATTGTTGCGACTCATAAAATAAAGTCGAACGCTTTAAATGCTCTGCAAGAAGATATAAGTTTTCTATATTTTGTTCTAATTGCTGTTTTATTAATGACATCATACGAACTTGTCGTGGAGATGAGTAATCACTCTCCTTATGATTGTCTTCATCCAAGTCTTTAATACGATAAGATAATAGAGGCAATCCATAAGAATTTAACAGTTGATCATCTAACTCCGGGCTTTTGAAGTTTTGTAGCTGCTCAATAATTGATTCATTCTCACCTAATGCATGTACGGCAAAAGCAGAGTAAATATTAAAATCTAACTGTTCGAGTGGTGCGTCACTTACAGTAGTTTGTTTTTGATTAGCATCATCTTTATTTTGATTTATAGATTGTTCTTTTTTATCTTTATAAGCTCTATAGGCACTATAAATTAACCAAGGCGATAAGATCACCAAGGTAATAATTGCTGGCAACAATAAGAAATAAAGGAAAAAGTCACCTTTATCAGGGTTATATTGAACGTCACGCCAGTAGAAAATAATAATTCCACTAACCACTGAAAAAATAGCAATAAATGAGAGTAATATTTTTTTAATCATATTCTCTCTCCAATAAGGCTATAGCAAGTTTCATGACTATGTACGTTTGATTGTCGTGATATGAGAAAAGAACCCTGCCCTAAACCATTCTGGTTATTCTTAGTTAGACAAATAGGTTGTATTTCTGACTCATCCAATACGAGTCGAAGATCTATCGATAAAGTTGGACTACACCAAGTTTCTACAATTTTTTTTAATTTTAAACTTAACTCTTGATTTGGGAGGAAATTTAAATATTGCTGACGCTTTAGTGGTCCAATCTGGATTTCAATTTTTCCATCAATTTGTTGAATGGTTTCCCCACAAAACGTATTAATGCCAAGTAAGCTCGGCTGACTTCCACCTAAAGTCGTTAATTGATCACTCGCCAACTTAAAAGATTCTTGTATAAACTCTTTAATCGTAATTTCATGCTTAAAAATACAGGACAGCATCGTTTTTAATGCATGAACTGTATTATTCTGGCCCTGCATTAATCCAGAAAACTCTGCAAAATAGTCATCAAGCTCTGTTTGCTGATGTTGGGAGCGTACATAGCCATTCAATGCATGCAGAATATCTAAATAATCGTTTTTATACTCAGTCTCATATCGAATCGGTAAATTATATGTAATGCTGGACTCTACATATTGAGCAGTAAGCTTATGGTTAAATAAGCTCAGAAACTCTTTAGTTTCGGCTCTTTGCTGACGTGGGGCCTGTTTAATCTTATTCGTATATGTATAAGGTAAAGCACCTTGTATGCCAGTAAGACCAACAATTAAATTCGTGATATAAACCCTTTCGTCCGTTAATTCTAAATTTTCAATTTCTGTAGCAGGAAAATTTAAATTAAAGGATGTCTCAAACTTGAAATGATCACTCCAAGATGAACCAACCGCACGACTTGAATCGTGCCTTAATAGACGTGTTGCTTGAATAAATTCAAAAGACTTTGGCTTTGTAAACAGCTCAGCTGTTATAGAAGAGTCTTGCCACCAACGTTCTGACTGCATTGGTATAACTCCTGCTGAGATGAATAATCCTTAACAACCAAATCAACGAAACTATTAATTTGAACCTTTAAATTAAAAACACGACTTAACAATTGGCTAAAAATGTATAGGCTATGCCCTCTGAATACAGATGAATCAATTTGCAACTCAGCCTTCACGCCCCTTACAAACATTGGGAATGGTTTACCATCTACTAGTTTGTGAGTAAGTGAAAATTCAAGATGTTTAATTGATTCAATAATTAGATAATTTTCTTTTGATAACGGTAAGTTATATAAAGCAAGTAACTCTTTAATATGAGATACGGCATCACCTTTCATTAAAGCCAAACTATTTAATGAAAGGTGTGAAATTACACGCCACTGCTCAGTCTGGCTTTGTCCAAATTGATAAGGTTTAGTCGGTCTTTTTAAAACAATGGCACGTCTGGCCAAACTACTATCATTTAAGTTCAATATATTATTAGACTGCCCTAATGCTTCATGTGGCAAGTCACGATTTGAACATAATAATTTTGTACTAATAAAATCTGAACGTGTTGAAGAAGGATTTAAATTTTTAGAAATAATTGAATATCCCATTTCAACAAAATTTGGTTGTAGTTTTTGATAGTTTACCGAATAGAAAAAGCGGGCCTTGTCCGCATGGTAGTGGCTCATCGCAAAAAAAGGCAGCACCGGAACATAGCTTTCTTCGTGACTAGTTTTTTCACGCACCATATTCATTTCAGTAATTGAATAGACTTGATAAAACTCAGGATGATGTGCATCTGTAATTAATGGATATTCTAATTGCTTGTGTACGATTTTTTGAGGTTCAGCATATTTTTCAAATAAATTAATGACTGGAGTAGTAAACAATTTAAAATTAGCGACATTTAATTCAGAATAATTTCGAACTACGGCTTGATCATTTAAATTTAATTTAAAATGGATAAGCAGTTCAAAATCATTCTCTTCTAGAGATAGATTCTTTAAAAAGTCTAAATCTAGCTTAAGATAATTGAATTTTTCAGGAAAACAAAAATACTCCATCAGCAAACGATAAGCATGATGAGTATGTTGATCGAGTGGCAATAGACTTTCTTGCTCTGAAAAACCAGTTAACTCAAATGGATTTTTATCCAGCGCTACAACTTTCTGCCCTATTCTGATGGCAAAAGTTGTTTCCTTCTTAAAAATACTGTCTAGTACTTGAAGCGGAAAATTAGAAATTGCATCTAAATAAATAGGAAGCTTTTCATTTATTAAACATAAATGAGCATGGTTAAAAATTTCAAACTTAAAAGTTAAAGTCGCATTTTGACTTAAATGCATATGTGCACTAGGTGTACTTTTGAACTCTAGCGCTTGCAAACTTATCGGGAGTAATTTGATTTCTTGCGTGGTATTAAACTCACACTGAACACCTTTAAAACTGCGAGACTTCAAGACTGTGTGTGCAGGAACAATATGTGCTTCTGTGAGCTGCTTTATTTTATTTATATCTTCGAAACTTACCACCGAACAAGCAGGAAAGTGACGCAAGTATTGAGGAAACATCACCTCAAATAAAGAACGTGTAAATACGTCATAACTATCAGCAAGTTTTTTATCAATGCGAGCAGCAATTAATGAAAACGCCTGTATGAGACGCTCAATATGCGGGTCATCAATCTGCTCTTGATTTAAAGATAAGCGCTGAGCAATTTTCGGATATTTTTGGGCAAATTCACGAGATTGCTGACCAAATTCCTGTAGTTGTTTTTCGTAAAACGGTAAAAGCTCTTCTATCACAACACACCCACTACGCCTAGGTTCTCGCCGAAATTACATATTGTTGCGTTGTCGGTTTTAACAATGCATCAAAAACGACAGGTTCATACAGTGGATGAATATTTAGATAAGCCTGAATGCTTAAACACAATGCCCCCATATTATGTCCATCCAACAACATCTCTACCCGTATTTGTCTTAATCTAGGCTCATGAGCTGCAATTGATTGTTCAATTGATTGGCAAATCTTGTCTCGATCTAGCGGGTTTGCTGTAGAAAGCCCCACAAAATCAATAATCCCGAACTGAAGTATAGATTTTTTAACTAGCGGATAATCATCGACCACGTGGTCCAATTTAGCGACCCGACTATTCAGCAAGTCTTCTAAATCTTTCGCTACCGATTCTCTTAATTGCTGAATAGAGAGACCTTTTGCATAATCTTCACTTTCAGGAATTAAACGATCAAACAAAGTTGAACGAAATCCGTATGGATAAAGCCGATCTAAATTCATTCGAGTTCACAACAAGCATGCTTAAAGACAGCAGAGGCTAACTTTATGTCAGCCTCCACCAAATATTCACTTAAATAATTATGCTGCGTAAGAAGCAGTATTATTAGAAAGTGACCATTTCTTAGTAACAGCACCTTTTGCAGTACCGTTAATATCTTGTTGGTTATATGTCCACTCAACAGCTGCGTATTTCAAACCAAACGCTTCAGTTGGAACACCTTCTTCGTTAACTGTTGGAGTTACACTAGAAACAAGAACATGCTTCAATTTAATTTGTAAGTACTTGATGCGTTTGTCGCCATTCGCACGATAAAAATCAATTTGTACTTCATCAAATGTATAACCAGCTGAACATGCTTCCCATAATTTCGGGCTAGTTGCATCTAGGTCTTTAATAAAAAGCATATCTGAATGTTCAACACGTTCAGCAGTATGGCCACCAACACTACTTGAAGTAGCAGATTTTGGTTGACGAATGTTGTGAGACCAAGAGTTAACTTCTAACCAGCCTTTGTGCTCAGAATCACGAGACTCGCCATCAACTTTATACTTACCGCGAAACTCAACGTATATATCTTTCATTTAGAACTTTCCTATTTTTAATTTAAAGTTATTCTTTCGCTGACCTTTATTAATTTGAGGACTGAGGTAACTCAGTGACAAGTCGTAAAGAAACTGACAACTCATCCAGCTGGAAGTGTGGTCGTAAGAAAACCACAGACTTGTAGTGACCTGGTTGAGCAGGATCTTCTACAACTTTTACAGACGCTTCACGTAAAGGGTATTGAGCTTTCGCTTCTTGAGAAGCACCATCATCTAGTAATACATACTGTGACAACCACTCATTTAAGAATGCTTCAACATTTCCAGCAGAAGCAAAGCTACCCACTTTATCTCTCATCATTGCTTTTAAATAATGAGCAATACGTGAAACGGCCATGATGTACTGAATTTGACTTGATAAAGCAGAATTAGCATTTGCTGTATCATTGTCATATTTTTTAGGTTTTTGAGTTGATTGCGCGCCAAAAAAAGCAGCGTAATCCGTATTTTTACAATGCACTAAAGGAATAAAGCCCAAATCACTTAATTCTTTTTCACGGCGATCAGTAATCGCAATTTCTGTTGGGCACTTGAATACCACTTCGCCATCTTGTGTTTTAAACGTATGAACTGGCAAGCCTTCTACTAGACCACCACCTTCAACACCACGAATTGCAGCACACCAACCATGCATATCAAATGCATTTGTTAAACGCGTACCGAAAGCATAAGCAGCATTCATCCACAAATATTCGTTGTGGTTTGCACCTGAAACATCTTCAGCAAAGTTAAACCCTTCTGTAGCTGTTCCTTCTTTTGGATGGTAAGGAAGACGACCAAGCACATGCGGCAATGTTAATGCGACATAACGAGAGTCTTCACTGTCACGGAATGAACGCCATTGAACATATTCAGCCGTTTCGAAGATTTTTGAAACATCTCTAGGGCGATCAATATCTGTAAATGACTCAAGACCCAAAATGCTTGGGCTAGCAGCTGAAACAAATGGTGCGTGAGCTGCTGCTGCTACATGAGAGATTTGCTCAAGCAAATACATATCAGAAGGCGTACGGTCAAACTCAAAATCACCAATGAGTGCTGAATATGGTGCACCACCAAAAGACCCATACTCTTCTTCATAGATTTTTTTGAATAAAGTGCTTTGATCAAAGTCTGTAGCACCTTGGAAATCTTTTACCAACTCTTTTTTAGTCGTATTTAACATACGTATTTTAATGAGCGGATTAGATGGTGTTTCTTGACAGAAGTAGTAAAGACCACGCCAAGTTGACTCAATCTTTTGGAATTGTTCATTGTGCATGATCTGACTTAATTGTTTTGAAATCAGTGCATCAATTTCGGCAATACGCTTATCAATTGATAAAGTCATATTTTCAGAAACTGTAATTGTTCCTGCCATTACTTCTTTAGCAAGTTCACCAATTAAGCTTTTTGCACGCGAATGTTCTTCTTCATTTCGGGCAATACGGCTTTCTTCAACAATCGAGTCTAAAAGATTAACTTGTTCATTTTCAACAAGTGACATTGCTGCAGATTGAGTATTATTCATGATCAGCCTCCGCACTTAATTTACGGATCTGATCAGTACTCTTAAGCACTTCGTCAAGTAAGTCTTCTAGACGCTCACTGTTCGAAATCTTATTTCTCAAATCAGTTAAACGCTCACGTGCTTCAACCAGTTTCTTTAATGGGTCAACCTGTTGAACAACATTTTCTGGGCGAAAATCTTCCATTGACTTAAATGTTAAATCAACTGCAATTCTCCCGCCCTCTTCAGTTAGCGTATTATCTACCTGAAAAGCTGCTCTTGGAGACAATGACTCCATAACTTCATCAATATTATCTAAGTCGACATTGATGAATTTTTTATCTTTTAATTTTGTACGTTCAAGCTCAGATGCTGCCGAAAAATCACCCATCACACCAACAACAAATGGTAGTTCCTTCGCTTCTTTTGCATCACCAATTTCAACATCATATGTAAGCTGAACACGTGGAGGTCGAATTCGCTGAAGCTTCTTTTGTACGCTTTCTCTCTTAGCCATAAGATTCTATTCCTGATTATTTAATTAAAGGGTCAAAAGGCGAACTTTTTGATTTATTAACATTGGCTACAGGGGCAGTTTTTTGTTTAACCGCAGTTGCTTTTGCTGGAGTTACTACTCGTTTATTTGCTGTTCTGGAAGTAGTAACTCTGTTACGTGTTACAGTTTGTTTTTTATAACTTCTTCGTTCGTTATCAACTGAACCACCTTCTGTTGCAGCCCTAACATTTGAAGTATCAGGTGCAGGCATTGAAGTATGAATATTTTCAATTAACTGTTTAGCGGGTGGGTAAGTTACATCATTGCTTAAATAACGCATTTCCTGACTTCGCATTTGCTGCAATGAGTTATTTGCAATGCTTACACCAGATAAAAATAAAACATCTGTTATTAATGAACCGCGTATATTTTGACTTTGCAATTGACTAGCCAAATTCACAGCCTTAACTGGTTGATTGGTTTGATAAAAGCGCATGGCTGCTTTAGCTAATAAATCATTTTTTTGAGTCGTATTATCACTATCACAAACTTGCTTAAAAATATTCAATAGCTCAGGATCATTTTGGCCTTCTGCTAACGGATTCTTTTTAATACAACTTTTTTTAAGTTTTACAGGCTCTAGTTCTGCTGCTTGAGCACCTGATAGACCGATAATGTTTCCAGTCAGAAAAAGTATCAAAATACTTCGTTTCAACACAACTTTCATTCCTCTGTTTTCTTATTTATTCAAGGCTTTACTGAAAAGTTAATATTGAGAAAACATTAAAAAATCAGACTATAAACCTTATATTCAAAAAATTTATGCGCAGTTTATCATATAAACAAACATATTTTATATAAAAATCATATCAACTTAAACTAAAAGTAAATAGTTGAGATGGTTATAAAATATAGCTTAATAAAGTTATTCTTATAAAAATATAATATTGTTATTTTTTGTAATTAAAAATAAGTAATTGATTTTAATCAAATAAATAAAAATAAAAACTGAATGAAAAATTTATTTAAATATCATTCATTTAGTTTTTTTGAAACATTTGCTTAACAATATTTAAGTTTATATTAACTACAAGACGCTTCTATTTGGTTACGAACAAACCATCAAAACTTAAAGTAAAAAAGTGCGCTACAAAAAACCATAAAACTTGTCAAGACTAATCTGTCTATTTAGTATCTTTTTTATTTAACTTTGTGAGAGCAAGTAGAATCAATAAAACTCATAGATTTATGAGTAACTATTTTTACTTTAAGGTCAAGTTCTCGGGTGGCTCAAAACTACACTCAATATCAAGAAAATAAACTATTTGGCGTTATAGTTTTAAAGAATATTGCGAGTTTTTTAAGTTTAGATAAAGGGAAAAAGGCCTTTCACTCAAAAGAATTTTTATTTAAGTATAAATTTATATTTTAGACTTCCAATAATTAGCTTTCTCAGGATTATATTTTAAGCTACTGCTTTCTGCGTAAATATCATATAACAACGCCTTGGCTGATGAATTTCCATTGCGTACAGCCATTTCTGCATATCGTATTGACTCATCTAAATTTTGTTTCATACCTGCACCATTATAATATTTAAGAGCAGTATTATATTGCGCTAACGCATGTCCATGATCAGCCGCACGCTTAAACCAGACAAGTGCTTGAAGCGGATCTTGCTCTACACCCTCACCTCGCTCATAAGCCAAGCCCACATTGTTTTGTGATTCAAGATCTCCCTGTTCAGCAGCTTTTAATAACCATTTAAAAGATGTTTTGATGTCCTTCTCAACTCCATCACCTATATATAATTGAGCAGCAACTACCGTCTGGGACTGTATGAGTCCTAATTCAGCAGATCGAATAAAATATTTAAAAGCTTTTGCTCTATCCTGTTTTACATTTAAACCTTTGTAATATGCCAACCCAACATTGTGAATTGCGGAAGGGTTTCCCTTTTTAGCTCCGTCTTCAAACCACATTAAAGCTTTTTGATCATCTTTTTTTACAGCTTCATTGCCATTTCGATAAATCAGACCTAATTGAAGCATGGCATTTGAGGAGCCTAGTTGTGCAGATTTCTCAAATAGTTCCAATGCTTTCTTTTGATCAAATTTTTCACCTTCGCCTCTGGCATACATAGAGGCCAATACAAAGATAGCATCTGCATCATTTGCTTTTGTGGCCTTTTCCAGATCATGTTTAGACTTGTATTCAGACACATCTTTATAATCTTTAGTCAAAGTTCCGTGAGTGTATTCTTCTTTCTGTTGACTGCATGCAGATGTTACTAATATTAAAGTAATGACAAACAATCTAAGCTTCATAAAGCAACCTTTTACTTCAAAAATTTTTCTTATCAAAATAATCTTCTGGATAAGGGTCTTTACCTTTTAAATTTTTTCTATAATCCATAACACTGATGTTGATTCCATCATTAATTAAATAATCATTATAAAAATCCTGCTCTTTAGGATCTTCAAAACCTAATTTTTCAAATATTTGTTCAGATAATGTACCAAAATTCTCATACGATTTTCTATAACCAAAATAATTTACAAAAGCCATCAATGGAATACAGATAAAAATACTTATAAGTATCCACATTATTAAATATAGAAAAGAGTCCCAAGAGTAATTGAAATCAAAAATGTAAAAAAGTAAAAGCATTATTGACATCCCTCCCCAACAAATTAGGGTGAAATAATACGTTTGCATAATAATCGCTTTATAGCCCTTTTTTACTGAACGACCCATTTCATAGATCATATAAAGCAAACCAGATTTAGGATCAAGAATCGCATAAACCTGATAACGTCCATCAACAGGGCTGTCACTAATTACAGCTATCAGTTCATCATTTTCTTCAAAACGAACCGTCGTAAATTGCCCTAGTAAAGAATGTTCTTCTATTTCCCCCGTAAAGGTGATGCCATCTTTAGCTTTACCTGCCATTACTAGTATAGGAGCGCTGGTAAGCAGCGAACTACTTTCCGCGAGTACACCTGCAAAAGCAGTTCCAGCTGCGATCCCACTCACATTTTGATTTACAGGTATTTTGGACTTGGCTTTTTCTAAAGAATGTATTGGGCCTTTAACTAGCTTAAGGTTTAATTTAAGTTCCACTACTATTCGCTTGTTGTATTTTTACTAAAATAATCTTGAGAGTAAGGATCATTACCTTTTAAATTTTTTCTATATTTCATTACACTAATCTGAACACCATCATCAGTTAAAAAATCATTATAAAAATCTTGCTCTTTAGGATTTTCAAAACCTAATTTTTCAAAAATCTGCTCCGATAACTCCCCGAAATTTTTATAGGATTTACGAAAAGCAAAATAATTAACAAAAGTCGAAAATAAAATTGATGTAACTAATATTATTAAAATTGAAGAAATTAAATTGATAACAGAATCCCAGTTATAGGAAAAATCAAATATAAAAAAGAGTACAATTATAAAAGAAATAATAATCCATGAAATTAAAGAAAAATAGAATATCTGCTTAATAATAGCATTATAGCCCATTTTTACTGAACGGCCCATCTCATAAATCATATATAATAAGCCAGACTTCGGGTCGAGGATTGCATAAACTTGATGACGCCCATTCACAGGTTTTTCGCTAATTACAGCAATCAACTCATCATTTTCTTCAAAACGTGTTGTCGTAAATTGCCCTATTACTGGATATCCATCTATTTCACCTATAAAAGTTATACCATCCTTAGCCTTAGCGGCCATTACCAATATAGGTGCACTGGTAAGCAGAGAACTACTTTCCGCGAGTACACCTGCAAAAGCAGTTCCAGCCGCAATTCCACCAATATTCTGTTTAACTGGAATTTTAGACTTTGCTTTTTCTAAAGAATGTATTGGGCCTTTAACCAACTTAAGGTTTAATTTTAAATTTTCCATTTAGACACTCACCACAGCATTATTAAACTCTTTTTCTTCTTCTTTAACATCTTTAAAAGCATCTTCACCATTTTCCTTTTTTAGCTTGAATGCACATTTTTGACACCAGTCTTGCATTGCATTATCCAAAACATAATTTTTTAAATAGATTTCTAACCCTACTAAACCAATACCTACAATACTTAAGATAGCACCAACTTTTATAGCACTTACACCCAAAAATGCTCGCCCCAGAACATAACGGTCAATAGAATAATAAAGCGAGCTATTTCTCATTAAAGGCAAGTTTAATAGCGCATTAAAACCTACACCAAAAGTAAATAATGAATTCAAAGCTTTTAAACTGCTTAAAGCTATAGCATAAGGATTACTTTCTTTTTTTGATTTTATGAAACCCTTCACATCAATTATTAAGGAAAATATTGCACCTGCAATCGCGAAATATGCGCCAGTCCTAGCAATATAGGCAGCACGTTCTGCAAAAGAAAACTTTTCCATTGAGCTACTACCCACTTCTAAAATAGCAGCTGTTGTTGCCATCATGCCTGACATATATGACAAAGTATTATCTACTGATGGATCGATATTAAACTTAGAAATTTGTGTTCCAAAATTAATCAGTTCAAAAATAGCTACCACACCCGCCACGCGTAAACTCGCACTTGGCGAACTATTAGCAATAATTCGATCAATTTGACTAGCGGTTTTACTCGGATTTGTTGCAGGCGAAGAATATTTCTTCCAATTATTTTGAACCATTTCAGGTGTCAGCTTAATCCGACCCGTTAAAGTTTGAACTGGAATAAGATAATACAGAGAGTTCTTTGCAACATGCTCAACCAATGCCCCACTATGGGCAAAAGTATAAAACGTTAAGCGCCCAAGTTTTTTTGCAAATTCTGAACCTGGCGTATATTTCATACTCCACTTCACTGCACTTTGGGTCAGCTCAGACATCCAGTAAAATGTTTTTAATAGGCTAAATTTTTGTCCATGTAACATATAACCGTTATTGGTTTTATCTGCCGCCCATTCTTGCCAAGCTTTATCTGCGGCAACAAATGCTGCAATCGCAGTTTTAGCGGCATTTTGTCCATCATCCCAAGAAATATCGATAATACTTGGTGCTGCTGCATTATATTTATTTTTTAAACTTTCTTGGTTATAACAAATTGCCCTCATGTAAATATTTTCTTTGGCAATTTTTTCTACACCTAACCAAGTTTCAAGTAATGCTTGTCCACTCTGCACCCCACTCATCCCATTAATCATATCCATCGCATGAACATAAAAAATATTTCCATATGGAACTTGCACTTGCTCATCATAAGCATGAAGGGCATTTATTACAGCTTTAGACAATAACCATTTAATATGATCATCTCCTATGGCTCTTGCTCCAACTAGACATTCTTGAATTAATACATTAATTTTTTTATCAAAATTTGATTTAGCCACCATATCCAAATTTGGCTTATATTTTTGAATCCAAATCTGTTCTCCGTCCCTCCTACTTAATTTACCCATATCTTCAGTATAAATACCTTTATTTGCCGTTTGCTTCTCTTGAGCTTTTTTTAATAGCCTTTCTTGTTCTTCTTTTGATTTTCTTTTATATATTTTTTCTAACTCATAATTAATATCATCAGCATCTGTTAAGTTCTTTGGTAGTTCATCCCACAAACCCATTAATACTTGACTTTTGGTTACCTGAGTGCTCAATTGGCTACGTTCATTTAACAATCTATTTTCTAAACAAATTTTAATACTATCAATACATTGAGAACTATGTAAACGATGCTCATTTGTAAAATCCCCTTCTTTTTTTGCTAAAAAATCCATTACTTTTTTAAATTCTGAATTACGCAATGTATTTAATTTTCTTGTAATTCCTACAGGATCATATAAAGCCATACAAGCAAGCGATTTAGACTCATCTTTGAACTTGTTTAATGTTGCATCGATACGGTTTTTACCAAAACTGTTTAGATTATAAACCGTAGTTTTAAATTGGCTTGCAGCAATACAATGATCTTGTGCACTTCCACCATTAATTAAAATTTTCTGCCATTTTCCTTCTGTTACAAACTTATCAGCATTTTTTTCATACTCGGATATTTTGGCCTTACTCATAGGCACATGCGTATGAATAATATATGCAATCTTCGCCTCATCTTTAGGATTACTTTCTACAGCTATCACAGATGAATTAAAACTATGACCTGCTCCTTTACATGCGAACTCTGGAACACTTTTAGGTGCTTCTTTACCCACAGGGAAATAAGACAAATGTCCATTTGGGGTAACTTTATACCCAGCCCATTCCAATGCCCCAGATGTTCTTTTAACTAAGCGATAGATATACCCAGTATCAATCATCTCAACCGCATATTTGAGATGGCTTAACTGAATATCTTTAACATTTTTACCTAATGTTGCAGGTAAAGCAGGTGGATTATCTTTAACAACCGTGTACCTTAAAGGCAAAATATTAAAGCCTTTTCTACGACAAAAATTTGAACATTCTTTCTGGGCTTGCCCCGCACTACTATTTTGCATATTTGCAGCTGTTGACTGTTTTGCTGACTTTGCAATTTCACTTTCTTCAATCTTCTTATTAATATTTTTAGCAACTGTTGGGTTACGCATATCACCCACTGGTGCGGTTTTTCCCATAACAGGAATTTTACCCTGCTTCTGTTTTTGCTGAGCAATAATTTCATTAAATGAATTATTTGATTTTGACTTACCCAATATCATTTTTTGATTTTCTGTCATCTTTTTATCCATTCAATTCTTTAGCTATCTGTTCATATAAGTCTTTCGTTACATAATCCATAGCATCTGTAAAAGACATTTCATTCATTACACAATGGTCGTAGAGCACATTGGTTACCACAGGATGCTGTATGAAATTTTTATGTATAATTTGGCTGTACAAACCATATGTGACTAAATCTAAATGATTTTGAATACCATAATCATGGTAAGCCTCTTTAAGATTTTGATGGATTTCAACTGGATGAATTTTTATTAGATCAACTTGTTCAAATTCATTTAATTGTTGAAATACATTATTAGCAATTTCAATTAAATCTAAATCTATAGATTGCTCAAGGTTCACTTTTGTTAGATTCAAGATTGATTGCGATTCATCGTAAGACTTAAAGCCAAATAGACCTTTTGGATGCAAAAAATGCCATTGTTTAAAGCCATTTAATAAGCCATCTACATATTCTGTTTTAAAAATCTCATCCAAGTAGATCAGGACTCTAGGATCATACCAACGGAAAAGAATTTTTTTATCTTGATCAGAAATTACTAATTTAGTTTTTATCTGGTCTCGTAATTCCTCAAGTGAGCGTGTCTTCGCCACGCCAAACCCATGAACAAAATAGCAATCATTCGTAATATTTTTATTTCTCGATAGATTTTGCAATAAATCTTCTTTAACCTGCTCAAATACTTTTTTATCATCAATACAAATAAAAAAGAGGTTTGATTTTGCAATTTCTTTTTTATGCGCTAAAGGGATATATGCAATATTTTTGTTTGATAAATTATCTATTACACCGTTAAAAATAGAATCATTCAATGTAGTATCTAATAAAAAAATGATCTGACCATATTCATTCAGAATTTGGATACACTGTTCTTCAATTTTAGAAGTAATATCTTTTAAATCTTCATATTGGGTTGTATTAGAAATCGACAAACTCATGATAAATCTACCTTAGCCGAACCATTCTGAGCGGCTTGAGCCTGCTTCGCAGAACAGTCTGGTAAATCAAGCGCAGGTGGATTTATCGAGCCCCCTCCCATAAACAAATGTTGCCCTGCTTTCACCTCAAGCTTACCGCCCGTAACAGGGAAAATGCCTGAACCATTCAGCTTTACTTGAGATCCATTTGCAGTCAGATTAATTTCAGTTGGGCTAGTAATAAAAACCGTGTCTTCAGTTGAAGTAATTTGCACACCCTTTCGAGCAATGACATCTAAGCCATCACCTTGTGCCTGAATTTCTACTTTACCTTGACCAGCAAAAAGGCGAGCGCCTTCTTGGGCTGCAAATAGACTTATTTTTTGACTTGCATGAGCCACTATATTCTTTTGTGTACTGATATTAATGCTATCACCTGCACTTTGAGTAAGCTGACCATCTGCACTAACATAGATGTCCTCATTACTGCTCACAGCGATACTTTTTGGAGATGCCAACAGCATCACCGCTGATTGGAACTCTGCAGCCTTTTTTGGGTCTTCTTGTTGGAGGACTTCAATAAATGCCTGAATATTTTCAATCACATCTAGTGGATCAGTTTGCTGATTTTTGGCAACTTCGCTGAGTGCCTTGGCATTATTGAGGCCACCTTCAATTTGTTGTTTGGCGTCGGCTGCATCAAGGTGTACGCCTTGAGCTTGGTCCTGTTCATGAGTGCTCATAAGTAAGCCACTGCCTGCTCTTACTACACCCCACTGATCAGTTCTGAGTTCGAAACCTTCACCTCGGCCATCACTTGTCGCGCTTTCTTTTGGATGGCTTAAGTTACCGAGGTTGAGCTGACTGACAGCATGACTACTTTGGAGCTGGGCACTGATTTGCCCTGTGGTGTCATCAAAACGTAGCTGGTTAAAGCCCTTACCATCGACTTCTTCTGAGCGAATGCCGCTGAGCTTTTTGGTGTCGGGTAACTGGCCTTTCTGGTCAAACTGGGTTGGGTGACGTTCAGCTTCGTGAATGCGGCCCACCACAAATGGACGGTCAATATTGCCGTCAAAGAAGTCGATCACCACAATCTCACCCACACGTGGCAAGAAGCGTGCTCCATAACTTACGCCTGCCCATAGGGTTAGTACATCTACCCAAGCTGAGTCGGTATCATTGTCGTTACTGCCTGCTCCACCGTCATGACTATGGTCGTCAGCTCTAGTAAACAGAAAACGGACTTTAATGCGTCCCCATTGGTCAACATGGATACTTTCGCCTTCCAAGCCCACCACTCTAGCGCGCTGTGGGTAAGCTGCTGGTCGGTGCTCTAACGGATGATACTCAGGAACAGTTTTAATATTTCTACGCGACAAAATGAGTTCATTACCTTGACGCTCAGTCTTGTCATTTAGCCCTGATTGATTGTTTTGCCATTGGCTTTGACTAAAAAGTTGATTGATTTGTTGTTGCAAATCTTTAGGCAAATTATTTTGCAAATAGAAGCTTTTGCCAATAATAAGAAACTCTTTGTCTGACCCGCTATGCGTATCTATTTCTGGATGTTCATTGAGTTCAAACCAATAACCAACCTGCGCATCACGTACTGTGGTTTGTGCACGGAAGTATTTCGATTGAGATGCATAATAATCGGATAGATTTTGGTTGAGTTTTTCTAGCTGCTGGTGACTCGATGCGGTGGCTTGATCTTCACCGTTTAAATCTTGCATCCAAGCAGGACTCATGTGCCATGCCTGCTCTAGACTTAAACTTGCATTATCCTGATTAGCACTATGACTATGCTTTGACTGAACACTCCCCATGCCTTCTTCTTGACTTAAGGCATCAGCCTGCCAGCGTTGCACATGCACGGCTGTAGATTGCAAGTTTCGAGTTGGCACGAGGCTCGTCATACTGTCTTGTTGTTCAACTGCGCTACTACGGTGATAACGGATATTTCTTCGGTCTAATACTAAATATGATTCATTATTATCAATTAAACGTAATTTTTGCGGTTGAATCTCATCCGAGCTATCAGTGGCAAACAACTGAGCTTCATCAATTAACCAGTTAATGCCTTCACTACGCCAAAGTCGGGTTAAAAAATCATAATCCGTTTCATTACTTTGCATAACAAAAGGTCGAATATCGTAGTTTTCAGTTAAACTTTTTAAATCTAAAGTTAAGCTAGACGCGAACAATGGGCTTTTGTTCTGCCATTCTGTAAATAGAATTTCAGTGATATCCCGTACACTTTTACTCATAAACACACGGCTATTTCGGCGTTTATGCCATAGTGTGGTCGGGTCTTGTAATCTCAGTTTATACAGTGTCAATGAACCATCACTCTGCCCCTGACTGGCTTCAGTAATAATTCCGCTAGTTCTAAATAATTGCCCCTGATCAGTTACCTGATCGACTGCAACCTGACAACCAATAAATTGTTTTAATGAAATATGGGCATTCGTAGAAAGACAAAATAGATCGACAGCCAGCCCTTCATTTAACTGATGCTGCCCTTCAATACTTTGTAAAAAGACTTGTGTATTCAACGATGGATTAGAAAACTGAATATGAAGCACGCGTTTTTGCGAACTAATACCCAAATTTTCTAGAATTCTATGTATATGAGATAACATCTTTTTATGAAAATTTTGTCAGGATTGGCATTATTTTACAAAATACAGACACATCTGTCTATTTTGTAAAGAAAAACTTAACCATATGAATACAAGAATGGTCGAAAATGATATCCGTGATAAATATATAAAAGTGAATTAACAACTTACGCTATTAATTCATTTTTAAAGGTTATTAGTATTCCAAGAAATTTATTTTGAATTTGAGCCTGATAGCCTTTGTCAGGCCCATTCAACAATAATTACTGAGTTAAACGTCCGACTTCATCATAACGTTGTTGCTGACTAAGACCATTTGCATAGTGTCGTAATGTCTCTCTATGTAAATCATCGCACTCAAAGCTAACAACATCTTCACCATTTAATGCCATGCCATAGACATGCCCACGACCATATGTCAGTCAATCTATTCTCTGTCCATCTGGTCGTATGGTTGTAGTTCGATTATTTAATTCATCATATACATGGTTCCAGACATGAAAAAGCCTATCAAATGGATAGGCCTCTTATACTAATAGAATGAATTAAAGAGATAAAAATATTATTGATTTTCTATATCTAAATACCAAATGGTTTCACCCCAAGTGTTATCTTTAATTTCAGGCATAATTTCGCCTTGATTAAAATGACGCTTTTGCATGTCATTGGCTGGACTATACCATTCGCCGGATTGTAGACAAGGCTGCCCAGCTTCACAACGTAAACGGTTAGCTTCTCCCTCTATATTTCCATGTTCATCTAGAACTGTATACTGGCTTCGAGCATAATCAACCAAGTCTTTTGGATAGTATGGTTTATCTCGATAACTACTGTCATCTATTCGCAAAATGACCGTCATAGCTGCTGCTTCTAGCGACCAATAGCCTGGGAAAAAACTACTCTTATGACGATCATGATAAGGTTCTCTTTTGCTTGCACCATACCACTCATCCATATAAGCCGACATCAGAACAGGACGGTCAGTTTCATCCGCCGTAAATACTTTTTCAAGCTTTCTATACGGAAGTTGTCTTAAATACACTCCCGAGATTTCCCGATCTGGTAACCATGGAGAAACTAGCTTATCCAGTAATGCATCTTGCTCATCATTTTCATAAGCCAGAATTTCCATAATTGTTTTTAAATGCTCAGGTTGAGCAAATAAAATAGAGAAACAAACTAACTGTAAAGCTTCCCAATATTCATCTGTTACCAATTCTAAATGTGGTACTAAATGCCCATCACTTTCTGAACTTTGATGAAAATTGATATGGTGTTTAACATAAAGTTTCAAATATTCAATAATATTTGGAAAATAATTAGCTAACTCTTTTATAGATGAACCAGCAGAATAACTATAAAAAATAAGCTCTAAGCTTTCTTTAAACAAAAGACTTGAGGCATTCATTAAACCACTAAAATGATACCCCTCTACAGATAAGCTATCATCATTTATGGACCTCATAGTCTCCGGAATGCCATCAATTGCAGAGGAAGCAACCATCTGATAATCCTTATATTTCTGATAAGGTTCTCTTCTTAAATTTTTCCAGTCTTTCTCATTCAATAAGGTAATCATTTAAGTATTATTCCATCAAAACATTATCGGGTAATAAAATTATAGGCTGCTGAATATTATGGGTTTTACCTTTAGATCGATCATGTTGCTCATATTGTTTACCTGTTACCATATAAATTTCACGACAGTATAACGTAATAGGCTTTCTTAACCTCTGAGCACTACGATATTCAAGAATAAATTGATTTTTATAACCCACTGATATCGATGCATCAACAATTATTGATGAGTTAATCCATTTATGACTCATCTGACGACCTTTAGACTTAGTTCCACTTAGCCCGGCTTTCCCTTGACTGCCCGTTAGAGCCCCTTCATTTTTTATAGAGGTCTCCGCACTAGTTGATCTTTTACCTAACCCTGACTGTTCATTGTATTCAGTCTTAGGATCAAAAATTTTACCAATCTCGCTTCGATTACCTTCAATTGCTTTAGCATCAGAATCTGCCATTCCCGCTAAAAAAGCAAAATGACCAAAAATACTTCCCTTTGTTTCACCAACCAAATATTTACGACCTTTATGACTTCCAAACCACAAATGATCTATACCAGTTTGGTTAATATCTTGTTTACGTATTCGGTCACCCATTGCATTACGCTTTAAACGATCATGTTCTTCTATTAAACGTCCATTATCATTAATTTTACGTAAACCTTTTCGCTTTTCTTTTGAATAGTAATCCACAATATGCTCAGCAGGCACACCTGTAGACCAACGCTTTTTTTTCGATTGCCTAATTTCTTGACTACGTTTTGTTTTATTAGCAGCAGAACTCTGAACAGTCGGAGCCTTATCTTTTACTTGCTGCTGTGCTCCACCCCGTTGATGACTTGAGGGTTGTTGAGATGAGGCTTTTCCTTTCCCTGCAACTGTTGTCTGTCTAGGCGAAACTTGACGTGTGGTTTTAGCTGCTGCTGTACTCGGTAGTGGTGGATGCATATTCAGCATTTGATTAACTGTTTTTTGAATTTCCGCAAACGCAGAATTCATGTATTTTGGAGCATCTTTTTTTACTTGTTGAAGCATACGAATTACTTCGTTTACTTTAGGCCTACCCATTACTTGTTTTGCTAACCAAGAATCTAACACATCTACAAATTCATCAATCATTTTATTAAGTAAGGAAAGGCATTCGTTTTTAAGTCGATTCCAATCCATTTCTTTTAATGCTTTTTTAGGATCTATTTTGGCATATTTACGCATAGCATCAAATACACGCTCTGCATTTGCACCATTTCTTGCAAGCTTAAAGCCTGCTTTAAATGCATCTCCAAATCCGGGAATGCATCCAATTAAAGTAATGACTAAATCTACCCATCCCATTATATTGGCCGGATTTGTAGCTACTAAAATAATCCCCTTAATTAAATCACGTAAATCAAATAATTGTCCTACGACAGGAACGCATCCTAAAATTGCTGTAACAATAATTTGACTAGGCCCTGTACCACTCCCGTCTAGTAGACCTAAAAACCACTTACCCACATCGTCATCTGCTTTTTTCAACTGCTGAGGTGTTACTCTTTGTGTTACCGGTTGTTTGGTTGCTTTTGCCGGTACAGAAGGTAAAGTCGCCATTAAATATCACCTTCTTGATAATTACGCTCAGATTCAGCTTCGTCATCTGTTAAATCTTTCGAATGCATCTCTTTATATGATTTTGTCTCAGGTGTAATTTCATTTTCTAAAATATAATCATCATAATAGTCATGTATGATTTCGCTGTTATTTTGCATTTCTTCAATTTCATCATCAAAAAAATTATCTTTTAGATAAGCATTGTATGTGTCAGAGAAAGATGCTCTTGCAGATATCACATCTACTTCAGTACGTATTTTTTGCTCAGCAATAGGATTTTTCAAAAGCTCTATAAAATGTTCTGGTTTAACTCTAATGTCTTCGCCATATAAAACTTTGGCTTTCTTCCCTAACTCGATATTGTCAATTTTAACGTAACCATTTGCATCCAATACCCCTTTTTTACTGGTGCCATCTTCAAATAAAAGTTCATATGTTGCTTGTTTTACGGGAGATAAATCTTCATAAACATAATTAAGCTCTATTGAACCAGTATTTTTTCCTACTGCTGGTAAAGCTGGCAACTGCGGAGATACACTCCCTCCCCCCATAAACAAATGTTGCCCAGCCTTCACCTCAAACTTACCACCAGTGACAGGGAAAATTCCCGAGCCATTAATCTTGATTTGAGATCCACCCGCTGTGATAACAATTTCTTTAGAAGCACTAATTTCAATTTTGTCTTCTGTAGAAATAATCTGCACAGCTTTACGGGCAATTAAATCTGCCCCATCACCTTGCGCTTGAATCTCGACTTTACCTTTGCCTGCATACAGTCTTGCCCCTTCTTGAGCCGCAAAAAGGCTGATTTTATTTTGGGCATGCGCAATCAGGCTCTTTTGTGTAGTCAGGTTAATGCTGTCTCCAGCAGTTTGGCTTAACTGAGCATCTGCGCTTAAGTGAATGTCTTCATTACTGGCTAGAGCAATACTGTTAGGTGCAGTTAATATCATCAAGGCTTGCTTAAAAGCAGCAGCTTTGTCTTGATCTTTTTCTTCAATTTGCTCTATGAAGGTTTTTAAGTTCTCAAGCACTTCCAATGGATCAGTTTGCTGGTTTTTAGCAACTTCACTGAGTGCCTTGGCATTGTTGAGGCCGCCTTCGATTTGTTGTTTGGCCTCGTTTGCGTCTAGATGTACACCTTGGGCTTGGTCTTGTTTGTGGGTGCTAACAAGTAAACCACTGCCAGCTCTTACCGCACCCCACTGGTCAGTTCTGAGTTCAAAGCCTTCACCACGACCGTCACTTTCGGCTTTGTCTTTTGGATGGCTTAAGTTACCGAGGTTTAATTGGCTTGCCGCATGGCTGCTTTGCAACTGCGCACTGATTTGTCCCGTGGTGTCATCAAAACGTAGCTGGTTAAAGCCCTTACCATCAACTTCTTCTGAGCGAATGCCACTCAGTTTTTTGGTGTCAGGTAGCTGGCCTTTCTGGTCAAACTGGGTTGGGTGACGTTCAGCTTCGTGAATGCGCCCCACCACAAACGGGCGGTCAATATTGCCGTCAAAAAAGTCGATGACCACGATCTCGCCCACGCGTGGCAAGAAGCGTGCGCCATAGCCCGCGCCTGCCCACGGGGTGAGTACATCTACCCAAGCTGAGTCGGTGTCATTTTCGTTACTTCCCGCTCCACCATCATGGCTATGGTCGTCAGTTCGGGTAAACAGGAAACGGACTTTAATGCGTCCCCATTGATCGACATGAATGCTTTCGCCTTCCAACCCCACCACTCTAGCACGCTGCGGGTGAGCTGCTGGTCGGTGTTCTAGCGGGCTATATTCAGGCACAGCTTTAATGTTGCGTCGAACGACATTCAGTTCAGCATAGTGGCGCTGCTCAGGATTTTGCGTGTCGAGTTGGGCTGCCTTGAGCTTGTCTTTTGGTAATAGTCGCTCAAGTTGCTGTTGTAATTCTTTCGGTAAATTATTCTGGTTATAGTAGTGTTTGCTTAAGATTAAAAATTCTTTATCAGCACTGTCGTGGCGATCAAGTTCAGGGTGGTCATTGAGTTCAAACCAGTAACCCACCTGTGCATCACGAACGTTCCCTGAAACGGTAAACTGTTTAGAGCTAAAGTGATGGTAAGCATTAATATGCTGGTTCAGTTGTTCAATCTGGTTATTGCCTGAGGCGGTGGCTTGGTCTTCGCCTTTTAAGTCCTGCATCCACGCGGGGCTAACATGCCATGCATCTTCAAGGTTTAGGCTGGCATTATCATAGTGTTCACTATGTTGCTGCGTGCCCTGTACGCTGCCACTGCCTTCTTCTTGTTGTAAGGCGTCGGCTTGCCAACGTTGCACATGAACAGACGTTGGCTGTAAACGACGCTCAGCTTTGACTTGGGTAATAGTATCGAACTGTTCTGTGGCACTGCTGCGTTGGTAACGTAGGCTACGGCGCTCAAGAGCCTGATAATTTTGGTTATCGTCAATTAAACGCAGTACTTGTGGCTGAATGGACGCATTCGGGTCGGCTACTAAAAGCTGTGATTCATCAACCAACCAGTTAATGCCTTCGCTACGCCACAAACGGGTTAAAAAGTCATAGTCGCTTTCGTTTGACTGCATCACAAATGGACGCACATCGTAGTCTTTAGTTAACCCAGCCGTATCGAGCGTTAAGCTTGAGGCAAATAGCGGGCTTTTACCCTGCCATTCTTTAAACAGAATTTCGCTAATATCACGAACGCTTTTATTCATAAACACGCGGCTATTACGACGTTTATGCCAAAGTGCAGTTGGGTCTTTTAAGGTGAGGTTATAAATGGTCAGTGAGCCGTCGCTTTGACCTTGGCTCGCTTCAGTAATAATGCCTGTTGTTCTAAAGAACTGGCCCATGTCAGTGACCTGATCGACAGCAATCTGACAGCCAATAAATTGTTTTAATGCGATGTGTGCGTTCGTCGACAGACACAGTAGCTCAGCAACGCTGCCCTGATTAAGCGTATGTTCGCCTTCAATGCGTTGCAAGAAGACTTGATTGTTTAATGATGGGTTGGAAAATTGCACATGAAGTACACGATTCTGTGCAACCAAACCTAAACTATCTAAAATTTGAAATATTTTATTGGACATCATTATTATAAAACTGAGTCATAATCAGCGCTATTTTATAAAAAACAGACAGAATTGTCTATTTATATAAAATAACTTATCGTCCATAACTTACATACTTTTTAGTTTATCTAAAAGAAAGACGGGCCACCAAAAAGTCTATAAATGCTCGAGTTTTGGCCGGTAAATTAGAAGTATTAGGATAAAGTAATTGAATATTTTGTAACGGTAATGAGAAGTCAGGAAATAACCGAATTAAGCGGTTTTGTTGAATATCTTCATCAACTAACCATGCTGGGCAAATCGCAATACCTAATGATGACAGCGCCATTTGATGAATTGCGGTTACTGAATTTGATTCATACTGACTTCGAATAAAAGGTAATGAATATTGCTCCCCTAAACTATTTTGCAAAATATATTGTGAATCTTGCCAATTTAATAAGGTGTGTCCAATCCAAGGAACATCTGCCAAATCGGATATATTTTCTACAGGATGTTTTTGTATAAATTGCGGTGTAGCAACAATGTAAATTGGATATTCCCCAATTTTTCGAGTTTTTAGAGATGAGTTTTTTAAATTTCCTAGCCGTATAACAAGATCTAATTTTTCAGTGACTAAATCATCGAGAGATGAATTAAACGAATATTGTAAGCGTAAATGTGGGTAAAGCCGACAAAACTCAGGAAGTAAAGGCAAAATAAAGCGTTGACCAAATTCATTGGTTGATGAAAAACGTAAAGTGCCTGTAATGCTTGCGCCTAAATGTTGGCTTCGCTCAAATGCGTCATCAATCTGAAGTTGGATTTGTTTGAAGTCCTCATAAAAATGCTGGCCTATTTCAGTTAATGCAATATTACGAGTGTTTCGAATTAAGAGACTTGTATTTAACTGCTTTTCTAATTGTTTTATATCAATACTGACCATTGATCGGCTCAGTCCCAAAATTTCGGCAGCCTTAGTAAAAGATCCGGAATCGACAACTTGTAAAAAACTAGTAATTTGCTTGAGATTTTTTTGCACAATTCAGCCGATTGTTTGAAATTATTAAACAATGATTTTACTTCTCCTGCATCGACAATAAAAGAGCCGAATCTTACCCTGCCTGCACGGAGGTAGGTATGTCTTATCGATATAAAATAGCAACGGTGTTTTTACTTGGGTTCTTTATTGATTGCATTAACATTTTTATGTCAGCAATTGCTTTACCTAATATTGCATCATCATTTTCAGTCAGCCAATCCATGGTCGCTTGGGTAACAAATGCCTATATTCTCGGCCTCATTTTAATCATGCCGATGAGTTTATGGTTAGCCACCAAGTTAGGGAACCAAAAGTTATTGTGTTATTCGATGCTGTTATTTTCTATAAGCATTTGCTTTATTGGATTTAGCGAATCGATTTATAGCTTAATCTTTTGGCGATTTATTCAAGGTATCGCTGGAGGTTTATTAATTCCAGTCGGCCAAGCACTCGTATATGCCTTATTCCCCAATCAAGAACGCCAACGCATTTCTACAATGATTATGGCAATTGCACTGATTGCACCAGCTTTTTCACCTGCCCTTGGTGGTGTAATTATTGATTCATTGAATTGGCGATGGGTATTTTTTTCTAATCTTCCATTTTCTTTGCTTGCCTCATTTTTAGCATGGCTATGGGTTAAAAAAACAGAGAATGTGTCGAGTGAAAAACCAGACATAAAAGGCTTGGTTATTTTTAATATAAGCCTGTTATGTTTGTTACTCTCATTTTCATTCTATGGGGATTATCACAATCTCACGTTGGCTGTAAGCAGTTTGCTAATTTCGGTGGGAATGCTGATTTTTTACATTCAACATTCGAAAAAAATCGATCATCCTATTCTCAATCTACAGTTATTAAAAAATAAAAATTTACGCAATGCATTTATTATTTATTACGCTGTTCCTGGTATTTTTACAGGTGTTAATTTACTCAATATTTTTAATTTACAGGTTAACCTTGGCTTTAACGCAAAACAAACTGGCTCATTCATGTTGCTCTATGCAGCAGGTGCGCTAGTGGCAATGATCAGCGGTGGCCTACTCTATCAACGGTTAGGAAAGAAATATTTACTTATTATTGGCGTTACCCTTCATAGCCTTGGTATCTTTTTCTTATTTTTTATTTCAAACACTAGTCCAATCAGCTTGTTAGTATTCGCCTATTTAGTGATGGGTATGGGAGGCGGCTTAAGCGCCAATATTGCCCAAATTAGTTCGTTAATTGATTTTACGGGTCAAGATTTACTACAAGGCAGTGTACTCTGGAACATCAATCGACAAGTTTCATTTAGTGTCGGTACTGTTGTTCTCATTTCGATTTATAACCTTATGTCTGGCTCAACTGATCTCATTCGTTATCAACATACTTTTTTAATTGCAGCAGTCCTCTGCTTACTTTCACTCATTCCCATTTTAAAGGAGAAAGCACATGTCTAACCAAATGGATCAGGCCATTCAAAGCGTGATTGACCTACACGTTTTGATCGAAAATGTATTTACAGGAAAAAATGCACAGCAAAGTCTGAGCCCGCTTTTAGATAGCTTTGATCAAAATTTTAAGATGGTAACGGTTCAAGGTCACTCCATTGGTTTCGCCGAAGTGAATAGTTTATTTAGTCAAAATATTGGAAAAAAGCCTTCTTTAAAAATCGACATTATTAAGAGTACAGCTTTATACGAATTTGAAAATTATTGTTGGGTGCAATATCAAGAACATCAACAAACGAGTGAAACCGAAACAGTACGTACGTCCACTGCCTGCATTAAAGTAGAAGACGAAAAATGTTATTGGGTGTATTTACATGAAACTTTAGTTCCCTCGTCTTAATTCATCTAGAGCACCTTAAAGATGGCACCTATTTTGCTTAACAATATTACGTTTTATGAAAATCGTAATACTGATCAAAATGGGGAGCTCTCGATATGGGTTATGTTGCAAAGGAATTTACGCGAAAGAACAAGCTGATTCTCAGTATTTGTTCTTTCGTTATTCCAATATGTCTTTGGTGCGCAATCAGTTACTTACCTTTTGTTTGGCATCCTCAAGTACAAATCACGAGTTCGGGAAGTGTTTCTTACTTACAAGTAGGAAGTCACATTGATAAAAATGTGTTCTATCTCGAAGCACAAAATGCAGTCAATCGAAATTCTGCACCACCACAAGGTATTTTAGTTAATCCGATTTATTTACCCGCTCCTCATGAAGTAGCTCAAGCTTTGGTGACTGCATTTACTACGCCACCCGAACAACCTGATTCGCCGTGGTTTCATCAAAGTTTATGGCACAGTATTAAACTGGTATTTTCAGCTTTTTTCATATCTTCATTAATCGGGATTCCACTGGGTATTTTGTGTGGTTTTTCTAAGCGCATTTCACTGTTAACAGAGCCATTTGTCGAGTTTTTCCGTTACTTGCCTGCACCAGCGTTTGGCGCACTTGCAGTGGCAATTTTAGGAATTAATGATGCCCCTAAAATTGCAATTATTGTTATTGGTACGCTTTTTCAGCAAATTCTCATTATCGCCAATACCACCCGAATGGTAGATCGAAGCTTAATTGAGGCCGGCTATACGCTTGGCACCAATAAGCTCAAAAGTTTATTCCATGTGGTGATTCCTGCTGCCTTACCTGATATTTACCGTGACTTACGTGTGCTATTGGGCTGGGCATGGACCTATTTAATTGTTTCAGAGTTGATTGGTACGACTTCAGGTATTACGTGGTTTATTACCCAACAGGCACGCTATCAAAACTTTGACAATGTCTATGCAGCCATTCTGATTATTGGGGTGATTGGTCTGGTCTGTGATTGGGTATTAATGAAATTGGGTGAGCGGATGTTCACTTGGAAAGTAGGAGCAAAATAATGAATGATTCAACATTTAACGCGCATGAATACTTTCAAAAAATTTATGAACGTCCTGTTATTTTAGAAGCTAAACAGCTCAGCCAAGTCTTTAAACATGGTCAAACCGAACGCACTGTTTTAAATAAGCTCGATTTAAAAATTCATAAAAGAGAATTTATTTGTGTGATTGGTCCTTCTGGCTGCGGCAAATCGACGCTGAGCCGTGTCATTGCGGGTTTAGACCCATACCATAGCGGAGAAATTTTAGTAGACGGCGAATGCATTACTGGCCCATGCCCTGAACGCGGTATGGTGTTTCAGGGTTATACCCTTTTTCCATGGAAAACTGTAAAAGAAAACGTGATGTTTGGTCCGCAAATGCGCGGCGCTAGTCAAATGACAGCAGAGGCGCAAGCCCGTGAATGGATCAATATTATTGGTTTAGAAAAATATGAAAATCAGTATCCACACCAACTTTCTGGTGGCATGAAACAGCGCGTTGCAATTGCTAGAGCCTTGGTCAATCAACCTAAAATTTTACTGATGGATGAACCTTTTGGTGCGCTCGACCCTCACACTCGTCAAAAAATGCAAAAACACTTAATGGATTTATGGCAAAACATTGATATCACCATTATTTTTGTGACCCATGACATGGATGAAGCCATTTTACTGGCAGACCGAATTGTGGCACTCAAAGCCAACCCCGGTGAAATTAAGGAAATTATTGAAGTTAATTTACCGCGCCCACGCTCACTGGATTTAATGAGTACACCTGAGTTTAAACAGCTCCGTGCGCGGGTAGATTATCTGGTACATGCTGAAGAAGATGAACTTGACCCAGCTTTGCAAGATTTACCAAAAATTCCGCGTATGACTCAAGTCAGTACAGAAAAATAAAAAACACATTAAAAAGCCCAAGTTCAACTTGGGCTTTTTAATTGATTTAGCTTATTTGAGTTGTTCTACCAATGTTGGATAAATCAGCCCATCTACATTTTGTTCAGTTTTATAAATACCATTTTCAACGTTAAATTTATTGACGTGATAGCTAGAGCCATAAATCGAGTCAAAGCCTTGAGATTTAGCAAATACTTTTTTATTGGCATTGATATCTAATAGATGCGTTCCGCTGACCATCGACTCATATTGTTTCGGGTCAACCCCTGAACGGTTTGCCATGATTTTAACCGCATCGGCATGAGTTGCAGGGTCATTAATATATTTAACCGTTTTGTCCCACACCTGAATGATTTTTTTCCATTCTTCCTGATGGGCAGTTAAATGACTCATGTTGACGGTCAAGGTGTCATAAATTAAACCCGGCTTGTCTTTAGAGGTATAGATAATTTTAGAACCCGCTACGGCTTTTAATGCCTGCCCAGCAACAGGTTGCCAAACAGCAATCGCAGAAATATCTGGGCTATTGAACACTTGAGGTAATTGGTTGGTTGCTGAGTTTACTAGCTTGACCTCACTCGCTTTAATGTTATGGTCGGTTAAAGCTGTTGCTAGTAAAAGATGGTCAACCAAGCCTTTTTCGACACCGATTGATTTTCCTTTTAAGTCTTGAATGGTATTAATACCCTCTTTTGCAATAATGACATCATTACCCGCAGAATAATCTGTTGCCATGATCATCATGCCTTGAGTACCGCCCGAAGCGGTTACCAAGTTATCGCCATTAGTGACCAAAACGGCATCAAGCTGATTTGCCGAAAAAGCCGAGAGAGAAGCGGAATAATCAAACCATTTAAACTCAACATTTAACCCTGCTTCTTTTAACCAACCTTTTTCAATAGCCACTTGCCAAGCCACCCAGCCCGGCCAATCGCTATAGCCAATGGTAATTGGTTTTGTATTTGTGGCTGCCTGAGCATCTTGTTTAGCCTCGGGCACTTTAGCTGTATTGTCACACCCACCCAATACAACTGCCGATAAAATAGATACGGATAAAAACGCTTTTTTAATCATATAGAAACTTCCCCAACACTTTTACTAACAACACTTTGAGCGGTTTGATTGAGTGACTGTATATAGGCTCGCCAGCCCCCCAAATGGCTAATATCGGTTGCATCTTGAATGGCATAAGCTTCGCAAATAAAGCCTTTGACCCATGTTCCATCTTTTAATTTGAGGTTGCCAATGCCAAGTGGTGCAGGCACTTCAGCTACAATGGCCCCAAAATTTGCTAAAGGAACATCCCACACTTCAACCTCAATTGACGTACCTGCTGCATCGCATTGCAGGCCGGGTTTTGGTGGTGTGGTATTTTTTAAAGCAAAGAGCTTATAAGTATCTGCAGTCTGGGTTTTCTTGAGTAAAGTGGCATTACGACTAGTGAGCTGAAAATTAAGTGGCATGCCTGTTAAATGCGCTCCGACGACTGCAAGCTGCACTGAATGATTCGACTGGATATTTAGACTTTTTTGATAATGTTGGGTTGATTTACCCAAGCTTAGCAATGTTTCGGCTTGCCAGAGCTGCGCAAAATTGGCGAGTGCCTGATCGTGCCAAGCTGGTGCAATAAAGGTTACCCCGCTTGGTAAACCATCCTCACGCAGTACATTTGGTAAGGCCAATGCAGAAAGATCGGCAAAATTTACAAAGTTGGTATAGGCCCCCATGTGTGCATTTTTAGTCAATGGGTCGGCTTCAACTTCTGCAATGGTATAAATGGTTGGCGCTGTTGGCACCATCAAGGCATCAAAAGGTTGTAATGCCACATTAATTTTTCGAGCTAATACGGCGCGGTTATATTCAGCTTGAAGTGCATCTGTTGCCTTGAATTTATCTGCCTGCGCAATAATTTGAGCAATGACTGGATGAGCCTTTTCACGTGTTGTCATGCGTTCAACGGCGACTGTTCTTTCTGCCACCCAAGCATCGTTATACAGTGCGGCAGCAAGCTCATTAAACGCGCTGAAATCTATACTCTCAACTTCATAACCCAGCTTTTTTACGCGCTCAATTGCAATTAAAAAGGCCTTTTCAGATTCAAAATCACCATAAAACTCAAACTGAGCAGGAATAGCAATTCTTCGTTTAGAAAACTGAGTTGGTACATTGGCTGGATGTACTCGTGAATATTCATCTGTTTCATCATAGCCCTGCATTAAACTGGCAACTGTCCAAGCGTCATCAATATGCAGCGCAAAAATAGAAATGACATCAATAGTCCGACATGCAGGAATTAAACCTGTGGTAGAAAACCAGCCCTTTGTCGGTTTTAGGCCCACAATATTGTTATGGCCCGCAGGTACACGACCTGACCCTGCCGTATCGGTACCCAAACTAAAAGGCACAATGCCGTTGGCAACCACTACTGAAGAACCAGAGCTTGAACCTCCACTAATATATTCGGGGTTAAAACTATTTTTTACTGCACCATACGGAGAACGAACCCCAACCAGTCCAGTCGCAAACTGATCTAAGTTAGTTTTGCCCACCACAATCGCCCCTGCTTTTTTCAACTTGGCAACTACAGTGGCATCTTGCTTAGCCAAATATTGAACCTCTTTACAGGCAGCAGTCGTGTGAAAGCCAGCGACATCAATGTTGTCTTTGACTGCAAATGGCACGCCGTATAGAGGTAGGTCAGCAATATTCTGGTCTTTTAAAACATTAATTTGCGATTGAATCTGCTCAACGGAGGCAATTTCAATCCATGCATGGTCATCATTTTTAATTTCTGCAACATAGCCAATCAGATCTGCAAGATGGATTTGTCCGTTTTGATATGCGGTTTTCCAGTCTTGAATTGTCCATAAATTTTTCAACACGCTACTCCTCATTTAGTCATTTTGCTGTATAGGCGGCATGACGGCATCCATCAGTTCTAAATGCCCTTTAATCACCCCTTTCAGCACAATAAATTGCTGGCTAATTTGTCTGAGTTCAGAGCTCGCACCCTGCATTAACATGACTTGCAATATCTTTTGTTGGTCGAGCTGGATATGAAGTGAACTAATCACTTGTGCTAAAAACTGTTGTTGTAAATCAACCAATTGATTGCGCAGGGTCATTTGGCTAGCGTCGTAAAGCAAAGTCAACGTACCTACCATTACTTCATTGGCCTGCGCCTGCTCTGCAATCAAGTGTTTATTAATCATGTCAACAATGGCTTGCGAGCGACTTTCATAGTTCTGCTCGACAATTTTTTGGTCGAGTGCGTTGAGGGTCGTTTCAGGTACGGTAATACTGATTCGAGCTAACTTTTGTTTTGCCACAGTCTTATCCTTTTGTTTTAGTCGGATAATTGTTTTGTTTGATATATACGCCTGCACGAACGCTGAGCAATTCGACTAAAAAGGCTTTTAAAGTTTGCTTTGGTTGAACCACGGGTTTTACATCGTTCATATCGCACCTCTAGCTTGGTATTACCAAATTCAGTTTTTGTATTACTGATAAGAGATGCAGAAAATGTGCCAGTTTTTAAGCGTGGTTTTGATAGGCTTGGCAGAAATTTGTGAGTGATTTTTGGGCAAAAAAAAGCCCCATGCACAGAGATAGGGCTAAATTAATAAATCCAGCTAAACAGCATATTTAATTTTAGAAGCATAAAATTTTTAAAAAATAATTTAACTAGATAGAAATAGTATAAATTTTAAGCTAGATTAATCTAACAATAAATAATGAAGTCAAAATCATATGGAATTAATTTCAATAGTTTTGGAAAACTTTAGGGGCTATCATTTAAAACATACAATTTTAATTGATGAATGTTTAACAGGAATTATAGGAAAAAATGATGCTGGTAAGTCCACAATATTTGAAGCCTTAGATATCTTTTTTGAAAATTCAAGTTTTGAAAAAAATGATCGGTGCATCTTTGCTACAGAAGAACAAAATACTTCTATCACATGTGTATTTAAGGACTTCCCTGAAAGTTTAAGTTTAGATGCCACTTCTCAGACTACTTTAGAAAGTGAATATCTTTTAAATAATAATTCATTTCTAGAGATCAAAAAAACTTTCCGTGTAAATCAAAAAATCACAACCGAAGTTGCAATTATCGCTAATTATCCATCAAATCCTGATCTAAACAGTTTAATTACACTTAAAAATGCTGAGTTGAAAAGCTTAATAAAAACTAAAGGTTTAGATATTACTAAAGTAGATGACCAGCGCTCTAATACTTGCTTAAGAAAGTTTCTTTTTTCTTCCGAGGCTCTAACTTTCCAAACTAAAGAAATTTCACTGAACAAAGAAGATGCAAAAAATTTATGGGAAAATATAAAAAGTTTTTTACCTATATTTGCATTATTTAAGTCTGATAGAAACAGTAGCGATCAGGATAGTGAAGTTCAAGATCCAATGAAATTAGCAATAAAAGCAGCTCTTTCTGAAATTCAGCCCAAGTTAACTGAAATACAAGAATATATACGGACAAATGTAGAAGATGTAGCAAAGAGAACGTTAAATAAACTTGGGGAAATGGATTCAAACCTAGCCAAGGATTTGATACCTAATTTTTCTAAAGACCCGAAATGGGATTCAATTTTTTCTATGACTTTAACATCAGAGTTAGGAATACCAGTTAATAAAAGAGGTAGTGGTGTCCGTAGACTAATTTTATTAAATTTCTTCAGAGCTGAGGCTGAAAAAAAATTCAAAGAAGCTAGAAATAGATCAATAATATATGCAATTGAAGAACCAGAAACATCACAACATCCTAATTATCAAGAAATGCTTATCAAGGCATTATTAGAATTATCTCTATCTCCCAAAACGCAGATTTTAGTTACAACTCATACACCAGCATTAGCAGGTTTATTACCGCTGGCAAGCTTACGTTATATCAATAAAATTGATAAAAACCACACTATAGAACATGCAGATACAAACCAAATATTAGATAAGATTAGTAATGATCTAGGAATACACCCTTTTGGCTCTATAAATGATACGCAATGCAAAGGTTACATATTTGTGGAGGGAGTATCGGATGTTGTATTTCTAAAACATATCTTTTCAAAATTCGCAGAAAATTCTCTTATTCAAAGAGATTATATTACAGCGAGGGATATTCAGTTATTAATAAGCGGTGGCAGCGATAATTTAAAACATTGGGTAAATTACAAATTAATTGAAACGCTTCAAAAACCATGGGCTGTATTCTTTGACTCAGACAATGATGGGCAGAACTGTGATAAATATCAGAAGAATATAGAGACTCAAAAAAGATATTCACATGTTGTATTCCATCTTACGAAAAAAAGAGAATGTGAAAATTATCTTCATAAAAATGTTATTTCACGCATAACAAATGGAGAAGTTATTTTTTCACCTAATGATTATGCTGATCAGAAGGTCTTATTACATACCGAATTAATAAAATATATTTCAGTTAAAAAAACTAATTTAATTGAGAAATTATGGCATACAACCACTTGTGAGGAAATTATTGAAAGTTGCACAGATGTAGATGGAAACAATGAATTTCTAGAATTTATTAACCGTATAGAAACACATTTTAGTTTGCATGAAGATTCTAAAAAGACCGCATAAGCGGTCTTTTTTATTTGTTCTCTACACTATAAGTAAAACCAATCATCGTATGTGCCCATACCGATAAAGACTCTAAAACAGGCTTGAAAGTCTGGCCCAATTCGGTCATTTCATAGACAACTTTAATCGGTGCTTTTTCACCATAAACAGTTCTGGATATTAAGCCGCTTTGCTCTAGCTGTTTAAGTTGGAGGCTTAAAGTCATTTCTGTGATGGTTGGCATTAATTGATTGATTTCATTAAAGCGTTTTGGGCCATCTTTTAGATAATACAAAATAACGCCTTTCCATTTTCCACCCACCAAATCCATAGCCATACTGATATGACATGGATAAGTTTTTCCATTCATGGTGATTTCACATTTATTTTCAGTATTTGCCATTTTTAACGCCACCTATCAACTTTGATAGTTATTGTACACTCATACTATAAAAATTATAGTGACTATGATTTTTATAGCTACAAGGCATTATTATGGCTTTACTTATTTTGGCCCATCCCTACTACACTCAATCAATTGCAAATAAAACGATAGTGAATGAACTTTTAAAAACCTATCCAGATCTCGAAGTACGAGATATTTTCCAGCTTTATCCGGACTATCAAATTGATGTAAGTGCTGAACAAGAAGCCTTGTTACGCCACGACACGATCATTCTGCAATATCCAATGTTCTGGTTTAATATGCCAGCAATTTTGAAATTATGGTTTGATGAAGTTTTTACTTACCAGTTTGCCTATGGCTCTCAGGGCGACAAATTAAAAGATAAAAAAGTCATTATTAGTATGACGGTCGGGCAAAAAGAAGCTGACATGGTGAATGACCGAGAAAACTTAGCCGATAGCTTTTTAAAAGCGGTTCAACATTCAATTCAGTATACGCAAATGCAGTTAAGTGCCACTTACTTGCTTTATGACGTTTCGCCTTTATCAGGTAACCCAGAGTCGAAAATTAAATTAGAAGCGGTTGAACATGGTCATAAAGTATTAAAGCATTTGACCGAAGCATAAGGTTTAAAGAGAGCATCAATATCGATGCTCTCTTTAGGGTTTAAGCGACAGGCGCCAAGGTAAATAGCACTTGTCCTGTTTTTACGGTTTGCCCTTTTTCAATGGTAATGGTTTCTACCTTCATGCGTTCGGGTGCAATAATTGGAATCTCAATTTTCATTGCCTCAATCACCGCAAGAGTTGCACCTTCTTCAACAATATCTCCCGATGCACATTCGATTTTCCAGATTGAGCCTGGCATGTGTGATTCGACTGCACAGCCGCCTTCAGGAATAACCACGGTTTCGCCTTCATCAACCGTATCAAGACTTTCAGAGATATATTCTTGCAAACCTGCTTCATGCCAACGGCGGCGTTCAGCCTCAAAATTGGCTTGTTGCGTGTCTTTAAAGGCTTGAATGCTGTCTTGATGTGTTTTTAAAAACTCGTTGTATTCTTTTAAATTGAGCACACCCTCTTCAATGCGAAGTTGTAGACGGCCTGCCTTAAAGTCTTCACGCATTTGCAGAAGTTCTGTTTCAGAGACTTCATAAAACTTAACTTGGTCAAAAAAGCGCAGTAGCCACGGTTTGCCATCTTCGAAGTCGGCATTTTTACGGTAGCGGCTCCACATTTGGGTGGTACGGCCAACAAACTGGTAGCCACCCGGCCCTTCCATGCCGTATACACACATATAAGCACCACCAATACCCACAGCATTTTCAGGTGTCCAAGTTCGTGCTGGATTATATTTTGTAGTGACTAAACGTTGGCGTGGGTCGAGTGGTGTCGCCACAGGTGCGCCTAAGTACACATCGCCTAAACCCATCACTAAATAATTCGCACTGTAAACCACATCTTTAACCGCTTGCTTTGAAGCTAAACCATTAATACGGCGAATAAACTCGACGTTATCTGGGCACCACGGTGCATCTGGACGAACAATTTGTGTGTAACGCTCAGTTGCAAGTTGAGTCTGCGAATCTTCCCAAGCCAAAGGCAAATAGACAGTCCGTGAAGGAACTTGCATATTTTGAATGTCGGGTAACTCGGCTTCTGCTTGTTGAAGTTTCTGTAAAAGCTCAAGTTGATCGAGCTGGATTGAATCAAAATGAATTTGTAGTGAACGGATGCCCGGTGTTAAGTCGATAATGCCCTGAATGTTTTGATCTTTGACCCATTGCATGAGTGCATGAATACGGAAACGTAAATTTAGGTCGAGTACTAACTCACCATATTCCACCAACAAATAGCTATTTCCTGCTGGTCGATAGGTCACGCTTGGTAAGTCAGCTTCACCTTCTAAAGTTGCCAGAACGGCATCTTTTAAAGTGTCGGGTTCTGCTTGAATGGCTGGATTAAAATCAATGTAAGTTATATCAGTCGCGGTTAAGCTTTGATGATATTTTTGGTCCAGCGCTTTCGCTTGCGCGTAACTCACAGGTACAAATTTGACTTTATCACCTGCTTTTAATTGCCCGATTTTCCAAAGCTCAGAATGAATGACTACCGCGGGACATACAAAACCGCCTAAGCTCGGACCATCGGGACCAAGAATAATTGGCATATCGCCGGTAAAATCAATCGCACCAATCGCATAAGCGTTGTCGTGAATATTGGATGGATGTAAGCCTGCCTCGCCCCCATCTTCACGTGCCCACTCAGGTTTTGGGCCAATTAAACGAATGCCTGTACGGCTTGAGTTATAGTGAATTTCAAACTCATTGGCAAAGAACGTATCAATATCTTGTTTGGTGAAAAAATCTGGCGCGCCATGTGGACCATACATCACTGCGATTTCCCAGTTTTGGGTAAAGCTAGGAATTTGTGCTTGAGCCAATGCAGTGGTCGATTGAGTGGAATATTCAGTAATCGGTAGCATATCGCCAATTAATAAATTACGGCCTGCGTGCCCACCAAACTGACCCAAAGTAAATGTCGCCTGCGACCCTAAATAGTCAGGAACATCGAAACCACCTTTAACGCCAATATAGCTACGGCAACCTGAACGAATAATGCCACACTTTAAAATCTGGCCTTTTTTCACGTTGATGGTTTGCCACATCGGCACCTGTTCGCCATCAAGTTTTGAAGGCATCTCACCGCCCGTAATCACAATTTGGCTGTCACAGTGAAACTTTAAGGTTGGACCTTGCAAGGTACATTCAAGCCCTGCCGTATTTGGCTCATTGGCCAAAAGCTGGTTTGCCACAGTTAAACTAAGTGGATCGATTGCACCTGATGGCGGCACCCCGACATCCCAATAACCCAATCGACCTGTGACGTCTTGAATGGCAGTTTGAATGCCAGACTGCAACACCTCAATTTTTTGAGTTTTCCATTCAAATGTATTTAAAAAACGGGTGGTTTGAGTCCCTAAAGCAAACACATCGCAAGCAATAATGTTTTGTAAATATTCCAGATTGGTTTCAATCCCTGCAACTTGCGTGTTGGCAAGACTAGCACTCATTGCCTGTATGGCTTGCTCTCGGGTTGCAGCAGTCACAATGATTTTAGCAATCATCGGGTCATAAAAAGACGACACCGTTGAACCTGTTTCTACCCATGTTTCAACTCGTGCTTGTGGGTCAAATTTAACATGTGTGAGTAGACCTGCACTCGGTTGGAACTGTTTAATCGGGTCTTCGGCATAAAGACGAACTTGAATCGAATGTCCTGTTGGTTCTAACGGTTCAGTCGGTGCTGACCAGTCACCACTTGCCAATGTAACCATCCATTCGACTAAATCGACACCGAACACTTGCTCGGTCACGCCGTGCTCGACTTGCAAACGAGTGTTGACCTCTAAGAAATAAAATTCTTGGGTTTCGGTGTCCATAACAAACTCAACCGTGCCTGCCGAGCGGTAGTTCACCGACTGCATGAGTTGAATCGCAACTTTTTGAAGGTAGTCGCGTTGCTGTTCATTTAAGTGTGGCGCGGGTGTTTCTTCAATGACCTTCTGATTACGGCGTTGCACCGAACAATCTCGCTCACCCAACGCTAAAACTTGCCCGTTCCCATCACCAAAAATTTGAACTTCGATATGGCGTGCATGTTGTACAAATTTTTCTAAATATAAACCTGCATCTTTAAAATTGACCTGCGCTAAATAAGATACGGTTTGATAGGCATCTTTTAACTCTGTTTCGTTCCAGACCAGACGCATACCAATACCACCACCACCCGCCGTACTTTTAAGCATGACTGGATAACCAATACGGGCCGCTTCGGTCAAGGCTTCTGCTTCATCTGCAAGTAGTGAACTGCCCGGAAGTAAAGGCACGTTGCTTTTAATAGCGAGTTCACGTGCAGTATGTTTTAAACCAAAATCGAGCATTTGGCTTGAAGTTGGCCCAATAAAAGCAATGCCTTGGCTTTCACACAAATCACAAAACTCGGCATTTTCAGACAAAAAACCATAACCAGGGTGAATGGCTTCTGCCCCCGACTGTTTAGCAACCTCAAGAATTTTTTCAATATTTAAATAGCTTTGATGAGCAGGTGCAGGACCAATCAAGAAAGCTTCATCGGCTAAAGTGACATGTAGAGAATCACGATCGGCTTCGGAGTAAACTGCAACCGAAGCAATACCGAGTTTTTTTAGGGTGCGAATTACGCGACAGGCAATTGCACCACGGTTGGCAATTAGAACTTTTTTAAACATGTTTACACCCCTTCCACTTCACGGACAACCAGTTGAATTTTGGTTGGGTTATAGGCATTACATGGGTTGTTCAGCTGCGGACAATTGGAAATTAAAACAATCAAATCCATTTCTGCCCGAACTTCGACATATTTCCCCGGCCCTGAAATTCCATCATCAAATTTAAGCTGGCCGTCTGGCGTAACAGGCACATTCATAAAAAAGTTAATATTTGGGCCGATATGACGCACATTTAAGCCATGCTTTTTTGCAATTGGGTGTTTTGCCAAGGCGTACATAAAATTATTACGGCAACTATGCATGGGATACGTTTCATGTGCATAGCGAACCGTATTACTTTCACATGAACAGGCACCACCAATAGTGTCATGGCGACCACAGTTATCATCATGAATAACTGCAATTGGGCGGCCCAAGTTACTGTAGAGCTTCGTACCCTTTTCTAAATAAATGTGTTGGTTGATGGCCAAAGTATCCATTGCGCTATAACGCTCAGTTGGATTTTCGGCACTCATAAACAAAGTATCGACCGCTTGGTTTCCCTCAAGATCAATAATTCGGAAATATTGGCCCTTTTTAACCTCGCACATCCACGCTTCACCCGCAGGACAAACTTCATTTAAAACTGCTTTTTCAAATGATTGTAAAACTGTCATGATGCTTCTCCTGATTTAAATATTGCTAAGTGCGTAGTAGCGGGCTGTGTTTTGAAACGCACGCTGATTTTGCGAACATGCATCACGACAAATATCGCTGTCTGTTAGTGAATTGGCTTTAAATAAACTGAGTTGAATATCGGCAGGTTGATAGCTTGGGCTGGTGTCTAAACCATGCGGCGCGGCAGATAAAAATAGCAAACAGTCCATTTCAAAACGCAATTCAATGGTTTGATCGGTGTTGTCAGAACTGACATATGACAAAGCACCGCTTTCATCTGCCGCAACTTTAGAAAATAGATTAACGGCGGCACTGAGGTCTTGGCTTGCAAGTCCGTATTTACACATTTCAATGAGTAAGCTGTCTAAGCCGTTTTGGTACATATCATTGCGGGCATCTTGAAATGTACGAGTACCGAATTGCTTTTCAATCTGTTCGGGTCGGCTTGGGCCACAGAGTGCATCGTTCCAACCATGCTCATCATGAACAATGGAAGCCATGACACGACCAAGGTCTGAATAGAGCACATTAGATGCTTTTAAATAGGCTGTGTGTTGCCCTTTTAAACTGTCGGGCATGTTAAAACGCTCAAGCACATCGGCAGCATTTACACAAAACAAAGAAACGTTTGCTTGCGCGCCAAGTGATTTAAATCTAAGAATAGTTCCCTTTTGAATACGGCCCGACCAGTGATGTCCTCCGGGTAAAAGTTCGGTCCAAATCGCCTGATTGTTATGATAATTTGCGGTGTTCATAGCTACTCCTGTCGGATAGTTTTAGACTTCCTCCCGGGCTTTTATCCCTCCGTGTAGTTCGCTAGGAACCGTGAACTCTCGGTCCAGTCATACATGAAGTATCGGAACCCTAGATCACTTTTGATTGTTTATGACTATGCAAAGGACATGCCAGCTTAGTATTACGTTTTTGATTAAAAGTAATACTAAACTTGGGCAATTTGAGTGCGGTTTAAAATAAAAAGTAAAAAGCTGCACTAAAAACTGTGCATTTCATAGCAGCAATACAACATCGACACCGCAGTAATTGCTTCTATAGAGATTTCAGTAACAATTAATGAATACACAATAATTTCAGCTAAGAATGTTTTTCTTATTGATCTAACAAAAAGCCAATCATCTCTACAGTAAAATGATTGGCTCTGCCCTAAAGATTAGGCTTAATCTAACTTGAGCTGCTGTCTGAGCTTTAATATGTCTACCAATCCTTTATCTCTGGTTTGGTATAAATCGATATCTTCATATTGTGTTAACAGCTGGTTGGTTTCTGCTTCTAATAAGTCTGTTGTCTCGTCTGAATGTTGAAATGCTTGCATATCGTTCCACCATTCAGTCATTGGTGGGCCTAAATGATGGATCGCCTCTTTAAAGCCCTTTTGGTTTGCAAGCTGCATATTAATGTAGGGACCAAACAGAGCCCATCTTAATCCCGGCCCACTGGTAATCGCGATGTCAACATCTTCGGCAGAGCACACGCCTTGTTCAACCAGTGAAAAGGCTTCTCGCCATAGCGCAGCCTGCAAACGGTTTGCGACATGCCCTTTGACTTCTTTATTTAAAACGATTGGATTCTTGCCCAACTGTTTATAGAACTCAGAAGCCTGTTTTAAAACTTGTGGAGACGTCAAAGTACCACCAACAATCTCAACCAAAGGTAAAAGATGAGGCGGATTAAAAGGATGGCCTAATAAAATACGTTCAGGATGTTGGGCCTCTTTTTGAAAATCAGACACTTTTAAGCCCGATGAACTTGAAGCAATAATGGTATGTTCAGGGCAATATGAGGTGATTTCTTGATACAGCTTTTGTTTTACATCCAGACGTTCAGGTGCATTTTCTTGAATAAAATCAGCATCTGAAACCGCATCTTTTAAGTGATTAGAAATTTCCAGATTAAGTAATACATCTTGCAGAGAATGGTTATGCTCAGAGTTTCCATCCAAAGCTAGTAAATCATTTAAATTTGCATATATTCTTTTTTTAAAAATCGCTTCATCTATAGGATAAGGATCATAAACCTTAACTTTAAATCCTTTATATAAAAATAAAGCCGTCCAACTTGCTCCAATTACACCTGCACCTACCACACCAACCGTTTTAATAACTTCCATATTTTCCTCGTAACAACGTTGTTTTACTCGAAATTTCTTTACCCAATTGAATGCTTAAATAAACATAGCAGATTCAACCAATCAATAAATTTAATTGTTTATATTTTATATAATTTGTCCTATATTCCCTATCTTGAAAATTTATTCCTTTCGCCAGCACAGCTTAATCTTTTACCATTTTCTAACCGTTATTTACTGAATTTTATGTCAAAAAATCTAGCAACATTGATTGGTCTAAGCGCCATTCTCATGTGGGCATCTATGGTCGGCCTGATGAAACAAGTCAGTGCCGCCATTGGACCTGAGCTAGGTGTTACGCTTATTTATTCTTTAAGTGCGCTACTGTTGCTTGCCATTTTCAAAGTTCCAGACTTTAAGCAGATTTCCAAAAAATACTTAATATTGGGTACAGTCCTGTTCGTTGCTTACGAGCTGTGTTTTTCATTTGCAATTGCTTATTCTCAAAGCCCTCAACAAGCAATTGAAGTCAGCATTGTTAACTATCTCTGGCCGAGTTTAACGGTTTTGGCTTTTGTTATTTTTAAGGAATTAAAGTTTAATTTTCTTATTATTCTCGGCTTACTTATTTCAATTTCCGGCATTATTTTTATTCAAACTGGAAGCGGTGATTTTAGTCTAAGTAGCATTGTCGATAATTTTCATAGCAACCCTCTGAGCTATATTTTGGCATTTGTAGGTGCCATTATTTGGGCTTTTTACTGTGTACTCACCAAAAAAATGAGTAATGGGCAAAACCCGATCTCTATTTTCTTTGTTTGTGTCGCACTAACGCTATGGCTCAAGCTGCTTGTCTCTGGGCAATTCGCCATTCCTTCAATGGATATTCCAACTGTAATAACCCTTTTAATTGCATCCGCTGCAATTGGCTTTGGCTATGCGGCATGGAACATTGGCATCATTCATGGAAACATTACCATGCTTGTGGTTGCCTCATATTTCACCCCTATTATTTCATCTATTTTGGCAATGTTTGTTTTACAAACTCAATTATCTTTGAGCTTTTGGCAAGGCACAGCCATGGTTACAGCAGGTTCATTTATTTGCTGGATTTCAACCAACTGGTCTGTGATTCAACCTTTCCTCAAAAAAATTACGAAATAAAAAACCGTAACGAGCAGAATTAAAACGAATCACAATTACTCGTTATTTCACCGTAGTGCTGTAAAAGCTATCAATGGCATCAACCATTTGAGATAAACCCGGCTGCTCTAATGGGTAATGCCCTGCATTTTCCAATATTACGGTTTTTACAGGTACCTTCTGAATACGGCTAAGAAATGGTGTACTTAAATCAAGTGGAGTCCAACGGTCTTTTTCCGGTTGAGTTAACAAGACTGGGCACACATCAAACTCTTCAGGCGTCACTTCAGGTTTGTAATGTATATATGAGTCTAAAAATGTGAGTGAAACTGAGTTACCAGCCGAGGTTTTATCTTTCATGAAGGCCTTTAAAGCCTCTTTATTATTCACCAAGGTACTCATTTTACTTGCCCAGCTCATTGGAATCCGCATTGAGGCCAGAGGTGTTTTTGCAGTCAAATGCGCAATTGGTGTCCCTACTCGACTCATAAATAAGTTACTTGCTACAGTATCTGTAACCTTCTGGCTACTTGTGTCAAGAAAGGTCATTCCAACAATTGCTTTCACTTTTTTATTCTTTGCCGCAACGTGATACGTCAGCATTCCACCTGCGCTTAAGCCATAAAGCACAACCGGACGACTATCTTTTGCTAATTCAATATCAATTAAATCACTACCAGCCTGCACCCAATCGTTATAGCTAATAACCTTGCCTTTGCTAACTTGAGTGACACCATAGCCCGGCATATCGACTGCAATTGTTTCATATCCCCGATCAGCCAATGGTTTACCTAAAATCATCGACATTTGTCGGCCATTCGTACCTACACCATGAAATAAAATCACTTTAATTTTTGCATTTGGATTTCGATAAGTATCCAAATGGATGTTATTACCATTCCAAGCCCACCATTCTTCTTTCGGTAACCGGTCTTTGGGAATATGAAATTCTTGAGGAAGAAATTGTTGAATTTGTTGCCAAGCAGCTTGATTTTGATAACCCATTGCCGAATCTCCTGATTTTATTTCTTTAGCGGCAGATGCACTTGTGACACAGACTACGAGGCCTATTACACTCAGTTTACTTATTAAATACCGCATAACACCTGCGGGCTTTGTTGGTTGAACAGCATTCATTTTTGTTGTACTCGTTCTTATCCCAAGAATAGATATTAGGCGTTTAAATTTTAATTAACCATGTTAGGTTAAAGCAGATGTTTTAGTATTTAGGTCAATTGATAAATTCAGGCTCTGATTGCTGAAGACTTAAAACTCCGACGGATTAGAATTCCCCCATTGCCCAAAGCGTGCTAATATCCAAAAACTGACAATCACCAATGTCAAAATTATTTTCAGAGGAAATAAGATGTTAAAAACTCAAAAAATCAACATCGTACAAGAATTTGATGCACCCGTAGACAAGGTCTTTGCCGTCTTGAGTGAACATGAAAACCTAAGCAAACTTTTCGCTCCTGCTAAAGTCACTCGTATTAGCAACGGAAAAGACGCTCGTAATGGTGTTGGCTCTGCTCGTAAAATGTCTATGCCATTTACACCTTCTTTTGTAGAAACAAATTTAGTCTACAAAGAAAATGAACTGATCGAATATGCAATCACAAGCGGTATTAGCCCAATTAAAGGTCACCGTGGTGTAATGAAGTTTATTGATTTGGGAAACAACCGTACTCGTTTGGATTACACCATTAGCTTTAAAGGACGAGTGCCTTTTCTTGGCCCGATCATTAAAGCAGCTTTACAAAATGGCGTAAGCCGTGGACTTAAAAAACTTAAGTTTTAATCGCTAACTTAAAAAGTAAAAGGCCCAATCTAGGGCTTTTTATTTGTCCACAAAAACAAAAGCCGACTCGTTAAAGTCAGCTTAATACCACAGTGTGAGAAAATTGCTTAAGTAGTTATTGTTCGTGGCAATCTTCTATCTATTTTCTTTTTCTAACATTAATTTACACCTTGGTTATGACTGTTTGATTAAAAAGAAATCATAAATACCAAATAAAATGCAAATTAATTCACTCTTAATAGAATAAATGTAAATAAATTAACATTTATTAAAAGTGATGTATATCAACTACATCTTTAGAAATTTTCTAAAGTTTAGTATGCTGAAAATAACTTACTAATTAATAGAAAATAAGCAATACAATGGAACATCAGAGTTTGTTAAAGGAATTAAATTCACTTATTGAATATTATTCCAAAAGAACAGATTGTCCACCTACCAGAATCCGCATAGGTTACAGAGCCTATGCCAAACTCATGCAGAATCCAAAATTTGCTGATGAAGTAACAAACTCTGCTTTAGATCCAAACAAGCGTAAATATAAAAAGTTGAAAATCAAAGTCACGAAAGATGACGATCAACTAGAGCTCGAATAAATAAAAAGCCCAATGACGGGCTTTTTACTTTTAGAAAGTGTGTGGATTTCTCTCTAAGACAGCATTATTAAGAAATAATTTAGTAACTTGTCTCGCTCATCTACACTGTTTTTACTTAAAAGTTGAACCATTGCCCCATCAATCACGAACAAAAACATGTGGGCGTCTTTCATTGAAGCCGTAGTTTTGACGGTTAAAAGCAGTTTATAAATTTCGTTGATTAGCCAAGTTCTATATTCAATCACCACGCTATAGGCTTTTGGGTAGAGCTTTTCAATTTCAAAAATGGCTTTAAAGGGCAAATGATAAAAACCATTTAAGTCGGCATGTAAAAGGTAAATCTGCTTAAGTTTATCTAGCACCATTTCTTCACGATAAGATTTGAGAATTGAAAATACTTTTACTTTGAGCGCATCTTTTTGAAAAGTGAGACACATCTCGATGAGTCGGGCTTTTGAGTGAAAGTCATTATAGAAAGTAGCTTTGGGAATTTTGGCTTCCGCAATAATTCGGTCGACACCGACCTTATGAAAGCCATCTTGATTAAATAAATCTTTTGCTGCGTGAAGCACGCGCAGCGCTCTAAATGAAGATTCTAAATTGTTCATGTATACCGCTTAAAATAATTTTTTGTTGTATCTAAAAGAGATAGAAATGCCGTCACTCTTAAAATGAGTGCTCAAAACAGGCATGCAAAAGCAGCACAAAAATGTGCCCTAAGCTATCTCTGGTTTTATTGTTGCTATGATTTTTTAGTCGTAACGATTTAAGGTCGTAGAAAACCTACAAACGGTTAAAGCGTTTTAAAGACCAATTAGTTGGTATGGGCAGAGAGAGTTTGGCAAAGGCCAAAAATTGAGAAGAATTAGTACGCATAGCGGACTCCTTTGGCTATAAAAGAAGTTTCACCGCATTACTGCTAAATAATGGTGGTGAAACGAAAGAGGGTTAGCAGACTGGAGCCAAAGAATCCAGCACACCCGAGGGTGTCCCCCTTCCGTTCCACCGTAAAGGGGGCACACAGGGATTTCCACAAAAAAGTTAGACTTTTTCGTGTACTTTGGCTGATGGTCTGCTAAAACCAACTGGCAATGTAGGCCAGCACGCAAAGGATAGTATTCGCACTTGTTGGCGTCAAGCGCAGAAAATATAGTTTGTATTAAGTTCGAGCGATTGGGAAATTAAAAAGCCATTACGGTTTAGTAATAGCTTAGATTGGATAGATTTATTTTAAGAATCTAATTACATGTCGTATCTTCTGGACTTACTACTTTAGCAATTAAAATATAAGAATTTTTCAAGTTTCATTAACTATATTTAGATTAAATCTGAAAATTTTATAATTTTCTGAGAATTTTAATGCTATTTTATATTTAAATACTAAGTCGCCAACAAGGTCATCTTGATTCTTTTGTTCAAAAATCACATCAAAAAATTGTGAATTTTCATATTGATATAAGCTCAAAGATTCAAAGACGTTTTTACTAACTAAAATAATATAATCAATATCCTCAAAGAAAAGATCATATACTTCAGATTTATCAATATGACAAATATATCCGTCATTGCTGATATTTTTAAAATGTATAGGCATAGTTTCATTTCTATCACACTTATAGCGACGAAGTATATTCTTTAACTTTTGATTACCAACTAAAAGAACAGGTTCTTCAATTTCACTAAGTTGCATAGTAATTATTTGAAGAAGATCTTCTAGAGATGTACTTGAATAGGTGTAAGAAATCGGAAGCTTTAATATTCTAGATATAATAGAATTTCTTAAATGCCTTGAAATACCACCCTTAATCCACTCATTATCATCGATTACAACTTCACTAGCAACTATATCAGCAATATATTTTTTCTCATAGTTTTCAAAAGTAAAACTTCCACTTTGAAAATTATTAGATTTATTTTCAACAAAATTAAATAAACTAAAAGGATAAGATGTTTTTTTATCTTGAATTATACTCGATGCAATTTTAGATAATGCAACGATTTTCTCTGGATCAACAAGAGCATCAATAATAATTTTATTATTTTGATTTCTCAATTTTTCAATAATATTTCTGATTGATTTTATAAAATTTTCTTTAAGACTAGGAAATTCATCAACTCCAAACAATATATATTCATAATTTCTTTCTTGCCATGTATTTAAAATAAAAATCCATGATTCCAAATCTGAAATAATACAATTAATATCAGCTATGGTATAAAAGCTAGATGAAAGGGCCTGATACCACTTCAGAGGTAAATCCCATTGATTTTGAGAAAGTGATAGTGCAATTTCTATGTAATTATCATTCAGACTATTTATGTCTTCAAATGAACCCATATATGTTCGCCCAGTTATAAGCTGACCTTTAAATAAATTACTATAACTTTCTAGAACTTGGCTAAGCAATGATTGATATGAATTATCTTTATCTTGAGAATAGTTCTTGTGCCTGATGTAAGTTCCTACTAATTTTCCAGCATTTGAAATCGATTTAGAGTTTTCAGATATAGAAGTTGGATGTATTCTCTGCCCCTTTAATAATGCACCTATCATTTGCTTTACAACATCTAAAGATAAGTTATTATTCTTTTTTAATAGATAACAAGCTGTTATAACTCTTAAGTCAAGATGATAATTTTGAAAAGCAAGTTCATAAGCTGTTTCTCTAGAATATTTTTCTGAATTATTAATTAAAGTCCAAATATGATCAGTCTCTGGTATATTAAGCATAAAAATATTTAATATAGTAGAATTCCACATATAAGTGTCATGAAAAGTGGATCCATTCGTAAACTTCTCCAACCAATGATTTAGCATATCAATACTCCAACCAACTGCTCTGGAATTTTTGAAAGATAATGCTGCTACTACAGTCTTTGCTGTAAATTGAAGATGGATTTTAAAAGCTAATAAATTCTGCTCATTCCTATAATCTCTTTTCGAATGTGGTTCAATATAATATTGAATCCAACTTTCCCAAGATCCTACAAATTTATTTAGAATTTTTTCATAATTTTTATCAGTTCTAGGATTGCTATTAATCTCAAATGAATACCATTCTAGAAGTATTTCCCATAAGTTATAATTTTGTTCAATGTAAGTTTTTACTTCCTCATCTGTGAGGTTAGAGCTACATCTATATAATTGTTTATAAAAATATAAAATCTCATTATAAAATTCTGTATTATCAGTTATTTTAAATACTGATGCTTTTGATATAAAGAAATATTCAATTAAAAGATGATTAAAATAGCTTTTACCAAAAATTGTACCATCTGTTAATAACAACCAATTATCATTTATTTTATTATCATTTAAAAAGGCTAACGCAGAAGAAACATTCACATGATAGTCTATCAAATTCCCTATAGCTTCCTTAAATGCACGAATATCATTATCCCTTAAAGAAAGATGGATAGGATCTATAAAGTTTTTAAATAGTTTAAGTAGTTCTTCATCATTTTCAATAGCTATCTTCTTATTAAAGGAAAATGAATATTTATAGAGAAATTTAAGGCATGGGAAAAAACTAAATCCTTCAGTTTTTCCTACCAAATAATCTTCATCACTAATTTTTCCAATATCTAATATGAGTTTTGAATCTTGTTTTTTTCTATACTTAAGATAATGTGTCTGCAAGTAAATAACCCAATTGATTAGATAAAACCTAATATCACTTAATTCATATTCCATCCTGATTCTTATTTTTATAGGAGAAATTTTTGAATCATCCCAAGAAAAATTCGTAATCTTTAAGTTATTTCCATCAATTTCCTTTATCAATCCATAATTACATGCATTTTTAATATAATTATTTTTCAGCCTTTTACTTATATCGATTCGACAAGCTTCCTGAATTGAAAATCGAAGAATGATTTCTTCTCTAGAATGATCATTCATTATTAGAAAAGTTTTACTAAAAAACCATGCAGTTAGAAAAATATTAAATATTAGCCATATTGCGGATGTAATACAAAATACTAAATATATAGAATCAACTAAAAAAGAGCGAATGAAAAAACTTATAAGAATAAAAATTGATAAAGCTAGGCCACTTAAGCCTGCAAACATAAAACCTGAATATTTTTTATAAATTGGAAATATAACGCTATTCGAAGTTTTCTGATTAGAAAAAATACTGATAAAACTGATGACTAATGGATACACTACACAAACAATTGTCAACTGAGCACCCAAAAATGTTCCTTGCCATTGGATCAACTCTTCCCAAGAAGAAAAAAAATCTGAATAATTTTTTGTTAGTTCAAGCTTGATTAACAAATATATAAGCCAACTAATCAGAATAAAGTAGATACTGATAAGAACTGTATATTTCTTATAATTGGTAGACCAAAGAATGATATTTCTCTCTAAAATGTTCCACCTTGTCTTTTGGTAAATTCTATTTTTATAAAGTGATTCTTTTAGCTCTTTTTTAATTATCTTCTTAAGTGTTTGCATGAGGTCTTATGTAATACTTTGTCTTTTTAAATTATAAACTTAAATTAATATATTGGCAAAAAATAGACTACACCCAGACTAAAAATTCAATTTCTCCCCTAAGAATGATGTCCATTTATTGAAAATCTACAGCCCTAAATAACAACAGGCTAAATAAGGCTTTTTCCTTAGTTAGTAGTAATACTTTTAAATCTTTTGTATTAGCTTTATCAGAAGCTTTTTACTCTGTACTTTAATTTCCTTATTTCAACTGTTCTAATATTCAATGTGATATTTAGACAAACCTTCTTTAATTTTATTTCAAAATGATTCACGAGCCTTTTAGTTAAAATTTTTCCTTGATAAGCAAAACTTTTTTAATCCATCAACTTTTTACGGCGATATAACCCACAATTTCCAGAAAATAGCGCAGCCAATAAACAGGTAATGATGGCGTAAGTCGCAACATTCATTCCAAATAGCTCAACCGCTAAAATAATAGACGTCAACGGCGCCTTACTCGCCCCCGAAAACAGACTCACCAAACCTACGCCTGCAAGCAATGAAATTGGCAAGTTTAAAACAGCCCCTAAAGCATTACCTAATGTCGCACCCACATAAAATAACGGCGTAATCTCACCACCTTTAAAACCAGAACCTAAAGTGATGGCAGTAAAAATGGTCTTGTTGAAAAAGTCGTAAAATTCAATCGGCACATAAAAAGATGAAATGATTTTATCTGTACCCAAACCATTGTATTGCTGATGCGCAGTGAACAAAGTAAGTAGCATAATCACAATACCGCCCACCATCGTTCTTAATGGCAAATAACGGATGTATTTGTAAAAGACATCACTGGCAAAATGAATTGCGGCAATAAAGAAACGTGCAATCAAACCAAAGATTAGCCCTGCCACAATTAAGTTCATGAGCGTGCCGAAATGAATAGGTGGAAACTCACTAATCACATAAAAAATGTGTGGGTGAACAATATCGAATAGTTCAGGAATGGTGGATGCAACAAGGGCAGACACAAAACACGGAAAAATGGCTGAGTATCTTAAATTACCTAAAGCGGTAATTTCTAAACCATAAATTGCACCCGCCAGAGGTAAACCAAACACCCCAGCGAAGCCCGCACCAATACTCGCGATTAAACAGATTTTTCGGTTATCTTCCGAGATTTTTAATATATGGCTTAAGTGGTCAATTAAGGCACCTGAAAGCTGAACCGCTGGTGCTTCACGCCCAGCCGAACCACCAAACAACTGAGTTAAAATTGAGGTAATAAAAATGATGGGGCTCATTCGTTTTGGAATAAACGATTTAGGTTGGTGAATTTCATCAATCAGTAAATGAGTTCCCCGTTCAATGGGTGAACCATATTTTTTGATGAGATAACCAATACCAAAACCCACAAAAGGCAAGAAATAGATGAGCCAGTGATGCAGACTTCTGACTTTATTTGAAATATCAAAAGCCACAAAAATTAAAGTCGAAGCCAGCCCCGCAACGACTCCAATCACAATTGATATGGCGAGCCAATAGACACTGTATTTTAGAATTTGATCATATTCAGATGAAGGTAGAATTTTCATTCGCGTTCTTCAATTAGCCTTTAAAATGGATGATAAATTCTCAATTTTTTTATGCAGCCAGTTCATTAAGTGAGAAATGCTTAAACTGGGCTAAAAATTAAAGCTCGCATAGGCGAGCTTTCAATACAGTGATTAATCTTGATATCACCAAAGTTCGGGAAATATCTCATAACCCATTCTGGCTTTCAAGTTGAAAATAGTTAACGAGTACTGTGAAAATAGCTAACTGAGTTAATAAATAAGCATTCGATTTGACCCGATCAAACTAAAAACAAAATCAGGCCAAATCACATGTTCAAATCTTAATTAATGCTACCAATAATGGTTTCTGCATGGCAGGTCGCACCCTTCTCTGCCTCAATCTGAATCACCCCACTACGATGCGCCAGTACCTGAACTTCCATTTTCATGGCCTCCATAATTGCGACCACTTGCCCTTCTGTCACTTGCTCACCATTTTCGACTTTCCAAGCGCTAATCACACCATTAATTGGGGCAAGTAAATGCTCAGCACTCACTTCTGGCTCGTTAGTTTGTGCTTGAGTTGCCGTTGCTGGACCTTGTGCAAACATGCCCGCTGGTAAACCTAAGCGGTGTAACTTGCCATCAATTTCAATGTAGCTGAGTAACATTGGTTGTTGATGGTTTGGAATACCACGTTTGGTTGGCTTTAACTCTTGTTTAAAGTCGTTTTCGATCCAACGGGTGTGTACATTAAACTCATCTGTAAAGTCAGGTTCATTGAGTACCGCACGGTGAAAGTCTAAAACCGATGCTACGCCTTCAATTTTAAATTGTTTTAAAGCACGTTTAGCGCGGGCAATTGCAACTTCACGGGTTGGACCAGTCACAATCAATTTTGCCATCAGCGAGTCAAAATGACTCGATACCAATGAACCAGTGCGAACGCCTGTATCGACTCGTACACCATTACCAAACGGCGCTTCAAACAAACTCAACACACCAAACGCCGGAATAAAACCACGTGCGGGGTCTTCGGCATTAATTCGAAACTCAATTGCGTGACCTTGGGCTTTTGGTGTTTCTTTAATGGAAAGTTCATGGCCCTGCGCGACACGAATTTGCTCTACCACCAAATCAACTTTTGATGTTTCTTCGGTAACTGGGTGCTCAACTTGCAAACGTGTGTTTACTTCTAAAAATGAAAGTTTTCCATCACGACTCAGTAAATATTCAACTGTACCCGCACCCACGTAATTTGCAGCCTGACAAATGTCTTTTGCCGAGGTTAAAATTTGTTGATAAATCTCGTCGCTAATAAATGGTGCGGGTGCTTCTTCGACTAACTTTTGATTACGGCGTTGCAACGAGCAATCACGTGTGCCAAGCACGACAATGTTGCCATGTTGGTCGGCAATCACTTGAGCTTCTACATGGCGCGGTTTATCTAAATATTGCTCAACAAAACATTCACCGCGGCCAAAGGCAGCTTTTGCCTCTCGCACTGCCGACTCATAAAGCTCTTTAACTTCTTCGAGTTTCCATGCAACTTTTAAACCTCGACCACCGCCACCAAATGCGGCTTTAATGGCAATAGGTAAACCAAATTGTTCGGCAAACTCTAAAGCTTCATCTGCATTGTTGAGTGGGTCTTGCGTACCCTGAACTAACGGCGCACCGACAGAAGCAGCAATTTTACGTGCTTCGATTTTATCGCCCAGTTTTTCAATCGCACTTGGAGATGGCCCTACCCATTTTAAGCCTGCATCAATCACGGCTTGGGCAAATTCGGCACGTTCAGACAAAAAGCCATAACCCGGATGAACCATGGTCGCTTTCGATTTTTTTGCAACTTCGATAATGGCAGGAATATTTAAATAGGTTTCGCTTGCGGTAGCACCAGCCAAGCCCCATGCTTCATCTGCAAGTTCGACATGCATGCTGCCAATGTCGTCATCTGCATATAACGCGACCGATGAAATTCCCATGTCACGACAAGCATGAATAATACGAACGGCAATTTCACCACGGTTAGCAATCAATAATTTTTCTGTATTCATCATTCATTCTCAAAATCTGTAAATTCGGCAATTTTTTTAAATTTGATATGGCAACCTGCTGGTATCTGCGCCACCAAATCCCAATGGTGTTTAGCAACAGCGCCAATGACTGGATATCCACCCGTTAAAGGGTGATCATTCATAAACAAAACCGGCTGACCACTCGGTGGAATCTGCAAAGCACCAATGCATGTGCCTTCACTTTCCAGTTCATGGGTAATTTTGCGAGTTAAAGGCTGCTCACCTGAAAGTCTTAACCCAACGCGGTTGCTTTCATTGGTCACAAGCCACTCTTGCTCACAGAGCAGTTCAATACTGTCTTGTTCGAACCAGTCTGTGCGTGGTCCCATCACAATGTCTAGTTCAACCAACTCGCCAGCTTTTGGTAAATCGCTTTTGCCCACTTCATTTACACTAATGTTGGCGGCCTTCACCTGCCCTAGATAAATCGTATCTCCGAGCTTTAAAGGCTCAGGCCCCAACACTGCCAAGCTGTCAAATGAGGCACTATTGAGTACAGGTTCAACGTCTATGCCACCTCGAACTGCCAGATAGTTTCTTAAGCCTGCTGTTGGTGGCTGAATTTGAAATTCATCACCTTCATCCAGATCAATCGGTTGATAGCTTTCAAAGTCGGCTGTTTGACCATCAGAAAATTTCACACGAATGTTTGAGATAGCTCCAGCCACCGCAATAACGCCAGCATGCTGCATTTTGGCTTTTAAGCCACCATTTAAAACTTCAATGACGGGTGTATCGGTTGGATTACCCAAAATACGGTTAGCACTATGCATGGCAGATAAGTCCATTGCACCAGCCACGCCAACACCAATATTGGTCTGGTTTAAACGCCCTTCATCTTGAATGAGCATCTGTAGACTTGGCGCAGTAATCGTAAACAGTGGCGTAGATTGTTTAGGCTCAACCTTACGCGTGATTTGCTGCGGTACATTTACGGTTGTTGGGCGATGCGTAACATCTTCAAAATGAACAGTCATTCCCGGTAACAGCAATGCAGGATTTTTACGCTCTAAATCCCACATTTTTTCTGATGTAGTACCAATAAGCTGCCAGCCACCCGGACTGTCTTTTGGGTAAATACCAGAGTATTTTCCAGCCAAGCCTAAAGAGCCTGACGGTATTTTTTTACGCGGAACGGTTAAGCGCGGAATATCGGTAAAAGGCTTATCTGGACTGCTCATATAAGCAAAACCCGGCGCAAAACCAATAAAAGCCACATTCCACACGCTTTGGTGATGTCTTCTAATCACATCAGCCACAGACAAACCTTGTAACTCAGCAACCTGAGCAAGGTCTTCACCATCGTAACGAATCGGTACAATTACTTCTTGTCCGCTACGCTCAAATCCAGAATCAACTTTGAGACTCTGAATAGAAGCAACCAACGTTTTAAAATTGGTTTCGATCTCGTTAAAAAAAACCAAAATTGTTTTTGCAGCGGGGACTAAGTCTTTAATTCCATTCAATTGCGTATTTTGCAATTTATTGTACAACGCCAAAGTTTCCTCTAAGCTCGCGAGCTCAATCAGAAAACAATCGGCGTTTACCGATAAAAAACGCATTTGCTTATCCTTTTAATTCTTCTTTAGTCCAATTAGCCAATCCAAGCACGGTCAGGAATGTCGGTAATAAACATATGACCTGGTGCATGACTAATCGCAAAAGGAATTTTCGAGTTCATGACTGCCGCTTGCGGTGTTACCCCACAAGCCCAAAATACTGGAATTTCACCTGCTTCAATGCGAGAGGCATCACCAAAGTCAGGCTTATTTACATCCTGAATTCCTAAGCTTTCAGGATGCCCAATATGTACAGGTGCACCATGTACACTTGGCATACGCGCGGTAATTTTTACCGCTTCACTAATTTGATGAGATGGAATCGGTCGCATTGAAACCACCATATTTCCAGAAATACGCCCTGCTGCCTGGCACTGAATATTGCTCAGATACATCGGCACATTGGTGTCATCATGAATATGGCGAACTTCAATACCCGCTTCTTGCAAAGCCGTTTCAAATGAAAAACTACAACCAATTAAGAAAGTCACCAAATCTGGATGCGCATTATAAATCTCGCTTGCATCGGTCACTTCATCAACCATTTCGCCATCTTTCCAAACGCGATAACGCGGGAAATCGGTGCGGATGTCTGAGTCTGCGGCAAGCTTGGTTGCATAAATGCCTTCTTCGAGCACATCAAGCACTGGACAGCTTTGTGGGTTGCGATGTGCGTAAAGAAGGAAATCGTAAGCCCACTCTTTTGGCACCGAAATCATGTTGACCTGTGTCATGCCCGCAGCCATCCCTGCTGTCGGTTTATCAAAACCAGCACGGATTTTTAAACGCGCATCTAAAGCGGCTTCAAGCTGAGCTGGGTCGACTTTAATATCCTTATACATTGTGCTCATCCTTATGCTTTGTTTACAAATGGGCGGATTTCAATATTGTTTTTTACAAGCTCGGCTTTAATAGCTGCTGACATTTCTAATGCACCGTCAGTGTCGCCATGTAAGCAAATCGTGTCGGCTTGAATTGGGGTAAATACGCCGTCAATTGACTCAACTCCACCGTTTTTAAGCATTGAAACCACACGACTGGCAACAAATGCCGAGTCGTGTAAAACCGCTCCTTCTAGGCGGCGAGAAACCAGTGAACCATCGCTGTTATACGCACGGTCAGCAAATGCTTCAGACACGACTTTTAAACCAGCCGCTCGTGCTTGTTCCACTAAGTTTGATCCAGCCAAAGCCACTAGCACCAGTTCAGGGTTATACATTTTAATTGCATCAATCACTGCGGCTGCCTGAGCTTGGTCATGTGCAATGGTATTGTAGAGCGCGCCATGTGGTTTAACGTATTGCACTTTTGAGCCTGCCACTTTAGCCAAACCATCGAGTGCAGAAATTTGGTAAAGCACATCGGCAATCAATTCGTCACGGGACAAATCCATATTACGGCGGCCAAAGCCTACAAGGTCTGGGTAAGACACGTGGGCCCCAATAGTCACACCAAGCTCAACGGCTTTACGAACCGTTTTTAAAATGCCGAGTGGGTCGCCCGCATGAAAGCCACAAGCAATATTGGCACTGGTCACGACAGGTAAAATCTGGTCATCATTACCCATTTTCCATGAGCCAAAGCTTTCACCCAAATCACTATTTAAATCTACAAACATGGCATTATTCCTTTATTACTTAACAAAGTCTGGCTTAAAGCTTGGTCAAATAGTTAAACACTGTCGTAAACGACATATAGCCCATCCACCACGTCAACAGACATGTTAATCCACCCAAAATAAGTAACCATTTTGGATAGTTATAATTACCCATTAAATCTTTACGGCATGCAGCAACATACACAAAAATTGTAAGACCAATTGGCAACACTAAACCGTTAAAACCACCCACAAAAATGAGTAGACCTGCTGGAGTTGCGCCCAATAACACATAGAGCAATAAAGCCAATGCGATAAAAGTAATGGTCGTATAGTTGTTTTGTTTTGGTGTTAAGTTCTTTTTAAACACGTTAAAGAATGACACTGAAGTATATGCTGCACCAATAGTGCTACTAATGCCGGCTGCCCAGAAAATTAAACCAAATAATTTAAAACCAAATGTACCTGCTGCATATTGGAATGCTTGAGCTGCTGGGTTGGCATCATGGCTGGCTAAATCAATATTTGCACCACTCACCACCACACCTAAAAAAGCCAAGAACAACACATAACGCATGATGCCGACAACAATAATGCCCTTGGTTGCAGCTTTAGCGACTTCATCGATATTTTCAGGGCCAACCGCACCTTTATCGAGTAAACGGTGTGCGCCTGCATAGCAGATATAGCCACCAACCGTACCGCCCACAATGGTGGTAATAATGGCAAAGTCGATCTGGTCTGGAGCAAAGGTTTGATGTACAGCTTGACCCACAGGAGGCATCACAATCACGGCAACAATAATGATCAGGAGAATTTTAAGCAATCCCAACACGATCATGCTTTTATCCATGGCAAGCGTTGCTTTTCTTGAAGCAAAAATCAAAATGGCTAAGGCACCACTTAAAATACCGCCCCACTTTGTGTCTAGACCAAAAAGTGCATTTAGACCTAAAGCCGCACCTGCAATGTTACCGATACTAAAGAAAAAACCACCTAGAATGACCAGAAAAGCCAGTAAGTAACCACTGCCGGGAATTGCTTTATTGGCAATATCCGATGCACGCATTTGAGTGAGTGTGACCACTCGCCAAATATTTTGTTGAACCACATAATCAATCAGAATGGAAACTAAAATGGCAAAGCCAAATGCCGCGCCTAACTTCACTGTAAATACAGCAGTTTGGGTTAAAAAGCCTGGCCCCATTGCAGAGGTCGCCATCATAAAGATTGAGGCAACAATGGCCCATTGGCGATCTGATAAAAAAGAAGATTTCAGTAAAGACATATTAATGCGTTCCTCATCCATTTGAGCTTAACAACGCTATTTTCAGGTTGAACCAAGAACATCATTTTTCCCAAACAATATTCTTTAATCCTTTTAAATGACAAAGATTCCCTGTTCCCCAATCAACACAATCGGTGATCAAATCTTGTATCTAAAATAAAAACATAGCTAATCCCTACGGACAATAAGACTTTTTACATAAAATAAAAAATTAAATGTTTGATTTTAAACAATTTAATATGTATTAAAAAATCAGGATAAGCTTTACTTATCAAACTTCATAAGCTGCTTTTATGACTTTGCATGCAAGCAGCCTATTTAAAATAAGAAAAAATATTTTATGAAAAATAATAACAGCGCTTATTTTTGGATTTTCTCATTGAGGCTTTTCATGGCACTTTCCGACACTTTAACCGCAACCTCTGTCAATTTCTCTTTCAAGGCAACGTCATTCCCGTGAATATAGATCGAGGTAAAATGAAAGGTCTTTAACTGAATGGGCGTATTTAATATTTCTAATCGACCATCCGTTATTTCTTTCAACGCCGTTAAGGTCGGTACTACAGCAATGCCTAAGCCCTGTTCGGCTAAACGCAATAAAGTTGCTAATGAATAACTGGTAATTGAAAGTGGTTCATCAACACCTAGTTCTTTCATTCTGGCTTTCAATTCTTTATAGGGATAGGTAATTTTGGGGTAAGTTAAAATGGTATGAGACATGAGAGCTTTAAAAGACATTTGAGCCACACAGCCTTTAAATGACGGTGAAGCCAAGAAACTCAGCTCAAAGTCACACAATGCCTGTTCAATACATTCAAAAGCCAACGTTGGCCCAAGCAAAAAGGCCATGTCCAAGTCCCCTGTCCGAACGCCTTCTTGTAAATTAGGTGTTAGATCGACCACAATTTCGACTGAAACTTTTGGAAACTCTTGTTGAACTTTTTCGATGTATTCGACCAACCACATATAAACAATCGTTTCAGAAACACCTAAACGAATTGTTCCCGTCAAGTGCTGGTTTTCAGTAAGCTCTGCGACAAGGTCGGTTTCCAACCGCATAAACTTTTCAGCATATTTAAATAATGTGATGCCTTTATGAGTCAGTTTAAATTTTCGCAAACTTCGGTCTAAAACTTTAAAACCTAATTCATTTTCAAGAGATGTGATTTTTTGAGATACCGCAGGCTGGGTGGTTTGCAATTTAGTTGCAGCCTTATTGAAGCTATTTAACGTCACAACCCAATAAAATGCTTCAAGATTCTTTAAATTCACGTTTCATCCTGTCTTAAAAAACTCCTCTACTTTTATAGTATGGGAGTTCTTAGCGTGATTAGGCTAGCAATAAATAAATTTTTAACTAAAGTTAGCCATCCAAATTTTTAAATGCTTTAGAAAGCTGACTAATTGTTTTGATCTGTTTTGAATAACGGCGGCATGACCGGCAGGTCAATAAATGCAGCTGTAAACCACTTTGCTCACGTAATAACAATGGTCTATCTTGCTTTTCAGACAACAGTTGAGTGGCTTGTCGACATGTCAGCATGAACAATCCTCCTTCAATAACCATTTATTTTCTAAACATTCCCTTAGTCGGGTACGACTTCGATACATCAACACATTAAAGTTTGAGATAGACAATTCCAACTTGCTACAAATTTCGTTGGAGCTCAGCTCTATCACTTCTCTCAACATAAAAACTTGAGCATATTTGGCAGGTAAATGATTTAAACAAGCTTCAAAAATTATCCAGAAATCTGCCTGCTCCATCATTTCTTCAGGGTTTTGCCATGCTTGAGGTGCTTCATATTTATGCCAGTGTCCTGACGCATCGAACAACTCGTCGATACTGAGTTCGCTTTCCTCATCTTTAAATAATTCAGACATTGCGACCAAACGTGACTTTTGCCGAATCACATCAATAATTTTATTTTTTAAAATGGCAAACACCCATGTTTTAAACGCAGCACGTCCTTTAAATGAATCTAAATGTTGGAACGCACTTGTTAATGCCTCTTGCACCACATCTTCAGCCTGAGGAAGCGAGGAAAGCTGTAAAAAAGCAAATTTTATCATTTGCTGTCTTAAGTCTTGTAAAAAGGCTGGATTATGCAGCTGATCCCCTATTTCTTCATGATCTGATGCTACGGCAGTCATTCTTATACCTCTTTAAACTTATGGGGAGCCTGAATTAATCGCAGTCGAATTAACAGTGCTTTTAATTCTTGAACTTGCAGATAAATGTGATGTTCAGACAAGTCAGTAAGTACAGATTGAATGAGTATATGAATATCTTGGTCAGTTAGCTTTATATTTTGAGTCAACTGTTCAATCACCATAGCAAACAAAGGCGAAAGCTGTTCAATACATACTTTATCTTGTTCATCTCGCCAGACCATAATCGCCCCGAGCATAGGCTCGACCTGTTCTGGAGTCATTAAAGTTGTCCACGTATAAACGGGATATTGATAAACCAATACCCATACCTTCGTGGTTAACTGCCAATCATAGTTCTCATCCAAGACTACTTTTTCAATTTCAACAGTATCTAAATACAACTCAAGCCATTCAAACTGCAACAACTCAGCCAACCAAGGATATTCTTGCAATATTGGGTGCTGCTGATCTGTCAAAGACTCTCTAAACTCCAGAGAAATATCATTATACAAAGGTGAGCGACACTGGGCTTTTTGAAAAAATTCTGAGAGTAATTGTTGCCACTTTAATTCTGGCAACATTGCACGAGCTACGGGATAAACTAACTCAATAAATGAGCTGACATTATTAAAAAGCAAGTCCCGATAAATTTGCATTCGCTCGGCAGGAAGAGCTTGAGGTAATTCCAAATCAGGATCTCTAATCCAGTCACAAAACTGTTGTTGCATGGTTTGGAAGGATATTTGATTTTCCTTCATAGCCACTCTCCTGTTGTTGAATTATTTTAATTTTGGCTAGTTCCTCTTCTAGCTCTCGCCATGATGGAATATTAAAGTCGCGTTCCAATAAGGTCGGTTTTATTCCGCATACTTGGTAGGTATATCTCAATAGCTCCCAAACGCGGTCACAAACCTCTGCACCATGCGTATCAATTAATAAATTTTTCTGAACTTGTTCATGCCCAGCAATATGTAAATAACGGATTCTCTCTTTTGGCATCTCCCGAATAAATCCAAATGCATCACTGCCATGATTAATACTGTTGACATAGACATTATTTACATCCAGAAGCAAATCACAGTCTGCATATTGAAGAACTTCACGGATAAATTCCGCTTCACTCATTTCAGCATTGGGCATTAAATAAGTAGAAACATTCTCTATGACTAATCTTCTTCCTAAAATATCTTGAACACGTAAAATACGTTCAGCGACATATTTAACAGCCGCTTCGGTCATGGGGATTGGCAACAAATCATATAAGTAGCCCCCATCATTTGTATAACTTAAATGTTCAGAATAAATAGAGACATCATATTGTTCTAAAAAGCTTTTTATTTTGCTGATAAATTCAAGATTCAGTGGATGAGGACCGCCAATAGACAATGACAAGCCGTGACAAATTAATGGGGCTTTTTCAACACACTGTGCGAGTAATTTCGCATGTCGACCACCAAAACCTAGCCAGTTTTCAGGAGCAACTTCGATAAAGTCCGGACATGTTTTTGCATCTAAAAACGAATCTATAAAATCACGCCTTAAACCAAGCCCTACGCCTGACAAATCCATCATGGTGATTTCTCCTTTTGGAAACGATGCCGACACTTACCAGAAGGCCGGCATCATCCATGATCAGATTGTTTACTTAGCGCCGCACTTACCGTCAGCGACTTTTTTATCTGCACCGCACTTGCCGTCCGTTGCTTTTTTGGTTGCTCCACATTTTCCATCAGCTGCTTTTTTATCTGCACCACATTTTGCTTCGGCAGACTTTTCGTGGTTTTTCATTTTGCTAGCACCGCATTTTGCTTCACCGCATTTTCCATCTGCTGCTTTGGTTGCATGTGCTTCGGTTCTTGTATGGGTTGCTGCTACCGCCACTTGTGTAGCGCCAGCAACTGATAGTGCTAATAATGCCGCCACTGAAGTCATTGAGTTGAGTTTGTTCATTTTAGTATTCCTTTAAAGATAAATTCTCGGTTTGTACATTTGTACGTATAGTTAGACGGACCAAATCCTTTTTTATTACACCGTAAATAAAAAAAAATTTTATGTAAGAAATACAGTCTTTATCCGACTAATTAATATTCAATCGCATCGGATGTGAAATTATCATGAAGAATTTTATTTATGGTTTATCTCAATATTATCAAAAACTGGGTAAAACTCTACAACATGCAGATGGCATCGCAGCTCTGGCTCTTCGATTGTATCTAGTGCCTATATTTTGGATGGCAGGCACAAATAAATTAATGCACTTCAATGATATTGTAGAATGGTTTGGCAACTCAGATGGAGGTTTAGGACTTCCCTTTCCATATCTAATGACCCTGCTTGCAACAACAACTGAACTCGCGGGCGCAATACTATTAACATTTGGCCTCTTTACTCGCTTAATTAGTATTCCCCTCATTATTACGATGTTGGTTGCTATATTTACGATACATCTACCAAATGGATGGCAAGCGATTGCTGATCCAAATGCACCCTTTGCAAACATGCAGGTGTTGGCTTCAGCTGAAAAGTTAGAGAAGGCTCGCCAAATATTACAAACCTACGGCAATTATGACTGGCTCACTTCCAATGGTTCGTTTGTAATTTTAAATAATGGAATTGAGTTTGCCACTACGTATTTAGTCATGCTTCTCGCACTGCTTGTTCTTGGAGGCGGCCGTTATTTTAGTTTAGATTATTGGATTAAAAAGAAACTGTCTAATTAATCATTACGTTAAGAACCCTCATGGCGGCAACATTGAGTATCTTTTTCTTATTGTGTGCCATGTTTAGCTCATGACACACAATCAATAGTGAGGCAATTGGGGAGAATTCGAAGCTTGTATGAAATTATCTAACTCTCACAAAAATAATATCTAGGTCTTTTTTGAGTACAAACTTGGTTTTGGTCATCTGAAATTGAGTTGGGCTAATCTTTTTGACTTGGCCATCCCAGCAAAAAGAAACCAGCTCATCCTTATCACGCTCAATGGTTAACTTAAAGTTTTCAATCGGCTTTGCCCAATTTGCACCCGTCGTCAAAATATAACCCAAAGCACTAAACGGCGAATTTTCTGCGCTGGCTTTTTTTAAGCCCTGCTTAAATTGCTTATCCATACAAAATTGCTGGTTATATTCATCTGGATATAAGGCAACAGAACCACCCACCAAAGGTTTATATTCATGATGAATTTTAGTCAAACTATTGGCTTTAAAGGTTTGCTTCCAACTATAGATCACTTGAGATGACCACGGGATTACATCATCTTTTTTAAAATTAGCTAAAATTTTCTGTATTTGTGGTTTATTACATTGTTTTAGCTTATCTACATAATATTCATAATTATAGTTATTACGCAGCCATGGGTTGAGCATATCTTTTTCACTAAAACCGCATTGCTTAAACTCATCTGTTGCATCAATCAGAGGTGATTTTTCATCTTTTTGAATAAACGTTCTGACATGCATTTCCGGTTTTATATTTTTCCCATCCACCACGATCTTAAAACTTTTTAGAAGTTCTTCTGTATGGGCAAAATCAGACTCAAAGAAATTATCAATGCGCGGTAATGGAAATAAAATAGTTTCAGTGACCTCTTTATTGCTTAGGTTTTTATAGAGGTAATCGACCTTAATCAGTTTTTTACTAATAAATAGATCTTCGCTTTGCATCGCAATCTGCGAATTTTTGAGATATTGAATCCCCCCCGTACCGACATAGCCCGTAGAATCATTGGCTACGCTATAGGTCGATAGTTGAATTAATACAGCAAAAGTCATTACAAGCTTTTTCATTTTAAAGCGCTCTATGTCATTTTCTAATTATGGAATGTCAATCTGTGGTAAATCATATTATATATTTCACCCACAAAAAACCGTCTAAAGACGGTTTGTTCATACATTTAAAATCTAATTCCTTTTAATGATAATTTAGTTTTTGCCTCATCATCTTTTTTTGCACACTAATTTTTCCAATAAAGTTTGTTAGCCATAAAATGCATTCATCCCGATGTTCAAAATGTGGAATCAAACTTAGATCAACTTTTATATCTCTATCTGCCAAAGGCAAACTCAGACAATATTCAAAGTCGATAGAGTTATACTTTAATTTTAGATCTTTTTCTTCGGCCTGCTTTTTGATTTCCGCCATAATTCGATTGAGGTTAACAATCAAGTTATTTGAAACTTGGTTATTTTCATAAATACGTTCATATACATTTTCAGCAACATCTATGTATTTAATTAGCTCGGCATTTTCGTTCATATTATTTATATTTCCCTTTTTTTAAAGATTATGAACAGCTAAATGTTTAATTGCGTTACTTGACACATTGCTTATGTGAAAAACGTATATTTTTCTTTATTAACAAATACACTTAAGATATTGTTATTTATTAAAATTCAGTAGATATTTGCACATTTGTATACATTTAATATTTTCTAAAATCTAAATTTAGACAATATTAAATGTTAGTTAGGATGAGATTAATACAAAAAAAACCGCCCCAGAAGGCGGTCGCTGAAGTTAAACCAGCAGTATATAGAAGTGTGGTGGACCGTCACTTCTACATTCTTTTTATGAAGGAGTTTTATTGGTTTTACTAAAATCTTCAGATTTAAAATAATTGATAATCATGTCTGCATGCTCTTCTTTTTGAGGAGCTACAGATACAGGAAATGCATCTTTCGACATCTTAAAACCTGGTGGAAGAAATTGCGAAATTGGTGGTAATTTAGGTTTTCCACCTTCCGTAATTCGTTCAATAAAACCAGCTAACCAAAGAAGATACTCTCCTTCATTTGCAAATTTTGGCATGACACTCAAGTCAATTTGAACTTTGCATTCACTTAAAGGTTTGGTTAAGTTCTCTTCAAAGTCTATATAGTTGAACTTGAGCTTAAACTCAGTTCCCTTGATCGCTTTTCGAATCTGACTAATTAAACAGTTAAGATTCTAAGTAATGTCATCAGTGAATAAGCTATCTTTTTTAATATTTTTATAAACCTTTTCGGCTACAGCTAAATACTTTGGCATTAACCTCTCTCCGTACTATTGTTATAAAGTGCTGATCTAAAAATCTTTTATGACTTTGATTATGCTCAAAGAAGTGTAAGTAAAGGTAATCTTATAGGTGTGGTTTGTAAGTAATTAGCACCTTATGTAAAGGCAGCCTAAAAAACACCTAAAAAAATTATGGTTTTGATAACTCATCCACAAAATGAATGGTTGAATAGAGATAATTAGAAACATTTACTTTCATATTATTTTTTACCAAATGGTAAAATCAATATGTCCTCATCTGTTTATCTCTACGCACTAAACCTAAAACAGATCTACGTACTCTTATTTCTTCTTCAGAAAAAGGCAAATGGTCTATGAGTTCGTGAATTGGGAGAGAATTATTTTCTATCAAGAAACAGTCTTGTTCTGTTGTCCAATTAGAAATGGTTGATTTAGTTTGTTTTAGATATCGCTTCATATTTCCTAGCAGATTTGTTTGTAATCTCAAGATGCCAGTCTTTAAGACGAGCTTATCCCTTAGATTTTGTGGTGATCTTAAGGTTCAATGTGATTATAGCAGTCTGTAGATAAGATGTTCAGCTTATAGCCTCTAATAAAAAAAGCCCACACACTGCGGGCTTCCTACTCATTATTTTGCGGCATTCACCCCAGCAATAAACTGACTACAATTAGAGCCTTCAGATGCGTTACCTAATTGCTTTTCAGAAAATTTAAATTTAGAGGCAACTGACTCGTAATCTTTTTTAAGGCTTTGACCTGTTAGCTCACCTAGCTCTTTCACTTGTTCAGGTTTCAAGATGCCATGTTCAACCGCTTGGTTTACCATTACACATGCTGTGGTCATCGCGTCATAACGTGCAGCAGTTTTAGAGTAGCCTAGAGCGCCTATTACTCCACCAACAATTAAGCCAATAATTACCGCTAAAGTTACGTGCATTTTATTCATTTTTTAAATACCTAAAAATCTAACTAAAAGAGGAACACTTCAAAAGGATGTACTCAAGTCTAATTAAGATAAATATATTTATCTGATATCAAAAGTTAGAATCTGTCACAATTATTGATAGATTCAGATATTTCTAAATCATCAAGGTAAAAATGGTTTTGTTAGAAATACAAATCCGACAGAGAAAAAAGCATTATCGTGATGAGAAATTTGATTGCCATAACTTGCATCTAATTGAACAAAGTCCTTGTAGACCAAGTATCTAAAACCTGTCTGGTAAAAGGAATCATTTCGGTCATTACCATATACTTCGGCAGTGAGCGTTAAAGGACGAGTAAGTTGTGTTTCGGTTCCAATTCCCCACGTGGTCTGGTTTTTATGCGTGGTATTTTCACGTAACCAACCTAGGTTGGCATGGATTAAAAATTTATCATCGAAAGTAGAAACACTTAATGGAACATTGACCGTCCAATCTTTCCTTGAAGAATCTTTGGTATTTATTTGAGTGCCAAAAGAAAAACCAACTCCCCAATCATTGGTTTCTAAAGGCTTTAATAAGGTTTTACCTTGTAAGGTTGCATAGCTGACGTGCTCAGTATCATCGTTTACTCTTCCCAGCCCTACAGCAAATTCAAAATTGCCACCAAAATTACAGGCAGGCATTGCCCAATATTCTTTGTTGTCAGGGTTATGCTGCATCCATGTTTCGAGTTGACAGGTCTTTGGAGAAACAAGAGCTGCATCGTCAACAACCATAGGTCTTCCACTATGGCTAGCGTTAGATAAAGCCAATAAACAGAAACCTGAAATAAGTGAGCGTTTCTTTAAAGTAAATACCACAGGCATCACTCCCATAAGTTATGGAGCATATGCGAGTACTGCAACCCGTCATGATTAAATCATGGGCTAATAATAGAAATGAAAAGATAAAAATAAAAAACCTCTTCTTGCATCCACAAAAAGAGGTCTGTAAGGACTTCAGTGGATACTTAGACTATTACCGATCGACTATCGTCACTCGAACAAGTACTCACAATGAAGCTCCTAAAAATTTGTTGGGCGGATTCTAAAATTACCTTTGTTAAATATCAAGTTAAAATTTCGTGACAATCAAAGCCTTATACCAATCGTTGTATCAAAGCAGAAAAGTCATTGTGAGTTTTTTATTTCTAATGAGCGATTAACTCAATGCTATTAATAAATGGAGTTAGCCTAATTAATTTATAGCCAATAAATCTTTTTTGCTTTTAATATGTAAAGTCCTAAATCCTAGCTCTCCAGATGGAAGAATATCTTTTTTAATACTATCTCCTATCATGTAACACTCTTCAGGGTTTTCCCTCGTAATATTTAAGATTTTTCTATACAAACATTTTGAAGGTTTACCTACGCCAAAATCACCAGAAACAAAAACCATTTTAAAAAAAGGCAGCAGACCTGAATAAAAAATCTTCTGATATTGAATATATGAATCACCATTTGTGATTATGTAAAAATTACTATTTAGGTTTTTAAAATAAACATCTAAAAACTCAGAATTTACAATTAATTTTTTTATTGCAATCGGTCTAAAATAGATCGACATGGGAAATGGCTTTTCACAAAAACATAATCCTTTAATATATTTATAACAATCTCTTTGAAAGATATCCACCCATTTATAAAATTCTTCTAATTCATCTCCATAAAAATATTTATCAATCCAAAACAATTCATTAACACCAATTCCTACAGAAAACATATAATCGAAAAAAGGGCTACTTTTAAAAATATAATCACAATAATCTATGAAATCACTATATAAAATATTACTATTAATAAAATCAAATACTTCAGCGATACTATTTGCATCAACATTAGAGTCAATTAAAGTACCATCCAAGTCAAAATAGTAATTATAGGTCATAAACAATTAGCCATCTTAGTCATTAGCTCATGCTTTTTAACCTTACCCGTTGCTGTTTTGGGAAGTTCTGCTAGGATGAACTTGTGAGGAGTCTTTAGTTTACCTAAATTCTGTGAACAATATAGAAGGAGATCATCACTGATTTGTTCTAGATTCATCGTACTTTCAATAAATGCTATAATTTTTGTTTCTTGTGCTAAATTACTATTAATACCTATTACAGCAACATCATCAATATATTTATATTTCAATAGTATATATTCAATTTCCAAACTAGAAACATTTAACCAATCATTATCATTTTCAATAAATATTAAGTCTTTCTTCCTATCCTTCAATTGTAGTGAACCATCTGAATGGATTACAGCTAAGTCACCTGTTCTAAACCAATTATTCTCTATAGATTCATCTGTCATGGCTTTATTTTTATAATATCTACTAAAAAGGGTATTCCCTCTGATTAATATTTCCCCAATATCTTTTCCATCATGTTTAATCAATTCACCTTCATTATTAATTAATTTAAATTTTGAACCAAAATGTGGAGAAACTATTCCTTGTTTACTATGAAAATCAACATAATCATCCAGTGATTTAAAATCAGTAAACTTAGATGATGTAGATGTAATAGAACCTAACGATTCATTTAAACCATATTGATTGACCAAATTAATTTTTAAATCATAAAATCTATTTAATAATTCAGGAGAAGGAGAAGCTCCTCCTATCATTAGATTTAAATAATTTAAACTATCGGAATTATCATGAAATGCTAATGATTTTAATAATCTTGGTGAGCCTGCTAAATGAGTAACATTAAAAATTCTGATCTTTTTCAAAACATCTGCTACGTCATTAAGCAAATTATTATCATATATAATTTGCGTAGCTGAACTAGCAAACAATGCCCAAATATGTGCCCAACCATTACCATGAAACATAGGCAATGACCAAAAATATACAGTTTTAATATCTAAATTAAAAATTATAATTTGACCTAAAGCCTGTAAATAAGCAGTTCTATGAGTATAAACAACTGCTTTTGGTAAGCCTGTGGTTCCTGAGGTAAAATTAATAGCAAGATCATCATACTCATTAATTACTGGAAATACTTCATCAGTGTATATGTCGTTTGTTTTCAAACAGCTTTCATAAATAAAAAAATTATTTTCTTTTAATTTATCGAATTTATTTTTAAATGAACGTGGAAAAATGAAAAATAATTCATTTTCCACATTAATAATACTTGAAAATTTATCTTCAGATAAATTAAGAAATAAAAATTTAGTCTCTGAAAATTCTAGTTGTTGAATTATTTCACTAATTGAAAGATTAGGATTGATAGTAACAACAACCCCACCCGCCTTAGCAATTGCAAAATGTAACTCAATAACCTCCATGCAATTCATTGATAATATAGCTACTTTTTCTCCTTTCATTAGGCCATTTTTAATGAAAAAATATGATAAATTTTTTATTCTGGTATAAGTTTCACTAAAAGTGTAGCTATACCCCTTATCATAAAAACTTATATTATCCCCATGAAAATTATAACTTTTATCTAAGAACTCCAAAGGAGTTAATTGATTTATTGAATGTAAATATTGTGACATGAAATTATTCTCCATTAATAAAAATCAATGAGTCCTCTACAATTTCTTGTCTAGCTTTTTCGTCAATATAGTATGACCAATGCTTTTTACTTGGGCCAAAAAATCTGTAAATAATTTGGATTCCTAAATGCTGCATAAAAGAATCTACAACAGTATCTTTTTCTAACTTATTAAATTCTTTAAAATACTCTTCTAAGAATATACTCATATATCTCTTAGCGTCTTTTTTATGATATATAGAGCTCATATATATTTCTGAAAAAATATAGGCCAAATCATATTGTGGCGATCCAAGATGAGACTGTTCAAAATCGATAAAAACAATTTTGTTACTATCAATAAGAATATTTCTTGAGTTAAGATCACTATGCAGAATGCAATATGATTCTGATATATATTTATTTTTAATTTTAATAATATTTTCGAATGTTTTTTTGTCTACAAATTTTTCTAAACCATCATATTGTAAAAGCAACTTAAAATCTCTAAATTTAGTATTATATAGTTTTTTAGCTTCATTAAACTTCAGAAATGATTCTTGATGCAATTTACCTAGAAAATATGCAATTTCACGTATATGGTTTTCAGTAAAGGTTCCTTTTTCAAGGAAATTTATAAAAGTTTGACCATTTAGAAACTCCATAATAAAACTAGTAGAACTCTCATTTTCACGAATAATTAATGGAATTTTTATATTACTATGATTGTGAAACAATTGTGAAACAATTTTTTGAACATCAAGTGCAAGTGTATATCTTTCCTCTTTAGGTATATTGGGAATGTTATAAATTTCACTTTTAGCTTGATCCATATATTGTTTGAAAATATATTTTTTTTCATTGCTTTGAAAGAAAACTAAATTATTAAACAACCCTCCATCTTGCAATCTAATTTCAGTTATATTGCCATTACCAAAAGTTTCTTTAACACTTTGAATATCCAACATATTACAACTCCAAATTTAGTTCATTAAATACAGAATATATTCTTTCATAGCTTCTAGATAAGTTTATTTTACTGATATACTTATTTTCATTTTTTATATCATTAATTATAGTTTGTGATGATTTCACACCTACTACATCCAGAATTTGGCTCCAAACTATCCAATCATCTTCTACAAATACATCCATAGCAATATTTATAAATTTCCTTAAAATTGCTTTATGTTCATTTTTTAAGTTTGCTAAATTATTTAAAATAATAATTTCAAAAACACCTGCATGAGCATTTTCATCTTTTTCATGCAAACTAACTAAATGTCTATTAAAGGGTTGTACTGTTTCATCTTTTGAAACTAAATTTAAAAATTCATAAATACTCAATTCACCTACAAAACACCATGCTACAAGTGCTAAATCCTTCTCAATTTCACTCAAATTTTTACTGCAAATTTCTTTATAACGTCTATAAATTAATGCTTTTTTATTTAATTCATCTACTATATTTTCCTGTAAATTCCTCCATTTAATTGTGTTTTCTATTGCTATTTCATGCATATACGAATGAAATGTTTCATCAATAAGGGTCTGACGTATTATTGATCTATCCGTCCCTTTAATATTAAAGATATGATCAAGTTCAATCAGTTTTTGTATGGCGGGTGCAACAATAAGTTCTTCTGTTTCTACAACTCTTTTATTCCAATAAATCCACGCTAAACTATCTATATAGTTTTTTTTCTCTATATCTAACTCTAAATATAATGGATGTTGATGAAATGGTATCAGTGTTTCTGGAAATTCACGAAAAGACTGATCAAATAGATTGGCTCTATACTCTTCAAATCGTTTATCGCGCACTGCCGCTCTTTTCGACCAGCTCTCAGCCATTACTCGGCTTCTACTATTTGTATTTATTTTAATATTCATAATATTTTTCTTCAAAAATTGATAATATTGAATCTAATTTATTCGAAACAAATTCTAACTCTTCATCATCAATAATTAATGGTGGACAGAAGTAAATTTTATTTTGCAGAACTAAAGTAGAGATACCCTCATTTAGTAATTCTGCTTTTAGAAATTTTATTTCTTCTGAATCATTCAAAAATGGTTCTCTAGAAGCTTTAGTTTTTACTAGTTCTATGACCCAAAATAAGCCTAGACCTCTTACATCTCCAACTAATTTATTTTCTTTCCACCTTTTTGCTTGATTGTTTGAAATTTCTATACCAAGAAATTTGGCTCGGCTAATCAGGTTATCTTTTTCCATTATTTCTATTGCAGCCACAGCGCTAGCACAAGCAAGCGGATGCCCATAATATGTTCCGCCACCAGGAAAATATTCAGTTTCAAAAGTCTTAGCTATTTTTTCAGAAATCGCTACTCCTCCTAAAGGGATGTAACCTGAATTTACACCTTTGGCAAATGTAATTAGATCTGGTACAACTGACCAATTGTTTACAGAGAACCATTCTCCACACCTACCGAATCCCATCATTACTTCATCACAAACTAATAGAATATTGTGTTGATCACATAACTGTCTTAGTTGTTCTAAATAGCCCTGTGGAGGAACTATTCCTCCATTTGAGCCAACTATAGGCTCTATAAAAATTGCAGCAATATTTTCAGGTCCTTCCCCTTCAATAATATTTGATAGGTGGGTAATAGCCCTATATGTCTCTTCTGCTTCAGATGTAGAAAAAAACTTACTTTGATAACTATTTGGTCCTTGAAAATGAATTACCCCCGGTATACCTGGCTCATTTTTCAATCTTCTTTTATCACCTGTAAGACTCATGGCTCCAGCCGTGGAACCATGATAACTATTGTACATTGATAATATTTTGTGCTTTTTAGTATGGATTCTTGAAATTTTTATAGCATTTTCTATTGCTTCTGTACCGCTATTAGTAAATAGAATTTTATTCAGATCACCAGGTGTATGCTTTGCAATCAGATTAGCAGCTTTTATTCTAGCTTCGGATACAAACACTTGAGAGACAGAACACAATGTTTCAGTTTGTTTTTTTATTGCATCAACCATAGCTGGATGCTGATGCCCCAAATTTAAATTTACTCTCTGACTACTTAAATCAAAATATCTTTTCCCTTTTTCATCAAAAAACCATACCCCTTGTCCACCTACAATTATTGGAGACTCTTCTCCAGTTTGCACAGACCATGATCTAAATAAATTTCGCTGTTGATGATTTTTATCCATTGGTAATTATCCTTTAATTAAATAATTCGTACCAACGACCAAATGATGTCTGTGATTACTAATATCATCTACATTTACGGTCTTCATCATCCATCGCGTCCAAGCTGCTTCTGGATCATTTAACTCAATAATCTCTTTACCATGTACAGAATAATTATTAGCAACAGCTATAAAGTCACCTGGTAACATTTGAACTCTTTTTTTCATGCTGTGCATAACTGCGATAACTTTATCTATAAGTCCTTGATGAACTGGGCTAACTGCAACCGTTCTATTCTCAAAAAAACGGATATCATAATCACCACTAAAAATAGGATGTTTGTCTGCTTCACCAACATCATATTTTCCATCTAAGACAGTCAAATCATCAAAAGGAGTATAAAAATTTGGGCTTCTAAGTAATGTAATTTCTTCTTCTGAAAATTGATTATATACATCCAAATTTCTCACAAAGGTAGTACACACTGAATTTTCGATTGGCGATCTTATCGAAAGCATATGAACATAATCTGGTCTTACGAAATGATTTGCCAAGTCTTTATGAAAATTGATTGATTGATATGCTTTTTGAGATTGCGTGTTTTGAAGTTTTTTTGATGGATAAATATCCTGAAAAACATCTCCGTTGTTAACATTTACATAGCCAATTGCTGTACTAGATGACAAATGTGAAATTAGAGCTAAACAAGCTTCTGAAATAAAGGTTTTCTTTAATTCATATTTCGACAATACTGGTTTTTCATTATCAAAAACTGGAACATTCTCATCGTATGGCATATTTTTAATAAAAAGGAATGGTTTTTCTATAAATGAGCCATTGCTAAATTTTTTAAATACACTAACAAACTCTTCAAAGTTATTTAGCTCAAGTATTTTATTTTTTATTCCATCTACCTGAATAGAAAATGCTTCATATTGTTTATAAGGATCAGCTGTTATTTCAGAAAATAAATTTTCTAAAATAAATTTTTGTTCATTAGTTAGAATATAATCTTCTTCCATTTCACATATTGTATTATTTTTCATATTAAGCCTACTTTAGTGTTGTTAGCTCAAAAAAGAATATATAAATTTTCTTAACATTTTGTTGTGAAAAGCTTGTTTGTTTTGCCAAAAAGTTAGTCATTAAAAAAATTTTTTACTTTTCACACAATTAAAAATAGTTCATCTTATCTTAACAATTATGTTTTATAAGCCTTATCAATTTTTTTTGGGAGCATACTGAATCAGGTATAGACAGAAACATAAAAAATGGTTATGCAAACTTCACTTAATTAAATATTTTTTATTTATATATAAAGATAGTAGATTTATTGAATAAATTATGTTTAATAGACAAGGTCAGTTAACTAAAATTTTAATTTTATTATTCAAACTCTATAGTTAACGAGTAATTATTATTTAACCATCTTTTAACTTTTTATATCTTATGGAACATTCAATAAAACTTTCTGTTAGAACTTACACACAAATGATTCATGGACATGATCATCCTTATCACCAAATTCTTATACCAATTTTTGGGAAAATTGATCTTCAAATCGATGGTTGCTGGATAAATATTTCATATGGCAAGGCAGCTGTAATACGTAAAAATTTATTTCACCATTTTAAAGCTGATGAAAAATTTCGTTTTATTGTACTTGATCTAAATTGCCTACCAGAAAATATTTGTGACAAAAAAGTTTTTACTTTAGATGAAAGTCTATTGAAGTACATTTCATTTGTTGATGAAAAACTTATGAATGATCACAACATAAATCTAGAAAAATCTATGTCTAACCTATTATATGAGCTTTTAGAAAACTTGAAGTTTAAAGGTGAACTAGATACCAGAATTTACAAGGTAATCAATATCATTTCTGAAAATATTAACCATCAATATAGTTTAGATGAGCTTTGTTCAATTGCTCACTTAAGTAAAAGCCAGCTCAAAGTTCTTTTTAAAAAAAATATAGGATTATCCATAAGAGAGTACTGTAGTAATGAAAGAATGAAAAAAGCTGTGAGCCTTTTAGTTAATACTGACATGCCTCTAACTATCATTGCAGCTCATTGTGGATATCAAAATTTGTCAGCTTTCTCAAAGAGGTTTTCTGAATACCACGGAATCCCTCCTACAAAATATAGAAGCAAATAACTAGCTATTTGACAAAATAAACAAGCTTTCCAGTAAAAACATACATGAAAAACTATTTAGTATTTCTAAAGTTCTTATGGGAATACAATATTATGAAAGTTATTGAGCATAAAACTGATTTATTAGATTCTATAAAAAAATTAAAATCTATCTACCAAGAAAATAAGGTGATATTTATAGATGGAAAAAGAGTAAGTGAACTTTTAAAGATGTTGGGCGCGAGTGAAAATGATATTGAGAAGTTGCGATTTGTTAGTGATAATTTAAAAAAAGATCCTACTTTAAATTTTAGAGAATCCAGAAGTGGTCGTTTTGTATTTGATTTTAAAAGAAATACTATCTATAGAACTGAATTTCAACCTTTTATTTTATCTAAACAAGAAGATTTCGTGCGACATGACTCTGGGAAAATACGACATTTTTATGGTATAAGCGAAAGCCTTTCTGATAATTCAGCCTTTCAGGCCCTATTAAAATTAAAACACCTCCTTATACAAAATATTTCATTTTCTCCTAGACCTCACCTTGATTATAAGTCTAAAGATTGGGTGACTACAGTTTTCCATCTTAGAACGATTACTGATAGTCAAACTGTAGGTGAACCAGCTTTAGAAGGTGTTCACTCAGATGGTGTAGATCATACTATGACTGTTTTATTTGGTCATAATAATATGGGGATAAATAGTGCAATCTCATATATTCATTCAATGGAGCAAAAGACAAGTATAAGCACAAAAGAAGCAGATCCATCACATATTTTAGGGCAGTTTCAACATTGGGATTTTTTAGATACTTTACTTATAGTTGACCATGAACGTAAGCACAGTTTAACTGCTGTTAAACGTTTAGATGAAAGACATAATGCAACAAGAGATATGCTTATATTGTTTACCCGAAAACCTACTTTAATGACACATATTTCATATCAATTTGACTCTAAAGAAGCTCATCCAGATTATCCAGTAGAATTTCTAGCCTATCATCAAGGAAAACTCCTTGAATCAATCTAATTTAACTAACAAGTTATTTCCTGTAATCTTTTTAATTATTTGGAGCTTGGGTGCAATTTTCACTAAACTTGGATTGCACTATTCTTCGATTTGGAGTTTTCTATTTTTAAGATCTTCAATTGCCTTAATTCTACTATTTTTAATTATAATTTTTTATAGGCAAAAGAAGGACCTTTTTCCAAAAAAAGAACAAATATTTAAAATCATATTTACTGGTCTTTTACTTCAGTTTTTATATTTAGTATTTTATTTTTACTCAATTAAAACAGGCATTTCACTAGGCCTAGTAATTTTAGTTCTTGGCACTCAACCGCTATTAACTGTTTTCTTCAATATTAAATCACTAACTTTATCAAAATTTTTATTAGTAATAATTAGCTTTGCAGGATTATTTATCACAGTTACAAGTTATAAATCTTCCAATAATTTCAACTTATTGGGATTTATTTTTTCTTTTATCGCACTTTTATCAATTACAACAGGTACATACTTACAATCAAAAATTCACTCTAACATTTTATCGGCTTTAGCAATACAAACATTTATTACATGGTTGTGCTTTTTTATAATAATTTTATACAGTGGATTGCACGTAACATGGAATATTTCTTTTATAGCATCATTACTTTGGATGGGTGGTGTTGTCTCTGTTATTGCATTTCTTTTACTAAATTACATGCTTTCAAAAAATACAGCAGAAAATGTCAGTATGTTATTTTTACTTCTCCCTATATCAACATTTATATTGGACGCTATTATATTTAAAACTCCCTTCCCTCTAACTTCAATGATTGGAGTATTGATAGTAATGGTCTCAGTTTTTATATTTCAAAAAAAGTTTCGTACTAACTAGAATAGACTATTTTAAAATCTCCTATAGTCTACTCTAGTTCTTTATTTAAATATTCTATAATGTTTCAGTCAATTCTATTCCTACTAACTTTATACCCATCCCAAAAAAAATACTCAAGCAACCGCTCTCTTTCATCTGGTTTGTTGGGGTCTAAAAGCTGAACCATCGCACCATCAATCACGAACAAAAACATGTGTGCATCTTGTTTTGAAGCATTTGCATTGGTGGTTAAAAGCAAATTATAGATTTCATTAATGAACCAGTTTCGATAGTCAATTACGGTCTGATAAGCCTTTGGATGTGTTTTCGAAATTTCAAAAATAGCTTTAAACGGCAAATGGTAAAGCCCTTCTAAGTCGGCATGTAAAAAGTAAATCTTGCGCAGTTTTTCAACTAGAGTTAATTCTTTTTGAATATAGATAATTGAAATTACCTCTTGTTTCAGGCCATCTTTTTGAAAAGTTAGGCTCATTTCAATCAGCCTTTCTTTTGAATGAAAGTAGTTATAAAAAGTCGCTTTTGGGATTTTTGCCGACTCAATAATTCGGTCTACCCCAACATTGTGAAAGCCGTATTTATTAAAGAGAAATCTTGAAGTGTGAAGCACGCTTAAAGCACGAAATGGTAGGTCTGAATGTGGCATAGTTTTACCGTTATAAAAAATTATTGTTGTATATAAATGAGATATAAAAACCTCTGCCCTTTTTGGGAGAAAAAAAGGCATAGCAAAGCCCATAAAGACTGTGCGTGGCACATCTCAAGTTTTATTGTTGATTAAGTTTTTGGTCGTGACGATTTAAAGCTTGAAAAGCCTATAGCCCATCAAACTGCTCTAAAAGTTTAAGTTGTGTCGTTATAGCTTTTGGCAGAGGCTGCCAAGAAATAATGAATGTGCAAAGCCAACTCCTTTTTATTTGGAGTTCTGCCAAAACATTATAAATTATGGTGGCAGAACGAAAGAGGGTTAGCAGACTGGTTTCGACTCCAGCACACCCGAGGGTGTCCCTCTCCCGTCCTACCGCTACGGGAGGGAACGAGATGTGCACACAAAACTATTCCTCAGAAGAAATAATCCTGATGTGGTCGAAAAAACGGTCTGCTAAAACCGACTGGCAATGTAGGCCAGCAGGCAAAGAATAGTATTCAACCCTCTTTCAGTCAAGCACACGAAATGACAATCGTATTAAAATAGATCATTAAAAAGTAAGGATAAATAATTGAGTTTCACTTACGCTTTCATATAATTATTGATTGTATAGTCGTGCAAATTAAAAAATCCCTCACATGAGAGATTTCCTATAATCAATTCTGTTTGATAGGCTCAAGTAGATCGCGAATATCTTTACTTTTTATATCAGTAACTTTAATCATTACCTTTTTTTTACTTATCATTCAGATCCATCTAGTCTAGCCTGACGAGTTTCTGTTAATTCTGCATGTAGTTTATTATATTCGTCACGTGTGATATGACCTGTCACTAATAAAGTGCGTAATGTGCCATAAAGAAAGCCAATATCATAACCCAAAGCATAATCACTAACTTTATCTTCTTTAGATGAATTTCTAATGCCTTCAATACCTTGATTTAACCAATCTAATGCATCTTGTGTAGAGTATTCCATAATTCATAGATCTATATTAACAGCCCAAATATTAATAATGATCTATCTAATAAAGCAAATATAAATATTAAAAAATCTCTATTTATACTATTAGATGATCGCCCCACATGAATACGCTTTGGACCAATTTTCCTCACCCAAACTCCAGCAAAAAATATTTAAGCAAGCGTTCTCTTTCATCCTTAATAAAGTCGGTTTCTGAGTAAGATAAAAGTGTAACTTTTCAAGTGAGCCTCTATCTGCGGTCTATATATTCTAGGTAGCCTCTACCTACGAATGGCTGATCATAAAATTTACCTTGCCATGCATATGAAGAAACAAAACCAGCAGCTAATCCAAAACAATATGGCGTGTCTACATGTGCTGAAATATCTAAAACTTTTTGATTATTGTGATGAGCAATCCAGCGAAAAGTATTTGGTAAATTCATTGAAAAATTATCAGGAGTAATCTGTGGTTCTTCTTGAAGACTGGTGACTTCAAAAAGTATATCTCCGTTGTATTGAATTGACGTTCCATCTATATGACGATAGTAAACAGAAGTCAAAATTGGTTGGTCTTCATAGCAAATAAAAGCCAACAATAACTGCTGTTCATGATCAATATTAATGACTTGATAACTAAAAACTTTTACTGGAAGTTGTATATTCTCAACTAGCCATTTGTTTTTTAGCATTGAGGTAGCTATAGCTTTCCATGATTCAAGAGTACATAGCCCCTGAATCCTCTCACTATTCCCCTTTTGCTTGATATGGCCTTCATAATGCATTAGCACACTAAAGTGCTTATAAAAGTCACTATAGGCAAACCATGAAATAGCTTTTGTAGGTTTTAAATAAAGTTTTAGCTCTAAGTCTTCCCTTTTCGTAATTAATATAAATCCATCACCGTCCTCGTGCATGACAGTTTGATTGTCAAAATTAATAGCAAAAGGAGTTTGATTAAACTTGATATCATTTTTAATTGAAAAAGTTCTATAAGCTTCCGACGTTGTCGATAAAGCAGTTCCATGTACCAAAGAAGCTGTATCACCTTTGCCATCTTTAGACATTTGATAATTAGTATCTGTAATCGTAAATCCTACATAACCTAAAACTGAAGCCCATGATAAGTATCTAAATGGTTCAGGTAAGTCGGGTATCATGATTCCATAATGTGTACTACCAAAGCGTTTGTACAAAGTATGAGAAGTGAGTTCAAAATCTTTTGGCAATGTCGATTGCCGCTCTGGTGTAACAGCTCCTAACAATGCCCCTGAAAGCTTAGCAACTTTTTGATTGGCTTTGTCCTTAAGACTCTTTGGTAATCTATGGCTTGAGATTAGCATTATTTAAGATCCTTTATTTTTATCTGCTTAAAAGATTGAGTTCCATATTAGAACTAGATGATTTCAAGTTGAATGTTAATAAGGGACATTTTATCTTACACACACCTCCCACCTTTAAAATAAAAAATAAAAATCAATACTTTAAAATTAATTTCAACTAACTTATCACCTTTATAGCTTATATTTTCAATCCGATTTTCCCCATAACTTTTGATCAATTTAGGTCTATAAATTATTAAAAAGTAAGGATAAATAATTAAAATTTATTGTTAAATTGGGGTTTATAAAAAGCTTATCAATCAAAGTTCTATCGGTATTTTAAAAGATCCAACTTGCAAAAAATCATCTATGATAATATTTTAGAGCAATTACTCTAAAATGAGATCTACTAATGAAAACTATAAGAATTGGTTCATATAACTGGATGCAAGCTACAAATGGTCAGCTCAGCTTCAAAGAGAAAATTAAGTTAATTCAAAAAATTATGCTGCCGAGTATTAAGGCCTCTATAAAAATAAATTACTTTCGGTTTAAAACTTCCCATGATTTTGATATCGATCAGATCGTAATACCAGATACTCAAATGGTTAAAATCGCACTTGATGAACTAGAGGCTAAAGCAAGTATATCTATCTACAATCATTCATGGCGGACCTACTTCTGGGGAGCTGCCTTAGGCAATATACAAAAACAGCAATTTGACCATGAATCACTTTTAATAGCCTCACTTTTTCATGATATTGGCTTAACTGAGCAACATATTCACAGTAAAGGTTGTAATTGTTTTACCTATGAGAGTGCTAAACAATTTGAGCTAAAGGCTAAAGAACATAGCTTTGATGAAAAGAAAAGTGAAGTTATTAGAGATGCTATCTGCTTACATATGAATGGCTATATAGATCATTCTGACCCAGCAGAAATTACTCTATTACAGCAAGGCGCATCCTGTGATGTGATTAGTGATGGTCTATATAGACTTCCCCTATCTTTTAGAAATGAAATTTTAGAAAAATACCCTAGAAAACAATTTAATAAAGAATTTATTGAGCTTATTGCTTTAGAGAGAAAAAGTGTTCCAAATTCACGGACAGGTTTATTATCTGAACTTGGTTTACCGCTCATGATTAAGGCAAATACATTTAAAGAGTAATAATCTTTTTACTTTTGCGTTTCCGATATTGTGAAGGAGTTTCACCAGTCCAATATTTGAACGCTCTAGAAAAAGCTGAAGGCTCAGAAAAGCCGAGCAAGTAAACCACCTCATCACTTTTTAACTGTGTGTTTTCTAACAAATCACGTGCAAGCTTTTGACGGTATTCATTTAATACTTTTTCATAGCTCGTACCAATTTCTTTTAAGTCAGTTCTTAAGGCTTTTGAAGTGATATTGAGTGTTTTAGCAATATCATCTATTTTAAAATTTCCTGATTTTAGTTGATCTTGAAGAGTATTTTCGATTTTAAAAACCAGTTCATGCTTTTCTATCTGAGTTAAAGATTCTTCAATAATAGTCTCATGAATTTTATTTAATGTTTTATTAGCTGCCACAGAAGAGTCATTTAAAGTATCGGCATTAAATTTGATACACCCTTCAGGCATATTGAAATATACAGGACATCCCCAGATCTCTTGATATCGCTCTGCATCAGCACCTTCACGATAAGTCAGCCACACTTCTAAGGGCTTAAATTTTTCATTAGAAACATGTTTTAAATATGCTAATAAAATTGAGATCGCACATTCTAAATAGTGCCGAATAGAATGCTCTAAACCAATCAAGTAAGCATCCTCTCCTTTTACCTCAAGCTTTAAAACATCAAATGCACTGGTAAATAGATGATAATATTTTATTGCTGTATTTAAACCTTGGCCGAAAGTAGAACTACTTAAAAATACATATTCAAATAAATCGCCACGTAGTACAGGCATTCGCCCGCCTACGACTAACCCAATATCTTTATTACCACTGACCTTTTCAGCAACAGCCCAAAATTTCTCTTGAATACGATTGTCATATCTTACGTTTTTATCTGGTATATTCAGTGCATGCTCTAAAAAATTAACACTTGAAAAAATAGCATCTGTATCTAATCCCATGTCTTTCATTGTTAAATAAGTTAGCCAAGGAAAGATGCCCGCATCACTACGAATTTTTGATTCTTTTATAGACATGCTCACAATTACAAACTCAATCGAAAACAAAGCAATGGCTGAGTAAAATACCACCTAACTAAGTTAACAATAAAGTTTTTATTCAGTATGAACCGTAAGTTTATAGCTCTTATACATGTAAATGTTATTTTGAAAAACGCCCTGACCCGATGTAAAAAGCAGAGCGTATTGAAGACAAGTGCTTGATTAAATTTTAAGATTATTTCGGGTCTATGTATTCAATATAGGCTCTACCTTGTATTGGTTTCCCTTTAAATAGCCCATTATATTGGTAACTTCCCGCATAGCCTCCCGCCATACCATACTTAAAGTCACGGTTAGTAATACCATCAATTTTAATGAGAAGATTTCCATGATCATCATCCACTTGCCAACTAAATTTATGTGGTAAGCGCATGCTAGTTCCATCTGGAGTCGTAACTCTTTCAGGTTCATATTCGTGAACAGTAGATTTAAAACCACGAGAATAAATACCCCCATGGTCATCTAGCGAGCGCACATAGACTCTACTTTGCAACGTTAAACCTAATGGACCGAACGTATCCACAAATAAAACTTGGGTCTTTTCATCAATATTCAAAATTTGATACGTAAAAAAGTTAAGTGGAAGATTAATATTAATGGCACGGGCATATTCGTAAGTACATAAACCCTTAATTTCTGTTTTTACTCCCGCTTGCTCTACATATCCTTGGTAGTCACATAGCAAAGCCCAATGATCATATGCTCCCCCTACAAGATTAGCGAAGTGCGCAATTTTATCTGTTGCTCGAAGCTTTAAATCAAAATTAAAGTTGTGACCGTCACGGTGAGCATGAAATTCGGGGTATGTTCCTTCAATAGTTACATCATTGCCAAACTTTAAGTAGCTACCATTGGTCACTAATGTGCAATCTTTTTCTACACTATAGCCATTAAAGTGATCAGGGGTTCCAGTAGCTGTACCAATTAAAACGTTAGCCGTATCTATATCACTTGTCTTGATTAAATGTTGATTTCGAAATAGCTTAATTTGAGGTTGTCCCACGACCACAATAATATTTAGGAAATTAAAAGGTTCAGGTAAATTTGGAATCATAATTCCATAGTGAACACAGGTATATTTTCCTTGCGGTGTACTAACTGAAGTATCTGGATTAAAAGATTTACTATTTACTAAACCTGAACGATCAATATTATTTGTAATTCTAGCTGGCAATGAAAAGCGCATATATTCCTTCCTCAACAACAATGATCAGCCATTTTTGATTTCAAAAGGGCTGTACCTGTAAAGCAACTCCTAGAGGAATAGTAATTTCATTTTTTCTTTTTTTTTTGACATTGCTGTACTCAACCACAATCACACTATGTCAATTTTTTAATACACTAAAATTCTAACTTTCTTCAAATCCATAACTGTTTGAACGAAACTTTGGTATGAAAAAGATGAATAAAATTATGTTCATAAAAAACCTCTTCAGACTTCACTTGAAATTTCAGTTAACAACTGTTTTATAGTCCTTAGCCTGAGTATGCCTTACCATAGCTAAAAGATATAAGCTTGAAGGCATCTGTTGCAATGAATGACTCAGTTAAGTGGTTAGAAACTTTAAATAAAATTACTGGTATTGCTCAAACAGGTTTACATTATTCAAAAGATGTTTATGACAAAGAACGTTATGAACAACTCTTAGGACATATTGAATATTTGTTAGAATTAAAAGAAATCAAAACAGAAAAATTTATTGATAACGTACTCCAAGATGTAGGTTATGCCACTCCAAAACTAGATGTCAGAGCAGTTGTTTTTAAAGAAAATAAATTATTATTAGCAAAAGAAATTGGAGATGGACGATGGTCTGTTCCGGGTGGATGGGCGGACGTGGGTTACTCAGCATCGGAAAATGCTGAAAAAGAAGTTCTGGAAGAGACTGGTTTTCGAGTTAAAGCCATTAAATTATTGGCTTTAACAGATAGAACCAAGCACTCCCACCCTCCTATGTTTTTACATGTGTATAAAGCTTTCTTCTGGTGCGAAATTATTGATGGTGAACTAACACCAAGTATTGAAACACCCGAAGTTGGATTCTTTGGTAGAGATGATTTGCCACCTATTTCTACAGCACGGGTAACAGAAGAACAAATACAGCAATTCTTTGATTATTTAGAGTCAATACCAGACGTTACTCAATTTGATTAATTAAAAACTCAATATAAGGTAGAGCTCTTATATTTGGAGTTCTGCTTTCATAATGGAATATGTCGTTTTTAGCGAAACCCATATTGTTTAGCTCGCCAAACTACAATGAATGTAATAAATAACAATATTAAAAGTACTAAAGGAAAAGTGCTCACTCCGAAATTACTGAGTAAGAAGCCACCAATAATTCCCCCGCCAGCAATAGCGATATTCCAAACAGTCACTAACATCGACTGAGCAATATCAGCCATATTGGTTGTAGTCTTCGCTAACGCAGTTTGAAACAATGTCGCAGCACCACCAAACGCGATCCCCCAAATTCCGATTGCCACATAAACGATAACCGCATAATTACCCATGACCGCAAGTAAAAGAGCGGAAAAGCCAAATAATATGATGCTAGTGAGTGTCAATAGGCGTGAATGTTGGTCAATCAACACACCTGTAATGAAGATACCTAATAATGATGAACAGCCGAATATGAGTAGAATGATGTCCGTATGTTCAACTAAATGAGCAATTGATAAAAACGGAGCTATGTACGTATATAGAATATTGTGTGCCAGAACAAAGCTTAAAACAGTAAATAATATAGGCCTGACCCCAGGCAAAATGAACACCTGATTTAAAGATATACGTTTAGCCCTAGGCTGCCCCTCAAAGTCAGGTAATGTTAGGCCCCCCCACACGACTAAAATAATTGCAAAAATACTCATAATACCAAAAGCCATTCGCCAACCGAACAATTGACCAAGGTAAGTACCTGCTGGCACACCTAGCGATAAAGCCAATGGTGTTCCTAACATTGCTATTGCTATCGCACGCCCTCTTAAGTGTTCTGGTGCCATTCGTGTTGCATAACCAGCTAACAACGCCCAAAGTAAGCCAGCTGAAATACCAGCCAGAAATCGAGCTGCCATTGTTAAAAGATAACTTGTAGATAGCGTTGTAATTAGGTTCGTGAGAGCAAAACCCAATAGAGCAATTAATAACAATGGCTTACGTCGTACACTCTGCGTAGCATTAGTTAATGGAATGGCTGTTAATAAAGACCCAATTGCATATATCGTAATTGTTTGTCCTGCTAAGGGTTCAGATATATTTAAACCCAAAGCTAATTGAGGCAATAACCCAGCAGGTAAGGCTTCTGTCAAGATCGTAATAAACGCTCCCATAGCAAGAATAAGTAAAGGAACGATAGGCAATCGATCATTTGAATGTGAATTACTCATTCAATTATCCCTACAGCTTTATAGACTGCATCTCGTAGATCTGTAACGAAACTTCCAGACATGCCTTCATAAAGTGTGTTTGTAAATGCGATGACACTCAGATTATGTTTTTTATCGACAAACCATGAATGACCGTAAGCGCCTCCCCAACGCCATGTTCCCTCTGATTCTGGTGATAGCGCTTGCTGAGCGTTCCTTAATACTGAAAATCCGAGACCAAAACCAAAGCCCGGTGCATTAGGTAACTCATAACCACCCGTTTGATCTTTTGTCATTTCAGCGATTAATTCAGTGGGTAAAAATAATGAATCATCCTGACGAAGAGCTTCTAATAAGCTAAAAAAATCCTCAACGGTTCCGGCCATTCCTGCGCCACCTGAGAAAAATGCTTGCGAATTAAAAATACGGCGTGGACTAAAATTAATTCCAACACATCCTTCAAATGGTGAAACAACCTCTTCTTCTAATAAAATATGAGGTTCAGGACTATCACTCACATAAGCAGTTGCTACATGTTGGTTATCTGGTACAACAAAACAAGTATTGTTCATTTTCAATCGATCAGTGACTAACTCTCTGACCGCTTGATCTAAAGGCTTGCCATATACTTTTTCGATTAATGCACCTAATACATCTGTTGCTAAAGAGTATCCCCACTCTTTCCCTGGCTCATAGAGTAAAGGTACGGTAGAAATTCGACGTACGTTCTCTTCCAAACTAATATCGGATGAATCCATACCATCCGATACGCCTGCTTGCGAATATGTACCACTGCTATCTGGTTCAAGAAAACGATAATTTAAACCTGCCGTATGACTGAGTAGTTGGCGTAAAGTAATCGGTACAAACTTTCCATTTTCTAATTTAGGCTGAAAAAATGGTAATTGATGATGAATGAATTCATCTAAGTTCAGTTTATTTTGAGCAACTAAAACTAAAGCAGCGGTTGAAACAATAACCTTACTCACTGAAGCTAAACGGAAGACTGTATCCGTTGTCATTGATATTGATCGCTCTCGATCAGATAACCCCAATGCTTCACGATGTATAACTTTCCCATGTTGAGCCACAATAACCGCAGCACCTACTAACTGGTTATTATCTATCGCTTTTTGAACAACATTTTGAACGAGGCTTAAAGAGATCGATGGTACGGTGTTATTTGATACGGACTCTTTAGAAATCATAGTAAAAACTTCTTTTCATATTCGAGATTTATATACTAGGAAGTCTCCTATTAAAGAAAAAGTCGGTTATAGTTCCTTGTTATACGGAAGTTATATTCCGTAATGAGGAGAAAAAAATGGATAGCCTGAATGGTTTTACAGTGTTCGTTAAAATCGCTGAGACTGGAAGTATTGTGGCGGCAGGACGTTCATTAGGAATTTCAGCTTCTGCTGTTGGTAAGAGCTTGATTCGCCTTGAAGAAAAGATTGGTGTACGACTTTTTCATCGTAATACACGTAGTATTAATCTGACTGCTGAAGGAATATTATTTTTAGAACGTAGTCGACGGATACTGGCTGAAATTGAAGCAGCAGAAATGGAGTTATCGCAAGCAATCAAGTCTCCACAAGGACGATTACGTGTGAGTTTGCCTTTAGTAAGTTCACTCGTATTACCTATACTGGGTGACTTTATGCAGGAATATCCAGAAATAGAATTAGATCTTGATTTTACAGACCGATTGGTAGATGTGATTGAAGAAGGATTCGATGCTGTTGTTCGTACTGGTATTCCAACAGATTCACGTTTAAAAGCCTCAAAACTGGGTACTTTTAGACAATTACTCGTCGCCTCTCCTGCTTATTTACTTCAACGTGGAAGACCCACTGTACCTGCTGATTTATTAAAACACTCTTGTTTACATTATCGATTTTCTCATAGCGGCAAGCTTGAGAAATGGCCCCTAAAAACAACCGAAAACGAACCAGAGTTACAACTTCCTATATCTATGATTTGTAATAACATTGAGACACGAGTTTGTTTTGCGCTAAAAGGGCGAGGAATTGCTTGTTTGCCAGACTTTTCTATCAAAGAATTATTGAATACTAATCAATTAGTTCAAGTATTACCGGAGTTTGTAGATAGAACAGGCGTATTTAATATTCTCTGGCCAGCAAGTAAACATCCATCCCCGAAAGTTCGAGCATTTGTTAATTTCTTATCTCAACATATGTTTGAGAAATAAAGAATATGATGTGCTAGATAAAGACCTATTTGTCAAAATTGACGGACAAGACGGGTAACAGGTAAAGAGTAATCTTCAATATTGTTTTATTTCAAATAGATTTTTCTGTATCACCTCTTTAGGTGTGACCTTCGTTTTTAATTTAAAAAAATAATAAGTTTTATGCTTTAAGCATTTAATGATGACTTATTTTCATTAAATTAAACCTCAATTCACTAAACACTCACAACATATTGATCTAGATTCTTTAATGCAAAATTAATGACCAGAGAAAGCTCTTCTTGCGAATATCCATCTCTTGCTTGAACAGATAATCCATGCAGAACAAGTGCGTAATATTGCCCTAAAGTTTTAGGATCAGCCTCTGCCACCAATTGTCCCTCTGATTTTGCCTGAACAAATCGATCAACCAGACTCTGACCCCGTGCAATGCGCTGTGCTTTCATCCAGTCTAAAACAGCTTGGTTCTCTTCGCCAAGCACACTCGCTGCTGACACGACCATGCACCCATACGAGTGATTGGCTTGCGTGTAAAGTGCTAGCGCATCTTGAAATAATTGGCTGATGGCATCTTTAATATTTTTTTGCTTTAAAGCATTTAACGCAAAATTACCTTCATTTTTTTCGTAGTGATTTACGGCCTCTCTAAACAAAGCCTCTTTAGAGCCAAATGCTTTATAAATTCGAGCTGAGGCAATCCCCAAAACCTCAACTAAATCTGACATTGATGTGCCTTCATAGCCGTGAAGCCAGAAGAAATCTCTCGCTTTTACGAGGGCTTCTTCTCGATCAAACTCTCTTGGTCTGCCAGCCATAATGACCCTTCATCAAATTCAGTACGTGTTTTCATTATTATTCGAAAAAAATATTTTCACAAATAAATCAAAGAGATTTATTCAAAATAGTCCAGTTTTGTTTTGATTTTCAAATAAAAAGTTGTTTTTATCCAAAATTCAGCCTATTGTTTGTCGATCGACAACTAATTAGGTTTTATTATGAAAACCATCAAAGGCCCTAGTATTCATCTTGCTCAATTCAGTGATGATGTTTTTCCTTTTAACCGCCTAGAAGATATTGCTGCTTGGGTATCAGGCCAAGGCTTTGAAGCGGTACAACTTCCTGCTTGGGATAAGCGTTTATTTGATGTCAATTTGGCAGCAGAAAGCCAAGATTATTGCGATGAAATATTAGGTACTTTAAACAATCATGGCTTAAAAATTAGTGAGTTAACGACTCATATTTTTGGTCAGTTAATGGCTGTGCACCCTGCTTATGACTCAATGTGCGATAACTTTGCCCCCTCTCATTTGCATGGCAATTCAGCGGCTAGAACCGAGTGGGCAAAACAGCAAATGCTCGCTTCAATTCAGGCATCTGCCCGCTTAGGGCTTAAAGACATGGGGACATTTTCAGGCTCTTTGGCGTGGCCTTATGTATTTCCATTTCCTCAAAGACCGTCAGGACTCATCGAAACGGCGTTTGATGAATTAGCGCGTCGCTGGCTTCCTATTTTGAATGCTTGTGATGAACAAGACGTAAACCTTTGCTATGAAATTCACTCCGGTGAAGATTTGCATGACGGCATTACATTTGAAATGTTTTTAGAGCGAACTCATAACCACCCACGTTGCAATATTCTTTTTGACCCAAGCCATTTTGTTTTGCAGCAACTGAACTATGTGGAATATATCGATATCTATAAAGATTTCATTCGCATGTTTCATGTTAAAGATGCCGAATTTAATCCAACAGGCCGCCAAGGAATGTATAGCGGCTATCAAAGCTGGGGAAATCGAGCAGCTCGATTCCGTTCTACGGGTGATGGTCAAGTTGACTTTAAAACGATTTTTTCCAAGTTAGCACATTACGACTACGAAGGCTGGGCAACGTTGGAGTGGGAATGCTGCCTAAAAAATAAGGATGATGGCGCACGCGAAGGTGCCGAGTTTATTAAGCAAAATATTATTCATGTCACCGATAAAGTGTTTGATGACTTTGCTGCTGCCCCTGTGAATCAGACTCAAATTAATCACTTATTAGGTATTTAAGGAATCGTAAGAGAACTCAACATGAAAACTCAATTATTCAATGAAAACTCATATAACGAATTCCATCATCATTACACTCACATCGAAAGTAAAAAATTACACTACGTCACCTTAGGGCAAGGTCCAGCTGTATTACTTATTCCAGGTTGGCCGCAAACATGGTACGCGTGGCACAAAGTCATGGTTGAACTGGCGAAACAGGGTTATCGAGCAATCGCAGTTGATTTACCCGGAACAGGAAATTCAGCTCCACTGGATGGAAGTTACGATACGGGGCGTATTGCTAAAATTTTATCGATGCTCATGACTGAACTTGAATACCCAACTTATTCGGTTGTTGGTCATGATATTGGGATGTGGGTTGCCTATGCGCTTGCATCTGACTTTCCTGAGTCAGTGACTCGTCTTGCGGTAACAGAAGCAGTGATTCCCGGTTTAGCGCCCGCACCTCCTATTTTTGTTGAGCCGAGTGAAAATATCTTTCTTTGGCACTTCATGTTTAACCAGACCTTAGATTTACCCGAAGCCTTAATCGCGGGCCGTGAAGATACTTATTTAAATTATATGTTTGATAAATGGTCGTGGCACAAAGATAAAGTGGCGATTGAAACTTATATTGAAGCCTATAAAATTCCGGGTCGATTAACGGCGGGTTTTAATTATTACCGCTCTATTCCAGAGACCATTCGTCAAAATAAAATCAGAGAAACTAAAAGCTTAGAAATGCCAGTTTTAGCAATAGGTGCTGAACATGCCACAGACAATGCACCTTATGAAACCATGAAAAAGGTTTCACCGCATTTAACCAGTGCAATTGTAAAAGACTGCGGTCATTTCATTATGGAAGAACAGTCAGAAACATTCAGCTCTCTCATTTTAGATTTTTTGCAGCAGGAAAAAAGCCATGCCTCTACTTGCTGAAATTGAAAACTGGCTTAAGTCCAAACCAAGTACACAAGAAATAAACTCGTTGCAAGAGCTAAGGGAACAAGTAAATAAAGACATTATTGATCAGCAAGGCATTCAACATGATGTAAGCTATCAGCACAGTTTTTATGTTGCTGTTTCAGATGATATGGAAATTGAGGTTCGTGTTTATGTTCCCTATTCACTAGAAAACGCTGAGCAACGGCCCGCTTTAGTTTTTGCTCATGGTGGAGGCTGGTGTCTGGGAAGTTTAGATGCATGGGACCGCTCGTGTCGGTTATTAGCAGAATCCACTCAACTGGTTGTGTTTTCTGTGGATTATCGTTTGGCTCCAGAGTTTAAGTTTCCAACTCCTCTAAATGATTTTTTTACGGCATTCCGCTATATCAGTGAGAATGCGTCACTGTTTGGAATTGACCGAAACCGTATTGCTGTAGGTGGAGATAGTGCGGGCGCAAACATAGCTGCCGCCTCATGTCTCATGGCAAAACAACATCCAGAAATTAAGGTAAGCCATCAACTTCTTTTCTACCCAGCCTTAGATGCCACGATGAGTAGCAATTCTTATAGCCAATACGCTGAAGGTTATGGTTTGGACTCATCCACAATGGTTTATTGCTGGGATCAATATGCGCCGCATGAAAGTGAAAAACAGAATGAACTTGTAAGTCCGTTACTCGCTCAGTCTTTAGAGGGGCTACCGAATGCGACCATTTTTATTTGTGAATATGATCCCGTTCGGGATGATGGTGAAAGATATGCTAAAAAATTGAGAGATGCTGATATTCAGGTGAACTTTCATTTATTAGATGGAATGATTCATGGTGCTATTCACATGCTGAACATTAGTCCCGAAAAGGTAAAATCTATATATAGTAAAATTCGTATGTAGATATATTTTTCCATTATTCAAACATATTGCTTAGTCGGGCCACTCTTCAGAATTGTTTAATTACACATCTGGAGTGGCCCAATCACATTTTAACTATGGATGTCGGTTATCCGAGTTACGCTTATGACACCGTGAACTTAACGCTATTATTTTGATAGATTGGCGTAATATCCTTGCCATTCAGTGTCACTTTTTTGTAGGTGCCTTGGACTTTTTTAGCTGATAACACCGTATACGTTCCTGCCGCTAAATTGTCTTTTGTAACGAGCTGCAATGTTCCATTTAAAGTAAGCGTATTTGCCACCTGAACTGCTGGAAGTACATTCGATTTAAAAGTGATGTTGAATGTGGTCCCTGCAAGCTGAGTTAAATTACCCGCAATATTAACTGTTTTAGCTGAGTTGGTTTTTAATAGGCTATTTTCATGCATATAAATATCGCCTTGACCAGCACCATGCTCAGACAATATTTCTAAACCACCTTGCTTTAAATCAATACCGCCCGTAAATGCGTTATTTCCTGTCAGTGCTAAAGTTCCCGTGCCTAATTTAGTGAGTTTACCTGCACCCGTAATATCATTACTCCATTGGTCATATTGGCTAAAGCCACCTAAACTTGCATCCATGGTCAGATTTACATCACCATCAAAGCTGCCATAACCTGCACCCGCTCTAAACAGGTTTAAGCGACCGTAGCCTTCTACGTCATCCATGACAGGATAACCCGAAGCAAGAGCAGTCGATTTCAAAACTACACGGCGCTGATCGGCAGTTAAATAAGGAAGTCTGGTTTCCAATAAAACTTCGGCCCCTTTAGGCACTGTTGCTATTTTTGTTTTATCGCCAATTTGGTTAAAACCATAGGTCATCCAGTGATTCACCTGCAGTTTTAATTTTTCAAGATCGGCAAAACGATCATTCGCGTCATACGGTGTTTTAGACAAACTATTAAACGACTCAAACGTTGAGCTATTGGTTTCTTTCATAAGCTGTGTTTGAGCTTGTAAATAAACTTCTTTTCGTTGCTCAACAGTCATGGCATTTAAGTTTGCAACATCTGCGGCAATCGACTGAAGTCGTCCGCCAATCACATCCATGGCTGAATGCATGCCCGCAATAATACGTGAATCACCCAAATCTAAACCACGCGCGATCAGTTCCTGATAACGCTGAGGCACTAAATAAGCCATTGCAATTGCATTTCGGCCAGCTTCAGCCGTGTGTCCGCTTGGGAATCCACCGTCAGTTGCAGGCGTACTACTTTTTGCAGACTCTAAACTAGGCACTACAATAACTTCAGGACTCCAACGCCACGGGCGAGCATATTTATAAAAACGTTTTGCTGACTCTGTCGATGAGTTATTCCCCATCGCTTGAACAAATTCAACGACTTTTCCAAAGTTGGTGTTTCCATCAGCCATCGTCAGCCCACTATTATTGCCTTTGTCATCATATTTTACTTGTGCAGCATCGGCTGGTACTGAATTGATTGTTGTAGTCTGCCCAGTGAGTTTTCGCCACGGATCGGTTAATGCTCCCATCCCTGTCGTTACGCTATAACTTTTCCCACGTCTATCATCTAAATAGGCACGAATAGCTTCTTCTTCTGTACGCTTATGCGTGGTCTGAATGGAATAATTAATATTGTAGTTCAATACATCCGCATTCTTTTTTGTACCGTCCGTACTGTCGCCCGGTAAACCTGTCCAGTTTGATTCGACTACGGCAGGAAAGCCATCTTTTGCCTCCGCAGACTGTCCTGCATCTACAAACAAACTTGAGGGCGTCCATACATTTAAAAATCCGCTCAGCACACGCACCCCAGCATTTGTTTCAACCGTTGCGTAACGTGCATCGCCACGTTGATTGGTCATCCATGAATCTACAATAGTGGTGATATTTGATGGGACTGGAGCAGTATCCTCAAAGCCTACGCCCTTTGGCACTGCGGGTATTCCTTGATTTGCTGCCGAATTATCATCAGAAGAATTGCTGTCATTACACCCTGAAAAAAAGACCGAACAAGAGATAAGAGAAAGTAAAAGTGTATTTATTTTAAAGCTTGACATGATGTGACCCGTTTAATAAATATTCGTATCTTCCACCATTAATGTTTAGTTGTTATTACATATCACCAGTTAATTTAAATTTATTCTAAACAATATAACTCCACTTTTTACGCTCTATGTTTCTCTAGTAAAGGCTGAAATGGCCCTTTTGCTTATATATTGAAATGTGGTACTTGTTTAAGAAAATCATTTAATGGCATTGGACATCCCCATAAATAGCCTTGAAACTCTGTGCAGCCATTGTTTTTAAAAACGCTAAACTGTTCAGCGGTTTCAATTCCTTCTACTAACACACGAAGGTTCAAATCTAGTCCAATTTTAATAATACCAGTGACTAATTTATTACTACGTTTATCATCCAAAGCTGCTTGTACAAAGCTACGATCAATCTTGATTTGTCTAATGGGCATTTTTTGTAAATAGCTTAAAGATGAATATCCTGTACCAAAATCATCAAGAGAAAGCTGAATTCCTTGTTTAGATAAGATATGCATTTTTTCGATGACGCTCACACAATTATTTAAAGCAATATTTTCAGTGATTTCTAATATGAGTCGAGATGGATTTATCTCATACTGCTGAATCAGCCCGATCACAGTCTGATCAAAGTTTGGTTGCATGAAGTGATCAGCACTCATATTGATTGAAAGTGTAAGATCTTTGGTCTCGTCTTTTTTACTCCAATCTTTTAAAACTTTGCAGGCTTGAGCCAATACCCACTCCCCAATCTCTGGCATTAACCCAAAAGTTTCAGCCGCGGGAATAAAATCTTTTGTGGGAACATAACCTAAAACAGGATGTTGCCATCGTAATAAAGCTTCTGCGCCAATTAGTATTTCAGAAGCATTGATTTGCGGTTGATAAAAAAGCTCAAATTGTTCTTTAGCCAGCGCTAAACGTAGATCTTGCACCATGGTATTTTCTGTTTGTATCTCTAATTGCATGGCATAAATCGAAATACAAATCATGAGGGTAGCAACACATGTCGCTATCCATCCGCCATGATCACGAATATTTTCCGATAAAGGTATTGCACTATCGAGTGTAAAAGAACTTCCACTAAAAAATATAAAGGATGCGATCGATAGGATAATTAAAGCGATTTGTAAAAAGCTCGGATCTCTGCGGTAATTTAAATATCCTAATATGGCTCCAGCGGGTAAAAACAAATGAGCTACCCGAGGACGATCCAATGTAGCTACATCAAAAATTAGGCAAAAAACCACAGGAAAAGCCAAAAGAACAACTTGTGATAGAAGAATACCAGCCGAAATTCGGCGTATATAAATTAAATAAAGACTAAATATGGATACTAATGTGAAAAACACATCCATATAAACAATCAGCCACATTTGTGCAAATGCGAAATATATGGTCCAAAAAAAGCAAAAGATAATGCAAATAAAAATATTTACTTTAGCAGCAATTGTAAGTTGTTGGTCCTGTATGGCACGGTAATTTTTCTTGTGTTTTTTTAAGTAAGACGGAGCAATCATAAAATCAACCGTAAAATATTTCTTCATAGGCCCCATCTTGATCGTTCATCATCCATTTCAGGATTCAATCAATAAAACTTAATGTCTTACACCTTTGTTATTTATATTATTAGTTTTTCGATCAAGTATTTTTTCCTATTTTTGGCAAAGCCCGCTTATTTAATAAATGTGGTTAAAAAACATCACTTTTCAATGACCTCTATAATTTAAAATATAACCATACAACAATACACGTCTCTACTAGGCTGGCACAAGGCTTGGATGCCAAAAGTGGCTCCCCTTCAACTCTTTTTTTCACGTCGTCAAAATGGCTGACTTATCTTTTTTAGTCCTATAAAAAAACCTGTTTCAAGCAATACCATTCATCCATTAGTTCATCCAACTTCTTACAATATATAGTTTCCATTATTGATATTAATAATAATTATCATTACTATTTAAGAATATCTTAAATGTTTGTTTAATTGTGCTACTCATTACCAATTTGTGGGCTCCTCTGCTATGAACCTGAATGTAGATAAACAAGTATGGTTTAGCCAAATTTACCGTTCTCAGCAAACCACGCTCTTGTCATGGTTTAAACATAAACTTCAGCATCATCATCAATCTGAAGACTTGAGTCAGGAAGTGTTTTATCGTGCTTTAAAAAGTGAATATAGTTTTAAACAAATTAAAGAGCCACAAGCATGGCTAATGGGGATCGCCAAGCATGTCATTATTGACCATTGGCGCCGTCAACATATTGAAAATCTCTATCTCGATGCCCTACAGCATCTTCCAGAAGAATATTACCCCTCTGCCGAACATGAAGTTTATATTCAAGAAACCCTATATCAGGTTCATTTAATTTTAGAAAAGCTCCCCACCCGAACGGCTCAAGTGTTTTTGATGTCGCAACTAGACGGTATGACTTATCGAGAAATTAGTGAAAAAATCAATATTTCTGAGGCAACTGTAAAAAGAGATATGAAACAAGCTTTTTTGGCATGTATAGACCTTTATAATTAAACCCGTTAAACGCGCTTAAATTGCTACCCTATGTCAGATATTACGAAAATTCCTCACCATGTTTTAGATGCAGCCGCAGATTGGTTGGTACTTTTGCATTCAGGGGAAATGACAGCGTTACAGCAGCAACAGTTTGAGCAATGGAAAGCTGAAAAAAAAGAACATCAATTAGCACTCCAGCAAATGGAAAAGTTTAGCCATGGTTTAACAAACCTTGCAGGTAACTTCCCTTCCGAAGCGTTAGTCCAGTCCAATCAAAAATTTAATCTCGCTGCTAAACGCAATATGCTGTTAAGTCTTTCGGGCTTAGCCATTGTTGGTTTGTCGGTATATTTCATCCCTTGGGAAAAATGGCAGTCCGACTATCACACCAAAGTCGGTGAAATTAAAAAAGTATCGTTAAAAGATGGTTCACAACTCATTATGGCAAGTAATTGCTATATCGATATAAATTTCACACAAGAAACACGTCAAATAAAATTAATTGATGGCGAAATCTATATTGAAACAGCAAAAGATGCTCAGCATCGGCCGTTTATTGTCGAAACAAAAAATGGTCCAGTAGAAGCCTTAGGTACTCAATTTTCAGTGAGACAAGAAAGTAGCGAACAAACAAAGGTTAAAGTTTATAAGCATGCAGTAGCAATTGAACCAGAGAACTCATCTAAACGGCAGATATTAAAACAAGGTCAGCGTGCTTTTTTTGATGAAAAATATATTTCAAAATCACTCCCGCTCGATAACGATCAACCTTACTGGACGCAACAACTTTTAGTCGTAGATCAATGGCCACTACAAAAAGTATTGGATGAATTATTCCGCTATAAAAAGGGAACCTATAGCATCGATCCGGAATTGAAAGATATTAAGATTTCTGGCGTGTTTTCTCTAAAAAATCCTGAGCAAAGCTTAGAAACTTTGGCCTATAGCCATCAACTTGAACTGACCTATTACAGTCCTTATCTGTTAAATATTAAAAAAAGATAAAAAAACATGACCCTTTTTTTGATCTGGTTCGACTTATAGAGAAATACACTCTCTGTCGAGAAGACCACATGAAGGATTATCAAGCAAAAAGTAAACTGGCTTTGGCTATACGTGCAGTGCTGTGGAGTACGCCATTGGTGGTCACGGCGCTTACCACAACTTCTGCTTACGCTGCACAAACTTATAGTATTTCAATTAATCAAAGCACACTTGATCAGGCCATTAAGCAACTAGCGATTCAAACGGGTACAACCATTAGCTACGATAATGCCAGCCTTTCAAAAACAAAAAGCAAAGCGCTTAAAGGGAATTACGCTGTTGATGATGCCTTAAACCTTTTATTGCAAAGTCACCCATTTGAAGCCGTTAAAGTCAACAATAGCGGCTATAGCATTCGAGTGAAGTCTTCTCCCGCTCCGATTGAACCCAAAGTTTTTCAGTTGGAAACGATTAAAACCAAAGCAAATAGCAGTAAAGAATTTGATACGGCGGGTGGTGAAGCAGGTACAGCCCATTTAGCAACGATTCATGTTAATGCTGATCATGGCGAAAACCTAACAACCGAAGGTTCTGGTTTATATACGCCAAAAGCCACTACTGCTTCTACTGGCCTAGCTTTAAGTTTGAAAGAAACGCCTCAACTTGTCAGTGTAATCACGAATCAACAAATGAAAGATCAGAACCTGACACAACTAACCGATGTTGTCAGTCAGGCGGCGGGCCTTTCTATTAAACAAGGCGGAAATATTGGTAGTGATAATTCCCCTATTTACGCTCGCGGTAAAGAAGTAGATAGTTATTTACTCGATGGCGTGAAGCTCATGAGTTCATATGCAAGTATTTTCCAAAGTCAGGACATGGCTTTATTTGACCGTGTAGAGGTTGTGCGAGGTGCAAATGGCTTAATGACTGGTGCTGGGAGTGCAAGCGCAAGTATCAATCTGGTCCGCAAAAAACCATTACAGGACTTTAAAGCTTCGGTGAGTGCTGACATTGGTTCCTGGGATTCTTACCGTACCGATATTGATGTTTCAACACCACTTAATGAATCAGGAAGTATTCGTGGTCGTACCCTGTTTGCCTACCAAAAATCAGACTCCTATATCGACCGTTACAACGAAGAGCGTAAAGTGGCTTATGCCGTAGTAGAAGCTGATTTTAGTGACAAAACCAAAGGCAGTTTAGGTGCTAGCTATCAACAAATTGACATGACTGGCGTTGCTAGAGGTGGCTTACCTAGCTTTTATACCGACGGGACATTAATCGACTGGTCTCGCTCAGATTCAGCGGCAGCGAGTTGGACGGGTTCTGACCGTTCTACTACATCTTACTTTGCAGATATTGAACACCAGTTGAATGACCGCTGGAAATTAAAAGGTGTGGTGTCTAGAACCATTACAGATTCTGACGAAATTGTGGGCTATACCTACTCAAGTAAAGGAATTGATAAAGCCACTGGTAGCGGTGCGATGTTGTATGCAACTCGCTGGGATTATCGTCCTACTCAAGACTTATTTAATTTAACTTTAAATGGTTCATTTGATTTGTTTAATCAAACTCATGATGTAGTACTCGGCACAACCTACACAAAAAGTAAAAATAAACGTCCTACCTATTCTGGTTGGAATAACTCAGTTGACGGTAAAATGACATGGGATGGCACTCTAAAAAATATTTTTGCGTGGGATGGCAGTACACCTAACCGCCCCGAAACAAAAATAGATGGTTGGTACAGCGGAGATGACCGTAGCCAATCTATTTTTGGTGCTGTTCGTCTTAAAGCAACCGATAATCTTGCAGTCATTTTAGGCACTCGAATTGAAGACTGGGAGCGCGTAACGGGCAACCATTCAGATGCTAACAATAAGACCACCTACACAACACAAGAAGAAAGTGGCAAAGTGATTCCATATGTCGGCATTACCTATGATTTCACTGACAACTGGACTGCGTATGCAAGCTACACCAATATTTTTTCACCACAAGATAAGAAAGCCGTTACAGGTGAATACATAGATCCATTAATAGGTAATAGTACCGAGCTGGGGATTAAGGGTGAGTTTTTTGATAATCAGTTAAATGTCGGAGCTGCTATTTATCAAACTAAAGAGGACAATACAGCGATTGCATTAACCAATGTATTTGCCCCAGATGGTTCCCAAGCCTATCGAACAGAATCTGGCACAAAAAGCCGAGGTTTTGAAATTGAAGCGACAGGTAAGTTGACTGATTTATGGCAAGTTTCAACAAGCTTTAGCCGTAACTTATCAAAAGATAGCCAAGACAACCGATTAAATACTGGTGTGCCAAATAACACAGCCAAACTGTTTACCACCTATACCCTACCTTATCTTGATGAAGCCCTTACTATTGGTGGCGGTGTGCGTTGGCAAAGCGAAATTTATGAGAAAAATGCAGTCTCTGCAACGGGTCGATTTACTCAAGAAAGTTACGCTTTAGTCGACTTAATGGCACGTTATAAGGTGAACAATAATCTTATGCTCAACTTCAACCTTAATAATTTATTTAATGAGAAATACCATTTAGCGACGACAAATAGCTATTACGGCGCTCCAACCAATTTTCGAGTGGGCGTGAAATATGAGTGGTAAATAAATTAGTCGACTTCTAATAACCTTACTTCAGAGGCAAATAATGTTCTTTTGGAGTAAGGTTAAATCTACTTAATAAGCTGGACTAGAATATTTTCGACTAAGCTCAGGCTATAATATTAGACACGCTCTATTATTTTATTTAATTCTCATATGAAGAATACGTTTTCTGACAGCAATCAAATTAGACAAGTGTCTAGTTTCCCTGAACTTATAAGTACAAAGTTTCAAGGAGAGGCAAATGCGATGTGTTGGCACAGAAATTTGGTTGGCGACTTTAAAGAAATTGTGAATAAACTTCATTTAAAAGAAAATATTACAGAAGTTACTGTTGAAGACTTATTAGCACTACAGCTCTCAGAACAAGGCAATCTGGCAAGGAAAACTATTTTAGAAGATATCGAGCAGTTAACTGATTTTGGTGCATCACCTGTACTTAATTTGCTTAAACATTATGAACGTGATGAAGAGCTAGATTTCATTTCAACAGATGTATATTCATTTCATGTCGATCGCTCCCCCATTGAAACCGACACCTTTTTATGTACCTATCACGGCGCCGCGAGCGATATTGTGCCCAATGATCAGGTTGAACAAAAAGTTTTAATCCCAGAAATTAGAGAAAAGCTCAAAGAATTACATGATGGCTCAGATGCTGAGTTTGAAGCCTTCTTGGCAGAGTATTTTTTTGATTTACATTATCAGCCCAAACTTAACGCTCAACCTCTAAACTTAGGCACAGGACATTTGTGGCGGTTAGCAGTAGACCATCCTACACAACAAGTTTTACCGTGTGTTCATCGAGCGCCTGTTGAAAAAGATGGCGAGTATCGGTTGCTGTTGATTTGTTAAATGTTTATTCCATATACTTTAATTGAATTTGACCTCTATAAAATTTAAGTATTAGTTTTATTCTTTTCTTAAATATTTTGATTTAAATCACTTTAAGTCAATACTATTATTTAAAACAGGCTTTAGCCCTTTGAGACGGAATTTTTAATTCACACAAGAAGTCAAAATAATTTTTATTTCTTTTCACGCTTAAAGACTCAATTTATTTTCAAAATTTATTAATCATAAATTCTCTATGAATATTACATCAACACTATCAATTATAGTAATATCAACTTCGATTAAATATGCACAGTAAGTACTTTATTTTAAAATATTTTCTAAACTCGGAATACGCAACAAATGAGTAAATTTAATTTAAGATTAGGGGTTACCTTAATAGCGCTCGTGCTTCTACAAGCATGTGCAACGACACCACAACCGAAAATAACGAATAAACAAGCAAAAGGAGTTCTGGAGCCTATAAAACCAGATGAGAAACTAAATCCTATTGTACTCAGTATTAGTTTTAATAGCGGAATAATTTATCCTTCTTTAAAAATAGAAAGCCTTACAGAAAAAACGGCAATACAGAAAAATAATAAAATTTATGAAATTAAAATAATAAATTCAGATGTCTCTCGCTCTACATTTATTTATAGTGGGCAACTACCAGCTGGTGAATATCGCATTGTTGAACTGAGCAACTATCAACCATCCCTAAATCCTTATCTTTCAGGTAAATTCCAATTTATTAATTTAAATGATAAAGATAAACCTCACCCGATGGGTACTTTTAAAGTACTAGAAAATACCACAACTGATTTAGGACGTATTAATTTAACCCATGCTAATGATGCCTACTTAATAGCAAGATCTGAAAAACATTCTTCTAATAAGGATTTAATTAATAAATTAAAGAATAATTATCTAGAAGCAATTTATAAAGATAAAATTTTGAATGGATGGACGCAACCAGTTACAACTTTAGAAAAAAATATAGGCGATGAAAGCAAGGTACTACCCTTTGGTATGCAGTGTTTTAAAGAGCTAAAAGATAATACTATTATAGCATCAAGCAAAATTGGCTCAGTTTTTTTCTTACCTTCACAAGATACTAATAAAAAAACTAAAATTTTTCAAAGTAATGATAACTTAGCTTTTGATTGTATAACTGTAAAAGAAAATTATAACTTTGATTTTCTAGCTTATGGTGAAATGAATACTCTTTATAAACATTTAAAAGGAAGTGATGTTCTTACCCCAGTTGACAGTGGTAATTTACCAATCGGCGTAATTTCCTCTATCGTTGGTGATGATCAAAACGGATGGTTTCTATCTCATATAGTAGGTCGTAAAGCTACAGTTTATAAGAGTAATCGCTTAGAAAATGGTGATTGGCAACCAATTGTACAAAAAGAAATTCTTGATAATTTTTGGGGATTACGTGGGTTTTGGTTGTGGGAGGATGAACAAGGATTTAGCTATGCAGATATGTATGGAAAAATTAACCATTATGATTATATAACGAAAAAATGGACTGAAAATAAAGTACCCAACGATGATAATATATCTCAACTAGTAGTTAATCCAGATAAATCAATTAGCGTAATCACATCAAAGCGTGGTTTTGCGGGTATATTCTCAAATCTATTTAACTCTAATGATCATGGTATAACATGGCAAAAAGTTAACAGTCCCTTTAAAGTAAATGTTTTCCCTGCCCAAGTTTCAAAACAGAAAGATTTATATATATCAGGTGCACAATTTAATTGGGACAAATTAGCAATTTCAGAAGATGCCGGTAAAACTTGGCAAATGCATGAAATAATGGCTCCTAGTTCTATTGTTACTTTAAATTCAGGAGCACTTCTTAACATCCTTTATTCTGGCCAATATGCATTGGTTAAAATATCAAATAATAAAGGTCAAACTTGGAAGACTCTTTATACTACCCATAACAGAAATTTAAGAGACTTATCAAAATAGTACTATGTTTAATTTATAAACATAATTATTATATATGTTACTTAAAGATTAATACTGTTTAGAGCAACCTCCAAACAGTATTTTTTTTAATTTCCCTAACTACTTAACTAATTTGAAATCCCAGATGATTCTTTTATATCAACAATACTGGTTTTAAGATTTATCACCTGTCACCCAAAAGAGCAATCCCTAGACCTATCAGCATGACCAGTGTTCCAGCCAGCTTAATCATAGAAACTGGTCGTTCAGTCGCCCCTAACAATCCGAAATGGTCAATCAACAATGACGAGATAATCTGCCCAGCAATTGCCAGCCCCAGCAAAGCAGATAACCCGATTCTAGGAGCAAGGACGACATAACTCAGCAGTGCGCACGAACCTAGTACTCCGCCCATTAGACTCCACCATGGCTGGGCAGGAATAGCGATCAGCGAAGGAGCGATTCCACCTCGCACCAGAGAGTAAATCCCAAGGCATACCGCACCAGCAGTAAACGAGAATAACGCCGCAGCAACAGAATCCCCGCCTATGCCTTTAGCCAGTTGACCATTCAACGTAGTCTGTAGAGTAATCCCTAACCCCGCGGCAAAAGCCATGAGGTAATAGATAACATTCATCGTGTTTGCCCCCTTTTATCCAATTTACTCAAGAGGCAGAAATGTCTCGGCAAAAATATCAGGAACATAACCAGCCGCAGCAAAAAGATGCTGGCGAGATTCATCAATCGCTGCACGAAGTCGCTCACTGTCCACACCCAACACTTTACCGTCACGTTTAACGATTCGTCCGCCAATCATCACTGTATCAATATTGCTGCGCTCAGTTGCATGAACTACCGTGCCAAAAGCATTGCCAGACGGATAAAGGTTAATGTCGTCTGTTCGAATCAATATCAAGTCAGCCTGTTTACCAACTGTCAGGCTACCGATTTTTTCTTGCAGACCTGCGCAAGCGGCACCATCAGCCGTTGCAGCTTTTAGAAGGTTTTGAGTTTGAAGGGTCACTGGCGAATGTGCTGAGCCACAACATTTGTTCTGATGCATTCCCATCACACGCTGTAAGTAAAACGCTACGCGCATTTCCATAAACATATCGCCACTGTAAGACGTTTCATTATCAACACTCAAACCAGGTCTAATGCCGTGACGTAGAGCCGACTGCATGGCAAACATACCGTCTTCGATGCCATAGTGGGCATCTGATCGTGGGCATACGTTTACTCGTACTCCAGCCTCACGCAAAATTTCCCATCCAGCGTCTGGCAGCGAGGTACAGTGGTTAAAAATATTATCTGGTCCTAGCAGACCTTGCTGATGCAGACCCTCTAGTGCCGCAGCCATTTCACCACCAAAAAATTCAGTAATGATTGGCAGCCCCAATCTGCGTGCCTCAGCCCATAGTTCAGGTTCTAGCTGAGCCATGGCAGCCAGTGATACCAAACTATTTTCGCTGTTTTTAAAATATTTTTCTTGTAGGCGTTCAAGATTGCTAGGCCAGTTCGCTCTGTCCCAATTTCCTGAGACTGGTGCACCAGAAGCGTGTACAGCTCGAATACCAGCATCTAGTAAAGCTTCAACAGCCGCATCAGAGTGAGCGGCACTACGACTATTGTGCGAGTTATCAATCACTGTTGTGATACCCGCATCTATACAGCCTAGAGCTGTAAGCAAATTACCGATGTACATATCTGCTGGGCGATAGTACTTGGCAAAAGAATAGTGCGTCGCGTTGCAATAGTCTTCTAGCGTTTCAGCATTCGGATTAATCCGTCGCAGTTGCCCTTCCCATGAATGTCGATGAGTATCGACCATACCCGGCATCGCGATCATATTGGATGCATCAATAATAGCTGCACCTTCGGCTTCTAAATTTTCACCCACGGCAGTAATCATGCCACTCTCAATCAGAATATCTCCGTGAACCATGTTCCCAATCATACTATCCATGCTTAGGATCGTCGCCCCGCGAATCAGCGTTCTATTTGGTGAAGACTCAGTCAGCCGCACTATGTTTCTGTTGTAATCAGTCATCATTATTCCAACTTCTCAAATGTATGCTGAAAATCTATCTGAAGTGATAATGCTGAAAAAGCTGGTTAAACTGTTTTTATTATTCAGCAAAAGCGAATAATCTAAGAGTGTGAGTACAGTATTGGGACAAAGGTATGAGATTGGATCGTATTCAGGCAATGCAGATTTTTGTTCGGGTAGCAGAAGCTGAAAGCTTTATCCATGCAGCAGAGGCACTTTCCCTACCAGCCTCAACAGTCACTAGTACAATTAAAAATCTTGAAAAGTATTTACAAGTGCGTCTGTTAAACAGAACAACAAGACGGGTTAGCCTGACGCCAGAGGGAGCAGAATATCTGACCCAGTGCCGAGAAATACTCGACCTGATTGAACATACCGAATCTAACCTGACTAATGCTATCAAACAACCACAGGGTCGATTACGAGTTGATATGCCTGCTGGCATCGCTCATTCGGTGATTATGCCGAACCTGCAAGAGTTTCAACGGCGTTATCCAGATATTTACCTCATGATAGGCGTCAGCGATCGACAAGTAGACCTTATTAAGGAAGGTGTAGACTGTGTAATCCGTATGGGAAATTTAGAAAACTCCACGCTGGTTGCCCGCCCACTTGGTGAATTTCGCTGGGTAACATGCGCTTCGGCAGCATATTTAAAAGAAAATGGAATTCCGCAAACTCCCGATGATTTAGCACACCACCGAGCTATTCATTATTTTTCAGGGAACAACAGACATACGGGTGAAATGCGCTTTGTACGAAATGGAGAGAAAAAAACTGTACAAATGAATGGTACTGTCGCCGTTAATGAAACTGAGCTTTATATAAAAATGTGCCTTGAAGGTTACGGACTTTCTCAACTTGCTGAAAGACTTGTAACAGAACACTTAAAAGAAAAAAGACTCATCCCCGTGTTACAAGACTGGTGCCCATCGTCTGTTCCAGTGACTTTACTGTATCCGCATCAGCGTTTTCTTTCACCAGCGGTACGCGTATTTTCAGACTGGATGGCCGAGCTAATAAGTGATCGACAATCTGATTCAAGTTAAAGGCTTATTCAATACTTTGTATTAGAAAATAAATCTCTTGTCAGATTTATATAAGTCTGGACAGCATTGCACGACGTTTCGGTGTTTCTATTATTAATATATGACATTCACACGAACCCAATCTTCATACTTGGTTGCCTGAACATTGGTACTCGATGTAATTGCCCCATGAATAGGAATAGTTTCTTTCATTCCTGTCGCAATTCCTGAACGTATTTTACTTCCCGACCCTCCCCAAATTTGAGTATGGCCTGCATCTTGATAGAGTACATATGCAACAGATGCTGTGCTTGCAGCAGATTTAAGTTCAAAGTTATTGTCTGAAGTTACCGCCAATTGATACGGTGTATTTTGACTACATTGGACAGATACATCCGTTCTTGCACCAGCAACTGGCTGAGAGCGAGCAACTGAACCAAAATCTAAATTTCCTTGAGTGGAAACTTCACACGTTTCTACAATGGTTAAACTGACCTTCAATGCTGTAGATGTATTTCCAGCATCTGCACTATTTATTATCAGCATTCCCATAAGAGAAAATAAGGCGTATTTAATGACTTTCATTTCTTCTCCTTATATTTTCGTTCTAATATCTATTCGTCTTTATATTGTTATTTCTCTGTTCTTACTAAAGAAACAGTTTCAGGATCGTTTAGTTATAAGACCTAATATTAGGCAATGTCAATCAATACTAAACACATGATTTCCATCTTATTTTTATAAATTGTGATGAATTACACGCAATCCAACTAATTTAAAAAGTAGTTGATGTTTTTTATTTCTTTTAAGCACATATTTTGTCAACATTGATCACAATGTATACCAGTCTACTCGCCCTCTTTCTAAAGATTATTAATAATCTGATCATCGGCTTTTGAGGCCATATTTAATAATTATGTCCATTATCGCAATTGCATAAAAAAAACGATCAAAATAATATTACGCGAAATAGATTATAACTTTACATATTATTTATCTTATTGATTCAATATAAAGAAGATTGTGAAGTTAAATTTAAAATGAATCATTCTGGCGATTAAAGCCACCCGTTTTTAATTAGAGAAACTATTGATATGAAAAAATATTTATTATTACTTTTACTCAGCTTTTATTCGATTCATTCATTTTCTTCAGACAAATTACATGGCAGTGTTTGGAAAACAATTGATGATGCAACCAATGAACCCAGAGCACTGGTAAGATTTAGCGAAGATAAAAATGGTAATTTGTCTGCTAACATCGAAAAAATACTCGTCCCAAACGAAGCCAATAAATGTACGATGTGTGAAGGTACCTACAAAAACAAATCTTTAATTGGTTTAACCATTGTCAAAAATTTAAAAAGCGTCGGTCAAAATAAATATGATAAGGGGTCTATTCTCGACCCTCAGTCTGATAAGACATATCGTTTTAGTGCAACAATGTCACCAGATGGGAGCAAACTTATCGCTCGTGGATACATTGGTATCTCTGCAATTGGTCGGAACCAAACGTGGTATCGAATTAAATAAGCTTCGAGGTCTTTAAAAGACTTTATTTATAAATTGCATGGTTTTTTGACTTAATCCTTTATCTCAAGAGCCATGTAATTTTTTCCGAATCTTTTAAATATTCTTAAGACTTTTTAAAATATTCTCGAGGTGTTACACCAAAAGCCTTTTTGAATGCATGGCTAAAATGTGAAAAATCAGTAAAACCATAATCTAAAGCTACTTCAAAAATACTATTTATAACTTTTTATCTATTTCTGGAACTTCTAACGTAACTTTTACTCGATCTAGTACAACAGTTGTCTTGAACCACTCTACATTAGAATTATTGTGAAATAGTTCATCACAAATCTTTTGAAAACGACTCATACTCGGTACTAATAGCACCAACATAAAGTCTGCCTCACCAGTGACATAATAACATTGCTGAATTTCTGGCCCAGAAAAGCTTTTTTTAAGATCATCTAGATCAGTCGCATGAGTTTTATTTACTCGAATCTCGACCAGAATTGTAATCACTTGATTTAATTTATCAGGGTCTAAAACAGCAATATTTCCAATAATATAGCCATTTTCACGTAGCTTTTGGATTCGACGCTGCACTGAAGCGGTAGATAAATGAATAGCATCTGCTAATTCACGTAATGGGATATGGCAATCTTTTTGAAGAAGTTCAAGTAAAGCTAAATCAAATTTATCTAATGTCATCACAAACCATACGGTGAGAAATTTTCTCATTTATATTAGGAAATAAGAGCCTAATTATCAATCAACCTGAAATAAAATATCAATTAAAAGACTCTGCTATTAAATATCTATGCATACTCAATCGAATACGGCTCTTGGTATAACCCTCAATGTAATTGGCTCTATCCTATTTGCTCTAATGTTTGCCTATACATCTTTACTACACTCATTACAGGGAAACGAAATGTACGGTTGGCGTATATTGCTGACTTTCCCCTGTTTAACTCTTTTTATTATTTTGAAAGGAAATTGGCAACAAGTGCGTGATATATACACTCGTATATTTCTAGACCGCTTTTTCTTTTTAACTCGTATATTTTCTGCGTTTCTTATTGGATTACAACTTTGGTTATTCATGTGGGCCCCTACCAATGGTTACGGCCTCGATGTATCTCTTGGATATTTTTTAATGCCCATCATTATGGTAATTGTAGGGCGAATCGCATTTAAAGAAAGAATGTCGAGATTGCAAAAAATATCCTGTATTTTTGCCATCCTTGGAATTATTAACATGTTGGTAATATCAAAAACACTGACATGGCCAACTTTACTTATTTGTTTAGGTTATCCTATTTATTTTTGGTTAAGACAAAAAACTAATACTAATCATATTGGAGGGCTTTGGTTCGATATGATCCTGAGTTTACCTATTAGCCTATTCTTTATTTTTAACGGGAATATTGGCTCAATTGAATTGATCAGCAACCCTGAAACAATGTGGTTAATTTCAGGCTTAGGTTTGATCAGTGCACTTGCTTTAGGCTTTCAATCTCTTTCAGCACCGCATCTAAATCTGACTCTTTTTGGGCTTCTTGTATATGTTGAACCAATACTATTATTAGCTGTATCTATATTACTTGGTGACACCATTAAAACTGATGAATGGCCCACTTACATTGCGATATGGTTAGCGGTTTGTACTCTTATCATTGAAGGGGTAAATAGCATAAAGAAAAATACTTATGCTTAACTTTCGAAATTTATAGCTGTCTTTTAAAAAGATTTACGACCCTGTATCCAATATGCACGATGAATGGGCCTAAAGTGGTTGCAATTAATCGTGCAGGATATGGCTGAATAATTGTCCCCTCAATCATATTCTCAGGGAGACACAATCTCTCGGATAATCCCCCCTCAGTTCTTCAAGACTCATAAAATCACTTACAGATTTTGTATTTAAATTTTTGGACGTAAACCTATTATTCCTATTCCCAGAAACCCTCTGATTAGTCCCTTGCTCACATTTAACCAATCAAAGTAATCACGCCACAAAATTATTTTTCCATTTTCAACTTTAAATGTACCGCATACCCAAAATCCAGCATGAAATGGCCCAATATTCACAATATCGGTACGCTCAGTGAGGACAACGTTCCCTTTAGCAACAATTTGATGATTTTTAACTTGTAATTTTCTTGTACGGCTAAGTGCAAGCTTTATTAGACCAGCGACCCTTTTTCCACCTTTAAATGTCGGTAAAGAAACATTGGTATAAAGGATCTCAGGATGGAGTAATTCACTGATCGTGACATGATCTTGTTCCACCAGTGCATTTAGAAATCGCTCAATGATTTCTTCAGATTGCGCTTCAATATTATTTAATGTTGTTTTCATTTCTGGTACTGCTCTAAAAATTTAAATTTTGAGGTCTAAACGCTTTTGCCAAAGGTTTTCCAATCTTTTGGTATCGTGGTCAAAAGGATGAAAATCTGGTCGGTAGTAATCTAAAAAATCTTTAACAGTGTGTAGTGTCAGTAATCCTTGATTACCTACTCCTTTTTTAAAAAATTTAGCGATGCCATTTAAAGAAAGTACTTGATCTGCTTTGAGTAATCTTCGTGTGTTATTTGCAATTAAGAAAAGTAAAATGCTTCCTGCAAATGTCATATAAAAAATACGTGATAAGTATCCCCCACCTGATGCTACATAAGCATCAAAAAACACCGCTTTATGTTCGTTTTCTTCAACCGCATGCCATAGCCATAGCTCGGCAACTGGACCTACTAAGCGATGATTCCACTGATCATTACGCAAGAGTTCGGCGCCCAAGGTTGCAGTGATATGTTCAATCGCACAACCAATCGACATGATATGCATAGTTGGTAATATTTTTTGCATTAGGGCATATAAGGCTTTAACTTCATTCTGTAGCTCATTGATATTGATTTGCTGTTCATCTGCATAACGGTTAAATGCCAAATGCTCTTTAGCATGCATCGCTTCTTGTCCAATAAAAGCACTTATCTCTGCTTGAAGCGCAGGGTCATCAATTTTGTGCCGAATATTTCTCAAAGCCTCAATCAACATTAATTCTCCTTGGGGAAAAATAGCTGACATTGCATTCATCAAATGTGTGAAATAAGCGTCATTATCAAACCAATAGCGCGTTGAACTGGTGAAATCAAAACTTAATCGTCTGACTGGAAAAGATGCTTTCAAACGATGTGCTATGGAAGAAGGTTTAGATTTAATGGCTTCAAGCGTAGACATAATTATTCCAATTACAAAAGTACCAATTGGTACTTTTGTAGATTGCTTTATATTCCTAGTCAATAGTTATTTTTTATCCAATTGAAATTCATATATTTATTTCAAGAGCTCAATGTTTTAAAAAAACAATCTTGAGCCAAAAAGCGGTTAGTGATAGTTTTAGCAAGATTTCAAATTTTAGAAGAATTAGTGTGGAAAAACTCTCTGGCGCTTACGATACTCAAGCAGCAGGCTTACCCAGAGGTCGTACTAGCCTGTTAACCGAAGAAACACGTGAAAAGCAACGCCGACGTTTGGTTAAAGCAGCCATCAGTGCATTTGCAGAAAAAGGATTTGCTGCTACAACGATTACAGACATTGTTAAAAGAGCACGAGTATCTAAGCAGGCATTTTATGAAATATTTGAAAATAAAGAAGATTGTTTTCTAGCAGCAGATGATTTAGGTAGAAAAGCTTTATTTGAGCAAGTTCTCTCTGAAATTAAACTTGAAGGTATTAGTGCAGATCAATGGATTAGGTCCTCTGTCCGCGCCTATTTACAACTATGTAATAGCGAACAAGACTTCACCAAGGCTTGGGCAATCGAGTTCCCAAATGCAGGAAGTCGCTGTCTAGAACAACGTAATTTGTTTTTCGCAGAGTTAGGGAAAAGACTGAAATCTATACATAACGTTATTAAAATGAATCACCCTGATCAATGGGTAAGTGTTCCTGATTTATTTTATGATGCAGCTATTGGCGGCGCTTATGAAATTATTTTTCGCTATATTTGTCAAAACAAGTTTACTGAATTATTAGATATCGAAGATGATCTCGTTAAATTCATTCAATTTTCTATTGGATATAAACAAGTCGAAACCAGTATTAGCAAATGACTGACATGACAGTTATTTAATTTCTACTATAACTACTCTTAAAGGTCACAGAAGATTACTTCGATATTCCCTACAACTTATTCAACCCCGCCAAAAAACAATCCAACACCCTTTCCCTTTCATCAACCTGATCCGAACTTAAAAGCTGAATAATGGCCCCCTCAATCATATATAAAAATAGTTTGGCGTCTTGAAAGGAAGCATCGGTTTTAAGTGCTCTAAGTTGGCTATAGATTTCATTGGTGAGCCATGTTCGATATTTAATTGCGACCTGATACGCTTTTGGATAGGTCAGTTTCGTTTCAAAAATGGCTTTAAATAATAGATAGTACAGCCCTTCTAAATCGGTGTGTAAGAAATAGAGCTTCTTAAGCTTATCAACCACATTAGTGTTGCAGTCATACTCAGCAATTGAAACCACTTTTTCTTTTAAACGTTCTTTTTGCACAATCAAACAGATTTCAACAAACCTTTCCTTAGAGTGAAAGTAGTTATAAAAAGTCGCTTTGGGAATTTCACACTCTTTCACAATTCGGTCGATTCCAACAACATGAAATCCGCGATGGTGAAATAAATCAATCGCCTTATTAACGACTTGTATGGCACGTGTTGGAAGAACTAACTTTGGCATAGTTTTACCGTTATAAAAATTCTTGTTGTTTCTAAATGAGATACTTTTTTGGGAGAAAAAAAGGCATAGCAAAGCCGTAAAGACTGTGCGTGGCACATCTCAAGTTTTATTGTTGATGCAAGTTTTTTTGAGCCGTAATGACTTAAAGCCTGAAAACCTTAGGGTGATCAAGCTGCTTTAATTTTTTAAGCTGTGTCGTTATAGCTTTTGGCAAGGGCTGCCAAGAAATAATGGATGTGCAAAGCCAACTCCTTTTTATTGGGAGTTCTGCCAAAACATTAAAATTATGGTGGCAGAACGAAAGAGGGGTTGACGGACTGGTCTCAGAGGCCAGCACACCCGAAGGTGTCCCCCCTCCCGTTCCACCTTAGAGGGGGCACGAGGGGCTAAACACTAAAAGAAAGCTCTTTTAATGCTCTGAGAAGCGGTCCGTCAAAACCGACTGGCAATGTAGGCCAGCACGCAAAGGATAGTGTCCAACCCTTTTGCAGTCAAGCACACAAAATGACATTTGTTTTAAATTAGATCATTAAAAAGTAAGGATAAATAATGAGTGAGTTATTGTTAAATTGGGGTTTATAAAACAGGCATAAACTAAAACAGCCAAGTGTAGATAAGTCTTGAGCTGAATATACACAGATGTTATGTATATTGCCGATTTGAACCAAGAAAATAATTTACTCTTAAATTTATTTTTTCATAGGTAGTAGTAAAACAGGGTCTTCAACATCATAACCAGTTTCTTCTGGAACCCCCAGATATTTAACGACAACTAACCTCTTATTTTGTTTAGGCACTCTATAATTTTGGGAAATTTTTATTGCTTTGGTGTAATGAACCGCAATATGGGTCTTACTTTGTAAAGACGGCGATTTTACAACATATTCAGTTTTATATTGTGTCATCTTTTCTGAAGGATCAGACCAAGCTGATATTTGATTCTGATGACTTTTTAATCTTTGAATTTTTACAGTCTTACTATTACTTACGATCAAAGGGGTTAAATTCTTTTTAATTTTTTTTATAGCCTTATTAAATCCACTACTATCTTGATCATAATCAATTTTATGGGTTTTTGGATTGATATATAGAGATCGAACTTCAATAAGTTTATCGGGTGATTTACTATTTAACAGATAATAATATAATTGTGGTAGACGACCTCGACCATCTTCATAATGTCTTAATACATAAAGTTTCTTGTCTTTTTCCTGATAACCCAATACTTCAATTTTTTGTCCACCACCCACTGTCGCATAAGTATGTGCGGATAACGTAAAAATAGCACTAAAACTTAGAATTTTTAGAAACTTCATTAGCTGATATCCTTGTGATTTTTTAGCTATCTTATATAAATATTAACCAGATTAAAATTACACTTCAGTAAGTGATGCTTACTGTTTTTTCTATTCTTTTGTAGAAAAGCACCCTCACTAATGACTACTTATTGGTCTTATATTCCGATGCTGTACTACTCTTTTTTCAATAACTCAAATATTAACGGATGCAAATAAAGCGATCCGATTATTCAAATCATCTGTTATCACAACTTCATAATGTGCGAATTTTTACAACGGAGGTCAGGAATTAGTTTGGTCGAAAAATAGAAAATTAAGGTTTAATAAATAACTTATTATTAGGGAAATCAATTAGAATTTTATGATTCCGAATAAAATTATTACCGATTACTCCATCGACATTCATATGCTTAAAATCACCATCGACTAGCATAGTATTAATTATTAATTTATTTTCAGCCCCATTGACTAACACTTTCATTGCATTGCAATTATTTTGATCTAGATTACTCATGACCTCTTCACAAGAAATCGCATCGTAATCCGTTTTTATTCTTTCCTTCCAAAATAAAGATAGTGTTGCTCCCGTATCCAAATTCATCTTGTACTTTTGATTGCCATTTTTTATCTCAATAGTTACACCTTCTTCGTTAACAACGAGAGGTAATGATATCCATTGACTTAAATCTGTTTTTAATTGACTTATATTTTCAACAACTGATAATTTTTTCTTTTCATAATCAATGAGAATAACTTTATCCTTAAATAATTTTAACCCGATCACCATGCTGTCAGGTTTTTCTCCATTCTCTAACACCAGCCCCCATGGCGTAAGAGATACCCCTTCAACGTAATTAAATGGCATACCATTTATCATTGCTTTATCGATTAGAAACTTATCATTCGTGTATATTCTGCCAGATAGGTCCATACTACGTTCTTTCTCACCAGTCACTTTAACTCCAGGAGTCTTGGCGATAAACTCTTTTGAAAAATGAAAAGGAGTTAATGAACCTGTATCAATCATAAATTCGCCACTTACACCATTTATAGTTACGTTTGACATAGGGAGTAAGCTTTTATCAAATGTTAATGGAATTTCCATTGCTGAAGTGGCAGAAAATGGATTCAATAACATCAAAAAAAATATAAAATTATTCTTCATTATTCAAATATCTCTATTCCAACTATTGCATAGTCATAAGATTAAAAAGCGGGTTAAGACTATCTCAATTCATTTTTCTTTGATAGCTGTTTAAGAGCATTATCCTTTAAAGTCAGTATATTTCCATAAAGTTAAGAATATACGTTTTACAGCTTATTCAAGTATTGACATTGAATTTCTGTTTCAAAGTCATTTGATTACATGAACCAGATAAAACTTATAAAAGCTAAATAAAGAAGCCGAAGCCTCTTTATTCTTATCGCACTAAAAATCAGTCTTTAATCATTGCGAACTCTTGCGCTGAAGTGTTGGAAACTTGGTAGAAAAAGATTTAATTGCAGTCCCAATTAGTAAGGAAATTCCTTTCCGATTGGTTGCCTCTCCTGAATATTTAGAAAAATACGGAACGCCCCAATCTATAGATGACCTTAAAAAGCACAAAGGCATCTATATACACCTCCTTTTTATTTGTTTTATACCAGCCGTAGATTGATGTCACCTGCTTTTAGAATTGTTAAAGATACCTTGAGTGAAATATAAAAAGTCCTCATTAGAGGACTTTGATTTATAAATTATCGTTTTTTAGATGGGAAAATTAATTAACGAACATAGAGTGGATCTTCTTCAACAAAAAATACTTCACCTGACGAAGGTAGAATCCATTGATAGGTTCCGTCTATTTTCTTCATTTGTTCTTTAAAAATATTATATATCGCTACAAGATCATGTTTTTCATCATATTCCCCCATATAGCCAAGCGCCTTTTCATCATGAAACTCTTTAAACATTTTATGCATTTTTACTGCTCTAAGTTCCATATCTTTTCTCCTTTTTATTATCACTACAATTAATTATGATCTTTTTTTCTTTCCAATACTAAAAAAATGTACCAAAATATATCTTATAAAATATCAATCAAATATTTATTGGATTTTAATATTTATCAAACCTAAACTTTTCCATATCGTATGGTATGTCTAGCTTCACACTCCATTGGCTTAATTCTTCACTCATTATAACGGCATCAACTTCAAAAGCATCTCGCTCACTAAAACCTTTTATTTTTAAAAAATTAACAAAACTAGAGGAGTTTATTTTATTAAGATATCCGACTCTTAAAGTATCTATATATACTGCGATTTTATTTGTTTCTTTTTCGAGGCATATTACAGCATTTTTAAAGACTTTCACGCTACCACCATTTTGGTTGCCGACTAAAGTTATCAATTCTTCTTGGTATAAAATTACTATTATTTCATGTTCAAAAAAGTTTTTGTTCTCTGTAAATATTTTTCCAGCTATTTTCAGGGTGCTTTCGGGGAGTTCTAGATTAACTGTAGAAAAAACCTTAAATAAAATATAAGCAAAAATAAATAAGATAAAAAGTATTATTATAAAATACATATTAAAATATTCCTCTTAATTTTATAAATTGGCAAAAAGAATAGTTATTCTTTCTACCAACCAATATTTTAAGAAAAAATATAAATTTCTATATTATGATTTTTTCTCATTTTTATCATTTTGATTGACTTTTTCTACGTCATTTTGCTCAGGAGTTTTAGGTTCAAACTCTTTACCATCTTGTTGTTGCTGTTGTTGCTCTTTTGATTTGTCTTGATCGCTTTTAACTTGGTCCTGAGACATTAGAGTCTCTCCTATTTAATGGTGTGCAGATGATTATCTAGCACTTAGTTAACATAGTCCCTTTACCTTTATATAGATACAACGCAAGTGTATCTGAATGTGATACTGTTGTTTATTATCACAATAATATATATATTTTAATCACCACACAGAATAAATACTTTAACCCCCTATATTTTTATTATTTTAAGCCTTATTAACTTTACACTCACACCCCAAGTAAAAATTTAACCCCAAAAAACAATATCATAAAGTTTTTATATTTTTTGATACAGATGCGAATATCATATTTTTTTTTACAGACTATATAAATAAAATAGATTTTAAATATCTATTAATTCGCATCCTTAATTTAAATTTTATTATTTAAATCAATATGTAAGATATTTTTTAAAAAATTATATCGATATTAAAGTATATAAAGGAACATATCTCTACATACCACTCCCATAACTACCGCAATGTAACTCAGTGAAAGGTATACTATCAAGCTTCACTACTCTTATTAAGAAGTTTAAAATGTCTGATTTTAAAGACTTTTCAAAAAAAGCAACTCAGAACCAAAATGACTCCGATCCAAAACCAAATGAGGATAAAGTTGAAAAACCAGCCCAGCCATCTGAATCAGAAGATTCTTCACCAATTAAAAATAATAAAGAAAAAAATAAATAAAAAGATAAAACTTTAATTAATATAAAAGAAGTCCATTTTTTGGGCTTCTTTCATATTAATTTTTTATAAAGAACACTCCAACTAGATCCCTTAAAAACTCAAAACCCAATTAATTTTTAAATTTACTTAAATCTTTTGAATTAAAATCTGGATCGACATGTGTTTGTATTAATAAAATGAGTTCTTCATTTACTTGTCGAATTAGCTGTGCTTTTAATCGGTTATCTTCAAGCTCATCAATTAACCGAATAATGATATTCCTTAACCATTCACACTCTATTTCTTTCTCTGCATTTTTTTGGGCAAGATAATTTAAAAGTTTATCTTTTTCAATCAATTTATCTCCCATATAGACACCTATAATCCAAACTAAATTATTTTCTTTAGATTACAGGATAAAAGAATAGATTCATGAATAATTATGTATTTATAAATTTCAAAAATTAAATCTATAAAATATTTAAATTTTATTTTAATGAAGAGGATAGCTTCAAAATTCCACCCTCTTTTATAATAAATTATTTATTTTAATTTAGGTAACTAAAAGTTTCGTATTCAGTATTAATTCAACTCTTTTTTGTGCTTCATAGAAGTCAAGTTCTTCACTTATCCAAAATGAATGAAGTTGCCCATCTAAATGAAAATACTCTTTATTATATTGAGATCCATGATCAGAATAATGGTTGTCTACTTTGAAATGAGTTTGATCATTCTTTCTTTTTTGACCATCAAGTATGCCGCCAATACAGATATCCATTTTAATGCCAATTATTAATCGAAATTGACTATAACACACATAGATCGGTTGCTCTAAAAAGAGTTGTTACCCGCAATTTTTCTACCATTTATCAATGCATTATGGTTTTAGTGTATCTACTTAAATTTACAGGTAATAAAAAATAAATTGTATGTCGAGAATATTTTAATATGCAATATTAGTGTTTAATTTTCCAAATTTCATATTAGTGAAAATAACCCTTCTTTGATTAGATAAATCTCTATATGCTGCAATGAACCACTTACAGAAAATTATTCGAATGGCCGAACAGACCCTACTACAAGAGCTTAACTCGCGAATCGAATATTACTCTGCAAGAACGGACTATCCGCTACGCAGAATTTTAATAGGCTACCGTGCATACGCAAAATTAATGTTATGCGCCTCTTTCTCAGATGAGGTCATAAATTCTGCAATTGATCCAAATAAACGCAAATATAAAAAGTTAAAAATTAAAATTACTAAAGACGACAATCAACTTGATCTCGAATAAATCAATGAAATTGGCTCATTTATGAGTGTTTTATAGACAACTGATTTAATGAGATAAAAAAGTACAATCTATTTAAAAAATAAAAAACTTTTAAATCTGGAAATGCTTAGAAAAATGGATAAATGAGTCACATAACCGTCTGTTACGGTGCAAGTCTGTAACACGTAGATGTAAATAAAGCGACTCTATTATTTAAACCATCTGTTATCACAACTTCATAATGCGCGAATTTTTTACTACTTCCGACTTTGGTTGCCGTTGCAAATAACACCTTATCTTTAGCACCGCTCATATAGCGGATATCAGCCTGTAGGCCAGTATATGGCGCATCCCCTGCATTACAAGCCATCGCAAAAGCAATATCGGCTAAAGAAAATATGACACCACCATGCACGCCGCCCAAGGCATTCATGTGTTCGTCTTTCACATTAAGCTGGCAACGCGCTTCATCAAAACTACGATGCAGCACTTGAACACCTAATAGCTCTGCGAATTGATCAACCGCAGTGGTTTCCATTTTTTGCACAAACGTCTCCCTACTCGTGCGAGTATTCCTTAAGTGTTAAACCTATGTGTATTGAAATCGACTTATGAATAGCCGTTAAACACTATCTTGTTTAATCTGATAGTTTGAAGAACTAAAGTCCTTATAAGTCAGGCGGTCACCCAACTCTGAGGTTAAAGGCTGAACTTCTTGCATTGAATTTAAGCATCGCTGTGCAAGCTCAATGTACTCTTGCGTGCCTCTGATTTTCCACTTTTTTTCTTGTTCTGATAAATCACGTGCAACCTTGGCAGGACTACCCATTGCCAACACATTTGCCGGAATAATATCTTTAGTTTTGACCAAACTATTTGCACCAATAATGGTGTTTTCACCAATTTCGGCATAGTCCAAAATTACGCTGTTCATGCCAACCAAAACATTTTTTCCAATGCGGCAACCATGCAAAATTGCCCCATGCCCAATGTGGCCCATTTCCTCAACTAAAGTCACGCTTTGCGGAAAACCATGTACGGTGCAGCTATCTTGTATATTGGCATTTTGCTTAATATGAATACATCCAAAATCGGCACGCAATGAAGCAAATGGCCCCACATATACGCCCGCTTCAATAATCACATCACCAATTAAAACAGCAGTTGGGTGTACAAAAGCCTCTGGGCTGACCACTGGAATAACACCGTCAATACTATAACAAGGCATGATTTAACCTCTCATTTGTCGCAACCAAACCTCCGAAACGGCGCCAATAATGTGCTGTGGCATTTGGCATAGGCCCTTCTGCTGTTGCGGCAACAGACAAGAAGTATTCATCCGCAGGTTCAAATACTTTTTTATAAATATTCATTGATAAAGTTCGTGCACTAATTGCAGGCCAGTCAGTTGGCAACAACTCAAGCGGCAATGCAGGGTCTTTCAATAAAATCCGTCGATAATAATGAATCAGCAAAGTTCGAATTTGAAAAGCCTGAACAGGTTCGAGTTGTTCGTTTTCCTGCATCAACAACACGCCAATTTCTCTAAAAATATCGAGAAACTGTAGATATCTTTGGCGTAATTCATCGATTGGCCAGTTGGTTCTGAGCATACGGCCAATGGTATCGACCGAATTATTAAAGAGCTGCAAGGTTTCGGCTTTAAACACCACCACTTGCTCACTCATATTTAAGTCAACCAACAACCGTTGCAGTTCAATACGGTTACACCCCGGATAAGCCATTAAGTTTGTCGAAATATTGGCAAACCCTAACCATTCCAGTTCTTTCTTTAACAACGCTTTATTTTCAGTGTCGAGGCTAGACATCAGAATAAGATCCCAATAATGGTCCCACTCTTTCATCTGGTCGTTATAAATACGTTGCTCGGCTTGTAAATAAGTCGAACGGCTTGAATCGGTAATTCGATAAAAACTGGTTCTGCCGATTTTGTCTGAACATAACCAATCATTTTTAACTAAACGAAAAACAGAGGTTCTTACAGCACGGTCATTAAAACCAAATAGCTCTAATAACTGAATCAGGCTTGCAAGACTAATGTTTCCACCCCGATGAAGTACTGAATCTCCAAAAATTGTCGAAATAAGCGAAGTTCCACTTAAGGTTTCATTCTTTACAACAGAATCAATTATTTGCTGTATTTTTGCACTCATACTCATGTCTTGGCGTTTAGTTTCAGGGTATAGATTCTATACCCTGAATGATCTTGATGTTAAGCAATCTGACGCATATCGATTACCCGCTTTGCCTTACCTTCCGAACGAGGTAAGGTCGCTTCTGTAACAACTTCTACAGTAACGCTAATCCCAATCATGGTTTTAATACGTTTCATCAACTCCTGAGCAAGTTGATTGGCCTGTATAGTACAGTTATGACACATCTCTGTACGAATATGCAAAGTATCCATATGTCCTTTTTTAGTCACCAAAATTTCATAATTTGGAACTAAATTCGGAACTTGCAAAATTTGCTCTTCAATTTGAGTCGGGAAAACGTTCACACCGCGAATAATGAGCATGTCGTCACTTCGGCCCACAATTTTATCCATTTTACGCATCGCCAGATTTTCTCCCGCTAGTAAACGGGTCAAATCACGGGTACGGTAACGAATAATCGGTAAACCTTCTTTGGTAATGGTCGTAAAGACTAGCTCGCCAAGTTCGCCATCTTTACAGACTTCACCCGTTTCAGGGTTAATAATTTCTGGGTAGAAATGATCTTCCCAAATGGTTAGCCCCTCACCCTCACTTAAGCACTGCATCGCAACACCCGGTCCCATCACCTCAGACAAACCATAAATATCGAGTGCTTTAATATTTAGGCGTTCTTCAATTTCACGGCGAAGTTCATTGGTCCACGGCTCGGCACCAAAAATACCAACTTTTAAAGACGTATTACGCGCAGTACCAAATTGCTGTTCTAGCTTTTCAATAATACTGACGCAATACGATGGCGTAACCATAATTGCGGTAGGTTTAAAGTCTTGAATAAGCTGAACTTGCTTTTCAGTTTGGCCGCCAGACATTGGAATCACGGTTGCACCTAAGCGCTCGGCGCCATAATGTGCGCCTAGACCACCTGTAAATAGTCCATAGCCATAAGCAACCTGAATCATGTCTTTAGCAGTTAAACCTGCCATGCGTAAGCAACGCGCAACAATGTCCGACCAAGTGTTAATATCTTTTTGAGTATAACCCACCACGGTCGGTTTACCCGTTGTACCTGATGATGCATGTAAACGCACAATTTGCTCTTGCGGTACGGCAAACATCCCAAACGGATAGTTGTCTCTTAAATCCTGTTTGGTTGTAAATGGAAACTTCGCCAGATCGTCTAAAGTGACGAAGTCATCAGGATGTACACCTGCTTCATCGAACTTTTTCTTATAGACCGGACTATTTTCATATACAAAAGTCAGGGTTTGTTTTAACCGTTTAGTTTGCAGCTCTCTAAGCTCTGCAAGTGTTAATTGCTCAACATTATCCGTTGTAAGGCTGTCCATCGCCTATCTCCTCACTATGTAATTTTTAAAACCGTCTGAATTAATTTAAATTTTCCAAAATCAGTGCGACGCCTTGTCCAACACCCACACACATCGTGCAAAGTGCATAGCGTCCACCTCGTTTTTTTAGCTCACGTGTTGCAGTAATCACTAAACGTGTACCACTCATACCTAGCGGATGTCCTAACGCAATCGCACCACCGTTTGGATTAACGCGTTCATCGTCATCTTTTAGACCGAGTTCACGCATACAAGCCAAAGATTGGGCTGCGAATGCTTCATTCAGTTCAATCACATCCATCTGATCTAGCGTTAAACCTGTCTGCTTTAAAATTTTCTGCACAGCCGGAACAGGACCTATACCCATATATTTGGGTTCAACACCTGCACTTGCAATGCCAATCACACGTGCTAAAGGTTTCAAACCATGTGTATTTGCAAATTCACGGTTGGTAATTAACACACACGCAGCACCATCATTTACACCAGAGGCATTTCCGGCAGTCACCGAACCGCCTTCTTTCTTAAAAGGTGCTTTTAGCTTCGCGAGTGCTTCAAGTGTTGTTTCACGCGGATGTTCATCTCGATTAACAACGTTCACATTTTTCTTACGGTCTGTAATCTCGACAGGCAAAATCTCGTCAGTAAAAAAACCGTTTTGTTGGGCAGCGACCGTTTTTTGTTGGCTACGCAATGCAAACGCATCTTGGTCTTCTCGACTAATCTGATATTTTTCAGCTACATTTTCGGCTGTTTCCGGCATGCTGTCGGTGCCGTATTGTGCTTTAAGTTGCTTATTTACAAAGCGCCAGCCAATGGTGGTGTCGTAAATTTCAGGAGTTCGGCTAAACGCTTCGGTCGGTTTAGCTTGTACAAATGGTGCACGGCTCATTGACTCAACACCACCAGCCAAAACGAACTGTGCTTCACCTGCTTTAATTGAGCGTGCCGCAAGTCCTACTGCATCTAAGCCCGATGCACACAAGCGATTAACTGTCATGGCTGGTACTGTGTCAGGGAGTCCTGCCAAGAGTGTTGCCATACGTGCAACGTTACGGTTGTCTTCACCTGCTTGGTTAGCACACCCTAAAAACACTTCGTCTACCGTATTCCACGGTAAGTTCGGGTGCTTATCTTTTAAATATTTGATGGGCAATGCAGCTAAATCGTCTGCACGTACAGCACTTAGAGCACCTGCATATCGTCCAATTGGGGTACGAATAAAATCGCAAATTAAAACGTCTTCCATGTTGACTCCTGATTATGCAAATTCGGTCATATCACGTGAATATTGAGTAGCAATGTTTTGAGTTTTCGCTACATATTGCTTGAGGTAGATACTCGCGCGATATTTTTCCTCTCCATACAGTGCATATAAGTTATTTAAGGTTTGGAGCACATAAGCACCGCCCATTTGTGTCAACCACTGGTAAGGACCCTTAGGATAATTCACTCCATATTTCATGGCATTATCAATATCTTCCAGACTCGCAACACCATGTAAACTTGCTTCGCATGCTTCATTAATAAGTAAAGCGATGGTACGTAAGGTTAACAGTGCAGGATGGTCCTTAATCCACATCACGCTCATGCCCAACTGTGCAAAGTAAGCTTCAACTTTTGCCAGATCACTTGCTTCACACAGCTCGTTATGGCTGAGTACTACAGCCTGTGCCTGCTCAAAATCATGGTGCCAATCCATCAAAACCACTTTACGGCTTAGGTAATGAATATTGGCTGACTCACCTTGGCTTAAACGTAAATCGATATCATCAATTTGAAGAATATTGTCATCACTTGCAGATCCGCTTTTTAAACCTAAACGCGTTAAAAAAGCAGGTAGCTGAGACCAGACACCTTTTAGCTGAATATGTGCATCGACTGGCTTGGCAACCACAGCTTGAGGCTGAAATGTCTCATACTGATTCTTTTCGTTATAGCGATAAAAGCCCTGTTTTGACTTACGGCCCCAAGCTCCTGCATCGACCAATTCTTTTTGAATTAGGCTTGGACGGTAGCGTGGCTCGTAAAAAAACTCTTGATAAACGCTTTGGGTCACCGAGAAGTTAACATCTTGACCAATGAGGTCTGTAAGTTCACACGGCCCCATTGCAAAACCGCCACATTGCTTTAAGGCATAGTCTAGCTGGTCGGAGCTGGTGACTTGTTCTTGCAGCGCTCTAAAGCCTTCTGCATAAAACGGACGTGCAATTCGGTTGACAATAAAACCAGGAGTCGACTTGGTTAATACTGGAATTTTTTTCCAGCCCAACATCAAGTTTTTTAAAGCCAAACATAAGCTGTTTGGTGTTTTTAAGCCTTGTACAATTTCAACCAACTTCATCACTGGCGCAGGGTTAAAAAAGTGTAAACCCACCACTCGCTCAGGGTGAGCAATGCCAGCCGAAATTGCGGTCACTGAAATTGAAGATGTATTGCTTGCAAAGATGGTTTGCGCACTACAAATTTCAGCAAGTTGTTTAAATAAAGATTGTTTAACTTCTTTTTTCTCAACGACCGCTTCAATGACCAAGTCAGCATCACGTAAAGCTTCAACTTGATTCACCACAGTTAAACGCGCTAAGGCTTCATCAGCTTGCTGTTGTGTGAGCTTGCTCTTTTCGACCAGCTTTTTAAAAGTCTGCCCCAATCCCTCAACAGCTTGTTGCGCTTTTTGAGTATCTAGATCATATAGAATGGTCGAGTGCCCATTTACTATGGCTAACTGGGCAATACCGATGCCCATGGTGCCAGAACCAATGACGGCAATTCGGGCGCGAGATAAGTCTAAATCTGTCATGCTTAGCGCCCTTTAAAATTTGGTTCACGTTTATTCATAAAGGCTTGCACACCTTCACGATAATCTTCTGAACGTCCAGCAATGCGTTGTAAATCACGCTCTAACAACATTTGCTCATCAAAGGTGTTATTGCTTGATTGATGAATCGCTTTTTTAATAAGAGATAAACCAAAAGTAGGCTGTTTTGCTAAACGTTCTGCGAGTTCCGTGACCTTTGTTTTAAGCTCTGTGTCTTCAACGACATCCCAAATCATGCCCCATTCTTTTGCGGTTTCTGCTGGTAGCTTGTCACCTAACAGAGTTAAGCCCATCGCACGTGCATGACCTACAGCACGTGGTAAAAACCATGTACCAGCCGAGTCTGGAACCAAACCTAAGCGGCAAAATGCTTGTACAAAGTTTGCCGATTTAGCTGCAATCACCAAATCACATGCCAGTGCAATATTTGCCCCTGCACCTGCTGCCACGCCATTTACGGCGCAAATGACAGGCTTTGGCATATTTACAATCGTTTTAATGAGCGGATTATAGTAAGTTTCAATGGAATATCCTAAATCTGGAGCTTCAGCATTTGGGTCTACCACACGATCACCCAAGTCTTGCCCTGCACAAAAGCCACGGCCTTCGCCGCTAATCACCACACAGCGAACATCCGGATTTTTGGTCCACAGGTTTAAAACCTCGGCCACTTCACGGTGCATATCAACGTTAAAGCTATTCAGTGCTTTTGGGCGGTTAAATGTCAGGTAGCCAACACCATTTTTTTCTTCAGCAATAATATTTTGATAGTCCATCACTCACCTCTAAACACTGGCTTTCTTTTCTCAAAGAAAGCATTAATCCCTTCGTTTCGATCTTTTGTAGCCGCCAGCCAGACAAAGTTTTGACGTTCAAACTTGAGTCCCTGACTTAAAGTCGTTTCATGAATACTTTTAATTGATTGTTTAATCACGCGAATCGCTAAAGGCGCTTGTTTGGCAATTTTGGCTGCAAGTTGAATAGCATATTCAACGGTTAATTCAGTCGGCACCACTTGACTGCAAATGCCATGTTGCTCTGCCTGTTTTGCCGAAATCATCTCACCTGTCATGGCCCAGCGCATGGTGAGTTGTTGCCCAACCAAGCGCGCTAAACGCTGTGTTCCGCCTGCACCTGGTAACATGCCAAGGCCAATTTCAGGTAAAGCAAAACGGGAATTTTCACCGCAAATCACCATATCTGAATGCAAAACCAACTCAAACCCAGCACCCAAGGCATAGCCATTCACTGCTGTAATGAGCGGCTTACTAAACGCATCAATTTTTTGCCAAAGCTTCGGGCGAATATCGAGTTGCAAAGACACGGCGTCCAATGCAGCCAACTCTGTAAGATCTGCCCCCGCCGCAAAACATTGAACGTTACCCGTTAAAACCACCGCTTTGACTTCAGCATTATGTTCAGCTTCTTCGAGCAACTCGCATAAACACTGCAATGTTGCATTGTTTAAAGCATTTCTTTTTTCTGGACGGTTTAGTGTTAATAACAAAACACCGTCAGCAGCTGTGCTGGCTTTAATCAACTCTTGCATGAGAGGCCTCTATTCATCAAAACTCAAACGAACATTCGAGCCTTTTGGCAAGGTCTGGCAACTGAGCACATAACCCCTTTCGACTTCATCTTTTTCAAGACTATAGTTAAGGAACATATCCACTTCACCAGAAACAACCTTACAACGACAAGTCGCACACACCCCACCTTTACAGGCATACGGTAAGTCAGCACCCGCACGTAAAGCCGCATCAAGAATACTTTCATCATCCTGAGCCACAGAAACAATCAGCTCACGTCCGTCTAAAATGATGTTTACTTTTTCCTCTTTACGGTTTGCATCAGCTTCAGCGCTACGTTTACGGGCTTGCCCTGTATGGAAACGTTCAGTGTGGATTTTTTCTTTTGCAATACCATAGTTTGGCAACGTGCTTTCTACAGCATTCATCATTTCGTCTGGACCACATGCAAAAACATGGTCAAAACTCGTTTCAAGCACATCAAAATCAAAAAGCTGTTTAAGCTTTTCTTGGTCAATGCGACCATTCATCAGTTCACTGTCGTTGAACTCACGAGAAAAAATATTGATGAGTTGAAAGCGTTCTTTAAACTGATCTTTCAAATCCATAATTTGCTCGGCAAACATGGTTTGTTTCCATGAACGATTGCCATAAAGCAACGTAAATTTAGCTTCAGGCTGTTCAAACAGAACCTGCTTAACAATCGATAAAATTGGGGTAATACCACTGCCCGCAGCAACGCCTAAATAGTTTTGCCCACCTGCCTTTGCTGCTTTTTGAAAAAACACGCCTTGTGGTGGCATCACTTCAAGTACATCGCCCACTTTTAAATGATCATTTGCCCAATGTGAAAATTGACCTTGATCAATTTTTTTAATAGCAATACTGATGTCTTCTTTTGCAGCATAGCTACAAATTGAATAACAACGGCGGATTTCACCAGCTTCAGTTAAATGGCGAATTGTTAAGTGTTGACCCGGTTGAAATTGAAATTGTTCTTGTTGTTCAGGTACAACGTCAAATGCAATACAAATTGCCTGATCGGTTTGAGGCGTAATACTTTTTACTTTTAATGGTACAAATTGGCTCATGGCTGATTTCCTTATCTAAAGACTTAAATACATTTGAAGTAATCAAAAGGCTCAAGACAGTCCTGACATTTATAAAGTGCTTTACAGGCGGTAGAACTAAACTCTGTTAACAGTCGGGTATGTCGGCTTTTACAACGTGGGCACTCGATACCATCAATCAAATGAACATGCGTACCACATTGATGTGCCAACCCTTCAGGTGGCGCAATGCCATAAACTTGTAGTTTCTTTTTACCCGCCTCAGACATCCAGTCCGTGGTCCATGCTTCTGATAAATCGACCATCACTTTAACTGGGGTCAAAGCTTCTGCGGTAAATGCCTCAACAATTTGCGCTTTCAACATATCTGTTGCTGGGCAACCGCTATATGTTGGCGTTAGACGAACTACAATTTCTTGTTGATCGTTAATGTCTACGCCGCGAATCATGCCTAAATCCACAACAGATAAAACCGGAATTTCAGGGTCACTTACCGTTTGTAGAACATCCCAACATTGGTCGATGCAATGACGAATCATGTGCATGGCTCACCTCCTTGTCTTACCAGGTCATTCCCGGATAAGTTCTTTGAATACTTTGCATTTCAGCCAACAAATAACCTAAATGCTCGGTATGCAATCCTTGTTTCGCACCGCGGCGATAAGCACCGTTAACAGCAACATTTAATTCAAAGCACTTAAGCTCCTCTGCAATGGTTTTGTCCCATTGTTCTTTTTCATTTGAAAAATCTGGAATCACGCCTTGTGCGACTAATGCTTGTTCATCTGCATTAAGTTCAAATAACTCAGCGGTAAAGCGCCATAAATTATTTAAACCGTCTTGCACACGTTGATGCGCTTCATCTGTGCTTAAACTTAAACGTTCCATCCAGCTTGTCGAAAAACGGATGTGATACTTCACTTCTTTTAACGATTTCACTGCAAGCGCACTTAATTCAAGAAGCGAGCTTTGGGTTAAAGAAGTAAATAAATGAAGATGGTAATGATCCATCAACCACTGGCGTACAATCGTTTGCGCAAAATCACCGTTCGGTTGTTCGCATAACAATAAGTTTAGAAACTCACGTTCTGTACGGAAATACGCAAGCTGATCTTCATCACGTTGGTTTTCATCATATTGGCCTGCCAACGTCAGAAAGTTTCTTGCCTGACCTAACAAGTCCAAACCGATATTTGCTAAAGCAATATCAACTTCAAGCTCAGGTGCATGTCCGCACCATTCAGCCAAACGCTGAGACAAAACCAGTTGACTATCGCCAATATGTAATAAGAATTTAGATAAAACTGAATGATTCATTTTCCAACCCCTTACATATGCTCAATGCCATCTGGAATATGGTAAAAAGTCGGATGACGATAAACCTTATCTAGAGCAGGATCGAAAAATTCAGCTTTTTCATCTGGCTGTGAAGACTTAATGAGTTCAGAACGAATCACCCAAATGCTAATTCCTTCATTACGACGTGTATAAACATCGCGTGCATGTTGAAGTGCGATTTCATCATCTGGTGCTCTTAAGCTACCTACATGACGGTGGCTTAAGCCTTGTTTGCTACGGACAAATACTTCGTAGAGTGACCAGTTGTTTTTATCTTCCATTTTGATTTCCTCAAATTTTTCCATAAATCTTGTTAAGCCACTTTGTTCGCTTCTAGCTGTTGTTTTTTAGCGTAGACCACGGCTGCTTCACGAACCCATTTGCCGTTTTCCCATGCTTTACGGCGCGCTTCTATACGCTCGTGATTACACGGTCCACGTCCGGCAATCACTTCATTAAATTCGTGCCAGTCGATCTCGCCAAACGCATAGTGGCCTGTTTCTTCATTAAACTTTAAATCTGGATCTGGTACTTCCAAGCCAAGCTGCAACACTTGCGGTACGGTGTTATCGACAAACTTTTGACGTAATTCATCATTACCAAAACGTTTGACTTTCCACGCCAGACTTTGTGCGCTATTTGGAGAATGCTCATCACTTGGGCCAAACATCATGAGTGCAGGCCACCAATAGCGATTTACCGCATCTTGTGCCATTTGTTTTTGTTCTGGTGTACCGTTTGCCAAAGCCATCATCGCTTCAAAACCTTGACGTTGGTGGAAACTTTCTTCTTTACAAATACGTACCATTGCACGTGCATATGGCCCATATGAAGTACGGCAAAGTGCAACCTGATTCACAATGGCTGCCCCATCGACAAGCCAGCCAATTGCAGCGACATCTGCCCAAGTCAAAGTTGGATAGTTAAAGATTGATGAGTATTTCATTTTCCCATTAATCAACTTTTCCATCATGTCATCACGGTCAGCACCTAAGGTTTCTGCCGCACTGTACAAATACAAACCATGACCCGCTTCATCTTGTACTTTCGCCAACAAAACTGCTTTACGTTTTAAAGTTGGCGCACGAGTAATCCAGTTCCCTTCAGGCAACATACCTACAATTTCAGAATGGCCATGTTGCCCAATTTGACGAATCAATGTTTTGCGATAAGCATCTGGCATTTCATCCTTAGCCTCGATCGTAATGTCATTGGCAATATTTTGTTCAAATTTCTGGTAGTTGTTTTCCATTCTTTCATTCCCTGTAGGCATCACCCTTAAATCTATTTTTCGATACACCAAAAACAAAGTCAACCTATTTTTTAGTATCAAATTAAATCCACCTACCAAAATCACAATAAACAATTGAAATAAATAAATATTAATCAAATGTAAAAAACTTTTTTACTTTTAAAAATCAAAATAAAGTTGACTTTTAGACAAATTAATCTGAAATTATGAATCATATTTTTGCAATTTTTATAATTGATGTATCACATAAAAAGGAGTTTGGTCATGCTTGAACAAGCACACCTAGAAGGAACCACAACTGACACAGATTTTCAGCAGTCTGAGCATCAACTACCTCACCTTGCTTCGTATGTCTATGGAACATGGCATTCGACGAGTGAAGAACTGCGTCCTGTTTTCCATGCCATTACAGGTGAAGCTATTTATGCTGTAAGTAGTCATGGCATTGATATGAAACGTGTTGTTCAATATGCCAAACAAAATGGTTCAGAACTGGCAAACTGGACATTCCACCAACGTGCAAATGCCTTAAAACAAATTGCCCAACATTTACTTGAGCATAAAGAAGAGTTCTACAAACTTGCTTATGCAACAGGTGCAACTCGTAAAGATGCATGGATTGATATTGAAGGCGGTATCCAGACCTTATTTGCTTATTCAAGTCTGGTTCGTCGTGAACTCAATGACGAAAAAATTATTACTGAAGACAGCTGGATTCAATTATCTAAAAATGGCACTTTCGGTGCTAAACACATTTTAAGCCCTAAAGCGGGTGTTGCAGTTCATATCAATGCTTTTAACTTCCCAATTTGGGGAATGCTTGAAAAAATTGCACCAACTCTACTTGCGGGTGTGCCATGTATTGTTAAACCTGCAACCGATGGTTCTCAATTAACACAAGCTGTTGTAAAAGCCATTGAAGAAGCCCATGTATTACCAAAAGGTTCACTACAACTAATTTGCGGTCAGACTTATGACCTGTTAGAGCATTTAGGTCCACAAGACTGTGTTACGTTTACGGGTTCTGCCTATACAGGCCAAAAACTGCGTAACCACCCTCACCTCAATAAATATTCGATTCCATTTAGCATGGAAGCCGACTCAGTAAACAGCGCAATTTTAAGCCCTGAGGCAAATGAAGAAACGATTGATTTATTTGTGCGTGAAGTCTTCCGTGAAATGACCACAAAAGCAGGTCAAAAATGTACAGCGATTCGTCGTGCATTCGTTCCTGAAAACTTGTTAGCGACTGTGCAAGAAAAGCTAACTGCCAAACTTGCTAAAGTTGTGGTGGGTGACCCGCAAAAAGAAGAAACCACCATGGGCGCTTTAGCGAGCATTAAACAAAAACATGACGTTGCAGAAAAAGTTGCTGAACTCAGCAAAGACGCAAAAATTGTTTTTGGTGACAGCACTAGCTTTACATTTAATGCAGATCATCCTGAAAAAGGTGCTTTTTTCGCTCCGACGTTATTGCTCTGCGAACAGCCTTTGCAAGCGACACATGTTCATACCACAGAAGCTTTCGGTCCAGTATGTACACTCATGCCATATCAAAACATTGAAGAATTGGCCGACCTCGTTTCACGTGGTGAAGGTAGCTTAGTGGCTTCAGTCGTTAAAAATAACGATGAAAATATCGAACAGATTATTCAAAAAATTGCGCCTTGGCATGGACGTGTGCATGTACTCGATGCAGAGTCAGCAAAAGAAAGTACAGGACATGGTTCTCCACTGCCTCATCTTGTACACGGCGGGCCTGGTCGCGCAGGTGGCGGTGAAGAGTTAGGTGGTATTCGTGCTGTTAAACACTATATGCAGCGCACAGCAATTCAGGGTTCTCCAAATAGCCTGACACAAATTACTCACTCGTGGACTGCTGGCTCAAAAGTCAACGAAGACCGTGTACATCCATTTAAAAAGTCGTTTGATGAGTTAGTGATTGGTGAACGTTTATTAACAGCGCGTCGCACTGTAAGCGAAGCAGATATTGTTAACTTTGCTGGTTTAAGTGGTGACTATTTCTATGCACATACCGACAAAATCGCAGCGGCCGAGTCTTTCTTTGGTGAGCGTGTTGCACATGGTTATTTCATTGTGTCTGCCGCAGCAGGTCTATTTGTAGACGCAGCGCAAGGTCCAGTCATTGCCAACTACGGTATGGACAACTTACGCTTTGTTGAACCAGTTAAAATTGGTGACTCGATTCAGGTTGAGCTTACCTGTAAACAAAAAACGCCTAAGCCACAAAAAGACCCGTCTCAGCCTGCCCATGGCGTTGTGGTATGGGATATTAAAGTTAAAAACCAACGCGGTGAACTTGTCGCAACCTACGACATTTTAACTTTAGTTGCTCGTGATTTATAAATAGAATTCAAACTGATGGATAGCCAATCTATCCATCAGTTTTTTTACATTAGTCGTTGTTCTTTTAATGGATCGAAAAATAACAACTTTAGAGTTACATTGGATCAAAACGTTTAGCCAGTTTCTTTTGCAGAATAATAACGAGAATTGGGAATCCTGCTGCGGAAATTGCACATATCATCAGTAACTTGTTTACATTTTGTGGTGCCATACCATGATCAGGTAATAGAAATGCAGACAGGAAGAATGCGATGGTTGTAACCAGATACATGATTGATGTCTGTAATGAAGAGAATCCAGCTCGTTGCCTATCATCAGGAAACTGAATCGAAACCACCGAAGATGACACCAAACGACTGTAAGATGCGCCGAGAAATAAAGTAATAAATAACGTTGCATACTGATAGCTTAGAATTGGTATCAGCAAACTCAATATAAAGACGATGGTTGAACCTGTAGCCAGTATCAAAGCAGAAAAACGGGAGGTTAACGCCCCTGTGATTTTTGTAGACAGATAACCTATAACGCCCCCGGTGAAGAAGAGCCAAGGCAGTAGATCTTGCGATGCGCCCAACTGCTGTATCATTAATGGCGCCAAAATAGGAATAACCAGCATAGGACTAAACTGTACAAGCGCATTACTTGAAGCGAACAGTAAAGTATCCATATCGAGAGGCAGCGCACGAAGCGTGTCTAAAGAGACTGAGTCTTGGGGTATGATGGATACAATCAATGGCAATGCCAACACACACAATGCACTTATTAGCCACAAAGCTACATGCCAACCATGATGTGTGCACAGAAATAATATCGTGGGCATTCCTACAATGCTTACTATCGAAAATGACGCAATCACCGTCGCCAACATTTTTCCGCGCAAGTTAGGCGGTGCGTTGTTTATCAATATACTTATACCCACACCCATTGTCGTACCACCAACCAGCCCTGCACAGAATCGTAGTGCGAGCAGAAGATTAAAACTGGATGTGAATGTAGTTAAAAGTGTCAGTAGACCTAATAGCGCCATATTAGCGATTAAAAAATTTTTCTTATTGAAAAGACCAATCCAGTAAAAGGCAATAACTCCCGAAAGAACGGCACCAAGTGTGTACATACCTGACACATAGCCTGAGAACGATACAGGCACTGCGAAATCTGTTGCCATAAAAACAAAAACAGGGTTGAACACCATATATTCCAGTGCATTCGTGAACTGGACAAAAGCAATTACAATGGCTATCCGCATGAGAGATTTATGATTAAATGTCTGCGTCACTAGGGGCATAGCAAGCAACCTATGGATGAAAGATATCCAAGTTTAACTGCTATCAATGGTGTTTATTATATGGTAGAAATGGCACTTATTATTATCAAATATGGGATAATTGATGCGTCCAGCTCTGGATTTTAATACCCTGAAAGTGTTCATTAATGTGGTTGAAAGAGAAAGTTTTGTTGGGGCATCGAAAATCCTTGAAATGCCGACATCAAATGTTAGTCGCTGTATTTCTCAGTTAGAAGAAAAACTGGATCTTCAGCTCATTGAGCGTAGCACCCGACATATGAAACTCACTCAGGCGGGGCAGCTACTCTATACTAGAGCAAAGCCATTACTGGAAGCGCTTGAGCAAACTGAGACAGAGTTAACGTTGCGGCAAATGCAACTCAAGGGCCCATTACGTATCTGTATTCCCAATGAAATAGGTCCTGCATTGCTGGGTTCTGTTATTGCCGATTTCGCCTTTCAGTACCCAGACCTAGAGATCAGCTGTATCACAAATTTGTCAGGTTTCGAATCTCTGCGAGATGATCTGGATTTAGCTATCATTATTACCCGTGGTCAGATGGATAACAGTGACTATATCGCCCGTCATCTGGTGACTATCCCTTGCACCATTGTTGCAGCCCCCTCCGTCATTCAGCGTTATGGCACCCCTACTCATATCCAGCAATTTGAAGAATTGCCCTGTATTACAACGGTAAGTGCACTCAAAGGTGCTCCTTGGCAATTTGTGAATAAAAAGGGGGAATTCGAGACCATCAAGGTTAAAGGGCATTATCGAGTAAACAGCGGAAAGATGGCAGGACAAGCTGCGATATCAGGTGTCGGTTTTGCAATTCTATCCAAACAAGCCTGCCAACCATACATTAGCGATGGACGATTAATCGAGGTTGAGTTTGAACAATCGGCAGCTCCATTGCAATTGTTCGCACTTTATTCAAATCGCCGTTACTTACCCGCTAAAACAAGAGCGCTTATTGATTTCATACAGCAGAAATTGAGTGATAGTTTGAGCTGATAAGGCCACTTTCTTTTTGCTATTTATTTCCTCGCTCATTTTAGGAATCCTTTTTGTCAATTAGTCTCAATTTGTTAAGATAGCAACCGTGAAAAATTAAGTTAAGTTCTCACACACTGTTAACTCAATATTGACACTAAAAAAGGTACACTACAAAGGTATACTTTTTTCTTAGATTAAGTCAGATTTACACAGAAGTTGTTAGAATTGGTTCGATAACCAAACTTTCAAAGTTAACTTATTTATTATTGATTTTTTAAGGGTTTAATACGCATGAATAGCGCTGAAATCATGGCTGACTTATCTTCTCATACACCTATGATGCAGCAATATCTCAAAGTCAAAACGGACTATCAACATGCGTTGCTGTTTTATCGTATGGGTGACTTTTATGAACTCTTCTTTGAAGATGCTCATTTAGCAGCCAAACTTTTAGGCATCACCTTAACCCATCGTGGCAAAGCCAGTGGGCGACCTATTCCAATGGCGGGTGTTCCCTATCACGCGGCAGAAGGTTATCTTGCACGTCTTGTCAAAGCTGGGCGCACTGTAGCCATTTGCGAACAAGTTGGAGAAGTGACAGGTAAAGGTCCGGTTGATCGTAAAGTTGTTCGTATTCTTACTCCAGGTACGTTAACTGATGATGCATTACTCAGCAGTTATCAATCATCTAACCTAGTCTCTTTATGCATCCATCAAAATCAGATTGGTTTTGCTTTACTCGACTTAAGTGCAGGCATTTTTAAAGTTCAACAACAAGATTACAAGCCAGAACAATTGCCTATCGAACTTGCACGTTTAATGCCAAGTGAAATTTTGATTGATGAAGACTTGGTCGACACGAATATTATCGAACAAATTAAAAAACACTTAGATTGTCCCGTTACCAAACGCCCGAATGTAGACTTCAATCAAAATAATGCACAAAAAACCTTATGTGATCAGTTTACAGTATCAACGCTTTCAGGCTTTGGTTTAGACCCATTACCTTTAGCTAAAGCTGCTGCCGCTGCACTCATTCACTATGCAAAAGAAACACAAAAAACTGCATTACCACATATTCGTTCAATTCAACTTGAACAAAGCACAGACTTTATTGCGCTTGACCCAATCACACGTCGTAACTTAGAAATTATTGAACCATTATTTGAACATGGCACGTCATTATTCCAACTGGTAAATGACTGCCAAACTGCAATGGGTGGCCGTTTATTAAGCCGTACACTCATGCAACCGGTTCGTGATACCGCATTACTCGATGCTCGTTTAGATGCCATTGAGCAATTAATTCAGGGATATCATGAAAGCCCAGTTCGTTTGGTCCTTAAAGAAATTGGTGATATTGAGCGTGTGCTTAGTCGTGTTGCACTGGGGAGTGCGCGACCACGTGATTTAGTACAACTTCGTCATGCATGTGCACAAATTCCAGCGTTAAGAACAGCATTAACTCCAGTTATTCAAACGAAAAAATCTAAACTATTAGTTCAACTTGATCAAGAACTTGGTGATTTTAAAGCGCTTCATCAACATTTGATGGCAGCCATTGTTGAAAACCCACCTGTATTACTTCGTGATGGCAATGTAATTGCAGAAGGCTACGATGCTGACCTCGATGAATTACGCCAAATTCGCGATCACGCAGGTCAATTCCTCATTGATTTAGAAATTAAAGAGCGTGAACGTACTGGCATTAATACCCTTAAAATCGGTTATAACCGTGTAAGTGGTTACTACATCGAACTCACTCGTGCTCAAGCAGAACAAGCTCCTGCTGACTATATCCGTCGTCAGACTTTAAAAAATGCTGAACGCTACATTACCCCTGAGTTAAAAAGTTTTGAAGATAAAGTTCTGTCGAGCGAGTCGCGTGCATTAGCACGTGAAAAAGCATTATTTGAAGCTTTACTTGAAAACCTTCGCGAAAATATTGCTCATCTCCAAATGATGAGTTCAGCAATTGCTCAAATTGATGTGGTTGCTAACTTTGCTCATCAAGCACGCTTAAACAATTGGGCGCGTCCTGAATTTACCCCAGAAACGGGCATTAAAATTCAGGCAGGCCGTCACCCTGTAGTTGAAGCATTAAACAAAGCACCATTTACACCAAATGATACTTTTCTTGATAGCCAACATCGCATGGCAATCATTACTGGCCCAAACATGGGCGGTAAATCAACATTCATGCGTCAAACGGCATTAATTAGTTTATTGGCTTACTGCGGCAGTTATATTCCAGCCAAAGCAGCCAAACTCGGTCCAATCGATCGTATTTTCACTCGTATTGGCTCAGCCGACGATTTATCTACAGGCAAATCGACCTTTATGGTTGAGATGACAGAAACTTCTCAAATTCTGCATCATGCGACTAATCAATCGCTTGTTTTGATGGATGAAGTTGGCCGCGGAACCAGTACCTATGATGGCTTGTCTTTAGCATGGGCATGCGTGGTTGATTTAACCAAACGCGTCAAATGTTTATGCCTTTTTGCTACCCATTATTTCGAATTGACTGAACTTGGTGGTGAAGCAGGAATTGATAACTACCATGTCACGGCGCAAGAGCTTAACGGCAACCTGATTTTATTGCATAAAGTTCAGCAAGGTCCTGCAAGCCAAAGTCATGGTTTACAGGTCGCAAAATTAGCAGGTATTCCTGCCAATGTGATTAAAGAAGCTCAAAAACGTTTACGTATTTTAGAGAAACAGCAGCAGCAACATTTACAAACCAGCTTTCAAAATGATTTGTTTGCTCCACCAGATGCGAACGCTGGTTCACAAATCATAGAGAAAGTTGTTGAGATAGAGGTTTCATCCCCTGCTCTAGATTTACTTAAGCAAATTGAAGTCGATAACTTATCACCTCGTCAGGCGCTTGAGCAGCTCTACGAGTTAAAAGCTGCGCTAAAATCTTAATAAATCACGTCTGAATAAGCAGGCTTAGGTCTGCTTATTCATCTCGGAGAATAATATTTATATGATTTTAAGATCTTTACAAAGTTCAGAAATCGATCTTATTTGGCTGCAGATTAGCCGCCGTGAATTAATCACTCAAATGTATATTCAAAATCAACAACACTTAGAATTGGTTGATTGTTTTTTTGATGTCCAACATTGGGACTCATATCATTTAGAAAATGACCCACCCAAATTAAAACAACTCTATGAGCAAGGTGCTCTATTTATCGGTGCATTTGATGCCGCAGAAAAACTTATTGGTGTGAGTGTGGTGTCAAATCAAATTATAGCTGACTATCCTAATGCTAAATTACTACACTATTTTTATGTAGATGCAGACCAACAAGGTAAAAGCATTGGTGCTAACCTTATGCAAGCTGCAAAAGAGTCCGCCAAACAACTCGGTGCAAATCAACTGTATATTTCAGCAACCCCAAGTCGACGCACTGTAGATTTCTACATTAAGCATGGTGCAGAACAGTTAAATGCCCCAGATCAACAACTTTGGCAATTAGAACCTGAAGATATTCATTTGCTCTGTACCCTTTAGTTCTACAGATTTAAGAGATTTTCAACTAAAAAAGCAGAAAATCAAAATTTGTAAAAGAAAAAAAGAGAAGTTAAGGCATTTAATAAAATTGATGGCTTTACTTAAATGACATCTGAATACTTAAAGGAAATATTTTTTAAGTAATTGTTTTATAAAGTATATTATTATTTTAATTTTATAAACTAACACATATTATGGATGGAAGATCCGTTTGATTATCAACGTATTAACTTATCTTCATATGCATGAATAAAGAATATCAATAAAAGCAATTGTTTGTTTACCCCTTTTTTGCCTAAAATAAGCTATTCGAAATGAAACCATATTTTTTAGGTAGCTGTCGCCATGACCTTTGTTGTCACTGAAAATTGTATTAAATGTAAATACCAAGATTGCGTAGAAGTTTGTCCTGTAGACTGTTTTTACGAAGGTCCGAATTTCCTAGTGATCAATCCGGATGAATGTATTGACTGTGCATTATGTGAACCAGAGTGCCCGGCAAATGCAATTTTCTCTGAAGATGAGTTACCAGAAGGTCAAGAAGTGTTTATTGAGCTCAATGCTGACCTTTCTCAAAAATGGCCTAACATTACTCAAATTGGTGATCAACCAGCTGACCGTGAAGAATGGAACGGCAAACCTGATAAATTACAATATCTTGAAAAGTAATTTCAAAAAAGATCAGCAACCGCTGATCTTTTTTTATACCCTATTCAAACATTTCATTGCAAATTCCTCGTAATTTGTGCACTGTTTTGCATTAAAATAGCCGCAATATTTATAAGTGCTTAATTTTTCTTATGCGGAAGTTTTTGCAGAGTATGGTGCCATTATGCATAATCCCAGCGGTTATGGTAGGTTGTGTCAGCTCTCCCCAACACACAACAACAGGCAAAACCTCTCCAAGTGGTAAACGAATCTTTATTCCACAAGAGCGCGTTATTATCGAGCGCCCAATTCCTCCTAAAGTTGAGCCTACATCTTATCGAGGTTGGTTAAGTTCTGGTGAAAATTACGAACGTGTTCGTGAATACGAAAAATTCTTAACCCGAAATAATGTCTCGGGCATTGTGCCAAGTTTTGAGTTATTACGTTCAGCACGCGATTGGCAAAAATGTGGACGTTCAGAATATGCTGTGCCTAATCGCGAACTTTGGGGAAATTCTTTATCGACCCTACGCGTATTTAAATATTTAGTTGCATCAAAAGTTTTAACCGACTTTGAAGTAACCTCGGTTTACCGAGATTTACCTTTAAATGAATGTGCTGGTGGTGCGAGTTCTTCTAAACATTTATTTAACTCTGCGATTGATTTCCGTATTGGCCCTGAGTTCCCTCGAGCTCAAGACTACGCATTTATTGAAAATACCAAGTTTAAACTCTGCCAATTCTGGGCTCAGCATGGCCAAAGCTTAAATATGGGTATTGGTTTATATAGCTCCGGACAAATTCATATTGATACTCAAGGCTATCGTACTTGGGGACCTGATTTAACTCGAAGCAGTTCGATGTGTAATTTTTAAATTAAAAAACTCCTTTCAATTGAAAGGAGTTTTCACTTAAACCCATTACAAACGTTTGGCTAAAGAGATGAGTTTTGAGCGGTTTTTAAAGCCATGCTTTTTATAAAAATCTTCGGAAATTGATGCTCTTAACGTGTGCAGAACAATGGTTTCTATATTATTTTCTCTACACTTTCCTTCTATATACTTTAAAAGCTTAGAGCCAACTCCTTTTCCCTGATATTGGGGATGAATAAAAAAATCATCTAGATAATAACGAAGTCCTTGTATAGTGGGATGAATATGCCCCATTCCCACACCAATTAATTGGTTTCCCCATTTTGCACAAAAGCCAAAAGAAGATGAATATTGAAAATATCTCTCAAAATATTTTCTAATTGGTTCTAAATCATCAAACTGCTCATTCCATGGCTCATTACTAAAAGCTGAACAATAAACCTCAATACCCTCTTCAAAATCTAGACTTGTGAAAGCACACAACGTAATTCTCATTTATACATCCCTAACTACACATTGATAAAAATAAGCAAGAAATGAACCTTTTTATACTCCTTGTTTAATTTAGGTTGGTAACTCAGAAAAAGTAATTTGCTCATTCAATAATCAACCAAAATTTCCTGAAACGAAGATTTTTGCACTCTAGGCATAAACGTTTAAAATACCCCTATCAACATATAGGTAAATTTGATTATGCAGCAGATGTGGACAGACATTGACGAATATATCGATTCACATTTAATTCCCGAAGACCCGCGACTCGAATATGCATTAAAAAATACCGATGAACACGGCTTCTCAAATCATCTTGCAGTGGCGCCTAACCAAGGAATGTTCTTGCAGATGCTTATTCAAATGAATAAATGCAAACGAGTTTTAGAGATTGGAACCTTTGCTGCATACAGTACAATTTGGTTAGGCCGTGCGTTACCTGAAGATGGTTATTTACTGACCATAGAAGGCCGTGACACTCACGCAGAAATGGCACAAAAAAATATCGACCATGCGAATCTTCCTGTAAAAGTTGAGCTTAAAGCTGGCCGTGCCGCAGATATTCTTTCTGAGATTGATCCTCAATCTATCGAGCCTTTTGATTTTATTTTCATTGATGCAGATAAACAGGGATATCCGGAATATTTAGAATTGAGCCTAAAATTTTCTAAATCAGGTACGATTATTGTGCTTGATAATGTGATTCGCGCAGGTGATATTTTAAATCCAGATAATAAAAAACCAAGTATTGAAGGCATCCGTGAAATGTTTAAAGCACTCGAAAACCATCCACAAATCTTGTCTTGTACAGCATTACAAACAGTTGGCTCAAAAGGCCATGATGGCTTCGCAATTGCAATTGTGAAATAATGGTTAAAAAATCGTCTTTTTTATTTTATTATTTATAATCAATAAATTACTTTTATTACAGTTGCTTTTCCATATAGTTATCCACAAGATTTGCGGATAACTATATGCAAATCTTATTATTTAGCTACTAGCAATGGTACAGTCGCATTTCGGAATACGGTTGTTGCAATACTTCCCAAGAAGAACTGATGAATTTTGCTATGACTAAATGCGCCTAGCACAATGATTTGAATACCATGTTCTTGTTGGTACTCTAAAATATTTTGTGCAACATCGCCATAGCGATATACGGTCACTACATCTATACCTGCTTGTTTAAGGTAATGCTCAGGTTCATTGAGTACTTCTGGGTGATCACCGACATAAACCAAATGACATTGCAGTGTTCGCAATAAATCACTTTGAGCAATGCGGCGCATCATTTTTTGACAAGTTGGTGAATATTCATAAGCGAAAATAAATCGTGTCGGTATTTTAAAGTTTTCACCAATGGTCAAAACAGTACAGTTGGCTCCACGAATAAAGTTTTCAACATTACTACCAATTGGTTTCTGTTTTTCGGCAGCTCTTTCCCCGACTCGACCTAAAATTACAATGTCATTTTCATGTAAGAGATTAAAACTTTGCTCTAAAAAATCACCTTTTTCTTGAATTTTTGAACACGTAATATCGTGTTTTTCTTTAATAAGATCAGAAATGTGACGAAGTAAATTATTGCTATAGTCTAAAGCGAGTTCACTTTGTTTTTGTTCCAGCTCAGCTAACTCTTTTAGCAGCATTGCATTGCTTTCAAAGCCAATTACTCCACTAATTTCACCAAGATGATAACTTGCAGGGTAATAGTCTAGAATTTGTAATAATACAAGTTCTCGTCCGGTTGCTTTAGCAACCCATGCTGCTGCATCGGCAATAGCATTAATACACGGTGATGAGTCAATACACGCAATAACACGGTTCATGTCAGCCTCTCTTCTTCAGGTCTTTTGCCTTGGAGATTATTCTTAAAACTTAGCTTTAACTTAACATAGATAAAAATTGGTATATTAAGGTTTATGTATAAAAATCAACTTTTTTGTTTAAAGATCAAACATTTTATTACATTCTTGAGACTGAATTATTCCCTTAAACGAATAAATTTTGCGGGGTTGCCACCTACAATATGGTACGGCTCCACATCTTTTGTCACCATACTATTCATGCCAACCACAGCATGCTTACCTATTTTAATACCATCTTTAATACCCACATGCGCCCCTAACCAAACGTCCTGCTCAATTTCAATTCCTTTGGATGTGACAGGTTGCTGGTAAAGTGGACGATCTAACTGCATGCCATGATCAAATGCATATAAGTGGCAATATGCAGCAATACGTACCTGATCATGCAGCTTTATGCCGGCTCGCCCCCCATCTAAAATACAATGATGATTTATCGCGACCTCATTACCTATTTCAAGGGGTCCATGCAGACTACAATCTGCTGCGATAAAGCAATTATCACCAATAATAATTTTGCGTCCCGGTTCAGCAAAAATATGAGCTAAGGGCGAGATAAAACAATTTTTACCAATCTCAACTGTTTCCATCTCCATCAAATAAGCCTGATATTCTTGTTGCCACTCTTCGGCCCAAGCACGATTTTTAGGTTTTAAAGTCCAATATAACCATGGCATATAATTTAAACGGTGCTTATGTTGTTCCCGATATTTGAGTAAGGAATCAGTCATCAGTTAATTCATCCTCAATTTTTAATTCTTCACGACCACGCGTTACATCTCTGAGTTTTAAGGCAAGTGGCTCAATTTGATGTATTTGTAGTCTTGCTTCAATATCTACACCCGTTGCAGTATAGGTTTCCTGATATTCAATTTGTTGTTGAGTAAGCTCATATTGAAATATGGCCCATTCATTAAAATGACAGGAAAAATTAATCGTTTTCTTTGCAATGAGTTCAATACGCTCAGCCAATAGCAAACATTGTCCAGCACAACCGCCATATGCTCTTACAAGGCCGCCAGTTCCTAGCTTTATTCCACCATACCAGCGGTTAACCATTACAATAATATTAGTCAGGTCATTCCCTTCAATGGTTGCCAAGATTGGACGACCTGCTGTTCCTGAGGGTTCGCCATCATCGTTAAAGCGTACGTTATGACCAATTTTCCATGCCCAGCATTGATGAGTTGTCGAGATATCTTTGTTTTGTTCTAAAAATTCTTTAACTTGCTGTTCATTTTCTACTGGTGCAGCAATAGCTTGAAATCTACTTTTTTTAATTTCTTCTTCAAACGTAACGGGTGATGCAATCGTAAAAGCCATAAATTAAATAAAGCATAATAAAAATCAAATTATAACGTGAATTTAATAGAATCAAACCCATAAAAAAAGCCCCGAATCTCGGGGCTTTTTTTATTATCTTTCTCGTAACGCTTCTTTAGCTTTATTAAATGGTTTAAGCAAGTAATCCAGTACCGTTTTTTGACCAGTACGAATATCTACAGTTGCCACCATACCCGGTGTAATACCGTATGCCTTACCTTGTTTATTATAAAGCTTGTCTGAATCGGTTCGAATATAAACACGATAATAGAACTGGTCCTGTTTAACTTCATCACGAATCGTATCTGGGGAAATAACCGTAACCTTACCTTTTAACCCCCCATAAATTGAGTAATCATAGGCAGTAATCTTAACCAGCGCTTCTTGTCCCGGTCGAATAAACGCAATGTCACGCGGTAAAATACGCGCTTCAATAAGCAACTGTTCATCAATCGGTACAATGGTCATCAACTTGCCATTTTGCGGAATAACACCGCCATGGGTGGTAACTGCAATTTCTTTCACAACACCGCGTACTGGAGCTTTAAAAATAGCACGATCTAAGCTGTCAGTACGACCCAGTACGACTTGTTGCTGCGTTTCAATATCGGTATTGGCTTTCGATAACTCTTCACGAGCCTTTACGAAATACTGGTTCTGCACATCATTCATTTTATTTCTAAGGTCGTTTGCTTCACGACGTAAACGTAAAACTTCAACCTCACTGGCCGCACCTTTAGCAACCAAAGGCTCCGTCATTGCCAGCTCTTGCTGTACCAATTGCAAAGCTTGTTTTAAGCCTGCAATGGTCTGTTCTAAATCTGCACGACGAGACCGATATAATGCCGTTTCTTCATGTACAAGTTTTGGCTCTTTCAGCACAATTTCAGGAAAAGCCAATGGTGTGCCATTCACCTCTGCACGTAAGCGCGCTGAGGTTGCCTGAGCAGAAATCAGTAAAGATCTTGATTCACCGACATTCGATGCAAAACGGGTTGGATCTAATTGCGCAAGAATTTCACCTTTTTGAACAATATCGCCTTCTTGTACATTCAGCTTGGTTAAAATACCACCTTCTAACGACTGGATGACCTGCTCCTTAGACGATGGAACCACTTTACCTGTGCCTGTAGACACTTCTTCAAGTTTAAATACCCATGCCCAGATAAAGAAAATAACTAAACCAATCCCCACAATCCAGATCACTAAACTGGCACGTGGTAATGGTGGCTCACTATAAGAGACATTCATTGAACGGGTGAGTTCTTGTTCTTGTTGTGGCTCGCTCATGAATTACCTCCTTGCACTTGTTTTTGTTGGGCTGTTGATTGATTAAGGACCTGATCTCTTGGACCATCCATCACGATTTTGCCGTCGTTAACGACAATAATACGGTCCACCAGTTCTAAAACAGCGCGGCGGTGAGTCGCAACCACCAAGGTTCGATGGGCCAGCCAGCCTTTTAAATGATCAATCAGTTGTTTCTCTGCCACATCATCAATGGCTGCTGTCGGTTCATCCAGCAATAAAATGTTAGGTTGGCGAATCAATAGACGGGCCAATAACAAGGCTTGTTTCTGACCACCCGAGAAACCAACACCACCTTCTAAAATCAGGTGATCGAGTCCTTCTTTTTTCTCTTGAACAAAAGGTAATGCACCTGTCACCACTAGAGCCCGAAGAATATCTTCATCGGTTGCAAGCGGTGCGCCCAAAGTGAGGTTCTCGCGAATCGTACCGTAGAAAAGTTGTGCATTCTGGTTGAGTAAACCCATATCACGACGTACATCAGATGGGTCAATTAAAGACAGATCCAGACCATCTAAATGCACTGCACCTTGAACAGGGACCTGCATGCCAGATAGAAGCTGAAGCAGTGTCGATTTACCAGCACCATTGCGCCCTAAAATTGCAATTTTTTCACCAGCACGAATTTTTAAATGGCGAATTGCTAAACTTGGTTTCGGGTCTTCTTCTCCATATTGGAACAAGACATTTTTTAATTCGTAGTCGCCATTTAAAACTGCTTTATGTACCAGATGTGAACGGTCAGCTTGGTCGATCGGACGTTGCATGAGTTCATCCAGACTTTGTTTAGCCACTTTCGCCTGCTGTAAACGTCCTAAAACGCCAGTAATTTGTGCAATCGGTCCTAACATGCGTGACGATAAAATTGAACAGGCCACTAACGCACCCGTGGTCATTTCACCTTCCATCACTGCAAAACATCCAACTAAAACCACAATTGCATAGGTTAAGCCCTGAAGCATTTGAGTCCATGCCATTAAGGTCCCAACAATTTTACGTTGTTTCATACCGATATCGGCTGAAACCTCGTTCATGTGATTCCACTGGTTTTGGAAACGCGATTCGGCACGCAGCAACTTGATATCTTCAATACCCTGCACCGCTTCAACCAGAATGGCATTACGAATTGAAGATTCTCTCATGCCTTCCTGTGCCAATTGCGCTAGCTTCTTCTGTGCCAGAATACCCGGCAAAAGCATAAGCGGCACAACCAGCAACATCACCCAAAACAGCTTTCCGCCAATAATGGCAAAAATTACCAGGAACAGGAAAAAGAATGGGAAATCGGCAATTGCACTAATGGTGGTAGAGGTCACCAGTTCACGAACGCCTTCGAGCTCACGAATCTGCGAAATAAAACTACCTGTAGATTTTGAACGATCTTTATTTTTGATGCGTAAGGCATGACCGAATACACGGTCAGAAACACGTAAATCCGCACGTTTACCAATAATATCGGATAGATAAACTCGGGACACACGTAAGGTAAACTCAAAAATGGCAGCAATCAGTACACCACCAGCCAGCACCCATAAGGTTGGAACAGACTGTGACGGTACAACGCGGTCATAGACTTGCATTGAGAAAATAATGGTTGCCAGTGCCAGCACATTGGCAATGAGTGAGGCAAACATAATATCAACGTAGCGCTTCCAGTCTCTTAGAACAATTGACCAGAACCAGCTTGCTTCATAGGGTTTGATATATTCATCAATACATGCATCGGGAATGGAGCTTTCAGGACGCAGAATATAGACATTCTTAATGGTATTTTTTAAGACATCTAGGCTTAAATTCTGAGAAAGTCCCTGATCCCCACTAAACTGGATACTGACATTCCCTTGGGTATCGGCTTTATCAATAATACCGACCTGCCCGTCATGAAACTCGACCATAACAGGTAGGCGCCACGGGTTCAGCAGCTCTAAAGAAAACGGTACTTTACGTAAATTTAGTCCAACCTGACGTGTAATGAGCTGTAAAACATCATCAAGGTTTTGATTCTGGTTCCAGTCAAGTTGTAAGCGGATTCTTTCTTCTGAAGGCTCAATTCGATAATGTTTAGCAATCGTTAAGACCGCCTGTAACCAGGGCTGGTAGTTTATTTTTGTCATCATGGTTGTACTTCGAACCCCTGAATTGAAATATTATTTAAGTCATAAGCTTGGCGGGAACGTCCTGTTGCCGAGATGTATTGCACAATACTGTTGTAGATGTCATAACGTGCAGTTTCGAGTTCTGAATTGGCACTATGAATAGCCTGCTCTGCATTCAATAAATCGACCAATGAACGTGTACCAAGTTTGTACTGCTCTTGATAAAGTTCACGTGTACGGACAGTCGTTGCCTGACGATTGGTCAGCACCTGCATTTGACGTTGTTTATTTTCAATTTGCTCACGGCTGGTTCTGATCTGATCGAGAACATCCAGATAAACTGAATTGACTTTAGACTTTGCAGCTTCTTCTGCATAACTTGCCATTTTGACCTGAGAAGAAACGGCTCCACCTTGATAAAACTGGCTGGTTGCTTCAAGCATGACAGAACTGTACAGACCGTCATCTTCATCATTGTTCGGGTTTCTGCCGTTAATGGCCTGACTCACCGAACCTTTTACCGCCAAAGTCGGATAACGACTCAGTCGGGTCTGTTCTTTTTGAGCTTTAGCAACCTCAACACCCGCTTGAGCCGCGATCATTTTTGGAATGGTATTGAATTCAGGTTCGCCATATAAATCGGACACTTTCACCAAATCATCCGAAATAATCCACCCTGTTCGAGAAACATCACCACCTAATAATGTTCTTAAGTGTTGCTGGTATTGTCTTAATAATGACTGCTGCGCGATCAAACTAGATTGGGCAGCTTGTAAATAGGACTGGGCTTGAATCGGATCGGCTTGACTGCTAATACCGGCATTTGCACGTAAATTGGCAATTTCCTGAATACGTTGAATCCCAGCAATTTGCTGCTCGGCAATTTTATTTAATTGAAGGTAGCGCTGAATATTGACAATCGACTGTGCAACATCAAGTGCAATATCATCAATGCTGACCAGCACATTGGCCTGCTCGACTTGAACTTTGGCACGCTCAACAGATACACCTGATTTTACTTTGCCAAAATCAAAAAGCATTTGAGTCGCATTTAGGGTCAATAACTGCCGCCCCCGTTCACCACTACTCAAATCACCTGTGGTTATTCCACCTGAAAGCTGGGGATAATAACCAGCCTTTGCATAATCAATACCCGCATTTTGCCCTGCTAAAGTTGAAATGGCTTGGGAAATATCTGGGTTCCGCTGGATCGCGACTTTCACCGCTTCCTGCAAAGTCATTTTCCTTGAGGGCAAATTTGAATAAGATGAAGCTGCTCTATCATTGAGTTGAACAGTCGGAAACTCCTGCACTCTGGAACGATCTAGCTTAAAATTACTCAACTCTTGCATCTTGGCAACTTTAAATTCATCACTACTTTTAGGGGCAAAAAGTTGTGATAAGTTGTCTTTTAGGGTGTGATATTGCTCACTGGGTTTAGCAGCATATATCACTACAGGTACATGCAACGAAGTTAAAAGCATCAACCCTTTCAGGAAAGCCGGCTTTTTACATGTCCTTTCTACTTTTCTTTGGTTATATACAATCATGCTTGTCTTGTTGATCTTGTTTGTTATCGTTTAAAAGCTTTTACATTCTACATAGTTTTTTGCATAAAGAAGCATAATTACTTGAATAATTTACACATTACTTTTTCATCAACTGATTATTTTAAATTATTGTTTTTAATAAATAAATATAAAAAAACTAAAAAGAGGCATTGACCTCTTTTTAGACAAATAGATTAACCATTTTATTTAAACTGTAAAATCGTCACCTAAGTAGACTTTACGGACTTGTTCGTTATCCAGAATTTCTTGTGGTGTACCTTCTGCAATGACAGCCCCTTCACTGACAATATATGCACGTTCACAAATTGCCAGAGTTTCACGTACGTTATGGTCAGTAATGAGTACACCAATACCACGATCTTTCAAAGTCTGAATGATATCTTTAATATCTCCAACCGAGATTGGGTCAACACCAGCAAATGGCTCATCAAGTAACATAAATTTAGGGTCAGCAGCCAATGCACGTGCAATTTCAGCACGGCGGCGTTCACCACCAGACACACTCATTCCCAGTGAGTCTTTAATATGACTGATTTTAAAGTCATTTAATAATTCAGTAAGACGTTGTTGGCGCTGTTGCTTATTTAAGTCTTTGCGTGTTTCTAAAATGGACATAATATTTTCAGCAATTGTCAGCTTTCTAAAAATAGAAGCCTCTTGCGGAAGATATCCAATTCCCTTACGTGCCCGTTCATGCATTGCCAAATCGGACATATCAAGATCATCAAGGTGAATTTCACCTTTATCCATACGCACTAGCCCTACAACCATATAGAAGCTTGTTGTTTTTCCTGCACCATTAGGGCCAAGCAAACCAACAATCTGTCCACTTTGCATACTAAAAGATACGTCTTTGACGACCCAACGCTTACTATAGTTTTTTCCTAAGTGCTTAATACACAAAGTTTGGGGTTGTTGAAGAGCTTGTTGCATTAGTCACGCGCTCCTGGAAAGCTTTTTGAACTTGATGGCGGAATAATAATTTGCACACGATTTGACGATGAGCCCTGAGCTTCAACATCACCTTTGTTCATACTATATTTCAATGAGTTACCACGAATACTAGAACCATCTTGATATAAATATGCACCACCAGCCAATGTAATAATGCCCGTATCTGCATTATAAACAATGGTCTGTCCTTCACCACGTGCCACGCCCTTGTCAGCACTTATTTGTTGCTGAAATTTAGATGGTCTACCCTTAGCAGTAATCGTTTGAATTTCACGTTTAGAATTTAACGTAGCAACAATTGAATCGGCTTGAAGCTTCATCGTGCCTTGCTCAATCACGACATTGCCTGTATAGGTCGTCAAACCGGTTTTTTCGTTATAAGTTGCACGGTCTGCCACGAGTGAAATTTGTTGACTACGGTCAGACGGTAACGCAAAAGTCGAAGCTGATGATAAAGCAACGAATGTAATTACCGCAGCTTGTTTCAGGAAAGCTGAAGAATGTTTTAAATTAAGACTTTGGTGCATACTTTCCTCGAACATTAAAAAATTCGTACTGACCATTATTTAAATTAGCTTTTAACCCTTGGCTGACAAACTCGGCCTGAGGAGATTGAACATTCACTTGGTGATTGGTTTCAATCTCTCTTGTTTTTGGATAACCCGTTAATTCATCGGTCTGGAATTCAATTTTTCCTTGAGGTGCTAATTTAGTCGCTACCACATCACCCGATAATATAACTTTACGGTTATCATCATAGCCATTTGCCTGTTTAGCAAAGAACGTTGCATCAACTTTGCCATCTTTATACATAGATGCATTAAGTTGATCCAACTTTGATGTTTTTTGTTGCATATCCTGTTCAAGCTGACGAACTTCAGCACGAATATACAAATTGCCTTGATCATCAGTTTGAGTCAAATGGACGCCCCGCGCCGAATATGTCATATTCTTCGCAGAACCAATGTCTAGTTTTTTTGCCTTGCCACTATAGTAGTAGTAACCACCACTTATAGCAGCAACAACTACAGCAACAATAGATAAAACTCTGGTATCCATGAGCAGGAATAGCCTACCTTTTTAAGTAATCTTATTATTAATGCGGTACTGCAAGATATTTTTCAAGAAGTTCTTGGTAAATGCCTTTTGCGATCAGCAACATATCACAGACTTCTCGTACAGCACCACGTCCACCCATCGACTGTGTCACCAAATGAGCACGACGACGCACTTCTTCATGACCATTTGGCACAGTGACGCTCATTCCTGCGATTGCAAAAGCAGATAAATCAGGCCAGTCATCGCCCATATATAAGCAATCAGATGGCAAAATATTAAACTGTGCACAAGCTTCACGTAGCGCAGAACCTTTGTCTTCACGCCCTTGAAAAACGAGATCCACACCTAAATCAGACATACGTTTTTCAACGATATTACTTTTTCGGCCTGTAATAATGATGATTTTCATGCCCGCTTGCTGCGCAAGTTTCATACCTAAACCATCACGAATATCAAACGATTTAATCTCATCGCCACTATTCGTTAAAGTTACAAAACCATCACTCAAAATACCATCAACATCCAGAACCAATGCCTGTAAATGACGTGCTTGTTCTAACAATGCATAAGATGCCATTGATTAATTTACCCCTGCCTGAATAAGGTCATGCATACTAATTACACCAATCACTTTATTTTGGTCATCAACCACAACAAATTGACTAATTTTTTTCAGGTTAAGCTGTTGTAGAGCTTCTACCGCACGTGCTTCTTGAGAAATAGTTGACGGTTTTTTTGTCATTACTTCAGAAACAGGTAAATTTACGTCGAAACCTTGCTGTTTATCAATTAAACGACGTAAGTCACCGTCGGTGAAAATACCAAGCAAATGTTCTTGTTCATCTACAATCGTGGTCAAGCCTAAACGCTTATTAGAAATTTCGTAAAGCACTTGATTCATTGGTGTGTCTGGTGAAACTTTTGGCAATTCTTCGCCAGTGTGCATCAGATGTTTTACATGTAAAAGTAAACGCTTACCCAAGGCTCCAGCAGGATGCGAACGCGCAAAATCATCTGCGGTAAAACCACGAGCTTCAAGTAAAGCAACAGCCAGCGCATCACCCAACACTAAAGTCGCTGTCGTGCTCGATGTCGGAGCCAACCCTAATGGACACGCTTCGTCAGACTCACCTAAAGTTAAAGCGATGTCGGCATTTTGAGGCATTGGCCCTTTATCAGTACGGCTAATGGTAATAAGAGGTACACCAAGATGTTTGATGAGTGGCATCAACATCATGATTTCATCACTTTTTCCAGAATTGGAAATCGCAATTAGAACGTCACCACGAACCAGCATACCCAAATCACCATGCCCAGCTTCGCCTGGATGCATAAAGAAAGAAGGTGTACCAGTTGAAGCAAAAGTCGCAGCCATTTTACGGCCAATATGCCCTGACTTACCCATGCCAGTAATCACAACACGGCCTTTACACTGTAACAATATTTCACAAGCCTGATTAAAACTGTCATTAATTTGTGTTGCTAACACATCTAGGGCTTGCTGCTCAATACGCAATGTTGCTAATGCGCTGCTTTGAAAATCTGTAGGATTGGGCATACGAGTTTGACTCAAAATAATTGATCTGATCTCTTGTGAAGATCGGTGATTTTAATCAAAAGATTTGGGGGCATTCTAACATAACTCAATCATTTACACGTTTTTAAATGTATAAGATTTCACAAGCTTATAAAATTCTTGTATAAAACTTTGTGAAAAATGATGCATCAGTTATGATGTAACACTGTTTTTGTTGAGTGTTTGAAAACCCTTATGCAACCGTTTGTTTTATATAACTCTGAGCAACGAAAAAAAGTTGAATTTGTACCTCGCAAAGAAGGTCACATCGATATGTACGTCTGCGGTATGACCGTTTACGATTACTGTCATATCGGGCATGCTCGAGTTATGGTTGCATTTGACTACATTATACGTTTCTTACGTAGTCAAGGCTGGAATGTTCGCTATATTCGCAACATTACCGACATTGACGACAAAATCATTAAACGTGCGAATGAAAATGGTGAAACCATTCAGCAGCTCACCACTCGTTTCATTGATGCAATGAACGAAGATGCAGCCAATTTAGGCTGTGCTGCACCCGATGAAGCACCTAAAGCGACTGAATATATTGATCAGATGCAAAATATGATTGGCAATCTGGTGAATAAAGGTTCAGCTTACCCTGCTTCAAACGGCGATGTTTATTTTGAAGTTACCAAATTTGAAAAATATGGTCGTCTCTCTGGACGCAAGCTTGATGATATGCAAGCAGGCGCAAGTGAGCGTGTCGACGTAGAAGTTGAAAAGAAACATCCGTTTGACTTTGTACTTTGGAAACATGCCAAAGAAAATGAACCGTCTTGGGCATCTCCTTGGGGTAATGGTCGTCCGGGTTGGCATATTGAATGTTCTGCAATGTCGACTTGCTGCCTAGGCAATCACTTTGACATTCATGGTGGTGGTTCAGATTTAATGTTCCCACACCATGAAAATGAAATTGCGCAAAGCGAAGCGTCAACTGGTGAACAATATGTGAACTACTGGATGCATGTTGGCTTCATTAATGTTGATGGTGAAAAGATGTCTAAGTCTTTAGGCAACTTCTTTACTATTCGTGATGTGATGGAGAAATTCCACCCTGAAGTGATTCGCTACTTTATTGTGTCTTCACATTATCGTAGTCCTGTGAACTTCTCTGATGTGGCATTGAAAGAAGCAAAAACTTCTTTAACTCGCTTCTATCATTCATTTAAAGCTTATCAACAAGTGTATGGTCAAACGACAACTGAAACGCTTGATCAAAGCTTTGTTGAACGCTTTAACAATGCAATGTGTGATGACTTCAACACTGCCGAAGCTATGGCTGTATTGTTTGAACTTAACAAAGAATTGAACCGTGCTGTAAAAGAAGAGCAAGCTGACCAAGCGACTGTGCTTTATTCAACCTTGCGTCACCTCACCAACATTTTAGGTTTGGTACAACACGATGTAGATGCTTTCTTAAAATCAGATATTGGACAAGAAGCTCTTGCTTTGTCTGATGCTGAAATTGAAGATTTTATTCAACAACGTGTTGATGCGAAAAAAGCAAAAGATTTTGCTAAAGCAGACGGCATTCGCCAGTCTTTGCTCGACCAAGGTGTTGTATTAGAAGATACGCGTCAAGGTACAGTTTGGCGTCGTGCTGATTAAATGTTCAATTAAATCACAAGAGTGTTGACACTTTAGTGAAACACTCTATAATGTGCTCACATTGCGGGAATAGCTCAGTTGGTAGAGCATAACCTTGCCAAGGTTGGGGTCGCGAGTTCGAGTCTCGTTTCCCGCTCCAAAATTTAAAAACCACTTAATTCGAAAGAATTAGGTGGTTTTTTTATTGTCTATTAGTTCGCTAAAAAAGTTAGATTGCTCCCCCCCTTCTTATAATTATCTTTAATCAAATTTGACGGGCTGCATTCTTTCAACAAAGGAAAAGACGGAAAGCATCTTTACGATCCAAATGAAGTTATTCCTATCCTTGAAAACTTGAATATTCAAAGGCAGTAAAGGCAGTCGAGAAGAAAAAATTAATATGGGGCTTCTGCCCCTTTATTACTTCTTATAAAAATATATTCCAACAAAAACTCAAGTACAATTAAATAAAATCACATTTTTAAAAACAATGTTTTCAATAAAGTTATTCAATGTAAAAACCGCCTATAAATTAATTTATTTACAATTTTATAATGAATTTATTTTTATATTTATATTAACTATTTAGCAATCTAATTCTAAATATTTACCACTTGGTAAAATATTTAGTTACACGTTTTAATATTTTATAAAAAAACTATATGTTAGTTTTTAGACTCATAATTAATTCCATTGTGAGATAAAAATGTCATCTAAATACAAGAAATTTAAACTAAAAACCCTTTCAACCACTTTATTTATTGCATTTGCTTCGGCTAGTGTATTTGCAGCAGATAGCAATACAAATCAACAAAAACCTGTAATGAATGTCGCTGAGACATTAGCATTTGATGCAAAACACTATGCAGCATCTTATGGAGTCACATTAGACGAAGCTATGCGCAGATTACTCATTATGCATGGCACTGATAATCAAGTAGCAGGTTTAAGCGATAAATATAAAAATGTTATTTCTGGCCTATATTTTGATAATGGACCTGACTTTGGATTAAAAGTTAAAGTTGTTGGAAATAATAATTCTCAACAAGCTTTTAAATTAGAAAGAAAACCAGATACATCAGTTAAACTTTTAAAAAACAAAAATGCTCAAGAACGTATTCAAGTTAGAAAGCTGGCAAATTTAACTGAAACTGAAGTGGAATCTGCATATAGAGCTATTGAGCGCGGTGTAAGTGCCCCTATTACCCTTATACAAGGAGCTTCAAATACTAAGCAACAACGAGTAAATCATCTTAATAAATCATTTGCTGCTGTTAAAAAGGCGTACCCTACAGTTGAAATGATTTTAGATAATGAGCAGACAGGAAATGTATTAGTCTATGTGAAATCTCTAAAACAAGTTGATAAACAAGCTCTCGAAAGACTACTCAACGTCAAAGTAGACTTATCTGAAATTCCTACCGGTATTCTACCGACAAAATCACGTGGTGGATCTTGGTTAGTAACGAATTCAGGTGGAAACTACTGTATGACTGGTTTTACTGCAAAGAGGATCTCAACTGGTGAACTCGGTGTTATAACTGCAGGCCACTGTATAGATCCAAATGTTCCTTTAAATTATAAAGATAAAGATGGAACTCAATATGCTATTTCACCAGTAGCAGGTATGTATCGTGACGATACAACTATGGACCTAGCATTTATGAAGGCAGGTACAACTACCGCTCAACAAGCTGTACCAGAGTTTTATGCTGATGCCACATCACCAGCTCGAGCTTTAACAGGTAAGCGAAATCGAACAAGTACTGCAGTAAAAAGTGGAACAGTTAAAGGATCTTATGTTTGTCACCTTGGACAAACTTCACCAACAAATCCAGCATTGATGCAAAGCTGTGGTGAAGTAATATCAATTACTGGTGCGAATCATCATCCAGGTGGGAATACTTTTGTAGTCGTTTCAAATACTCAAAGTGGAGCTGGAACTAATCATACAACTGGCTTAGGCACTTTACGTTGTGTTGGTGGTGATAGTGGCGGACCTTGGTTCGCTTTAAATGTTGCTTTTGGTATTCAGTCTGCCTGTTCTTGGAAAGATACAGGTAAAACAATAACAAATACAGTCATTTATACTAGTGTAGATTATTTGGCTGATTTAGGAGCTCAACTTGTATATCAATAAGATATTGTTAGTAATGGCTTCCGTTGGACTACTTGCTGCATGTCAGCAGCAAGTATCCGATAAGCAAGAAAAAAACGATCAGCTAGCCTCAGTAAAGCTTCCTGTTTATCAATCTAATGGCGTTTTCGCCTCTGCACGATTAAGGGGGCCGTTACAGCTAAAACAAGAATGTCTATATGTAAATGATATTCTAATAATTTTCCCTGAAGGATATGCAGAATGGGACCCTAAGAATCAAATTTTAACTTTTAATGATAAAAAAGTTGCCTTAGGAGAAGAATTAGATTTAGTTGGTGGTTTTGGCCAGTTTGAAAGAGATAGTAAGCGAGTTAAAAACTTAAGCGCTTCATGTGATCATAAAAGTATTTGGCTTGCTGGATAATTTAGCATCTTATTAAAAGTGCATTTCAAAAAATTGGAATGCACTTTTTCTTTTATGTTGTAATTGTTAAACTGATTACTCATCAAATCGCTTAATAACTCAGCTTTAATTGTAAAATTTTATTCGACACCACTTCGGCACCATTAAAACATAACCTATTGTTATTTAACATTTATTATAACATTTCCAAGGTTAGGGTCGCGAGTTCGAGTCTCGTTTCCCGCCCCAAAATTTAAAAACCACCTAGCTTTAAAAATTAGGTAGCCTTTTTATTGTCTGCCAGTTAGCTATTGATCACTAACACCCTCATATATTTTTAGCTAAATCTTTTGCTAAACATTGTTCATGCCAAGTCGTTTGAAAATTTTCGACAGCTTTTGACTTGATGAGAGGGTCTTCAAATAATTTTGAAGAATATGCAGATTTGATAAGCTCTTGATAAATTTGTTTGGCTTGTTCCTCTTCAAGATGATTCGCTATGTCATGTAGCTCTTTAGCTGGCACCTCATGTTGTCTAGCATCCATCACGCCACTTGCTGCTTTTTTAACAGTTTCGCAGTAATGAAGCTGCATTGCTTCTGACGCTGCATAACATGGAATAGAAATTGCGCCGATAAAGAGGAATATAAATCTCATAGTCTCACCTTAATTTGACGCGCAAGGTTAACAACTAATTTCCCAAAATTTAAGTTAAGAAAGGTTAATTTTTCTTTTCTCCGCTTTTACAGTTGCAAAAGAATGAGACGGTGCGATTAATTTCATTTCACTTTTTGCACATGAGTGTCAGAAGCATTAAGCACTTTTCCATCTGCCGCGACTGGCGCCATGAATGGAATTTGCTGACCTGTTTTCTTATCAATTAACAAAGAATGGCGTTCACCACTTTCAAATAAGTTGTGCTCACCCCATTGTCGCAAAGCCACAACCACTGGAAACAAACTCTCCCCTTTAGCTGTCAAAACATACTCTTGATAGGCCGTACCATCCGAAGCATCTTGCATTTCAAGAACGTCTGCATCAACTAATTTTTTCAGTCGATCAGAAAGAATATTTCGCGCAACTCCCAGACTCCGCTGGAAGTCTCCAAAACGGCGCATTCCATCAAAAGCATCACGCACAATAAGCAGTGACCAACGATCTCCTATGAGATTGACACAGCGCGCAACAGGACAAGGCTCATCTTTTAACAATATAGAGTTCGTCATCGAGTTTCCTTACTAATTATCAGTAACAAGTTATCTAGTTGCATTTTAAAACTAGTAAGCTTAACATTCAACCAGTTGCATTTTAAAACTAGATTGAGTGAGTTTAGGACCATGAAAGCTTCTCTTGCATCTTCAACTTCACCCGCAGAAAGCGATAAACAGCTTTCAAGCATGCCTCGTAGCGTCATATTGCTGTTTGCTATTGCAAGTGGTGCAAGCGTAGCAAATGTCTATTATGCACAGCCTTTGCTCGACATATTGGCTACGGACTTTAGCATTAGTCATGCCGCCATCGGTGGTGTAGTTACAGCCACGCAAATTGGTTGTGCGCTGGCCCTCGTGTTTCTGGTGCCGTTGGGCGATCTTGTAAATCGACGTCGATTAATGGCTATACAGTTACTGGCTTTGGTATCTGCATTGCTAGTGGTTGCATTTGCTCATTCTGTTGTTGTTCTTTTGGCAGGAATGCTTGCTGTGGGTTTACTCGGTACAGCCATGACGCAAGGGCTTATTGCTTATGCTGCGAGTGCTGCTCTCCCACATGAGCAAGGACATGTGGTTGGTACTGCACAAAGTGGTGTATTCATTGGTTTACTGCTTGCCCGAGTATTTTCAGGAGGAATCAGTGATTTGGCTGGTTGGCGTGGCGTTTACTTTTGTGCAGCCATAATCATGCTCATGATTGCTTTACCCCTCTGGAGACGACTTCCTCATTTAAAAGTTCAGCCCGTTTCAATGCGCTATCCGCAGCTTCTGGCTTCTATGTTAAAACTGCTACACCAAGAAAAAGTACTTCAGGTGCGCGGTGTCTTAGCTTTACTCATGTTCGCGGCATTCAATATTTTTTGGAGTGCACTGGTATTGCCATTGAGTGAGCCACCTTATAGTTTTTCACATACGATTATTGGGTCTTTTGGTCTTGTTGGAGTCATTGGCGCCCTCGCCGCTGCACGTGCTGGACAGTGGGCCGACCGCGGATATGCTCAGTGTACAAGTGCAGCAGCACTCATTATATTATTAATCGCATGGGGACCACTTTCACTCATGGCGTACTCGCTCTGGGCACTGGTGATTGGCATAGTATTGCTAGACTTGGGCGGGCAAGCTTTACATGTGACCAATCAGAGTATGATTTTTCGTACTCGTCCAGAAGCTCATAGCCGGCTTGTTGGTCTATACATGCTGTTTTATGCAATCGGTAGTGGATTAGGTGCAATCAGTACAACAGCTACTTATGCCCATGCTGGATGGCTTGGCGTGTGTGCTCTAGGTGCAGGTGTGAGTCTGTTGGCGCTATTATTTTGGTGGATCACACGTCATATTTTGTCCCCAAATACAGACGAAAAAGATAACAATATATGAATTAGTAAAATATAATGAGATGAAATCTTCTCTAACAATCTAAATGTTGATATGCAACGTTAGTCCATTACTATCAAAAATATATGGAAGCCCCTAAAGGAATAAAATTGGGTATTAATAATAAATTGATTTGCACAGTTGTGTTGGTACTCCTTACGGGATGTCAGCGACAAGAAGCGAACGAAAATACAAGCGCTGTAAAACTCCCTGTTTATCAGTTTAATGGCGTTTCTGCATCAGCACGCTTAAAAGGAATATTGCTGCTAAAACAAGAGTGTCTTTATGTGAACGACATACTCATTATCTTTCCAGAACACACCGCTCAGTGGGATTCGGAAAAAGAAACTTTAAGTTATAAAGGCAAGCACATCGCCCTAGGCAGTGAATTAGATATTACTGGGGGTTTTGGCAATTTTGAGCAAGACAACCTACGCATTAAACATTTGAGTCCCATGTGTGATCATCAGAATATTTGGTTTGCTGGATAATCTACAGTGAAGGGTTCGAGTTCAATATAGAAAATGAAAAGCCCCATATGGGAGCTTTTTCAAAGTAGTTTAAGACCTGTTATATAGATAAAGACTTAACTTGGATTAATCTCTGACGTTAATCTTTGCAAATCATGACCCGAAGGCGCTTGGTAAACACGTAAACCAAATTCAGGAAGAATCGCAATTAAATGATCAAAAATATCGGACTGAATTGCTTCATAGGAAACCCATGCAGTTGTATTGCTAAATGCATAAATTTCTAACGGCAACCCTTGGCTGGTAGGCTGTAATTGACGAACCATAATGGTTTGATTTTGAGCAATCCCCTTATGTTGGCGCAAATAAAATTCAACATAGGCTCTAAATGTACCGATATTGGTTAAACGGCGTTTGTTATAACGAGATTGATTGCTTAAATGTTTATTGAATTCTTCGATTTCAGAATTCTTTGCATCAAGATATTGATCTAATAATAAAAATTCTTTGAGCTTTTGTTGCTCTTCATCAGTCATAAAATGAACACTACTTTGATCGAGAAAGAGTGAACGCTTCATACGACGACAACCCGCATTGCTCATGCCTCGCCAATTTTTAAAAGTATCAGTAACGAGCTTATTGGTTGGAATGGTGGTGTAGGTTTTATCAAAATTTTGAACAGTCACTGTATGTAGTGAAATATCGATCACATCACCATCCGCATTCAGTGATGGCATCTCAATCCAGTCACCAATACGAACCATGTCATAAGATGCGATTTGTACACTGGCAACCAAAGACAAAATCGTGTTTTGGAAAACGAGCATTAATACTGCTGCCATCGCACCAAAACCTGCAAGTAAAGTGAACACATCTTTTTTAAGGAATGTTCCCAAAATCATCAGGCCACAAACAACGAATAAAATTAATTTGACTAGTTGTAGGTAACCTTTAATCGGTTTGTTTCTAGATTTTGGATTACGCTGATAAATGAGGTTAAAGATATTTAACACTTCGCTAACTGTAAGCGCGAGCGTAAGAAAAATAAATGCTTGCGCCCCCATTTCGACAAAAGAAATGAACTTTGGAGTTAGATGAGGAACTGTTGCAATACCATTCATAATCACAACAGCTGGAACAATATTTGCAAATTTCTTTATAACACTATGCTGAGCAAAAATAGATTGATTGGGTGATTTGAACTTTGTGACTAAGTGACGAACGCCCCGAACAATAATACGTTTAGCAATAAAATTTGCTATTGCTGCAAATAAAATCAAAATCGTGAGTGAAACAAACATTTCTAGCCAAGGATAGTGGCTTAATTCGACTCGAATATCACGAAAAAATTTTAAAAAATCCAAACTCATACCCCTTAAAACTTTATTTTCTAGAATTTTAGGCGTTAAGGACATTTATCATAAGGCTTGTTTACATATGTAGTCATAAATACAACAACTAAGTTATATACCCTGCCCAAATTTAATTATGAATCTTTTAATTTTGGCTCTTAACGATGAGGTCTTATCTGCATAACTGAAAATCTAAAGGTGCTTATTGCTAAACAAAATCACGATCAATATAAAGTCGGTAGCATAATAAAAATTAAATATGATCCACAAAATTTAAAGAATATTTCGATATTAGGAGAAGTGATGGTTTAAGTCATTAGAGGTTATTTAGAAAGTACGATAAGCCCTGAGGTGCACGTCCATTTAGCCGACTACTCGTTGTCACACGAACCAGATTACTCCAAGTAATATTGCAACAATGCTTTATAAATTTCTTAATTAAAGACACATCTTCATGACATGAAATAGGCTCAAAGCCCCCTACTAAAAGATAAACTTCCGCACTAAAACTTAAATTTGCCCCATGAATATGTGCATGATCCATCTGATCTTTATAATGTGCCAAGTATTTCTGCCGTTTGGATATCGATAGATGGCTCAAGTCATCTAAGGTCACCGTACCGCAAATTGCATCTGTTGGTTGATGCTGTATTTGATAGCGCAGCCAATCAGGACTAACCACCGTGTCTGCATCCGTACACGCAATCCATGTTACGCCACGCCCAATCAAATGACGAATACCTAAATCTCGTGCTTTTCCTACACATGCATAACCACACTCAATCCAATTGATTTGATAGCTTTGTGCAATCAACCGCGACTGATCTGTACAGTTATCAAGTACAACAATAACCTCTACGTCATAACCGCTAATATTATCTATGGCAACCTGAATCGATTGCAGGCAGGCCGATAGATATTGCTCTTCGTTATGTGCTGGAATGACGATACCTATTTTCATCTTAGTTTTTCCTGCTGTGCTAAAGAGGAAGTGTTCGCCGTCCAAACATCTATCATAAAATCTGGGTCGTTTAAGCTTAGATAGTGATGAAATGGAAAATGTTGCTGAAAAGCTTGATGTACTTGTTCTGCGTTTAATTCAAAATCTTGAATTTCATGACGCCAGTGACAACAAAGAATTTCACCGTCGTCATTTAAACTATGCTTTAACTTTTCAATAAACTGATGCAATTCGTTTGCCGACAAGTAATATGCCATCTCACTAATTAAAATCAGATCAAATTTTTGAACTGAATAATCTTCAGGTATTTTTCTATTTTCAACAACCACATGCTCAAATTCTTGTAGGCGCTCGGAAGCCAATTGAACAGCGCACTCAGAGACATCTATACACAACAATTGCTCAGCTCTTTGGGCTAAATGAATACTTAAATGTCCATTTGAACAACCCACTTCTAACACTTTTGGGTAGCGAGGTCTTGTGAGCAGCGCGAGACAAATTTGCCTTTTACGGGCTTCATACCAGTGTGAATCATAGCCCCATGGATCACTGTTATGACGATATAAATCTTCAAAGTACATGCGAGAATGAATCACTCAAATACACCTCATAAGGCATTAAAAGACGTTTAATAGCACTTGGAGAGAGAACCGCATCATTGCCCGTGGTTTCATCTACTTCAAGTTGGGTTTTAAACTGCAAAATTGCTTGATGTTTTTTAGTTAATTGTTCTTCGGTTAGGTGGTACGCTTTTGCGCGCTGCCAATCAATTCGTGGGTCTAAAGGCTCTGCCCAATGCCAAGCCCAAATTAATACGTGTAAACATAGTAATTGCTTAGCGTTTGCATAAGCTTGCACTGTTTTACCTACTGCTTCATGGTCTGGGTGACCATCAAGTGCATAACTACAAATCAGAATATCGTCAGCTTGAATGAGCTTGTCTAAACTCTGCCAAAGTTGATGGGTTTGAAAATGGATCTGTCCATCTAACAAATTAAGCTCTACATGCTCGGTTGACCCTGCTGCCCCTAAACAATCTAAAGCAGCTAAACTTTCTTTCGGGCGAAGAATATTGAGCTGATCTGGAGGATATTTTGTAGAGTTAGGATGACTTTGTGTGCCGTTACTCACTGCTAAAATTAAAATCTTACAATTCAGCGCAATGAGTTGCTGCATTAGACCACCACAGCCAAGCACCTCATCATCAGGATGTGGAGCGACAATCACCACCCTTTTAGAGCGAAATAGCTCAAGATCTAAAGGTGCTAAAGGAAGTTCTTTAAACGCCTTTAACCATTGCTCTTTGGACGTACCCTCACCAAAAATAACGCGGTCTTCTACCAAAGGATGTTTTAAAGTTCCCATAAGCTTTGCTCCGATAAACAGAGTTCTGCAATTTGTTCATAGTCAAAAGCGGCATGACTTTGTCTGATAAACACAGGCAAGTCAGCCATGAGCTGAGCGAAAGTCGTATCTTCACAAAAAGGCCGAGCACCCAAGGCTTTCCCCACTCGCTCAACGACACTCAGACAGCATTGTTCCGTTTGGGCACGTAATATCCGTATTTCCCGCTCATGACTCAGCAATGGTTGATGGTCAATTAGTTCAGCAACGTATTGAAAATATTGCTTGGTGATCGCTAATTGCTGAGCTAACTCTCCTAAGTACAATTTCTTAAAAGGGTTAGGATTTGCCTGACAACTTTCCTGCAAAAAGCTGGCTAAACGAACGGCTGCACCGTACCAACAAGCAGCGACTCCAGCCGCACCATGCCAAAACCCTGGACGTTCTAAATAACTGTTTGGATGACCTATCGGTTTAACAGGCGTATTTTCAAAAGTGACTCTAGCTGTCTGCGTGGCGTGCATTCCGACTGCATGCCAGTGACTTAAGTCGGTAGTAATTGAAGGATGTTCTAAGTTAACAATACAAAGCTGTGCTTGGCCTTGCTGGTCTTTATAACTCATTAAGGCTTTTTGGATAAACTCCGCACCGGAGCACCAAGGTTTTATGCCATTACAAAGATTATCTTTTATTTGCAATGGAGCTGGTCCACCGTCTGCTGCCCAAACCGCCCAAATCTGGTCATCTATTTCTTCTTGATAGCCCAATTCATTTAAAATACTTAAGGCATCACAATGAGACTCAAATAGTTTAGCCAAACTTAAATCTGACCCAGCAATCTGAGCAAAAAGTTGCCAACGTTGATAGGTTTGGCCCGACGCTGGATAAGGTAAATTTTTGGCTAAATTTACCAACTGAGAGAGTAAATCTATACGAAGCTTACTTTTATCTTCAGCTAAGGCAGATTCAAATTCACTCAAGATGCTCAATATCGTCATATTTATAGATATTTTAATATTCATTGCAAATAATTATTTATAAGACTTGATTTAAACATATCTAAATACTTCTGTTTAAATAAACACATTAATTGTAATAAAAAGATAATTATTATTAGATTTATATCTAATTATTTCATTGTTACTCAAATATATTCATTAAGTGAGTTTATAAACCGATCCTGTAAGGTTTATTAAAAATTCAACATTTAGCTCATTATTTAAAGTAATTTAGTTTCTACCGTTTTTCTATTTTCAAAGAAGAGGTCTAAAATGAATACTTTAAATATTACTGACATTCAAAAACACGCAGATGTTATTGCTTCTTGCGGTACTAAAGTAGGAACAGTCGACCATCTCGATGGTGAAAATCAATTAAAGCTGACTCGAGACGAAAGTGGTCAACATCATCTCATTCCTACTGCGTGGATTGGGGAAGTGAACGAAAACCAAGTCCTACTCAATAAAAATTCAGAAGAAGTTAAAGATCAATGGCAAGCGATCTAGGCTTTTAAGCACGGCGAGTTACTTACCGTAAGCTTTATAATAAAAAGTTTTAGCTTATAAAAAATGAATAGGCTTAAAGAATTTAAAGCCTAGATTATAAAAATGAAGGCTCCTTTTAATAAAGGAGCCTTTTTTATTGACCAAACCTCTCACTTAGACCTTTTTTATCTCTATAAGCCTTTTCTAAGATGTTTTTGTCCCTTAAGCACATGGTGATCGATTTTACTTAATGCTAAAAATTGTGCATTCGCATTAAATGAATAATTATGAATAGGGTGACGTATATGATCACAGGGAATCATCAGCTTAAAGCTCGAAAAGTATATTTTGATTTCGCGGAGTCATCTGTCTGCTGGATGCCGAATGATCCGTTATGCTCACATGTAGCAAATGGTATCAATATGCTTTTGCCAGCTGGCGAGTTTTGGTTCTGCCGAGTGTTTAATAAAACCCTTCCCTACATTACCGATGAAACATTAAAACAAGAAGTAGTAGGCTTTGTCCGCCAAGAAGCGGCGCATGCACGTGCCCATGAAAAAGCTCAAGACTTCTTACGTGAAAATGGCTATGACATTCAAGATCCACTCAACCGTGCGCATTTTGTTTTTAATATTTTATTGGGCGATAAACCCTTTGGTCTGCCGCTTGTAAAAGGCAAAAAACTTGAAGAATATTGGTTACTTTTCCGAGTAGGTGTTATTGCTGCAATTGAGCACTTTACGGGAACTATTGGTCAGTGGACACTTGATAGCAAGTCTTGGGATAGCGCCGACCCCGCAATGGCAGATTTATTCCGTTGGCACCTTGCCGAAGAAGTTGAACACCGCTGTGTTGCTTACGATTTATTTCAGCACCTTTTAACAAACAAGTTGGGTTTTTATGTGTCTCGCCAAGTCATTATGGCCGCGATCTTCCCGCTGTTTATTTACTTCCTTGCTGATTTTGCACGTAGTCTAGGTAAGCAGGATTTAGAGCACGAAGACATTCAAAAATTGATGCGTCGTGGCTTCTTTAATTTCATTCGTGAATTTGAAAAAACGGCTACTCGCTCAGACAACCTACCGACCATTAAATATTTATGGAAAGCGACTTTAAGATGGGTTTCTCCAAAATTTAACCCAATCCATGAAGGTGACACTGAACAAGCTTTGGCTTATATGGCTCGTTCACCTGCGGTTCAATATTTTGAACAAATGGCACAGCATTCTGCAAAACCTGCAACATTAAGCTAAGTATTTATTTTATTTCAATGAAAAAGCCTCCTTAATTAGAGGCTTTTTTGTATTTAAGTTCTAGCAATTAGACAAAGTTTAAAAAGAAATAATCCAACAGTCGTGCGCTTTCATCTACCCCATTTTCACCTAAAAGCTGAACCATTGCCCCATCAATCATAAATAAAAACATGTAAGCGTCTTGGAGTGAAGCCGTAGATTTTAAGGTTAAAAGCAACTTATGAATTTCGCCAACAAACCAGTTTCTATAATCAACTACGATTTTATAGGCAACCGGATAGAGCTTTTCAATTTCAAAAATTGCCTTAAATGGCAAATGATAAAAGCCATTTAAGTCGACATGTAGAAAATAAATCTCCTTAAGTTTATCAAGCACCATTTGTTCACGGTAAGAATTAGAAATTGAAAATACCTTGTCTTTTAGCGCGTCTTTTTGAAAAGTGAGACACATTTCGATGAGTCGTGCTTTTGAGTGAAAGTCATTATAAAAAGTAGCTTTGGGAATTTTGGCTTCCGTAATAATTCGGTCGACACCGACCTTATGAAAGCCATATAGATTAAATAAGTCTTTTGCTGCGTGAAGCACGCGCAGCGCTCTAAATGAAGATTCTAAATTTGGCATAGGTATACCGTTTAAATAATTTTTTGTTGTATCTAAAAGAGATAGAAATGCCGTCACTCTTAAAATGAGTGCTAAAAACAGGCATGCAAAAGCCGCACAAAAATGTGCCCTAAGCTATCTCTGGTTTTATTGTTGCTATGATTTTTTAGTCGTAACGAGCTAAGGTTGTAGAAAACCTAGAGTCGGTTAAACTGTTTTAAAGACCAGTTGGGCGATATGGATAGAGAGATTTTGGCAAAGGCCAATAATTGAGAAGAATTAGTACGCATGAGCGGACTCCTTTTGATTTAGAAGAGTCTTACCAATTACTGTCAAATAATGGTGGCAAGACTAGAAGGGTTGACAGACTGGTACAAAAGGAAACCAGCGCACGCAAGCGTGCCCCTCCTAGCCTCACCATAAAGGCGTGACTTAAGAGAACGCACAAAACGAAACGTTGTTGTGCGCCTTTTGTACCAACTCTGTCAAAAGCTGACTGGCGATGTAGGCCAGCACGCAAAGCATAATCGGAGGGGTTTTAGGTGTCAATGTGATATTGGCTAGAAAATAATTAAATAAATATTATTTTTCATTGAATTAGACTCACTAATCTATTGAATAGAATATATTATATTTGCTTAACTCACATTAACTTATAAATATGAATACTATCTCTGCTACTCTTTTATATGAACACCCGATCGAAGGATGTATAAAAGATACAAATGGTAATTTAAAACCATTCCCTATACTTGCAATTGATAATGTTCCATTAAATATATGGGTGCATCAAAATACCCACATTATTGATAGCACAGAAAGTTTAGTTCCAGCCCAAGGTTGGTTATATGATTATGATAGTGAATTGGCATTAAGTAATGCATGGAAACTTCTTAAACCAGAAGCTTATGAAAATGAAACTATTTCAACAGTAGTTCCAATTTTAATTTGCCCTGATGATTTAGATCTAGTGTGTAGCGTAATTATGGTTGAACAAGTTGTTTCAGCAGATGAAGTGATATGGGCTCGTTTTGGTTACGCATTTAAAAATATTCACGATGTTGTGACATCCGTAGTCTGGAAAACCTCGCCTTCTGCTCCTCGATTAAGTTTTCCATTGAACGAATTTGAAAAAGCATACGGTGATTTAAAAGAATTAGACAAAAAATGGAGTGAAAATTTTATATAGTTTTCTTATGTACAAAAGAAAAGAGTTGCAGATAAATGAAAGATCTTGGTAAAAGAGTTTTTCTTCTCAATCGAAAATTGAGATGATTTTTTATATTAGGCTGCTTCTTATAGTGTGTTTTCTGGTTCAACTGGTAAATTTTATGCCTTGATACACCGATAAAATGAATAATTAAATCCATTTTATCGGCTTGCTAGAAGAGGTTTTTAAAACCTTATTTTATTTTTTAATATAGTTTGGAAACTCTTTTAAAACCCGACTACATAATTGACCTTTTGTATCTTCTTTCTTGCGCTCTTCAAATTGCTTCATACCAAATTTCATGACTTCCCTACCGTATTTATCACCTAACTCATGTTTAGTACATTTTGCAGCAGCATCCTTTAACTCTTCTGAATAATAGTGATAGTTACAATCAAGTTGAGCGCGGCTTAAAAAACCATGTAGCTCTACTGCTTTCTCGCAGTGTGTTTGCCCTAGAAGGCTTTTAGGTTCTTGATTAGCATGAATTGATGTTCCTACCAATAAAGTGAAAACCGTTACTAAAATATTACGCATTATTTCCCCGACAAAGTTATTAAAAGTATTAGTGGTAATGTTGCGGGCGTATTAAATAATAATTACTTATAAGTGTCTATTAATAAAAAGAAAATTAAATAAATCTCTTTCTCTTTTGAATATTTAATCACCTTATAAAAATTGTGTGATTAAGTTTTATCAAATAAATGATATTAGATTTGTTTTATACTCATCTTTAATATAATCCAAGCTATTCAAGAAAAGAGTTCTAGTGGCATTTAATTCATTTCTTATCTACTAAAACCCTTACTTATTACACCACTTAAAACCCTAATTTCTTAAAGACAAAATAACCCACATGGCTTTCAAAGCTACCGTCATTTTGAATTTTGAAATATTTCTTAACGAGGTCAGATGAACCTTCCTGCAAATAGCGCAAAGTTTTGATTTGATCTTCCGGGGTTTTCATACGCTTTACCCAACTATCAAAGTCTAACGAGAGCGTTTGTTTATCTAGGCCCACTAAGTCAAAGCCCGCATCTTCGATAAAATAAACCCACTCTTTAACACTATAGTTTCGTACATGACTTGGGTCTCGAATAGTTTCGATCGTCTGTAAAAACGTGTCTAATATCGGCGAGCTAGAACTAATAATGTCTACAAAAATGACAATGCCGTCAGGCTTAAGAACGCGGTTCACTTCTTTCATGGCGCTAGGAACATGCTGCCAGTGATGAGCTGAATATCGGCTAATGACTACATCAAACTGATGGTCACTAAAAGGCATATCTTCAGCAATACCCTGCTGCACAAAGATGTTTTTTAATTTGCGTTGGCTGGCAGTCTTAGACACAGTGTCTAACATTTCATGAGATAAATCGTAAGCAAAAACAAGGTCTGCATGCGGAGCAACATTATAAGAGACATGGCCACCCCCACAGCCTAAATCAAGAACTACAGCCTTTTCAAATTTCTGAATTTCATTAATAAATTTATTAAATTCAATTCCTTCAGAATGAGCTTGGCTATTCAAATAGTCGAGAGACTTATTTTGATATTGTTTTTGATTTATATCATGCTGGGTGATCATAACCTTGCTTCCTTCTATGCAATGAAATCACCATAAAGGAAAAGTTAGATAAAAAATAATGATTAGTTTTTATTCAATTGATAAATAAAAGTTATTATTTAATTTGTTTTAATACACTATGACGATTAATAAAAATAGATTTAAAAATTTATAAGAAATCCGCAAAGAGCACTGTTTAGTCACCCTTACTGAAACAGTGCTCTTTGCTCCATCACAACCCCTATCCAGAAAGGTTCAATGCATAGAAATAGTGTATGTACCTTTAGCTCAAAATGTTTCCTGTATTTTTTGCTTTTTTTAAATGATGGCAGCATAAAAATGAAGTATATTTAATTTTATCAGAAGATTCTTCTTTGGTTTATATTTTGAACAGAACAGAATACACACTAGATCGTATAGATCGGAAAATTTTATCTGCACTACGCGGTAATGGTCGCTTAACCGTTGCTCAATTAGCTGAAGAAGTTGGTCTTTCATCTTCTCCATGCTGGACACGACTAAAACGTCTGGAAACTTTAAAAATTATTGAAGGCTATACGGTAAACGTAAACCCTAAAGCGATCGGCATTCATGAGGTATTCTTTATAGAAATTACTTTAGAGCGCCATGATGATGAAATGTTAGAGAATTTCAGCGAAGCATTAGCAGATATACCTGAAGTCGTAGAAGCTCATCTGGTTACAGGTGACTATGATTATTTGGTGAAAGTAGCCGTAAAAGATGCGGAGCATTACGAACGTTTTTTACGAAAAAAACTCTATTCAATTAAAGGTATTCGACACACACGCTCAACCTTTGCCCTGCGTCCTCTTAAATCTGCCAATACAGCCGATTTAATGTTAATTGAATAAAAGATGTAGCACCTATAGCCCATCGACTTAAAATATTGATTCTAAAATCTTTATTAACTTAAGCGGCTTAGACCATAACGGATTTAGACTCTGTTATATTTTTTTTAAAAAATTCTGTATCTATGATTACAGCCTCCTCATCTCCATAATAAAATTAATCTGAATTGGAGGCATTGCCATGAACATTTTGAAGAAAAAAAATAAGGCCAGTTTTGTATTCTTTATTATTACTCTCTACTCTTTTATTGGGTTTGGCTTAGGTTTCATTATTTGGGAATACTTTTTAAAGGCCTAGTTTGCTAAAGATGAGTTAACCAATTTCAGAAATAATTTCTGAAGTAATTTCTTTGCTACGATGATATGCGGCTTTCATGGCTAAACGTATATCATCAGACACATTGCCTAAATCGAACATGCGTAAAGCAGATTCTGTAATTCCATTCGCCAAAGTAACCTTTCCACATAAATCCGCAGGTGGAACATTGGTTTTGCGAATCATTTCAACTGCACCACTCGCTGCTTGAAGTGCTAAATCTAAGGCAAACTGTTTGTCGAGCCCTAATGAAACGCCCGTCTTAATCATGCTATCTAAAATATAAAAAAAGTAAGCCGGCCCTGAACCAGATAATGCAATAATTGCATCAGTTTGTGTTTCCGAAGCTGCCCAGAAAGTCTGCCCTGTTGCAGAGTACAGCATTTCGATGACATCTTTATCGAGCTGGTCCATTTGCTCAGAAGCAATGAGCACGTGAGTACCCGTATGCGTAAGCACAGGTGGATTTGAAATTACACGAACAATTTTTTTTGAGCCAGTAATAGTTGATAATTTTGCAATATCAACACCGGCCATCATAGAAATAATAACTTTACGTGCTAAATACTTTTTAAATGGTTCAAGCGTTTCTTTTAAGTTTTTAGGTTCCAATAATAAAATAACAATATCTGCTTTTTTTAAACCATTTTCCTTTTGCTTTAACATATTCTCATCGTTATTTTTTTTCTCTTCAATAAGATGGATCTTTTCTTTTTTGAACCCTTTTAAAACCAAACCTCCTATTAACGCTAACGCCAAATTACTACTACCAACAAAACAAATATGAGGTTGTACTTCATTTAACATTTAAATTTTTTCCCTTTCTTAAAGCAGACTATAAGAATAAATATTATCTATAATTTAATTATGAACACTAAAATAATGAATAACCGTTTTTGAATTAAGAACCCACTCAAATAAATAATATTTAAGTGGGGGTTTGTTTTATTTGCGTAATAAATAAAACAACTTTAGCTTAAGCCTAATGTATAACTATATATAGCAAATTCCACACACAAATTGTTAAAGTCTGTAACTACTACCAAACTATTGTAAATAACGATCTAACACTATAAAAAACAAAAATATTTACTTTAAAAAGCTAAAATTTTCTTATTAAAGCTATTTTCAATTAAGTTACTAATAAAATATGTCACATTAAATAATAAAATATTTAAATTAACAGACCGTAACCGTAGCAGATGTATTGTGATTTATTAGCTAAATATTTTCTTTTCTCTTCTTTAAAATTCTCTCGGCTTTGCTTATGGCTTGAGCTAAATCAACATCTTCACAAACCCAGAAAGTAAAAATTTGTCCAAACAAGTGGAAGTGCTGTTTAATATATTTAGAACTATTGTCTGAATAATGCTCTTCAACCTTAAAGAAATCATTATTGTTTTCTATTTTTTGACCGTCAAAAATACCGCCGATACAAATATCCATTTTAATACCATACACCTAATTAGTTATGTTATAACATAAAATTTTAAAACCTTTTATAAGAGTATTTTTATACTTCTTTTTTTAAATATAAGTTGAATTAAAACTTATAAAAAACCCACAAGATATAAAGTGGGCTTTTTTAACTCTAATAAAATGTTTTAGACTTAAATATATTTTATTTAAATAATATATTTAAATCAATTAAACGCTCTATTTATTTATGAGTTTTGAACAATCACAATATTTGAAGCTTGCGGGCCTTTTTTACCCTGTACTACAGTAAACTCAACACGTTGACCTTCCAAGAGAACTTTAAAACCAGGTGTTTGAATATCGGTAAAATGTGCAAAAATATCTTTACCTTCATCAGTCACAATAAAACCAAAACCTTTAGTTTCATTGAACCATTTTACTGTACCAGTAGTAGTAGACATATGTTATATCCTAAATCTTAAAATATTATAACTTATTATTGGGGAAACCAATTTAACTAAAAAATAGACGTCAAAACTTAAATATCTGAAAAAACCGAAGGATTATAAATAAAACTGCGCAAATAGAAATTTATGATGACAAGAATATTTTGTTAGTTATGCTCGATAATACACGCTTCAGAAGCATTTGCAATCGATATTCAAAATAATTAAAGCAAGAAAAATTCTATACCTCTCGCCATTCATCTTTCATATTGATTTAATTAAGATTCCTTTCAATTAAAAGTCAAATTTTGTTTCATTTTAATCGAAAGAAGTACCTCTGCTATTTCCCCATAAGACCATCAATAAAATTTCTTTTCACCCGCTGGGCGCGTCTTAAAACGTCGATGGAACCACATGTATTGTGTAGGTGCGATGCGAATTTGATTCTCAATAATTTTATTTACTCTTTCAGCATCAGTAACTTCACACCCACTTGGAAAATTCTCTAATTTGGGTTCTAAAAGAACATGATATTGAGGATTTCTAATATTGCCACTTCTGTAAAAGTATAAAGGCACTGCTGCTGCTTTTGAGATATCCATAAGTCTGCGGTGAGCTGTGACAGTAGCTGCCTGTACCCCGAAGAATGATGCCATTACACCTTGCTTTAAGCCAAAATCCTGATCTGGGCTATACCATATCGCATGACCATGTTTAAGGTTTTGGATAAGTCCACGCATGTTGTCTCGAGCAATCTGGTTTTTATATACTCTTGCACGGCTACGATGAATCAGAAAATCTAAAAAGGGATTGTTTTGAGGTCGGTAAACCACGTCCATATTAAAAAATAAGGTACAAGCAGCTCCGCCTGCATCTAAAAGGGTGCTATGAGTGCCTAGTAAAAGTACGCCATTTTCCTGATTGTTGGTTAAATTCTCTAATCCATCTATGTGAACACGGTTTTTAAACCAGTTTGGACTATACCAAGCATTTAAAGCCTCAAATACACCCGTTAAAGTATCAACAAAAACCTGTTTGGCTTTCACTTCAATTTGCATAGGTGTTTTTTCAGGAAAGCATGCTTCTAAATTGCGTAGTGTTGTTTTTCTTCTTGACCCTAAAGATTTCCATGCTATTTTTGATAGAAGATCAGCGAGACGCCATTGAATAGCCCAAGGCAACATCGCGAATAACATTAAAATAAAAGCTAAAACCCATAAACCCCAATATTTAAACGATAAAAAGGAAAATTGAAATTCGCCAGATTTAAACTGCCGTTCTTTTTTCGTCATACTGTACATTTCTTGAGGTATAGACTTAGTATACTAACACGCCTACTTGTCAGGGTTGTATGTTTATGTTGCAATAACTGCTATGCTTTTAAATACATTATCTATTTATATAAATGCATATTTTATTTCAAAACTTTCAAATTTTAATATTTAATTTATTTATTTTAAATATACATAACCTTCTGTATACATAAATTATTTTCTCATTTAAAGTAATCGCATAATTTTGTCTCAATTGATAAATAGGATATATCAGCGTGAGCGGTCTTTTAGTTTTTATAACAATTGCATTTCTTACCTTATTAAGCCCCGGCCCCGGTGTTTTATTTACTGTCACAAATTCAATCAATTATGGTGTTAAAACCGCTTTATTCGGTATTAGCGGCCTAATTATTGGTATGTTTGTAATTGCTGTAATTTCCGCCAGCGGTGTAGGTCTTATTATTACGAGTAACCCTACTATTTTTACGGTTTTAAAATTTATTGGTGCATTTTATTTAATGTATCTCGGATATAAAAACTTTAGCAAAAAAATTCCATCACAAGATTTAATCACAGATCAGCAAAGTGATAAAAATGTCAGCAAATCTAAACTATTTTATCAAGGTCTACTCGCATCTTTGCTTAACCCAAAAACAATCGTATTTTTTATTGCTCTTTTCCCTCAATTTATTGATATAAAGAAAGCAATTTTAAATCAGTTTTTAGTTCTATCTTTAACCTTTTGTTTGATTGGTTTTTTAATTCATCTAGTCTATGCAAATTTCTCTTCAATTTTTAAAGAAAAGATGTTGGCTGGAAATAATTTTTCTATACTCAATAAAATCAGTGGGGCTATTTTCTTTCTTCTTGCGATCTTACTCATCGCACAATAAATCATTACTTTAAGAATTATGCTTTAAAAGCCTTAACTCATGTTTAGACTTTTAAAGCATTTCGATGATTCAGCATATTTTTATCTAATTACAATTTTTAAAATGATACCCTGTTTAAAATCCAACCATAAAAGAAATCTTCATAATTTGGGTTCCGCTCTGTAATCTCAATATAGTACTGCCCTTGCATAATATTTAAAACGCGTACCAATACCTTTTCTCCTTCTTTATGACGCCTGTTCAAATAACTTCTAAGAGCTTGAAAAGTGAGAGGCCCATACTGGCCATCTAAAGCAAGATTTGGCCAGCTTTCTTTTCCCTGCTTATTCAGCAGATTTAAAGCACGCTGTAACAATGGTTTTGCAAAATTGACGCCACAATTTACGCCTGTATCAAATAACTCTTCTGCAATAGAAGGGCTAATCTCATTAATCTGGTCAAATTGGGGTTCAAACCAATATTGTTTCTTATAAATAGATTTGGCCACAGGTAATGGTAAATCTTGCATATTGCCTTGATAGCCTTGTGATCGAGCCACTGCTTCTGTAATGCCGAATTTAGTGGCATGTCCATGGTCTGATGGATGGTTAACATATCCACCTTCCCTGTTTATGATTGCTTCTATGTACTGGTCGATATTCATTTTATTTTACCCATATGATTAAAACTGTTTTTAGCTATTTTGCAGATCATCTTTCGCTTTTTTTAAGTCTTTCATGACTTCCACAATCGTTTTACCTTCTTGTTTATTGATGAAGTTAAATATCCATCTCACAATAGCCCAACCAGGCAAACCGCAAATGAAGAAGAATCCACAAAGTGTGATCATTCCCCAAATATCCAACACCCATTCTTGTAAATTCCATTTCATGATAATAAATGAGCCACCTGTTAAGCTTGAAACCACTGTACAGATCAGCCCAACAATCCATTCTTGCGGTGAACGAGGGAAACGCATCATTAACACGACTGCGACAACTAAGCTGACCGCTAAAGCCACCATAATTGCAATGCTATAAAAATTTAAAAATGTGGCTAATCCATTCATTGGAACTGTTTTCATAATCTTGTCCTGCTTTAAAGGGTAGAACTTGAAAATCCATCACCATGACCAGCTTGTTGTTTTTCAGGTTTTATAAATACCCTTAGTTTTCTTTATTACAGTCAATAAAAAAACACTAACGCTTTAAAGCGGCGCTAAATTGCAAGACGAACTTACCTTGACCCGCTTAATTTCAGGGCCCAAGAAAGAATGTTTGTGTGCTAAAGCTGGTTAGTGTGCACTGTTTAAGGCTTGTTCAATCAACTCAATCACGGTGATTGCACCTATCGCTTTTTGCATCGAGACTTGATCGTCGAATTCGAACGCTTCATCTTCAAGCTCACTTGCAATTTGCTTCGCCTCTTCAAGTGCCCTTTTTATTTTTTGTACCTTAAATTTGTTTACGTCTTTTGCAATTGTTGGGACATACCCTCCACGTTTTGCATTTTTAAGTTGTTTAGCTCTGTTCTGCATTGCTGTAGTCATTCACTATCTCCAACTCAACTTACTCGTTTAATAAGGCATCTTTATCGTTTGTTATTCTTGAAGTTTTGACGCATTCTTTGAGCAATATAGCTAAGCTATGGCTACAAATGTATGTTCGAAACGTTTCAACTAGTACAACAAACATATAGAACCAAACAATATGCGTTTAAAGCATTAATTTAAAAATAGATATTTCCTTTTCTGAAATTGTAAAAAAGTATTAAAGCTCTTAAGTTTAAGCCTTTTTCGGACTTTAATTTTTTGACCAAAAAGTTCAAAATAAAGCTTTGCCGTATATCGGAAACTTTTGTTACGACTCACAATCTTTGTTAAATTCTTCATGTTCTTGGTACCCTTTATCGACGAACATTAAGCCTGATCCACGGAATCGGGCTTTTTTTATTCCAATTTTTGTTTTGATAGCCTATCTGCACATCATAATTGAGCTATCGCCCTTTTATTTTGCCTCCTATAAAAACAAAATAAATTTAGCTTTCATCTCAACATGTTGATAAAACTATAAATAGTGGTTCAAATACAATTTAAACTTTATCTATTCATCTTAAGATATAACTGATACTATAACTATAGTTGTTATTAGTCAATAACTATAGTTATTTTACTCGATATAACTTAAGTTATATATTTGTTATAAGTTTGCTGGTGTGACCATTATGGCTCTTAAAGACCGTTTAAAAGATTCTAGGCTTAAAGCGAAAAAAACTCAGGCTGAAGTAGCAGAAGCAGTCAAGATGTCTCAGCCTGCCTATCAAGCTTTAGAGTCAGGGAAAAATTTGAAATCAGCGTTTCTTCCATTAATTGCCCAATTTTTGGGTGTAGATGGTTATTGGCTAACCACTGGAAATACTGAAGATTCTTTTAGAGAAAGTGATGTATTTAGCCCTACTGTTGTGAGTGCTGAATCTACCGATCAATATGTCTGGATTGAAGTTGTAGAAGCTAGCTTTTCTTGTGGTACGGGTGAATCTATCGAGTTTCACTTCGATGCAATTAATGGAAAAATTCCTTTTCCAGCCTCATTTTTTAAAGAAAAACGGGTTGCTCAAGAGTGCATGCGTATTATTAAAGCTAAAGGCGATAGCATGACCGATTACATTAAAGATGGAGATTTAGTCGGCATTGATATCTCTCAGACTGAAGTGATTGATGGCGAGATTTATGCGGTTTACTTTGCTGGGGAAGGAATGATTAAGCAAATTTTTAAAGAAGCAGATGGCTCTTTAATTTTGCACAGTTTAAATGAAAAGTTTAGAGACCGACGTGTAACCGAAGAAAACGGAAAGAACTTTAAAGTCATGGGCCGTCAATTCTGGCGAGCAGGTTAATTTAGTTATAAATATAATTAAAAGAATAATTCTATCGATTTTATATATTTCTCTTTTTTATAACTTTAATTATTTATAAATCGTATAGATATAAAAAAAACCTATCTCCATTAAAAGAGATAGGTTTTTAGCTTGAGAGCTAAACATTTTATTAGCAATATGTAGTTAAACGATAAAGCTGGTTAAATGCAGCATAAAAGCTTTTACCATCTTGGTTCAACTCGATTTCTTCACCAGTTTGAAGTTGAATTTTCTTACCAACTTCGACCCAACGATAACCATCTTGAGAGTTTTGCTTACGTACGTGAGGAACCACTCTCACATTAATTTCATTGCCATTTACGGCTGTGGCAATTTGCCACTCATTTACTATATTCACAATCATTCACTCATCACTGAGCTCATGTGATTTAACGGTATTTAATTAGAACGCTAGATTTAAGGTATGGACAGTCAGTCTAGAATTTAATATTTAGCTTGATATAGGGTTATTTATAAGCTAATGCTTTTCATAATTTTTGCATTATGAAAAGTGGTACATCACAGAGCATAATATTTTGGTTGCGGGGGTCGGATTTGAACCAACGACCTTCGGGTTATGAGCCCGACGAGCTACCAGACTGCTCCACCCCGCAATTGGAAGTAAGCTTTATACGCTTATATATTTTATAAAGCAAACTTTATTTTTTAATCTGTTGTAATTCATCAGTTTTATCTTTTTTAATTAATTTTATATTTTGAATTAACTAGTGATGAACAAACTAAATTTAAATTTAATCTTTTGAATTGTTGTATTTATTTTAAACAGAACCCTAAATTCACAGACAGCAATTGCCTTGGTTGGATGGCTTTTATACTATCTAAGTTGGTCCTCTAATGTTTAGTTCGTATGTCTGAACCTCAGTTTTCCCTTAGTGAATATCTCGGCACAGTTCAGGAAGTCATACGTTTGGCTTTTGATGAACCAGTTTGGGTAAAAGCAGAGATTCGAAATTTAAATATTAAAGGCGGTCACTACTATTTAGAGCTTGCAGAAAAAGATGCAGATACCGATAAGGTGATTGCCAGTTGTAAAGCCACGATCTGGAAATTTTCGGCAAGTAAAATTGTTTTAAAGTTTGAGCGTGAAACTGGTATTGAGATTTCAAGTGACTTAAATGTTCTCATAAAAATTCGCGCACGTTTCGATCCTCAATATGGATTTTCAGTCAATATTGAAGAAATTGACTCAAGTTTTACCTTAGGTGAAATTGCTAAACGTTATCAGCAAATTATTGAACGACTCACTCAAGAAGGTTTAATTCATAAGAATAAACTACTCCCTACTCCTTTTGATATTCAAAATGTTTTAGTGATTGCACCTCAAAATGCTGCGGGCTTAGGTGACTTTAAAAAAGATGCCGATGCGCTAGAAAGAAATGGTGTTTGCCATTTTGTGTATCAGACCGCTACTTTTCAAGGAAATACAGCCGCAACCAGCTTAACCGAGTCTTTAGGTACAGGTTTACGGCAATGGGCCAGCACATTTACATTTCCGCCGGACTTGATTGTAATTATTCGTGGCGGTGGATCGGTGAATGATTTAGCGTATTTGAATGATTATGAACTTGCAGCTCTGCTCTGCAAACGCTCTGTACCCATTTGGGTCGGCATTGGTCATGAAAAAGACCGTACCATTCTTGATGAAATTGCCCATCGTTCATTCGACACGCCAAGTAAAGTGATTGCTGGTATTCGTAACCATATTATTGAACGCGTACAAGAAGCAGTAGATAGCCTACAAACCATTAAACTTCTATCACAGCATCAAATCACCACCTATCAAAGCAAGAATGACCAACTGCTTCACCACATTAAATCTTCAGCACAAAGTCAACTTAACTCGGGACATCACCTTCTTGACCAGATGAAAGAACGCATTCAGTTTAGTTCACAGCAACAAGTTAAATTTTCATTAGCCCAAATCGAATCATTAATGAAAGAAGTCCTTTTGCAAAACCCGAAACAGGTTCAAACCAAGGGCTATGCAATTGTTAGATCAGAAGGAAAAGCAATTCGTTCTATACATCAAATTTCAAACCCAGCCATTGCCATTGAAATGCAAGATGGTGTGATTGAAGCCAACATTACACAGGTAATTCCAAATGAAGAATAAAGAGTTAACGTTTAAGGATGGCCATGACATTTTGAAGAAAAATGCCGAATTACTTGAATCTCAAGAAAGCCCAGATATTGATAATTTAATGAAAATTGTTGAAGAATCGATCACTGCCTATAAAGCTTGTAAATCACGCATTGAAGCAGTTCAACAAGCTTTAGATGAAACATTTAAAGAATAAAAAAAGCCCATTCCTACTTCTCATTGAAGGAATGGGCTTAGTGAAAACCACTTAGTCCTGAAATGCAAAAGTGTGGATTAGGTCACACTTTTACAAAAAGCATGGTCCCACAACTATTTGGGATCTTCAATATTTTAATTGTGTCTATTACGTTAGTTTGACTTTATTTTCAGCACTTCTTAACTAAAAATCCTTCGATTAAGATCATCCTACACACATTCTAATTTTGGTCATTTTCAAACATGCTTTAAAGGCTATTCCTCGTTGAATGGTCCAATCAATTGATAAATTTTTCCGTCTTTAGGATTTTCATAGAGTAAATCCATATTGGGTAAAATAATATCATCATCAATTTCAATATGTTCAACGCTTTTATGAAGCTCAAGGGCGTGGTCATTCATGGGTCTAACTTTTGCCAAAGCAATCGTTTCTTGGTTAAACTGGTCCTTAATAATTACTTTTAATCTTTTCATAAAAATCTCCTAAAAATTAAAATTTTTAATACTAATAATGGGTTAAATCTAAAATGAGCTAATCGCTGAATAGCCGATTGGCATAGCAAAAAAAGTTAAAATAAATGCAGCCGTACGTTGTAAATTACGTTGGTTTAACCAAGTTACTTTGTTTGAAATTAATACGGTTCCAAAAGCAATCCATAAAAATGCAATGGGTGTAATTAATGATAAAAAAATAGCAATATGAATAAAATATACGTGAAGCACTTCCCATGCTGCATGTGGAAAAATAGCAGAAGCAAAGAGTAAAGCTTTAGGATTCAAAAGTGTTGCGACAAATAAAGCCTTAGGCGTAATAAGTGGGTTGTCTAATTTGATGTCATTTGTTGATGTTACCCAAAGTTTAAATGCAAGGTAGAGAATGAAAGTTGCACTTATTAACTTTAATAAGGCAGGAAGCCAAGGGATTAAATGTGAAACTGACTCAAGCAAAACACCCCATGAAGTAATTGCAATGAGATAACCCATCACTTCAGCAGGAATAAGTTTAAGAGACTGCTTCACCCCTGCCTGTATTCCAGCCGAGGCTAACAATGTGTTTGTGGGGCCTGGAGTCAACAAAATGGTGACCACTAGTCCAATAAACAGAAATGATACCATAGGCAACGAACTCTTTAATTATGCTAGGCGAAATATGTCAAAAATGAGCATCTATTGTCGACAAAATGGTTGTAACAAGAAATATTAAAATTAAATTAATTAATGTTAAAACAAATAATTAACTCAAACCGACTGTAAATTCACTTACGATTTAAATAATTTTAAATGTGCAAAATCGATCACACAAATAGAGAATAATGAGCTATTATTACAAGCCTCTACGACATTAACTTGAGAATTTTTTACTCAAAAAATCTGCTGTTTTTTTAATATTTTGAACTTACATAATTGAGTAATAGCAGCTTTTTGCCTCACTTGAAATTTTAAAATTGAACAATATATAAACAATTAGAAATCGTGATTTTACTGAATATGATGTCTAATTCCCCATCAATTCATTGATTGTCGCTTTCATCAAATAAATCAAATGATGGAGGATGCATGATGAATGCTTATGTTCGCCCTCATCCAGATGGTTTTAAATCTTACTTAGGAAAGAATCTAAAAACTGGCCTCTATGCTGTGCGGCTGGGTTGGACGGTTTATGAAACGAATGGCAATGGTTCTGTGCTGTACATTGTCAAGAATGAAGATAAGATTCCATTGGATGTAGACAAGTTTAAAACTGATCGTCCCAAAATCTATGCTGCGCTTTTAAGTGAAGTGCAGTTTCAACGTAAAAAACAGTTAGCTATTGATTTGCAAAAATCCAATATTCCTTCTTATGACCGCCAAGCCTACAAAAAGCGTCGTGGGTTTGTAGGGTCTTCATGAACTCTTTCATTCAACCCGATGTTAGATTCAAATATAGAAAAAGCACCCTCGGGTGCTTTTTCTTTTAACGACCAGTTGTAATTAATACGAACATACTCAGTATTAATGTGCTTAATGATCGTTTGCAATGGATGTGGACTTCATGCTCAGCTCCGTGAGCGTATTGATTAACGTTTTCCATTTCGTGTCCTTCAAAGTTCACATTCCTAATTTGCCTAATATTCACACAATAAGAAATTAGCCAAAAGTATTATATGCAATTAAATTTAACACAATCCTTAAATTTTATTGACACTTTTTATCATCAAGAAATAAGCGCTTTTAAGCTAAAAACTGGATGTAACATTCTACTACGAGGTTAATTATGTAGTGGGTATTTGTACCCCTTTCATCTCAAATGCCCATTGTTTGAAAAATGATCTATAAAATAGAAAAACATAACGATATTCCATTTTTAAATAAAAACTCTTGGAATAGGAGAATTCGTATGCAAACCAATCAAGAATCACATAGTTCATTATTTTGCCAAGCCTCTTCCTCAATTCAAGCCTGTATAGAATGTATGATTGCTTGTAAAACCTGTGCAGCCGCCTGTTTACAAGAAGAACATATGATGCGTGAATGTATTAAACACTGTCTGACTTGTGTGGAAACCTGTCAGTTATGTACTTCTTTGGAATTAAGACATTCTGAGCTGGCTGAATCGGCAATGCAATTGTGTGCCAATGCCTGTCAACTTTGTGCAGCAGAATGCAGCAAACATGAACATGAACACTGCCAAATTTGTACTAAAGCTTGTTTAGCTTGTGCTCAAGCGTGTCAAGCCTATCGCGCATAGTTGCGTAACGCATAAGGAAGTTTGTATAGCTGATTTATAGTCAGGCTATATATGGTAGGAAAATTTCTAAAAAACTTAATGACTTAAGGCATTAAAAAATTTATCGTTTTGTATTTTTATTTAATAGAGGTTAATAATAACTTTTCTTTAGGCATAAAAAAAACCCGCATCTTGGGGAAGAATGCAGGCTCTTAGATCTCCCACAACGATCATGAGTTCATTATTAAATTTGAACTTTAAACCGTTAATTAAATGTACCTATAAATAAATTAAATTGCAATACAGAATAGTCTGTATGTTTAAAATATTTTATTATTTCTTCAGAGTTTTATTTTATAAAGTAAAAATCTAAGAAGTCTCATAAAGGAGGAGAAGAGTTTGACGAAAAGATAAGTCAAAGGGCTTTTATACTTTAATTAAAACAATGACAAAATTTCATCCACCAACCAGTTCTGACAGGCTTTTAATTTACTTTTTTCAACACTATACACATTCACTTGATACTCAGGAACAGAAAAAGGCAACTCAAATATATCAATTTCATGATTTTTCTTAATTGCATCAACAGCTTTTAAAGGTAAAGTCACAATTAATTCAGCAGATTGCATCATATAAGGGGCAAGCATGACGTGAGGTACTTCAACACAAATTTGACGGCGGATGCCCATTTTTTTTAAGGATTGATCGATCACGCCATAATGCTCATTCCACGAACTGACCCGAATATGCTGGGCTGATATAAACGATTCTAGATTCATGCTTTGGTATATATTTTTAGGGGCAATCACCACATACCTATCTGCAAAACACTGAAACACTTCTAGATGATTTGGACTTCCCTCACTCAGTTCGGAATAGCCAATCACAAAATCAATTTTTCCAAGCATTAACTCATCAATTGAACACTGCTTATTTTCAGAAATAATTTTTATTTTGATATTAGGTGCAATTGTTCTCAAATGTTTAACCAACAAAGGCATGACACTAAAAGCTGTATATTCCGTTGCAGCAATCACAAATTCATAATCGCTGGTTGCATAATCAAAATCACTATTTTTAAATAAATTTTGTGAGAGTGTGCTTAAGCAGTTAGAAATCGAGGGGGCAATCTCTTCCGATTTTTTTGTTGGTTTCATTTCCCCATTCATGCGTACAAACAATGGGTCTTGCAAAGTATCTCTTAATCTATTTAATGCATGGCTAAAAGCCGAAGGACTAATAAATAAAGTTTCTGCTGCTTTGGCAACATTTTTATGTTGGTATAAGGCGTTAAATACAAGAAGCAGGTTAAGGTCAAAACCATGCGGTAAGCCATGCATAAAATTCATTTTTATAGTGATAAAAATGCAGTATATACACTTAAAAATTCATTTAATATGCCTTTTTATTTTCCAAGAGAAAATTCATGGATTTCGTAATAAGACAGGTTAAACCACAGGATATTGAACGTTGTTATGAGATTGAAAGTGCTTCTTATGCAAAAGATGAAGCTGCAACCAAAGAAAAAATTAAAATTAGAGCTGAACAATATCCTCAAGGTTTTCTTGTACTTGAAGTTAAAAATAAGATTATTGGTTTTATTAACAGTGGTTGTGCCCAAAATGTGGTGATGTCAGATGAAAATTTTAAGGAATTAATTGGTCATGTAGATGATGCACTCAATATGGTCATTATGTCTGTCGTGGTTGATCCCACATATCAAGGGCAAGGCTACTCATCAGTCTTAATGAATGAATTCATTCTTAAAGCAAAACAATTAGAAAAGCAGGCAATTTATTTAATGTGTAAGGAACAGTATATCAAGCTGTATCAAAAATTTGGTTTTGAGTACATGCAGGTTTCAGACTCGGATCATGGCGGTGAAAAATGGTATGAGATGAAATTAGACCTTATTTAAACTTTTATATGCTTAACAATTTACTTCTGATCTATGTTGCCCTATCGGCAATGATATTCATATTTTTCTTTCAATCTCAAACTGTAACAGTCACTGTGATTTTATTTTCGTTATTAGGCATAGCTTATTCTTATCAAAGATCACCCCTCTATGTTCGTTAGCATCGTATTACTGCAGTTTTCAACTAAGATGCTTCAATAATATTCTTACTTAAAAGTACAGACATTAAAAAAGCCCGTTTCACGGGCTTTTCTGCAACGGTGAGCAATCTAAGATTTGTGTCTATCCATCTCTTACATGCTCTTTGCTAGCTATATGTAAGGTCTTATCGTATCTTTTGCCCTGTCCCAAGTTTCCCTGTGGATCGAGGAGATATTACGATTACCTTAAGTACAGTTATAGCACATTATTTATTCATGGCTAGTCTTGTTCACGTTTTTTTACAAATGAATAAAATACGATCTAACCTTAATATTTAAGGATTTTCTACTCCATTTTGATATTGATAAGCATCATCGCAAATTGGATACCACTTCACTTTTGAAGTGACAAAAGCATGAGAGCTAACTTGGGTAGATATTTCTTCATTAATGAGCCCCACCCTTAAACGCACCACGTCGGGTTTATCTAAACGTTCACTCCAGATAGGTGAACCACAAGTTTTACAGAACACTCTCTTTTTATTGGGAGATGCAAAATAAGCCTGTAACAGGTTTTCTCCCTGCACAATATTCAAATCACTTTTCTGTACTTGCGTAATGGCAGCAAAAGCAGCACCTTGTGCCTTTTGGCATTGCGTACAATGACAAACCATGATGGGTTCTAATTCGGCATTAATGCACAGTTGAAAACCATTACAAAGACAAGAAGCTGTATAAGCCATGATTTTTCCTTTTTTATTTTAATGAGATTTAGCTTACGCCCACACCTTTTTCAATGTGATCTAAAATGGCACAAGAAGCTTGTTGGTTACCACAGCAATCATCGGCTGATGCCTGCAAGATATTAACCATTTCTTGTAAATGCGCAATTTTCTGTTTTAATTCAGCAATATGTTTTACAGTTAAGGCTTTCACCTCTGCACTATGCCGATCGGTATTTTTCCAAAGCGAAATCAGCTCTTTCATTTGTTCGGATGAAAAACCCAACTCTCTGGCATGTTTTAAGAAATTTAAAGTCTTCAGATCGGTTTCTGAGTAAATACGATAGCCCGAAGCTGAGCGCTGAGCGGCTTCAAGTAAACCGATTTCTTCATAGTAACGAATCATTTTTGCTGAAATACCAGACTGTTTGGATGCCTGACCGATATTCATCTCACACCTCAAATATTAAATTTAGTTTAAGACCTGCTGTCATGATCTTAAACCAAAAGTTGATTTTCAGCACGCTTACTGTACTGGCGCATGAAAACGTTTTAAGCGTAATGCATTGCCTAAAACAAAGACTGAAGAAAGTGCCATCGCTCCTGCTGCAAACATTGGCGATAGTAATACGCCAAATGCTGGGTATAATGCGCCTGCCGCAATTGGAATAAGTGCAACGTTATATACAAATGCCCAGAACAGGTTTTGACGTATGTTTCGCATGGTGGCTTTACTTAAAGCAATTGCGTTCGGCACACCTTTTAAACTACCCGACATAAGCACAACATCGGCAGCTTCAATGGCAACATCTGTTCCGGTACCAATGGCTAAGCCAACATCTGCTTGCGCCAAGGCTGGTGCATCATTAATGCCATCGCCCACAAAAGCCAATCGACCATACTGCTTTTGCAGTTGACGAACGGTGTCTACTTTGCCTTCGGGTAAAACCTCTGCCACAACTTCATCAATATTAAGTTTTTTCGCAATCGCTTGCGCTGTATGACGGTTATCCCCTGTAATCATGGCAACTTTTAGACCTAATTGATGTAAGGCCTCAATCGCAGCATAGGTTGTTTCTTTAATTGGGTCTGCAACGGCAATAATTGCAGCTAGTTGCCGGTCGATAGCAACATAAAGTGGTGTTTTACCCTCTTCACCCAGTTGAGCAGCAATTGCTTGGAATGAGTTGGTATCTAAACCAAGTTGATGCATATAACGGTCTGCACCAATTTGTACTTTTTGACCCGCTACTTCAGCTTCAATACCTGAACCGGTAATCGAGTTAAATGCTGTTACGGGTAATAAGTTTAGACCCTCAGCTTGTGCGGCTTGAACAATAGCGAGTGCAATCGGGTGCTCAGATTTAGCTTCAACAGAGGCAACCAACGTCAGCACTTGTTTACGATCAAAACCTTGTTGCACATTAAAGTCTGTCAGTGTTGGTTTGCCTTCGGTGAGTGTTCCCGTTTTATCGACTGCAACAACTTGCGCTTCTTGCAAAAGCTGCAAAGCTTCACCTTTACGGAACAGAATCCCTAGCTCAGCACCACGTCCAGTACCGACCATAATAGAAGTTGGTGTTGCCAGTCCCATCGCACAAGGACACGCAATAATTAGTACTGCAACGGCGTTGACCAAACCAAAAGTTAAGGCAGGTTCTGGCCCAAAGATAAACCAGACCAAGAAAGTAATTGCAGCAATGAGCATCACCGCTGGCACAAACCACATGGTGACTTTATCGACCAAACCCTGAATCGGAAGTTTAGAACCTTGGGCTTGCTCAACCATGCGAATAATTTGTGAAAGCACAGACGAAGCACCAACCGCGGTCGCCCGAATGTTTAAAGTACCGTTCTGGTTGACCGTACCACCAACCACTTGCTGCCCTACTATTTTTTCAACGGGAACAGGCTCACCCGTAATCATAGATTCATCAATGTAGCTATGCCCTTCAACTACTTCACCATCGACAGGCACACGTTCACCGGGACGAATTTCTACAATACTTCCACTGACCACTTCGGCAACTGCAACTTCCACCACTTGACCATCACGCTGAATGCGAGCAGTCTTCGGTTGCATACCAACCAAATGCTGAATAGCTTGCGAAGTACGTCCTTTGGCTTTTGCTTCAAAATATCGCCCGAGCAAAATTAGACTGACAATCACGGCAGCCGCTTCAAAGTAAACATTGACCGTACCTTGTGGTAACACATGCGGCATAAAGGTTGCCACGACTGAGAAACTGTAGGCAGCCAAGGTTCCAACTGCCACTAGCGAATTCATATCTGGCGCTAAACGCAATAAGGCTGGAATACCTTTTTGGTAAAAACGGCGACCAGGAAAAATGAGTACTAAGGTTGTTAAAACAAACTGTAAAAGCCAGCTATTGTATTGACCAATCGTGTGCATGACCCACATGTGAAAAGCTGGAATTAGATGTGAACCCATTTCCAAAATAAACACAGGTAAGGCCAAAACAATCGAGATGATCAAATCTTTTTTAAGCTGATCTAACTCTGAAGCTTTTTTATCGAGCTGCTCATTTTGATTTTTTTCAGCTGCTTTGGCGTCGTAACCCGCTTTTTTAACAGCACGAATCAGGTCTTCAACATTGACTGATGCATCTGCCTGAACCCAAGCCTGCTCTGTAGCTAAGTTAACCGTCGCATCTTGAACGCCGTTTACTTTTTTAAGGGCTTTTTCAACTCGTGCAACACAAGATGCGCAGGTCATACCCTCAATAGACAGCTCCACTGGTGCCGCTTTTGGAACATCATAACCTGCTCGTTCAACTGCTTTGACAAGTGCTTCACGCTGAATCGGTTGATTTGAATAAACAACGGCTTTCTCTGTTGCCAAATTAACGTTGGCAATTTCTACATTTTCAACTTTCTTAAGTGCTTTTTCGACACGACCTACACAGGAGGCACAGGTCATCCCTTCGATTGGTAGTGTTTCACTATATGCTGGCAATTTTGTGTTTTTTGAGTCCATCAAACACCTCTGCAAATCTGCAAAATTTAATATTCTGTATTGAGCATACAGATTCCCATCATGGGAAGGTCAAGCATATTTTTTAAAAAATTGGTCTTGACCTTACAATCATGACAAGGTTTAGACTTAAGGTTATCCAAACAAATATCTCGTTCTTGATGGAGTATGAATATGAAACTACTTATTGAAAATATGACTTGTGGCGGCTGTGCTCGTGGTGTGACAGCAACGATTCAAGATGTCGACCCAAATGCAAAAGTAGACGTAGATTTAGCGACAAAAATCGTAACTGTTGAAAGCAGTGAAAGCGTCGATAAAATTACCGAAGCGCTAGACGAAGATGGTTTTCCAGCTCAAGTGCAGTAAGAAGTTACATAATGCATAGCTTCAAACTTTGAGGCTATGCATTCGTCTTATTTAAAAATCTATGCCGTTTGAATCATCTATCGGGTTCTGATCGAGTGTAAAAACAGTCCGTTGATAAGGTATCCCTTCTAAATCGTAGACCTGATAAATACAATCAAATAAGAGTTGTAAGTCCTCACTTCTGTCCATTGCGCGTGCAGTAATAAAAATCGGACTGACTGCCCCATTGTCGAGAATTGGAATGTAATTTAAATGAGGAAAGCGAATAGTATCGGCACTGGCAGGAATAATACATAAACCTTCTCCCGCTGCGACCAAGCCCAAAGCCAACTGAATTTCCCGTATCTCATGCATATTTTTTGGAACCAAACTATGCTCGGCAAAAATATTCAAAAGCTGGGTTGAAAAATTGGGTTTCGGCGAAGTGGGATACATAAACATCTTTTCATCAATGAGATCTGCCAGATATACCCCTTCTGTACGCTGTGCAATCGGATGACTCGTATGAGCAGCAACCACCAATCGCTCTTTACGCAACAAAATACGTCTCACGGCCGGGTCACTAATTCTTAAACGTCCAAATCCGACATCAATACGGCCTTCTTTTAATGCCTGTAGTTGCTCAGTCGTACTTAACTCCATCAGTTGAATATTCAAATGCGGTTGCTGTTGCCGAAATAAATAGATGATTCGCGGCAGTAAACCATAGAGCAAAGACCCAACAAAGCCAATCGTTACGCTTCTTTCGATCAGACCAATCCGCTTGGTCATACTTTTTATTTCTTCAGCATTCGACAAAAGTTTAAGGGCGTGCTGATAAAAGAAATGTCCGGCTGGGGTTGTCTGTAAAGGGCGGCTTCCACGCTCAAATAATTGAATTCCAAGCTCACTTTCCAGATTTTGGATCTGCCGACTCAAAGGTGGTTGAGCAATAAATAGTTTTTCGGCTGCCTTTGTGAAGCTCTGCTCTTCAACAACAGCCACGAAATATCGTAAATGTCTTAGTTCCATAAGGCTTCCATACCTTTAAGATATAAAAAAATGCAAATTCAGTCTTAGACACAGTTTAACCATTCTTTTAAGGTATATACAAGCAACAAACCGATGAAGTGATGAATTGCTTTGTGAAAAGCCTTGTTGCCAATATTTAAGTGATTCATCTTCATCAATTCACGGTTAAACACCCAGCGCGCTCATGCGCTTCATTGACAATATTAGGATATCAAGACCTTTTAGATCGTAGCTAAGGCCTTGGTGACTTCCACACTTTTGGAAAGTCGGAGAACGGACATGCCACGTATTCCTGTAATCAATACTAGCCATCTTGACCGTATTGATGAATTACTTGTAGATAATATCGATACAGGTGAATTTAAACTTCATCGCTCAGTGTTTACTGACGACGCCCTATTTGACCTTGAAATGAAATACATCTTCGAAGGTAATTGGGTTTACTTAGCACACGAAAGCCAAATTCCAAATAATAATGACTACTACACCACTCACATTGGTCGTCAGCCGGTCATTATTGCCCGCAACCGTAACGGCGAATTGAATGCCATGATCAATGCGTGTTCACACCGCGGAGCACAACTTTGCCGTCACAAGCGTGGTAACAAAGCAACGTATACCTGCCCTTTCCATGGTTGGACGTTTAATAACTCAGGTAAATTACTTAAAGTTAAAGATCCAAGTGAAGCAGGCTACTCTGACTGTTTTAACCAAGATGGCTCACACGACCTTAAAAAAGTTGCTCGCTTTGAGAACTATAAAGGCTTTTTGTTTGGCAGCTTAAATCCGGATGTTCCTTCACTTGAAGAATTCTTGGGTGAAACCACCAAAATCATCGACATGATTGTTGATCAATCTGAACATGGTCTGGAAGTTTTACGTGGTTCATCGACCTACACTTACGAAGGCAACTGGAAACTCACCGCTGAAAATGGTGCCGATGGTTACCACGTTTCTGCTGTTCATTGGAACTATGCAGCAACGACTCAACACCGTAAAGAAACTCAAGCTGCCGATAATATTCGTGCGATGAGCGCTGGTTCTTGGGGTAAACAAGGCGGTGGCTCTTATGGCTTTGAAAATGGTCACATGTTGCTTTGGACACAATGGGCAAACCCAGAAGACCGTCCGAACTTCCCGAAAGCAGAAGAATACGCCGAAAAATACGGCGAAGCGATGTCGAAGTGGATGATTGAACGTTCACGTAACCTATGCCTCTATCCAAACGTTTATTTGATGGATCAGTTCGGTTCACAGATTCGTGTACTTCGCCCACTTTCAGTCAATAGAACTGAAGTCACTATTTACTGTATTGCACCTAAAGGTGAAGCACCAGAAGCTCGTACCCGCCGTATCCGTCAATATGAAGATTTCTTTAATGCCTCAGGTATGGCAACACCAGACGATTTAGAGGAATTCCGCGCTTGTCAGGCAGGCTACGCAGGTATTGCACTTGAGTGGAATGACATGTGCCGTGGTTCAAAACACTGGATTTATGGACCAGACGATGCAGCAAATGAAATTGGTTTAAAACCAATGTTAAGTGGTATCAAAACTGAAGATGAGGGTCTTTATCTTGCCCAACATCAATATTGGTTAGAAACCATGAAACACGCGATTGCATCAGAGAAAGAAATTGCTGATCAGGGAGAAACAGCATGAGTGCTCAAGACAAAGCAACTTTAGAAAATATTGCTCAGTTTCTCTATCGTGAAGCTCGCTTTTTAGATGATGAACAATGGGATGACTGGCTTGCATGCTACGAACAGGAAGCTTCTTTCTGGATGCCAGCTTGGGATGATGACGATAAATTAACTGAAGACCCGCAATCTGAAATTTCACTCATTTATTATCCAGACCGCCAAGGTTTAGAAGATCGTGTGTTCCGTATTAAAACCGAACGCTCATCTGCAACCATGCCGGACACACGCACAAGCCACAATATTGCCAACATTGAAGTCGTCGAGCGCGACGGAGACAAAGTCACTGTTCGCTTTAACTGGAATACCTTGAGTTTCCGTTACAAGACAAATTACAGCTATTTCGGTATGTCACGTTATGTGATCGATTTTTCAGGTGATCAACCAAAAATCTTGAGCAAATATGTCGTTTTGAAAAATGACTACATCAATCAAGTCATTGATATTTACCACCTTTAAGACATACCACCTCAGTTAAACGGACTGTTGGCTGAGGGTGAAAGTTTCAAATATTTTGTAGGATACATGCCATGTCAAACCACAATATTGCACTTCAATTTGAAGATGGTGTTACACGTTTCATTAACGTAGCTCAAGGCGAAACCTTATCTGACGCAGCCTATCGCCAAAAAATTAATATTCCTTTGGATTGCCGTGATGGTGCATGTGGAACTTGCCGCGCATTTTGCGAGTCAGGTCATTATGACATGCCAGAAGAAACCTATATTGAAGATGCATTAACACCAGAAGAAGCCGAGCAAGGTTATATTCTTGCTTGCCAATGCCGCCCAACTTCAGACGCGGTATTTCAGATTCAAGCATCGTCAGATGTCTGTAAAACAGAAATTCATAGCTTCCAAGGTACATTAGCCCGCGTTGAAAACTTATCAGATTCAACCATCACGTTTGATATTCAACTTGATGAAGGTCAACCGGATATTCATTTCCTTGCAGGTCAGTATGTGAATGTTGCAATTCCAGAAACTGGTGAAACCCGTTCATATTCATTTAGCTCAAAACCGGGTAATCGTTTAACTGGCTTTGTAGTACGTAACGTACCGAATGGCAAAATGAGTGAATTCTTGAGTAAGAATGCTCAAGCTGGTGACAAAATGACATTTACCGGTCCGTTCGGTAGCTTCTATTTACGTAATGTAGCGCGTCCTGTGCTTATGCTGGCAGGCGGTACTGGCATTGCTCCATTTATGTCGATGTTACAAGTGCTTGAAGAAAAAGGTTCAGAACAGCCTGTTCGTTTAGTCTTTGGCGTAACCAATGACTTTGATTTGGTTGCCCTAGAAAAACTCAATGAATTACAGGCGAAATTCCCGTGGTTCGAATATCGAACTGTAGTTGCAAGCCCTGAGAGTAACCATGAACGCAAAGGCTATGTAACTGGTCATATTGAAAGTGCATGGTTAAACAGTGGCGATGTCGATGTTTATCTATGTGGTCCAGTTCCAATGGTAGAAGCTGTACGTGGCTGGTTAGAAACTAAAAATATCAAACCTGCTAGTTTCTTGTTTGAAAAATTCTCTGCAAACTAATTCAAGGTGGAGAAGTTATCTATGTCAAACCGTCAAAGATTTACCGATAAAGTTGTGATTGTTACGGGTAGTGCCCAAGGTATTGGTCGTGGCGTGGCCTTGCAAGTCGCGGCTGAAGGCGGACAAGTCGTCATGGCTGACCGCTCTGAATATGTTGAAGAAGTTCTCAAAGAAATTCAGAGTGCAGGTGGCGATGCTGTCACGATTAATGCCGACCTTGAAACCTATGCAGGCGCACAAGCGGTTGTTGCAAAAGCCATTGAACACTATGGTCGGGTAGATATCCTTATTAATAATGTAGGTGGCGCGATCTGGATGAAACCTTTTGAAGAGTTTTCCGAAGAAGAGATCGTTAAGGAAGTGAATCGCTCATTGTTTCCAACTTTATGGTGCTGCCGCGCTGTGTTGCCCGCCATGATTAAGCAACAATCGGGTGTTATTGTAAATGTATCTTCCATTGCAACCCGTGGCATTAATCGTATTCCCTACTCAGCATCTAAAGGTGGTGTAAATGCCCTAACAGCATCGCTTGCTTTTGAACATGCTAAAGACGGGATCCGAGTCAATGCAGTTGCGACTGGTGGAACCGAAGCACCGCCTCGCAAAGTACCGCGTAATGCCAACCCATTAAGTCAAAATGAGAAAGACTGGATGCAGCAAGTGGTTGATCAAACAATAGATCGAACATTTATGGGCCGTTATGGCACAATTCAAGAACAAGTGAATGCAATTTTATTTCTTGCATCAGACGAAGCATCGTATATGACTGGATCGGTTATTTCGGTCGGAGGTGGAGATCAGGGTTAACCCTGATCTTTTTATATGATTGGGTAAATAACATGATTTGCATGGAGGCAATCACACATGGCAACTCTGTTAAAGACATTAAAAAATGACTGGTCCATATCAGCCACTGTTGCTGGCTTTCTTGCAGTTTTAATTTCTTACTCAGGCCCACTGATTATTTTCTTTCAAGCTGCTCAGCGTGCCCATGTTTCTACCGATATGATGGTGTCATGGATTTGGGGAATTTCAATTGGTGCCGCCGTTTCAGGTATTTATCTTTCAATTAAATATAAAACTCCTGTCATTACCGCATGGTCTGCACCGGGTACTGCCCTGTTAGTGACGCTATTTCCACATATCTCATTGAATGAAGCGGTAGCTGCTTATATTACTTCTGCCGTTGTTATTTTTTTAATTGGCATTACTGGTTACTTCGACAAATTACTTAAATGGATTCCGCAAGATGTCGCTGCCGGCATGATGGCAGGTATTCTTTTTCAATTTGGTATTGGTCTATTTACCGCATCTGATAGCATGCCCTTTATTGTCTTTAGCATGCTCATTGTCTTTTTAATTGCCAAACGTTTAATGCCGCGCTATACCATGATTTGGGTATTAGCTGCCGGAGTTTTATTAAGCCTCATTTTAGGCAAAATGAATCCGGTTGATGTGAGTTTTAGTTTGGCTATCCCGCAGTGGATTAGCCCAGAGTGGACATGGAACTCAACACTGAACCTCGCTGTTCCTCTCATTTTAGTCAGCTTAACTGGTCAATTTTTACCGGGCATGGCAATTATGAAACTCAGTGGTTACGACACACCCGCCAAACCGATTATTAGCGTTACCAGTATTGCCTCTTTAGTTGTTGCTTGCGTAGGTGGTATTACCATTGTGCTTGCCTCAATTACTGCTGCTTTATGTATGGGCAAAGATGCACATGAACTTAAAGAAAAACGATATATTGCGGGTATCGCTAATGGAATTTTTTATATTTTAGGAGGCTTATTTGCTGGCAGTATTGTCATGCTATTTAGCTTACTTCCTAAAGAGTTGGTTGCAGCACTGGCAGGTTTAGCTTTGCTTGGAGCCATTGCCACAAATATTTCTGTCGCCATGAGAAATGATAGTCAACGTGATGCTGCACTTATTACCTTTTTAGCAACAGCATCAGGCATGCATTTTCTTGGATTAAGCTCGGTTTTTTGGGGTATCTGTATTGGTGTAATCGCCCATTTCATTCTCACACCACGATCAACTCCAGCCACAAATTAAGTTTTTTATCTAAACACTCCAACCAAAATAAAGCCTCAATCGCCAAATCAGGATGCAAATAATTTGCTAACCCTGATTTGGCGATTTTTATTTAATATCAATTAAATTTCATTTTCAAAGGTCAATTTCTAAAATAATTAAATAATAGTCTTTAGCATTTTGTATTTATATTTTTACTTCAATTCATAATATAAATTTAGCTCTATTTTTATCAGTGATTCTTAGCAAGAAAACCAAGAATAAAACACCAATAAAAACATTTAAATTCTCACCATACAATATTTACCAGCATTTAATCCAGATAATAAAACCCACTTCAATCTTAAAAAATAAATATATATTTTTCAAATAATTAAATTAATAAAAACACAATACCTTAAAGACATAAAGATATATCAATTAGGTTTTTGACTCTAACTCAATAACAAAATAGTTTATTAAAAAATAACGCGATACTTCACAAATTGGAGGTGAAAAAAATGGATACGAGCAAGGTTAATATTAATGAGCTAATTGATAAGGCCAGTTTTACTTCTTTTCATTGGAAAGTTTTAATCTGGTGCTTACTTATTATTATTTTTGATGGATATGATTTAGTCATTTATGGAGTAGCACTCCCTTTATTAATGCAACAATGGTCATTAACTGCGGTAGAAGCAGGTTTGCTGGCAAGCGCGGCTCTATTTGGCATGATGTTTGGTGCCATGATTTTCGGCACACTTTCGGACAAGCTCGGGCGTAAAAAAACCATCCTGATTTGTGTGACTTTATTTAGCGGATTTACCTTTATCGGTGCTTTTGCCAAAGGACCAACTGAGTTTGCAATTTTGCGCTTTATTGCTGGCCTTGGTATTGGTGGCGTGATGCCAAACGTGGTCGCACTCATGACCGAATATGCGCCTAAAAAAATTCGTAGTACATTGGTCGCAATCATGTTTAGTGGTTACGCAATTGGTGGCATGACATCTGCCCTACTCGGTGCATGGCTCGTGAAAGACATGGGCTGGCAAATCATGTTTTTACTTGCAGGTATTCCACTTTTATTACTCCCGCTGATCTGGAAATTTCTGCCTGAGTCTCTCGCATTTTTAGTGAAATCTAATCAGAGTGAACAGGCTAAAAGTATTGTCAGCAAAATTGCACCTCAAACTCAGGTAAATGCCAATACACAACTGGTGTTAAACGAAAGCACAACAACTGAAGCACCTGTCCGTGCGCTTTTCCAACAAGGCCGTACCTTCAGCACATTTATGTTTTGGATTGCATTCTTTATGTGTTTACTCATGGTGTACGCCTTAGGAAGCTGGTTACCTAAACTTATGCTGCAAGCGGGCTATTCGCTAGGTGCGAGCATGTTGTTCCTGTTTGCACTTAACATCGGTGGCATGGTCGGTGCTATTGGTGGCGGTGCTTTAGCAGACAGATTCCATTTAAAACCCGTCATTACCATTATGTTTATTGTGGGATCAGCAGCTTTAATTTTACTTGGCATCAATAGTCCACAATTTATTTTATATAGCCTGATTGCCATTGCTGGCGCTGCCACAATTGGCTCGCAAATCTTACTCTACACATTTGTTGCGCAGTTCTATCCGACAGCACTTCGCTCAACTGGCATGGGCTGGGCATCTGGAATTGGCCGTATTGGCGCGATTATCGGTCCAGTTTTAACTGGTGCCCTACTCACATTTGAGCTTCCTCACCAAATGAATTTCTTAGCAATTGCGATTCCGGGTGTGATTGCTGCACTTGCAATATTTATGGTCAATCTTAAAGCCTCTGTTGCTGCACAGACTCCATCAACTTTTAACCCTCAAAACACGCTTACTCAGCAGTAAACATACATGCGCCTAGGACTGGCGCATAGATTTTGGAAATGGATTATGGAATTATTACATCGCTTTAAGCCACATGCTTTAACCTTTGCAACCTTAGTATTGATGTGTGGCAATTCATTCGCTGCAAATCCAAATCAGCAGGCTGAAGATGAATGGAAATTCACTTTAAAGAATGCCTACATCAACCGTAATTTTGATAATGATGCCTTAAAAGATACTGGCAGTTGGTCTCAGGCAGCCTCTTTATTTTATAAATCGAAAATGCATGACACCCCACTGCAAATTGCAGATAAGCCCATTACGATTGGGGCTGATGCATCTGTTCAATACGCCGTGCGCTTAAGTTCGGACAAACATGTAGCAGACACAGTTTTACCTTTTAACAAAGACACTCAATCACAAGCGTCGGACTTTTTAAAATACGGGGCGACATTAAAATTAGGTTATGACAAAACGCTTTTGAGTGTGGGTGAGCTTTGGCTAGACCTGCCTGTAACGGCTGTCGATGCCAGCCGTCAGTTGCTTGCTTCATATTGGGGAACCAATTTAAAGTCGCAACTTTCAGATCAGCTTTATGTCGAAATTGGTCGGGTTGAAAAAGTCTCGCCACGAAATGAAGAAGATTTTAAAAAGTTTTCGTTCACGACAAATGGAATTACCAAAGAATCTGATGGCTTAAATTATATTGACCTACGCTACCAATTTACGCCGTCTTTAAAGGGTGAGTACTACTTTGGTAATTTAGAAGACCTCTATAACAAACACTATGTTGGGCTTGAGCATAATTGGAAACAACCTAATTTCGCTCTTACTTCTAAGTTTAAATACTTCAATGCAAAAGATGATGGCAATACTTTTGATATCGATGCACAAAACATTGGAGTACTAGAAACACTTAAAGTGAAAAACCATACCTTTGGTTTAGGATACCAACAAATCATGGGTGAGTCGGCTTACCCATTACCAGATGGTTTCTTACCAGAGACCTATTTCATTAACTGGAATGCTACTGGTTTCTTTAAAGAAGATGAAAAGTCTTACCATGTCATGTACGGCTACGACTTTAAAGATTATGTGCCCGGCCTAAACGCGATGGTGAAATATGTGTATGGCCATGATTTTAAAGCAGCAAATGGTGAGAAAAATCATGAAACTGAATCGAATGTCATTCTGAACTATGCATTTCAGCAACCGTACTTAAAGGGCGTTGCCCTGCAATACATTCGCATTGATTACAACGTTAAATACGGTAATGACTTTGGTGAAGATCGCCTGTTTGTCAATTACACAAAAAAGTTTTAATAACTTTTAATTCAATCTAAGCGGGCTATTTTTGGCTCGCTTTTTTATATTATTTCACTCATAAAAAAACGCTCTTACGAGCGTTTTTAATCAATCTGGCAACTTAAGCAACATGCTTTTGAACAACAATCGAACCTACTGAATAGCCTGCACCAAAAGATGAAATCACGCCATACTCGCCATCATTCACTTCGTGGCCTGTACGGTGTAAAGCAATAATCACACCTGCTGAAGAGGTATTGGCAAATTCATCTAAAATAATTGGTGCACGTCTTAAATCTGCCTCTTTACCAGCAACATATTTCAAGATTAATTCATTCATGTTGGCATTGGCTTGGTGTAACCAGAAACGCTTAATATCGTTTGCAGTTAACTGCATTTTTTCCAACTGTGCATTAATGATTTTTGCTACCAATGGACAAACATCTTTAAATACTTTGCGGCCATCTTGACGGAATAATTTGTCGTCAACGATCGCATCTTCGCTACGGTTTAAGAAACCGAAGTTATTACGAATGTTGTTTGAAAATTGAGTAAATAGATGAATATCTAAAATTTCAAAACCAGTTTTAGTCGTAGTCTCTTCAATAATAGAAGCAGTTGCAACATCACCAAAAATGAAGTGACAATCACGGTTACGGTAGTCTAGGTGACCAGAGGTAATCTCAACATTCACCAATAAAACACGGCGAGCGCCTGAACGAATTGCATCTGCCGCTTGTTTCAAACCAAAAGTAGCAGCTGAGCATGCAACATTCATGTCATATGCATAACCTTGAATACCTAGCGCCGACTGGATTTCAATCGCGACTGCCGGATAAGCACGCTGCATGTTTGAACATGCCAAAATTACGACATCAATATCTTCAGCAGTAACGCCTGCATTTTCCATTGCTTGTTTAGCCGCAATAACACCCCATTCAGCCTGAAGAGACAGCTCATCATTTGAACGCTCAGACAAACGAGGGCGTAAACGAGTCGGATCGAGAATTCCTGATTTTTCGATTACGTAACGGCTTTTAATACCAGAAGCTTTTTCAATAAATTCAGCACTTGAACCACGTAACTCTTCAAGTTCACCAGATGCAATTTTCTCTGCATTGTCTTGGTTATATTGTTCCACATAAGCATTTAAACTGACGGCCAGTTCTTCATTAGAAATGGTTTCTGTTGGATGAAATAGCCCAGTACCTGTAATACGAATGCCCATGTAAAACTCCTAAAAAAATGAAAAGGGTCTGTTAATCTTTCATTTATAAATTGCGTTGTTCGATAAAAACAACATAAACAGACCCATATCTATTTTAACTGATTCCCAAACGATCCCATAACTTTTGCAGTCGAGTTGGTGAAATAGGCATCTTGGTTTTCATCGGTTGAGAAAATAAAGAAATGCGAAACTCTTCCAACATCAAATACAATTCTTTGACTTTAGGATCATTTTTCAATTTAAACACCTTGTCCATCCATGGATCGACATCGTCAATTGCTGCATGATCTCGCTGTAGATTATTGGGCAATCGGTCTAAACGCAATAGCAGCGCTTTCAAATAACGCGGGTATTCCTGCCAAAGATCGACAGGCTGGCAATAAACAAAATTGCCAAGTGACATTAAATCTAACTGATCTTCAATATCATCAATACTTCGCCCAAATATCTCTGGATCAAGCACCAAAAGCTGACGGCGAATTTGCTGCCATTGAATATAAATCTCGCTCAATTGCTCAAGAGCTTGCTGACCATAACTCAAAAATTGCTTTTTGACCTGTTCTAGCAGTTTATTAAATTCATCTGCATTAATTGGCAGAGTTGTAATTGCCATTTGCAAGGTTGCATAGACCAACATCTGCTCAAGTTTAGCTTTATCGCCCAAAGGTGAGTAAGCTAAAGCAAGCGGTTTTGATATCTGCTTTTTCAACTGACGAACCAAGTCACCAAGTTGCATGTGTACCAGACGGATAATACCTTCACGATGCTGTTTAATGGCTTCAGCCTGATCATTAAAAGTCTGGATGACAATACCAGAATCATCTTTAGCATCAGTTTCAGCAAAAACTTTGGTCGGCACTAAAGCTTGATATTGTTTCACAACAACACCTGTGACCTTGTGTGAAGCCTCAAAAGTAAAGTTGTCAGGGAAGTTTTTAAACTCACCTTTTTGCTGTTTTACTGGACGATGCGTTTCCACACGACAACGTGCTTTTAGCTCTGGCAGATCACGACCTTTCGCAATCAATTTACCTTTTTCATCAATGACTTTAATGAACGGCACCAAATATGGATCAATTCGCTCAAACGAGAAATCTTTGTCTGTAATTTGCTCGCCACGTAAGGCAAAAGCTAAATAACTAAAAATATGTTCACGTAAATGTACTGCATCAATACCTTGCATGAGCTTACGAGCTGTATCAGGAATAGGCACTACATTACGACGCTTGTCTTTAGGTAACGCTTTGAGTAAAGCCTCAATTAAGTCTTGGCGCCAGCCCGGAATTCCCCATGACCAGATATTTTCATCAACCTGAGGTAGTGCCTGAACAGGAATCTGAACAGTTGCGCCATCTTCGTCATGGCTTGGGTCAAAATGATATGTTGTTGCTAAACGTAGTTGACCATTATGCAGATGATCTGGAAATTGCTGCGTAGTTGGTCGATCATTGAGCCAAAGCGCATCATCCTCAACAAATAAATAACGCGGATTATTTGCTTCTACCGTCGCTCGCCAGTCTTCAAAACTACGACGGCTTGCAATTTCTTCGGGAATTTTAGAAGCATAGAACTGATAAATTGTTTCTTCATCAACCACTAAATCGCGGCGACGCAACTTATCTTCAACTCGCTCCACTTCTTCAAGTTTAAGTAAATTGTGTTTTAAAAATGGTGGAACCGTACCCAAATTACCTGTAGTTAATCCATCACGTAAGAAAATCTCATGTGCAGCAGGCTGATCAACTTTTTCAAAATTAATTAACCGTTTTGGCTCAATAATTAAACCAAACAAAGAAATTTGCGCGTAGGCATTTACGATCCCCGCTTTCTTAGACCAATGCGGCTCAAAATAGTGATATTTCAACAAGTCACGTGCAGCGAGCAAAATCCATTCAGGATCAATTTTGGCTAAAGTACGTAAATATACCTGAGACGTTTCGACCATCTCAAAAGCCATCACCCAAGAGGTATTGGTTTTGTGCAGAGTACTTGCCGGAAAAACTTTTGCCTTTTGCTGACGCACTGCCATAAAGGTATTGCGTTCATCTGTTTTATTGGCAATGAAAGATAATAAACCTGTCAGCAACGCACGATGCAAATTTTCATAATTTGCATCTTTTTCATTAAAGCTGAGTTTTAAACCTTCTGCTAATTCAACCAATTGCTGATGCGTTTGTTTCCACTCACGTAAACGCAGCCAACTTAAAAAATTCTCCTTAGCAAACTGACGTCGTTTATTTTCAGACATACTTGCTTCACCTTTAGGATTTAAAGTATCCCAAAGTTTCAAATAGAACAGAAAGTCTGAATCTGCTTCTTTGAACAATGCATGCTTTTGGTCAGCCTGCATTTGTTTGTCTGCTGGGCGTTCACGAGGATCTTGAACCGCTAAAGCACTCACCACAATCAAGATTTCTTTGAGTACACCAAAATGTGCACCGCCAATAATCATACGCGCTAAACGTGGGTCAATCGGCATACGTGCCATCATTTGCCCGACTTTGGTCAGCTCATTTTTCTTCTCATTCATTGCCCCTAACTCAATCAAGAGCTTTCGACCATCGTTTACAAGACGGAAATCTGGCGGTTCAATAAAATCGAAGTTTTCTAACTCACCTAAGCCCAAACTTTGCATTTGCAAAATAACAGAAGCTAAATTAGTTCGTTTAATTTCCGGTTCCGTAAATTCTGGACGGCTTAAAAAGTCTTCTTCGCTGTATAAACGAATACAGACACCGGCAGCAATACGACCGCAACGCCCTTTACGCTGATTGGCAGCAGCTTGGGAAATGGCTTCAATCGGTAAGCGTTGTACACGTGATCGATAGTTATAACGAGAAATACGGGCAAAACCGCTATCAATCACATAGCGAATATTTGGAACAGTAAGCGCTGTTTCGGCTACGTTGGTCGCAATAATAATACGACGACCTTTACCACCTGGACTAAAAATCTTTTGTTGTTCAGAAACAGCTAAGCGCGCATACAACGGTAAAATTTCGGTATGTCTTGGCCCGTACTTTTGCAAGGTTTCCTGTAATTCACGAATTTCTTGCTCTGTGCTTGAGAAAATTAAAATATCGGCATGTTCTGGGTGACCTTTTGCTTCGGCATCGGCAAAACATTCTTCAACCGCTTGTACCACTGCACGTGGTAGATTTTCTTCAAAATCATCAAACTCATCGTCGTCACTTCCGCCAATATTCATCTCTGAAATTGGACGATAAAGCACTTCAACTGGATAACTACGCCCTTCAACTTCAAAAATTGGTGCGTCATTAAAGTAATTACTAAAACGATTTACATCTAAAGTTGCAGAAGTCACGATGACTTTAAGGTCTGGGCGTTTTGGCAGTAATTGCTTTAAATAGCCCATAATAAAGTCGATATTGAGTGAGCGTTCATGCGCCTCATCAATAATGATCGTGTCATATTTAGACAAGAAGCGATCATTGCCTAACTCGGCAAGTAAAATACCGTCGGTCATTAACCGGACAATCGAATCTTGCGAACCTTGTTCATTAAAACGAATTTTAAAACCAATCGACTCGCCAAGCTTTTCGCCGACTTCTTCTGCAATACGCTGCGACACACTACGGGCAGCTAAACGGCGTGGCTGTGTATGACCAATCATACCTGTTAAGCCACGACCTGCTAACATTGCAATTTGGGGAAGCTGAGTGGTTTTACCGGAACCTGTTTCACCTGCCACAATAATGACCTGATGCTTTTGAATTGCATCAATTAGACGGTCAGCATATTGAGAAACCGGTAGTTCCTGATTTAGTTTAATTTCAGGTAAACGTGCAAAGCGCTGTCTTACTTTGGCATTAGATTGTTCAAATAATTTTTCAATCTCTGCTGTATTGGCTTTTTTATCTTTACGTAAACGATTTAAACGGTGACGATCTCTTGCCATCACCCACTGATCTATATTTAAACCATTCTGCACAAACAAACTTTCCTGAAAATACAACAATCCGCTATTTTACGCTTTAATGTGCATAAGGTAAAACAATTGGTTTTTGATATATTTTTAATTTTTTTACATTTTACCCTTGAATTCTCACTAACGAGACTTCATGTTGTTAGGCAAGTTTCTTTTACTATAACTGTCATTTGATTTACATGTTTTTGCAGTCAAATCGAGTACAGTGTTTGGGGACTTAAAAATCGCAAATTTATCACTTATTCAATTTTCCGATTTTAGTCATGTAAAAATACTATTTCCCCAATAAAGAATTTTTATTTATTCTACATCTCGTAAACAAGTTTAAATATAAACCTCAATCATGGAGACAATGATGAGCTTGATTAATACTGAAGTTAAACCATTCCAAGCAACTGCTTACCACAACGGCCAATTTGTTGAAGTTAACGAAACTAACCTTAAAGGTAAGTGGTCTGTTGTATTCTTCTATCCAGCTGACTTCACTTTCGTTTGTCCAACTGAACTTGGTGACTTAGCAGACAACTACGCTGAATTCCAAAAACTTGGTGTTGAAATTTATGCTGTATCTACTGATACACACTTCACACACAAAGCTTGGCACGACACTTCTGAAGAAATCAAAAAAATTCAATATCCATTAGTTGGTGACCCAACTTGGACTCTTTCTAAAAACTTCGACGTTCTTATCGAATCTGAAGGCTTAGCTGACCGCGGTACTTTCGTTATCGATCCAGAAGGTAAAATCCAAATCGTTGAACTTAACGCTGGTGGCATCGGCCGTGATGCGTCTGAACTTCTTCGTAAAGTAAAAGCTGCTCAATACGTTCACGCTCACCCAGGTGAAGTTTGCCCAGCTAAATGGAAAGAAGGCGAAGCAACTCTTGCTCCATCTATCGACTTAGTTGGTAAAATCTAATTTTTTAGATTAGACCAATACGTCTGAAACCACCCTTTTTAGGGTGGTTTTTTTATTGATTATTTTTATAAATCTAAGCCCTAATCCGCACCAAAATTTTATAGCTAATTTTTTACAATTCTTATACTTATAAATTTATAGCAACATTCATTTATGAATTGTCAGTCTGCTTAACTTGGAGTACTGTCAAATGATGAAACAAAAGAGTTTTATATATGTATTAAAAGATCAAACAAAATTAGGAGTAGTTATATGGAAAAATCTGTTGTCGTAACCTCTTGGAAATATGATGTTTCTTCACGCTATTTAAAAATTTTCTATAGCAATGGCTCAGGTGAGCTCTATCATCCCGTTCCAGAGTTTATCTACAATAATTTGCTACGTACAAATGATAAAACCGCATTTGTTCACAAATATCTTGAGTTTGATCTGCATTTTAAAAGGCTCTGTATTTCTGCTTAATCATAAAAAATCAGCCCGCTTGGGCTGATCTGTTTTATATCTTTCGACTATTTAAGCCGCGTCATTTTGCTCTATATATTTCTTTAGCATTTTATCCTTAACATCAACATGCATATTGATTTTACTAAGGTCGCCCTTATAGTGCTCGACAACGCGATCATCCATAATTTTTGACCACCAAGATGGAATAAATGCAGGCAAAATCATTGCGCCATAACCTGCTGGTAATTGCGGTGCATCTTCAAAGTGACGTAAGGTCTGAAAGCTGCGAGTGGGATTGGCATGATGATCTGAATGGCGTTGTAATTGATACAAGAACAAATTGGTCACCACATTATTATTGTTCCAGCTGTGCTCTGGCAAAGTACGTTCATATTGGCCATTTTCTTTCTTTGTACGCTTTAAACCATAATGTTCAATATAATTCACCGATTCAAACAAAGTTACTGCATAAGCGGCTTGAGTGACTTGAAATGGGATAGAACGCGTACCAAATTTCGCAAACATGGCTGCATGGTACACAGCAGACATCGCCCAGCCATGAATCAGCTCATTTTCCTTACAGAAGAAAGGCAATTTCTTACGTTCTAAACGATTCTTTTCAATTTCGATTGCCGACTTAAAGCTACCAATCACGGTACGTGGTAAAAACTTCCAAAAAGTTTCACCAAATTGTGAAGATGCTGGGTCTTCAGGTGTCGCAACGCGACGGTGATGTCCATAAGGGTGTTCAATTCGGAAATGGTTATAACCCGATGGTGCTAAAGCTAAATGCGATAAATAATGTTCAAGCTGTCCATTCTTGTGGCTAAGTTCATGCGCAGTATTAATAGCAATTCCATTGACCATTCCCACCAAAGTTCCCAGTAAAACCTGATCAGCAAGAGGTGTATTTTTACGGCCGGCTAAATATGCCCCATAGATATTAGTCGCATATTGCAAAGGAATAAAAAGTTTAACAATACGAGCGTAATACGGATCAGCTTCTAAATCCGCGATTGCATTTAATGGCGGATTTTCTGTGTCTTCACCAATCAATTTATCCAATGCAGGAATAACACCATGAATAAATAATGGCCCAAATGAAGCGAAGAACTTTTTAGTTTTTTTAGGACCAAATTGATAGCCCGCTAGGCCACCCATTGCAATTGTCGGTACAGCCAAACCCAATAGCCATAAATGACGTTTTTTATCCTTAAATGTTGTTGTCGCTTGCTCGACATCCAGTTGAGTATGCATATTCATTAGAAACTCCAATCAAACATAAAATGTTTTGCTTGAATTGATTGTGTTCCTTCATAGCGCCTCTATATTATCATTTTAAGACTTGCTATTATCATTTTAAGACTTTACTGAGTTTTTCTTGTGCAGAAGCAACAGATTCCTGTTATTCCATCACGTTATTATTTACGGCTGATTGAAATTTTAATCAACACGCATCAATACGATAATGAGTTGTTGTTGACATTGCAGCAAGAACTGGCAAAAACAGAATTATTATCGATTCAACAAATTGAACAATTCATTGAGATTGGTTTGAGTCTGCCCAATACCCAAGACTTGGCCTTTGAACTGGGTAAAAATATAAAACTCAGCTCACATAGTCTAGTGGGCTATGCGCTAATGACCAGTCCTAATTTGGAACATGCACTTAGGCTGATTGCCCAATATTTTAGACTGATTATGCCGAGTTTTAAGCTAAGTATTGGATTTCCGACCAATCAGCAAAAGGTTGAACTATTATTCGAACCGATTTTGCAGATGAATAAGCAATGTTTGGCCTTTCATATTGAAGCGATTGCCGTGGCGTTTTACTACAGCCTGTTAGAATTGGCAGGTCAGCAATTACAACGCTACCAAGTATATTTGAGTGTTCCAGAGCCGAGCTATCAAGAACGTTACGTATCCTTAGTGAAAGCCAATTTCCACTTTAACTATACGTGGCTTTCAGGTATCCGCGTGGTAATTGATCAGCAACAATTGGCACTGCCGTTGCCTTTAGCTGACGCGCATAGTTTAAAAATAGTTGAGCAACGCTGTCAGGAACAAATCCAGAAAATCTATCATCAAGGTGAAATTGTTGAATGGGTCAGCATGATGCTACGACAAGCCAACCAAGTCCCAACTCTTATGGAATGTGCCAAAGTATTAAACATTTCTACCAAAACCCTACAACGCTATTTGCAGCAACAAGGTGTTGAGTTTCAAGCTTTAAAGCAACAGATCAGCACTGAGCGTGCCATTGATTTATTAGAGAATTCTGCCTTTACCATTACCCATATTGCCTATGAGCTAGGGTATTCCAATCCTGCCAATTTCACCCGTGCATTTAATAAAGTAAAGGGCTGTAGTCCGCAAGCTTATCGGCAAGAATATCTAAAGAAAGTGAACCTACTTCAGAACCACCATACATAAACCAGCGCCTACCGGCAAAATACTGCTCATAAAGTTTTGATCATTTTTAATCAGTTCCAGAAATGATTTTACTTCGGCAGCATGTGAAATGACGTTATCAATAATGAGTACACCACCTTTTGGCTTGATCAGACGTTTTAAATCTGGCCAATAATTCTCGTAAGCATGACGCTCAGCATCTAACAAAATAAAATCAAACGTTTCCTGCGCTTCTTTTAAATAATCAGCTGCATCGCCTACCCAAAATTGAACGATTTCACTAAGCTCTAACTCAGCAACATGGCGTTTCGCCTCAGCACTTCGCTTTGCATCAATTTCAACTGTAGTCACCTGTCCACCAGTTGCCTGAGCAGCTTCAGCTAGCCATAAAGTTGAGTAACCCGTTGACGTACCGATTTCTAAAATAGCCTTGGCTTGCTGCATGCGAATAAATTGCGACAGTAGTTTTGCAGACTCAGCCTCAATATTGCGATAACGCAGCAAGCGATCTGCCTGCTGGGCATCATGCCGTTTAAAGGTGTCATATAAATCTGCAACTCTTTGTAAGAAAAAAGTATTTGGCATCTATTCACCCTTTAAACTCGTTATTTTATATGACAGCCATTTAAGTTAAGTGCTTTGAATTAACTTAAACCGCGGTACGATACTTCCATCAGCCACTTGAACCGTTTCAGTAAACATATCTAGTGGACGCACCCAAGTTGAATAGTCACCATAAAGACACTGATAAACGACTAGCTCCTCTTCAGTCTCACTGTGTTTTGCCACAGAAAAAACTTGATAGAGATTACCTTTATAATGCTGATAAATGCCGCGTTGCAATGACATGAAAGTACCTTTTAATGTTATGACATAAAATCTTTACAGCCATATAACATATATAAATTTTTAAATACTTTCACTTTAAAAGATAAAAAAGAGTAATAAAGGACACTTAAAGACTAATTACTGCTTTAAATTATTGATATTGTTTATGAGTACCACACTACATTCAAAAAACCGATCAAATATATAAAAACATACTGTTTCACCTATTTTATGTTTTCACGTACTATGCATCTATTGAAAGAATTTGGATGCATTGGAGTAAAAACAGATGTTAGATCAAAACATTAAAACTCAATTAAAAGCTTACCTAGAACGTTTAGAAAGTCCAATCGAATTAGTTGCTGCTTTGGATGAATCAGATAAAGCTGCTCAAATTAAAGAACTAGTTACCGAAATTGCTGAGCTTTCTGACAAAGTAACTGCACGTTTTGATGGCAACAATACACGTCGTCCAAGCTTTGGTGTGGCTAAAGCAGGTGAACAACCTCGTGTGTTCTTTGCTGGCTTACCGATGGGCCATGAGTTTACATCTTTGATCTTGGCACTGTTACAGGTGTCTGGCTATGCTCCTAAAGTGTCTGATGAAGTGTTGAACCAGATTAAAGGTTTAAACCTCAAAGCTGACTTTGATGTGTTTGTATCACTAAGCTGTCATAACTGTCCGGACGTGGTACAGGCGCTTAACCTGATTGCGATTTATAACCCGAACACAACGGCAACCATGATTGATGGTTCATTCTTCCAAGACGAAGTTGAACAACGCAAAATCATGGCGGTTCCAATGGTGTTCCAAGACAATGAGCACATTGGTCAAGGTCGTATGACACTTGAAGAAATCGTAGCAAAACTCGACACCAACTCAGCTGAAAAAGATGCAGCAGCGCTTAATGCCAAAGATGCGTTTGATGTGTTAGTGATTGGTGGTGGACCTGCAGGTGCAACAGCTGCCATCTATGCAGCACGTAAAGGCATTAACACAGGTATCGTGGCTGAACGTTTTGGTGGTCAGGTCATGGATACCATGGACATTGAAAACTTCACGTCTGTACAAAAAACTCAAGGTCCTAAGTTTGCTGCCGAAATGGAAGCACATGTTCGTGAATATGATGTTGATATCATGAACCTGCAACGTGTGAGCAAAATCACGGGGGCAAACCAAACTGCAAATGGTCTGGTTGAAGTTGAACTCGAAAATGGTGCAAAGCTTGAATCGAAAACAGTAATCCTTTCAACAGGTGCACGTTGGAGAGAAATGAATGTACCGGGTGAGCAAGAATACCGTACCCGTGGTGTCGCGTACTGCCCACACTGTGATGGTCCGTTATTCAAAGGCAAACGTGTTGCCGTGATTGGTGGTGGTAATTCAGGTGTAGAAGCTGCAATTGACCTTGCGGGAATTGTTGAGCATGTCACTTTGGTTGAGTTCGACACTAAACTTCGTGCAGACCAAGTCTTGCAAAACAAATTGCATAGCTTGCCAAACACCACTGTGATTATGAATGCCTTAAGTACAGAAGTGTTAGGTGACGGATCACAAGTGACAGGTCTTAAATATAAAGACCGTGCCACTGATGAAGAGCATGTGGTAGAGCTTGCAGGGATCTTTGTCCAGATTGGTTTATTGCCAAACACTGACTTCTTGAAAGACAGTGAGCTTGAGTTAACCAATCGTGGCGAGATCATTGTGAATGACCGCAACGAAACCAATGTGAAAGGTGTATTTGCTGCGGGTGACTGTACTACAGTTCCGTACAAACAAATCATTATTGCCACCGGCGAAGGCGCTAAAGCATCACTCTCTGCGTTTGATTACATCATCCGTTCTGGGCAATAAAAACAGGTCAAACCATTATTATTTAACTCAAGCCTAGCATTACAAAATGCTAGGCTTCTTTAATATTAGAGTTACAACTCTTTAACAATTTTCGATCTTTATTAATCAGTTAGTTTATGTTTATATTTTAGACATCCATAATTTTGGATGCCATAAATTAGAAGGAAAAACACAATGAATAAATTACTTGTTGCTTTAGGTCTTGCTGCGACCGTTGCTCTTGTTGGATGTAATAAAGATAAAGCTCCAGAAACAGGTGCGACAACGGGTGAACACTTAGAAAATGCAGCTCAACAAGCAAGTGCAGATATCAAATCTGCTGGTGACAAAGCTGCAGACGATATTGCTACTGCAACTGATAATGCTACTGCAAAAATCGACGCTGCAACTGACCATGCTGCTGATGCAACCGCTGAAGCTGCTGCAAAAACTGAAGCGACTGCTCGTAAGGCAACTGCTGATACAGCTCAAGCTGTTGAAAATACCGCTGCTGAAGTAAAAAAAGATGCTCAAAACTAATTGTCTTTAACAAAAAAAGCCCCTATTTATTAGGGGCTTTTTTTGCTTTTAAAATCTTTTATGAAATTAGACCTTCATCACGCATCGCAATTTGTACAGATTGACGCTCTGCTACTTTATTACGTAGTGCAATAATATGTTTATATGGTGTTAAATCATGCTCAATTGAGTTTGACCAATTTGTTAAAACAAATAGATAAGCATCTGCTGGGCCAAAATTATCATTTACCAAATAATCATAATCAGATTCAGCCAAATAATTATCGATATATTTTAAAAGACGATCAATTTCTGCATAAGCTTTGGTTTTTTCATCAGTTGTTAAAGGCACCCCAAAGAAAACTGCATAAGCATCATGTAATTCAGAGTTCAAATACCCCAACCACTCCAATACTTTCGCACGGCCCATCCCAGATGGCGGAATTAAATCCTGCTTAGGGTCATGCTGAGCAAGAAACGGTAAAATCGCAACGTTTTCAGTTAACATTAAACCTGGGTTAATTTCTAAAGCGGGTACATATCCTTTTGGATTAATCTCGTAATAATCTGCACCTTTTTCTGTTTTATGAGTTTTTAAATTTACCCGTTCTAAGTCAAAATCAACATTAATTTCATTTAAAATAATATGTGCAGCTAAAGAACATGCGCCTGGCGAATAATATAATTTCATATCTGATCCTTGTTATCTCATATTAACGTTTTAAATTGCTTCTAGAAAACCTGCAAGGTTTGCACAATTCTTTAATTGTAAAAAAGCGTAAACTTATAAAATACTTACACCATCTAATATTCTTGAAAAAGTCATTCCTTGCAAGTTGTCTTGCGTGACGATTGTTTAAAATATGATAAAACACATTTGCGTCACGCAATTTTTCCATTAATTACGCTTAAAAAGCTGGCTAAGCCAGTTCATTAATTCAGATAAGAAATCAAAAATACCATTTTTCTTATCATCATCAGGATGGCTTGAGTCTTTTCCATTTAAATCTAGATCGACAATTACAGGGTCGTGGTCCGAAGAACGATAAGCATCTTCACCATAGAACAATGCCTTTTGCTCATCGGTTTTATATTCTTCGTTGTAGTCTAAAAGCGTTGGTTCATCTGCATTAATATGCCATGCAAAGGTTCTCACTACTTTTGGATATAAAGCTGCATCAGCAATTGCATGGTCTAGGTTACCTGCTCCACCATTACCGTTGGCATCACTCGCAACACCAAAAACATAACTATATGCCTGAGTGCCCTGACCTACCTTAATGTCATTAAGTAAAACTTTATAGTTCGCTTTTTCAAACGACAAAATAGGTTCTTCTTTTGCATAACTGTTCATATCCCCTACAAGTAAAGCATTTTGCTTAGGCACTTGAGTTGGATTTTTCGCTAACCACTGCACAATTTGATCAACTGCTTTCACACGAGTTGGATTCCAGCAGCCTTGACCATCTTTTTGGTCCGCATCAGTAGAGCTAGCATCAACCCCGCTACAGCTTTTTGATTTAAGATGGTTTGGAATAACAGTAAAAGTCTTATTACCTCGAACTGCTTGGAAACTTTGCGCCAATGTTGTTCGATTCTTGTCGCCCAAATCAAGCACAACAGGCTTATTTAAAGGCTTAACACGCTTACTGTTATAAATAATAGCCACAGCAATTGCATCACCACCTAAACGGTCTAGATTTTCAGGAACGACGTATTTCCAATCGCTACCTAAAGCTTTGGTCAAATTAGCAATAGCACTGTCTGGGCCATAACCATTGTTGGCAATTTCCATCAAACCGTATACATCGGCATCAATCGCTTTGAGTGCACTCACAATTTTACGATGCTGTTTATCAAACTCAGCTTGTGTCGTCGCACCACGCTCTGTCGGAAAACCTGTTGCGCCATTGTCATAGTTCAAAACATTAAATGAAGCTACACGAATGTGATTAGCATTTTTGGTAAGGACACTTTGACGTGGGTTTGGTTGAGTAAGAACCTCAGGTTGATTGCGCCCAAGCACAGGTTGAACACGCCAACCATTAAAACGGTATTCTAAAATACCTTCAGCATTTTTAAGTTGATAACCCGAACGTAGCGTATTGGCAGCACTAAAATTGCTTGGTAACCATGGCGTACGGTTTTGGTTGTTATAACCATCATCAAAAATAATTTTCGATAATAAGTTTTTCTGAGCTAGAGCTTTGGCTTCAGGAGATAACGCTGGATATAAATTGGTTGGAATATATAAACGGCCTAAACTCAGCGACAACTCACCATAACGACCGTAATTATAGTTCTCACTCACCGTTAAAGTCTGAGGTAGTTTAACCAACATACCTTGATAACGCTGCGGTGAATTAATTGAGCCACCCGTTAAACTAGCAAACGGAAGTTCGAGGCTAATCGGCTGAGCCTGATTTGCCATATTGCTATTACAGGTTTGAATATCTTGTTGTAATTGATCTATTTGTAGCTGATTTTGATAAGACGTTAAACGACCACGTAAAATAACTTCATCGCCAACTTGTCCACCTTTTACCGCACTACTATTTGGAATATAAACAAAAATAGCATTACTGACATTTGCACGTGCTTTTGTATCTGGCGTTTGAACATAAAAACCAGAGAAACCATTGGCATAACGATAGTCAGCTGTAATCACACCACGCACAGTATAAGTCTGGTCTTGAGTTGCTGCCGCCAAGTCTGCAATTGGTGTATCTGAACTTGAACAACTAACTGTTTCAACAGGAGGCTGAGTTGTAGAACCCGATAAATTTGAAAAATCATTTCGGTTTGTCCAAGCCGACCATGAATGGTCCAAATCAAATGCTGCAGTTGCATCAACACTTAAAGCTGGGTTTTCTGTTTCAATACGCTTAAAACTATTTCCCAAGCTTGAAATTGCCGTCCCCCATCCCGCTGCTGGGCGTTCACCAATACGACCAAAACGATCTACAGGTGTACCTTTATAAACAAGTATGACTGCATCATCACCATTAAAAGATAGTGCAGCGACCTGATTAACTTTACTTCCAAGCTCAGTTTGCAACTCTGAACGGCCCACTAAAAACTTCTGCTTACTCGCCAATGACCCTTGTAAACGAAAAGCCACTGTCTTTGCTGTTCCACCATTATTAAATTGTTGAATCTCATAATCAGCTAAATTAACTGTAGCGCCATCTGGATTATAAATTTCCAAACCTTTTTTATTGCTGCTGCCATCAACATATTGGCTAAACATGAGCTGTGCCTGAGCAACTGAGCTATATGAAAATGCACCTAATGCACTTAAAAAGACCGAAAGTGTTCTTAATTGAAAAGTTTTCATGAGTAAAAGTGTTCATATGAGTTTTAATTAGTCTCTTAGAGTAAATATTGATCATGACATCTACATGAAGAAAAACACCGAAACATTTGACTTGATCACCTGAAGACTTAAAATACCGCATTTGAATTTCAATATTGCCAAGGTTATGTCGATCGATCAGTTAGAAACGCAAATTGCAGACTTAGACAATTTGCCTGAACACCGTGAAATTGTGACGTTTATGCGTCGTTCAGCACCACTTAATACGTCTCAACGCACGGCATTAGAACAACATCGCGATTTAATTTTGGAATATCCTGTTGGCGACTTACGTCAACACTTCGAACATCCAGAGCGCCCTTTAACTGTTGAAATCGGTTTTGGTATGGGTCGTTCGTTAGTTCTTATGGCAAAAGCGAACCCTGAACGCAACTATGTGGGTATTGAAGTCCATGTACCTGGTATTGCTCAGTGTCTTTATGAAGCTGGTATAGCAGAAGTTAAAAACTTACGTGTACTTGATGCAGATGCAATTCAGGTTTTACGTGAAATGCCAGACAACAGCATTAACTGCGTACAACTTTACTTCCCAGATCCTTGGCAAAAGAAACGTCATTTTAAACGTCGTTTTGTTGCTCATGAGCGTATGCCATTGGTTGAACAAAAGCTTGAGCTTGGAGGTACATTCCATGCTGCAACAGATTGGGAACCGTATGCAGAATGGATGCTAGATGTATTAGACAACCGTCCAGATCTTGAAAACTTGGCAGGTAAAGGCAATAGCTACCCTCGTCCAGATTGGCGCCCAGTGACTAAGTTTGAACGCCGTGGCATTGAGTCTGGTCATAAAATTAATGACTTTATCTTTAAAAAGATTAAGTAACTAATAAAAAAGGCTTAGAACAAAATCTAAGCCTTTTATTTTAAAACCAATCCGTTTAATAAGCGGGATTAAACATCAGCTAAACTTAAAGAGTTAAATGAAAAAACCTTTGAATTATTAGGTATATAAATATAATAGTAACCACCATTTTAACTAGACAGAAAACAACAATGAAGCTTTTCGCATTTCTAATTTGTATAATTGTATCAAGTAGCTGCTTTGCCTCAACTCAAGAAGACTTTGAACTTAAATATTACAAATTAATGGAGCGATACATCCAAACACAATCGAACAGAAATCAAGTGATTTCCACAGAGGAAAAAACTGAGCAAGAAGATCTAGTTAGGTCTAATAAACTCAAAGCTCTAGATTGTAAAGGATGGAAAGAAAATATTGAACTTTATGACTTTATCTTAAGTAGATTTAAAGAATATGAAGCAGCCTCAGAAGAGATTCGAACAATGGGATATACTAAAGAGAGCCTGCAAGAGGATTCTGAATGGTTGCGTGAGCAATTAGACCAACCAGAGAACCAATGTAGATAAACCAAAATTTAAAAAACCGCCGAGATGCGGTTTTTTATTGCCTGCTAAAAGCAGATGCAGACAGGGTAACGAGCGAATATTCATTTTGTTTTCACGTAACAACATTCCCCTCTTGAGGTATATTGAATCTTCCTTTATTCACATATCTCCCTAAAACAAAAAGCTCACAAGCAGTATAGTTTTCTTTAAATATCACTTTAGTTAATCTCTAGACTTATTAATATTCATAAATCATGTTAAAAATATAGAAATGAACACTTCACTAACTAATTACTTAAACTCACGAAAGTCAGAAAATAATATGCTAAAAATCTTAGGGCGCGATAACTCAATTAATGTTCGTAAAGTCTTGTGGCTCTGCGAAGAATTAAATCTTGAATATGAAAGAGAAGATTGGGGAAGAGGCGTTCTTTCAACACAATCTCCTGAATTTCTACAATTAAACCCCAATGGACAAATTCCTGTTGTTTTAGATGGTGATTTAGTACTTTGGCAGTCCAATAGTATTATCCGTTATCTAGCAAATGCTTATGACAAAGAGCATCTGCTTTACCCTACACAAGCGAAAGAAAGATTTTTTGTAGACCAGTGGCTTGATTGGCAAGCGATAGAGCTGAATAACAGCTGGACTTATACCATTATGTCTCTGCTTAGACATTCACCAGATCATCAAGACCCAAACTTATTACAACAAGGTATTGATAAGTGGAATCGTCATATGCAAATGCTTGATCAACAACTTGCAAAAACTCAAGCCTATGTTGCAGGTTCACAATTTAGCTTAGCCGATATTCCAATTGGTCTGTCTGTACAACGCTGGAAGGCCACTCCTTTTGACCATCCAACGCTTAACCATGTTGACCAATATTTTGAACGTTTAAATCAACGTGCAGGCTTTTTAAAATGGGGAAATAACGGCGAACCTTAATTTTTAAATAAGCTTTAGTCCGAGTGATGGCGTTGTAAGATGCCATCACTTAAAAGTTGATAAGCCTCTTTTAAATCATCTCGATTTGCTTGAGCTAATAGATTTTGATGCATTGCCAAAATGTTCTGATCACCTCGCATTGCAGGCCCTGTTTGCATTTGCATTGGATCATTTTCAGTGGCTTTCTTGGCTGTTTCTATCATTAAAGGGTAAAGCAAACTAAAGTCGACTTGCTCTGCATCCACTATCTGCTTTGCCATATCAAAACAGTAGTTACTAAAGTTACAAGCAAACACAGCCGCTAAATGTAAAGTTAATCGCTGTTTCGAGGTATATTGATATACTCGACTGCTTAGGCTATTTGCTAAATCAGAAAGTAGTTTCTGGTCGACATCTGCTAACGCTTCAACAAACAATGGTGTTGCAGACCAGTCAACATCTCTTTCAAAGCTAAATGTTTGTAATGGATAAAACACCCCGGCTTTATCATGCACATGACTGATGACTTCAATATCTGTACTACCCGAGGTGTGAACCATAAGAGTTTCAGGAAATAATTCATGAACCTGTTTTACAAGCTCTGCAATTGCACTATCTGAAACTGCTAGAATGATGAGATCGGTCGATTGAAATTGCTGTAAAGACTGACATGCTTTTGCTTGAATTTTCTCTGCAAATTTTTGGGTTTTATCAAAATCACGTGCATAGACTTGTACGATGTTATGACCTTGAGCCAATAAAGCCTGTGCCAAATGAAAGGCAACTCGTCCACTTCCTATCAAACTGATTTTCATATTAACCCAACAATATTTATCTCTATGAAAAAAGCTTCTCAAAATGAGAAGCTTTTTTCAAATCAAAATGAATAAAATCAATAATTTTTCATAAATTATTTCATTATTGAGCTACTGAAAATTCGATACGGCGGTTTTTGAAACGTCCTTCATCAGTTGTATTTTCAGCAACTGGTTGATCAGAACCATGACCTTGTGCAACTAATTTAGATGCGTCTACACCTTTAGATGTTAAATAATCTACTACGGCTTGTGCACGGCGTTGAGACAAAGCTTTATTTGAAGCTGCATTACCAGTTGAGTCAGTATGACCGCCAACATTTAATTTCACTCCAGAAACTTTATTTAAAAGTGTTACAGCTTGATCAAGAATAGCTTTGTTATCCGCAGGGATGTCACTTGAACCACTCGCAAAATTAATAATTTGCAAGTTAAGGGCTTTCACCAAAGCATTTACATCGACGTTGTTCGGATCAATTGCTGTTAGAGCAGTTTGTGATGCACTCAAGCTATTGCTCACAGATTGTTCAGCTGTTACTGGTGCTGCGGCTACAACCTCAGTATGTGGCACCAATGCTTTTACTTTTGCAGTTAAAGCTTCTAATGCTGCTGCATCACCCGCTTTCAAAGTAATTTTATCACCCACCCATTCTAAAGATGCATTTGGCACACCTTTTAATGCACCTAATACACCAGCAAGTGCATCTTTGTCTGTAAATGAAGCCGCATAAGTTTGGCTTGTATCCACATTACAATCTTGAGTTGTCGAAAAAACCTTTTTAACGTTTGTTTGTAGCGTTGCCAAGAAGCCTTGGTCGCCAATCCCAGCCTGACACTGACTCACTGCCCCTTTATCATCTGTACTTAAAGTTAAACTAGCTGGTGCAGCGGCAGCTTCAACACCACTTGCAGCCGATGATTCTGATGCTGGTACAGCTTCTTTATGCTGGCAAGAACGCCATAACCAAGCAATTAAAAGACCTAGAATAATTAATGCAATAATAGGTAATAACCCACGAGATTTACCCATTTTTTCGCTGGCTGCCGCTAATGGTGGAGCTGTTGAAGTTGAATGTGTAACCGAAGATAAGCCTGCACCAACACCTAAAGGTGCTAATAGACCCACTGCCCATGCAGGTAAATATGAACGAATTGTTTCTGCATGCTGGCGCAAGTAATTCACAATGCTTTGCTGGTCATTTCCAGCAACATCTGAAATTGCAGTAAGACTCGGTTTAATTGCACTGTTGAGTGTGCTTTCAATTTCATTATTTGGTGCTGTACCGCTTAAATGAGTAAGCACGGTATTCTTGATTTGATCATTATGAGAAAAAAGATCGGATAACGATGGAGCCAGACTATTTTTCAATTGTCCGATAAGATCAGGTTTAGCAGCTAATAATGAAAGTAAAATTGGATAAAACTTAGATAAAGCATTTGATTTTTCGCCTAGGTATCCATCCTGTTCATCTAATAATATTGAAGATACTTTTTCTTTAAGCAATTCTATAGGGTTTATCGACATTGGTTATTCTCCCGAATTTATACGTCGTAACCAGCAACTTTTGATTATTCAAATAGTTCTTCTTTGCTGATAGTTTTTTATTCTAATCTGCCTAGAATCTTTTATTGTTTTTTATATAATTTATATACAATTTTCCATCTAGTATTTACAAAACAGGTAGATCTTATTGATCTACCTGTTTATATTTTAAATTTACTTTAACTAAGTACTTTATCAGTTAGCAAAAGTTTGCAGCACTTTACCCGTTAGGTTTTGACCCAGTAATGGGGTATTTTTCCCTTGCGATAAAATTGTGTCTTTGCTTACTGTCCAGCTTAAAGCAGGATCTACCAATACCCATCCAGCTTCATTTTCCCAACGCGCGGTCATATTCGCAACCTGCGCTGGCACGCTGGTTACTTTAGCAACCCATTCTAGAGGTTCAAATAAACCTTCATTAATGAGTTGAATCCCTAACGATACATAGGTATCAAAAGCTGTAATGCCCGGCTGAGTTTCAGCAAATGGCGCCATTTTTGCCGAACTGCTTAAAGGCTCATGGTGCGTACAAATTGCATCAATTACGCCTTCTTTTAAGCCTTGACGTAAAATTTCTTTATCTTGCTCAGAACGCAATGGTGGGCGAACGTGTGCAAGTGAATTGAAACCGTCTGTTAAGTGTTCAGTTAAATGTAACTGATGCATTGCAACATCAGCAGTCACAGGTAAGCCTTTTGCTTTTGCAGCACGGATTAATTCAACCGATGCACCACAAGACAACAAACCAAAGTGAGCTTTTACGCCAGTTGCTTCAATCATAAGCAAATATTTTGCAATTGCTACAGTTTCAGCAAGTGCCGGAATCATCGGCAAACCTTGGCGAGAAGCAATAAAGCCTTCGTGTGTACATCCATCTTTAGCAATCTGTGGTTCTTCGGCATAGAACACAACCGTTAAGCCAAGACCTGCTGCATATTCTAAGGTACGAATAACCACATCATCATTTTCAAAAGCGGCGTTGGCATTTGAAACAGCAGTACAACCGCCCTTTTTCAGACCTGCCATATTTGCAGGTTGTTTACCATTTAAGCCTTGAGTTTGAGCACCAATAATATGCATGTGAATGCCACCATCAAGCCATGCCTTCTCAATCAAGCCATGAATGAGGGCACCGTTGTCTTGTACAATCGGCTTTGAGTCTGGTGGAGTAATGACATGCAAAATGCCATTAGCACGTGCCGCCTTCCCTTCAGATTTAAGTGTCCCGTGTTGCTGTTGACCAGGCTCACGTAAACGCGCGCACAAATCAACCATGGTTGGCATTAACCATTTGCCTTGACCATCGATGGTTTGTTCAACTTGCTCTACTGGAGCAACCAGCTTGCCATTTTGAATATATACAGTTTGTACGTTGTCTGTTTTCTGGATTGGGTCTAACACACGTACATTTTCAATTTTTACAATACTCATGTGATCCATTCCTTACAACGTAATCGCTTCAATTAAGCCTTGCTCTTGGAGTTGGCCTTGCATTGACAACGCCAACACAGCCATACGAACTGCAATACCGTTGGTTACTTGTTTCAGAATAACCGACTGGTCTCCATCCGCCACACTTGAATCAATTTCTACACCACGATTCATTGGCCCCGGATGCATTACAATACAGTCCGGTTTAGCTAAACCAAGACGCTCTTTGTTTAGGCCATACATTCTGTAAAATTCAGACTGTGAAGATAATGCTGGAGAATCAATACGCTCATTTTGAATACGTAGAGCAATAATCACATCACAATCTGCGATCCCTGCATCCATGTTATTAAACAAGCGGACATGCTCGCCATATTCTGAAAAGCCCACTGGTAATAATGTATTCGGTGCAATCACACGAATATCTTTACATCCTAGTGTTTGTAATGCTGCAACATCCGAACGTGCTACACGAGAGTGTTTAATATCACCAATAATGGCAACGCTCAACTCTTCAAACGGTTTTTTTGTTTCACGGCGAATGGTAAGCATATCGAGCATCGCTTGCGTTGGATGGGCATGACGTCCATCTCCAGCATTAATAATCGCGACCTTTGGACACACATCTTTGGCAATGAAATGTGCAGCACCCGAAGATGAATGGCGTACAACAAAAATATCGGCAGCCATTGCTTCAAGGTTCCAGAGCGTATCTCGTAGCGTTTCACCTTTTGATGTACTTGAACGTGCAATATCAATATTCAGTACATTTGCAGACAAACGTTTTGCTGCTGCTTCAAAAGTAGTGCGAGTACGGGTGGAATTTTCAAAGAAAAGATTCATAACCGTCAATCCCTCTAAGAGCGGACGGTTAATTAAATTATTATTATCATCTAAAAAGCTTTGTGCGGTATCTAAAATCTTAGTGAGGTTTTCTTTTGAAAGTCCCTCAATCGTTAAAAAATGTTTTAAATTTCCGTCTTGATTGAGCTGAACCTGGCTCGGTTGATGCAACGCTGCAATATGCATAATGGATTCCTATGGGTCGAATCGCGAAAACGTGCATAGTGTAGCTGAATTCCGCTCTTTTCGCAGAAGAACTTTACAGAATAAGGCCCTAAATTGACCAGAAAATTTAGGACCGTGATCTGGACTATCTCAATGCACCTATATAATGGTGTGGAACCTGTGCCCGATAAATGTCTTCGGCGGTGATTTCTGAATCTTCATCGACTTTAACATCAGCAAGTTTTTCTTTTTGAGAAGGCTCCGGTATTGCATCAACCAACGATCTTAATCGCTCAACGCATCGTTTTAATTCGTCATCTTCTGTTTCTAACGCTACCGTAATTACATATTTTGCATAATCTTTATTTTGAATCACGTACATTGCATCTATTACCCGCCCAGTCACCCTACGCATACGTACATATATTTGTGTAGCCACAGAGAAAGCATCTGCATTAGTGATAAAACTATTCCCGATCATGTCTTTCATTTATAACGTCCCCATCCATTAAAATTATAAAAATGGTTAAAAACCGACTATGTCTGTTAAATAAATAACCATCAATAATATTGGTCTAGCAAAATACATACCAATTTCAAGGTATTACTCATTAAAAATCAGTTTATTGGTTGCTAAATGATAGGTTGCAATAATTTAAAAACCTTTAGACATCAAAATACGTTAAACTTTGCATCGTTAATATTTATATGTTTTGGTCAATCGAGTTTATGAATACCTCTTTACGTTTAAACCACTATTGGATTACTTGTGCTGATGGTTTAGAACCCCTCTTACAAGAAGAAATAGAACAACTTGGCACCAAAGTGACAGAACGTAAAGCAGGACGTTTAATCATTGAAGGGACGCTTGAACAAGCTTACCGCATTTGTATGTGGTCACGTCTCGCTTCTCGTGTTTTACTTCCTATTCATACTTATGAACTTGAATTTACGCATGATGCACGTGATGTAGCAGAAGAGCTCTATGAAGGCGCGATGAGCTTTGATTGGTCACTTATTTTTGCACCACAAAGTACTTTCGCAATCCGCTTACATGCCGAACGTGAAATCATGGTCAATTCGCAATTTGCTACTCTGCGTGTAAAAGATGGCGTTGTTGATTCCTTTATGGAAGCTGTAGGCCGCCGTCCTAGCATTGACACCAAACAACCAGAAATTACGATCTATGCTTTAGCAGGTAAAACTGAACATACCTACTGTCTAGATTTATCAGGTGATTCGCTCCATAAACGTGGCTATCGTCGTTTTATGACGGATGCACCAATTAAAGAAAATCTTGCTGCGGCAATTTTACAAAAAGCTCAGCTCAAACAGCGTAATCCAGAGATTGTGTTTGATCCAATGTGTGGTTCAGGCACATTTATCATTGAAGCATTGATGATTTTAACTGACCGTGCACCAGGACTTGTTCGTCGTTTTGGATTTAATGGCTGGCATGGTCATGACCGCGAACTTTGGCTTTCACTTAAAGCAGAAGCAGCAGAGCGTCACGAAAAGGCACTTGAATTACCTCTACCTAAATTTTATGCCTACGATGCAGACTGGGAAGCAATTAAAGCAACCCGTGAAAATATTATTGCGGCAGGCTTTGAAAATTTATTAGGTCAGATTCAGATCGAAGAGCGTACTTTAGCTGACTGGCCAGATTTTGCTGCTGAAGGTAAAACTGCATTTATTGTGACTAACCCACCTTATGGTGAACGTTTAGGTGAAAAAGCTTCAAACCGTTCTCTATATCTAGGTTTATCAGCGCTTTTACAAAAACATTTCCCAAATCAATATGCAGCAATTATTGCAGCTCAAATTGAACAATCCGATGTTTTAGCATTTGAAGCACCTGAAACTTTACGTTTAATGAATGGTAAGTTGCCAATTTATATTCGTTTCGGTGTAATCAAACCAGAAAAAGTGAGTCAACCATTTTTAGCGAATTGGCAAGCCCAACCTATTGAAATGGAAGAAGCACAAGACTTCGCTAACCGTTTGCAAAAAAATATGACAGCCTTGAAAAAATGGGCAACTAAAGAAAATATCTATTGCTTACGTTTGTATGATGCAGACTTACCTGACTTTAATGTTGCTGTTGACTTATATGGTGACCGTTTACACGTTCAGGAATACGCTCCACCAAAAACAATCGATCCAGAAAAAGCTAAAAAACGTTTTAATTTAGCGCTTGCTGCAATTCGTGCTGTTACTGGTTTAAACCGCGATGCCATCTTTATTAAGACACGTGCACGCCAAACTGGTACAACTCAATATACGAAACAAAGTACAGCTTCAAAACGTTTTATTGTGCAAGAAGGTAAAGCTAAAATTTTGGTTAACCTGACTGATTACCTAGATACAGGTTTATTCCTTGACCACCGTCAAATGCGTTTACGTATTGCTCAAGAAGCACGTGGTAAACACTTCTTGAACTTATATAGTTATACGTCTACTGCAAGCTTACATGCTGCACTTGGCGGCGCTGCAAGTACGACAAGTGTAGATTTATCTAACACTTACTTAAACTGGTCAAAAGAAAACTTCGTTTTAAATGGCTTAACTGTAGATCATGCAGATGAACAACACATGTTCTTTGCCAGTGACTGTTTTGAGTGGTTGAAAGAAGGTCATGAACAATACGACCTTATTTTTATTGACCCACCAACATTCTCAAACTCGAAAAAATTCTATGGTACATTCGATGTACAACGTGACCATATCTCACTCATTAAACGTGCAATGAACCGTTTGCACAGTGAAGGTACGCTCTACTTCTCGAATAACTATCGTGGTTTTGAGATGGACGAAGAAATTGAAGCTATTTTTCAGGTTGAAGAAATCACTTCTGAAACAATTGGCCTTGATTTTAAACGTAATCAAAAAATCCACCGAGCGTGGAAAATTCAGCACCCTGCTCTAGATCAATATTAATGAAATTAGAGGTTATTATTACTTCACGGTAATAATAACCTCGCCATGAGCATTTTTTGACTCAAAATCATATTTGGTAAATCGGTCTGCTCTTTCCGGTAGCGCAATCATTTCTAACCTCTTCTTTTCTTTACTATCAATAACATGATTTTGTTTTTGTTCTTGATAAGGCGAAAGTACGCTAGTTCTAAGCGCATCCCATCGAACTTGCTGTAAATAGTTATCTCCTAACGCCTGACGTACTTGTTGTTGTTCTATCGCAGTTTTTTTTGCATCGTCCTGAGCTTTCGCAATAATGACGGGTAAAGACGTGGTTATCGCTCCTGTTTGAGTTGCAAGCGCACTTTCCGACATTGGTTGTGCAGCCCATGTATTTGATAATAATACAGATATACCGCTCAAAATTCCCAGCATATACCCTTGCTTATTGTTCATTTCATTCATCCTAAAAAATTGTTATTGTTTGTTATATCGAACAAAATTAACAATTTTTTAAGCATGTCGCAATGTTATAAACAAACTTCCCGACAATTAACATTGATCATTTTAAAACCTGATTTTTTTCACGAGCATTTTGTGAATATTCCAGTAGTTTTATAGATTCTTATCTCAGACTTGAACCACACCCTTAAATCCCTTACTGTGATTTTATAATTTATCTGTAAATTGATTTTATTTATAAATAAACACCATCCGAGGTGAAATAATGCTTCAGCACTGCTGCCAAATATTAGAAACTCGTCAACTTAAAATTGCCTTTATTGAAAGTGCCAGTTCGGGTTATTTAACTAGTCAATTTTCCATTCATAAAAATAGCGGTGCAGACATTTTACTGGGTGGTTTAGTGAGTTATGACCCTAGCATTAAAGTTAGTATTTTAAATATCGACCCAAAGTTAATAGAGACTTACACAGCAGAGTCACCACAAGTTACTGAGGAAATGTGCAAACTGGGCCAACAGTTATTTCAACAAGCAGACCTTATTGTAAGTTGTACTGGTCTATTAAAATCTGGAGGAAGTGAAACCGCAGAAAAACCTGTAGGTACTTTTTTTATGTGTATTTATTACCAAGACCGTATTTATCATTACCATTATTTTTTATCGGGCCACCCCGAACAAAAATTAAAAACATTAACTCAGAAAATTTCAGATGCCTTAATTGCTTTACTCACATCAACAACACAAACAGCCTCACCATAAAAAAAGAGAATATGTTTCCATATTCTCTTTTCGGTTTTAGCAGAAAAAGCTTAGCTGAGTTTCATTTTATCAAAGACTAAGTGACCATTTTCACCTTTAACTAAAATGGTATCACCTGCGACAAAATCACCCGACAAGATTTTTTGAGCTAATGTGTTTTCAATCTGTTGTTGAATCGCACGTTTTAACGGACGAGCACCATATACAGGGTCGAAACCAGCATCAATCAATAAATCAAAGGCAGTATCATCTACAGTTAAACTCATATCACGATCAACAAGTCGTGAACGTAATCGATCCAACTGAATATCGGCAATACCACGAATTTGTGCTTTCTTGAGTGAATGGAAAATCACAAGCTCATCAATCCGGTTAATAAATTCCGGACGGAAATGCTGACTTACCGCATTCATTACAATGGTACGCACTTCATCGTCAGTTGCCCCCTCACCTAGCTCACGTACATCTTGTGAACCCAAGTTCGATGTCATCACAATAACCGTGTTTTTAAAGTCGACTACTCGGCCTTGTGAGTCTGTTAAGCGTCCATCATCCAATACTTGTAACAAGATATTGAATACATCAGGATGCGCTTTTTCAACCTCATCAAACAACACCACACTATATGGTTTACGGCGAACAGCTTCAGTTAAAACACCGCCTTCTTCATAACCCACATAACCCGGAGGTGCACCCACCAAACGGCTAACCGAATGTTTCTCCATGAATTCACTCATGTCGATACGAATCATGGCGTCATCACTGTCAAACAAGAAGTTCGCCAGTGCTTTTGTTAACTCGGTTTTACCAACACCTGTTGGACCCAAGAATAAGAATGAACCACTTGGACGATTCGGATCAGACAACCCTGCACGCGAACGACGAACCGCATTCGATACAGCAACAACGGCTTCATCTTGCCCTACAACGCGGTCATGTAAAAAGCCTTCCATATTGAGTAGTTTTTCACGCTCGCCTTGCAGCATTTTAGCAACTGGAATTCCTGTTGCTGCACTCACGACTTCAGCAATTTCATTTTCAGTTACTTTAGTACGAATAAGTTTTGGCTCTTCGTTCTCTTCTGCAACTTCATCTTGCTCAAGTTGTTTTTGAAGCTCTGGAATCACACCATACTGTAAACGTGCTGCTTCAGCTAAATCACCCTCACGCTGAGCCTTTTCAAAAGCAATACGCGCTTTATCAAGTTCAACCTGAGCTTGTTTAGTGCCTTCTACAAGAGTCTTCTCAGATTTCCAGATTTCTTCAAGATCATTGTATTCTTTCTCGACTTCAGCAATCTGTTTTTCAAGATGAGCGACTTCGGCTTTACTGCCTACATCTTCATCTTTTTTTACAGCTTCCAATTGCATTTTCAACTGGATTAAACGGCGGTCGAGCTTATCAAGCGCTTCTGGTTTAGAGTCAATTTCCATCTTAATACGAGAAGCTGCTTCATCAATCAAGTCAATTGCTTTGTCTGGTAATTGACGATCTGTAATATAACGATGAGACATTTTTGCGGCAGCAATAATCGCTGAGTCTAAAATCTGTACGCCATGGTGAGTGGCATATTTCTCTTTTAGACCACGCAAAATCGCAATGGTATCTTCAACACTTGGCTCATCAACCAATACTTTTTGGAAGCGACGTTCTAAAGCTGCATCTTTTTCAATATATTGGCGATACTCATCTAAGGTTGTTGCGCCCACACAGCGCAACTCACCGCGCGCCAATGCAGGTTTTAACATGTTCCCTGCATCCATTGCGCCATCACCCTTACCTGCGCCTACAAGCGTATGTAGCTCGTCAATAAACAGGATGATTTCGCCTTCGTGTTTAGCCAAATCTTTTAAAACAGCTTTTAAACGTTCTTCAAACTCGCCACGATATTTAGCACCAGCCAGTAATGAACCTAAATCTAATGATAAAACTCGTTTGCTTTTTAAGCCTTCTGGTACTTCACCATTTACAATACGCTGCGCCAAACCTTCAACAATAGCGGTTTTACCAACACCCGGCTCACCAATGAGTACAGGGTTGTTTTTTGTACGACGTGATAAGACCTGAATAGTACGGCGGATTTCATCATCACGCCCAATAACCGGATCAAGTTTTCCCGCTAAAGCACGTTCAGTTAAATCAATCGTATATTTATTAAGTGAGTCACGTTGATCTTCGTGATTATTACTCATGACTTTGTCACTACCTCGAATATGTTCAATAACTTTACGTAAGCTGTCAGGAGTTACACCTACGGCACTTAAAATATTTTTAGTTTCGCCTGTCTCTGCTAAGCCTAATAGAACCCAATCAGTTGACAAAAATTCGTCACCTGCTTTTTGCGCATATCTATCTGCCAGATTAAGCGCTTTAACGGCTTCAGGGTTTAAATTGACATCTCCAGTCGGATTCGCAATAGTCGGAGCATCTTTTATAGCTTGCTCAAGCTTTTGTTTAAGTTCAGGTAACCGAGCACCTGCTTGTTGCAACAAACTAATATTTGATGGCTCTCCTAATAGGGTAGACAAAATATGAATACCTGCGATCGCGGTATGGTCTTTACCCATCGCTAAAGATTGAGCATCTGAAAGGGCTTGCTGCAAGCGGTTTGTAAATTTTTCAAAACGCATTCTTGTTATTCCTCACAACAAATTTGTACTTGTGTAATAAATGGGAACACTTTTTCGGATTTCAAATAAATTTTTATATATTTTTCATAATGTTATTAAAATAACAAAGAGTAAAACTCCATTATAATATGGGTTTGTGAGCGATCTATTTCAAGTACATTTTGTATAATTTTTAAGAGAAAGCAAAAATGTCATGTTTTTATCTGAATTTTTATAACAAATGGCAATTTGAAAGCTGTGATGTTTTTAATAGTTATAACTGTTAAATATTAAAATAATTGAAGGCAGCCTTTATTTAAAAGGACTGCCTTTTAAAACAACTAATCAATTAGTCCATTGATGAAATGGGCATTTTGCTTGTTCTGTTTTTTCTTTGGGTAGGTCTGGCGTCGACACAGGACGACGCTGGTGTTGCTCCTGAATAGTAGGGAACACAGATGTAAAGAAGTTTGACCAACCACCGGTACGTACTCTTAACAAATTATATTGCTCAGGTGATGTCACAGCTTGAGCAAATGTTTCTGGGTCAGCTACTGTTATTGTTAAAATATTAGATGAACTTCCTTGACTGAATTGCTTCAGGATAGCTACAAGTTCTTGAACTCCAAAGTCTTCACCAATATTAAAATCTGTAGGTGCTCCATCAGCCATTAAATTTGTGCCGATACCCTCAAAACCTTGTAAAGCACGGCTAAACTCAACTTTTTGATGATCAATTGCCAAATCTGCTGGACTTGGTGATGGACTTAGATCAGAAGCTACTGTTGTACCTAAACGGCGACCATCAGCACTCGCACCATTCCATGCCCCCATTTCCACATGATTTTCAAAAGTTCCCACACCCGGTTGAATCTGTATACCAAACGGATGCTCTTTTGAGCCATAGCATTCAGCCAAACTTTTAAGGCTTTGTGCGAATTGTGGCCATGGATGAGTAAATGTCTTGACTGATATCTCAGCAATCATTTTAACAATCTCATCACCTAGTTTATCGACTTCGGGGTTACCACGCCCATAACGTGGTTGTGCCAAAGCAATTTCACGTAAGCGCTTATAACGATCAGCTTGCGCGGCAATACGGGCATGACCAGCTAAATTGCTAATAAATGGCTCAGTCATTTTATATCCCCAGTCACAGCAGAGACATTCTAATAGTTCAGGCAATGTAGTAACTGCGGTTAACGGGTCAAAAACCATCGCCTTAATGGCATACAACGAGTTAATTGTATTACTGAGCGAGATATAACATGGTCCATAAATATTATATTTAGCACCGCCACTATAAAAATCTTGCCCTTTAGCCAAGCAGTCGTCCATCAAGACATTTAGAATTGGAGATGGACAAATATCTGTATTGGCACCGTAGCCTAGAATTTGCCCATTGAATGCCTTGCGATTGAGCAATTCAAAATGTTGCTTGTATAACTCTAATAATTCTTCAAAACTATCAATCTGATCGGCAGGTTTCGTATTTAATGAAACAGTTTGCCCAAATAGATAACTTTGTCCCGCACTTGAAATTGTTTTACCCTGATTTAGTGTACACTCCAAAGGCTGTAATGTCGAGAATCCACCTAAAGAAAACCAATTTTCGCCAGGGAACTGAGGTTCATAACAACCATCGCAAGCATAATTTTGGGCTGAACGAATATCGACTTTAGAATTCCAATTTGGCAAATTAGTGAGTGCATCCCCCCCTACACCATTTCCACTTTGATGAAGACTAGGAATGAGTTTTTCATCATTTAATAAAATTGGATGAGCACCGCCAGATAAAATTGCATGTGCAGCCACTTCTAAAATTTCTTCAGGAATATCCTTGCGAGTGCGTAGAGACAAACACGGTGCATTTAACGGTAACCGGCCTGATGCACGAATGAATAATTTTGTGACCTCATTGTAAGCTGGTTTAGTTTTAGAAAAGTCTTCTTCACCATCAGCGACTGTACCACCAACTGTAATCTGTTGAATCCATTGCCCCAAAGATGCACCTTGAGGATAAGGTCCCGAACTACCACCCATTGCGAGATTACCAAAAGGTTGATGGTCTTCCATAAACATACGGTTTTGTTGTACTTTTTCATCTAGCTTAATATAGAAGGCATCGATAATTTCCTGTGCTTCTTCAGGCGGAATCGCATCTTTTTCAAGGAAAGGGTGCAACAGCTGATCCATACGTCCAAATGCTGTTGGCTCACCATTTAAATGCAAACAACTATGCAACGTGAAAATAAATTGAACTGCGTCAATAAATGTGTCCGGTTTATCTTTCGACAACTTTTCCATTCGTCGACCAATTGCAATTAAATTATCTCTTTCGAACTCTTGTCCTTTTTGCATCTGGCCTGCGACTTTAAATGCAAGCTTTGAGTAATTTAAGAAATATTCAGAAATACCGGTTAGTGCTAATCTTGAAGCTTCATAGAAGTCTTTCTTCTCTGGAGTCTGCGCATTGCTTGCATGTTTAGCAATTTCTTGTTGTAGACCAGCTAAACCTAAATCTAGTGCCTTTTTATAATTTGGAATAACATGCCCAACACCCGATGCTTCACTTAAATTACGCAAAAAGCCCTGGAGACGTTCTTCTTCAGATAAATACTTCATGACATAACGACCTTCACCCAAGGTCAGATTTGGCATAGCTCCTACAATAATTTCATCAGGCATAATGCGATAAGTATCCGATCCATAAATGACCTTACCTTCACATTCGCGCCCAGTTGAATACGGAATCATTTCACCATTTTTTAATAAAATTTTCCGTCCGCGGAAACCATAATTTTCTGATGAGAATAACTGTAAGCTTAATCGAATAGCCCAACCTTTGCGCAACATAATAGATAAACCCATAATATTTTCAGGCTTATCACTGATGTCAAACTCATCAATATAATAATCTACCCCTTGTTCAATTTCTTCTTGTTTCCGGTTGAAATACCAGTTGTCTTGCCATAAAGAAAATGTATTCTCAAGTAAACTTAAAATACGATTAGAAGGTGGTTTAAAAAATTCACTATGGGGATTTAGCCCAGTTGCCATGTTAAAAAGATAATTACTATGATTGTAGTACATCAAACCATTATCGGAACTATTCATATAATGGCGATCAAATCGATTCCAATCCATACCTGGGAAAAAATTCCAGTTATCTTTATCTAATCGACTAAAATCATTTAAATATTCTGGTGCATCATCTAATGCTAAATCTTTTAAACTTGGAATATAAAATATTCCTCCCAAGTCTGAATGAAGGCTATTGAATAGACGGTCATTCATAAAGCCTTCTATTGCCCCTATCTGACTCGCCATAACCTCTTCTAAAATTGCAGCAGTTTTTGCAAAACCAGCAAAATAAATCCCTGCTTCATCTGCTTTAGTTACCGATTTTGGCACTCTAAAACTTGAATTTGACTCAGCACGGCCAAACGGCAAACCCAAACGCAGAACTGGTGTAGTATTTCCATTTTCATCTTGTACACGAGAAGCTTTAATGTGCGAACGGCTATCACGGTCTGGAATAATCGTGTCGTCAGTTTTACGTCCAATCAAATCTTCAATTTGATCTTCTGACATCATGTTGATTTGATCCCAATTAATTAAAAACCTTTGAGATAAAACGTATGAGCCACCAAAATGATCAATATCTTCTGCACCAATTAAAGTATGTTTTGCCAGTGAAATTGGATCAGATGGATTATTTAAATTTTCAGAAAAACGACACCCTAAAACCTTACCATTGCGACCAGTTTTAGATTGTGAAGCAGTAACTTGACTAAATATTTCTTTAATATCTGAAGCTAAAAAATGCTCAATATATTTCTGTAATATTGTACACGCATCGGCATCATCACTTTTTACATGCAACCAAATGTCGCCATCCGAATTTTTAAAACTGCCATTAGAATCAGAAAAAACTTCTGAGACATTTGGATTTTTTTCTTCTGGATAATGTAATTGCATTCCCTTTGGTCGTGACAACTTATCTTTTTTACAAATCAGATCCCAATTATCAAAAGATATACCAATTGCCAAAGTTGTATTTTTACTAGAAAGTGCTGGATTCTTATTGACCTCTTGACGCACAGCGATCATTAACTGACGAATTTTTTCACGTGTAATTTCGGTATTAAGCCAAACCGTAGTAAAAATTGCATGGGGGGCTGGATAAACCAACCCTCGTTGCATGTATTTCCATATTTCAGTAAAACGATCTTCATAAGATATATTTAACATTATATTAAAGTCCTTTAAAATATTTATATAATAATTAAAATTTTGATTATAAATTTAACCAAAAAATCATTATTGACAATAAAAACCAGAATAACAAGAGATTTAAAATCAAAGAAAAACAGTAAGAATTAACAAACAATCAAAATAAAAAGTTAAGTTTAGAAAATTTAAAATATAAGACAAATAAAATCACAAAAACAAAGATAAACAAACAATTAATTATTAAAATAAAGTAATAAATAAAATTAGAATTCAATTGTTAAAAAAATTAAAATAACTCTTAATTAAAACTTACTGATATAATCTCGAATATTCTCTTATAAAATTATTGTTGCTATGTTAATAAAAAAACTCATTTCTACTTTGCTTTTTACATCAATACCTTTTTACTGCTTTGCCGAGCTCCCCCAAGACTCTCGAAGAGCTGGCGGAATTGCGGTTATTCCTTTAACTGCTGATATTACTCAGGTCAACTTCCAGCAAAAACCAGTTTTAATCAGTCAAGAAGGTCATCAGCGTTATGCTGTACTTGGTATTCCGTTATCTACTCCACTCGGCAGTGTTCAGCTCGATACCAATAAAGCCCCTATTCAAATAGAAATTAAGCCCTATCCTTACACTGAGCAACGGATTAAAGTTACTAACCAAGACTATGTGAACCCCAACCAAAGTCAGTTAGACCGTTACGCTCAAGAAGCTAGAGAACAAAATGACGTTTATAGCTCCTTTACACAGAGCACATGGCAAGCCTTGCCAAAATTTATACGCCCCACTTCGGGGAAATTCAGTAACTCTTTTGGGCGAAAACGCTTCTTTAATGGCGAAGAGCGCGCGCCCCACTCAGGTTTAGATATCCCTGCACCAGTGGGACAAAAAGTAGTTGCACCAGCAGATGGTGTTGTAATTCAAACTGGATCTTATTTTTTTAATGGTCAAACCGTATTGATTGATCACGGGCAAGGCTTAATCAGTATGTTTTGCCATTTAAGTGCAATTAAAGTAGAGAAAGGCCAACATATTCGCCAAGGAGAAACTTTAGGTTTAGTGGGTAAAACTGGACGTGTGACAGGTCCGCACTTGCATTGGGGCATGAGCCTTAATAATGCACGAGTAGACCCTCAGTTATTCTTAGGCAAAACGCGCTAATTTAGTTTTTTCCGGAAATATTTTGGCGAATCGACATACCCTTCTCGTAAGTAAAATTGATGCGCCAATGTTCGCTGTTCGCCCGAATGCAGTTCCATTCGATCACAGCCACGTTGCCTTGCCAATTGCTCAGCCTGCTGCAAAAGTAAATGTCCAACACCTTTACTTCGTATATTTTCATCAACACATAAATAGCATACTTTGGCAAAGTCACCTTTTAAGGCGATTTGTGGAATAAAATAAAGAGATAAAAAACCACAAATTTTATTCTCTTCTTCAGCAATCAAAATTTGTGATTTAGGATCGCTATGTAGTATTTCAAATTTTTCTTGGATAAGAGCGAGAGGCTGTGGGTACCCCATCTGTTTAAGTAAATTACAAATTGCCTGAGTATCTTCCCATTTAGCAGTGCGAATATTCACTTTCATTTCTCCTCTTATTTTTTAGTTATTTTTGACAATAAAAAAAGCCAACTCTAATGTCAGCTTCTTTTTTTATCTATCAAAAAAACACCTTATTCAGCTTCAATAATTTCGAAGTCATGGGTAATTTCAACACCACCATCAGAAAGCATTTTACTCGCTGAACAATATTTTTCGGCAGATAATTCAACCGCTTTTGCAACCTGTTTTTCTTTTACAGCTTTACCTGTTACCACGAAGTGTAAGTGGATTTTAGTAAAAACAGCCGGAATTGCGTCAGCGCGCTCAGCTTTTAAATTACATACAACATTCGTCACATCTTGACGAGATTTCTTTAAAATGGTCACAATATCAAACGAAGCACACCCACCAAGTCCCATTAATAGCAACTCCATAGGACGTGGACCACGGTTTTCACCACCATACTCAGGTGAGCCGTCCATGATGACACTATGCCCACTATCTGATTTCGCTTCAAAAGCAACATTCTCTAGCCAATGTACACTTGTTTGCATTGCAACTACCTAAAAAAAATTATAAATTTAAGCAGGGTCTGTTGACATTTCATCTATGGATTGCTTTAGAGCTAAAAATTAATCCAAATAAGACGCAAAACCCAGACAATGGCTATCCTTTGTCCAGTTTTGTTATATAGTTTGTGAAATTTCAGCCATAATCTGAGCTGCAATTTAAGCAGTGCAGGCATAGCGCAAGACCATGTTATTTTGTACGTTCCGTTGTTAAGATCTATTTATTTAGAATGGCTAAATTTCATAGCTCTTGCTTGGTAACGTCTAAAAGAATTGTCTTATGTCGCAACCATCTGTGAAATGTCAACAGACCCTTGTTTTGTACACTAACATAAAATGAGTTGATAAGGAATTTCATCTCTTCTGTGTAATAGCTCATCTCGGGCTTGTGTGAATTGTTTACCCTATTCGGAACATATTAAGCATGACTTCAAATTTTTCACAACTCAGCACAGATGCTTTATCCCCGGGGCAACTACCTGAATCCGTTAAAGCATTGTTAAAACGTGCTCACATCAACAGATATCCAAAACGAACCACAATTGTTGATGCCGGAACAGAGTCGAAATCTTTATATTTAATTTTAAAAGGCTCAGTTTCAATTATTTTACGTGAAGATGATGAACGTGAAATTGTTGTTGCATATTTGAATCCGGGTGACTTCTTTGGGGAAATGGGGCTTTTCGAACCGAACCCTCAACGTACAGCTGAAGTTCGTACTCGTGATGTCTGTGAAATTGCAGAAATTTCTTATGACAACTTCCACGAACTTAGCAAACAATATCCAGACTTAAGTTATGCTGTTTTTGCACAGCTCGTTCGCCGTCTAAAAAATACGACCCGTAAAATGACAGATCTTGCATTTATCGATGTGTCTGGCCGTATTGCACGTTGTTTAATCGACCTATCTTCACAGCCAGAAGCAATGATTTTGCCAAATGGTCGTCAAATTCGTATTACTCGTCAAGAAATTGGCCGTATTGTGGGTTGTTCACGTGAAATGGTTGGCCGTGTACTCAAAACCTTAGAAGATCAAGGCATGATCCAGACAGATGGTAAAGCTATTCTTATTTTTGATGTTTCATTAGAAGATGCACCTGTTTCTGATGAAGACTATGATGATGAAGAATAATATTTATTAAATTTTTAATCAAAAGCAAACTTCGGTTTGCTTTTTTTATATGCAACAATGAGTTAATACACAAAACTTACAAACTATTCTAATTTTATGATTTAAGTTGAATACATATTCTCCGTTAGGTTAGCTCAAAATTTCCAAGGATTCCACTGTATGCAATTTAACCCACTTAGTCGCACAGGCCTCAAGCTTCCAGAAATTTGTTTAGGCACCATGACATTTGGTGAGCAAAATTCCCAGCAAGAAGCATTTCAACAACTTAATTATGCTTTGGCACACGGTTTATATTTTTGGGATACGGCAGAGATGTATTCGGTTCCGCCAAAACCTGAAACTTATGGTGCAACAGAAACGATCATTGGCAATTGGTTTGCCCAAAATGGTCAACGTGATAAAGTCTTCCTCGCCTCTAAAATTGCCGGGCCCGGCTTTGGAGGAACACACATCCGAGAAGGCCATACGCGCTTCAACAGCGATCATATTGCGAAAGCTCTAGATGGTTCACTCAAACGTCTCCAAACCGACTATATCGACCTCTATCAACTCCATTGGCCTGAACGTCACACCAACTTCTTTGGTACGTTAGCTTATGGCAACCAGCAAGCTCAAAATGATTACGACACAACACCTCTAGAAGAAACATTACTTGCTCTACAAGAAGAGATTAACCGCGGACGCATTCGCTATATTGGCTTATCAAATGAAACTCCATGGGGCACTATGAAGTTTTTACATTTGGCTGAAAAATTAGGTGTAAGTAAGTTCGTAAGCGTTCAAAACCCATATAGTCTACTCAACCGTACTTATGAACTAGGTATGTCTGAAATTGCTAAATATGAAGATGTTGGTTTACTCGCTTACTCTCCTCTTGCTTTTGGTTACCTCTCTGGAAAGTTTAGAAATGGCGCTCGTCCCGCTAATGCCCGTGTCACATTATTTCCGCGTTTTAGCCGCTATAGTAACCCTCAAAGCGAATGGGCAACTGAGCAATATGCACAGCTAGCAGAGAAACATGGGTTAAGCTTAACCCAAATGGCATTAGCATTTATCAAACAACAATTCTTTGTGACCAGCACAATTATTGGTGCCACGAACCTAGACCAACTTAAAGAAAATATTCAGGCATTTGAAATTGAATTATCTGCTGAAGTTTTGCAAGGTATTGAGGCCATTCACACTCAACAGCCCAACCCTGCGCCCTAAATAAAAAACGGATGCTTAAGCATCCGTTTTCTTTATCTATAAAAAATTTATATCTTATTTACGGGTATTATAAACTGCCATTGCTGCAGGCAAGTTTTTACGCATTTCGCCAATACGCTGAGAGTTAGATGGGTGAGTAGACAGGAAAGATGAACCACCACCACCTTCAAGCTTGTTCATTTTCTCCCACAGTGTAATCGCAGCATTTGGGTTATAACCTGCACGCGCCATTAGCATTAAACCGCCTTGGTCAGCACGACTTTCCAAGCTACGAGAATATGGTAAGCCTACACCCACTTGCGAACCCAGTTGAGCAGCAGCAGTTCCAAGCTGACCGACATTGTTACCGGCATAGCTTAAACCAATACCTAATGCTAAATCAGTCAAAGCCTGAGCACCGATTTTACTTTTTGCATGCTCTTCTAAGGCGTGAGTCATTTCATGCCCCATAACTGCTGCAATTTCAGCATCAGTCAGGTTCAATTTATTGACAATACCTGTATAAAACACAACTTTACCGCCCGGTGCTACGTAAGCATTAATCGAGTCAGACTTCAACACTGCCAACTGCCAGCTAAATGGCTGACCCGTCTGGTTCATCTGGTTCGCATATGGTTTTAAACGGTTGAATACAGCATTAATGCGGTTATATGTACTAGAACTAGTATCTAGCGCACCTTTACCACGTGCTTCCTGCACCATTTTATTAAAACCCTGAGCAGATTGAGTATTTAAGGTCGCTGTATCTGCACCTGCCATATCCGCTACTGTTGCACAGCCAGAAATGGTCATCACACTTGCAGCACACAAGCTTAAAAAGAGTTTTTTATTCATAACACGGATCACCTAAATCGTTAAAAAAGCTGTTTATTCTTTTACACTTATTATAAGAAATACCGCTCACGCTTTGAATGTCTCATTCCTTCATGATCATAGTATTTATGTAACGATCAAGCAGATAAAGTCATCAAATAAATCCAGAAAATCAAACATATTACATTTAAGCCAAGATAGATATGACTTAAGGTCTTAACTTTCTCTTCAAGATTAGGACTTTCTCTTTTCCAGAGTAAATAACTATTTTGTATGAATACCACAGGAATTAATACACATGCGAACAATACTGACAAGCTCATAAAAGCAGTTATGAAGAAATCTTCATGATATTCTTGCCCATAAATGACCAACATCGCTAATGTTGGAGAGCCACCAATAGCAAATAAAAAAGAATAAAAGATTGTTTTTGAAATAGTTGGTTGCAGCTTCATCCTGAGCCCATCATTCCTTATCGATATATAACGTTTTAATCCGAATCGAATAAAACAAAAACTGCACTTTAGTCGGGTATAAAAAAGCCCCCTTTCAGGAGGCTTTTTAATCTTTGCTTAATTAAGCAGAGAATGGATGACGTAAAACAATTGTTTCTGCACGGTCTGGACCAGTTGAAACGATATCAATCGGACATTCGATTAACTGTTCAATGCGCTTCACATAAGCCAAAGCATTTGCTGGTAATTGGTCGATACTAGTTAAACCAACAGTCGACTCGCTCCAACCAGGCATAGTTTCGTAGATTGGTTTCAAGCATTCAAAAGAAACCGCATCAGAAGAACCTACACAGCCTGAATCTGTATTTTCATAGCCCACACAGATTTTCACTTCTTCTAAACCATCTAAAACGTCAAGTTTAGTTAAGCAAATACCAGAAAGTGAGTTTACATCTACAGAACGGCGAAGGATTTCAGCATCAAACCAACCACAACGACGTTGACGACCAGTAGAAGCACCAAACTCATGACCGACTGTACCCAAGTGTTTACCAACTGGATCACCGGCATCAGCTGCTGCATCGTAAACCAATTCAGTTGGGAATGGGCCAGCACCTACACGAGTTGTATAAGCTTTAGTAATACCTAATACATAATCAAGATGTAAAGGTCCCATACCTGAACCAGAGCTTACGCCACCAGCAGTTGTATTTGAACTGGTAACATATGGATAAGTACCGTGGTCGATATCAAGAAGTGAGCCTTGAGCTCCTTCAAACATTACAGCTTTACCTTCTTTGCGATAGTCATGCAACACTTTAGTAACATCAACTACTAATGGAGCAAGAACTTCACGCCATTGGTTGCAAAGAGCCAATACATCTTCAAATTTAACAGCTTCTACACCGTAGAACTGAGTTAACTGGAAGTTATGTAACTCAAGCATCTCAGACAATTTTTCTTCTAATGCTGCACCACCACGAACAAGGTCAGCAACACGCACTGCACGGCGAGCCACTTTATCTTCGTATGCAGGACCAATACCACGACCTGTAGTACCGATTTTAGCATTACCACGTTTCTTTTCACGTGCCTGATCAAGTGCAATGTGGTTAGGCAAAATGAGTGGACAGTTTGGAGAAATACGTAGGCGTTCTTTAACAGGAACTCCTTCTGCTTCCAAAATTCCCATTTCTTCAATTAACGCGGCTGGTGAAAGTACTACACCATTACCAATTAAGCACAATACGTTTTCACGTAAAATACCTGATGGAATGAGGTGCAATACAGTTTTTTTACCACCTACGACAAGAGTATGACCTGCGTTATGTCCGCCTTGATAACGTACTACCGCAGCCGCCTGATCTGTGAGCAGGTCGACGATTTTACCTTTACCTTCGTCGCCCCATTGGGTACCAAGTACCACAACATTTTTGCCCATAATAGCCTCATTACATCATGCTGTTAAAATTGGAAACCACCAGTAAAAACTTACCGTTGGCGATTAAATCTTTTCAATATTCCATTGACCATTTTGCGACACGAGTCGATGGGTCGCGTATGGAATAGAACTTAAATCATCATTACCTAACAATTGAACGACACGTAAACCTTGAGCGCGTGCATTCGAAATTGCTGAAAGTAAATCTTGTTTTGAGCCTTTTGGAGCAACAACAGTTTCGATTTCTGCGAACTGATTTGCGCCTAAGGCATATAAATCACAACTAAAGCCAGTAGCAGGACGTGCGCGACCAAAATGCTCACCTATACCATCGTAACGGCCACCCTGCGCTAACGGCGCAGCACGGTTCGGCGCATATACTGCGTACATTAAACCAGTGTGATAGTGATAACTACGTAGCTCTACGACATCGATACCAATATTAAGATTTGGCCAGCGCCCTTTAATTTGCTCAAGCGTCGTCTTAAGTGCATCTAATGCTGACTTAAATTCAGAATCTTGCAAAATATTGGCACTTAAATTCGTCTGCAATGCTTCTAGATCACTAGAATAACGGCCAAGCGCATAGAAATCAGAACCCATATTTAGGCTTTGAGTAAATTCTGCTAACTCTGGCAATGCTTTTCTTTGATAAAGATCAGACAGTTCATGCTCTTCATTTTTTGACAGTCCAGCATACTTGACTAGACTACGGAACAACCCTACATGGCCCAAATCTAAATGCGCGCCTTGTAAAGTATAGGTGTTCTCAATCAACCCCAGCATAACACCGACCATTTCGACATCAGCTTCGATACTATCGTGGCCATATAATTCGGCACCTAATTGTAAAGGCGCACGAGTGGCATTGAAATTTTGTGGTTTAGTATGTAATACAGTCCCTGAATAACAGTAACGTGCAACGCCTTCAACTGGTCTTACATGTGCATCAATACGTGCAACTTGTGGCGTCATATCAGCACGAACACCGAGTAAACGGCCTGAGAGCTGATCAATAACCTTAAAAGTTACTAAATCTAAGTCTTGATTTGATTCTGATAATGAAGACAACGATTCGATGTATTCGATAAATGGTGTATATACCAATTGATAACCTCGTACCGCGAGGAAATCTAAAGCTTCACGGCGAAGTTTTTCAATGACTTGTGCCTGTTCCGGCAATACATCGGCTACCCCGTCAGGCAGCAACCATGTCTCTGAAATGGTCATATTTCAAGCCTAAAATCTGATCAACGTGGAACGACCCCACATAAAAAAATCGGGAACACACCCGATTTCTCTTAGTGTAGCATGATACTTTCTGCCATGCACCTGACAATTTGCATAAATCTTTCTGAATAAACTCTAAAGTCAAAAAGAAGTTTTTATGAATTAGCAAGTGGATTCAATATCTTACTATCACTCACTTAAATTATAATCAAAAGTTCTTCGACCAAAGAAAGGGTCAATAACTGAACTATCACCTTGTTTCCAATTCACCAAATTTAACTTTTGAATAGCTTGAGCTGCTTGAGTATTAAAAGCAAAACAACCTTTTTCAAGATTTGCAATTTTTAGCTTTTGTCTGAAAGCAATTAATGAGTGCACATCATTAAGCGGGTTATCTTCTATAGAATAAGGATGAGACTTCTCATAAGCTAAATCTCTATCAGCATCCCACGAACTACTTGATATAAAATTAATAAAAAAAGCAGACTGGTTATTATTATTTCCCCATGCACTTTGAATATCACCAGTTTCTAAGTTTTCTAAAACAGTTAAGTTATAGCCGTACCACTGCGAATTTAGAAGCCTAAAATACTTTTTATCTGGACCTAAGTTATTATATCTTTCGATAATTGACTGCTTTTTCTCACTAAACGATGGACTTGAATCAAAACCAGATATATCTGAAATATAAGATTGATTCCATTGAGTCTCTTTTAAACGATAACAATAACTATTTTTTGGAAACCTAACATTCTTATAGTTTTGATAAAATTCAATTAAATTTTTATCAAGTTGATTATGAAGACCCGTTTCTAGATTTTTATTTTCTTTATAGCCCGGTAATACACGGTCAAAGATATTTTCACCATCCAACTTCACAATTTCAAACTTTAAATTCTTTTTCAAATCAGGCGTTAATTCATAAGTCCAACTGCTAGGTGTCAACCTTTTTACAATATTTGTTTGTAATGTACCTTTATTTAAAATTTTTTGTTCAGTAAGAAGTTCATTCTCTAGCGGCAGCTTATGTGACTTTGCAAAAAATATTTCATTATTTTTAATTGGATATTGAGTGATTTCAAAAAAATCACTATAAACCTCTGAAGAAAAATTAGAAGGTTGGTAATAAACTTGGTAAATTGCATCGTCTTTTTCTAAATTACTTTCAGCTTGATCATTAGTATTTTGATCTGAGCCTCCACCACCACAAGCGGTTAAAATAATATTAGATGTAATAATTAAAAAACCACTTATTTTTTTTGAGTTAAATTTCATATGAACTCTATAATTAAAATTTTAATGTTTGCGAATCATACAAATAGAGATAGTTTTTCACAATATAAATATTTAGAATTTTAAAATAAATTTTCTTTTAAGTTATTTCTATAACTATTCAGATCATAAATTAGTAATTATAAAAAAGGATGTTAATTTAACATCCTTAAATTATTTCAATTGACGTTTAGAAAGAATCACACAAATCTAATAATCGATTTGCATAGCCCCATTCATTATCGTACCAAGCAAATACTTTAGCTTGATGCCCCACCACCATGGTCTGGGTTAAATCAACAATCAGCGAATAAGGAGAATGGTTGAAATCACTTGAAACTAATGGTTCATCAGTAATAGCCATAATTTCTGCATAATCTGTTTGAGAAGCTTTAATCAACACTTCATTAATATGATGCACAGTAATTGGCGATTGAGCGATAAAAGTTAAGTCAATTGCAGCCACATTAATAGTCGGCACCCGAATTGAATAACCATCTATACGGTCTTCCATTTTTGGCATAACGCGCTTTAATGCACCGAGTGCACTAGACGTAGTTGGTATAATATTTTGTCCAGAAGCTCTGGCACGACGCAAATCACGATGCGCGTGATCAAGTACAGACTGGTCTGCTGTAACAGCATGAATTTCTGTCATAAGCGCAGTTTCAATACCAAAAGCATCATCAATGATTTTAACTAAGGGCACCAAAGCCTGCGTAGTACATGAAACACTTGATATGATCTGATCAGTCGCTTTCACATCTGCATGGTTAACACCATAGACAATTGCTGCATCTACATGATCAAAAGGTGCTGCACCAATAATTACCCTTTTTGCTCCAGCTTGTAGATGGCGGGTTGCATCAGCGTGGGAACGGAACAGTCCGGTACACTCAAGTACGACATCAACATCCAAACTAGACCATGGCAAAAGCTCAGGTTGTTCCTGTTTTAAAACTTCAACTTTTAGCGTTCTTTGATTTGATTGAATGTTCAAAAAAACTTTTTCATTTTCAATAAATATTTCCACATTCCCATTAAAACGGCCATGTGTGGAATCATATTTAAATAAGTGCACTAATGTTTGTACATCTGCTATATCGTTAATCGCCACGATTTCAAATTGAAATTGTTTTGAGCTCTCAAACCAAGCACGTAAAACATTACGTCCAATCCGCCCAAACCCATTAATGGCGATACGTTGCATGACCTATCCTTATCTACAAAACTAAAGGCTAAAGAAGGCATATAGTAAAGCACGTCACGCCCAATTGAATATAGATTTTTAGCCAAATCACAGTTTTGTAAGATATTCCTTTTAAAATCGTTGGTTCGGTGGGGTTTTTCCGCTACAATTTAGCGTTTTTAAAAAATAAGCCCCGTATCAAATGCTCAGGTTTGACATAAAACAAACAGGCATTGATACATTTAGCCAAATTCGAAAATATGGAGTGACTTGGTTGTGAGTACTCGTTTAATGACATCTGCTGAAATTCGTGAAGCATTTTTGCGCTACTTTGAGACGCAAGGGCATACACGTGTCGCGTCGAGTTCTCTTGTTCCTGCCAACGACCCAACTTTATTATTTACAAATGCTGGGATGAACCAGTTTAAAGACTGCTTCTTAGGTCTTGAAAAACGTGACTATGTACGTGCAACCACATCACAAAAATGTGTACGTGCTGGCGGCAAACATAATGATTTAGACAACGTTGGTTACACTGCTCGTCACCATACATTCTTTGAAATGTTAGGTAATTTCTCATTTGGTGATTATTTCAAACGTGATGCTCTTAAATTTGCTTGGGAATTTTTGACTAGTGATGAGTGGCTAGCACTTCCTAAAGATCGTTTATATGCGACGGTTTATCACACTGATGATGAAGCTTATGACATCTGGAATAAAGAAATTGGTTTAGCGCCTGAACGTATTATCCGTATTGGTGATAATAAAGGCGAAAAATACGCATCTGATAACTTCTGGGCAATGGGTGACACAGGTCCATGTGGTCCATGTTCTGAAATTTTCTTTGACCATGGCGATCATATTTGGGGTGGCTTACCAGGCTCTCCAGAAGAAGATGGCGACCGTTTCATTGAAATCTGGAACAACGTTTTCATGCAGTTTAACCGCACGAACGACGGCGTACTTCACCCACTCCCTGCCCCATCTGTTGATACAGGTATGGGCTTGGAGCGTATCTCTGCTGTATTGCAACATGTTAATTCAAACTATGACATTGACTTGTTCCAACACTTATTAAAAGCTGCTGCAAACATTATTGGTATCAAAGACGAAGGTCAGCCGTCTTTACGTGTAGTTGCAGACCATGCGCGTTCATGCTGTTTCTTAATTGCTGATGGTGTAAACCCAAGCAACGAAGGCCGCGGTTATGTATTACGTCGTATTATCCGTCGCGCTGTGCGTCACGGTAATAAACTTGGTGCAACTGGTACGTTCTTCTACAAAATGTTGCAACCTTTAATCGAAGTTATGGGTGATGCTTATCCAGAACTTGTAGCGCGCAAAGATGTGATTGAAGCAACTTTAATTCGTGAAGAAGAACAGTTTGCTAAAACACTTGAGCAAGGCTTAAAACTACTTGAAGGCGAGCTTGCTCAATTAAAAGATAAGACGATTCCTGGTGCGACTGTATTTAAACTTTACGACACTTACGGCTTCCCAACAGACTTAACAGCTGATATTGCACGTGAACGTGACTTTATTATTGACGAAGCTGGCTTTGAAGTAGAAATGGCTGCACAGCGTCAACGTGCTCGTGATGCTGGTAAATTCGCAGTTGATTACAACAGCATTGTACAAGTTGAAGGCGAAACCCAATTTGACGGTTACATCAACACAACTGGTCAAGGCCAAATTGTAGCGATCTACAAAGATGGCGTACAAGTTGATGAAGTTTCTGAAGGTGATGAAGCACTTATCGTTTTAAACCAAACTCCTTTCTATGCAGAAAGTGGTGGTCAGATTGGCGATACAGGTATCTTCAAAAATGAAACTGGTATTTTTGAAGTTCAAGATACGAAAAAATCAGGCGGTGCCTTTGTTCATCAAGGTATTGTGACCGTTGGTAATCTTAAAGCCGATCAAAACGTTGAAGCGATTGTTAAAGCAGACATTCGTGATGCAACAGCTCGTAACCACTCGGCAACTCACCTATTACATGCTGCCCTTCGTCAAATTTTAGGGTCACACGTACAACAAAAAGGTTCTTTAGTTGCAAGTGATATCTTACGTTTTGACTTTGCTAACGACCAACCTGTAACTTTTGAACAGTTGCAACAGGTTGAGCGTTTGGTAAATGCAGAAATTATTGCAAATACCGCAGTAACAACTGAACTACTTGACATCGAAGCGGCAAAAGCCAAAGGTGCCATGATGTTGTTCGGTGAAAAATACGGTAACGAAGTTCGTGTTCTCGCTATGGGTTCAGTGATTGATGAGAAAAACTTCTCAATCGAACTTTGTGGTGGTATTCACGTTAAGCGTACAGGCGATATTGGTTTATTTAAAATCACCTCTGAAGGTGGTGTGGCTGCTGGTGTACGCCGTATTGAAGCAGTTACAGGTAGTAAAGCTTTAGATGTAGTACAAAAAACCGATTCAGATATCCAGCACATTAATGGCTTATTAAAAGCACAGAAAGACCAAACTGTTGACCGTGTACAAGCCAATGTAGAACTTGTTTCTACATTACAAAAGCAGATTGAACAGCTCAATCAGAAATTGGCAAACTTCCAAGCATCAGAATTGATTGATCAGGTACAAACGATTGCTGGTCGTCAAACGCTTATTACCACTGTTCACGGTGTAGATGCGAAATCACTTCGCAACTTGCACGACAGTGTTAAATCAAAATTAGAGAACGCAGTCATTGTATTAGCTGGCGTAGAGGGTGACAAAGTTAGCCTGCTTGCTTCAGTTGCATCACAATACACTGCAAATCTAAAAGCAGGTGACATCATCAAGCATCTAGCAACCGAGTTAGGTGGTAAAGGTGGTGGTAAACCTGACTTAGCACAAGGTGGCGCGCCACTTAACGAGAAGTTTGGACAAGTTATTGCTGCATTACCTGCATGGCTTGAACAAAAATAAGACTTCACTTTTTGTGTAACTGACCCTGAAAAGCCTCTCAGGGTCATGGCTTATATGGAAAAACTATGGCATTAATCGTTCAAAAATATGGCGGTACTTCTATGGGTACCCCCGAGCGCATTTTAAATGTTGCTCGTCGTGTTAAGCGTTGGCATGATCACGGTCACAAGGTTGTTGTGGTCGTATCTGCAATGAGTGGTGAAACAAACCGCTTACTTGCTCTCGCTAAAGCCATTACCGAAACACCTGACCCACGCGAGTTAGACCAAATGGTTTCAACCGGTGAACAGGTGACGATTTCCATGTTAGCTATGGCACTTAATTCGATTGGTGTGGAAGCTAAATCCTATACCGGACGTCAAGTCGGTATTAAAACTGACAGTGCATTTACCAAGGCGCGTATTGAGTCTATTGATACAGATGTCATGACCAATGACCTTGATGCAGGCCGTGTTATTGTTGTTGCAGGCTTCCAAGGCTTTGATGCTAATGGAAATATCACAACGTTAGGCCGTGGCGGTTCAGATACTTCTGGTGTTGCTCTTGCTGCTGCTCTAAAAGCAGATGAATGCCAAATTTACACTGATGTAGATGGCGTTTACACCACTGACCCTCGTGTTGCTCCTAAAGCCAAAAAAATCGACCGTATTTCTTTTGAAGAAATGCTAGAAATGGCTTCATTAGGTTCAAAAGTTTTACAAATTCGCTCAGTAGAATTTGCCGGAAAATATCAAGTTCCTTTGCGTGTATTATCAAGTTTTGATAATGATAACGACGGCGTGTTTGACGATGAATTTAAAGAAAATGTAGGTACACTCATTACGACTGAGGCGGAAGATAATATGGAACAGCCAATTATTGCAGGTATTGCTTTTAACCGTGACGAAGCAAAATTAACGATTTTAGGTGTACCTGATGAACCAGGTATTGCTTCTAAAATTTTATCACCAGTAAGTGATGCCAATATCGAAGTCGATATGATAGTGCAAAATGTTGAAGAAGATGGCACAACAGATTTCACTTTCACTGTAAACCGTGTTGATTTAGCTAAAGCTGAAAAAATCTTAAACGAAACTGCCAAAAATATTGGTGCACGTGAAGTTTCAACACGTGATGACATCGTTAAAGTGTCTATCGTGGGTGTAGGTATGCGTTCACATGCAGGCGTAGCGAGCAAGATGTTCACTGCCCTTGCTGATGAAGGCATTAATATCCTTATGATTTCAACATCTGAAATTAAAGTTTCTGTCATTATTGATGAGAAATACTTGGAACTTGCTGTTCGTTGTCTACACACCGCTTTTGGTTTAGATCGTGAACATGGTGAAAGCAGCGCCCGCGCTTAATTTTACCAAACGGTCAATTATTCATTAAAAAATGTTTACTTGTCCGACAATAATTAAAGAAAACACAGAGCCGCTATAGTTTTTTTTATAGCGGCTCTGTTATATTAAACGGAAAGTTTTTTGGCAGTGATTATCAAAATATGACTTTGTTCTCATATTTCTGTTAGAATCTGACTGAAAACTGAGGTTGAGCTTTTATTTGGGTACCAATATTGCAGTTTTAAGCGTTTAGCAAGGAGATAAACATGCTGATTCTGACCCGCCGTGTCGGGGAAACATTAATGATTGGGGATCAAGTCAGTGTTACTGTGCTTGGCGTCAAAGGAAATCAGGTTCGTATTGGTGTGAATGCACCAAAAGAGGTTTCTGTTCATCGCGAAGAAATTTATCAACGTATTCAACATGAACGTGCAATGCATGAACACCTTCAACATCTTGATCAAGATTATCAAGTTTCTTTTGAAGATGATAATTTTGCACAGAAAAACTTCAATCGTTAACATGAAGTTATTCTCTCCCTAATTAAAGCGACTTTATAGTCGCTTTAAATTTTTTAGGAAGTTGTATTTATAGGCCTAGAGCACGTTTAACAGGTGCGTAACTACGGCGGTGCTGATCAATTACACCATGCGCTGCAATCGCTTCAAAATGCGCTTTAGTTGGATATCCTTTATGTTTGGAAAAACCAAATAATGGATATTGTTGATCTAATTCTTGCATTTGTCGATCACGCGTAACTTTTGCCAGAATACTCGCTGCACTGATCTCAGCATGACTCGCATCTCCCCCAACAATCGCTTCACAAGGAATAATGATTCCTTTTGGAATTTGATTACCATCTACAATCACTTTTTGTGGCTGAGTTTTCAAACCATCTACTGCACGCTGCATAGCCAAAAAAGTCGCTTGTAAAATATTTAATTCATCAATTTCACCGTGCGTTGCTTCTGCAATTGACCAAGCTAGGGCTTTTTCTTGTATTTCTATAAATAACTTTTCACGTTTCTTTTCAGTTAATTTTTTAGAATCATTTAATCCCACAATTGGATTATTCGGATCTAAAATAACAGCCGCTGCCACAACAGAACCCACCAAAGGTCCTCGTCCCGCCTCATCTACACCAGCAATAAACATCAACTCTCTACCTTTAAACAAAAGAGGCTGATCAATAGTAATCAGCCTTCTTTAATACAAAAATCATTAATTACTTTTGTAAAGCTTCTGCCACACACTCATTTACAGTTTTTGAAACCACTTGGTTTACAATTGTAGCACGTGCATTTACATCAAATGCAGCCGAAGCTAATTCTACTGCGGTCACACTATTTGGTGCCTTTTCGCTCACACAACCACAAACATTGGTCTGAATGCTGTCACGTTGCTCAGCAGTCATATATTTTGTTGCTGTTTTCCAAGCCGAAACATTATTAATCTCTGTAATACATTTTGCATTTACAGCAACTTTTAATGCAGCGACACCCAACTGTTGAGTTGTGGTTTGCGCAGAAGTAGCGCCTGTACCCGTACCTGTAGTCGTTGCACACGCTGTTAAAGCTAAAACAACTGGCGCTAGAGCGAGCATCAATTTTTTCATCATTTTTTCCTTTGATTGAACCTTGGCAGCGCGTATTGTGCCTAAACTCAACTTTATAAGAAACAAATAATTTGATGCATTTATGCAATCTATTTTCCCCTGCAAAACTCAGCTCATCAATTGCATTTTTTCTTAAACGTTCTGTTTTTAGCACGCTCTGTTACATTTAAAACATTTCTCAAAATCAGCGCTTTCCCATAAAATTAGAAATCAAAACGACAAAAAAATAGGGTCTTTTATGCCTGCTGTTTCATCTCAGTATTACACCCGTACCGCACAAGTCCTGCATTGGGTGATGGCAATCATTTTCATCGCAGCGTGGGCTATTGGCTTCTATAGTGGAAATTTTTTAAGTTATGACGTTGATGGCCCCTTTAAAGGCGATGTCATTACGTTGCACAAGAATATTGCGACAACCATTATCTTTTTGGTGATTATCCGGATTTTATGGCGCTATACACACCCAGCTCCAAAATTACCAGATACGATGTCTCCGACCATGAAAACACTGGCACATATTGGCCATCTATTCCTTTATGTGATTTTGGTGGCGTTACCTGTCACTGGTTGTTTATTTAGCTGGAGTGCTGGTCACCCTGCCCCTGTTTTATATTTATTTGAAATTCCGCGTTTAGTACAAGATAACCCAGAGCTTTTAGCTGTCGTTAAACCATTACATATTTATATTTCTTGGTTTGCAGGCTTTCTTATTGTTGGACATGTACTTGCAGCTTTAAAACATCACTTTGTTGATAAAGACAATATTTTAAATAGTATGACCAAACAACCAAAGTAATTGTATGTATAAAAAAACCGCCTGAGATAGGCGGTTTTTTTTATTTAGATTTTTTTGATTTCTGCAATCCACTTTTGTTTCTCTTCATCTGAAATGAAAGAGGCTTCAAAAGAGTTGATTGCGAGTTTTTTCAACTCATCATTTGTTAGGTCTAAAGCTTGCTGAATTGCAAAGAAGTTATCATTCATATATCCACCGAAATATGATGGATCATCTGAGTTAACCGTCACATGTACGTCTTTTTGCAGCAAACGACGGATATTATGATCTTTCATATCATTTACGACACAGAGCTTTAAATTACTTAAAGGACAAACCGTCAAAGGCATTTTTTCATTAATTAAACGCGCCATCAATTGTTCGTCTTCTTCAGAGCGCACACCATGGTCAATACGGTTCACTTTGAGCAAGTCTAAAGCTTCCCATACATATTCGGGTGGGCCTTCTTCACCAGCGTGAGCAACGATTAAGAAGCCCTCTTCACGTGCCTTAGCAAAAACACGTTCAAATTTAGCTGGTGGGTGCCCCACTTCACTTGAATCAAGCCCTACAGCAATAATGTCTTGCTTAAATGGCAAAGCCTGCTCTAAGGTCTCAAAAGCTGCCTCTTCGCTTAAATGGCGTAAGAAACACATAATAAGCTGAGAGCTGATACCAAACTTAGCTTTAGCGTCAGCACAAGCACGTTTTAAACCGTTAATCACTGTTGAGAAAGCAACGCCACGGTCAGTGTGGGTTTGCGGGTCGAAGAACATTTCTGTATGAACCACACGATCTTCTGCACATTTCTCAAAATAAGCCCATGCTAAATCATAAAAGTCTTGTTCATGTACAAGAACATTCGCACCAGCATAGTAAATATCTAAAAATGATTGAAGATTATGAAAGTTATAAGCTTGCTTTACTTCTTCAACAGATTTGTAAGGAATCTGAATCTGATTGCGCTGGGCAATTGCAAACATTAATTCAGGTTCAAATGTCCCTTCAATATGTACATGCAATTCGGCTTTTGGTAAGGCGCGAATCAGCTCGACTTGATTCATATTAACTCCACGTCTAAAGAAAAAAGGGTGTGGTAAAAATCACACCCTTCTATAATTTTCTTCTTATTAAAAACTATGACTAAGACAGCTCAAGAAGAAAATTATAAAAAATCATATTAACCGCCAAACGCGATAAATTTAAATACCCAAAGTGCAGCAATAATCCATACCATGTACGGTACAGTTTTTGCCTTACCTGTGAATAATTTAACTAATGCATAGCTGATAAAGCCCATTGCAATACCATCAGCAATTGAATAGGTAAATGGCATAAATACAATGGTTAAAAATGCAGGAACAGCTTCTGTAATATCATCCCAGTCAATGTGAGTGATCCCTTGAATCATCAACACACCAATGAACAATAAAGCTGGCGCTGTTGCAAAACCTGGTACAGATTGAGCAAGAGGCGCTAAAAATAAACAGCAAATAAATAAGACTGCAACCACAACAGCAGTTAAACCAGTACGTCCACCTGCTGCTACGCCTGAAGCTGACTCAATATATGGCGTAGTTGAAGATGTACCTAATGCGGCACCAGCAACAATTGCAGTAGAGTCAGCAAATAATGCTTTTTTCAAACGAGGTAACTTACCATCTTGCAAAAGACCAGCACGGTGTGAAACACCAACCAAAGTACCCGTACTATCAAACAAGTCGACAATAAAGAATACAAAGATTACGCCAACCATACTTGCAGTAAATAGACCTTTAAAGTCCATTTGCATAAAGGTTGGTGCAATTGAAGGAATTTGACCAACTACACCCTTAAATTCGTTTAGACCTAAGGCAGTAGCAATGGCTGTAACAACCAAAATACTAATAATGATTGCGCCACGGATTTTTAATTGGTGTAAAACCACAATCATTAAAAATCCAAATAACGCTAATAATACTGTAGGTTGTTTGATATCACCCAAGCCAACTAATGTCGCTTGATTATCAACAATGATGCCAGCATTTTTTAAAGCAATAAGTGCGAGGAATAAGCCAATACCACCACCAATCGCAAACTTCAGCGACATTGGAATAGCATTTACAATCGCTTCACGAATTTTAAAGAAGCTAATTGCAAGGAAGACAAGACCTGAAACAAAAACAGCTGCTAAAGCTGTTTGCCATGGCACGCCCATACCCATACAAACTGAATAGGTAAAATAAGCATTTAGACCCATACCAGGGGCCAGTGCGATTGGATAATTAGCAATGATCCCCATCACTAAACAGCCGATTGCTGCTGCCAAACAGGTCGCAACAAATACGGCGCCATGATCCATGCCGGTTTCAGATAAAATGAGTGGATTGACAATAATGATGTAACACATCGTTAGAAATGTAGTTACACCAGCAAGAACTTCAGTCCGGAAAGTGGTTTTATTGTCGCTTAACTTAAATAAACGCTCTAACCAGCCTGCCGAAGAATTGGGCGCCGCCATAAGTAGCCTCTATGCAAAATCTGAACTGTGGAATATTTACTTCTATGTAGGTCGCTGAACAATATTGTTTTTCTGTTCAGGTCTATCAACAAGAATCTCAAATTTAAGAAGCAACAAATATGCCACTCATTTGGTTTCTAGTTCATCCATAGGAAATAACCACAGCCCCTCTTGAAACACAAAAAAGCTGCATAACCCCTATGCAGCTTTTTTACTATACGTTCAATAAGTTTAACAGATTCAACCGAAACATGATCAAAATTTATGAAAAGATATGACCAATGACGATGCAAAAAATCAGAAATTTAAAGCGCAATATTATTAGAAAATAATTTTTTTCTCGCTTATATATCCTTGCAAATTATAAGAAGCCAAATTGCTGTGATGAGCATGATTAGGATTGCGTTCGATACTTTGTAAATTTTGTTCTGCTTCTTGAATGATTCGCATCAATTCCTGATGTCTTTTATTTTGGGTATCTAAATAAGCCCAATACCCTAATACAAAGACAATACTTACACACAACACGATTAATACTTTATTGATCATTATTATTATCTCTATGTTTTTAATGTTAATGATCTTAACAAAAAATTATAGCTTTGTGAATATTTTCACATTTATTTACAATAACACATATCCATCCAAATAATTGATAAAAAAGGTGATTTTAAATTTATCACTACAATGATCGATAAATACAGAACATTTCTATTGAAAAGTAACTTTATTTTAAAACAGTTTGTGTTTAATTATTTTTAATATTAGCTTTTTAGTCATTTCCATTATTAAGCTCATTTAAATACACACCGTAGACAAATGTGTATATCGCATGAAAAATCTCTAAATTTTCTATGTACTGAATAAGATAAAAAGATTGATTTTTCTTGCAACTGTTATATTTAAAATTGTTTGGTTAGCTAGCCATTTCCTTTTTCATCTTTAGCTTTAAAAGTAAAATTCCAATTTTAACTAAAAAGAGTCCTTTTTCTTATTTAAGAAATAGCTTTCTATTTCATCGTTCTATAAATCGTACCAAGCTTTCCATTTTTAGAGATTTATTACAATAATCGCTACGATAAACTGCACTCAGAGAAAAAATTAAATTAGGAGAGTAGATCATGTTTGATATGCGTTTATCTCATGAACGTGGCGCAGCACATCACGGCTGGTTACAATCAAAACATAGCTTTTCATTTGCTAATTATTGGGACCCGAAACAAGTCGGTTTTTCAGATCTACTTGTAATTAATGATGATAATGTTGCTCCGTCTAAAGGCTTTGGTACTCACCCTCACAATAATATGGAAATTATTTCCTATGTACTTGAAGGTGCATTAGAGCATAAAGACTCGATGGGTACAGGTTCTGTGATTGTGCCTGGTGACATTCAGTTAATGAGTGCAGGTCGTGGAGTGGCTCATAGTGAATTTAACCATTCCGCTCAAGAAGGCGTACATTTTTTACAAATTTGGGTCGTTCCAAATGAAGTAAATACAGATCCAGGTTATCAACAAATTCATATTGATGAAGAAGACAAACGCGGTAAATTGCATTTGATTATTTCACCAAAAGGCGGTGAAAAAACTTTATCCATCAAACAAGACATTAATATTTACTCAGGTCTTTTTGATGGTGAAGAAACTGCCGAATTTACGATTCCTGACGGTCGATATGTGTACCTACATGTTGCCAAAGGTCGCGTTGATGTAAATGGTAAAACCTTTAACACAGGTGATGCAGCACGTATCCGTGATGGTGGAAACTTATCGTTTACCAATGGTGATCATGCTGAAATTCTGATTTTTGATATGCGTCCGGAAGAAGTTCCAACCATGCCATAATGAAGCTAAGCCCTCACATAAAACTTTATGTGAGGGCTTTTTTAGCGTTTATACAAATTGAAAGAGTCTAACTGTGATCAATGCTCTTCTGAGCGCGACATCTCTGCATTGATATAACTCATGATCATAGTGGTTAACCCCTGCACCATTTCATCAAAACTGATATAAGGGTTTGGCAAAATAAGATGCCGCGCCACATTAAAAATCCCACTATTAATGCAGATGTACGTAATCACAGCTACGTTGTTAATTTTTAAATATTTAGGATTATGCATCATATATTTCATGATGACTTCCACTAAAGCCTGCTCAATTTTTGGAATATATTTATCGTACTGTAACTCGCCTGCATAACGTAAAACAGTTAAATAACGGTCATTATTTTTCTTTAATAAATCACTAAAAGTATAAAAAATCATTTCAATGACAGGTTCTAACTCCAACTGTAAAATAGTTGGCGTAAGTTCCGTAATCATGTCCAAAATTTCTCGAACAAAATAGTGATTCATCGCATCGTAAATTTCTTCTTTATTTTTAAAATATTCATATAAAGATCCGACACTCACCCCTGCAATTTCTGCAATATGGCGTGTTGTGGTGCCACTTGGTCCATGAAGCGCCACTGCAATAAAACCCGCTTCAATAATAGTATCGACAGTAACTTTGGCTCGAGTTTGACGAGGTTTACGCGTGGTCATACGATCTAATCAATAATCCGAACATAAAGTCAGATTAGCATGTAATCAGACTCGGTAGAAATAAAAAAACAAAATCCGAATAGTTGTCAAACTTGATCAAAAAAAGCCATAAAAATAGATGCAATTAAGGATATCTAAACACTCTTATATTTACTCTAACGACATTAATAAGAATAAATTATTTATTATTTTTCAATAATATGTACAAATTTTCATTAAGGTTTTTCTTATGCAAGAAATTGATAGATTACTTTTATATATTTAAGAATTTACCCGAATTGAATCCGAACATAAAGTCAGATTAATATGAAAAAATTAAAGAAGAGTCACTGAGAAATTCTGTGTGTCTCAACTCTTCTTTCCGTTATTCAGCCAAATAATCAAACAAATAACGGAGCAACAACACCGTAGTCAATCCAGAGAACACTCTGCTTTGAAAATGGAATTTACAGTGCCTTGTTGAACATTAAGTTTATTGATTTTCATCAAAATGCACTACTACTGATTTGTCTCAAGGTGTCGCTATGATCTCGACCACAGTAAAAAAATCATTTAACAAACTTAAATTTCAACGTGAAATTGAGTTGCCGGATTTTGCCAGTAAAAGCACTATTCCAATCCGTCATTTAAATATTGGTTTTGATGGTAAGGAAATTGATGTCAGATTCTATATGGACAATCAATTTGCCACCTTGTTTTTTGCCACACTTTCAGTTTTTTTAACCTATGGTGAAGATCTGGTGATCGAAACTGCTCGTCATCACCGTGACTTTATTAAAGACCCTATCTTAAAACAGCGAGTGACTTCGCTCATTGGCCAAGAAGCAATTCACTCAAAATTGCACAATGAATATAACGATGCACTTCAAGATGCTGAATATCCTGTTGCCCTCTATCGTTTCCTTGGCTCGAACTTCTTTAAATATGTGTTTTTAAAGTTTCCGCAGCCACTCAAATTATCGATGATGGCGGGTATTGAGCATTTTACCGCAGTACTTGCTGAATACATGATGAAGCATGAAAAAAACTTTTATTATTCAGATGATGCGAAGAGCCGTGCATTGTGGATGTGGCATATGCTTGAAGAATCTGAGCATAAAGATATTGCCTATGATGTCTACCAAATCTTAAATGGCAGCTATCCATTAAGAGCATCTGGTTTCGTCCTTGCTCTCATTACCATTTTAGGGCTTATTCCTGCGACGACCTTATTTGTACCAGTTTTAAGAAAACCGCAAGAGATGTTCACCTTAAAATTCTGGAAAGATGCCCGTCGTGGCGTTGGTTTAATCTTTGGCCCGAAAGATGGTGTTTTCGGAAGTACGATTGGTCAGATTCTTGACTATTTACGTCCAGACTTTCATCCAAATGACCATGATACGACTGAATATCTTGAGTACTACAAAAAGAAATTGCTGAACGAAGGCGGTGCAATTGCTCCTTACTTTGTTAAAGAATTTACCCCACCTGTACGCGTGTCTTAATCGTCCTTTATGACTAGCTATCTCGTAGATAGCTAGTTTCTCTTCAAGTTATTTATGGATGAATCATGATTTTATTTGGCAAAAAGAAAGTTAAACCAAGCCAAAAAGCTTATGCCGTGGTGACAGGTGCAGGCAGTGGAATTGGTCGAAGTTTTGCAATTGAACTGGCAAAACGTGGTGGCAGTGTGGTTTGTGCAGATATTAATCTCGAAGCTGCTGAAGAAACCGTAAAAATTCTTGAACAACAAGGCACGAAAGCTTTCGCTGTGCGTTGCGATGTCAGTAACTCTGAACAGGTTACAGATCTAGCGGAAACTGCTGAAATCTTACTTGGGCACCCTGTAACCCTTGTTATTAATAATGCAGGTGTAGGTTTGGGCGGAAAATTCGATGAAATGACGCTCGAAGACTGGAATTGGGTCATGAATATCAACCTTTGGGGTGTTATTCACGGTTGTCATGCATTCGTACCAAAATTTAAAAAGTTGGGTTACGGCGCGATTATTAATGTTGCTTCCGCTGCATCGTATACGGCTGCACCAGAAATGACCGCCTATAACGTGACTAAAGCAGGTGTACGCGCGCTTTCAGAAACGCTTTCTGCCGAGCTGCATAAGTTCAATATTAAAGTTAATGTGCTCTGCCCTACTTTGGTTCCAACCAATATCATCAAAAATGGTCGGATTCCAGGACGATATTCAAAGCTTGCAGACCATGCACTGATGAACTATGCCCTCACCACGAGTGATAGTGTAGCCAAATTAACACTTAACCGCCTTGATCAGAATGAGCTGTACACCATTCCTCAAATCGATGCGAAGTTATTCTGGCTCATGAAACGTGCATCACCAAGCTTGTATAACAAGTTCCTTGGCACGTCTTACAAATTATTTAAATAAGAAATTTATAGGTAGTACGCATATGACTGCTCAAATGAAAACAAATGCATCAGCAAAAAAAGCTGTCAATTCACCCAACCACATTTTCGACACCTTTATTGTAGGTGCCGGCATTTCAGGTATAGCTACTGCCATTCGCCTAGATCAGGTCGGCTATACCAATTATAAAATTATTGAAAAAGCTGGCCGTGTGGGTGGTACATGGCGTGAAAACACCTATCCAGGCTGTGGTTGTGATGTGCCATCTGCGCTTTATTCTTACTCATTTGCACCAAGTGCAAAATGGAGCCATTTATTTGCTCGCCAACCAGAAATTTTAAGTTATCTGGAAGATGTGAGTAATGAGTTTAATGTCACATCAAAAATCGAATTTAACAACGAATTGCTGAATGCGGCATGGGATGAGTCACGCCATGTGTGGGTACTTGATACCACTACTGGTCAGTATTTATCTAAAACTGTTATTTTCGCTACAGGTCCAATTACCGAAGCACAAATTCCACGTCTTGAAGGTTTAGATACGTTTAAAGGCGAAATGTTCCATTCAGCTAAATGGAACCATGATTATGATTTGACAGGTAAACGCATTGCTGTGATTGGTACTGGCGCATCAGCAATCCAGTTTGTGCCCCAAATTCAACCAAAAGCGAAAGAGCTTTTTGTGTTCCAACGTACAGCACCTTGGGTACTACCAAAACCAGACACAGACTTGGGCGAATTTAGTAAATCAGTGATTGCTAAGTATCCATCTATTCAAGCAAGCTGGCGTAAAAGTGTAGCGTTAACTCTGAATGCAATTAACTTTGGTTTACGTAACCCGCTTGCGCTTAAACCAGCAAACGTACTGGGCAAGCAATTACTTAAATTGCAAATTAATGACCCTGTGCTACGTAAAAATGTAACGCCAAACTTTGATATTGGCTGTAAACGTATTTTGTTTGCTAATAATTACTACCCTGCGCTACAAGCACCAAATACCAACCTTATTCCTCATGGCTTGGTTAAAGTTGAAGGCAATACTGTTGTTGCTGCCAACGGTGAACGCCATGAAGTTGACGTAATTATTTGGGGCACTGGTTTTGAGGTATCTCATCCGCCAATTGGTAAACGTGTTCATAATGAAAAAGGTCAATGTTTACAAGATTTATGGAAAGATAGTTCACCTGAGGCTTATTTAGGTACCAACATTGAAAATGTGCCGAATGCATTTTTAATTTTAGGACCGAATGTCTTGGTTTATGACTCTTTTATTGGCTTAGCTGAGGCTCAGCTAGACTATATTGTAGATGGCTTATTGAAAATTAAGAACAAGGGTATTAGCAAGTTCAACGTTAAGCCCGAAGTTATTAAAAAGCATAATGATTTGGTGCAAAAACACTTAAAAACAACTGTATTTAATAGCGGTGGTTGTAAGAGTTACTACCTTGATGCCAACGGTCGTAACTTTGCTGCATGGCCATGGTCATTGAAAAAGTTGAAACAACGTTTGAAAAACGTCGATTTGAAAGATTATGAAGTGACATATCAAACGACAAAAACTCATTAATTTGTAATTTTGATCAAATCCGTTGTAAGAAATAGGCAGTGTATTTTAGATTTTCATGAAATACACTGCCTTCTTCGTTGAATATCTTCAAGAAATAAAAAAACAGGATAAAGATGAAAGAAGGTCAATCAAGTCGTACCGCCGAAGCCGCCGCTGCATTACGTGCAAATCACTTTAAAAATACGGTCAGCCCTGTATTTTCAGACCCTTATGCTTTTGAGCTGACCAGTAGAAGCTGGAAAAAACTTCTATCAAGCCCACTTCTTGTTAAATTAATGAATTCTGCGGTTTTAAACCGCACTTTAGGTTTACTCACTGGGCAAGTCGTCGGACGCTCTCGTTATGCCGAAGATTTACTTGATCAGGCAGTTCAACAAAACACTCAACAATATGTATTAGTAGGTGCCGGCCTAGACTCTTTTGCACTACGTGAGTCTCACCATTACCCAACTTTAAAAATTTTTGAAGTTGATCATCCCGATACTCAAGCTGCAAAACAAGCCAAGCTAAAAAAACTAGGAAATATTCCTGCTAGCGTTGAGTTTGTCGCAATTAATTTTGAAAAAGAGTCTATTTCGGAAGCCTTAGCCAGAAGTCTCTATGAGCGATCCACTCCTGCATTTTTCTCATGGCTTGGAACTACTCACTATTTAAACCCGCAAACAACCTTGCAGACTTTAAAAAGCATTGCTGAATTTGCAGCAAACGCTAGTGAGGTGGTACTCGACTATTCAACTGATTTTCAGGAATTAACTGGTATCGAACGACTTGGGAGTATGGGCGTTGCACAGTTTACCCATTTGCTCAAAGAACCATTATTAGGTCAATTCAAACCTACTGATTTACATCGCGCAGTTGAACAGATGGGGTTTGAAGTCGTTGAGGATTTGTCAGGTGAAGCCATTACTGAACGTTATTTTAATGGGCGTATCGATGAAATTCGCCATACCTCGGCGACACGCTTATTGCATTTGCGCTTGAATAAATAAACTCAGGTTGATGATTTACCACTTAACCGCACTGCATGCGGTGTCTTACCATGCCATCTTTTATAAGCATGAATAAAACTGGCAGGTTCGGCATATCCCAACCATTCGGCAATTTGCTCAATAGAGGCTTTCGGTAAAGTCAGATATTGTTCTGCTAAAACCTGTCTGACTTCTTCACGTATTTGAATAAAGGTCATACCTTCTTGAGCGAGATGACGGCGTAAGGTACGTGCGTTTAAGTGCAAACGATCGGCAACCATGTCCATAGATGGCATTTCCCCTCGTACCCTCATTAACTGCTGCTGCACTAAATTAATAAATTTCTTTTGTGTTTGGCGCCTATCTAAAATTTGCCTACATTGTTCTTCAGCCGTATGTAAAATCAGGTCATTGGCCATTTGCAGTTTTTGGTCTACTTTGTGTGGATCGAGTAAAACAAAGTTCTTGGCCGCCCCAAACTCCGGCAGAATTCCAAACAAATCGATATAGGGTTGTACCTCAGCTTTAGGCTGGAAAGTGAAAGCCATATATTGACAAAAATTATCTTGTACCAAGTCCCGTTGCACCGTAATGAGCGCCGCGGCGTCCCGTTCAAGAATAAACTGGCGAACTGAAGGTGGTACGCTCTCATCTTCAATCTCAATCCGAATACCTTCATCTGTATCTGAAACTAGAAATCGGGTAAAAGCAAAAGTAAGTGAAAAATAGGTTAAAGCTAAATCAAGTGCTTCACGAATGCTGGCACTGCTCATGAGGGCCATGCCTAAAGGCCCAAATGTTGTAAAGTGATAGCGTGTACCTACATCTAAGCCTAATGTCGGCCTGTCTCCAAGCTGCTCAACCAAGTTATGAATAACCTGCAATTCTTGCTGACCTGTCACCACCATATTAGGATCAAGCAATTGCTGTTGACTGATTCCAGTCTCTTCTAAAATGGTCTGATAAGAAATGCCTGATTCCACCGCAAAATCAGCCATTAATCGAACACTATGTACACTGCGTTCAAAAGCCCATGCATACTTCACTGTATTGCTCAGAATGTCCTCGAATCACAATATTTTGTCCTCATCCATCCTCTAAATCAAGCAAATAAACGACTATTCTGCATACAGGAAATTGCGATTCTTTCGCCCACTGTTTTTAAGGATTTTAGAGCAGCCTATGTTTAATTCGTCAGCTAATTCAAATAAAAATGTACGTATCGCCATTATAGGCACTGGTTTTGGTGGTTTGGGGCTTGCGATTCGTCTCAAACAAGCCGGTTTTGAACAATTTACACTATATGAAAAAGCCTCTGATGTCGGTGGTGTCTGGCGCGACAATACTTATCCAGGTGCTGCTTGCGATGTACCTTCACATCTTTATTCTTTTTCTTTTGAGCAAGAGCTGGGTTGGAAAAACCGTTACGGCACATCTCAAGAGATTTATCAATATTTACGCCATTGCGCCGATAAATATGATATTCGCCGACATATTCAATTTAATACCGAAATTGCCAGTGCCGAATTTGATGTCCTACAAGGTGTATGGCACATTCAAAGTACAACCGGTGAGCATTTTGAAGCTGAATTTTTAGTCGGTGCTGTGGGCCAGCTCAATCGCCCAGCCTATCCGAAACTCAGAGGCATTGAAAACTTTAAAGGTAAGGCATTTCACTCCGCACGTTGGGATCATGACTACGATTTAAATGGAAAACGTGTTGCTGTAATTGGTACAGGTGCAAGTGCCATTCAGTTTGTTCCCGAAATTACTAAAGAGGTTGCTCATCTTGATGTTTATCAACGTTCGGCACCTTACGTCATTCCCAAACCAGACCGGGTTTATCAACCTTTAGAGAAAAAAGCATTCCGCAAATTACCGATTTTGCAAAGTCTAGATCGTGCCTTGCAATATGGACATCACGAAATTCGTCTGCTGGCTTTCACCACTTCGCTGAATGGAATGCCTTTGGTGGAATATCTATTCCAACGCCATATTCGTAAGGTAGTTAAAGACTCCAAATTACGTCACCGTTTAATGCCGGACTACCCAATTGGCTGTAAGCGTATTTTGATTTCCAATCATTGGTATGAAACTCTGACCCAACCTCACGTAGATGTGATTGATACAGGTATTCAAGAAATCACTGAAAATGGCATTTTAGATACGGACGGAAATCTGCGCGAAGTTGATACCATTATTTATGGTACGGGCTTTGCCGCAACGGAATTTATGGCACCAATGCAGATTACAGGTCTTGATGGTCGTACCTTAAAAGACACATGGAAAGATGGTGCAGAAGCTTATCTCGGTTTAACTGTTAGCGGCTTTCCAAACTTCTTTATGCTTTATGGTCCAAATACCAATCTTGGACACAATTCAATTGTCTATATGATTGAAAGTCAGGTGAATTATATTTTAGATGCCATTCAAACACTGATAAAAAATAAGTTGTTATTCACCAATGTTCGTGCGGAAGTTCAACACGAGTTCAACCAAAATATTCAAGAAAAAATGAAGAAAACCGTATGGGCACAAGGTTGTACCAGTTGGTATCAAACTGCTGATGGTAAGAATACCAATAACTGGCCAGGTTTTACCCTGGAGTATCGTCAACGCACTCGCCGCTTTGATATTGAAAACTACACTCAAGTCTCAACTCTTTCTTAATCAGCTTCACGATAGGAAATCAGAAAAATAAACGGAGAATTTTATGAAAACATTTAAGAACAAAGTCGCGGCTGTTACAGGTGCGGGTTCAGGTATTGGACAAGCAATTGCAATTGAACTGGCAAAACAAGGCTGCCATCTGGCACTTTCCGATATCAGTGAAGCGGGCTTAGCCAAAACTGTCGAGCAGTTATCAGCCTACCCAGTTAAAGTGACCACTCAAAAAGTTGATGTGGCTAAGCGTACTGAAATTGCAGATTGGGCAAAAGCTGTTGTAAATGAGCATGGCCAAGTTAACCTGATTTTTAATAATGCTGGTGTCGCAATAGGTAGCACGGCTGAAGGTGTGAGCTATGAAGATCTTGAATGGCTCATTGGTATTAATTTTTGGGGTGTGGTTTATGGCACCAAAGAATTCTTGCCATTTTTAAAGCAAAGTGGTGATGGACATATTATTAATATTTCCAGTATGTTTGGCTTAACAGCTCAACCGACCCAAAGTGCTTATAACGCGAGTAAATTTGCCGTTCGTGGTTTTACCGAGTCCCTACGCCAAGAACTGGATATGCAAAATGCTGGGGTTAGCGCGACCTGTGTTCATCCGGGTGGTATTCGTACCAATATTGCCAAAGCTGCCCGTATGAATAATAGCGTACAGTCTTTAGGAATGGACCCTCTAAAAAGCCAAGATGCTTTCGATAAATTACTGCGCACCCCTGCTGACGAAGCTGCGCAACAAATTTTAGAGGCTGTTCGTAAAAACCGTCGCCGTTTACTGATTGGAGCCGATGCAAAAGTCGTTGATGTAATTCAACGTATTCTTCCACAGGGTTATCAAAAGATTTTTGCAACAGCAACCGCGTTGCAAACTCGCCTACTCAACAAATCAGCAAAATAAAAATAGTGGTCAGCATACTCTTAATTTTAAGAGATGCTGGCCGATAAATAACAAGCTCTAGTATGAGTTCTTATTATGAAGCAGCTTCTTGCATGGACCATCCGTACCACGCTACGTCCAGCTTTATCCCCAAAAACACCACTAAAACTACAACGTTTTTGTAGCGATGCAGCCAGTGCTATTGTGCTTGGGCCACGTGCTTATAAAACAAAAAAGCAAATAATTGCTCAAGTGCCGACAGTTCATATTCAGCCCAAAACGACTAAGTCAGGGCTGGGTATCTTGTATTTACATGGCGGTGGCTATGTGGTTGGTAGTTCAAAAAGTCATACCAAGCTTGCCGCTCAAATCGGACATGCAGCTCAAGCTCAAGTCTGGTTACCTGAATATCGCCTTGCTCCTGAGCACTCAAGCCCCGCTGCTATTGAAGATGTCATTGCAGTTTATAAAGCTCTACTTGCCCAAGGACAAGACCCGAAAAAACTCGTGTTTGTCGGAGATTCTGCGGGTGGCGGACTCAGTTTAAGCACCGCAATTGCTATTCGGGATGCAGGATTGCCGCTACCAGCAGCATTGGTTTTACTTTCACCATGGGTTGATTTAAGCCTCTCTGGAAACAGTATGAAAACCCACGCAGCTCAAGATGCAATGCTGTCTGAAGACTGGTTAGCGTGGTGTGCAAAAAACTATTGCGCGCAAAAGTCAGTAACCGATCCAGCCTGTTCCCCACTCTATGCTGTCTTAACTGGATTACCACCTATTTTGATTCATGTCGGTACAGAAGAAGTTCTATTAGATGATGCAAAACGTCTTGCTGAACAAGCTGGAAAATACGGCATTCCGACGAACTTTAGGATTTATGACCAAGTCGGACATGTTTTTCAGTTCCACGCGGGTATACTAAAAGAATCTAATGACTCGATTGAGCGCATTGGGCAATTCATTGATAAATATACACAGTCAATATAAAAAATAATCGCCAGAGAGGAGCCCTCGGCATGACAACAAACAATTATGACTATGATTATCTCATTATTGGTTCAGGCTTTGGTGGTAGTGTTTCTGCTTGCCGTCTAACCGAAAAAGGTTACTCAGTTGCTGTAATGGAAATGGGGCGTCGCTGGAAAGCCGAAGATTTTGCGAAAAATAACTGGAATTCCCGCCGCTGGATTTGGCGTCCGGGCATGAAGCTTTTCGGCTATTTCAATATGCGCTTTTTTCGCCATGTCACCATTATTTGCGGGAATGCCGTAGGTGGAGGCTCAATTACCTATGCCAATACCCTACTCGTTCCACCTGAACATATTTGGGATGAAGGCACATGGGCAGATGCTGCGGACTGGAAAAATGAAATGCCACAGCACTATGCTGAAGCAGAACGTATGCTTGGGGTGACGGATAATAAAATTTTTGGTCCAGCTGACCATATGCTCAAACAAATGGGTGAAGCTATCGGCGTGGGTCACACATTTAAACCGACTCGCGTTGCAACGTTCTTCCCACCCGAAGGTGAACAAGGTGGCAAAACCTACCCTGACCCATATTTTAACGGTGAAGGTCCAGACCGTGCGACCTGTACCGCATGTGGCGGCTGTATGACAGGTTGTAAACACAACGCAAAAAACACTTTGGATAAAAACTATTTGTACTTTGCCGAAAAAAATGGTGCCAAGGTTTATGAAGAAACCAAAGTTGTTGATGTTAAACCACTCAATGGCAAAGCAGATGGCAGTGATGGCTATGAAGTAACCACTGAATGTTCAACCTCATGGTTTAATAAACAGCGTCGTACATGGCGAGTACGCAACGTAATTTTCTCGGCATCTTCTTTGGGTACTCAAGAGATGTTGTTCCGCTTAAAGCAGTCTGGTTCTCTGCCAAATATTTCCGATGACTTGGGTAATCGGGTTCGTACCAATGCCGAATCTATTTTAGGGGTTCGCTTCTTTGGTAAAGATGTCGACATGAGCAAAGGTGTTGCCATTGGTTCAAGTATTTACATCGACCATGACACTCATATTGAAGCAACTCGCTACCAAAACGGTTCCGATGCAATGGGTCTCATGTGTACTTACATGGCAAAAGGTAAACCGGGTTGGACACGTATCTTCTTTTGGTTATGGGCGTTAATCTGCCATCCATTTATTTTTCTACGCATGAGTAATCCGGTTGGTTTTGCGCGTCAAACCTTGATTTTTTTGGTGATGCAAACTGCCGATGCCTCAATTAACATGCGCTTGAAGCGTAACTGGTTTTGGCCTTTTGGCAAGGTTTTATCTAGTGAAGGTAAAAAGCTACCGGTTTATATTCCACAGGCCAATACATTTACCGAAAAAGTCGCCAAAATGTTTAATGGCCACCCTATGACGACCATTACCGAAATTTTATTCAATGTGCCTTTTACCGCACACTGTATGGGTGGTTGCGCAATTTCTTCAAGTCCAGAGCGTGGCGTGGTAGATGGGCAAAACCGTGTATTTAACTATAAAAACTTATATGTTGTAGATGGTTCAATGTTAGGTGCCAATTTAGGTGTTAACCCAAGTCTCACCATCACAGCTTTAGCAGAACGTGCCATGTCTTATATTCCGGCTAAACATACTTTAGATGAGCAACAAGATCATAGAGCAGATGCAGAAACCGTAGAGATCATCAAAGCTTCTGCTTAAAATAGAAATTTGTTTTATAAAAAAAGCCTATTTTAAAATAGGCTTTTTTTATTTAGCTTTTTAAATTACGAAGCTACTGCTTTAGCGCGAGCTGCATGCAATTTTTTATAGCTCTCGATCAGACGTAAATGGCGATCAAGTCCTTCTAGTTTCATGCTTGTTGGTGTTAAACCATAGAAACGAACGCTACCATCGACAGAACCTAATACTGCCTCCATTCGTACGTCACCAAACATACGGCGGAAATTAGTAAGGTAATCTTCAAGCTCTAGTTCTTCATCTAACATCACTTCAAGCACAACGTTCATGCACTGATAGAACAAACCACGCTCAACGGTGTTAGTGTTATATTGCAGGTAAGTTTCGACTAACTCTTTTGCCTCTTCAAATTGCTGCAAAGCGACGTAAATCAACAATTTCAACTCTAAAATCGTGAGCTGTCCCCAAACTGTATTGTCATCAAATTCAATGCCAATGAGCGTGGTGATTTCGGTGTAATCGTCTAGCTCACATTCTTCTAAGCGTTCAACCAACGCCTCAAGTTGTTCATCATCCAAACGATGCAGATTTAGAATATCTTCACGGAATGAAAGTGCCTTATTGGTATTATCCCAAATCAAATCTTCAACGAGATAAATTTCTGAATAATCCGGTACTAAAATACGGCAAGCAGTCGCACCTAGGTGCTCATAGACTGCCATATAAACTTCTTTGCCCATCTCTTCGAGAATACCGAACAACGTTGCAGCTTCGTCTGCATTCGACTCTTCGCCTTCTCCAGAAAAATCCCACTCAACAAAGTCATAGTCAGATTTAGAACTAAAGAAACGCCAAGATACCAAACCGCTTGAGTCAATAAAATGCTCAACAAAGTTATTCGGCTCAGTCACTGCATTACTTTGGAAAGTCGGTTGTGGTAAATCATTTAAGCCTTCAAAACTACGACCTTGAAGTAATTCAGTCAGACTACGTTCTAATGCAACCTCAAAACTTGGATGTGCACCAAACGATGCAAAAACACCACCAGTACGCGGGTTCATTAAAGTCACACACATTACAGGGAACTGACCACCTAACGATGCATCTTTAACGAGAACAGGAAAGCCTTGTTCTTCTAAACCTTTAATACCAGCAACGATACCTGGATATTTTGCTAATACTTCTTCAGGTACATCTGGAAGTGCAATTTCACCTTCTAAAATTTCACGTTTTACAGCACGTTCAAAAATTTCTGACAAGCATTGAACTTGAGCTTCCGCCAAAGTGTTACCTGCACTCATACCATTACTTAGGTACAAGTTTTCAATTAAATTTGATGGGAAATAGACAACTTCATCGTCAGACTGGCGCACAAAAGGTAGCGAACAAATACCACGCTCTACGTTGCCTGAATTGGTGTCATATAAATGCGTACCGAGTAATTCATCATCTGGGTTGTAAATCTCAAGACAATATTCATCTAAGATTTCTTTAGGTAATTCACCATTTGGGCCCGGTTTAAACCATTTTTCATCTGGATAATGCACAAATTCAGCATTGGCAATCTCTTCACCCCAAAACTGGTCGTTATAGAAGAAGTTACAGTTTAAACGTTCAATAAACTCGCCTAATGCAGATGCCAAAGCACTTTCTTTAGTTGCACCTTTACCATTGGTAAAACACATCGGAGACTGTGCATCGCGGATATGTAAAGACCACACATTCGGAACAATATTACGCCAAGATGCGATTTCAATCTTCATGCCCAAATTCGCCAAAATGGCAGACATATTGGCAATGGTTTCTTCTAGTGGCAGGTCTTTACCCTGAATATAGGTATGGCTTTCTGAAGTTAAGCTTGGCAATAACAATGCTTGCGCATCTGCATCAATACTTTCAACTTCTTCAATAATAAATTCAGGGCCAGTTTGAATAACTTTTTTAACAGTACAACGGTCGATTGAACGTAAAATCCCTTGGCGATCTTTCTCTGAAATATCGGCTGGTAATTCAATCTGAATTTTAAACGTTTGCTTGTAGCGGTTTTCAGGATCAACAATATTATTTTGTGATAAACGAATATTATCGGTTGGGATATCTCGAGCTGCACAATACACTTTTACAAAGTACGCTGCACACAATGCGGAAGATGCTAAAAAATAGTCAAATGGGCCCGGTGCCGAACCGTCACCCTTGTAGCGAATTGGTTGATCGGCAATTACCGTAAAGTCGTCGAACTTTGCTTCCTGTCGAAGATTGTCGAGATAATTAACCTTGATTTCCATGCTGGCACCTAAATATTTTTATGTGTCAGCACAGACACATAAAATTCTAAATATTGAAATATAAGCCGAATCACAGCGAAGAAATTGACTTAAAAAAATGAGAGATTAAAGCCATGTGTTTAATGAACGACTCAATTGGCTTTAATAAGATTGGCGGTATTATAGAGTGATTTTGTGAAGTTGATAACTAAAGTTAAAACATTGATGCTCACAATGCTTTAACTTGTCTTTAATTTACTTAAATATTGAGCATTAAAATTTAAAGGTGTAATCAACATTCAACCGTGTTTCATTTGCCGAGTGAAATGTCATATTGCTTGGCATATCGTTGCGATAGTGAGAAAAACGAGCTCGCATGCCTAGGCCTTTTAATTTCCCTTCAGGGATTTTATAGCCCAAATCAAACTCCATCGACTCTTCTTTAAAACGCTGATCACCATATTGCAGCAAATCAATATCTTCGCCTTTTGCATAGCGGGTCATAAAGCGCAGTCCATTTAATGAAACATCCCCTAATCGTGCATTTTTAAAGTCATATTCATAACGAATCGAATAGACTTTTTCGTCTTTATTTGAATAATCCGAACTCATAAAATCAAGCACGACCGGACTTTCTGTTCCCGACAAAAATGGCAGACCTGTCGAGCCAAACGACTGCATATAGCCCAAAGAAACCGTATGGTTTTGATAGTTCAAACCAAATAAACCACTTATATGGCGGTTATCGACCTCTCCTATTTTTTTGCTTCCAGTTTCTTCACTATTAAAAAAACGCACGTCACTTAAAAAATTAAGCTGGTCATTTAAAGGCTGTTTTCCGTTAAAGCCCAAAAATTGTTGCTGGTAAATGTCTTTGAGCTCGGCATGGTAGGCACGTAAACGGTAATCCTTTAACTGATAACTTCCTCCCAGCGTGTAAAAAGAATCAGTGGTTGCCGCCTTGTCAAAACGACGGTTGATATTGTCAGCTCCAACATCTGTAAAGCGAATTGAATCGCGCTGCCGCACTTCGTCGACATAAAACCCTTCGAGTTGAAGATTTGGAATTTCATTTGAAACAAAGCGAATACCGCGATACGTCTGTGGGAACAAGCGCGCTGGCGATGAAAATATGGTCGGTAATTGTGGAACTAAATCCCCCACAAAAAGCTCATTTTTTCTAAATTTAGCCTTCCCTGTAATTCCAACTTTTCCATAATAATCGTCACGCGAGTTATCAGTATTCACTTGGAGTAAGCCACTACGTGCATAGTCATCAGCCCGACTTCCCATCAGGTTAAAACCCGCCATTGCCAGTACATCAACACCGAATCCAACTGTTCCTTCGGTATAACCAGACTGCCCTTTAAAAATTAGACCCTGCGCCCAATCTCTGGCAGCTGTATAGGGATATGGGTCTTTTTTATAGTCTCGGTCAAAGTAAAAATTACGAAGTGTTAGCTCAGCTTTACTGTCTGCAATAAACTCGGCATGCACAACTTGACTAAATAATGGGCACAAGCATACCCCCACCCACAATGGTGTCTTTTTCATTTTTTATCTCAACTACTTAATTTTTAATGGTTTAAGGTGCTGTTTTAAGCGAGTAATTTTGCTCTTTTTTACTTCGGTAAAAAGCACTACCCAAACTTAAAATCAGGAAAATAGCCAAAATAAAGACCACACCGTAATAGGCATAAAGCGTTGCGGGCGCAATACCTTTATCCAGAAAAATACCTGCAATCGTTGGCGATAAAATTGCCCCAATACGACCAAAACCAATGGCATAACCCACACCGCGACTACGGATTTCAGCATCATAAATTGTTGGAGAAATAGAATATAGACCTGCCACACAGCCATTAATAAGTGTGCCGAGTAATAACCCCACCATGAGTGCGACACTCACTTGAGACGAGACTGCGACAAATAGAAAAACGCATGCAGACGTTAGCCCTAAAAATAGGCTTAAGGCATAGAAAATTTTTATGCGTGATGCGAGTAAACCAATAATGGCTGCCCCGAAAATACCGCCAATACTAATTAAAATACCTGTACTTACCCCTTGCTCTGGCAACATTCCCATTGAAATAAGAATTTTTGGTGTCCAGCTCATGACAAAGTAAAAGCCAAACATCACTAAAAAGAATGCAAACCACAGACAAAGTGTTTGAAATCCCAGTTGCCCTGCAAATAATTTGCTGAGTTCACTGCCATTTTGCGTGCTCATTTTTTCATAGCGCGGCATAACTGATAGCTGGTTAAGCCCCATGCGGTTTACAGTTGTATTGATTCGTTCTAATGCCTGTTTTGGTCGTTTCGCGAGTAAGTAATCTAAAGATTCAGGCAATAACCATGCGCTGATCAGCAACATTGCAATGGTGGTGATTCCACCTGCTAAAAAGATTGAGCGCCAACCTAAGTGCTCAATCAATGCGAGTGATAGTACTCCACCCAGTGTCGCACCAATTCCATAACCGGTAGACATTAAGCTCACTGCAAGACTGCGCCAGCGAGCATTGGCATATTCACTTGCCAACACATTACTACTCGCAAGGATACCACCCACCTCAATTCCGGTAATAAACCGAAGTGCTGCCAACATGCCATGGCTTTGTACAAAAGCACAGCCCAACATGCTAAGACCGGCAATAACAAGACAAACTAAGATGAGTAAACGGCGACCGATTTTATCAGCTAACGGTGCGAGAAAAATGGAACCAGCAGCCATTCCAAAAAGGCCCGCACTTAACAACAAGCCAATTTGTGCACCTGAAAGTGACCATTCTGCTGACACGGATGGAGCGGTAAATGCCATTACCATCACGTCAAAGCCATCAATAATATTGAGACAAATACAGATCAAAATGACGAACCATTGGTAGCGGCTCATATTATTTTGATTGATCTCACTCAGCACGTCTCTTTCCATTTGTGTATCTCCCTTGGATAAGACATACACACGACATTGCTAATATGAGCGATTGGGTGGTTATGCACATCCGTATCCATAATGACCTAGAGGAATATTTGTTTTTGAGCATCCTGCTCTTTTTCTATACTGAATATTTGGATCCAAAAAATCAACTAAAATTATAAACGGATTATTAAAAAGTATATAAACACATAAATTATATAAGTATAAAATTATTAAAAACATAAAATTAGAGTAGTTGAATATTTTTATGGATCCATATTAAAAAATCTATTATGATCGATTCCAGAGCATTTTTTAGCCAAAAAAGCTCAGTTTATCTCAAAGAAATGCAAGATGCATTTATGAAACATCAAAGGATTGTTGTTATGAAACTCAAAAGAGTAAGCCAGCTTACATTGGGACTTTTTTTTGCCAGCCAATTGTTTTACACAACGCAAGCAGCATCTCCAAAAAATCAACAACCACCTAACATCATGATTATTTTGGCCGATGATCTTGGATTTTCAGATATTGGCGCTTATGGCGGCGAAATTAAAACCCCTCATATTGATAGCCTATTAAAGCAAGGAAAAATGCTTTTTAATTTTCATGCCTCATCAATGTGTTCACCTACTCGTGCACAGCTTATGACAGGTGCAGATAACCACTTGGTGGGTTTAGGTGCAATGTATGAAACTTCAAAACGACAAGAACAATTGGTTGGAGCCAATAGCCCGCGTGCACTCCTAAAAATTGATGGATATTCAGGTCATTTAACGCAGAATGCTTATACACTCGCAGAGATTTTAAAGACAAAAGATTATTACACCTTCATGGTCGGTAAATGGCACTTAGGCTATGCTCCCGACCAAAACCCTAAAGCCCGTGGTTTTGATCAATCTTTTGCTCTGCTCGATGGCTTCGATTTACACTTTAAAGACCAACCTAAAAACTATCCGCGTAATACCCAATACACAGAAAATGGTCAAAAGGTCACACTGCCTGATAACTACTACTCGACCGACTTTTTTACACAAAAAGCTTTCGAGTACTTAGACAAAAATAAAGCGCAAAAACCATTTTTTGCTTACTTAGCCTACACCGCTCCACATTGGCCAATACAGGCGCCTGCTCACTATAGAGACTTATACAAAGGTAAATACGATCAAGGCTACGATGCAATTCAAAAACAACGCTTTGAGAGACAAAAGCAATTAGGATTAATTCCTGCTAATGCAGAATACCCAGTCGAGCGTGGCAACCAAGCTTTAGGCACTAAAAGCTGGAATGAACTGACATCACAAGAGCGCAAATACGAAGCGCGTAAAATGGAAGTTTATGCGGGCATGGTTACCCAGTTAGACGACCGCGTGGGTGATGTCATTCAATATCTTAAAAAGCATCATTTATATGATAATACTTTAATTGTATTTATGTCAGATAACGGCGCTGAAGGCGGTGATCATAATTTCCCAATGGGGGATGCAGACAATCGCTATGAAAATATAGGCAACGCCAGCTCATATCTATACATGGGACCACGTTGGGCCGAAGTAAGCAGTACGCCATTTACTTACTGGAAATCAGCCGCCTCAGAAGGCGGAGTTCGAGTTCCATTTATAGTTAAATCACCAGCTCAGGTTTCCAAACAACATGGTATTAACAATAACTTTGCGACAGTCAGAGATATATTTCCCACTGCTATGGAGCTAGCAGGCATTCAAAATAGTCAAATTTATCCAGCTACAAGCACCAAAATCAAACCATCAGGTTTTAGCTTAATTCCTGCTTTTAAAGATAATACTGCCCGTATTCGTCCTGTTAATTATTATGACTTCAAAGAATTACATGGCAGCCGCTACGCTAAAACTGACCAATGGAAACTTGTTGAAAACTCGCCTTCTAAATTTAAGAGCCATGGCTGGGAACTCTACAATTTAAAAACAGATTTTAATGAGCAACATAATGTTTATGCAGAACATCCTGAGATCGTCAAAGTCTTAAATGACAAATATTTAAGATATGCCGATGAAAATGGCGTTGTGGATTTTGAGCAATACAACAAAAAGTAGAGAAAACCAGATGAAACAAATCATGATGCTTTCATCGTTCCTCTTACTTTGTGCATGCCAAAAAACCACACCTCAACTAGAACAGACCACCTTGCCATACTTAGGCAGCAAAGCTAAATGTACTTCTTATTCGGGCCTTCCTTCGGGTTGGCCTAAAAATAAAGAAGCAGGCATGGTCAAAATCCCTCAAGGAAAAATTGTTTTAGGCACCACACAAGGTTATGAAGATGAACGCCCATTAAACTTACAGGCAACTTCAGTTCCCGCTTTTTTAATTGATGCGACTGAAGTCACCAATGCTCAATTTCAAGAGTTTATTAAACAAACGGACTATGTCACCGATGCAGAGAAGCAAGGCGGCGCAGCTATGTTTGTACAACCAGACCATCCAGTTGAAGAATTACAATGGTGGCGATTTGAAAAAGGTGCCAATTGGAAACATCCATGGGGCTTAAATAACCCTAAACAACCTGCGCCTCACGAACCTGTTCGCATGGTGACATGGAATGATGCCTACGCCTATGCAAACTGGCTGGGTCATGACTTACCGACTGAGCTTGAGTGGGAATATGCAGCCAAGGGTTTTCAGCAAAATTCCGATATCGGCCCTACCCACGAAGGCCATATTGTAGCCAACTTCTGGCAAGGTGAATTTCCTTATAAAAACATTCAGGAAGATGGTTTTAAGGATGTTGCCCCTGTTGGTTGTTTTAGTAAAAACCCGTTTGGCTTATATGACTTGATTGGCAATGTATGGGAATGGACACAAACACCCTATACAGGTCCAAGAGATCACCATATGGGAGATCCATCGAAATATCGGCAAAGTCACGAACAGATTTTGAAATACACGATTAAAGGTGGGTCTTATTTATGCGCAACCAACTATTGCGCGCGTTATCGTGCTGCCGCGAGGCATCCACAGGAACTCGACCTTGCAACTAGCCATGCCGGATTTAGAACAGTAAAACGCTTTTAAACGGATTTAAAAATGAAGCATATTTTTATTTATGGGATTTTCTTCTCAGGGACAGCCCTTGCCTGCTGTTTAGCTCACAGTGCAGTAGATGTTAATTTTCAAAATACACTCACACTAAAAACATTCAACTTCGACAGACAATATGAAAATGGTACTAGCCCCGATACTCATAGTTTGAGCCAAGGCTTGATCTATCGTGGTGACTGGTCAACCAAACTTAATGATGTTCAATTACATATCACCCCAAGCATCCAATATGCATATCGCCTAAGTAGCGACCAACACACCAATGATATGGTCATACCCTTTGACGCAAATACCAAAAAACAAGCACAAGACCAAGTTAAATATGGCTTAGGTGCTGGAGTTGAATATCAAAACTTTCGCATGAATATAGGTGAAATCACCCCCGACTCACCACTTACCCCACAAGTCGACACACATCAATTACGAGTGAACTATAAAGGCTTGGAATTAAAATATAAGACACCGCAACAAAATTTCGAGTTGGGTTTGATTAACCATTACTCACCCAAAAATGAGGAGGACTACCATAAACTCGCCATTTCAAAACATGAATCTGATGGGCTTTACTTTTTCCAGTGGGATGGGAAAACGCCTCAATATAATTGGAAATTTTATAATGGTTACTTAACAGATCTCATCAATCAAAGTTACTTTGCTTTTGATTATCAATGGACAAAGCAGCACACCACAAAATTACGTGTGTTTCGACACGACGATGTCGGTAAATCAAATCTTGGTGAATATGACAATACATCCGTAGGGGCTATGCATTTTATCAAACATGGCAATTTTACAACTGGAATTGGCTACCAAGAAAACTTTGGCAAAGATGGTATTCCAAAACTCGACAATATGCCCATCCCGCATATGGTTAACTGGACCTTAGGTGCGTTTACCAAAGCAGATGAAAAATCCTATCATTTCCTTGCTTCGTATGACTTTAAAGAATATATCAAAGGTCTAAAAATCACCTATAAATATATTTATGGAGATTCATTTCAGACTATGAATCAAAATGATTTTGAGCAAGAAAGTGATGTGTTGATTCAATATGACCTAAATGCTTGGATTAAAAATCTTAAATTTCTTTTCTTAAATATTAACTACGACACTAAACATGGCAAAAGTCTGGATAAACAGCGGATGATGCTTCACTACACGCTTAATTTCTAAATCTCAACACTCCCATAATGGTTTAACCATAGCCATTATGGATCCAAATTAAGATGAATAAAAATTTAGCCTCTAAAATTCAAAGTAGATTCAAAAGTCTCTAATAGCAATTAAAAATATACAAAACAACTAAGCTAAAGATCAATATTTTTTAAAAAATATACTGCTTATCAATTGACCAATATTTTTATTTATTATAAATTGGATCCAATAAGTGATAAGGAGTCGTCACAATGTTTATTAAAAATGCATGGTATGTTGCCTGCCGTCCAGAAGAAATCCAAGACAAACCACTAGGTCGCACCATTTGTGGCGAAAAAATTGTTTTTTATCGTGGCAAAGAAAACCAAGTTGCAGCCGTTGAAGATTTTTGTCCGCATCGTGGTGCCCCACTTTCACTAGGTTATGTCGAAGATGGCAACCTCGTGTGTGGCTATCATGGTTTAGTCATGGGCTGTGATGGAAAAACCGTTTCAATGCCAGCCCAACGCGTAAATGGTTTCCCTTGCAACAAAGCATATGCAGTTGTTGAAAAATTCGGTTTTATTTGGATATGGCCAGGCGAAAAGGCATTAGCAGATGAAGCAAAACTCCCAACTTTAGAATGGGCAGATCATCCTGAATGGAGCTATGGCGGAGGCCTGTTTCACATTCAATGTGACTATCGCCTCATGGTCGATAACCTGATGGATTTAACCCACGAAACCTATGTTCACTCAAGCAGCATCGGACAAAAAGAAATTGATGAATCATTACCAATCACTAAAGTTGATGGTGACCATGTCATTACTGAACGTTACATGGAAAATGTGATCGCACCTCCATTTTGGCAAATGGCCCTTCGGGGTAATCACTTGGCAGATGACGTTCCTGTTGACCGCTGGCAACGTTGCCACTTCTTTGCCCCAAGTAATGTGCATATTGAAGTCGGTGTGGCACATGCTGGACATGGCGGTTATGACGCACCAAAAGACAAAAAAGTTTCGTCAATTGTCGTGGACTTTATTACTCCAGAAACTGAAACCTCACATTGGTATTTCTGGGGAATGGCACGCAACTTCCAGCCAGACAATGCTGAACTCACCGATCAAATTCGTGAAGGCCAAGGCAAAATCTTTACTGAAGATTTAGAAATGCTGGAGCAACAGCAGCAAAATATTTTAAACAATCCACATCGCAAGTTACTGATGCTTAACATCGACGCAGGCGGTGTACAGTCCCGTAAGGTGATTGAGCGACTCCTTGCTGAAGAAAATAAAACGCCTCCTGAAACATCCGCACAAAAGTTTCCAAACATTCGGATTATTTAAAGGAGCATGAACATGGACGTTATTATTCAAAAAATTCACCAACTCACCCCGACCATTCGTGCCTTTGAACTGATTGCAGCAAATGGTATGGAGCTACCGAGTTTTGATGCAGGTGCTCATATTGATGTGCATCTTAAAAACGGCCTAACCCGTCAATATTCAATTTCAAACTGTTGCAGTGAAAAGCATCGTTATGTGATTGGTGTTTTACATGATGCCAATTCACGCGGTGGCTCACGTTGCATTCATACTGAATATCGTGAGGGAGACTATTTAAAGATTGGTGAACCACGTAATTTATTTGAGATTCATCCTCAAACAAAGCAGGCTGTTTTATTTGCTGGCGGTATTGGCATTACCCCCATTTTATCGATGGCGTATCGGCTTAAATCGGTCAATACTCCTTTCGAATTGCACTACTTTGTCCGTAGTCATGAAATGATTGCCTTCTATGGCAATTTAACCGAGCACTTTGGTGACCAAGTCCATTTTCATATTCAAGATCAGCCAAACACCGAATGTAATATGGCAAAGGTTTTAGGTGAGAGTTCACCAGATAGACACTTATATGTATGTGGGCCTACAGGATTTATGCAGTTTGTAATGAGCTCGGCCGAACAAGCTGGCTGGCACAACGAGCAATTACATCAAGAGCATTTTGTCGCGCAAAAAGTAGATACGTCTAATGATGAAGCTTTTACCATTGAAGTTAAAGGTACGGGGCGCCGAATTGAAGTATTACCAGAGCAAACTGCTACTGAAGCATTAATTGCAAATGGTTTTGATATTCCTGTTTCGTGTGAACAAGGTATTTGCGGTACGTGTATTACCCGCGTTGTAGAAGGCACACCAGATCATCGCGATATGTTTATGACCGAAGATGAACATGCGCTGAACGACCAGTTTACGCCCTGCTGTTCTCGTGCAAAAACCAAAAATCTTGTGATTGAGCTTTAATAGTTAAGTTCCTTTATTCAAAAATAGAGGAACTTATTTCATCTTAAGCGTTTAAAACATTTCTTAGCGTTTCACCCAAAATCACCACACTACTGTGCTCACGCATTAAAGTTTCAGCGCGCCCTGCCTGTCGATGTACCAATGCATCTAAAATTGAACAATGCTGTAAATGTGCATAGTGCAGACGGCGATATTCCGACAAAGCTTGCTTCTCATCATAGGTAATGGCTTGAGCAGAAGCCATCGGCAATTGATTGTTTTTTGCTAGAGCTTGTATGAGCGCTACATTTTGCGCGCCCTCAATAATCGTGTCATGAAAAATGACATTGAAATGGTGGTAACGTTCCAGTTCGATATCTCCAAACTCGTCTTTTTCATTAAAGAGTTTTTCAGTTTCTTGAATGCAATGTTGGAGGGTCTTTTTCTGCTCTTCGCTTAAACCTTGTTCTGCCAAAGTTTTCGCAGCCAATCCTTCAAGCACACCTCGCACTTCAAGCGCATCATGAACCAGTTGTTCTGAAATTTCACGGACGGTGTAGCCACGGGTTGGGTTCTTGATGAGAAGACCTTCTTGTTCGAGCAACCGAAATGCAATACGAACAGGCTGTCTCGAAACCCCAAGTAACTCGGCAGTGGGAATCTCAGCAATTCTGGCACCACCTTCAAGTTCCCCTGAAATAATCATTTTTCTTAATTTAAGTAAAACTTGTTGCCCTGAAGACATTTGCTGCCACACATTGTCAAAAACGTCACTTCGATGCTAACAACTTCATTTGCAAAATGAAATAAATTTTCTGTGTGAATCGGTGCTTAGGTATTTAGCTCAACCTAAACAAGCTCATTTATTTAAAGGCTTTTAAGATTATTCACCATGATATCGAGGTTATTACGAATTAAATAAGCCAGATTGATATCAATGCCTTCAAGCATCTTTTCTTCAACCTTTAATACAACTTCATTGCATTTATTAAGCTTATCAATGCCGCTTTCGGTCAGTGTAATTAAAATACGGCGACCATGCGTAGGGTCAGGTTTCTTTTCAATCCAACCATTAACCAGCAAATCTTGCAGAATTTTATTGGCAGATTGCGGCTTTATGAAAGAGCGCTCAGCAAGCTTGGCATTGGATACATTGCTTTTTGAAGCTAAAACAGAAAGTGCAGTAAATTGTGGCAAGGTAATTTCAAGCTCTTTTAAATGCTCTGTTAAATGTTTACTAATAATTCTGTCAACACGAGCAATCATGTAACTTAACTTAGGCTCATCTTCTATTTTTTTCTGAACTAAATTTGAACGTACCATAACCTTTCATTCATCATAAGAAAATCTGTAGTGAAAGTATGAGGTAGTCACCCCATACTTTCCTTAAAACTTAGCGAGCACCTGAGCTTTGTACTAAATGTACAGGCTGTTTAGGTTTTTTGACAAGAAGTAATGCAGAGATCGCTGCAATTAAGATCACAGGAATGCTTGAACCAATCACAATGGTCGAGCTTTGTCCAAGTGAAAGTAAAAAACCAGCCATTAAAGGTCCAGCAAAAGAACCAATACGGCCAATTGCAACCGCCGCACCAACTCCGGTTCCACGCATTTCAGTCGGATAATACATTGCGGCTAAACCGTACAATGCCGATTGTCCACCCACAATGAATAAACCACAGCCCACTGCTGCAAGCGCCAGTAATGCAACGGTTGGAGAAATTGCCAAGCAACAAAGTGAGAATAAAATACCTAGATAAATCAGCTTAATCACAAAACTCATGCGTACTTTATCAAGCAATACACCCATTAAGATTGAACCTAAAATTCCGCCAACGTTGTAGCCCATCTGTACATAATTTGCCTGTAATTTCGATAAGCCTTGCGCACCCATGAGTAACGGCAACCAGTTTAACAAGAAGTACAGCACCACTAAGGTACAGAAAAAACTTACCCAAAGCTGAATGGTCGACATGCGGCGTTCTTTAGCAAATAAAACTTCAAAGAATGGTGTGGTTTTTTGCGCTTGAACTTTACGTTGCAGGTAATCATTTGACTCAGGTAAAAAGCGCATGATGAGTGGAATTAACAAAATAGGCGCAATACCACCAATATAGAAAATATGACGCCACTCTGCATCACCCGCCAACGACATGGCAACCACAGAAGTCAGTAATCCACCAAAAGGAATGCCACTATACATGATACTTACCGCTTTGCCCTTGTGCTGGTCAGGCACAGCTTCAGAGGCAAGTGTAATCATCATCGGGAGTGCCCCACCCATTCCTAAACCAGTACAAAAACGAATGAGTAACAGCAAACTGAAGTTAGCAGCGTAGGCAGTCAGCAAAGACATAATTCCAAAAAGTAAAATACTAAAAATCAGAATTTTCTTACGCCCGACAATATCGGCAAATCTGCCGCCTAATATTGCACCCGGTAGTGTTCCTAAAATTGCAGCACTAAATGCCCACGCCATCTGGGCATTGTCTAACATAAACTCAGCCCGCATTCGTGGAGCGGCTACCCCCATTGATTGAAGATCAAAACCTTCAAAAATTGCGATTGCAAAGCAAAGTAGTAACGTAATCTTTGCTCTTGCAGACTGTCCTAATATCTTTTCCATTGTGTTGTCCTTTATTGACTAGTCGTTCCATTTAGCCCTTTGTGTATTGTTGTTTAAACACACCAAAAATATCAGTTAAACTTACTAAAAAATCAACATATTTTTATATAAAATTATTTATTAAATTAATTTTTATTTAAAATACATGCAATTATAAAATAATTATTAAATTTTAGAAAAAAGACTTGAATGTAAGTTTAACTGATATTAAATTAAATCTCAGAACATCACAAAATCATTCAAGGAGTATGAAGATGACTTATGAAAATCGCTGGGAAACCGTAGATGTTAAAGTTGAAGATGGAATTGCTTGGGTCACACTAAATCGCCCAGAAAAGAAAAATGCCATGAGTCCTACACTCAATCGTGAAATGATTGATGTGCTTGAAGCCATAGAACTTGATCAAAATGCGCGTGTTTTAGTATTAACTGGTGCAGGTGATTCTTGGACAGCCGGCATGGACTTGAAAGAATATTTCCGCGAAGTCGACACTCAGCCTGAAATTTATCAAGAACGTATTCGTCGTGACTCATGTCGTTGGCAGTGGCAACTTCTTCGTATGTATTCAAAACCCACCATTGCAATGGTTAACGGCTGGTGTTTCGGAGGCGGTTTCTCACCATTAGTCGCTTGTGACCTAGCGATTGCAGCAGATGAAGCAACCTTTGGTTTATCTGAAATTAACTGGGGTATCCCACCGGGCAACCTTGTAAGCAAAGCAATGGCAGATACTGTGGGTCACCGTGCAGCTTTGTACTACATCATGACGGGTAAAACCTTTAGTGGTAAAGAAGCCGAAACCATGGGGCTGGTAAATAAAAGCGTACCGCTTGAACAGCTAAAAGCAGAAGTGACTGAGCTTGCAAATTGCCTACTTGAGAAAAACCCTGTAGTGCTTCGTACCGCTAAAAATGGCTTTAAACGTTGCCGTGAACTGACATGGGACCAAAACGAAGACTATTTATATGCCAAGTTAGACCAATGTATCCATCGTGATACTGAAAACGGTCGCCAAGAAGGTTTGAAACAATTTTTAGATGAAAAATCAATTAAACCGGGTTTACAGAGTTATAAACGTACTGGTTAACTTTTGATTCTCTAATGGCAATGTAAGGACGCAACCCATGCAAAATGTACAGTTACTTATTCACGGTCAATCTGTTGATGCATCAAATCAGGCAACTTTTGAGCGTATTAGCCCTATTGATGGATCAGTGGCAAGCAAAGCCGCTGCTGCAACTTTGGACGATGTTGATCGTGCAATAGACTCGGCACAACAAGCTTTTAAAATATGGTCGAAGCTCTCGCCTACCGAACGTCGCTTACGTTTGTTAAAAGTAGCCGATTTAATGGATCAAAAGACCGAGCAATTCATTGAAACTGGAATGCAAGAAACAGGTTCAACTGCGACATGGTATGGGTTTAACGTTCACCTTGCTGCCAATATGTTACGTGAGGCAGCAGCAATGACCACACAAATTGACGGAAGCCTCATTCCGTCAGATGTGCCGGGAAATCTTGCCATGGGTGTGCGAGTTCCTTGTGGTGTGATTGTAGGGATTGCACCTTGGAATGCCCCTGTCATTTTGGCAACACGTGCGCTTGCCATGCCTTTGGCTTGTGGCAACACGGTGGTGTTAAAAGCCTCAGAAGCTTGTCCAGCAACGCATCGTCTGATTGGTGAAGTGTTACACGAAGCTGGTCTTGGTGAAGGTGTGGTGAATGTGATTACCCATGCAGCCGAAGATGCACCGCAAATTGTGGAGCGCTTAGTGTCTCATCCAGCTGTAAAACGCATTAATTTTACAGGCTCAACCAAAGTCGGAAAAATTATTGCCGAGACTGCTGCTAAATATTTAAAACCTGTTTTACTCGAACTTGGTGGGAAAGCCCCTGTTGTGGTTTTAAACGAGGCCGACATTAATGAAGCGGTAAATGCAGTCGCTTTTGGAGCATTCTTTAATCAGGGGCAAATTTGTATGTCGACCGAACGTGTTTTGGTTCAAGACAAAATTGCCGACCAGTTTATTGAAAAGCTCATTGAGAAAACACGTTCCATTCAGGCGGGCAACCCAACCTCGAAAGAAAATGCACTCGGTGTTTTAGAAAGTCGCCGTGCCGCAAACCGTATTCAGCATTTGTTGGAAGATGCCCAAAACAAAGGTGCCGACTTACCTTTAGGTATTCATATTGAAGACACCACCATGCAACCGACACTGGTGCTCAACATTAAGCCTGACATGCTGCTTTACCGCGAAGAATCGTTTGGGCCTGTCTGCACAGTTCAACGTTTTGCAACCGTTGAAGAAGGTGTAGCACTGGCAAATGACAGCGAGTTCGGTCTTTCTTCGGCAGTGTTTAGCCAGAATATTTCGCAGGCATTGGAAGTGGCTAAACAGATTGATTCGGGTATTTGTCATATTAACGGCGCAACCGTGCATGACGAAGCTCAAATGCCATTTGGTGGTACAAAATCGAGTGGTTACGGACGTTTTGGTAGTAAAGCCTCTATTGGTGAATTTACCGATTTACGCTGGATTACCATTCAGACTCAATCACGTCATTATCCGATTTAGTCGGGTTAATGCGAACAACGACATATTAAATAAAAATTGCATGATGCAAAAAAATAAAGCGCAGTGATGCGCTTTCCATGGAGTGAAAGAAATGCAAATGAATGCCACTCAATCACAAGACCGCGAACGGTTCGTAAAAATAGGGCAACATGATATTCATTATCACCATAAAGATGACACGCTCTATATCAGCCCAAAAGAGCAATTAAAACCGTATCCACAAAAACTGACAGATCGGTTAATTCATTTTGCACAAACCAAACCAGACCATATTTTTGCAGCAAAACGCAATGCTCAAGGTGAATGGGTCAAACTGAGTTATGCAGAAGTTTTACAACGTGCATGGCACATTGCTCAGGCTTTACATGAACGCAAGTTAAGCCAAGAAAGACCTTTAGTTATTTTAAGTGGTAATGATCTTGAACATTTAACACTCTCTATGGGTGCTATGCTGGCGGGTGTGCCTTTCTCTGCTATTTCCCCTGCCTACTCTCTTATTTCTCAAGACTTTGGCAAACTCAAACATGTGTTTGAAGTTCTCACACCTGGCTTGGTCTATGCCAGCGACGGTCAAGCCTTTGCCAAAGCCATTCAAGCATGTATTACATCCGACATTGAAGTGGTGACCAATAAAGGTCTTGTGGGCAATCAGCTCTGCACGTCTTTTCAATCTCTGTTAGATACGCCTGTTTCAAATGTCCAAGAGTTTTATCAAACCCTTGATGAAAACCAAATTGCCAAATTCTTGTTTACATCAGGTTCAACCAAACTCCCTAAAGCTGTGCCGACCACACATTTAATGTTATGTGTGAATCAGCAAATGCTGTTGCAGACTTTCCCTGAGTTTGAAGAAACGCCACCCGTCCTACTTGACTGGCTGTCTTGGCACCACACATTTGGCGGCAGTCACAATGTCGGTATCGCGCTCTATAACGGCGGTACGATTTACATTGATGATGGTAAACCCGTTGCAGGAAAATTTGACGAAACCATTCGTAACCTCAAAGAAATTTCTCCAACAGTTTATTTAAATGTGCCAAAAGGTTGGGAAGAACTGACCGAAGCTTTAGAAAAAGATGAGGAATTAAGAGATCGCTTTTTTGCCAAAGTTAAAATTTTATTCTTTGCAGGTGCAGCACTTTCAGAAGCTGGTTGGAACAGGCTCGATAAAATTGCTCAGCAACATTGCGGAGAAAAAATTCGCATTATGAGCGGATTGGGCATGACTGAAACTGCACCATCTTGTGCTTTTACAACTGGCCCACGGGTGATGGCTGGCTTTATTGGTTACCCTGCTCCGGGGTGTGAAATTAAACTGGTTCCATGTGGTGACAAACTTGAGTTTTGTGTTCGTGGCAAACATGTCATGAAAGGCTATTGGCGCTTAAAGGCAGACCAACAAAGCACTGTATTTGACGATGAAGGCTTTTTCCACACAGGTGATGCTGTTCGTTTGGTCGATGTAAATGATCCAACTAAAGGCCTCATGTACGACGGGCGAATTGCTGAAGACTTTAAACTCAATACGGGTACTTTCGTCAATGTCGGCACGATTCGCAACAAAGTGCTCATTCAAGGTAATTTACTGGTTCAAGATGTCTGTATTACTGGTTCAAACCTGAATGCTGTTGGCTTTCTGATTTTTCCAAAATTAGAAGCTTGTGCTCAATACGCAGGCCTTAAGCTTGGCGAACATTCTGCAACAGAGATATTACAGCACCCTAAAGTCCAGCAATGGTTCCGTCAATTTTTAACGACATTTAATAAAGATGCGACTGGCAGTTCAAATACAGTCTCAATGCTTTATTTAATGACTGAACCACCTCAGCTCGATGCTGGAGAAGTGACCGATAAAGGCAATCTCAATCAAAGCAATATTACGAAACGTCGTGCAGCTTTAATTGATGAGCTTTATCAAAAACAGGCCGAAAACCCACTTATTATTCGAGTGCCCACCTTAAAGCAATAAGCTATTGAAATAAAAAAGGAAGCTCAAACTTCGGTTTGGGCAATAGCCCCACTTTTGCCTAAAAAAAGGTTCAACATGCCACACGATACAGAATTTGAACTATTTCGAGACAGTTACCGCAGGTTCTTAAAAGAACAGGTCGCTCCGTATTATGAACAATGGGAACACGATGGCCTTATCCCACGTGATCTATGGCTTCGTCTTGGGGAAAATGGCTTTTTGTGCGTAGATGTGCCCGAAGAATATGGCGGCTATGGCGCTCCTGTTCATTACTCTCTCATGCTGGTTCAAGAAACCGCTCAAGCTGGCTTTGCATCTTTAGCTGTTGCAATTGGGGGACAAAATGAGCTGGTTTCTCCTTACTTGCAAAATATTGGTTCCGAAGAACAAAAACGCTATTGGTTACCGAAAATGGTGACAGGTGAAGTTGTCACCGCAATTGCGATGACCGAAGCCAATGCAGGCTCAGACTTACAGGCCATACGGACTCAAGCCGTTTTAGAAAATAATCACTACCGTATTAATGGTTCAAAAACGTTTATCTCAAATGGTTTGCACGCCGACCTGATCGTTCTTGTGGCTAAAACCAATCCTCAAGCCAAAGCAAAAGGCATTTCGATTCTTTTAGTTGATGCTGCTTTAGACGGCGTTAAAAAAGGCCGCTCTTTACAAAAAATCGGACTACATGCCCAGGATACAGCCGAACTGTTTTTTGATGATGTGTATGTTCCAGCAACCCAGCGTTTAGGCGAAGAAGGACAAGGCTTTGCTTATTTAATGCAAGAGTTACCGCGTGAACGTTTAAGTATTTCCATGATGGCTTTGGGATCGATTTTAGGAGCCATCGAAATTACTAAAGACTATGTGCTCGAACGTAAAGCTTTCGGGCAACCTTTAAGCCAAATGCAGAACACGCGGTTTGTTCTCGCAAACGCGCAAATCAAAGCCAAAGCCGCCCAAGCTTTTGTAGACCAATGTGCCGCGCTGTATCAACAACACCAATTAAGCGTCACTCAAGTTGCAGCATTGAAATGTTTTATTACCGACACCCAATGTGAAGTGATTGATCAGTTACTTCAACTTTTTGGCGGCTACGGTTACATGCAGGAATATCCGATTTCACGCTTTTTTGTGGATGCACGGGTACAAAAAATTTATGGGGGAACCAATGAAATTATGAAAGAAATCGTTGCCCGAGAACTGCTCGGAAAATAATTCGATTTAAAAACCAAATAAGGCAGACACAACAACCATGCCTTGTTGAAAACAAGAAATGATATTTCAGGAAGAAATGCTATGTCGAAATTATGGATGTACTCTACCCTTATGCTCTCAGGCTCAGTATGGGCGGGCAGTTTTATTGATAACAGTTCAGTAGAACTCACCATGCGAAATTTCTATTTTGACCGCGACTACCAAGAGCAATCTGCTTACCCTGCCGCCAAGGACTGGACACAAGGTTTTATTCTTAAAGCCAATTCAGGTTATACCGAAGGGACTGTCGGTTTTGGGCTGGATGTACTTGCAACGGCAGGCTTTAAACTCGATGCCGACGCAGAGCATGGAGGTACAGGAAACTTACCTAGAGACACGCGTACCAATGAACCTGCCGACTCTTATGGCGAAATTGGTGTAACAGCAAAAGCTAAAATGAGCCAGACCGAACTTCGCATTGGTACGTTAATGCCAATGAACCCTGTTTTAGTAGCTTCACCTGCTCGCTTGTTACCTCAAACTTATCGAGGAATTTCACTGACGAGCAAAGATATTAAAGACTTTGACTTACAGGCAGCCTATCTCGATAAAGTGAATCATCGTGATTCAACCAACTATGAAAAAATTAAAATTTCAGGGGTGAATGGGCGGTTTAAAAGTGCCGAAACTGACGGACTCTACTATTTAGGTGGGAACTATCAGCTTGATCCAGCAATCAAGCTCACAGCGTTCTATATGGATGTTGATGATCTTTATAACCAGACCATGGTCGGTGCCTTACACCAACACAAAATTAATGACACCACTAATCTGAGCTCGCAGTTACGCTACTACCGCAGCCGTGATGACGGACAAGCGAAGGCTGGTTTAGTCGATAATGATCTTTATCATGCTCACTTTGAGTTAAAACATCAAAACCATAAATTTATTTTTGGAACCTTCCAACATCACGGCGACACCGCATTTCCGTATTTGACTGGAGGTGAAACTGGCCTACTCATTGATACATGGCCGGGTGAGTTTTTAAACCCAAAAGAAAAAGCCTATAGCTTCCGCTATGAATATGACTTTAAAGATTACGTTCCAGGTTTACGTTTCATGACCCGTTACACCACAGGTCACAATATTTATGCACCTAACTTAGGTGGAACCAATTTAAAAGAACGCGAAACAGACTTTGATTTAGGCTACACCGTTCAAAGTGGCTGGTTAAAAAATCTCGGGCTACGCGCACGATATGCCATTTATGACAACAACATGCTTTCCACTGCCAACATCAAGCCTGTAAACGAAACCCGTATCAACATTGATTACACATGGAAATTTAAATAATTCAAAACAAGAGGTTCAGTTACACATAGAACCTCTTTTTATTTCGGGAAATAAATGATTAAGCATGGACCTTTCATTATGGATCAAAAAACTTTAGAGCACTTACCGCCAATCCATCACCATTTGGGCGGTCACAGCATCAATTGGAATACCGAACATACTGAGCTCACCATCCATTACATGGCGCTAGAAAGCTTTACCAATCCACGCGGTACCGTTGAAGGCGGCATGATCTGCGCCATGCTTGACGATGTGATGGGACTTTTTGCATTTCTTGCCAATGACCGTAAACCTGCCACCACCATTAACTTAACCATGGACTTTTTAAGACCCTGTGCTGTGGGCGAAGTCATTACAAAATGCCATTTCATTAAACAAGGCAAAACTGTACTGAATCTCGAAAGTGAAGCTTGGCAAAACAACAAAATGATTGCACGAAGTACAGCTAATTTTCTGGTTTTAGATTAATTGCGACCATTCATTCAATAAGGATATGAATAAATGAATTACACCAACAATAAACGAATTTTGACTCACTCCGCTTTAGTGCTTGCCATGCTTGGCGCTTTGGCAGGTTGTGGAAGTGATAATGATGACACAACGGTTCCCTCAACAACGAAACCACCTCAGTTGTCTCCTGCTGTTGGCGTAAAGATGACAGGAAGCTGTTCAGACTTACTCGGATTTCAATACAACAATACAGTCATTAGCTCAGCCACTCTTCAAGAGGCAGGTACATTGACTGTAGCCAACAAACCGATTGGCGCTCATTGTTTAGTCAAAGGTTATATGGATCAACGCGTAAGCCCTGTCGATGGACAAACCTATCAAATTGGTTTTGAAATGCGCTTACCAATAGACTGGAATGGCCGTTTTCTCTATCAAGGCAATGGCGGAACCGATGGTAATCTTATACCTGCAACTGGACAGGTTGGGAGTGGTGGTCCGCTCACCAATGCCCTACATGATGGTTTCGCTGTTATTTCTTCCGATGCTGGACATAATGCTTCACAAAATCCAATGTTTGGTTTAGATCCTCAAGCCAGAATCAACTACGGCTATGGTGCGATTACCAAACTCACGCCTATGGCAAAAAATCTAATTAAAACAGCGTATGGTAAATTGCCAGACCGCTCCTATGCAGGCGGCACTTCAAATGGCGGACGCCACGCCATGATTGCGGCAACCCGTTTGGGCGACCAATATGATGGAATTTTAGCAAGCACACCGGGTTTCCATTTACCTCGTGCAGCCGCGGCTCAACTCTACACAGCACAGCAGCTTCGTCGTGTCGCAACAGATGAAAATGACTTAAGTACCGCCCTCACTCTTTCAGAGCGTAAAGTATTAGCAAAAGCGATTTTAGATCGATGTGATGCCTTAGATGGTGTTGCAGATGGACTCGTTCAAGATGTTGAGGCTTGCCGTACTGCTTTTAATATTCACCAACATGTACCCGTTTGTTCAAGCACAAGAGATGGCACATGCCTAAGTACCGAACAAATTGATGTATTAGCCAACATTTACCGCGGTCCTGTAAATTCTGCTGGACAAGCACTTTATGCAACCCAGCCTTTCGACCCTGGTTTAGTCGGCAGTAACTGGGCAAGCTGGAAATTCGAATCTTCGGTGGGAACAGCACGTGACCCAGTTGCAGTCGGCATTCTTTTTCAGGTTCCACCAGACCCAACTGTAGTTCAAAACTCTAGACAGTTTGCCTTTAACTATAATTTTGATACTGATTATGTAAAACTCTCGGCAACCAATAATGTATACACCGAAAGTTCGATGTCTTTCATGATGCCACCCGATGAATTGAATCTGGATAAACTCCGTAATCACGGTGGTAAAATGATTGTGGTACAAGGTACAGCAGACGGCGTTTTCTCTGTAGATGACACCCAAAATTGGTACGATCAACTGCTACAACACTATAAAAATGATGCAAAAGGTACAGCGCCTGAATTTGCACGTTTCTTTAGAGTTCCGGGCATGAACCATACCCGTGATGGCATTGCGACCGACCAATTTGATGCATTGACTGCTTTAGTCAACTGGGTGGAATATGGGCAAGCACCTGACAAAATCATTGCGACTGCACGCGGCGCAGGTAATCCAAGTGGTCAAGTGAATACTGAACTTCCGCAAGACTGGGCACCAGACCGTACCCGTCCACTTTGTCCTTACCCACTAATTGTCCGTTACAATGGTCAGGGTGATAGCGAAAAAGCTGAAAACTTTAGCTGTAAATAACTGGATTCAAAATAAAAAAGAGAGCTCAGGTAGGCTCTCTTTTTCATTTTATGAAGCGACACTATTCAACCATTATCAAATGATATTTCATCCAATGCCTGCATCGCTGCTAAGATAACACCGAAAACCAAAAACTCATTTCGATATGCAAAACCAGACTGCCCCAACTCTCCCCTCAACTCAACTTGGAAAAGCATTGCTTTGTCTTATGACATCGGCATTATTATTTTCCATTATGGGGGTATGCATTCGTTTTGCTTCAGAAACGGTAGACAATGCGACCGTCGTGTTTTTTAGAAATGCAGTGGGTTTATTTATTTTTATTCCTATGCTTTTAAAACAAGGCTTAGACTTCGTTAAAACCGATAAACTCTGGATGCACACTTGGCGAAGCTTAGTGGGTCTTGCTGCAATGTATGGTTTTTTCTATGCAATTGCGAACTTAAAACTATCAAATGCGATGGTTTTTAGCTACTCATCTCCAATCTTTATTCCACTCATTGCATGGCTTTTCTTAAAAGAAAAAATCACTAAGTCGATGATTTTTGCCGCCGTTATTGGGTTAATTGGAGTTTTATTTGTTGCTAAACCAGATCAAGGCCTACTCAATGCATTGTCCTTTATTGGTTTAGGCGCATGTTTTTTATCAGCGATGGCTTTTGTAACTGTAAGAGCTTTAACCAGTACAGAACCGCCTGAGCGTATTGTTTTTTACTTCTGTATTTTTGGTAGTTTAATTTCCTCTATTCCGATGTTCTGGCATTGGCGTATTTTCACTTGGCATGAACTCGCATTGCTGATTGCCGCAGGACTTTTAGCAAACATTAGTCAGCTTTTTATGTCTTATGCTTATAGCTTAGCACCAGCAGGACAAATTGGCCCAATGAACTACATTGCCATTATTTTTGCAGGAATTTGGGGATTTGTTTTTTGGCATGAATTACCGGATCTGTTTACTCTGATCGGCATATTTATTATTTTATTTGCTATTTTGCTCTGTAATCCATTTTTGCAAAAAAAGTTATTCTCTCGATTTAAGGTCCAGATATAACTCATTCTAATATTAGTTTTATAACAATTGAAAACTAATCAATTGTTATAAAAACCTCACCATATTCAATCTCTTCAAAAAATCTAGCTCTACCGTGTGCATTTAACCCCGCATATTTAATTTTTGCATTCCAAGAATCAACGATTTTCTTCGCAATTAACAAAGCTTGCTCTGCCATCATCTCATCATGTAGGCTTGTCAATTCTATGAGATTCATCCAAAACTGAGCTTTATTTATCTCTTCTACTTCTTTCAAATCATTAAATTTATCTTGATCAAACTCACTCTCTAAAAAAATATGATTTTCAATTATAAGGAAATCAGGAAAAATCAAATTTAGAATCTTAAAAAGTAAATCTACGGGTAGTTCTTTAATTTTAAAAATTGAGTAAATGTATTCAATATCACCAAAAAAGTTTGGCTTATTTATATTTTTAAAACTTTCAAAACTTAAATCACCATCTTTTTCATCCATACAATTCAACCCATCACTATTAAAAAACGATTAAATTATTTCAAATATTTAATTTATAAAATTAATTTCTCACGATACTCATTCGGTGAAATACCTGTCCAGTGTCGATAGGCTTTTCTAAAATTAGATGTATCTGAAAAGCCAATTCTCTCGGCAATTTCATCTATAGATAAGGTCGTCTCTCGCAAATATTCATCCGCAAGACGGCGCCGAGTTTCATCTAACAATTCTTGATAGGTTAAATTAAAACCCGCTAACCGCCGATGTAAAGTGCGTTTTGAAATATGCAACCGCTCAGCCATTTCTTGAGCCGATGGGAAAAGTCCTGTTCCATCTAACAAAATCAAACGAATTGTTTTCACCAACTCAGGCTCTTCAGCTACCGCAGCACCTAACATCCGCTCACAAAACGACTTACACATATCCGCGGTAATCGGGTTAGCATTTGGGCAAGGCACATCAAGCCACTTTAAATCAAAGTGCCATTGCATTACGCCAGCATCAAACTGAACAGGACAATGAAAAACTTTTTCATATTCCTCTGCATAGTCAGGTGCAGAATAAGGCAATAAAAGCATCTTTGCTTGAAATGGCCCTTCAAGCACACGTTCAATTAAGGTTTGCATTGAGCTAAACCAAAATTCACACACCAAAGGCAAAAGCTTACCTAGTGCAATAATATCTTGCCCTTCAAAAACAGCAGCATCCTCTCGAATATAAAAAGACTTCTTTAAAATAGGCCCAGCAAGTTTAATATGTCGAATGCCAAGCTCTACCGCTTGTCTAAAATTACGCGAAGAATAGAGTGCGTAACTATACACTCCAAAATCTGACAGCCGCTGCTTTTGTCCTGCACGCAATCCAATTAACGGATCATGAGATAAACGTTGAATATTTTGAAATAACTGGATTTTTTGAAGTTGAGAAATATATAAAGAGGGTTGATTCATCGCATCTGGTGAAATATTTGTACCAAATAGAACATCTGACATTGAATGGCCTTGCAAGCCCATTTCATCAAATAAACTGGTCAACCCCAGCAAATATGTATTCGAACCAAAAGATGTATTATCATAATTTCCTTCGATAACAAGATTTGTATTTTTATAAATATTATTAGCCATTTAACTCACACCATCCCTAGAGTGACGTGCATAATGGCACTAAACTACCTCTTGTTGTCTCAATTTAACATCGACCATACAACGCTTCAAGCATAAAGTATGATAAGCAAAAGTATGGGAAGGAATAAAAATGGAACGCTCCACTTTAAAAGAATATAGCGGCTCTGCCACCGAACATATGGAACTTATTTTTTCCAAACAACGTGCTAATTTTGAAGCGGACCCTTACCCAAGCCTTGAGGCTCGCCGAACAAAACTGCATCAACTCAAAAAACAAATTATTCGTTATCAAGATGCTTTAGCTGCTGCGATTAATGCTGACTTTAGTTCAAGATCACTGGATGAATCTAAACTATTAGATTTACTTGGCTCTGTGTTAGAGGCTGATCATGCAATTCATCACTTACGCCGCTGGATGCGCCCAAGTAAACGCCGTACGGAACTTTTATTTTTATCAAATCGTTTAAGTGTGCAATACCAACCTAAAGGCGTGGTTGGTGTGATTGTGCCTTGGAACTTCCCCGTTTATTTAGCACTTGGTCCGCTCATTGCCGCATTAGCTGCGGGCAACCGAGTCATGATTAAATTGTCTGAAATTACACCGAATACCAATGCAATGCTACGACGTATGCTCGCCGAAGTCTTTAATGAAGATGAAGTCGCAATTTTTGGTGAAGAAATTACAGACCCCGCTAGATTTACTTCTTTGCCGTTTAACCATATTGTCTTTACTGGCTCTCCAGCCATTGGCAAAGTGGTAATGAGAGCAGCAGCTGAAAATCTAACTCCTGTTACACTTGAGTTAGGCGGTAAATCACCAGCAATTGTGAGCCGTAACTACCCGATTGCCGATGCAGCCAAACGTATTACGCATGGTAAAGCAACAAACAGTGGTCAGATCTGTGTAGCACCTGACTACGCTTTGGTTCCCAAAGAAAGTATTGATGAATTTGTGGATGCTGCAAAATCAAGCTTTATCAAAATGTTTGGTCAAAACATCACAAACAATGATAACTACACATCCATTGTAAATGACCGTCATTTAAAACGTATTCAAGATATTTTGACCGATGCACAAGAAAGAGGTGCGCGGATTATTCCTTGCGACACTTACAGCTTTGACCAACAAGGCCGCAGAATGCCTGTACAGATTGTGCTTAACTGCACTCCAGACATGCGCATTATGAAAGAAGAACTCTTTGGCCCTGTTCTACCTGTAGTGGCTTATGATTCTTTAGATGATGCAATTACCTATGTGAAATCAGACGAACGACCTTTAGCGCTTTATTGCTTTACACATAGCTCAGTAGAACGTGATCGTATTTTACGTGAAACTCATTCGGGTGGTGTGACCATCAATGATTGGGGTTGGCATGTAGTCAACCATGATGCTCCTTTCGGTGGTATCGGCAACTCAGGTATGGGGTCGTATCATGGTGAAGAAGGTTTCCGTGAACTTTCTCATGCCAAAACGGTATTTACACGCCATCGGTTTTTCCCGACTCAACTTTTCCACCCTCCTTATGGAACATTCCTACAAAAATTAGCGATCCGCTTTTTCTTGAAAAAAGGTGATCCTAATATTAAATAAAGAGTATATAAAAAAGCCTCATCATGAGGCTTTTTATTGGGTTAAATAAATAAGTTATTTTAATAGAATACTAAACGAACTAGGCTATAAACTGTTGATTAAATAATGTATTCCATAAACCAATGTTATTTGGTATTGAAAATGAAGTGTTATCAAATACGATTTGATCATCAACTTCATCAAGCTGATATTTTTGAGTCAAACTATTTTTAACATTTTGAGTATCTTCACTTTCACTATTCACATTGGTACTTTTCAGTAATTTATCAACATCAATATTAAACTTTTGCATATCTTCAATTGTTAAAAGATTAAATTGATAATCAACGTCAGAGCTTTCTTCTAATACCAAAGAGTCTGTCAGCACTTGCGTATTGTTCCCTCCAAGCTGTCCAACTAATGATTGGTTATCTGACAACTCATCAAACAAATAACCGTACTCTTCGTAGTTAGAATTGTCAGCTAAACCATTCAACAAATCTGTTAATGATTCATCCTGATTACTGTCCATTGAAGCAGAATTCTGTAAATTTTGGATAGTCCATACAGTTTGATCTGCAAAAGTAATCGTTTTAAAAGCTGAAAACTCTGTAAATACGCCTCTAATTTCCAAGAGATCGTCAGTATTGTTAAGACTAATAAAGACATCCTGATATGAAATTTCAACCGAAACATCGCTTGGCAATACATCCATTAAAATATGTGTTTCTATTTGAGGTGAATTTTCATCTAAATAAGGGGTATTGATCGAATCATAACCATAGCCACGGTTAAAAACATAAGTATTGATTCCATCTCCACCATTTAACTCGTCATCACCTGTACCGCCATCTAAATAACTATACTCAAAATATCCCTTCTCTCTTAAATCCATCTTGTATTCCACAATTTTCAATATTCCTTTTTCTCCTAGCAAAATATGCTTTTGATTGACCTTTTCCTTGATATATATGTAGTCAGTTTCGATAAATATTTTATCAAATACATCTTCTTTAAGATTCAATCCTAAATATTCACTAATTTTTTTCAAAAAAATTTAAACAACATTATTCTTAATTTATTAGGCATCAATTAAATAAAATCCATATCAATATATAAAAAAATAATTTTAACACTTAAACAAATATAAATACAAATACACATTTATTCCAATTTTTTACAAACAAAAAAATCAATTAAAACACTTTTAATTGATTATATAATTACAAAACTAAAAAAATTAAAAATTATTTAACACATATTCAGACCGCTATAAAATAGCTTTTTTTTTAAAAAACATTTGCTCATTAACTCTAATAATATATGTATAATTTTTTAATGTACCTCCTAAAAACTCAACCACTGAACAAGCTTGGCTTGAGCCAGATACAACTTTAAAAGGTTTAACATCATAATAAATATCAGTCACATAACCAAAAGCATCAATAAAAACAATATCTATATTATACCTCATACCAATAGTATGGATTGAGGTACATGGGCTAATTAATAAACACTGGTTTTCTTTTAATTTCTTTCGAAATAAAAGCCCAGCAGCTCTAGAAAAAAAACTTGTAGCAATAAATACTTCAAACTTTATATTAGAATTATTTAAGTACATATTATCCAAATGCATCCTTCATCATAATATAGAGTGGAAATCCAATAACAATAAATGTACAAGGAAAGATAAATGCAACTAAAGGAAAAAGCATTTTGACAGGCGCTTCCAAAGCTAATTTTTCAGCCCTTAAAAAACGCTCAACACGGCGTTGTTCAGCTTGACCTCGTAAAATTGGGCCAAGATTCATACCCATGTTTTCAGCCTGAATAATTGCAGATACCAAATTTTGTACAGATGGTTGTTCTACACGTTTCGCCATATTCCGTAGAGCTTCATCTTTAGGAATACCTTTGCGAATGTCTGCCAATACTCTAGAAAACTCGTATCGAGTAGGACTTTTGATTGACTTTGTTACAGCCTGATCTAATGCATTCACTAATGTAAGACCAGCTTCCACACACAGTACAATGATATCTAAAAAAAATGGGATTTCTTTGAGAATGATATTCTCTCTTTTCTTTTTTTCGCTTTTTAACCATAACACTGGATATAGTAATCCATATAGTGCAAATGCAATGCTATAGAGAACATTTATATTGGATAGATACAATAAAACCAATGCTAAGCTAAAAAACATTCCCCCAAAAACAATCTGTGAAGCAACAATTTCTTTCGGCTTAAAAACATATTCATAGCCCGCATATACAATTTTCATTGTTAAACGTTCTTCAGTTTTCTTTGATATCCAAGGCCCTATATAAAAGGCAATAGTTTTTATGAGTACCCATTGCAGATAAAATATAAAGGGAGGTTTATCTAGATACTCACGATTTTCATCTGGTACTGCATGGATAAAACTAAAGATCTGCCAAGAGAGAAAGGAGATCACTGCCCCAAATCCAATAAAACAAATATATAAAATTATATTATTCATGTTATACATCAATATTAACAATTTTTTTGATAACGATCATACCCATCAATTCAAATAATGCGATTCCAGCCAGTGCTATCCAACCTGCTGGAGTCGACCATAATTTATCCATAGCTTCGGGTTCCATTTGACTCAATACTAAAATCAATGCAATAGGCATTAGACCAACGACCCATGCTTGCATTTTTCCTTGTGCTGTTAATGCCTTTATTTTTCCTTCTGATTGATTAATTTGACGTAGAGTCTCAGCTGCCTTAGTTAAAGTTTCAGCTAATTCCCCACCTGTTTCTAAAGCAATGCGAATACTAGTTGTCATGAGAATGACCGCATTGATCGGCATGCGTTGTTGGAAATTGAATAGTGCATCATTTAATGGTAGACCAACTTTCTGCTCTTTAATTATTAAAGCAATCTCATTTTTCAATGGGGGTAAACATTCATGTGTTAGTTGGAATAAGGCAGTACTTAAACTAGCTCCCGACTTTAATCCACCAGAAATCAGCATCAAAGCATCAGGTAATTGTTGCTCCATTTTTTCAACTTGTATTTTTTTAAACCTTTTAATTAAAAGAAAAGGTAAGATCGAAAAAAAGATCGCTGCAAATATATAAATCACACTAAATTTAAAGATTAGCAGTACTGAACTAAAAAACAGAAGAAGCAATATAAAATAAATAAAGAGAATTTTCTTTAAATTTAAAAATACATAGCTAACGTTCAGTTGCTCTTCTAATTTATTGGTTTTTTTTAAAAAAATATTACTTAAACTTTCAGAAACAATCAGATAATAAGTCAACGCAACCATAACAGCAGCAATCAATATTAAATAAATATACATTTAAAATCCACTGTTCTGAAATTTAGCAATATCTATTTTGAAACCAGATTCTTTTAATTCCTGTAAGAATGTAGGAATAAGTCCTGTTGCACCAAAATAACCTTTTATTTTTTGTGACTCTAAATCAAGTCCTGTTTTATCAAATTTGTAGATATCTTGCAGCTGGATTTTACCACTCTCAATCCCTGTCACTTCAGTGATATAGGTAATTTTTCTAGAACCACATGAAAATCTTGATTGCTGTATTAAAACATCAACCGCTGATGCAATCTGCTCCCGAATCGCATTAAGTGGTAAATCCATACCCGCCATCATGATCATGGTTTCAAGACGGGCTATCGCATCTCGCGGTGTATTTGCATGTAGTGTAGAAAGTGACCCCTCATGGCCTGTATTCATGGCTTGGAGCATATCCAATGCTTCAGCTCCTCGGCACTCTCCGATGACAATACGGTCAGGACGCATACGTAATGAGTTCTTAACTAAATCACGTATATTCACCGTACCTTTGCCTTCATTATTAGCAGGACGTGCTTCCAAAGAAATCAAATGATCATGATCTAATTTAAGCTCTGCTGCATCTTCAATCGTAATCACGCGCTCACCATTCGGGATAAAACCTGCTAGCACATTTAATAAAGTAGTTTTCCCAGAGCCAGTTCCTCCAGATATAAGAATATTCTTTTTTGCAGCAACACAAAGTTGAAGAAAATCAGCCATATCATCATTCAAACTAAGAAAGCTGACTAAATCCTCAATTAATATTCTTTTTTCCGGAAATTTACGAATAGTTATTGTTGGCCCTTTAATTGCTAAAGGAGGAATAATCGCATTTACACGAGAGCCATCTTTTAAGCGAGCATCCACCATTGGAGAACTTTCATCAATTCTCCGTCCTAGTGGTGTTACAATCCGTTCGATTACATCTAAGATTGCTTTATTACTAGTAAATTCCAGCTCACTTTTAATAATTTTTCCGGATTGTTCAATAAAAATTTCATCCTTCGCATTAACCATAATTTCAGTGACTTGTGGATTACTTAATAACTCCTCTAGTGGTCCCAAACCAATCGCTTCATTAATGATTTTTTGTTTTAATCTATCAATATTTAAGACTTGAGGAAGCTCTTCATCAACATCAAATAAAACCTGTTCTAAACATGTTAAAGTTTCTACCTTCAACTCTTCTGGCGTCATGGTATTAATATCTTTGCGCCTTAAGTCCATTTGTTTAACAAGCTTTTCTCTTAAGATCTGAATCCATTCAACCTCTAAGACCTTATAGGTTTTAGAGTTATAAGGGATATTCGTAACTTGAGTACTATAAGCCTCATCATCTGTCGTATCTCGCAAGGCGTCTAATACGGTCTGATCAACCGATTCAGAATTGACAACTTTTATATTTTGATTAATTAAATCATCATCTAGAAGTTGAATTGTATATCCGCCAATGACAATACTATCAACCTGTAAATTAATCGGGCCATAAAAATCAATTTTTCGCCCATTCACAACTGTCCCATTAGCGCCACGATTTAAATCCTCAACAACATATCCTCCACTCAATTTTTTAAGTGAACAATGTTGATCAGCGATAAACCATCTCTTGAGTTGTAAATCACATTTCTTTGACTTACCAATCAAGATTTCCGTCTTTTCAAAGGTGAATATTGATTCCTGACTTTTATTTATTATTTTCAGTTTCATCAACATTCTCATCTTGCAAATTATAGTTTCTAGGAAGCATTAATCCGGAACCAAGCTCAGCTTGAACAACGCTATCTGTACTTTGACCTACACGTTGCATTTTTGACTCAAAATCCTTTTCATATACATAAGGTGTCACAAAAAAGACCAGTTCATTTTGTTTCAATCGATTTGATCTGGTTTTAAATAAATTCCCCAATACCGGAATTTTTCCTAAACCAGGAACTGCACTTCCAGTACTATTTTTCTCAGCTCCAACCAAACCACTTAGTACAAGTGTCTGTCCTTGACCAACCACAAACTCTGTTTCTGTTCTTCTTGTTAAAAATCCAGGTACGCCAGATACTTGTACCGATGAATCAATAGTACTTACTTCAGCTAAAATTTTAGCGACAATCCCCTCATTAGAAATTGTAGGATGAATATCTAGCTTAATACCATAGTCTTTAAATTCGATCGAAGGCGTTCCTGTTGCTCCTGACGATTGGTAAGGAATTTGCCCACCAGCTAAGAAAGTTGCATTACCACCATTTTTACAAGATAAAAGTGGTCGAGCAATGATCTTAGCCGTTCCATTCTCTTGTAAAAGATTAATCTTACTATCTATATAACTAGCTAAACCAAAATATGTTTGGAATGGATCAATCTTAGGTAATGGAAGAATATTATTAGCAAGGGGATTATTAGCTGAAGTAAAAGCGGCACTTCGTTTGAAGTCTCCGAGAATCCCAAATTTTGGACCATCAATAGAGGAAGTATTCCAGTTAATTCCTATTTCTTTAGTAGAGGAAGTTGAAATCTCTACAACACGAACATCCAAATAAATCATTTTTTGCTTTTCTTGGACATTATTTTCTTTAGTCTTAGCTAAATTGACCACATTCTTAAAAAGACTGGCATAGTTATCAATCTTTTCCTTATCATCTGCGCTAATATTCGCTCCTTGCAGAACAACATTATCACCAATAATACTAATGCTCAGATTTGGAATAGTACCTAGAACTAAACGCAAATTTTCTAACGTCTTTTTTAAATTACTTGGAAAAACATGAACTTCAGATGAAATATATTGTTTACCATTCCAAATTTTAACCGTGGTATCTCCCGCAGTCACCCCTGTTAATGCTATGCCTTTACGCCCAACATTTTTTGCTTTAACAATTTTGTCATTACCAATGACAACATCTGTAATAGCTGGATCATTCAGATAAAGTGTTTCCCCAATATACAACTCATCAGACATTGCGCTGACATGGCATACTGTAGTGCTTGTCACAAAAGCTAAACATGTGCTCTGTATTGTTTTTGATAAAGTTGACTTATTCATCTTTATTTCCATAAATAATATTAAAACCTGAAGATTTTTGATTTTCTTGAATATGCGAATTAACCTCAGGTCTTAGCACAGGCACTGAAACTGGAACCGTTGGGGTCTTTACAACCGTATTTCGTTTTTGTGTATTCACTAACTGCATAAAACCAGAAGTATCACTCATCACCTGATCATCAGGATTTCGCAGCACCGCAGAAATTCGTCCCATACTCGCAGCCATAGTAATATTCTTAGCATCTTCGGCACTTACATCTAAAGTGATATTGGTATAACCGCTAGAATCACCCACCTCGTAATTAACATCTGTTTGCTTACCAGTCGCTAGAATCTTAACGCCCTGTATTAGAGGTACAGTTGCTGTTTTCTCGTTACTCTGCAAAGTCACCATGAGATCAATTAAATCTCCAGGTTTCAGCATGGTTGAAATTGAACTTTCATCATCTACAGGAATTGTTAACGCTCTTCTTCCTGGCGGAATAAGTTTTGAGATATCTTTTTTCATCTCAACCATGGAATACATAATGATATCACCAGGTTTTAAGTCCACCTTCAACGGAAGGCCATCAACTGAATCATAATCAGATGCCAATACCGCGTTAGATTGCTGATATTCCGATGGAACATTTCTTTGAGAAACAACATTAGTTGTTATTACATTTCCAGCACTTAGCTCTTTACTAGCCACAACATACGCAACTTCAGGCCCTTTCTGAGTAAGACTTTCCACCTTATGATCAAAAGCCTTTTTAAAACCCCAGATACTGAATAAACCGATTAAAATTGAAATAATAAAGGCAAAAACCTTTTTATTAATATGAGGTAAATTCATTATGGTATCGCATCCAAATTCAAAATCGTTGCATTAAATCTATTCATAAATAAGTCGTAAGTATTCTTAAACATCCCGAAAAAGCTACCATCTCCAAAAATACCATTCCCAGCAATTAATAAAGTCAGAACAAAAGTCATGCATATTAAATATTCTGTAGTGGTATTTCCTTTAATTGAATTACGCATATGACTTGCTCTTTTTAATATAAACAATAACTAAATTATTAATTGATTTTCTCATATCAAAAACCAGATTTAATTCGCTACCATCCTTTAATTCAAAATATGAAAATGAAGAGTTTAAGTCACTCGTTTTTGCTTGCTTTTGTATTTGATGAAGTAAGTTCAGATAGTTATTTTTATTAAAATTCTTAAACATCATAGTCCGGCTAATTGAACCATCATCTTCACTTTGAAAATCAGTAGATGGCTTATTTAATTTTATATAATTAGGCAACTGAATATATTTTAAGTTACTTTTAGCCTTACAAATTACCCGAGCAGACATTGAATTATTAGATAAACTTAACAGTTGTAATGTAACCCCACCATCTTTCCCTATATAAAATAAAGAACCCTGCTTTGTGAATCTTAAATTTTTTTCACTTAAAATCCCCATATAACATTCCAAACCACAACTTGGAGAAAATAAATTAAACATTTTAACTGTTGATCCATTTAATATCGTATTTTTACCAATTGGTATCAATTGCATATTCTTTTCTTTCAAATCACCAAACAGACATGCTTTTACATCTGTAGCAATAAAAAAAATTAAAGTCAGGATAAATATTAAGTTTCGTTTTTTGATCATTTTAATGTAGCTTTTCGGTCATTTGGAACAATTTCCATTTTATAAATACCATCTTCACGAATCTTTTTCTCAAACCCCATTGAAGCAACAGCAACGTTATATACTGTATTAATATTGGCTTGTATTAGTTCATAAGGAAGTAAATAGCGGGATTTTTTTACAATTTTTTTGATTTCTTTTGGTTCATTTGCCGCCCAGTTATTTCTTAATGTTCCTGATGAGCTTTTAATATTAAATGTTTCTGGTAATTCGAAATCAATAATACCTGTCACAAAATTAACTGGAACAGTAACGTCAACGGTATATTGCCCATTAGATTTTAAACTTCGAAAAGGTTTAGCGGCCACATCTAAAGGATCAATTCTTAATGTTTTACTATACTTCTCATTTTGTTGACTAGCGGATACCTGTATAGAATCCCAATGCACCAATGATTGACCCGCCATATCCTGATCAGCCGCATCATCACAATCAGCATTCCGCTCACTTAAAACATCAGCACCAGTTCTGGCGAAAAAACGTTGTCCAACTTCCTGTGAAAGCTTATCAGAATCATCCGTGTTAATTCCTTTATTGACTCTCCAAGCAACATAATCTGCTGCCTGTTCTGATTTTAATTTAACAGTAGCCAGTTTAGAAACCATAGGAATAGCTATCAGTAACATACTGAGGATCCCTGCCACAATTGCGAACTCGGCAATTGATTGTCCTTTTTGATTGTTTTGCATATTTATTCTCAATTCAACCAAGCAGCTTCTGCGGTTACCAGCGCCCGTTTACTAACATCTATATCATCAGATAATCGTACCTTCCAGTAAGGGCTAAATAACGAGCCATACTCATGATTGATTTGATTTCCAACTACCTCTAGTTCCCAAGGACGCTGAAAATAAACTTCAGCCTGAGTAATAGCCTGCATATCACCATTTCGAAGCTTGCCACCTTCTAACTCATCATAATTATCAAGTACCGCAAAGTTTGGAGACATTCGTAAGTTAGAGTTTCTATTAACCGTTTCAAGCTTATTACGAGATTTTTTAACCGAAATAACAAATGGAAAATTCATTTCTTTATTATTTAAGTCTTTCAATTCATAAAACTTAGGAATCCCCACACCTGTCATTTCTCCGCCATTATCTCGAACATCCCATTGCGGAGTATTTCCTTCAGAATAATCCCGAGCTCGTGGATTGGTCGAGCTTGCCCCACCATAGCTTCCTGAACTTCTTGCCTGATCTTCACCTAACTGACTTCCGAGCGCACTCCCCCAACCAATTGGGATTTCATCATGCCTTTTTCGTACCTTCCATCTTTTGATGACTTTGTAATAATGATGAATAGACAAAGTATCAATCCCTTTCCATTCATCAAGTTGCACTAATTCAGTACCACCAGCCTTATGAATACGATATTCGTCCCACCCACCAGGCGCTAAAATCAGTTTAGGTAAAATATGATTTTTACTACGATTGGTAATAAAAGGATCTGCTGAACTCAATACCACATCAGCCATACGTTGCCTTTCATTCTCTACATATTGCTTCATAATCTGAGCTGGAAAAGTCGAAGCCGACATCACCAGACGAACATCATATTCAGAGCGATCCTTTTGTGTTAATTCAGCAAACTCTCTTGGGGTATTTAATACAGTGGTATTGCTTACAAGATTCAAAGCAGCTTGTGCTGACTCTAATGCTCTAACTTCAATGCCATAGCCTTCGATATAGGGCCCAATATAATCTGCAAAATAATCTAAGCCAGTGCCAATCTTTGAAAAAACAGCACTGACTGGTGGAAACCAATATGTAGCCGTACTAATATTATCAGAGGTTTTGGCAGCATATTTAGCCCAAGAAGCTGTACTAACTCCTTGAGCAATAGCTAGCTGATTAGCAATTTGAGTTCGATTAATATAAGCATTTATATTTAACAATCTTGCCTGACGAGTTGCTGTTGCATATGCAGCCTGATCAGCAAGCATTTTTGCTTGCTGCCGTTCAGATAATAATTGAGCTGTATTAAAAACAAAAGTAACTGTCAACATTAATATTAAAGAGACAATAAGCATCAACATCGTTGATTGCCCTGACTGATGCTTCATATCATCGCCTTATTTAATTAAATTAAGCCTGACTATTATAAATTTCTGCATACTTATTTTATCGAGAACCTTGCTCATAAGTACCTAAACGTTTATCAATAATACCTTCTCTTGTTGCTGCATTAGCATTAGTTGTTGCATTTGTTCTGCCTTGTGCAGTATTTTGCCCTCCTAATGCTGCTGCTGCAACTGCAACTTGAGAGCGTGCTGTATTACCATAAAAACGAAATACCCCAATTGCAGCAACTGCAATTAAAGCCACAATAATAATATATTCCGTCATACCTTGACCGCGAACTTTATTCATTTTTACATTAAATTTTAAATCTGTTTTTTTCATTAAAATACCCTACTAAAAAATTAAAATGTTTTGAATGTACAGTTTATTTTTGTACATTTTCGTGTATTATCATGCAAATTCAATTAAGAAACAAATATTATTTTATTTTTATAGGTATTCTTGTGAAAAAAAGAAAGAAATATCAGAATGGTGTTTCTCTAACTGAGTTTATAATTATAGCTCCACTTATCTTATTTATTAGCTTAATTGGTATTCAATATGGCCTTATTTATATTGCTCGTTTAAATGTTACATATGCAGCATATGAAGCTGCTCGTGCTGGTGCAATTTATAATGCTGACCCAGCACGAATCCAAAATTCTTTTTTTAAAGGATTAGTACCTTATTTCTCTACACCTGGAATATATTTACCTGGTAATACTCATATAAATAGTCCTATAAAAAAAATTAACCCCAATTTAGTTGAAGTTGGTTTACAAGGATATGCCTTAAAAGAAATTATTAAAAAAACTGAATCTGCTTTTATTGGAATGCATATGGTTAATCCATCTAAAGCTTCATTTGATGATTGGAATGATCCACTTTTAGCGAAGGCTTATCAGATTAAAACAGGTCAAATCGTACGCATTATTCCAAATGATAATTTAGATACAAAATCTAAGACCATAAAAGATAAATCAAAGCAAAATATACAAGATGCCAATGTATTAAAACTTCGATTTACCTATGGGTATGAACCACGAATTCCCATGATGAAGAATATTTTTAGTGCATTAACTTCATTTTTTACGAGCAATCGTGATGCTGTAAATTTGAGAATGTTAGCTGCTGGCAGAATACCTATTGTGGTGGATATTTCTGCTCAGATGCTAAGTCCTGCTATTGAGGGGGGGCTTCCAACGAATACTGTGAATCGGAATGGTTATTTAGTCGGTGAAGACTTAATTGATCGCCTTCAAGAAAATCAAGCAATGCAATGGCAAGTTGGTCATAAAGAAAAAGATCTTTTAGAAGATATTCAAGATTCGGCAGAAAAATCTGCAATTTCAAGTTTTGAAAAAGATGCAACGAACTTTCAGGGTATTACAAATATCGGTTCTGAATTGGCAGGCGGTCTCATTGGTAACAACTCCCCTACAGGTAGTACAAGTTCATCTACCAATAGCATTATTGGTGATACGAACAATTTAATTAGTTGCAGCTCGGGTGCAACGAGAACAAATTTTTATTAATAATGTCTTTAAAAGAATTTAGTATATGAAAAACCTAATTTTTACTATCGGTTCAGTCAGTTTAGGCTTAGCGACTAGTTTAAATTCATTACCTACTAGAGCTAGTGTAGTTGACTTGAGTCAATGTAGTGCAAACTCTTCATTCGCAATAGTTACCCAAAGTGAAGGGCCAACTTATGCTTGTGGCGGTCTTGACACTGGAGTTGGTAATCCAATCAATGTCCTTAATGGTAATAAATTTGAGGCCATTAATGACTTTAAAGAGCTTCCAGCATTTCAAGGACTTTCGTTCTCAAGATTTTATAATAGTCAAAGCCATGCAGATACAACACTAGGCTATGGCTGGTATAGCTCTTTTGATATTAAACTCTATGAACAACCAGATATCATTCAAATTCGACTGGAATCAGGTCAGCGAATTAACTTTAAAAAGAATAAAATTCATCTAGGTAATAACCAGTTTGTAATTCGAGCAATTCCCCTTAACCCTAATGATGGCTGGATTGAAAAAAAAATCAATGGTTCAGGATGGATCTGGCATAAAACTCAATCTAGGCAAGATTATTTATTTCAATATTTAGGTGGACAAGATACTCATCTTGCTCATATCACCAGAATTTCAGCTCAAGCTAATATAGATAAAAGTAATCCTGCTCTCAACTTCACCTTTATCTATGATCAAAAACAACGTTTACTTTCCGTTAAAAACGGCAATGGTGAACAACTATCTTTCCAATATTCAACCACTCGTTTTGGTTTACCTCAAATTACCTTAACAACACCAATCGGAAAATATTATTATTTCCTTGATCGTAATCACAATTTAGCTCAAGTTCTCTATCCTGATGGCCGTCGTTTTAAATATGTCTATGATCCCCGCTTCCAAGGTGGAGATATACATAACCTCACATCTAAAGGGCAATTTGATGCTCAAGAAAAAAAATTCAAACTTATTTCTGAATGGCATTATGACAATCAAGATCGAGCTATCTTAAGCCAGCATGCCAATGGTGTGGAAAAGGTTTCAATACAGTATGATGCCAGAACACACCAGAATATGCCTGCAAACTATACTGTAAACAAACCCAGCTTTAAAAATATTGTCACCAATAGTCTAGGCCAGACAACGAACTATACTTATCAGATTGATGGTACTCAGTTTCACTTACTTGAAAGCTTTGGCGCTGGTTGCGCCAGTTGTGGTGAAGTTAATAAACGATATCGCTTTAATGCTCAAGGACTGGTTAGTTACGCTGCCGATCTCAATTTAACGAGTAAAGCCATTCGGGCGATTGACCTGAAATATAATGATCTGGGAGAAATCATTGCGAAAACTGTATCGGGTGTCGGTTTAACATCTCAGACCACAACCTATGAATATGAATCTTATTCTATTCAACAAGGGGCTCATTCAACATTATCTACCCCTCTGCTTACTCAACTGGATAAGCAAGATTTCCGTCGTTTAAAAGCTGAGTTACGCTCGAGTGTTGTGTCGGGAAAGCAATATCGAAAAAGCTATACTTATAACCAAAACAATCAATTAATAGCAATTCAAGAAATAGGCTTCTCCCCACTTGGTGATACTTTACTCAGAGAAACCCGTTATGGCTATGATGCTCAAGGAAGACTCAGTTGGGAAGATGGTCCTATTCCAAATGGACCATCCAATTCACCGAAAGACAGTGATATCATTATTTATACTTATGGAAAAAATAATCAGTTAGAGTCATGGAATACATCTTTCAACCACTCTAAAACACAAGCTCAATATGATCACTTAGGTCGAGTCACCCAATATACAAAAACCTCCCAAGAAATTGATTTAAAACCGAAGGTTGAAATTTTTAAATTTCAGTATGATTCAAATGGTCGACATACAGAAGTTACATTAAATAATGGTGAGCAATCGATTCAAGGTATCCGATATCATTATGATGATTTGAATCGCTTACAATCAATCACTGATATAAATGACCAATTAATCAAGTCTTATCATTATGATGATGCGAATAGAGTATTTGCCACTCTAGATTCAAAAAAAGGGTTAAAACGTTATCAACTTGATAATGAAAATAAAATATTGTTTGAGCAAAAACTTACAGAGAAAACTTTCATTGAAACCGGCTATCAATACGATGAACAAGGTCGCCTCACTACAATTGCTGATAGTAAGCAAGGTATTTTGAGCCATATTGATTACTTTCCAGATGGTGTAAGTGGTCGAATGCTTAACCAACATGGAGATGCCTTGTGGCAGCGTTACACTGGGGATGGCCAAATACAAACTGAATGGGATGTTCCAGCATTAGGTAATGGCTTAATTGCTCCAAGTAAAACAGAATATACCTATAAGCTAGGAAACAAAATTCTTACTCAAAATGATGGTACTAAAACAATTTATCAATACGATGACTTTAACCATTTAGTCTCATTAGACTCGAGCATACAAGGTAAAACGATTTATCGCTATGATCCAGCGAATCGAGTAAAACAGACATTATTACCAACAGGTGCAATATTATCATTTCAATATGATGATTATGACCGCTTAAGAGCACGGCGTTTAACTCAACCAGCTAAGAATGGATTAGAACCTGTTAACCAAACGACTTATTTTGATTACCTTGGTACACGCTTGGTCAAAGTTAGAGATCCATTACAAACAATCGAATATCACTATAATGATCAAGGTCGGTTAGATCGTCGTTCTATATCCTATAAGGAACTCAAGTCTCCTTTAGTCACACATTACCATTATGATAAAAAAGACACCCCTCTAGGAATGACTTTACCAGATGGCACTCTATTAACCACAAGTAAAGCTAAGATGTCCTACCGTACTCCACAACAATGGACTAAACAGACTTTACTTGAAAAACAAGATTTTAATGATACGACATCTGATCAAAAGCAACTGACCTATATTTTAGGTAACCAACTTCGTTTAGGTTTCGAGTACTCTGCTACAGGTATTTGGCGAGGCTTACATTATGCTAGAGGTTCTCAAAAACAAAGTTTGAATCTAATCCAATCAGCATATGCAGATGAGGCTCCAACATTATTACTTAGCCAACATTGGAATTTTAACGACCGACATCAAATTTCCCAAGTCAGTAATCATGGTCTATTACGAGATCAACAAGAATATTTATATGATAGCAAGCAGCATGTAATCGCTCGCTCTAATGCAAAACTTGAACCGCAAGAAATTTATTTTTATGATGCACTTGGTAATCGCTTAATAGGACAAAATCAACAAGCAAAACAAAGTGTCCAAGGTTATCACTATCAATCTGGTCGTTTAGCTAGTATACAAAAGAATACCCAGCAATTTACTGTTCAATATAATACCGCAGGCGAACCTCTACAATATCCTACTACTCAAGGACAATTTCGCTTTAGTTATATCAATGGACAAATTGCAAAAGTATGGCGTGGGCAACAATTGGTTGCGGGCTATCAATATAATGATGCAGGCCAACGCATTAAAAAAACTATTTATGTCGATCAACAACAAAAGCCTTTAAAACATCCTCGAATTAGTTACTACTTCTATAATGGGACACAACTTGCTGGTGAATTAAATGCAAAAGGTCATATTACCCGACAATATATTTATACAGGTGATCGTTTATTAGCCATTATGGACTATGCAGGACATGGTCATACACCAAATCCCTTACTATTAACATTATGGCAACGTTTTGCAGCCCTATTTACCGATCAGGAACCAGATGCAAAATGGCATTATGTTGTTAATGACTATATGGGAAGACCACGAATAGTCACAGATCAACAGCAACGCATTGTATGGCAAGATCAAGGCAAAGAATTATTTGGTGAATCCAATATTATAAGTCAAGGCTATCAGTTAAATATTCGTTATGCTGGGCAATATGCCGATACGGAAACTAAACTTTACTACAATGGCTACCGTTATTATGACCCTGCTACAGGTCGCTATACCACCCCCGATCCATTAGGACTGACAGGTGGTGAAAATTTATATAGCTATGTCAATCAACAACCAAATCAGTATTTTGACCCTCAAGGTTTATTATTATTTGCTTTCGATGGTACAGGAAATTGGGATTTAAACGGTCATCCAAGTAATGTTGAAAAATTTATGGATGCCTACGCTTCTAAAGGACAAATGGATGTAACCCAAACGCTTTGGAAAAATCAGGTGAAGCAGTTCTCAAGTAATGCTGGATCAGGACTAACACCTAACCATGATAATGTTTTTTACATTACTGGTGCTGGAACTGAAGATCAATATACTAATATTGGTTCCAATTCAAAGCTATTCAATGCATTAGACAATGCCACAGGGAATTCTTTACCTAATCGTGTTGATCAAATGCTGATCTATTTTTCGCAATATGTACAAAAGCTAATAGAAAATCAGAAAAAAGCTGGAGCTAATACAACTGAACAAATCATTGATATTGATACTGTTGGCTTTAGCCGTGGTGCAGCCAGTGCTCGAATGTTCGCAAGCAAATTAGAATATCTCCTCACACAAAGTTATTCACCAAATCAACGAGATGCTGTACTTGACCCATCTTATGAGTCTATTACAGCCACCAAAACTGATTGGGGACGGCTCAACCTAGATTGTTTAAAGTCGAAATACAATATCAGTATAAATTTCCGATTTATGGGGGTTTGGGATAGTGTTCCTGCATTTGGCTTAGACCCTTCTGATGATATGACTCAGTATGTTAAGTCTAACAATATGACTGTTGCAGTATCCGAGCGTTTTAAATCTGTTGCTCATGCTGTAGCTATGAATGAACATCGTGAAGGTTTTATGGCACGATCAATTTATAGCAGTTCTGCTGATGCTCAAAAGAAAGATGGAAAACAATATCAGTCGACCTTAAAGCAACAAATAAATACTCGTGTTGAACGTGGCTTTATGGGTGCCCATTCAGACATAGGTGGTGGTTATAGTGATGGTGACATTAGTGATGTTGCTTTAATGTGGATGATTGACCAAGCTAAAAATGCAGGCATTGTTTTTAATGACAAACTCATTACTAAACGTGAATACAACGTTGTAAGTGATCCAATTATTCACGACAGTACAGGAAATAATTTAGCTGGAGATGGTCGAGGTACACTAATGGGGCCATATTTTGTTCCAGGAAGACAATTTGCTTGGGCGAATTCAGATAATACTCACATTAATCAGCATTTGACTGGTATGGACCAAACAACACTTGCCAAATATCTAGCAGGATATGCTCAACCTACTGAGCAAGCAAGTACCAGTTCACAAACCAACCACTTAAAACTGAATTGGGAACAAACTTTGCAATTTCAAAATGCTCAATATGGACCAACCAATCCTGGAAAATTTCAACAACTTTTACAAATTGAACAAGAATTTACTCGAGATTCTGATTGTAAACCTAAGGAAATTATTGGTGGATGTAAAGCTTTAGATGAATATCAAAAACTAAAATCGAATGACAAAACTGGTAGTGCAACTATTGTTTACTCAACAGATCCTACACGTAATGAAATTATTCAAACACAAAAATACCTAGATTGGATTAAAGCGAACTACGGTACTACATTGAGTTTTCAATTAAACACAATTAAAGGAGCCAATAAATGAAAAACATATATATATTAACTTGTAGCGCACTTTTACTAATGGGCTGCCAAACTACTTCGTCAATGAAAAATAGTATTACCTTTGTTGTTGGCCCATCGCAACATGGTCTTAGCTTTGTTTTTAAAAACAATTGGCCCTTATGTGGGAATTTCTATGATCATAATGGAAATATGCCTGTAAAAAGACAAGCCAAATATTTAACTCACGATAATACCTGTAAAATAGAACCCGAAGGTTATGTTCCTGAAAAAATTATTATTGAATATGCCCCTTGGCTGACTTATGAAGAACAAGTAAAAGCTGGTATGGGCAATAGCCGTACTGCATTTAATCTTGACAATATACCTTTAGGAAAACAACCTCCTTTAGAAACTCTTTTAGCTTATGACAAACAAAATGAAAAAAAAATACAATTAGCAATTGATAAGCTTCCAACTTCATCTTGGAAACAAATAGTCCTTTACCCTCCACAAGAAGTGGCAAAATATAAAAATCAGCTCCCAGACGGTAAAGGCGATCCAAAGCGAGGGAAGGAAATTCACTACACTATTTCACTTAACCCAGATGGTACCTACATCATTACAACCAAGCTGTACTGGAAAGTTCCTTATCAAAAATACTGGAACTAATTAGTTCTAGTAATATATGGCAATTCAGGTATGGGGGTCGTATCATGGTGAAGAAGGTTTCCGTGAACTTTCTCATGCAAAAACGATATTTACACGCCATCGGTTTTTCCCGACTCAGCTTTTCCACCCTCCTTATGGAACATTCCTTCAAAAATTAGCGATTCGCTTTTTCTTGAAAAAAGGCGATCCAAATATTAAATAAGGATTATAAAAAAAGCCTCGTCATGAGGCTTTTTATTTGATTCTAATTAATCAATCGGACGTAATAGAGAAATTATGAAATTTACAGATCTTTGTATAAGTATCTTTAAATAATTTTTCCATTTTAGGATCTCCATCATGATAGTCATCCCAAAATGCTCCACTAAATTCTTTAGGCTCAATAGTAGTATTTGTAGTATCTTCTTGTTTATAAAATGAAATTTCAAAACCTTCAGGTATACTAGGATTAATTACTTCAAATTTAGAAATTTCCACAATAACAGGGGTACCATCAGAATCGCGACGAACAGATACTTTTGTTTCATTTCGATATTCATTAAATTGCACCCCAAAACATATGTATCTTTTTCCAATAGTAAAATCATTTAAATCACTATCTTTACACTTAAGTATCATGGGATTACCATTCCTTTTAATTTGTAATCTTTAGTTTTAAAATTAATTTAATTCATTTTGATATCTATAACCATATTTAAAATCCTATAAGTATTTCGGACCTTATAAAAATTTTCTGACTAAGCTTATTATTAGACCTTGTAACCATAATCAAATTGTCTTAAAAAAAGTATAAGTTATTATTTTCAAAATAAAAAAGCTAGGCTCCTGCCTAGCTTTAAAAAAATTCATTATGCAGTTAAATATAATCAACCTTTTGTGCTTTTAAAATATCAAGCTGCAACATCTTTTTCTTTTTATATTTATAAGCAATAAACAAACCAATAAACCAGATTGGTGAACACTCAAGCGCAATTAAAGTGTCATGATCTAAAGCCAAAATAACAATGGTAAAAACTAAAAATAGCATCGTAAACCATGCCATAAATAATCCACCCGGCATTTTATATTGAGATTGATTATGTAATTCAGGGAATTTTTTACGATAGGAAATATAAGAAAGCACAATCAACATGAATGTAAAAATACATAAAATTGAAGTGAGCGCTGAAATAATTGTAAATGCAGTCATGACGTTTGGAACAATAAATAAAATAGAGGTTCCCACCGTCACGCAAGCCATCGAAAATACGAGTCCTCTAATTGGAACCTTACTTTTAGATAACTTACTAAAGCTTTTAGGTGCATCATTGTCTAATGCTAAACCGTATAACATACGACTGGTCGCAAAAATTCCACTATTTGCCGAAGATAGAGCAGAAGTCGCAACAACAAAGTTAATTAAACCTGCCGCAATTGGTAAACCGACCAATGTAAACATTTCCACAAATGGGCTTTTTTCTGGTGAAACTTTTGCCCAAGAGGTGACCGCAATAATACAAACCAATGCACCCACATAGAACAATAAAATACGTAAAGGAATAGAGTTAATTGCTTTTGGAAGTGACTTATGCGGGTCCTTGGTTTCAGCAGCTGTCGTACCAACAAGTTCAATGCCCACAAATGCAAAGATAGCGATTTGGAAACCTGCCAAGAAACCTGTTACACCATAAGGAAACATAGATTGTGTTTCAAACAAATGACTAACCGATGCCTTAACACCATTCGGAGAAGTAAATCCGGTACTAATTAAGTAAATACCAGCAAGAATGAACAGAATAATTGCTGTAATTTTGATGAGGGAAAACCAAAATTCGAGTTCACCAAATAGCCGAACGGCCACAAAATTGAGTATGGTTAAAATTGCTAATGAAGTAAATGCAGGAATCCAGACGGGTAAATCAGGATACCAAAACTGCATGTACCCTCCGATCACGATCACGTCTGCAATAGCAGTAATAATCCAGTTACACCAATAGGACCAACCAAGGAAGAATCCCGCCCACGGACCAAGATATGCCGTTGCAAAATCTGCGAATGTTTTAAAATTAGTATTCGCCAGCAGCAACTCGCCCATTGCTCGCATTACGAAGAAAAAGAAGAAACCAATAATTAAATAGGTTAAAACAATTGAAGTTCCTGAAATACTTAATGTTTTACCGGAACCCATAAATAATCCAGTACCAATTGCACCACCAATTGCAATCATCTGAATATGACGATTGGTTAATGAGCGTTGCAATTTCTCTTCTTCTTGCTCAGTCATATGTTGACTACCAAGAAGATCTCCTTCCAGGAATTGCTTTCCGTTATTCTTACTCATGTAATATTTACTCCAATTTATAGCAATCGTTGTAAATGTTTTAATAATAAATAAATTATATGATTATCAATTTAGTCCATTAAATCATGTTAAAAATATTATTAAATCATTTAAAACCTTATAAATTCCTTTTTAAAAGCTATTACCTATAACAATAAAAATTAATCATAAATCCTTTCCTTCATTATTATATTAGCCCGACCTCTATCAATATAATTTCAGTAGATAATTAAAATATATGAATGAATTAAATATTTTAATTATCTGTCTTTTATAGAATAGCGGCAGGCTAATGAATTCCAGCTCAGCGAGCAAGATTGTGTTTATCCATATACCAATCTTGCGTTAGCGATAATATAGTATTCCTTCTTAAATTTGGTGAAATGTATAGTATTTCTGCTTAATTAACAGCCATTCGCAAATGATCAGTCTCTTTGAGTTTGTTTAGCGCTTTTGGATTCGAAACGTGTTTAGCTTGAACACTTAGCACGCGAACTAAAGAGCCATTTTCGACATTCAATTGTTTTGCCTGTTCTTTGGTTAACTGCAATATGTTCTGATAAGGTTTGCTATACACAAGAATGGCGCGATAATTTTCATAGTCATCATTGGCCACAATGTAAGATTCATCCCCTACAGCGATATTTTCAGTTTGTTCGACTTGTACCGTTACGGACTGACTTTCTTTAATCGCCCGTAAATTTTCGATATCTGCTTGCAACGTCGCACCGCCATCAAAAATATCGACATAGCCTTTATAGCGCAGTCCTTCTTCAAGCAAGAGATTGTAGGCTGGTCGAGTATTTGGGTGAACAATGCCAATCGCGGCTTTAGCATCGTCAGGTAACATGTCAACATAGAGGGGATGTCTTGGCATCAGCTCAGCAATAAAGGCCTTTTGCCCGACTCCACTCAAATAATCGGCTTTGGTAAATTCAATATTAAAAAACTTGTGGCCTACCGCATTCCAAAATGGTGATTGTCCATTTTCATCAGAGTATCCGCGCATTTCAGCAACAATGGTTTCTTCAAAATATTGACGAAATGCTGAGAGAAATAAGAAACGGACTTTAGATAGAAACTTGCCATTTTTATTTAAGCGATAGTCTGGATCTAAAAATAAAGTACAAAGCTCACTACAATTGGTGTGGTCATTACTCAAATATAGTGTTGGTAAAGCTTTATAAACACTTAGCGGTTCTGATGCATGAACTTGGGTTCCTACATGAAAGTTGTACCAAGGCTCTTTTAAACCAAGTGCGACTTCAATGCCACAGACACCTACTACTTTGTTGAGTTCAGTATCTTCGAGAACAAATAAATAAACCTGATCTGCCTTTGGCAACTCACCTGCAACTGTCTTGCAAGCTCGGTCGATGCGCGCTGCCAATTTTTCTATATTGGGCTGTAAAGACGTCAAGCCAAAACCTGCTTTTTGAGCCAACAGATAAAGATCATTAACGTCTTTAGGCTCGATGTAGCGAATAATCATCATGCCGCTTGTTCATCCTTTTGAATTGCTACAAAGCGAGCAAGTGCACGGTCAAATCTTTTTAAGCCTTCATCAATATCAGCTAAAGGAATAATCAGAGATGGTGTAAAGCGCACAACATTTGGACCAGCAATAAGACTAAGTAATCCCTCTTCACCTGCAAGGTTATTAATATCTTTTGCTTTACCAGCAAATTTGTCTTTTAAGGCACAACCTATTAGCAAACCTTGACCACGAATAGTTTCAAAGATTTCATATTTTTCATTTAATTGATTTAAAGCTTTTTTATAGTAGTCATGACGTTCTTTGACACCATTAAGCACTTCGGATGTATTAATAAACTCAAATACAGCACCTGCAACCGCACTTGCTAATGGGTTACCGCCATAAGTCGTACCATGTGTACCCACTGAAAAATGCGGCGCAAACTTATCAGTTGTTAACATTGCACCGACTGGGAAACCACCACCTAGTGCTTTTGCAGTTGTTAACACATCTGGAGTAACACCAGTGTTCATGTAGGCATAAAGTGAACCTGTACGGCCGACACCAGTTTGTACTTCATCAAAAATAAGTAAGGCACCAAACTCATCACATAGTGCGCGTAAGCCTTTTAAAAATTCGATGTCAGCAGGAATAACGCCGCCTTCACCTTGTATCGGCTCAACGATAACCGCACATGTTTGCTCATTAATCACCGCTTTTGCTGCTTCTAAATCATTAAAGGCAACATGGTTGATACCATTTGGAAGCGGTGCAAAGTCTTGTGAATATTTAGGTTGACCGCCTGCTGAAACGGTAAATAAAGTACGACCATGGAAAGCATTATTAAATGCCACAATGCCACTTTTACTAGCAACACCGCTGTCTAGACCGACTTTACGAGCTAGTTTCAATGCAGCTTCATTGGCTTCTGCACCTGAGTTACAGAAGAATACCTTGTCTGCAAATGTATTTTCAGTGAGCTGTTTTGCAAGGCGTAGAACAGGTTCATTTGTATAACCATTTCCAACATGCCAGAGTTTTGTTGCTTGCTCTGTTAAAGCATTCACTGCCACTGGATGCGCATGACCTAATGCGTTTACTGCAATCCCGCCTGCAAAATCGATATATTCTTTATTTTCTTGATCCCAGATACGTGAACCTTCACCACGTACAGGAATGAAATTTGCCGGTGCAAAAACTGGAACCATCCAGTCGTTAAAGTTCGTTCTTGAAACTGCAAAATTATTCATCTTATCTAGTCCATTAAATTAAAATTATTAGGGTTAACTGATGACCCTATTATTCAAAATCAAATTGATTCACAAAATTTGTAATTCAGTAAAAAATGAATTATTTTTTACCAATCTGATAATTGACAATTACAATATGGATAACATTGATCAAATTATTTTAGGTTTGCTTAAAGATAACGCACGGATGTCTGTTACCGAGTTAGCCGAAAAAGTTCACGTTTCAAGAGCAACGGTCAAAAAGAGAATCGAGTATTTAGAGTCTTCGGGCATCATTACTGGATATACGGTACGGTTTAAACCGAATGCAGAACGAAATGTCATCCGCGCATGGATGAGCATTATGGTCGAAGGGACCAAAGCGCAGTCTGTGATTAAAGAACTACGCCTAGAAAGTGCGGTCGAATGTTTGCATAAAACCAATGGCAAATGGGACATCTTGGTCGAGCTACGATCTGACACTTTAGAAAACTTCGACAAAGTTTTAGAGAGAATCAGGAACATTTCAGGGATTTATAACAGCGAAACCAGTATTTTGCTGGCTAGCCATAAAACATAACTTTAGATAAGCATTCACTTTAAAATCAATGAATAAGTATGCTCGCTCTAATTCAATGAACATACTTAGATTGAGAAATGGATTAGCTTTTTTTTAAAGTTTTCTTGGTTAAAAAATTTAACACTTGAGAATAGTGAGTTGGTGTAATTCTCTGAATCAAATCCAAGATCTTTGCGTCATTACCAATCAATATACGAGCTTTATTATTTTTGACTGCCTCTAAAATGATTTTTGCAGCCTCTTCTGGTGGCGTTTTCAGAACCTTATTAAATGATCTGCTGGCCTTTGCTGGATTCATCCCTAAAGAACGAATACTTTCACTCATGCGAGCACTATTGGCAATATTTGTCCGAATTCCACCAGGATGAACACAAGTCGCACTTAGTCCATTATTTTGCATATTTAATTCTTGACGTAATGATTCAGTAAAACCACGAACTGCAAATTTCGTTGCATTATAAGCACTTTGAGAAGGTTGGGCTGTTAGTCCAAATAAACTAGAAATATTAATCACATGCCCTTCACCACTTTGCTTTAAATAGGGCAAAAACTCTTTTGTGCCATATACAACACCCCAAAAATTGATATTAAAAATCCATTCCATTTCTTCATAGCTCATTCCCTCTACAGTACTTGCCAATGCAACACCAGCATTATTAAAAATCAAATTGATTTTGCCGTGATCTTTAAAACTATTCGCAGCCCATTCCCGTACAGCTTGCTGATTAGAAACATCGAGTTTGGTTAAAGTTACTTTCACAGAATATTGTTTAACTAAAGATAATGTTTCAGCTAAACCTTGATCACTCACATCACTTAAAGCCAAATGAGCGCCTTGCTGCGCTAATAAAATTGCAAGTTGTTGACCGATTCCAGAACCTGCACCTGTAATTGCAGCGACTTTTTGATTAAAACTTTTCATATTATGGCTCTAATTCAGTTGATAAAAATTGGCAGCATTTTGTCTAAATATGGAATACATCGCTTGATCACCGTAAGGTTTGATCATTTCAATATAAGCTTGGATCAAATCACTTAAGGTTGCATTTGCTTTATCCATAGGAAAATTTGAGGCAAAAATGATTCGATCTACACCAAATACCTCAATTGCATGCTGAACCAATGGCGTTAATAAATTCACCATTTCATAGACTGTTGCAGTACAGTATTGTTGATAAAATCGATGTCCAAGCACTGGCATCATCAGTCCAGAAATCTTGGCATACACATTTTTCTGCTCAGCTAAAAGTGCCAAATCATGTTGCCATTGCTGGAAAATGTCAGCGCGTTGCGAGGGTGTTTGACCAGTTTTTTTGCCGATAGCGCCAAAAAGTCCTGCGGGTGTTGCCAAATGATCAACAACGATACGTGTTTGAGGAAATTGTTTGGCTAATGCTGTGATTTCTGAAATTTGAGTTGAGTAAGTCCAAGCATCAAAAGATAAATCCATTTGGGCAAGTTGTTCAAAGCCTTTAAGGAATTTATTAGACTGATATAAATGTGCCTGATCACACCAACGATAAATCCCTGAGTCTTCATGCCAAGAGGCCATTTTACGAATACCACGAAATAAGGGGCTAGCATCTTGATGCGCTTTTAAAATTTGTTTAAATTTTCGATCTCGCGGGTCAGCAGTGGCAACAATTGCTCCAAGCTTCAAATTCTGGTCTTTAAAATTTAATTGTTGAATCCATTTGGTTTCTTCGACAACCCCAAAACCTTTATGATGATGCCAATTCGCTTCAATATGTACCACACTCTCAACGGCATGATTACCAATATCTTCATGATAGTGCTCAGGTAGATAAGGACTTAAGGCATACTGAGTTAATCCAATTGTATCTAAAAGCGGCTTAGGTTTAACCAATCGAACAACTTTATCCATCACACTCGGATATTTCCCAAAAGCTTTAACCAGTAAAGCAGCAGAGTGTGGTGTATGGTATGGATCCCATTGATGGATATGTGGATCTATAATTGCAAAATCGAGTTTTTTCATTCCTACACTCTTTATCATTTTAGAAAACTAGCTTCTACTAAATGATGATCATCCAATCATCTTTGATTTAATTTTTAAAAATAATGCGTGGTATTTTTAGAGTACAGAACAAAAAACTATGAATAAAATGATTTATTCTAATGATGAGATATGAATTTAATTCATTAGCTTGAATGGCTTGATGAGTATAAGCAAAGTAGAGCTCCTTATTAGATGCAGATCATCGCAGCGAAGCCTACTCACAAGCTAAATCTACCGTTTGAAATTAAGGGGTTCACTAGTTTTCAAGCAAGTTTATAACTGATTTTACAGAAAATAATTCCAAATCCTCTAATCTGAACTAAAGCCTAAAAAAGCATAGATTTTAATAATAAAGAACTCAAAAGCTCGCATTATCTTTTCTTTTTAAAAAAACTTACATTCATTCCATCAGCATCTCTCTACTTATATTTTGAATTGAATGCAGATTACAAAAGCATTTGACAAAAAAATTAAAACATAATACATATAGTCTTATATGTTATATGTTAAAACCTAAGGACAAGGTATAAAAAATGGCTAAAACTCAACTAAAACACTTTATTAACGGCGAATATGTTGCTAGCAAAGGAAATGATTATTTCGACTTGGTAAGTCCTGTGACTGGCGAAGTTTATGGTCAATCGCCGAATGCAACCGAAGCAGAAGTTGATGCTGCTTACGCTGCTGCAAAAGAAGCATTTAAAATTTGGGGACGTAGTACACCTTCGACTCGTCAAAAAGCATTATTGCATTTGGCAGATGCTATCGAAGCAAATGCAGAGCGTTTAATTGAGGCTCAAAGCCGTAATACAGGTCAGTTAAAGCACTTAATTGCATCTGAAGAAGTTGGTGCATCGGCAGATCAGGTTCGTTTCTTTGCAGGTGCTGCCCGCTTACTGAATGGCACAGCTTCAGGTGAATATTTAGAAGGTTTAACCTCTTCTATTCGCCGCGAACCAGTCGGTGTAGTGGGCCAAGTTACACCTTGGAACTATCCACTCATGATGGCTGTTTGGAAAATTGCGCCTGCTTTAGCAGCTGGTAACACTGTGGTACTTAAACCAAGTGACACAACACCAGAAAGTACACTTTTACTGGCAGAAATTGCTGCACCATTTTTTCCTAAAGGTGCATTTAACGTGGTGTTAGGCCAAGCTCAAGTGGGTTCAAAAGTTGTATCGCATAAAACACCTGCTTTAGTTTCTATTACAGGTTCGGTTCGTGCAGGCTTGCAAGTTGCAGCTTCTGCGGCAGCAAATTTAGCGAAAGCCCACCTTGAGCTTGGTGGGAAAGCACCTGTTGTTGTTTTTGAAGATGCCGACATCGATAAAGCAGTTGAAATGATTGCTTTAACGGGTTACTTCAATGCAGGACAAGACTGTACTGCTGCAACACGCGTGATTGTTGCTGAAGCAGTGCATGACGAATTTTTAGGTAAATTAATTGAAGCGGCAAAAAATACACGTTTTGGTGAACCAGATGATCAAGACGCACTTTATGGTCCACTCAACAATGCTAATCAATTAAAGAATGTTAAAACCTTTATTGACAACTTACCTGTTCACGCCAAAGTTGAAACGGGTGGCAAGCAAGCCGATCGTCCAGGCTTCTATTTTGAACCGACTGTGATTAGTGGTTTAAAACAACACGACGAAGCAATTCAAAATGAAATTTTTGGGCCAGTGATTACTGTTCAAAAATTTACAGATGAAAATGATGCCATTGAAAAAGCCAACGATATTGAATATGGCTTGGCTTCAAGTGTCTGGACAAAAGATCATGCACGTGCAACTCGCCTGTCTCGTGAACTTGATTTCGGAACCGTTTGGATTAACACCCATATTCCTCTAACTGCAGAAATGCCACACGGCGGCTTCAAAAAATCAGGTTATGGTAAAGATTTATCAGGCTACGGTTTTGAAGAATATACACGCGTGAAACATGTAATGAGTTCAAATGAATAATAAAAATCAGATTTGAAAGGAGATCAAAATGAATAAACAAGAAATGAAAGACTTTGTGAGTAAGGCGCACCACGAGTTATTTAATTTACATGACACCACTGCTTTAGACCGTTATTTTTCTGAAGACTTTATAGAGCACTCGCCACTGGTTGCCAACGGTATTTCAGGCCTTCGTCAACTGGTAGAAGACTGCCCCGACATGCAACATGAAGCTGTGCGTGTATTGGCAGATAGCGACTTGGTTGCGATTCATGGGCGCTTTCAGGGATTAGATGAAAACCCGTTAGTTGGCTTTGATATTTACCGAGTGAAAGACGGCAAAATTGTAGAGCATTGGGATGGTCTGGTAGCAGAAGCAGCTCCGAATGTGAGTGGTAGAACACAATTAGATGGTCCAACAGAAATCGTAACTCACCATGACCCAGAGGAAAATCGTGAGATTGTGACCTCTTTCTTTAAGAAGTCATTAATTGATGGCAATTACGAAGCATTTAAAGAATACACCCACGGCGATCAGTTCATTCAGCATAGCCCAGATATTGGGGATGGCGTTAAGGCAGTGATTGATTTTTTGAACAATATCCGTAATGAAGGGCAAGGTTTGGTATACTCCAAAACTCATCGCTCCATTGCTGATGGTCAATTTGTATTGACACATTCCGAAGGAAATATTGCTGGAAATCGACATGCCTATTTTGAATTGTGGCGTGTAGATAATGGCAAAATTGTTGAACTTTGGGATGCAATACCAGCTGTGCCTGAAGATGAACAGGCAGTCCATCAATATGGCGTGTTTTAATCATTTATCCGTTTCATTAAGCTAAGTCACTGACTTAGCTTTTAGAGAATTCGCCATGTCAGCATATACGATAATTTTTGCACCTATCGCTCAGGCAACTCGCTCGGAACAAGTTGTTGAACGCTTGGAAAATGCAATTATCTCTGGATTGCTCAAAAGCAATGAACAACTTCCTAACGAGGCGGATTTAGCTCGCTTAATGGGAGTGTCGCCGATTACCGTTCGTGAAGCGTTAAATACTTTACGGGTAAAAGGTCTGATTGATACACGACGCGGACGAAACGGTGGAAGTTTTGTTTGTGAGTTACCTTCCGACTTACTCTTAAACAAACATCCTTTGCGTCAAGCTTCAAATGAATATCTTGCTGATCTAGGTGAATTTCATAGTGCAATTTTAAGCCATGGTGCCTATTTAGCAGCACAAAGAACCACTGAATATGAACTGGGCAAAATCAAAGAGCTTATTGAACAATTTGAACAAGCCGTTGAAGCAGACACTCGTGCCCAGCTTGATTTACGTTGCTTGCTGACGCTCACCTCTTTTGCCCAATCAGCTCGACTGGCAAATCAAGAGTTAACCATACAAGCCGAATGGGCTCCGCTCATCGCAGTGCTTTATCAAGATGATCATTTTCATCAATTGGTCGTCGCGCAATACCACCAACTTTTATCATCTTTTGTTCAAGGCAATGAAGATGATGCTGTTATTCAAGCACGAAAAATTATTTCGATGCTAACAGACCAAATGCTTCGATATAAGTTATCTATCGAATAAAAACAATAAAACAGAGCGCTTATCAAATATCGAGTGAGAAATACGGAATTTTAGGAGTTATAGGAATGACCCAACATTTAGATATAGAAGAGCTTCAAAATTTGTTAAAGACGGTGGTTGAAGAAACGACAGCCATTACAGAAAAGCTGGCAACTAAAGCGAGCAAAATTCTGTCAAAACATGAACCTGAAAAAACAAAAGATATTAAGCTTTCCGGTTCAGAACGTTCAGCTTTGCAAAAGGAAATTAAAAAGGCACTACAGGAAAGCCATTACAGTCAAGGTATCGGCTTTGCAAGTTATAGCCCTGCAACGCAAGAAGAACAAGATTATTGGACACTCGAATGGTGGTATAAAAAAGAAGATCAGTTACAACAAGCCAAACTTGAAAACTATCAAAATGCTCAGCGATTTTTAGATTTTCGCTCATTCGAATGGTTCCATAAACCTGCTCAAAATAAAAGTCCGTGCATCCATGGACCTTATGTCGATTATATTTGTAATGGTGCATACACCATCACCCTTGCCCACCCAGTCATGATTCGTGATCAATTTATCGGTGTGATTGCCACCGATATTTTAGTTTCCTCACTCGAAAAACTTCTCATGCCGAAGCTTAAAAACATTAAGCAAAAAGCAATCGTGATCAACGATTCTTCTCGAGTCATTACGTCAAATGACGTCACGATCAGGACAGGCACATTATTTAGAGAACAAAGCCCCGAGCAGGTTCTCTCACGACCGTGTCAATCTTTTCAATTGGTCGTTATCTAGAGCAAAGTCAAAAATACTAAATATTTGACCTTACTTTAGGACATTACCAAGGCGAAACAGCACCTGAAGCCTCTGGCTTTTGTTCAAACTTTCTTCAAACAGACTTGCTCATTCAGGTCTTGGGGAAGTTTTGGCTCAAAAATAGCATCGCTTTTCCGGATGAAAAGCAAAACAACGAAATTTGAGGTTGAAATGACATGGAAAATAAAACGTCTTCCTTAAAAAAACTGTCTCTTTGGCAAGTCACGATTATTGGTATTGCCTACATGACGCCAATGACAGTGTTTGATACTTTCGGCATTGTCTCTGGAATTACCAATGGTCACGTGCCACTTGCATATTTACTCGCACTTGGTGCCATGTTACTCACCGCTTGGAGCTATGCAAGATTCAGTAAAACTTCAGAAAAATCAGGCTCGGCATATAGCTATACTGCTGAAAGCCTAGGCCCTAAAAGTGGATTTTTTGTCGGTTGGTGCTCCCTACTCGACTATCTGTTATTACCACTCATTAATGTTTTGCTTGCCGCAATTTATCTCACTGCCCTCATTCCAAGTCTGCCTTACTGGTTTTGGGTGCTTGTATCGGCGAGCCTAGTCACTTTAGTGAATTGTTTCCGCATTCGCTTACTTGCCAATTTGAGTCTATTGTTTGTGTTTGCACCCATCATACTCATGGTTATTTTTGTCTATTTAGTGATTAAGGGTATTGGCTCGACTCAAGGTTATGAGCATGTGCTTACCTTGGCTCCCCTCTGGCATGAGCACCAATCGTTACTACCACTCGTTGCGGGTGCCTCAGTTTTGTGCTTTTCATTTTTAGGTTTTGATGCAGTCACAACGCTTTCAAATGAAACCAAACAACCCACCAAAAATATTCCCCGCGCAGTCATGTTAACGACTCTTGCGGGTGGACTTATTTTCTTCACAGCAGCTTGGTTTATTCAACTTTATTTTCCAAACAATCTTCGCTTTCAGCACCCTACTGAAGCGCTTCCTGAAATTGTGCTTTATGTCGGCGGGGCTTTTTTCCAGTCCATATTCTTATGCGGGCAAATTATGAACACTGTTGCCTCTGGCCTAGCCTCACATGCCAGTGCTTCACGTTTACTGTATATAATGGGCACTGACAATATTTTTCCTAAAAAGTATTTTGGGACAATTCATATCTCCTTAGGTACACCATTTTTCTCGGTTTTATTTGTTGGTCTTATTTCAATGTCGGCGGTTTTTCTAGATTTAGCACAAGTCGTAAGCCTTATCAGCTTTGGTGCTCTAGTCGCTTTTACAGCCGTAAACTTCTCAGTTTTTATGAAATTTTATATTAAAGATAAACAGCGCTCAGGGTTTAAAAATAAATTTCTAAACCTATTTTTACCGCTTATCTCTGTGATCAGCATTATTTGCCTCTGGCTTAACCTTGACTCATCTTCACTGACTTTCGGATGTTTCTGGTTATCTTTAGGCATTCTTTTATTTATCTATAAAACGATTAAAAAACAAAGTATTGCAATTAGTAATGCTTATTAATTTTTAAGGAACTTCATCATGAATATTATTTCTAAACCCCAGTTTTTAAAAGACGTGCAATATAAACCAAGTAAATCTCTACAAGTGGGCAAAGAATGGAGCTGGTTAAATCCGAAACATGCAAAATTTGACACAACAACGGTAGAAGGTACATCAGTAGATAATCCAGCAAACTACTATGAAAGCTCACTTTCTGATTGGCATACATTTGACAGTTTACAAGCTGATATTGAATGCGATGTGGTGGTTATTGGCGGTGGTTTATTAGGTTCATCGACAGCCTTACATTTAGCTGAACAAGGCGTAGATACTGTCTTATTAGAAAAAAACCGTATTGGCAGTGCAGCCTCTGGCAGAAATGGCGGACAACTCACCCCTGGTTTGGCACGCTGGGAAGCTCAAGAAATGGCCGATCGATTAGGTTATGAAGATGCAAAAAAACTTTGGCATTTTACCTCTACGGAAGCGATGAAACTCATTGATGACATCTCAGAAAAATACCAGCTCAACTTTGACCGAAAATATGGCCACATTACTGCCGCCGTTCACGAAGGACATTTAGTGGGTCTGACCCAAGGCGCCGATGCACGAAAATACTTAGGTGAAGACCATACCCGCATTGTGGGTAAACACGAACTCATGGACTATATTAAGTCAGACTACTATACGGGTGGTTTAATTGATGAGTTGGGTGGACAAATTCATCCTTTAGCTTTAAACCGTGGCTTAATTTATGGCTTTTGCCAAAATGGCGGTTCTGTTTATGAGCAAACAGAAGTCATTTCAATAGAAGAAAAGGCAGATGGTATTTATGTTCAAACAGCAAATGCTGTTGTGAAAGCTAAAAAGTCTGTAGTTTTGGCAGTTCACCATGCTTCTTTTAAACTTTTATCAGAACAAAACAATACCACTATTCCATTTTATACTTATGTTGCAACCACCGCTCCTCTAGAGCTTGATACAAAAGAGCTTCTGCCATTTGGACATCCGGTTTATGACACTCAGTTCCAGATTGATTACTACCGCCCTGTGTTTAACAACCGTTTACTGTTTGGTGGTCAGGGCACTGGAACGTGTTGGGGTCCAGAGAAAACTTTAAATTACCTAGAGCATCGAATTCATACGGTGTTCCCTCAAGTTAAAAATCTAGAGATGGATTTTGTCTGGAGTGGAACGACTGATTTAACGGTAAATGGTGCAGTCGATAGCCGTAAGTTTGGCAATAAGTTCCCGATTTATGCTGTTCACGGCTGGAGTGGTCACGGCGTTGCACAGACAGTCCGCATTGGTAAAGCCATTGCGAATGACTTTGTTGGGCAATCTAACGACTTCGAAATGTTATCTAAAATTGACCACCAAAATATTATGTTTGGTCGTACCCTTGCACCCGTTGTTATTCCGCTCGCAAAAAGCATGTATGGCATCGGTGCAATGCTGAACCCCGGCAAAATGGTGTCTTTCTAATTTATAGAACCACTAATTTTCAGAAAAAGGATTCGTATAGCTTTATACGGATCCTTTTTTATTTAACTGAGTAAAATTCTTTTCAAACTAGGTTATCCCTAACCAATCTATTACAATAGCGCCAGCTTTTTAATTCAGCGCATATATTTTGAGCAACTCATCTTCCCAATTAAAACGTGGACTTAAAAATCGTCACATCCAGTTAATCGCTATGGGTGGTGCTGTCGGGACAGGTTTATTTTTAGGCTCTGCACAAGTCATCCAGTCCGCTGGTCCTTCAATCATTTTAGGTTATGCCATTGTCGGTTTGGTTGCATTTTTAATTATGCGCCAAATGGGTGAAATGATCGTAGAAGAACCTGTAGTCGGCTCTTTTAGTTACTTTGCACAAAAATATTGGGGAAGATTCCCCGGGTTTTTATCGGGCTGGAACTATTGGGTGGTCTATATTCTCGTTGCAATGACAGAACTAACAGCTGTTGCTAAATATGTGCATTACTGGTGGCCCCATATTCCCGCTTGGATATCAGCTTTATTTTTCTTTGTTCTAGTCACATGTTTGAACTTGGGCAATGTTAAATTTTATGGCGAATCCGAATTTTGGTTAGCCATTATTAAAGTCGCTGCTGTCATTTCGATGATTGTATTTGGCTTATATTTATTGGTTACTGCGGGTAGTGACTCTATCGCTAGCTTTGCAAACCTATGGCAGCATGGTGGATTTTTCCCGCATGGGTTTTCGGGCCTGTTTTATATGCTCGCCTTTTTAATGTTCGCCTTTGGCGGCATTGAACTGATTGGGATGACTGCTGCTGAAGCTGAAAATCCAGAAAAAAGCATTCCACAAGCGATCAACCAAGTCATCTTTCGAATCTTGATTTTTTATGTGGCTTCACTTGCCATCATTATGTCACTTATTCCGTGGAATCAGCTTGACCTCGGTGGTTTAGATAAAAGTCCATTTGTCATGATTTTTAGCCAGCTTGGCATTGGTTGGGCTGCACATTTACTCAACTTTATTATTTTGACTGCTGCGCTTTCGGTTTATAACAGCGGCATGTATGCCAACAGCCGTATGCTATATGGGCTTGCAGTACAGGGCCATGCTCCAAAAGTTTTTGCACAAGTGAGCAAACAAGGTGTTCCTAAAGCTGCTGTTATCTTCTCTTCTATTTTGATTTTTGGTTGTGTATTGCTTAACTATTTCGTACCAGAAGAAGCGCTAAGCTATCTCATGTACATGGCCGTAGCCGCTTTGGTTTTAAACTGGGCAATTATTAGCTTTACCCATTTAAAGTTTAAACGTGCGATGAAACTTGAAGGTAAAGCTATCAAATTTCCTGCGCTATTTTCGCCTTTGAGTAACTATATTGTTTTAATTTTCATTGGCATGATTTTATATATTATGTGGACTCAAGGATTTGAAAAATCGGTGATTTTACTTCCGATCTGGATCACTTTCATGTTTGGGCTATATAAATTTTTAAGTTGGAAAAAAGCACTCTAATATTCAAAGAAGGCTTATTCAAACAGGATAAGCCTTTTATCATTTAACAGCTCACCACCCTAAGTAACTTCAGAAAATCTACTCGCAAAACCATTCACATTCTATTCATCATTATTGAATAGCTCTCTGCTAGACACATTGATATGTAACCCTTAGTCATTCTAAACATTGGTATTTAATGGGATAATTATTAAAGTACAAGTGTTTACATGATCTATAAATATTTGCACTCATGTTCAGCTAAAATCAAAGCAGACCAGTTTATTGTTGCAATCACTCAATAGGCAAAAGACACTTCATCGAAAGAAAGACAGGTTCTTTACCCACTTTACTGATTTAGCGCCGTCAACTGTGTCACTCAATGATGAAAGACAGGAAATTTTATGGAAAAAGCTCTGCAATGTCCTAAGTGTGGTTCTACCGAAGTTGAAGCACGTGACCATGACAAATTACTTAGAACAACTGGCGGTGTTTTACTAACAGCTGCTGGCACAACGGCAGGTACTGTAGGTGGTGCGGCAACTGGCGCTTCTGTTGGAGCAGCGATTGGTACGATTGCTGGTCCTTTAGGTGTGATTGTTGGCGGAACTGTAGGAACTTTTGTCGGTGCAATTAGTGCAGGAATCACTGGCGGTGTGGTGGGTAATATTTTTGGTAAAAAAGCGGGTGTGATGATCGACAAGAACATTTTTCAGGACTACCGCTGCTTAAAATGCAAATACCGTTTTAAACAAAAGAAGTAGATCGAATTAAGTAGGAGAACTAGTTGCTCTAGCTCTCCTGCTTAACCAAAAAATTTAGAAACCATCTGGAATAATAATTTTTTATATAGCGCTCCATATCATTAATATATGAAGCAGCCTATTTTCAATAAATTAACACTTTAGATAAGAATTTAATTTACTTAGCTACAACACCATCTTGTTGATACTTTGGTGAACGTGGACCATATAACAACCCCATACCCGGATTATAAGTCGTCGGGGTAAAAAGTTGAGTATTTACCATACTTGATAATGGATAAGCCCGATCATTAAAGCTGCCAGCAATCTGTTCAACTAAAGCACCGACGACCATTCCGATTAAACCCGCGTTGCCATCATTACTTGCTTGAACAAGTTTTTTCTCACCTGTCCAAATCACATCTCCAGTTTTTAAATCAACAAGCTTTGCATCAGCACTTACTGTCGCGACACTTTGAATGACTTGATATTTAGAGCCATATTCTTTAATTCGAATATATAAAGCAGCATCTGCACCAAAAATCTCTTGTAATTTCTGAGGTGCAATAGACTGAGCATCGCTGCCATTAGTAACACCATTCTCTTTAAACATATTGTCTACAACAGAGATTGGAAAAACGTAATAGCCAGCTTCTGCAACAGGCGCCACCACAGTAGGCCAATAACTATAAGTCGCTTTTACATCAGGCGAATCATTGACTGGCGGCAATACCAAAATCGATTTTGGCATATGCGCTTTATAAGCCGTAATATCTTTATTCGGCGGTGGAGTAACAGCACATCCCGTAAATGCAAGGCTAGAAATAACCAAACCAGCAATTAAAAATTTCTTAATCATGATTTTGTATTCCCACCATTAGCATTCATTTTTTGCAATAAACGATCCATTAAAACCGTAGACTCTGGATATACTTGACGTTCAAGCTGGAAATACTCGATTGCTTTTTGAGAATTATTTTCTTGCAAATATAATAATCCCAAATGAGCATATAAACCTGGTGGAACGGCTAAGCCCTTACCTTTAGTTTTTTCAATTTCAGCTTCTAATTTTGTGATTTGCGAACTTGGTGTAGCTTTCTCAGGTGCGTTATACATCAAATAAGTTTGATGAGTATAAGTTCCCCAATTATATAAAGGTTGAGGACCAGCGGCGCAACCCACCAATCCCATAGCAAGAAAACTGCTTAAAAGAATTTTTTTCATCTAACACATATCCAAAATTATTGAACTGACCAACGGTTATTTTGAATATCTGTCACAAGATTATTAACTGCTTCACGAACAGCTAAATCGAGTACTTTGCCATTTAAAGTAGAATCATAAGAAGCTGTAGAGCCAAAACCTAATACTTCACGAGCACCTAATGCATATTCACCTGCACCCTGTACGGAATGCACAACTTCTGATGTTTTTACATCAACAACATTTAAATTAACTTTTGCATAAGCAACTTGCTCTTTACCGCGACCTAAAATACCAAATAATTGCTGATCGCCTACTTCTTTACGACCAAATTCAGATACGTCACCAGTAATGACATAACGAGCGCCTTTAATAGATTGGCTTGTATTGCTATAACCAACTTCTTGTTTAATTTCAGATAAATTATCGCGATTTAAAACTGTAAAATAACCAGTTTGCTGTAAATGTGTCTCAAGAATAGTTTTCGCCTGCCCACCTAGACGATCTACATTGTCAGAGAAAACACCTCTCATATAACTAGAGCGATTATCAAATTTACCAATAGAAACTGGAGCTTTTACTCCGGTATATTTAATTTGAGATGTAGCTACAGCTACTTGTGGGCTTTGGATCGTTCTTGAAGTTTCAGTAGTTGAACATGCAATTAAACTGAAAGAACTCAAAGTAGTAATGATTAATATTTTTTTCATGTTTACTCTATAATGGTTACAAAATATAAAGAATACATATTATATACAAAAAGACTGTCAAACAATCCAGCAATTTAACCAATGAGTAAAAAATGCTATTTTTATTTTAGAAATATTTAATTAATAAAAAACTCCTATTTTTATAGGAGCTTTTTGAATTTGGTTACAGTGATATATGTGTGCAAGCAATCTTATAAAATATTATAAATATAATAATAAATCGAGCAGCAATTATTACTGGCCTTAGTTAAGCTTTTTAGTATCTTTCCTTACCTATATCCTCATCTAACTTACCCCAAAGTAATTAAAAAATAATCTAACAACCTTTCTCTTTCATCGGGCTTGTTCGGATCTAAAAGCTGAACCATTGCCCCATCTATCACAAACAAGAACATGTGAGCATCAGGTTTTGAAGCATTTGCATTGGTGGTTAAAAGCAAATTATAGATTTCATTAATGAACCAGTTTCGATAATCAACGACTACCTGATATGCCTTGGGATGTGTTTTTGAAATCTCAAAAATAGCTTTAAAAGGCAAATGATAAAGCCCGTCTAAATCGGCATGTAAAAAGTAAATTTTGCGAAGCTTTTCAAGCAGAGTTAAGTCTTTTTGAACATAAATGATTGAAAGCACTTCTTGTTTAAGACCATCTTTTTGGAAAGTCAGGCTCATTTCAATTAGCCTTTCTTTTGAGTGAAAGTAATTATAAAAAGTGGCTTTGGGAACTTTTGCTGACTCAATAATTCGGTCGACCCCGACATTATGAAAGCCATAGTTGTTAAACAGATATCGGGAAGTGTGAAGCACACTTAAAGCACGAAATGGGAGATCTGAATGTGGCATAGTTTTACCGTTATAAAAAATTCTTGTTGTATATAAATGAGATAAAAATGCCTTCACTCTTTTTTAAACAAATAAAAGGTATAGCAAAGCCGTAAAGACTGTGCTTGGCACATCTCAAGTTTTATTGTTGATTAAGTTTTAAGTGATAAAGATTTAAAGTCCGAAAAGCCTAGTGACTTTCAAACTGCTATAAAAGTTTAAGTTGTGTCGTTATAGCTTTTGGCAAAGGCTGCCAAGAAATAATGAATGTGCAAAGCCAACTCCTTTTTATTGGGAGTTCTGCCAAAACATTAAAATTATGGTGGCAGAACGAAAGGGGTTCGCAGACTGGTCATAGATCCAGCACACCCAAAGGTGTCCCCCTCCGTTCCACCATAGAGGGGGCGCGAGGGTGTACACACTAAAAGTATAAAACCTTTAATGCTTCTATGAGACGGTCTGCGACAACCGACTGGCAATGTGGCCAGCAGGCAAAGGATAGTGCTCTACCCTATTGCAGTCAAGCACACAAAACGACATTTGCTTTAAAATAGATCATTAAAAAGTAAGGGTAAATAATGAGTCCGTTATTGTTAAAGAAGGGTTTATAACGGTATTGAAATTTATATAGATATATTAGTTGCGGTGGGTAAGAATAGAATATAAAAAATGGAAAACAATGAAATGAAAATATCTTTATTAGATGTACAACAAGTATTCAATGATCTATTAAACCATAAAATCAGCCGAGACGATGCTGAAGAATGGGCAAGAAAAAGAATGAATGCACTGGATAACCAAGACTTAATTTTTGATCCTCCTATTAAAGAGGAACTCCTATGGAAAGCAGTAATATATTTAAGTGGTGTTGGGTTAAAAATATCTCCTAATAAATATATGGAAGATGAAATTGGCATTAAAGAAATGTTTAGTACTTATTGGAATCAATGAGTTTTTTAGCGAAAATTTATACCCCAAATTATAAGATGATTAAATTAAAACAACATTCTAAATAAAAAAAGCTAAGCCCAATAACCGTGACTTAGCTTTGAAAAATAATTTAACAGGCTCTATCTAGAAAATTTATGGTCTTTAGGAAGTGGAGCATCACATGGTTGATCCGTCTTTACATTGACCATTTTCACAGGCCCATCATTGTAGATTGTTACCTTACAGCCTTTTACGACATATTCCTGTTGAATTCCACCATACATTTCATCCTCAGAAACAGCAGATGCAACATCACAAGCCTCGTCAGCACGGCATGCAGCCTCTTCTTCACCAACCTCTACAGCTTCTGCTCCAGCTGCTTCCATTGCGTCTACAGCACTCTCTTGCACTTCAGCATCTACAGTCTGTATCTTTGCTGCATATGTATTTGAAAGATTCATCATAAGAAAAATTGCAAGAAATAATTTACTACAGTGATTTATTAAATTCATGAACTATCCATATCTATTAATTTAAATTCAGCGTATACCGAGATCGATTTTACTTTGCCAGTTAGGAATGCAAAGGGGTTAGTATTATAAGGAGCTATTTACCCATAATTATACATATAGCAGCAATAGTTGACCCGAAAGGATTCTTCAAACAATTACAAGATATTGACCATTATGAGGGTGCAATTAACTACAAAATATAAAATTAAACTGAAATCTAATTCTGCCCAACTCAATCCAAATTTTTATATGGGTTGCTAAGTACTAAAAAACATACACATAAAAAAAGCCCCTGCTTTTAACAGGGGCTTTTCGAATTTGGCGGAAGCGGTGAGATTCGAACTCACGGAGGACTCACACCCTCGTCGGTTTTCAAGACCGGTGCATTAAACCGCTCTGCCACGCTTCCATGTGCGTAAGAATACAAAGCTTATTCATTTTATTCAAGAAAAATATCATCGCTTTGTGTTCAAGTGCGTATTGTTTCATCAAATATTACAATCGAGCAGCTAATTCTGCTCCTTCTTTGATCGCACGCTTCGCATCTAGCTCCGCTGCGAGCTTTGCACCACCAATAATGTAGTAGTTAGCTATAGTCGACTCACCTTCTTTTGGCATCAAGTCTTTTACTGACTCTTGACCCGCACACACCACAATCGTATCGACACGTAAAAGCTGGTCTTGACCATTATGCTCAATCCAAAGCCCTTCATCAGTGACCGCTTTATATTGCACACCACGGAGCATACGTACGCCATGCTTTTTAAGCTGTGCACGATGTACCCAACCTGAAGTTTTACCAAGGCCAATACCTAGAGGTGTTGTCTTACGTTGCAGTAAGTAAATCTGGCGAACAGGAAGTTCAACTACTGGTGGTTGCATACCACCTTCAGAAATATAGTTAGGATCTGGGTCTACGCCCCATTCACGTTGCCACTCGGCTAAAGGTTGAGGCTGTGGTTGATGTGGAGGTTTAAGTAAGAATTCCGATACATCAAAACCAATACCACCCGCACCAATCACTGCAACTTTTTGCCCAACTTCTGCACCTTTTAAAACCTGAGCATAAGAAAGAACTTGTGGCGCATTGCTTCCTTCAATTTTTAATGCACGAGGGATTACGCCTGTTGCAACAATCACTTCACCAAAACCTTCACGTTCAAGCTGCTCACGGTTCACGCGAGTATTTAAACGTACATCTACCCCAGTTTTTTCGAGTTGGACTTTAAAATAGCGAATCGTTTCGTGAAATTCTTCTTTACCCGGCACCACCTTGGCAAAGTTAAACTGACCACCCACATCTGAAGTCGCTTCAAATAAAGTGACCGCATGACCACGGCTCGCTGCAACGGTTGCTGCTGACATACCCGCAACCCCGCCACCGACAACAGCAATACGTTTAGGCTGCTTGGTTTTTAAATACACCAGTTCTGTTTCATGGCCTGCACGTGGGTTCACTAAACAAGACACGCGCTTATTTTTAAAAGCATGGTCTAAACACGCTTGGTTACAAGCAATACAGGTATTAATTTCATCAACGCGGTTAGTCGCTGTTTTATTTACCCAAAATGCATCGGCCAATAAAGGACGCGCCATTTGAACCATATCTGCTTTGCCAGTTGCCAAAATTTCTTCGGCAGTTTCAGGCATGTTAATACGGTTTGAAGCAATAATCGGAATAGAAATATGTTGTTTTACATGTGCTGTGTAATCGACAAAAGCAGCACGAGGTACAGACGTTACAATGGTTGGTACACGTGCTTCATGCCAGCCAATGCCCGTATTTAATAAAGTTACGCCTGCCTTTTCTAAAGCTTTGGCAACAATCACGACTTCTTGCATGGTGTTACCGTCATGAACTAAATCGAGTAAAGACAAGCGGAAACAAATAATAAATTTCTCGCCGACTTTGGCACGAATCGCTTTAACAATCTCGACCGGAAAACGCATACGGTTTTCAATGTCACCTCCCCAACGGTCAGTACGCTGGTTCACGTGGCTACTTAAAAACTGGTTAATTAAATAACCTTCCGAGCCCATAATTTCGACACCGTCATAGCCTGCTTTTTTGGCAATGTCAGCGCACTGAGCGTAATCTTCAATTGTGCTGAGAATATTTTTTTCAGAAAGCTGGCGTGGTTTAAACGGCGAAATTGGAGATTTAATGGCTGTTGAAGACACAACAAACGGTTGATAGCCATATCTGCCCGCATGCAAGATTTGCATTAAGATTTTAGAGCCATGTTTATGAACAGCATGAGTTACCAGACGGTGCTGAGGAACATCAAATAGACTGTTCATGGTTCCGCCAGCAGGTGCTAACCACCCTTGACGGTTCGGTGAAATACCACCTGTCACAATCAGGCCAACCCCACCTTTGGCACGTTCTTCAAAATAAGCAGCCAGTTTAGGGTAATTATAGAAACGGTCTTCTAAGCCCGTATGCATGGATCCCATCACCACACGGTTTTTAATAGTGGTAAAGCCTAAATGTAATGGTTTTAATAGATTGGCGTAACTTGTCATGCTGCGTCCCAATAGTTTTTTGCAACTTGTTGCATAGTACTTTAATACTTTTTTTCCGCTTTTGGATGACCCAGTAAAGAAATTTATTGGAGCTTATGGTCAATCCATAAAAACCAATCGTATTACTTTTATTTAATAACACTAATGAAATCTGGTTCTTTCTCCAATTTATATAATAAAAACTGCATAATCACGCCAAGAATGATGACAAATCATATTCATCCTATTTTCTTTTAAGTCATTAAAAGTCTTTTCTTATTTGAACAACAATACTTCATTCACCTCTTCTTATTCTATAAATGAACTTATATTTTTTAAGAAATTAAAACTTCAAATCAGAACAAGTGAATTAATGCTTTTTTTGCCAAAAAAAGCACCATGAATAGTGCTACAATAGCCGCCATTCAGAATTCTCGAGGCCACCTACACGGGGTCTTTTTTATAAATGTTAGGATTAGCAATGACTGATAATGCAACTATCTTGCAGCATGTACCAGTAGGCAAAAAAGTTGGGATTGCCTTCTCCGGAGGCCTAGACACTTCAGCTGCTCTATTGTGGATGAAACAAAAAGGCGCAGAGCCTTATGCATACACTGCAAACTTAGGCCAGCCTGATGAAGATGACTACGATGCAATTCCAAAGAAAGCAGAACAATACGGCGCTGTAAAAGCTCGCTTAATTGACTGCCGCTTACAACTTGCGCTCGAAGGTATTGCTGCAATTCAGTGTGGTGCATTCCATATCAGTACAGGTGGTGTTCCTTATTTCAATACGACTCCATTGGGTCGTGCAGTAACAGGCACAATGTTAGTTACTGCAATGAAAGAAGATGACGTAAACATCTGGGGTGACGGCTCAACTTATAAAGGTAACGATATTGAACGTTTCTATCGTTATGGTTTGTTGACCAACCCGAATCTTAAAATTTACAAGCCTTGGTTAGATCAAAACTTCATCGATGAACTCGGTGGCCGTGCTGAAATGTCACAGTTCCTGATCGACAACGGTTTTGACTATAAAATGTCAAAAGAAAAAGCGTATTCAACTGACTCAAACATGTTGGGTGCAACTCACGAAGCAAAAGATCTTGAATACTTAAATGCTGGTATTAAAATCGTTGACCCAATTATGGGCGTTGCTTTCTGGAAAGATGAAGTTGAAATCAAACCAGAAGAAGTGACTGTACGCTTTGAAGAAGGTGTGCCTGTTGCATTGAACGGTCAAACTTTTGACAATCCGGTTGAGCTTATTCTTGAAGCAAACCGTATTGGTGGCCGTCATGGTCTAGGTATGTCTGACCAAATCGAAAACCGTATTATCGAAGCGAAATCTCGTGGTATTTATGAAGCACCGGGTATGGCTCTTCTTCATATTGCTTATGAGCGTTTGGTTACTGGTATTCACAACGAAGATACGATCGAACAATACCGCATTAACGGTTTACGTTTAGGTCGTTTACTTTACCAAGGTCGTTGGTTCGACTCTCAAGCACTGATGTTGCGTGAAACTGCACAGCGTTGGGTTGCTAAAGCTGTTACTGGTGAAGTTACGCTTGAACTTCGTCGTGGTAATGACTACACCATCATGAACACCGAATCTCCGAACTTAACGTACGAAGCTGAACGTTTAACAATGGAAAAAGGCGATTCAATGTTCTCGCCTATGGACCGTATTGGTCAATTGACTATGCGTAACCTCGACATTACCGATACACGTGCAAAACTTGAGATCTATACAGATGCTGGTTTGCTTTCAATAGGTCAAGGTTCTGCTGTGCCACAACTCGATAGCAAGAAAAAATAATTTTTCTTAGCTCATAAAAAAGCCACCTACAAAGGTGGCTTTTTTATTTTAAACGTTTGAGCTTAAGCAATTTCTGGTAACTGCAAAGGCTGATAATAAATCTGGTTACGTCCAAGCTGCTTAGCCCGATATAAAGCTTGATCGGCAGCATGAATTAAATTTTCCTGAGTTACTCTTAAGCCTTCCGTATAAACAGTAAAACCTAAACTAATAGTCACATGCTGAGAAACCAATGATGCAGCATGAGGAATCGCTTGACGTTCTATAGCTTTATAAATATTGGCAGCCACAGCATATGCACCTTGAGCCGGTGTTTTTGGCAAAAGAACGACAAACTCCTCTCCGCCATAACGGGCAACAAAATCAACATGACGAATAGAATTTTTAATTGCAGAGGCAATAGACGAGATGACCTTGTCTCCCATCTGGTGTCCATAACAATCGTTATAGTTTTTAAAAAAATCGATATCAATAAATAAAACTGCCAATGGACGTTGTTCTTGCTTTGCCCGATAGTAAAAAAAGTCGAACATCTCATCGAAAGTACGTCGATTAGAAATTTTAGTGAGCGCATCCTGCTGACTTAAATGAAGCAACTCAGATGCCTCAATACGTAAAATCTGTTCGTTAAGCTCAGCAAGCTGATTATTTAAAAAAAGGCTTCTTTCTCTAGACGTGAGCATCGTACTAATTGAAAAACCCAAAATACAGCTACCAAATAGTGCTCTTCCCAAAGCAATATAGTCACAATCCGCTTGAAATAAAATTAATAGAGAAAAAACACAAATGGCTGCGATCAAACCCACATAAAGCATATGCAAAGGCTTTATACCGCTCAAGATAAAGCCAAGCATATATAAAAAAGAAAGTAGTAACATCGACTGATTTTTAAGAGCGATATTTCCTACACTAAGAAGCAACATTGCATTGACAATAATGGTAAAAAATACAATCCCGCATGCAGCAATATAAAAATATTCAGAGAGTTTCTTAAACTTGGCAAATACCCAAAATAACAGTAGCGCACCTGCAATATTAATTGCACTTAATATGCAGTAAATAAAATCCCAAGTTATGTAAGGTACACCTATCACCAAATAGTCTGTGGGTAGCACTAGCAAAATAAAAATAAGATAGGTTAGGACACCACTTGCTAAAAATTTTGAGATATTTTGTTTTGTTCGCTCAAGATTTAAGCTCCAGAATTTTTTTTCTAATTGATGGGGCAAAGCTGTATTGGCATAACGATGGGTATGTAAAGTTACCAGATATTCTATTTCTTCTTTTGCTTTGAGTAATTCATGTACATTTCCCCTATTTACCACTACCCGTTTCCTGCCTCTTACACATTAACAAAATATAACATTATTTTTTAACGCCTCTTGCGCTTTATTTTGCCATTTGTCCGTAATTCTCGTTACCATTTTCACACTTTATCGATTATCATTTGTTTTATTTCGAAGTTTGAACTGCCTTGAACTCTATTACCCTGCTCCAGCCAGATGATTGGCATGCACATTTACGTGATGGTTTAGCATTAAAACGTACCGTACCTGATTTGGCTAAACAGTTTGCTCGTGCGATCTGTATGCCAAACCTTGTTCCGCCAGTAAAAACTGTGGAAGAAGCATTAGCTTACCGTGAACGTATTCTTGCTCATGTTCCAGAGGGTCTGAATTTTGACCCACGTATGGTGCTTTATTTTACTGACTTCACTTCACCAGACGAAGTTCGTAAAATTAAAGAATCTGGACATGTAAATGCAATTAAACTTTATCCAGCTGGCGCGACCACCAACTCTGATAACGGTGTAAGTGACATTCGTAAAGTTTATGCAGTTATTGAGCAATTAGAAGAGCATCAAGTTCCTTTATTACTTCATGGTGAAGTAACTCATAACCACGTCGATATTTTTGACCGTGAAAAACGTTTCCTTGATGAAGTACTCAACCCACTTTTAAAACAGTTTCCAAAACTTAAAGTGGTACTTGAGCACATCACCACAAGCGATGCAGCTCATTTTGTTTTAGAACATGACCGTAATGTTGCTGCAACAATCACCCCTCAGCATTTATTATTTAACCGTAATGACATGTTGGTCGGTGGTATTAAACCGCATTTTTATTGTTTACCAATTTTAAAGCGCCAAACACACCAAACAACTTTGCTTGAAGTTGCAACGAGTGGTAATCCTAAATTTTTCTTAGGTACAGACAGTGCGCCGCACTCGCAAGATGCAAAAGAAAATGCGTGTGGCTGTGCGGGCTGTTATAGTGCACCAAATGCGATTGAGCTTTATGCCCAAGCATTTGACCAAGTGGGTAAATTAGAACGCCTAGAAGGCTTTGCAAGCCACTTTGGTGCAGACTTTTACGGTCTACCACGTAATACTTCTACTATTACCTTGGTAAAAGAAGATAACCTTGTACCAGAATCTTTTGATTATTTAGATGATCAAAAAATTATCCCGCTGCATGCCGGGAAAACGCTGCAATGGAGAAAAGTGTGACACAAGAAACCTCTGTCCCGGTCATTGGCCAACGTTTTCGTGGCTTCTTGCCTGTTGTTGTTGACGTTGAAACGGCAGGTTTTAATGCCCAGACAGATGCATTGCTAGAAATTGCGTGCATTCCAATTGTGTATGATGCTCAGGGACAATTTGTCCCTGGTCCAGCATTTCATGCACACATCAACCCGTTCGAAGGGGCTAACCTCGACCGACGTTCGCTAGACTTTATTGGTATTGATCCATTCAATCCAATGCGTATGGCAATGGCTGAAGATGAACGGACTGCATTACGCCGTATTTTTAAATCAGTAAATGAAGTTCGTAAACAACAACATTGTACCCATGCAGTGTTGGTTGGTCATAACGCCCATTTTGATCTTGGTTTTGTTCAAGCAGCGATTGCACGTACAAGCACAAAAAACCAGAACCCTTTTCATAGCTTTTCAGTCATGGATACGGTTACTTTAAGTGCTGTTATGTTTGGACAAACTGTCCTTGCTAAAGCCTGCATACAAGCTGGAATTGAGTTCGATGGTAAAGAAGCACACTCTGCTTTATACGATACTCAGAAAACTGCTGAACTGTTTTGCTATATTTTGAACAAACTGTCTCCTTACCTACTTGACAGTTTGGTGGCGGCTTCTTAAGATACCGCCATCCTCAACGTCCCTATCGTCTAGAGGCCTAGGACATCGCCCTTTCACGGCGGTAACCGGGGTTCGAATCCCCGTAGGGACGCCAATTTCTTTTATAAGAAATTCATTTAAAAATCACATCTTTTAAATTACATCATCTCACTTCAACTTTACTTCATCAGGTTGTACCGCTGGATCATCTCTTTCAATAATTATTGAATCAGCTACAAACTTTGTTTTTGTTTCACTTGGATTTGATTCTATTGAAACTTGTGGTAATGAAACGGACGAAATATTAAAATCAGCATATATTTGTGCAAGCTCTGGTGTTCTTTTATAGCGTATAACTTTAAAACCAGCTTCCCGAATTAAAGCATCTCGTTCAGCATCTAAGTCTTCTTTTCCTTTATGGCTAGAATCATCTAATTCAACAATAGCAACAATATTGAATGATTTATCTAGTACGACAAAATCAGCTACTTTCCGATTAAATAAATTACGTGTTGCATATCCTTGTGCTGTCATAAAAGCGCTAAAAGCAACTTGTGCCCAAATAATATGTTCAGGCAATGCTTCTTTTAACTTCATAAAAGTTGGTTGTTCATTCATGGTAATGATACGTTTTCCTTTGATTGGATTACGCTTTCCATTCCCCCCCCTTGCTTTCTCCTTTCTTTAAAATACTTAAAATTGCCAATATAATTATGACCAACAAAAACATACCAATAAGCATAGACATTAAACTTCCCCTTGATAAAAATAAAAAACCATCTTGATTTTCAAAAAAATCTAATTTAAAAAGATTAGCTATGAAATATTTAATTGATTTTAAAGCTGTTCTTTATATATTTAATGCTCTATTTTAAACTGTAATTTATAATTATTTAAGCTCACCTGAGTATACTTTTTATTCTCATATTTCTAAATAAAATACACTTGTCTAGATTTATCACTACTTTTGTATTCCTTTTACACGCAGTTACATTATAATAATTCTTATTTTTATACTGATATTTATTATCAAATAGGTTTTAAATGGATCTTAAGCTTCGCCTCCTCTCCCTGAGCATTGCTCAAATCTGCTGTTTATCACCTGCTTTTGCAGAAACAGATAGTTCTTCAACGACTCTTGCGACGATTAAAATTAAAGCCCACCAGGCATCTGACCAAACTTACAAAGTCGATAGCTCTAGTAGCGCAACACGTAGTGAAATCGCATTAAAAGATACACCGCAATCGGTCACTGTTGTGACCCAAAAGGTGATTGAAGATATTGGTGCGACACGCTTAATTGAAGCACTTGATTTGGCTGGTGGCGTTGGACGAGCGAATAACTTTGGTGGTCAAGGCTTAACTGGTTTTAACCTTCGTGGTTTCACCAGTGGTGAATTTTATCGTAACGGATTCCCAATTAACCGTGGTTATCCAAATGCACCAGATAGCAACACGATTGAACGTGTAGACGTTTTACGTGGCCCTTCTTCTAGCTTATATGGCCGTGGTGACCCAGGCGGTACGTTTAACTTAATTTCAAAAACACCAAAGTCTGAGCAACAAACCACTTTAGGTGCTCAGCTTAACAGCGAAGGTTTATACCGCACCACTGTAGACACCACAGGCACTATTCCAAATGCAGAAAATATTGGTTATCGCCTAAATGTGATTGCAGAAGGTGGTGATAGTTATCGAGACAATGTCGAATCCAAACGTTATGGGATTGCGCCAGTCATTCAATGGCAAGCGACTGATGCAACTAAAATCACTTTTGAGGCCGATATTTTACGTAATCAACATCCACTTGATCGTGGGCATACGCGTTATCCTACACAAAAGTCTTTTAACAGTTCACCAGAAACATATTTGTGGGAAACAGGTAAATATAACAACCGAATCTACAATGATAACAATATGACTCAATTACGAGTCGAACATGATCTTGGAAATGACTGGAAGCTCAATGCGGGTGTGCAATACTTAAATGGCAAATTGCATGGCTATGCAGTAGAAGCAAATGGCATTCAAAATGACGGCGAAACTTTAGGCCGAAATTACAACTACCGCGAATTAAAATGGCAAGACACTGATGCACAAATTAACCTAACAGGTAATTTCCAACTTTTAGGTTTAGCACATACTTTAGTGACTGGGCTTGAATATGAAAACTATGATTACAAGTCATATATTATTCGCTCAAGTGGAGATGTCGGTAGCTACCCTATTAATATTAATGATCCTGTTTTAGGCCAACCGCTACCTGAGCTTAACCGTGTTACTACACATGACCACGAAAATTTAAAAACAACTGCCCTTTTTGTACAAGATCAAATCGAATTAAATGAACGTTTAAGCGCTTTATTGGGTTTACGCTTTGAGCACTATGAGCATGACTATAAAAACCTATTACCAAATACTGCAAACTGGAATACTAGTCACGATGCCTTTATTCCCCGTTTAGGGTTAGTTTTTAAAGCCCGTGATGATCTTTCAATCTATAGTAATGCAGCAAAATCTTTTAAACCAAACACTGGCGCTAGCCGCAATGGAGAAGGTTTTGACCCTGAAGAAGGCATTGCTTACGAGTTAGGTTTTAAATGGCAAGCCCTAGACAATATGTTATCGGTTGACTCTGCTATTTTTTATGCTGAAAAAGAAAATGTATTAACTATCGATCCTATTGATTCAGCCTATAAGGTTTCTGCTGGTGAAGTTCGTAGTCGTGGTATTGAGCTAAATATTGCAGGTCAGATTACACCTGCTTGGAAAATTATTGGTGGATACGCATATACAGATGCTGAAGTGACTAAAGACAACACTTTGCAAAAAGGAACGTCTTTAGCCAATATTCCAAAGAACAGTTTTAACCTTTTAAATATTTATGAATTTCAGGGCGGAGCTTTACAAGGTTTAGGTCTAGGAGTTAATCAAAAATATATTGATAAGCGCGCAGGACAAACAGCCAATAGCACCTACACCATGAAAGGTTATGCGGTTACCGACTTAGTTTCTTACTATCAAGCAACACCAAAACTTCGGCTTAATTTAGATTTGAAGAATATTTTTAATAGAACTTATGATGAAAGTGCTTTTAATTTATATGCTTATCCAGGCGAATCACGTACTGTTCAGTTTGGTATGAGCTATACGTTCTAACTTGAAAATATAAAAAATCTTTTCACGGCGATAACCCTAGTGCTAATCCCATAAGGATGTCAAACTCTAAAAAGCCACTGCATTTTTAAGGCAGTGGCTTTTTACTGACCTTCTCTCATAAAAAATATAATCTTTTGATTTATAAATACTTTATTATACTTAAGTTATCTTCTGTCCTATACTAAGAATAGATCAAAACTATAATTTGAACATGACATGCAAATTCGATTATTTCATCTACAAAATTCACATTCTCAACGCATTATTTGGTTTTTAGAAGAATTAGGACTCAATTATGAGCTCATTATTAAATACCATTCAGACGTAGACGAAAATAAAAACTCACCCCACCAATTATCAAAATTTCCTACTATCGAAATCATTGAACAAGGAGAGATTTCAATCTTAGCTGAAACCTCAGCAATCTTAGATTACTTATCTCATTTACATCCCCAATTGGGACAGAACAATTTATTAAGCCAGCATCTCCAAAATTTTTATTATTGGAAAAATTATTGTGAGGCGACATTCATTCCCGATTTGGTACTCAAACAAATCTTTCACCAAATTGCGCAACGTACACCTTTTCCAATCCGTTTCATTCCTAAACTTTTAAAATATGGATTTGATCAAGGCTATCTTAATCAATCATTACAACAACAAATGAACATGATTGATAAACATTTAGAGGATCACTTATGGTTTGCTGGAGATCAGTTTACTATTGCTGATATTTTGATGTGGTTCCCATTACTGGCTTGCTCACAAAATTACAGCCAGTTTAAACATATACAGCGTTATCTTATCCAAATAGAAAACAGACCTGCCTTTAAGAATGCTTTAATTAAAGGACAATGGTCTGCTTCTACATTTAACACTTACTGGACTATTGCATGGTAATTAATTTACGCAGATTTACGTGAATTCACGCGACCTTTTACCACAGCTTTAATATTGCCTTTGGCATAATTAAAAAAGACGACTAGTGGTGAAAGTTTTGGATTTGGCTTTTTGCCTTTACCAATTGTCTTAAATTGAGCGGCATACCAAATAATTTCCATAATTGCCATTTTGTCAACAAAAGGTAGGCCTGTTTTAATTGGTTTTACTGCATAGCGCACGTCCTGCCCTGCAATTAAACGGTCTGTTAAATCAGTCTCAACTGCAAGCGGACGCGCAATACCAATAAAATCACAAGCCCCACTTGCGAGTGCTGCATTCATCCCTTCTACAGTACGAAAACCACCTGTCACCATGAGTTTACATTTAACGTGTTGGCGGATCTTTTCAGCAAAATCTAAGAAATAAGCTTCACGCGCAATTGTACTTGTTTTGCGCTTGTCAGCTTTAGCCCCAGCCATGGCAGGTGCTTCATAGGTGCCGCCTGAAATCTCAATCAAATCAATACCAGCTTCATCGATCGCTTTAAATACTGAAATTACATCTTCTTCAGTAATTCCACCACGTTGGAAATCAGCAGAGTTCAGTTTGACTGAAATGATAAAATTCTCGGAAGTTGCTTCGCGAACAGCCTTATAAACTTCCAATAAAAAGCGTGTACGGTTTTCAACTGAACCACCCCATTGGTCGGTACGCTTATTCGTTAAAGGCGATAAGAACTGGCTAATCAAATAACCATGCGCACCGTGTAGTTGCACCCCTTCAAAACCTGCTTTTTCACAAATACGAGCAGCAGTTGCAAATCGATTAATGATATCTAGAATTTCATCATGAGTCAGTTCACGTGGCGTTCCAAACATAGTCGCTAAAGCTGGGCTAAATGGTACTGCTGACGGCGCGACAGTCTCTTTATTTAATCCTTTTGGACACTGACGCCCTGGGTGGGACAATTGAATCAACTGCACCATTCCATATTTCTTACCTAATGCTGCCCACTCTTTTAAGCGCTCTAAATCCCGTTCGGTTTCAATAACAACAACACCGGGTTCATTTTTTGCGCCCACATTGACCATGACGTTGCCTGTGATTGCACAGCCAAGCCCACCTTTTGCCCATGCCCCATATAAGCCTAAATGTAAGTCATTTGGTTGACCTTCATAATTTGCAAGCGCCTCACTCATTGCACCTTTAATAATTCGGTTTTTGAATGTGGTATTGCGAATTGTGATGGGTTGAGCAATCTGGTTCATGGTTAACCTCTTTTTAGTTTTTTAGAGCAATTACTCTAATTTAGACGAGTTATAGGGCATGTCAAGTCATAATCGATAACTGACAATAGCACATGTCAACTTTAAAGAATATAAAAATATGCAACTTTTTGCATAAAATTTAAAAACAAACCATTCCATTTAAAAACAAATGTTTAATAATTTATTTTAAAAGTTTGCTTTAATTAATTGTCTTGTATATTCAGTCTTAGGCTTAGAAAACAACAGTTCGGTTTTCTGATATTCAACAACTTGTGCATGGCGCAATACCATGACTTTATGGCACAAGGATTTGACTATATTTAGATCATGGCTAATAAAGATATAGCTCAAATATTCAGTTTTCTGTAATTGTCGTAAAAGCTTAATGATGGCTTTTTGTGTAGTTCGGTCTAATGCAGAAGTCGGTTCATCCAAAATTAAAAGTTTAGGTTGAACCACTAAAGCTCTTGCCAAAGCAACCCGTTGACGTTGGCCACCTGAAAGTTCATGTGGATAACGGTGCTGAAAATCTTCAGGCAGTTCAACCTTATCAAGCACAGATTTAACTTGTTCTTGAATTTGAGTGTTCAATACTTCTTTTACTTTTAAACCTTCAGCAATAATCTGCCCAACCGTCATTCGGGGGTTCAGGCTACCAAATGGATCTTGGAATACAAGTTGAAAATCAGATCTCGCTAAACGTAAAGCTTTGGGAGCCAACTGATTCAAATCTTGTCCTAAAAAATTAATCCGCCCTTCACTTTTAATGAGCCGTACTAAAGCCAGAGCCAAAGATGACTTTCCAGCACCACTCTCCCCAACGACCCCAAGTGATTCACCTTGAGCAAGATCAAAGCTCAAACCTTCTATTGCAGTCACATAGCCCTGAACGCGATTGAAAATACCTTTTCTAATTGGAAATTGCACGCTAAGCTGCTGAACGGACAAAACATTCTTTCCTATTTCAATAGATTCTGCATTTCCAAAATCATGTTCTAATAATTGCTGTGTATAAGCGGTTTTAGGATTTTCAAAAATCTGGCTAAGCTCACCTTGCTCTACAACACGCCCACGTTGCAATACAACCAGTTCATCGGCATATTGACGTACCAAATTTAAGTCATGGCTAATTAAAATAAGTGCCATTCCATATTTTGCTTGTAAAGATTTTAATAGTTCTAAAATCTGGATCTGTAAAATTACATCAAGTGCTGTAGTCGGCTCATCAGCAATCAAAATCTTGGGTTGCAGTGCCAATGTCATGGCAATCATGACACGTTGTCGTTGACCGCCAGAAAGCTCATGTGGATAGCGTTTTAAAATCTGTTCTGGCTCACTAATTCCAACATCTGTGAGTAACTCAATGACTTGTTGTCGAACATCCTTTTTACTCAAACCTAATAAAACAAGGTTTTCACCTACAATCTTTTCAACCTGATGTAGTGGATTTAAAGCCGTGGCAGGTTCTTGAAAAATCATTGAAATTTGTCGACCACGCACATTGGATTGAGCTTTTTCATCTATCTCAAGCATGTTTTGGGAACCAATCCAGACCTGCCCTGTTATTTCTAATTTCTCTTGTAGTAACCCCATGATTGCTAAACAGCTAAGTGATTTACCTGAGCCACTTTCCCCAACAATAGCCAGTGTTTCCCCTTCATTAAGCTGCAAATTAAGGTCTTCTAACAAAATCTTTTGATCTAACGTTTGAATCGAAAGATGTTCAACCTTCAACAATGCAGGAGTAACATTTGTATTATTTTCTTGGGTCAAAAGCATCACGAGCAGCCTCCCCAATATAAATTAAAAGTGAAAGAACAATAGCCAGACTAAAAAAACCTGAAATCGCTAGCCATGGTGCATCTAAATTATTTTTACCTTGGAGCAATAACTCCCCTAACGATGCTGCATCGGGTGGTAAGCCATAGCCTAAAAAATCAAGAGCAGTTAAGGCACTAATATTAGTTGTTAAAATGAATGGCAATTGAGACAAGCTCGAACTGATTGCGTTCGGCAAAATATGCTTAAAAATAATAACGCGATCAGTCACTCCCAAAACTTGGGCTGCACGAACATAATCAAGCTGGCGAGCTTTCAAAAACTCTGCTCTGACAATTCCCACTAAAACTGTCCAGCCAAAAAATAACATAATGAAAAATAGCCAATATACATTTGGAACAAACATGCTGACCAAAATCATGACAATGAATAGCATGGGCAAGCCATTCCAGACTTCAACCAAACGTTGTCCCAATAAATCTACCCAACCGCCATAGTAACCTTGAATAGCACCCACAGTAATGCCAAACAAAGCGGAACAAAAGGTTAAGGCCAAACCAAAAAGTAAAGATACTCTTAAACCATAAAGAATACGGGCAAAAACATCCCTTCCCTGATCATCAGTTCCCAACCAGTTCTGCTTGGAGGGTGGTGATGGCACAGGAACTGCTAAATCTAAATTAGGAGTTTGATATGAAAATTGAATGAGCGGCCAGACTGCCCATCCTTGAGCATGAATAAGTTCTTGCACAGCCGGATCTTTATAATCTGCTTCTGTTTCAAACACGCCACCAAATGTCGTTTCTGGATATGTCTTAAACACCGGTAAATAATAGGAATCTTCATACTTCACTAACAGCGGTTTATCGTTAGCAATCAACTCCGCAGCTAATGACAAAATCAAAATTATACTAAATAAAATAAAGCTGGCCCAACCTAATTTATGTTGTCTAAAACGTTGTAATCTTGTCCGCACAATCAAAGACATTATTTGCCTCCTTGCGCGTCAAAGTGAACCCGAGGATCAATCCATTGGTACAGCACATCACAAATGAGACGTAAAATTAGACTAAATAAAGTAAAGAAAAATAAGACGCCAAAAATAACTGGATAGTCCCGCTGGACAATGGCTTCAAAGCCCAACAACCCCACACCATCTAAATGAAAAATAATTTCTACAAAGAGATTCCCCACAAAGAAAATACCCGCTAATACTTCTGGCAACCCTGCGAGCACGACTAAAATAGCATTACGAAATACGTGTTTATATAAGACTTGCTGGCTATTCAATCCTTTTGCATAAGCAGCTAAAACATAGGGTTTATTGAGTTCTTCTAAAAACGAATATTTGGTTAAATACGTTAAACTGGCAAAACCGCCTAATACCATCGTAATAAGTGGCAAAGTCATATGCCATAAATAGTCGGTAACTTTGCCCCAAAGACTGAGTTGATGAAAATTATCTGACAGAAGATTTTGTAATGGAAACCATTGAAAATAAGAGCCGCCTGCAAAAAAAACCACAAGCAAAATAGCGAATACAAAACTTGGTACGGCATATCCCACCACAAGTACTAACGAAGTGGAGTGATCAAACCATGAACCTTGCTGTCTTGCCTTCTTAATACCAAGCGGAATAGAAATTAAATAAATCAGAAAAGTACTTACCAGCCCAAGCGAAATAGAAACAGGCATTTTGTCCCACAACAATTGCACGACTGGTTTATCTTTAAAAAAACTCTGTCCAAAATCTAAAGTTAAATAGCCTTTTAACATGAGGAAAAAGCGTTCAGGAGCAGAACGATCAAAGCCATACTGCGCCTTAATTTGTTCAACCATTTCAGGGCTTAAACCTTGAGCACCTTGATAATAAGTCTCTGCACTTAATGCACGTCCAATTCCCAAATCACCTTCAGCTTGATGTATTGCTTGCTCAACTGGCCCACCCGGTGCAATTTGCACAACCACAAAGTTAATCAATAAAATGAAAAACAATGTGGGAATCATTAAAAGAAGTCGCTTGAGAATATATGAACCCATATAACAGGATTTCCTTTATGGCAGGTGCTTTTTATTGTTGATGTAAATATTTAGCAACTTTTTTGGCTTTGTTTGCATCACTCCACCAATAATCTATTCCAGACGAAAGTGCTGGTTTAATTTTAGGTTGTTGATACATATTCCAATAAGCATACCAGTTTTCACCTTTACCATAGGTCGGAATTTGATAATAACCAGCTCTCAGTAATCGATCGAGAATACGAGTATAAATAATCTGTTGTTCACGGCTCTTACTCGCAACAAGTTTTGAAATCACTTGATCAATTACTGGGTTGCGAATTCCCGCATAATTGTAATTTCCATCCTGCGCTGCCGCCATGCTCCCCCAAAACTGAGTCTGCTCATTACCTGGATTGAGAGATTGCGGCAAATTCATGGTGGTCATATCAAAGTCATAACGGCGGGTGCGCTCTAAATATTGTGGAGCGTCGACTTGACGTAAATTAACCTGAACACCGAGTTTTTTAAGATTACGGACAAAGGGCATTAATGTTCGTTGTTTGCCATCTTGTTGAATTAAAAACTCAAGCTGAACTTTTTTACCTTCAGGCGTCAACAACAGTCCATCTTTAACTTTATAGCCAGCCTGTATAAGCAGCTGCCGCGCAATTAATAAATTTTGACGGTTAAATCCACTCGCATCCGACACTGGGTATTTCCAATCTGCTACAACACCTTGCTGCATGAGTGGAGGTAACTTAGGCAGCAATGGTTTCAATATTGCTAATTCAGTTTTCGAAGGCTGACCCGTTGCAGCCAATTCGCTATTTGCAAAATAACTTTGAAGGCGTTGATATTGACCATAAAACAAAGCTTTATTCTGCCATTCAAAGTCATAGGCATAGGTTAAGGCTTGTCTAAAACGAATATCATTTAAGGGTTTTCGTCGTGTGTTAAAAACATAACTTTCCGTTGCAATTGGGTTATGGTGACGGAACTTATATTGAGTAACTAACCCTGCTTTTACTGCTGGAAAGCGATAATCTGTTACCCATTTTTTGGGGTTAGTTTCTTCATGCAAAGTGTATTGCCCAGATTTAAACCCTTCAAAAGCAATATCCCAATTTCGATAATAGACATATTTTAAACGATCAAAATTATAGCGCCCCTTATTAATAGGCAAGTCTTTTGCCCAGTAATTTGGATTTCTTTTATAGAGAATACTTCTACCTGCATCAACTCGTTCAACAACATAAGGTCCCGAGCCAACAATTGGTTGTAGAGTAATTTGGCTAAAGTCTCTTTGTTGCCAATCTGCCTTTGAATAAATCGGCAAGGTTGCCAAAATGAAAGACATTTTAGGATTATGTGTAGACTTAAAACTGAACTTTACTTGATGGGCATTTATTACTTCTGTTTTTGCCAAATCAGCAAGGTACATCTGCAAACCTAAATTGGACTTAGTCTGATATGCATCAAAGCTAAATTTAACATCTGCCGCAGTGACTGGCTGTCCATTACTAAAACGCGCCTTAGGATTTAAATAGAAAGTAACAGACTGCGTTTTTTCTGGGTCATAAGTAACTTTCTCTGCCAAAAGAGGATATAAAACCCCGACCTCATCTAGCGATTGGGTCATTAAAGTATCAAAAAGATAATTAACGCCTTCTGTAGCATTCCCCTTACCATTCATACTATTGAGGTTATCAAAAGTTCCTTGAGCAGCCTGACTTAACAAGCCACCTTTAGGTGCATTAGGGTTTGCATATGGCATAGCCAGCATTCCTAAATATTTAGGCTTGGAATGAATCGCTATATATGAAGTGGTTTGCTGTGCAGAAAAAACAGCATGAGAAACGACACTGAGCCCGACTAGCAGGCTCAGTTGAAAATATGATTTATGCATAAGTTGCTAATTATTTTATAAATTAGGTACTTTAATGACATCGCCAATGCGAAGCTGAGTAGAAGGTGTCAAATTATTCAGCTCAGCCAAGAAATTGGTTTCTAAACCATATTTGCTAGCAAGGCCAATTAACGTATCGCCACGCTTCACTTTGTATTCCACAACAGTTTTTGGAATCACAATATTTTGACCGCGCTGTAAATTAGCACTCGCTTTTAATGCATTCATTTCAGCAAGTTCACGTACTGAAATACCTGCACGGCTCGCAATACTATTTAAAGACTCACCAGATTTAACAGTATATCTTTCAGTGTTTTTACCAGCCGCAACTGTTTTAGTTGAAGACTTGGTATCAACTTTAGCTGTTTCTACTGTAGGCACATCACCTGTTAGCTTTAAACGTTGTCCTACACGAACACTACTGTTACGTGAAAGACCATTCAATGCAGCAAGATAATCCAACTGTAAGTGGTAACGGTTAGCAATATTACCTAAGCTATCACCAGATTTAACTGTGTAGTTCTCAGGTGTCTCTTCTTTAGTATTTTTAGAAGGTTTACTTGGTGCTTCTTCAACTGTACCTGTGAGTTTTAAACGTTGACCCGCACGTAGTCCTGCTGTACGAGACAAACCATTTAAGTCAGCCAAATAGCCTGTTTGTAAGTTATATTTACTAGCAATAGCATTTAGGCTCTCCCCAGACTGTACAACATATTGTTCAGGCACACTTAGACCAGCTGGTACTTTTAAAGTTTGACCAAGCTGTACATGACTACTTGCTTTTAAGTTATTTAACTCAGCTAACTCAGCTAGGCTAATTTTTGATTTAGTTGCAATACTCGATAAAGTATCACCGCGCTGTACTTTATAGCCTTCTGTTTTATAAGAAACACTTGGCGTCGCTTTCTCAAATTTACTAGAAGTCTTAGTTTCAGCAACTTCATCTACCGAAATATCTTGTGTAGGCACATTAATTTTTTGGCCTACCATCAAGTTACTACCCGCAGTTAAACCTGGAGTTAATTCAGCAAGTTCCTGATTAGAGAGCGCATAACGATCTGCAATCAATTTAAGGTATTCACCGCGCTTCACAGTATAGCTTTTAGTTGCAATTCGTCGTGTATTTGCCTGAACTACTTTTGGTTCTGCTTTAGCAGTTGAGCGGCTATTCTTCGGCTCTTTTAACTGTAGTTTTTGCCCAACAAACAAATCATCGGTCACTGATAAATCGTTATATTCAGCTAATTGCTTTACTGACAAATTAAACTGGTTAGCAACACCGCTTAAGCTATCATTGGCCTGAACCACATACACATCTGGTTTAGCCGTACTTTTCGAAGTACTTTGAGTTTCTTGTAGTTTCGCATCATAAAGATAAAGACTAGTTCCTACAAACAAAGTCTTTTCCGGATCAATCTGGTTCCACTTAGCCACATCACGCCAGTTCACACCATTCTTCATGGCAATAACTGCTAAAGTATCACCTGGTTGAATTGTATAAGTACTACGCTTACCTTTAGGCTGTACAACTACAACATCAGTATCAGTTTTGATATAAGGCTTATCTTTATTACGTTGTCCATCTTCAGAGTTAGCGACAGTCGCATCTTCAGCTAAAGTTTTTGGATAAGCAAAACCTCTACTTACCTCTTTACCTTGTTGCTCTGCAACTGACTGGCTGGTCTGAATTGCGGTTAACCTAATTTTGCCATCATAAGGATCGACAATTTCAGTTCCTTTCGGCGCAATTGCTTTTAATTCAGCAACGACTTGATCTTTCTCGGCTTGAGTTGCTTGCGGTTGTAGAGCTTGCTCTACAGTTTCTTTTGCACCTTCAGCTCGAACAGCAGCTAAAATCTTTTCACGTTCAGAAGCCGAAATTGGTGGCTCCATCTTAACAGGCTGCTTAATATTAGCTGCATTAGTCACAGCTACAGGAATACGCGGCGCACTCGGTACATCTGCCGATGCGGCAAATGCAGCTAACGCATCTGAACCACGTGGTGTAGATTTTGAAGTAATTGAACTATTCTTCACAGGTGAAGACGGTTTAACTGGCTGAACTTGCGTTGTCGGATTTGTTTTTGTTGTTACTGTAGTCGAAGGACTAACCGTAGGTGTAGACGGCGAAGTTACATTTGCCCACCAACCTGAGCCACCACCCGTTTTTTTCCCTTTTAATTTATTATCAATTGAAGGACTTAAATCTGCTGGAAGCAAAATACGCATTGGACTTGCAGGGTCCACTGCTTCACCACGATATCCCGGGTTTAATGCATAAAGTTCTGAACGGCTTAATCCTGCTACAGAAGCAATTTCATTTAAAGTTAAAGGCGCAGATAAAGTCACTTCACGGAAATGGGGTCTATTTGCAATAGGTGGTAGTTCTACACCATAAGCTTTTGGATTTTTAATAATTTGAGCAACAGCTAAGAAACGTGGAACATAGTTCATCGTTTCTTGAGGTAATTTTAGTGACCAATAGTCAGTTGGTAAGCCCGCCGCCTTATTTCGGTTAATCGCCTGTTGAATACGTCCCGGACCAGCATTATAGGCCGCCAAAGCAAGTTCCCAAGAACCGAATTGGTTATACAAGCTTCCTAAAAATTCATAAGCTGCACGAGTCGACTCAACCACATCGCGACGCCCATCATACATACTTGTTTGCTTTAAGCCATAAATACGACCAGTGCTTGGAATAAACTGCCATAGCCCTGCTGCTGCTGCACTACTTGTTGCAGCTGGGTCATAAGAACTTTCAATTACTGGTAATAATGCAAGTTCTGTCGGTAATCCACGGCGTTCCGCTTCTTTCACAGTATGGTACAAATAACGACTGGCACGAGCACTTAAACGATCAAGGTAAGGCTGACGAGAAATAAACCAGCTACGCTGAGCTTCAATACGTGAATCCCAGTGATTCACGTCCATTTTGAAACCAACTGACATACGCTTCCAGACATCACCATGCTTCAAAATAAGCAGACGATCACCTTCTACAGCGCGCATATCGGTTGCTGAAAGTAAGTCTTCCAAAGAGTCAAGACTACTCGCATCTAGATAACCTGCACCACTCACCTGTTTCGATTTAGAGGTTTTTGCAGATTGCGGAGTCGATGAACAGCCTGTTGTAATACCCAACGCAGCTAAAGCAGAGCTAAGTACGGTAATTTTGAACAATGATGCCGCAGATGGCTGCCACACAAATGTGGTTGGTTTATACATAAAAACTTCCAAACAACTCGCGTAATATTTTTTGGGGTCTGGCCACAAACCCTAGGTCTTCGATGCCATTGTATTAAAGCGTGTAAGATAGACAAGGCAATAATTTGATGTCATTTGCATGGAAATGTTACAAGAAATTAAAAAAACCTTGCTTTGTTACGATGGAACCGAACTTTTTGCGTATACAATACACCATATTCAGTTCTTTTTCTTTTAGTTTAGGTTTCGATTTATGTCTCAAACAATCACACTGTATGTTGATGGTGCATGTCGTGGCAATCCGGGCTTAGGTGGTTGGGGCGCATATGTCATTACCGAGCAGGGTGAACATAAATTATTTGGCGGTGAACCGGATACAACCAATAACCGCATGGAGCTCACTGCTGCGATTGAAGGCGTTGCATTTTGCCCAACCGATGCTCATTTAATTATCTGGACAGATTCAAATTATGTGAAGCAAGGGATTACTGAATGGATTCATGGCTGGAAAAAGAAAAACTGGAAGGATGTAAAAAATCCTGACCTTTGGCAAAAATTAGATGCCGTCTGTGCCGGTCGAAATATTGAATGGCATTGGATTAAAGGCCATGCTGGACATGCAGGCAACGAAATGGCCGATGAGCTTGCAAATATCGGAGCTGATCAAACTGCCCTGCAAAAAAAAACAGTTCAAGCGACTGCCCTGCAAGATATAAAAAAGCCTGAAGAGGATTGGTTGCTTGATGACCCTTTTGGGTTTGATATGGCAGAAGTAACCGAAGAAGATAATATTGATCTTGAACAACCCGAAGAAGTTGAGATGATTATTGTGGAAGAAGAAGTTATTGAAGTTGAAACTGCTGAGCCAGAAAGTAAGCAACCAATTAATAATATTCATCCTCAAGTTGTTGTGACCGAAGCCAAATTACAATTACAAGGGCCTCGACAACTGATTCTTGATACAGAAACCACTGGTTTCTATTTCCAAGATGGTGATCGCATTATTGAAGTCGGCGCCATTGAAATGATTAACAGGAAACTCACTGGTAGTTCAATTCATATTTATATTAACCCGCAAAAACCAGTGGGCGACTCAGAAAATATCCATGGTATCAGTGATAATTTCTTAAAAGATAAACCGCTCTATGCAGACATTGCCGATACGCTCTTTGATTATCTAAAAGGCGCAGAGATTATTGCCCACAACGCGACCTTCGATATGAACTTCCTTGATATGGAGTTTAGACGCGCAGGCCTTCCTGCACTTTCTGAAGTATGTGAGGTAACAGATACTTTAGCTTTAGCAAAAAGCAAACATCCAGGACAAAAAAACTCGCTTGATGCCCTCGTAAGACGTTATGAAATTCCAGCACGTGATCGTACTTTCCACGGTGCATTACTCGATGCTGAAATTCTTTCAGATGTTTACCTAGCAATGACAGGTGGACAGGTTTCTTTTGATATAGATGCCTTATCTCAAAGTGAAAATAGCCTGAACACAGCAAATAAAACCAGAGTTCAAATTGAACTACCAGTTATTCTTCCTTCCGAAGAAGAGCTAAATACACATGAGACTTGGGTCAAAGAATTTGAGAAAAAACATGGAGAACCTTGCCTTTTTGCAAAATAAATTTTTGATTCTTTAGCGTTTTTAGCTTTTCCCCTTTGTAAGTTAAGTTATATTAGTCACATAGATTTTTAGCTCAAATTACCGAGCACTACGAATATAACAATTGATTTTTTTTGCAAAGGGGAACGTTTATGTCTGAGCACACTTCGATTCATTTCGATCCAACAGCTTTACTCATCATTAAACATGAAATTGATCGTTCAATAAAACTGGTTGAAGGCGCAGTAAGTACTTTAATTGAGGAACAAACACTCCCTTTCGGTATTGATGATGCATTAGAACAATTTAAGCAATGCACTCAAGTCCTCCGTTTAATTGATATCCCCTATCTTGCAAAAATCACTCAATATTCAACTGAGCTGATGCAAAAAATTATTGCGAAGCCAACGCAAATTAACACCAACGATGTCGTTGCACTGAGTGAAGGCACGACCATGGTAAAACGGTATATTGAGTTTATCTGTTTGCGTGAATTACAAGTACCTCAGTTTCTTCTTAATACATTAAACAATTTAGAATTAGCTTTAAATAAACCACTGACATCTTCTGGACAAGCGATTGCTCCTTTACTTGCAAATACTGCACTTGAACTCCCATTACCAGAAGTATTGATTAATGAAACAACTCAGTTTATTCATCAACTCTATAAGCTATCTCTACATCAATTTTTAAACAAGACAGAAGCTAATCATAATTTTCAAGCTTTTAAACTTATTGGTACCTATTTGGTCAGCATGGCAAACCACCAGCCAAGCCAACAATATTGGCAACTCGTAAATTATGCTTTCGGCCATATTGATAACCTTCTTTTAAATGATTCACGCCTACGTGTACTCATTAATATTGAAAGTTATATTGGTCAGTTCTTAGCAAGTCCTGAAACTTTTAAGCCTGATTTGGCTCCACTTGCAGATATTTTAAGTATTGTTATTGCTCAAGAAGATGAGGTTGCTCACCATATTCGCAACCAACTCCATATCGGTGAAGAAATACCTACAGATACTCAACTACTCGTTTTAAGCCGCCATCTTTATGGGCCTGACTTTGACACCATGCACACAGTCAGCCAATTAATATTGAGCGAAATGAACAAAGTGCGTAATGATATTGAATATAACTATCAAAATATGTCGACTGAAAAAGCACAGCAATTACAAACGAGCCTTTTGCAATTAGCTTATACATTTAAACTGCTTAATCTTGATGAAGCTGCATCTGAACTATCTCAACAGGCAAATAGTTTAAGTCAGCTCAACATACTAAGTAATGAAAACTATGCTCAGCAGCTTATGGACAGCATTTTATCTGCCATGAACTCAATTGGTATTTTGGTACGCCAATATACGTCTAGTCGTTTACAGCTTAATGTGAACAATACAAATATTTCTTTAGATCGCCTTGATGAGGCACATCAAGCCTTACTCACCGAGACAAAAAATTTAATTGATTTTATTTGTCAAAGTCTTACCTTGTATGCAAATGATCAGACACAAAATATTGAAGCAATTGCAGGTTCATTAAAAGAGCTAGCAGGTGCGGCCGAATTTCTAGGAAGTACAATTCAACAAGATGCTTTACTCCAAACTGCTCAATTTGTTCAACAACAACTTGAACAAAACCAGCCGTTTAATACAGACCAAATTCACTGTATTTTTAACGTATTAGCAGGCCTTGACATGTTGGTTGACAATTTAAAAAATAAACAACCTGTTCTACAATCCATGTTTAATGTAGCATTGTCGAGTAGTCAACAACTTCAAAAAAAGGCAGCTTAATGTCTGAATTATCACTTGCTTATATTTTCCATCATCAACAATTACTGGTTGATCAAAACCTTCAACTACCCAAAGTCGAAAAGTTAGCAAGTGATTTACTTTTCACTCATGATGAGCAGGTCATTGCACGTGACTTGCTTGCTGAGGAAGCTATACCAGAAGGCTTACAACTGGTTCCAATTCGCCAACTCATTACAAGTTGGTCGAAAGAACAGTTTTTGCAAGCGAGCCGTGCTGTACAGTTACTTGAATGGCGACGCAATCATAAGTTTTGTAGTCACTGCGGACACCCAACCGAAGTTCATCCAACTGAATATGCAATGGTGTGCCCATCTTGTCGCTATCACCAATATCCTCGTGTAAACCCGTGCATAATTACCGTCATTACTCGAGGTGATGATGAAATCTTACTGGCGAAGTCAGTCCACAATAAAACCAATATGTATGGTTTGATTGCAGGTTTTGTTGAAGTTGGTGAAACTCTTGAAGAAGCGGTACAACGTGAAGCTTTTGAGGAAGTAGGCCTAAGACTCAAAAATGTTCAATATATGTCAAGTCAGCCTTGGCCTTTCCCGAGTAACCTTATGGTTGCGTTTCGAGCTGAATATGAGTCTGGTGAGATTAAGCTGCAAGAAGAAGAAATTGCAGATGCACAATTCTTCAAAATTGATCAATTACCTGAAATTCCATTTAAAGGTAGTATTGCTCATTCAATGATTATGCAGATTACCCAAGCTGGGTAATCTGTTGTGTTTTAAACGATATTCTCGTTTAAAACACTTCTTCAAGAAAATGTAAAATAGTTCTTTTAGTCCTGAAATAATGACTAATAAAACTAGAAAGGCTGGCCAAAATTGTAATATGTCCAGTTTTAGGAATCACGGCGATATGGCTGTGATTACCCTTCTCTCTAAGCGCTTGATCCATATCTAAAGTATTGTGCTTTTTTACAATCTGATCATTTTCAGCCATTAAAAGGTAATGTTTAATATTATTTTGATTAACGAAATAATATGGCATGACTTCTTTATAAGAGGTGCTTTGATCAAAAGCATCTTCGGCCAGTGGATCACCTTTATAGTCAAAATGATATGGGCCAGCTAAACCGATTATTGCCTTAATTTTCCCTAAACACTCAATTTTAGTTGAATCAGGGTGATAAACAGCAGACATCACATTAAATGCCCCTGCCGAATGCCCCATAAGTACAATATTTTCTGTAGAAATTTCCAGTTTTCCCTGATTTTGATGTAAATAATTCAATGCTTGAGTTAAGTCATCAACAAAGCTTGGGAAAATATTTTTAGGTGCTAACTGGTAGTTAATAACAGCAACGTCATAACCTTCTTTGGCAAATGTCTCACCAATAAAAAGATAATCTCGTTTATTACCATGCTGCCAAGCCCCACCATGCACAAAAACAATGAGAGGCTGATGAGTTAGCTTTTTAACAGATCGGTAAACATCCAAACGGTGGCGAGGCTTTAGGCCATAACGAACATTTGGAATCTGTTCAAAACCATCTTTTGGCGTAAAACGGTTTAAAGCAAAACTCCCCAAATCATACAGGCGGAACTCTTTATAAAGAGTTCGCGCCTGTTCAATTTTGCTTTGTAGTTTTTCAATCAGATTCATATATTACTGTGCAGTCGAAGCAGGATCTGTTTGGTCAGGATCAATTGCAACAGGTGTTTGAACTGTTGGTTGAGCAATGACGTTATTAATAATCGGTGTAGTTGTTGCACTACCCGTACTTGCAGCTGGCGCAGGTGCCAAATCAACATTATCAATTAAAGTGACAATTTTGGTAACGTTACCGACGTTTTGTAAGACGCTATTTAAATCATTAATTTCAGCTGTATTTAAACGTCCCATTACATAAAGTACGCCATCTTCGGTATGTACCAGAACCTTACTATCAGAAACCACAGGTGCTTTCATTAAAAGAGCACGCGTATTTGCTGTTACACCAGCATCTTGCATGATGGTGTTATAGCTGACTTTGTTACCCACCGTAATATAGTTATGTACGGCTTTCACATCACTCATGGCTTTAAGATTGTCTTCTGCCAATTGTTTCAAGTACGGGTCTGGCACTTGGCCAGTTAATAAAACTGTACTATGGAAACTTTCGATATTAATACGTGACTGCTTGAAACGCTGATCAAGTTTATAAATGTTGATATTGGCTGTACGTTTAATTGAAGAGTCAATGAATACTTGGCCTAGACTGCGGACACCACTATCTGTGCCCACTGGAGCTGTGCCTGTTCCACCAGAAATAAAACTTGCGCAACCTGATAAACTTGCGACACAAAGCATTGTTACAGCAATACGTTTTAACACTCCACCAGACTCCTATCAATTTCTTGGCTTGATCATAAAGCATCAGACTTAAATTTGCTCAAAAGAGTAATGAACTCTTAATCCAAAGTAAATGCATTTTCGATCCATTGCAGATCATAATGGAATTTTGAAAAGTCTTGCTGTACTGTTTTTGCAATTTTCTGTGGAAAATCAAAACAAATCACATCAAAACGACAATAAAAATCCTGATAAGATGGATAGCGCTGTAAAAAACGCATCGCAGTTTTGATAATTTTCTTCTGTTTTGTCCACGTTACCATTTCACAAGCCTGCCCATAATTTCCTATAGTGCGTGCTTTTACTTCAACAAAAACTAACTCTTGCCCTCTTTTGACGATTAAATCAACTTCGCCACGGCGTGAATGGTAATTACTTGTGACCCACACATAGTTTTGTGCTTGTAAAAGGTTTAACGCAGTTTGCTCTGCCCATTTCCCCAACTGCTGTGCTAATAACATTTTTATTCCCCCAAATTAAAAAGTAGCTCTACATATTTTTATGCGTCAGTTATTTTCTTAAATTCATCTGCTATCTCAGATCTAAATTGAACAAATGAGAATCAGATCATTTTCGAAAAGCTCAAGCTGGCAGACATTGTTCACGCCCAAATCATAATTTCGGGTAAACTACCCCATTAAAATTGTTTATCTGTACGGAGTAAAACCAAATGAGTGCTCAGTTATTTGTAGTAGCCACCCCAATCGGGCACTTAGATGATATGACTTTCCGTGCAATTGATATTTTAAAATCAGTTTCTATTGTAGCTGCCGAAGATACTCGCCAATCAGCACAATTATTTAAGCACTATAATATATCGACTCAACTTACTGCATGTCATGACCACAATGAAAGCAATAAAATTGAGCAGTTAGTTCAAAAACTACTTGCTGGCGATAGCGTTGCTTTAATTAGTGATGCAGGTACACCGCTCATTAGTGACCCAGGGTTTAAATTAGTTCGTGCTGCTCAAGAGCATGGCATTAGAGTCGTTCCTGTGCCGGGTGCATGTGCTGCGATTGCTGCTTTAAGTGCTGTAGGTTTACCGAGTGATCGTTTTAGCTTTGAAGGTTTCCTTCCATCTAGAGCTTCACAACGTATTTCTCAATTAGAAAAACTCAAAAACGAAACCCAGACCTTAATTTTCTATGAAGCACCTCATCGTATTTTAGAGTCTGTTAAAGATATGGCTCAAGTATTTGGTGAAGACCGTCCTGTAGGATTTGCACGTGAAATTACTAAAACCTTTGAAACCATCAAAAAAATGACGTTAAAAGATTTGGTCAGCTTCATTGAAAATGACCATAACCAAGAAAAAGGTGAAATTGTAGTGGTTGTGGGTGGTGCAGCTGCAAAAACAGATCTAGAACAAGAAAAACTAGACGAGCTTTTAAAGCGCTTACTCCAAGACTTATCTGTTAAAGCAGCATCTCAACTTGCTGCCGATTTAACAGGAATTAAGAAAAAAATCGCTTATCAACGTGCGTTAGAGTTAACACAATCGTAATTTTTTAATTAAGTATGGTGATGACCAATAGTCTGTGTCATCACCATGACTGAATTTTGCATAATAGTATTAAAGATAAAAATAACTTCAAAATCAGAGCAAACTTTATGGCTTTTAAAAGTACCTAAATTCTATCTCAATATGTGTTTCGCTGACTCCACAATAGTCTCCGTCAGTGCATCTAACTGTTTAGACTGTCTTTTCCAATGATGCCAATACAACGGGATGTCAAGCTCAGCTTCGGGTATAACATCCACTAAAGTTCCATTTTTTAGTAAAGATTGAACTTGAAGCTCGGGCACCATGCCATATCCCAAACCCAATTGAATCGCTTTCACAAAGGCATCTGTAGCTGGAATAAAACTGTAAGGATAGCTCTGCAAAGGCAACCCATAATATTTCAGTAATACCTCTGAATGCATAAGGTCTTTATGGTTAAAAATGACAGCTGGTGCATTTCTTAAAGTTTCTCGGTTTACGCCATGTTTAAACCAATCAGCAGCAAATTCAGCCGAAGCCAACATTTTATAACGCATTTTTCCGAGTGGTTGAGCTAAACAGCCTGACATGACCTGCTCTTCTGCCGAAATACAGGCATTGACTTGTCCTGTTTCTAATAAAGTATGCGTGTGAGATTGATCATCAATTTTTAGTTCTAATACTATTTTTTCTTTAAAAAGGGTTTGCTGAATGCTCGGTAAAAGCCAAGTCGCTAGCGAATCCGCATTTGAAGCTAGAGCAATTTTGTAGAACTCTGATTCAGATGATTTACCCATCAAACCTTGTAATAAGTTTTGCTCCATTAATCGTGTATGACGTAAATGCTGTAGTAGCGTTTGCCCTGCTTGAGTGAGTACACATGGACGACCACGTATAATTAAAATTTGACCTAAATACTTTTCTAAAGCCTGCACGCGTAAGGATACTGCCGAGGGAGTAATATATAAATGCTCACCTGCGGCATCAAAACTTCCCGCTTCTGCTACTGCAAGAAAGGCTTCACATTGTTTGCTATCTAACATATCAAACCTAAATTTTTTTTAGCCAAACCTAAATATTCTTAATTTTACTTATTTCTTAAGAAAAAGTCAGATAATTCCCCCAACTGATTTTTTCACCTTACTGTTATGTTCTCTCTTAGTATATTTTTTAAAGGTTTCGGTATTGGTAGCGGGCTTATTGTAGCAATTGGTGCTCAAAATGCTTTTGTTCTAAAACAAGGGCTTAAACAGCAGTATGTATTTTGGCTATGTTTAATCTGTGCGCTTTCCGACTCGATTCTAATCGCTTTTGGTGTATTAGGTTTTGCCGAAATCATGACGGCCTCTCCTATTCTAATTACGGTAGCTAAATATTTAGGAGCAACGTTCTTATTGGTTTACGGTGCGAAAGCATTCTATGCAGCCTTAAAAACGACCCAGAGTATGGAGCTTGATAGCAGCCAGAAACAGACTTTAACTCAAGCCCTAGTGACCTGTCTTGCCTTTACTTGGCTCAACCCACATGTCTATTTGGATACTATCGTTCTGATCGGTTCAGTTGCAACCCAGCTAGAAGACAAAATTAGTTTTGCTTTGGGCAGCATTGTTGCCTCTTGGATTTTCTTTTTTAGTCTGGGTTATGGCGCAAGATTATTAAAACCATTATTTACCAATCCAAAAGCTTGGAAAATTTTAGACTTTATTATTGGTTGCGTTATGTGGAGTATCGCAATATCACTACTCATCTAGTTCATTTAAAACAGCAAAAAGTACCATGTTTAAATGGTACTTTTATACGCTTAAAATTATGCTTGAGAACCCAACACCAGCTTTGACTGTTTTCTTTCTTGCTGTGATTGCTTTATAACGGCGTAGCCAGAAGATACACCTAAGTAAGCAATTACAAAGGCAACAAATAAATCGGGAAATACACTGCCTGTTCCAAATACCCCAACCGCCGCTAAAATTACAGCAACATTGGCAATAGAATCGTTTCTACTACATAACCAGACAGAACGCATATTGGCATCTCCATCGCGGAACGCATAAAGCATCAGAGCCACTGAAACATTCGCAATTAAAGCCATCACGCCAATTGCGCCCATCACCATAGGTTCAGGTGGAACACCATGGAAATACGACCAGACCACTTTTCCAATGACAAAAACGCCAAAAGCTGTCATCGTTATTCCTTTCATTAATGCTGCTGTTGCACGCCAATATAAGCTCATCGAAAGAACAACTAACGATAACGCATAGTTTGCTGCATCTCCGGCAAAATCTAATGCATCTGCCCATAGTGAAACCGATTGGGCTTTGTAACCACCCAAGATTTCCACTACGAACATCAATGCATTAATGATAAGTGCAATCCATAGCGCTTTTCTAAACCGTGGACTCACTTTCTTTGAAGGAGAACATGTTGAAGCACAACCACATCCAGCCATTTCATTTCCTCTAAAACTCTTTTATAGTGATTAAAAACCCTCGAGTAGCTCCAGAGTCAAGCCTTATGAGTCTTTCTATTGGTCAATTATCAAAAAAAGCGGATGTCCCAATTGATACGATCCGTTATTACGAAAAAGTAGGTGTACTTGATCGTATCCAACGTTCAGAAAATAATTATCGTATTTATACTGAGCAAACACTTGGCGACCTATTGTTTATTAAGCATTGCCGCGAATTAGATATTTCACTCAGTGATATTAAAACGTTAAAAGAAATGAAAACTCAGCCTAAACAGGCATGTACGAAAATTGATAATTTAGTAGATAAATACTTAAATGAAGTATCAGAAAAAATTGAACGATTATTGCTTCTAAAAGAATCTTTAATTGATTTAAAACAGCACTGCTCTACCAATCGAACAGTAGATGAATGTGGGATTTTAAAAGAACTGCAAAGCTCTCCTTAAACCTGTTTTGGTAAATTCATACAAATAAAAAAGCACCACTCATGTGATGCTTTTTTAAGATTAATGGTCGCTATGTTCATCAGGAGGAACTTCGGTAATTCTCCCACCCCGAGCTAAAAATGCAGCGATTTCATCTTCCAGCGCTTGGCGCTGTTTCTGTTTAGCAGTGACAGTCAGCGTTTCTGCCTCAGCAAGATCAGTATCACTCATACTGCCTGCTTCTTCATCAGCTGCACCGCTTTCTGCTGCTTTCGCTTCATCTTCATCTACAGCAGAATCTTCTGCATCTTCATAATCATTGATATCTGACATTTCACACTCCCCAGAATGATTTTATTGCATCATTGCTATGGTCCCAAGACCTCAGAAATTTAGCAACCTCTTTGCATTTAGCAAAGAGCCAATTTGGTCAATTCCGTATCTTTTATGACCAAATTGGTAATGATATATAAATGATTGTTCAAAAAATATCTACTGGCATTTAATTCGCTTAGTAGAATATAGGCCCAGTAAATATTTTAATGCCTATAGCGGGTACTTTGTAAAGCCCCTAAACCATTTGCTTGTTGCATAAATTTATCTTTTAAAACCGGAATCTGCTCAACTTGCTTAAGGCCCATATTACGAGCCCAAACGATTGGGAATAATTCACTACTTTCAAGCCAACCAATTACCGACATGCTATGCATCATTGCATCATTCTGACCTTTACGGCGATGCTCATAGCGCATTAAAGTTTGATCATGTGCCCATACACCACGGCTTAAATCGTGAAGCAACACGTCACACAGTACTGCTGCATCAAGACAGCCAATATTTACCCCTTGTCCAGCAAGTGGATGAATCACATGTGCGGCATCACCAATCAAAGCTAAGCCTGCTTTTACGTATTGTTTTGCAGCGCGAGCTTTCAGCGGGAATTGTGCTCTGGAACGAACGTCTAATACTTCACCCAACATGTGTTGGCTTTCTTGAGTTAAAAGCTGCATAAACGCAGTATCGTTTAAAGCTGAATATTCATCGGCATAATCATCTGGTAGTGTCCAAACAATTGATTGCCAGTATCCGTTTTCAGTTTCTTCAAGACTTGCCATAGGTAAATATGCCAAAGGTCCTGTAGGTAAGAAAATTTGACGGGCAACATAATGATGGGGTTTTGCAGTTTTAATGGCACAGCTAATGGCTGCTTGTTTGTAATCCAGTACATCGAGGTCAATAAAAGCCTGTTCACGTACAAATGAATTAGCACCATCTGCACCAATCAGCAGTTTAGTTTTAAGCGTAGTACCATCTGCCAATTGAATATGCCAACATCCAACACCCTGCTCAATACGAGTAACACGAACTTGGGTACGGTAATCTGTTAATTGCTCCAACATTTTTTGTTGAATGGCAACATTTAATACACTCGGTTCAACCATAGAACCTAACGCTTGTTCTGGCATCGGTCTTTGTATGGACTCATGGCCAAAATTAATTTCACCATAACCATTAAGATTCCAGACCTGCATGCCCGTATAAGGCATTTGACGCGCAAGATCATCCCAAACATTTACCGTTTTAAGCAAATGAATGGTCGCTTGGCTAAGCGCTAAAACACGTGGATTCATCACACTTAATGTTTTCTCAACATCAAGTACAGGAGCCGCATCAAGCACTGTGGGTTGTACGCCACCTTGCGCAAGTAATAAAGCAGTTAAACCACCAACCAATCCACCACCCACAATGACGACATCCAACACTTCACTCATGCTTTTAACCCCATTGCATAGTTAGCCACCAACGGTTTTACACCCGGAATAACATCAAATGCAATTAATCCTGTATTACGAATTAATTTTAATAATGGATTTTGGTTACTAAAACCACGGACTACAGTGTCACAGAACTTAATCACCCGCTGCTGATCTGATAAACGAGCTTGTTCATAGGCAAGTAAATTATCAGGGTTACCCAAATCATCAGAAGTGCTTATCTGGTTCACTAAATAACGCACCAAAACATCTGCATCACGTAGGCATAAATTAAAACCCTGTCCTGCAACAGGATGAATTGTATGCGCTGCATTACCCATTAAAATAACGCGACCTACAGCTTGTTTATGTGCAAGCACTTGTGAAAGTGGATAGCTAAAACGTTTACCCGTTTTTTCAAACTTACCCGCTCGGTCACCATAGGTTTGTTGCAAGGCACTTAAGAAGTGTTGGTCATTTTCATCGCCCAGCCATTCATTTTCGGTGCCTTTTTTTACAGGCCATACAACCGAACGGCGATATTCACCCGGTAAAGGCAATAAAGCTAAAGGACCTAATGCACTAAAACGCTCAAAACCAACATGCTCATGCGGTTTCGATGTCTGAACCGTGGTGACAATTGCAACCTGATCATAATCATGGACATCCACACCGACGCCAATTGCCTGACGACAAAAAGAATCACGTCCATCAGCCGCAATTAATAATTTTGACTCAAGCTTTAAGATTTCCTCACCACGCTGAGCTTCAATATGTACTTGTTCAGCATCTTGAGTTAAAGCTGTAACTTGTACGCCATCAATCAACTCAATCAAAGGTTGTTGACGCACTTGAGTTAACAGAACACGACCAAGCCAAGCATTTTCAATCACTTGCCCAAAGCTTTCGACTTTTTCTTGTTCTGCGATTAAACGTGCTTTACCAAAACTGCCTTGCTCAGTAATGTGGACTTGTAAAATTGGAGTAGCATGTTGCTGTAATGCATCCCACAACCCTAACTTTTGATAAATTTGCACACTACGACGTGATAAAGCCGTATTACGTGCATCAAAACTCGAATGATAAGGGGCAACATTTTGATCATCATAGTTTGGGTATTTCACAGCTTCCAATAGCTTTACTGTAATATTGGCCTTCGCTAGCATGAGTGAAAGGCTCAACCCCACCATACCCCCACCTACAATAATCACTTGTTGTTGCATCGAGTTTTGCTCCTTTGGCGAATACGTTTAATTATGCTTTAGCTTGCGCCATTAAATGTTCAATATCTGCAATATCTTTAACTACATTGGCAGTTAAAACTCGTGGCCCTTTCGACGTTGCGACCACATCATCTTCAATACGAATACCAATACCACGCCATTTTTCATCTACAGCTTCATCATCTGGCGCAATGTATAAACCAGGTTCAACTGTAACAACCATACCCTCTTCATATTGACGCCAGTCTTCACCTTTTTTGTAAGATCCAACATCATGTACATCCATACCTAGCCAATGGCCTGTGCCATGCATATAAAACTGACGGTATGCTTCGGTTTCGATGAGTTCATTAACATCACCTTTGAGCAAACCTAAATTAACTAAGCCTTCAGTTAAAATTTTGACTGCAACTTCATGAGGTTCACGGTAAGAATTGCCAATACGAACTGCATCAATGGCTGCATATTGGGAAGCCAGTACAACTTCATATAAGGCTTTTTGCTCAGCACTAAATTTGCCATTTACTGGGAAAGTACGGGTAATATCCGATGCATAAAACTCATATTCACAAGCTGCATCAATCAAGACTAAATCACCATCTTTTAATGGCTTATTATTTTCAACATAGTGCAAAATACAAGCATTAGCACCACCACCAACAATACTGTTATAAGAAGGCACACAACCGTTTTGCCCAAATATATAATTCAGCTCAGCTTCAAGAGCATATTCCATCATGCCTGGACGTACCATTTGCATCGCACGCGTATGCGCTTCAGCACTAATATTTGCAGCAATTTGCATCAGCTCAAGTTCTTGTGGTGACTTGACTAAACGCATTTCATCGACAATACGGTCGAGCTGTACCAATTGAGCTGGAGCGCTTTCATGTCGGTGCTCGGCATCTGCTTGTTTAATCCACTGGCTCACCCGTGCATCAAACGCAGCATTGTGCCCAATCCGATAATAAAGACGCTCTTTATTTAATAACTTTTCAATAATCTCTTCATCAAGCAAATCAATTGCATATGCTTCATCTGCGTCATAATCTTCAATTGCACCATCAATGCCTGCACGGTAACCATTCCAGATTTCCATCTCGCGATTACGTTCACGGCAAAAAAGACTATAGCTATAGTCATCGTCCTCGAAGGTTTCAATGACAGCAACTGCCTCAGGCTCAGCAAAGCCAGTCAAATAGAAAAAACTACTATCGGCACGGAATTTATAATCCGCATCACGATTACGGTACATTTCCTCACGCGTTGCAATAATTGCAATACTGTTTGGACCCATTTTTTCTGCCAGACGGTCTCTACGATGTCGAAAATCAGCTTGAGGCAATTTCATAATGATCTACTTGATTTAGAATTTTAAAGTCAAAAAATAAAATACAACCAATAACACATTGCCTCAATTAGCTTGGGCGATGTGGAGTAAACATTTCTACAATAGTTTGTTCTGTGTCTACAGCAGCAGATTTAATTTTTGCATGAAAGTTTTTCAATAAAGAACTGTCAGCTACAGTGATTTTTTTTCTACCAATAGACAAGCTTACAGGTATTAAGCGTACAAATTCATACAATTCTTCGTAGCTGCTTTCACCTTCCTCATCATTATCAGAGTCTTCAAATTCGACCGCTGCAATATCTTGAAGGTTCTCAATCAACTCACGTTCATCATCACGAATATGACCCGATGCCAACCCAAAACCTAATACAACACCCGCACACCAATCTGATAATGCTTGTACACGCTCTTGAAGCGTATGTTCATCATCAGGAAGCATTGGTAAATAATCTAATTCATCATCAGATATAGCGTGAACGACATCTTCTGCTTCATCAGTTAAAAGTGCTAAAGCATCTTCACTTAACTCTGGCACATTAAGGGTTGTTAAAATTTGTGACCATTCTTCACGCGTTGGCGCTTCTGTCACACAAACAATACCTGTTAACAAACCATGTAACTCACTAGGGCTTGAAATTTCTTCAATTCCTTCAAAATGAGCGTTCCAATCTGTCCAGCCTGAAATATCGTCTTGCATTCGTTTATCCAATCTCTATACTTTGTATATATTACCTTTGATTGCAATTCTGTGCGACCTCGTTATGTTAGAACAATTACAGCGGCTACAAGCGCATATTAGCGTATTAAAAACACGCTTACATCATTTAGAGAGTGAACATGCGGCACTCTCAGAAGCTAAAGAACTGGCTGAAACAGAGCATCACGCACAAGTTGTGCAAAAAAATAGTATTATCACTAAAAAACAAGAGGAAATTGAGTCGGTAACTGAGCAACTATCTCAGTTAAAAGGTCAATTTCAACAATTGAATCAGGATGCTAACACACTTGCTGAACGTTATAGCCGATTAGAAAAAAGTACGACTGATTTAAAAAATCGTTTTCAAGAAATTCTTGCCGAACGAAATGAATTACGTGTTGCAAAAGAAAAGTTACAAGCCCACCAGCGTCAAACCCAACAAGAGCTTCATGATTTACAACAAGATCGTGATCGTTTGTTACAAAAAAATGAGCTTGCCAAATCAAAAGTTGAAGCCATTATTCAACGTTTAGGAATTTTAGGTACTGCCCAAGATCAGCATGCTCAAGAAATTCAGCAGCTTGCCCATCCTAATGCTGAAACTGGTGAGGAGACCCAATCATGAGTGAACAAGTCATGGTAGAACTGAGGCTGATTGAGCAGACCTTTAGACTCGCGACTACTTTAGATAAAAAAGATGAACTTGAACGTGCAGCAGAACTTCTCAATGAAAAATTTAATGAGATGCGTCGTAGCGCCCCACGTGTTGAGCACAATAAACTGGTCATTATGGTTGCTCTACAATTGACTCAAGAAGTACTGAGCCTTAATAAGTCTTTGCAAGAATACACTCACTGTGAACGTTTACTGCAAACGATATTGGATGATGTTGAACAAATTGTTTAATAAACTATCCATACAAAAACGCCTTGCTCTATGAATAATAGATGCAAGGCGTTTTTTATTTAGACTATTAGAGCAATTGAAAATTATTTTATGCTTGTTAGTGTACAAAGCTTCATCAAACGCAAACTAAGTTTACAGTTCCAGAGGTTTAGGTGATTGCCAACATGGTCAGATCGGTTATACTTAAACTGTCTCTGGGATGTTCGCCAGCGGGTCTATTCCCCTGCCGATACTTAAACTTATGGATGTGTTCTGTATATTTAGAGTGTATGCCTACCTTCGTGTAGGAAACCCAGCAAGTATACGTCGCCTCCACCTTGAACTCATCGGGTTCAGGGTAACGACACATGCAGCGGCATCTTCGGAGCATTTAGTTTTAACTTTAAGAAAAATTCAAAATATTTATTTTAATTTAACCTTCCATACAGACCTGTCAGTCTAAAATTTTCTTTTTAAACATTAAATTACAGCTTAGCTAATTAATATCCCCCCTCTGTAATATTATTTTTTATTTCTATTAAGACACTCTTCATACCAGCCTGTTTGAAAATCTTCTATTGCTTTTCTTTTAAAGAAACTGGTTTTGAATATTTTGGTCGAGTAAGCCGAATTAATTAAATCCTGATAAAGTTGTTTCGCTTTTGGGTCTTCGAGACCATTCGCTATCTGTTGCAAATCTTGAGATGGAACTTTTTGTTGACGTGCCTCCATGACTGTATGAGCAACTTTTTTCACTACATTACAAATCTCAGGATCACTTACGTTTTCGTCAGCATGACAACCTAAAGCAAAAAAACCAAGAAGAAACAATTTAAACTTCATGACCCTACCTTATTTTTATAGTTTAAAACGAATGACAGAATTTAATTATTAAAAAAGAAATAGAAAATTTCTTACTATTTCTTTTTCAAAGATCACGCTGGATTAATCACGTAAAAATAAACAATAAGCCCAGCTAAAACGGTTGAAGCAATTGTTAAGTATGTACCGACCGTATTAAAACTCTGTAAGAATTTCAAGATTTCCATATCTAGAACCCCCTAAATTAGCAACTATAAAGACAAAATGAAATTTATCACAATTCAATAATGCCAATCAATTCACACTTATCTAATTTTTTGAGATTTTAAACATCAATTAATTTATTGGTTACACCTAATCGCAAAGGCACCCTTGTAGTAGTCAGTTGCACTTTGCAAATCTGACAACAATTTTTCTTCGGTATAAGGTTTTGGTGAAATTTTTATTAATGCGGGCATATATTGGGTCTTGTAAACCTCAGGATAATCATGGCACAAGATTTTGACTTTAACCTCTTGTGGTGTATTCGGATTATCCAATTGATCTAAAAACTCTCCAATTTTACGGTCGGACTCTTCAAATTGAGCTTTATAGTCAACTTCAGGTTCTGTTTGTTTTGTGCACCCACCAAGTAGTAATACGGCGCTTATTGTAATGGTTAAAATTTTTAACTTCATAGGCTTAACAATTTCGCATTTATCTTTTTAAATATTCTTATCTCATTAAATGTAAATAAATACTGGTAATACGTAAAGAAATAGAATTTTTTATCGCTAAAGAAGATATCTCATATCACTTTATGACAATTAACTAACCAAATAAATTTAAAGTTACTTTCTAATCACTCTTCTATTTTCATAAAGCTATTAAAAAATAGGTATAATTTTGCTCGACTGATCTCAAATCTTTGTTAGATTTACACATGAATGAACTTAGTTTTATTAGAAAAAATTTAAGATCTAAAAGACGTTCTTTAACCCCATTGGAGCAAAAACAAGCTCAGCTTAATGTTCTCCATCATTTAAATACTCTTGCTATTTTTCATTCATCAAAAAAAATTGGTTTATATCTACATGCCTTTGGAGAAGTTCATACAGACCTTCTCATAAAGTTATGTTTAAAAAAGAATAAGCAAGTTTACTTACCTATGATTTGTTCTATGAATCAAAATTTAGTTTGGGTAAGAATATCTAAGAATCAATATTTAAATCGACGTTTTTCTCACCACCCCCTAGGTATGAAAGAACCTATGGCAACAAGAGGAAAACATGTATCTAAACTTGATTTATTGCTCGTGCCACTTTTAGCATGTGATCATTCTGGTACACGCATTGGTATGGGAGGCGGTTATTATGATCGTACATTGGCAACTGCAAAACACAGGCCTTATCGTTTGGGTGTAGCCCATCAATTTCAATTTATTGAGCATACTTTAAAACGTCAAAGTTGGGATCAACCATTAGATGCTTTACTCACCCCACAACATATTTATTATTTTAAAAGATAATTTTTATATAAAAACAATTTCAATTCAAAAACTTAAAATCAGTCTTTACTTTTCATGCCTCTAAAATCATAAAAGTAACCATCCTAAGGATGGTTACTTTTAAGTGACAGACCGCTTTACCAATTTATATTAACACGCCTATTTAGTGTTCAATATCGAATAAGTTTTGCATTATTGTTAACAATACATTGCTTATAAATGGCACAAGAAACTGATTACTTTCCATCCAAACGTTTTTTTGTTATATGAATATTTCATAATTATTAAGCTAAATTACTTATCCTTGCTACAAATTTTTATTCTTCTTAAGAATTAATTCATTGATTCATAATATTTTTAAAAAAAGTTGACTAAATTAGTCATTTTTTCCACATTTTCTATTGAAAGGCCCTTGTAATTTTCAAAATACACATCACTATAAAAACATGGCAACCTCGTTGTCACTCATTAGGAGTGCCCATGTCTGAACTTATTATGAATGAAAAAACTGACTTAGAGCCTCAGGTTCCAAGTGTATTACCACTTTTAGCGTTACGTGATGTAGTGGTCTATCCACACATGCAAATTGCGTTATTCGTGGGTCGTGAAAAATCGATCAATGCAGTTGATGTGGCTCGTAACAGTGACAATTTAGTATTTGTAGTTGCGCAAAAAGATTCGCTTACAGAAGATATTGATCACGATAACCTTTATCAGTACGGAACTGTCGCTAAGATTGTTCAGGTCGTAAATCATGAGAATGATGAAAACTGCATCAAAGTACTGATTGAAGGGTTACAGCGCTCTAAGCTTGAAAAAATTATCGATGAAGATAGCCATTTGACTGCTGAACATAGCTTAAGTCCAATGACAATTGACGTAGATAAAGCTACCCAAGAAACTCGTTTACAAGAGTTACGTACTTTATTTGCTCAATATGCTGAAGCAAAATTACGTAATGCACGTGAACTGGTTGCGGCTGCTAATAAAATTGAAGACTTACTACAACTTATGTTCTTCGTAGCTACACGTGTGCCTCTAAATATTGAAATTAAACAGAAGTTTTTAGAGCACGATGAGTTTGAAGCACATTTGCAAGAGCTTATGAGCTACTTGGTGAATCAATCTGCTGAACAGCAAATTGAACAAACTTTGCATGACAGCGTAAAACGCCAAATGGAAAAAAACCAACGTGAATACTTTCTAAATGAAAAAATGAAAGTCATTCAACGTGAACTTTCTGACATGAATGGCGGCGCTGAAGATGACGTTGCTGAAATAGAAAAACGTCTTGCTGAAGCTGACTTACCTGAACACGTACGTAAAAAAGCTGAAGCTGAGTTCCGTAAGCTTAAAGCAATGCAACCAGCATCTAGTGAAGCGGCTGTTGTACGTAACTATCTAGAAGTAATTTTAGATACGCCGTGGAATAAAGCGAGCAAAGTGAGTATTAACCTTGCGAAAGCTCAAGAGATTCTTGATACAGATCACTACGGCTTAGATGACGTTAAAGATCGTATTGTTGAATACTTGGCTGTTCAGTCTCGTGTTAAAAAACTCAAAGGTCCGATTCTATGTTTAGTAGGCCCTCCTGGTGTAGGTAAAACTTCACTTGGTGAGTCAGTCGCGAAAGCAACAGGCCGTGAATTTGTTCGTATGGCGCTTGGTGGCGTACGTGACGAAGCTGAGATTCGTGGTCACCGTCGTACTTATATTGGTGCGATGCCAGGTAAAATCGTGCAGTCTTTAACAAAAGTTGGCGTGAAGAACCCATTGTTCTTACTCGACGAAATTGACAAGATGGCACAAGACTACCGTGGTGATCCAGCTTCTGCATTGCTTGAAGTATTAGATCCATCACAAAACAGTAAGTTCAACGATCACTATTTAGATCTTGATCTTGACCTGTCTGAAGTGATGTTCATCTGTACTGCAAACAGTATGAATATTCCTGAAGCATTGCTTGATCGTATGGAAGTTATTCGTCTACCGGGTTATACCGAAGATGAAAAAGTGAACATTGCTGAACGCTACCTTGTTCCAAAAGCAATTAAGAACAACGGTCTACGTGCAAAAGAGTTAACAATTCATGAAGAAGCGATTCGTGACATTGTTCAACGCTACACACGTGAAGCTGGTGTTCGTAGTTTAGAACGTGAAGTGTCTAAAATTGCGCGTAAAGTGGTAAAAGAAGCAGTAAGTAAAAAATCTAAAAACTTACAGCTTGATATTACCTCTGCCAATCTTCCAGAATACTTAGGTCCACACAAGTTTGACTTTGGTATTGCAGAAGATGAAGCGCAAGTAGGACGCGTAAATGGTCTAGCTTGGACATCTGTAGGCGGTGAGTTACTTACCATTGAAGTTGCAGCTGTAAAAGGTAAAGGTAAATTCATTACAACTGGTTCACTCGGTGATGTCATGAAAGAGTCTATTACCACAGCAATGACTTTAGTACGTACACGTGCCGATGAGTTGGGTATTGAAGCTTCTCGTTTTGAAGAAACTGATGTACACGTTCACTTACCAGAAGGTGCGACACCAAAAGATGGTCCATCTGCTGGTTTAGCGTTAACCACTGCCTTTGTATCAGCATTTACAGGTATTGCGATTCGTCCAGATATTGCAATGACTGGTGAAACAAGTTTAGGTGGTCGTGCAATGCGTATTGGTGGCTTAAAAGAAAAACTTCTTGCAGCACACCGCGGTGGAATCAAACTTGTATTTATTCCACAAGACAATGTTCGTGATTTGGCAGAAATTCCAGCCAATGTTAAAGAAGGTTTAGAAATCAAAGCTGTAAAAAGTATTGATGACATCTTACCTTTAGCATTAGTCTCAATGCCAAAGCCTTTACCTAAAACACCGATTGTAAAACCGGTGGAAGGTTCAAAAGCAGCACGTCACTAATTTAAATGTGAAAAAAGAGAGCTTCGGCTCTCTTTTTTTTGTTACACAATTTGATTGAAAAATATCCAACCATCCTCATAATAGGTATTAAGAGTATTTAATTAAATTAAGTATTCTTCGTTATCTATTATTTTATAGATAGCCTTGTTTTATTCTCTATGATCATCTGAACTCCAGACAGATGATCATTTGATCGCAGTCCAACACCGTTTTTTGGACTGCGTTTTTTATGCCTATTTACTACCACGAACTTATCTTTTCCTCAGGTATAATGCGCAAGCTGCTTTGAATGAATAGATAATATGAAAATTCGTATTCTGACCATTGGTCAAAAAATGCCTGCTTGGGTTCTCACTGGGTTTGAAGATTATTTCAAACGTATCCAACCTTTTGTGCAAACCCAAGTCATTGAACTTCCTATGGCCAAACGTGGTAAGAATGATTCAGAAGCAGATATTTTAAAATATTGCCAAATTGAAGGCGAAAGTATTCTAAATGCGTTAAAACCAAATGAAACTTTAATTGCCCTAGAAGTCGGTGGTCGGGAACTTAGTACAGAAAAGCTAGCTGACACCATGAAACAGTGGATGCTTGAAGGTAATGATGTAGTACTCGCGATTGGTGGTCCAGATGGCCTATCAGATCAAGTACGTAAAGCTGCGGCATGGCATTGGTCACTCTCAAAACTAACAATGCCACACCCTTTGGTACGTGTTTTATTAATTGAACAACTATATCGAGCGATGACTATTAATCATAATCATCCCTATCACCGTGCATAAAAACAACAACCGTTTCATTTTAGGAACAATCCGTTGAAATCAGGATACTTTTAACATGTCCTGATTTTGGCATAATGACTATTATTCTGCTTTTCAACTCAGGTGTAATGCAATGGAACTACAAACCCTTCCCGGACTGTTTATTTCACATGGTTCACCCATGCTTGCACTTGACCCGGAACAAGTAGGACCTGCTCTACACCGTTTAGGTGCAAATCTTCCTACACCAAAGGCAATCATTGTGATGTCTGCGCATTGGGAGAGTAAAGCACTTGAAGTGTGTATTTCGACTCGTCCCGAAACGTGGCATGACTTCCGCGGCTTTCCTAAAGAGCTATATGAAATTCGCTACAGCGCACCTGGGCAGCCAGAGCTCGCCGAAGAAATTTTAAAACTACTGGCAGATGCTCATTTTGTTGCTCATGCCAATAGCACCCGTCCTCGTGACCATGGTGTATGGATGCCTCTATTGCATATGTACCCTGACGCTGACATTCCTGTAGTCGAAATTTCTTTGCCAACCAATTTAAGCGCACAAGAAATTTATCGTATAGGGCAAACTCTCGCACCTTTACGTGACAAACAAGTTCTACTCATTGGTTCAGGCAGCATTACCCATAATCTTGCAGAGTTATCTTGGCAAGGAGACAACTCTAAAGTTCCTGAATGGGCTTCAGCTTTTAGAAATGCTGTCGTTAATAAACTTACCCATCAAGATTATGATGGTGTACTGGAATGGCAGTCATTGCCTTATGTAAAACGTAATCACCCTACTCTTGAGCATTTTGCACCTTTGTTTTTTGCTATGGGCACTGGCAATCGCTTTACGATTGTTCATAGTAGCTTCACAATGGGCTCACTAGGCATGGACATCTATCGTTTTGATTAATTTTTAGGAAATGCCCCGTTCCGCGGGGTATAACACCATTTTTATTGAAAATTAGAATAATTTACAAACTTATACATTTTAAAAACCGAAACAATCAAATGTTTACATTTTATTTTTTTAAGAATGATTTAAGCTTATTGCTGTTGTTTTTCCTTTGAAGTTTTTATATGAAAATTAAATATTTAATTCTTGCGTTATTACCTTTTTCTTTGATGGCATGTCAAACAGTTACAAATACTCCAGCTCCGATTGTATCTGAGCAACAACAAAACCTTGCAGCCACTTTAGGTGAATATGCTTGGACTTATCAAAATGTAAAAGCTTCTAAACCACTCGTACTTAATTTTAATGTAGATGGCAAATTGGCAATCAATACAGGTTGTAATGGCCAAGGCGGTACTTGGAAAGTTGAAGGTAACCAGCTTGTTACTTCTAACCTTGTTTCAACTAGAATGGCTTGCCAAGATGATCTAATGAAACAAGAACAACTTTCTAATAGCATCTTTAATGAAGCAAAATTACCAATCGAAATTAGCAACAATAATGGTCAGGTGATTTTAAGCGTGACAGATAAAACTGGTCAAAAGCACATTTTCCAAGGCCAAAAAGCAGTTAATACTCAAGCTTTAACAGATTATTCTTGGTCTTATCAGCCTGAAAATACAAAAAAACCAATCGTTCTTAACTTTACCAATGATCGTTTATCTATCGCAACAGGTTGTAACCGTCAAGGAACCACTTGGAAAGTTGAAAACAATACGATTGTAACGGCTGACGTAATGTCAACTATGATGGCTTGTGAACCTGCTTTAATGAAACAGGAACAATTTTCTAGCAGCCTATTCCAAAAGCGTGCAATTCCATTTGAGCTTAATACAACAAACGTTGATCAACCGACATTAACTGTAACTGATACGCAAGGTCAAAAATATACCTTTACTGGTAAAATGACACCAGAAGCAAAATATCAATCTGAAGGGAAAACTGTTTTCCTAGAAGTTGCTCCACAAACTAAATCATGTACTGGTGTAGCACCACAAACATGTATGCAAGTTCGTGAAATTAAATATGATGACAAAGGTGTTAAAACTTACGCTGACAAAAACTGGTCATTATATTATGGTCAAATTGAAGGTTTTGAACACAATCCAGACCAACGCGTAATTTTACGTGTAAAACGTTTTGAAGTGAAAAACCCAGCAGCAGACCAATCTAGCCTAGTCGATGTGTTAGATATGGTTGTAGAGCAAGAGTTAGTTAAAAAACCTAAAAAATAAGTTTTTAGATTAAGAAAATCCGATGCTCAGGCATCGGATTTTTTATTTCTATTCTTAGAAAATACCTTGAGCAAGCATTGCATCAGCTACTTTTACAAAACCTGCAATATTGGCGCCATCAACATAGTTAACAGTACCATCTTCTTTTGTACCGTATCTTACACAATTAGCATGAATATCTTTCATAATTGCATGTAGACGCTCATCGACCTCAGCATGTGTCCAGCTTAAACGAATTGCGTTTTGAGACATTTCTAAACCAGACGTTGCGACACCACCTGCATTAGATGCTTTTCCTGGCGCATACAAAATTTTGGCTTTGATAAAGTGTTCAACTGCCTCAAGTGTAGATGGCATATTAGCGCCTTCAGCCACGCAAATTACACCATTTGCGATCAACGTTTTAGCGTCTTCACCTGTTAATTCATTTTGCGTCGCACATGGCAAAGCAATGTCTACAGGAATATGCCAAGGGGTTTTCCCTTCAAAATACTCAAAACCATGTTTAGAAGCAAACTCGGAAATACGGCCACGCTTAACGTTTTTAAGATTCATCACTTCATCAAGTAATTCATCTGTAAAACCATTTTTTACATAAACAGTTCCGTTAGAGTCAGATAAAGTAACAACTTTTGCCCCTAAGAACATGGCCTTCTCTGCCGCATATTGCGCAACATTACCCGAACCAGAAACAGAGACTGTTTTGCCAACGAAAGACTGACCACGTGCTTTTAGCATTTCTTCTGCAAAATAAACCGTACCATAGCCAGTAGCTTCTGGGCGCATTAAGCTACCACCAAATGAAATTCCCTTACCAGTAAAGACACAAGCAGTGTCGTTACTCAGCTTTTTCATCATGCCTGCCATGTAACCGACTTCACGCGCACCGACGCCAATATCCCCTGCAGGAATATCCGTATTTGGTCCTAAATGACGATAAAGCTCAATCATTAATGCCTGACAGAATCGCATAATTTCAGCATCAGATTTACCTTTAGGATCGAAATCTGAACCACCTTTCCCCCCACCCATTGGTAAGGTTGTAAGTGAGTTTTTAAAAGTCTGCTCAAAACCTAAAAATTTTAAAATTGATAGATTGACCGATGGGTGGAAACGCATTCCACCTTTGAATGGACCAATTGCTGAATTATATTGAACACGGAAAGCTCTGTTAACTTGAGTCTGACCTTGATCATTCATCCATGAAACACGAAATTGAATAACTCGCTCTGGTTCAACAAGGCGTTCTAACAATCCCTGCTCTGCATACTCTGGATTTTTTTCAATAAATGGCCACAAGCTCGTCATGACTTCTTCGACAGCTTGCAAAAATTCAGGTTGATGCGGATCACGCGCTTGCACGTAATTCAGGAATTCATTCAGATTGTTGTATTTCAATGCACGGTCCTCAGCATAGTCATGAATTAAATTGGTGCAATACATTATTAAATGCATCATTTAGCAGCAAAATATTAAATCTCTTTCCATCAATTTTAACAATAGTTATTTTAAATTATTTTATTTATCTTAATTATCAAAAACTTATTTTTAGAAAAACTACTCAAAGATAAGAAATAGTAATTTAACTCTTCACTTTTACTGATCTATTATTGTGCAATATTAGCTACATTTTAGGTCAATTAAAAACCCGATAAATTCGTTAAAATCCATTGACCTTACTTAGGTTTTTCTTCATTATCGCATCGTTTTAACCAAGCTATTTGCCCACTATGAATTCATCTATTTCTCTCATACGCGAGATTGATGCGTTATTACCACAAACACAATGTGGTCTATGTGGACATCGTGATGGATGTCTACCCTACGCAAAGTCGATTGCTGAAGGTGAAGAAGCAAATAAATGTGTTCCAGGTGGACAACCTGTTGCTGATGCACTGGCAAATCTACTCAATCGCTCTCCATTAACTGCTGAAAGTAGCGTATGGCCTGTACAAACAGATGGCCGCCCACAGCGAATGAAAGCGATTATTCGTGAAGAGGAATGTATTGGCTGCACCAAATGTATTAGTGCTTGTCCTGTAGATGCTATCATTGGCAGTGGTAAGCTCATGCACACTATCTTGACCGACTTATGTACGGGTTGTGAGTTATGCATTCCACCTTGTCCAGTAGACTGCATTGATCTGGTCGAAGACACACAAGCCTTACCCAATGAACAACAGCGTGCCGCAGAACAAAATGATTTAAGGCAACGCTACTACTCACATATTCAACGTGAAGAAAAGCGTCGCAGTCACCGTAAAGGTCCTGTGGTACGCGCTGAAATTGACACTCAACTGTTTGCTCAGTTCTCTCAGGTACTTGATGAACTACCTTCAATTGAGCTCATTGAGAAACCTAAAGAAGCTGTGTTAACTGATGCAAAAACTACAATTGAGTTAGCTAAAATTCGTACACAAATTAAGAAACTGGAAAAACAGCTAGGTGTACGTGAAGATGCTAAAAAGCGTCTTCAACTCGAAGAACTACAACAGCAACTCATGCAACTACAGGAGGTCTGAATGGCTGTCAAAAATATGACGAAAAAGCAGATTCAAATATTCTTTGAACGCCTTCGCGAACAACGGCCGTCACCTCAAACCGAGTTAAAATATTCATCTTCTTTTGAGTTACTCATTGCAGTTATGTTGTCAGCTCAAGCTACCGACGTGAGTGTGAATAAGGCAACTGATAAACTTTACCCTGTGGCTAATACAGCCGAGAAAATCTACAACTTGGGCGTAGATGGCTTAAAGGAATATATTAAAACAATTGGTCTTTACAACGCCAAAGCCGAAAATGTCATTAAAACCTGTAAGATTTTAATGGAGCAATTTAACGGCGAAGTTCCAAGTAACAGGAAAGACTTAGAGGCCTTGCCGGGTGTGGGGCGTAAAACTGCAAATGTTGTTTTAAATACAGCTTTCGGACAACCGACTATGGCCGTCGATACACATATTTTCCGAGTCGGGAATCGTACGGGCTTAGCCGTGGGTAAAAATGTACTTGAAGTTGAGCACCGTTTAATTAAGGTCATTCCTAAAGAATTTATTTTAGATTCACATCACTGGCTCATATTACACGGCCGTTATTGTTGTATCGCCCGTAAACCTAAATGTGCCGAATGTGTGGTTGCAGATGTTTGCAACTGGCCCGACCGTTTCGAATTTGGTGCACAAAAACAAATTGCCATTAAAAATATTGAAGCTTAAAAATATGGTTGGGTATAGTTAACATACCCAATCAAACTTACTTTAGACGCTTGTTCTGATTACGCTCTTCTTTTGCTTGTTTTTGTACCTGCCTAAGCATTTTATAGCTCTGATAACCCAAAAATATGACGAGTGCCAGACTTAGCAATACCACCAAAATCAATATGATTTTCATATTGTTCTCCTGCACTGAATGAAAGAAAAGAGCCCTCATGATGAGAGCTCCTTGTCACAAATAATATTTTAATTATTTATCTAAAATATTAAACAAGTCTGTTTGTACATTTTCAATTGTACGTAAACCATTAAGCTTGTCATAAGTCGGCGCATTCTCACCAGATGCAGCACGGCTTTGATAGAAGCCAACCAATTGCTCGGTTTCTGTATGATAAGACGCTAAACGTTTACGGATCGTCTCTTCTTGGTCATCTGGACGTTGAACAAGATCTTCACCAGTTTCATCATCTTTACCTTCCACTTTAGGTGGGTTGTAAACTGTATGATAAACACGGCCAGAAGCTGGATGCTGACGACGACCAGAAAGACGTTGTACGATTTCTTCATCAGGAACATCAATTTCAATCACGTGATCAATGCTAATCCCTTCTTTTTCCAAAGCTTCAGCTTGTGGAATAGTACGTGGGAAACCATCGAAAATGCAGCCATTTGCACAGTCAGGTTGAGCAATACGTTCTTTTACTAAACCGATAATAAGTTCATCTGAAACCAAACCACCAGATTCCATTACACTTTTAGCTTTTAGACCTAATTCAGTACCTTCACGAATTGCAGCACGGAGCATATCACCGGTTGAAATTTGTGGGACATTGTAGCGCTTACAGATCAACTGAGCCTGAGTCCCTTTGCCTGCCCCAGGTGGTCCGAGTAAGATAATGCGCATAAAAAACATCCTCATTTAAAACAATAAATGTGAAGCCTGGCAGAACAAGTCTCATTAATCTTCAATAGATCCTGCCCGACGTCGAATTATAAGAAAGCCACAAACAAATGTATTGTACCAGCAATAAATCCGGTTACCCCACCTAATACAATAAGAATCCATTCATCCTCCTGAAATGCAGGACGCAATAAATTCTGAAACTCTTTGGGTGTCAGTTCGCGAATACGCTCTTTAAACATTTGAAAAATCTTCTGTGCCCGGCTTGCGTTTAGTGCAGGGTCACATACGGGTCCCATCGTAATTTCAATTGAACGATCAATCAAGTCCGTCTTTAATCTTGCGTACTCTCTTGGCCCTAAAGAAAGCTGTAAAGATGTACGAACTAACGGTGTTTCCATAATTTCGTTAATATGACGCTTCACAATGCGGCGCGTCTTGTCTTTACGCGGCCCATACATCATTTCAGTCATAATCGATTTTAACGTAATCAGATCTTCAGTTACCACGCTTGAAAACACATCAGAAACTTCTTCTTGACGCTTCATAAAAGCACCTTGGACATTATAAGTCCCAATTCGAAGAACTGGTACAATCCAAGGGAACTTACGATCTTTTGTTAACCTAAAAATCTGTGGGTAACGAATATAATGTGGCTCAAGAGGGTTAAACACCATCCAGATTGCAATCCAGTTCGTTAAAAAACCCCAAATCGCAGCCCAAAACGGGACTGTCCAGTGCCAAGGTACGACAAACCAAACAATCATTTGGAAAATACCAAAGAACATTCCAATTAAAGCACTAATATGCCAAATAAAGTTGATTTCTTTTTGACCAACTTTTAAGAACATGCGTACCATCAAACGGCGATCACCTTCCATTTGGCTAACGACCATTTCACGCATATTAACCAGTGACTCGACGTTCATGGTCAGCTCAGTCACTAATTCTCTTAACACGCCTGGTAATTGTTTATGCGCCTGAGCATAAATACGGCGTTTAATTGAATAAGGTAAGTTTTCCCAAAGTACAGCATTACGATCGATCATGACTTCATCAATCAGATGTTCAAGCTCAAACCCAACTTGTTCACCAATAATACGTGCCATGTCTTCAGGATCCATTGCTTCTAAAAATTCACGCAATGAACCTAACTTAGATAAAGTATTGTCGGTAATAATACCTGAGATACGTCCAGCCTTACGTGGCACAATACCTTGCCAACCTACTGGTAATGGACCTAAGTGGAAACCCCAAAATTTAATTGGGTAAAACACCATTTTTAAAGCCATCCATACGTGTGCCCATGTAACAAAGGCAGTGACGGGAATAATACTTAAAACGGCCCAAAAATCAGGTCTGTGTAAAAAGGTCTGCCACAATCCGCTGACGTACTCTAACATGTAAGACTCTCGTATTTATTTGTGCTCTGCTTATGGCGAGTTAACAATAAACTGCTTTTTTATAAACCAAAACTTAGAGAATAAGAAAATTGAATTTGTGGTTTAGTATCCGCGGCAACATTTCCATTTTGGTCAGTTAATTTTTCCGCCGCACCAATACCCACACTAAAAGTACTAATTCTTTCTGAATTCAACAATACATAGGCCAAATCGACACCAGCGCCTAAACGGGATTTATAATCACCATCGACCTCTTTACTATCGAGATGCCCAGCATAAAAACCGATATAGTAACCATTTTTATCTGTGCCGGTAAGATAATAAGGATATCGAAACCCGACTTGGCCACCAGCAGTTTTGTCACCATTCAAAAATGCGCCAACTTTTGCATAGGCAATACCATAAGGGTTTACCCATTCGCCGTTTAGATGTAATAATTTTTGTGTAAAACCTGCACCCACATTCCACGTAGATGCCGTATGTCCTGCTAATTTTGCTTCTGGAAGAAACGAATAGTCTTGAGCATGAGCCCAACTACTTACCGTCAAAACTGCAAGTAAGGGATAAATTTTTCTCATTATTTTCTCCATTTTCCCTAATCGTATGGTGAGAACAACCCTATTCTATTGAATGAGAGACTTTAACAGAATTATTTTGCTTCTTATATACAAGTATCTACAATTTTGTTGTCTGCAAAGTCAAAACGTATCTTATTAAAAGGCAATGAAACTTTGAAAATTATGCAATATTTTAAGCTCTCTTGCGTTAGAATAAGCAGCTATTTTTCTACCCTATGTCATTAAGTCGATCCTTATGAAGCAGCACTTTCCTTTAAAAGATATCCAGCAAGAAAAGCGCATTTATCGAGGACGAATCTTTTTTGCCGTAGGTCTGGTTATCGTTTGCTTATTAGTATTGATTAGCCGATACGCTTATCTACAAATTTTTCATTACGACGAATTCTCTACAGCATCTGACAAAAACCGAATTCGCTTGCAGCCACTTCCACCTGCTCGTGGTTATATCTATGACCGAAATGGTGTATTACTGGCAGACAACTATCCTGTTTTTACAGCAACTTTAAGTAAAACAGATGTGGAAGATGCCGACCATGTTGTTGAGCAGCTACAGCCTATTTTAGATCTAACACAAGAAGATATTGATCGTTTCAAAAGTCGTATAAAAACTGCTCGAAAAACTGAACGTGTCGCGATTAAACTTAATCTAACCGAAGCCAATATTGCCAAGTTCAGTGAAGCTAAATATAAATTCCCTGGCGTAAGAATCGAAACACAAATGACCCGTTATTATCCACATGGTGAGTTATTTGCTCATGTGATTGGTTATGTAGGGCGTATTAACGATAAAGAATTAAAAAGTATTGATAAAGATTTATATGCTGGAACCAACCTGATTGGAAAGATTGGCGTTGAAAAAAGCTATGAAGATTTGCTACACGGAACACCAGGTTATGAGTCTGTTGAAGCAGATGCCCACAGTAATATATTGCGCCATTTAGGCCGTAAAGACCCTACTCGTGGGAATGACCTCTATTTATCTTTAGATTATGGTTTACAGGCGGTTGCGTCTCAACAGCTCGCAGGCCGTCGTGGTGCGATTGTCGCCATCGACCCTCGTACTGGCGAAATTCTGGCTTTAGTATCTAGTCCAAGTTTCAATCCTAATTTATTTGTGACTGGTATTAATCATAAAGATTATAGTTCTTTACGTGATAGTTTAGATCAACCGCTTTATAACCGTGCTGTACAAGGTGCATATCCACCCGGTTCTACCATTAAACCAATGGAAGCCATGGGCGGTTTACACTACGGTATTGTAAACTGGTCAACAGCAATTTCTGACCCAGGTTACTTCCATTTACCCGGTGATTCTCATAAATTCCGCGACTGGAAAAAATCTGGTCATGGCATCGTAAACATGCATAAAGCCATTGTGCAATCATGTGACACCTATTTTTATATTCTTGCCCACCAAATGGGTATTGATCAAATGAACCAATGGATGCGTCAATTTGGGTTCGGTCAAAAAACAGGTGTCGACTTACCAAGTGAAAGTGAAGGTCTTTATCCAAATCCTGAATGGAAAATGCGTACTCGCAAAGCCAAATGGATGAAAGGTGAAACTATTTCCGTCAGTATTGGGCAAGGTGCATTTACAGCTACACCATTACAACTTGCTATGGCTACTGCAATTACAGCCAATCATGGTTCTCATGTCACCCCTCATGTTTTACGTGCAACTCATGGTGCAAAACCATTTACTGTGCGTAATGCACCTGATGGAAAAATCAACTTCAATGGCACAGATGAAGACTGGGTTCAAATGCGCGATGCCATGATTGATGTAATTCAATCAGGTACTGGCCGAGGCATTCGTACACCTCTATATCAAATTGCAGGAAAAACAGGAACTGCACAGGTTAAAAGTATTGCACAGGGTAAACGTTACAATGAATCAGCCCTGAGCGAACGCCAACTTGACCATGGTTTATTTGTTGGATTTGCACCTGCTGACAAACCAGAAATTGCGATTGCCGTGGTTTGGGAAAATGGTCGTCATGGTGGTTCTGCTGCCCAACTTGCAAGACCTATTTTTGATTATTGGTTGTTAACTCGCAAGAAAAATCCAACTCGACCAGCAAACCATCAAGTCAATGGTGGACTGATGACAGCTGGAATTAAGCCAGGTGAACTCCCAAGCGGTGGTGATAGCTCTAGTCCAGCACCAGCCATCTCAACTGCACCTGCAGCATCAACACCACCAGCTACACCAGCTCGTCCTGCAACCGAGGTCGATGAATAATGAAAAATCAATTACGTATTATTGGCGGCGAATGGAAAAGACGAGTACTTCCTTTTGCTAGTATTGATGGCTTACGCCCCACTCCAGACAGAGTGCGTGAAACTTTGTTTAACTGGTTAATGTGGGATATTCAAAATGCGCATGTCCTTGATGTGTGCACAGGCTCTGGTGCATTAGGTTTTGAAGCATTGTCACGTGGCGCTGCGTCAGTTTATATGATTGAACCAGACAAGACTCAGGCACGATTTTTAAAAGATAATGTTGAGCTATTAAAAGCCCAAAACTGTCATTTAATCAATGCAACTGCTCAACAAGCTCTACCCCGTTTGAAAGAACAGTTCGATGTGGTGTTTTTAGATCCACCTTATAGTCTAGATTTATGGCAAGAGCTCTCTAACTTGGCAGAACCACATATTAAAAAGAATGGGTATATTTATGTTGAAGCTGATCGAGATTTATCTCAGCTTCACCTTCCTGCAACATGGCAACAAGTTAAAACAACGAAAGCTGGTACAGTTCATGCTGGGCTTTATCAGAAAGTAGCTGAATAAAAAAGGTAGCTTAAAGCTACCTTTTTTTGCAAGGTTTTAACTAACTTAATCCAATCACTGCAACAATTGCCGCACAAGCACCTACAATTTTTTTGCCATATGGCACATATCGTGTAAGTGCAGCACCTAATGCCAATCCACCACAATAAATTAAAGCCATAGCCGCAACCATACCTGTCACCAATGCAACGACATGTCCTGCATGTGCTAATTCAACTCCATGCGCTATGCCATGAAAGCTTGCAAGTAATGCCGCAGCAATTGGTAAAACACGATTTGATTTTGTCCATAGTGCAATTGCTGTAACAATCAAAGAAGCAACAATCCCATATTCAGCAACATTTGCAGGTACTAAACCTTGAGCACCAATTAAAAAACCAACAATGAGGGTAACACTCAAAGTAATTACACCTGCAACTTTCCATTGTTTAGCTGCTGACCAGAGTAAAACACCGAAAGCTAAGGCCATCACTAAATGATCTAAACCAGTAAATGGATGAATAAAGCCTGCCATAAAACCCGAATGTTGATGATCATGTCCTGGGTGTGCCATTACAAGTGTAGGTAGCAATGCAAGGAGCCCTATGCCCCATTTTTTAATGAAGTCCATAATCTCTCCTTAAGCTTTAAACAGCCCTTGTTTCTCGATAAATTGAATAATTTCTTCAAGACCATCTTGTGTTTTCATATTTGAAAATAAGAATGGTTTTTCGCCGCGCATGCGTTTCGCGTCTTGATCCATCACATCAAGATTTGCACCGACCATTGGCGCAAGGTCAGTTTTATTAATAATGAGTAAATCTGATTTGGTAATGCCAGGCCCACCTTTACGTGGAATTTTTTCGCCACCAGCTACATCAATTACATATAACGTTAAATCAGAAAGCTCAGGACTAAATGTCGCTGCCAAATTATCACCACCGCTTTCAATGATAATGAGCTCCAAGCCTTCAAACTTTTCACATAAATCATCAATTGCAGCCAAATTAATTGAAGCATCTTCACGAATTGCAGTATGTGGACACCCACCTGTTTCGACACCCACAATACGATCTGGCGACATCGCTTCGTTACGAGTTAAAAAATTTGAGTCTTCTTTGGTATAAATATCATTCGTTACCACAGCCATGTTGTATTTATTACGTAAGGCTAAACATAAATTAAGAGTAAGCGCAGTTTTACCCGAACCCACCGGTCCGCCAATTCCAACTCGTAATGGACTACGTTCTGTCATGATTTTTATCCTTTTTTCCTAAACTTAAGATCTGAATAACCGTGAATATTGTGTTTCGTGTTTCATGCTCAGCATGGCATAACGAGGTAAAGCGCTGCTCAATTGCTCATCATTAAGGTTTAAGGCTTTTTCTATCGCCTGTGGTACCAAACCATGTAAATGCCATAAAATTCTTTGTCCAGCCATTTGCCCTAACGGTACGGTTTTTACCGCAGCCAGAACCTGATTTTCTAGAACAGTAAAAGTGTAGGCTGTGAGCACATCAACGTCTTTAAGCTCAAGTCGACCACAGAGCTGTGCATAGACAGGCACAAAACCAAACTGCTTTTTAACCTCAACAGTTTTTTTTAAAACATCTCTAATCCACGCATTTAAAGAAAATGCCAGCTGCTGAGATTCTGCTAAAAGCTCTTTACTTTCTCGGCTTGCTCTATATAAATTTGCCCAAACCAGAAACTGATCTTGGTCATCATAATGTTGCATGAGGCGTTTCAGTACTGGTAGCTCAAACCGTACTAACAGCATCTCCAGCACTTCTTCAAAATAAGCAATTGCCGATATTTCATCGTGTATTAAGCCAATATCAATGGCTGTTTCTACACCTTGTGAATAACAATATGCTCCGACTGGCAACGCCGTAGAAGACAGTGTCAGTAATTGAAGTAATTGCGCCGCGTTACGAATGGACATGGTGCAAAGCTTTGATTGGGCTTAAGCGATGATCATGGCTATGCTGCGCATAAGCACCACTTTCGGGTTCAAATGGATGATCAATCTCTGTCACTTTCAGGCCTAAGCCCTCGACCATTTCTGCAAGCACATGATCAGGCTCAAAATATAAAGCAGTAGGTGTCAGCATTAATGGCACATGTCTGTTACCGAGGTGGTAGGCTGCTTTAAGCAAATCAAAATCAGTTTCAGCAGTGACTTGCATTAATCTTTCAGGTTTAGCATCAACACGTAGTACATCGCCCTGTGGAGTTGCAATATATGAACCACTACGCAAAATGCCAGTACGTGGTAAATCGGCACCAATATCTACGCCACTCGCTAAAGCCGCTCGAAATCGTGATTTTTGGCGGGTATCAAAAGTCAGTTCAACCGTTTCAAATGTCTGATCAGGAGAAATATGTTCAAGGCGTTGTGTATAGATTTTCATTTAGCTCTTCTCTCCTTATTTATTTCATTCATGTGTATAAATTAATGAGGCAAATCACCTCTGTAAAACTCATTAAAACAAGAAATAACGCTGAGCCATTGGCAATACTTCAGCAGGTTCACATGTTAATAATTCACCATCTGCACGCACTTCGTAAGTCTCGGGATGTACATGCATAACAGGACAATATGTATTGTGTTTCATGTCGCTTTTGCTAATCGCACGCGTGTTTTTACATGGGCTAATTAACTTTTTAAGGTTTAATTTTTCAGCAACTTTTTCATCAATAGCTGCTTGCGATAAAAATGTAATGCAAGTGTTGTGCACACCACGTGGATAAGCACCAAACATTGGACGATAATGCACTGGTTGTGGAGTTGGAATTGAAGCATTAATGTCACCCATCGGTGCTGCTGCAATCATGCCACCTTTAATAATCATAGATGGCTTCACCCCAAAAAAGGCAGGTTTCCACAACACCAAATCAGCAAGTTTTCCGACTTCAACCGAACCAACTTCATGACTTAAACCATGTGTAATTGCTGGGTTAATCGTATATTTGGCAATGTAACGTTTAACCCGATTATTATCATGAAACTCATTATCACCCTCTAAAGGACCGCGTTGAATTTTCATTTTGTGGGCAGTTTGCCAAGTACGTAAAATGACTTCCCCTACACGACCCATTGCCTGAGAGTCGGATGACATCATGGCAATGGCGCCTAAGTCTTGCAGAATATCTTCGGCTGCAATCGTTTCACGGCGAATACGACTTTCTGCAAAAGCGATATCTTCAGCAATTGCTGGGTCTAAATGGTGGCAAACCATGAGCATATCTAAATGCTCATCAATGGTATTAATCGTATAAGGTCGTGTTGGATTAGTAGAAGACGGCAAAACATTACTTTGTCCAATTGCTTTTAAAATGTCTGGTGCATGCCCACCACCTGCACCTTCGGTATGGTAGGTATGAATCGTACGATTTTTAAATGCGGCTAGAGTCTCTTCTAAAAAACCACTTTCATTTAAAGTATCTGTATGAATCGCGACCTGCACATCAAACTCATCCGCCACGCTCAAGCAGTTATCAATGGCTGCTGGTGTTGAACCCCAATCTTCATGCAGCTTTAAGCCAATCACTCCAGCTTTAATTTGCTCTCGAATTGGGTCTGGTAAACTTAAATTACCTTTCCCTAATAAACCAATATTCATCGGCAAATCATCAATGGCCTGTAACATGGTAGCAATGTGCCAAGGTCCCGGAGTCACGGTAGTTGCAGAGGTTCCTGCTGCCGGTCCTGTACCACCACCAACCATTGTCGTCGTACCGGACATCAGTGCCGTTTCAACTTGTTGAGGACAAATCCAGTGAATATGAGTATCAATACCACCTGCTGTTAAAATTTGTCCCTCACCCGCAATAACCTCTGTTGCAGCTCCTAAAGGAATCGTAATGTCTGGTTGAATATCGGGATTTCCAGCTTTTCCTATTTTCCAGATTCGACCATTTTTTAAGCCCACGTCAGCTTTAACAATTCCCCACCAATCCACAATTAAAGCATTGGTAATGACAGTGTCAGCGACTTCTTTAGCTAAAAGTTGGGATTGCCCCATCCCATCACGAATGACCTTTCCGCCACCAAATTTAACTTCTTCACCGTATATCGTTAAATCTTGCTCAACTTCAATAAAGAGCTCTGTATCAGCCAAGCGAATACGATCACCGACTGTTGGACCAAACATCTCAGCATATGCACGACGTGACATTTTCATAACTTAATACTCATCTCTTTCATTATCGTTGTTATGTCTAATCCAACTTGCCCATGACGCGGCCTGCGAAACCATATACTTCTCGCTTACCAGCTAAAGCAACCAGCTCAACTTCCCGAGTTTGTCCCGGTTCAAAACGAATTGCTGTACCAGCTGCAATATTCAATCGAAAGCCTTTAGCTAGCTCACGATCAAACTGTAGTGCATCATTTGCTTCATAAAAATGAAAATGAGAACCCACCTGAATAGGCCGATCGCCAATGTTGGCAACCACAACTTTTAAAGTTTGCCGTCCAACATTCAGTTCAATATCAGCATCTGGAGTAATGATTTCGCCGGGGATCATAAGCGTTCCTTTTATACGATTGGCTGATGAACTGTGACTAATTTTGAGCCATCTGGAAAAGTTGCCTCGACCTGAACCTCAGCAATCATTTCTGGCACACCATCCATCACATCTTCGCGCTTTAATAAGGTTGTACCGTAATGCATTAAATCACTGACCGTCATACCGTCCCGCGCACCTTCAAGTAAAGCTGCTGAAATAAAAGCAATAGCTTCAGGATAATTCAGTTTCAAGCCCCGAGCTTTACGCCGCTCAGCAACCAGTCCTGCTGTAAAAATCAGTAATTTATCTTTTTCTGTTGGATTGAGTTCCATATCTCTTTCCTAAATTTCATTTATATTCTTTAAGCAAAATACGTGCTCAAAAGCAGCATACTTGTTTTAATCGTTTTTTAAATACGCAATTTAACGTAACTTAGGTTTTCCAAATTCTTGGAAATTCTTCTTCTAAATCAAACCAATATCGACGCAATTTAGCCCGTATAGCTGCAAAAGCATCATGACAATGTCGGACATCATTTCCCAAAAAACGGGCCGAAACCACATCATCCAATAATGTTAATGTGACAGGTGCTTGCATACGCATCATCAATTCTCGAATGAGTTCTAGCTGTTGTTCTAGGTAAAATGATGAACGATATTTCTCGGGAGCGGCTGCCCAAAAGCTTCCCATTACTGCTTGATTGTTCATACCTAAACATGAACTAAGCCAACGATCTTCTCCTTCAAAATACAAAGTATCTGCAACCAACAATTTATGTTCGCGCCACAATTTAAACTGGTTGTAATAACTCCCTTGAACAAAGCGCTCAGCACGTGCCTGCCGCCCAAGTACCAACATATCCCATCCAATAAAACTTGCAGCATTATCAAGATGAATATGAGTTTCTGAATGCGCTAAAGCCCCATCAAAAAGCATCGTTTCTTGTGGAACCCATTCTAAAATAGACTGATCTTTCACATGCAAATGAATATGCTGAAAAGCTTGTTTCCCATTGGTTTTGTACCATTTCCCCGCTCCAGGAGTAGTCACTACTGCATGGGCTTGATCTTTGGTTTCAATTTCAAAAGTAAGATGATCTCCTCCTGCAATTCCTGCGGGTGGATGAACAATAATGGCATGACATACACCTGTTCTTTCAGGCCAGAGCATTTTTTGCACCCTAACAGGGCCATGATGTTTTCGATGACTCATTATGGTGCGTGAATTTTCAAAACAAAAACCGAGCTCGAGTTGTGCATACCAAAATGGTGCTGAAGAGTTTTTTGGAAACGGTTGTGCCTGATTCATTCTGGTTCATATGTTCAAAATAAGTGCTTAAACTTATAAGCAAAATACGCACCAAATATAAAAATAAGCCGACTGATAAAATTAGATACAATTTTTCGATTTTAATGAGTTAAAAAATCATCAATGTCTAACATAAAACCACAGTAACTTATGGAATTGTTTATACAATAGCGCCCACCGTTGCTTCCATACTTGCTCTCCATGAAACTTTTTTTCGTGTTAACCCCACTTGTCTTTTTAACTGGGTGTATTTTTGGCCAATCTAGTGAGGTCAAACGTGCAGAAAAGATCCTGCACAATTTCGAATGTAAAAATGTTGAGACAAGCCAGCTTGCAACAAGCTCGATTAATTCTTACTACCAGCAATCTTTAGCGGTAAGCAAAGAAAAAGCAACTTCATACGTAGAGAGCTACAAAAATGGTGAAGAATTATTCGACATGCCGCTGGATGAGGTTTTAAAGCAACAATACCAACTCTATAAATCAGCATGCGACTCTCTAGGTGGAGTTTCTGCGCAACCGTAATTTATAAGGTATTCATTAAATCGTTTTAGTGAATACCTCGTTTTTATTTTCTTTTGAATAATTATTCAAAATTTACTCACTTTATCTTTTGTTAAAATTAAATTACATACTTAAACTTTTATTAAGCTCTCATATTTCATAGCCTATTTATTGCTTTTTTATTTATTTTCCGAGGTTTAGATCATCATGAAAAAAACATTATTATCAGTTGCACTTGTAAGTGCCCTTCTTGTTGCTTGTAGCAAAAATGAAAATAAAGCTGACACAACAGCACAAGCCTCTGCTCCGGCACAAACTACTGAAGCTAATAACAATGCAGTAGATACCGCTCATACAGCTGAAAACTCACTAGATTGGGACGGTACATATAAAGGCACTCTTCCATGTGCAGACTGTGAAGGCATTAAAACTGAGTTAGAGTTAAAAGATGATAAAACTTATGAATTGACTGAAACTTATCTTGGCAAAGGTGATAAAAATCCATTTGAAACACGTGGTACGTTTACTTTTGACAAAGATAATACTTCTGTAATTACCTTAGATGACAAAGGACAAAATCGTAAATTCTTCATTGGTGAAAATACTGCAACTGCTTTAGATATGGAAGGTAAGAAAGTTGAAGGTTCTTTAGCTGAACACTATGTATTGAAAAAATAATTATTTATTAATGATAAAGAAAACCCGCTCATTTGAGCGGGTTTTCTTTTGAAATCAATTCTTAGTGTGCAGCGAATTGGTTCATTGTGTTTTTAGCATCATCATGTGCTTTAAGTGCATTGTCACCAGAGAAGATTTCTTTGTGATCATCACCGATGTCAGAACCAGCCATTGCTTGGTGTTTCACACAAGCGATACCACCACGGATTTCTTTACGTTGTACGCCAGCAACATAAGCCAACATACCTTCAGAACCGAAGTAACCTTGTGCAAGCTCATGTGTAGAAAGAGCAGCAGTATGGTAAGTCGGAAGTGTGATCAAGTGATGGAACACACCCGCTTCACGAGAAGCATCTGCTTGGAATGTACGGATCTTAGCGTCTGCATCAGCAGCTAATTCAGTAGCATCATACTCAGCGCTCATTAATTTAGCACGGTCGTAAGCAGAAACGTCTTTACCTTCAGCAACCCAACGATCGTAAGCTTGTTGACGGAAGTTTAAAGTCCAGTTGAATGATGGGCTGTTGTTATAAACAAGCTTCGCATTTGGAACAACTTCTTTAACACGGTTAACCATGTGAGCGATTTCTTCTACGTTTGGAGTCGCAGTTTCGATCCAAAGAAGGTCAGCACCATTTTGAAGGCTAGATACACAGTCAAGTACAACACGGTCAATTTGAGTGTCAGCACGGAACTGATATAAACCAGAAGGTAAACGCTTAGGACGGTGTAATTTACCATCACGTTTGATCAAGATTTCGTCTTCTTGAGCATCAGCAATGTCAATTTCAACAGTGTCTAAGAAACCGATGTATTGAGAAGCAATGTCACCTGGCTCTTTAACCACTGGGATTTTTTGAGTCAAGTCAGCGCCTTCAGAGTCAGTACGCGCAACGATGATACCGTCATCAAGACCCATTTCTAAGAATGCATAACGTAATGCATGGATTTTAGAGATGAAATCTTCATGTGGAACAGTTACTTTACCAGCTTGGTGACCACATTGTTTAGCATCAGATACTTGGTTTTCGATTTGAAGCGCACAAGCACCAGCTTCGATCATTTTACGAGCAAGCAAGTAAGTCGCTTCTTCGTTACCGAAACCAGCATCGATGTCAGCAATAATTGGCACAATGTGAGTTTGGAAACCGTCGATTTGAGCAGTGATTTCAGCAGCTTTAGCAGTATCACCAGCTTCGTTTGCTTTTTTAAGCGCACGGAATAAATCGTTTAATTCTTTTGCATCAGCTTGACGTAAGAAAGTATAGATTTCTTCGATCAACGCAGGTACTGAAGTTTTTTCGTGCATAGATTGGTCAGGAAGTGGACCAAATTCTGAACGAAGAGCAGCAACCATCCAACCAGAAAGGTAGATATAGCGACGCTCAGTAGTACCGAAGTATTTTTTGTTCGCAATCATTTTTTGTTGCGCAATAAAACCGTGCCAGCAACCTAATGATTGAGTGTATTTGCTAGAGTCAGCATCATAAGCAGCCATATCACGACGCATAATCGCAGCTGTATATTTAGCAATGTCTAAACCAGTTTTGAATTGGTTTTGCATTTGCATACGTGCAGCATCTTCTGGGCTAATATCGCGCCAAGTGCTACCGAATTTTGCTTTTAGTTCGCGGATTGCATCAATCGCTGTTTGATATGTAGTCATGATATTGTCCTGTATTCATTTTAGGATTTCATCGATTGAAGCCTAGAGTCATGTACTTAAATTTCTTATGACACCAGCTGCTTCTTCATGAACACAGCTTAGACTTAGCCAATCAATTAATCCAATATCCTTTATTAATCTTCAGTATTTATTTAAAAAATGTACCGATAAGTCGATATTATAGATAAAACCAAAAACATTAACACTTTGTTTATAAAAATAAAATTATTCTAAAGGAGTATAGAGTTTTATTCTAAAAACTTAGTAAGTCTTATTTTTATACAATTTTTGAAGTTTTTCCACCCATTTTTAACCTTAAAAGTCAATTGTAAATTAGGCTATTTTTGCCAATGTAAAAAGTCAATTTCCATGCTAGAAAGTAATAAGTTATATATAAATATATTCTATTTGTCACCTTCATACTTAAAAATGTAGCAAAGACAATAAAATCGAGCCTTTGAAGTACTTTTTACCCCTACTTAATTCCTACAAAAAATGTCGTTTTTCTCATCATTTTTTCACACAATAGTTATTAGATATGGCATAATTTGAAACAATTTCAGGGTTTTATTTTCGGTATTTTTTTTATGAATCTGGAGCGAGTAGATCTTAATCTATTAATATATCTTGATGTACTTCTTCGTGAAAAAAATGTTACGCGCGCGGCCGAACAGCTTGGGGTAACTCAGCCTGCAATGAGTAATATTTTACGTCGCTTACGTAATTTATTTAATGACCCTCTTCTTATCCGTTCTTCTGAAGGGATGACTCCAACAGAACGTGCTCTTGAATTACAACCTCGTATTCGTGATGCGCTTGCTGATCTCTCCATGATTTTGGAACCCCGTACCGAATTCCGCCCTTATACCAGCAATCGCGTTTTCCGCATTATGACATCGGACTATGCCGAGGCAACTTTAGTTCCTCGTCTTGTTAAAGCGCTCCGCTCTGAAGCTCCAAACGTTGTTCTTGATTTTCTTACACCAAGTGATGTGTCTTATAGAGACATGGAACAAGGTAAAGTTGATCTCGCAATTAATAGATTTAATGAAATACCGCAAAGTTTCCATCAGGTTTTAGTTTGGCGTGATAGTTTCAGTTGTATTCTTAACGACAAACACCCTGCTGTAACTCATTTAAATTTAAAAAGCTATTTAGATGCACAACATATCTGGGTTTCTAAAACAGGTATGGGTGTCGGTTTTGGCGTAAACCCTGATAAACAAGGTGGTTTAGGCTGGATTGATCAGGCATTAGAACGTATTGGTCAACGTCGTAAAATTTCTGTATTTACTCGCCACTACCAAATGCCAGCTTTACTTGCTCAAAACGTAGACCTTATTGCCACATTACCAACACGGATGGCACGTCTACAAACACAGAACCCTAAACTGGTTATAAAGGATCCTCCTTTTTATATTCCAGAGTTCGAACTTAAAATGGCTTGGTGCCCGTTGTTACATCATCACCCTGCTCATCGCTGGTTGCGCCAACTTATCTTATTTGTTGCTCGTCAAATGATTGAAGAGGAAAACCGTGAATTTCTAACCAATAATTCACAATTTTCTCACTATTAAATAAATTTTAATTTAATTGTCGATTTCAGGCGCTGAGCAATCAATCTGATTACCTCAGCGCTTTTTTATGTTAAAACATAGTCATAATAATGATGAATATCAGGTGATTTGTGAGTCTCTTTCAAAATATCATTATCATCGTACTGCTTATCATCGGGGCAGGCTTTTTATCTTTAACTGAAATTGCACTCGCTGGTGCCAGAAAAGTTAAGCTAAAAATTCTAGCCGAAGCTGGTGAAGAACGCGCTCAACAAGTACTAGATTTACAAGAACAATCTGCTGACTTTTTTGCAGCCTCTCAAATTGGCCTGAATGCAGTTGCGATTTTAGGCGGTATTTTGGGTGAAGCTGCTTTTCGTCCTTATTTCGTGACTTTAGTTGACCGTTTCTACGCAGGTCCTTGGACACAAACCATTGGTTTTGCCCTATCCTTTACTTTAGTGACATCACTCTTTATTTTATTTGCCGATCTTATGCCAAAACGTTTGGCTATGATTGCCCCTGAAAAAATTGCAATTAGTGTTATTAATCCAATTCAGGTTTTTATTAAGGTTTGTAAACCTTTAGCTTGGGGAATTAACGCAATTGCCAATCTGCTATTCCGTTTATTTAAAGTGAATACAACGCGAGAAGACAACATTACTTTTGATGATATTTCAGCAGTAATGGATGCAGGTGCACAAGCAGGCGTACTGCAAAAACAAGAACATCACTTTATTGAGAATGTTTTTGAATTAGAAGAACGCAACGTACCTTCCAGCATGACAACACGTGAAAATGTTGTTTATTTCACCTTAAATGAACATGAAGATAGCATTCGTCAAAAATTAGCAGAGTATCCTTATTCAAAATTTTTGGTATGTAATGAAAATATTGATCAGGTCATTGGTTACGTCGACGCCAAAGACTTTCTTGTTCGTATTTTAAATAATCAATCTCCAACGCAATTGAATGAAACAACCATTCGTACTGTCCTGATGATTCCGGACACCTTAACCCTATCAGAATTACTTGATCGCTTCCGCTCTACCAAAGAAAAGTTTGCGGTTGTTATAAATGAATATGCGCTTGTTGTGGGGGTTATTACCTTAAGCGATATTATGATTACTGTTATGGGCGACTGGGTAACCCCAATTGAAGAAGATCAACAAATCATTAAACGTGATAATAACTCGTGGTTAATTGATGGCAGCACACCAATTGATGACCTAAGACACGCACTTGAAATTGATGAAATGCCTGATGAAGAAAATTATGAAACATTAGCAGGCTTCATGATGTACCGCCTACGCAAAATTCCACGCCCAGCAGATTTTGTGGAATTCGGTGGATACAAGTTTGAAGTAGTCGATGTCGATAATTTTAAAATTGACCAACTCCTTGTAACTCGAATTTTAGAACAAAGCGAAGTACATTCATCAATTGATGAAAACTGATTTATATTAATTTAAATACCTCACAATTTTATGTGGGGTATTTTTTAATCTAAATAAATTTTTCAAATATATGTAATAATTATTTTAGATTCATAAATTCAATTTGCTCTTTTAATCTAAAAATAATATTATTTAAATTATCACTTACATTAAATCTTAAATACTGAAAAATAATAGAATAATCTATATATCGCAATTAACATGAAGCGATTAGATCCCCATTTACATTGCCATCAAACTTATGTAACTTAGCTCAAAGCAAGTCTTTAAATGGTTCTTCTTCTCATTTCAACCATCAAACCACATATAATTTAAAAAAATATCATATAATTTTTATTTTTATAAAACCTTTATAATCCATTATAATGAATTACATTTATTATATGCTTACTATAATCTTAATATATATGTTCAGTATTTCGTCCAAATATACCCATCCAACTGAATATATATTAACCAAATAAACTAAATATATTATTTGTCTTTTTAATAAAAATTAATAAGAATAACCAAGGTCAGAGTTTTGAATAAACTTGTTCAGTAAAACTATAGGCAAAGGATTGATTGTATGCTGACATTACTTGGTGTTGGCATGATTTTGTGCTTCATGTACTTAATCATGTCCAAACGTTTAAGCCCTATTATTGCTTTAATTCTTATCCCATTTATTTTTTCTATTATTGCTTGGGGCCTAGGTCACTACTTTGAAAGTTTGAGTCACATTGAACTCAAAGGTCTCAGTGAGATGATGCTGGAAGGCATCAAAAAATTAGCGCCAACTGGCGTAATGCTTTTATTTGCAATTTTATATTTTGCCTTAATGATCGATGCTGGTCTTTTCGATCCACCAGTTAAATGGATTTTGAAAAAGGTTAAAGGTGATCCCTTAAAAATCACCATGGGAACCGTGTTCTTAACCACAATGGTTTCTTTAGACGGTGATGGCTCAACAACGTATATGATTTGTGTGGCTGCAATGTTGCCACTTTATCAACGCTTAGGAATGAATACACTCATCATGACTGCACTGATGCTGTTATGTAGTGGTGTAATGAACCTAACACCATGGGGCGGCCCTACAGCTCGTGCTGCAAGCGCCCTGCAAATTGACCCAAGCCACATTTTCGTACCAATGATTATCCCTATGGTCATTAGTATTGGTTGGTTATTTTTCTTGGCGTACTTATATGGTCGTTACGAGCAAAAACGTTTAGGCGTTATTGAGCTTGAAACTCACCATGGCGACAATATTACCGTATCGAAAGATCCTGAAGCGACTCGTCCACATTTACGCAAAGTAAATATGGTGCTCACAATCATTCTTATGATTGCTTTGATCAAAGGCATTTTGCCTATGTCTGTGTTGTTCATGATAGCGTTCTGTATCGCAATGCTCATTAACTACCCTGATGTTGATATGCAGAAAAAGCGCATTGCAATGCATGCAGATAGTGTCTTAGCTGTTGTGGGCTTAATTTTTGCAGCAGGTATTTTCACAGGAATTTTATCTGGTACAGGTATGGTTGAGGCGATGTCTAAAGAGTTCGTCGCAATGATTCCTCCAAGCATGGGTCCATATCTTGCACCAATCACTGCTTTAGTGAGTATGCCATTGACATTCTTTATGTCAAATGATGCTTTCTTCTATGGTGTTTTACCAATTCTTGCTGAAGCTGCTTCACATTATGGTATTAGTGCAGAAGCGATTGCTCGTGCTTCGATTGTAGGTCAACCTGTACACTTACTTTCACCACTTGTTCCATCTACCTATTTGTTATGTGGTCTTGCTAAAGTCGATTTTGCCGACCATCAAAAGTTCACTTTAAAGTGGGCATTTATAACTTGTCTGGTATTGATGGGAACTGCTTTAGTCATTGGGGTTTTCCCACTTTTCAGTTCACTCTAATTATTCTTTCGCAATAAAAAAAAGCCCCTTAAGGGGCTTTTTTTTATTTCTCTACATATTTAATTAAGTGATCTAACACAATGTGAAAATGCAATGTAATGTCTTCTTCTAAAATTTTATAGGCATTATCGAATTGCACCATTGGCCAACCTTCTTTCCAAAATGGAAAAATATTGTGTAGACCTTCAGTCACGATCGCATCTTCACGACTAATCGCTTGAGCAACTTGAGCTAAAACCTGAGCGGTTTCTGCACCATCAATAGCTAAATAATCAATACCACGTGCTTTAAAAATACGGATACGGTCTTTTTTATAACGAATCTTTTTCGCCTGACCTGAATTCAAGCCCAATGCCAGCGTAGCAGCTTCTACAAACTTTTCTTCAAAGTTTGCACTCAATGCAACTAAAGCCTGTTTATGTGCTTCTTGACGCCCAGCTTTCCCCCCATTACGGATAATCTCATTTGCTTCCGTATCCAGCTTATCTTTTTTCATAGACTGTAAAATGTCTAAAATTTCGATATCGCTTAAAGATTCAGGAGATTGCTCAAACATAGGAGTCCTTATACATAAAACTAAAGGCATATTCTCTCATAAAAGCACTACTAAAGCAGAGTAAAATTTTAAATAGCCTATTATCTTGACTATTTTTATAGTCCTAACTTCATAGACTACACTCATAAAATCAAATAATTCTTTGGTTATAATTTTAATTATTTGCCAAATTAATTTTACCCTGATAATATTATTTTACCCAGATAAAAATATACGGCTAAAATGAATACTAAAATCACCTATACGGCTTTCACTGGAAGCACGCTTATTGCGAGTGACTCCCTAGTTGAACTTGCAAAAAAACTCAAAGATCGTCCTAAAACAACGGAAAATATTTTGATTTTTAATGATCAAACAGGTCAACAAATTGATCTTGATCTTTCTGGTTCGGAACAAGAATTTCAACAACGTTATGCCGAACCAGAAGAAATTAAAAAAGTTGGGCGACCTAAACTCGGAGTAATTTCTCGTGAAATCACTTTACAGAAAAAACATTGGGATTGGTTAGATCAACAAAGTGCGAGTGCATCAGCAGTAATTCGTAAGTTAATTGATAAAGAGTTAAATAACCCAAATTCTGAAGGTAATATTATGCTCGCTAAACAAGCCATCGACCGTTTTATGTCTGCCATGTTGGGTAATATGCCAAATTACGAAGAAGCAACACGCGCCTTATATCAAGGCGATCGAGATATATTTTTAAAGATGATTCAGAGCTATCCTAAAGATTTAAGAGAATATTTAACTTTAAAAACTCAAAGTATTTTCTAAACCCAATAAAAAAAACCCGCTTACGCGGGTTTTTTCAAAATCAATTCAGCCTATTAAAGACGGACTAATTCCACAACTTTTTCAGCTGCCTCTTCAACGGTTTCAGCAGTAACTTCTGTATCTGTACCATCCACAGCCGTAGTGATAACCACAACACCTGTCTCACGCAATAAAGTAATTTGTTCAGCAGTTAAGTTAGCTTTTGCAATCGCAACTACACCTTGTTGGATCAATAAGCTTTCTAAAACTTGAGCTTTCTCGATTAACTGTGCAGAAATCCCAATCACCGCAGGTTTTTGGCCCAAACGTGCAGCACGGTCTTCAGCAGTAACAGGATTACTATGCGCAGTCCACTCTACGGCAGACTCAACCATACCCGCACCAACCGTTACATTGCTTAAACGATCAATGAAAATAAATGAACCTGTGTATCGTGAATCTTGATACTGGTCAAATACGACTGGCGCATCAAACTCAACAACAACGTCTGCAATTGCATTTAATTCAAGCTCTTCAACCTGAGTATGCTCAAGCGTATTCACATTCACACGATAGTGAATGTTAGTCACTTTGGCAGGAACAGTCTGTGTACCAATTTTAACGTTGTACAACTTACCCTTCACCAGTGGATGTTCATTCATCCACACCACTGAAGCACGAACACTACGTGAAATTAATGGTTGCTCGCCAGCACGTACCAAAACGTTACCACGGCTAATATCAATTTCATCATTCAACGTTAATGTAACAGCTTGACCCGCAACAGCTTGATCTAGATTTCCATCAAAAGTAACGATTTCTTTAACTGTTGAACGCTTACCTGATGGTAATGCGACAATCTCATCACCAACGTTGATTTCACCTAAAGCAACAGTACCAGCAAAACCACGGAAATCTAGGTTTGGACGGTTCACATATTGAACAGGGAAACGGAATTCGTGTTTGTTTGATTCGCGACTAATTTCCACAGATTCAAGAATGCTCATCAAGGTTTGACCCTTGTACCAAGCTGTATGCTGAGAAGCATTTACCACGTTATCGCCATTTAAAGCAGAAATCGGTACAAACTGAATATTGGCTGGACGACGATCACCTAATTGGTTTACGAAAGCATCATATTCAACCTGAATTTCGTTAAAACGCTCTTCAGAGAACTCAACTAAATCCATTTTATTAATGGCAACAACAATATTTTTAATACCAAGTAAACTTGCAATAAACGTATGACGACGTGTTTGAGTTTGCACGCCATAACGCGCATCGATCAAGATAATTGCAAGATCAGCTGTTGATGCACCTGTTGCCATGTTACGGGTGTATTGTTCATGTCCCGGTGTATCGGCAATAATAAATTTACGCTTTTCCGTTGAAAAATAGCGGTAAGCCACATCAATGGTAATACCCTGCTCACGCTCAGCTTGTAAGCCATCTACAAGTAATGCCAAGTCTGGTGCATCGCCCGTGGTTCCTACTTTTTTACTGTCACGCGTTACAGCTTGTAATTGATCTTCATAAATCAATTTTGAGTCGTAAAGTAAACGTCCAATTAAAGTACTTTTACCATCATCTACGTTACCGCAAGTCAAAAAGCGCAGAAGATCTTTTTGTTCATGTTGCTTCAAATAGGCCAAGATATCTTGACTGATTAATTCTGATTGATGAGACATTGCTCAAACTCCACAAATTTAGAAATTGTCTTAGAAATAGCCTTCTTGCTTTTTCTTTTCCATTGAGCCCGCTTCATCATGGTCAATCATACGACCTTGACGCTCAGAACTAGTGGCTAAAAGCATCTCTTGGATAATTTCAGGTAACGTATCTGCTTCAGACTCAACTGCACCAGTTAATGGATAACAGCCAAGCGTACGGAAACGTACAGACTTCATCTGTGGAACTTCACCTTCTTTTAAACGCATACGCTCATCATCAACCATGATTAACGTACCGCTACGCTCTACTACCGGACGAACAGCAGAGAAATAAAGAGGAACAATTTGAATATTTTCTAAATAGATATATTGCCAGATATCCAACTCAGTCCAGTTAGATAAAGGGAATACACGAATACTTTCACCTTTGTTCACTTTACCATTATAAAGATTCCAAAGTTCAGGACGCTGGTTTTTCGGATCCCAACGGTGTTTACTATCACGGAATGAATAAACACGCTCTTTCGCACGTGATTTTTCTTCATCACGGCGTGCACCACCAAAAGCAGCATCAAATTGATATTTATCCAAAGCCTGTTTCAAAGCTTGGGTTTTCATAATATCTGTGTATTTTGAGCTACCGTGATCAAATGGATTGATTCCAGCTTCGCGACCTTCTTTGTTCTGATGAACGATTAAATCAAAGCCATGCGTTTTTGCCATGTTATCGCGAAATGAAATCATTTCTTTAAATTTCCACCCAGTATCTACATGTAATAATGGGAATGGAAGTTTAGCTGGGTAAAACGCTTTTAACGCAAGATGAAGCATTACCGCAGAGTCTTTACCAATTGAGTAAAGCATGACCGGATTTTCAAATTCAGCAGCAACTTCACGGATAATATGAATGCTTTCAGCTTCAAGTTGCTTGAGATGTGTGAGTCTTGATTCAGTCATGAACACGTCCTTCTCTATCCATTTTGCCCATAAAATCTAGAAGTGGTATTAAACCACTACGTAGAAGACCATGTGGAGGAACGAGTGCCATAACAACTCCAATTTTTCGTAATAAATAATCCAACCACAAGCCTTTATATGGCTTATAGCATTAGTTATGCATTATAGTGATTTAAAACCGATTCCTTTTGCTTGTTTTTTCATATTGATATTCGATTTCATCATATACATATAATATGCTGATTCACTTGCACAACTTTGCAATCGTAACTTGTGCAGACAACTTAAGCAAATCATGTTCTACTCTTTAGATTTCTCTAAAAACCATAAAAAAGAGAAGCATTAGTAGCTTCTCTTTTCTAAAACATGATCTATCTAATCGTTAGAAACCGAACATTTTACGTTCTAATGGAATTTCAATCCCAATCGATGCACCTGCATCATTACCTTCTAGATCAGAATCACTTACCCAGCCATTAATTTTTAATGGAAGATCAGGTTTAAGGTAATGCGTCCAAGTTAAATCAAGCGCTTTAATTTCATCATCTTTAGGAAATGCTTTATTGATTGCCAAGTTAGATTGATTAACTTTAACCACCATTGCACGACCACTTAAACGGTTCATTACATCAAAGCGGATATCACCACCCACTGAGTACATTTGTCCATCACCACCCATCGCGTGGCCTAATGGGTAACCATGTTGGTAATAACCATCTTTATAAGTTGAATGAGCATAAGAGATACCTCTTACATCACCATTAGTACGTGTATCCGCCCATTCTGCATAAAGTTGATAAGGCAAGTTATTGTAGCTAGATGAATAGTCGACACCTGCTAAGTACATTTTCTTAGAAGGTAAACCACCCGCTTCATCTTCACCTACATATTGTCCATATATGCTAACTGGAACTTGGAATAGCGGTTGTAATAATAAGCGGCCATCGAAGCCAGCAATTTGGTTTGATGGATCTGCTTCACCAGTTCCACCATTATCTTTATTGCCGACAAATGCATCCCACAAAGAACTAAAACTTTCAGGACGTCCATCCCCACCCCATTGAATAGCACGCGATGCGCCTAACTCAATATATGGCAATGGTTGTGCAGTTACACGTAATCCAATTAACTTAGCGTCAGGGACTGCTTTATAGTCATCTAATTGACCAGCAAAAGCTTGATATTGCCAAGGCCCAATCCAAGATAACCATTTTGTATCAAAAGCATTTTGTACTGCACGTTGTGCGGTTACACCATAAACTGGACGACTAGCATCCCCACGAATTAAGCTTCCATCATGTCCAGGACCCCACCATGTTGGAATTTGACCAGCAACTACCCACTGATTCCAAAGTTTACCTGCAACATATGAACCTTCAACATTCACATCTTGCCCATTGTCAATTTGCGGATCTTTTTCAGCATTTACACGAATTTTTGCATCCCAGTTTTCACCGCCTGCATTAAACTCTAAAGAACCTTGATATTGTGATTTCTGGTTATCACCAAATGCTTGGGGAACATTTTTAATATCAGTTTCAGCAAAAGCGCCCACTTTAACCGTATTGTTATCTGCTTTTAATGCATTAAGAACTGAATTAATAACTTTTTGTTGAGCTGGATGAGACACTTCTGCCCGAGAGAGTGCTCGATGAATTTCATCACCACTTAACGGCCAAGTTGAAGTGCTAATATTGATAACACCTTGTTGATTCAACCAATTTAAGTCTGTACGTAAGTCCTCATTATTTAGCACTAAACCTTGTGCAAAAATAGCGGATGAAGCAGTTGCCAATATTGCAATCGAAAGTGTTTTTCTTAGAAACATGCCAGCCAATTCTCAAAGTTATTTATGAGCAACACCTTAAATTTTTTATCACAACTTTGCAATTGTTAAACTGTGCAATTACATTTTTTAACGCTATCTTAAGATTAGTGTAGATAGGTAAGTTTTTGAGATATATAAGTAATAAAAAAGGCAGTATAAATACTGCCTTTTTTTACCTTTAGAAGATTAACCTTCTTTACGGCGCATGTGTGGGAATAAAATTACATCACGAATACTTGGTGCATCGGCAAATAACATGACTAAACGGTCAATACCGATACCTTCACCAGCGGTAGGTGGTAAACCATATTCAAGCGCTTCAACAAACTCTGCATCGTAATGCATTGCTTCGTCATCACCAGCATCTTTCTCTGCAACTTGGGCTTGGAAACGCTCAGCCTGATCAATTGGATCGTTTAACTCGCTGAAACCATTTGCCAATTCACGACCGCCGATAAAAAACTCAAAACGATCAGTAACATGTGGATTATCATCATTACGGCGAGCGAGTGGAGATGTTTCAGCTGGATATTCAGTAATAAATGTTGGCTGACGTAGTTTAGTTTCAACTGTTTCTTCAAATACGATAGTTTGAAGCTTACCTAAACCAAAACCAGGCTTAACTTGTTCTTTTAATTCTTCACGAATAAATTGAGCAAGAAACTCACGGTCGCCAACATTTTCTGGCGTAAACTGTGGGTTATTCTCTAAAATCGCATCAAACATAGAGATTTTCTTGTATGGCCCTTTGAAGCTAAACACTTCACCTTGGTAAGGCACATCAGTTGTACCTAAAATATCCAAGGCCAACTTTTCAATCATATTTTCAGTTAATGCCATCAAGTCTTTATAGTCAGCGTAAGCTTGATAAAACTCGATCATCGTAAATTCAGGGTTATGACGTGTTGAAACACCTTCGTTACGGAAGTTACGGTTAATTTCAAACACACGTTCAAAACCACCAACAACCAAACGCTTCAAATAAAGTTCAGGTGCAATACGCAAGAATAAAGGCATATCCAAAGCATTATGATGTGTTTCGAATGGACGTGCAGACGCACCACCCGGAATCACATGCATCATTGGCGTTTCAACTTCCATGAAACGTTCATTGTTTAAAAATGCTCGAATTCCAGCAACGACTTTAGCGCGGATTTCAAAAGTTTTACGTGTTTCTTCATTCACAATTAAGTCAAGGTAACGTTTACGATACTTAACTTCTGTGTCATTTAAACCATGGAATTTATCTGGTAGCGGGCGAAGTGATTTCGTTAAAAGCTCAAAACCTTCTAGGTGAACATATAAGTCACCTTTTCCTGAGCGCCCGATATAACCTTCGGCAGCAATAATGTCACCAAGATCTAAACCTTTAATGGTCTCGAGGATATCTTTTGGTAAACCTTTACGGTCAACATATAACTGAATACGACCTGTCATATCTTGAATAACCATGAAAGATCCACGGTTTAACATGACACGACCAGCAATTTTTACATAGACATGCTCAGCGCTTTCAATTTGTTCTTTCGACTGATCTTTAAATTGTTCTTGTAGATCAGCAGCGTAGTGTTCACGCTTAAACGTATTCGGCCAAGGACTCTTTCCAGTTTCCTTCGCAATATCTTGGATTTGCTTTAATTTGGCATGACGCTGTGCAATTAAATCGTTTTCGGAAATAGTTGGTTCAGAAGTCGATTGATCGTTTTGTTGCGTCATCTCTGCCTCGATTAAGTAAAAATTAAGTGCTATATCTTAACAGATTGCAGGAGTTTTTCGAATGATTTCAATCAAACAAAAATGAAAAAAGACAATTTTATAGACCCGAACAATACTTTTTAAAGGCAAAATGACTTAGACCAATCGCTAAGATCATTTTTTAAAGCATTTAGTAAAATATAAAAAAATCCAAATAACCTCGATATTCAAAAGGCCCTATTTACCTTTTATTTTATCAATGAGATTGTGTCGTAAATAATGAAAATTCTATTTTTACATGGCTTGGATTCTTCGCGTGAATCGACAAAGTTCCATGCCATTTTACATCCTGAAAAATTTTGTATTGACGTCGATTATCGTAACTTAAGTTATGCATCTGTTGAGTACTTTTACCATCAGGTTATTCAGACGATCAAACCAGATTTGTTGGTGGGCCATAGCATTGGAGGCTATTGGGCGCTAAAAACTGCTGCTCAACATAAATTAGCTGTTATTGTGGCGAATCCAAGTCTTACACCTAACTTTCGGACTGACTATCCTCAACTTTCTGAAGATGAACTCACTCTCTCTAACCCTAAAATGGCTTATTTAGAGTTAGGAGATGAGCAACTTGATATGTATCAGGTTCAAGAAAAACTTGCCCCCTACATGAACATCGAAACTTTTGAAGGTGGACATCATCGCTTGGCCTATCCTTCACGACTTAATGATCTCATTATGAAAATTTATAAAAAATATTTGGCTTAGATTTATATAGTTTGATTATTAAAAATCGGTTTTATGCGTAAATAAGCGAAGCTCTATTTTGCTTCTGCCATTTTTTTAACCACCTCAAAACCTTGAACAAAGCCACTTTTCAACATACCCATATATTCAGGTAAGGTGGCCAATTCAACTTTTAAAGTGGTGATATTATCTTTTTGGGTTAGAAAATATTTTTCTAAGGAACCACTCCACCCTTTAACCTCTTCACTTTCTAAATCTTCCTTACCCTCCTTAATCATTCCTAAATGTTTAAAAATTAATATTTCCGGTTTTTGCATTTGTTCAATCGTTGAAACCATGCCATTTCCTTCACCGTCAAGAAAATAAGTTTTACCACCTATTTGCCAGTCGGTACGCATGGAAGAATCCGGTGCAAAGAATTTCGTCCAAGCGTTATATGTCTCGCTATTCCAAAGTATGTCCCATACTTTTTCTATAGGCGCCTCAATTTCTACTTCATATACTAAATTTTCCATATTTCACTTCCCTGATTTATACCGTCTTAATGACAGCAAATTTTAATTTTGGGTTTTAATAATGACATTCTGTCGCATCATAGTTTGTTGTTATTTAGCTTTCGTATGAGATGAATCTTTTAAATTATGAGATGCTCTTTATTTCAAGATATTTTCATCAATAAAATTAATTTTAAGAATGCATTAGTTATTATTAGTTTATGGCGAAGTTTTGCCTAAATAACCACTTATTTGTCCTAACCTGCCATTCATCTTTGCTTACGAATGATTAAACTCCGTTATTTACTTTACTTTGAATGTAGAACTGCGTAAAAATTTGATATCCGATCAAAGGCACATTGGTTATTATTGACCGGATCGTAGTTACATTATTAATAGATGGAATAGTTTTACTGAAAGGCAGCTTTGAGCAAACTTATCAGTGCGGAGAGTCTCATGAAAAAATATCAATGTATCGTTTGTGGATGGATTTATGACGAAGCGGAAGGTTGGCCACAAGACGGCATTGCAGCTGGAACAAAATGGGAAGATATTCCAGATGACTGGACTTGCCCTGATTGCGGCGTTTCAAAAGCTGACTTCGAAATGATCGAAATCTAAGAACGTAAAGTAAAAGGCCATGATCGACATGGTCTTTTTTACGAATATTACTAATCACCGTATTAAATAAATAATTCTAACTCTGGAGAAAAAAATGCATCCTATCGTCATTATCGGATCAGGCATGGCGGGTTATACCTTAGCACGTGAGTTCCGTAAGCTTAGCCCAGAGCAAGAACTTGTGATGATTTGTGCGGATGATGCAGTGAACTATGCAAAGCCAACATTATCAAATGCATTTGCAGGTAAAAAAGCACCTGAACAAATTCCTTTAGGCGATGCGACAAAAATGGGTACTCAACTCAATATGCGTATTGAGCCTTTTACCTTTGTGAAAGAAATTTTAGCTGAACGCCATGAGCTTGTTCTTGAAAAAGATGGTGTAACTTCACAACAACCCTATTCAAAATTGATTTTAGCCGTGGGTGCTAACCCAATTCGCCTTGCAATTGCAGGTGATGGTAGCGATGACATTCATGTTGTGAACTCACTCATTGATTACCGCGCTTTTCGTGAAAATCTAGCTCAGCGTAAAGATAAACGTGTTGTTATTTTGGGTGCAGGTTTAATTGGTTGCGAGTTTGCCAATGACTTACTTCATAGTGAATATGACATCACTGTCATTGATTTAGCACCGCAACCATTAGGTCGTTTACTTCCATCACATATTGCTTCTGCTTTCCAGCAAAATCTTGAGGAAGCTGGAGTAAAATTTGCCCTAGGAACAACCGTTGAAAAAGTTAGCAAAATTAATAATGGCGAAGATTATGCGATAACACTCGCAAACGGACAAACATTGGTTGCGGACATTGTTCTTTCTGCGATTGGCCTACAGCCAAATATTTCAGTTGCTCAAAGTGCAGATATTCAAACGAGCCGTGGAATTATTACCAATAGTTTACTAGAAACAAATCAAGCAGACATTTATGCAATCGGGGATTGCGCAGAGGTAAACGGTACTTTACTCCCATATGTAATGCCTATTATGCAACAGGCTCGTGCCCTCGCAAAAACACTCAGTGGGCAACAAACTGCTGTGCACTACCCTGCTATGCCAGTTGCAGTAAAAACTCCAGCTGCTCCACTTACCGTTTTGCCAGCTCCGGTTGATGTAGAAGTGAACTGGGAAACAGAAGAGTTCGACGATGGTATGCTTGCCAAAGCAATTGACAATGAAGGAACATTGCGTGGTTTTGTATTGCTAGGTGCAACCGCAAGTAAACAACGCTTAACTTTGACAAAGCTTGTCCCAGATCTTATTCCAGCCCAAGCATAAGGTTTGTATCAGGAGTACTCACTTGGAGAGTATTCCTTTAAGGAATGAATAACATGAATAGCGCCTTACAGTTTAACATTTCACCTTACACATCTTTCATGCAAGAAACCAAAGTCAACTTAGGCAATGGAATTGAATTACATGTAGAAGTAGGTGGAAAACCAGAACATCCAACCATTTTGCTGATTATGGGCCTTGGTGCTCAAATGCTTTTTTGGCCAGATTTCTTCTGTAAATCGCTGATTGATCAAGGATTTCGTGTTATTCGTTTTGATAACCGTGATATTGGCCTTTCTTCAAAAGTACGTCATGAAGGTAAACGGTTAAATACTGTTAAATTGATGGGCCGCTTTGCACTGGGGCTAACTAATCAGGGTGCGCCCTATACTCTGCATGATATGGCAGACGATGTATCTATGCTCATTGATCGTTTAGGCGTGAACAAAGCGCATGTGATTGGCGCATCAATGGGTGGGATGATTGCTCAAATTCTTGCAGCAAAATATCCAGAAAAGGTTGAGAAATTAGGGCTCATGTTTACAAGCAATAACCAGCCTTTTTTACCACCACCTTTTCCGAAACAACTTTTGAGTTTAATTGGCAAACCCGAGTCACGTGACGAAGAAGGGATTGTTAATCATAGTTTAAAACTATTTCAACTGATTGGTTCACCTGGTTATATCAACCAGATTGAAGCAATACAAACTGCGCGTAAGCTTTATCAACGTAGCTACTATCCTGCTGGTGTACTTCAGCAGTTTTTAGCAATATTATGTACAGGCTCCTTACTACAACTGGACCGTGAAATTAAGCAATCCGCTTTAGTCTTACATGGCTCTCGCGATCGCTTACTTCCCCCTAGCCACGGTAAGGCTGTAGCAAAAGCAATTTCCGGTGCTAAGTTTGAATTAATTGATGGAATGGGGCATGATATCCCTGCACATTTTATTCCACAGCTTAGCGGTTTATTTGCGCATCATTTTAAATCATCAGACTAGGACACTATGGCTGCATTACCCTCACTAAGACAGCTATCATATTTAGTTACGTTGTCGGAAACTTTGCATTTTACTGAAGCAGCACGCCGCTCTTTTGTCACTCAATCGACGTTATCAGGCGGCATTATGGAGCTTGAACGGTTATTAGGTGGCGTTCTGGTAGAACGTGATCGTCAGAATGTGCGTTTAACACCTTTAGGTGAACAAGTCGTTGCTCGTGCCCGTGTACTACTAGCAGATGCTCAAGATTTAATGCGTTTGAGCCGTGAAATGAGTGAGCCGTTAACAGGTGATTTGCATTTGGGTGTTATTCCAACCATTGCACCTTTTATCCTGACACGCTTACTTAATGAAGTGCATCAGCAGCTACCTAAAATTCAGCTACATTTGCATGAAGCACAAAGTGAAAAAATTGTAGAGCGTCTAGAACACGGTAATCTAGACATGATCGTTCTTGCTCTACCGTTTGACACCAGAGGTCTAAAAGTCGCTGAAATTTCGAAAGAAAATTTGTACCTTGTATGTAGTAAACAAGATACGAATGCTCTTCAAGCAAACTCTCTAGATGATCTTGATTTATCAAGACTAATCTTGCTTGAGGAAGGCCACTGTTTACGTGACCACGTTTTGAGTGCGTGCCCTATCGGTGAGCGTAAAAACGACAACCGTTTAAAAGCAAGCTCTTTACCAACATTAGTTGAAATGGTTTCTTCTGATTTAGGCTTTACGCTTTTACCAGAAATTGCAATTGAAAATAGTATGATCAAGTTTAATGATCAGATTACTGCAAAACCAATTGAAGATGCACCGAGCCGTACTTTAGCGCTAGTGACTCGTAAAAGTACACCATTGCAAAGTGAGTTCGATGTATTACTGCAAATTATGCAGAAAATTACGACAAGAATACATGTATAAAAAAAGGAGTCTTCGGACTCCTTTTTATTTTACTGTGGTGTTAAAGATGCCCACTTAAACACCCAAGCAGATGGCATATTCAAACTATTATCAGCGATAATTTTTTCTCTAATAATTTGTGCTATGGCATAGTCATTTGCAGGATCTACCATGACTCGTATTCCTTTAGTGGTTGCGCTGGTTACAACCTTATAACCCTTCGCTTCTAACTGCGACTGAACTGTACTTGCCTTATTTTGATTAGCCGCCAATGCAACTTGTACCATCCATTTCTTTTCACCATTTTCCAGAATTTCTTTAGCGATAGCTGCATCAAGTTGCTTTTTATTGTCAAAATTTTTCTTTTCTTCTACTTTCTTTGTGTGAACATCTTCAATTTTCTTTTGGGCTAATAACTCATATTGTTTCTGTTTTCTTTTCTGGATGACTATTGTTTTATTTTTCTCCCCACCTTTTTTCGCTTTATCATTAGAAGGATTTACAAAATAAGGATACATCGCTTGATCATCAAATCTTTGAAATACGATGATATTCCCATAACACTTCTGATCTGCATAGGCGGTCACTGGCATTATCCCCAAAAGTATTTTAATAAGTAAACTTCTAATAAAGCATTGCATCTTATTCATTTACCAAAGTTAAGTATATTTAATGCGCCGTATTAAAGTAGATTTTTTGTGATTTGTATATTTTTAAAATTCAATGTTTTATGTAAAAAATCACATATTTTAAAAACATATTGCAGTGCTTCAAATTATTATCGTTTATCCAGCAACCATTTAGAAAAACTAACTAAATTACTTTGAATTTCAGTTAATTAAAAAAGCCGACAAAATGTCGGCTTTTATTTAATCTTGAGAGTTCATTATTTAATGATTTCCAATAATGCCCTTTGAGCATTATGCAACTTTTCACCCTCAGCTGGCTCAGCACGGATCCAAGTACCGTCACCTTGTAACAGCCATGCTTGTTGATTATCTTGTAAGTAGTTCACTAAACCTTGTTGATAAATACGTTTTTTCAACGCAGGGTCTTCAACAGGGAAACACGCTTCAACACGATTAAATAAATTACGGTCCATCCAGTCTGCACTTGAACAATAAATACGTGCATCACCATTATTACTAAAGTAATAAACGCGAGTATGCTCAAGGAAACGTCCTACAATTGAACGCACTCGAATATTCTCTGATAAGTTAGGCAAACCCGGACGTAAACAACAAATCGAACGGATAATCAGGTCAATCTGAACACCCGCCTGAGAAGCTTCGTACAATTTATTGATTAACTGAACTTCGGTTAACGCATTCACCTTAACAATGATTTGAGCTTTACGTCCTGCTTTAGCATTGGCAATTTCTTCATCAATAAAGTTAATGAGCTGAGCATGTAAGGTAAATGGTGCATGTAATAGCTTTTTCAATTTCGCCATTTTGCCCATACCGGTCAATTCTTGGAATATACGGTGTACGTCTTCACACAGATCTTTATCTGTGGTCAGGAGACCATAATCTGTATAAATTCGAGCATTCATCGCATGGTAGTTACCTGTTCCTAAATGAACGTAACGCACCAATTTATTATTTTCACGGCGTACCACCATAATCATTTTGGCGTGAGTTTTATAACCGACTATGCCATAAACAACGACTGCCCCAGCCTCTTGTAAAACGTTCGCTACTTCAATGTTGGATTCTTCATCAAAGCGAGCACGTAACTCAATGACTGCAATAACCTCTTTTCCATTTCGAGCCGCTTCAGCCAAAATTTGCACAATTTCAGAATTAGCACCACTACGATATAGCGTCTGTTTGATGGCTAAGACTTGCGGATCACGTGCAGATTCGCGTAGCAATTGAATAACTGGCGCAAAAGATTCAAACGGATGATGCAGTAAAATATCTTGTTTTTGCATTGCCGAGAAAATACTCTCGGTCTTTTTAAATACTTTAGGTACAATTGGCGTATGCGAGTCATAACGCAAATGAGGACGTTTAAAGTTTGAAACCAGACGAGCTAAGTTTACTGGACCATCAACTTTATATAATTGCTCATCGGTTAAATCGAACTCTTCAAGTAAGTACTCATAAATATGCTGTGGACAGTTATGGGTCACTTCCAAGCGAACTGCACGACCAAAACGTCGAGAACTTAATTCACCTTTTAATGCTTTAGCTAAGTCTTCAACATCTTCATTCAATGCCAAGTCTGCATTACGTGTAACACGGAATTGGTAACATCCAGTTGCTGTCATTCCTGGGAATAAATCAGACACATGCTCATGGATAATTGCCGATAACATTACATGATGTTCTTTACCGCCCGTTAATTCATCTGGTAGTCGTACAACGCGAGGTAATGAACGTGGTGCTGGCACAACCGCCAAATCAATTTGACGACCAAAAGCATCTTTACCTTCAAGAGTGATAATGAAGTTCAGGCTTTTATTCACAAGGCGAGGAAATGGATGTGCTGGATCTAAGCTAATTGGTGTTAATACAGGTGCAACTTGTTCCTGAAAATATTTTTTTACCCAAGCAGATTGGGCTGGAGTTAACTCACCACGACGTAAGAAGCAAATATCTTCTTCACGTAGCTTTGGTAAGATTTCCTCATTTAAAATACGATATTGGCGTTCAATTGCAGCATGAGCAGTTTCAGAGATTTTTTGTAAGACCTGTCTTGGTGTAAGGCCATCAGGGCTACGACTCTCATTGCCTAGAGAAAATTGCTCCATCACTCCGGCAACACGAATTTCAAAGAACTCATCGAGATTACGTGAAAAAATGAGTAAGAAATTCATTCGCTCAAGTAAGGGATGTAAAGGGTCTACCGCTTGTTCCAATACACGCAAATGGAAGTCAAGAATAGACAATTCACGATTGATATAACGGTCATTATAACTATATTCTATTGGGGTCGTTGTTGGTGTAATCGCTGTATTCATGTCTAACTCAATTCTCTATCCAGCCAAATCTCTATAAACTAGTATGCTGCAAAAATATGACAATTTGGTAAAAACTAAAAAATTAACACATCTTTAAAACAGCATTATTCAGGAATCTGGGTGCTATTCATATAACGTAAAATAATGCGTTTTCTATATTGTACTTTACGATCATTGCGGTGATCTTGATAATATTTCGGATTAGGCAATAACGCTGCTAAAAATGCTGCCTGCTCACGCGTTAGGCTATGCGCACTCTTACCATAATAATGTTGAGCCGCTGCTTCAATACCATACAGATTTTTGCCGAATTCAACCGAGTTCATATACACCTCAAGAATTCGGCGTTTTGACCACATCCGCTCCATCATCCAAGTCGCGACTGTTTCTTGACCTTTACGAATAAACGAACGCTTATTGTATAAAAACAGGTTCTTTGCAAGTTGCTGAGAGACTGTAGAACCGCCAGCAACAACTTCACCCTCTTCATTATTTCGTTCAAGGGCAAAACGAATACCCTGCCAGTCAAAACCATGATGATGGATAAATTTTGCATCTTCACCCGCTAAAATCGCATGTTTGAAATTGTCGCTAATGTCATCATAATCACGCCACTTATGGATGATTGGCTCGGATGTATCAGACCAATAATCTATTCGCATGAACATGGTGGTATCCACTTCATGTGTCCGCCACCAGACCAAACTCGAAAAAATCCAAAGTTGAATAAGGAGAATCGCCCCAATAAAAATTAACAACACGCGAACAATAAAAGCTTTCATGTTCGTCCTGATCTCCTGTATTCAACTTTTTTCATGTTAAGCTGTAAAGCATGTTCATATATAACAAAAGCATAGCATGACTCAATATCAGCCTCCGCACATTAATCGTAAACTCAATGTACAAAATTGGTGGCTGACCGCCTTACTCATCGCAATCAATGTAGGTTTGTTTGTCTGGCAAATTGTATCTGGTATCGATATTAGTGACCCAGCCATGAAAGATGCTATTCATTGGGGTGCTGATTTTACACCACTTACTTTTTCTGGGCAGCCCGAACGTTTATTTACCAGCATGTTTTTTCATTTTGGTTTAGTTCATCTCATGCTTAACATGTGGGCCCTCTATATTTTCGGTAATGTTGCTGAGTCACTATTTGGTCGCTTCTATTTTATTGGGATGTACTTACTCGCTGGCTTATTCGGTAGCCTTTTAAGTAGTTATATGACGATTCAAAATGGACATGAATTGCTGCAACATTTTGACCAGAGCTTGCTTCCTCATGTCAGTGCAGGCGCTTCGGGTGCTGTGATGGGATTAGGTGCTGCGTTAACAGTACTTTCTTTATTTCCACCGCTACCTCATCAAGCCTACATACTCGATAAAAAAGCATTATTAATGATTATGGCAATCAACCTTATTTTTGGTTTTGTCGCAACGGGAATTAATAATGCCGCGCATATTGGCGGCATGGTTATTGGAGCATTTCTTGCGCTGATGTGGTACTTAAGTTATGTCAGCAAATTTAAAAATACGCTAAAACTTCTAGGCTTATTAGGAGCAGTTGTAATTACAGGTGGTTTTTATATGTACTGTGTACAACTCAACTCACCTTTACTTCCGTTATGGCATGAAATCATCATCCAGAATCCTGACATTATTCCTTAAGCTACAGCTGGTTTAGTTCTCTTAAGCTTTGTAAAGGTGGTAAGTTGCAAAGATAGCCTAGTCGATAACGGCCTATCAGGGCACAAACCAGCATCATGCCAATTGGTAAAATCAGCCATATTTCAACATGCCACTGTAATGCCATATTCATTTTATAGCTTGCAATAGCACTAATCACTTCTGCAAAACAGCAGGCAACTATGCCTGCTAATAATCCTAAAAACCCAACTTCAAGACTGAGCATCTGCTTCATTTTATTTTTAGACAATCCAAATGAGCGTAACAAAGCAACTTCACGGCGTCGCTCATCCATTAATAAGTTTAAGCATGCAATCAGTACTAAAACCCCAGAGAACCCCACTAAAGCCGCCAGCACGGTCACAATTTTCACTAAAACATTCATTAAACGCTTTACTTCATCTAAAATTCGATCGACGTCAATAAATACCGTATTCGAAAACTGCTGAATAATATTGATCATTTTTGGCTGATCTTGCTTAGGCACATAAAAACTGCCTAAATAACTTCCAGCATTTTCATCTAAAGTTTTTGGTGAAAAAATAAAGAAAAAGTTAGGACTAAAACTTTCCCATTCTACACTTCGAAAATTGACCACTTTGGCCTGTAAATTGCCTTCCGGCAAGCTAAAGGTAAGCTTATCTCCAATTTGAATACCAAGGCTTTCAGCTGTTTTGCTTTCGACAGAAACTTGCCCTACACCACTAAACTGAGCTTGACCGTTTGTAATGGCATTGTCATTCGGTAATTGATTAGACTGAGTTAAATTTAACTCACGACGTAAAGAATTATTTTGTTTTATGGCTTCTTCAGAAAAAGGTATCTCATTTTTTGCTAGCAATCGGCCGCGGATATTGGGATATAAAGGAGTGCTCTGCCAACCATTTTGTTTCAACTGTTGCTCAAAAGCTTTTAAATCGAATGGAGGTAACCCATAAACAAACTGATTAGGCGTTCCTTCAGGGAGTTGTTGCTGCCAACGTTCTAATAAATCAGTTCTTAATACACTGAGTACTGTAATAAGGCTTAATCCTAAAGCTAGAGCAGTAATTTGTAGTGCGCTTTGGGAAGGAGAGCGAATATAAAAAGACAAACGATTTTTCATCTTTTTTAGGCTACGAAGCAATAACCAGACAGCGGTGTAAAGCAAAATACAAAGAACGATAATCGCAGCCAAAACCATAATGCTGAGCATTAAGTTTTCACTCAACACCAAACTAAAAACGATCAGGCTAGTAATGCCGGCAAAAAACATAAAAAATAATGATTTTCGAGATTTTGCTTGTTCACGAATAACTCGGATTGGTGGGGTATTTAAAAGCTCCCAAATGCTTGGCAAGATAAACCCAAGCAAAACAATTACACTTGTAAAAATGGCGATTGGCAAAGGCCCAAGCAAAAGTGGTACTACCGAAAAATTTAATTCCAATTGAGGAATCAATTGCAACATGAGTTGGAGCAGGCCATAGCCCAATATCAGCCCCAATAAGCTTCCTATAACAATCGAAATCGCACTAACAACACAAAGTAATCCAATATATGCCAATAAAATTTGGAATTTACTTCCCCCTAAACACCGGATGAGCGCAATGTGATCTTGGTTTTGTTGAACATATCGTTGGCTCGTTAAAGCGATGGCAATACCACACAATAAAATCGTTAAAATATTGGCCAATTGCAAAAAGGTATCAAGGTTTTCAAGTGGACGTAATAATCTGCTATTCGACTCACTTGCATCGCGTAACCGTAAACCCGCTGTTTCGTCTAGATCTTTAGTGGTTTGATATTGTTGTTTAAACTGCTTAGCAAAAGTCTGTACCTGTTCGGGTTTACCCGCCATTAATAAACGATAGTCAATTCTACTGCCTGTCTGAATTGCATGAGTTTTAGCAATATCAGCTTGATGGATAATCACCGTGGGAGAAAAGCCTGAGAATCCTAACTCTTGGTTAGAATCACGTACAATCACACCACTAAAACGAAATGTACCATCCGCAATAGAAACAGCATCACCCAGTTTTACTTTTAATAAATCTGCCGCCCTTTGGCTTAACCACACCTCACCAGACTGAATCCCTTGCGTAGTTGGCTCAATTTCAAGCTGTCCTCTTAACGGAAATAAAGGCTCTATCGCTTTCACGTTGACCATGACAAACTGGTCTTGTGTATGGGCCATAGAACTAAACATAGTGACATTGGTTTGCTTGAAACCAAGCTGCTCTGCTCTTTTTTTCCATGACTGTTCTATCGGTTCGTTATTCGACAGAACTAAATCAGCACCCAACATTTGTGAGGCTTGTAAACTGACAGCATTTTTAACTTGGTCATTGCTAAACTTCAGAGCGGTTGTGGCACTAATCGCAAGTGAAAGAGCAATAATGAGTAGATATAGACCACCCGTGCGGAAACTTTGTAGTAAAAGTGGTTTTAGAAGATTACGCATCATTTAACCACCCTGTACTGTCTTTAATCGGCCATCATCTAACTCAACATGTCGCTGACAAAGGCTTGCTAAGTTACGGTCGTGTGTAACCAAAATAAGGGTTGTCCCTAACTCTCGATTTAAATCAAAAAGCAGATTTTCAATTTCTTGTGCTGTTTGGCCATCTAAATTTCCGGTCGGTTCATCTGCAAAAATAATTTGTGGTTCTGCAATGAGCGCCCTCGCAATTGCCACACGTTGCTGTTCCCCTCCAGACAAGACTTTAGGAGTTTGCTCCACCTGACGACCAAGTCCCACTCGATGCAACCAATCTAAAGCTTTTTTCTCTGCGGTTTTATAATCGAAATCTTTACGCAGCCTTAAGGGCAACATGACATTTTCAAGCGCACTCAACTGAGGTAAAAGCTGAAAAGACTGAAATACGAAACCAATATGCTGCATTCTAATTTGAGCGCGTTGTTCTTCTGTTAACTCATGTACTGCCTGACCACATAGCCAGACTTCCCCATCAGAGGGCTGATCAAGGGTAGCCAAAATTCCAAGTAAGGTTGATTTACCTGAACCTGAACGTCCCGTAATTGCTACTTGTTCCCCTTCAAAAATCTCTAAATCGATATCTTTTAAAATCGTAAACTGATTTTGGTTAATCTGAATAGTTTGTGTAACTTGATGGGCAGCAATGATGGGTTGTGGCATGATGTGAAAAGTCCTATGTATTCAGAATCAGAGTCGAAGTACAAATGTATAAATCTTTTTTGATTGGTTCTAAAAGCATCATGCTTATCTCATTAAGTATGCTGCCCATGCTTGTATCGGCGAAAACTATTTTAATTTTAGGAGATAGTATCAGTGCCGGTTACGGAATTGATCCCAAACAAGGTTGGGTACAATTACTACAAAAACGTTTAGACCAACAGTATCCCAAACAACACAAAGTGGTCAATGCAAGTGTTAGTGGAGAAACAACAAGCGGAGCTTTAGCTCGATTACCTAAATTATTGCAGACCTATAAGCCAAATGTAGTCGTGATTGAATTAGGCGGAAATGATGGCTTGCGTGGGCAACCACCTCAAATGATTCAAAAAAATCTGGATCAACTCATTCAATTAAGCCAAAAACAAAAAGCCAAAGTTGTTATTTTTGGTATGAAAATTCCGCCAAATTATGGGGCTGCATATAGCAAAGCTTTTGAAAATAATTATAAAGTTGTAAGCCAGAAATATCAGGTGAAATTACTTCCGTTTTTTCTAGATGGTGTTGCTGGTCAAAAACAGCTTATGCAAAATGATTTGATTCATCCAAATGCACAAGCACAATCAAAACTACTTAATTTAGCTTTTCCATACATAAAAGGTGCCCTGTAGGCACCTTTTAGTTTTAAATATTTTTATTATGATCAGAAATCAAAAAAAGTAACTTCACCAGTTTCTAGTGAATACTCTGCACCAACGACAATCAACTCGCCTTTTGCGATCAAGCTTTCAAGGACACTTGAACCATGGCGTAATTGATTTACCGAAGCAAAAACGTTTGAACGTACTGCATGACATGATAATTTTTTCAAATCATTTTTTAAGTCAGTTTGCATTAAAATTTCAACTGATGGACGAACACGGTTCACAATCGACATTAAGTTAGATGATGGTGGTTGATCAGGGTTCATTAACGTATCAATTGTCGCTTGAATCGCGCCACAATGGCTGTGTCCTAATACAACTACAACCGGACAGTCATAACGTTCTGCTGCGAACTCAACACTACCGACTTGTGAAGGTGCCACAACATTACCAGCAACACGAATTACGAATAAGTCACCAAGACCTTGGTCAAATACCATTTCTGCTGGAACACGAGAATCTGAGCAACCTAATACAATCGCAAACGGATTTTGATCCTTTGCCATTTCAGCGCGTTCATGATGAGATAAGGTTTTTGCAAGGGAAGTATTTCCATTTACAAATCGTTGATTACCAGCTTTCAGACGATCTAAAACTTCTTGCGCAGTAGGCATTTTATATTTCCGTTGTTTTTTCAAGGTTGGAAATCATTTTAATGTGTCAAAATTTGAATGTCACTGACAAAAAATTAAATCCTTTCCCATGAAAAATTTTAAAAATACTTCCTCTATTTGAATGGAGAATTTACTGCACATTCGCTGCTGTTGAGTGAAAAAATAGACATACTTTAGCAAATGGATTGACTATAATTTTCCTCCTTTTAATCATTTAGCAAATGACTCATTGGCAAAGTTTTTCAATAATTTTCAAACTCGCTTATGCATCAAGGATGAAATCTTATGACAACGCTGTCCTCATCAAAAAAAACTGTTCTAAAAAAAACCGTTGTAGCATTTACCTTAGCATGCAGCCTTACAACAATAATGAGTATTTCTCAGACACAAGCTGCCGATACGATTGATATAAGCTTTCAAAATATTTTGCAGCAAGAACGAAGCTGGGCAGGTTTACAAAGTAAAAGTTTAAAAGTTGGTGATATAACTTGGTCATATAGTGAAGGTGGGTCTGCCACTAAACCTACGTTGTTACTCATCCATGGATTAGGGGGAAGTCGTGATAACTGGAACCGTGTCGCCCGTTATCTCACAGCAAATTACCATGTCATTATTCCCGATTTACCAGGAAGTGGTGAAACCGTAGTTACACAAGACTTTGATTATTCAGTGCCTAATCTTGCCGAAAAATTACGTCGTTTCGTTGAAGCTGCAAATTTAAAAGGCCCTATTCATATTGCTGGCCACTCACTTGGCGGTTCAATTGCCCTACTCTATGCTGGACAATATCCATTTGAAACCAAAAGCCTATTCTTAGTTGATAGTGGCGGTATTTTCCGTTCTGCCAATACAATTTACCTAAAAGATCCTGCTTACCTAAAACAACTTTTAGTATCTAAAAAGGGGGACTTTAACTATTTGTTAAAGCAAACCATGTTTAATCCACCTTTTATTCCAAAAGAATTTTTAGAAGCTCAAGAAAAGCTCATGATTAATCAGGCACCTCAAACACAAAAACTGGTTGATCAGCTTATTGCGCTAAATAAAGTCTATACGCCAGACTCATTTGCAGTTCTCACAAAAACAATAGATACACCGACACTGATTTTATGGGGTAAGCAAGATAAGATTATTAATGTCGAAGTCGCAAGTGAATTAAAACGACTTTTAAAGAATGCCCAACCTCCTGTTATTTTAGAAAATGTCGGCCATATGCCAATTTTGGAAGCTGAGCAGCTGGTTATTCAACAATATGTACCGTTTTTACTGAAAGTAGAAACAAATCAGTCGCCAAAAGCGACTACACCTTAAATAAAACTTCGGACTTGTGAGACCTTATGTCTACCCAACCGCTTATAGAAAAACTCATTGAAGCTCATCTTGATTTTTTAGATGAGGAATTTGCTCAGTCCCATGTTATCCAACAAGAATTTGAGCAATTTTATCATTGGTTGGGTAGTCGGCAACTACAACACCTCTGGACTTTCGAACAAATTCAGCAGCTGATTCAAAAGCAAATTTTAGACACCCCTGCTTCTGATTCCATACTTGAACAAATTGCAGAACATATCCGTTTTGCACTGATTCATCCTGCCAATGACAGTACAACAATTGAAGATGTTATTCCTGTTTTAACAATTGATGGAATTGCGCAATACGTTGCAAGTAAAGATCAGCATCGTAAAAAGCTAATTAAAACGATTGTGAATAATCCTGCATTTTCAGCACTTCTAACACAGCTGATTCAGCAAACGATGCATGACTATTTAGATGAGTCGATGTCAAAACGGGTGCCGGGTGTAGGTCGTTTTATGAAGATGGGGAAATCAGTTCTAGAAACCGTAACCGACTCAAATCTGGATGACACGATTCATCATTATTTGCAAAAAAATATTTTAAAACTCACTCAAATGAGTGAGCGTGTTTTAAACCAACATTTTGACAATGATAAGCTCTACCATTTTCAGGCAAATATTTGGCATAAAGTTAAAACCATGCCGCTTTCTGTTTTGAAAAATTATGTAGAAGTTCAGGATTTATCAAAAACTGTGGGTTTAGGACATCAGATTTGGGATCACATTCGCCAAACTTCTTATTTGAAACAACAAGTACATGATGGTATTTACACGTGGTATGTACGTAATCAGGAACATAATTTTGACTTGTTACTTCGTGACCTCAATATTGATGAAAGCTTAATTCAACATGAACTGACTCAGTTACTTGTGCCGGTATTACGGCAATTAGTTACAACAGGGCATTTAAGACGACGTGCTCGTGTGTACTTAGAAAAGTTTTATTATTCTGAAAAAGCATTAGATATTTTAAATAACAAAGGCGCTTAAAGCGCCTTTGTTATTACTATGGATTAGAATGAATATTTTAAAGAAGCGTAATAAGCTCGACCTGGCTCATTGTAAGTTTGGCTAATCGAATTACTGTCTCTTAAAATTTGTTTATCAAACAAGTTGCTTACACCAACACGCGTACTAATATTATCTGAAATTTTATAACCAACATTAATTCCAGCCGTACTATAGCTTTTTACAGTGCTTGGCTTAATCGCAGAATTTGTTCCACCTGAACCAATGCCAGATTCGATTCTATTTTCGGCAAACTGACGCGATTTTTGACGGCCATATTGAGTAAATACAAAATTCACATCTAACTGATCTGTAATGTCGTAATCAAAAATTGAGTTAATTGTATAGTTAGGAACTAAAGATAATGGGTTACCCGTTTGCTTATCTTTCGAGTCCATCATGTAGGTAAAGTTGTTGGTCCAATGAATATCGCCAAAGTCTAGCCCTAAGCTTCCTTCAAAACCTTGAATTAATGCTTTAGGCGTATTTTCCCAACGTAAGATATTCCACTTCGTGTTGGTCACAGCTCCTGTATTTGCATTGGTACTTGAGCCATCTACAGTGCCAACAACATTCGTTCCTGCCACAATCTTATCTTTATAGTCATTACGGAACCAAGTTAAGCTCGCGTTGACAATGTCTTTTTGGAACTGGATGCCTAACTCTTTGTTTACCGAAGTTTCAGGTTTTAAATCACCATTACCTTGTAATAAACAACGCGATTCAATATTGGCTGGACAACCATTGCCGTTTGTACTGAGTAAGTACCCTTCGGCATTTTGATACATGTTTGGTGCTTTATAAGCTTTTGCTATCCCACCTTTTAACGTGAAATAATCATTGAGTCTTTGAGTAACGTTTAAGCTTGGGCTCCAGTTAGAGCCAGATTTGCTATGGTCGTCAAAACGTAAACCTAACACGGCATCGGTGCTGTCTGTGAGTTTCAAGTTGTCTTCGATATATGCAGAAGCAATCCGTGATTCCATTTTACTGCGATTGCCTTTAGCTAATTGATCGCCATAACCTGAACCGCTGCTGTCTGCACCCTGATTTGTCGAAATATTATCTTTAAATCTGTCTTCAACCCATTCAGTACCGAGTGTTAATACGTGTGATACATAATATTCAAAAGGAATATTGGCTTCACCATTCAACCGAAGAGTTTCTAATCTTGAAGTGGCTTTATCATCAAGGTTATTAATTTTTCCTTCTACACTTCCGGCAAGGCCTTCAGGCAAACGTTTATTATGAGTTTTATCGTATTGAGCAACTAACTTACTTTTCCCCCAAGACCAATCACCTTCATGTGTTAAAGCATAACTATCACGGTACATCGTATTGGTTTCTTTACCAATAAGCTCCGAAAGAATCGCATCAGCTTCAGCATTTGCATTTAACTGAGAATCACCAGAATAAATATTCCCTTGCTTGCTAGATGAAACATCAAGTAAGACTGTTTGTTGGTCTGTTGCTTGCCAAGCTAAACGTCCTGAAATATCTTTATTTTTAACGCCTTCACGCCCAGCTGCCGTACTTCCAATTGATTTATTAATATCGACGTCGTCAGCTTCGGTTTTATTGTAATTACCATATAAACGATATGACAAAACATCTTTAATCAGTGGCCCACTTAAATTAAAACCAACTCGATTTGATGAACCTTCTTTAGAGTCTTCAGGTTGTGAAGTATAGAGTTCTACCGAACCATGGGTTTCATTCGTCACTTTCTTAGTGATAATGTTGACTACACCACCTGCTGCACCCGAACCATATCGAGCTGCCGCTGGCCCGCGTAAAACTTCAATCGATTCGATTGCTTCTGCTGGAACCCAGTTTGAATCACCGCGTGTATCACGTTCCCCTTTCCAGCCATAGCGAACTGAATTACGAGAGTTAATCGGCTTTCCATCAACTAAAATGAGCGTATTTTCAGGACCCATTCCACGAATGTCGATTTGTCTATTATTACCACGCTGCCCTGTTGCACTGTTTCCAGTTAAATTTACACCAGGCATACGGCGTACATAATCTGAAATATCATTACGAACTGGAAGTTTTTCTAAATCTTCTTGGGTGATCACTGATACACCGAGCGATTGCTTTACTTGCTCTTCAGCTGTTACAAAAATTGTTTCCAATTTCACAGGTTCAGCAGGCTTTTCTAATGCTGGTTCAGCTTGTTCTTGCTCATTTTTTGCAGCATAAGCCATAGACATCATACTTGCCAGTACTGAAACAGAAAGCACTGACTGGATAATACGCTTCGACATAAGTATTCCCAATATATTGATTTATTAAACATCTCTCATTTTAAGTTCCGCATTGTAACAAATCTAAATAAAATTACAAATGATATTGATAATAATTATCATTATTTATATTGAATAATAAAAAAACCTCATCCCGAGGCTTTTTTATTTCACTTTTCAAATAATTTAATTATTTGAAATAAGCACCTTCAGCTTGTGTATGGTCAGTTTGGTCAACCACACGTTGAAGCTCTGGAATATGCTCTCTTAACGTCGTTTCTACACCTTGTTTCAAGGTAACGTCAATTGCAGAACATCCTTGGCAACCACCACCAAATTTCAATACAGCAGTTAAACCATGTTCTGGATTATCTTGTACTTCTACCAAGCTACAATTCCCGCCATGGCCTGCAAGACCTGGGTTAATTTCTGCTTGAAGAATGTAAGTAATACGCTCTTCAATTGATGCATCTGGACCAACACGTGGAACTTTAGAGTTTGGCGCACGGAAAGTTAACTGCCCACCAAAACGGTCCTTATTGTAATCAATTACGGCATCTAAAAGATAAGGAATAGATGGCGCATCAATATATGCAGGGAAATCTGGATAGTCCTGTTTATAATCCGTTGGGATTACTTCTTCTGGTGCACTATATGCCATACAGCATTCTGCACGTGGCGTACCCGGATGTTCAACAAAAACTCGAACGCCAATTCCCGGAGTATTTTGCTTCGTCAATAAATCGTGCAAATACTCTTGTGCAGATGGTGTAATCAAAAGGTTTGGAATTTCTTCTGCAACAGCAGTGTTGGTGTTCTCAGTCGACATAACAATATTCCTCAAGCTGATGCCTTTATATTAACCGAAGATGAGGTAGATTTAAAAAAAATCAACTAAATTTGTCGGATTTATACACAACAGGGTTTCAACTGAAGTTTTTAATGGCATTATTGGACTCAATATTGATCATTTTTTAAATATTTCTTATGTTGCATCTGCCGTTTAACCATACCATTACCCTTATTATTATTACGGTCATTGTCTCTTTACTTGCTTTTAGCAATCAAAACGTAATGAATCGTTTGATTTTTTGGCCACCTGCAATGCAACGTGGACAATTTGATCGTTTCATTACTCATGGCTTTATCCATGCAGATGGTACACACCTACTTTTCAACATGATTACCCTGTTCTTCTTTGGCAGCATTATTGAAAGTTTTTATCGCCAATATTTTTATGACATGGGTTTTGTTTTGTTCTATTTAGGCGGTTTAATCTTTGCGATTTTACCAAGCTATTTACAACATAGAAATGATACAAACTGGGCGAGCCTCGGCGCCTCTGGTGCTGTCTCAGCTGTTTTATTTGCTTATATTCTATTTCAACCATGGAAGCTGATTTTTGTATTCTTCATTCCAGTACCAGCCATTATTTTTGCAGTTTTATATGTAGCGTACAGCATTTGGGCTGGTAAACGTGGTAATAGCCATATCAACCATAGTGCTCATTTATGGGGTGCAGCTTACGGGGTCCTTGTAACCATTTTGATCGAACCTAAAGTGATTCCACATTTCTTAGATCAACTGACTCGTATTCCGTTCTAAGTCAGGCACTCAAAAAAGCCCGTAATGGGCTTTTCTTTTTTTCTCATTTATTTATCACCATAAATTCTCAGTCTTTTTTCTGATTTTCTTTGATCTTTTCCTTGTTTTGATTGCAAAAACCATCTGATTAAACTCATGCCAAATCTTTTAATAATTCAGATGATACAATGAAGTACAAAGCAATTTTATCTAGCCTTTCCATTGCTTTATTTAGCTTATCTTTGGCTGGATGTAATGACAACGATAAACAAGAAAATGTAGTCAGCGCTCCTAAGCAGCCCAATATCTTATTTATTATGGCGGATGACTTAGGCTATTCAGATTTAGGGGCTTTCGGTGGTGAAATTCGTACACCCAATATTGATAGCCTAGCTCAGGAAGGTCGCCTTTTAACTGACTATCACACCGCCCCGACCTGTTCCCCAACACGTTCTCAACTGATTTCAGGTACTGATCACCATTTAGCTGGTATTGGTGCAATGGCTGAACTCACGCCAGAACATTTAAAGGGCCAGCCTGGCTACGAAGGATATTTAAACGAACGTTCATTATCGATTGCACAAGTGCTGAAAGATAATGGTTACCGCACGTACATCAGTGGTAAATGGCATTTAGGGCTAACCCCTGAAACGAATGCCCATGCAAAAGGTTTTGACCATTCATTTACCTTGTTACAAGGCCTAGATCACCACTTTAAGCAAGCTCCAAGTGCCTTTAAACGAAATTCGACCTATACAGAAGATGGGCAAATTATTCCTGTTTCAGCATTGCCTGATGACTTTTTCTCGACAAACTATTTTACCGATAAATTACTTAGCTATTTAGACTCAGGCAAAAATAGTGGCAAACCGTTCTTTGCTTATGCTGCCTATACAGCGCCTCACTGGCCAATTCAGGCACCTGCGGAATACCGTGAAAAATATCGCGGAGTTTACGATATTGGTTACGATGCAATTCGTAATGCGCGTATCGCACGCCAAAAACAGCTTGGCATTATTCCGGCAAACTTTGAGGCAGCCGAACCGATTGCAACTCAAAATGCTCCACAAAAATATGGAAAATGGAATGAATTAACAGCCGAACAAAAAGCACTTGAAGCCCGTAAAATGGAAATCTATGCAGGTATGGTAGAAAATCTCGATGCCAATGTGGGCCGAATTATTCAATACCTCAAACAAAATAATCTTTATGACAATACCTTAATTTTCTTTGTTTCCGACAATGGTGCAGAAGGTTTTGTACGTGGAGGATACGGCAGTGAATCTGGCTTTGATAACTCTGTAGCAAATGTAGGTACACCGACTTCGTATCACTATATTGGACCACGTTGGGCTGAGGTTAGTGCTGCACCTTTCCATTTATGGAAGGATACGGCTGGTGAAGGTGCAACTACTGCCCCTGCTATCGTGAAATTACCAAATCAGAAAAAAGCAGAAGAAACGAATCATAGCTTTGCATCAGTACTAGATGTTTTCCCAACTTTACTAGAATATGCTCATATTCCAGTACCTCAAGGCCAATACAATGGTCGTACCATTAACACGCCATCAGGGATTTCATGGAAACCTTTACTTGAAAATAAAACCACTACGATTCGCCCCGAAAATTTTAGTTTTGCTGATGAGTTACATGGCAGTAAATATGCAAAACAAGGCGAGTGGAAAATTGCACTTCAAGGGCGACCTGAATTAGGTACAGGAACTTGGGAGCTATACAACATTAAAGCGGATCGAGGGGAAAGACAGAACGTTGCTCAGCTTTACCCAGCAAAAGTGCAAGAGCTGTTATCGGTCTATCAAAAATATACTGAAAAAAATGGTGTGCAGGAATATAACGCCAAATGAGATTGAAACCATTTTTAGTTACGACCATCAGCCTGTCTTTTATGACAGGCTGTAGTCAATCTTCACAAGTTTCTGAATCCACACCATCGTCTCAGCAGCACACCTCTTTAGCTGACTTGGGTTCTATTGAGAAATGTAAAAACTACACTGGACTACCTCAAGGTTGGCTAAAACAACCTACAGCTGGAATGGTTTTAATTCCTAATGGACATTTTAATTTTGGTTCTGAAAAAGCCTATCCCGATGAACTTAATTTTGGAAAAAAACAACGGGAAGTTAAAGGATTCTGGATTGATCAAACAGAAGTCAGCGTTGCTCAGTTTGCTAGTTTCGTAAAAGCAACGGGTTATATCACCGATGCCGAAAAACAAAAGCAGGCTGCTGTTTTTTCACCAGACCCTCAACATCCACAGCAATGGTGGCAGCTAAAGTCAGGTTATACATGGAAAACTCCAAACGGCAGTAATGGTGCCGTAGCTAATCCTAATGAGCCTGTACGATATGTGAGTAAAAACGATGCTGAACATTATGCAGTCTGGTTAGGACGTGATTTACCAACAGAACTAGAATGGGAATATGCAGCTAAAGCGAATTCGCAAACTGATACACCATTACATCAGGCCCCTACCGATGAACACCAACATCCACAAGCAAATTACTGGCAAGGTGAATTCCCTTTTCAAAACCTGAATCAAGATCACTTTAAAGATGTTGCGCCCGTTGGATGCTTTGCACCAAATACTTTCAAACTATTTGATATAATTGGAAATGTATGGGAATGGACATCATCTCCATATCAAGGTGCTCATGACCAGCATATGGGAAATTATTCTGATTTAAGACAACAACAAATCACCAGTACACAATATGTAATTAAAGGCGGATCTTTTCTTTGTGCACAAAATTATTGTTCACGTTATCGTAGCAGTAGCCGCTATCCGCAAGACTTTGATTTAGCAGCAACCCATGTCGGGTTTAGAACAATTCTACGATCTCCTTAGTTTCTTCTTAATCCGACCAATTAAAGATAATTCTTAACCAAAAGTAGATCGAAAAACAAGCAAAACTTTTCTATAGTACAAAAGAGAATGATAAAAAAGTGAGAACAAGATGAAAACATTACTTCTTTGTGCGGCAGCAATTTTCACAATATCACTACCAGCCTGCGCAGTTCATACTCCCGAAGGTAGTATCGTGATTGATCCAGATTCACCTTATCACAACCATCCAGGAGACTTTTGCCCACCAGGACAAGCGAAAAAAGGGCGTTGTTAGAGATAGCTTCTTTTAAAGTAATTTTGAAGTTACTTTAAACAAATAAGGTTCAATCAAGTGATAAAGTGAGTACAAAAATGGAGGGTTCCAACCCAAAAATAGATGGGATGAAACTAGAAAATTATGGTGTAAAAAAATCACCATATCCCCAAGATTTTTAAAAGACAATCTTATGCTGTCTTCTATCTAGTTTCACCCCAATTCTTTCTTATTCCGTCTGACTTCTCTTATCCTTTAAGAAAAAAGTCTAGTTTTTAATCATTTCTGTATCTGTATTATTGATACATTTTGAACATTTTACCTTCAGGCTAAAACTGATGTATTTGCTTAATACAAAATAATCATTTATGTAACGTAAGTCTATAAAAATGTTCTAAAATTGTGAAAAAAATTAAGACCAAAATGAGATGAATTTATCATAATAATTCCCTCTTCCATGTTTCATCACATAAATAATCAATATTATTTTGTCAGTTATTGCCACTCGTTTCCTTTCATTGGCATAGATAATGTATACATCTGTATATTAACCCAGTCGTATAACGAGATATTTTATGTCCAGCACAAGTCAAGTCGAAGGTCTACAATTTCCAGTACACGCCTCAACAAAAAAACAAAGCACATCTCTTACTGGCCAAGAAATTTTGTCAGAGGCTTTATCTGTTGTAGATAATAAAACCGCACAACAAGTGTTGAATGAAAAAAACTGGCGAAAAAATTACCCAATATATTTTAAAGCACTTGTTAAACAAGGAATTTCTAATAGCAAGCACCCAATTACTATTGCGAAGCAAGGTTTGCATAAAGCTCACCATATTTTTGACTATTATCGTGATAGTAAACATTACCTTTTAAAAGATGCGGTTAATATTGCTTCATCTACGCCACTTCATACAGTAAAACTTAAAGGTGAAAGTGATGCGGCACCTGAATGGTATGTTCCTTACAAAGGACAAAAACTAAGCGGAAAAAGCTTACTGGACCAGATTCAACGTTGGGAAGAGGCTGGTATTATTGAACCAAGTCATGCCAAAGCTCTACGTGAAGCTATTGCTCACCCAGAATGGTTTGATTTATCTGACCGTACCATGGTGCTGTTTGGCGCAGCTTCAGAAGCAGGACCTCTACCTTGGTTAGCCAAATGGAAAGCGAATATTGTTGCTGTCGACTTACCAAACTCACGTGTCTGGGGCAAAATTTTAAATACGATTCAACAAGGAAATGCAACCCTCATTGCGCCTAGTGTTGAACAAATTGATTCATCAGCAAAAGTTTCTGAATTAAAGGATAAATTGGGTGCAAATTTATTGACTCAATTACCAGAAATTGCACAGTGGTTAGTTCAGTTTCCGCAAAAGTTAGATTTGGCTGCAATTGCCTATTTAGATGGTGAAAAGCATGTTCGTGTTTCTATGGCAATGGACAGCATTATGCAATTTGTAAGCGAGCATAAGTCTGATACGAGCCTTATGTTTATGTGTACGCCAACCGATGTTTATGCGGTTCCTAAAGAAGTCGCTAAAGCTGCTCAACAAAAGTTTAAATCACGCACAAAAATACAAAAAATGGCAGTGAAAGGTGTTTCCGCTCTTTCGCTCAATCGTTTTTTTCAAGCGCCATATCAAGACTTAATTGCTTGTGAAAATGGAAAAACTTATGGCATTGCCGACTGTTTAGTTGTTGAACAAGGGCCAAATTACGCCTTAGCAAAACGCATTCAACAATGGCGTGCTATTTTGGCCCGCCATCAAGGACAACATGTCAGCATTAATATTGCTCCATCTACAACGACTCACTCTGTGACTAAAAATCCATTGTTGAAAGCAGCTTTTAATGGTGCAGAACTTTTTGATGTAGAAGCATTTAGCCCTGAAACTACCAATGCAATTATGGCTGCAATCTGGATTCATGACTTAAGAAATGAGTCTTCTGTAGCAAATCCTGAAACTGAGCTGGACCATCCGCTTGAGCTTATGATGGAAGGTGCCAACCACGGCGGATTGTGGCGTGTGGCTTATTTAGCAAGAACTGCCCTGCCTTTTGCTGCAATCTATGGCTTTGCAACCGAAAAACTACCTTTCGGAAAATCATCTAAAAAATAATTATATTAAAGCCCAATTCTAGAATTGGGCTTTTTTCTGTATTTATCTATTTACTTTGAAAGTGTGATAGATATTTTTGCATTTCATCAGGCGGCACCATACCGCCTCCTGTCGCCCATATCACATGGGTTGCCTGTTGTAACTGCTCAGCTGATAGTTGATGTAAAGCCAAATAATCAGGGCTAGTCTGGACATAATATGACCCCATCATTCCAGCCACCGCAGAAGGCTCAAGCTGAATATTTTCAGTTTGATTTAGAAGTGCTATTAGTTCATATAAACGTTCATCATCAATGGTGTAGTAGCCATCAATTAACTGCTGCATAGCACGCCCCACAAAACCTGAAGCACGGCCTACCGCAAGCCCATCTGCGGTAGTTACATTATCGAGGCCAATATCATTCACTGAAATCTGATCATGCAAACCTGTGTGGACACCCAGTAACATACATGGTGAATGGGTGGGTTCTGCAAAGATACAATGTACATGCTCACCAAAAGCCAGTTTCAAACCAAAACTTACCCCACCAGGGCCACCACCAACGCCACACGGCAAATAAACAAATAATGGGTGTTCAGCATCGACTTTAATTTGTTTTTGCTCAAATTGCTGTTTTAAGCGTATTCCTGCAACTGCATAACCTAAAAACAATGTTGTTGAGTTTTCATCATCAATAAAAAAGCAGTGCGGATCTTGCTCTGCTGCTTTTCTTCCCTCTTCAACAGCTACTCCATAGTCACTGGCATATTCCACAACATTAACGCCCAATGAACGCAGTTTGTCTTTTTTCCACTGTCTCGCATCAGCAGACATATGAACAGTGACTCTAAAACCCAGTTTGGCGCTCATAATGCCTATGGAAAGCCCTAGGTTACCTGTAGAACCTACTGCAATTTGATACTTAGAAAAGAATGCCCTAAATGAATCTTGATCTAACTTACTGTAATCGTCTTCCAACTTGAGAAGTCCAGCCTCAAGTGCCAATTTTTCGGCGTGAGCCAAGACTTCATAAATACCACCACGCGCTTTAATTGAACCAGAAATAGGTAAATGGCTATCTTTTTTCAGCCAGAATGCTCCACTCAGTTGCACTTGTTCTGTTGAAGATAGTGCTTGTTGCATATGGGCAATTTCAACGATCTCTGATTCAATTTTTCCATGTTGCGCTTGAGTTTCAGGAAACACTTTTGCCAAATAAGGTGCGAAACGCTCTAATCTAGCTTCTGCTTCACTTACGTCTTCGGCTGTTAATCCAACTTTTTCTAAAGCTTCTTTTGAAGGATAGCAATGAGGTGTAAACCAAAATGTTTCTTGATAGGCTTGCAGTGTCTCTATAAGTGGAAATTGTTGTTTTAGCTGATCTATTTGAACCGCATCCATAATCTATCCCGATATAAAAGTTTTAAGCCTAGCCTCTGAAGTTACTTGAGGCTTTATAACGACTCGTTAATTTATAATTGAATGTACATGAAAATAGACTGAACATTGAAAAGAAACAAATAAAAAAGCCACTGTGAACAGTGGCTTTAATTTTTTAAATACTTTTATACAAACTGTAAGAATAACCAATACAAACCGCCAGACAAACAGATTGTTGCAGGAAGTGTAAATACCCATGCAGATAAAATCGTTTTAACTGTATTGAAGTTTAAACCCGATCTGTTCGCTACCATGGTACCTGCAACAGCACTGTTTAAAACGTGCGTTGTTGAAACAGGCATACCTAAACCGTCGGCAGCTGCAATTGTACTCATTGCGACAAGCTCAGCAGACATCCCTTGACCATAAGTCATGTGATGCTTACCAATACGTTCACCTACAGTCACAACAATACGTTTCCAGCCGACCATGGTGCCTAAGCCAAGTGCCAAAGCAACTGCTACTTTCACCCAAGTTGGAATGTATTGTAAGAATGAATCTAAGCTACTACGGTATTCTTTCACGAGTTTTTCTTGTGACTGATCCATTTTTGGTAAAGCATCTGCTTTATCCAAACGCTTAAACGTCGTTGTACTTAAATACATGTCATTACGAATTTCACTAATTGCAGCTTCTGGAATGTCTTTTAAGTTGCTATAGCTAGAAACTCGCTCACCCAAATGATCAGTCATACTTGCCAATGCAGGCACTACTTCCGGAGTTTGCTGTTTAGTTTGAATATATTTAGTCAAAATAACACGTGCTTTTTCATCGGTTAATTCTGGCTGATTTTGGTTCAAAAGTACGGCAGTTTGAGAAGAAAGCTGATGGAATGATTGAACTTGTTGTGTATCAAGGTTTTTATTCAATGAATAAGCCAATGGCACCAGACCAACCAAAATCAGCATGATTAAACCCATACCTTTTTGACCGTCATTAGAACCATGTGCAAAACTTACACCTGTACAGGTAAAGATTAAAATTGCACGAATGATTGCTGGTGGTGGTTTATTACCTTCTGGTGGCTGGAATAATTCTAATTGGCGTTTAAAAATAGTTTTAACCAACAAGAATACAATCGCTGCAAAAGCAAAACCAATTAAAGGTGACAATAATAAGGCCTTACCGACTTTAATCACCTGATCCATATCAACACCACTGGTGGTTACGCCAGTCGATGCACTCAATAGATGGTTCATAATGCCCACACTCAAGATTGAACCAATCAAAGTATGAGAGCTAGAAGCAGGAATGCCCAAGAACCAAGTACCTAAGTTCCAGAGAATCGCAGCAATAAGAAGCGCAAAAACCATTGCGAAACCTGCACCGCTACCCATGTTCATAATCAATTCAACAGGCAACAATGCAATAATGCCGTAAGCAACTGCGCCGCTTGCAACCATTACCCCAAGAAAATTACAAAAACCTGCCCACATGACTGCAACTGGTGCAGGTAAAGCATTGGTGTAAATCACTGTCGCTACTGCATTTGCAGTATCATGGAAGCCATTTACAAACTCAAAGCCTAAAGCAATCAAGAGTGCGGTAGATAAGAGAATAACCGAATAAAGACTCAAAGGCGGTACATGCGCTAAATCAGCACTCACCTGAAATCCAATATAAATAAGTGTTGCAACAATAATTGTCAGAAACACCGGCATAAAGAACTTAGGTGTCGGGACATGTACATTCGTCGATTTGACTTGCAGGTTTGCCGCAAGTTTTGAATCCGAAACAGGGGGTAGATTAGAATTCATGCAGACGGTAAGAGGATAGAAAAATCCTCTGTATTCTTAAATTAAATTATGACAATTATATGACAAAGCGGCGCCTGATGAAGTCAATTTTTCATATTTTGACCTCATTTGATGCACCTTTCCTCGATACAATTTATTTTTTTATTAAAATACAATAATTTAAATCAATTTATATCTTCCTTATTTATGACTATTTTTAAAGCAAAAATATCTAAAAAATTACCTGTATGACGTTTTTTTAAACAGCTTAATTGTCATAAAACCGAATATTGGAGATGAAATATTTCAATATCATGATCATTTTATGAATATTTGATGAAAAAACACCCTCTTTTTGTTCGAAAACACTTTTTTTTTACGACTAATTTACGGTGAATGGTGGGTCGTCATAGATCATCAATTGTGCTGCTATTCTGTTACAATAGCGCCGCATTTTTAAATTCATATAAAAGATCGGGGTTTTCTATGTCTACGCTTGCCACCCTAAAAGCGCTTCTTGCTAAACGCATTCTGATTATTGATGGTGCAATGGGAACGATGATCCAGCGCCATAAATTAGAAGAAGCTGACTACCGTGGTGAGCGTTTTGCCGATTGGGCACATGACTTAAAAGGTAATAATGACCTTTTAGTTTTGACACAGCCAGAAATCATTCAAGGCATTCATGAAGCTTACCTTGATGCTGGTGCAGACATTATTGAAACCAACAGCTTTAACGGCACACGTGTTTCTATGTCTGATTACCACATGGAAGACCTTGTTCCCGAAATTAACCGTGAAGCAGCCCGTTTAGCCAAAGCAGCCTGTGAAAAATATTCAACACCTGACAAACCTCGTTTTGTAGCGGGTGTACTCGGCCCAACATCGCGTACCTGTTCAATTTCACCAAATGTAAATGATCCTGCCTTTCGTAACATTACCTTTGATGCGCTAAAAGAAAACTATATTGAGGCCACTCATGCGCTGATTGAAGGTGGTGCAGATATCATTCTGATTGAAACCGTTTTTGATACATTAAACTGTAAAGCTGCAATTTTTGCGGTGAAAGAAGTCTTTAAGCAAATTGGTCATGAATTACCGCTCATGATTTCAGGGACTATTACCGATGCCTCAGGCCGTACCTTAACAGGTCAAACTGCCGAAGCATTCTGGAACTCTGTACGCCATGGTGACTTACTTTCAATTGGTTTTAACTGTGCCCTTGGTGCAGATGCCATGCGCCCTCACGTTAAAACTGTGTCTGATGTTGCTGATACTTTCATTTCTGCCCATCCAAATGCTGGCTTACCAAACGCTTTTGGTGAATATGACGAAACACCTGAGCAAACTGCTGCTTTCTTAAAAGAATTTGCAGAAAGTGGCCTCATTAACATTACAGGTGGATGCTGTGGTACCACACCAGATCATATTCGTGCTATTGCCAATGCTGTAAAAGACATTGCACCCCGTCAAACTCCTGAAACTAAGCCAGCTTGCCGCTTAAGTGGTTTAGAACCATTTAATATTTATGACGACTCATTGTTCGTTAACGTGGGTGAACGTACTAACGTTACAGGTTCAAAAAAATTCCTACGTTTAATTCGTGAAGAAAACTTTGCTGAAGCTTTAGAAGTTGCACAACAACAAGTGGAAGCTGGCGCACAGATTATTGACATTAACATGGATGAAGGGATGCTCGATTCGCAAAATGCGATGGTTCATTTCTTAAATCTTGTGGCATCTGAGCCAGATATTTCACGTGTGCCGATCATGATTGACTCATCAAAATGGGAAATCATTGAAGCAGGCTTAAAATGTGTACAAGGTAAACCCGTTGTTAACTCGATTTCCTTAAAAGAAGGTTACGACGAGTTTGTCGAAAAGGCTCGCCTCTGTCGTCAATATGGTGCTGCAATTATTGTGATGGCCTTTGATGAAACTGGTCAGGCCGACACTGCTGCACGTAAGCGTGAAATCTGTAAACGTTCTTATGATGTTTTGGTTAACGATGTAGGCTTCCCTGCTGAAGATATCATTTTTGACCCGAACGTGTTTGCAGTGGCAACAGGTATTGAAGAACACAATAACTATGGTGTCGATTTTATTGAAGCCACAGGTTGGATTAAACAGAACTTACCTCATGCCATGATTTCTGGTGGTGTATCGAACGTATCATTCTCATTCCGTGGAAATGAGCCTGTTCGTGAGGCAATTCACTCTGTGTTCTTGTACCATGCCATTAAACAAGGCATGACCATGGGGATTGTAAATGCCGGTCAGATGGCAATTTATGATGATATTCCTAAAGAACTCAAAGATGCAGTTGAAGATGTTGTTTTAAACCAGAACCAAGGTGAGTCTGGTCAAAACGCCACAGAGAAACTGCTGGAAGTCGCTGAAAAATACCGTGGTCATAGCGGAATGCAACGTGAAGCCGAAAACCTTGAATGGCGTAACGAACCTGTAGAAAAACGCCTTGAATATGCATTAGTCAAAGGTATTACCACATACATTGACGAAGATACAGAAGAAGCTCGCCTAAAAGCTAAACGTCCATTAGATGTGATTGAAGGCGCTTTGATGGACGGTATGAACGTGGTTGGTGACTTGTTCGGTTCAGGCAAAATGTTCTTACCACAGGTTGTGAAATCTGCACGTGTCATGAAGCAAGCTGTGGCTTGGCTCAACCCGTACATTGAAGCTGAAAAAACAGGTAGCCAATCTAAAGGTAAAGTCCTGATGGCAACTGTTAAGGGCGACGTACACGATATTGGTAAAAATATTGTGGGTGTTGTACTCGGTTGTAATGGTTACGACATTGTTGACCTTGGTGTGATGGTACCTTGCGAGAAAATCTTGCAAACTGCGATTGATGAAAAATGTGACATCATCGGTTTGTCAGGTCTGATTACTCCATCTTTAGATGAAATGGTGTTTGTTGCTAAAGAAATGCAACGTAAAGGCTTTGACATTCCTTTATTGATCGGTGGTGCTACGACATCGAAAGCACACACAGCAGTAAAAATTGACCCTCAGTACCATAACGATGCGGTGATTTATGTTGCTGATGCCTCACGTGCTGTAGGTGTTGCAACTACCCTGCTTTCGAAAGAAATGCGTGGAAAATTCATTGAAGAACACCGTGCTGAATATGCCAAAATTCGTGAGCGCTTAGCCAACAAACAACCAAAAGCTGCCAAACTGACTTATGCAGAGTCTATTAAAAACGGCTTTAAAATTGATGAAAGCTATGTTCCTGCAAAACCGAATCTTTTGGGAACTCAAGTTTTAACAAACTACCCGCTTGAAACATTGGTTGAATATTTTGACTGGACACCATTCTTCATTTCTTGGAGCTTGGCAGGTAAGTTCCCGAAAATTTTACAAGATGAAGTGGTTGGCGAAGCTGCAACAGATTTGTACAACCAAGCTCAAGCAATGTTGAAAGATATTATCGACAACAACCTTTTTGATGCACGTGCTGTATTTGGTATGTTCCCTGCTCAGCGCACTGACGCCGACACCGTCAGCGTATTTGATGAAGCGGGTCAAAATGTTACGCATACATTTGAACACTTACGTCAGCAATCAGACAAAGTAACAGGTAAACCAAACTTGTCTTTAGCAGATTACATTCGTACTGACCGTGAGCAACAGGACTACTTGGGCGGATTCACTGTATCGATTTTTGGTGCAGAAGAATTAGCAAACGAGTACAAAGCCAAAGGTGATGACTACTCTGCAATTTTAGTTCAGTCATTGGCTGACCGTTTTGCTGAAGCCTTTGCCGAACACTTACATGAACGCATTCGTAAAGAGTTCTGGGGTTATAAAGCAGATGAAACACTGACCAATGAAGAGCTGATTAAAGAGAAATATGTCGGTATTCGCCCTGCGCCGGGTTACCCAGCTTGTCCAGAGCACTCTGAAAAAGCAGTATTGTTTGACTGGTTAGGTTCTACCGATAAAATTGGTACTAAACTCACTGAACACTTTGCAATGATGCCGCCATCTTCGGTGAGTGGTTTCTACTATTCACACCCTCAAAGTGAATACTTTAACGTGGGTAAAATCTCTCAAGACCAACTTGAAGATTATGCAAAACGTAAAGGTTGGACACTTGATGAGGCCAAACGTTGGTTAGGGCCGAATTTAGATGATTCGATTGTTTAAGTTTTAGGTTATAAATGAATCCCCTCGAATGAGGGGATTTTTTATTTTTGTTCAAATACCCCTGTAATATGAGTCATACCATTAAGTGTATTTGCTCCTGCATTTACATTATGAAAATAAAAGGTTTGTCTATCACTATCTGAAGTTATGCCAGAACAAGGGATTTCTCGATTTCCGCACATGAACTCTTGTTCACCAATTATTGTTTTAACGCTTAAATGTCCTGCAAGCTCTTGAATGATAGATATATCAATTAATTCATTACTATTTTTAAAACCTAGATTATAAATTTTTTGATCATTTTTAACTGTAGCTATATAACGATTGTGAATAGGCAACATTACTATTTTTTGATCACCAAATTGTAAGTCACTATAAGTTTTAGGTATGCTCACATTTACACTAACATTTAGTTTCGTATTATTAGTGTGATCAATCAATTCTATATTTTCTAGATTAAAATCTATATTTTTTTGATCTTCCTTCCAAAACTGATCGCTCAATTTCTCTATATTTGTAAAATCCCCACCTTTATATACCAAACTAATTAATGCATTACTTTTCACCTTGTTTTCATAAAATATTATACTTAAATATGAAATATCTTCATTTTTCTTCAAAGTAAATTTTTTTGTAGTGTATATTAATTCATTATTATAATATTGCTTTGACTCTTCAAAATCTATAATTTTAAAAATACTTCCATTAATAGCAATATCATTAACTTTGATAGCTGAAAACCTATCTTTTTGAAACAATGGCCAATTTGAAGGAACCGTAAAATTTATATTTCCAGACACAACTACGGGAACTCTATTTCCGACCTCCTCTCCGTTTATAGAAGTTACTGAGAACTCATTTTTGGACTGATTCAAATCAAAACTCAATTTAAATTTATCCCCGAAATTTTCTATCTTATATGTCGTACTATCTGGACAAGTTAAGATTGGTAAACATATAAGTGCCTTATTTAAAGTATCCTTCCATACCAAATAATCTAAACTCGCTATATTTGAATAAGGTTTTAATGAAATAGAGCCCAAGAGCTTTTTTCCCTGTCCCGTTAAATTAATCAAGACAGCCTCAGTAGGTTCATTACCATAGGCAATTAGGTCATAGTTGGTTATGGCTGGGTTCAATTCAACCTTTTCATTAACACTAACGCCTTGTATAAACAATGTATTATCTTTATTTGGTACTATACTTTGGTTATTTTCACCACATCCAGTCAACATTAAAAAACTTAATAGACTAAACTGTATTTTTTTCATTTTTTCAAATCCTATTTATAATTTTTATTCATCTTATAACACATAATTATTTAAACCAAACCTTCAAAATAGCCAACTTCCTGTTAATTGATGTCTACATTTCATTAGCATATTGAGATAAAAAATCTCCCAACTTTTAAGATTGAGAGATTTCAAAGAATCTATTTCAATACTACTTACATCAAGTAGACATTACTTTTACTTCAAATGTGACTTAATCTTCTCTTTAACTGCTTCAGTTGAAATACCATATCGATCATGCAAAATAGGTAAAGCCCCTGCATCTAAAAATGCATCTGGCAAACCAATCATGTCAAAAAGAGAGTGTTGCCTATTTCTTAAAAGTAGTGACCCAACCGCTTCCCTAAACCACTAATCACAGAATGATTTTCGGCAGTTAAAACAGGACGTCCGCCTTTACCGACTTCATCCAAAATAGTTTGTTCATCTAAAGGCTTAATTGTAGGTACATGCAGCACTGAAACCTTAATGCCCTCTTTTTCAAGCTCTTCGGCTGCCTCAAGTGCACGCATGTTTATAAACCTGCTGGAATAAGATTCTCTTGCTTAAATCCTACTAAGTTTCATTTATCAATTTGAGGAACTTTTAAGCTTTTATATGCTCACATTACATGAATTTCCTCAACTCTCAAGTGATGCATCATCTCTCGAATAAATACAAAGTAGGTAAAAATATAAAGCTGATCTGGAGAGACTTGGCTTGTGTAGTAGCTCAAATGCTCAATAAAGTCATTGAATCCATGCTCAAGCTCAATCCGGCTGATTTGCTTTTAAGCACTAAAAAATAACTCACTGAGTTGTGTCATGGCTGCATCAGACGTAACAGCTACACCACTTATATTTAGATTTCTTAAAGGCTGCGACTCTATGATTTCTTCAATAAAATAAATCATTTTTTCAATAGCAAGCTCATCAATCACACCATGGCTGATGCTTTTTGACTCAATAAAACCCAAGCCCTGTTCAAGTTGGATATGTTGGTTGTCTATGTCAAATGACAGGCCATTAAGACCGAGTGAAAATTTTAAAGCCGAGTCAGAATGAGTCATAAAAATAGCTTACTGTTGAATTTTGATAATAAAGTTAATTTGTTTATAACCTTAAATAGTGTCAGTTTGTTCAATACCTAAAATTAACTGAGTTAATAATCATTAACACCATATAATGAAAAACTCTTTAAAAAGATGAAAAATCAATTTTATATTCATCAATATCCTACCATTACAAAATAGAGTATAAGCATGAAAAAATTAGTAATTTTAAGTTTTACGATCTATAGCTTTGCACAAATTGCGAATGCAGCCACATTAAATGTAAAGCCGTATGGCACCACTCAAGATGGTCAAAAAGTTGATCTATACACCATGAGCAATAACAAAGGAGTCTCTGTATCTTTTATTAGTTTTGGTGGGGTAGTTACACAGATTTTGACTCCCGATGCGCAAGGTAAACAAAATAATATCGTTTTGGGCTTCGATGATCTAAAAGGCTATGAAGTCACTGATACCAAGGAAGGCATTCATTTTGGTGGATTAATTGGTCGTTATGCGAACCGTATTGGCAATGCTAAATTTAGCTTAGATGGAAAAACGTATAACCTTGAAAAAAATAATGGACCGAATTCATTACATAGCGGTAATCCTGGTTTTGATAAACGTATTTGGCAAGTTAAGCCCCTCGTTTCTAAAGGTGAAACCGTCAAAGCTTCTCTTAAGTTAACCAGTCCAAATGGTGATCAAGGTTTTCCCGGGAAATTAGATGTGGAGGTGATCTACAGTCTTTCAGATCAAAATGAATTCCAGATTGAATATAAGGCTAAAACTGATCAACCTACAGTCGTCAATCTCACCAATCACAGTTATTTCAACTTGTCAGGTGCTGGGAACAACCCTTATGGCGTACTCGATCATGTGGTACAGCTCAATGCAGACCGTGTATTGGTAACCGATCAAAATTCGTTACCAACAGGTGAAATTGCTTCAGTTGTAGGTACACCTTTTGATTTTCGGACTCCTAAAGCAATTGTAAAAGATATTCGAGCGAATCATCAGCAATTGGCGTATGGATATGGCTATGACCAAACTTGGGTGATTAACCAAAAGTCTCAAGGGAAATTAAATCTTGCTGCTAGTGTTGTTGACCCAAAATCTAAACGGTCTATGCAGGTCCTAACCACTAAACCAAGCGTTCAAATGTATACGGCGAATCATTTACTAGGAAATGTTGCAGGTGCAAACGGTGTACTTTATCGACAAGCAGATGCTCTAGCATTAGAGACACAGCATTTTCCAGACAGCCCCAATCAACCGACTTTTCCGTCTACTCGTTTGAACCCAAATCAAACGTATAACAGTGTCACCGTATTTAAATTTGGTATTCAAAAATAGTCTTTTGAATTGGAACTATATTTATCTAAAAAAGACTCTCAGTTTAATATGACTGAGAGTCTTTTCATTTATTTAACTTTTGTGTTTGGTAAAAATGCGGTTGCGAAGCCTAATAATGGTAACAATGAACACAATCCAAATACCCATTCAATGCCGTTAACATCGGCCAAATGCCCTAAGCCTGCTGCAGCAATACCACTTACCCCAAACATAAGACCAAACATTAAACCAGCAATCATCCCCACACGGCCTGGAACAGCTTCTTGTGCGTAAACTACCATTGCAGCAAAGGCAGACGACAACACCAAACCAGTAATAATTGATAAGACTGTTGTCCAAAACAAGTTTGCATACGGCATCATTAATGCAAATGGAGCCATACCCACAAATGAAACCCAGATAACAGCTTTACGACCAATCTTGTCACCAATTGGGCCACCTGCAAATGTACCTAAAGCAACAGCTGCCAAAAACGCAAACAAATGCAACTGAGCGGTCTGGATGCTGATATGGAACTTTTGAATTAAGTAAAAAGTGAAGTAGTTGCTAATGCTGGCAATGTAGGTAAATTTAGCGAACATCAACACACTAATGGTGCTCAAGGCAATAATGAGCTTACGACCATGTAATTTACTCTGTGCTTGGTTTACACGTGTAGCTACCTGATTTTTTGCATGACCAATCGTCCAACGGCTTACACCAAATAAAACCCAAATGGCTAAAAGTGCAAATATAACTAAACCCGCAACTGCATGCTGTCCAAACGGTACAATCAGTAAAGCTGCTAACAATGGGCCAATGGCAGTGCCTGTATTTCCACCCACCTGAAAAGTCGATTGAGCCGTACCAAAACGTCCACCCGATGCCATTCGAGCCACACGTGAAGCTTCAGGGTGAAAAGTTGCAGAACCTACCCCAATCAGCGCGGATGCACATAACAACACAGTAAAGCTTGGTGAAAATGCCAACAAGATAATGCCGGAAAATGTGACGACCATTCCCAGTGGTAGAAGATAAGGTTTTGGATGTTTATCAGTATAAAGTCCAATCCAAGGCTGTAGCAGTGAACCTGTAATTTGATATACAAACGAAATCAGGCCAACTTGGGCAAAACTCAGCGAGAAGTTTGCTTTTAGCATTGGATAGATGGCTGGTAACACGGCTTGAATTAAATCATTCAGTAAATGTGCAACCGCCACGGCGCCTACAATTTTAATAATCATTCCTTGAGGCTGATCATTTGCAACGGTATTGGCAATACCATCTTTCAATTGTATTGAAGACGTCATACCTGAAAAACTCCAATATTTTAAGTAAGGTCCTTATTGTAAATTGTCGCTTATAAAGTTATCTTCCAATAATCATCGTATAAGTGACAATTTTTAGGATAAATTATGTCCGATTCTCTTATTCAGTCTGATTTGTCTGAACTTGTGATTGGGCTATCTTCTGAGCATGCCTACCGAGAAATCACACCGACTCATACACATACCCGCGCTCAGTTTTTGTATGCATCAACAGGAAACATTCAGGTGTTTACACCAAATAATGTCTGGATTGTGCCACCCATGTGTGCGTTATGGATTCCTGCCCATGTCGAGCATAGTGTCATTTCACTGAGTCACGTTAAGTTAAATACAGCATTGGTTGAAGTAAATGCAGCTGCTTTAATGGGGCAACATTGCTTTATTATTCGGGTGAGCAACCTTTTGCATGAGCTTTTGATTCGTTTAAATGAAATTGAACAAGAGGAGACTCCAAATATTGTCACCTCTCAAGAGCTTTCTCGTTCTTTACAAATTTTGATTTTTGAAGAAATTCATCGAGCCAATTTGCTGCCTATCCAGATTCCGTGGCCAAAAGACAAACGATTATTAAAAATTTGCCAAGCGTTATTACACGCGCCTAATCACTCAAAAGATTTAACAGATTGGGCTGATGATATTGGTGCGAGTTCGAGAACCTTAATGCGTATGTTCCAAAAAGAAACTGGCCTATCTTATCGGGCATGGATACAGCAAATGCATATCGCACTTGCCTTGAGTAAAATTGCGAATGGTGAATCTATTGCTCAAATTTCCGAATCACTGGGGTATACCAACCCCAGCGCGTTCAGTGCGATGTTTAAACGACATCTCGGAAAAACACCTCAGCAATTTAGAAGTGCTGCGATGTCGTTATAAGTCTTTTTTTTTGCAGGTAGGTCATGCTTTTCGAGCAAATCATCGAAATCATGATAGACATGAAGTTCTCGATCTTTGCCGGTTCTCGCATGATCTAAACGCTGTTCTGGATCAACCAAAACGAGTGTATGACCATCATCAATCAGACGATCTACACCTTCTAAGAACATACGCTTACCCACCTCATGGATAAGTGAAATCTGGGTCAAATCAATCACGATTGTGCTTTGGTCAGTCGTCTCGTCTTGTAAAATACGCAACAACATTTCAGCTTCAGTAAATTTCAATACCCCCCGAAGCACATACACACTTAATGATGCATCTTTTCCTGTGCGATAGTGGCTTTGTACAATGGTTTGTGCAGAAGGTGTACCTTCCATGAGATGTAATCCCATGTCACGAGATAATCGTTCTAAAATATCGATACCTCGAATACTATGACCATGCTCATCTAGTCGAGGTGAAAAAGCAGCAATACTGACCTGACCCGGCAGCACACCCAAAATACCGCCAGCTACACCACTTTTAGCAGGAATACCTACAGTTGAAAGCCAGTCACCCGCGGCATCATACATACCACAGCTCATCATGACACTGAGTACTTGTCTCACTACGGATCGGTTCAATAAGCGTTTTCCGGTTTTAGGGTCTACCCCACCATTGGCAAGTACACTGCCCATACGTACCAGATCTTTAACCGTCACCAAAATCGCACATTGACGAATGTAACCATTCACAATATCGACAGGGTCAGTTTCCAAAATCCCTACAGTTCGCAACATATAACCGATCGAAAGATTACGATAGGCAGTTTTGACTTCCGAATCGTAAACAGACTCATCAAAACTTAATTCACGGCCTGCAAGCTCGCTCATAAAACGGCGTAGAATTTCTGCACTGTGTAGACCATGTTTGACCTGAATCAATGAATGTACAGTAATTGCGCCAGAGTTGATCATCGGGTTTTTCGGACGGCCATCTTTACCCAATGAAATTTCATTGAAAGCTTCCCCTGAAGGTTCCACCCCGACTTTAGCGAGTACCGCATCAATGCCAAGCTGTTGTAAAACATAAGCATATACAAACGGTTTAGAAATTGACTGTATGGTGAATTCAGTATCATCATCGCCGATCGAATAAATTTCACCATCTACCGTAGACATTGCCAAAGCCAATCGGTCTGGATTTGCATTTGCCAACTCTGGAATATAGTCAGCTAGATGCCCGCTATTATCTACCTCACAGGCTTCTATCACATTTGCCAAATAATCTGGGAGAGGGGTTTTCATGGTCCGTAACCTTAAATGAGGAGATTTGCGCTTTAGAGCAATTTTTCAGCACAACCTGCTGATAATATTAAAATTATACTTTTTGAATGAATTAAAAATCACGATATAAGTATTGTAATTCCGTTGACTTCTTTATTTCAAGCTCATTATACCTTTTTCAAAACTTTAAATAGAGGATTAGATTATTCTTTCTACAAATAACACTCCATTTAAATGATCGACTTCATGTTGAACAATACGAGCTGGAAAACCGTGAAAAATCGTTTCAACGAATTCACCCTGAAGTGTTGAATATTTAACCTTTACCATTTCTGCGCGTTCAACTTGTCCACGTTCATCTGGCACGCTTAAGCAACCTTCTTCACCTAAGAGGGTTTCATTCGAAAACTCTAAAATTTCAGGATTCACCATCACTACCGCATCCATTTCAGGTGCGTCGGGATAGCGAGGGTTTGGTCGAGACGCCACAATAATGACTCGTTTAGAGATATAGACTTGAGGTGCAGCAATTCCTACACCATTGCGTTCAAGCATAGTGGCATGCATGGCGGCTGCAAGCCCATAAAGCCAATCACTGTTCAGCTCACTAGATGAGACAGGTGCAGCAATCAGTTTTAAAATGTCTTCACCGCGCTTAGCTACAGGTAAAACTACACTCATCCCTTGAATCTCTCATTAAACTAGCTATGACAAGTTTTATTGTGTCGCTGAACGGCTCAAAAGAAAAGCCATTCCTACATCTGTTTTTGTTTCATCTAATGCATTTTTAGTTTTAAACCATTTTGTCTTTTCTTGGTTAACCCAATCTACACTCATCTATAGCACAAATTTCCTCCATTTACTTTTACTTCACTTTTCCATTAATATCCAAGCTTCGATTACAACAATTAAGTAAAAAATGGATCAAGAATTAACGTTGCAGGATGCGAACTATCTGAATAAAGAAGATAAACGAACCCTCGCCCTTTCTTCACTCGGTGGCGCTTTAGAGTTTTACGATTTTGTGATTTATGTGTTCTACGCCAAAATCATTTCCGACCTCTTTTTCCCAAGTACGCTTAGTCCATTTTGGGCCATGCTCAATACTTACGGTATTTTTGCAGCAGGTTACTTTTTTAGGCCGTTAGGTGGAGTTGTGATGGCCCATTTTGGCGATCTAGTTGGGCGAAAAAAACTATTTTCGCTTTCTATTTTACTGATGGCTCTGCCTACTCTGTTTATCGGGATATTGCCCACTTTTGAAAATATTGGTTATTTGGCACCACTACTTTTATTGCTCATGCGTGTGGTGCAAGGTATTGCGATTGGAGGTGAAATTCCTGCCGCGTGGACATTTGTGTCTGAACATGTTCCCGAAAGAAAAATTGGACTGGCCAATGGTTTATTAACTGCCGGACTGTCTTTAGGAATTTTATTGGGCGCACTGATGTCTTTATGGATTTCACTGAATTTTAGTGAGGGACAGATTCACGACTGGGCTTGGCGTATTCCTTTCATTGCAGGCGGTATTTTTGGCCTTGTAGCACTTTATTTACGGACCTATTTAAAAGAAACACCTGTGTTTAAAGCAATGCAGGCACGCAAAGAAATCTCAAAAGAAATGCCAGTTAAACAAGTGCTAAAAACACATAAAACAGCCGTTGTGATTGGCATGTTATTTACATGGTTTTTAACAGGCTGTGTGGTGGTGGTGATTTTAGCCATGCCAAATTTATTAACTGGTACGTTTGGCTTTGAGCGCGCCCAAACTTTTGAAATGCAAAGTGCAGCCATTGTCATGCAAATGGTTGGCTGTATTTTGGCAGGCTATTTTGCTGACCGTTTTGGCTGTGGCAAAGTGATGATGGTAGGTGCGCTTGCCGTAGCACTCACAGCAGCAGTTTTTTATAACAGTTTGGGGCACGCCGCACATTCAACCATTTTTGGCTTATATATGTTGCTAGGTCTTTGCTCAGGCACTGTTGGCATGGTGTCGAGCAGCATGGTCAAAATGTTCCCTGCACCTGTTCGCTTCTCGGGCATTTCATTTTCTTATAATTTGTCATATGCAATTGTTGGTGGTATGACGTTGCCTTTAGTCCATTGGCTTAGTCAATATAGTGATATTGGTGCGATGTATTATATTTTTGCGCTCACCATTTTGGCCTTTGTGACTGCGTTTGTATTTTGGAATAAGTTTGAAAAATCCAGATATTAAAAGTTTTAATTGATTAAAAAACCACGCAACGGGCGTGGTTTTTTTAATGTTGTTCACTTTAGAACGTAAAACCGATATTAAAGTTAATACGGTATAACCATTTGTCGCTGTTTGGCGAAGTAGCCGAGGTATAACCTGTTGAGTTGGTCGCCCCACCAATAATATTGGAGTTTTTTCCCCACGTGTAATCTGCCCAAACCATAAATGGTGAAGCTATAAACATCATGCCTGTAGTGTTCATTTGCGAATCTGACCAATCATCACGTTTTTTATCGAGATAGCTATAGTCATTATAAAACTTAATCGCTTTTAGCTTACCCATGTTAGTGACTGGTAAAGTGTAGGCAAGGTTTAAACTGGCAATCGTTCCTTCCGAAGCAATGAAATAGGCAGGCGTAAAACCATTATTGCCCATTAAAGTCATATCACTATTTACACCATCTGGATTTTTAGCGTCGTATTGATAGTGAATGACTGAACTTTGTAAGTTAAAGCGCTTGTAGTTGTTGTCGGTATGCAAACCAACCGCATAATACTTGCCATCTTTATCGGTGACTTTGTTATGTAACTGGGCAATCGCACCAGACACACCAACCTCTTGCTTACCAAAATCAGTTTCTAACTTACGCACAATGCGAGTATTAAACTGATGGCGCTTTTCATTCTGGTAGGCCTTTTGAGATGGAAATGCATTTTCTTCCAAGTCATCATAAGTTGCACTTTCAGGTGAATAACGCAAGTTGGTCTCTAGCATTTGCGGGTAATAACCGAGTTTTACATCCCAATCTTTGTCGTGATAATTCCAGTTAATCCCCGGTGCAATATTGTTGCCATAACCTAAAAAGAATGGAATGTGGTAGGTCCAGCCATTTTGCGGATATGGATAAATGGTAAATGGCTTATAGACCAAACCTGCTTCAATACTGTTATTGGCATCTAAGTTATAGCCAACATATGCTTTTTCAATTGAGGTTTTCTGTTGGTCTTGGAACAGATAGCTCGCATTGATATATGCATCATCAAACTTACCTTTTAGGTCTACCCTGAAAATATCAAAATAGAGCTTACCAAAACCACGGTTTGGCCCTTCCCAATCTTCATAGCGCTGATTTAACCGAACCACCCCACCTAACTTTAAAGAGTCAGTTCCATCATCACTTTTCCATTCAAGTAATGAGTCTTTTGCAAACGCACTTGCACTCATCCCCATAGCGAGTGGTGCAATGAATGCTATGATCAATGAAGTCTTTTTCATCTCTACATCCTTGATTGAGTTCCAGCATCCTGCTGGAACTTTATTTGTTTTACCTGTAAAACTTCGTTTTTATTGTTTTTTAGATAAAAAAATATATCTAAAAAAAGGATGGCTTAGCAGCTCCCATCGCATATGTACTAAACCATCCAAACTGGTTAATACAGTTTCTTTTGCGGTGGACCCGCAAAGTTTAATGGTCCAATCGAGTTCATATCGAGCTCAATTACCGTTGGTCCTTTAAATGCAACCGCCTCTTGAATGACAGTTTTAAACTCATCTGCACTACCGACTTTCCAGCTCTTCACACCCATTGATTCGCCAAGAAGTTTGTAGTCTGGTGTATGCAATTCATTGAAATACTGACGACCACCAAAGTAGTTATTTTGAATGCCACGCATTACGCCATAGCCACCATCATTCATAATCATTAAGACCATGTTGGTGTTTTCTTGCACCATGGTCGCAATTTCGCCAATGCCAAGCATTAAGCCGCCATCGCCTACCAAACCAATCACTTTTTTGTCAGGGTTAGCAACCGAAGCACCAATTGCAGTTGCAAGACCTAAACCAATTGCACCTGCAAGTGAGTGAATGTTTTGGTTCGGTGCTTGTACAGGGAACAAGCGACTACCCCATGTACTACCCGACATGGTGATGTCACGTACAAAAATGCCGTCTTGAGGTAAAGCTGCACGCAAGTGATCACAAATTAAAGCATATTGGTCGATTTGCTTACGCAGTGCATCAATTGCAGCTTGTTTTGCAGCAACTACAGCAGCATCGTAATCGGCATCAACTTTTGAAGTACCTTGAAGCTGTTCCAACACACGTGTTAAGACATCTTTGGCATCACCACAAATGAAGTTGCGAATTTTGTAATTACGTTGTTGAGCCATTGGGTTAGCATCAACCTGAATAATGTTTTCAGGGAACTCAACCGAATAAGTTTTGGTTTCATTACTACGTAAACGAGAACCCAATACAACCATTAAGTCAGCATCTTTTAATAACTGCTCAACCGCTGCAGAGTTGTGGAATGCACCTAAACTACGTGGATGATCATCTGCCAATACGCCACGACCGTGTGTAGATGACACAACCGGAATACCTAAATCTGCAATTGCTTTAACTTCGGCAACACTATTTAAAGTTCCACCGCCAATCCAGAAAATTGGGCGTTTTGCTTTTTTGATTTCACTCACAAGAAGATCAATTTCAGCTTGATCAGCTTGTGGCAATTGCAATGCTTTGACTGGCCCAAGGTTAAGTGGCAAATCAATTTCTGCCGCTTGTACATCAATTGGCAACTCAACACTTACCGGCCCCATTGGAACAGTGGTTGCCACACGGATAGCTTCACGAATTACGCCCACTGCATTGTCTGGACTTGTGATACGAAATGCCGCTTTGCTTGATGCACGTAAAAACGTAAGTTGGTCTTTGGTTTCGTGAATGAAACTTGCATCACGGTCAAGATATTCACGCTCAACCTGACCTGTTAAATGCAATACAGGGCTACCCGCATTCATCGCTTCAATCAGTGAACCCACCGCATTACCAGCGCCAGCACCAGTACTGGTCAGTGCTACACCCAAGCCTTTAAAGCGTGAATGTGCATCTGCCATAGTTACCGCACCCGCTTCACCACGAGCAGCAACAAAACGCATTTTTTCACGGCGTCCTACTGCGTCGGCAATAGGTAAATTGTGAATGGAAATAACACCATAAATACTATCAACTTGGTGCGCTTCTAAAACTCTTGCGATTGCTTCGCCTACATTTACACGTTCAGTCATGTCTGTTCCTCAAAATTTGTTTTTCAATCCTTGAATCTATTAATCGCACCAAGGGTTAGGCTGTTCATTCAGCCCCATATAAATACTCTTTTGCTGCATGTACGATAAAATGCCCAAACGGCCTTTTTCGCGCCCGATACCACTGTCTTTAAAGCCACCAAACGGCGCACTAATCGAGAACTTTTTGTAGGTATTAATCCACACGGTTCCCACTTCTAACACACGGGCAATACGCCAAGCTTTACGGTAACTTTCAGTCCAGATACCAGCTGCAAGACCAAAACAACTGTCATTGGCTTGAGCAATCAAATCTTGCTCGTTGTCATATTTCATGACGACTAAAACAGGGCCAAAAATCTCTTCCTGACAGGTTTGGGCACTATTACTTAAACCCGTAATAATAGTGGGTAAGTAATAACTGCCTTTGGCATAGTCACCAGTTGTTAATGCTTCGCCACCAACCAAAACTTGACCACCTTCGCTTTTAGCAAGCTGCACATAGCGATCAACTGACTGCAAATGTTTTTCATTTACGAGTGGCCCTAAATGCACACCAGCCTGTTCAGGATGGCCCACGCGTAAGCCTTTGGTAATCTCAACCAGACGCGTTAAAAACTGATCGTAAAGACTGCTATGAATAAACAAGCGAGAACCTGCGATACACGCTTGGCCTGCCGAACTAAAAATACCGTACGCTACGCCTTTGGCAGCCAGTTCTACATCGGCATCCGGCAAAACGATTGTTGGTGACTTGCCACCTAGCTCAAGCGATGTGGTAATGAGTTTGTCCGCAGCAATATGCGCCAAATGACGACCCGTGGTTGTTCCTCCTGTAAAAGAGATTTTACGAACCAACGGATGTTGAGCAATTGCATCACCAATCACCGAACCACGACCAACTAACACACTGAGTAAGCCTTTTGGTAAACCTGCTTCTTCAAAAATTTTGGCAAGTTCTAAAGCAATCAGTGAAGTTGCTTCTGCTGGTTTTAACACCACTGCATTTCCCGCTGCTAAAGCTGGGGCAAGCTTTTGAACTTCACTCGCAATTGGAGAGTTCCAAGGTGTAATTGCTGCCACAACACCTACAGGTTCATGCACGCTCATGGTCATAAAATCTGGAGCGCGTTGAGTCGTTAGTTCATCATTCAGCGTTTCACACGCCGCTGCAACATAACGCGCAGTCGCCGCAGCACTCATCACCAAACCACGTGTTTCGGTTAAAGGCTTACCATTATCGCGTGTTTGTAATTTTGCTAATTCATCTGCACGCGCTTCAATAATGTCTGCAACTTTGTAGAGAATACGTGCGCGCTCATGCGGCAAGCTGTTTCTCCAGTTGGGTTGACGCCAAGCCTGATCAGCCTTTTCAATTGCTTCATTCACATCTTCAAGCGTTGCAGTCGAAATTTCTGCATTGACAGACTGATCTGCCGGAAACAGGCTTTGGATGACCGCACCGCGGCCCAAACGCCATTCACCTGCAATATAAATTTCCTTTGCCATGATCAAATCCTTCTTAAATCTGTATTGCTTCTACACTGTTGCGACAAGCACGAATCACGCTAAGCGCAGCCAAAGTTGATGTTTTCGGGTTACTTGCTAACGGCACACCAACCAGTTCAATGGTCATTTGCCCAAAGCCACCTTCTGCCACGATGGTGTGTTTGTTTTTGTTGATTGTTGGATCAACGGTTAACTCGACCATGGTTTCATCCATTCCAAGCCCAGCAAGTGCAATCGTTGCAGCAACGTTGGCGTTTGCTGGAAACTTCATCGCAGCTTCACGAGCAGTTCCGGTAAAAAAGACCGTAGCTTCAGTCACATGATCTAGATCGACCAATTGCTCTGCATAACTCCCCTTCCAGCTTTTTGGACTTTTACAGCCTTTGTAAGTAACTTTTTGCAAGCCACCTTCTTTGGCTGCTGAAATACCGTCAATGCCAGCAATGGCACCTGCGAGTAAATGCAGATGGGCATTATTTTCTTCAGCTGTTTGTTTGAGCTGAATCAGAAAATCACTATCAGCTAAAGTTCCAACCGAAATCAGGCCTATGGTCCAACCTTTAGCCAAAACCTTTTGAGCATGTTCTTTCACAGCTGCTTGACCTGCCACCTCAATGACATAGTCTGGCGCACCATCACATTGCTCAATATCTGAAATCACCTGAATCTCTGAAGACACTTGTGATTGAACTTTTTCAACGCTACGAGACGGCACGACAATCCATTTCAGTTGCAAATCTTGAGGCAAGTGTGCATGCACTTCTGCTGCCATTGCGCCAAAACCAATCATCATCAACTTTTTCATGACAGCACCTGATATTTATAAATGTTTATTAAAACCACCTGAGACATCGAGTGCCGCACCTGTGGTGTACGATGCCAATGGAGATGCCAAGAAAACTAAAGCACGGGCTGGTTCTTCAGGACGGCCTAAACGCTGCATTGGAATTCCGCGGTTTTTAGCAATATTGCCTGTCCATTCTTCCCATGACTGGTTTAAGTCTGAGCGAGTTTCATAACGGCGTTTCCACTGCGCGGATTCGACCATTCCGAGTAAAATCGAGTTCACACGAACACCATACTGAGTAAACTCATGAGCCAAAGAGTGTGTCAGATTCAACAACGCAGCTCGTGCTGATGAAGTGGCAATCATGTGTGGCTCTGGTTGTAACGCCAGTAAAGAGTTCACATTGGTAATCGATGCATTTGCAGAGTGTTTTAAATCCTCAAGAAAAGCCCGTACCGGATGTAAAACACTGAAATACTTCAGCTCAATTTCTTTCATCCAGTCTTCATCTTGCGTATTTTCAAAGTTTGAAACGCGGCCTTGTCCAGCATTGTTAATGAGCATATCAACATTGCCCAAATTGAGTTTTACGTCTTTGGCAAATTGTTGAACTTCTTCTTTTTTCAACACATTACATGCTTTGGTAAAAATATTGGCATGCGGATATTTCTCTAAAATATAGAGTTTTGACGCATTCAAGCGCTCTTCATCGCGACCACACCAAGCTACTTTTGCACCCTCTGCAACCAGTATTTCAACAGCAGCCAGCCCAATCCCAGAGGAGCCACCCGTAACAACTGCAACTTTTCCTTCAACTTGGAAGCTCATAATCCTTAATCTCTCTTACGATTGTTCCTGAATCGTCAACATAATTTGGTTAAATGCTCGCGGTTGGTCGACATAACTTAGATGTCCTGCATCTTGGATGATGTAGTGCTGTTCCAACTGCAATTCCTGAGCAAGCTCTTGTATGCCTAACGCAGGAGTGATTTGATCTTGCTGCCCTGCAATCACTGTGCATGGGACTTGTAAATCTGTTAAATAATTACGTATTTCGTCATATGCGAGTAAGTACGATGCATGTGTGAATCCCTGTAGGGTCAACTGTTGCATCACCTCTGAAACTAAAGCCAAGGCTTGTGGTTCTTGTTTATAAATCAAATGAGGCCCACGGCTTTCTGCCATCCCTTTAGCGCCTAATTCTTTCAACATTTTTGGTCTTTTTTCAAAAACCTGAATTTGTGTTTGTTCGTCTTGACGTTGGTAGCCTTGAGCCAAATTGGCGATCACCAAATGCTCTACTTGTTCTGGGTAAAGTGCAGCAAATGCACTCGCCTGTAAGGCACCTAATGAGTGGCCAACAACAATTGCTTTTTCAATTTTTAAAACTTCAAACAGCGCTGCCAAACGCTTTGCATAATCGGTAGCATTCGGCTGATCAGTTAAAAGTTCATCTGATTTGCCATAGCCCGGTGCATCCCAGGCAATGACATGAAAATGATGAGACAGCACTTCAAGTTGGTTCACCCAAGAAGCAGAACCTGAACTAATGCCATGTAACAGCACGAGGTATTCGCCCTGACCGGCTTCTCGATATGCTTGTTGCTGGCCTTGCACAGTCACCGTTTTAACCGGAAATTCTGCTAACTTTTCAATGAGTGTCATCATTTTTATTCCTTTCCCTTAACTCACATCATCAAGCGCTTAACGTTTGATTTGAGACAATGGATGCTCTGGTGGATAGTTTGGAATCGTCGGTTTGCCTGTTCCCAACATCACACACATCAAGGCATCTTCTTGACCTGGGTTAAATAGACCACGGTAGATTCCCGGTGGAATTGAAATCAGGTCACGCTCTTTTAAACGGGTTTCGAATTTTTCGCCGTTGTGCTCAATGAACAAATCAATTTCGCCGCGAAGCATAAAGAAAACTTCTTCAACGTCGTGGTGAATGTGTAAAGGACCTTCACACTGAGGTGGCAACACCATGGTCGAAAACGTAAAGTTTTCTGCTGGTACAGTGTTACCGTCATTTGCAACACCTGTTGCACCTGTACCCATATAACGCATTTGTGCACGGCGGTATTTCGGGTCGTAATCTGCTTGGAACTTCAAAGCATCAAAGTCATATTTACGAGTTTCAAAGCGAGCAATACGCGTGTTTAACCAATCTTCTAAAGAAGCATTTTCTGGTTGTGCCCACGATTCGAATTGTTGTGTAGTCATTTTTTAAACTCCTATACAGTGAATTAATAACGTTTTAATAAAGGAACCAAGAAAAATGACCCGATGACAGCGACAGCAGCCAAGAAGGTAATTCCCAAATTAAAACTATGTGTTTGCATCACGATGTAACCGATAAGTACAGGTGCAATTGCACTTGCAAAATTACCTAAACCGTTAAATATTCCACCCGCAGTCGCCCCTACATTTGAGGTGGTTACTTTTGCAAGCAGAGCAAATACAGCGGCCACTCCAAAACCCCAAGCCATCGCACTTAAAGACATCGCTGCAATAATCAATAATGGCTCGGTCATGATGACCATCACATACATGAAAATGCCTGCGAGTAATAAACCGCTAAAGACTTGAATTGCGCGGCGGCCCAACTTGTCAGATAAAAACGCACCGATCACTTCGCCAATTAACATGGCAATGAATGGAAAGCTTGAATACATTCCAAACTCTTTGAGGTTGAAGCCTTTGTCTTGCATAAGATAAGAAGGAACCCAGCTATTTAAGCCCCATAAATAAGTCATCAATGCAATGTTAAAGAGACAAACCAGCCAGAATGCTCTATTGCTCAAAAGTACCTTGGTATTGGCAATATGGCCTTTGAAATTGGTACGTTTACTCTCGCCTTCAATTTCGACGGTTTTCTTAAGTTGCAAATTACGCAAACCAAAAACAATGCTGAAAATAGCGATTAGCGTTAACCCAGCCATCACAAAAAAAGTGGTGTGCCAGTCGTGGTGTGCTAAAACATTTGCAGTGATTGGGAACCCAAGGAATGCACCAATTGGTGTTCCAAGTAAGAACATGGTTGAAGCACGTGCCTGCTGACGGTCTGTGTAAGTCTGTTTAACAATGGTATAAGCCAAGGCAAATAACGGACCCTCTGCTAAACCTAATAGCACACGTAAAATCAACATGCCTGAATAACTGGTGGTGAACCCCATGCAAAACATGAGTAAGCCCCATGAAGTTACACTCCAAAACAGCATTTTCTTTGGGTTAAAAATGTCACCCAAAAAGCTTAGAAAAACTGATGAAAAACCATAAGCAAGCAAGAAGCTTGTCATGAGCCAGCCCAGTTTGGCCTTATTTTCATCAATTCCCATTGCACTTTGAAAATGAGGATCTGAAAATAAAACCGCAATACTAATCTTGTCGAAAAATGCCAGTACCACACACACCATAAGGACAAAAGCAGGTACCCAATGCTTTAATCCACTTTTTTCTTCATTACTCATGTGTCATTCCTTCGATTTGGTAATGAGAACCAGATTTAATGTTTACGGTTTTAACTTCATGACATTAAATTCAGAATCTTCTAAAAGTTTTGGGTCTAAAACAGTGTTGGCTTGCATCCAACGTTTTGCCAGTTTGACCAGTTTCGAATCATTAATGGCAATCATGTTGAGCAAACGATTTTCATGGTCCAGATATAAATAACTCACCTGATCTTCACCGCCTTGGCGAATCACTAACTCTTTCGTTTTTTCAGGTTGATACGTACCTAATATCTGGATATTAAAGTGGTATTGATCAGACCAGAGCCAAGGAATATCGGTATATTCAGTTTCAATCCCCAGCATCGACTTCGCTGCGGCAATTGCCTGATTTTGTGCATTTGCCCAAGACTGAATGCAATAGCCCAAACCCGGATGAATCGCGACATCGCCTGCGGCATAAATGTGTTGATCTGAAGTTTGTCCAAAGCAGTTCACCACAATGCCATCTTTCACATCGAGACCTGCATGGACACCGAGCTCTTTAGCGATTTCGGCACCCGCACCCACCACCACACAGTCAAACAACTGACTATTTTGTGGATGATTCACTACTTCAACTTTTTGATGAGGTGCTTCAACCAAATGTAGGCTCTTGCTGTCTAAATGAATTTTTGTGCCTTGGGTTTCATGCATATTTTTTAAAAATGCAGAGACTTCAGGACTCACGCTTCTTGCACATAAACGATCGCCATATTCAAAAATATGAACTTCTTTACCTTGCTTACGCGCAGTTGCCGCAATTTCTAAACCAATCCAACCACCGCCAATCACAGCGACATTCTTTGCATGCTTTAAAATTTCGGCCAAGCGTTCACAGTCATGCACATTACGTAAGGTCACAACATTTGGAATGAACTGCCATGTATTGACTGGTACACGAGCACGGCTTCCTGTTGCAATCAGTAATTTGTCATAGGGCAAAACCTGACCACTTTCTAAATGAACCTGTTTTTGTTCACGATCAACTTTTGTCGCAATTTCCGGTTTGTGCCATTGAACATTGAACTCTTGAACCTGCTCATTAGAAAACAGATTCAAACTTTCATAAGTTGCTTCTTTTGAAAGTACTTGCTTAGACAGTGGCGGACGCTCATAAAACACTTGATCTTCATTTGAAACCACGTGAATTTCGCCCACATAACCATTTTGGCGTAGTGTGCTTACTGCCCAACCCGCTGCCTGTCCGGCACCTACAATTACGATCTTTTCCATAGCCATCTTCCTTGTTCAGCAATACCTGTTAAACAGGCTTCACCTGACGGCGGGTTGTGTCATCAAGACCACCCTCAATCGCCCACTCGGTGAAAAGCTCTAGACGATGTTCTTCTACACGTGGTTGCCACTCTTCTGTCAAATAATCATCGTTGGTGTAATATTCAAATGCACCACCCAATGGCGAGTTGACGTACCAGAAATAAGCTGAAGAAATTGGGTGACGTCCCGGTCCAATAAAGGTTGACCATTCCGAACGATTCATATTTAAACCGCCCCCAATCACCTCATGGATATCACGTACGACAAAAGCAACATGATTTAGGCCAGCAGGTTTATTTGGAACACTGAGCAAGAATAAATCATGGTGATAACCTTTACCGCGGCAACGTAAGAATGCACCACGATTTTTGTAGGCATCAGACAAATGAAAGCCTACTTTTTCAATATAGAAATTTTCCGTTGCTGCTAAATCTGGTGTGAAGAACACGACATGTCCAATCGCAACAGGTTGACCTTTTTCATAGACAGGACTTGCTGCATTCACACGTTGAATATTGCCGTATTGGTTAATGCCTTCCGTTTTAAGTTCTTGAACATCTTTAACAAAACTTTGTTCAAAACGAATGGTCATGCCATTTGGATCAAGGCACTGAACTGTATTTTCAGAACGCTTAAAACCATTTACATCAGCTAGGCGGCCTGCCAAGTCTTCAATGTCTTGAGCATGATCAACACCCCACGTAACTTCACGTAAAGTTGAACCTTGCTCAATCGCAGGTGGCAAACGGTCATCATCACAATTAAATAGATAAATCTTGCTACCATTTTGAGTCTGATATAAATCAGTGCCTTCAATATCAGAAACACTTTGGTTTAAACCAAAATCTGCTAAAAACTTGTTTGAAGCGGCTCTATCTTCAACTCCAAACTTTAAAATCTCGATCCCTGTAATCATTTGACTACTCCTTAGTTAAAGACAAAACCGCCATTGACCGGAATATTTTGACCTGTCACAAAAGAGGACAAATCCGACAGTAGATACAATGCTGTTCCATTTAAATCTTGTGGAAGTTGCTGACGCTGAATCGCTCTTCCGTTGACATATAAATCGTGACGTTCCTGCGGTACATATTCAGTTGCTTCAACCAAAGTCAGACCTGGAGACAATGTGTTGACACAGATATTGAACTGTCCTAACTCTCTTGCCATCGAACGTGTCATGGCAAAAATTGCACCTTTACTTGCCACATAAGCCATCAGGTTCGGGGCACCCCATAAAGCAGTATCTGATGCAACATTCACAATCTTGCCAGCAGTCGACTGCTTTAAGTTTGGAATACATGCCTTACTGATTAGCCATGTGCCTTTTACATTAATATTCATGACCCGATCCCAAAGTTCAGGATCGTAATCAATCATATTTTTTCCGCCTACATTAGTTGCAAGCGCTGCACAGTTCACAAGGCCATCTAACCCTTTTAACAGCTCAACACTTTTTGCTACCGCATTTTCAATCGAGGTCGCATCGGCAAGGTCAACGGTGACCGCATGAACATGGAGTCCTTGTTTCTGTAACTCTTGTGCTTCTTGCTGAACGAGCTCAGACAAAATATCGGCCATTACAACTTCAGCACCAGCTTCAGCAATCGCTTGAGCGAAATCTCGCCCTAAACCACGTGCAGCACCAGTCACTAAAACTTTTTTGCCTTGCAGCAACGCTACATTAGCCATGAGCTTCTTCCTGCATCTCGATACGGTTTGATGCATTTAGCGCAGCAATTTTCTTTAATTGCTTTTCAGCTTCTTTCTTCATTAAACGGCGTAAACGTGCAAGACCCACATCGTGTTGATATAAGAATTCTCTTTCACGAGCATTTGGTGCAAGGTTTTCTAAAATAATGCGGTCTTGTTCCAACACATCCCAATGCAACTGTTCTAAGTGATTGCGATATAAGAAACGCCATACATTGCGTTGCCAGCCACTTACTTTACGGCAGCGCCAGAAGAATACGCGGGTATTGTTGGCATCAATTGGCGTTGCATAACCCACAATCCAGAACTCGCCACCCGGACCAAATTGTTTACGGTACGGAATTGAAAGACGTAACCAACTTGCACCTGTAGAGCCGTATTCAACCCAGTCAAAGTTCACACCAGTTTGGCCTTCTTTTTCAAAAACAAAGCCATTATCAGTTGTACGGTGCTTCATCTCTGCGGTACGTTCACCATCTGCCATCGAGTGCGATGTCGCGTGTAAATAGGTCCCGTGCATTGGGTCCATCACGTTATCAATCGCGTATTGATGGTTTACTTTCCAGTCGGCTTGGCAAAGGAACGCACTCCACTCTTCGCTTGCAAGTTGTTCTGGGAACTCAAGCAGTTTTGGCTGTTCATTTACATCGATACCAAACCAAATAAAAATTGCGCCATGCTGTTCACTAACTGGATAGCTTTTTAAGCATTTGGTTCCTGTCATTGGACATTCGTGAACGGCTGGTACATCTGCAACCACACCATCAGCACGAACTTCAACACCGTGATACCAACAAGCAACTCGATCACCTAAGTTCCAGCCTAACGAAAGACGAGCACCACGGTGCGGACAGCGGTCTTCAAGTGCGTGTACCTGACCTTCGGCATCACGCCAAACCACAATGTTTTCACCCAAACGGGTAATTCCGACCGGATTGGCAGCCACTTCCCAACTTGCTAAAACCGGATGCCATTGATCACGTAAACCGAGTTCTAAATATTCTTCAGTGCTTTGTGAAGCTGATACGATTGCGTTCATTTTATTCTTCCTTGAATTAATAACCTAAACGTTGCATTTCTTCTGTAAAGCTCGCAGAAGTCCATTCATCACCAGATTCACAGCGGAAACCCTGCTGATTAAGTGCAGAAACAACGTCATCTAATGCTGTTGCGCCTGCAGAAAATGCCTGAATCAAGTTCTTTACAAAGTCTTGTTCGTAGACGGTTGGTTCTTTATAACGTGTTTGCCAAACCAACAATTCAGATTGACCAGGAATTTGAATATTGTTGATACCTGCATCGGTTGCCGGCGTTGCATGAATCCAGCTAGCCAACTTTTCATTAAATGTCTTCATTGTTCTGCTTCCTTGTACATGTGAGGACTAGAGTTGAATTTGAATATCTTGTCCTTCAACACGAACTGGGTACGTACATAGGTTTCTACATCCCGGTCCACTTTTTAGCTCACCTGTCTGAATGTCAAAAATTGCTTCGTGCAATGGACATTCGACAGTTTGATCTTCGATAAATCCTTCGGTTAATAAGGCATATGCATGAGGGCAAACATTTTCAATCGCAAAGTAATTTTCATCGACGAAAAATACGCCAATTTTCTTCCCTTCAATTTCGATGGCTTTCGGCTCATCTTCGCTAACGTCACCCTGCTGACAAATTGAGATCCAACTCATACCTTGCGTCCTCATTTTGTTTTATATACAAAACATAATTTGATTTTCAAAACATGAGCTAAGCATAATACCCTTGATCATTTTTTGTCAAAGTAAAAATAAATAGATAATTCATTGGTTTAATAAATTTTAAATATTTTGTTACGTTTCAAACAAGAAACAAAGTTTTAAATATAAAAATTGTTTTATGTATTTTTAACAATTACAATAGTTCTAAAATAAAGCAGCATGCCCCAAATTGAACCTTGTTTTATTTATAGGAAAATGACACGAATGAGCCTAACAATTGAAGAAGATTCGCAAGAATCAGAAACAACAAAAAATGATGATCGATATTTAGTACCCGGTCTTGTACGGGGTTTAGCCATCTTGCAAGCATTTAACCAACAAGCACAAGAAATGACGATTACAGAAATCGCTGAAATTTTAGAAGTGAACCGTTCTAGTGCATTTCGTCTAATCTATACGCTCGAATCTTGTGGCTATTTAAGAAAAGCTTCTCAAAAAACTTATGCGCTTGATTCAAAAGTCATGGAGTTAGGTTTTAACAGTTTATCTAAACTTTCATTGCTCGATTTATCGACGCCTTTAATGAAAGAACTACGTGATCAAACCAAACTTGCCGTACATCTTTCTATTTTAGAAGGTACGCACATTGTCTTTGTAAATAATATTCAGTCGATGGGAACCTTCACGAGCAACATTAGCTTAGGTACTCGCTGGCCTGCTCATGCAACCGTGATTGGTCAAATGTTATTATCTGATTTACCTGAAACTGAAATACGTCAGCGTTACCGTAACTTTGATGATTGGGATAGTTTTTCTGAACTGACTCCAACCAATTTAAAAACCTTATTGCAAAGATTAGTTTATGTAAAAACACAAAAAACGATGGTGAGCTGGGGTCATTATAATCATGATATGGCAGCCTGTGCGGCACCTATCTTTAAACAGTCAAATGGCAAAATGGTAGCGGTTATCTCTGTGAGTTGCCCAATTACAACTTATGATGAAAGAACATTTAAAGAAGATATCGCAAGCCTAGTCGTTGAAACAGCAAACAAAATTTCAAAATTTATTTATTAAAAAAAGCGACGTTAAGTCGCTTTTTTTGCAATTTTATTTCACAAATTAAAAATTACGCTTAAATACGTTCCCATTCATATCTTGAAAAATAAGTGCCGAATGGTTTTCTTTAATATCAAACTTTAAATACTGCTGTTTAAATTGTACAACGGCATAAAATTCTTCAGCACCGTCATCTAACCCTGTAGCAGACACCTGAGTACCTTGTGGAAAATCCTTGAGCCATTCGGCATTATAAAAATCTGACACTGAATTAAATTCACAATATTTTTCTGGCTCTGCCATTATTTTTGCGGCAATTTGATCAAACTGTTGCTGTTTATATGTGACTAAATTCAGGATCATAGTTATTCTTAAAGTTTAATCATTAACAGTCATCAATAGAGTACGTATAGTAGTGTAATTTTCCATTACGAAAATAAAAGTGTAAACCATCATTACTGCCTTCCCAAGGGTATAGAGAGTAAGTATGATTTTCAGATATATCTATCTGCTTACCAAAAAACTTTTTAAACTCATTCTCGGTAGTTAAATGATTAAATAATCGAGAACCATACTTTAGACCGTTCTGCTGACTTACATATACTTTATCTAAAGATCCCGTAGAGATTATCACTCCATCGCCATATACCCATTGATCGGGGAAATAACCACCATTGCATTCATCAACCTCACCTTTAATAACTTGCTTTGGTTTTTTCAGGTTATTTAAAGGAATATCAAAACCGTTCAATATTTTACCATGCCATAAAGGTTTAATATTTACTTGTGCATAAGAGGTAGTTGCTACTAAAAAACCAATACAAAATAAAAATATATGAGTTAAATTTTTCATAAAAATCCAGAAATTAATTATTTAAAAGTTTTGTGCCTTACTCTTATTTATGATCAAACCTTTTTGTTTGTCTTTCATAATAATTAAGGGAGATCCAACTTTTGTAGTTTTGGTATTATCCAAATATTTTTTCTTCTGTAAATAAATCTGTTTGTCTTTAATAAAACTATCTATGGAAGTTTCATCATCCGTATAATAAGAAACATCTTGTGTATAAATATTTGACCAGGCCGCTATCCAAAAAATAATAAAATTTCCACCACGCTCCTGATAATTGTCTATTGCAAAGGTTTCAGAATCAATTTTATGTATAGTCTGACCTGCTTTTACCGAGCTGATTTAAAGGTACAGTATTAACCTGAGCATTTGCATATCCAGAACAAAGAAATAAACAAAAAAAAAGTTTTTTTAAAGTATGAGTCATCAAATAATTTCCAAAGAGGATTATTGTTTTAATATTTTCTCATAAATTAAACAGATTTTTTCAGATCTATATTATCAATCTGCTTTCTTTTAACCTTTTCCCATTGATACCAACCATAAGCTGCCATTAGAACAAAGGCTGCATATAATCCTGCAGTTAAAAATAAATCTTTATAGATAAACATACCTACATAAATAATATCAACGAACACCCAAAGTACCCATGTTGCAATATGCTTACGACTAGTCCAATAGGTTGCGAGTAAACTAAACGCTGCAAGTTGCGAATCAAGCATTGGGACAGCTGCATCGGTAAAGTTTTTAAGAATCAAACCAAACAGCAAGCCACCTACCGCCGCAATAATCATTTGAAAAATTGCTTTTTGAACTGCAATCGGTTCAATACGAATGTCATGATCTTGCTGCTTTCCCTTAAACCAGTAGTAAAAACCATAAAAATTTACGACCATAAAAAAGAACTGCAAAATCGTTTCACCATAAAGCTTAAATTCGTAGAACAAATAAGCATATAAAACAAAGGCAAAGAAATTAAACAGCCAACACCACATGTTCCTAATAACAGTTAATCCAACTCCAATTAGGCTAATCAAGACTGCAAAAATTTCTAAAGGTGACATAAGAACAGCTTCTTATAGAGATCAATTCGACGAGGTATTATGAGAAAAATATCAAGTTAAGCAAACTGCTAATTTGAAATCAAAAAATCTGTGGTTCGTGCTTGAATATAATTTGTACTTTTCTATTTCTGTGTTATAAAAATATCACCTGTATTTTAATATACTTATCATGTTTTTATCTAAAGCCCATCTATGTCTGGTTCACCAACTATATGCCTTAGAGGTCAATGTCTCTATGGCCGATTGGCGACGTCCTTATTTTGGACAATCTGGCGCTTTGGATGAGAAAATCAAGATATTCCATTTGTAATATACCCCCTGATTTTCATAACAAGCCGCCATAAAACGCGGCTTTTTTTATGACCTTTTAAAACACAAAAACCAAACTTTCTGGAGCTTTATATGAAGCCATTATTTGAACAACAGAGTATTTCTACCCCGCAGACTCAGCCGGCTGTAGCACCCTCTTTAACTCCAACTCGCCTCGCTACAGCCGGCCAATTTATTGCTGTCGTCATTATTTGGTCACTTACCCCACTCGCAGCCGTCTGGACAGTACAAGAAATTCATTGGGCATGGGGGTTATTTATTCGATTCAGTTTGGCGATTCCAATCGCCTTACTCTGTCTACGATTTTTTCGTTTAAAACTTATCTTTAGTAAAAAAGCCATCTTAAGTTATTGTGCCGGAGCCATTGGTTTATTTGGTTCTATGGCTTTTTGCTATATGGGTGCAGATAAAGTCCCCTCTGCCATTATTTCAATTATTTACGGTACTTCTCCATTAGTGTCTGGACTCATCAGCTCTTTTTTATTCGGACGTGAACGTTTTTCGGCATGGCAGTGGCTTGGGCTGGGCATCGCTCTTGTCGGGATGAGTTTTACTTTAGGGTTGTCTTCATCAGGTTTTCAGCTCAACCGCATCGGTATTATGTTAGAGCTGATTGCGATGCTGTTTTATGTATTATCGACTTTTGCCGTAAAATCTGTTGGTGCGCATATTCCTCCAATTACACAAATGACAGGTGCTACTCTTGTTTCATGGGTCGGTTATATATGTCTGTTGCCTTTCTTTTGGTCACATCTTCCAACTGAATTTCCAAGCCTTAAAATTTCAATAGCGGTGCTCTACAGTGCAGTCTTTTCATCTGTACTTGCCATGATTTTTTATTATCAACTCATCAAAGTCCTACAACCGACCACTGTGTTGCTCATTACCATTATTACCCCAGTTTTAGCTACATTTTGGGGAACATGGTTCAACCATGAACAGCTCAGCTCACATCTTATTTTAGGTTTAACCCTGTTATGCTTAGGATTACTGATGTATTCACGTCGTCCAACATAATGTTTTACAACCTGATTGAGGCCACTCATCAGGTTATTTTCCCCCTCATATTTATATTAATCTTAAGAATAAAAGTTTAGTTTTATTTTGACCCTTGCTTCTATTTTTGTTTACGAAGTAGTCTATAAATTGTATTTGACAGTTTTCTAACGAGCGTTTAAAAACTTATTAAAGACAAATAAAGGACATCAAGACATGTCAAATCAAGAAGGAAAAGTTAGCCGTGAAACTCGCGGACATATTTTTTTAATTGGACTAGATCGGGCAGCAAAACGTAATGCCTTTGATAGCCACCTGATTAAAGATTTATCACTAGCGCTCACCGAATATGAAAATAATGATGAGCTGCGCTGTGCAGTAATATTTGCCCATGGTGAGCATTTTACTGCTGGTTTAGATCTCGTAGAGTTACAACCTAAGCTTGCTACAGGTGTTTTTGATTTTAGTGATGAAGAAGTGAACCCTTGGGGCACTGTGGGTCGAAAACTGAGTAAACCTTTAATTGTTGCGGTACAAGGCTATTGTTATACCGCTGGTATTGAACTCTTTCTGAACGCAGACATTGCTTTAGCAAGTGAAAATACGCAATTTGCCCAAATGGAAGTCCAACGCGGCATCTTACCTTTTGGTGGGGCAACAGCACGTTTTACTCAAGCCGCGGGTTGGGCCAAAGCCATGCGCTATTTACTGACAGGTGACCCTTTTGATGCAAAAGCCGCCTTGGATATGAACCTGATTACAGAAATATGCCCTGAAGGTACGGAGCTCAACCGTGCCATCGAGTTAGCTGAACATATCGCTCAAGCGGCTCCTCTAGCGGTGAAAGCCACCCTTGCTTCTGCACGTGAAGCCATCAATGAAGGTTATCAAGCTGCATTTAGCCAGTTACAAAATCATCTTCATCCCTTATTAAAAACTGAAGATGTACAAGAAGGAGTTTTTGCCATGTTGCAAAAAAGACCTCCTGTTTTTAAAGGTAAATAACTTTTATCAAGCAAGAAAAATAAAGAGAAAAGCAATGCAATTAGCAACTCAAACGAACGAACAGCTTAGCCAAAATGTACAATTTTCAGCTTTAGATGGCTATCAACTCTACGGCACACGTTACTTTACGACGACAGCAGCTAAAGCCAATATTGTCGTTGCTGGAGCAACAGGCGTCCCACATGAATTTTACCGTCGCTTTGCTGAATATATGACGCAATATGGTTATCAAGTATTCACCTTCGATTATCGAGGTGTGGGGAAATCGAGTCCAAAATCTTTAAAAGGATTTGATATGTCTTATTTAGACTGGGGACAATATGACTTAGCAGGTGCTATCGAATATTTATCACAAGAACCCCTACCTCTTTTAATGGTGGGTCATTCTTACGGCGGTCACGCATTAGGGCTATTACCTAATCATGAAAAATTATTGGCCTGCTACACGTTTGGCACTGGGGCTGGCTGGCACGGCTATATGCCGCTTAAAGAACGTTTTAAAGTTCAAGTGGTCTGGAATATTGTGTTTCCTCCTATCGTCGCTGTGACAGGTTATTTGCCTTGGAGCAAATTTAATATGGGTTCTGACTTGCCATTAAATGTGTATAAACAATGGCGCAAGTGGTGTAAAAATCCTAAGTATTTTTTTGCTGACCCAGAACAGCAACATTTAATTGAACAATATGCTTCTGTCAAAACACCAATTTATGCAGTGTCCGCCCTTGATGATGACTGGGCTTTGCCAGCTTCTTGCCGTGCATTTATGCAACATTATCGACAAGCTCCAGTCACATACATCAGCCTTCAACCTCAAGATGTTTCAATGAAAGCAATTGGGCATATGGGCTACTTTAAAAAAGGCGCCGAACACATCTGGAGCAAAATCCGCACTACTTTTGATGATTTGGTACAAGCCTGATTTATGTTTTGGATAATTTAAGATGAGACCGCAAAAACTTGCGAAAGAAGAATTGCTCAAGCACTGTGCTTTGCAGTTTAAAACCTATGGTTACGCCAGCACCAGTATGGACATGCTGGCAAAGGCTTGTGGCCTAACCAAAGCTTCTTTTTATTACTATTATCCAAACAAAGAAGCACTATTGCTTGAAGTGCTCAATAGCACTCATCAGTATTTGATTCATTCTTTATTTGGAAATACGGTAAATTCTGAACTCTCAGCCATTGAACGGTTTGAGCAAATGCATGAGCGTGCTATTCATTTTTTTACACAAGGTGTTAACGGCTGCTTAATAGGTATCATTTCTATGGAAGCAGCATATGGCTCACCTAAAATTTTAGCCAAAATACGCAGCATTTTTGAGGACTGGCAACGTGCGATCCAGTCTATTTTTGCGAAGAGCCTTGCCCAAGATCAAGCAGAGATTTTAGCAAAACAAAGTATTGCCGATTATGAAGGTGCGATCTTGATGTACCGTGTCACCCATGATGAGTTTTATATTAATCAAGTCAAACAACGTATTCTTGGATTTCTCAGTTCATAAAAAATAAAGCCCACTTCAAGTGGGCTTTATTTGATTAATAAGGCTTATTCAACTCTAACGATTTTACCTAGTTCATCGTGGTGAACGACTGTAATTTTTTGGCTACGACCCTGCTCAATTTCATGTTCAGGTAAATCAAAATAGCGTGCATAATCATCAGTCTGTTTCATTTTAAGCGCACTACCACCGACACGACGCTCCGGTAGCACATGGCTCCACAACAATAAACAAATTGCACAAGCAATTAATGCTGTAAGACCATGCTCAATTCCTACACCAAAGGCACTAAATAAACGGTGTACCAAATGAGTTTTTTGTAGTTCAACCAATAGCCATACAAACACGAACGGACGCCACAACAACAACCAAACCGCCCACATCATGGCTGTGCTTGTTGTAGAAGCATAGCGTTTATGCCATGGTAATTGACGGCGTAAATCAATAATCAACGAATCTGTCTTCATTTCTCTCTTTACCTAACGAAGTGCTGTGGTTTTTCCCCAGACATCAATACAGCACGATCTTTAAAATCTCATGACTCTCGCATTTCATCTAACGAATGCCCCGATCCGGGCTCACCCAACGTGCTCGTTTCTCGTCTCCACGTCGTAAGACTTTTGGAAATGCCACAATGGTTGCCGAAATCGTAATTAACCAAAAGACAAGCGGGTACCAAATCATCCAGAAATAATTTTTTCCTAGGTTTGGTTCATAACGACTATCCATCCATTTGCTTAAAGCAAACTGAATTAGACAAGTTGCCCCCAATAAAATGCCGCTACCATACGGTAAAAATGGAGAGCTCACAACGGCTAGTGCTGGTAGTGGTAAAATAAAATGCGCCAACCACAATACAGCCATCGCTAGCATTAAATATGACCATACTAATGTTAAGCAAAGCTCAAACATTAAAGGCCATAAAAAATTCAATTTTGGCTTGGTGAACACATCAATATTTTTAATTAATACTTGTGCACCACCCATTGCCCAGCGTAAACGTTGTTTCCACAAGCCATTTAAGGTTTCAGGCATTAAAATCCAAACCAAGGCATTCGGTTCAAACTCAATATCCCAACCTGCACGCTGTAACTTCCAAGTAATATCGATATCTTCAGTCAACATATTGGGTGACCAATAGTCGACTTGGTGAACGGCGCTTTTACGAAATGCCGTAATTACACCTGATACAGTAAACAAGCGACCAAAGGTACGTTGTGCACGTTTAATCATGCCTACAATCGAAGAAAACTCACCGACCTGAATACGCCCTAATAAAGTTGAGCGAGTGCGGATACGCGGGTTTCCAGTAACCGCAGCAACAGTCGGATTTTCAAGAAAATGACGAATCATCCACTTTGCTGCATGTGGATCAAGTAAAGCATCACCATCAATACCAATTAAAAACTCGGCATCGGTCATTAAGCTTCCGGCTTGCAACCCCATGGCTTTACCTTGGTTTTGAGCCAAATGAACAACACGCAGTTTTTCATGTTGTTCAGCTAAACGGTCGAGTACTTCGCCTGTATTGTCTGAGCTACCATCATTAATCGCGATGACTTCAAAGTGAGGATAGTCCAGTTTTAAAGCATGGCTAATGGTTTCTTCTGCATTATCCCCTTCATTAAAACAAGGAACTAATACAGCGACTTTTGGATAACTTTCTAATGGAGCTGGTTGATCGTAAGGCGGAGCCTGACGTTCTTTCCAATAGAAAATGATCGCACCCATCATCCATAAATACGACATGAATAATGGGTAATAAAAAACGAATTTTAAGGCATGCGACCATATTGCAGCAAAGATTGTCATGTTTCAGCCTCGTCTACGGCACAAGACGAGATGATTTTTCAGCAAATGCTTTATGCATTACGTCAACATCCGGATGATCTTTAATTGGGTCATCTGGGTAATATCCGACATGCATTACACCTTGCTGATAAAGAGAATGAATTGTTGCTGCCATTTCAGCTGAAGGTACCTTTTCGTTTTTACGCCAGTCGGTTGCCTGTAATTCAAAAACAGTTTTCTTGATGCCATTCGGGTATTGTTTTACCCGATCAACCATATCTTTATAGAATTGATCAGCATTATCAACTTGTTCCATATAAGGCATTGCCATAATAGCTGTAAAATCATAACGCTTTAATGACTCTTCAAGAGATTGAGAGTACCAATTTTCCGCATATGGTTTTAAAGCAACTTGCGCATATAAATTGCGTGCGGTGAGCAAGAAAGGTTCATATTGTCGCACGTCATCAACGAGCTGCATTGCAAAATCATCTAGATATTTTGTCTTATATGCAGTCCATTTCTGTAAGTCTTGATCGTTTTCACGGATTTTTGCTAAATCTGTTGGCAAACCTTGCTTCGCATAAGCTTTTAAAGCATCAGGACTTGCATCTTCATAGTCTGATAAGGTGACGTCATCGTGGAATAAAATTCCATTAAACGAAGATGATTTAGCCAAATCTTGATAAATTTCACGAATCGTTTGACGCGCTTCTGATGAGAATGGACTTAAACGGATATAACCCATATTGAGGTGTTCACCAGCTTTTGCCTGCTGAGTCACCACCAAGTCTTTAGAAACAGGATCAGTTTTTGGTAATTCCCACGCCAATAAAGGCATCCATGCATAAATACGGCTAACAGGCGTACGCGTTTGAATTTGCCATGCAACACGGTTAAACAAATCTGCACGCATTGGAATATGACGGTTTGGGAAATAAACCATATCAGCAGAACCATTCGCATCTGGATCTGAAAATGCCTGTAAATAAACTGTATTTACACCCATGCCATTAATTCGATCTAACAAGTGTCCTAAATTACGCTCTTGTTGTTTCGGGTCTGGATCATAAATATAGTCCAGATCAATATGCATGATTTTTTGCGGACGATTATTATCCGTTAAATTTAATTCACGGTTTTTAATTTCCTGAGCTAAATCATCAGTTGTCATTCCGCCTTCTACCAAAATACGGCTCATATTTTGTAGAGATTGTTTTGCATGGTCTGCCCCATCATCAAGCGTAATGGTCACTGGCATGCCTAATTTTTTTGCAATTTGAACAGTCTGCATATTATAGCGACCATATGGCCACACCATAATACGTGGTGAACGTAAGCCATGCGCTTTTAATAAGTCATTATTCTTTTTCAGATCGTTATAAATACGTGCCTGATATTGTGCATCGTTCTCATATGTTTGTGTTTTAACATCATAAAAACGTGTGGTCGCAGCAGGTTCAGAGTTGCCTTGCGGGTTTCCTGTAATACCACGATGCAAATGATAGCTATGATTCGCGATTTCGACTAAACCGCTGTCTTGCATCTCTTTAAGCTCATTCCAGCTCAAGATCTTATCTCGAGAGATTTCCTCGCCAGAGAAGTCAACTTTTTGACCAGCTTTTGGTTCTAACCATGAACCGACTACAGCCAAAACAACCGGAATCTTTTTTGCTTTAATAACAGGATATGCATTTTGATAAAAAGACTGATAACCATCATCTACGGTCAATAATACTGGCTTAGTCGGCAGTTGATATTTGCCTTGATGTGCACGAATTAATTGATCAACGGTAATAAAATGGAAACCATTCTTTTGCAACCATTCAACGTGCTATGTAAATTGTTGAGTCGTTACCGCATACTCAGGAATCATTGCATTTTTTGTATCAGTAATTTCATGATAGCCAATGACCGTAAGTGTTGAAGCATCAATTTTTTGTGGTTTAGCCAATGCCATACCAGACATGCCAGTAAGGGCTAATCCAAGCGTAAGATTCAACAAAGGAGATGCAAAGCGGATAGTCATGAAATAGCGTCTCAATAACAATATAGATTATTTATGTGAAATTTGATGTTAGGACGCAAACTTTCTGAAATTTGGTCTTAATATCATCCTGCCCACAAATGAACAGTTTTTCAGTCAGCATTTATAATCAAATAACCTGAAAATAAGCTTAAATATTCAAAAAGCTAAAATATAAATTATGAATGTATTTATATTTAAAGCTCATATAAACAAGAAAGCCCCCTAAAGGGCTTTAAGTTTTTCGCTAGTCACGGGTTTTGACATCGAATAATTCAATTTCAAAAATTAAATTAGAATTGGCTGGAATAATCTTACCCATTTTACGCTCACCATATGCTAAATGAGCAGGCACGATTAATTTACGTTTACCGCCAACTTTCATTCCCATAATGCCTTGGTCCCAACCTTTAATGACACGGCCTGTTCCAATCACGCATTCAAAATAATTACCGCGGTCGATTGAAGAGTCAAATTTTGTACCGTCTTCTAACCAACCTGTATAGTGAGTGGTAATCAAAGCGCCTTTAACCGCTTCTTTACCTTCACCTACTTTTAAATCGATAATTTCTAATTCATTTGACATCGTTTTACCCCTTAACCTCAATCTTTTACCTACAACTGGTGCCTAGTGTACCAATTGAATCTGTCGAATTTGTTGTGCTTTTCTATTTTACTGTAACTGGCTCCACACCACATTTGCTTGCCCCTTATCACCTAAAAGAGTCCATTCTGTGTCCATAACATTTAACTGTAGCTGCATGGTACGTTCACAGAGTTGTTCTAGCTCAGCTGTGCTTGCAGGTGCAATTTGCCAAACCTGAACGTTACTTAACGTTTTAATTTTGCTATTTCTCTTCCACCACTCTTCGACTTGTGTACCATACACAACAATCGCAACTTTTTTACAGCGTGCACTCGCCTTTTTAACTTTATCTTCAGATGGCAAACCGACTTCAATCCAAGTTTCCAATTGACCCGTTAAATCTTTTTGCCATAATGCTGGTTCATCAGTTTCAAAAAGATCTTTTGTAAACTCAAGCTCATCACTTGCAAAACGGGCAAAAGCCATCAAACGAACCATTAAACGTTCTAAAGTTTCCGAAGGATGCAAGGCAAGCGTCAGTTGATAATCACCATAAATATGGTCATCCATATTGGCAATATTCAAGTCTGCCTTATAAATTGTTGCTTTAAGCGCCATGATTAATATGTTCCAAAATTTGGCGCTAAGGATACTCGATTTTAGCTAAAAATTATAAAAAAACTGAGTAATGCAAAACATCGCGATGGTGAAATTTGCATATTCTTCCAAAACGCTCCACTTATTCTAGAGTTGGCTGGCTTTTTGCTTAAAAGAGATATTCTCCTCTTCCGAAAATTGATGACTTATGTGGCAAAAGCTCAAGCGTAGTTTATTTTTACAGGTTCTTTGTGCTCTCTTTCTTGGTGTTGCAGTTGGAGCTGGTTTTCATGATTTCTCCCTATCTTTAAAGCCATTGGGTGATGGTTTTATTTCTTTAATTAAGATGCTGATTGCACCAATTGTGTTTTGTGTGGTTGTACTGGGAATCTATGGTGCAAATGACATCAAAAAAATGGGCAAAGTCGGTGCAAAAACCATTCTGTATTTTGAAGTGGTCACCAGTATTGCTTTAGTTTTAGGCATTATTGTGGCTTATGTATTTAAACCTGGTGTTGGCATGAACATCGATATCAGCCATTTAGATGCAAAAGATTTAAGTACCTATACCGAACGTGCACATGAAATGCACACAGGTTCGGAATTTCTGCTCAATATTATTCCAAAAACCTTCACAGCTGCTTTTGCAAACGGCGATATTTTACAAGTTTTATTAATCGCTATTTTATTTGGTGTAGCGCTACTTTTAATTCCTAAACATTTGGCAGAGCTGGTACGTCAGGCTTTGGAAGCTTTTTCTGAAGTCTTCTTTAAAATTATGGGACTGATTATTCGTTTAGCGCCTATTGGTGTGTTCGGATCAGTGGCCTATACCACTGCCAAATTTGGTTTAGATTCGCTCTTACAATTGGGCTATTTAGTTTTACTGTTTTATGCAACGTGCATTTTATTTGTTGTTATTGTTTTAGGTTCAATTTTAAAACTTGCCGGTCTCAACATCTTCAAATTTGTGGCTTATTTTAAAGATGAATTAGCCATTGTTTTAGGTACAGCCTCTTCTGACTCTGTCTTACCCCAAATCATGAAAAAACTCAGAAATCTGGGAATTAAGGATTCAACTGTAGGACTGGTTATTCCAACTGGTTATTCCTTTAACCTAGATGGGTTTTCAATTTACTTAACTCTAGCTGTTATTTTTATTGCACAAGCCTGCAATATTGATTTATCTACGCATGACTTGCTGGCTATTTTATTAGTTTCACTCATTACTTCTAAAGGTGCACACGGTATTCCCGGTTCAGCTTTAGTTATTCTTGCAGCCACCCTTTCAGTTATTCCAAGCCTCCCTGCGATTGGTCTAGTACTTCTACTTTCAGTCGACTGGTTCATTGGCATTATTCGTGCCTGCACCAACTTGATTGGTAACTGTGTTGCGGCCGTAGTCATTGCGCATTGGGAAAAAGATATTGACCATGCTCAAGCTAAAGCCGTGCTAAATACTAAACCTTAAAATTCGTTCTAGAGAACATTGAATCATCTTTTTCTCAATGTTCTCTAATCTTCAATTCGGCAATTCAATAAATCAGTTTCAAATGCCAACCAATCGTGTTCTTGTTGGCTAATCATTTCAATCCGGTTATCAATTCCCTCTTCGCCAGACTTATAATTAAATTGCTGAGGATTAAAGTTAAAGGTTTTCCAACCCTGATCTGTATTAAAAATTCCCTTAATTCGCAGCCAGTCTTTTTGTGCACATAACACATCGAGCAAAGCATAAAACTCAAACTTCCAGCGTTTAGGCAATTTCCAACCTGCGACAATATAACCTTGTGCCGACTCGACATAATGATAAGGTAACTGCTGAATTTCTTTCACGACCTCAGTTTCAGTCATTTGTTTTTGAAGTTTAAGTAAAGGTTGAATAGAGCGTTCGGTTAAACGAGCAGCCACATCAATTTTATTTAACGCTAACTGACCATGTTCAGTTGTAATCCACTCTTGTTGATAAGGCTGATATTCTTCTTTTAATAACTCAAGTGCCTGATCATCTTCAAAAGTCATCACATCAGTATGTGACACCACCACAATTTGGGCAGCTTTTAACTGATCTTCATAAAGGTTTTGCTTTACCCAGTTTGTATCATGCAAACGGCTACCATCGACAACTGTGACTAATGCTCGCATGGCTAAACTACTTTGCCAATGCGGCTCAGTCAGTTGATCCAATAACTGCGAAGGATGCCCAAGTCCAGTCGGTTCAATAAAGAGTCGGTCTGGTTTTTGTTCACTCAATAGACGAGCTAAAGCAATATGCATAGGCAATTGACTGCTACAACATAAGCAACCACCTAATAATTCTTTGACTGCATATCCCTCATCTTGAGGTAAGAGTTGTTGATCTACTCCAATCTGCCCAAACTCATTCATTAATACAGCCCAGACCTCATCTTTCGGCTTCTGACTTAATAAATGCTGCAATAACGTGGTTTTTCCCGCCCCTAAAAAACCGGAAATAATATGGGTAGGAACAGTTTTTTGGGCAATAAATTTCACGAGTCACTCAAATTAGAACGGTCTAAAACATTTTAGGTATATCACTCTTTTTTGTCATGTAAATGATTTTTAAACTTGGCCGATGATTTTTTAATTTTTACTTAACAAACCAAAAATGAGACTTAGCTCTCATTCAAAATCTAAATTAACTTTTAATAATTACAAATCAAACGGAATATTCTATTTATACGCATTCACAATTCATACCACAGTGTGAGGTTTACGTAACACAATTGGTTTTTTTTCACTCAAGAAGAAATATTTTTACACATTTTAAGGTGTATTTAAGCCCTTTAATTTTACAGATTCCGCACATAAACGGCCTGTATATTTCATATTGTTAAGATAGGCGTAATAGATTGTTAAGTTAATTGATGTAATTCCAAGCTCGGCTTAGCATGTGTCCTAGCTTAGTTATTCAGCCATACATATTCCATGTAGGTTTAAATGATTAGGTTTGATTTATTTTTTTAATGAATTTAAGGATGCCATAACATGAAATTAGTTAAGACTCTACTTGCAACAACTTTAGCTTTAACTGCAGTATCAACTTTCGCTGCTTCTAAACATGAACAAGCGCAGAGCACTGCTGGTGAAGAGAAAGTAGTTGTTTCAACTCAAGAACAAGCAAACACTGCTACTGCTGCAACTGACGCTGTAGGTTCTGCTTCTGAAGCTGCACCTGCAACTCGTTAATTCTCTCAGCACTCTCCTCCAAGCTCAGAGATAATTTTACTGAAATGAAAAATGGATGCTGAATTTCAGTAAAGAAGAAAAGGATCGAACCATGCTGCGGTTCGATCCTTTTTTTTAAGAAGATTTTTTATACATACTACAAGATGGGTTGTGATTTTCTTGTAGACGTAAAACCTTACGGTGCTCGGCTGCTTCAAAGCGGCAACGTTTCCACTCAGTATTTAGATTTAATTGAGGCACTTCACATGGCTTGCTCTGTTCATCAACAGCAACCATGGTGAAATAACAGCTATTGGTATGGCGCACTGTACGCTTCTGGATATTTTGGGCTTCAACACGTATTCCCACTTCCATTGAAGTACGGCCTACATGGTTAACACTTGCCAAGAAGGTTACCAGCTCACCCACATAAATAGGTTCTTTAAAATTCACCTTATCTACAGATAACGTCACTACGTAGCCACCCGAATAACGGCTCGCACAAGCGTAAGCGACTTGGTCTAGTAGTTTTAGAATCGTACCACCATGAACATTACCTGAAAAATTTGCCATATCAGGCGTCATCAAAACTGACATCGTCAATTCAGACTGATCATCAGTTGCTGTGGTTATTTCATCTAATGTAGGCATAGCTCAACTCTGTGTCTTAAAACAAGCTCAGTCAACATTATGGTTGATAATTCACAAAAAAAACATGATTAAATCCACAACATGGCATTGTATTTTTTAATATCTCTGATTGTTTTTTAAAATCTAATTTTTTAAAGCATTATTTTTAAAGTTATTTTTTATAGTCGCATCATTTATTTTAAAGTTTTATAGAACATGCTATGCCATTTTATTCCACGCTTAATGGCATAGCAGGGTCTTACAGATCACTCTCTATACTTTAGTAATAACGCCTGTCACACCATTAATAATCATATCAATGGCGATCGTTCCGATTAATAAAGCAGATAAACGTCCCACAATATCGAAATAACGGTCAATATGCTTGGCATGTTTATAGCGTAAATGATCATGCGAAAATTTCATCAAGATCAAAATACTACAGGTTAAAAACAAGGTGAAGGCAATCACTAGGGCTGCCTCACCAATTGACATTTCAATGCCTGTAACCACAGCGGCACTAATAGTTCCGGGGCCAATCATAAAGGGCATTGCAATGGTGCCAGCCAGATGTTCTGGCGCTCCACGCATTTCACCAATCGTATCGGCACCCTGAAAAACATAGCGATAGCCAATGACCAAAAAGATAAGGCCTCCAAAAATCTGGAAGGCTTCAAAACGTACATTCAGATATTTACTAAAAATTGTTTCGCCGCCCCATGCAAATAGCATGAACACGACAAAAGCAATCAAGCTTCCCTGAATCAGTGCTTTATTAAACACCTTTGTTTCTGAATGGCGGATTAGGCCAATCATATAAATGCTCATTAAAAATGGATTGAGCAAAGAGAAAAATAAAGCAAAAGAATGTAGATAAGGAGAAGCCATGCATTGTCCTCTTAAGCTTGTGGATCTGGGAACAAAGGTCGGTTCCCTGGGCTAATACGATTAATATGTAAGAATGTCATATGTCTTTCATATTTATCTAAAATGTCATTAATAACCTGTTCCTTACCGTAACCAACGAGGTCGTTATCTTGAGAGCCATCATAAAGATACGTTTCAAGTCGGTAATAGAACTGTTTACCCCGTTTCACACGTTGACTGAAATTCGGTGCGCTATAGCGTACGGGCCAGATCTGGTAAACGAAGTTTTGTTCTTCTTCCAAATGAATTGTGAAGTCGAGATGGTAAAGCGTATCTTCATCTTCGAGTAGCGTTTGCTGCACATCCACATTCATTCCCTGCTTAATAAGTTCATCAGCAACGGCCTGAACTGCTGGTCGGCAGACAGTGTCCAACATGCGCAGAGTTTCAGTGGTTCCCGGATGATGCATCACTCGGGTTAAACGCTGTTTCCAATTCAAAATATCAACATTACCAACCACTGGAGCTGCATTCATGCTGCGGCTGGCCTGCCTGTAATCTTCAAGCCTTAAAGACTTATAAAGTCCTGCCATGACAAGGAACATCACGAAACTAAACGGCAATCCCATAATGATGGTTGCATTTTGCAAAGCGGTAATCCCGTTGGTCATCAGCATTGCCAGTGTGAGCAAACCAATCGCAATTGCCCAGAACACACTCAACCAACGCGGAGCATCATTATCAATATGCGTTAACTTAGTGGTGAAGTTCCCTAGAACCAGCGCTCCCGAATCGGCAGAAGTCACATAAAACAAAAGCCCTGTTACAGTGGCAATTGAAGCAATAAACGTAAAGCCTGGATATTGTGCTAACAAATCATAAAAACCATGAGCCGGATTCGCCAACACAGTAGCAGCTAAGGTTTGGTTCCCTTCAAAAATAACGCTGTGCAACGCACTATTACCAAAAATAGAGAGCCACGTGATCGTAAATAAAAGTGGGATAATTAAAGTACCAGACACAAACTCGCGAATGGTACGCCCTCTTGAGATACGCGCCAGAAAAAGTCCTACAAATGGAGACCACGCAATCCACCATGCCCAGAAGAACAAGGTCCAGCTACTCATCCACTCTTTAGGTTGTTCAAACGCAAAACTTTGTAAAGCCAAAGACGGGAAACGGCTTAAGTAGTCACCAACATTTTGAACAAGGGCATTGAGTAAAAACTCAGTATTTCCCAAGAACAAGATAAACAGTAAAAGGCCAATCGAAACATAAATATTGATTTCAGATAAAATCCGCAGGCCTTTATTCACGCCTGATGTCACCGAAATAATACTAATACCAACCGCGATGGCAATCAGGGCAAATTGCATCCAGATGTTTTCTGGTAATCCCAATAACACATGTAGGCCATAATTTAGCTGTACCACCCCAATCCCGCAGGTCGTTGCAATACCAAAAATTGTCCCGATAACGGCAGCTGTATCAACGCTATGCCCAATTACACCATTAATTCTTTGACCAAAAATTGGGTAGAGTGCAGAGCGAATGGTAAGCGGCAGATTATAACGATAGCTAAAATATCCCAATGACATGCCAATCAAGGCATACATACACCAACCAGTTAAACCATAGTGGAACAATGTCCAGACCATACTTTGGCGTGCGGCTTCATAAGTCTGAGCTGCACCTACTGGCGGTTGCATATAATGAGATAAAGGCTCAGCGACCGAGAAGAACATTAAATCGATACCGATACCGGCCGAAAACAGCATGGCAGACCAACTCAGTAAACTAAACTCAGGTTTTGAATGCTTAGGTCCTAGCTTAATATTGCCATATCTTGAACAGGCAATAAAAATCACAAACGCCATGTAAAGTGTTGCGGCAAGCAAGTAATACCAACCAAAGGTTGAGGTTACCCACTGAAGTACGGTGTTCATGATTCGGTTTGAAAAATCGTTGAACAAAAACGTGACGAGAGAAAAAATTAAAATAAGTACAGCTGAAAAATAAAAAACCACACGGTTGAGCGGGTCTTTTTTAGATTTAGATAATGTTAAATCATCAACTGCTCTTGGATTATCTGTTGCCATACAATCCTCAAGGAATAAAAATAAAAACAAAATATTTAATTTCGTCTTTTCACTCTTATTTAAAACAATGAAAAGACGACTTTAAACGCAAAAAAATAATATATAGATGTGATCGTTTGAGGTTATAAAACCTCAGTCACTTTATTCTGGTCACCATTCGATGGGACTGAAATGTCTTTTGAAACAGCTAACTGTTTTTTCACTAATTGAGGGTCAAAATCATCTTGCTTTAGCGCTTTGGCTAAGCCAAACATATAAAGCAAAATAATGACTGAAAATGGTAAACCACATAACACCACAGCACTTTGCATGGAGTTAAAACTACCGGCTAAAAGCAAGCCAATACTTACAATGGTAATTACCACAGACCAAAAGACGCGTAACCAGATCGGTGAATCACTATCATTGGTGCCCCCTTTTGAGGACAAATTAGCGATCATTAGTGTACCAGAGCCAACTGGTGTCAAAAATAAAACGAAACAAATTACAACAACAATGCCAGCAACATAAGGATTAAATGGCAGATATTCGAGTAGCTTAAATAAAGATAATGCCGGATCAGTTAAGACCATATCACCCAAAACTTTCTGTTTTTGGTTCAAGATAAAGTAAATTGCCGTATTTCCAAAAACCGAGATCCAAGCCAGCGTAAAGCCTAATGGAATCAGGCATACACCCAGAATAACTTCCCGAATCGTACGTCCTTTTGAAATACGGGCAATAAACATCCCTACAAAAGGCGCCCAAGCAATCCACCATGCCCAATAGAATACTGTCCACGAACCTAACCAGCCACTGGCTTTTTGGTTGTATAAATACATATCAAAGCTTTTACCAATAAAATTGCTTAGATAATCACCCGTATTTTGCACAAGACCATTTAATAAATGATTTGTAGGGCCCGTTAAAAATACGAATAAAAGTAAGGCATACAGTAGACGTAAATTAATACGAGATAACCATGCCAGACCTTTTTCGATGCCGACCACTGTCGTAATTGTGGCAACAAACATCATGACCAGAACGGCAGTAATTAAGGTCACAGAGTTATCAGGAATTTGAGGAAGTAAATAGCAAATGCCAGATACGAGTACCAAAGCACCAATTCCTAAATTGGTGACCAAGGAAATAACCGTTGCTAAAATTCCAAAACCATCAACAAAATCTCCCACCAAGCCATGAACACGCTCTCCAAAAATTGGATAAAGCGCCGAACGTAATGCTAAGGGCAGGTCTTGTCTAAAAGCGAAGTAACCTAGAGTGACTCCAAGCAATGCATAGAGTACCCAGCCATGAATCCCCCAATGCAAAAAGCTATAGGTCATGGCATTTCGGGCAGCTTGAATGGTTCCGGCCTCACCTTCTGGTGGTCTCAAAAAGTGATCAACAGGTTCGGCAACACCATAGTAAAGTAAGGCAATACCAATCCCTGCCGAGAACAACATTGAAGTCCAAGCCAAATAACTAAACTCAGGTTTGTCGTCGTCTTTTCCTAAAGGAATCTGCCCTACTTTTGAAAAAGCGAGCCAAGCCACAAAGCCCAAACACAGCACAATCACCAGCATGTAATACCACCCGAAAAAGTGATTTACTTGCTCTTGTATATAGGTCAACCAAAACTGACTTTTTTCTGGAAACAGCACAAAAAGTAGGCCAAAAATGCCAATACTGATGGCCGAACTCCAAAATACAAAACGATTTAACCGAATATGGTCTGAAGAATATCTATCACTTTTCAACACCATCTTATTGCTCCTTGCAATCGGTGTATTTTCTCAAAATAACGAGATAAGTACGGTACTTATGCGCATCATCCTATCTTTAAGAATCTTCGATTTTACCTCTTTATTCCTAGAGGCAATCTTCAAAAATTCATTGATTTTTACATATCATACTTGTTATTGATTGAACGTTCAATCAATAACAAGTATGATAAAAAAAGTGCTATGATGCTCTGCAAGTTAACATGCTGAATTTAAAGCACCACTAAAAGTGCTGATGTGGAAAAACATGACAAAACGCAGAGTAAAACCAGAGCACGTGCGACGTGAAGAAATTATGAACGCTGCACTCGACGTAATTTATGAAGTGGGGTTATCCAATACCACCATTGCACAAATTGCAAAAAAAGCCGAGCTGTCGACCGGCATTGTCAGCCATTACTTTGGCGACAAACAAGGGTTGATCAATACCTGTATGCAAGAAATGCTGAATGTTCTGCGTCATAAAACCGAACAGTACAGAGCAGAAGCAGATTCGCATCCAGAGAGCCAGATTAAGGCGATTATCGACTCTAACTTTGACATTAGTCAGGTCAATGAAAAAGCAATGCGGGTCTGGTTAGACTTTTGGTCAGCGAGTATGCATGTACCAGACTTAAGCCGCTTGCAAAAGATTAATGATCAACGCCTGTACTCCAACTTGAAATTTTATTTTCTCAAGTTAATGAATGAGCAACAGGCCAGTGTTGCCGCTAGAGGGTTGGCAGCATTGATTGATGGATTATGGTTACGAGGCAGTTTAAGCCGTCATAACGAATTTGACAGCAACCTTGCTCGTTCCATTGCTTACGATTATGTACAAACGCAAGTTCAATTTGCGAACAAGCCTTTGCAGGAGAGACAAAATGAGTGATGTACAAGTTCAACAACTGTATATCCATGGACGCTACGTTAAAGCAACCAGTGGTAAAACATTTAATAGTATTAACCCTGCCAACGGCGAGACGATCGCAACTCTTCAGCAAGCATCTGAACAAGATATTGAAGCTGCTGTACAAAGTGCACAACAAGGACAAAAAATCTGGGCTGCCATGACGGCCATGGAACGCTCTCGTATTTTACGTCGCGCAGTCGACATTTTGCGTGACCGTAATGATGAACTTGCCCGTCTTGAAACACTCGACACTGGTAAAGCCTACAGCGAAACATCTACCGTCGACATTGTGACTGGTGCAGATGTACTCGAATATTATGCAGGACTTGCAACAGCCATTCAGGGTGAACAAGTTCCGCTTCGCGAATCAAGTTTCTTTTATACACGCCGTGAACCTTTAGGCGTGGTTGCAGGTATTGGTGCCTGGAACTATCCAATTCAAATCGCTTTATGGAAATCTGCCCCTGCCCTTGCAGCCGGCAATGCCATGATTTTCAAACCTAGTGAAACTACCCCTCTTACTGCATTCAAACTTGCAGAAATCTATACAGAAGCTGGCTTACCAGACGGCGTATTCAACGTAGTTCAAGGGCCAGGTCGTGAAATTGGTCAGTGGCTCACTGAACATCCAGTAATTGAGAAAATCTCATTTACAGGTGGCGTTGAAACTGGCAAAAAAGTCATGGCAAGCGCGGCTGGTTCTACGCTAAAAGAAGTCACCATGGAACTTGGTGGTAAGTCTCCACTGATTATTTGTGAAGATGCCGACCTTAATCGCGCAGCTGATATTGCTGTCATGGCAAACTTCTTTAGTTCAGGCCAAGTTTGTACCAATGGTACGCGTGTATTTGTTCCAAAATCTCTTTTAGCCGATTTTGAAAAAGCTGTTGTAGAGCGTGTAAAACGTATTCGCATTGGTGACCCAATGGCTGAAGAAACCAACTTCGGGCCACTCACCAGCTTCCCTCACATGGAAAAAGTGTTGTCTTTCATTGAGTCAGGTAAACAACAAGGCGCTAAAGTCTTAATTGGTGGTGGACGTGCAACAGAAGGTGACCTTGCTAAAGGTGCTTATGTACTACCGACGGTATTTAGCGACTGTAATGACCAGATGGCAATTGTTCAAGAAGAAATTTTTGGACCAGTCATGAGCATCTTAAGCTACGAGACTGAAGAAGAAGTGATTCGTCGTGCTAACGACACCACCTTTGGTTTAGCTGCCGGCGTGGTCACTCAAGACATTAGCCGCGCTCATCGCATTATTCACCAAATTGAAGCTGGTATTTGCTGGATTAATACTTGGGGCGAGTCGCCTGCAGAGATGCCAGTGGGTGGCTACAAGCAATCTGGCGTGGGCCGTGAAAATGGCCTAACCACGCTTGGGCACTATACCCGTATCAAATCTATTCAAGTTGAACTTGGCGATTATCAAAGCATTTTTTAATGCATCAATTGCCTTAAACACTTCAACCTAAATCACATATGCAGAGCAATCTTTATAGATTGCTCAGGCAAACTGTTAGTAAAAAAAGGATAGTTATGAATATTAAAGAATATGATTACATTATCATTGGCGCAGGATCTGCCGGAAATGTACTTGCTGCACGTCTTACTGAAGACAAAGATACCACCGTTTTATTATTAGAAGCTGGTGGACCAGATTATCGTTTGGATTTTCGTACCCAAATGCCGGCAGCTTTGGCCTACCCTCTTCAAGGTCGTCGCTATAACTGGGCTTATTTAACCGACCCTGAACCGCACATGAATAACCGTCGTATGGAATGTGGGCGTGGTAAAGGTTTAGGTGGCTCATCTTTAATTAATGGTATGTGCTATATCCGCGGTAATGCAATGGATTTAGAACAATGGGCAACCCATAAAGGCCTAGAAAACTGGTCTTATGCCGACTGTTTGCCATACTACAAAAAAGCCGAAACCCGTGACATTGGCGAAAACGACTACCATGGTGGCAATGGCCCTGTGTCAGTTGCTACACCAAAAAATGGCAACAATGTATTGTTCCATGCCATGGTTGAAGCTGGCGTACAAGCAGGTTACCCGCGTACCGATGACTTAAATGGTTACCAGCAAGAAGGTTTTGGTCCAATGGACCGCACGGTAACGCCTAAAGGTCGCCGTTCAAGTACCGCACGTGGTTATCTGGATATGGCAAAAGGCCGTCCTAACCTCACTATTTTGACTCATGCAACGACCAATAAAATCTTGTTTAATCAAAAACAAGCCGTTGGTGTTGAATATATTCTCGGGGCTGACCAAAACAACTTGCAACGCGCCTTGGTTAAACGCGAAGTCTTACTGTGTGCAGGTGCAATTGCTTCACCACAAATTTTACAGCGCTCAGGTGTGGGTGAAAGTACTTTCTTAAAATCAATGGACATTGATGTTGTTCATGATTTACCGGGTGTAGGTGAAAACCTGCAAGACCACTTGGAAATGTACCTACAATATAAATGTAAGCAACCCGTTTCTTTATACCCTGCCTTGAAATGGTATAACCAACCTGCGATTGGTGCTGAGTGGTTATTTAATGGTACAGGTATTGGCGCAAGTAACCAGTTTGAAGCAGGCGGATTTATCCGTAGTTCAGATGAGTTCAAATGGCCAAACATTCAGTACCATTTCTTGCCAGTTGCTATTAACTACAATGGTAGTAATGCAGTGAAAGAGCATGGTTTTCAGGCACACGTTGGTTCAATGCGTTCGCCTTCACGTGGCCGTATTGGACTTAAATCAAAAGATCCGTTTGAGCATCCAAGTATCTTGTTTAACTATATGTCGAGTGAACAAGACTGGCGTGAGTTCCGTGATGCGATTCGTATCACCCGAGAAATCATGCAGCAACCTGCACTTGATCCATATCGTGGTGATGAAATTAGTCCGGGCAAACATTTGCAAACCGATGCAGAGCTTGACGACTTTGTTCGTAACCATGCAGAAACGGCTTATCATCCGTCTTGTAGCTGTAAGATGGGTGAAGATGAAATGGCTGTCGTGGATGGTCAAGGCCGAGTCCATGGTATGCAAAGCTTACGTGTAGTTGATGCCTCGATCATGCCACTTATTATTACCGGTAACTTAAATGCAACCACCATTATGATAGCCGAGAAAATTGCAGATCAAATTCGTGGACGTGAAGCATTACCACGTTCAACTGCACCATTCTATGTAGCCTCATAAAATCATAAGGGTATATTTCTTATGCAGAAATATACCCTTAATTTAATATTTATAATCCAATCATTAATAAGAACGATGTATGACAGAAAATAAACTATTCAAAAAAGCTGTTTTACATATATATGGCATGAAATAAAAAATCATCTATGTTTATATACGTATATTCTTCAAATGATTCAACTTTAATCAAATAAAATTTATTAACTATTTTTCAAATAGTTAAATTAAAAAAATAATTGAAAATTATCTTATTAAAGCCTAATTTGATCAAATATAAATCATATTTATGATTTTGATGAACCCCATTTATTATAAAAATTGTCTTGTCAATGCAAAATTAGTCTAAAATATAGAGTGTTTGCGATAATCCCAAGTAATTTTATTTTTTTATAAGTTCTCTGATTTTGAGAATTTACTTCGCATTTATATCCATTTTGTCTGGATACGCTGTCTAGGTTTCCTCACACCTTAAGTGACTCAAATAACTTATTTTAAGGTCCCCCTTACATGAAAAAGTTTTTGAAATACCTTCTGGTATTAATCATTCTTATTTTAATTGCAGGTATCGTTTTCTTGTTTAGACCAACGACGTCAAAACAAGTTCAAACTGCAAAAGATGAGCCAGTTGTTGATGCTGTTCTTGTTGGCGGCGGCATCATGAGTGCCACTCTCGGTACTTATTTCACTGAGCTTGAACCAAACTGGCAAATTCGTATGTATGAACGTCTTGACCAAGTTGCTCAAGAAAGTTCAAACGGCTTTAACAATGCCGGAACAGGCCACTCTGGCTTTATGGAAATGAACTATACCGAAGAGAAAAACGGTAAGATGGAAATTGTCAAAGCTGAAAAAGTTGCTTCTCAATTTGAAGTTGCTAAACAGTTTTGGTCATATCAGGTAAAACAAGGCGTTTTAGCTGAACCTAAATCATTCATTAACCCAGTTCCGCACATTGCTTTCGTTTGGGGCGATAACGTTCAATTCTTAGAAAAACGTTATGCTGCAATGATTCAAAGCCCGTTGTTCAAAGGTATGAAATTTACTGAAGACCCAGCTGTTATTAAACAATGGGCACCTTTAGTAATGAACGATCGTGACCCTAGTCAAAAAGTTGCAGCGACCCGTATGGATGTTGGCTCTGACGTAAACTATGGTTCTATCACTAAACAATTAGTGAATCGTTTAGACCAAAACCCTAATTTCAAATTACAGACTTCAACCGAAGTGACTGGCATCAGCCAAAATGATGACAAAACTTGGACTGTGTCTTTCAAAAATTTGAAAACTGGTAAAGTAGATCACGTTAAAACGCGTTTTGTATTTATTGGTGCAGGTGGTGCAGCAGTTAAATTATTGCAACTTACTGGTTTACCAGAAGCGAAACAATATGCTGGCTTCCCTGTCGGTGGTGAGTTCTTAATTACTGACAACCCAAAAATTACTGCGGAACACACAGCAAAAGTTTATGGCCGTGCTGAACTTGGTGCGCCTCCAATGTCTGTGCCACATATTGATACGCGTTATATCGACGGTAAAAAATATGTATTGTTTGGACCATTTGCTACGTATTCAAACAAGTTCCTGAAAAATGGTTCTCAGCTTGATTTACTTGCATCAACCAACAAAAACAACGTTTTACCAATGACCACTGTTGGCTTGGAAAACCTTGATCTTGTTAAATACTTGGTGAGCCAAGTGATGATGTCAGATGAAGACCGTCTAAATGAACTCCGTAAATACTACCCAGATGCGAAAGCTGAAGACTGGCGTTTAAGCCAAGGTGGTCAACGTGTTCAGATCATCAAAAAAGAACCGGGTAAACCAGCTACACTTCAATTCGGTACAGAAATCTTTGCGTCTAAAGATGGTGCTGTAACTGCATTGTTAGGTGCGTCTCCGGGTGCTTCGACTTCTCCATACATCATGCTTAACTTGCTTGAAAAAGCTTTCCCTGAGCAAACTGAAGGTAAATGGAATCAGAAGCTTCATGAAATTGTTGTTTCTTATAAACAAGACCTAAGCAAAGATCCTGTATTACTCGACAAAGTTCGTCAGTACACAAGTTCTACACTTGGCTTGAACTATACATCTCCGTTTAAAGCTGCAAACGATGAAACTGCTGCTGCCCCTGTTGCAAAAGCAAACTAAGTTTGATGATGTATAAGTAAAATTCCAAAAGGATGAATTTCGATTCGTCCTTTTGTTTTTTAAGACCTCAGTTGAGATATTTAGATTAGCTATGACGCCTTTAAACTCATCATCCCACCTCTTTTCATTTTGTTTTAAGCTCATGCTTGTTGTGCTACTGGCTTATCTGTTGGTAAGCGGTTTTTATATGTGGATGATTGGCGGTACAGCTATTTATGTAAGCTCAGCCGTGTTACTCACCATCACTGCTTATGCATTTAAGCTCGGCAAATATCAAAAAATATTTTCAATTTTAAATCTACTAGTTAGTGCTGGCGCGCTATATTTCAGCACGGCTCATTTATTTTTCTCTCCTATTCAATTCTTTATATTTTTACCTGCTTTGTTTTTTGTGTCATTGACGTTTACTCACTTAAAAAAAATTCGAAGCCTATATAAAGCTTTAATATTAATCAGCTTATTGATTTGGTCAGGCATACACTTTATGCAGCTTGAGCAACTTAAAGCGTATTATAAAACTCAGCATACTGGGGAAAGTTGGCAACAATATGGCGCACTTTAAGCTTGTTTTTTAGTCTATAGCTGTATATAAATAAGTCTTCTTTTTCACATGAAGTTCATCAGTAAAATTGAACATCATATACAGAATTCCTTTTAAGAAAAAATATTCATAACAATCTAATTTATTTAGAAATATATCGAGCATATTAGCGATTGAATACGCCCCCTCTACACGCTAGATTACTTAAATATTTTTTCTCCCTTTATGTTGTAATTTATGAAAATTTTAGATGGCGGTTTAGGCCGTGAATTGGCTCGTCGTGGTGCTCCTTTTCGTCAACCAGAGTGGTCTGCTCTCGCACTCATTGAAGCGCCCGAAACAGTAAAAGAAGTACACCTCGATTTTATTAACGCTGGTTCAGAAGTGATTACCACCAATAACTACGCTGTTGTTCCCTTTCACATTGGACAAGAACGCTTTGAAACTGACGGCATTCGTTTAATTCAAGTTGCCATCGAACAAGCAAAAAATGCAGTTAAAGAAAGCGGCAAAAATGTCAAAATTGCAGGGTGCTTACCACCTTTATTTGGTTCTTACCGTGCAGACTTATTTCAGGCTGAGCAGGCTAAAGACCTTGCTGAACCCATCATTAATACATTAGCACCAGAGGTGGATTTCTGGTTAGCAGAAACTCAATCGTGCTTAAAAGAAGTCGAAACAGTTCATGCATTATTACCAAAAGATGGTAAGGACTATTGGGTATCGTTTACCCTGCAAGACGAAATTAAACAAGAACAAGCCTTACTCCGCTCAGGCGAAAACATGCAACAAGTGGCTGATTTTATAAAACAGTCAAATGCAAAAGCGGTTTTGTTTAACTGCTGTCAGCCTGAAGTGATCTTGCAAGCCATTAATGAAATTAAAGGACTCATTCCAGCGTCTGTACAAATTGGTGCCTATGCCAATGCTTTCCCGCCTCAAGATAGCAGCGCAACTGCCAACGATGGACTTGATGAAGTTCGTAAAGACCTTGATGCTCCTGCTTATCTTGGTTTTGCCAAGCAATGGCAGCAAGCAGGTGCAAGTTTAGTGGGCGGTTGCTGTGGTATTGGTCCAGAACACATTGCTGAACTCTCTCAATTTTTTAAAGAATAAATACCATGTCTGCTGCCAAAATTGGATTGTTGTCTCTTACAGCGCTGGTCTTTAGTTCTATGGTGGGGTCAGGCGTATTTAGCCTACCCCAAAATATGGCTCAAGTTGCCAATGGCTCTGCCCTTCTTGTTGCATGGCTCATTACCGGAGTCGGCATTATTTTCTTAGCGCTCACGTTATTACATTTAACGCGTCAACGACCAGATCTAGACGGTGGTATTTATAACTATGCGCGTGAAGGTTTCGGTGAGCTGATTGGTTTTTGCTCCGCTTGGGGCTATTGGCTATGTACCACCATTGGTATTGTGGGTTATGTCGTGATTGCCTTTTCGGGCGTTGGCATGTTTACCGACAGCAAAGATCATATTATTTTTGGTGAAGGCAATACGCTCTATTCACTCATTGGCTCAAGCATTTTTGTATGGCTTGTACACTGGTTGGTGAGTCGAGGCATTAAAGAAGCGGCAATTGTGAATTTACTGGCGACCATCGCCAAAATCATTCCAATGGTGGTTTTCATCTTCTTTACCTTTATTGCCTTTAAGTTTGATTTATTCAAACTCAACTTAAATGACTTCTCTTTAAAAGTTCCACTTTGGCAGCAAGTGAAAGACCTCATGTTAATTACCCTTTGGGTATTTACCGGTATTGAAGGTGCTGTGGTTTTATCATCGCGTGCAAAAAACCGTTATGACATTGGTAAAGCCACCATTTTGGGTGTGTTACTAGCGTTAAGTTTTTACGTAATGGTCACGGTATTGGCATATGGCGTAGTGAGTCGTGAAGCGCTCGCAGGCATGCATAACCCATCAATGGCCACCATTTTGCAGCAGCTCATTGGTTTGCCGGGCACTATTGTTATTACCATCGGGCTTATTATTTCAGTTGCTTCGTCTTATTTAAGCTGGACTTTATTTGCAACTGAAATTCCATATTTGGCTGCAAAAAATGGCGCATTCCCGAAATTATTTTTAAAGAATAATCAGAATAATGTGCCGATTTCATCGCTTTGGCTCACCACTCTGGTCGTGCAAGGCGCATTGATTGCCGTGTATTTTTTCAATAAAAACTATACCCAGCTTTTATTGATTTCATCAGTAATGATTTTACTGCCTTATTTTCTGGTGTCTGCTTTTTATCTTAAAGAATCGATTCGTCACAAACGCACCCCACATATTGCCATTGCAAGCGTCGCTTCAATCTATGCGCTCTGGTTACTCTATGCAGCAGGATTAGATTTATTGCTGCTGTCTGTGGTGTTGTATTTGGTCGGCTTGGTTATTTTTTCAATCAGCTATTTTGAGCATAAAAAATCGCTCAAACAAAATCAGCTAAATTAATCATTTCAACCACTGCTGCCCCATTTCAGCAGTGGTTGTCTAAAAACAAAAATTCTATTTTGAAGGCTGCGACTGCTTAAGATGCAACCGTAAAATACGGCGTAATTCTAAAATTGCCTCTGGCGTTGTTTGAATCGAATGTCCACCTTTAATAATCAGTTCCGATTGCTCACCATCTAAATGTGAACTTTGATACGGCACAATCCCATCGCTGCTTTTTAACTTATCAGTCGTTCCATCAATATTGCCCATAATTGAGTGATAGACCACGTTAGACGATGGTTGAATGGCTTGCGTAAGCTGCATAAAGTTGGAAGAACGACTTAAATTACTCGCGCCATTTTCAATTAAACCTTTTCTGAGTTTCGTATTTTTCTCATCTCTCATTTCGACTGCAATAAAGAAATCGGCGGGTAAACGAATAACACGGCGGGCAATTTGGGTAAACCATCGGTCAGCGTAGTCTGTACCATGATGCGGTGCAGAAACAAAAACAACTCGTTTAAAATACGGAAGTGCTTTGAACTGAAAGCGCTCTTGAATCACTGGATTTTCTTTTAAACGATTTAACTGTGCATCATTCATTTTCTGCATGGCTAAATCGGAAACATCTGCATTGCTTACTAATAAACGGCTAATGACTCCGCCCATACTATGCCCAACCAACACTGCATCGTGCGCAGCATAGCTGTCTTTGGCAATGTTTTGAAAAGCTTGATTCAGCAATGAATAAATCTGAAAACGGCTTTCAAAAATCGGCATATTGGTTGAATAAAACACCTGCCAAACTTGATAGTTTTGTCTTAACTCGGCATCGCCCATAATGTCATTGGTTAGGCTCACCCAAGCCTCTGGGCTACTCGCCAAGCCATGAACAAACACAATGATTTTCTTATTCGGGTTAAAAGGTTCCAGCATATATAAATGCGGCATGATTAAATTGGATTCTTTATTAATCAAAGACCAATACCCTGCTGCACCTAAATTATATTTCGATAGCCAAAGTCCATAAGGCGCCGAATAATTGGCGGTAAGTGGATAGTCCACACCTTCAACTTTTACACGGCTTTGTCGATATGGATCGAACATCGCAATTTCTAACTCTGCCCCTGCAATCACCTGATCGGCTGTGGCCTTTTGTTTAGGATAAGCAATGGCTGTAACGGGAAAGAAGCGTGGTAAATGAATATTAGGATTGGTTTGATGAGCATAAAAAGCATCGGGGTCTAAAATGAAACCATGATTTACATCATTTTCTTTACGCCCGACAATAAATTCTGCCCCTAAACCATCCTTACGGTTAACGGTATTAAAGCCAGAAAAGTTCATGTTATAGCTGGAGCGAAAGGTATCGACCTCAATCTTTTGTACATCTACGGCATGGTCAAAATTGACATGATATTGATGCCCATCTGCTTTCAGCAGAGGCGGAAAACGATGCGTATTTAAATGATTAAAATAAGTCGTCATCAATTTTGACAAAGCGACGTTATAAAAAATACGCACCTGATTTTGGCGATGGTCAAATACCCGATCAAACGGTGACTCTTCAGAGTCAAATAAATAAACGTAACTATAGCGCAAGCTTTTATCGAACAAAGCTAACTCTTGCTCAACGCAATTTTTACTTTTATTGATGGCATTACACTGGCTGCTACGCCCAACATCTAAAGCTTTTGCTAAATAAATTTCACTTAGCGCAGCATAGCGTTCTTCTCGGCTGCTATTTTCAGACAGGCTTTGAATTTTATTTAAACAATCATCAAAATTTTGCAGACAAGATTTTTCATCTTTTTTTACCAAATACAGTAAGTTTTGGGTTTGATGACTTAAGGTGCCGTCGGTCAGAATACTTTCATTCTTACTTTTTAAAGCATTACTTAAATTACTTTCTTTTAAATTAATGACCTGACAGCCACTGAGCAAAGCCATTATTGTTATCATTGAATAATAGTAAGACTTTGTCATTCTGCATTCCTTAATCGAATGTATTCCCCATCAGGTCATTATGCCTGTAAAGCGATGAACGAACAATTTTAGCTCAGCTTCCATTTTCCTTTATTGCGAAAAAAAGCCTGAACTCACTGTAATTCAGGCTCAATGGTTATGTATTTCAATCAAGCTTGGTTGAACTTTTGCTGCGAAGCTAAATAAGAAAAATAAAAAATCGGTAAAATAAATGGTGCCACACTCCAAAAATCAAAATAGACATAAAGTATCGCTCCTAAAAAGGCACCAATCACAAACCCAATTACAATACTGGCACTTTTGAGTAAACTTGCCCGATTGGCTGCATTATTGTTTTTAAGCAAGTTAGCAATATCAATACCGAGCTGCGTGGTGTTGCCCGTCATCATGGTACTTGGGCTAATATTTTTAATCAGTGTTTTGCTTGAAGTATTACGAATAGCTAAGGCAATTAAACCCAGCCCACCTGTCAATGCCACAGTAATTGCATCGGCATTTTTAAAAGGTTCGAAATAAAGCCCTGCAATCATAAAAGCAGATAGAAAGATGGCTTCAAATAAGAATAAATAAGACAGTGTTTTGTGCTTCATCTGACTACGGTCAATTAACAGTTTGGTAATGACAACAGTCAAAATAAATAGCGGAATAGCAGCAAGCTTAATCCATAGACCTGCACCGCCTTTAACCATTGCCGCCCCTGCCAACACTAAGTTTCCCGTAACATGAGCGGTAAAAAAGCCAAACAATGCAATAAAGCCAATGGTATCAATCGCCCCACCAACCATAGTTAGTAAAACAGGATCTCGACATATCGCCCATGTACTTTCTGTTTCTTTTTTAATTGGGGTGTCTGGCATAAAAATATCCTGTTAAATTAAAGTTTTAAAGCAATAAAGTTGTATCTAAATGATTTAAAAATGAATAATGCTTAAACGTTTATGAAAGCAAAAAAAGATGTAAAAAAATAGGGTGTGTAATGTCGTAACACTGTCTCTAAAATAGCAACAATCAAAATTGTCTATTTTAAGGACAATAAAACAGTGATCATATTCAAATCAATTTGACCTCTAAAACAGTTCTAACTATGATGAAGCCGCAAGTTGATATCAACTGATTTTGAACCTGAAAAAGTTATGCCAAAATATGGATAATGAAAAAAACAATCACGAGTAGATATATGTCATTTTATAATTATTCAGTTTTTCTAGGCGGATTATTATTTGCATCTATTGCCTTTGCAGGTCAGAAGAATAATGCTCAACGTGATTTCTATTTAAAATGTATGGCAGCAGGTCATAGCCGTGCAAGTTGTACATGTATTTATCACCGCTTAGAACGTCAATATTCCCCTAGACTGATGCTTAAACTTGGAAGCTTAAGTTTACAAAGCCCCGAAGTACCACGTGATTTTGTGAAAACAATGAAACGTACTATGCAACAGTGCCAATCTTAAATCTTCAATTTTTTAACCACATCCAAATTAATACCCCAGCCATACATAAAATTGCCGGATAGACAAACCACGGATGTGGAATGGTCCAAATCATAAGCCCCGTAGCCAAACTCATACTAACTGTCGAGATGTATTTTGCCTTTTTAGGAATACGCCGATATTCTTGCCACTCGCGAATGAGTGGGCCGATATAACGATGATTTCGAAACCATTGATGAAGTTTTTCAGAGCCTCGAGCCGCAAAGAAAACCGCCAAAATTATAAAATCAACGGTAGGTAAACCCGGAATAAAAATACCCAATATGCCAAGCGCAATACACAACCAAGCCAAACCAATAAACACCCAACGCGCCCAAATAGAACGAGCAAGCTTACTGACTGGTTGAGCTGGTACTAACGACTGCTTATGCTTTACGATTACATTTACTTGATTGAGTTTGTCCATATCGGGTATTCCCTTTATCCACTTTTTATTATTTCAATTCATCAAGCTGATCAAGCGCCTGACCAAAATATCCAAAGGCATCTAAAGCACCTTGTACAACACGATCTTGCTGGGTCCGGTCGAAACCTGTTTCGTCGAGTGCTTGCACAAAACGTTTCCAAACTTTAGCGCGCCCTTCGGGATAGGCAGCCAAATTACGCGCAGCAAACGTTTCAGAAAACCCTAAATGTTTTTGGGCCTCTTTAAATAAAAATGCAGCCCCTAAGGTTGAACCTTCAGACACATAAATCCAGCCTAAAGCTTCGGGTAGTTGTACGTTTTCACTGTGTAATTGCTGTCCGTTAGGTTGAATACCTAAATCATTTAAATCGGCAAGTGCTTGTTTTGAGCGGCCACGAATGTCGAGGTCTGGAATCAGTCCTGCTACACCCTCTTGCTCAAAAAGATGTTCAATTTCACGCTGAAAGTAATATTGAGACAACGTAAATTGCGCGTATTTTTCTTTACTTGAAAACACCTTTGCTTGTGACATTAATTGATGCATACGTTCATGTTCAGCAGCGGTTTCTTGTTTCAGACGTAAAGACAAGCTGTTGCTAATGATTTGTTCTGTAGATGAGTTCATCATCTTTCTCCTGCAAAATGGATATCGCTCATCGGTTAACGGCCCCGATTGAGTTTGAGTTGGACTGGAAAATCCACAACAATAGTCACGGCGCGACCGTTAATTTTGTGGGGTTTAAATCTGGATTTACGTGCAGCTTGCATGACCCGCTCATCAAGGCTGGCAATGCCCGAACTTTGACGTAATTGAATGTTGATCGGCTGCCCTTTTTCATTAATGCGAATCCGAAGCTCAACCAAACGATTTTGTTGTTTTAACTCGCGGTCATCATAGTCAAGCCCACCAAAACTCAGCACATCCACACTACTCACCTGAACAGCGTCATCATGTTCAACTTGAGTGCTAGGTGCTTTGGAATATTCTTGCTGCGTTGCGGGTGTTTTGACACCGCCACTTTTGGTTTCGCTATTGCTGCTTTGTAGCAAATGCTCAGTTTGCGTTTGTTCAAGGTCTGTCGAACTCAGTTTTTTATCGGTATGAGCCGCCAGCCTTTCTGTACGCTGCACTGGTTGGAGTGGAGCTAAAGTGTTTAAATTCGTTTTTGATTGTGCTTGCTGTTTGTCACTTAAATTATTTTGCACCACCTCTTTAGAGGCAGTTTTTGACGCTAATGTTTGAACATTTTTAGGCAAGTTTTTTGATTCTTCAGGTATAGAAGATACCGAACTGTTTAGTGTAGATTTAGGCGCTAAACTTTTTTCGATAGGCTTACTTTCAGTCTGGTCAGATGATGGCTTTTTAGCAGGTGCCAGCGACACAAAACTTATTTTTAATGCATCTACTTTTGGTGATGTCGCAAAAGTATAAGGTTCAATTAAATGACTCAGCATCCAGACAGCAAGCACATGCAGACCAATCACCACGACTACGGTTAAGCACTTATAAAAATGCTTCGGCCATTTTGTTAAAGGCAGTTTGACGATTGGCTCATGTGTAGGGAATAAAGATTTTGATTTCATCGCTTATTCCCTAAAAACGATGCTCAAGCTTGAGACTAATGTTGTGTTTATCGTAGGAATACAGCCAATCAACATTGCTTTTATTATGGTTATAGCGGTAGGTTAAATTTGGTGTCATGCCATAAAACTCAAAGCGCGGCATTTGCACAACAAAGGTATAGTTCTGTTCGAAATCATGACGACGAGCCAAATAACCTACAGCGTATTTATCAAACTGACGCCAACGGTAAGAACTCAATAAAGTAGTGTTAAAACTAGCACTCCAATTTTTGGTTAAACCTAACCGCACACCTTGCTGTTCATAGGCAGCTACATATTTTTCTTGTGCAGAATGATCGACTACATCTAGACCACCAAAAACAGTCCACTGGTCTGGAAAAATCTTCCAGAAGGTGGCAAAAGCTGAATTTTCTATACCACCAAAGCTTTTATATTTCTGATAATTTAAATCTTTTCTTTCAGCTTCAAGCTTAAAGGCTTTATCGGCCGAGATAAAATGCATCCATTCGGCACGTGCTCCCCACGCACTGTAAAGACCATCGTTATCATAACGTTTATGTTCAAAAAGCGGACTCACCCCAATTTGATTTTTTAAGTCAAAGTAGCTGTAGCCTGCATTAATGTTAATGCTAGATTCATTAAATGCCGCGTGGTCGTTATAGGACTGTCCAAAAGCCAGCGCACGTAAAGCCACGCCATGATGGCCTTTAATCGCATAGCGTTTTATAAGACTGGCTTCGTAATCCAAACCCGTTGCTGACTCAGCTTTTTGCTTTTTACTAGTAATTTGCTGCCCTCCAGTAACGTTACCGTTCTTATCTGTCTGATAAAACATCAAAGTTTTAGTCTGTTTAGATGCACTATTTAAATTACTGACATAGGTATAACCCGCTGAAACCGAGCCTTGCCAAGAGTCTCGTTTTTTTAGTGCCTGAACAAAAGTATTTACTGTTGTTAAAACTCCAGACGGGATTACAGCAGGGTCGCTTTGTTTAAGTTGGTCTTGAATAGAAATAAAAAGGCGTGCTGCTTCCTTATTCTTCTGTTGTTCAAACAGCACGCGCGCTAACTCAAGTTCACAAATTAAGTTATGTGGTTGTTGTTTTAAGCTGCTTTGAAATTTTTGTTCAGCCAATTTCAGTTGACCCTGAGAACGTGCAACTGCCCCTTCGGCAAAGTCGGTTAAAGCCCGATCGTAGCCAACATATTTTTTATAATGTTCTAAATAAACCGTGGCTTTGAGCCACTGTTTTTGCATGACTGCCAGATATAGCGCCTTGGCAAGATCATTCGGGTTTTGCTCAACACTATATTCTTGTCCATTAATTTGAAGTTTTGGTAATTGCTCGGTGCTACGAATGGTTCCCTGCTCGTGAAACTGGCGCTGTTCTTGTAAAAGTGTTTGGTCCAAACTTTGATTAAGACGAAGCTGTGTGTCTTCGTCGGCATATAAAAATGGACAACTCAACACAGTCAGACAACACAAAAGCGTTCGTTTCATAAAACAATAAACCTGAAGCAACCAAGCAAAAGCCCAAAAAAACAAAAGGAACCTACGTGTGTAGATTCCTTTTGCATTCATTAATTTTTAGCACCGCCAAATGCAGTGTTGTAAGACACGTTATCAAACTGGGCAATACCCGCTAAAGCCGAAGCATTTGCACCAAAGAATTGACCTTGAACCACACCAGAGTTGTCGACACCAGCCGTACCGTTAGCCGTTGCCAAACCTGCAAACGCAGCAGTACCCGGGTTAAATGCCACATCATCTAGGCTTAATGATGAAACAGCCGTACCTGTTCCGGTAAGCGTCCCTTGGAGTGTACCCGCGCCATAATTTGCCGTGAACGTACCACTTAACAGATTGCTTGCAGAGCCGTTAATCCCTGCAACGGTATAGGTTGCAGTACCCGCAGTTGGAACAGTGGTATTGGTGTTATCACCCGCATAGTAAACGGTATGGCTCGCGCTTGCTGGCGTGTCACCCGCTTTCCACCATTCACCAAAATAGACTTCCTGTGTGCCCACCTGACCAAAGTTAAAATTACCTAATGCACTGTGTGAAGGTGGCATTGCAGACACTGGAATATGCGAAATATTAAAGGTTTTGCTGCCAACCGTTACATTGGTGTTACTCGTTCCCTGAGCAGCAAAAGCCTGAGCCAAACCTTTTAACGAACTAAAACCTGTAAAAGCGTTATATGGCGCACCCGCAGCTTGAACCGATACCGCTGCTACACCACCCGGATGGCTTGCATTGGCAGCAGCACCGATTTTGATGTTACTTTCATTACTCGAAATACCATCAATACCTGCATAAGCAAATGCAGTTGAACAAGCAACGAGACCCAAGAACAATTGAGAGATTTTCATTTGTTGTTACTCCATATTTTTTAAAACTAAGTTATTGTTTAATTTAAAATAACGATTTCGCTATTTTTAGTTTATTGAGTAGGCCCAGCTGCAAACCTACTCAGTTTTTTTGTAAATAATAATCATTCAATCTTATTATTTACCGTTACCTGACTCCCCTTTTATGTATGTGTAGAGGGAATCAAATTCTGTTTAAAATTTGGTGGTCCAACTAATTTTCATCGTTCGGCCAGGTGCAGCCATGGCACTACGGGTTAAAGGATCGATATAAAACTGGTTAGAAAGATTGCTGCCGACAAACTCAACGGTGTTGTAGTTATCGACCTGATAACGCGCATAGGCATCAAAAATCCATGTGTCATCCCACGCCAAAGGCACATTGAGGTAATAACCTTTATTCACGCTAGCATCATTGTTTTTGCGTAGCGGGCTTTCATAAGCTTTATAGAATGTTGCACGTGCACCGAGCTCTAACTTTTCATCTAAAAAGCGTGCGCCAAGCAAACCGTGAAAACTCAGTTCAGGTGTAGCCATTGTCACTAAGTAGCCATTTGGGAAACCATCATCGACACAACGCTGATAGGGTTCACGGAACTCAAGGCCCTGCTCGGTTTGAACCGTGCCGCCTAAAATCATTTTGTTAATGGCACTATTGGTGTCACACACTTCATTTTTTAAGTTATAGGCCACGCTTAAGTCTGTGAAAAAACCACCATTATCAAAACGGCTTTGTAACTCTAGACCTGATAGTTTTTGTTCATCCATATTGGTAAAAATAAGGTTCTGATCACGCTCAATCACATTTTTGGTTTTATTGTAGTAATAGGCGAGCTTAATATCAGCATTGTGTGCTGTGCTGAACCAATTACGCATGTCATAGACATAACCCACTTCGTAGTTAAAAGCGTGTTCAGGTTTGATTACTTGATATGGCAACATGGCAGAAAAACCGACAGTGCTTTCAAACAAACTTGGTAAGCGATATTCCTCTGCATAGCGTGCATAAATTCTGCTGTTTGGCGTCAGATGAATTGAGGCACCTAACTGCGGTGCCCAGCCACTATCTTTAACTTTGTCGGCAGACTCAACAGGAACTTGGTCTACCACTGACATAAAGTTCCCGCCAGTTACGACGTACTTTTGTCCAGAGGCATTGAGCTGGTTTAAAGGATTATCGGCAAGCGACAATTGCCCATTCGCATCTGCTTTCCAGCTCAGCGTATTTTTCTGTGACCAGATCATGTTATATAAAGTGCTCTCTGAGGCAGGCACAGTGTCGAGTTGCCCATCCCAGCCCGGATTTTTTGTGGCATAGCGCTGTTTTAAAACATTGATTAAACGCTGCTGAGTCGAGGTGTAACTCTCGGGCATGGTCTGATATTCAAAGGTATATTCTTTAAGCTTCGCTTTTTTGGTAAACAGCGGATTTAAATTCGGGTCAATCTCGCTCTGCAAAGACTTATTTAAAAAATCATCAACAGCCCAATACGAGCGATAACGCATGCCCGCATCAAAACTTAACCAAGACAGCGGTCGATAATTAAAGTTAAAGTCGAACGTTTTTTCCTCACGACGCCCTGCTCGTGGTAGTGCCTGATAGAGCGAATAACTTGGGCCAAATTCTCCATATACATCGTCAGACGTCAGCTTTTCTTTTAAGAAACTTCCACCGAGCGTCAAATCAAGCTGGTCAAGCAAACGGGTTTTATTACTGACCGTAATGCCTTTACGCGTATTGTCAGAATGGCTGAGCGCCGTGTTAATAATGGTGTTATCTCGAAAGTCGATTGTGGTTGGCCATCCACCACGTGTGTATGTCTGGCTTTCGGTGTCGGTTTGCCAAATGTTGGCATAGAAATCAATCCAGCGATTATTCTCAGGCTTAAATTTATATTCGAGACTATAGGCTTTAGAGTGAATATTGCTTAAAGGCCACTGCGGAACACCCAAATCAGGCGTAATGCCCCAAACAATTCGAGACGGCATAATTTCACCAAAAATATTTTTGGTATCTCGGTAAGTCAGTTTAAGAGTCTGGCTATCGGTTGGGCGATAGGTCCCTTTTAATAACCACGACTCCATATGACTTGAGGTATTGGGAACTTCATCGCCCGGTTGATAGGCATAGGCAAAGTAAGGGATAAAATCGAGACTACTGTCTGGCGTCGCACGTTTATAGTAGCCTGCGCCATGTGTGCCCGAAAAATAGTTGCCACGCTCACGTACTGCATAAACAGCCAGTAAATCGAATTTATCTTGCTTGGTGGCAATAGCCAGTCGGCCCGCCAAGTCATCGCCCGAAAAATTAGAGTTATCACTTCTGGTCCGGTTCTTTTTATAAATATCAGGGTCATATTTAGCCCCGTTCATGTCGATCCAAGGCGTTGTGTCATCATAGTTTTGGCCCACTTTACTCATGTCTGGCAAAGACGGATCAATTGAGTTGGTTGAGCCTTCTACTTTTAACTCTGCACCAAAAGACTTGCCCGGACGAACAATATCATCGGCCTCTAGCGTTTTAACCACCACACCACCGCCTACAGAAGTCGTGGTATTGCGCTCTAAAGATGGGCCTTTAATGACTTCAATACCCGCAATTAAATTCGGATCGATATAGTTGCGGTTGTTTACCCCGTTGTAACCACGCCATACGGCAATTGACTGTTCAGTACCATCAATGGTTAAAGGCACACGGCCAACGCCCTGCACACCACGTACACTTGGGTCTAGTGCCCCACTATTACGGGCATCGCCGCTATAGACCCCCACCATGCCTTGTAAGACATCGGCTGGGTTGGTTCCTTTAAAGCGTTCGACATAGTCTTTACCCGCATAGACCGAAGAGCGGTTTGCGTCATAAACTTTGTTATAGCCTTCTGTGTCACGGTCTTCTTTGCCGTACACTACAATTGGCGTGAGTCGTACCGATGCATCTTCTTCAATTACGGCACTACTTGGCTGCAGGCTAGCGGCCTGAACCTTAGATGAAGCTACCCTAGGCGTAGATTTTTTGCTGAGTGTGTAGCCCTGCCCAACTTTTACAGCGCTAAATTCAGTTGTCTTTAGAAGCTGCTCAAAACCTTGCTCGACAGCAAAATTGCCTTTTAAGCCTAGGCTATGTAACCCTTGGAGTTGCTGGGCATCCATTGCAATTGAAGTACCGGATTGTTCTGCAAACTGATTGAGTACGTTGGCAAGACGGCCCGCAGGAATGTTATAGCTTTTAATTCCGGCTGTTTCTGCATAGGCCTGCTGCATAGGCAGCACAACAAGCCCACCCATCGACACAGCATGTATGGCAAACGCCAGTGTTGAGAATCGAAAAATCGATCGATCCCACTTTTGCCCCGTTCCCACTTTTTTCATTTGCCCGCCCCAGTAAATCGTAATAAGAATCACTCAATACAACTAATTAAAATGATCCATATTTATTGCTTCTACTTACTATGACGAATGACTTTCAAAAAAGTGGAACCTAAAATTGAAAATAAATTTAATTTTTTATTATTTTAAAGAAACCATGACCACAAACGGCGTGATTTGCTTAATTTTCAGATCTGGAAAAACCGTAGCCAAAAGCTTAAGCGATTCTGTGGTTTGGTCTAAAGGCAACACAGCATTGACCCGTACATGTTGCAGTGCCGCATCGTTAAAAATAATTTTGCCTTTGTAGTTGCGGTCTAGCTCTTGTAGCACTTGATTCAGCGGCAGGTTTTCTACCATGAGTTGGTGCTTTTGCCATTTTTGTTGTTCGTTATACACATTCAGTGCAGGCAGTTTTTGCACGCCATTTTGGTCCATTTTAACGGCTTGCCCTGCTTCAACAATGGCCTGACGAGTCGCATGCAATTGGGTCGTTTTAACCTGTGTGGCTTCTACTTTTACTTTTGAGTGCAACATTTTTAGTTCGGTTGCCGAAGGGTCATAACTGACACTAAAAGCTGTGCCGAGTGCCTGAATTTGTCCATGACTGGTTTTGACCAAAAAGGGTCTGGTCTTATCTTTGGCAACATCGACATAAATTTGACCTTGCACCAACTCAACCACTCGCTGGTTGGTTTTAAAATCAAGATTGACCGCGCTTTTACCACGCAAAATTAAACGTGAGCCGTCTGGCAAAGTTTGCGTGGTCCACTGCCCTGATTGCCCTTGAATGTCGGCAGTAACATAGGCCACTGTGGTATCGGTTAAATAAAATAACGCCCCACTCATGGCAACAAACACGACGGCAAAAGCTGTTCCTGCACGTAAATGTTTATAGGCTTTGCCTGAGTTTAGGCCTGCTTTAAGGGCAACTTTAGTGGCTTTTTTATGTCCGCTGGTTTGGGAAAGTTTTTGAATTGAACCGATACATTGCTCAATATCGGCAGCCACTTGGCGATGTTGCTCACTGGTTTTTTTCCACTCTTCAAATTTTTGTTTGGCGGTTTTTCGTGAGCTTTCGTCATCCGAACTCAGTTGAACAATCCAATGCGCGGCTTCGTCAACCAGTTGGTGATGTTTGCTTTTATCCATGGCCATTTAAATGCAAGCGTCCATGTCTTGTCTGTTTTGGTAGCACTGAATTAAACAGCTCGCCAAATATTTTTGAATCATTTTGGTCGACACATTTAAACGTTCAGCAATTTCTTTATGGGTATAGCCTTCTAGATAATGCAAAATAAAAGCTTGCTGTGCTTTTTCAGAGACCCGTTCGAGTGCTTTGCAAAGCTGGTTAATTGCTTGAATAATTTGCATCTGGTCTTCGGGTGAAGCCACCGCTTCAAGCATATATTCCATTTGACTCAAGCCATCTAAATAGGCCTGTTCAATGCGTTTACGGCGCACTTGGTCAATCAGCAGATTTTTAGCAATTGAGGTTAAATAGGCACGCGGTTCCTTAATGCCGAATAGCTCGTCTCGGGTTTGTAGCAGTTTAATAAATGTGTCCTGAACCAGATCTGCGGCCTGTTCAGTATTACCTAATTTTTGTCTCAACCATTGGTGAAGCCAGCTTTGGTGACTTCTATATAACTGATCTACAAGCAAAGAAGTTTTGTTCACAGCAATTGGACTCAAAACAAGGAACTTACAAATGATAATAATTATCATTTAAACAAGTCAAGCAATAATTCCAGTAAAACTTAAATCACTGTTTAATAAATTGAATTAATTACCCCCTTACTTTGCTGCACTTCTCTTAAAGCAAATGAGCCAGATTTTTAATTTCTTCCATCACTGCCTTACAAGCAGGCGTTAAATAGCCATGTTTAGAAATAGACAAAGAAATATAGCGCTTTAGCTCGGGACTCATAATTTTTGCGGCTTGAATTGAGGTGTATTGGCTGGCCTTTTTTAAAGCCTGTGGCCCAAGCATGGTGTAAATGCCAGATTCAGAAACCAAATGGGTTTGTAAACTAATCGAGTCAGCTTCAAACACAATATTCAGCTCTACCCCATTTTCATAAGCCATATGGTCTAAAAAGTTTCGCCAGTTACTTGGCCTGCAAAACGTGACCAGCGGTAACTGATTTATTGCTTTAAAGTCGACTTCATTTGCCTGAGTGAGTGCATCTCCTTCACATCCCACCAAATAGGTATCGGCTTCGGTAAGATAGACATCACCGTGTTTAGGCGTCGGATTAAACCGATAGAGTATCGCTAAATCGACACTACCATCTTCGAGCCATTTTTCTAAATGTACCCCTTGCCCTTCACGCACCGACAGTTTAATTAAGGGATATTTTTGTTGAAGCACTTTATACAAAGTCGATAACAACGGATGTGCAGTAGATGGCAAACTGGCAATACGAACCGTCCCGATCGGTGTATCGGTTGAGTGCAAAATTTCATTATTAAGTTGATCGGTCACGTTTAGCCATGAACGAATTTTAGGAAGTAAATGCTGGCCTAAATCGGTCAGCTCGACGCCGCGTCCAGTTCGGTTAAATAAACGACCACCACATTGGGCTTCAAGCTCGTTCATTTGCCGACTGATTTGCGGTTGGTTGGTGTTATGCAGCATTGCGACTTTGCTTAAGCTACCGAGTTCCACCGCGTCTAAAAATATTTTCCATAAATCATAATTCATCGATTCTTCCTAAATCGTAAACAAGCACTTTTGAGCTATACATTTTCAGTATAACTGAAATTCAAGAATTGGTAATTCCTACATAGCTCGCCTATTTCTATACTCCAATCATGTTCTCTACAACATGATTTAAGTCAGATTAAGAACCAGAGAATATTTAATTACACTGTATAGGAAGTACGATTATGAGTTTAGATTTACGTGGATTAACCCCAGCACCTGTGACTCCTTTTACCCGTGACGGACAAGTAGACCATGATGCAATTCAACGTTTAGGTTCATGGTTAGGCAGTATTGATGGTGTGAAAGGCTTGGTTGTTCTTGGGCATGCAGGTGAAGGAACATTCTTATCGCAAAAAGAACAAATGCAGGTCATCGAAAGCTTTGTTAAATCGGTAGATGACAAAATTCCGGTAATTGCAGGGATTACACTCGAAGGTACTTCGGTTGCAGCAGAAGAAGCAAAACGTGCCGTAAGTGCGGGTGCTTCAGCAGGTTTAATTTACCCTTCACATGGCTGGTTGCGTTTTGGCTATCAAAAAGGCGCACCACAAGACCGCTATAAAGCAATTTATGAAGAAAGTGGTTTGCCATCTATTTTATTCCAATATCCAGATGCCACTAAGGCCACTTACGACCTAGACACTCTACTCGATATTTCTGCACAGCCAGGCGTGTTTGCCATGAAAAATGGTGTGCGTAACATGCGCCGTTGGGATGTTGAAATTCCGATTATTCGCCGTGAACGTCCAGACTTACAGATTTTGACATGCCACGATGAATATTTGCTTCATACCATGTTTGATGTAGACGGCGCTTTGGTTGGCTATGGCAACATTGCCCCTGAGCTTTTAATTGAAATGATTAAAGCAGGTAAAGCCAAAGATTACGCCAAAGCACGTGCACTTCACGACCAATTATTACCAGTGACTCGCAATGTCTATCACCGCGGTTCACACATGGAAGGCACGGTCGCACTTAAACATGCATTGGTTGCTCGCGGAATTTTGGACCATGCCACTGTGCGTTCGCCTCTGCTTCCACTGGCAGATGGTGCTGAGCAAGAAATTCATGATGCCATGCGTCAAGCCGGAATTGGCAAGGTCGATTTAACCCAAGCCGTTGCTTAAATTCTATTCGGGCTAGCATGTACGCTAGCCTTTTTTTCCTGTACGCTGCCTGAGGCCAAACATCGGGCATGTCACTTAAAAATAATAATAAAAAGCATGCAAACTGTGGTGAACAGGTAGTGCGAAATAGAACAAAAAAACTACGAGGAATGTAGTCATAAGGAGATAGAAGATGACAAATCTAGCGGATGTAGAACCAATTAGTCATCATCAAAAAAATGCGGAAATTATTGCAAGACTCGAACGGCTACCCGTCACTGGTCGATTGCAATTTATGCGAATTACTATTGGTATAGCGACCTTTTTTGACGCTTATACTGTTCTCGCGATTGCCTTTGCTTTACCCCAACTCATTACCGAATGGCACCTGACTCCTGCCTATGTCGGTGCGATCATTGCCGCGGGCTATGTCGGGCAACTGGTCGGTGCCATCTTTTTTGGTTCACTTGCCGAAAAAGTCGGTCGTTTAAAAGTACTGTCTTTTACCATTTTACTGTTTGTGGCAATGGACATTTCTTGTCTGTTTGCGTGGAGCGGAATGTCACTGTTAATTTTCCGTTTCTTACAAGGCATAGGAACAGGTGGCGAAGTGCCTGTTGCCAGTGCCTATATTAATGAGTTTATTGGTGCGGAAAAGCGCGGTAAGTTTTTCTTGCTCTATGAAGTTTTGTTCCCGATGGGCCTTATGTTTGCAGGCATGGCAGCGTTTTTCCTGATGCCAATTTACGGCTGGAAAGTCATGTTTATTGTGGGCTTAGTTCCCTCTTTACTGGTGATTCCTTTACGGTTTTTCTTGCCTGAGTCGCCACGTTGGCTTGCTTCAAAAGGCCGTTTTAAAGAAGCAGATAAAGTTGTCAAAAGCTTTGAAGACGGTGCCATTAAAAGTGGTAAAACTTTGCCTGAACCTGTGGTTAAAGACATTAACCCGCAAGGTATGGCAAAAACCGACTGGCGTGAGCTGTTCCAAGGCATCTACCGCAAACGTACCTTTACCCTGTGGGGCATGTGGTTCTGCGTCTATATGATTAACAATGCCATGGTGACTTGGCTGCCATCTCTTTACAAACAACACTTTGGTCTGTCTCTACAAACCAGTTTAGGTTATGGCTGGATTACCTCGGGCGTGGGTGTGATTGCCTCTATTATCTGTGCGTTAATGATTGATAAAGTCGGCCGCCGCCCTTGGTACAGCGCAGCGTTTTTCTTGGCAATCATTCCACTCATGAGCCTCTCAATTTTAGGTGCAAAATCGGCGATGGAAGTTGTGATTTTAGCAACGCTGAGCTATGCCATTTTGCAGACCATTTCATTCTCTTTATACCTTTACGCTGCCGAGCTTTACCCAACTCGCCTACGTGCTATGGGCATTGGTTTTAGTACTGCTTGGCTCCGTGCCGGCTCTGCGATTGGTCCTGTTATGGTCGGCCTCGTGGTTGGTGGTTACGGCATTCAATATGTGTTTAGTGTGCTGGCTGTTGTGGCGCTCATTGGTGGGCTTGTGACCTTCTTGTTTGCCATTGAAACCAAAGGCCAAGTGCTCGAAAAACTCTCTCCTTAATTCATCCATTTCATAAAAAGCTTGCCTAACCTCAGCGTTAGGCAAAGGGCTTATTCATGCTTAAAAAAGGAATTTAAAATGAATAAATATTTGCTTTGGGGCTGTATTGGTTTAGGCAGTGTAAGCAATGCATATGCAGAGCTTCCTCAAGAATTTGGCAAGTTAGAATTAAAACTTAACACCCGTTACTGGAATGATGAAGGCACTGCCCACCCTACACTTGCCAACCCTTCGCCTTCGTCGAGTGAATATGAACAAAGTGCGTTAGGGCTTGAGTTAAATTATCAGTCACCGTACATGTGGGACTGGATTGGGGTAGATGGTTCACTCTATGCAGTCACCAAGTTGTTTGACTCTGGCAAACCTAGCGCGCAGCTTTTAGAGGTCGAAAATAATGGCAAGCTCGATCAAAACTTTGCAACTTTAGGACAGCTCTACATCAAAGCAAAACTGGGTGATAAAGGCGAAATTAAATTAGGTCGCCAGTTGCACGATTCGCTGTTGCTTAAAAGCACCAATAACCGCGCAGTGCCCGATACTTTTTCGGGTGCGAGTGGTCAGTTTCAACTGAATGATCAGCTACAAACTTACATTGCCTACTATGACCGCTGGAAACCGCGCAGCATGGATTCTTTTGAAAAACTGGTCACTGAAAATGACGAGCGCATTGATTATGTCGGTTTGCTTGGTGCCAAGTATCAGTACAAAAACTGGAGCGTGAATGCCGAATATTTAAATAGCAAAGATTATTTAAAAAAGTATGGGGCGATTGCTCAATATAAGTTGCCTTTGCATGGCCTTGTGTGGACCTTCAACACTGGTGCTTTTTTCTCACGTGATGATGGCAAGCTGTTTAAATGTGGTACCGAAACCGAGCTGGACTGTGTCAAAGGCCAAGACATTAACAACCGTGGGAATGGTTATTTTGTCGATGTAAATGTAGCCAAGAATAATATTGAAGGCGGCATTGCCGTTTCAAAGTTTGATGGTTTTTGGATTGAAGATAACTTTGCCGTGCACTCCGCCCGCAACTCGGTTTTAACCCAAGACCACGGGACTAACCCGTTTCCGACCTCTGCGACCATTGGCCCTGACTTTACCAATAACGATGAAACCGCCGTTGCCCTTCGGCTGAAATATAACTGGAAAGACTATGTGAAAGGTTTAAAAACCGAGGCGAAGTATATTTATGGCTTTGGTGCTCACCAAAGTAACATTAGCAGTGATATTGAAGGTAAAGAGCGTTACTTTGACTTTACGGTGAGTTATGCCTTGCCTTGGGTAAAAAACTTAGATGTGCGTTATTCATTTTTGCATTATGAGTCGAAGTTTGAAAATGCAAACCTAGGTGAGAAAATAAATGGAATGTCTCGTAAAGATTGGGACCAGCACCGTGTATTTATTAATTACCGTTATACATTTTAAGTACAAGTTAAACGTTTAGTTTAACTTTATTATATTTATTAATTTACCCATTTAAATAGATAAACTTTTGAGTTTAATTAAAATATAAATTTATATTTTAATTTTTTATAATATTTTATTTAAATTGAATTGACCTGTTAAAAACTTATGATTATTATGGTCTCGCTGGCCTACATTGCCAGTCGGTTTTGACAGACCGAGTATACAGCGTATCAGGTAAATACTCCCTGAGTATGAGACTTGTGCGCAACTTGCACCTCCCCCTTACCGTTGCGGTAGGACGGGAGGGGGACGCGCTTGCGCGTGCTGGTTTGTATACCCAGTCTGTCAACCCTCTTCCGTTCTACCACCATAATCAATTGACGGTGATCTTTGGTGGTAGAGCTCCATACATTCTAGGAGTTGACCATGACCTTTTTTATATTAATCCCCTATCCTCTCTCGTAATTTTATTTATTTAAAATTTAGGCTTTCTCTCACCTAAAATATTTTAAATTTATAAATAATTTTATTTTAAAATTTTAATCATTTTATTTTCCTATATTTCAGGCGGGTTAACTATTCCCTTTTTAAATGATTTTAATACTTTAAATATAAGCGGCTTATTTTTTATTAATAACTTAGTGAAAATTATCACGAGAATAATATGAAACTTTATAAACCTATTTTGGCTTTAAGCCTTTTAATAGGCGATTACGGTGTTTCTGGTTGCGACATTCACACTCAGCAGGATTTTGAAGAAATTTGCCTGTCTGGTGGGCACACCCAAGCCAGTTCCGACTGTATTTACCAACGGCTTGAACAAGTGTATTCGCATAAGCTCATGCAACGTCTAGAACATGTCAGTTTGCAAAGTCCTGCTCTCCCACAGGACTTTGCCCCTACTTTTTTTAGTGTGATGCGGCGGTGCGATAAAGATGACATGGGCTAAGCGTTTGGCTTAGCTCCCTTATCTCTGTGTCGCAATGGTGGATGACTTTAAATCAGCGCAAAAAATTAAAGTTCTGTTGTGGCACGGGGGCCTTGGGGGAATCATTTCATTACTTCCTTTTCTAAGGACTTAGTTCCTACCATTTGTCTTGAAGTATCTATGTTAATCAAAAAATTTAGTCTATTCTTTTTACATAGAAAGAATGCTCAAAAAAATTGCTCATCTAAAATTTAATATTTCAAAGCGAGCCATTCCTATGTCAATAGAAGATTTCTTTATAAAAGACTCTCCCTCTAAGAGATATCTTTTAATGAGCTTAGCCCTATTCATGTTGATAATGGCTTTAATTGCTTACTTTGAAGGAAAGTTGGAATTTGAATATATATTTTCACTTATTGCAGGGTACGCCTTAATATTCTTTATTTTAAAAAATGCAGCATTACCACTTTTTCCCCCACTTACGGAAAAAAGTAGTGATGCAAACGCTATGGCTAGAACAACAATAGCAATTGTTTACATCCTTGCTTTCATAACTCTAACTATTTCTTATTTTTTATAATTTAATTACTTTTCAATTTTCTTGCTTCGCTCTACAGTAATATATTCATTAGGAATCACTATCTTCTTCTCAACAACCATAATCCATAAGAAACTAAACTATTTTTATTAACAAGAGATAATATTTTAAAGGTACAAGAGTTATAGCTAATTATGTGAATTTCATGCTAGATTAAATCTGATTTTATATTTAACATTTATAACTATGATAGATCACATTGAATTAAAAGTAACTAATTTAGATTTAGCTTATAATTTTTATACCCATCTCTTAGAGAGTATAGGATACAAATTTTTAAAAAAACGAAAAGATGATAATGAAAATATAATTGCTTATGGCTTTGGAATGAATAATAGAGTTTATTTCTGGATAGCGAGTAGTTCAGAAGACGGTGTCCGTAGTAAAGTACATCTTGCTTTTTCAGCTAAATCAAAAGATGAGGTCATTTCTTTTCATAAAATGGGTTTAGAAATTGGAGCCAAAGATAATGGAAAACCAGGATACCGCTTGAACTATAGTACTAATTATTATGCCTCTTTTCTCATTGATATGGACGGTAACAATATTGAAGCAGTTTTAAGAGAGTGATTAATTCAGATTTGTAAAATTCTTAATAAAAATAAATAACAGTATAGAACCAATAATCGTCACAAGATTATTACTTTTAATCTGCAACAAGATAAATATAAATATGAATGAAATAATAGCTGGTAAAAAGTTTTTCTGTATTTCAGTTATAAAAAAATATACAGCCATAGGTATAAAAACACATATTGGTAAAACTTGCTCAATATTATCCAGTGTTTCACTATTTAGTCTATTTTTTACAAATGCAGGTGCTATTCTGACAATAACACTTATAGAAAATAATATTACAACACCAATTAATAGTTTTGTGTTCATTTAAATTTCCTAAAAATAATATAATTAGTTAGAATTGCGGGTATCCAAAAAAACCTTTCTCCAAAAATAAAGAAAGATAAAGTAGTTACCAAAAATAGAACAAATATGACTTTAATATTCTTTTTCGTAGTTTTAAGTTTTATATTAATAAAGCTTAAAGTGAATAAAATTGCAGAAATAGGAAATGATACATTTAAATAACTTAATATATAGTCAGGTATATATGATGATAATATCTGACCAGCTAGAGTAGATATCACCCATGCAAAGAAAATATATAATCGGATTTTGAGATGATCATGATATGTATCTGTGTATCTCTCAGTAGCGAATGATTCATCAGAAAGTATATGACCATAAAATATTTTTAAACTTAGTTTAATATCTTTTGGAGTACTTATTAATGTCATTGGAATATATCTAACATTCATACTTAATATAAGTAAAAAGGCTGTTAAATATCCAATATCTACAAAGTTATTCTGATAAAAACTTAAGAGAGCAAACTGCCCACTCCCTGAAAATCCGAAAATACTTAATAATAGAACCTCATAATGATCAAGATTCTGCTGGCCAGCGAGAATACCAAATAATAAACCGATAGGTGTTAATGCTAAGCAAACAGGTATAGTTCTGCTTAGCAATGATGTATTAGTTATCATTCTATACAAGGACATCCAATTGATTTATTTCGTGCTATTTTTTTCCCTTCTTTCCCAATCAGGTATTCATTCTTATTGTTTTTCACTACAGTATTTGGGCAAATTATATCTAAATGATATTGTGTGTATGGTGTTAAACCTAGACCAAAATGTATAGCACCATCAGTATTACCAAAGGTTTCATTCATAGCTTGGTTTCCATCGAGTATTTTATTGTGTGTATTTACACCAAACCCAATTTCCCAAAGAATTCTATATCTGGAATCTACATTAAACATACTATTTAACATATCTAGAGCATTCGGACATTTGCCAGTTGGATCACTAAGCGCAGTGATAACTCCATTTTCAACAGTAGCAATAATAGGATTATGTTTAATTTCTATAAGTTGATCAAATATTCTTTTTTGATCTTCTCGTAAGAAGCTAACAGTACCATTATGTAAAATGGGAACCCCATGTAATGCAATTGTTCCGTTAAAATCTAAACGTAAAGTTTCATCAAAATCTTGAATTCTCAAAGGTAAGACACTAATTTCTCCTGCAGGAGCTAACTGTTGTTCCCCATAACCTAAATGACCAGCTTGTTCACTCCATAGATAGCTTTCATCTAAGTGATTAAATTTCGCTAATGTATTGTTCACTGGATCTACAAAGTTTAAAAAATCTGAATCTTCACCAATACCAAAAAATCTATCAGCAAACTCTTGCTGGCTATCTGGATCAGTATTTTCAATTATTTCCATAAAATGTTTTATGGCATTTATATCTGTTGGAGTTGAATTGCATGCCATAGCAATTAACTTTCTTTTATTTCCAATATGTTTTTGATCAGGTGATTGAAAAAAAACATCAGGGGAAATAACTAATACATGAGAATTCTCAGGTATTACATTTTCCAATAAATTTTCAAATTTATCATTAGGTTTATATAAAATAATCTTACTTTCAATATAGTTAGAATCATCAGTAATTTTAATTTTATCTTCCAAAGATTCATTAGTTACTATACAAAAATAATCATTATTTGGGTTGTTAAAAGTTTTAATAAAATTTGGACGAATACTAATAACTTCCATGACCATATTCCTTTAAATTATTATTTTCATTAATTTTAAAAAATAGTATGTCTATGGATATAGACATACTATTTTTATCGAGGATACTAAATTAACCTAACAAAGTGCCTAGGTATTCAGCATTTTTTTTACGATTTTTCATGATGAAATTTCCTTTTTTTAAATTAATAGTTTTTGTTTCGGTTACTAAATTAACCTAACAAAGTGCCTAGATATTCAGCATTTTTCTTACGATTTTTCATGATGGTACTTCCTTTTTTAAGATTAATAGTTTTGTTTCGGTTACTAAATTAACCTAGCAAAGTGCCTAGATATTCAGCATTTTTTTTACGATTTTTCATGATGGTACTTCCTTTTTAAGATTGATAGTTTTTGTTTCGGTTACTAAATTAACCTAGCAAAGTGCCTAGGTATTCAGCATTTTTTTTACGATTTTTCATGATGATACTTCCTTTTATAAATAGTTAAATACAGATATACAGACAAATCTGTATAGTTTTATATCCTTTAAAATTCTTGTTTTCAAGAAAAGAAATATAATGTTACATATTAATATATATAATTATGTTTTATTTTTAAATAAACCATTGTTCTAGCAGGTTTTAATTATTTTTTAAATTAAAGAGTATGTCTGAAACATAGTGAATAAATATTTTTCAATAAATACTTTAGATATTTTTAATAATAATCAAGAATATGAGATTATTCACAAAATCATGTTTTATGCTAACAAATTCACCATATACAGAGATTTATTAAGAAACAATTTAAATAAAAATTAATTATTAATAATCGATAATTAAAATAAATTTAAATAGTTAGTTCATTCAAAATTTTTCATTTCTCCATAACACCAAAGCCATAATCATAGGACCAAGTAGGCACTTCATCTCTATTGTAAGGTGTTAAAGATATACGGCAGCCTTGCTCATTAGCAATTTGGTACTCATAACAGTAATCTTTCATTTGTTGTAGCGTGAGTGCTAACCATGCTTGTGGTTTAGCAGGAATTTCGTCGAACTTCACTTGGTCCCACACCAGACCATATTTTGGATATTTTAAAGTTTTAGTCGCTTTTTCATCAAAACCATAAACTTGTTTTTTAACAATCAAGCTCTCAGCCCACTCAAACATATAGGTTTCTTGATAATTATGTTCTCGTAAAGACGTTATATTATAAATATTTTCTGTCATGATACTTGCATCTACATCCGACCGAGAAAATAACTGCTCCCCTTGATCATTAAAATAATTTTGGCAAAAACTTCCTATTTGTTGATCATCAAGTTTTGCAAATAAACAATTTACTTGATCAAAACGCAAACGGGCATTAATGACTAATTGAGATTGATGGTCCCACGGCAAAAGCTCGCTTAAATCTTGGGATGAATAAGTTGATGTTACAGATGAACCATATCCTTCATAGCCAGGGTATACAAATACAGGTCTGCGCTGTTTACTTTGTTGCTTAAGTTTTTCAATATCGCGTCGTTCACAATAACGATAATTCCACTGTGGAATCATAATATTGGGTTGCTGTACTTTTTCTAATCGATGACGATTAACACGACCCGCTGTTTGTACAATTGACTGCACATTTGATGCATCAATGATAGCCCAATCAAAATCATGATCTCGCCCGACTTCTTCCACAGGCGTTGCAATCACAATAAATGGAATATTTAAAGAATTAGATTTTTGAATGAGTTCAATAATTTCATCATCTTGTTCGATCTGCTCATTACCAGTTTTTCTTTTTTTACCATCTTTATGACGTGTTAAAAGCTGATCTAAACGTTGCTCTTTATAAAATCTTGAAATAAGCCAGTCATTCGCATGATAACAAGCTACTTTTACCTCAGGTAAATGATCTGATAAAAATTGGGCAAGTCGAATTGCATGTTTAATATTGGCAACCCGTATAAGCCCCAAAGAAATTTTCTTTTCAGTCTTTTTAAAATTCCATGCATGCTCTTGATGAAGTTGGTTAACTGCTTCTAATACTGACTGTTTCCATGATAAAACCGTAGTTTCAGGTAATGAAAGCAGTTGAGCCAGTCGATGAGTAGGCTTAGAGAGCAAGTGAACTTGTAAATTATCTAAATGCTTTTGGTAGTTTGTATTAAATTCTGATTTTTGATTTGTTCGTTCTAACCAGACTTGTGGTTTAAGTTCATTATCAATAATCGCAACGATTGATTTTTTCTCTGTACCATAAAGGGCTGCCCGCATCTGCATACCCGACTCAAAAGCCCGATGAATTGTTTTGGCAACTGTAAGTGATAAGGTTGCTGACGAACAAATAACGTTCCGACCATACAGCGCAGCTAACTGAACTAAGCGCAGCACTGCAATTAGTGCTTTAGATTCATAGCCATCAACTTCATCTAAAATTAAGTCGCTACTCATAATTCTGAGTAATGCCTTAACGTGATGTCCTTGTCGATGCGGTTCACCTGCTGCAATCAAATAATCAATGGTTGAAACTAATAATGGCGAAGCCAGAATGGTAGTTTCTTTTTGATCTAAAACTTTGCGTCCATTTTTTTCAGCCGTAAATAATGGATGTAACCATTCAGGTAAATCACAGTCCTCACCCCAAGCATCAAAAATAGGTTCTGGATGATTTTCATCTTCATCAACAAACTCAATTTTCTCTTTACTTTGATCGAATAAAGTCTGAGTAACAGTATCACCAATAATCACGGCGATTTCATCTTCCGATAGATTCATCGACGTTTTAAGTGCATGCCCAGTCTGCAAGGTTAAAGAACGCAAATTAAGCGCAATCGCCATTCTTGGGTCATCTGGTCGTAAAGTACACGCAGCTCGCAAATTCATGCGTGTTTTACCGCTTCCTGTCCCTGCAATATTGAATACCAATGCTGGTATTTCAGGGTGCTTCTGTATATTTTTTTGCAACGCATTTGCTGCGATATTTTGCCATTGGAAACGCGGGTGAGTTGTTGGCTGACAGATGTATTCAACTGTTTGCTCAGATAATCCTGATAAACTCAAATCAGTCATCATTTGAACTGCGATTCGTGAAGCCCGATCACCCACTTGGTGTAAATGCCATTCTAGTGGCTGATCTTGTAATTTTGCTTTCTTGTCTTGGCCGATATTTTTAAGCTTTGTATTTGCAAATAACGATACATTTTCAGGCTTTTGCAAAGAATATTGCTGGGCCGAGACAATATGATCGGCATGAATCAGAGCTGCTCGTGAATGCAATGCTAAGGCTTTCCAGTATAAAAGCTGGTCTGTTTTTTGTTTTGGTATTAATGCAGTTAAACGTTGCATACGTTTTTGATGGCTTTTAAAAATAGAGTCTGGCAAATCACCTGCACTGGTTATTTGCTCATGACTTGGAACCAATGTCCGGACATGATTTTCATAGTGAGGTAAGGCTAATGGATCATTTTTTAAAGCTTCTTCAACTCCTAATAAGCCATGATGCGTAACAACCAAATAATCGACTGCTTCTAATTCATTTTGGATTCCCTGTTCTATTTCTTGTCGATCACCTAAACTAAATTTATCTAAACCTTTACCTAAATTCCTCCATGCAAGCTGCCAGTCCCATCCATTTCTTCTGAGTTGTTGTAATAGTTTTAAAGACAGCCATTCATGTCTAATGTCATCTCTAATTTTTTGCCCTGCCATTTCTGGACTTAATTTGCTCTGAAAATGTTGTGAGGCCTTACCAATATCATGCATGTCTCCTGCCGCCCCAGCCAACAAGCTACTTACTTTGACCCATTCATCTAGCATCAGTAACTTTTGCTGTTTCCTAGTTGATGCAACTGGATATGCACCGTCGTTCGCAAATTTATGTTTTGCTCCCACAACCCATGCTAGCTTCATTCTTCGCACACCAAAATTAATGTAAGCGGCTACCGCAGTTTGTCGAGTGGCTACTTTTTTTAATGCGCTACGTATTTCTTTTAAACCTTCCATTGTCATTGGTGCTTGCCAAGACGAATGTCCTGTACGAATAGCATAGCTATCCAAGATTGCTCTTGTTTTCTTTAACGCTCTTTTTTCACAAGCCGAGATGAAAATGACATGCATAGTTTATTGTTAAATTTTAAATATAGTAAAAATATAATCTTTTGTTTTAAAAAGAGAAAGTTTTAATAAAAAGATATAATCTTAGAGCGACAGCTTATGTCGTTTTGAAAGTATATTTTAGCTTATTTGTACTTAACAAATAGTTGCAAGTAATTGTAGCTATTTCTGTATAATAGCCTTTGTTCACTACTGCGTAAGTAGTTGAGAAATTAATCTATAGATGCTGTTTCTTTTAATGAATTTTTGCCATTGCTTAAATGGATTTAGTCTGAATAATAAAAAAATTATGTTTGTATTATAAAATTCAACCCTTAATATATAGATGCTATTTCTTTAGAAAACTAAAAATTTCAGACTTGACATAATGATTTAATCCATTAATACTTAGATCAAGAAATAGGCATAAAAAAAGCAGATACTTAGCCGTCGAAAACTTCATATCTGCTCTTGTCCATTTCCACAGAGTTCAATTACTACGGAGGACTGTCTAAATGATAGCACAACATTTCAAATTTTTGTCTCATTCTGCTATACAGCGAGGCGTAGATCTACCTTCAATCATTACGATTTGTGAGGAGTAAAATCTATGTCTAAATTCATTATCAATCAAAATGTTCAAGTAAATGGCGATTATGAAGTTCACAACCTAACAACAGGTTGCTCATTCATGCCATATCCTCAAAATAGAGTAGATTTAGGTGAACATTTGAATTGCTTTAGCGCAGTTTTGGCAGCAAGAAGAAGATGGCCTAACGCTCGAATCAACGGATGTTATTACTGCTGTAATGCATGTCATACCAGCTAGAACTCTATTTAAAGCCGATATTTATGAATAATGTCGGCTTTACTTAAATTAATTACCAGTCACTTTAATGTTCAAAACACTTGGCGACAATTTATGACGCTAAGTGTTTCTTCAACACTTTCATTTTTCAAATAATATGTTAAAAATTGGCTAGATAACAAAAACGGGGAAGATAATGCCTGAACCACAAACTGATATTTTTATAAACGCTTTAGAAGAATCGGTACACTTTAGTTTAAAGACGATTAATTCCAATATTGAAAAAGGTGGGATTCGTTTAAGTAAACAACAAGCACTTGATTTACCTTATCTCAGTGCTCGAACTTTATTAAATGAAGACTTCCTTATTCCAACCGATTATCAGGCAAATGCAGGTAAAACGGCTTCTATTTTTAAAGTCGTAAAAGCTGCCATGATTGATAATGATATCAGTACAGAAGAAGCTGAGTTTCAACAACAAGTGGAACAGCTCAAGCCATCCATTTCATCTGTTTTTAATGAGCCGTATCAATCAGGTACAGAAAATATTGATATACGCATGCACCAGCTTTTAATTCCAAAAAATGGTGAATATGTTTCAGTTAGTCCACTTACTGCTGCTGGTGTAAATTATCTTGTGAACCAAGAAGTTGATAATGTAAATGAATTACGCAAAGAGAAAGACAGTGAGTTCAACCGCATTCAAACTGCTATTTTTGGCATAGGCGGAGCCAATCCGCAAAATGTCGGAAGCCTCGTTCGTTCAATGCAACGCCCTATTACAGTTGATGCTCCTCAAGCAAGTGAAAAAGTACGCCAAGCGTTAGCGATTTTCTATAACGGATTTACTATAAGACTATCTCGTAAGATAAAACTGCTTAATGGAACTAAACGAGCAAAAGACGCGATTAAAGAGTGGTCAGAAATTTTAAATCGCCAACTTATTATCACCGCGACGAATACCATTCAAAATTGGCATGACCTCGAGATTTTCGCTCCTTCTACTAATCGGGATGTTCGAGATCAGGAAATTATTTTCCTTAATATCCTTGCTAAAGATGTATTAAGACAAGCGACTTTCCAAAAAAATATTTTAGAAGAAGCTGAAGCAATTCTACCAAGTATGGAAGAGATTGAGCGCCCTTCATTTTGGGTTCATCCGAGCCTTTCGTTTGTTTTACAAGGTTTGATTGATCCAGAACTAAGAGATGATAACTGGAGAATAAAGTTCTCAGATTATCTGGCTAGAAAAATCACCAATGAAACCTTCGATATAGAAATAAATAATGAAACTGTATCAATTAGCCTAGATAGCAATTCAGAAGGTTATATCGCCCGCCGCTTACGGGAGATTGTTCGATGAGTCGTTATGTCGTTATTCCTCGTATGCGAGTACAAAATGCAAATATGCAAACCAATGGCTTCTTATTAGGTGGTGTACCTTTGTTTGCAGCCAATATGTTTGCACATCATTTAGCAAGGCAATTAGGCACTCAAGAAGAAGGCATTATTTATATTCATCATGACCAACAGCGTTTAGGTGGGCAAGCCTATGGGCGCTTTACGCCTGCTCAACGTCGTGGTGCCGTGTTTATTGGTAAAAAGGACTATTCTTCTAAAAATAAATATGCGTTGTCTTTACAACCAACCGCATCTTGTCATTTAGAGTTTAGCCTTGTTATCAAATTTTCTAGCTCTCGCATTAGTCCAGAAAAACTAACAAATATACTGAAACGTAGTCGTTTTGCTGGCGGACAAATTATCGAGTTTTTAGAAATTACGACACATGCTGAAAATGAATTAGAAACAGCTTTAAAGAAAATCAAAACTGGGTTTGCCATTTTAGATCGACAAGATTTGCTTATTGAGTATCAGCAACGTAAACAAATTAATCGAGTTCAGGCATTTACCCAACTGTTGGCATTAAAAGCAGATGCGCTTAGAACTTTCTTTAATGACCAAAATTTAAGTTGGATATCGGCAACTAATTTGGGTTATGCCCTACTTGAGCCACTCACAGACCAACGAGCAGGTATTCGTCAAGCCCAAGATCAGGAAACGACAGCACATGCCTATGCAGAACCACTTACCGGCATTGTTCAGTATTTTTCTTTAGGCGAGATTCTAAGGAAAAATACTGAGGCTGAGGATGACACTTGGCATAACTTGCAAAAATTATTGTGGACCTACCACTGGCCGCAAGATGATATTTTTCTTTTAAAACAAAATTGCATCAATGCATAACTCACTTTTAAACATAAGGAATTTTTCACATGACAATTTTTAAGAAATTACCAGGTAGCCTTTCTTTACAACGTGGCACAGTGGTGAGTGACGGGGCTTTTTTTAATTTATTTGAAGATGGTAAACAAGAGCCTTTACACGTGATGTATCACGGTATTCGAGGGACTCAAAACGTAGCAGGTAACAAAGAAAAAGGGGCAGCAACAGGTAATTCACTTGCTCGCGAAGTCACCAATATTCAGCTTACCGAATCTGCAAAATTACAACCTAAAGCGAAACTTTTGGTGAAATGGGATTTCCGTTTTATTGACTTGAGCTATGTGCTGTTTGCAAGTGCGTCTAAAGCTGGTGCTGACAAAACCGAAGAGTATAATTTCCGCCAAGCTTTCTTAAATTTTGTAAATCGCGCTAAAGAAAGCGATGGACTAAAAGAAGTTGTACGTCGTTATGTACGTAATATCGTGAATGGCCGCTGGTTATGGCGTAACCGTATTGTCGCTGAAAGTATTACCATTCAAGTGACTGCTCAAGACTACCCTGAAACATTTAGCTTTGATGCTCTTTTTTATAACCTTAAAAGTTTTGATCAACCATCTGAACAAGAACAAAAACTAGCAGACATTTTGTTAAAAGGAATTACTGGTGAATCAACAAGTGCTGCATTGCATATTGAAGCTATTGTTGACTTCGGAATGGGCGGTGTAGAAGTTTTCCCATCTCAGAATTACTTAGAAGATAAACCAAAAGGTTTCTCTCGATCTCTATATCAATTAACACCGAAAAAACCAGACCACAAAGCAAATGACAACCAATATCTGGGGCAAGCTGCTTTACGTGACCAAAAAATCGGAAATGCTCTAAGAACAATTGATACTTGGTATCCATTGTTTAAAGAAAACGATGAAAAGCCTATTGCAGTAGAGCCTAATGGTGCAAACCTAGAAGGTCAGATTTTCTATCGCGTAGGTAAAGATAAAGTTTCTGCATTCGATATTTTAAAAGAAATTGATGAACTGGATGTAAACAGCGACAAAGGCATGTTCCTGATTGCGTGTTTAATTCGTGGTGGCGTGTACTCCGAGGGTGAATAATCATGGATGCCAATTACTATCTGGATATCCGTGTTATTGAATCATCAGATGATACGGATTTAAAACTTGGCCATATTCGTAATCAAATTTACACCGTCATTCATGGTGCATTTCGGAAACTACCTACGCATTACGCTCTTGCGTTGGAGATATCCGATAAATTGAAAGCGAAGCAGGAACTGTTTGAAAAAAAACATGGTCGTTCAGCTAAACCCAACTTTGATATTTTGCGAATTTTTGCAGAAAAACAGGATGAGTTAGATGAATTAATCGAGGCAATTAAAGGACACTGGAAAATTCGCGACTATACCGTTTTAGGGGTCGCAATTCCTGTTCCTGCTGCCAAAATTTCTGGTTGGAAAAGTTATCGAAAGTTTCGTATTCCAACTCAGAAAGCTGAACGCACAAAGCTTTCTCATCAAAATGAACCTTTAAGAGATAGACGCTTAAAAACTGCCAAAGGAATGCCCTTCTTTCAGGTGGTCAGCAGTACAGGTCATGGTTTTACAGTCATTATTGATGTTCAGGAGAGTAAAAACGCGGGATACGGGCTGCCAGATAGCTATGGGCTTGCCCGTAAGGAAAGTCCTTTTGCCCTACCTGTCTTTTAAGGAAATATAATATGAGTCAACTCCGTCAAGAACGCAGCCGTCCACTTATGCTTTCAAAGCGTGCCTGCGTATTTTATCTAGAAAGAGTTCGTGTCGTTTTAAAAGATGATCGAATTGTTTACTTGACGGAGAACTCACAACCTGTGGAATATTTTTATAATATTCCCGCGAAAAACACAGCCTTTTTACTCCTTGGCAAAGGAAGTTCATTAACAGATGCGGCTGCCAGACGTTTAGCGGAATCTAATGTCATGGTTGGGTTTTGCGGTTCTGGCGGTTCCCCTTTATTTTCATCATTAGACTTAACATTTTTAGCGCCCCAGAGTGAATATCGCCCCACTGAATATATGCAAATTTGGATGAGAGCATGGTTAGAAGATGACGCACGCTTACTCATGGCAAAAATATTATTACTTGAACGTATTGTCCTCGTATCACAATCATGGAAAAAGAATTTTGATTTGATTCAATCTGGTATTTATATTGATGAAAATGCTTTAAACACGTTCAAACAAGATATTGATCGCTCCGAAAATCAACAAGAATTACTTGCAGCCGAAGGACGTTGGGCCAAAACATTATACAAGCAACTTGCTAAAGGCTTTGGAGTTGAGTTTATTCGTGATGAAGGAAAAAACTCTCACGACACTATTGCTGATATAGCCAACAGCTACCTCGATCATGGAAATTATATTGCCTATGGCTATGCAGCAGTTGCTTTAAATGGAATGGGAATTAGCTTTGCCCTCCCTATTTTGCACGGTAAAACACGTCGTGGAGGTCTAGTCTTTGACCTAGCTGATCTAGTTAAAGATGCTTTTGTGATGCCACTCGCCTTTACATGTGCAGCAAAAGGATTAAATCAAAAAGAATTCCGAATGCAGCTTATTGAAACATGCCAAGACCAAGATATTTTAGATTACATGTTTAGCTTCATTACTGACATATGTAGTAAAATCAAATAAAATCATATATTTAACCCAAGTACCTCATAGCGAAGTATTTTCACTCATTAAAAACTTATATAATTGATTTTAAGAGTTTTGTTTGAACTTAACTCTAGTTACTCATCGCCCAGATGATTTAGAAATTGTTAAAAAGATCGCTAATGAGGTTGTAGACGTTACTCATCGCCCAGATGATTTAGAAATCCGCCTCCTCGTTCCTCGTCGTTGTCGTCGTGTTACTCATCGCCCAGATGATTTAGAAAGCAAGCGACAATGCAAGTTTGGGCATTCGTAAGTTACTCATCGCCCAGATGATTTAGAAAAGCACTCGGAGAAGCTTCAGCAATAGCAATTTGTTACTCATCGCCCAGATGATTTAGAAAAATAAAAAAGGCGGATGCGGTGCGTACGGTCGGTTACTCATCGCCCAGATGATTTAGAAAATTCAGGATGGTTCCAGAAACCGTATTGATTAGTTACTCATCGCCCAGATGATTTAGAAAAATACCAAGAGATGTAAACGCTATTAGAACTAGTTACTCATCGCCCAGATGATTTAGAAAAAAGTAAAAGCTTGGAGCCAGTCAATGAAATTGTTACTCATCGCCCAGATGATTTAGAAATTGTGAAGCAGACATTACATTTGAAATGGTGAGTTACTCATCGCCCAGATGATTTAGAAACCACTCCACCATCGTCATTTCAATATGGAAAAGTTACTCATCGCCCAGATGATTTAGAAACAGATCCCGCCGACTCCAGCCCTCACACCTGAGTTACTCATCGCCCAAATGATTTAGAAAAGAAACACGACTTTGAAATATGTAAGATCTATGTTACTCATCGCCCAGATGATTTAGAAAATTCACGTGAACATGCAAAGTCTGTTGCTGATGTTACTCATCGCCCAGATGATTTAGAAATTCAAGATGTTTACCCGGCAGATGATGAACCGGTTACTCATCGCCCAGATGATTTAGAAAACAGCTTTATTCGCAGCTTTGAGACCTGCATCGTTCGTCATCGCACAGATGATTTAGAAAAACAGTACAAATATTTCAGCGTTGCAGGAAGCGTTGCTCATCATGTAGATGATTTAGAAAATGAACCTTTTGCTCATTTCAGTATAGACACTATTCGTCATCGCACAGGTGATTTAGAAAAAACTAGAAACCAATATTTATTTATGTCTGATTTTCGTCATCACATAGATGATTTAGAAATTTAAATCAACAGCAACTTTTGCAACATTCCCGTTGCTCATCGCGTAGATGATTTAGAAAATTTCACCGCCGCTTGTCTGCATGAAGTCACCATTGCTCATCGCCCAGATGATTTAGAAAATAAAATATTTGTTCCGTAGAGCGCTTCTTTCGTTCGTCATCGCCCAGATGATTTAGAAATGCTCAAGATTATGTTGATCGAACTCTCGACAGTTGCTCATCGCCCAGATGATTTAGAAATTACGGCGTTTTATCTTGTTCCATTTCTTCTCGTTTCTCATCGCCCAGATGATTTAGAAACTTCATTAAAGAAGTTCATATTTTTTAATTTTGTTTCTCATCGCACAGATGATTTAGAAACTACTCCTTGATTACAAAATCCCTTAAATCGTGTTGCTCATCGCCCAGATGATTTAGAAAATGTCGGTTTTCAGCAACTTTTAAAGCCTAATGTTACTCATCGCCCAGATGATTTAGAAAATCCCCGTTTGCATTGTGTCATACAGCCGTGAGTTGCTCATCGCTCAGATGATTTAGAAATCATAAAAGAAACGGCCATTTTCTGAATAAGTGTTGCTCATCGCTCAGATGATTTAGAAACAAAAGCGTTCACGGTCTTGTTGTCTTTCTGCATTCATCATCGCTCAGATGATTTAGAAAATTTCACCACCGCCTGTCTGCATAAAGTCACCTTTGCTCATCGCTCAGATGGTTTAGAAAGGTGTTTGTGTGACACATACAGAAGTTGCCGCGTTCATTATCGCCTAGATGATTTAGAAAATTAATTGATGCGTTCTGGCGCGCAATGATAGGTTTCTCATCGCCTAGATGATTTAGAAATATGTATTGGTTACGATAGGCAGTACGAACTTGTTCGTCATCGTCCAGATGATTTAGAAATTGTGCTTAGATCCTTAAAAATGGCCTTTGATGTTGCTCATCGCATAGATGATTTAGAAAGCGATATGTTTAGCAAAATGCCTGATTGGATGGTTCGTCATCGCCCAGATGATTTAGAAACCAACCACACTTTGATACTCAACGCTAATCTCGTTCGTCATCGCCCAGATGATTTAGAAACTAATAAGCCAGTCATTGCTGTGGCTTGTTCAGTTCGTCATCGCCCAGATGATTTAGAAACTACACTCCTGAGCGTTTTGCAGCAGCCATCTGTTCGTCATCGCCCAGATGATTTAGAAACATGCAAATACGATAATTTCAACTTCTTCAGCGTTCGTCATCGCCCAGATGATTTAGAAAAATTCCATGAATCGTGCTTTAAGTTCTGCGGTGTTCGTCATCGCCCAGATGATTTAGAAAAACTAACAATTTGTTGCTATTGGGATCATTCGGTTCGTCATCGCCCAGATGATTTAGAAAACCATCAAGCAGCCAAGTACCTTCTTTGGGAAGTTCGTCATCGCCCAGATGATTTAGAAAGTGAAGATGGTAAAAAATACCTTTCTGATAACGTTGCTCATCGCCCAGATGATTTAGAAACACAAGCTTTAAATATGATTGATGCGTATGGTGTCGCTCATCGCCCAGATGATTTAGAAATTCGTCAAGGGCTTTGGCGCGGCGTCTTAATAGTTCGTCATCGCGTAGATGATTTAGAAAAATAAAAAACTAGAAGAGCAAGCTGCTGTTGCGTTGCTCATCGCCCAGATGATTTAGAAAAACCATTTTGTTTTGTTGAACGTGAGCTTTGAGTTTCTCATCGCCCAGATGATTTAGAAAGTGAGGATGCCAAAACTCATAAAGCACATTGTGTTCGTCATCGCCCAGATGATTTAGAAAATGACGATAGAAAACTGCCGCTGCATTTCACGGTTGCTCATCGCCCAGATGATTTAGAAAAGCAAGGCGATAAGTTGAGGTGATGCTTGTCTGTTGATCATCGCGTAGATGATTTAGAAAAGAAGATATATACGAAACTGGCGAAGCCTTAGGTTTCTCATCGCATAGATGATTTAGAAATTTAGCGATCCAGTAGTGATTAACACTCGGTGGTTACTCATCGCATAGATGATTTAGAAAACGTTAGCTATCGATATAGACCGAGAAAGCAAGTTACTCATCGCGTAGATGATTTAGAAAAGTCTATGCAGTGCCATTCTTTCCTGAAAATGGTTGCTCATCGCCCAGATGATTTAGAAAAGTACGGGCAATATCAAACTTCGTGGTGGACAGTTATTCATCGCCTAGATGATTTAGAAACCTACGGGCAACATCCCTAACACACCCACCTCATACGTCATCGCACAGATGATTTAGAGAAAAGTTGGTTGAACCATATTCTGATGGGGTAAGTTCATCATCGTTCAGATGATTTAGAAATATCTTTCATTAACTTTGCATAAGCATTTAAAGTTGCTCATCGCATAGATGATTTAGAAACTGATCAAGTGCAATTTCATCCTAATGTAATTGTTCGTCATCGCTAGATGATTTATAAAATCTTAATGCCAATAGCTTTAGCTTCCGCGCTGTTCGTCATCGCATAGATGATTTAGAAATACATACTTGCTGTCACCTTTTAGTACTTCAGGTTGCTCATCGCATAGATGATTTAGAAATCCTTTTCTCAGGTTGCACAGCTCATACTGTTGTTGCTCATCGCGTAGATGATTTAGAAAAAAGTCATCAAATGTAGTAATTAAATGTGAACATTGCTCATCGCCCAGATGATTTAGAAAATTCAGTTTTTTGCACAAACAATTGGTATGCAGTTGCTCATCGCCCAGATGATTTAGAAAGTTATGAAATGCCTGAGTTACAGGAACATCACGTTGCTCATCGCACAGATGATTTAGAAAAATCCTTTTGACTGCTGATATGTACGAGGTACGTTGCTCATCGCATAGATGATTTAGAGAAAAGTTGGTTGAACCATATTCTGATGAGGTAAGTTCGTCATCGTTCAGATGATTTAGAAGAAAAACACAGCAAATTTGCGCAATGGTTATTTGTTACTCATCGCATAGATGATTTAGAAATCTATTGCTGTTCCTGGTAGTAGAATATCTGTGTTGCTCATCGCCCAGATGATTTAGAAATCTTTAGTGGTCGGATCGATGACACGCATATAGTTGCTCATCGTGTAGATGATTTAGAAACAAATGACATCTAGAACATCTAACAGATCTTCGTTTCTCATCGCCCAGATGATTTAGAAATGGACAATCTGAGCCTTCACCGCTTCCAACCCGTTGCTCATCGCGTAGATGATTTAGAAAAGTACATGCAACGACAACAATCGTTAAGCAAAGTTGCTCATCGCTCAGATGATTTAGAAAATGCATCGGAATCACCAAATACATGTGTCTGAGTTCGTCATCGCCCAGATGATTTAGCAAATGCTCGGATCTAATCCTATTCCGCTCATAAGATTATTCATCGCGTAGATGATTTAGAAATTTGATATTTTCAGAATATTAATTAGTGGGATGTTGTTCATCGCCTAGATGATTTAGAAATGCATGAACATTATCAAGGACTTCCATTAACAATTGATAAGCCTTTGTTCAGTTGCTCATTGCCCAGATGATTTAGAAATCAATCAGTAACGTCTTTTTTGGTGTGACATCGTTGCTCATCGTGTAGATGATTTAGAAAAGCTAATTTAATGCAGCCATGTGAGCGATTTAGTTACTCATCGCATAGATGATTTAGAAATAACGGGGTTAGAGCCAAAATCTGGCCATACTTTTGCTCATCGCCCAGATGATTTAGAAAAATGAGGTTGTGTTGCTACTGACACCTGAAGGGTTCGTCATCGCCCAGATGATTTAGAAATATCTGCAATGGAAGGTACTTCTTCTGCCAGCGTTGCTCATCGCCCAGATGATTTAGAAAACGTCTTCTAATGGTGGACTCTAGTCCAATATATTGGTCATCGCTCAGATGATTTAGAAATGCCGTGGCGGTCCCCCTTCTGTTTCTTGTTCGTTTCTCATCGCATAGATGATTTAGAAATCGCAATAAAAAACCACTCGAGAGTGGCTTAAATTATTCATCGCACAGATGATTTAGAAACACAAGACATGGGCGCTTAGCTCTTTGTGGTAGTTGCTCATCGCACAGATGACTTAGAAAATATTGCGCAAAGTTCCATTTATACGCGCTTCGTTCGTCATCGCTCAAAAGATTTAATAATTTGAATCTTAAAAAGAAAAAACCCCGAAACTTACGTTTCAGGGTTTTTCACGAATTTTGGTGGAGATGGCGGGAGTTGAACCCGCGTCCGCCAGCATTACGCTCGAGAATACTACATGCTTAGATATCGTCTATTGTTTTAACACCTTGTGACCCGACGAACAGGGTACAAGTTGCGATCCTCTAAGTTTGGTATAAAGCCCCGAGGCTTGACTCTATACGGACTTGTGTGCGTGCGCTACGGTCGGGTTCCTAAACCACAAGTATTCTAGGAAGCGGACAAACTGCCCTTAGGCAGCTAGAGCGTAAGTTTCGTCGTTTGCGACTAAAATATGCAAATTTGATTTACGAGAGAAAATGCGCTCTCGGCATGCATCTATGAGTTTCATCACCAGCGTCGAAGCCAATAACATCCCCATGAATGTATGAGCATCATAGCATAACTAAAATAAAATACTGTGCATTTTATCAACAGTCCGCTACTGATGAACATATTTACATAATGGAGAGCCTTTTGTTTTTTTCAAGGGCCCCATAAAAAAGCTGCCAAAAAAGACAGCTTTTTTTAAAGTGTGGTCTATAAAGCACCATTGCCTAACACGATACCTTCACGGCGTGGGTCTACCCCACCTGCATATTTGCTTTGATTATTAATATTTACTTTCATAATCGTTGAAATACCGCTGGTTTGCGCAGTGTTGGCAACGCCATGCCCTTTTGCTTTTAAGCCTTCAATCAAATCAAGCAAAGAAAGCTGCACATTCGAGCTATCTACATTGGTGTTTTTGCTATTGGTCGCACCAAAGTTTACAAGCGATGTGGCCTGCTGTGCGTTTAAGTTCCAGTCCAGCGCACCCACCAAAGTTTTAACCACATATTGAATGATGGTGCCGCCACCTGGTGAACCTGTTGCCATATAAAACTCATCTGGCGTGGTGCCTTTAAAGACTAAAGTTGGCGCCATGGTACTCCGTGGGCGTTTGCCACCTTCCACACGGTTAGCAACCAGTCCCCCAGTGCTATCAAGCGGGTTGGCGCTAAAGTCAGTTAACTGGTTCGACAGCAAGAAACCATCGACCATGTGGAATGAACCCATGCTCGATTCAACAGTCGAAGTCATTGAAACCACATTGCCATAGGCATCTACAATTGTGAACTGAGTTGTCCCGTGTTCAACAGTGGTGTCTACACCCGAAGCTGGGTTGAAATTACCCGCTGGCGCAACGCCCATACTCTGGTTCGGGTTAATCAGTGCTGCACGTTGCTTTAAGTAGTTTTTATCAATAAAGCTTGGAATACCCTGTGCTGGTAAAGCAACAAAGTCAGTGTCTGCCACATATTTGTCACGGTCGGCATAAGCCAAACGCTCTGCCTCAGCCACTAAATGCACACCCATCACATCTGGCACACCACCTTCATTTTCTGGTTTTTTAGGTGGATAAAGCGACATATCAAAGTTTTCTAAAATACCCAGCGTTTGCGCAACCGCAATCCCTCCCGAAGATGGAGGCGGCATGGTACACACATAGTAACGGTCACGATACGTCGTACAAATCGGGTCGCGTTTTTTGACCTGATAGCTCGATAAATCCTGCAAGGTCATCAAACTTGGGGTAATTGGAGTTCGTGCTGGGTCATCCCCTAACGTCTGGCCTGCTTTTGCCACAATCGCTTGGGCGATCGGGCCAGTGTGCAGCGCATTTGCCCCTTGTGAAGCAAGTGCTTCTAGGGTTTTTGCATAGGCTTTATTGGTCATGGTCTCACCCACTTTACGTGGTGAACCATCTGTGTAGAAATAGGTTGCCATTGCATTTGCATCGAGCGCTAAATTGTTTGCATTACTTGCAATTGCATCTGCCAAACGGCCCGGAATGCGGAAACCGTTGTCAGTCAAACCAATCGCTTCACCAAAAAGCTGGTTCCACTTAAGCTTGCCATGTTCTTGTTGCGCTTGTTCAAGCAAACGCATCACACCCGGCACACCAATCGAGCGACCACTACGGCGGGCACTTGGTACAGGCGCTGGTGAATTTGGGTCATATATATCTTGGCGAATTAAATAATATTCGTTAGCTGCGGCTGGTGCTGTTTCACGACCATCATACGCCGTGACTTTTTTGGTTTTGGCGTCGTAATACATCATAAAGCCACTACCCGCAATCGTGCTCGACTGTGGCTCGACCAGACCCAACACCGCTTGTACCGCAACGGCTGCATCGACTGCGCTACCGCCTGCTCTTAAAACATCACAGCCCGCTTTTACCGCGAGTGGTGTGTTTGCCACCACCATATATTTATCTGCGTATTTAACCGTGTTACCGAGTCTATAACCCGATGCACCCTCAGGCGCTGCTGGGTCACCATTTTGATTTGAACCGACCACCACGCTTGAACCGTCTTGTGCCAGTTTGCTACAACTGGTGGGGTCATTATCAACAATTAAATTGGGCGGGGCTGTATTTGAATCATCCTTGGGCTGATCTGACGAGGAGTCATCTCCACATCCTTGTAATAAACCGACTGCTAATAAACTACTGAACAAAAATGAATATCTTTTATTCACGTGATAACTCCAATATATACGCCTGCCTATCCATGCAATTGCCATGCAAGCTTCTTTGTTTTCAGGTATTAAGTTTTTTTAATCTTTGATAAAAATAAGGTTTTATAATATTGAATGTTTAAGGGCATTTTATCCTGTGCCCTGTCTTGTGCCTCCTTGCTTGATATCACACTCTTTTATAACTGATTTGCCCGATTCTGGCATGCTTTATTTCGCTAAATACAAGCAAAATCTGCCATTTATAGACTCGCTCTATTTTTTAATAGATCTAAAAAAAGCACCTCCGAAGAGATGCTTTTTTGTGTTTAGTGAGATGGCATTCCGCTGACATCCCCTTTGGGTTTCGGACACAGCCAAATGACTAGCCCCGCAAAGACAAACACCATCGCAAACAGTAAAAACACATGGTTTGCTGACATGGTAATTGCTTCTTTATCGACAAGGTTTGAAATGATTCCTAAAGTCGAGTCAGTCGTAAAACCATTTTGCAAAAGGTTATTTTGTACTTCGGCAGTATTTAGGTTTGACACCATTTCACTACGTGCAACTTTGGCATGGTCATCCCACACGGTCACTGCAATTGAAGCACCAATCGCCCCTGCCATCGTTCTCAAGAAGTTCATGAGGCCCGCAGCAGATGCAATTTCTTGCTGCAACACCGAACCCAATGCAATGTTCGACAGTGGAATAAAGAAGAACGGCACAGCAAAACCTTGCAGGATTTGCGGCCAAGCCAGTGCCATAAAGTCGGCATCTGTGGTCCAGAACGCCCGCATTAAGGTCACAGCACCCAGCAAAATCAAACCGAAACTCGCTAGTGCACGTGGGTCATGTTTGGTCGAAAGCTTTGCCACAATCGGTGACATGGTCAAACTACCAAAGCCCATGGTTGCGGTTAAATATCCGGCCCATGTGGCAGTATAGGAAAGGTTCATTTGCAGCCACTGCGGAATCAGTACAATACTGCCAAAGAAAGCTCCAAAGCCCAGCGACAGTGCCAATACCGAAATTGCAAAGCCCCTATGCCTAAAGACTTTCACATCCACGACGGGGTGCTTGTCGGTCAGCTCCCATATGAGGAACACCACAAAGCCAATGGCGGCAGTTAAAGCGAGTACCACAATGCTGGTGCTGTTAAACCAGTCTCGTTCGTGCCCTAAATCCAGCATGAGCTGTAGCGCACCAATCCACAGTATTAACAAACCTAAACCGACCGTATCGATTCTTAAAGAAATCGTTTCTGTTTCGGCTGGTTTGAGCAAACGGATTGCCGCTAAAACACAAATGATGCCGACCGGAATGTTAATAAAGAAAATCCAGTGCCAAGACAGGTTGTCACTAATCAAACCACCTAAAATTGGTCCTAAAATTGGTCCAACGACTGTGGTCATTGCCCAGAGGCCCATGGCCTGTGCATGCTTTTCTTTAGGAAAAATACGCATCAGCAAAGTTTGGCTGAGTGGCATAAGTGGGCCACCGCATAGACCTTGTCCAATACGGAAAAACACCAGCATTCCTAAGGAATTTGCTAGGCCGCACAAGAAAGAAAAAATGGTGAAACCAATCAGGCCAAAAATAAAGACTCGGACGGTTCCAAAGCGGCCCGCAAGCCAACCCGTTAAAGGTACACAAATCGCTTCTGCAACTGCATACGAGGTAACGACCCATGTCCCTTGTGTACTTGAAACAGCAAGGTTACCGGTAATGTGTGGTACAGATACGTTGGCAATGGTCGTATCGAGCACGACCATAAAGTTCGACAAGGCAATAACAAACGCTGCCAGTAATAAACGGCCACCGCTTAGTTCGGCAAAAGGTGTTTGCGTTTTCATAAGCGTTTACTTCGCAGATAAGTCGACTTTTGCTTCCATCGACAAGCCAACACGCAGTGGGTGTTCAGCAAGTTCTTTCGGATCAAGTGCAATACGAACCGGTAAGCGTTGAACCACTTTAATCCAGTTACCTGTTGCATTTTGAGCCGGAATTAAGGCAAAGGCAGAGCCTGTACCACCAGAGAAGCTCATCACTTTGCCGTGATATTCAACATCATCACCATATAAATCTGAAGTAAGTGTGACGATTTGACCCGGACGGACTTTTTTCAACTGACTTTCTTTAAAGTTCGCATCTACATATAAATCGTTGAGTGGCACAATCATCATCATGCTAGTGCCTGGTGCAACACGTTGGCCCACTTGAATATTACGTCGAGCCACTACACCATCGACTGGTGCACGAATCACAGTACGTTCCAAATCAAGCTGAGCTTGTTCAACATGTGCTTGTGCAACTTGTACATCGGGTGTTGAAGTCTCGCTTACACCCTGAATTAAAGCTTCGTTCGCTGCAAAAGTGCTTTCGGCAGCTTTACGGCTTGAAGATGCTTGCGCTAAACCTGCTTTGGCAAGCTCTAGCCCTGCTTTGGCTGTTTCAACTGCACTTTGTGATTTAGTGAGTTCTTCTTTAGACACTGCACCGGACGCAGCAAGTTGCGCACGGCGATTCAGCTCTAAAGTAGCTCTGTCGTAGTCAGCCTGTGCTTGAGCAACTTGTGCTTTGGCACTAGTAATTTCGTCGGCACGTACCACAACTTGAGAGTTTAAAGAGCTACTGTTTGCCGCAGTTTGTTTGTATTGGCGTTTTGCTTTGGCGAGTTCTGCCTCAGCTTGAGCCAATGCAATTTTGGCATCACGATCATCAATACGAACCAGCACGTCACCACGATGTACTGTTTGGGTATCTTTTACCACAACCTGAGCGACCTGCCCGCTTACCATTGAGGTGATTTGAGCCGTTTCTGCACCGACATAGGCATTATCCGTACTCACGGAATGATTTAAAAATAATGCCCAGATTGCATATAAAATAGCGGCGATCAATAAAATCAGCGCAAAAAAACCAAGAAATTTTTTGCGCTTGTTTTGATTGTTGTCATCCGAGGCAGATGTTGTTGGCACTGTTTCTTGTACATTGCTTTGTGCATCAGTCATGGTATGTTCCTAAAGATGGGTTGGCTTTGCCATCAATCTCGCACTACACCTTGTTATAGAGTTTTTATTTTTCTATAAACAAGACATACCGCATTGTCAAAGGAGCTAATTTTAACGCTAAAACCTCATAATATGAGAATAAAAAATTATAACTAATGCGTTCGTTCTAATTAAATTAATGTTTATCTCAAAGTTTTTGTGAAAATTCCCGCTTTTCAAACACTAAAAAAAGCGCACTTGGCGCTTTTTAACTACTTAAATAGGCAATTTAATAGGCGTATGAAGCAATACCCGCAGCAATTGCTTTGCCTTCATCATTGACCATGGTCATGCGCATGGTACAGCCCTTACGACCTAAACGCAGAACTTCGGCACGTGCAATAAAGTATTTACCACGCCCCGGCGCCAAATAATCTACACGCATGTCGACAGTTGCCAAACGCGACACTTGCTTAATGGTCTCGGTTAAAGTTTCCGGCGTTGAACGGCGATATAGGTGTTCCATTGCCACAATACCGCCAATGCTATCGAGCAAGGTTGCAGCAACGCCACCATGCAAAATCTGAAATGCCAGATTACCAATCAGGTCGGGTTGCATCTCGATATAGCCTTCAATCTGCCCGTCCACCACACGCATAATCATTCCACTATGCTTAAAAAAAGGAGAGCTATTAAACGCCTTACATAATTGCTTAAGAACTACATTCAGGTCAGTTTTTGCACCTAAATGAATGCTCCCAGTCCAATTTTTCTTTTCATCACTCATACGTTGCCTAAATTTAAAAGCATGATAAACACCCATAATTTTGTACAAATCCAGCATTATGGGGCTACAATACAGCAGTCGGTTGACAGTAATGGAATATCCGCCAACCTATCCTAGTGTAATACCGAACATCGAGATTGTTATGACTTATACGTTCAATCGTCCTGCATTTCCAGCCACTCGCATGCGCCGTATTCGTAAAAATGACCAGTTGCGTGCGATGGTCAGCGAAACACAGCTCACTACCAATCACTTGATTTATCCAGTATTTGTATTACCGGGACAAAATCAGACCCAAGATATTCCAAGTATGCCAAACATTCAGCGTTTGTCGGCAGATTTATTACTGAAAAAAGCTGAAAGACTTCTGGAATTAGGCGTATCAAAACTGGCTCTGTTTCCAGTTACGCCTCAAGAAGATAAAAGCCTGACCGCAGAAGCTGCATGGCATGAAGATGGTTTAGTCCAAACCACGTGCCGTTTACTTAAAAAAGAATTACCAGAAATGGTGTTAATTACCGATGGTGCCCTCGACCCATACACGACTCATGGTCAAGACGGCATTATTGATGAGACAGGCTATGTGCTGAATGACGAGACTGTAGAATGCTTGATTAAACAAGCTTTAAGTCATGCCGAAGCAGGTGCTGATGTAGTTGCACCAAGTGACATGATGGATGGTCGTATTGGCGCAATTCGTCAAGCTTTAGAAGCCAACGGTCACATCTATACCAACATCATGGCCTACTCTGCGAAATATGCGTCGAGCTTCTATGGCCCGTTCCGTGATGCTGTTGGCTCTGCATCCAACCTCAAAGGTGGTAATAAATATAACTACCAGATGGACTTTGCCAACCGTGCCGAAGCTTTACATGAAATCGCGCTTGATATTCAAGAAGGCGCCGACATGGTCATTGTAAAACCGGGCATGCCATATCTGGATGTGGTACGTGAAGTGAAAGATACCTTTGGTGTTCCAACCTTCATTTATCAAGTAAGTGGCGAATACGCAATGTTAGCTGGTGCAATTCAAAATGGCTGGTTATCAGAATCAGTGATTTTAGAATCACTCATGTGCTGCCGCCGTGCGGGTGCAGATGGAATCTGGACTTACTTTGCAGAAACTGCTGCCGAAAAACTCAAGGAAATGAACTAAGTTCGCAGAGAAAGGATAACACTGCATGCATATTGCAATTATTGGCGCGGGCATAAGTGGATTAATGTCTGCGCTGGAGTTGGTTGAACAAGGCTGTACCGTCAGCATTTTTGACCAACAACAAGCGGGACAAGCAGCCTCATGGGCTGGCGGAGGTATTCTCTCTCCGATGTACCCGTGGCGCTATGTGCATGCAGTGAACCAACTCGCTCAATTTGGCAAAGCGTCTTATCAAGCATGGAACCAAAAACTCTCCCCTGTTACAGGGATTGATTTTGAAATTCATGACACAGGCATGTTGATTTTTGATGAAGAAGATTTTGACGTCGGACTTTCCTACGCCGAGCAGCATCAAGAACCCATGCAACGCTGCGAATATTTACAGCGAGATGCCCTAGAGCAAGTAAATCCGCATATTTCCGCTCAGTTTCAACAAGCCATTTATTTCCCTGAACTGTCTAATATTCGTAACCCACGCGTATTACAGTCTCTGATTAGTTATTTAAAACAGCATCCAAATGTTGAGTTTTTTGAGCACTCTGCTGTTAAAAAACTGATTCAACAGGATGATGTTATACAGGTACTACAAACCGAAGATGGTCGCAAATATACAGCAGATCATTTTGTAATAACTTCGGGCGCATGGAGCCATTACTGGAACTCACAATTACAACTCGAAATTCCAGTCCAACCTGTTCAAGGTCAAATGTTGTTATTTAAAACCCCTGCTCACTGGCTACCGACCATGTGTATGAATCGAGTGATGTATCTGATTCCACGTATGGATGGTCATATCGTGTGTGGGTCAAGCATGGCACATCGCGGTTTCGACACTTCCACTGACGAAACAACCCAACACAATATTTTAGAAGCTTGCTTAGAAATGGTGCCTGAACTGGCCGATTTCCCGATCGTACAGCGCTGGGCAGGACTCAGACCAAGTTCACCAAATGGCGTTCCCTATATTGGCAAAATGCCTGAAATGGACAACCTCTGGGCAAACTTTGGTCATTTTAGAAATGGTTTATGTATGGGTGCAGGCTCAGCACAATTGCTCCGTCAGCTTATGTTGGGTCAACCGACCTTAGTTGATGCAAAAGCATATTCACCAGAGCGCCTACAAAATAAAATCTTAGCCTGACGCGAGTACATTCTCTAAAGCCATTTTTAATTGAGGATAAGCAAACTCAAATCCTTCAGCTTGTAAGGCAGCAGGTTTAACGTATTGCCCATTTAAGATCAATTGCGATTGTTCCCCCAACAAACAGCGAAAAACCGTGCTTGGTGCCGACAACAGCGGTTTCTTATTCAAAACCTTGGCAGCTTGTTCAACAAATACCTTTTGAGTCACATTTTCTGGTGCCACTACATTATGAATTTGAGCTGACTGAGGGTGGTTAAATATAAACTCGATTGCGTTTAACACATCTTCAATGTGTACCCAAACCACAGGCTGAAGACCGTGGCCAATTTGACCGACTAAATTGAGTCGAATAGGAAGCAACATTTTAGGCAAGATTCCACCGCCCTGCCCAAACACTACGCCTAAACGAATAATTTTAGTATTTTGCTGAGTATCTACTAAAGCTGCATGTTCCCACTCTTGGCAAAGCTGAGACATAAAAATAGGCTGTGGTGAACTTTGTTCGGTGCACACCTCTGCCCACTTTTCTTCAACATCTATACCGTAATAGCCAATGGCCGAGCCAGACACAATCACTTCGGGAAAAATTTCAGATTGCTTGAGCCACGCATATAACTTTCGTGTCGTGTTTACTCGGCTTTCAATGAGTTGTTTTTTACGTGACTCGGTCCAGCGTTTCTCGCCAATATTTGCACCTGCCAAATTCACGACATAATCAATTTGGCGGGTCGAAATATCTTCAATTTTTTGTACCCACTGTAAAGTAGGCTGGTCAGATTTCTTCCCAGCCTGCCGCGTAACAGCAATCACGTTATAATTTCTTTGCAGCAGGAACTTAATTAAATGAGTTCCTATAAAGCCACTAGCACCCGTAATTAATACATTCTTATTCATATTTCCTCCAAAACCGAGGACACAAGTTTTAGTTAATTATATAAGAATCATTTATATTTAATCGTAGCGGTTTCTGTAGTGATCTATTACACATTAAACATTTTGCTTGCCATTCGCTGTGCTTGTTTCCCATAAAACCAATAGGTAATCAAATAAAGCGGGATCGCTAACATTAAAAGCATAATGAGCATAATGCTTAAAAACTGAGCCTGTTTCAGGTAAAGCATAAAGTTCTGCAAAATATCAGGATCTTTTCTGGCAAATAAAAATAGGCCGAATAAAACACCACACAAGTTATAGCCCCAAAAAATCAGGGTAAAACCTAAAGTAAATTTCTTTTTTTCTTGTACAGTCGGTGCACGGCGTTCTTTCTTTAAAAATTTAAACAGGACAAAAATCATTGCGCCTAAATATGGAACGGCTGTTAAAATACCACCTACACTCGCTGGTAATAGTGCTGCAACCACACCTACAATTAAGGTGAGTCCTATGCATAAAGCAAAAAACCAGAGAAAGTAAGAGCGTAATTTGGTCATCATTTTGCCTAATTTATGGGTTCAAAAAATAATTATAAATTTTTTTCGATTTTTTTTCATTTTTCTGTCAACCAATCCGAATCTCTTGACGTTATATAGGGTAATAAGGTCGCAGCAACCGAATACTTCCTTTGCACGGCATCCGCAAAATTGTATCGGTGACCTTTCATTACGACTCTTTTCTTCCTTCAGATTAGGTTTTGTTAGCAGCCGAAACCCTTGATGAAGTTTTTGACCGACGATTCTCTCATCACTCGAATCGTCGGTTTTTATTTTCTGGCACTTTCATTTATTTTACGCTCAGCATACACAATAGTTGTTTCATGGTCATAAAGGCTATGCGTATACTTTTTACACCATAAAAATATGTTTTACATAATATGAACAACATTGCCTATTTTGAAATCCAGTCTTCAAACCCTGCCCGCGATGCGCAGTTTTATCAAGCTGTGTTCGGCTGGCAATTTAAATTAGATGAAAGTTTACCAATTGAATATTACCGTATAGAAACACCCTCAATTATGGGTGGGCTATTAAAACGCCCAGCTCAAACGCCTCCGATGGAATATGGCACCAATGCATTTACCTGCTCCATTCAAGTCGAAAACTTTGATGAAATTGCCGCAAAAATTTTAGCGCAAGGTGGCATTGTGGCAATGGATAAATTCGCCATTCCCGGTCGTGCTTGGCATGGTTACTTTGTCGATTTAGACCATAACGTTTTTGGTATTTTTCAAGTTGATGAAAATGCTGCTTAAAGATCTTATTTAACAAATTTATTCGTTTTTAATTGATAGCCACCGCCTTTTTATCGGTGGCTATTTACTATTTATTCTTCGGCAAAGCTAAAACTGGCTTCACATGTAATTGGGAAATTCACCGAACTGGCAATCATACATTCGTGATGCGCTTCTTCATGCAATTTTGCAGCAAGCTCTTGATCGGCACCTTTTTCTAAAACAACTTCTGGTCTTAAAGTAATTTGAGTAAAGTGACCGCGTTTAACTGGATCTGCATCCTCCATAAAGCCAAGTGCTTTGTCGATGTAACTCACAACGTGAATATGATTGACTGCACATAGGTGCAAGTACCAAAGCTTATGACAAGCTGAAGCTGATGCAACTAATAAATCTTCTGGGTTCCATCTGGTGACATCACCTAAATAAGCTGGGTCTGATGAACCTTGAATAGTGGCTTTTTGTGGATGTTGAATACTGAAATCGCGCTTATATGAACGATAAGATGAGGTGCCTGTACCTGTATTGCCTTCCCACTGTATTTTCACTTCGTATTTATGAATGGTCATTTTGTTCTCAAAGTTCATTGTTTGAATTGATAGTAACAAAGCAAAGTTTAAAGTGACAAAACTAATTCAGATTTCAGCTTAGGCTTAAATATCGAGCACTTTAAAATGTCTTGATAAAATCTCCTGCCAATTTATGCTAACGTATCTGTGTTTATCTTGGCTTGATGTCTGTTTCTATGTCCGTACATTTTCTACATACTTCTGACTGGCATTTGGGGCAGTTTTTTTATAATCATTCACGGCACTACGAACACCAACAATTTTTAAGTTGGTTACTCACTCAAATTAAAGAAAAACAACCGCATGCCCTGCTCATTGCCGGCGATATTTTTGATGTGATTAATCCGGGTTCACAAGCACAAAAACAACTCTACCAATTTTTAGCAGATGCACATCGCCTTGCACCGCACATGCAAACGCTTATGATTGCAGGTAATCATGACTCAGGCTACCGTATTGAACAGGTCGAACCACTTTTAGAAAAATACAATGCAAAAACCGTGGGCGTGGTTCGATGGAACGAAGATAAAACTCTAGATCTCGATCGTCTGCTTTTACCTATTTATAATCAAAATCAAGAAATTGTGGCGTGGTGCCTTGCCCTACCTTTTTTACGTTCGGCAGAAATTACGGGCTTTAATGAACATACCACCAATAGCAAAAATGCGATTGCCTATTTGCATGAACAACTGATTTCTGAAGCTAAACGTCGTAAAACACCAGACCAAGCGCTTATTTTGATGTCGCATGCTCACATGCAAGGTGGAGAAACATCCGACTCTGAACGCCCAATTATTATTGGTAATGAAGAGGCGCTTTCAACGACTTTATTTGAAGATGCAATTGATTACGTGGCTTTAGGGCATTTGCATAAACCACAAAAAGTGGGTCAGCCACACATTCGTTATAGCGGCTCACCTATTCCACTTTCTTTTAGTGAAATTAACTATAAGCACCAAGTGGTTGAGGTCAAAATTGACCCAGCTCAAGAGACAGACAACCGTTTGCAGTTTGAAGCTGTTGAAATTCCGCGTTGTATCCAATTACATCGCATTCGTGGTGAGTTAAACGAAGTGCTGCAACAACTCAAAGCTTTACCACACGGCGTGATTGAAAATATTGACCATCGTGAATATGTCGATATTGAATATTATAGTTTAACGCCCCCACAGCCTAATTTACGCCAAAAGTTTGAAGCTGCATTGCCACCTGACCGCTATCGTTTAGTGCGTATTTCACGTCAATATGTGAGCCAAGATGCTTCGGACACAGATACCTCTCAGCAAATTGCACTTGAACCACCCACACCAGAAAAACTCTTTCAAAATATCTGGGAAAAACAAGGTTACAGTGCCGATGATGCGGTCTTAAAAGATTTTCTGAGTCTGGTACAAGAAGCACAAAAAAATCTTGAAAATGATGCAACCCCTTAAGGACATGTCATGAAAATTTTATCTATTCGTATAAAAAATCTGGCATCTCTTTCTGACGAGCACTTTATTGATTTTGAAAGCGCACCTCTAGCTCACGCAGGCTTAATTGCTATTGTGGGAAAAACTGGTGCTGGTAAATCGACCATTTTAGATGCGATGTGTCTGGCCCTGTTTAATCGCGTCCCTCGCCTTAAAGACAGCGATGGCAAATTAAAAGATGTTGATGGTTCCGAGTTACTCACCAATTCACCTTTAACTGTATTACGCCGTGGTACGGGACATGGTTTTGCTGAGCTTTGCTTTATTGCTCAAGATCAAAAACGCTATTTAGCACGCTGGGAAATTAAGCGGGCACGTGAAAATCCGAATGGTAAATTACAAAGCGTGCAACGCCACTTAAAATGCCTGACCGATGGTGTGGTGCTTGCCGACAAAGCCAAAGCAGTGGATGAAAAAGTTAAACAAATTACCCAGCTTTCATTTGAACAATTTACCCGTGCTGTTTTACTTGCCCAGTCAGAAGTGACCGCATTTTTAAAAGCACGAGACAGCGAACGAGGTGAACTACTTGAGTACCTGACAAACTCCAGCATTTTCGCCAAAATTGGTGAGTTGGCTTTTCGTAAAACAGCAGATATTGCCAAACAGCGTAAACAGCTTGAAGAGTTTTTAGGTCATATTGAGATTTTATCTGATGAAGAAATCGCAGCATTTACCGAACAATATCAGCAAGCTCAAGAGAACTATCAAAAATTAGAACAACAAAAAAATGTGTTGGATAAACAACAACAATGGTTTGAACGCAAAGCCAAACTTGAACTTGAGGTTCAAGCTAAACAGCAACAGTTTCAAACCCAGCAAAACCATCATCAGCAACTTGCGGGTGAACGTGAGCAATTAAAACGACTAGAAGTTTTCTCTGAAATACGCCCACAGGTCTTTCAGCAGACGCAAAATTTACAAACCTTGCAACAACTTGAGCCGCAAATTCAGCAAGCTCAAATTAAGTTTAATGATTTGGTACAAATTTTTGAAACTGGACAAAAACAATATCAATCAGCAGAGCAAGAGCTCAAAAAAATGCTCGATTTTGAGCAACAGCATCAATCTGCTTTAAATCAGGTTCGACAGTCCATTCAAGAGCGAACATTTATTGCCGATGAATATAAAAAGTGCAAAGAAAAAAGAAATGTTCTAGAGCAGAAACGCAGCCCGTTGCAACAACAGCAAAACACGGTTCAACAACAGATTGAGCAGCTTCAACAAAATCAGGCACATCTACAACAACAGCTTACTCAGACTGGGCAATATGCTGTATTAGATAAAGGCCTTTCAGCGCATTTGCATCAACTCGGGCAATTTATTCAAAACTACGAAGCGATTGAACAACAGCTTGGAAACCCTACTCTAGCTCGTCAAAAGCTATCGGAAGCTAAAAGTGAACTTGAACAACTGACGACTTCGGTGGGGACAGTTGAACAGATTGAGGTAAAACTTGAGCAACAGCGTAAAGATAAAGAACAAAAGCTTGCTCAAATTACTCAGCTAGACCTCATTCAACAAAAAATTAAAATTTATCATGAGCTATATGCTGAGCTTCAGCAATTCACCGAAAAACATACTCAAACCTCCGCTCAAGAACAGCAGCTTAAAACCGTTTGCCAGTTAGCTGAGCAAGACTACCAAACAGCAAAAATAGAGCGTGAAAAATTACAGCACATCTTGCAACAGCAACGTTTATTACATACTGAAAATATTGAACAGTTAAGAGCCGATCTTAAAGAAGGCGAAGCTTGTTTAGTCTGTGGCAGCACGCATCACCCCTACCGTATTGATGACAGCACAGTTTCCAAGGCCTTATTCGACTTGCAGCAACAACAAGAACAGCAAGCATTAACCCTAGAGCAAACTAAATTTAACGCGTGGCAAAGCAAACAGCAGACACTTACCCAGTGTCGTGCCGAGCTCGAACAAGTTCAAAAATATTTATCTCAACTTAATGCAAAACAAGCAAACTTGCAGCAAGATCTTGTTCAGCAATTAAGTCTCAACCAATTGCAAATTGATCTTGCTCAACCTCCAGAACAAATCTTACAAACACTTAACGAGCTTAGACAAGCCGCACAAACTTCAATAAGTTCATTTGACTCAGAAAACTTGCGTTTAACCCAAGCGATTAAGCAGCAGAACCAGTTGCTTCAACATGTTCAGCGTAGTGAAAGCTTGCTCAATACGGCACAGCAATGGCAACAGCAAGTTCAGCATATTGTTCAGTGCTTATCTGAATCCGAGCAGCACGCATGGCAGCAGTCGAGTAGCCAAACAGCTAAGCAGACTTGGTCAATTCTCGACGCACGTGCTAAGCAACTTGAACAACAAGAACAGCTTTCTCAGCGTTTCGAACAGCAACAACAAGAACTTAAAATGATGGCTGCCAACCTTGAGCAAATGACCAAACAAATTAATGAGATCGACCAAAATCTCAAAGAGATTACGCTCAAAGGTCAACAAAATAATGAAAAAGCGGTATCGCTCATTCAGCAAATGATAGGCCTTTCTGACCTTAAGCCTCATGATTGGTTAATTGAGCATGATGCCAAACGTCAGCATCAACAAACGGCTTATCATGCGTCTAAACAACGCTTTGAACAGACCAGACAGCACTTCGAGCAACAAAAGCAGGCGCTAGATCAGCTCAAGCATCAACACCAACACACCGAGCAACATCAACAACAGATTAATGCGCAAATTCAAAACTGGTTAAATGAGCGTTCTGATTTTCAGGCGCAGGACTTTACGGCGCTCATACAGATTAATTCAGCACAAGAGCAAGAGATCCGTAACCGCCTTAATCAGGCAGAACGTCTACTCAGTGAGAGCTCTTCTGCGCTTAAAACTATGCAAGAGCAATTAACCGATCACTTACAAACTCAACCAGATATTGAATTTGAAAAGCTTCTGAACTTAATTCAAGACAATATTGCAGAGCTTAAAGCCCAACTGGAAGTTCGTGATCAGCTGAAACTGAAGTTAGAGCTGCACCAGCAAAACCTTGCGAAACAGCAACAATACGCCCAGCAAATTCAAAACATTCAGCAAGAAGAACATCGCTGGAGCAAAATTTCAGGTCTGATTGGTGATGCCAAAGGCAAAGAGTTCCGTGACTATGCCCAGCAATATCATCTGGATATTTTAGTGGAACATGCGAATCAGCAACTGGCGATGCTTTCTCAACGCTATACATTAAAACGACTTGACCAATCTTTAAGTCTGGCCATTATCGACCACGATATGGACGGAGAAATGCGTTCGGTTTCGTCTTTATCTGGCGGTGAATCCTTCTTAACAGCCCTCGCCTTATCTTTAGCCATTGCCAATATGGCTTCAGGCTCAATGAAAATTGAATCTCTGTTTATTGATGAAGGTTTTGGAACCTTAGATGCATCTTCCTTGCACATGGTGATGAATGCTTTAGATCAATTACAAAATCAGGGTCGTCAGGTTGTTCTCATCTCACACATTCAAGAAATGCATGAACGTATTCCTGTACAAATTCAAGTGAAACCACTTGGTGCTGGCGCAAGTACCATCGAGGTCATTGGTTAAAACTAAAAAGCCCCGACATCCTGTCGGGGCTTTTTTAGAATCTGCGTTGGTATAACTCCTGTCGTACCTGTATGCATCCATTCATCACTGTTTATTGTTATTCTTAGAAACATCCTGTCTCCTGATGAATTCATAATAAGTGAAAACCACTTCCCGCCATAGCCGCAAAAGGACGCAATGAACGTACGAAATAGCGTACATCAACCCTTTTGCGAATAGTCTCTAGCACCAAATAAAGCAGTTCCCACACGGACCATAGTTGAACCTGCGTCTATTGCGGCCTCTAAATCACTCGACATTCCCATGCTTAAAGTATCCCAGTCTTCAGGGTGAGCATGTTTTTCTTTCACCGCATCAAACAAAGCCTTAGCATCTGCAAAAGCGGCAGTATTGTCTGGTGCTGGAATCACCATCAAACCGCGTAGTCTGATTTTGGGTAATTGGCTAATTTGAGCAACTAACTCGGCAACCTCATCTGGTGCACAACCATCTTTACTATCTTGCCCGTCAATATTCACTTGCAAACAAATATTTAAGTCAGATTGATCTTGAAGCCTTTGATTAGATAATCGTTCAGCAATAATTAAACGATCTACACCGTGTACCCAATCAAACTTTTCAGCCAAATTTTTAGTCTTGTTTCGCTGAACATGACCAATAAAGTGCCATTCAATTTCTAAATCTTGTAAAGCTTCAATTTTTTCCAAAGCTTCCTGTAAATAGTTTTCGCCAAATGCTCTTTGCCCTGCTGCATACATTTCACGCAAACTTTCACTTGGATGTGTTTTTGATACGGCTAAAAGTTGCACAGTTTCAGGCGCACGCTGAGCATGTTCACAAGCACGTCGGATTTGCTGTAATACGTGCTGTCGCGCATCTTGCAGGTAATTCATTGACAAGGTTCTCATTTTCAAAAAACTTTTTTGCTTTTCACCTAAAGCGAGGTGTTGGTAAGCCTCAGTGAAAGCCGTATATTATTCTACAAAATAATGACATATTTTGATTTACTTGGGGAAATTATGGATATTACAGAGCTACTCGCTTTCTCTGTGAAAAATGGCGCGTCCGATTTACACTTATCTGCTGGCATGCCACCAATGATTCGCGTGGATGGTGAAGTCCGTCGCATTAACTTACCAGCTCTAGACCACAAAGATGTTCACCGTCTGGTCTATGACATCATGAATGATAAACAACGCCGTGACTATGAAGAAAAGCTCGAAACAGACTTTTCTTTTGAAGTTCCAAATGTTGCACGTTTTCGTGTCAATGCATTTAACCAGAACCGCGGTGCCGGTGCAGTGTTTCGTACCATTCCATCAAAAGTACTCACGATGGAAGATTTAGGCTTAGGGCAAATCTTTAAAGATATTTGTGATTACCCACGTGGCATTGTGTTAGTTACAGGACCAACAGGTTCTGGTAAATCAACCACCCTTGCAGCGATGATGGACTATATCAACGAAAATCGTTATGACCATATTTTAACGGTTGAAGACCCAATCGAATTTGTACACCAGTCGAAGAAATGTTTGATTAACCAACGTGAAGTGCATCGTGATACGCATGGCTTTAATGAAGCACTACGTTCGGCACTGCGTGAAGACCCCGATATTATTTTGGTCGGTGAGATGCGTGACCTTGAAACCATTCGTTTAGCACTTACTGCTGCTGAAACTGGTCACTTGGTTTTTGGTACGCTCCATACGACTTCTGCTGCAAAAACCATTGACCGTGTGATTGACGTATTTCCTGCCGAAGAAAAAGACATGGTTCGTGCCATGTTGTCAGAATCTTTACAGGCTGTTATTTCGCAAACCCTTCTTAAAAAGAATGGTGGCGGACGTGTCGCAGCACATGAAATCATGATTGGTATTCCTGCCATTCGTAACTTAATTCGTGAAAATAAAGTCGCACAAATGTATTCATCAATTCAGACTGGTGCAAATCATGGCATGACGACACTCGACCAAAGCTTAAAAGGTTTGGTATCTCGTGGTGTGATTAGCCCACAAACTGCACGTACTGCTGCAAAACAGCCTGAATCATTCCTATAAAAATAATTAGAGAATAAATATGGATTTTAATGACCTACTCAACCTCATGGTTGAAAAAAAATCATCCGATCTTTTTATTACAGATGGTGTTGCGCCATCTATGAAAATTAACGGGCAAATTGTTCCAATTTCAAAAAATAGTCTTTCAGGGGATGTTATTGGTCAACTATTACATTCCATCATGAGCGAAAAGCAGCGCAAAGAATTTGCAGACACTCGTGAATGTAACTTTGCCATTATGAACCGTGATAAAACGGCCCGCTTTCGTGTGAGCGCTTTTCAGCAGCGTGACATGCCAGGCATGGTCTTACGCCGAATTGAAACTAAAATTCCTTCAATTGATGACTTGCAGTTACCGCCCGTTCTTAAAGATTTATCAATGACTAAACGCGGCATCATTATTTTTGTTGGTGCAACAGGTACTGGTAAATCGACTTCATTGGCTTCAATGATCAGCTATCGCAATCACAATACTAAAGGTCATATCATTACTATTGAAGACCCAATCGAGTTTATTCACGAACATGCAGGCTGCATCATTACCCAACGTGAAGTAGGAATAGATACAGACTCATTTGAAATTGCCTTAAAGAATACTTTGCGACAAGCACCAGATGTGATCTTGATTGGTGAGATTCGATCTCGTGAAGTTATGGACTACGCGATTGGCTTTGCTGAAACAGGTCACCTTGTATTGGCCACGATGCACGCTAACAACGCCAACCAAGCGCTCGATCGTATTATTCACTTCTTTGAAAGTGATCGCCACAGTCAGCTTTACATGGACTTATCGCTTAACTTAAAAGCCATGATCGCACAGCAACTTATTCCAACACCAGATGGCAATTCACGTCGTGCAGCCATTGAGATTTTGATTAACTCGCCATTAATTTCTGACTACATTCGTAAAGGCGAAATTCATGAAATTAAAGATTTAATGAAGCGTTCGCGTGAACTCGGTATGCAAACCTTTGACCAAGCGTTGTTTGATCTCTATAAAGCAGGCCAAATTACCTATAAAGATGCATTAAAACATGCCGACTCACCGAACGATTTGCGTTTGACCATTAAGCTTGCCGAAGAAGGACCTGATCAAATTTCAGGCACAAATCAGCATTTAACCTTCGACCGACAGTAATTTCTTCATAAAAAAAGGAAGGTTAAACGTAACCTTCCTTTTTTATTTGTTTTCTTTATGTGAAAACGATTATTTCTTGCGCAACACTTCCTGACACTCAGGTTCGTTACAGTAACCGTAGAGGTTTAATGAGTGACCCGTTAAGGTAAACCCATGTTGTTCTGCTACAGCATGCTGTTCCTTCTCGATAACATCATTAGTAAATTCAATAACTTTGTTGCAATTATAGCAAACCAAATGATCATGATGATCTTCTTGCATAATTTCGAAAACAGAATGATTATTTTCGAAATGATGACGCTGAATGATACCCGCAGCTTCAAATTGTGTTAACACACGGTAAACTGTCGCAAGACCGACATCTTCCCCTTGTTCTAACAAAGTCTTGTAAATATCTTCAGCACTAAGATGATGTTGCTTTGAATTTTCTAATAATTCCAAAATCTTAATTCGTGGAAGGGTAACTTTAAGTCCAGCTTTGCGCAAATCTTGATTGGAAATAGGCATGAAAAAAGGTCTCTCAACAAATCTCAAGTTGGAATAGGCAATAGAATTTAGATGAAGTATGATCTATCCTTTGATCAAATGCATCATAATTTATTGGGATAGTGTAGCAAAATGCAAAAACTCGTGCTGACGTTATTAGTCACTTCACTCCTTGCTGGTTGTTCAATCTTTGGTGTATATAAGGTTGATATTCCTCAAGGGACTCCTTTGACCAAAGCTCAGGCCTCTCAAGTACAAGTCGGCATGAATTTCCAGCAAGTGCGTTTTTTGCTTGGTAGTCCAACTGTGACTGATCCCCTCAATCCTCAACGTTGGGACTACATTTACAACTATATCCCGGGAACTTATGCTAAAAAGGCAAAAATCCCCGCAGCACATGGTCAGCATTTAAAAATTTACTTTGATGGCACTGGCACAGTAACTAAAATTGAAGGTTTAGAAACTATTCCAGAATCGCAACCAGGTTTACCTGCTTCTAAAGAAGCGATTTTAACTGCCCCACCACTATAATCGTTTTTTCTAATAAAAATAAACCCCTCAAGTGAAATACTTCGAGGGGTTTTATTTATGGGACTTATTACTTTAAGCGATTACTTTTAATATATCGTCCCACAGGATTTTTCTCAGCGCGGTTACGGCGTATATCTTTAGGGTTAATAGTTAAAGGTCGATAGACCTCTACCCGATCACCTGCTTGCAAAATCGCATGTGCCTCAACTTTTGCACCAAAGATGCCAAGTTGTAATGGCTCAGGCAAACTTACCTGTGTCTGCAACCCACTTGCCTCAACCGCTTGTAATGCAGTCATACCAGCTTCAAATGGAATAGCAACTAAAAACTGTTGCTCTGGGGCTGCAAAAGCAACCCACACTTGCTGAGCTTTTTCCATCAGATCATTTGTCCAATGACCGCAATCATGGCAATGACAATTGAAAGCGGTAAAACAATACGCACTGCAATACGCCACAAGTTATAGAACAACTCATTGCTAAAATTCATCGATTTACGCAAGTGGCTAATTTTCATAATCCAACCAGCAAAAATTGCATAGATGAGGCAAATGAATAATCCCCAAAGCATCAAAATCAGCGTAAATATGCCATGAAGTTCAGGCACAGCCCAAACCGAAATTGCCAAAATAATGACAACCCATTGTAAAACGTACATCAGTTGACGTTGAGCAAGCTGTTCTTTGGCAAGTTGAATAAACAGAGCTGTTGTCATTACCGCAGTAAAAATCCAGGTAAAAACAGGAAGCTGTGCTTGAAGAGAAAAGAAACCAAACGCGACGACAGCAATTAACTGAGCCAACCAGATTGGAAGTGCAGTTTTTGTGGCACCTTCTTGAGAGTGAATTACAGACAAGCTATTTTGCCAGTAAAGTCCTAAGCCTAAACCACTTGCAACAAGTGCAAGTACGGTCGCATTACCCCATTCTTTAAACTCAACATTTGTCCAATGCCAAGGCTGTAAAGTCGTTCCCATTGTATTAGCTAAAACAAGAGAAGCGATTACGCCGACTGTCATTAGCACAATTAAAATCTGACGCGGAATAAAAGATAAAATTAAAGCTGCAACAGCAAGGCCAGCAAAAACAATTTGTCCAGAAACACTATTATTGAGCTGTGCTGTCAGTAAGTTGCCAGCTGTACTCAATACACTCCCTGCTAAAAATGGAATAAAAATAACAGCAAGCCAACCAGCCAAACGCCATTTTGGTGAACTATCTGCTTCACGAGTTAAACTTGATAAAGCATTTAAGGCAGTAGTCTTCGACCGTTTTGCTAAGGCAATTTCCAAATAACAAACTGGCAGAGCCAATAACAGCATTGTGCCTAACCACAATAACCAGAAATCGATTTGACGATCAATCTGGATTCCCATAGCGGGTGCCAATGTCGCCATAATGATGAAAGATAAGCAAAACGCCATCAGGGGCGATAACCATCGTGACATAGGTATGTCCTGCATTATGCATTCCTTGAAAAAGACTATAGATATTTTGCCCGTCTCATGCCTGAAAATCAAAGTTTGCTCAATAAAAAAAGCAAACTACCGAATCGATAGTTTGCTGCGCTAACTAAAATTATAAGTTTTGTTATTTAAGTTATGCGAAAAACCGAGCAAACCAGTTTTTCCCTTTCTTCTTTTCTTTTTCTCTAATAATTCCCATCATGTTTTCTTTTACTGCCCCCACATAATCGGCATCGTCATGTTGAATATGATTGATTAACCATTTTGCTAAAATTTCTTGTAGCTCTTTTTCAACAGTATGTCCCATTTCAAAACGCTCACGATATAACTCTATTTTTTTAATAAATAAATCATGAACACGCTTATGGGGTACACGATATTTATAATCAGCTTCCTCTTGCAAACTTTCTTCGAAAGTAAAATGTGATTGTGTATAATCAATAATGTTGTCTAAAACGTCTTTAATACGACGTCTATCTTCATCATCTTTTACATCATCAATTTCATTAATATAATCAAGTATTCGTTTATGTTGCTCATCAATAACATCGATACCCGTATTATATTCTGAAGCCCATTTCATTTTCATACATCTCCCCAATGATGTTCAATGACTCTTGCATAAACCTCATGATATATTTAAAGAATATAAATAAAAACAAAGCTATTTTGTCGGCTTTATCATATAAAAATTATATTTAAATCAAGCTGTTGTTTTTATTTGTTTTTTAAAAAATTAACCAACTAAAATAATAAAGTATTTTTTAAACAAAATACCTTATTATTAAATGTGAAATATATATAAATATCTCTATTCATACATTTTAAATATACTTTATATTAATACTGATCTGCACGAGTAATACGTTTAAGCTCTGGATTTTCCTGCTCACGTTTTAATCTTTCCACATGAGTAATTGCTTTTTTAATCGGCTTACCATGTTGAAATAAAATCATTTCACCTGGTTGATAAGCAGTCCAGTTTTCATTATGTGTTAAAGGTTCTGTCGTTATAACTGCCACACGATCTTCAGGTGTAGTGACCTGACTAAAATCAACCTCAACATCTAAGTCAATTAAATGAGCCTGATTAAATGGATATTCTCGAACCAACCAATGTAATTTAGTTATCGCGTAACTAAATAATGCCTTCCCATTCGACAAACAATAATTAAATGTGCCGTATTCAGCAATTTGTGGAGAAATTTTTTCTAATACTTCAAATATCTCATCAAGACTCGGTTCTTCATAACCGAAAGCTTCAACCAGTTGATCAAGCAAATAACAAAATGCACGTTCACTGTCTGTATTACCCACAGGTGTAAAACGTCCACTTAGTGGTGGGTTAAAATCATGTAAATCACCATTATGGGCAAAAATCCAATGACGGCCCCACAACTCTCTAATAAAGGGATGAGAGTTCTCTAAAGTGATTTTACCTTGAGTTGCTTTGCGGATATGCGCGATCACGTTACGCGATTTAATAGGATAATTACGGATAAGATCAGCAATTGGAGATTCAACTGCCGACTGGTTATCGACAAATAGTCGGCAAGCTTTGTCTTCGAAAAAAGCAATACCAAATCCATCACTATGATCTGAGGTAATTCCTGCACGCTGTGAAAAACCACGGAAAGAAAAAGTAATATCCGTTGGTGTTGCACAATTCATTCCTAATAGCTGGCACATATCGCTTTTAAACTACTTCTAATTACCTCATATACTCTATTGTGCATGAGAGTAAAATTGCTTGCAAATCTCAATATGTGCTGGCTATTAGAAAATAAGACATATTATTAACGCTGCCCCATTTTATTCATAACAAATGAAGTCGCCACTTTATTCACTTCCAGAAATACAAAATAATCTAGACAGTTAAATTCTTCATCAAAAAATGCCTGTTTCGATAGTTTTGACTGCATACTCAAATACATTTGGAACAATTTTGGCATACGCTCATCTTGTGGAAAACTGAACTCAGGATATTCAGGCTCATAGATTTTTTTCGAACGAATATCAATTGTTTTGCTTTCAGATAATTGCTGAATCTGGCGATGCGTGTAGTACGCTCTAGCCAAATTATCTTGCAAATGAATACTGACACAGCCCATCAAATATTTAGCACGCATTGACCATAATACTTTCGGTGCAAGGTTTAACCACAGCATCGACAATGCTTTACCATTACGAAAGCGAGGATGGACACAGGTACGCCCTATCTCTAACACATTAGGAAGGTGCGATAACTGAGGAACAATATCAAACTCATGTGCGCTGTAGCTTTGTGCGATCTCATGACCTTGAAATAATTTTAGACGGGTATACGCTACAATTTCTCCAGTCCACTTTTCACGTAAAACTGCATGCTCGCAACCAAAATCATAAATGTCTTGATCTAAGTTATCTTCAAAATGAATTCCAAATTGTTGGCTAAATTGTTGTGCACGGAATCGTTGTACATCTTGTAATTCTTTTAAATTATCAACCCACTCAAAACGAAATTGCGTTTGATTTATTGCTTTATTACGATTTAAAGGTAAAGTCCAGGTTTGGCGATATTGATTAAATTTTTCCAGCATAATGAACGCTCCTAGTGACACCCCTTACACTAGTCAAAGCTCATGACAAAAAAATGACCAAATTAAAGTGGTATAAAAAAAGACCACCTAGAGTGATCTTTTTATTGAGAATAACGGTTTTATTACGCAGTTTTTGCGCGATTAGAAATCAGTGTTCCAACCCCATGATCAGTAAAGATCTCAAGTAATGTTGCATGTGGTACGCGACCATCAACAATATGCGCACTAACAACGCCGCCTTTAACAGCATCAAGTGCACAACCTACCTTAGGAATCATACCGCCATAGATCACGCCTGTTTCAATGAGACGGTCAACTTCTTGCGTAGTAAGGCCAGTTAACAGATTTTTGTTTTCATCCAGCACGCCACTAATGTTTGTGAGTAAGATTAATTTTTCAGCACCTAATGCTTCTGCAACCTTACCTGCCACTAAATCGGCATTAATATTATAAGTATTGCCTTCTTCATCTACGCCTAATGGTGCAATAACTGGAATAAAGTCACTTTGGGTAAACATTTCCAATACATCTGTTTTGACGCCAGTTACTTCACCAACCATACCTAAATCAATATGTTTGATAGAACCGTCTTCTTCTTGCTTTTCCATAAGTAATTTACGAGCACGAAGTAAATTACCATCTTTACCTGTTAAACCAATAGCACGGCCGCCATGTTTATTAATCAGGTTAACAATCGATTTATTTACACTACCACCTAATACCATTTCAACCACTTCCATGGTTGCAGCATCAGTTACACGCATACCGTCAATACGGTCAGATTCACGACCTAACTGCTTTAAAAATGAGTCTACTTGTGGCCCACCACCGTGAACAACAATCGGATTTAACCCTACCGTTTTAAGTAAAACGATATCTCGGGCAAAGGAACTTTCTAGCTCCGGATCAGTCATCGCGTTGCCACCGTATTTCACCACCAGCGTTTTACCAGTAAAACGTTGAATATACGGCAAAGCTTCAATCAAGATTTTTGCTTTGTCGACACCGATATGCTGATGTTGGGGCATTACGCCTCTCCTTACTTAGGCCTCTGAAAGTTCTTGTGCAATTTGCGGATAGTGCTCTTGCAACATATCTACAAATTTTTGCTGGATTTCCTTTAATCGTAAAGGATTATCTGCGTCAAATCTTACTGTAAAATATTCACCAGTATTTGATGCTCGAATAATGCCAAAACCATCATCAAAATCAAGACGTACGCCATCGATTTTACTGATGCGAGCACCTAAACGATGACTTAAAATTTCAATATCTTGTAATACATACTTTGGATCGGACTGATACGTACCAATATAGGTATCTTCTGTACAACATCTTTCTGGATAAGGAGCAAACAATTCGGAAATTGTTGTAGCATCAGATTGGGTGAAATATTCCATTACACGTAATGCAGCATATAAACCGTCGTCATAGCCGAAACCACGCCCATCATTAAAAACGTAGTGGCCTGCATATTCTCCACCAAAAATGGCGCGTCCATTCGACTGAGATAAATAAGCCCGTAAAAAACTACTTCCCGTGCGGATCATTTTTGCTTTTCCGCCGAGTTGTTCAACCGTTTTTTGAACCATGCGTGAACATTTCACATCAAAAACGATTTCTTGCTCTGGGTGCTGCTCTAGACACATTTGCGCAAAAAGTGACAACAATCGGTCTGCGGTCAATATCTGGGCTTTTTCATCGACTAAAACAACACGGTCACCATCCCCATCAAGGGCAATGCCAATATCTGCCTGCTGCTCAACAACTGCTTTACGCAAATTAGTTAAGTGGGCTGCATGCGAAGGGTCTGGTGCATGGTCTGGAAACTCTCCATTTGGATGGGTTCGTAAAGCAATCACTTCACAACCCATTTTTTCCAATATTAATTTTGAGCAGTGTCCAGCAGAGCCATGTAAACCATATAAAATAACTTTTAAAGGACGTTTTAACTGAATATCTTTAAAAATGGCTTGCTGGTATTTTTGGCAAAACTCAGCTTTAAATTGAGCCGCCGTTAACTCAAGAACAGAAATTGAATGGGCTGGTACATAAGTTTGAGCTTCATCACCCACCTGCTGAATCATTTCTGGAGACGGCGGTTCACCTTTTAAAATCCACTTAATACCATTATCCGATTTTGGGTTATGGCTTGCGGTCACCATAATGCCATTGCCGCCAAAATCTCGCGCAATGTAATACATCATTGGGGTGGAGCAACAGCCAATGTTTGTGACCACTAAACCCTGTTCTATTAAAATTTCTTCAATTAAGTGTGCATAGGCTGGACTTGTGAGACGGGCATCATAGCCAATCACTAATTGAGTTTGTTCTGCTTGTTTGTATTGTTGTGCCAATCCATAGGCAATCGAACGGACAACGTCCGCGGTTAAGTAAGAAAGTTTGCCTCTAATATCGTAAGCACGAAAAATGCTTTTTGGAAATGAGTGTCTTACATTCATAGTGTATCTTCTATTTAAAGATCAATTCGATCTATCGCAAAAACATAGATTATTCAAAATTTTTGAAGGGTTTGTTTGCTAAAAAAGTTAAAAGAATATGAGTAAAGCGTGTTGTAATATAATCCAGTGTAACATTCAAGATGTAAAAAGAAACGCCTGTTCAACAGGCGTTTGATTTTCGTTAATATTTTCAAAAAACTTATTGTTTACCTGTGTGACCAAAGCCACCAGCGCCACGCAAAGTTTCTTCAAATTCTTCCACTTGCTCAAATTCAGCTTGAACAACTGGAACTAAAACGTACTGTGCTAGGCGCTCACCTGGTTCTAGACGGAATGTGGTTTGACCACGGTTCCAAACTGAAACCATCAATTCACCTTGATAATCCGAATCAATCAAACCAACTAAATTGCCAAGCACGATACCGTGTTTATGGCCTAAACCTGAACGCGGTAAAATTAAACCAGCAAAATTTACATCATGAATATAAATTGCCATACCTGTTTTCACTAAAACAGTTTGTCCTGGTTCAATGTCAATTGCTTCATCGACGCAGGCACGTAAATCTAAACCCGCTGAACCTGCTGTTGCATATGAAGGTAAAGGCCATTCTTTACCTAAACGCGGATCGAGCAATTTCACTTGAACTTTCATGGGATTTCCTAAAAATTAAAAAATTAACGCTTTAATAAAGCTTTTAAATTTGCCAGATATTGTTGAGCCTGTTCTTTAGGGTCAACATTAGCCGCAATTTTCTTTTTGCGCCCTAACCACTCCAACTCATCTTGAGGAAGTTCATCAAGGAAACGGCTTGGGGTCATCTGTCTCATCTGCCCGCCATTTTTACGCTGCTCCGCCAGAGTCAAGGTTAAACCTTGGCGTGCACGGGTAATTCCCACGTACATCAGACGGCGTTCTTCTTCAATGGTCTCGGCTGCAATGGAGTTTTTATGCGGTAAAAGTTCTTCCTCTAATCCCATAATATAAACATATGGGAACTCCAAACCTTTTGCTGCATGCAAAGTAAGAAGGTTAACTTTGTCTGTATCTTCTTCTTCCTGCTGCTGTTCTAACAGATCAAGTAGAACCAGTTTTCGAATGACACTTTCAATGTTCTTTTCATCAACATCTTCTGCACGATTAATCAGGTTTTGAATACTGTTAAATAAATTCTCGATATTATCGAGCTTACTTTTCTCTTGTGCAGGTGTTGCAGACTGTTCACGAACATAATCCATATAGCCTGCTTCGTTCATCATTTGACGAACTTTAGGCACAGGCTCATCGTCTTCTAACAATTCACGAGTAAACGTAGCGATAAAGTCGGCAAACTCATGAAGTTGAGTTTCTGCTTTTTTAGGAAGCACCATACTTAAACGCTGGTCAGCAGAAGCACCAAGTAAAGACAAATTATTTTCTTGTGAGAATAAACCTAACTTCTCAAGAGTAACCGGCCCAATGGCGCGTTTAGGCGTATTAATAATACGTAAGAACGCACTGTCATCTTCAGGGTTAATAATAAGACGCAAGTAACTCATTACATCTTTAATTTCTGCACGAGCAAAGAAAGATGTACCGCCAGATAATTTATACGGGATTTGCATTTGACGAAGCTGTGTTTCTAATACACGCGCCTGAAAGTTACCGCGATACAAAACCGCATAATCTTTCCAGTTTTTGCCGTTCATGAGCTTATGAGTCAGTAAGTCTTTTACCACGCGCTCTGCTTCATCATCATCATTACGACAAGTAATAATTCTGATGACTTCCCCATGCCCTTTATCACTCCACAATTTCTTATCAAAAATATGTGGGTTATTTTGAATCACACAGTTCGCTGCTTTTAAAATACGGCTCGTTGAACGATAGTTCTGTTCAAGTTTAATAATATGTAAATTTGGGAAATCTTGTTTAAGCAAAGCCATATTTTCAGGCTTAGCCCCACGCCACGCGTAGATCGACTGGTCATCATCACCTACCGCAGTGAACTGCCCCATCACCCCAACTAAAAGTTTGACCAAAATATACTGAGCTGTGTTGGTATCTTGATATTCATCGACCAATAAATAGCGAACACGGTTTTGCCATTTATCACGTACTTCTGCATTTTCTTGCAATAAGCGTGTTGGCATAACAATCAAGTCATCAAAATCAACAGCGTTGTAAGCACGTAAATTACGTTCATACAGTTGGTAAAGATGTGCAAACTGTACATCTTCAGGTGTTTCACAAGTCGAATGTGCTTGCTCTGGCACGATCAGATCATTTTTCCAATCTGAAATTTTCTTCATTGCCTTAGCAATTAATTCTTTACTCTCCGCACCTGACAAATTATCACGATGCATCAAATCCATCAAAATACGTTTACAGTCATCTGCATCTAAAATCGAAAAATTAGCTTTTAAAGGTAAATTTTTAAGTTCTAAACGTAAAAGGTTTAAACCAAAAGTATGGAAAGTAGAGACTGATAAACCTTTTGATTCTTCACGTGACAAAAGCTTGGACACACGCTCTTTCATTTCACGTGCAGCTTTGTTTGTAAATGTCATCGCTGTTATACGATGCGCCGGAATACGGCATTGCTGCACCAAATAAGCAATTTTACGGGTAATTACCGATGTTTTACCTGAACCAGCACCAGCAAGCACCAATAAAGGGCCCTGAGTATATTTCATGGCTTCTTCTTGCTTGTTGTTCAATTGACTGGCAGATGACATCGTGTATTACCTCTTAATTTTTCGAGCATGATTATAGCCATCTCTGTTTTAGAATCCCAATAGTAAATCTACGGATATGTATAAATGATGTCTAATAATGCAATTTATGCGCCGCAGTTTGTCGTGGTTATTTATTATTCATAGTCATAAAAAAACCACCCGAAGGTGGTTTTTAATACAATAATTTAAATCTTATTGTTTTGCATAGATGCTGATTTCTACACGACGGTTTTGTTCACGACCAGACGCAGTTGAGTTGTCTGCGATTGGGTTAGAAGAACCATAACCTTGTGCATCGATACGGCTAGATGAAAGGCCTTTACCAGCTAAATAGTTTTTAACTGATTGTGCACGTGATTGAGATAACGGAATGTTGATAGAGTCATTACCAGTGTTATCAGTATAACCAGTAACCAAAATCGCGCTCTTGTTATCTTCAGCCAATGTTTGAGCTACTTTGTCTAAAGTTGAATAGAAGTTTGACTTGATGTTTGATTTATTTGTATCAAAAGTAATGCTACCAGGCATGATCAATTGAACAGAACCATCTGGATTACGGCCAACGTCTACACCAGTACCCGCCATTTGTTGACGTAATTTTTTCTCTTTCTGGTCAAGGTATACACCACCAGCGGCACCAAGAACTGCACCAATTGCTGCAGCACGGTTATTTTGACCGCTAGAGTTTGCATTTGACTTAGAAATACCGTAGCCAGCTGCTGCTCCAATTAGAGTACCTAAAGCGGCTTTATCGTATTCAACGCCACCAAGATTATTACCAGTTGTTTGACAACCAGATAATACTACTGCTGCCCCTACCACTGTTGAAATAACTAATGCACGCATTGCATGCCTCCTCACTTTGTGTGTTTTGTTGTCTGGATGAATAATGAAACAAAAACGAAGTATAAAACATTGATATTTTGTTAATAATAAACACTTTAGTTACTTTTTTGTAATATTTTGATGCACTTTCAGATGCTAGCTCATCACAATTTCTTCATTGTTGTCTAAGATGTCGTTGTATTTCATATTATGACAGTTATAGTTAAACAACTTTTCTATGGATTTTAGACATTCGGGGTCATTTATATGTCAACTGCACCCAATAAGCAATCTGCGCTAAAAAAAACTATACGTGGACTCACTGTAGGTACAGTCATTACAGGAAGTACGTTTTTTCATGGTCCACCTGTTTTAGCATTAGGTCTGACAAAGCTCTTAAAAAAATCAAAAATGATTGATGAAACGAATATCCAAATCGCAAATAATTGGATAGACGTTAATAACAAACTTATCAATAAAGTCTTACCCCATCTTAAATGGGATATTACCATCGAAGATGGCCTTGACCTTAATATGCAAGGCCGTTATCTCATGACTTGTAATCACCAAAGTTGGGTAGATACGACGGTAAACCAATATTTTGGATTAACCCGTATGCCACTCACCCGCTTTTTTACCAAATGGGAACTCATCTTTATTCCTTTCGTTGGTCAAGCATTTAAAATTCTAGGCTTCCCGATGATGAAGCGTCACACCAAAGAACAGGTTGCAAAGAATCCTGAGCTCAAAGACCGTGACATGATGGAAGCACGTAAAGCCTGCGAGCAACTTTTGAGTCAGCCCTTTACATTATTGAATTATTTAGAAGGTACTCGTTTTACTCAAGAAAAATACGACCAGCAAAAATCACCATATAAGCATTTGCTTAAACCTAAAGCGGGTGGTTTAGCCCTTGCATTAAATATCTTGGGTGACAAAATTGATGCACTGGTTGATATGACAATTGTCTACCCAAATGGTGTACCTGGATATAGTGATTTCTGGCTAGGTGATGTTTCAAAAATTGCGGTAAATTTGCGTAAAATTGAAATTCCAGATTGGGTTCTTGGTGGAAACTATGAAGATGACGCGGTTTACCGTGAACGTTTCCAACAATGGGTTCATAAAATTTGGACCGAAAAAGATCAGATTATTGAGCAAATGAAATCTCAATATACCTCTACGAACATTTAAGAAAGCACCCGTTATTATGCAAAACAGTTCTGGGAAAAAAACGAAATATCACCATGTCGACCCAAACAGTCTTTCATTTAGACTGTTTTTAATCTATGACATCTTTATGGTGTTCATTATCATTTTTAACCTGTTCTGTCTGGCTGCAAATTTCTTTTTAATGAGCAGTATTGGGGCATGGTTCTTCGAACACATTCATTTGCCCCAAATTGTGAGCTTTTACCGTAATTCCCTTCACCCTTGGGTAATCACATCAGAAGCATGGTTTATTGGTTTTTTAATTGTTGAGTTACTTGTCCGCTGGGGCATTGCAATCATCAATAAACACCATAAACGTTGGTTCTTTTTCCCTTTTATTCACTGGTATGAAATTTTAGCCATTATTCCTCAGCTTCGTTTTTTACGTTTGTTTCGAGCAGGAATTATTGCTTATCGCTTACATGAGCTGGGCTATCCGGTTGTTCCGCCAAGCTGGCGAAAGACAGGTTTGTTTTACTATCGCGTTGTCATGGAAGAACTGTCCGATCGTGTTGTTATTACGGTAATTGATGGTATTAGATATGAACTTGAAACCAGTTCTAGCCATAAACAAATTATTCACGACTTGGTTAATCATCATCGTGAGCAATTTACTATCACCCTAACAGCATTATTACAAGATTCTTTAGCAACTGCTTTAAAAGAACAAAAGCCAGCAATTACAAAAGGCGTTGGGAAAATTGTAGATCAAGCTATTATTGATACACCGGAGCTAACCCAGTTATTACGCTTAATTCCTTTAGTGGGCGGTCGCATTGAGCAACAGATTCAAAGCATTGGTCAAAGATTAGGTGAAAATATTAGTGCAGGTTTAATTGAACCTTTAATTGAGGGTTCATCGGCGCACCCAAATCCGACTTATCAATTAATTTCTCAAAAAGTGAGTGAAATAAATATTAATAATCGTCAGCTTGAGCAATTGGTTGAATCTGTCGTGTTCGAGACACTCGAGTCTGTACGAAAACAAGTCAAGGTCAAACAATGGCAACAAACGCTTGCGGAGTATGATCGAATCAAAGAATAAGCATTTACTTAATTTTTTATGAATCTCGCTAGAGAATTGGCACAAATTGTTCTAGCATTTGCCCTATTTACAATAAACTTAACGCTATTACAGCTCGTTTAACGCCTTGAAGGAAGACTTATGGCTGATATACGGATTACCGGCAGAATGGTTAACTTTAGCAGGATAACCTTCGATACCAATGATCATGATGTGATCCGCCAGCAATTATCAAATATATTAAATGAAGGTTCCTATCATGGAACTTTAGTGATTATTGACAGTACAGTTGAGCAAGAATTAATTGCATTAATTCAACTTCTGGTGAGCTTAGGTTTGCAACCTATGGCGGTAATCGATGGTATTTTAGGAGATGAAGCTCGCGCTATTCAATTCCCTGTTTTACCAGCAGATCAACCATTACAGCGTATTAAAGCCACAACCGAACAAGTGGCGATTGTAGAAAAACCGGCTACCGCTCCTGCCTCGTCTTCAGCAGAAACAAAAAAACCACTAAACAAGATAGCGGTTGCCCATATTACCTCTTATCATGATGAAATTTTGCGTACAGGCCAATCCCTCGTACAAGATAACGGCGATATTATTTTGAAAGCTGGCATGAATAGTGGTTCTGAAGTTATTGCATCAGGAAATATACATATTTATGGCACAGTTCGTGGTAGAGTCATTGCTGGTGCGGGCGGGCACGCAGCTGCACGCATTTTTTGCCAATCTTTAGAGGCTGAGCTCGTTTCCATTGCCGGAACGTATTGTGTCGCAGATGATATCCCTAAACATGTGGTAAAAAAGCCAGTACATATATATTTAAATGAAAAGCAAGAGCTTGAATTTGAAGCGATTGAACTTTAGTTTATTAAGTAAATCACCAAAAAACAGCCCTTTTAAGGGTGTATGACCATAATAGGAGTGGATTCGGTGGCCAAAATTGTTGTCGTAACATCAGGCAAAGGTGGTGTAGGTAAAACTACAACGAGCGCATCTTTTGCAACAGGTTTAGCCCTTCGTGGTCATAAAACTGTTGTGATTGATTTTGATGTAGGCTTACGTAACCTTGATTTGATTATGGGTTGTGAGCGTCGTGTTGTTTATGATTTTGTCAATGTTATTAACAACGAAGCACGTCTGCAGCAAGCCCTTATTCGTGATAAAGATATCGAAAACCTTTATATTTTACCGGCTTCACAAACACGTGATAAAGATGCGTTGAGCGACGAAGGTGTTGCTCGTGTTATTGATGAGCTATCTCAAGAATTTGATTACGTTATTTGTGACTCACCTGCGGGTATTGAGCGTGGTGCGATTTTAGCCATGTATCATGCAGATGAAGCAATCATTGTAACGAACCCTGAAATCTCTTCAGTACGTGACTCTGACCGCATTATTGGTATGTTAGATAGCAAAACCAAAAAAGTTGAACAAAACGAAGGACGTATACGTAAACATTTATGTATTACTCGTTTTAACCCTGAACGTGCAGACCGTCAGGAAATGCTAACAATTGATGATATTTCTAAAGATATTCTACGCGTACCGACATTAGGTGTTATTCCAGAATGTCCAAGTGTATTGCAAGCATCAAACGAGGGTAAGCCAGTAATTCTATATTCAGAAACTAAAGCTGGTCAGGGTTATGATGATTTGGTTGCACGCTTTCTTGGCGAAGACCGTCCTTATCGACACATCACAGCTCAACCTAAAGGCTGGTTAGCACGACTATTTGGAGCGTAGTTATGGCAGGATTCTGGAGTAAATTATTTAGCAGTGACGAAAAGCCATCAAGTGCTCAAACTGCAAAAGATCGTTTGAAAGTTATTGTTGCTTCTGAACAAGGTTTAGGCCGCCGTTTAAGCCAAGACAAGATTGATCAGATGAAGAAAGAAATCATGCAAGTGGTCAGTCGTTATGTAAGTGGTGTAGGTGAACAGCATATCCAAATGCAGGTTCGCTCTGAAGCAAATATCGAAATGTTAGAAATGAATATCAATTTACCTGAAGAACGATAATTCTATTTCTGACTATTCAATAAAACAGAATCAAGGCAAAATAACGCAAGTTATTTTGCCTTTTTTAAAACTGAGGAGATTGTCATGGCATTATCACAGCCAGCAACTTTCAATGAAGAATGGTCCGATGAGCGTGTTTTTGCCTACCTCAACCAACTTCCGCCAACGGGTGTGAACGCAGATTTTCATGTGCTCTACCATGCATTCAAACATATGCGTCCAACAGACTATGAACGTCTTTTGACTCAATTTATTGCGGACGGACGCGATATTAATGCCAAAGACCCGGAAGGCCAACGCATTCATGATGTGATTGCCAAATTTCCGCGTCAATCGGCACCCTTTTTAGAAGTTCTAGCAAAGTTTGCTTAAAAATAAAAAGCCTCTTAAAGAGGCTTTTTATTTACCTAAATTTATCGATTGCCAATCAGGAAAATACCAAACACCGTAAAAATACCACCTGAAATACCATCAATCCATTTTGAAAAATTACGATAAGCTGATCTAAAACTCGGTAACGAAAAAATAAAAGTCACAAAGCAGAACCATAAAATCGTTTCAACCGTGACAATAATAAAGAGTAACCAATGAACCTGATCAAGTTGAGGATTGGCTAAAAATAAAGAGAAAACACTACCAAAATAAATAACAGCTTTAGGATTTGATAGATTTGTTATAAGACCTTTAATAAAAAATAAATAAGGTGCTTTGGGTAGCTCGACAGCAACATTATCCTCTTGCTGATTTTTTGAAAATGCTGAACGTAACATTTGATAGCCCAGCCAACATAGGTATAAGCCACCGGCAATCAGCAAACCTTGCTTTAACCAAGCCATTTTTTCAAAAATAAGATTTAATCCCATCAGTGCCAAACAAGCCCAAAACATAACACCTGCTGTTATGCCAGCAACCACTAACATAGCGTCTTTATGTGATCGACTAATCGCTGTTTGAGATACAAGGAAAAAATCAGGCCCTGGAGTAATAAGTGCACAAAAATGGATAAAAGCTAAAGTAATCAGAGCGAGTAACATGTTTTCCTCCAGATTTAATTCATTGTTATTTATTTAGGAAAAATACATTAGCATTTTTTACTACACGTTAAAATCTTTAAGTCATTTTATGGAAGTGTTTACTTTTATTTAAATCATAAAAAAAGCCTCCGAAGAGGCTTTTTAGCTATTTCATATTAAACCAATATATCTCGCTTACCATTAGGGCCCATTGCGCTCACAATGCCGTTCTCTTCCATTTGGTCAATGATACGAGCAGCACGGTTATAGCCAAGGCTAAATTTACGCTGTAGCGATGAAGTAGAAGCTTTACGTGTTTCTAAGACAAATGAAACACATTGGTCATAAAGTGCATCACGGTCAGAACCACCGTCACCCTCTTCGAAACCACGTGAAGTTTGTTCTTCGTCAAATGGAGTCAGGATTTCGTCGACATAATCCGGTTCACCACGTTCACGCCAAGCATCACAAATGCGGTTTACTTCATCATCACTGATGAATGCACCATGCACACGCTCAGGTTCGATTTTACCAGGCCCCAAGAACAGCATATCACCATGGCCTAACAGATCTTCCGCACCACCGGCATCCAAAATCGTACGCGAGTCAATTTTACTGTTTACACGTAATGCTACACGCGTTGGAATATTGGCTTTAATCAAACCCGTGATCACATCAACAGATGGGCGTTGGGTTGCAAGTAATAGATGAATACCAGCAGCACGAGATTTTTGCGCCAAACGCGTAATCATTTCTTCTGCTTTTTTACCCACCTGCATAATCATGTCGGCAAACTCATCTGCCACAATCACAATAGATGGTAACGGTGTTAAACGAGGCGCACGTTCTTGAGTTGCTGAGTCACTTGGTTTCCAAGTTGGATCAATTAGATCTTCCCCATTCGCAATTGCTTCTTCAACTTTACGGTTGTAGTCGCTTAATTTACGAATTTTCAAGAATGACATCAGTTTATAGCGACGTTCCATTTCATTCACACACCAGTTTAATGCACTTACTGCATCTTTCATGTCAGTGACGACTGGAGTTAACAAATGGGGAATATCATTATAGTTTGCAAGTTCAAGCTGTTTTGGATCGATTAAAATCAAACGCAACTGGTCGGGTGTATATTTAAGCAACATCGATAAAATCATCGAGTTTACCGCAACCGATTTACCCGAACCTGTTGTACCAGCAACCAACATATGTGGCGCTTTTGCTAAATCAGTTAATACCGGATTACCTGAAATATCTTTACCCATTGCCATACTGATTAATGCGCTTGGATCTCGATAGGTTGGCGTTTCCAATAGCTCAATCAAACGCACCATTTCACGGGCACTGTTTGGCACTTCAATACCAATATATGGTTTACCAGGAATAACCTCTACCACACGCACAGAAGCCATCGACATTGAACGGGCTAAGTCACGTGAGATATTCGTTACCTTAGATGCTTTAACACCCGGTGCCAAATCTAACTCAAAACGGGTCACTACTGGCCCCGGCTGAGCTTCAACCACTTGAGCCTTAACATTAAATTCTTGTAACTTAATTTCAAGTAACTCAGATAAGCGCGAAAGCTGCTCTTCAGTAAAGTTAACTTTCTTATTTGGATCAACCTTATCAAGCAGCTCAAGGCCAGGTAATGTTGGTAAATCTAAACGCTTCTTGGCAACTTGCATTGAACGAGACATTAGTCGGCCTGATGCATCTGTTAATGGCGCATCTAAATCGAAATCGTCTTCATCAATATCAGGATTGTCCTGTGGTTTCCCAGCAGTTTCTTGCCAAGCTTCAATAAACTCTTCTTTTGAAAGCTTATCAGCTTGAATTGTCGTTTGAATAGGCGCTTTTACAAATGCTGAAGACTGAGCATAACTACTTGCTCTTACAGGTTCTACTGGCGCAATATCTTCATCTATCAATAAGTCATCAAAGTCTTCAAAAACTTGTTCGTTTGCTAAATTTTTAGGTGACTGATTTACATTCGATAAAGGTGAAGAAGTTTCTTTTGCAATATTCATCGATTGCGAAGTAGGTTCTGCATCTACATGCTGCTCTTGAACAAATGGTGTATGCACATCTGTTGCAGTTTTGCTGTTTGGAACTGCAGCGAGCAATTCATCAAAAATCTCATCATCATTCCAATCAAGACCATGTAAGTCTTGTTTAGGTGCAGGTTGAGTTTGATGAACTTGAGAAATTGTTTGCTGGAATTGCTCATGAGCAGGTACTTGCTCTGTTGAATCATCAGCTGCTCTCAAAAGTGCATCAATTTCTTGCTTATGGCTCGCATCATCACGTTGTAAAGCACGCCATACCTCACCAGTAGCGACTAAACGTTGGCTGTCTTTTTCAAGCTTATGGGCTTGCTCAAGCGTATGCTCAAAGTTTTGAGTATTGGCAATGGGTTTATCTACTACAGATTCAGGTCGGCTCTGCTCTTTTGCTAACACATCGGCAAATAAACGCTCAGCAACCGCATCATGTCGTGTTGCCGCAGATTGTGGTTGAGTACTTTCAGATTGGACTGATGCTACTTTCTCATTTGAAGCATTTGTCTCTGCATTTTCTGCAACTTTAACCGCGGCTGCTTTATTAGCAGGCTGAGTTGTTAAATCATAATCCGATTCGTTCGGTGATACGTTTTTATAAAATAAATCTTGTAAATAACTTGGTGTAGCTTTAAGCGTAATCCATGTTTTGCTCCATTGCACCCCAAATGCAAGAGTAAACAAGACCACTCCGAAAACCAGTAAAAATAAGGTCGCACCGTAAATTGTTAGCAATTGAGATAAGCTCTGACCTAACTCGTAACCAATAATTCCCCCCGCTGCATTATCTAAAGTATCAGCAGGCACATTCCAGTGTAAATAAAGTAGGCTAGACACAACCAAAATTAAAAAGAATTGTGCAGCATAACGAAATGGGCGGTTTAAAAAACTACGCGGCCACCACACCTGAATTGCTTCAATGAAAAGGAAAATTGGAATAAGCAAACTTGCCCATCCTAAAAAACCAAACAGCAAATCTGCAATCCATGCACCAGCAATACCACTTGCATTGGATACTTGCTGAGTATCACTGGAAATATGCATCCAGCCCGGGTCAAATGGTGTATATGTTACTGTTGCCAGAAACATATAAATGCCAAAAGAAACCAAGAATAATGTCATCAATAAGCGCTGTGCATAAACACTCGACACCGCAGTCATATACTGTCCTGTAACCCATTTAATTATTGGTTTAGAGATGTGAAGAACTACACTTAGATCTTCAACGAATGAACTTTATATTATGCACCTGTTCTTACAAAAAAGGTGCATGATTCTTTACAGTTGTTGTTAACATGAGCCACTTCTATATTGTTATATAACTTAATTCGATTGACCTGATCAATATTATCCACATTGATTTAGCGCTATTGATCGACAAATTCACGTATAATTTTCAAAATTCTCGAAATAAATAAGGATACCCTCAATGAGTGCTCGTCATTCTCGGTTAATTATTCTCGGTTCTGGTCCTGCTGGTTATAGTGCAGCTGTCTATGCAGCACGTGCCAACCTTAAACCTACTTTAATTGCAGGTTTACAACTAGGTGGCCAACTTACAACAACAACCGAAGTTGACAACTGGCCGGGCGATCCTGAAGGTTTAACAGGTCCTGCATTAATGGATCGTATGCAAGCACATGCTGAACGCTTTGGTACAGAACTCGTCTATGACCATATTAACGAAGTGGACTTAAATGTACGTCCTTTTGTTCTTAAAGGTGATATGGAAGAGTACACATGTGACGCTTTGATTATTGCAACTGGTGCTACGGCTCAGTACCTTGGTCTAGAGTCTGAACAGAAATTTATGGGCCAAGGCGTAAGTGCCTGTGCAACATGTGATGGTTTCTTCTACAAAAATCAAAAAGTGATGGTTGTAGGCGGTGGTAACACTGCTGTTGAAGAAGCGCTTTATTTATCAAATATTGCTGCACATGTAACGCTAGTACACCGCCGCGATAGTTTACGTTCTGAAAAGATTTTGCAAGATCATTTATTTGCCAAAGAAAAAGAAGGCAAAATCAGCATTATCTGGAATCATGAAGTTGAAGAAGTATTGGGTGACAATACTGGCGTAACAAGTGTTCGCCTTAAATCAACTCAAGATGACACTAAGCAAGACGTAGAAGTTCACGGTCTATTCGTTGCAATCGGTCATAAACCGAACACTGCAATGTTTGATGGTCAATTAAACTTACGTGATGGCTATATTCAAGTGCAAAGCGGCACTTCTGGTAATGCAACAGCGACTTCTGTAGCTGGTGTATTTGCTGCTGGTGACGTAGCTGACAGTATTTATCGTCAAGCCATTACTTCTGCTGGGTCAGGTTGTATGGCGGCACTTGATGCTGAAAAATATCTAGATAATCTCGGTTAATTCAATTAACACAAAAGACATTCAATGCTCTATTGAATGTCTTTTTTAATAGTGTTTTATTTCATCATATTTTCAAAATGATCCAAATGCGTAAAACGTCCCGACCTCGTCTGATATTGGTCAATCTGAGGAACTAACCGTTGAAAGTGTTCAGACTGAACATGTCGATCTAATGCGACTCGATCTACCCATTCTTCAATAAAAACAAAATGTCCTAAATTTTTTATATCATGATATAAATCGTACGCAATACACCCTTCTTCACATCTCGTTTTTTCAACGAGTTCTTGATAAAGCGGTAAAACAAAGTCAATTTTTTTAATATCAATAAAATCTTCTGCAATAAGTTTTAGCATTAAGTAAACCTTTCCTTTTCATTCCTTCATGCTAAAGATGAACAATAAAAATTGTCAATAAAGCTCAGTTACGTTAATTTTGAATCATTCTATTTCATTTTATCTTCTATGCAGAAACTTCCACTTTCTCAATTCATTTTCCCTGACCCCATTGAATCTGATCCGGATGGTCATGGTTTAATTTGTATTGGTGCTGATCTCTCCCCTTCTACTCTCTATGAAGCGTACACCCATGGATTATTTCCGTGGTTTAATGAAGATGAGCCCATTTGTTGGTGGAGTCCCGAACCTCGTTGTGTCATCTACCCTCAAAATTACAAGCCGAGCAAGTCACTACTTAGAAATATGAAAAAATATGACTATGCGATTACGGTTAATCATGCCTTTGAACAAGTTATTCGTTCATGTTCTCTACCAAGAACTTATGCAGATGAAACATGGATTAGCGAAGATATTATTCAGGGCTACTGTGAGATGTTTAAAGCTGGCTATGGATATAGTGTGGAGGTTTGGGAACAAGATAAACTTGTTGGAGGTTTGTACGGCATTACGATTGGCAAAGGATGCTTCGGTGAGTCAATGTTTAGTAATGAAACTGATGTTTCAAAAATGGCTTTTTATACATTAATGCTGATTGGACAAGAAAATCAGCTCCCTTGGGTAGACTGTCAACTTGTAAATAGTCACTTAATTAGCTTGGGTGCTTGTACACTTTCTCGTCAAGACTACTTAAAATCGTTACAAGATGTAATTATTCACCCCTCTATCAATTGGAAAAAGTATCAAGAACGTGTATTTTCAAGTAAAACAATAGCATTAGATGCAAAATTAATGGAATGATAACAGGAGGGACCAATCATGAAATCATATCACCCGAAGTCCCTTTTAAATGATCTGCAGTATTATATTACTCCACCTCATGATTGCAGCTACTTAGAAAATAAATCGGCGCGCATGGTGTTTTTAGACCCTATTCATCGGATTGATGTGGTCACTCTTTCAGAACTTTCTCGTTTAGGATTTCGTCGTAGCGGTGACTTCGTTTATCGCCCTGAATGCCATTTATGCAGACAATGTTTGTCGTGTCGTGTTCCAGTTGCCGACTTCCAAATGAATGGGATGCAAAAAAAAGCGTGGAAACGAAATCAAGACCTCACCATGACTATTTTGCCTACTCAGCAAGCAGCACAAATTCATTACGATTTATATGAACGCTATATTAATGAACGCCATGCTGATGGCGATATGTTTCCACCTAGCTTAGATCAGTTTGAAAAGTTTTTAGTACATAGTTGTACAGATAGCTTTTTTCTTGAGCTTTGGAAAGATAACCGTTTAATCAGTGTGTCTACCTGCGATTTAATGGATGATGGTCTATCTGCGGTCTATACTTTCTTTGACCCAGATGAGCACCGAAGATCGCTTGGTGTGTACTCTATTCTTAACCAAATCGAATATGTTAAATCGCTTGGTTTAGAATATCTTTATTTAGGCTATTGGGTGCCCCACTCAGCCAAAATGAATTATAAATCGCAATATACTCCTTTAGAGCTTCTATTAGATGGACAATGGCGCCGTTTAAATAGATCCTTATCACCAGAAGAAATACAACAGTTAGGTACCTCTCTGATGACCACATTACCTTCTGAATGGAATAATTTAATTATTAAATGATTTTAATCCTGTCTTTTTGTTTGGTCAGCAACTAGACAGGTGTTTTAAAACAACGATGCAAAATCGTCGGTACAGGTTTTTACCATAATTACGGCATGTTCACGCCCACCGTCTTGGATAGGATAATAATTACGACGTAGATCTATTTGGTGAAAACCTGTTTTCTCATACAGAGCAATAGCTGCTTTATTACTTTCACGAACTTCTAAAAATATTTGTACGGGCTGATTTTTTAACTGATCAATTGATGCATTTAATAACTCATACCCGAGACCTTGTCCTTGCATTTTAGGATCAACTGCCATGAGTAATAGATTCGCTTCATCTAGCACTGGCTGCAAAATACAAAACCCAACTACTCTATTTTGTGACTCAATGACTGTACATTGGTAGGAATTCAGAGATTCAACAAATTGCTGTCTTGACCATGGATGTGTTTGCACTGATTTTTCGATTTGTACAACAATATCAATATCAGTGTTTTGCATAGTACGAATCATGAGTTCCAACACAATCAGAGTTTTAAAGGAATGCGTATTATAAAAACTTCACAAGAAAAAACGAGCAAAAAAAAGGACAATTAAATTGTCCTTTTTTATCGTTCTTTTTAGAGACCTAACTTTTCACGCCAAGTTGCCAGTAATGCTGTAGTGTCAGAATCATTTGGATGAAATTTTGGTCTTAAGAAATCAAGTAACTCTGGAATCTGGCGGGTTATAAAACCTTTACGACCATACATGAACTTAAGCATGTATTTAGTATCTTTCCATGTTAATTTTCCATCGGTTTTTAATAACTTGGCAGTAAAATGTGTCTGCGTTGCAAAAATTAATGCCATTGCAATGATTAAAGCCGTTGAACGCATAAAATAAGCTTTTGGCCCTTGTCCATACATACTTGTATACACATCAAATGCCACAGCTTTATGCTCATTTTCTTCTACAGCATGCCACATCCACAAATGATACATCGTGTCATCTTGGAACATCGCTTGAATTTCAGGATTTTGTAAAAGTTCAGCTGCAATAGTCGAAGTGAAATGCTCTAAAGCACACGTTCCGGTCAAATCAATCATTTCTTTGGTATAACCAAAAGGTTTCATTAATTTAGTGACAACGGCAGTACCAACCTTAATGACAGTACCAGTCTGCTTTTCCATATGACGAACATCATATCCGTAAGCTTGCGCTGAGGCATTAAAAGCAAGATGTTCTTTTGAATGCATTGCTTCTTGGCCAATAAAGGCGCTAATTTCTTTTTGAAGATCGGGATCTGCAAGTTTTGGGTCATTTCGCACAGCACGTGTGCTATTGACAAAGAACTGTTCACCTTCGGGAAAAAGGGCCGATAATGCTGTCATAAAATGGGTTAATCCTGCATCATAATTTGCCCAATAACGAGGGACCTGAGCAAATTCAAAGTCCATACGACGAACAGGGAAACTAGCACCAGCACGATTTGAAATATTTACTTTAGCATTCATCTCAGACTCCTTTTAAGTGAATAGCTAATTCACATATAACTTTATTTATTTTCTTAATATTTATAATCATACGTCTTTCAATGTGCCAATTAAGTGCAGATGAGGACAGAGAAATATCAGATGAGGTCATTAATCACCCTATAAAGGTGCATAGATGTGCTAATAGTTATTGTTAGTACTTAAAAAGAAAAAGGGCTACCAATGAGCCCTTTCAAATCAACATAGATTTAAATTACAAACCTAATTTTGCTTTCCATGTTTTCAATAGACCTACTGTATCCAAATCATTTGGATGAAAACCAGGCTTAAAGTAAGCCAGCATTTCTTTAGCCATGCCAGTAATGATACCTTTCGATGGGCTATATGCATATTTATAAATTACTGATAATTCACCTAAATTCAATTTTTTATCTTGCTTTAATAGACGAAGTACAAAAGAAGACTGAATCAAGAAAATCAAAGTCATTGCAAATACTAAAGAACTCGTACGTAATGCATAAGCTTTTACGCCTTTACCAAACACACCTTCGTACACATCAAAAGCTACGGCTTTATGCTCATTTTCTTCGATAGCATGCCAATACCACATCGTTGACATGGTTTCATCTGTCATCAACTCTTGAATATGCTTATTGACTAATAACTGTGAAGCAATCGTAGCGGTAAAATGTTCAAGTGCTGTTGTAGCAGTCAGGTCAACCATTTCTTTAGTCATACCAAAAGGTTTGACAATTTTTACAAAAGCTTGAATTGCTGTTTGAATCGCTGTGTCAGTAAATTTCTCTAACGTTTCAACGTCGTGACCAAACTTTTGAGCAGAGGCATTAAAGTTCACATGCTCTTGAGTATGCATTGCTTCTTGCCCAATGAAAGCACTAATCTCTTTCTGAAGCGCTTCATCATCTTTAATAGATGGGTGATAACGTACTGCACGTACACTATCAATAAAGAATTTTTCACCAGCCGGAAACAACGCTGACAATGCTGTCATAAAGTGTGTTAGTCCAGCAGAACCATTCATCCAATATTCTGGTACATCATTAAAGTCAAAGTTCATACGACGTACAGGAAAGCTCGCCCCTGCACGATTAGTAATATTCACTTTAGCATTCATACCCAAAGCTCCTTAATAAGTAACCCAAGTTACTCAAACTTTATTGTTCGTTTTCTTGATTCTTATCATACAAATTTAATAAAAAGGATTAAGTGTAAATAAGGACATTGAAATATCAGTTAAGGCCAGCTTTTATAGTGATTGTTAGACAATTAAATATAAAAAAAGCGCTCTAAAAAGAGCGCTTTTTTTCACTGAAAGTGATTATGCAGTTACTTTCGCAACAACACCAGCACCTACAGTACGACCACCTTCACGGATCGCAAAACGTAGACCTGGGTCCATTGCGATTGGGTGGATTAATTCTACTGACATTTCAACGTTGTCGCCTGGCATAACCATTTCAACGCCGTCTTGTAATTGGATTGCGCCAGTTACGTCAGTTGTACGGAAGTAGAACTGTGGACGGTAACCGTTAAGGAATGGAGTATGACGACCACCTTCTTCTTTAGAAAGTACGTATACTTCTGCATCGAATTTAGTGTGCGGCTTGATTGTACCTGGTTTAGCAAGTACTTGACCACGTTGTACGTCTTCACGCTTAGTACCACGTAGAAGAACACCACAGTTCTCGCCTGCACGACCTTCGTCAAGCAATTTACGGAACATTTCTACGCCAGTAACTGTAGTTGTTTGAGTATCACGGATACCAACAATTTCAACTGATTCGCCTACTTTCACGATACCAGCTTCTACACGACCAGTTACTACTGTACCACGGCCAGAGATAGAGAATACGTCTTCGATTGGCATTAAGAATGCTTTGTCGATAGCACGTTCTGGTTCTGGAATGTAAGAGTCAAGCGCTTCAACAAGAGCAAGAACTGAAGGCTCACCATATTGACCAGCATCGCCTTCCAACGCTTTAAGCGCAGAACCACGGATAACTGGAGTGTCATCACCTGGGAAGTCATAAGTAGAAAGAAGTTCACGAACTTCCATTTCTACTAATTCAAGTAATTCTTCATCATCAACAAGGTCACACTTGTTCAAGAATACGATGATGTAAGGTACACCAACCTGACGAGAAAGAAGGATGTGTTCACGAGTTTGTGGCATTGGACCATCAGTCGCAGCACATACAAGGATCGCGCCGTCCATCTGAGCAGCACCAGTAATCATGTTTTTAACATAATCGGCGTGGCCCGGGCAGTCTACGTGAGCGTAGTGACGGATTGGAGAATCGTATTCTACATGTGAAGTATTAATTGTAATACCACGTGCTTTTTCTTCAGGTGCTGAGTCGATTTGTGAGTAATCTTTCGCTTCACCGCCGTAAGTTTTTGCACAAATAGTTGCAATCGCAGCAGTTAAAGTTGTTTTACCATGGTCAACGTGACCGATTGTGCCCACGTTTACGTGTGGCTTATTACGTTCAAACTTGGCTTTAGCCATGATGATCTTCCTTTATAAACTGCTCATGCAGGGTCACTGCACGAGCGCTTGGTTTTAACTAAGAATTAGTTTGGGCTTATAGTAATCGAAAGATTACTCGTCGTCACCTTTTTTACCGCCAGTCTGGAACTTAGCGATGATGCCTTCAGCCACGTTACGTGGAGTTTCAGCGTATTTAGCGAATTCCATAGAATAAGTCGCACGACCTTGAGACATAGAACGCATTTGAGTCGCGTAACCAAACATCTCAGCCAATGGAACTTCTGCTTTAATTGCTTTTGTTCCACCAGGAAGATCATCCATACCTTGAACCATACCACGACGACGGTTTAAGTCACCCATGATATCGCCCATGTAGTCTTCTGGAGTTTCTACTTCAACTTTCATGATTGGTTCAAGAAGGATAGGATCAGCTTTCATGAAACCGTCACGGAAAGCGTACGAACCAGCCATTTTGAACGACAATTCATCAGAGTCGACATCATGGTAAGAACCATCGAATAATGTCGCTTTGATACCCACAACAGGGTAACCAGCTAATACACCATTCTTCATACGTTCTTGAATACCTTTGTCAACCGCACCAAAGAATTCTTTAGGTACAGTACCGCCGACAACTTCTTCAGCGAATTGGTATTCTTTACCAGCTTCTTCAACATCCATAGGCTCTAAACGAACATATACATGACCGAATTTACCTTTACCACCTGTTTGACGAACGAACTTACCTTCTTGCTCAACAGTCTTTTTGATTGTTTCGCGGTAAGCAACCATTGGTTTACCAATGTTCGCTTCAACACCGAATTCACGCTTCATACGGTCAACGATGATGTCAAGGTGAAGCTCACCCATACCAGCAATAATTGTTTGACCAGATTCTTCGTCTGTACGAACGCGGAATGATGGATCTTCTTTAGCCAAACGACCTAAAGCAATTGACATTTTTTCTTGGTCAGCTTTAGTTTTTGGTTCAACAGCCAATGAAATTACTGGCTCTGGGAATTCCATACGCTCAAGTGTAATGATGTTTTTCTCATCACATAATGTATCACCAGTAGTAACGTCTTTAAGACCTACACACGCTGCGATATCACCTGCACGGATTTCATCAAGATCTTGACGTTCGTTCGCATGCATTTGCACGATACGACCGATACGTTCACGCTTAGATTTAACTGGGTTATAAACCGGATCACCTTGTTTAAGAACACCAGAGTAAACACGTACGAATGTTAAGTTACCTACGAACTTGTCGTTCATGATTTTGAACGCTAACGCAGAGAACGGAGCTTCGTCAGATGCTTCACGAGACGCTTTAGTTTCGTCTTTGTCGTCAAGGATACCTTCGATCGCTTTAACTTCTGTAGGTGATGGTAAGAATTCAATTACAGCATCCAACATACGTTGAACACCTTTGTTTTTGAACGCAGAACCACAAAGCATTACTTGAATTTCAGAAGCTAATGTACGAGCACGTAAACCTGCAATGATCTCTTCTTTAGAAAGATCACCTTCTTCAAGGTACTTGTCCATTAATTCTTCAGAAGCTTCAGCCGCAGCTTCAACCATTTTGGTACGCCATTCATTAGACGTATCAACTAGGTCAGCTGGAATTTCAGCATATTCAAACTTCATACCTTGAGATGCTTCATCCCAGATAATCGCTTTCATTTCGATAAGGTCAACAACACCTGCAAACGTATCTTCTGCACCGATTGGCACAACGATAGGTACAGGATTACCACCTAAACGAGTTTTAACTTGCTCAACAGCACGGAAGAAGTTTGCACCAGTACGGTCCATCTTGTTCACGAATGCTAAACGAGGCACTTTATATTTGTTTGCTTGACGCCATACAGTTTCAGACTGAGGTTGTACGCCACCAACTGCACAGTAAACCATGCACGCACCGTCAAGAACACGCATAGAACGTTCAACTTCGATTGTGAAGTCTACGTGTCCCGGGGTGTCAATTACGTTGATACGGTGTTGTTCGAATTGGTTACCCATACCAGACCAGAAACAAGTTGTCGCAGCCGAGGTAATTGTAATACCGCGCTCTTGCTCTTGTTCCATCCAGTCCATTGTTGCTGCACCATCGTGTACTTCACCAATTTTGTGAGATACACCTGTGTAGAACAAAATACGTTCTGTTGTAGTTGTTTTACCTGCGTCAATGTGCGCAGAAATACCGATGTTACGGTAATTACTAATTGGGGTTTGGCGAGCCATGATGTCTACATTCCTAAATGTTATATTTAAAACAGGACGCATCAATTAAATTGATGCGTACAAATATCCAAGCAGGCAACTTAAATACCCGCAAAGCTCCCACTTTGATAAAGAGCAATGTTGAATCGAGCTGCTGTACGCATGAATATTCTCCTGATTAGGGACTGTTTTATCCGCTTAGAAACGGTAGTGAGAGAAGGCTTTGTTGGCTTCAGCCATACGATGCACGTCTTCACGTTTTTTGATTGCGGCACCTTTACCTTCAGCTGCATCAAGCAACTCACCAGCAAGACGTAAAGCCATCGTTTTTTCAGAACGCTTAGCAGCAGCATCTACTAACCAACGCATTGCTAAGGCAGTACGACGGGATGGGCGTACTTCCATAGGTACTTGATAAGTAGCACCACCAACACGGCGTGCTTTTACTTCGACCATAGGACGAACTTTTTCAAGAGTAGTCTCGAAAAATTCAACTGGGTCTACTTTGTTTTTTTCTTGAACACGTTCTAAAGCACCGTAAACGATACCTTCAGCAACAGATTTTTTACCATCTTGCATTACGTGGTTCATGAATTTAGCGATTGTTTGGCTGCTAAATTTTGGATCTGGAAGGATCTCACGAGCAGCGACTACGCGACGTCTTGGCATTTTAATACACCTAATAATATGACACTTCAGGATAATCCAGCAGTTTGTACAAGTGTCATGTACACGACGCTGGCCTTACTATACGTCGCTTGAATTACAAAACTATGAAGAATTCAAACAAGCGAAACGCTAAAGGGCTTATTGGACTAGTTTCCTAGAATTACTTCTTAGGACGCTTAGTACCGTATTTAGAACGTGATTGATTACGATCTTTAACACCAGCACAGTCTAATGAACCACGAACGGTATGGTAACGTACACCTGGTAAGTCTTTAACACGACCACCACGGATAAGAACAACACTGTGCTCTTGTAAGTTATGACCTTCACCACCGATGTAGCTAGATACTTCAAAACCTGAAGTTAAGCGAACACGGCAAACCTTACGCATAGCTGAGTTAGGTTTTTTTGGTGTAGTTGTATAAACACGTGTACAAACACCACGACGTTGTGGACAAGCCTTCAACGCAGGAACTTTGGATTTTTCAACCAAAGTCGTACGACCCTTACGGATCAACTGATTCGTTGTTGCCATATGGCAATTCTCCCGTTATTAAAAAACCTTAAAAAGAAATACCTCTTTTTAAGGGCACATAATTGTAAGCTAAGATGCAAAAATGGTCAACACGGCAATACTTACCAAATGTTGACCATATCAATCTTTGACAGGATAACTTACAAATTTAAATAGAGTTCAGATTTTATTTTTAAACCTCTTATTTGTAAGCGTATTGTTAAGAGTATTTTTTATCATCCAGCTCCTCCTCATCTTCCTCTGGAGCTAAAGCTGGTTTTTGTTCAGTATGCTCATGTTCCTCTACATGTTTATCGACAAGTTGCTCGATACCCTGATGAACATTTTCCTGAATTTTCTCTTCACTCTTTTTACCTTCAGTACTCTTTAAGACAATAGATACTTTTGAAATTACATCATGATTTTCTACTTTATGATGATGCTCAGCGTGAATATTGCCGTCTTCACCAACATTTAAAAGACGTGGACTGGCTTTCTGAATAAGTGTAACCGCAGCATAATAAGCCTGTAGCGGAGATAAATGCTCACTTGGATGTTCATTTAAATAATGTCTTGCAGCTCCAAAGATAGCTTGTGCTTTGTGACCAACATCTTCTTGTAGTTTCCAGCTATATACTGCGCTTAAAACAGCACCAGCAACTGGTGTAACTTTACCAAAGGTTGAGAGCTTCGGAATACGATTTAACCACCCCCATTTAAACTCTCCGTCTTCATCAACTAACCAGTTCTTTAAAGTATCTAAATCGGTAGTTGAACCTAGCACCTGCTGAAATTGATGAATATCTTGTGTTTCCAACATATTTCGTAATGTTTTTAAAGCTAACAATAGCGTTTGCTTTTCAGCAATCAGACTAATATCAACTTCTTTAAAGATAAACTCGACAACATCTTGGTCAGTAACTTCTTGAAGGTCAAAGCCATGTGATCTTCCTGTCTGATAAATTGTTCTTAAAACTAAGACGAGTGAAACAGGAACATCTACAGCTGCACCAACCACACCTGACACGCCTGTGATTGCCCCTTGTATTGTCGCAATTAATTTATTTTGTTCAATGAGCGCCTGACTTAAACGTTGAGAACGACCCGTATCCTTAGTTAGTTCAAACAAATCTTTAGCACCCGCTTCTTCCAAGATTTTTTCAGTTAAGGTGCTTTTTGAACTAAAGTCATTCAACCAATCAAATAAATAGCCTGAGACTTTTTGATCCCAATCTGGGGAAAGAAATGTAGCCACACCATTTACTTTTGTAAAATGCCGTCCAAAGACCTGACGAGTTACTTTCGGTAACTGTTCTCGAAGCATTTGTTGAGGACTTTCATATTGCTCAACTTCAAATGGGCTTTTTGTTCTCGATTTACCTTCAACCGTTTTACAAGTTGGAATTGGTTCAATTACCTTACTTACATCACCTGATTGGTTCTGTTGCAAGATACTCAATCCTGTAGAACTGAGCTTTTTAGCCACTCCGAAGACCTGAGAAAACAAATTGTCAGATTGATTATTATTGAATTTTGTCATCAAGTACCTCGATTTTTTAATTTATCTAATTAGACACAAATACTAGGTGGAATGTGGATTTATCTCAACTTGTATGTGTGTATTTTAGTTAACCCTAAATGCAACATACCATGTATTTAGTTATTTTTTTAAATGTAAAATTGTCATAAAGATTTGCCATAAGAAATAAAAATCCTTTCTGCTATCATGTTAACAACGAAAAAACATGAGTCTTGTTTTCTTATAGCTATATTCTCCTATTCATTTTCATAGCTGTTGATCACGATAGACTCTTAATATCACCATAAAGGGACCTGTAGATGAAACGTGTTGTAATCACTGGTATGGGTATTAACTCATGTATCGGTAACTCTTTAGAAGCAGTTACTCATTCACTTCAAAACGGAATCTCCGGGACACGTTTTAACCCAACTTATGCTGAACTCAATTTTAAAAGTCATGTGAGCGCTGCTGCAGAACAAGATTTTGATCATATTGATCGTAAGTTAAAACGCTTTATGGGCGTATGTGCAATGTACGCTTACAATGCTGCTGTAGCTGCTGTTGAACATGCAGGACTTACTGCTGAGCAAATCGGTGGTAATCCACGTTACGGTATTGCAGGCGGTTCAGGTGGTGGTTCAACTGCATCTGTTGTTGAAATGACAGAGCTTTTAGAGACTAAAGGTGCACGTAAAGTAGGACCTTTCTTCGTACCACGCAACATGTCAAACACGATTACTGCAAACGTAGGTGTTGCATTTAAATTGCAAGGTATTGCTCATACTATTACGAGTGCTTGTGCAACTTCTGCTGACGCAATTGGTTATGCGTACAACCTTATTCAACTTGGCAAACAAGATCTTATGCTTGCTGGTGGTGGTGAAGAAGATCATTGGTCTCAAAGTTTATTATTTGATGCAATGGGTGCGCTTTGCTCGAAATATAATGAAACTCCAGAAACAGCATCTCGTCCATATTCAGCAGACCGCGACGGTTTCGTTATTGCTGGCGGTGGTGGTTTTGTCGTACTTGAATCACTTGAACACGCTCAAGCACGTGGTGCCAACATTTTAGCTGAAGTCGTTGGTTATGCTGCAAACAGCGATGGTGCAGACATGGTTGCTCCAAGTGGTGAAGGCGCTACACGTTGTGTATTAATGGCACTTGAAGAAGCTAAGCAACATGGCGTAGACAAAATTGACTATGTAAATACACATGGTACATCTACTCCAGCTGGCGACATTACAGAACTTAAAGCAATGGAACGTGCATTTGGCGAAGGCAATGTACCTCCTCTTAGCTCAACCAAATCTATGACAGGTCATAGCTTAGGTGCAGCTGGCGTACAAGAAGCCATTTACTCAGTTCTAATGATGCAAAATGACTTTATTGCACCAAATATTAATGTGACTGAACTTGATGAAGGCGCAAAACCTTTTGATATCGTACTTGAAAAACGTGATGCAAAATTGAATACTGTAATGAGTAACAGTTTTGGCTTTGGCGGTGTTAACGCTTGCCTCATTTTCAAGAAGTGGGATGCATAATCCCACGTAGGATTATCGATGGATGCACCTTCTGATGCTTTTTTGTGGGTAAAAGCATTACATATTATTGCTGTGGTTTGTTGGTTCGCTGCTTTGTTCTACTTACCACGTTTATATGTTTACCATGCCATGAGTGAAGATGCTGCTAGCCATCAACGCTTTGAAGTAATGGAACGTAAGTTGTATCGCGGAATTATGTGGCCTTCTATGATTGCCACATTAATTACCGCCCATTTTCTTGTCGAATGGGGCGATGCAACTCGACATTACCATCAGGCAACATGGTTTTATCTTAAAGTTGCTTTAGTCGCTTTATTAGTCATCTACCATTTGGTATGTGGCTACTATCGTAAAAAACTTATCGGAAATGCACACTATAAATCACATAGGTTCTGGCGCTTCTTTAATGAAATGCCAACTTTAATCTTATTTGCTGTAGTGATTTTAGTTGTCGTAAAGCCTCAGTTTTAACTGGGGCTTTTGCTTTTCCGAGCAATTTCTTTAATTTAGACAATAAAAACTCGCAGAGTTATCCCTCTATTTAACTTTTTTCAATCAAAAGCATAAAATCAATGCTCTCTTAAAGTTATACCCAATGAGTAAATCAGACTCTTTATTTAATAATGCGTAATCTGTACTATCCTAAAGAAATAGATGAACTCATTTAATGGCAAAGCTATGCTAACCCTTACTGCCCTTAAACGCTCAACCCAACAACAATTTATACTTCTTACACTTTTTATTTTTCGTCACTTAAAAAACTATCCGATTAGATATCTGACTGCTCAAGAAAAAGTATTAGCACAACTCGTTTTCGGTGACATGCTCAATTGTGAACAACCTAAAATTATTGCTACTCGTTATCTTCCTTGGCAGTCTTGCGGTATTTTTATGGCGCCAAATGGAAATATTTACGTTAATCGCTCCGATTACAGCGAAAATTACGCTCTAGAATCTAAATTTATGCAGGGTATTTTTATTCACGAACTCACTCATGTCATGCAATATCAAAAAGGTGTTCATGTACTACTTAAAGGTGCATTGCTGCAATCGGCCTATTATCTTAGCTTTAAAAATTACAACCCCTATAAATACACCTACTCTCCCCACAAGGCGTTTAGCTCTTATAACATTGAGCAACAAGGTGAAATTGCCCGTGACATTTGTTCTGGGAAAATCCCAAATATTATCTGTTCCCCCCAACTTCATTTGTAACTAAATAATCAGTCTTTCTTTGAACGTAACATTTTTGCTTAATGTAAATGAGAATTCTTATAAATCAGAAATACTTACCTAAACAAGAAAATCACGCTTACTTAATTCAAATTATTGAAAAAAATATAACGCGCTTATTCCAAATTGGCTTGTGATAAGGCAGTATACAAACAATAAAAATAATGAAGCCTGTTTCTATTCTATACAGAAAATCTCGTTATTTTTACGCAGAAAATATGTGATTGGTATATATTATTGATCTTGACATTTTTGTTTACTATTTTAATTGTTTACTATCGTATCATACACATCGTTGAAAAATTATATCTATAAAAATCAACACTGTGTGTATCTATATTCGTTATGATCTAGGATTAGGTTTGAATGAAAAGTTTTAAAGTTGCCCTTGCTCAGTTTTCTCCGCATATTGGCAATATTGACTCAAACACCAAAAAGATGATTGAGCAAGTGAATCAGGCGAAAAAACAAGATGCTGACCTGATTATTTTTCCCGAGCTTTCTGTTATTGGTTATCCAGCTGAAGACTTACTGTTACGTCCAAATTTAAATAAACGTATGCAAAAGGCTTTTGCTCAACTTGCTGAAGTTAAAGATATTGTCATGGTTTTCGGATTTGTGAACCAGACAGAAGATGGTCAACGTTATAATTCTGCTGCTGTCATGAAAGACGGTCAAGTTTTGGGTGTTTTTAACAAACACAATTTACCAAACTATGGCGTCTTTGATGAAAAACGTTATTTCCAAAAAGGCCATCAACATTTGGTGTTTGAATATCTTGGACATAAGTTTGGCGTATTGATCTGTGAAGATATCTGGTCAATTAATACCGTAAAACAGTTAAGCCAATTAAATGTTGATACTGTTCTTGTACTCAATGCATCACCATATGAAGTCGGTAAACCACAACACCGTACACAAACCTTAAGTGAACTTGCAAAACAACTTCATCTAAATATTGTTTACGTTAACCAAGTGGGTGGACAAGACGATTTAATTTTTGATGGCACAAGTTTTGTCAGTAACAAAAATGGTGAAATTGCTTTACAAGCACCAAGCTTTAAAGAAGACCTTTATATTGCTGAATTTGACCATAAAAATAAATCATTTAAAGTCACTGAATCTGCTCCTGCATTAGAAACTTTTGCAGAGATCTATCAAGGGTTAGTTCTGGCCACACGTGATTACGTCGAGCGTTCAGGCTTCCCTGGTGTAATTTTAGGTTTATCTGGCGGTATTGACTCTGCCCTTACATTAGCTATTGCTGTTGATGCAATCGGTGCAGAAAAAGTACAAGCAGTAATGATGCCTTATACCTACACTTCTCAAATTAGTGTTGAAGATGCAGCAGAACAAGCTCGTCGTATGGGTGTGACTTTCGGTATTGCTGAAATACATTCAGTTGTAAATAGCTTTATGCAAACCTTGTATCCTTTCTTTGGCAACTCACCAGCAGATGCAACCGAAGAGAATTTACAAGCGCGCGCACGCGGCACATTACTCATGGGTTTATCAAATAAATTTGGTAATTTAGTACTCGCTACTGGCAACAAGTCTGAACTTTCAGTTGGCTACTGTACACTTTATGGTGATATGGTTGGTGGTTTTGCTGTTCTAAAAGATGTTTATAAAACGATCGTGTTTGAATTAGCTAAATACCGTAATAGCTTAAGTGAAACTCCTGTTATTCCTGAACGTGTTATTACTCGTCCACCTTCAGCAGAACTTCGCCCAGACCAAAAAGACCAAGACTCTTTACCTGCATATGATGTATTAGATGCCATTCTTTACGCATACATTGAAGAAGATTTAAGTCAGGCAGATATTATTGCCAAAGGTTTTGATAAAGAAGTAGTTGAAAAAGTTATCCGGTTAGTTGATCGTAATGAATATAAACGTCGTCAAGGCGCGATTGGGCCGAGAATTACTTCTCGTGCATTTAGTCGTGAACGACGTTATCCGATTGTCAACGGTTGGACAGCGAATGACTGAGCAGAAAAACTCATCAAAAACCACAGCACTTGCTCAAGCACTTTTGCTTGAGCAGGTGGAATTTTTCAAAAAACAATTATCTATAGAAAACTCACCTATTTATTTCCAGCAGTTCATTCAACTCTTTATGCAACATGCTGACGAAATCAAGCTTAATGAAGTGGTGGATTTAGAGCAACTACAAGCCGTTGTGAAACGCTATGCTTTTGAAATGCAGCTAGGTGCTGGTTTACTTGAGTTTATTGGGGAAATTGCGCAGCGTATTTATCTGTCTGCTATGAAGTCTCCAATTCAGCTACAAGATTTGGTATCTGACCACCAATTTGAAATGTGGCTCTCCAAATTTTTAGAAATGGAACATATTCCTCATTATCTCAACCAGTTTTTAAGAACTAGCCCCGCCGTTCAACAACTTTGCCAATATATTGCGACCTCGACCTTAGAACAGAAAATACCAAAATTTCTAAATGCATCTAGAGTAGATGACTATCATTTTGAATGGCAACATAAACTCAAAAAATTCTCTTTTTTACAACAACAACGTCTTGAGCATAAACTTGAAACTTGGATTGCCAGCTTTATTCACGAGCAACTCACAGAATTAAGTCTTTTGTCGACTGAAGATTTAGAAAGTCTTATACGACATGTCTGGGAAGATCTTAGACATAAAAAAATGTATGAGTTTATGAAACAGTTAACTCCTCTTGATGTTGAAGAGTTCTTTGTTTTAATTTACGAATATTGGAAAGAATTACGCCAGTCACAATTTATGCAAGATCTTATTTTGTATGGCGTAGAAGTTTTTTATGAATTTTACAAAGACGAGAGTTTATTTGAAGTATTAAGTGAGATTGGTTTAACCGAAACCGATTTACAAACTGAAGCTTTACGTTTTTACCCTAAAGTCATGAATGTCTTTAATGAGCACGGTATTTTAGAGCCGTTACTTCAAGCGATTTTAGCTCCTTTTTATCAAAGCCCAAAAACACTCGATATGATTGAAAAACATTTTAATGAGTAAAAAAAGACAAAAAGAAACCATGCATGAGCATGGTTTTTAAAATGGTGGCTATGACGAGACTTGAACTTGTGACCCCCGCATTATGAGTGCGGTGCTCTAACCAACTGAGCTACATAGCCGTAAACTGTGTGCGCATTATCTATAGTTCTACAGAACAGGTCAAGAGTTCAAAATCATTAAATTCCATCAAATGAACAAATAAGATTCAGATCACCTTTGTTTGTTCATTTTTTAGCAAATTTATATTTTAAATAATTGATCGACCAAAGAAATGTATTAAAAATCTAATACCAGTTTTTTATCTTTAGCTCTAGATACACAAATCATCATGCTCTTCTGTGAAGCCTTTTCTGCATCACTTAAGTATTGATCGAAATGCTCTACTTCACCATCCAAAATAACAGTTTCACATGTACCACATACGCCTTCACGACATAAGCATTCCACATCAATATTTAATGTTTTGATCACTTGTAAAATTGACTAGTTACTTTTGACTTCATTTCTTGATTAGACTTGCCAAGTACGTCTGTAAAAGCCTCTCCATCTTCTGGAACTGTTGAAGCAAGTCGTTCCCAATGAATGTATTCATCAAGGTAACAATGCTTATTACAACAATTAATCACAGCATCAATTATTGGTTTCAGTCCACATACATAGACATGTATTTCTTTAGATTGTAATGAAATTAATTCGCCTAAGTTAAGCACACAACTTTCTGCTTCAACATAGCTGAACACATGCTCTGTATGCTCTATTTTAGCTCATCTAACAAAGCTGCATGTTCAAGCTCACCGTAAGCCTCTGCCCCACGTGCTACGAGCTCATCTATTTGAGATAAGAATGGTAATACCCAATACCACCTGCAATTAAGATGCTTATTGCCTTAAGCTAACGGGAATAATTTTTTTAAATATAAATAAGCCAATGAAAAATCAAAAAACATCTCATCATTATAAAGTTGGTCTTCACAAACTGTGTTTAATCAGAAAATAAGCATAAAAAAAGACCACGCAGGAGCGTGGTCTATAAAATGGTGGCTATGACGAGACTTGAACTTGTGACCCCCGCATTATGAGTGCGGTGCTCTAACCAACTGAGCTACATAGCCTTAAACTGTGCGCGCATTATCTTAGTTTCTTTAATGCACGTCAAGAAAAATTTTAAATAAATTAGGTGAAGTGAGCCTATAAGCCGGGTTCTGTCGAGGATGGTCATTCCTCTAGGCGTACAATCACTCATACGCTCAAGCGACCTACCCGAATCCAGTACGGGCCGTACCTCAGGATTCCTATTTGGTCTTGCTTCTGGTGGGGTTTACCATGCCGTGAACTGTTGCCAGACACGCGGTGCGCTCTTACCGCACCCTTTCACCCTTACCTCACGAATGAGGCGGTCTACTCTCTGCTGCACTTTCCGTCGGCTTTCACCGCCCAGGCGTTACCTGGCACCCTGCCCTATGAAGCCCGGACTTTCCTCCCCTGCTTCAGTCACGAAGACCTCCACAGCAGCGACCATCCAGCTCACTTCAGGGGCGCATATTAACAAATTTATTTACTAATTGCTCGTGCTTTTTTGAGCAATTAATTTTTTATATTTGTCGAATAGCTGTTCTTCCGTTTCCTCATGCTCTGGATCTTTAGGAATACAATCTACAGGACAAAACAATTGGCATTGTGGTTGGTCATGATGACCAACGCATTCAGTGCACAAATCTGGATGAATTTCATAAATCACTTCACCCATGAAAATTGCTTCATTCGGGCAAACTGGTTCACAAACATCACAGTTTATGCATTCATCGGTGATATATAACGACACGTTACCAACCTTGTTGATGTTTACGTTCAAAGGCCTCAACCACAGCTTGCGGAACAAACTTGGTTACATCCCCTTTTAAACGAGCAATTTCCCGAATCAATGTCGAAGAAATAAAAGAGTACTGCTCAGATGGTGTTAAAAACACCGCTTCAAAATGTGGGTCAAGTTGACGGTTCATATTGGCAAGTTGAAATTCATATTCAAAATCAGAAACCGCTCTTAAACCACGAAGTACTGCGGTTGCCTTTTGTTCTTTGAAAAAATTAACCAGTAAACCATCGAAGCCTACAAATTCAACATTTGATAGATGGCTTAAAGATGATTGTGCCAGTTCAACTCTTTCTTCTAGACTGAACAAGGGGTTCTTATGATGTCCAATTGCAATTGCTACTACAACCTCATCAAACATTCTTGATGCTCTAGTAACTAAATCAACGTGTCCATTCGTGATGGGGTCAAATGTTCCAGGATAAATTACACGCGTTTTAGACATCCGCTAGTACTCTAATTGTATTGTGAACCTATTTTAGCAAAAGTTATACATGAGGCGAAATATTCATGTGCAGGAAAAACTTCACCTTAGCATCAGTTTACGGCACAATAGGCATAATTGTGGAAGTTTGAATTATGGCGAAAGCAACAGTAGTGAAAAAACACAATGGCGGAACAATCGCACAAAATAAACGTGCCCGTCATGATTATTTTATCGAAGAAAAATTTGAAGCGGGTATGTCACTTCAAGGTTGGGAAGTAAAATCCTTACGTGCTGGGCGTATGACTTTGACGGAAAGTTATGTCATTTTCAAGAATGGCGAAGCATTTTTACTTGGCTCACAAATTCAGCCTTTATTATCGGCTTCGACCCATGTGGTACCTGAAGCAACACGCACCCGTAAGTTATTGCTCTCCCGACGTCAGCTTGAACACCTAATGGGCGCAGTTAACCAAAAAGGTTACTCATGTGTTCCTTTGGCGTGTTACTGGAAAGGTCACTTGGTTAAACTTGAAATTGCGCTTGTGAAAGGTAAACAGCTTCACGACAAACGTGCAACTGAAAAAGACCGTGACTGGCAACGTGATAAAGCTCGTATATTTCATAAGTAATAAAAAAACCTTTAAAGTTAACTTTAAAGGTTTTTTTATGTCACTTTGAATTTAGCAGAATTTTAAATTGCCATAACAGTTTGGCGCAAAAGATTGATTTTTAAGTTGTAAATCTTTCAATGGAAAATTCACAATCGTATTGGGTAATTTAACCTCACCAACTGCTAAGTCTTCACCAAACAAACAATTTAAAAGATTACATCTCACTGGGTTTGCAGTTAAATAACCACTAATTGGACCTACCACCTGCTTTAAAACATCATTAGTTATTTCAATTTGTTTACTTGGCGTAACATTGCCAATATCAATTTCATCATCAAAAGCCATCCACCACCCCCGTTCTGCTGCTGCATCTGCACCTGGCCAAAATATTTGTTGGCCTTGCAAAGAAAGTGAGAAAGGATTGTTTAATTCAATTTTATGAATAAATCCTAAATTTTGATCAACTGTGAGTGCTGCTCTTAATCCGGTAATGCTGCCCGTTACATTTTTTTGTAAATTTAATAGACCAAGTGCTGCATTAATAGAAGCTTTCAGATCTCCAGAGAAATTAAGCTGATCGATATTTGCTACCCCGTTCAGCATGACATTATTCATTCGTGAACCAGAAATCACTTGCCCGTTGATCACAATAGGTGCAGTGGTCTGTTGTAATTGCAAATTATAATCAGACGAGTTAAATCCTAAAGGAATACAAATCCCGATACATGCATTAACAGTCCCATCAATGGTCTTGCCTGTATCTTGATAAGACATATTACGGGCAGCGGTATAAGCTAAACCAGTGGTATCTTTAATTTTCATGTAACCACTTAAGCTATTAATTCCATTTGGTGTTTCTGAATTTTCAAGCCCCATAGTCAGCAGTCCCATAACCTTTTCAGCACTTAAACGAAAACCTTTAATTTCTCTTAAAGCTGCGCTGTCTGGATTTTTAATTGCAAATTCAATAAAGGGATTACTAAAAACAGCCGAAGATGAAGCTCGGCCATCACTTGTATCGCTTAAGCCACTTAAACTTAAGTTATCAATATCAATATCACACCCACCTAAACCGTTTACTCCTCCACATCCTAATTGCAACTTATTAACATTGGCATTTAGTTCAAGATTTGCCTCTAAACCTAATTTATAAAAGCCAATATTTTGCTGATTCATCGAAGCATCAGCTTGTTTTGGGTCTGTATAGGTAAATGAAAATAGTGCCTGAGCTTCAACTTTAGAAAGTTCTGAATCAGTGAGTGGAACAAGATTTGCAGGTTCTAAATTGGCATAGCTTAAAGTAGCCCAACTTAGACAAAGAGCTGTTAAAAAAATTTTCATGATTATTCCATTTTTTTATTTATTAAGTTTTGGACATCATTGTCCAAATAAACCATTTGGTAAAAAATAATCAAAAAAGCACAAAAAAAATACAACGTTTTTGTAATTAGAGTAGAAACTAAATATTTATTAAAATAAAATCAAAAACTTATTTTAACTTATTCGATAAAGCAGTCCAGCAATATATTCACCAAACCATTTAGCTGTATCCAAGTCACCTTGTGGGGGAGTAACTTCAACAGGGGCGTTATCTGATTGTGTCATTAAGCCTAAACAACTCGATAATCGGTTTAAATCTTTTTCACTATGCCCTGTGGTCATTAAAGGTAAACCTGACCACAACATACCATGTTGCATGGCAAAAATATTTAATTGTTGTAATACCGCTAGTTTATCGCCACTCAATCCGCCCGAATTTGCAAAGCCAGCCGCAAGCTTGCCTTGCCATAAGCGCTCTTTCCAACGCTTAGAAGTACTGTCCATAAACTTTTTAAAGTCGGCAGTCATACTTCCCATATAGGTAGGAGATCCGAAAATAATGCCTTGTGATGTATCAAGCGCATCCCAATCAATATGTTCAATATTCATTAGATGTACTTTTACCCCCATCACCTCTGCACCAGCAGCAATAGCGAAAGCTACCTTGGCGGTATGACCATATGGACTGTGGTAAACAATAGAGAGATGTTTTTCAGGCAAAGACATAAGATTAAAATTTTGAGCGATTTTTTCTATTTTATCATTTTATTAGCGCTTGCTAAACCTACATCTATAAATATGAAATACAAGCGTTTCAATACGATTCACAATCGTAATATATTCAAACTCAATAAAAACTCTCTTATTCTGCTTAATTACGACAAAATAAGAGAGTAAATTTAATTATGTTTATAAAGCTTATATAAAAACAAAGGTAGCCATACGTCCAGTCTTCGCATCACGGCGATAAGAAAAATAATCATCGCTCTGTTGATAAGAACATTGATCTCCACCTAAAACCTGTTTTACACCTAGAATCTGCAAAATAAAACGCGCAATTGCATATAAATCTGCATGAAATTTATTTGGAGCGGCCCCCTCAACAAAAGCTGTTTCTAACTCTGGATATTTATCACAAAAAGCAGCCTTTACTTCGGCCCCAATTTCAAAACAAGGTTGGCTGATCGCAGCTCCTAACCATGCCCAAGTTGGAGGGTTCTGCATAGCAGCAACTGTATTTTCAATAATGCCGCCAGCTAAACCGCGCCAACCCGCATGCAAGTTTGCGACTTCCGTACCTTCGGCATTTCCTAACACGACAGGTAAACAATCAGCGGTCATCATCATTAAAGCATGACCTTTGGTTTGAGTGACCAAACCATCACCGATTAATGCCTTAAAAGGAATTTGTTCATTTACTGTATGGCAAATCGTACTATGTGTTTGAGTCATCCATGTCATTTTTTTAACACCGAACTGGGCAAACTCATCTAACAATATCATGCGATGTTGCTGAACACGTTGTGCCTCATCGTTGACATGTAAAGCCAGATTAAAGCCAGACAACTCAAGTTGATCCTTTGGCAATGCCAAAGGATGTTGAACACGTGTCTGCCCTACAAATACACCTTGAGGTAATCCTTGAACAAATTCCATATACGCATCCTTAATATGCAGCGTTTTCTGAACGTAACACATTCACTAAATGTGTAAAATCTTCAGGCCACGGCGCTTCAAATAGCATTTCTTCACCAGTACGAGGATGTTTTAAGCCCAATTTAGCTGCATGCAACGCTTGGCGTTTAAAACCACGTAAAGTGTCAATGAGTAATTCAGACGCCCCTGCAGGTACACGTACACGATTCATATAAATCTGATCGCCGATCAGTCCATAACCGATATAACTAAAATGCACACGAATCTGATGAGTTCGACCTGTTTCAAGACGAGCTTGTACACGAGTAAAATCTCTAAAGCGTTCTTTTACATTGTAATGGGTCACTGCATCGCGCCCACCCGGTAAAATCGCCATTTTCACACGGTCAACTGGATGACGTTTGATAGGTTCATCAATAGTACCGCCAGCAATAATATTTCCATAAACAACTAAGTCGTATACACGGTAAACCGATTTATTTGCCAACTGTTTACTTAAAGAAAATTGTGCCTCAAGGCTCTTAGCAACGACTAACAAACCGCTGGTGTCTTTATCAATACGATGTACTAAACCAGCGCGAGAAAGTTCCGACAATTTTGGAAAGTGGTAAAGCAAAGCATTAACTAAAGTTCCAGAACTATTGCCAGCCCCTGGATGCACCACCATACCGACTGGTTTATTGATGACTAAAATGTCGTCATCTTCATAGACAATATTAAGTGGAATGTTTTCAGGTTGGCTCGTGGTCTGAGCTTCGAGCTCAACTTCGAGTGTAAGCAGTTCGGTCCCTTCACAACGGTGCTTTGGCTTGACAATGTTACCATTCACCAACAGATGGCCATCCTTCAACCATTGTTTAAGCTTTTCACGTGAAAACTCATTCCACACCAAGGCTGCTACCTGATCGATACGTTGTCCCAGATAGCTTTCATCTAGCTGAACTTGCAACGATAAACGTGTTGCAGTTGTATCAGAAGTATGGTTATCTGCATCCTCAGAATCTTCAAGTAAATTGAAGTCGGTTTCAGATAAGTTTGTGTTTGAAGATTGTGCTGAAGTCATTTGATCATTGAGATAAAAGTGGTTTAATAGCGCAATTGTAGCTCATTGCCCAACATAACAGAGGAGTTTTTATGTCGCTACCACGTTATAAAATTACGATGCTTGCCTTATCTTTAGGTTTAGCGTCTGCATTTGTGGGCTGTAGCAGCAATCCAAGTAAAAAAGAAGTGGTCGATAGTGGCCCACAATCTAGTGAACAAGCTTACTTCGAAAAGGCCCAAAAGTCGCTTGACCGTGGTCAATATCTTGATGCAACCAAGTCTTTAGAAGCAATCGATACTTATTATCCGACCGGACAATACGCACAACAAGCACAACTTGAACTTCTCTATTCGAAATTTAAGCAAAAAGATTATGAAGGCGCGATTGCCTTAGCGGAACGTTTTATTCGTTTAAATCCTCAGCATCCAAATGTGGATTATGCTTATTATGTTCGCGCTGTAGCGAATATGGAGCAAAACTACGATAGTTTGATGCGCTATACATCTTTGCAACAATCTCATCGTGATGTGAGCTATTTAAAAGTTGCTTATCAAAATTTTGTTGATTTAATTCGTCGTTTCCCAAGTAGCCAATATTCTGTTGATGCCGCTCAGCGCATGAAATTTATTGGACAAGAACTTGCTGAAAATGAAATGACTGCTGCACGTTTTAATGTTAAACGTAAAGCTTGGATCGCTGCTGCCGAACGTTCGCAATGGGTAATTGAACATTATCCACAAACTCCTCAAGTTCCAGAAGCATTAGCGACTTTGGCATATAGCTATAACCAATTAGGTGATAAAGCGACTTCACAACAATATATTGAAGTTTTAAAACTTAATTACCCTAACTTGGTGAAAAAAGATGGTACGGTTAACATGCGCGCTGCCCGTAAAGAAGGCAACTGGATTAACCGTGCGACTTTAGGTATTTTTGGCCGTGAATCTACTGCCGCAACACCAGAAAGCACAAGTGAATCAGAAGCTCCAAAACGTGGCTTCCTTAATCGTGTTAGCTTCGGTTTAATTGGCAATTCAGATAAAGAAGAAACTGCTGAGCCAGAGCAAACACAAGTTGAAGCACCAAAATCAGAACGTAGTTGGACAAACCGTTTAAGCTTTGGTTTATTAGACAAACCTGAGCCACAAGCAGCAGAAAATACAACTGTGGCTCCTGCTGTTACCTCTACAGATACATCAACTGATTCTCAATCAGATGAGGCGAAACAAGGTGCAGATGACGCTGCTCAATAAGTTTAAGCCTTAAAAAACATCAACAAACAGGCAAGTGATATCACTTGCCTGTTTGTTTTTATAAAATATTAAAATATTTATTGGATAGATCTTGCCTCATCATGTCAGAATATTCTGAGTCACTCTCTCATCAGTTTTAATACGGTTATCTGAATTATGGCAATTCCACAACATACGATTGATCAAATTTTAGATCGCACAGATATTGTCGATCTGATTGGTCAGCGTGTGAAACTGAAAAAGACGGGACGTACATATTCCGGCTGTTGCCCTTTTCATCAAGAAAAATCTCCATCGTTCCATGTCTATCGAGACAAACAGTATTATCACTGCTTTGGGTGTCAGGCCAACGGTAACGCGATCCGTTTTCTAATGGACATTGATAACCGAAACTTTATAGATGTAATGAAAGAGTTATCGAGTAGCGCTGGAGTCGAACTACCCAAAGATAATACCGAAAACAAAAAACTATCTTATACTCGTCAGGTTACAAAGCCGCCAGTTGCTAAAGCAAATACGGCGGAGCCCGTGGTTCCTCAGCAACCAATAGATGAAAGCTACAACACGCTTGAACCGGTATTTTTTGATGACCCTTTTGCCCAATTTGAACAGCCTTTCAACTTTGAGGAACCAGTTCAAGAAGGTAATTTATATGACTTACTGGAAAATATTGCCCAGTTCTATGAACACCAATTACCTAACAGTCAAAAGGCAAAAAACTACTTTAAACAACGTGGCTTAACTAATCAGACGATTCAATTTTGGCGCTTAGGCTATGCACCAGAAGATTGGCAACACCTAGAGAAAGCTTTTCCTTATGATATTGATGGTTTAAAGCAACTTGGGCTTATCCGTTCAAGCGATAATGGTCGTGATTTTGACTTATTACGTGACCGTGTGATTTTCCCGATTCGAGACCCGAAAGGCCGCGTCGTTGGTTTTGGTGGGCGTGCCTTAAATGATGAGATCAAGCCAAAATACATTAACTCACCTGACTCAGAGGTCTTCCATAAAAATCAGCTACTTTACGGGCTTTATGAAGGTAGAAAACTTAAATCTAGCGACTGGTTAATGGTTGAAGGCTATATGGATGTCATTGCATTACAGCAATATGGCATTACAGGGGCTGTAGCGACTTTAGGAACTGCAAGTAATACAGAACATCTTAATATTTTATTTAAACAAAATAGCCGTATTACCATTGCTTTTGACGGTGATGCTGCAGGTCAAAAAGCAGCACGCAGAACGTTAGAAATTGCTTTACCATTACTCAATGATGGACGCGAACTCAAATTTTTCGTACTACCGAATGACCACGATCCCGACTCTCTGATCCGTCGTGAAGGGCTTGAAAATTTCCAAAAACTACTACAACAGTCCCCTCTTTTGTCTGATTTTGTCTTTGCCCATTTAACAGGTCAACATGACATCAGTACCCCTGAAGGCAAAAGCTTGGTCATGGGAGAACTCCGAGAACTGACTGAACTATTACCCAAACAGGGTTCGTTCCGTTATTTACTCAATCAATCTTTCCGTGAAAAACTCGGACTGGGTAAACGTTTTACACCACAAATCAGCCATGATGCCTCGCTCTCATTTAACATTCATACTAAAGATGAAGACTTTGCAATTGCAATTTTGATGCACCACCCTTTTCTTTATATTCATTTTGAAGGGTTACGTGCCTATATTCATCAAGATGAATTATTAGCAAAAGTACTGGCAATTTTAAATCGTATTTTTGATGACTTACCAGATGACCAAGAGCTGGCAACATATTATGTTTTAGGTGCTTGTAGCAGCTATTGCCATGAAATTGCCGATATTATGCAAAGAACCAATATTCAGGCATTAACGCAGGCACCAGAAGTGGCCGATAAATTAGCCCAAGAATATGCTTTAGGCCTAAAAGAAAGATATTTACGTCAGAAACTTAAATCGCCGATTTCTCTAATTGAATCACGAAATTTAAGACAACAGCTTAATGAATTAACCAAACAAATTAGTTTAAGACTCTTGTCTTAATGTTTTGACTTACGCTCATGATCAAACACATCCTGTAAATGCTGTTGTAACCATTCAAAATAATCAGGATTTTCGGCCTTGGCAGCTTCGCGTAGCAAGATAGATGTTGGATGCATAAGCTTTTGCGTCAAACGATGCGCGAATTGCTGTAATACTTGCTCAGCATTCTCACCATGTTGCAAAGCCTCTAAAGCATGCGTCAGCTCTTGTTGGCTAACTTCTTCACTATGTTGGCGATAAGCATGAATTGTACTGCCCGCCTCTTTAACTTTTTGATGAGTAATAAGCTGGGTAGCTAATTTATTCACCATCACTTCCGCTTCAACAGCTGCCTGACGACGTTGAGCGAGGTTTTCCTCAATCACACTTTGTAAATCATCAACACCATACAAATAGACGCCATCAAGCGCTTCAACTTTAGGATCTATATCACGGGGCACAGCTAAATCAACCATTAACATTTGTTGATAGCGACGTTTCTTTAATGCGGCCTTAACATCAGGATAAGCAATCACTTGATATAAACTACCAGTACAACTCGACACCACATCAGCACGATACAAGTTTTCAGCCAATGCTGAAAAATCAATAATTTCAACTTCAACCTGATGTGAAATCTCTTGAGCCAATTGGTCAGCACGCTCACGGCTACGATTACAAATAATAATTTTGGCGACGCCCATTTCAGCCAAATGTTTAGCAACCAAGCTATTCATTTCACCCGCAGCAACAACCATCACAGTAAGTTTTTCGGGCTTACTAAAAACCTGTAAAGCTAATTGTGCAACTGCATACCCCATCGAAACGGCATGGCTGCCCACCGCAGTTTCGGAACGTACACGTTTAGCTGCATAAAAAGCATATTCAAAAACACTGTTTAATTCAGGAGAGACCGCTTGGGCTTCTTTAGACAATGCCAAAGCACTTTTAACCTGCCCTAAAATTTGCGGCTCACCTAGCATGAGAGAGTCTAAGCCGCTCGCTACTCGCATTAAATGTGTAATTGCCTGCGTGTTCTCGTAACGATAAACATGATGAATTAAGTGCTTTACATCAATATTATTGGCATCAGCTAACCATTTCAGAAGGCTTTCGGCATTTTCCGCCATGGCATAAACTTCTGTACGGTTACACGTCGAGACAACCACCAAATCCTTTAAGCTTTGGTGATGGTTTTGTTCGGCAAGCAAACGACTTAATCGCTCTGCATTGAAAGCAATTTGTTCGCGGAGTTCGACAGAAGCTGTTTGATGGTTGACACCCAATGCAAAGAAAGACATATCAGATCATCATTTCGCTAAATTTATGCTATTGTGCAACATCGGTGTCATAAAAAGCATTACTTTGGATCAATAAAAATTGCGTCAAATGAATAGCCGTATTAATTTTAACGGTGCTTCGATAAGACAGTATTCTACCACATTCTTATTGTTAGGTAGCATGTCCTCGCATGTCTATGCACGCCCTGTGCAAGAGACCTATGCCGTGCATTCATTTGATCAGGCATTAGAGCAAACTATGGTCGCTGAATTTGCTCTGGCTTATGATGACATTCCTAACGCTTTGCACAATTACACAGTACTCGCAATCAAAAGTAACTCTACTTCAATTAAACAACGAGCTTTAGATGTTGCGCTTGAATATAATGATTTTCAAGCCGCTTTAAACATTGCTACACATTGGGTAGCTCAAGAACCCAAAGATGTACCTGCTTTATTCTATTTGTCCCATATTGCTTTAAAAACACATGAATACCAGCTTGCCGCTGAAACATTAGATAAAATTTTAAAAATAGATCCTACTGCCGATTTAGAACAAATTTTAGCGAGTATTGCCCCAGAAAATGCTCAAGATCGAGAAGTATTATTAACAGCTTTACGTTCTAGCTCTGAAAAAGACAACCCTTCTATTTTAGCGCTCATCGCCAATTTAGAAGCCCAAAATGGTCAATTAGAATCCGCTCTAACCAACATTAACAAGGCACTACGCCGACGTCCTAAAGTGACGAGCTTTATTTTAATGAAAGCAAACCTACTCATTGCTCTTAGCGATCAAGAAGGTGCACTTAAATGGTATGCAAAGTCTAGCCGTAAATATAAGAAAAATTTAGATATTCGTTTGGCTGAAATCCGCTATCTCATACAAATTAATCAATCTCAACTCGCTTTAGAAAAGCTTGAAAATGTTATAGAGGCTAATCCCAAAGCTGAAGAAGCATTGTTTATTGCAGGTTTAACCAGCATTGATTTAAAACAATATGACAAAGCAGAACAATATCTTGTTGACCTACGAAACTCTGCAAAATACCAAAATGAAGCTTATTACTACTTAGCGATTAATGCAGAACGCAAACAGCATTATGAATCAGCAAAAGCTTACTATCGCTTAGTTGATGGCAGTTTATACGTTGTTTCAAGACGTAATCTGATTGCGATTTATGATAAGCAGGATAATTTACACGATGCTTTACGGTTCCTCACTCAAGAACGCGTAAATTACCCTCAACATGCAAGTTTCTTATATCAAGCTCAAGCTGAAATTTTAAAGAAAATGGGCAATAAAAAAGCTGCCTTAAATTTATTAGATGAAGCGATAAAGAATTTACCGGATGATCCGGAACTCATTTACGCAGAAGTTTTATTACTTGATCCATATACTGACCGCGATAAACTCGACAAAACATTAAAGCAATTATTACAACTTGAACCTAATAGCCCAACTTATCTAAATGCATATGCCTATACACTAGCCTTACAAAACCGTAGGTTGAAAGAAGCACGTCAATATGCAGAACAAGCCTTAGAATATGCGCCAGAACAGGCCTCAATTCTAGATACGCTTGGCTATATTGCATTTTTACAGAATGATTATGAAGGTGCAGCCGAAGCTTTAGGCAAAGCTTATGAACTCAGCCATAATGTAAATATTGGCGTTCGTTATGCTAAAGCATTGTATATGCAAGGATCATTAACTCAATTTAGCGCTGTGTTACAACAACTGAAACAAAAACATGCCAATGATCCACAATTACAACAGCTTGATGCGTTAATTTTACCTACATCTGCAAAAAAGAGTTAAATATATGAGCAAATTTGCCCAACTGTGCACAGCGATCTGTGGATCAAGTGTATTATTTCTAACCGGTTGTCAGCATTTTACTCAACCTAAACCCGCGGTTACCCAGCAAGTTCAAGACGAAAAACACTTTAATTTACAAGGTAAGATTGGGGTTCGCACACCACAGCAAACCGGTAGTGCATTTTTCACATGGGTTCAACAACAAGATAATTTTGATATTGAATTAAGCGGCATTTTAGGTGTAGGAAAAACCCAAATTCAGGGTAAACCTGGTGAAGTGAAGTTAAATAGTGCTAAAACAGGGTTAATTACTGCCGCCTCTCCAGAAGAACTTTTAGAGCGTGCAACTGGTTGGCAAGCACCCATTACTCATTTAACGAGCTGGATTTTGGCTAAACCTGCAACTTTAAGTGCTCAAATTAGTAAAGATAATGAAAATCGTGTAAACCAACTCATTGAAGACGGCTGGACAGTTAATTTCAGTTATGATGGTGAACAAACTTTGCCAAACAAACTGGTTTTAAAGCAAGCTCTTGCTGAAGATAAAGAAAACCGTATTACAATGGTCATCCAAAACCGCTAAGTCTAATTATATAAATCTATGATTCGAGTCCCTTCTCCAGCTAAGCTCAACCTGTTTTTACATATTACAGGACGTCGTGAAAATGGTTATCATGAATTACAAACCATTTTCCAACTCATTGATTTATATGACTGGATGATATTTACACCGACTTTAGATGAACAAATCGAAATTGATGGATTGAGTGAAGTTCGACCTGAAGAAAATCTGATTTATCGGGCTGCTCAAATACTAAGACCGCATGCAAAAAAATTCTGCGGCCTAAACATCAAAATTGAAAAAAATATTCCAATGGGTGCAGGTCTGGGCGGAGGTTCATCCAACGCTGCCACAACCCTGATTGTGTTAAATCAATTATGGGAATGTGGTCTAAATAAAGAACAACTTGCAGACTATGGCGTAAAGCTCGGTGCCGACGTTCCTATTTTTATTTATGGTAAAAATGCATGGGCTGAAGGTATTGGTGAACATTTATCATTCATAGACTTAGATCAAAAACAGTTCATTATTTTAAAACCTGATTGTTTTATCAGCACTCAATTGCTTTTTTCACAAAAAACATTGACAAGAGACTCTAAGACCACTAAATTTTGCGCCTATCAGTTAGAACCTTCTAATTTTGGAAATAACTTTGAGCCATTGGCCCGACAGTTATACCCTGAAGTAGAAGAAGCAATGCAATATTTAGATCAGTTTGGTCAAGCAAAGCTTACAGGTACAGGTGCTTGTGTTTTTATTGAAGTAACGAATGAAATGAATATTGATGAAATTCTTAAACATTCACCATGTAAATCTTACTTGGTAAATAGTTTAAAAGAATCTCCTCTTAATCATTTTAAGGTTACACGTTAGGGGCGTCGCCAAGTGGTAAGGCACCGGGTTTTGATCTCGGCATCCGTTGGTTCGAATCCAGCCGCCCCTGCCAACCTCACCTGTAATGATG
>NZ_KB849780.1:2196116-2302783 GCF_000368965.1 Acinetobacter calcoaceticus DSM 30006 = CIP 81.8
TTAGGGGCGTCGCCAAGTGGTAAGGCACCGGGTTTTGATCTCGGCATCCGTTGGTTCGAATCCAGCCGCCCCTGCCAACCTCACCTGTAATGATGATTATATTAGGGGCGTCGCCAAGTGGTAAGGCACCGGGTTTTGATCTCGGCATCCGTTGGTTCGAATCCAGCCGCCCCTGCCATCATATATATCATCGAATTTAGGGGCGTCGCCAAGTGGTAAGGCACCGGGTTTTGATCTCGGCATCCGTTGGTTCGAATCCAGCCGCCCCTGCCATTCTCTTATTTTAAAGACAGACTTAATTGCTATGCTTTTTGTTGATTCATCTTGACATTGCATTGCAAAAATATTAAAGTTCTGCCGCATTAGGGGCGTCGCCAAGTGGTAAGGCACCGGGTTTTGATCTCGGCATCCGTTGGTTCGAATCCAGCCGCCCCTGCCATCTATTTAATTACATACCAACCGCCAAGGGTGCTTCATGCCCAATCTTGTCGTTTTTAGTGGAAATGCTCATCCACAGTTCGCTCAAAAAGTCGTAAGTCACTTACATATCCCTCTAGGTGCTGCATCAGTCGGTCACTTTTCTGATGGAGAAATTTCAGTAGAAATTACTGAAAATGTTCGTGGTAAAGACGTATTTATCGTTCAGCCTACTTGTGCCCCTACCAATGATAACCTTATGGAAATCTTGGTTATGGCAGATGCTTTGCGTCGTGCAAGTGCTGGTCGTATTACAGCCGTTATCCCTTATTTTGGTTATGCTCGCCAAGACCGTCGCCCACGTTCTGCACGTGTGCCGATTACAGCTAAAGTTGTTGCAGACATGCTTACCACTGTTGGTATTGATCGTGTCGTAATGATTGACTTACATGCTGACCAAATTCAGGGTTTCTTCGATATTCCAGTCGACAACATCTATGGTACTCCTGCTTTGCTTGCTGACTTACGTCAACAATCGCATGATAACCTTATGGTGGTTTCTCCTGACGTTGGTGGCGTAGTACGTGCTCGTGCCGTTGCCAAACAGATGGGTGACATCGATTTAGCAATTATTGATAAACGTCGTCAAAAAGCCAATGAATCGCAAGTTATGCATTTAATTGGTGACGTAAAAGATCGTGATTGCGTTATCGTAGATGACATGGTTGATACTGCCGGTACATTGTGTAAAGCAGCTGATGCGCTTAAGCAATTTGGTGCACGCCGTGTGGTTGCATACGCAACTCACCCTGTACTTTCTGGCAAGGCTATTGAAAACTTACGTAATTCAGTTATTGATGAATTAGTTGTCACTGACACTATTCCTCTTTCTGAAGAAGCATTAACCTTGGGCAAAATCCGTCAGGTTTCTGTTGCTAGCATGGTTGCTGAAACGATTCGTCGTATTAATAACGAAGAATCTATCAGTGCGATGTTCGATAGTTTATAATACCGCAGCTTTTATGAACCCTGGCCTTGGCTGGGGTTTTCTATCACTAAACTGGTCGCAAGTTTAGTCTATTTAACTTTAATGAGGATTTACTCATGTCAAACTTCGTATTAAACGCTCAAGCGCGTGCTGAAGACAAACAAGGGAAAGGTGCGAGCCGCCGCCTTCGTCACGAAGCATTAATTCCAGCTATCATTTATGGTGGCAATGCTGAGCCTGTAGCTATTACTTTAGAACTTCGTCAGCTTGTAAAAGCTTTAGAAAACAATGCTTTCTTTGAAGAAGTTATAGAAATCCAAGTTGGCGACAAAGTTGAAAACGTTAAAATCCAAGCGTTACAACGTCACCCAGCTAAAAACACTCCTATGCACGCTGACTTCAAACGCGCATAAGTGTTGAAAGGCGTAGATTAGTGTCAAATATTTCGCTAATTGTTGGTTTGGGCAATCCTGGTTCAGAATATGCCCAAACCCGCCATAATGCAGGCTTTTGGTTCATTGAACAGCTTGCTAATAAATATGGCATTACATTAAAAAATGATCCGAAATTTCACGGAATCAGCGGACGTGGTAATATAGAAGGACACGATGTCCGTCTACTTCTACCCACTACATTTATGAACCGTTCTGGACAAAGTGTAGTTCCATTTGCAAAATTTTATCAAATTGCTCCTGAAGCAATTTTGATTGCTCATGATGAACTTGATATGAACCCTGGTGTAATTCGTCTAAAAACAGGCGGAGGACATGGTGGTCATAACGGTTTACGTGACATTGTCCCTCATATTGGTCCAAATTTTCATCGTTTACGTATTGGTATCGGACATCCTGGCTCAAAAGAGCGAGTTTCAGGTCATGTACTTGGGAAAGCACCAAGTAGTGAACAAAGTCTGATGGATGCAGCAATTGATCATGCCCTTTCTAAAGTGAAATTACTTGTTCAAGGACAAGTTCCACAGGCCATGAATCAAATTAATGCGTATAAACCAACTTAAATTGTTGAACAATCAAGCTTGCTATCTTGCTTTTTTAGGAGCAAAATGCGCATCAGCCACTTTGCCAACAGCAAAAGCTAAAGATTTCACCATAAGATCTTACTCTTAGGTCTACTCAGGAGACGCTAGCCATGCTATCTCGTTTATTAAAATGCAAAATTCACCGCGCAGTTGTAACCCATGCTGAACTTCACTATGAAGGTTCTTGTGCAATTGATGGCGTATTGATGGACTTAGCTGGTATTCGTGAATATGAAGAAATTCATGTTTGGAATGTAACCAATGGCAAACGCTTCACGACCTATGCGATTCGTGGTGAAGATAACTCTGGAATTATTTCAGTAAATGGTGGCGCTGCACATCAAGCAGATGTCGGTGATTTAGTGATTATTGCTACATTTGGTGATTTTACTGAAGCTGAAGCAAATATTCATAAACCACGTTTGGTCTATGCTAACCCAAATAATACAGTCAACCACACAGCGAATTGTATTCCTGTTCAAGTTGCCTAATTTATTCTTAGAATAAAAAAAGCCCGCATTGACGGGCTTTTATCATTTTATAAATCCTAAATCGTTCCTTCCCACCAGTTCTTTTGCTGTTTGCAATTTAATGGTTGAAGCCCCTCTCCTCGCAAATCAAACAGAATCGCCTCTCCTTTTGTATTTACCTTAAATTCAGCATACTTTGCTTTCTGATAGCATTGGGCTAGACCTTCGGCAAACAAGAAACTTCGTGAAGCGGGATATAAAGCCTGTAAACGATTTTCAGGATTTTTTAAAATTAAACTTTGCCCAGCAAATGAATTGTTAATATCTAAAATTGTACGAACTACGCGATTTTGTGAATCCAAAATAACTTTTGCTGGAACAGAAGAATGATTAAAAATTACCTGATCTAGAGCCTCACTCTCACTTCCTGCAAGAGCTTTAAGAGATTGTAAATTTAACTCATAAGCCAGTGCCATATAGTCACCTTGTAAAATTGAACGCGGATCAACTGGCTTAAGTTCAATAAAAATACTTTTACTATGATCCAGATGCCATTCATTTTTCACTATCAATCCCACAAAAAATAATGTGGTAGCTATAGCCAGAATAAGAGAAAAATATTTCTTCATTATTTTTCTCCTTCAATAAGATGGCGTTGATTTTCTTGGTGGAGCAACCAATATAAAGCCCATAGAACAAGACCAGAAATCAAAATCGATGCACTCTTTGCCAAGAAAGTTATTTGTAAGTTGTAATAAAGCTGCCAAAGTACTAAAACAAATACTGCTAGAGTGACACCATAAACAATATAATCTTTCTTTTTTATCGCCCATGTTAGAATGATAAATAAAATGAAAACTTCAAAATAGCCAAGTGCAATGAGCAATACACCAAAAAGTAAGAATGCGAAAAACACTACTCCATGCAACTGTTTATACAAATAAAAAATACTAAAGCAAAGCAACCAAAGACTAGGTAATAAATAGAAAATCCATATCTGCAGATCTTCCGAACTATCTAGAACTAGTCCCATAAAAGTATCAAAGAAAGAAGCTACCACAACTACCGCAAGCACACACAAATAGATACTACGCTCATATTGAACTATCGATTTAGCCTTCGGCAAGAACACCAAACTAAAAACAAAATAGCTGAGCAGGGTTAAATTTAAATAAGTCTGAGTGGAGTTTACTGACCACAATGAATGATCCATTTGTAGTAAGTAAATAAATGCTATGCCATAAGTAGCGAGCATTTGAATTAAAATAAAGAACCAATGGGGTTTAAGAAAATAACTTATACAGAGAATAAAAATCTGTGCAATTAGCACCCATAACATCTGATCTGTTTCAGACTCTAGATGAAACAAAAAAGCGGTCTGACCACTTATGAATAAACAATAGGCAAATTGCCGAATGAAGTAGTGTTGAGATTTTTTCAATAAAATAGAAGCTATACAAACAAAAATAACTCCTATAATTAAAGAAACAGCTTCCCAAAATACTAATGTAAAAGCCGCGAGTGCTAGACCAGCAAGCCAAGCTCCAACAGCTAAAGGAATTATATAAAAGCGGCTTTGACGAAAAATTTTTATTAAAAAATAACTAATCAGCGCAAACCAGATAAAAATAATGCCTGCAATGAATAAAAAAATGAACTCATTTGAATCTTTAAATAAGTCATTGATCCTATCTACAAGCCATATTGTTGCAGTCACACCAAGAACAGCGGCCATTAAGCTGGCACATAATTGATCATCTTTTTTGAAGAAATAATAAAAACCGATTATTCCTGAAAAGAAAGCCGAGATCAGATAAGGAATATTTTCACCAGATAAATATTGGATCATTCCAATGATTGAAATGACTGCAAACCAAGCGATAAAGACGAAACGTAAAGCACGATACTTCTTTATACATACCCAAAACTCTATAAGGCTTAATAAATTTAAAGCAAACAGATATAAATAAGGAAACTTTTCTAACCAAAAAGTCTGCTTAAAAAATAAAAAAAGTGTAAGTTGGCTAGTAATACAAATTAAAGCAAAGATTCCAATATTTGGTCGATATAGCCAAGGTAATAACAGCAATGTCCAAATCAGGAAAAGTAAATAACTGTCTGCTCCAGTTTGATAGACCTGCCCGATTACAGCCAAACTTAAGCCTACCATCAAGCCGCAAATACCATGTAAAGTCTGCCCAACTCCTTCACTTAAAGTGTCTTTTATACTGATCCATGCTGTCACAAGTAATATAAGTGGCGGGATGGTTAGCTGGATGCTGTCTGGAAGCATTAGCCAATTAGCAGCAATTAAATAAAGAATACTGACCGCCATAAATACATAACTAAAAATATGGAGATGCTGAATAAATAAAGTATTCCTAAGGGGATAATCATCTCTTATCTGCATGAAACACCTATTTTATTTATAATTTTCTATAAAAAACATAGCATTCCATTTTCATATCAACAAGTAAGCTCTTGTTAAAAAGCTTATTTCCATTTGTGAAAATACTTATTCATAAAGAAACTTAGCATTCTACAAAAGCATCTAGTCAATTTTATCCAGCGCGCTATAATAAAACCCATCGCTTCAGGGCGGGGTGTAATTCCCCACCGGTGGTAAAGTTAATTTTTATTGATAGATTAACAAGCCCACGAGCTTAAATTTTATGATTTGAGCAGATTTGGTGCAACTCCAAAGCCGACGGTATAGTCCGGATGAAAGAAGACGACGAACTGGGATAAATCCGTTTTATTTCAGTGCCAGCCTGTTTTTACATCAGTCCTGAAATGTTCAACCGTATTTTTACGAGAGCGTTTCATTATGTCTAGCTTAATTCAACCAGAACTTTTTTTCTCAGCCCTCTCTCCTGCTGAACAACGCATTCAACAAGCATTAGAAGATATCCGTCAAGGCAAACCTGTCTTGGTTATGGATGACTTCGATCGTGAAAATGAAGCAGATTTAATTGTCGCAGCCGAAACTCTAACTGTTGAAACAATGGCACGTATGATTCGTGATGGCTCAGGTATTGTATGTTTGTGCCTTACAGAAGAGTTAGCAGATCATTTAGAACTTCCACCCATGGTTTCTCAAAACTCAAGCCAGTTTCATACGGCTTTCACAGTGACTATTGAAGCAGCCCAAGGTGTTACAACAGGTGTTTCGGCTAAAGACCGTGTTACTACCATTAAAACTGCAATCAAAGATGGTGCTGTTCCAAGTGATCTTAACCGTCCAGGCCATGTTTTTCCTTTACGTGCACGTACTGGAGGAGTACTTACTCGCCGAGGTCATACTGAAGGAACAATTGATCTAGCAAGACTAGCTGGGCTTAAACCTGCTGGTGTGTTATGCGAATTAACCAACCCAGATGGCACGATGGCATCAGGTATTCAAGTTTTGGCATATGCTCAAACTCATCATTTAACCGTGATTACGATTGAAGAACTTGTTCAATACCGCCAACAACACAGTATTTAAATAAAAAAAGGTTTGGCTTTAGATAAAAGCCAAACCTTCACATTAAAATTTACTAATATTTAAGATACTTTCTTTTGTGTTGCCTGATCTTCGATGTATTCCAAAAGTTCAGAAAATTGCGTAATCATTGCTTTAGGTTGTGCTTGCTTAAGTTCCTCTGGTGTTCCGTAACCATAAGTCACAGTGACCGCCTCAATACCATTGTGGCGAGCACCTAAAACATCATATTGACGGTCACCTACCATTAAGCATTCTTCTGAGTTTAATTGCTCACGTTCAAGAATATAATGAATAAGTTCAGCTTTATTGGTACGTTCCCCAGTTAACTCACTACCATAAATATTTACAAAATATTGGCTTAAGTCAAAATGATCTAAGATACGTTTTGCATAAATAGTTGGTTTAGCGGTTGCGACGAATAAACGATACCCATCTTCTTTCAATGCATTAAGTGTTTGCGCAACTGATGGATATACTTCATTTTCAAATAAACCTGTAACTGAAAAACGCTCACGATAAGCAAGTAAAGCTTGTTCAGCCAAAGCATCATCTTGAGTGGCTAATAGTTTTGCTAATGAGGCTTTTAAAGGAGGCCCAATTGTCCAGTCAATATTTAAATCGGCAGCCAATGGAAAGCCCAACTTATCCATTGCATAACGAATTGAAGTATGAATACCAACTTTTGGGTCTGTTAGTGTTCCATCCAAATCAATCAAAATATGTTTTATAGCCATTCAATCATTAACCCAGTAAAGTATTTAATTCAATTGGTCGAGAGTTTAATCAAACTCTCTTATACTAACGTAAATTTAAATTGAAAAGGAAATAACCGTGCGTCCAACCGTACTTTGTTTCTCGGGTTTAGACCCTTCAGGTGGTGCAGGTTTACAAGCTGATATTGAAGCGATTGGACAAAGTGGTGCTCATGCAGCAATTGCATGTACAGCCCTCACCATACAAAACTCACAACAAGTATTTGGCTTCGAAGCAACCTCAAAAGAACTATTATTAGCTCAAGCAAATGCAGTTGTAGGTGATTTGCCGATTAAATGCGTTAAGTCAGGCATGCTTGGCACCACAGATAACATTGCTGCTTTAGCGGAGTTTCTTCGTGCCCATCCAGAATATCAATATGTACTCGATCCTGTTTTGGTGGCAAACAGCGGGGGTTCTTTAGGTGATCAAGCAACTCTTGTCAAAGCTTTCGTTGAGCTTATTCCCCTAGCCACTATTATTACTCCAAATACAGTCGAATTACGTGCTCTCACGGGTGTCGATGACTTAGAACAAGCAACGCAAAAGCTATTTGAAATGGGCGCAAAAGCTGTTTTAGTCAAAGGTGGACACGAAGATACACCAGATCACATTAAAAATAGTTTATATATTAATGGTGAACTTGCGGCGAGTAGTAGTTGCCCCCGCTTAGACGGTGAGTATCACGGTTCAGGTTGTTCTTTAGCTAGTTTTATTGCTGGTCGTTTGGCTTTAGGTGATTCTTTAAAAATTGCGGTACAGCATGCCGAAACATGGTTATTTGGTGTTTTAAAGAACGCCGAGACTCCTGTAGCAAATGGGCAAAAAATACCAAAAAGATTCTAGAAAAAGAAAAAGGCGCTAAAAGCGCCTTTTTTATTACCCTCAATTATTGAGGAATACGTAAAACCTGTCCTGGGAAGATTTCATCTGGATCTTTAAGCATTGGTTTGTTTGCTTCAAAGATTTTTTGGTATTGATTCGCATCACCATAAAATTCTTTCGCAATTTTTGAAAGGTTATCACCAGACTTTACTGTGTAGAATTTACTTTCTGGTTCAGGAGTTGCAACGGTCATTTGATCATCTACTTGTGCAACATGATCAATATTCCCAACAATAAGAATAATTTTCTCTTTATCTGCTTGGCTTTTTACCTGTCCTTTAATGATTGCGGTATCAGTTGCACCATTATACGTTACAGATAAACCCTCTACCCCTAGGCCTAAGCTTTTAATTAATCCTAATAATTTATTTGCGATTTCTTGTGCAGAAGGCTCTGCTGGTGTTGCCGGAGCTGGTTGTGGTTCTGCTGGTGCGGTATTTTTCTTACCAATACCTTTTACAAAATCAAAAAGACCCATCTTTTAGTCCTCATATTATTGTTTATAGTAAAGTCATTAAACTGACCTTTATTGTTATACTTCAAAAAAGACAAGCCTCTGCTATCAATTGAGGTTGATCTTGTAAAAATATGTATCTCTTTTATTTTACTCAAATAAAAAAAGCCACCTTACGGTGGCCTTCTTTTTATTCAGCAATATGCGAATTAACCAAGTTTTTTAGTTACATAGTCAATTGCAGATTGAACTGTAGTGATTTCGTTTGAATCTTCATCAGGGATAGTGATGTCGAAGTCGTTTTCGAAAGACATTACAAGTTCAACTAAATCTAAAGAGTCAGCACCTAAGTCATCCATAAAAGATGCTTCGTTTTTAATCTCTTCAGCTTTAAGACCAAGTTGTTCTGCAACTGCTTGCTTAACGCGTAGTTCGATATCGCTCACAGGAATTCTCCTCATTGCTCGTGGCGTTTGATTTGCCACTAGTTTAATTGAATATAAAAATTTTTAAAAGTTATACATCAGCCCTAGGCCATGTATAAACCACCATTTACATGTAATACCGTACCGGTAATGTAACCTGCTTTATCACTTGCAAGGAAACTCACCGCATTTGCGATATCTTGTGGCTCGCCTAAGCGATTTAAAGCCACTTGATCACTCATTTTTTTGCGAATTTCTTCACTAAGTGCATCTGTCATTTCTGTTGCAATGAAGCCTGGTGCCACACTGTTCACAGTGATTTGGCGGCTACCCATCTCTTTTGCAAGACTACGGCTAAACGCTTCAATACCTGCTTTTGCAGCAGAGTAGTTCGCCTGACCTGGGTTTGCAAAATGTGCAACAACAGAACTAATATTAATAATGCGGCCAAAGCGCGCTTTTGTCATACCTTTAAGCACACGTTTAGATAAACGATATACGGCTTTAAGGTGAATGTTGAGAATGTCATCCCAATCATCTTCTGACATACGTAGCAATAAATTGTCTTTCGTGATACCCGCATTATTAACCAAAATAAGCACAGGGCCATAGTTCTGTTCAATATGAGAAACGACTGCTTCAATCTCATCGAGATTACGCACATCGAGAGCTAAACCTGCACCTTGCTCACCAAAGCTTTCACTTAACTTTTGTGCACCAGATTCAGATGTCGCAGTACCTACAACAAAATAACCGTCTTGAATAAGTTGCTGGGCAATTGCAGCGCCAATGCCCCGACTCGCGCCCGTTACTAATGCAACTTTGCGTTCTTGTGTCATGCAATTTTTCCTTCTGCCACTAAAACAGCATTTAGGGCATCTTCCATTTTACTCTTGCTATCAATAGCAAAAGCTTTTTCTATATTTGGTAAACGCTTCGCGAGATTACTCAATACTGTACCAGGCCCACACTCAACAACGTAGTGAATACCTTGGTCTTGTAAAAACTGCATCGTGTCTGTCCATTGTACAGATTGGTACAATTGAGCAGTTAACGACTGACGCAATTGAGCAACATCGGTAGCTATTCCCGCGTTGACATTTTGTATTACAGGAATGGTAGGCAGCTCAATGGCAGTTTGTTCCAAAGCTTCTGCAAATTTTTCAGCAGCAGGTTTCATCAATGAACAATGCGAAGGAACCGACACAGGTAAAGCAATTGCTTTAGCAGACTGCTCTTTTGCCAAAGCCATCACTTGTTGTACAGATGCTGTACTTCCAGCAATCACGACTTGGCCTTGTGAATTATAGTTTGCAGCTTCTACTGAACCTTGACCTTCTGCATTCACAATTTGGCAAAGTTCAACCACTTTTTCATCAGCCAAACCAAGGATTGCAGCCATAGCCCCTTCCCCTTGAGGAACAGCACTTTGCATGAGTTTGCCACGCAAATTCACTAGTTTCACTGCATCTGCCAAGCTCATAGATTCTGCAGCAACCAAAGCACTGTATTCACCTAGAGAATGTCCTGCAAGATACTTTGGTGCCAGACCGCCTAAATCAAGCCATACACGCCATAGAGCGATACTGGCAGTTAATAACACAGGTTGGGTATTTTCTGTTTGGTTGAGGCCTTCACCACTTTGCGCAATATGCCACAGATCGAATCCAAGTGCATCCGAAGCTTCAGCAAAGGTTTGCCCAACCCCACTAAACTGTTCTGCTAGTTCAGCAAGCATACCGACTTTTTGTGAACCTTGACCCGGAAACACAAACGCAGTTTTTGTGGCTAAAGCTACTTGTTCAAGACGTTTAGCAGACATAAGAAATCCTTTTTTGGGTTTTCACTCATTTCTGGAGCGGAAATTTAACATGTTATTTATATTTTTATAATTGCGAAAAACAACAAAAAAAGGGAGCTTTCGCTCCCATTTTTTCTATACTTAAGCATCACGCTTAATGCATATCATACAATTATTCAGCATCAGCTGCTTTAGCGAATAATTGACGACCACGGTAGAAACCGTCTTTAGTCACGTGGTGACGACGATGAGTCTCACCAGTTGCTTGGTCTACTGTTAATGCATTCTCGGTTAAAGCGTCATGTGAACGGCGCATGTCACGGCGAGAGCGACTTTTACGGTTTTGCTGAACGGCCATGATGGCTCCTTACAAAGATCGAAAAAATGGATCAGAACAAATTCAGTTGTCTTATCTCACAATTATATCACAAATTATGAGTTAAGTTTACCCTTCAAACCTGCCAAAACATCAAACGGATTATCCCGTTTTTCTTCAACAACATTTTGAATGGTAGGTTGATGTTTATTTTCACAAGCATCATGCTTGGGAGATAAAGGCACCAACAATAACAGTTCATCTTCTAGTAGTGCGAGCAAGTTAATCGAGGCTGGCGTATCATAATCACCTTTCGTCGTAAACTCACTTTCACCTAAAACGATGAAATCAGCATCCTCATCCAAGCGCTCTATCAGTGACTCATCATCCATTAATGCAATATGAAAGTCTAAGACAAGAGGCATTTCAACAGGTTCCAAACAACGTTGGCACTCCATTGGAACTTTCGTGTCCATATGACCATCCATCCACACAATGCGATGATATGCATCCATTGATAGCTTACAGTCTATGTTGATCAATTGGTTATCAATTGATCCAACAGCTTCACGAGCGATACGAGCAAAGCGAGACAAGGGCAGTTTACCTGACCATGTAAAGCCTTGTTCAGCCCATTTAAACGGCTCAATCTGTGCCGGAAAGGTATTTGCTGACATAATTAAGGCGGCAATTCTACAAATTCATCGGTACTCTGTCAAAGATTAAGATACAATTTTGCACTTCTTTAGACAGAACTCGGGGTAAATTAAGCAATGCACCTGTTGCAGCCGCAACCTGAAGTTAACTCTTCATTACTCGTTTGCACCCATTCAACTCATCAGAACACTCTTGTACCTGACACGGTGCAACTCTCACCATGGTCAAGCTCAAAATCAGAGTCTGAGCAAGTCGATTGGCTTATTTTACACTTTAATCACTGGTTTTCCCACCATAATGTGACATTAGTTCGTGGAGATTTTGAACCAGAATATTTCCCGGTAACAAATCAGGGTCCGGCTAAAATTCAATTCGCCCATGGTTTTTTTAACAGTGCCCTTCACGAAATCAGTCATTGGTCGATCGCTGGTGAAAAACGCCGCCTATTACCTGATTTAGGATATTGGTACGCCCCTGATGGTCGAACTAAAGAGCAACAAAGTTTATTTGAACAAGTAGAAATTAAGCCGCAAGCAATTGAATGGTTGTTCTCTCAGTCGTTTGGTAGAAAGTTTAGAGTTTCGCTGGATAACCTGACAGGTGTTAGTGGTGATGGAAAAATATTTAAAGATAATGTTTATGCTCAAGTACAACGTTACTTTTCAGGTGAAGCTAAGTTGCCACATGATGCAGCAGCATTTATTGGTTTTATTTGCCAATGTACACGTTCGGATACGCCATTACAATTAAATGAATTCAAACGTGAACTCCTTGATTAATTGACAAAAAAACTACGTTCACTACTTGTCTAGTTCATTTAAAAAGCCTAATAATTATTTTTAACACTGGCGTGATGGAGTCTCCAAAATATGATGCATTTACATGTACATCCTGAAAATCCACAGCAACGCCTCATTAGCCAAGCGGTTGAACGCATTCGTGCCGGAGATGTTGTGGTTTACCCTACCGATGCTGCCTATGCAATTGGCTGTCAGATCGGTAATAAAAATGCTATGGAACGTATTGCGCAGATTCGCGGTTTAGGGCCGAAGCATCAATATGCAATTATGTGCTGCGACTTATCTGACATTGCAACTTATGCAAAAGTTGATAATGCAACTTATCGTTTATTGAAAGCAAATACCCCAGCCATTACGACTTTCATTTTACCTGCAACCAGTGAAGTTCCTCGTAGGTTGATGCACCCTAAAAAGAAAACTATTGGCTTACGTATCCCAAGTAACCCAATTTGTCAGGCTCTATTAAAAGAACTTGGTGAACCGCTACTCACCAGTACATTAATTTTACCAGGACAAGAAGATCCTCTAGACGATCCATACGATATTGAAAATCAGTTAGATAAACGAATTGATGTATTTATTGATGGCGGTTTCGGCACTTTAACAAGCACAAGTATTGTTGATTTATCGGGTGAACATCCTGAAATTATTCGCCGTGGTATTGGCGATGTAAGTGCTTTTGAATAAGCACTTACAATTTTTACCAATAGTTTTAAAAAAAGTATTATCACTCAAAAAAATACTCTTTATTTATTTTGGATTTTTTTTACACTTTAGTCGTTAAGTAATTTATTAAAAGGCACAATTCATTTAGAATGATTTCCACTATCTGCTGTTCTTCTATTTACAGCTCTCTTTGACTTGAATAACAAGTCTCATGCTTTTGAAAATTCGCGTGGCTTATAATCGTAATGAATCAATCACTTCATCAATCCATGGAAGACGCTCCACACATCCGTGTTTTAGATGAGTGGCATGACAAAATTCCTGAAGATCTCTATATACCTCCTGCTGCATTTGAGATTTTGCTCGAACAGTTTGAAGGTCCACTAGATTTTTTAATTTATCTCATTCAAAAAAACGGTTTTGATTTAATTCAAGTCGATATTGCACCTATAGCAACTCAATATTTAACCTATATGGATAGTATGAAGTCGTTAAATATTGAGCTGACTGCTGATTATATGGTGATGGCAGCTTTATTGGCTGACCTGAAATCTCGTCTACTTTTGCCAAAACCTACGGTTATAAGTATTGAAAAAGATCCTAAACAGGAACTTATTGATCGACTTGAAACCTATCTACGCATTAAGCAAGCGGCTGAGCGTTTAGGTCAAATGCCAATTCTTGAGCGTGATACATTCAGTGCAAATGTAAGCTTAGGTCATATCGCTCCTGTTTATGAAGGCTATGATATTTCAGCATTACATGATGCGTTGTTCTGTGTGTTTAATCGCCCAGAACCCGTTATTCATGTCGTGGCTCAAGAGCCTGTATTACTCGAAGAACGCATTGCATATATTGAAGAGAAATTAGAGTCTGGTGACGTGTTAAGTTTTAAAGAATTACTCAATCCTTTGCAAGGTCGCATGGGAATGGTTGTGACTTTTATGGCTGTTTTAGAGTTAACCCGACAACAGCGAGTTAAAATTATTGCCTCTGGTATTGAAGCTCCTTTAGCAATTCAAGGATCTTCAATATGAGCTTTGAACAAAATAATAGTGATTTGTCATTAGCTGACATTCACCACGAAGTCTTATTACAACTTGAAGCAATTATTTTTGCCAGTGAAGCGCCCGTTTCAATTGCCCGTTTAAAAGAAGCATTTAATAATCAGTATAATAAACAACAGCTTCGTCAACTTTTACAACAGCTCGCGCTATTACAACATGGCCGATCTATTGAGTTGATTGAAACAGCGCAAGGGTTTCGCTTTCAGGTAAGATCTAAATATCGTAGTATTATTGCGCAAATATGGCCAGAGCGACCAACAAAACTGTCGCCTTCATTACTAGAAACACTGGCTGTCATTGCTTATCATCAACCGGTTACCCGTGCTGATATTGAACAAATTCGTGGTGTGTCTAATAATAGTCAGATTCTTAGAACACTATTTGACTGGAACTGGATTAAAGAAGCCGGTTTTAGAGATTTACCCGGAAGACCTGCGTTGCTAATTACAACGCCTCAGTTTCTGAATGCTTTTGGTCTAGCTTCGCTAGGCCAATTGCCTCCCCTACAGAACGCCAAGGAAGCCTTTATGGCCCTCGATGCAAATGCAGCGAAATCATAAAGAGGTGGACTGTTGATCATTATGTCTAAGGTTGTGCTGTCATGAGTGAAAAATTGCAAAAAGTATTAGCGCGGATCGGATTAGGTTCCCGCCGATATATGGAAGAGGTTATTGCCGCAGGACGCGTGAGTGTGAACGGCCGTGTTGCCCAAGTGGGTGAGCGCATTGAACCAGGCGATGAATTACGCATTGATGGCCGTAAAGTTCAGTTTCAAATTGAAGACGAAATTCGTCGTCGTGTATTGATTTACTATAAGCCAGAGGGCGAAATCTGTTCACGTAATGACCCTGAAAAACGCCCAACCGTATTTGATCATTTACCACAAATTGCGAATGACCGCTGGGTAATGGTAGGTCGTCTAGATATCAACAGTACTGGTTTATTGTTGTTCACAAATGATGGTGAGCTTGCTAACCGCTTAATGCACCCATCAAATGAAATTGAACGTGAATATGCTGTTCGAGTTATGGGTGAAGTAACGCCTAAAATACGCCAAAAAATGGTAACTGGCGTAGAGCTTGAAGATGGCCCAGCTAAATTTGAGTCTTTCTCGGAAATTGGTGGTGAAGGTATTAACCGCTGGTACCAAGTAGTGGTGAAAGAAGGTCGTAACCGTGAGGTTCGTCGTATTTTTGAATCACAAGAACTTAAAGTAAGCCGCTTATTGCGTACACGCTACGGTACAGTTATTTTACCACGCGAATTACGTACTGGCCGCTGGATGGAACTCGATAAAACTGACATCGATAATCTAGCAAAATCAGTTGAATTAAAACCACGTCAAGGCACAGGTTTATTTGGTATGGCAAAACGTCGTACTGACCGTATGACCGAAAAGCCAATGGCAGCTCGTCGTGGCGGTTTCTTGCGTCAACAACGTCGCGATGATGAAAAAGAAGCTCCTGTGAATACGGGTAACCAACGCAAATCGACTGGTTTTAACCGTGGTTCTAAGAAATTCTAAAATATTAAATAATGCATAAAAAAACCGCTCTTATAAGAGCGGTTTTTTTATGCATTATTTAAATTAATTCATTTTTGCCAACTCAATCCACTCAGCTTCAGGGAAATGAATTGCTAAATAGTCTTTTAAGTAATTTGACGTATCTTGAGAAATTAATGGATCTTTTGATTCATCTTTTAAGTTATATACCAAAGCTTGCAATTTCAGACCACGAGACTTGAGCGCTTCAAGACTAAGTAAAGTATGGTTAATACTTCCTAAACGACCCGATGTCACTAAAATAACGGGAAACTGGTGCTGAGCAATATAATCGATGGTGAGTAAACTTGTAGTTAATGGCACCATTAATCCACCAGCCCCTTCGAGTAAAACAATATCAAAGCGCTCAGCTAGTGTTTGTGTTGCATTTTCAATTTTTTGAAAGTCAATTTCTCGGTTATCTAGGCGTGTTGCCAGATGAGGCGAAGCAGGATAACTAAAAATTTCCGGCATGGTGAGCTTTTCATGATCTTCTTGAAACCAACCCTGCCCCATAATTTCACGATGCTTTTCAATATCTTCAGAAATATCAGCATTACCCGTCTGAATGAGTTTTTGGGTAATTACTTTTTTACCCTGTTCAGTCCATAATTTTGCTAAAAAGCCTGTCGCGTAGGTCTTACCAATTTCGGTATCAATCCCACTCACAAAATAGATCTGACCACTCATTTACTTAATTCTCCGCGCAATACAATAGATCGGATGATATGTTAAGGAATACCCCTCAGCATGCTTAAACCGATCATAATCTTGATAAAACTGTTGTAAAGTTTGCTTAGTCCAACGATGCTGAGCAGTTGCAGTCACCCCTGTTGCTTTTAAATGCTGCAATACAGCTTTAGGCGAATCGAAATAGAGTTGGGCTTCTGACTCAGACAAATGCAGAACTTCAAAACCAGCCTGAGTTAAGGCATTGTTCCAATTTTCAATAGACCAATAACTTAAACCTTGCCCTGTTAATTCTTTAATCTCGATTAAGTTTCTTGGCCCAAAAGTTGAAAAACATAACCAGCCTTTTTCATTTAAAGCAGCATGACAATGTTGAAGTACGAGAGGTAAATCTTGCATCCATTGTAAAGCCGAACCAGAAACTATCATGTCGAGCTGCTGCGGAAACGCTAAAGTTTCAATATCACCAATCAACCATTTCAGATTTTCTTGATGGTTAAAGTGCTGTTGCACATCTGCATACAAGTCATTCAAAATTAACTCTTCAATCTGAAAAGATGCAGCAATAAGACGAGTTAAATTGCCAGAACCACAACCAATTTCAAAGACACGTGACATCGTTGTAGGGCAAAACTGCTGGAGTAAAACCGTTAAATTTTGGCAAATTTGTTTTTGAACAATTGCATGCTCTGAATAGCTTTGCCCTGCTTTGGCAAAACGCTGGGCAACCAAGTTTTTATTCAGACTCACAGAAAACTCACCAATTCTTCAAGCTCATGTTGCTGTACCATTGACGTTAAAGAAATACGCAAACGCGAACTATTTTTAGGTACGGTCGGTGGACGCACAGGCATGGCATAAAAACCACTTTGCTGAACCTGCTTTGCCTTATCGATAGCAGCCTGACTTTCTCCCACAATGACTGGAATAATATGGCTGGTCGATGGACTTACATAACCCTTTTGCACAACAGCTTGTTGAAGATATTGGCTAATATTTTTTAAATGTTCACGCTGAGATTGAGCAACTAATACTTTTTGAAAAATAAAGTCTGCCCAAGCCATCACAATCGGTGGTTGAGCGGTACTGAAAATAAGCGGACGCATTTTATTAATTAAATAGTCTTTAATAATGGGATGACAAATAATATATCCCCCCACTGCTGCTAGTGCTTTACCTAATGTCCCCACTAAAAAATCGATATCTTGAATGACATTGTATTGTTCAGCACAACCTAAACCTTGTTCGCCACGCACACCAATTGAATGCGCTTCATCAACATACAGCATAGTTTTGGCAAAGCGTTTTTTTAGCTGCACTAAAGCGGCTAAATCAGTTTCATCACCATCCATACTAAAAATACTTTCAGTCACCACAATGATTCGCTCAATCTTGTCATCATCATGATATTTTTGCAAAAGTTGCTCTAGGTGCTGCAAATCATTATGGCGATAACGTACATATTGCGCACCCGATAAACGTATACCGTCGATCATGCTCGCATGAACCAGCTTATCAGCCAAAATTAAAGTTTTCCCATCAGCAACAGCTGGCAAAATACCAATATTCATATGGTAGCCACTATTAAATAATAGTGCTGCCCGACCACCAAATGCTTGGCTTAGGCTATTTTCTAATTGTTCATATTCTTCAAAATTACCCGTTAATAAACGTGATGACGAAGAACTAAAATAGCTACGTTCGACTGGAAAATTTTCTAAAAACTCTTCACGAAGTTTTACATCCGCAGCTAGGCCAAGATAATCGTTTGAAGCCAAGTTCAGCATCGTTTTATTTTGAATCGTAATAAAACGCTCATGCTGTACATTTTGAGTGAACTGTCTGAAATTGCCGTGTTGTTTTAGTTCATCTAATTGGATAGCAAAATGATCAAGCAACGACATTTCAATGCACTCCCTGCATGGTTTTAACAACTTCAACCAACTGCTCAAGCAAATAGCTTAATTCCTGACTTGTAATCACATAAGGTGGCATTACATACACCAATTTACCAAAAGGACGAATCCAAATTCCACGATCAACAAACTGTTGCTGCAACGTTTTCATATCAACATTAACAGTGAGTTCAACTACCCCTATTGCCCCCAATACTCTTACATCAGCAACATAATCAATCTGATTGAGTGGTGTTAAGTATTGAGTAAGTTGTTGTTCAATTCGCTCAATATTGGCTTGCCAATCTTGCTCAATTAATAATTGCGTACTTTTTAAGGCAACAGCACAAGCAAGTGGGTTAGCCATAAAGGTTGGACCATGCATAAATACGCCAGCCTCACCCCGACTGATGGTCTCAGCAACATGCTTCGTCGTTAAGGTAGCAGAGAGTGTCATATAACCGCCTGTTAGCCCTTTACCTATGCACATAATATCCGGCTCGACCTGTGCATGTTCCCACGCAAAGAGCTTACCGGTACGCCCAAAGCCTGTCGCAATTTCGTCAAAAATTAATAACAGATTATATTGTTCACAAAGTGCTTTGGCTTGACGCAGATATTCAGGATGATAAAAACGCATGCCGCCTGCACCCTGTACAATCGGCTCAATAATTAAGGCTGCAAGATGCTCATGATTTTGCTGAATCGCTTGTTCTAATTCTGCAATATCTTGTGGATTCCATTCTTCATGAAATTTGGTTTGGGGTGCTGCAACAAAAAGACGATTTGGTAAGCTTGTACCAAAAATCTGATGCATGCCTGTAACTGGATCACACACCGACATCGCATTCCATGTATCCCCATGGTAGCCAGAACGCGTTGTAATAAAATTTGTTTTTTGCGGTTTATCTTGAGCGGTCCAAAACTGCACTGCCATTTTCAAAGCAACTTCAACGGCAACAGAACCTGAATCTGCATAGAAAATTTTATCGAGACTTGGCGGGGTGATTTTTAAAAGAATTTTTCCAAGTTCAATTGCAGGGTCATGCGTTAAACCACCAAACATGATGTGAGACATGTTTTGTAATTGATCGGTCACTGCCTGATTCAATTCAGGATGGTTATAGCCGTGAATTGCACACCACCAAGATGACATACCATCAATTAAAGTCCTACCATCATCTAACTCAATAGTCGCGCCATACGCACGTTTAACTTTAAATGTTGGTAAAGGTTGGGTCATTGAAGTATAAGGATGCCAAATATGTTCCAAATCAAAATTATCGGTCATCCTATTTACCCTTTTACAGCGTTCAAATCTTTCATTGAACACATGTTAAACCTGTTAAGAATGAAAGAAAATTGCGATATCAATCAAAGCTGATTAACTTTGCTGATGAATTGTTAAAAATTGGCAGATTTCTTCAATTGTTCGTTCTACTTGTAGATATGGAAAAGCATGAGTAGTTTCACTTAATACTTTGTATTTCATCTTTTCTGTCGCGATATGTGCAAATTTTTCCTCAATTTTGCAAGGAATGACACCATCTTGCTCTGCAAATAAATGAAGCTGTGGACCCGAGTAATTTTTTAAGTTATCTACCAAGTTTAAATACTCTAACATTTCTAACCCTTGTAATAACAACTCATACGGGGGCGGATTTGCTATATTTTGCATGTTTAGCCAATCTTTTTTAGCTTGTGTTGACCCTTGAGTAATTAAATAACAAAAGCGCTTTAAGGTCGCCTCAGTGTTTTGTAAAAAGGATTGCTTAAAGTGATTAAATACATCGGCAGGCATTGCAGTCTGCCAATTAGTGTTAGCAACAAAACATGGATTAGAAGCAAGTGTAATTAAAGTTTTAGTTAGACCAGTGCTCTTATAAAAAGAATCAACTAAGTGAGCTGCTAACTGACCTCCTAAAGACCACCCAATTACAGTATCGACATCATTCAACAAATTAAGCTGTTTTTGGAAGCTGCTAGTTAAAACATCAAATATATTAATAAGTTGTACATCACATCCTTCCTGTTGCAAATGCAATTTTAATGATTCTAAAGGTTCAATTCCTACTCCCCACCCTGTAATCAATAAAATTTTATTTTGTAACTTCATATTCTTACCCAAAGCTCATTTAATGCAAATTATATATTAATATTTCAAGAAAATATCTTTTAAAATCAGCCTTAAAATTTAAAATATTGATTTTAAATCACACATTAAAACCCATTAATATTCTGAAATATATTGATAAATAAAACGCGCATTATTAATAGGAAATATACAAAAATTTAATTATCTAAACATTGAAGCCCATCAAAAAACAACATACTCCACACTTCGCCTATAAATCCATTATGCAATGTAATTAATGTTAATACTTATGTTTTTTTATTAAAAGAAATGACTCATCAATTCACTTTAATGTTAGAAGATTAATTATTGATCAAAAAATATTGGGAAGGCTAATATGAACAGTCAAAGTACAATATCTGATAGGAGAGAGGAAAACACATATTTTGTTACATCCAATGATATTATAAATACTTTATCCTTAGATAAAAATTACTGCTTATTTTTAGATATTGATGGAACATTAGCACCATTTCAAATTAATCCTGAGCAAAGTTTTATTCCAAAAACCACATTAGAAATTATAAAAGAAATTATTGAATTAAATATTCCCGTTATTGCTGTAACAGGTCGTGATATAGATACAGCAGGTAAGCTGCTACACCCTATTGAAGTTCCTATCGCAGGTTTACATGGTTTAGATATTTATTTTAGTTCAGATAATTATATTCGACCAGATTTAAGCAGTATTAATTTTAAAAAATTAAAACAAGATATTATAAAATCTTGTGAGAACTATCCTGAACTATTAATTGAAGATAAAGGATATTCTATTGCTTTACATTATCGCAAAAATTCTAACTTAGAAAATCATGCATTTAATATAATGCAACAGATTAAATCCTTTTACCCCCAATTAAAAATAAATAAGGGAAAATTTGTTGTTGAATTAATTCCTCACCAAGCTGATAAAGGTAAAGCAATTCAAACCATATTAAATCATCTTAAGTTACCCTCAGTGTTACCTATTTTTATAGGAGATGATTTAACAGATGAATCTGGTTTTATTTGTATTAATCAGCAATCTGGCCTCACCATTAAAGTAGGTTCTGGTGAAACACATGCCAAATATAGATTAAAAGATATCGATGACGTCGCTAATTTTCTTTTTTTATTTCAAAACAGAATAAAAAACTTATATGTCAAAAATAGCCAGAATCAGAATGGAGAAAAAATATGTCTAAATTAATCGTATTATCGAACCGAATAAGTATGCCATCTGGTAAGGCTTCAGCAGGTGGCCTTGCTGTAGCTGTGCAAGATGCATTGAATGATAGCAATGGTATTTGGTTAGGCTGGAATGGTCAGCAAATTACCGATAGCGAAGCGCCAGAATTTGAGCAAGCCTATTCTCAGGGAATTGACTACATCACCTGCCCTCTCACCCATCAACAATATGCGCAATATTACTGTGGTTTTGCAAATAAGATTCTGTGGCCGGCGATGCATGACCGAGAGGATCTTATTGAATATGATTCGCAAGAATATAATACCTATCAAAAGGTCAATCGATTATTCGCTGAAAAGTTAAAACAGCTGGCTCAGCCTGAAGATATCATCTGGATACACGATTATCATTTTTTTAGTGTAGCCCGTTACTGTCGTGAATTAGACATGCAAAATAAAATTGGTTTCTTTCTACATATCCCTTTTGCTAGCCTGAACATCTGGCTCAAAATTCCCGTGGCCCGAGAATTAATTCAAGACTTGAGCCAATATGATGTAATTGGTTTACAAACTCAGATTGATCAAAATGCATGCATGCAAACATGTTTAAGTTTACTTGAAGCTCAGAAAATTCACCGTGACAGTATCAGCTACAAAAAACGTCAAATACTAATTAAATCGTACCCGATTGGCGTTCAGCCGGAGCTTATTCAAAAACAAGCGCAACAAGATTTGCCAAGCCCTTGTGTGTTTAATTTTGAAGAAATTCCTCGTCAAAAAACAATCATTGGGGTTGACCGAATTGATTATTCAAAAGGTTTACTTGAGCGTTTTAATGCATTTGCAACCTTCTTAGAAACTAATCCTGAATATCATGGCTTAGTCCGACATCTGCAAGTTGCAACACCATCACGTACTGATATTGCAGTTTATCAACGTTTATACGAACGTTTTAAGACCAAGCTGGAATTGATCAATGAAGAGTTTGCACATGAAGACTGGAGACCTGTAGATTGTTACTATGATCCAGTTCAACACCATAATCTCATGCATATTTATCGTCACTCTGATATTTGCTGGATTAGTTCACTACGCGATGGTATGAACCTAGTCGCTAAAGAGTATATTGCAGCTCAAGATCCAGAGAATCCTGGCGTACTAATTTTATCTAAATATGCTGGTGCTGCTGAGCAGATGTCTCAAGCCTTGATTGTTGATCCGCAAGACAGAGCGGCAATGATGGATGCTTTAAAAATGGCTTTAGAAATGTCTAAAGCTGAGCGTATTAATCGTTATCAACAATTGATAGAGGGTTTATCAGCATCTGATCTTACTCATTGGAGAAACGATTTCTTAGATGATTTGGAAAAAACACCAACTTTACTGATGAAACCTCAGCGCTTATTACAAGACAATTATCAATCTATCTATCAGGTTTTATAAATCTAAATAAAAGAACATCGAGAAATTAAATTCTCGATGTTCTTTAGATTGTTTCTATTATTTATAAATTAATTCGCCTTTGCGAGTGTAAAGCGATTAAGTAAAGCAATAATAAATAGTAATACTGCTACACCTGTTAAAACTGTACTTAAACCAGTCCATTCACCAATTAAACCAATTAAAGCTGGCCCACTTAATGAACCTGTATAGGCAATCGTTGATACTAAAGAAAGTGCCGCTGCTTTAGGCATATCGTTTTGTCGCCCTACGCGAGAAAACATCACTGGCACAATATTGGAACAACCTAATCCTAAAAGTGCATAGCCTAATACAACCACTTGCCATACGGGTGCAGTCACAATAACAACCATACCAATGGCTGCACCAATGGCACTATAAGTTACAACATTTTTTTCACCCCATTGCTTTAGCAAGATGTGGCCCGTAAAACGTCCAGTCGTCATGCTTAGAGCAAAAAAGGTATAAGCAAGACCAGCAAAGGCTGGATTAAGTTCATACTTACTTGTTAAATAAATACCACCCCAATCCATTGCCGCACCTTCTGATAAAAAGGCAATAAAACACATCATGCCAATAAGTAGAATAATGCCGTTAGGTCGATAGAGTTTTTTAGGTTTATCGGCTTCTTGATGTGGCTTTTCATCCTGTTCAAAAGACGTTAAACAAGGAGGAATAGCAACTGCGCCAATGACGAGCAAAATCATTACAACAGACAAAGTACTCATTAATGGAGAAAGACCTACTGCCAATAATGCAGTCACCAGCATAGCCCCAGTTAAACCACCAAGACTGCACATGCCATGGAAGCTAGACATCAGAGCTCGCAGGCTATGTTTTTCAACAACGACTGCCTGTAAATTTATAGCTACTCCAAGACAGCCTGCTGCCGACCCAAACACAAATAATGCTACAGCCATCATCACAATGCTGTTCCACATCGTTAGGCTAGGTAATAACACCATTAACAGCATCAATGCCAACGCAATTAATGGTCGACATCCCCAACGCTTGACTAAAGCGCCAGTCGCAGGCATCGCAATCATTGAGCCGATACCCATACAAAGCAAAAGCAAACCAAAATCAGCATGATTGAGGTTTAAACGTTGCTGTGCAAAAGGAATCAATGGCGCCCAAGCTGCGGTCACAAAACCTAAGCTAAAAAAGCTTAGTCGTGTTGCAAGACGCTGCGCGCTTAAGAGAGTAGCTGTATCTAGAACAGCAGGTTTGGTAAATAACATATTTCGCGAACTCACCATAAAATCATTGGCGATCCATACCAACCGATTTTCCATAGAAAAACCCTTGCCTCATGAAGTTTCTAGGCAAGGGTTTTGTTGGCGAAATTATATCCAATTTCATAAAAAAAACAGGGGGTGTGATACAATTTTTCTGACTTTTTTGTAACTACCAAAGCCTTATATACTAAGGCTTTGAATATATTAAATTTGAGAAAAATACTTTTTTATTTCTATTTTATTAAAGCTAAAAATCAGGCGATAAAAAACCCAGCATCAGCTGGGTTTTTTATTAAATTTGAGATTGAATATAGTTTTGTAAGCCAATCAACTCAATTAAACGTAATTGCTTTTCTAACCAGTAGGTATGGTCTTCTTCAGTATCAGATAATTGTTGACGTAACATATCACGGCTAATGTAATCGCCTTTCTCTTCACAGAGTTTAATACCTGTCGCTAATTTTTCACGAACATGATATTCAAGTGCTAAATCTGCTTTTAAACAAGAAACAACGTCTGTACCGACATTGATATCTTCACGGTGCATGTTTGGTTTAGCACCTAAAAACAATACACGGCGAATGATCGCATCAGCATGAGAAGCTTCTTCTTGCATCTCATGATCAATACGTTCATAAATTTTATTTAAACCCCAATCTTCATACATACGAGAATGGATTAAATATTGATCACGGGCAGCCAATTCTCCGCCAATGAGCATATTTAAATAGTCTATGACTTCTGGATTGCCACGCATAATAAATCTCCTATCGTATGAGAACTATTATGGGCAATCTTAAAAATGATTGCAAAGTAAAAAATAGTTAAGTTTATGATTTTTATAAAATTAAAATGAGAAACATACGCATTTGCAGTTTAAGTTAATTAAATTTTCTCTGTAAAAAGAAACGCTTGTCCGATTTATACACCCAGACAAGCGTTAAAATATGACATAAACCATCAATTTATAAATTTGTAACTAAAATCAATGGTTCTTATTTCGGTAGGTTTATTCGCTTAAGGTCTGCCCATAGCTCGCCATAAGAGATAAGAAATCAGTCTCATTCATAACGACAATACCAAGTTTTGCTGCTTTTTCTAATTTTGAACCTGCTTTTTCACCAGCAACAACACATTTGGTTTTACTTGACACACTACCGCTCACACGCGCACCTAAGGCTTGTAGCATTTGAGTCGCTTGATCACGGGTCATTTGCTCTAATGTGCCCGTTAGAACCCAACTCTCGCCATTTAATGGCTGGCGTGTTGGTGCAGTCGGCGCATCCCAATGAATTCCTGCTGCAATTAAACGATCTAGCACTTCAATGTTATGAGGCGCCAAGAAAAAGTCAGCAATCCATTCTGCGGTAATATCGCCTACATCCGGTGTTTTCTTTAAAGCTTCAACATCGGCAGCTTTTAGGGCTTCTAAAGTTTGGAAAGTATTAGCTAACATTCTGGCGGTAGTTTCACCTACTCCACGAATTCCTAAAGCATAAATAAAACGCGCAAGAGTTGTCTTTTTACTGGCTTCGATGGCATCAATCAGATTTTGTACCGACTTCTCGCCCATTTTCTCAATACCGAGTAAAGTTTCTCGGTGCTCATGTAAATGATAGATATCGGCAACATCTTTGAGCAAATCGAGATGTAATAAAGACTCTACCCAACGATCGCCCAAACCTTCAATATCGAGAGCCTTACGTGACACGAAATGACGAATGGCTTCAATTCGCTGAGCAGCACAATAAAGACCACCAGAACAACGCGCTAAAGCTTCCCCTTCAGGCATCACAACAGGTGAGGCACAAACAGGACAGCTTTCAGGTAAATGTACAATTTCAGCGTCAGGTGAACGGAATTCTGGCCAAACTTTTTCTACTTTAGGAATAACATCGCCTGTACGATAAACACTAACCGTATCGCCAACACGTACATCCAGACGATGGATTTCACCAATATTGTGTAAAGTCACATTGGAAACCGTAACACCACCCACAAATACAGGGTTTAAGCGTGCTACAGGAGTCAAAGTACCTGTACGCCCCACTTGCCAATCAATCTGATCAACCGTAGTTAATGCAGCTTGTGCAGGGAATTTATAAGCAGTCGCCCAACGTGGTTCACGACTTAAAAAACCAAGTTGTTGCTGTTGTTTTAAATCATCAACCTTTACGACCATTCCATCAATTTCAACTTGTAGATCTGGACGTTCTTGCTGAATTTGCTCGTAGCGTTGTTGTACTTCTTGAATTGAATTACATAGATATTGACGTTCAGCAATTTCAAATCCAAGTTGTGTTAGCCATTGCAGGCTATCATGCATGGTGGTTAAGCCATGATTTGGTTCGCACTGTGCAATACCATACGCATAAAATGCTAAAGGTCTGCCAGCAGCAATATTTGGATCGAGCTGTCTTAAACTACCAGCTGCGGCATTACGTGGGTTCGCAAACGTTTTATCGCCTTTTGCTTCTTGATCAGCATTGAGTTTTTCAAAGCCAGACTTTGGCATGAGCACTTCACCGCGTACTTCAAGCAGTCGTGGAATTTCAAAATGATCTGAATGTAACACTTTAGGCAAGTTGCGAATTGTTTTAACGTTCTGGGTAATGTCTTCTCCGGTTTCTCCGTCACCACGTGTAACACCACGTATTAACACACCGTTTTCATACCAAAGCGAAATCGCAAGACCATCGAGTTTTAGTTCTACTTCATATTGTACTTTTTGATTGGGCAAACGCTCTTCGACACGGCGTGCAAAAGCAAACAAGTCTTCCTGATTAAAAACATTCCCCAAAGAAAGCATAGGAACCACATGGGTCACACTTTGAAATTTAGAGAGTGCTTGTCCGCCTACCTTTGTAGTTGGGGAGTCTGATTGAACCTGTTCTGGATATTGCTCTTCTAAAGCTTTTAACTGGTGAAATAAATGATCATATTCACTGTCCGAGATTGTCGGCTGATCCATCACATAATATGCATGGTTATGCTTTGCAATCAGTTGAATAAGCTGACGCATCTGTTCGATCACGGAAGTTGTTGCCATTATGTTATTCACCATAAAAAAGGGTGGAAATCTCTCCACCCTGAACTGCGACTAGATATGTTGCAATTATCGCAACGAACGTAAAAAATTAAAACTAGGCAGTCGCCTGTGCCGGACGATAATCAATCACATGATGACGCCAGTGCTCTTTTAACTGTGGTGTAAATTCAAGATTATTCTCATCATAAACTTTGCCATCAATTTCACGAGCAATTAAACCTGCAATACTCGCCATCATGTCAAAACCAGTTACAGCTTTACTGTTTGGAAGCGCAAGGAAAAATGCCAACCCTTGGACTTGTTCAGTAGATAAGGTTTCAAGATCAAACCCAGCTGGTCCATTGTCAGTCATACGCAGTACTGAAAACATAAGTACGCTCGGCTCATCAGTATTTTCATAGCGATGGAAACATGACATTTCGCCATAACGTAAACCGTATTTCAGCAGCACTTTAAGTGCTTTATCGCCAGACAACGCGCGACGAGGGTTGGGATAGACATTTAATGCAATAATCTGTTCAGCCATCGCTAATGCACTTTCATCATCATAGCGTTGCTGTTCATGCAAATGCACATCCAGAATATTACTCTCACCTTCAAATTCAGCAATTTCGGCAGTTTCAATATTTGGGTTCAAACTCAACTCAGGCTCAGCCTTTTCGCTTTCTGGTTCCAAGCTTTCTTCTGATTTAACAGAAACCGTATCAACCAACTCAACTGAACTATCTGTATTAATGGTAGAGCTTTTTACAGTTTCTTCAGATTTAATTTCATCTGCAGAAGAAGTTTCAACAACTGGTTGAATTTGTTCGGCCGAAATTGATTTAGTAGGTTTTACAGCCAAAGTTTCTGTTTGTTTTGTTTCACTGATTTGTGACGCCGCATTTAAAGTCGGCTCTACTCGCTCTGCGCTAGTCGCCGATACACCCTCAGCTTCAGCTTGCTCAAGCTGATCTCTCACATGCCTAGGTATAACCGGCTGATTACTATCAGGATTAATATGCAAATCACTGTCTAATGAGGGTTCAGCATGGTTTGACTTTTTTAAAATCATTTTTAAGCCAATTAGCATAATAATAATGGCGACAACGATGCCAATAATCGTATTGATTTCCATTCTATGACTCCGAAACTAACCCGTATTCTTTTGCCTGTTCTAAATCGACAGTGACTAATTTTGATGTACCCGGTTCAGGCATGGTCACACCCAACAAATCAGTTGCCATGGTCATCGCCAGCTTATTATGTGTAATGTAAATGAATTGTACATGTTCAGAAAGCTCTTTTACCAAATTACAATATCTCTGAACATTCGCATCATCAAGTGGTGCGTCCACTTCATCTAACACACAAAACGGTGCCGGATTCAATCTAAAAATCGCAAATACTAATGCTAAAGCTGTTAAAGCCTTTTCCCCACCGGAAAGTAATGCTAGAGAACTATTTTTCTTACCCGGCGGTCTAGCCATCAGTTTAACACCAGATTGCCAGTCATCTTCAAGACTTAAACTTGCTTCACCACCATTAAAGACCTTTGGAAACAGATTTTGCAACTCTTGATTAATCTGATCAAAGGTTGTCATAAACAACTTACGTGTTTCCTGATCGATACTTTTCATCGCATCTTTTAGTTGAGTTACCGTATTTTCCAGATCTTGAATCTGGTGGCTCAACTCATCAAAACGCTGGGAAACTTCTTCAAACTCTTGTGAAGCGGCAAGATTAACCGCACCGATTTTTTCAAACTGTTTCTGTACTTTTTCCAGTTTTTGCTGGTGCTCGGTTAAATCGATTTGTAAGCCTTTTTTGATCTCGGCATTTAGCTCTTTAAGCTGTTCTTGATAATGTTCACGATCTGACTTAGCTGCTTGCCATGCCAAACGTTTCGCTTCAAGTTGTTCTCTGAGCTGCTCATCTTTTTGTTGATATTGATGACGCTGATCTGTCAGGGTTTGTTGTTTTTCCTGCACACTATTTAATTCAAGCTGCCATTCATTCCAGTTCTTTTGCAACTTTTCAGTTTGAGCAAATTGTTGCTGAAATTCGGACTGAAGATTTGGCAACTCCAATTGAATTGGATCAACAAATTTTTTCGCCTGTTCCATTTGAGCATTAATTTGCTGATATTGGCTCTGCAAGAACGAAATATCTTTTTCAAGCAACTCTATCTGTTGAGTTGTTTGCGTGCTGTTACGACGCAAAATTTCACGTTCTTGTTGTTGCTGATGCAGAGCTTGTTGTTGTTCCTCTAGCTGCTCTGTTAACTCTTCTACCCGAAATTGCAAAGTTTTATAGTCAGGTAAAATGGTTTCAAGTTTGATTGCTAGCGCATGTAAATCAATCTCCAGATCATCTTTTTGCATTGCATCTTCTTCAAGTTGCATGTCTAACTGAGCTAACTGATCTTTCAATTGCTGTTTTTGCAGTAAAAATGCTTGTGCCGCGGTTTGCTGTTTAGCAATTTGCACATCAAGCTGTTGTAAGTCTTTTTGTTTTTGTTTAACAACTTGCTGTTTCTGTTGCAAATCAGACTGCAACTGCCCTAGCTCATCTTTTTGCTGAATTACAATTTGATCTAATGCTTGTAATTCGGGTTGTTGCTTTTCAAGAACTTGTTCAATTTCATCTAGACGAATGCGATGACTGAGCATGCCTTGGGCGCTTTGACTCTCGTCATCATACATAAGGGCAATGACCCAGTCTTGCCCAACATGATAACCATCTAAAGTCAAAATAGACTGCCCATGTTGCAGTTGCTTTTGCTCTTTTAAAGCATAAGTCAAATCTTGTGCAATCGCTACATTCGAAAAGATTGATAGCTGTGGAGATGCAATCCAATCATTTAAACAAGCTAAATTACCTTTAAATTGACTTGTTTGCTCTGAAGGTTTTAACTGGCGAGCAACCCCTTCTTGAAAAGTTTGTTCGGTCTCAAGAATATGAGCTTGTAACCATTTCGCTAAAAACTTTTCAACAATCTGCGCATATGGTTTGCCTTGCTCTGTTAACTGCAAAGCCTGCATTAAACGTAGTGCATCTTGATGTTGCTTCGGGCTTTGCTTAGCAACAAGCTGGCTTAAGTTTTTCTGCTCTGATAATAAAACTTGTATTTCTGTTTTCAGCGTTTGCTGCTGATTTCTGCTTACCTGATGTTGCTGTTGAGACTGCTCTAAACGCTGTGAAAGCTGCTCAATTTCAGTCTCAAGTGTCGCAATTTCCCGACGAAGCTGTTGTTGCAGTTGCTCAAGCTCACCCTGCTCATCTTCATGAACATGCGATTGAATCTGACTTGCTTGATGTTGCAACGTTTCTTTTTGCTGCTCAATTCTTAGAACATTTTTACCTAACTGCTCAATTTGGGCAGACATCTGCATTTTTTGCTGCTGTTGTTTTTCAACCTGAGCTTTTACTTGTTCAAACTGTTGTTGCGCTTGTTTTTGCTGAGATTGTAAATCAGCAAAGTTTTGTTCAGCTTCCGTTGCAGTATGCTCAATTGCAGTTAAGGCTTCAGTTTGTTCATCTAACTGATTATTCAACGTTTCAAGTTGCAATTCAGAAAGCTGTAAACGTTCTTTAGTTTGGAATCTTTGCTGTTCTAATTGAACGAGAGTCGTACTGTTTTGCTGGTATAAACTCTGTTTTTGTTCCAGAGTCATTTTCAGTTCAGATAGTTTTTTTTCAGCTTGCTGCCATTCGTGTTGTAGTGGTGAAGATTGCTGAATGAGTCGCTGAAATAAAGCACTGGTTGCTTCTAAATCATGTTCAATTGCACTTAACTCTGAGCGAACCAATTTAAAAGTTTCGCCCAGTTCATTCATTTGAACTGTATATTCTTCTTGTAAGCGTACGCTTTTATCTGCCTGAAAAGATAAAATTTCAATTTTAAGCGTACGAATCTGACCTTCTAACGTTTTATATTGAACCGCTGCTTCAGATTGACGTTTAAGCGTCTTAAGCTGCGATTTTAACTCTAGGGCAATATCTTCTAAACGTGAAAGGTTTTGCTCAGTATGCTCAAGATGTTGCAAAGTTTCGCGTCGACGAGCTTGATAGCGTGAAACACCCGCTGCCTCTTCAATAAAGATACGCATTTCTTCAGGCTTGGCATCAACCAGACGGTTAATCATGCCCTGTTCAATCACCGCATAAGAACGTGGTCCCAACCCTGTTCCCAAGAAAATATCGGTAATATCACGACGGCGACAACGTGTGCCATTTAAGAAATATTCGGACTTGCCTTCACGGGTGACCTGACGACGAACAGCTAACTCATTATAAGCATTATAGGATCCACCTAACTTACCATATGTATTATCAAAACGTAGCTCAACACTCGCCACACCAACTGGCTTACGTTTGGAAGTTCCTGTGAAAATAACATCTTGCATGCTACCACCACGCAGTTGACGAGCATTTGATTCACCCATCACCCAACGAATGGCATCAATTACATTTGATTTGCCACAACCATTTGGACCAACCACTGCTGTGCGGTTAGCCTTAAAATTTAAAGTTGTACTATCTGCAAAAGATTTAAAGCCGGAAAGTTTTAAACTGCTTAAACGCATAATGCCCTAACTAGCGGCGTGAGCGTCTTGCCCAAGCCAATTCAATCTGTTTCATTCGTGTCAGCGATTCCAACACAAGGTTACGTAAGTGTCGACAAAAATCTTCCATAAATAAAGCGGCTTGTTGTGATTTTCGGATCAAAATTGCATCAATCACGAGTTTAAATAATGCAAATGCTTCTTGTAGTTCTCGTTTAGAAGTATTTAAGGTCAAAAAATAACTACGACGTAATGAAGGTAGTAACTCTTTATAGAATTTCATTAGATAAGGATTTCCGACCATATCTTGCTGTTCAGCCAGATATTGGAAAACACCATCATAAAATTTCTCGATATCTCCTGCTTTTACATGCTCAAGAAGTTGTTCTAACAATAACTGCAATTGATCTGCTTCATGTGCCCGCCATGTTTCACTTATTCGTTGAACAATATGCCCCAATAACATCATATTTGTGTCAAACAGTGCTTTCACCTGCTGTGCAGACATTTCTGAAACAATTGCCCCACGGCGTGGAAATATCTCAATTAAATGAGTACGCTCTAATAATAACAATGCTTCACGAACAGACCCTCGGCTCACGTCAAGCTCTTTAGCAATACGTAGTTCTTGAATACGTTCGCCTTCAACCAGCTCGCCACTAATGATCTGTTCGCTAATATATTTGACAATTTGCTCAGAAAGACTTTCTGTCTCTTCGAGATTCATAAATCACCCGCTACTTTTTATATGCATTAATCCATGCTTTTCTTTCGCATCCTTGTTTTTAACTGATCCCATCGATTAAAAACTATGTCATTGTCTGACAATTTCATTGCATTTTAAGCCAACCCATTTAAAAACAACACCAAAATCAGATGAATAAAAGCCCCGAATGTTCTTATATTCTTTAATAAAAAAAGCTCGAATTTCTAAAAATTCAAGCTCTTAGGTCGTAGTCTTCTTAAGATTAATATTTTATTCTTTAGTGCATAATGCCTTTATAAATAAAATAACTACCTACCACCACTAACAAACAGGCAAAGCATTTTTTTAACATTTGCGGTGACAATGCATGAGCGACTTTTGCTCCAAACTTGGCTGTAATAAAACTCATAACACTAATGCCAATAAAAGCATAGATATGTACATAACCAATCGTGTTAGGTACAGAGATGTGTTCTTTAGCACCAAACCACATGAAGCCAATTGCGCCTGCAACAGCAATTGGTAAACCACAAGCAGCAGAAGTTGCGACTGCTTTTTGCATAACGACGCCATGACGGTTTAAATACGGAACAGTTAAGCTACCGCCCCCAATTCCAAAAATTGCAGAGGCAACACCAATTCCGCCACCTGCCATCACTTGCATAGATGCTGAAGGAAGCTGACGTGTTGGATCAACTACAACATGGGCGCCTTTAAACATGCGATAAGCCATGGAAACAGCAAAAATCCCAATAAGAAGTTGCAAATGTTGACCAGACATCAGGTCAGCAATACCAGCACCCAAAAATGAACCAATAATGAGCCCAGGTGCTAAATTACGAAAAACTGGCCAAAGTACAGCTCCTTTTTTATGGTGAGCCGAAACCGAACTAAAGGACGTTACAATAATAGTCGCAAGTGATGTTCCTACTGCAATATGCATGATTACTGCAGGGTCATAGTGTAACTGGGTAAAAACGACATAGAGGATTGGTACAATAATTAATCCACCACCAACCCCAAACAATCCGGCAGTAAAACCAGCAATTGCGCCAATGAGTAAATATATGATTAACTCCATAAATGTTTTACCACTCTGCTCATATTCAACATGGATTTAGAGACTCGCCAACTACAACAACTTTTAAGCGCAAAAAACCAGCTTCCAGAAGTGGTTTTATTAAAAGCAACCACAACTTCGACCAATGATGATATTCGTGAAATTGCCCAAAAAGGCATTACAACAGGCTTGGTTTGCAGTGCTCAACAAACTCAAGGGCGAGGTCAACATCAACGGCAATGGATTTCACCTGAAGGAAACATTTATTTAAGCACATTGGTGCAAACTCGAACACCCTTAGATGGTCGCTTAGCACTTGAAGTTGCTCTAAATATTTTGCAAATCCCGCAATTACAGCCCCTAAGCTTACAAGTAAAATGGCCAAATGATTTATATAGTGCGCAAGGAAAATGGGGTGGAATTTTAGTTGAACCCCTTTCGCAACATCAGGCTATAGTAGGTGTGGGCATTAATTTAAAAACGCCACCCGTAACCGACAGTGATCAGCCGATTACCTCTTTAGAAGATTTAGGTTTAGAGCAAAACAATCGTCTTGAGTTAGTTTCAGAACTGTATATGGCTATTCAAAACGCAGCTCGCTGGTTCGATCATGGCTGCTACAACTTAGCTGGCCGTTTTAATCATCATGCCGCATGGATTAATCAATTCGTGCAGTTTGAGCATAGCCAAGGATTAGTAGAAGGTCGTTTTGTTGGAATTTCCAATGATGGAGCTGTCATACTTGAAACTCCTGAACCTAAGCAGTTTTATCAAGGTCGCTTAAGACCACAGATCAATCAATAAACAGGTGTTTCTCCATGAAAAGTTTATGGCTCGATATCGGGAACACTCGTTTAAAATACTGGATTACTGAAAATCACCAAACTATTGAGCATGCCGCAGAACTGCATTTGCAATCCCCTGCCGATTTATTACTTGGGTTAATTCAACATTTTAAGCATCAAGGGCTTCATAGAATTGGGGTATCCTCTGTCTTAGATGCCGAGAATAATCAGCGCATTAGACAAATTCTAAAATGGCTTGAAATTCCAGTTGTTTTTGCAAAGGTTCATGCTGAATATGCTGAGTTAAAGTGTGGCTATGAGGTACCAAGCCAGCTCGGAATTGACCGCTGGCTACAAGTACTCGCTGTGGCTCAGGCTAATGAAAACTATTGTATTATTGGTTGTGGAACAGCCTTAACTATTGATTTAACGCAAGGCAAACAACATTTAGGTGGATATATTTTACCTAATTTATATTTGCAGCGTGATGCACTTATTCAAAACACCAAGGGCATTAAAATTCCAGATTCAGCTTTTGATAATCTAAACCCAGGCAACAACACCGTCGATGCTGTACATCATGGTATTTTATTAGGCTTAATTAGTACTATCGAAAATATTATGCAGCAATCTCCGAAAAAACTGCTCCTTACCGGTGGAGATGCACAACTATTTGCCAAGTTCTTGCAAAAATATAATCCAGTTGTAGAAACTGACCTTTTGCTCAAAGGATTACAACAATATATTGCTCATTACCCTAAAGACTAAAATACAGAACAAAATAAAAGGCGCTATATGCGCCTTTTATTTTACGAACTTATTTCTTTTGGTCGTTGTTGCCAAAGAGTGGCCCCATTCCGCCGCCACCGCCGCCGCCAAATTGTTTTTGCATATTGCCTAATGAACGCATCATTTTGCTCATACCAGATGGATTCGCAAACTTCTTCATCATTTTAGCCATTTGTGCTTGTTGCTTAATGAGTTTATTCACTTCAGCAACATCCATACCACAACCAGCTGCAATACGTTTTTTACGGCTTGGGTTCATCAAGTCTGGATTACGGCGTTCTTTAACGGTCATCGACTGGATAATAGCTTCCATTTTCTTAACCTGTTTTTCAGGATTCGCTTGCTCAATCGCTTGCTGAATTCCTGCACCGCTCATGCCTGGCAACTTATCTAAGAAGCCCATCATGCCGCCCATACTTTTCATTTGCTCAAATTGCATCAGCATATCTTCAAAGTTGAAGCTGCCTCCTTTTTGCAATTTTTTAGCCATTTTTTCGGCTTTTTCTTTGTCGATTTTACGTTCAACTTCCTCGACTAAAGAAAGTACGTCACCCATGCCCAAAATACGTTGAGCAACACGATCTGGATGGAATGGTTCTAAAGCATCAAGCTTCTCACCCATACCCAAGAACTTGATTGGCTTACCCGTAATTGCACGCACAGAAAGCGCTGCACCACCACGTGCATCACCATCAGTCTTAGTGAGAATCACACCTGTAAGTGCCAATGCATCATTAAAGGCTTTAGCTGTATTTGCAGCATCCTGACCTGTCATGGCATCAACCACAAACAAGGTTTCAGTTGGCTTAACAGCAGCATGCAATTCTTTAATTTCGTCCATCATGTCTTCATCGACATGTAAACGACCAGCGGTATCGACAATCAATACATCAGCAAATTGGATTTTTGCCTGTTCAATTGCACGATTAACGATATCAATTGGCTTTTCAGAAGCATCTGAAGGAATAAAACCTGCCCCAACTTCTGCTGACACAGTTTCTAACTGCTTAATCGCTGCTGGACGGTAAACGTCCGCAGAAACCGTCATTACTTTTTTCTTTTGACGCTCTTTTAAGAAACGTGCCAACTTAGCGGCAGTTGTCGTTTTACCCGCACCTTGTAAACCAGCAAGTAATACAACAACGGGAGGCTTAGCACTTAAATCAAGTGTTTCATTCGCCTCACCCATCATCTTGGTGAGTTCGTCATAGACAATTTTTACAAATGCCTGGCCTGGCGATAACTGAGTCATCACTTCCTGGCCCAATGCCTCTTCCTTAACTTTCGCGATAAATTCACGAGTTACAGGTAACGCGACATCGGCTTCAAGAAGTGCCATACGTACTTCACGTAAGGTATCTTTAATATTGTCTTCGGTCAGCTGCCCTGAGCCAGTAACATTTCTTAAACTCTGTGTGAGTCGTTCTGTTAAGGTATCAAACATTGCAAAATCCGCTTAAAATGGCTAGTTGCAAAAAAATCTTTCTCGAAATAGAAAATTTATGCATAGAATGCTATAGGATACTTTAGTTCGCAGCGAATTTATATCTTATATAGATGAATTAATCCTGAAAAAGGTTTGACATGATTAGCCTCCCCTTGGTTTACACAATTTTGGCACTCATTGCATATACCACTTCTTTCTGGTATCTGTTTATTCGTTTAATGTCAAAACGTGAACCAAACCCATGGTTATTTGCTGTTGTTGCAACTTTGGCACTCCTGTTGCACGGCACAGTTTTATGCCATGCCATGCTGACACCAGCCGGAATTAACTACGATGTTTTTAATTTAGTATCTTTTACATCGTGGCTTATGCTGTTGTTAAGTTTAATTTTTAGTATTTTTCGCCCTATTGTACCGTTAAACTTGTTAGGCATTCCTGTAGCGGCTATTGGCCTGATTTTAGGTTTTGCATTCAGCCGACCCGATCAATTTATTGAACAACACTCTTTAGGCCTTGATGTCCATATCATTCTGTCTTTATCTGCCTATGCAGTTTTACTAATGGCAACCATTCACGCTATTTTGCTGTGGTTCCAAAATCGTGAACTCAAAAAGAAACAAAAAAAACGCTTTTGGGTCAATTTACTCCCATCAATTCAGGCAATGGAATCTTTGTTATTTGACCTCATCATTACTGGTTTTATTCTATTAACAATTGCACTCGCTTTTGGTTTCTTGACTATCGATAGCTTCTTTGCCCAACATCTCGCTCATAAAACTGTATTTAGTATTATTTCCTGGTTTATCTATGGATCATTATTGATTGGTCATTATAAACTCGGATGGCGAGGACAAAAGGCCATTCGTTTTACCTTAATCGGCTTTGTGCTTTTAGCCATTGGTTTTATTGGTAGTAAATTTGTGCTTGAAATGATTTTGGGTCTCTAAATTAATTAAAATTTCATCGATACTAGACAGCGTTATACATATCCCGTATAACGCTGTTTTCTTTTTGCTCAGGTGACACAGACTGTGAAACTCATACTCGCTCCAATGGAAGGTTTAACTGACCCGATCATGCGGGATACACTCACATCTGTTGGTCATTTCGACTGGTGTGTGACCGAGTTTATTCGAGTTACAGACAGCATTTTGCCAGACCATATCTACTATAGTTTTTGTCCAGAATTAAAAAATGACGGTAAAACGGCGGCTGGGACACCTGTCCATGTCCAGTTCTTAGGAAATAATCCAGATATGCTGGCAGCAAATGCAGCAAAAGTTGTAGAGCTTGGTGCACCAGCAATTGATCTAAATTTCGGTTGTCCCGCAAAAACTGTAAACCGACACCGAGGCGGCTCAGTTCTTCTTGATGAACCTGATGTTGTACATATGCTAATTAAAGCAGTAAGAGATGCGGTACCTCCGCATATTCCTGTTTCAGCAAAAATGCGTTTAGGTTATCTAGATGAAAATCACACCATGGAAAATGCCCATGCTGTTGAAGATGCTGGTGCAAGTTGGTTGACAGTTCACGCTCGTACTAAAGCAGATGGTTACACACCACCAGCTTATTGGGAAAAAATTCTACCCATTAAAGAAGCTTTAAAAATTAATGTAATTGCCAACGGTGAAATCTGGAGCAATGCAGATGCTAGAGCTTGTCAGCAACAATCTGGCTGCGAAGATTTAATGATTGGCCGTGGTGCTGTGACTACCCCAGATTTAACACAATGCATTCGTGAAAATATGAATGAGGCATTATTCAGTTGGGAACAACTTGTTGATTTGCAAATTCGCTTTTTAAACGGTCAAGCAAAAACAGAAATTGGTATGGTTGGTCGTTATAAACAATGGTTGGGGATGATGACTAAAGCCTACCCCCAAGCTAAAAACTTATGGGATCAAGTTAAGCGTATTAAAGCTTTGGATGAAATTGTTCAACAGTTAGAACACACCAGATCAGAAAACATTTAACTCAATATAGTCATAAAAAGAGGGCGATTGTTTTCACAACCGCCCTCTTTCGTATTTCAGGTTAAGTTATTATTTTTTCTAAAAGCCACTTACTTTCATTTTTAAGTCAGTCACTGACGCCCCTGTAATACCAAAACTCCCCATAGAACCATTAGGCAAGTTATTAAATGTCGTTGTACTTTGGGTTCCCATATTTCCTAAAGTGACATTGTTAAGTGAAGCATCGAACTTACTCGACACTCCGTTATTCCCAAAAGTTAATCCCGTTGGATCAACGCCCGCATAAAAACCATCAAGCACAAAACCTGTCGAGGTATTTGTTCCAGCAAATTTAAATCCAAATGTAGCTCCCGTATTATCCGAGACTAAAGTAATTGGACAACCCGCAGCAGCAGAACAAATAGATTGAATTGCCCCACCAAATTTAACCATCACTGATTGATCAGCATGGCCAAGCTGGATATTTAAACGAGGTTTATTGGTTTGTACAAAGTTAATATCTAGATTTCCAGTTGAACGAATGATTTCTTTTACACCCGTATTCACTGTCGTTCCCGAACTAAAAATTGATTTTGGTGCATAACTGGTTAATGCATAATCGGATGGACTAGATAAAGATGCACTTGGAGCTAAATAAACTGAAAAAGGTAAAAGTCGAATACCGTTTACATCATTGCCCATAGACACAGCTAAATTTAAAAAAGGATTTCCACCACCTGCATCAGTATCCATTATGATATTAAAAGAAGGATTACTAGATACCGCAGCTTTAATAAACTCTATGCTAGGAACCGGATTAGTAGAATTCCCTGCGATGACAAAGCCAGCCTTACTATTATACGAAGTTGAAGCAATACCATTTGTATCAATCAGAGCAACTTGGTTGAATTGGACTTTATCTGCCTGAATACCTAAAGTTAGGCCATTTTGGCCTGTCGTTGCCGCAAGACTTTGATCATCCAAAGGCTGCATTGCAAAAACACTTGAACTACTGGCAAGTAACAACCAGCACCCTATATTTTTATTCTTCATGTCGCTCTAATCCTTAAGAGACAAACGCTTATTATTTGTTCAGACTATCAGAATAATATTCAAGTACAAAGCAATTATCCCTATAACCCGACGAATGTAAATCCAATCACACTAAAATAAAATTTATATAAAAAAGTGACGATAATCGTCACTTTAATTGATTAATTAAAAGCACCATTTCTAGGCACAATACTAAAGCTACTATTTAAACGTCCACCAGTAATGGCAAGCTCGCCTAAACGTGCACCTGCGCCAGTTGAAGGCGGATAGAAGTTAATATCTTTAACACGTAATGCACCGTCAATACTCTTATCAGGATTAAAATAAACCGCCGTATTTACGCCAACTTTACCTAAACCACTTGCGGTGTCTTTGCCCACAACTAAAGCAGTATTAAACGCTAGCTTTCCAGTAATATTATCAAAGCCAATTGCAGAACCATCGATCGGATCACTAATCTGAACTGTATTTCCAGTTGCTGTGGCAGGCATTGTGAAATCGCCGAGTACAGTTAGAGCACTACCATCAGCAATTGAACTGTTTGGCACGATCGATAAGTTAAGATCACCACCTAAACGTAGTTTTAAACCAAATAAGACATCATTATTTTTGGCAAAATTATCAATAGGTGAAGTACATGAACCAGTAGCTGGACAAGTTTTATATTTAGCCCCTGGTAAATAACCTGCTGCAATTTCAGTTGATAAAGCAAGGAGCATCTCTTTTAAACTAATATTGAGGCTGCCATTTTCTAAACCGATACTGCCATTGCCTTTGAGGAACATATCGATATTGCGTAAGCCCATGTAATAATCAGTAGGACTACCACCATTATTAGCATTTGGAGAACCATCAATTAATAAAATTGAGGTTGTTTTGGTTCCAGTCGCATCACGTCCTGTCGTTCCAGCAGCGATACCAAAACCTAAACGCGAAGTCGTTCCAGATGTAGCCACGACATTGCGAACAGGCTTACCATTTGCATCTTTTGTATAGTAATAAGCACTATTTGCAGGGGCATCTAAACCATAAACAGCAGCATTGGCATTTAAGTTATAAAAAGGTAATGCTAAGCCCCACTGGTTGTTTGCACCATTGTCTGCAAACTGATTTGTAGGAGCGACATTCGCACTTGTCGTAAAACGACCACGTCTTGAAAATGCTTGAAACTCTGCTCCACGCATCGCAAGAATTAAGCTAAACGGATTAGTAACCGTATCACGGTGAATATTAGGCTGATAATCAGCAGCCGTTGTTAAAGTACCCGATCCTAAACGAATTGCATTTAAAGTCGCGTTGTTTGGCATTAATAAGGTTTTTGTATCAGCAAGATTTAAATAAATATTTCCGCTGTCAAAATAACCACGCGTAGCTGAGTTAAGACCTGTTAAATTACCAAATTCGAAACCGTAAGCATTCAGACCTGCTCCACCAATTTCTAAAGTGGTTGCTTTGCCGTCTGAACCTAGCATTGAGTCATTATCTTTAGTGAATTCACCTTTCATACGAAAGGCAATTCCAGAATTACCTAAAATACTATTACTTGAGCCCGTACCCGAAGCGGTATTTGCTGCACCTAATATTGTTGTATCTGAAGAACCATCCATACCACGGACTTGTAAATAGCTATTTACCATACGTCCGCTAGCACCTAAACGAATCAAACCTTTCGCATTTTGTGGACTATTAGTTGCATCCAAAGCATAAGGGTTAGTTTTATCGACATTAGAACTTAACATGACCTCAATATTCAGGCCTGAATTGGTTACTTTTCCACTACTGTCTACATATGTACCGGCAGTTAAACCAGAAGCTGAATCTGCTACACGGTTAAAATCAACATAGCCATAGGTACTATTCGGAGTTTGTCCTACACCAGCAACGTTAGTTCCAGTATTTGTCTGTAAAACTACACCACGAGTTGGGTCAATCAGCATGGCCCCTTTACCGACAAAATTAAAGTTAAAGTTTCTTAAAATTAATTGATTTAACTGGCTGCGAGCATCCACTTGCCCTAGATAAATATTGGCATTATTAATACCAAGCGTCATGCTTGACTGACTATTTGCATTAAATAGCCCATCTTGGGTTGTAAGCGCCAAATTTAGAGAGGAAGTCGTTTGAATAGCCAACTGCCCCATTGTCGGTGAACAAGTAGCAGAGGTATTACATACTTTAAAACTATTTACAGTAATAAGTGATGGACTACTTTGCATAGAAAAGTCGAGTCCAGTTTTACCTGTGGTTGGATTACTCCCCACATCTAAACGGTAATCAGTACTTAAAGATTGACTAGATGCATTACTTTTTTGGACTTTTACACCACTCGCTTGAGCTCTTAATACCTGATCAGCACTACTAGGTGTACCTGCATGGTCATCCCAATATGCATTATCAATATTAATTTCGTTAAATGTAGTTTGTATTGAGATCCCATCTTGTCCATTGACGGCACTCAAATCAGCATCTGTTAAAGCTTCTAAACCAAAAACGTGTCCGCTCACTAACAACATGCTGGTTGTTAATGCGTTTAAAATAAACTTTGAGCTGTGATTTTCTTTATTTTTTTTCATCACTTCAGTTCCTTTGAAATCTACATTAACCTTAACAACGAGGATGGCTACCATCACAACTAAAGACCATGACTTTTCCTTGAATAGCCAAGTTTCCGTTCATCATTAAGCCCATAAAACCAGTTTCACGCCCATGGTCATACGCCGATGGTGTAGCAGTAGCAACTTGCTGATTCGCACTATTAGCAGTCGCAGCATATGTTGGTTTTTTGAAATATGCATAATCATACATATTTGCACTCGACCCTTGCGTTGTTGTTGAGCTCGTAAAGTTATCTTGTTCAATCGATAAAGCATTAAAACCAAAATTACGAATTAAAATTGGCTGCGCTGCACTAAAACTCAGCTGAATGGCAGGCTTAATAATTTCTGTATTGTTTTTATCCAGATATTTTAAATCAGCACCATCCAAACCCATTTTTTGAATATTTAAAGTTCCTTGTACACCTTTAAACACTAGCCAAAGTTTATTACCACTATCGCTATTTTCAGCCCAACCACTTGGCTTAGTCGCATCTGCCTGTACAAACCGTTTATTAATTGCCAAACCGATATGACAGAACTCTACGTTCTCACAGACACCGCCACTACCATTATCAAATACACCGCTGGCCGTCTGGTTTAAATTAAGTATTAAAGATAAATCAGCACCAGCTTGGCCATTTATGGCCTGTAATGCTTCATTATCTAAAGTTTGCAGCTCCGCATGAGTAACTGTTGCGCAAAGAGCAAGGATCAAAATACTTAATTTTTTCATATCATTATCCTCCTCTTATAAGCCTTTAGTTGTCAGTTTCAAATGTTGGATTAATACACCATCAATTACAGCTGAACCCATGTTATTAGTAATGGCTGAGCTAATTTGTGCCCCAGATAGCTTATAGGTATTTAAATCTGCATTTGGCGTAGTCGTGTACCAACGTCCACCCTCATAACGAGCATCGGGTAAGGGCGTACCATTAGGCACGGTGTACTGAGCTCCATTCCCCGCATCGGCTAAGGTATAACCAGTATTATTTACTGTCGGATTATAATAAGAGGTATTGTCGATACTAGCCCAGTTAGCACCTTGAGAATCAAATTTTAAACCTGAGCCCGCATTTCCAGTCCAACCCGTTGCTGTACGGTACTGCCATGTATCATAACAAGTACTTAAGTTCAAAAATCCGCAACTATAACTACCTGCACGACGCTCCTGATTTTGCAATTGGTAGAAGTTTTTAGTTTGCGTTATCGCCGCCACAGTGCCCGTAGGTAATTTACCAAATGAAATACCGACCGCATCTTGTGTACTGTTCCCTTTAAATGCCTCTAAAGTATTATTCGTTGCATTATAAACTGTGGAACCAATTGAGATACTGCTGTGTGTTGCACTAGAACCTTGGTAAGTTTTACCACCTAATGTTACATTCGTACCACATTGGTAAATATTACAAGTAGAACCTAAATAGCTAGTATCTGCACCACTATAATCTGTATAAATTTTCTTATAAATTTCTGGTTTATTCGGAATACGAGCAAGTTCTAAACTAAAGTTTTTACCATCTGAGCTTAAAACGAGTGGTTGATATAAAGACCCTAACACAAGGTTAATGTTTGGGTTATAGAGATATAAACCTTCATTCGCATCAAAAGTTGGAGCAAGCCCACCATTAATTGCAGGTGTTACCAAATTACCTTGGGTAGTTCCAGATTCACGTGTACTCAAACGTAATACGTTATTCATAGCGCTATCAGTTGGCGCGGTCCATGAACCTGTTGAAGTAACAGCCGTAGTCTGACTACGAACCCGATATAACCAGTCCGAGCTTGGAGAGTTATTACTTGGTGCACCAGTATATTGGGTGCTATAGCGATTTACCCATGGCCCTACTGTAGATGTTGGGGTATTTGAAGTAATTGTTGCTCTTAAATTAGAGGCATCACCACTGTTTAAACGAAAAACTCCTGCTAAACCCAAAGTATCGTTATAAAAAGGACTCATTCCACCAGCAGATGTTGCGCCACCTAATGTTTGGAAAAGCTGTAAACGACTGCCATTTAAGCTAAAGTTATTCCAAACACCTTGTAAACGAAGACGGTTTGCACGGCTTGCATCAATACTTGTACCAATCAAGCCATTCGAGTCGCCATAATTAAATTGGTCTGCTGCACCATTTATTTTATTTGGATTTCGGACAAAAATATCTGACCATAAACCTAATTTCAGCTTATAAGCATCTATACCGGCAGAGTCCTTCGTTCCAACCTCATATAAAGGGGCTTCCAAAGCTAAATAGGTTACTTGGCAAGATGGGTCACTCGCACCACTACAAGTAGCCGCACTGAAATTAGGTACTGAGTTTTCTGTCGCAACTTTAAATATCCACGGGTTAACCGCAGTACCCCAACTCGAAATTGCAGCAGCTGCGTCAGTAGAAGCGATACGGCTATTCGTATCATTATCGGATTTGGAAAGCGCTAAACCATAAAGAAAAATATCAGCTTTACCAACTGCACGGTCACCCGAATCAATCGAGCCATTTTTATTGGTATCTGCCGCGGTCATACTTAAAGGACCGACAGGAACATAATTGATATAACCTGTGTCTTTAGTACGATCAGTTAATATCTGACTTGAGGTTTCATTAGCACCTGCGCCACGAAATACCATATAAGTATTCTGTGGCAAGATAGCAATACCCTCACCTGTAGTTTCACTTAAGCCCGCATCAGAAAGTTCTTCGAGTGCGAAACTAGCTTGGCTTATACAAAGCCCGATTAAACTTGCCAAAACGGTTTTTTGAAACCTTACCGTATAATTAAGTGTAGTCATCTTGACCTTCCTGTTTTATACGATGCCGCGCACCATATTTATTTTTCTTTAACAATCCTTGATGCCAGGTGAATCTATCCTTTTCACCTTAGACAAAGAGGCAAATCTAAAAGATATTGCCAACCTTTCCACATTTCTATTATGCGGAATATTTGCACAAATGCAAAAAAAAGCATGTAAAAAATTACTTTTCCGATGAATGTAAAGCAGCCTAATCTACTTTCTCGGAATTTAACAAAAAGTTAAACCTGAACCATGGCAGTTTGGCTTAAAGTTTTGGTTAGTTAACTGCAAGTTGCTTAAATTTAATGTAAGCGGACTATTTTTCAAATCAACTGTACCAATATTTACATCTAGATCACCCAGCTTTAATAATCCTCCTAAATCAGAAGTTTGTGCTGGGTTAGCTTGTAAATAGGCAGAAACAGCCGTCGAAATTTGCGGAAATAGTGGTGAAATATCAATTGCATCTTGCGGAATAATGTTACCAACATTAACTGGATTTGCAAAAGACATCCACCAACCCTTTTGAGCTACGTCATCTGCTTTAGCACCTGGCCATTGAAGCATTTGATTTTGTAGAGCAAGGTACATTGGTGAGTTAATTGGTAAATTATGAATAAGGCCCAATGACTGGGTTAAATTTAAATTTGCAGTAATATTTGAAATTGTACCATTCATATATACGTTAGAGAATTTAGAACCTTGGCCTGCAATGAGACATGCTAATACACTACAGCTTGTTACTGTGGCTTCAACTTTACCACCCTGAGTATAAATACCTGTTGGTTCAGGATAAGCTGGGTCGTGTGGACCTGCTGCATTATATTGCACCGTACCATCTACTGGGTATGAACTACTATGTCCTACATAAATATTAGGGACTTTCACAGGAGCAGATAAAACTTTGGAGCTAACTCTGTTGCCATTGACCTGAATGGGGGCAATTTCAAAATAGTTATTTTGAATGCCTGGAATATTAAATCCACCATCTGAAGTAACAAAACTTACCTCAGCGGCCCCTCCTAAACCCAAAGCCTGTAAACGACCTGTAACTGCATTTGTTCCATATAAATTGTCCCGCGTAGCAGAAGTTGTCGCATAACCCTTAATTAAACCACTGCTATCAGATTGAACCTGCATATAACCAGAAATCGAGTTAATGCCATTTGGCCTAGTTGTATTTTCAGTACCTGCTGTAAGCAAGCCGATAAATTTTTCAGCACTTAATCTTAAACCGGCGACTTCACGGGTTGATGCAGAATTAGGGTTTTTAATTGCAAACTCTATAAACGGGTTTGTTAAAACAGCAGAAGACGAAGCACGCTCTTCACTAGACATCGCCAAAGGATTACCATTCGTATCGAACTTTTGACCACTTAAGCTTAGATTATCAATATCAATATCACAGCCACCAGCACCATTAACACCACCACAACCTAACTGTAATTTACGGATATTGGTATTAATTTCTAATTCAGCTTCCATACCTAATTTATAGAAACCGATATTACTACTGTTGTCGCGTAGTTTTTCCAAATTTGCAGAATCCGTAGGCGCAATATAAGACATACTCATTAAAGCTTGGCCACGAGTTGCGGATAGTTCCGAATCTGACATAGGGACTAATGTAGACGCAGCATACGCTGAAGAAAAGCATAAGCTTCCAAGCGCTATCGCTACATGAAGAGACGTAAACTGTCGCATGGCCGACCTCCGTATCCTTGGGGGCATAATCCTGTTTAATTTCTTTTTATTTGGCTTATCTGAATTTGATAGTGTTTAACTAATATCAAAAAAGCCTATATCAAGCATATTTGCTTTTAAATTCTGTGATACAGAACAAAAAACAAATCAATTATTGATCATATTATATTATTTTTTACAAAAGAAAACTGTCATTTATCACTATTCCGATAAACGTACCTCATGTAAATTTTATTCATAAAATTGGGCCACCTAAGCGACCCATTATTTTAAAACTCTTCTTTATCTAAGAAAAATTATGTTTTCGGAAGTGTAACGCCTGTCTGACCTTGGTATTTACCACCACGGTCTTTATAAGATGTTTCACATACTTCATCACTTTCAAAGAATAGCATTTGTGCTACACCTTCCCCTGCATAAATACGTGCAGGTAAATTAGTAGTGTTTGAAAATTCTAAAGTTACGTGGCCTTCCCATTCAGGTTCTAACGGAGTCACATTTACAATAATACCGCAACGAGCATAAGTCGACTTGCCTAAGCATACTGTCAACACATTACGAGGAATACGGAAATATTCAATTGTACGTGCTAGAGCAAATGAGTTTGGCGGAATAATACAAACATCAGACTCAATATCGATAAAGCTTTTGTCATCAAAATTCTTTGGATCGACAATTGCAGAATGTACGTTAGTAAAAACCTTAAATTCACGGGCACAGCGTACATCATAGCCATAGCTAGAGACCCCATAGGAAATCAACTTTTCACCATTTTCATCAAAACGGACTTGATTCTCTGCATAAGGTTCAATCATGCCGTGTTTTTCGCTCATCTCGCGAATCCAACGATCAGACTTAATAGCCATGTATTTTCTATCCAAAAGGTAATTTCATTGATTTCGACGTACTTTAACTTAAAAAAGCAATTATGAAAACAACGCAAAGCTACTCAAACAAATAAGAATAGCTCAGCGGTACCTTTAAAGGCTCAGTAAAGCAGAATAGCTAATAGGAATTGAAAAGCTGACTAAAACGAGTGAAGCTGTTTTTTGCAAATTAGTCTGATTTAGCCATGCAACTTTCTTAGAAGCTAAAAGTGATCCTAAGAAAATCCAGAATAAGGCAATTGGCGTAATAAGCGCTAAGTAAGCCATCATATGAATTAAATAAATGTGAAAATCACTCCACGCAGCTACCGGAAAAATTGCGGAAGCAAAGAGTAAGGCTTTGGGATTCAATAAGGTTGCACAAAATAATTCACGAGTACGGATCGTAGGCTGATTTAATTCAACTTCTTGATTTGCCGTATGCCATAACTTAATGGCTAAGAAAATAATATAGCAAGCACTCAACAGCTTAAGAATAGGCGGTAGCAATGGCAATGTGGTTGACACTTTCCCAATCAGCATTCCCCATGCAGAAATAGAGATCACGTAACCCAAAACTTCTGCTGGAATAAGTTTTACTGACTTCCGTAGTCCTACTTGTACGCCTGAAGAAGCGAGTAAAGTGTTAGTCGGACCAGGTGTAAGTAAAATTGTGGCTACTAAGCCAATAAAAAGCCATGAAATCATTGAATGACCTCATAATATAGTCATCTCAGATTAATAGATATCCTGTCACATGGCAAAAGGTAATTGTAAGACAAAATTTTTAAAATCATTTTAAAAATTAAAATAAAAACATTAAAAACAAATACTTATTCAATTACCACAAAAAAGTGATAAAGAAAACTTTACGGTCAGTTGTTATGCTTTTCAAATAATTTCGTACTTAAATAACATAAGTATTTTTATTTTAAGTCTATTTTTCCATCAAAAGCCTTTATAATAAAAAATATATAGTGATGGTAAGTTTAAATTTTAAGCTTTTAATAAGTTTCAATTCATATATTGTTTCTGATTTTTTTTATTTACAGCACCGCGCTCTACTACCTTAATGATTATGGCAAAGCACTTTTTTCAATCTTGGCTTCCCTCACCCGAGAAAGTTTCAAACATGAAATTTCTAAGGATTTTTGGTAAAAAGACCCTTAATCCTGTGCTTTGGTATGTCAATCGAAAATCAATTACCCGAGCTGTTTTTGTTGGAACCTTTTTTGGTTTACTGCCTATCCCTTTTCACAGTGTATTTATTGTGATGGCAGTCTTACTATTTGAAGTAAATCTACCAATTAGCTTAATGCTGGCTTGGCTAAGTAATCCTCTTACTTTAGTTCCTATTCTATATATTGGGTTTTGGTTTGGTGCGCATATTTTTCATGTGCATATGATCAACAAAGAAATGCTGCTGGGTGTATTGCACCAGATTTCCCGTTGGATTACTCATTTCGGCCATGGGCACATTGATTTTAGTCTTGCGAAAATTTTGATGACAGGTCTTGTTGTAGAAGCTTTCGTATTTGCCGTCATTTTATATTTATCTACAGAAATTTTCTGGCGTTGGATGGTCATTAAAAACTGGAAAAGTAGACATCGCCATAAAAAGCAAGAAGAAGAAGTTTTATAAAGACTCCGATCTTCTTGCTGAGTTTTAAATTATTATTTTGGTAGTTTTGATTTCATATACTCTTCAGCCACATTGAGTACATACTCTTGGCAAGCCTCTCCTGTACCAGGGTCGTAAGCCCCGTTATTCGTAATATTATTAGATAAGATTCGAATTCCTAGAAAAGGAACATTCAACTGACTTGCAATTTGAGCCACAGATGCTGCTTCCATTTCCTCGACTGAAGTGCCATAACGTTGGTGGAAGAATTGAATACGATCAAGCTCATTATTCCAGACATCTGCTGAACCAATCGTTCCTTCAACCACCTCACCTTTATCATAACGAACTTTATGTGCTGCCACTAATAACTCTTGGTCACCTTCAAATTTACGAATTGCGATAGGTTCTGGGTCAGACTCGTCTGTTGGCAAAACATCAAAAGCCTCAACCCATGTGAGTGAATTTGAACCACCACCAACTGGCTGCTTTGGTGTTCTAAATGCACCAATATTGGTTGCGTATTTTCCTAAGACAATATCGTAAACGTGTAGATCTGGATCGTGCCCGCCTGATGTTCCCTGATTAATAATTGCTATCGGTTTATAACGTTCAATGGCTAAAGCAGTTGCCGCAGCCGAGTTACTCATACCCATACGGGTTTTAGAAATAATCATTGGATAACCATTATAGGTACCCTTCCAGAATGTCCACCCACCAATGGTTTCAACAGTCTTATTCTCTAATTTTGAAGCCATTCTTTCCGACTCAACAGGCAAAGCACCCTGAATAATAATCGGCTGTAATTTCTGTTTTTGCTCCTGAACTGTAGGTGTTTGTGAAACAGAAGAGTCGTCATTATTGCATCCGACTAAAAATAAGGCGCTACATAAACTGATTACGCCAAAAGCACATTTAAATTGCATTTTTTACCCTTTCTTTTTAAAAAGTGTAAAGTAGCAATCTATATGCCAATTTCAAGTTTAGCTTTGTTATTAATATTCAGTGGTTTAATTTTTTATTTTAACCAGATAATAAAAAACCCGACTTGAAGTCGGGTTTAAATAAATCAAAAAATACGTTTGTCATCACGTGTACGTTGAGGAATTTTCTCAATCTGTTCCCACATAGCCTTAGCAATATCAATATAACTATCAGCGGCATCATCCATTGCTACAACACTAGGTTTACCCTGATCAGCATGCTCACGGATCTGAGCATTTAGAGGCAAACGGCCTAATAATGGAATATGGTACTGTTCAGAGAGCTTGTCACCCCCGCCAATACCAAAAATTTGCTCCTCATGACCACAGTTAGAGCAAATATGGGTCGACATATTTTCAACGACGCCTAATACAGGAATTCCAACTTTATTAAATAATTCGATACCCTTAGTAGCATCTAATAAGGCAACATTTTGTGGGGTAGTCACAATGATTGAACCAGTAACTGGGATACGCTGCGCAAGCGTGAGTTGAATATCACCAGTACCAGGTGGCATATCAATCATCAATACATCTAGATCAGGCCAAAGAGTTTGATTAAATAATTGCATTAAAGCACCCGTTGCCTTCGGTCCACGCCATGCAACAGGGGTGTTGTTATCACCAGTTAAATGTCCAATCGATAACACCGCCATGCCATAAGCATCTAAAGGCACAAAATTTTCACTTTCAATAAGAGGGGTTTTGCCAGCATTGCCTAGCATTGTCGGAATACTTGGGCCATAGATATCGGCATCCAACACTCCAACTTTAAGCCCCATTTTTTGCAAGGCAAGTGCTAAATTAACAGTAGTTGTCGATTTACCAACGCCACCCTTACCTGACGAAACTAAAATAACATGCTTAATGCGAGGATGAAGTGGAACATCTCTTTGTTGCGGAGCTGCTTTTTGGATAGGCGGATTATTTGGATCTGGTTCTGCTTTAGGTGAAGCATCAAGCACAGGAGGTAGGTTTGAACTTTCTTGTGCAGGACGCTTTTGTTGAACCACATGTAGATTTAGTTCTTCAATACCACACTTTTCTAAAGCCCCAGCCAAATCATCATGAATTTGCTGCAAGTGCTCTTTTTCATCAGGAAATGTATTAATGGTGAGTTGTAATACTCGACCTTGAACTTGAAGCTGACTAATGCGCTCTTTTAAAGCATCTTTTGAATGCGGTAGTAAATAATTTTGGAGTACCGTTTGGATTTCATCTTCTTTCACTTCTTGTGCGGGTGAAAAAACAGACTTTAATGAAGAAAGCCAAGACATATTGTTTACTCCAAAAACAGATCATTACAGCTTAATGGAGATAGTGTAACAGTATTGATCCGCACTCGCTCACCTAAGGATGAAGAATTGCTAATTTTCAAGCTTCCATCTTTTAGGTAAGGAGTGCAGATTTTAGTTTAAATAAACTTACTCATCAGAATCATGGTGCTTCAATTTATTTAACTTATCTGTTGCTGTTTTCTTCAACTCATCAAATTTCGCTGTTGCTTGCGTTTTTAACTCATCAAATTTTGTTGCAGCCTCATCTTTTAACTCTACTGCTTTGGCTTTGGCGTCATCAAGTTTATGACCCGCTTCTGTACGTAAATGATCGAACTTATCTTGCAAGGTATGCTGAGCATCCTCAAGTTTGCCTTTCAAATCATTTGCTTTATCTTCAACTGCCTCTTTGCCAGCAGCTTGTTTATCTTTTACATTTTCCTTTAAATCATCCAAAGCTTTTTCACCTTGAACTTTTGCATCTGCCACTTTGGCCTTTAACTCATCTACTTTATCTTCAACAGCTTCTTTACCAGCAGCTTCTTTAGCTTTTACGTTTTCCTTTAAATCTTCCAAAGCTTTTTCACCTTGTACTTTTGCATCTGCCGCTTTTGCTTTTAACTCATCTAATTTATTTTCAGTAGTCATCGTTGTTATCCTCGTAGTTAATTAAAAAATTACCTGAATAAGTTATTAGTTATACATCGTTATGGCTTATTTTCTGACCGTAACTGCAATTTGAAACAAAGACAATACAGGAAGATTCAAATATTTTTTGATTTGTTTATCTGTTCTAAAGAGAAACGCTCTCTGACCAAAACCCATTTTTATAGAAACCTCTTGCGCCAAGCCAAAGATTATTAATCTTTGCTTATCTCCCTGCATCAGTTAAAATCTTCCACCTTATAAATACGAATGAGAGAATGAAATCCGTGCGTAAAATTTTAGTCACTAATGCCCTCCCTTATGCTAATGGTCCAATTCATATGGGTCATTTACTCGGTTACATCCAGGCAGATATCTGGGTTCGTGCCATGCGAGCAATGGGTCATGATGTGACTTATGTATGTGCGGATGATGCTCACGGTACAGCAATTATGCTACGTGCCGAAGCAAATGGTATTAGCCCAGAAGAGCAAATTGCGAATGTTCAAAAAGAACACATCCGTGATTTTGACGGTTTTGGCGTACATTTCGATCATTACGATTCAACTCATAGCGATGCGAACAAAGCCCGCTCAACAGATATCTATATTAAAAACCGTGAAGCTGGAAATATTGCAGTTCGCCCTGTAACTCAATTATTTGACCCAGAAAAAGGCATGTTCTTGTCTGACCGTTTCATTAAAGGTACATGCCCGAAATGTAAATCAGAAGACCAATACGGCGACTCATGTGAAGTTTGTGGTACAACCTATAATGCAACTGAACTACTTAACCCACGTTCAACCTTAAGTGGTGCAACACCAGTTGAAAAATCTTCAGATCATTATTTCTTTAAACTACCGAACTTTGCTGAGTATTTACAGAAATGGACCCGTGATGAAGGTCGATTACCTGTTTCGATTGCAAACAAGCTAGATGAATGGTTTGAGTCGGGTTTAACCGATTGGGATATTTCCCGTGATGCACCTTATTTCGGTTTTGAAATTCCTGATGCGCCAAATAAATACTTCTATGTTTGGGTAGATGCACCAATTGGTTATATGTCGAGTTTTGAAAATTACATCAAAACTAAGCGCCCAGATTTAAGTTTTGATGATTTCTGGAAAAAAGACAGTCAAAACGATGTTTACCATTTCATTGGTAAAGACATTGTTTATTTCCATGCATTGTTCTGGCCTGCAATGTTGGATGGTGCAAACTATCGCACTCCAACAGGCTTATTTGTAAATGGTTTCTTGACTGTGAACGGACAAAAAATGTCTAAGTCTCGTGGTACTTTTATTAAAGCAGAGACTTATTTACAGCATTTAAATCCAGAATATTTACGTTACTACTTTGCATCTAAACTTTCAGATAAAGTTGAAGACTCTGATTTAAACCTTGATGATTTTATTCAAAAAGTAAATTCTGACTTAGTCGGTAAAGTCGTCAATATTGCTAGCCGTTGTGCTAAATTTATCAACAGTAACTTTAACAATACTTTATCTGCTGAATGTGCAGAATCTGAGTTGGTGCAAAGTTTTATTGATGCAGGTGATTCAATCGCTAGCGCATATGAAGCACGTGAATTCTCAATGGCTATTCGTGAAATTATGGCACTTGCTGATCGTGCAAACCAATATATTGACGAGAAAAAGCCATGGGCACTTGCTAAACAAGAAGGTCAAGAACAACAAGTTCTTGATGTGTGCTCAGTTGGTATCAACTTGTTCCGTCAATTAGCTGTGTACTTGGCTCCAGTTCTTCCAACTTTGGCTGAGCAAGTTCAAAGTTTCTTAAAACTTGAAAGCTTCAATTTCGATTCACGTCAACAAATTCTTGTAAGCCATGAGATTGCACAGTTCCAACCGCTCATGCAACGTGTTGATCCAAAAGCTGTTGCTGCAATGGTGGATGCATCTAAAGAGTCTTTAGGTACTCCTGCTCCAGAAGCAACTAAAGCAGCTGCGAAAAAGGACAAAGCTGCCGAGAAAAAAGCGGCTCTTGTTCCAGCAGTTGGTGAAGCAGAAATCATTGGTATTGAAGATTTCTTAAAGGTTGACTTACGTGTTGCTCAGGTCGTTGAAGCAGGCACTGTTGAAGGTTCAGATAAATTACTTCAACTTACTTTAGACGTTGGTGAAGCTGAAACACGTAATGTATTCAGTGGTATTCGCAGCCAATACGCTCCAGAAGATTTAAAAGGCAAACTGGTCGTTATGGTTGCTAACCTTGCACCACGTAAAATGCGTTTTGGTATTTCAAACGGAATGGTACTTGCTGCTGGAAATGGTGAAGGTATTTTCATTATTTCACCAGATAGCGGTGCAAAACCAGGCGATAAAGTTTCTTAATCTGCCTTCATAAAAAAAGCTTCCTAAATTGGAAGCTTTTTTTATTTTTAAAATTCGAGTTCTGAAGAAATATAAATAAGTGAATTTAAATTACGACCACGGCCACCCTTCACAAGGATTATTAAATAAAACATGTATGTTTCCTAACTCCTCATTTGTTAAATAGCCGTTCTTATTTTCATCTAAATAATGAAATAACTCTGTCTGCTTGTTTTCGCCTTGAAAACGTTTATCGCTCGGCCAGTTATAAGGATAAAAATCCTCAACACGTTGAAACTCTTTTAGGCTGTACATTCCATCATGATTTAAATCATATTTTTCCTGAAAAAGGTCCCACTCTAAAGATGCAGGTTCACATGCATTGACCATACTCAAAATACAGTAAGTCGCACACCCTGCAAGTAACTTAATAGTTGGATTGCTCATGATTATTCGCTTGGATATCGGAAATTTTATAATCCTTTTCATGAACTGGAGTACCAACAATACTCATGGTCCGTTCATTTGCTGGTGGTTGCTTACTCATCGTTCTCATCTCACATCCTGTAGTTAAGATGAGAAAAACTACAGAAATGCTCACCATTAGTTTTTTCATAACGTGATCCTCATTTCTTTTTGTTTTATTTATTAAGTTACCACTTTTTAAATGTTTAAGGGCTAAAAAAGATATTTCAATTTGTATATATTTTACGCAAAAATAAAGCCAGACTATAAACAGCTGGCTTTGGATTTTTTAGATATTTTAATTAAAGACTTATCATTTGAAGAAAATTAACTTTAAACCCAATAGGCTAACAATGCTTCCAGCAACTCGGTCAACACCAGTTTTTGCCTTTAAATACATTTTTCTAGGCTTCTCTGAAGATAGCAGCATTGCCACACATGAATACCAACCAGCATCAATCATAAAACAAATCACTGGCAATGCGACGTAGTAATAATTTGGGATTTCTTTCGGCAGTAAAGCAGTAAATACACTTGCTAATACAACTGCGATTTTTGGATTACTTAACTGAGTAATCAAACCATATCGATATGCCTGTTTATAGGTCATTTTCGATTTTGCATCGTTTTCCATTGCAATTGGTTCTTTGGCATGTTTAATAATTTTAAAAGCTAGCCAAAGTAAATAAAGCCCGCCACCAATTTTTAAAATTAAATAAGCAGAAGGTACAGCCAATAAAACCGCTTGTAATCCCATAACAGCTAATAGGCCAAACAGAGCTGCGCCTGTACCTGTTCCTAAAGCCGTGAACAAACCATGTTTACGTGATTTAGAAATTGAATTTTGTGCCACGTAAATAAAGCTTGGCCCAGGGCTTATTGCTCCCAGCATCAATGCCATCGCAATTGAAAAAAGAGGAATAAGGGACTCAAACATTGTATTGACCTAGCATTACGCAATTGCGCGGTATTCTACCAGCTTTTTATGACGCAGATAAAAATGGAGAAGATATAAATGATGAAAATTGAATTTTCATGTTTTTACAATTTATATCTTCACAACGGACAAAAATGTCCGTTAAATATATATTCTTTAAAAGATCCCTAAAGATGACATGAGTAAACGTCAAAAAATTGCTGCCCATAATCGGGATGAATTACTCAATGCAGCCGAAGAATGTTTTCGTATTCATGGCATTAATGTCCCCTTACAAGTTGTGATTGACCACGCTGGTGTAGGACGAGCAACGTTCTATCGTAACTTTTGCGATCGCAAAGCTTTAATTAGCGCACTTTTAGAACGCGCGATTACACAGCTAGAGCAAAAGGCAGCTCATTTTCAACAATTCGGAGACGGTTTATTTCGTTTAATTGAAGGACACATTGGGCAACTTCCCAAGCTCGCAATTTTGCAAGATTTTTGGAGAGTAATTGATCGACAAGACCCAATTATGTTAAAAATCTATGAACGGCGAAATAATGCACTTAATCCACTGATTGAAAAAGCAATAGAACAAAAACTGTGCCGAGCAGATCTAACTGCCGATGACTATGCAATGGTCACTGCAATGTTAGGTTCTTCATTTCAAGGACATGAGCCCGAAGAACAGACTCGCTTAGCAAAACGAGCAATTGAATTACTATTTCATGGTATTCAAATACAAAAAATTCGAGGGATAGAATGAGTAAAACGCCTCGTTATTTAGAAACACCACCCGACTGGACGCCAGAAGAGCAACCGACTCTACCTGGTTCACCAGCAGCGATTGCACACTCTGTACCTAAGCGGTTTATTTACTTTTTTATCGGTTTATTTATCGCTCTTTCGGCAAGCTTAAGTAATGGTTTTATTACAGCAAACTTACCTTTAATCCAAGGTGAATACGGTCTTACCCCTTCCGAAGCTGCTTGGCTGCCTGCGGCCTATGTCATGGCAAATGTAAGCTCAAATCTGATTTTGTTTAAAGCCCGTCAACAGTATGGCCTGAGAGTATTTTCGGAAATAGGACTGGTTATTTTTATTGCGGTTCTTGTTTTGCATATTTTTGTGCATACCTATGAAATGGCACTATTCGCTCGGGTTGTGGCTGGTTTAGCGGGTGCACCACTAAGCTCTTTAGGTATGTATTACACCATGCAGGCCTTCAAAAAAGCAGACATGGCAAAAGGAATATATATCGCCTTCGGCTTTCAGCAACTTGGCGTACCCTTGGCTTGGATTATTTCTCCTTTCCTTGTAAGTACAGACAGCTGGTCTGTTCTTTACACCTTTGAGCTCGGTTTAGCACTTTGTTGTTTAGCCATGGTCGTTTCATTGAAATTACCACGTAGCTTAAGAATTTATGTTTTTGAGAAGCAAGATTTCTTCACCTTTGCCTTATTGGCTCCAGGTTTTGCATGTTTATGTATCGTGCTGACGCAAGGTCCAATTTTATGGTGGTTTAATAGCGAATGGCTTGCCTATATATTAATCGCAGGTTTTAGCTTAGTTGTGCTCGGTTTACTTTACGAACACTATCGCGCCAATCCATTAATTATGACGCGTTGGCTAGGCGCCTCTTCGACCCTACGTTTCATTTTTGGTGCTTTTGCAATTCGACTTTTAATGTCTGAACAAAGCTATGCTGCTGTTAACTTCTTAAAAACAATGGGAATGGGACCTGACCAATTTGTGCCACTCTATGTTGTGATATTCATAGGAATTTTAAGCGGGACACTTTTTAGTGCGCTTACTTTTTCGCGCGAACGAATTATCTTCCACTTACTTTTTGCAGAGTTTTTGATTCTGGTCGCCTGTGGACTAGATTATCACCTAACCAGTGATGTCCGACCTGTGAACTTCTTTGCAAGTCAATTTTTAGTCGGCTTTGCAGGTGGTTTATTCATTGGTCCATTACTTCTCATTGGCTTCGCACAAACACTTGCTAAGGGTCCATCTTACGTAGTGACCTTTATCGTACTATTTTCTGCCACCCAAACTTTCGGTGGTCTTGTAGGGTCTTCTTTCTTCTCGACCTATCAACAACATCGTACGCAGAACTATCAGGCAGAGATCATTAAAGATTTAGAACAAGCAGACCCTCTAGTCGCTCAAAGACTCTCTACCTATCAACGCAGTGCATCAATCACCACTACTGACCCAGCATTACAAACAGCTCAATCCATGCGCTCACTTAATCAAGTGGTCACTCGTGAAGCCCAAGTGCGAGCCTACAATGACGTTATTGCTTTAAACGGTATTTTTGCCGTCGCCCTACTCTTATGGGGTGGATTTAATATTGCACGTAGTAAATATCTACAACGCAGAGGAATTAGCCGTCCTTAACGGCTTTCGTATTTGATAAAATAGAAATTGAGATTGATATATGTCAGATGATCAAAACAAACCAGAACAAACGCCTTCTCAGGCACCTACCAACGAGCCAACACCTGCACCTGCGAGTAAACTCATTCCGACAAAGCGCTCAACTTTATTATGGATGCTGGTTGTTCTTATTGTCGGTATTTTAGTGATTTTATGGGCATGGAGAATTGGACCTTTTGCAACGAGTGTTCAGCAAACTGACAATAGTTATGTCAAAGGTAACACCACAATTTTATCTTCACAAATTAATGGCTACGTTAAAGATGTATTAGTGAAAGACTTTGACCATGTTAAAAAGGGTCAAGTATTAATGCATATCGATGCAACCACTTACGATCAAAAAGTAACACAAGCAGCTTCTGGGGTTGAACAAGCTAAAAATACCTTAGCTAATCAAACTCAATCGATTGCCCAAAAACAAGCTGACATTGTGGCTGCACAAGCCAAAGTGGATCAAGCAAAAGCTCAATACGAACTCTCTTTAGCACAGCTCAGACGCTATCAACAGTTAGGAAATAGTGGCGCGGCCTCTAAATCTGAACAAGATAAAGCCGCAGCAGATGCCGAAAATAACCTTGCGGCACTCAAACAGGCAGAAGCCAATGTGTTAGTTGCAAATGAAGCACTTAAAACAGCACAAGTCGCAGAAGCTGGCTTAGAAGCACAAGTTTCAAGTGCTAAAGCGCAGTTAGACCAAGCACAAACCACTAAAGACTATAGCGTTATTGTTGCCCCGATGGATGGTCAACTTGGCGAAGTAAACCCTCGTGTTGGGCAATATGTCGCAGCAGGGTCGCAGTTACTCTATTTAATTCCACAACAAACTTGGGTGATTGCCAATTTCAAAGAAACTCAAATTGCCAATATGAGGATTGGTCAAAAGGCATGGTTCACAGTCGATGCCATGAAACACAAAAAATTTACAGGACATGTTGAGCAAATCTCACCTGCAGCGGGTTCCGAGTTCAGTGTATTAAAGCCAGACAATGCGACAGGAAACTTTACTAAAGTTGTTCAACGGATTGCTGTACGTATAACCATCGACCCAAATCAGGAAGGAATGGAACATTTACGCCCTGGTATGTCAGTGGTTACTTCTGTCGATACAAATTCGTAAACAGCTTTTTAAAGTTCTATTTAAAAAGTTACAATGTGATCAATCATTATTTTCTCAATTTCTAATGTTTGATCACATTACTCAATCGGTTCCTTATCAACATATTCAACTTCCCTATCCCCTGCATCTCGACATTAAGCGGTTAGACTTAATTCATCCTCAAATCTCAGGTAATAAGTTTTTCAAACTAAAATACAATCTACTTGCAGCGCAGCAACGAGAATTTTCACGCGTTTTGACTTTTGGTGGGGCTTATTCAAATCACATTGCTGCAACTGCGTATGCAGCTCATCTTTTTGGCTTAAAAAGTATAGGAATTATTCGTGGGGAAGAATTAGCTGAAAAGCCTCTTAACCCTACTTTAGCAAAAGCTCAAAGTTTAGGAATGCATTTACATTTTGTCTCGCGCACTGAATATCGTTTGAGAGGTGATGCAAACTATCTTCAACAATTACACAATCAATTTCCTGAAACTTTCATTATTCCTGAAGGCGGTTCTAATCAGCTAGCCGTGCAAGGTTGTCAGGAAATTCTCAGTCAAAGCGATTTGCAAAACTATGATGTGATTTGTTGTGCAGTCGGAACTGGTGGGACTATTTCAGGGCTCATTCAACGAAGTGCACCACATCAAAAGGTTCTAGGGTTTTCAGCATTAAAAGGTGACTTTCTAAAACAAGAGATTCAGCAGTGGACTAAAAAACAGAATTGGTCACTGACAGATGCCTACTGCTGTGGTGGTTACGCTAAAACTTCACCTGAGCTATTCACATTTATCCAAAACTTTGAAGAGCAATACACTGTCCCTCTTGAACCGATCTATACGGGAAAAATGATGTTCGGCCTGTTTGACCTTATAAAAAACAATTACTTCCCTGAAGGAACTCGTATTCTGGCAATTCATTCTGGCGGTTTACAGGCTGATATAAGAAACAAGCTAAGCTACTGATTCATTAATTTTTAGGAGATATTGCTCCTCATACCAATAAATGTCTTTAGCATGAGTAAGTGTCGGCATGATAGTATATGCCCCTTTTTAATTTTCAAGATTAATCGAGAATCTCTTATGTCTAACAGTCATGTCGATGTCATTGTCTTAGGTGCAGGTGCTTCTGGACTCATGTTGGCTGCACATGCTGCTAAACGCGGGCGCTCGGTTTTAATTTTAGAAAAAGCCAATAAAATTGGTAAAAAGATTTTAATGTCGGGTGGTGGTAAGTGTAACTTTACTAACCTATATGTAGAGCCTGATAACTATATTTCTCATAATCCGCACTTTGTTATTTCTGCCCTGTCACGTTATAGCAACTGGGACTTTATCGGTTTGGTATGTGATTATAAAATTGCCTATGAAGAACGTAAACACGGGCAATTATTTACGCTAAACGGCGCTAAAGAAATTTTAGAAATGCTGGTGAGTGAGTGTAATAAAACTAAAAATGTAGATATTCAAACTCATTGCGAAGTTGGACAAATTACACCCTTGGAAAAAAGTGGGTTTTCACTAAACACCAATCAAGGACATTACACTTGTGATTCTTTAGTGATTGCGACTGGGGGCTTATCGATTCCCACATTAGGTGGTTCCGGTTTTGGCTATGAACTGGCACAAAAATTTGGACATCAGGTTTTTCCAACTCGTGCAGGTTTAGTTCCATTTACTTTTTCAGATCATATTAAAGAAGTCACTACACGCTTAAGTGGCAATGCTTTGGATGTAACGTTAAGCAACTCAAAAAATAGCTTTACTGAAGCATTATTATTTACCCACCGTGGTTTGAGTGGACCAAGTTCTTTACAGCTTTCGAACTATTGGAATTCAGGAGAAAGTTTTAAAATTGACTTTTTCCCAAGCCAAGATTTAGCGACTTATTTAAAAGATAAAAAGAAAACACAGCCTAAAGTTTTATTACGTACTCTTCTTAATGAGTTTACTGCCAAAAGTATTATCCAAGAGTTACAACAACTCATATGGTCAGAGCAGAGCGAAACAGCGATTGGTAATATCAGTGATGCACAGCTAGATCATATTGCCGAGCAGTTACATGGCTTCGCAGTTAAACCGTCTGGAACAGAAGGATATCGTACCGCTGAAGTTACTTTAGGCGGAATAGATACAACAGAAGTATCTTCCAAGACTATGGAAAGTAAAAAGCAGAAAGGACTGTTTTTTGTTGGCGAAGTACTTGATGTGACCGGACATTTAGGTGGCTACAACTTCCAGTGGGCGTGGTCTTCTGCCTATGCTGCTGCCCAATACGTATAAACTAATTTGAGTTTTTCGAACTATTTGATGCGGTCTGTGAATCTTGTGGCTGAGAAGTAGTCTGTTTCAAGTTTTCTGACTTACTAAATACAAATTTATAAGCACTTGCTAAAAAACCTACCGTAATTCCGGCAATGACAATTGGTGCTAAAAAACGACCTGGTTTCTTCATCGTATTTTCCTCACTTATTTGTTTTTATAACGGCCAAAAAAGAACGACCACTCAATATAGAGTGGTCGAACTTATCACAAAAATCAAAGATTTTTTGTACTGTTTATCTGAAATTCAGTTTAATTCCCTTAAATTTCATCATTTTCACCTGTAGAACCAAACGGTTTATTCACTGGGGGTTGTGTTGGGTTCACCTGTACAGAATCTGCTGGTTTTGCATCAGATGAAACTGTAGATGGTGGAGTCGTTGGCGCAGATGTAGTTGTGGCTGGAGCTGCACTACTCGTGCTAGAAGGTGGCTGATAAAGAGGATTTGGTTGATTCGCTTCTTTTTTAGCTTTATCTAACAAATCAGTTAAAAGTCGTTCTGCTGGTTGGCGACCACCTAAGCCAAATGCAAGAGCGAAAGCAACTGCAACTGCGCCTAGAGTCAAACCGAATGCAAGATTAACAATTGAATCTGCAATACCCATGGCTCTTAAACCAAGCGCAAGTACTAGACCAATAATTAAGACACGAACTAAGTTAGCTAACCAACGCGAGCTATTATATTCACCACGTTGCACCACATTCGCCACAACATTTGCGAGCCAGAAGCCAATAACCAAAATAACAGCACCTAACAGAATGTTTGCACCGAAATGGATAAACATTGCGATTAGACCACTGATTTGATCGAAACCAAGACGATCTGCCGCTTCAGATACTGCAAAAAGCATGGTGAAGAATACGATTAGGCAACCGACAGCGCTAGAAACTTTAGTTTGACCTAAAAAGCGTTGTATATCTAATTTGGCAGGAATTTCATCAACACCAGTTCCAGCAATTAACTCTGCAACCAAACGCCCAACAAAACGAGAAACGATATAAGCGACAAGTAAAATCAGACCCGCAGCAATAATATTTGGAATTGCGCGTAAGATTTCATTCAGCATTGCTGTTGCAGGTTGAGAAATTGTTTCAATTCCTAAAGCTTCAAATGCAACGATTAATGTCGTAATAATAATGATGGCAAAAACAAATGAACCTAAGAATTTGCCTACATTAGAGCTTTTGAAAAGACCAATTTTTTCCGCTTGAGCCTGAACACCTAAGCTATTTATTAAACCTTCAACAATACCGCGTACAATTTTTGCCAAGATATACCCAACAAAAACGATAACGCCCGCAATAAAGATATTTGGTAAGAACGCTACGGCTTCATTTACCATATTTTGAACTGGAATCAGTAAGCCTGTTAGTCCTAATATTGAAAGAACAATCGGAAGGAAAAGTAACAATACAAGCCAGTGAAGAATTTCACCGATATTTTGGCTAATTCCACCTACACCCACTTCAGTACTTAATTTATCGTCAAGTTGGGTTCTGGATAAAACATTGGTAACCCCTGCTCGCACCAGTCGAGCAACGATCCAACCAATAAAACCCACCACCACAGCAGCAATGATATTTGGAATATAGACAAGTACCTGATTAATCATATTGCTGAACGGGCCGCTTACTCCACTAATGTTTAGTACATTTAGAGCTGCGACAACAGCTAAAATTAGAATAAACCAAAATACGACCTTGGAAATCAGGCCTTCGATATTTGGGGCTCGGCCAGTTGCTGATGATAATTTTGCATTTGTATTTACTTTTTGCAGTAGCTTTTTCACACCTGCTGCTACTAATAAAGCAATTATCCAACCCACTAATAAGATCACTATTGCAGCCAGAATTGGATGAAACTGATCCCAGTAATACATTGCATCAAATTGAGCGCCGCGAGGCCCATCAAAAAATTCATTCATATTGTTATGTCCTCAATTGTTCTGTTCTTTTCAGTGTTATCTCTAGGAAACACCATTCGTTGTAAAAAAATGACGATGAATGCGGTCTATCTCACCTTATGTTTTGAATATTTTGTAATCAACACACTTCTGCATAAATACAACAAATTGATGCAAAAGGTTGCAAAAAAGCCTTCAGGTCTTCACCTAAAGGCTTGATATCAAGATATACTGGTTAAATTATTACCTCGTTTTAACCTATATAGGTCTTTAAATTAGAGGCATTTGAAATGACATGTGGCACGGGCTCATGTTGCATAGCTCCTTCTTCTTTAGGCACGTTGCTATGATCAGCTATCATATAAACTACAAGGGCAAGAAGAAAAAGCCCAACAATAATTAAAATATAAACTGGTAATCTTCTTTTTTTCGCAGTTTCTTCAGGACTCGTCACATGAGGTGGTTTTGAAAAATCATGCATCTTCTTTCCCCTCTTCTATTATCATTAACTTTATATTCATCTTAGCAATTTGCTTTGTTGCATTGTGTGAAAAAGCATTATGCGAAGGTGTCTGTGATTGCAAAACTCTACTTTTAAAATAATAAAAATAGTATAAAATTTGCACACATTAATTTAAGCTATTAAAAATAATTTCTAATTATTTACGAACTTCGTCCATGTCCCATTTGTAATACAATATGTTTTAGCGCTTACTTTTTAGAAAATAGGCTATAATAAGCCCCCATGTTTTAAAGCTACTCTATTTTATGATGTATCGTCAGCAAAATGTAACTCTTGATCTCGACACTGACGTCACACATCAATGTTATATCCACCAGACAAGAGACGAACATCTCATTGGTATTATTGAATTTAATAAACCAAGTTATGAACTCAAATGGGGTGATCTGGAATATTTTCGTCGTCGTACTGAAGAGTTTTCAGTTATGCCATTTCCTGACTGCATTAACGCCATGATTGTTGATATTCGTAATATCAATATTTTTCTGGACAATGAAGTTCCGATTTTACCTTGGCGTTTACTTGAAGAAGACTGTCCTGTTCGCTTAGTTGTTCCCCAAGACCGTTTAGAACATTATGCAGGCCTTTTTGAACCTACTTGGCTTTCAAGCGATGTAGACAGTGCGATTTCCGAAATTCGTGAATTTATGGATATGTTTGTCCATTAATAAACATATCCATAAAAATAATTTTAAAGTTCTTTTAATTGTCGTTTGTTACCAGTAATTTTCTACTGCAATATTTCCCTCACCTCGACGATTCATCGTCAAACCACGGCACTTTAAAGCTTCTTTCGTGTCATCCACCATTTGTGGGTTTCCACAAAGCATGACATGGCTTGTTGCAGGGCTCAATTCTATACCAGCAACTTTTTCTAATTCACCATTTTCGATCAAAACTGGTAAACGATCGTGTAACTGTGCTGATGGATCACGAGTAATAATTGAAATAAATTTAAAACCGACGTGCCCTTCCCCAAAAGTTTCAGCAATCTCTTGAATACGATCGGCATAAGCTAATTCAGCAGCTGTACGTACACTGTAAACCAAATTGATCTTTTGATATTTCGACCATGTATCGAAGTCTTGTAGCATCGATAAAAATGGAGCTAAGCCAGTACCTGTTGCTAATAACCATAAATCATGCGGTAAAGGCTGTTGATAACGAGCTAAAGTAAGATAACCATAAGGTATTTTTTCTAAATAAAGCTCATCTCCTACCTTCAAATGTTGAAGATTTGAAGTAAATGCGCCATCAGGTACCACAATCGAGAAAAATTCTAGCGTTTCATCAAATGGAGAAGACACTACCGAATAGGCACGAACAACAAGTTCTTCTCCAACTTTCAGTCCAATACGTGCAAATTGCCCAGCAGTAAATTTAAAATGTGCAGGGCGAGTCATGGTGAAACTAAAAAGAGTTGGAGTCCAGCGGTGTACAGATAAAACTTTTTCTACGCTAAATTTTTCAATTGACATGATTTCAACGTGGCATGAAATAGTGCGCTCATGTTAGCATGACAGTCGAAATAATGAATACTTTTAAACGTTAAGGCTTTTTAAACATGCGCATGACATTACGCCAGTTGGCTGTTTTTGTAGCAGTCGCTCAAGAAGGAACTGTCACCAAAGCCAGTGATGCGGTCAGACTGACGCAAAGTGCAGCAAGTATGGCTTTAGCCGATTTAGAGGATGGTCTTGGTGCCCCTCTATTTGATCGTTTAGGTAAACGACTACAACTTAATGATCTTGGCCGCTTTTTATTGCCACAAGCGCTAGAAATATTAGGTCGCTGTGAGGCTTTTGAGCAAGCTGCAAAAGGTGAGTTGCAAAGCATTGACTTACGTATTGGGGCAACTCTAACGATCAGTGATTACCTCATGCCAGATTTAATGGCGAACTTTTTACAGTCTCATCCTAAGGCACACTTGCAATTACAGGTGGGCAATACACGCCAAATGATTGAAGCGGTCAATCAGTTTCAGCTTGATTTGGCATTAATTGAAGGCTCGTGTCACCTGCCTCAACTTCAATGTATTCACTGGCGAGATGATGAGCTAGCAGTATGCTGCTCCCCTGATCACCCTCTAGCACGTTTAAATCGACCTTTAACAGCACATGATTTTTATCAGGTTGAATGGATTTTACGTGAAGAAGGTTCGGGAACTCGTGAAGTGTTTGATAATGCTATTTTGCAAGATCTACCAGACGCTAATATTCGCCTAACCCTAGGTCACAATGAAGCAATCTTGAAAATCGTTGCTGGTGGTTTAGGAATGTCTTGTATCTCTAAACTCGCTATTGAACCTTTAATTGAAAAAGAACAATTAGTTATTTTAGAAACGCCATTCTGGCAACTTACTCGCCCACTTTACATGTTGGTACACCGTCAAAAATACCAAGGTCCTGGCCTCAAAGCATTTTTACAATTCTGTGAAGAGCAGGTTTAAGACCTTATCTTCTAGTGCCATCTTGAGTCATTTTCACATGGCTCACCACTTTATTATTTAAGAAAATTAAGGGAAGCTTACACCTCCCTTAATTTATATTACTTACTCATTCCACACACCATCAAAAATCTTCTTTGCTGGTCTTAGCTAAACTCTGCCCTAAGATAGCCTTGAAGATTAAGAACACTGTTAGCGTCGAAAATGTGATAACAACTCTGTTGTAATCGCTTTATTATGATCAGTGATTTGAGTTTTTTTGGTTTTAGATGGATTAGGATCGATACGCTCAATCTTTATAGCCTTAAATTTCCCTTGATTATCTACAGCGAGAAATTTCACTTTTTCATTTCTTTTCGGCTCCCCTTCTGATGCAGGAAAATCCGAAATATGGAAGAAAATATCTCCTTCAGCCGTTCCAATAAAACCAAATCCTTTTTCAGGATCATATTGTTTAACTTTTCCGGTATAAAACTCTTGCTTCATGATCTTTACCCTACTTTTTCAATACTGTTATTACAGCAGAAAATTAAAAAGAGACTTTCAATCCGCCCTCAAAACTTTACGGTTTGATTAAGTCTCTTTTTATCGTTATTTCAAAAATTAGTCTTTTTGGACACTACCAAAAATTTTATCGCCCGCATCACCTAAACCAGGAACAATATAGCCCTGTTCATTTAAGCCATTATCAATAGATGCTGTATAAATCTGTACATCTGGATGAGCTGCTTCAACTTTAGCAACACCTTCTGGGGCAGCAACTAATACCATAACACGTATATCTTTACAGCCACTCGCCTTTAACACATCAATGGCAGCAACTAATGAGTTACCTGTTGCCAACATTGGATCGATAATCATTGCAAGACGATTAGCAACATCTGGAACTAGTTTTTTATAATAAGTACGAACTTCTAATGTTTCTTCATTACGTTCAAGACCTAAAACACTAACTTTTGCACTTGGAATCAGATTAAGTACGCCATCCAGCATACCAATTCCTGCACGTAAAATCGGTACAATCGTTATTTTTTTACCAGCAATACGCTGAGTAGTAACAGTTCCGGCCCATCCATTAATTTCACAATCCACAACTGGTAAATCTTTTGTTGCTTCATACGTCAATAACATAGTCACTTCCAGAGCAAGCTCACGGAAATTCTTAGTACTGATGTCAGAACGACGTAACAAACCTAATTTATGACGAATAAGTGGGTGACGAATTTCTTGAATGGCCACAGATGTTACCTAAAAATATAAAAACGTATTTATTATAATCTTTTTTTAATGCCCAATAAAAAAAAGCCTCCAGATTTGGAGGCTTTTTTGTACACTAAGATTATTGTTGTTGTGAAAGCATGAAATGTAATGGAGATAAAATTTCTGCTTTTAATGCCAAATTAATCATTGGATCTGGGTAAACACCCAAAATAATAACTAATGCAGCAGCAGCCAATACCATTAAACCACCTACTTTTTGACCCCAATGAGCATCTGCATCAATACGAGGGGTTTCTGGTGGTGTCATATACATTACAACCATCACACGTAAGTAATAGTACAAACCAATACCACTACCCACAATAATCATTGCAGCCAAGAACCAGTGTTGAGTTGTTACAGCAGCCATTACCACTAAGAACTTACCAATGAAGCCCGCTGTTAATGGAATACCAGCCAAAGATAACATCATGACTGTTAACGTTGCTGTAAGTACTGGACGACGCCAGAACAAACCACGGTAGTCTGCAAGGCTTTGTGCTTCATCTACGTTGTTATATGGGCTAGACATTAACGCTACCGCACCAAAAGCACCGATAGTTGTTAATACATAAGACACCACATATACAGTTACGCTACCCAAGCTCGCATAAGTCATGCTAATTAAAGCAATTAACAAATAACCAAAATGAGCAATAGATGAATAACCAAGAATACGTTTTAAGTTAACTTGACGAACAGCGAGTAAGTTACCCACTAAAATCGACAATACTGCAATGATTGTCAAAATAGTAACTAACGAGTCCACCATAATTGCGCCTGAAGCAAGCATATAGCGCACGAACAAACCAATGGTTGCAACTTTAGCAGCGGTCGCCAAGAAAGTTGCCATTGGCGCTGGTGCACCTGCATATACATCTGGTGTCCATTTATGGAACGGCGCAAGCGATAATTTAAATGCAACAGCAAAGATAATAAGTGCTAAACCTAATAACACCATTGGCTGTTTGATTGCACCAAATAACGCCTGTACAGAATCATAGAATGAAAGCGAACCAGTATATGCATAGATATATGCCATACCCATCAACAACATTGCAGAAGCTGTCGCTGAAAGTACAAGATATTTAATACCAGCTTCAAGTGAACTACTACGTTGATAGGTATAAGCAAGTAAGCCATATACAGGAATCGACATTAACTCAAGGCTAATGAAGAACGATGCATAGTGAGAACTTGCAACCATCAACATTGCACCTGCTACTGAAGCAAGTAACAAAAGATATAGTTCTTCACGGTTATCTTTATAAGTTTCGATGTAAGCATGAGACAAAGTACAACAAGCCAATGCCGCAATCAAAATCATAAATTGATAGAACATGGTAAATGGATCAACCATAAACATGCCCATCACATTTGCCGGTACAAACTTACCGCCAAATACTGCAAATAAAATATAAAGTGCAGCGAGGTTTAAACCAACTACAGAGGTTGTTGCGATCAAATTATGATTACGCTTAATAGAAATTAACAGCATGACGACGATTGTTGTCAAAGCAACAATCATCACCGGAGCTAAAGGCATAAGCGTAGAGAGTGATACTGTGAAGTTCATGATTATTGGATCTCCACATGGTCAAGTTGAGTAGCTGTTTGCTGAACAGTTTCAACGACTTCTTGAACTGGCATATAACTATTGACCAACCACTGCATGCTTGAATGAGACATATCCAAGAATGTTTGTGGGTAGATACCAAGCCAAACGAGACCAATCGCACAAATCATCAAAATACCAACTTCACGAGCAGATAAGTCTTTTAGTGGACTAGTGTAGTGTTGCTTTTGTTCAGGGTTTGGTTCACCAAATAAAGCACGGTGAATCAAGATCAAGCCATATAAGCCTGCAAATACAAGGCTGATAGAAGCAAGAATCGTGAAGACAGGATATTTATTAAATGAACCCATCAAAATCAGGAATTCACCAATAAAGTTACCCAAACCTGGCACGCCTACAAGAGCAGCTACGAAGAACATCAAGAAAAATGGCAAGTACTGAAGCTGACCACGAAGACCACCCATTAAACGTAAATCACGTGTATGTAAACGTTCGTAGATCTGACCAGACATAATGAACAATGCAGCTGATGATAAACCATGTGCCAACATCATGATCATTAGACCTTGGAAGGTCAAAATATTACCTGCGTAGATTGCAAGCAAAATAAAGCCCATGTGTGAAATCGACGTATACGCAAGTAAACGTTTCATGTCAGTTTGCTGGTAAGCACACCATGCGCCGTAGAAAATACCAATCAAACCGAAAATAATCGCAATATCTGCAAACTGAGCAGAAGCTGTCGGGAAGAATGGAATAACAAAACGAAGCAAGCCATACGCAGCTGTCTTAATCAAGATACCTGCTAAGTCCACAGAACCTGCTGTAGGAGCTTGAGCATGCGCATCCGGCAACCAACCATGTAATGGAAACACTGGTAACTTCACGGCAAAACCGATGAAGAAACAGATCATGAAACCATAAGCTAGGTTCGCAGGTAAGTGGTTGGCTACAGCTAATAAATAGTTGTAATCGAAACCGATCATGCCTGTCATCATGTAGCCATAAACTACAAGACCAAGGATACCGATTAACATCACTAAACCAGCGATCTGCGTGTAAAGGAAGAACTTGGTAGCTGCGTAAACACGTGAACGACCGTTTGAACCTTTATGACCCCATAACGCAATCAAGAAGTAGATTGGTACAAGCATCATCTCCCAGAAGAAGAAGAACAAGAATAGGTCAATCGCTAAGAATACACCGATAACGCCACCTAAACTCCATAAAAGGTTTAAGTGGAAGAAACCAACGTTCTTTTGAATTTCGCCCCATGAACAACCAACAGCAAGTACACCAAGTAACGCTGTTAATAACACCATGAGTAAAGATAAGCCATCCACAGCTAAGTGAATGCCAATACCGAGTGATTGAATCCACGGTAAATAGAACTCAGCAGTCCAAGTTGGGATTTTTGAACCCAACTCATAGCTATAAGTTCCACTTTGCCAAAGTGCAAGACCTAAGCCCAAAGTAATGAGCATACCAATTAAGGCAATCCAGCGTGGCAAAGTTTTGTCGAGCTTATCGACTAACCAACAAATAAAACCAGCAATGAACGGAACAAGAATCAGCGCGGGTAAAATTAAATTGTTTTCCATTTTATTTCCCCACTACCTGAATAACGATCAAGATCATCAATAACACCACTACACCGAGTGACATACTTGATGCGTATTCACGCAATGAACCGGTTTGACGTGAGCTTGTAAAACTATTTCCGCCTTTCACTAGTGCAGGAAGAACTAACCACAAACTGTCAATCGGATCACGGCCAAAGATTTTGGCGAAGAATAAATAAGGTTTAACAAAAACGATGTCATACAATGCATCAAAACCAAAAGCAGTACGGCAAATATGCGCCAGACCTGCACCCAAACTTGTTTGAGCAAATGATTTCACGGCACCATAAGCAAATGTAAATAATGCTATACCAACAACTAGACCAACTAGCGCAATGCCTACTGCTAAATGCTCTGCCCCATGCATGCCTTCTACAAATTGTTCAGCCACATGGAATTCAGGAATTTTTGCAGTATTAAGAATACCAGCTACAGGTGCTTTTAATACGGCACCAACAAAAGTAGACAGTACAGCTAAAATGCCCAATGGAGCCCAGTACGTTGCACCTTTAATTTCATGGTAAGGCGTGTTTTCTTGACCAAAGAATACAACCCAGATTAAACGGAATGTATAAATCGAAGTAAGGAATGCACCTGCTACACCCACCCAATATAAGGTGTGGTATAAAGCAACTGATTGGCCTTGTACCCAAACTTCACCAAGAATCGCATCTTTAGAGAAGAAGCCAATCGTCAAGAATGGAATCGCTGCTAATGCACCGCCACCGATCGCGAAACAAGCAAACAGGAATTTGTTACGTTTGAACAAGCCACCCATTTTGAAAATGTTTTGCTCGTGGTGGTAAGCCAGAATCACCGCACCAGAAGACAAGAATAATAATGCCTTAAAGAATGCGTGAGCCAACATGTGGAACAAGCCAGCTTGATAAGCTTCAGCACCTACAGCCATAAACATATAGCCAAGCTGACTCATTGTTGAGTAAGCCAAGATACGTTTGATGTCTGTTTGAACGAGTGCGGCAAAACCTGCAACTAGCAAAGTCACGGCACCTGTTACCGAAATGAATTGCATCACTTCAGGCGCAAGTTCAAATACGCTGAATAGACGGCAGCATAAATACACACCAGCCGTTACCATTGTTGCAGCGTGGATTAATGCAGAAACAGGTGTTGGACCTGCCATTGCATCTGCCAACCATGTTTGCAATGGAATTTGCGCAGATTTACCAGCAGCACCCAAGAACAACATTAATGCAGTCCAGATCGTAAGTGACGAACTCTTCGTCATTACTTCTGCTGCGTGTTCAACGATGTACTGAGTATTCAACGTACCAAATTGTTGGTAAAGCAAGAATAAAGCAATAAGTAAGAATACGTCACCTACGCGGGTAACTGTAAATGCTTTGATCGCAGCCCAACCATTTGCAGGGTTTGCATAATAGAAACCGATAAGCAAATAAGAGCAAAGACCTACGCCTTCCCACCCTAAGAATAACAACGCTAAGTTGTCGCCCAATACAAGCACAAGCATGCTGGCAACAAACAGGTTGAAATAAGAGAAGAAGCGCGCATAACCTTCTTCACCGCGCATGTACCATGATGCAAAGATGTGGATTAAGAAACCAACACCTGTAACCATGCCCATCATGAGTAAAGATAAGCCATCTAAATGTAAGCTAATGCCCGGCGCAAAACCGCCAACATTGAACCATGTCCACAGATTTTGAACAAAAACTTGCTGACCACTTGTGGTAAATGCCATTCCAGCAATCAATGCAAATAATGCAGATAAACCTACAGAACCCACACCAATAATTGCTGCAACATTTTCAGAGAGTTTGTCTCGTCCTGCCGCCAATAAAATAAAACCGATTAGCGGAAATAATACTGTTAGATATAAATAACTCATCCGCGCATCTCACTAGCAGCATCCACATCCAAATGATGGAAGCGATGATAGAACTGAAGGACAATCGCAAGACCGATACATGCCTCTGCTGCTGCAAGGGTCAAAATCAGAATGAACATAACTTGTCCATCTGGTTGTGCCCATACGCTACCCGCAAGAACAAATGCCAATGCAGCAGCATTCATCATGACCTCAAGGCTCATTAACATAAATAATAGGTTGCGTCGCACCATTACACCGTAAAAACCGAGTGCAAAAAGGATGGTTGCAACAATCAAACCATGTTCTAAAGGAATCTGGCCCATTATTCTTTTTCCTCTTCTGCACCTGGTTCACGTTTACCTAAGTGGTATGCTGCAACAAGGGCTGCTAGCAATAACATCGCGGCAACTTCAACCAATAGTAAATAGTGAGTAAAGAGTGCTTGACCAACTACTTTTGGTCCAATCACTTGTGCCCCAAGTGGTGCTGAAATTGTGGTGTATTCACCACCAAGCATCCAAACCAAAAGCAAGCCGAGTAAGAAACTCATGAGTGCTGGATATGCCCAAGCATCTGAAGAAAGCCATTTACGTTCTTGTTCTACAGTGTGTTGACCTAAATTCAACATCATCACCACGAAGACAAACAGAACCATAATTGCTCCGGCATAAACAATGATTTCAAGAGCACCTGCAAAAGGCGCCCCCACGATCATGAAAATACCAGCAACAGCAAGCAATGAAACAATTAGACTAAGTAAAGCGTGTACAGGGTTCGTGTTAGTCACTACACGAACCGTAGAAACGATGGCCACGAGTGCCATCAAATAAAACGGCCACATCATGGTAATAGACTCCGTACATCGATTGGTGCACTTTCTTTCTGCGCCTGACCTTTCTCTTTACCGTTAATTGCCATACCAGCTACACGGTAGAAGTTGTAGTCTGGGTATTTACCCGGACCTGAAATGAGTAAGTTTTCTTTCTCATAAACCAAGTCTTGACGTACATATTCACCAAGTTCGAAATCTGGTGTCATCTGAATCGCAGTTGTTGGACAAGCTTCTTCACACATACCGCAGAAAATACAGCGTGAAAAATTGATACGGAAAAATTCCGGATACCAACGTCCATCTTCTGTTTCTGCTTTTTGTAATGAGATACAGCCAACTGGACACGCAACCGCACATAGGTTACATGCCACACAACGCTCTTCCCCATCTGGGTCACGCGTCAACACAATACGACCACGAAAGCGTGGCGGCACAATCTGTTCAGCCGGTACTTCTGGATATAAAATCGTGTCACGTTTACGCGTTACATGGCTAAATACCATAAATAACGAACGTACAATCGATCCGAATCCAGCTAGAAATTTATACATTTTGTACTCCCTGCTGTCCTAGGCCTGATTCATCAGAATCACAGCACCAGTCACTAACAAGTTGACCAACGCCAATGGCAAACAAATTTTCCAACCAAAGTTCATGACTTGGTCATAACGTGGACGCATTAAAGAACCACGAGCCAAAACAAACATCATTACAAAGAATGCTGTTTTAATCACAAACCAGAATACTGGCGGAACAAATGGAATTTCTAAATTGAATGGTGCTAACCAGCCACCGAAGAATAAAGTTACGATCAATGCAGAAATAAGTACCACGTTGACATATTCAGCAACGAAGAACATACCCCATTTCATACCACCATATTCAACATGGTAACCTTCAGCCAATTCTTGTTCTGCTTCTGGTTGGTCAAATGGATGACGGTGAGTTACCGCAACACCAGCAACCACAAAAATCAAGAAACCTAAGAATTGTGGAATGACGAACCAAACATCGCGTTGTGCTTCAACAATTTCACGAAGGTTAAATGAGCCTGCAATTGCAACCACACCCATCAATGAGATACCCAAGAACACTTCATAAGAAATGGTTTGAGCAGCTGAACGTAAACCACCAAGCAATGAGTATTTGTTATTTGAAGCCCAGCCACCAAACAATACTGCATAGACTGCAATACCAGCCATTGCCATGAAGAACAACAAACCGATACTCATGTCGGCAACACCCAGTGAAGGACTCACCGGGATAACCATGAATGAAAGAACCGCTGTTGCCATTGCAACAGCTGGTGCTAAACGGAATGTAAGCTTGTCAGCAAATTTTGGTGTCCAGTCTTCTTTGAACATGATCTTGAGCATGTCGGCAACGATCTGGAACATACCACCAGGACCAACACGGTTTGGACCATAACGGTCTTGCCACAAAGCAAGCAAACGACGTTCAATAAAAGACATCAACGCTGCAACTAAAACAACCACAAGCAAAATCACAACTGCTTGAACTACAGCATAAGCAATTGGCCAGTTCTCAGCCCAAAGTGGCGTTTGACGTATAATTTCTTGATTCATGAATTACACTCCTAAAGCCACTGAAACAGGCTCAGCTAGTGACACCATTGGTGCTAAACCAACTGGGTAACCAATATAACCTGTAGGTAAATATTCAATTACTTGTACAGGCAAGCTCACACTGGTTTCGCCTGCTTTTACTGTAATGCGTTGACCTTCTTGAAGGTTCAAACGACTTGCATCTTGTTCGCCTACTGCAAACATAGCTTCTGGAATACGAGTTTCCATTGCAGGTGTTTTAGTAGTGAATTCACCAGAACCAAAAATATGATGCATTGGTACTAAGCGGAAACTTTCAGGGTTTGCAACTACCGCTACTGGAGCAACATAGCTACGTGCAGGGCGTTTTGCTAAGCGATCGAATAAACGCACACCTGAATCACCACCTTTTAAGTGACCACCCACCTCATCTTGGTATTTGTTCCAAGATTGTGGAGAGTTCCAGCCCGGAGCCCATGCAAATGGTACTAATGATGATGCTTTTTGCGGACCAACATAACCTTCCATTGAGAATGTTAATGCTGAATCTAGATCTGTAGGCTGTTTAGGTTCATGAACCGATAACGGCGCACGCATTGCTGTACGACCTGAATAACGACGTGGTTCACGTGCAATTTTCAAACCATGTACACGGTAACCTGCATCAGGTGCCACATCTTGAATAGCTTCAAGTACTGGTACATTTTTTACGATGCTTTCAATCACATCATCAAGCAATGTCCAGTCTACAGCTTTACCTTTAATGCCAGTTTCAATGGCATGTAACCAACGCCATGATTCTTTAATTGCATATTCAGGTTTGTAGTAACTTGGATCGTAAACTTGATAGAAACGCTGTGCACGACCTTCTTGGCTTACAACAGTACCGTCACCTTCGGCAAAGCTTGCTGCTGAAAGTACAATATCAGCCTGTTTCACAGTTTCAGTTTCACTGTGATCAAGCACAATTACTGTTTCAGCTTTATCAAGTGCAGCCTGCACTTGTACAGCAGGTAAGCGACGGAACAAGTCATTTTCAACAATAACAAGTGTGTCGTAGTCTTGAGCAAATGCTTGTTCGAGGCTTAAGCCACCAAACAATGCCAAGCCCATCGAGTTCACTTCAGGAACCACAAGACTTAAACCAGCTTTAGAACCTAAGTTCTGAGTCAACTCAGCCGCAGCTTCCATAATAGAAGCATCTTGCAAGCTAGTACCCGCAATGATTAATGGCTTGTTTGCTGCTTTTAACGTATCAGCAATGGTTTGAGCAAATGCTTTTGCATCGTCATCTAAACCATTCACTGTTTCGCCTTTCACTGCCGCAGCTACTGCAAAACCTAAACGAGCAATGTCATTTGGAGAAGCAACAACTTCACCAGTTGCAACATCGGCAAGACGAGTTTGAGTTGCAGCCAAGATATAGATCGGAGATTTTGCTTCTTGACCAATACGTTGTACAGGCTCAGCTAACCAGTCTGGCGTACGTGTTTTTGCAGCCATTTCACGAGCTTTGTTTTTCGCAGCTTGACGAACTGACAAGGCCATACGTGGTGCAGTTTGAGTCAGGTCTTCACCTAAAATCAAGACAGCATCATAGCTTTCGATTTCACGCATGTTCGGGTTGTAAATGCCCTCGGTTTGCATGATAGATGCAGCAAGTTCAACAAGTTTTTGCTCTTTTTGTGCAACACCAGTTGAGTAATTTGCCTGACCTACAAGCTCACGTAATGCATAGTTCGATTCCAAGCTTGCGCGCGGAGAACCAATACCCAAGACTTTTTTGCCTTGAAGCTTCGCAATCGTTTGATCTAAAGCTTGATCGACAGAGACAGTTGCAACAGTTTCACTGTTACGGAACTGAGGCTGACGTGGACGGTCTGCACGGTTTACATAACCTGTGCCAAAACGACCTTTGTCACAAAGGAAGTATTGGTTAACCGAACCATTGAAACGGTTTTCTACGCGACGGATTTCACCATAACGTTCACCCGGAGAAATGTTACAACCAGAAGAACAGCCTTGACACACGCTTGGTGCATACTGCATGTCCCATTTACGGTTATAACGCTCTGAATGTGTCTTATCAGTGAATACACCTGTTGGACATACTTCAGTCAAGTTACCCGAGAATTCAGACTCTAAAGTACCTGATTCAGGACGACCGAAATACACACGAGATGCATTGGCATACACACCAAAGTCCGTACCGCCCGCATAGTCGTTGTAGTAACGAACACAACGGTAACAAGCAATACAGCGGTTCATTTCATGTGCAATGAATGAGCCAAGTTCTTGGTTGTAATGCGTACGTTTTGTAAAACGGTAGCGACGACGGTCATGACCAGTCATCACAGTCATATCTTGTAAATGACAGTGACCACCCTCTTCACAGACTGGACAGTCGTGCGGGTGATTCGTCATCAAAAATTCAACAATAGATGCACGGAAATCTGTTGCTTCTTTGTCTTCAATCGAGATATAGGTATTGTCAGATGCTGGTGTCATGCATGACATGACCAAACGACCACGCGTATCTTCTGGATTCGCATATTGCGTAACAGCACATTGACGGCAAGAACCAACCGAACCTAAGGATGGATGCCAACAAAAATATGGGATGTCGATGCCCAGACTCAAACATGCTTGTAGCAAGTTTTCCGAGCCGTTGACTTCATACGATTTTCCATCGACATGAATTGTAGCCATAAGTCGAATTCCTTAAGCTTGTTCTACGTTGCTGGTTTGCACGACAGGACGAGTCGTCACTTTCGCTTCAAACTCACCACGGAAATGTTTGAGTGCGCCCATAAGCGGCTCCATCGCACCTGGTGCGTGGGCACAGAAAGTTTTACCAATCCATAATTTACGAGTCAATTCTTGTAAATGATCGATATCTTCTTTCTTACCTTCGCCTACTTCAAGTGCTTTAAGCGCTTTAACAGCCCATGGCAAACCATCACGACATGGCGTACAGAAACCACATGATTCGCGCGCAAAGAACTCTTCTAAGTTACGAGTGAGCGATACCATACATTGAGTTTCGTCAACCACCATCAATAAACATGTTCCCAAACGAGAACCTGCTTTCATAATCGTGTCTGCATCCATTGGTAAATCAATGGTATCAGCCGGTAAAAAGTCAGTTGAAGCACCACCTGGTAACCATGCTTTAAGCTTTAAGCCCTCACGCATACCACCAGCATGATCTTCAATCACTTCACGTGCAGTTGTACCAAATGGCAACTCCCAAAGACCTGGGAATTTTACTTTACCTGATGCACCATAAATTTTAGTACCTGGGTCTTTTGATTTACCTGCTGATAAACCGATATACCACTCTGGACCACGAAGCATAATTGCTGGCAAGTTGTTATAAGTTTCAACGTTGTTCACAATTGTTGGACGGCCCCATGCACCTGCAACTTGCGGGAACGGCGGCTTAGTACGTGGGTTTGCACGACGGCCTTCGAGCGAGTTAATCAATGCAGTTTCTTCACCGCAGATATAACGCCCTGCACCCGTATGTACATGCAAATCAAAATTCCAGCTAGAACCTAAAATGTTTTCGCCTAAATAACCTTTAGCACGAATCTGTTCTAATGCTTCATTTAAGTATTGAGCTGCCTCAATATATTCACCACGGATAAAGATATAACCTTGAGTTGCCTCTAAGGTATAACCCGCGATCAACATACCTTCGATCAATTGATGTGGAAGTTTTTCCATCAACAAACGGTCTTTAAAAGTACCCGGCTCCATTTCGTCGGCATTACAGATCAAATAACGTGGACCACCATCATTTGGTGCCATTAATGACCATTTAATACCCGCTGGGAAACCCGCACCACCACGACCTTTTACAGTTGCAGCTTTAATGACATCTAACACTTCAGCAGGTTTCATGCCTAATGCTTTTTTAAAGCCAGCATAACCTTCAAGTGCTTCGTAATCATCAGCACCACGAACTTCTTCACGTTTACTTAAACGCCAAGTGAGCGGATGAGTTTCTGGATTACCGTCGCCATAAATTGGTTTTGGTTCAGTATTCATACATACTTCTCCAATAACTGTTTAATTGATGTCACTTCGACTAAACCGTGAGTATCTTCATCAATCATTAAAGTTGGGCCTTTGTCGCAGTTGCCTAAGCAGCAAATTGGAAGCAGTGTAAAACGACCATCTGGTGTCGTTTGACCATACTGAATTCCTAATTCGCGCTGGAATGCTTCAGCAAGTGTTTCTGCACCCATTAAGAAGCAAGCAATTGAGTCACAAAGCAAAATCACGTGACGACCTACTGGGTGGCGATAGATACGGTTGTAAAATGTTGCAACACCTTCCAAATCAGCAACACTCATCGACAATAACTGTGCGATGGCATTCATTTGAGCGTCATCTACCCAACCATTACGGCGTTGTACACACTTCAATGCATCCAAAGAGGCTGCACGAGGGTATGGATAGTGACCAATGTGATGTTCGATGTCGTGAATTTCTTCCGCAGTCAAAATCCCTTCAACATTCACACGTGGCTTTTTATCAGTCAAAATCATCATTATGTGTTACCTCTTAGCGATCCACGTCAGCCATAACCACGTCAATGGTCGCCAGATAAATGATTAAGTCAGATACCAAACTGCCGTTAATCACTGCAGGCATTTGCTGTAAGTGAGTAAACGTCGGTGTACGAATACGAGTACGATAACTCATCGTCGATTTATCTGAAGTCAAGTAATACGTACTTGCACCTTTAACCACTTCAGTCATAAATGATGACTCGCCCGCTGGCATGACAGGACCCCATGAAACACTCAAGAAGTGCGTAATCAAGGTTTCAATATCTTGTAATGTCTTATCTTTCGGTGGTGGAACAGCCAATGGATGATCCGCTTTATATGGACCAGAAGGCATGTTATCCAAACACTGTTGAATAATTTTTAACGACTCAGTAATTTCACGGAAGTGAACGAGTACACGTGCATATGCATCACCTTCATACTCAACTGGCACATCAAAATCGAAGTTTTCATAGCCACTGTATGGACGATATTTACGAACGTCAAAATCGATACCTGTCGCACGTAAACCAGTACCAGTTACACCCCATGCGAGTGCAGACTTGGCATCGTATTGTGCAACGTTACGCGTACGACCAATAAACACAGAGTTTTTCAATGCTGCTGTGTAGTATTCGTTTAAGCGCTTAGGCATCCACTCTAGCAAGTCTTTAACAAGTTTTTGCCAGTTATTTGGAAGATCGTGTGCTGTACCACCAATACGGAACCATGCTGGATGCATACGGTAACCCGTGATTGCTTCAACAATGTCGTAAACTTTTTGACGGTCTGCGAACATATAGAATACTGGTGTCATACCACCGGCATCCTGAATTGCCGTACCACAGAACAACAAGTGGTTATTAATACGGAACAATTCGTTCAACATGACACGAATGACTTGAGCACGTTCAGGAACTTTGATTCCTGCCATTTGCTCTACAGCCATCACATAAGGCATGTTCTGAGCACAACCACCCAAGTAGTCAACACGGTCAGTATAAGGAATGAAAGAATGCCATGTTTGACGTTCAGCCATCTTTTCCACACCACGGTGGTGATAACCGATATCAGGAACACAGTCCTTCACTTCTTCACCATCTAACTGCAATACAACACGGAACGCACCATGTGCAGATGGATGGTTAGGACCCAAGTTCAGGAACATGAAGTCTTCGTCAGCGTTACCACGCTTAAGACCCCAATCTTCTGGCACAAAGCGTAAGTGCTCTTGCTCAAAGTCTTGTTTCGCTTTGTCTTGCATGTACGGCGTATATTCTGTCGCACGTGCTGAATATTCTTTACGTAACGGATGACCTTCCCAGTACGTTGGCAACAAGATACGACGGAGCATTGGATGCCCTTCGAAATTGATACCGAACATATCGTAAGCTTCACGTTCATACCAGTTGGCATTTGGCCAGATATTGGTCGCTGTCGGAAGGTTAAGATCATTTTCGTTCAAGGCAACCTTGATACGAATGTCACTATTACGCTCAAGCGATAATAAATGATAGAACACAGTGAAGTCAGATGCTGGTAAACCATCACGATGAACACGTAAACGCTCATCCATCGCAGATAAGTCAAACAGCATTACATATGGACGTTCCACTTTACGTAGGAACATAAGGACTTCTTGCACGCGTGCGCGCTCAACCCAGACTGTTGGAAACTCTTCAAAAGTCGCCTGCACGTAAAAGTTCTCACCAAATTTGGTTTTGAGTTCTTCTACGATTGCAAATGCTGGGCGTGAATCAACTGGTGTTGACTCTGGCATAGCAATGTCAGTTTCAGCCATTGGCTTGGCTTCCTATTTAATACAAATTCTGTCAATTTTCTCGATGAACATATCGGTTAGATATGTCAAAGCACCGTCAAAAAATTATTTAATCTCATCCATAGACCGTAAGTTTTTAACGGCAATACGCTGCGCATTCTTACGGTCACGTTCTGGCATCATCTTTGGCTTATACACTGGCTGAAGATCATCACCGATCACGGCAGAAAGCGGGCGTCGCTCTAATTGAATCTGGTCTTGTAAAAGCATTAAAGCTTGAATTAACGCTTCAGGACGAGGTGGACAACCTGGGACGTACACGTCAACAGGAATAATTTTGTCTACACCTTGTACTACTGAATAGATGTCGTACATACCTCCAGAGTTTGCACAAGCACCCATCGAGATGACCCATTTAGGCTCTAACATCTGTTCATATAGACGCTGAATAACTGGTGCCATTTTTACGAAACAGGTCCCTGCAACAATCATCAAGTCAGCTTGACGAGGTGAAGCACGGATAACCTCTGCGCCGAAACGTGACAAGTCATGCACACCTGTTAAGGTTGTTGCATATTCAACGTAACAACATGAGGTACCAAAGTTAAATGGCCACAAGGAGTTTTTACGCCCCCAGTTTACTGCTGTATGCAAGACATCCTCTAAACGAGTCATGAATACGTTTTTATTCACTTCCTCTTCGAGTGGATCTGTCACGATTTGACGTTCTTGCAATGGGTATTGATCAGCATCCGGATTCGCGCGGGTCAGAGTATATTTCATCCCGACTTACTCCTTTTCAGATGACAATGCAGGTGTAGTTTTTGACTTAACACGACCTGATGATTGAGCTGGAATCTGGCCTGTAGGGTCAGTTACGAGCTCTTCAATAGAGTTAAAGCGTGTAATTTCAGCAATGTTCATTGTTGGTGAACCGATTTTAATCGCCTCACCTGCTGATTTACGGCGATCTGCTGGTGACCAACTTAAAGCACCTACAGAGAAGGCATAAACAAGCGCAATCAATAAATCAACGACAAAGATCACGACAGTGGTATATCCCAACCATCCTACTTCACGCACAGAAGTAGACCATGCATAGAGGTAAAGTGCCTCTAAGTCGAAGACAACAAAGAAAATTGCAACTAAATAGAACTTTGCAGACAGGCGAATGCGAGCGCCACCAGCACTCACGACACCCGATTCAAACTGCTCTTGCTTAGCACGCCCCCACGATTTCCCCCCGAGGAGTAAGGGAACTGTGAGCATAAAGACGCAAAGAAATGTAACGCCGATCACGAAGGCGATAATCGCCCAGTCGTATGGAGTAATGGCACTCATGCGGGGATAACTCCTGGCAGGCCTATTATTTAACAAAGAATGTATGTATTGGCCTTCAAATACACCAAACACAAAATTAATCCCGCCAATTGTACCTGATTTCTAATTTCGCATGCTAGTTGAAGCGTCTTAGTCTTTCGGATGATTTTCTAAACAAAACTATTCTTCTATGGGTTGTAAGGGGGGTTTCACCACGCATAATCGGTTTATTTAATAGTTTTTTTGTTTATGATGATTTTTTTCATTTTTTAATTTTAGAATAATTACACAGTTCATCGACCATTAAGTTTTTATAACTTACTTTTTTATAATATTAGTTTGTTTTTTATTGTATTCAACTTCCCCTCTGAATTATGATGAATGTTTAGTCATGCATAATATTTTATTACTCTTGGATAAGAGTGTTTATCATTAAGGGCAGCTGATGCCAGACTCACTTCGTGAATTTTCATTTCCCTCTTCTTTAAAATTTTTTCTCCTGTTTGGCTTCATTATTACGGTATGTTGTTTTATTGGCATCGCATCTCGTCCTTTAAGTTTTCTGGCATTCTTTTGGCCAGCCAATTCTGTTTTGCTCGGTTTACTCATTCGCTTTCCGAGCAATCGTCGGCCAAGCACGTTTTTAGGGGCCTACATAGGTTATGTTATTGCTGACCTATTTCAGGGTACTCCATTTGCTCTCACACTCGTTTTAACAACGTCAAATTTTATTTATGTTGTTACTACCCTCGCATTCTATACATTTTTTAATCAGCATATTAAAGCAGCCTATCGAGGCTATTCTTACCTCTTTTTATTTGGTTTATGCGGTATAGGCAGCGTAGCAGGCGCGTTATTTGCAGCAACTTTCGTGCCTATGTTTAATACTAAATTTATGCTTGGTAATTTGTGGGATGAATTCGGTTACTGGTTCACTTCAGAACTACAAAATGCCCTACTTCTTTTACCTATCATCTTGAACCTACCTCAATATAATCAGATAAAAAACTACTTTTCTAGAAATCGTGGTTTAGAAGCAATTGACCTTTTACCTTTTTTGGCTGTCATTATTTCTATTGGCGCTAGCTATTATGACTCTGGTCCTGGTTCGCTCCTCTACCCGATTGCCGCACTCATCTGGTGCGCTATTCGCTACAAACCTATTATCGTTGCACTCATTACAACCTTTACCAGTGCCTATATTATCTATCATGTCTCTGGACATTACCTTCTGCTTTATCCAAACGAATATTTAAGCAATACCATCTCAATTCGTATTGGCTTAATCATGATGACGATTGCACCTCTTACCGTCTCTAGCATTAGTGTTTTACATTCAGAGTTAATTCAAAAGCTTCAACATGCCATTGCACATGATGAGCTGACCTCTAGTCTTACCCGACGCCAGTTTTTGCAGTCGGTCAGATTACTTCAAGAAAAGGTATACAAGGAAAATAAAACCTCAGCATTTTTCATGCTTGATGTAGACCATTTCAAACACGTTAATGACAACTACGGCCATCAAATAGGAGACCGCGCCCTACAGACTTGTGTCACCACTATTCAAAATATTTTGCATCCTCATGACTTATTGGGCCGCTTTGGCGGTGAAGAATTTGCAATTTTTATTGCAGATACCACCAAAGAGAGCGCCTTTGACCTTGCAGAGCAAATACGAATTAAAATTAGCCAGCAACCGATTTATATTTATGGGAAATTACCAATTTTTATTCAGGTCAGTATTGGCATAAGTTTATATTCCCCATCTTCTCATAGGGCGATTGAAAATTTATTTAAAGAAGCAGATGACGCTTTATATCAAGCAAAACGCCAAGGGCGTAATCGGGTCTTTATATCTTTATAGGTTTTCATTTAATCATCTAGTGTAATGAATTTTATACAATATCCTATATTTTGCCATGTATGCTAATAACAGATAATAAGGAGAAAAATGCATGACTCTAGAATATACGCATAAACCAAACTACTACTTGTTTGCGCAGTTACTTGTGCGACATATAGAAAGCTATATTCACAAACATCCAGATGCTAACAATGCAATTTTTGACTTGCGAGATGTCTATGAAATATTTAGGCAGGATTTTGCGTCAACAACAACAAACCTAGAAGGTATTTTGCATATTGCGGATGAATATAAAATAGAAACGCTTAATGGAGATCAACCTCTTATTCAAAAATACCAGATTGATGCAAAAAATAATTCATTACTGATCGACTTTAATTCCGATGCGTTGAGCAGCTTAAGAAGCGGAAAACCTATTTTGGAACCGGATGCAACTCGATTATAAGTAATTCAATAAAAAAGCACCTTTATGAAGGTGCTTTTTTATTGGCTTTCAAAGGAGGTTGTTTAAAGCGTTTTGCAGGCCATGTCATGATAAAGCGAGCTCCACCTAAGGTAGGACTTTCATCTACTTTAATTTCACCACCGAACCAATAAGCAATACGGCTTACAATAGACAACCCTAGACCATAGCCACCCGACGCACGAGTACGGCTATCATCTAAACGAGCAAAGGCTTCAAATACTCTTTGACGATCTTGTTCCGGAATTCCGGCGCCATCATCTTCAACACAAACAAAGGCCATGCCATCGCTGTGAATACCACCTGTAATACGAACTTTGTTATCACAATAACGAACAGCGTTACCTACCAAGTTTTGAACAACCCGATGTAAATAACGACGCTCTGCATCTACTTTCAAATAAACAGGGGGAGCAACAAGTTCAATTTCTTTCTGCGTTTTTAAAGCTTCGGTTTCTACCACAACCTGATCTAATACATCGAATAGAGCAATTTCAGCAAAATCTAATGAAGGTGTACCCTGCTCTAGTTTCGCATAAGTCATAATTTCATCAATTAAGGTATTGAGCGCCTCAATATCTTTATCAATCATATCGACCTGATGCATACGATGGTTGTAATCATCTTCTTCTGCCAACATTTCTGTACCAAAGCGTATACGGGCAACCGGTGTTCTTAGTTCATGAGATACTGCTCTCATCAACTCTCGCTGAGCCTCGATTAAACGCTGAATATGATCAGACATGTTGTTATAACTTGATGCCAAGTTTGCCATTTCGTCACTTCCTTCAATAGGAACACGCAATGACAGATCGCCTGACTTCATACGGTTTAACGCATAACGTACTTGGCGAATTTTACGCTCAAGCGGCAAGATAAGACCATAAACACCTAAACTCAACAGGAATAGGCTAAATAAGGTAATTCCGGCAGAAAGCTGTAAAGGCATCCAGTTAAACATGGGAACCGGCCCAAGAACTAAAACTTGTGCAGGATGATTGGGTATTGGAGATACGATCGAAATGGTCGTGCCACGCATTGTTGCACTATCTTTGTACAACATGACACTTTGGTCTTGGCGTAAACGGCCAATTTGCTCGGAATCCAGATTAACATCTTGAATATTGTAGATATTAATTGGATATGAGAAATGTTTTTGAATCTTGGCAAGGTATTCTTGTTCTTGCCCCGGATAAAACATTAGATAATCAAGTACAAAAATAGGGAGAGCCTTCATTTGGCGCTCACTAATTTTGTCCACTTTTATAGATAAAAAGTGCTGAGGATCATCACGTAAGCCAATAATAATATACGCAATACTATTACTGGCATCGTAACGGACAACAGATTTTTGAGCTTCGATCCGTTTTTTCTCGGTACGAGATAACTCAACCTTGCTCGCATCAGTGTAATAAATTGGAAGTTCCAATAAATCAGATGCATCTGAAACCCAGTCTATTTTCTGTTGCTTCCCCGGTTGTCGAGCGACTCCCTCACTAATGACATAAGAAATACCATCAGTTAAAGACTCTCGGTATTCTTGTGCCCGTTGATAATTGATGATTTGTACAAGCAAATAACCAAAAACGGCAACCAAAACAACAAGAATTACCAGTCCCGCATATATTCGCAGGAATATGCTGTGTTTAAACACTCGACCAACCTTATAGGAAGTTTATGCAGATCTTATAACCCATTGGTTTCTTTAACGAACAAGTAACCTTTACTACGTACTGTTTTAATACGCTTTGGATTTTCAGGATCATCGCCAATTTTTGGACGAATACGTGAGATACGGACATCGATTGAACGGTCCTGACCATCGTATTCAATACCGCGTAAACGTTCGAAGATATCTTCACGCGATAAGATACGGCCGGCATTTGATGCAAGCAACCATAATAGGTCATATTCTGCGCTAGTGAAATCAACAAGCTCACCATGCAACGTTACTGAACGGCCGCCATTATCAATCACAAGGTCATCAAACTCGATACGTTGTGCAACTTCGTCTTCTACAGTTTTATCTGTACGACGTAATAACGCACGGATACGCGCTAAAAGTACGCGTGGCTGAACTGGTTTAGCGACATAGTCATCCGCTCCCATTTCAAGGCCAAGTACCTGATCCATATCTTCTGTACGTGCAGTCAACATAAGAATCGGTTGATGATAATGTGGACGAACTTCACGACAAACGGTTAAGCCATCGGCACCCGGCAACATGACATCCAGAACCACTAGATCTGGTTGTTCACTAATAATACGACGAATTGCACGGTTACCATCAGTTTCTACACCAACTTCCAAGCCGTTGCGGATTAAATACTCTTGAGTTAATCGTGCTAAACGCTCGTCGTCTTCAACGATCAGAATCTTTGGTAACTTTTCTTCTTGGCTCATATCATTGCCCCTATAAATCTCATTACATGCATCTTAAAAATCTTGCAGATACATTCGTTTATCATTTGCAATATACACACGTTTACATTGTAAACAAGTAGGCGTTCACCAAACTGATACATGACAACCATGTTTTGTTGCATTTTATTAACCTTTGAATTTTCTCGTGTTTTTAACATTTAGTTATTGTTATTAAATTTCATATTCTATTCATATTTCCAATGTATGAATATTAAACAAATTATTTCTTTAACTACTTTAATTGTATTTAAGTGCTTGTTTTTTGAGTTATCCACAAAGTTATCTATAAGTGTTTTTTGATTGCTTTGCTATGCTATCTCCCATCAAATCATACAGATAAAAAATTACTAAAAAGTCAAGATTGATCTGCTATGAAAAATCCCGTATCTTGTGTTCAAAATAAACTTTAACTACTAAGTCTTGTGTTTATCCCTCAAATATCGTGGCATACTTTTTGCTCGGTTCAAACGGTCTATAAACATAACAAAAGTGACAATGGAGCTATGCTGGCATGAGCGTAATTACTTCGACTCCCGGTCAAATTCAGGTGATCAAACGCACTGGAGATGTTGCTGCATTTGATGCAGAGAAAATTTCTGTTGCGATTGGTAAAGCTTTTCTTGCTGTGGAAGGTCAACAGAGTTCGGATTCAAGCCGTATTCACGACCGTATTACCCAACTAACGGAAATGGTATTAAATACTTTCACTCGCCGTTTACCATCGGGCGGTACGATCCATATTGAAGAAATTCAAGATCAGGTTGAACTTGCTTTAATGCGTACCGGAGAACAGAAAGTTGCCCGCGCTTACGTGATTTACCGCGAACAACGTACGACTGCTCGTCAGCAAACGAACTCAAACCACCATCCGACGTTACAAGTGACCGATGCAAACGGTCAGCTTCAGCCACTTGATTTAAGTGCATTGCAAGCAACTATTGCTAAAGCAGCTGAAGGTTTGGAAGGTATTGATGTTCAGGCTATTGTCGATGAAACCGTTAAAAACTTATATAACGGCGTAAAAGAGACTGATATTGCCACTACGATGATGATGGCAACACGTACTCGTATTGAACAAGAACCAAACTATACTTACGTGACTGCACGTTTGCTTTCTAGTGAATTAGTGAGCACAGGTTTAGCGTTCTTAGGCTTACCTACAGATACTCCTGAAAACACTGCACTCGAAGCCTTTTTGAAAAAAGGTGTAGAGCTTGATTTGCTTTCACCAGACTTGCTTGATTTCGATTTAGAGAAACTTGCAGCAGCAATTCAACCAGAACGCTCTAATCAGTTTACCTACTTAGGTTTACAGACTTTATTTGACCGTTACTTCATTCACTCAAACGGCGTTCGCTTCGAATTACCGCAATTATTCTTTATGCGTGTGTCGATGGGTCTTACGTTAAATGAGCAAAATAAAGAAGAACGTGCAATCGAGTTCTATAACTTATTGTCTAGCTTCGACTACATGGCGTCTACGCCTACCCTGTTTAACTCAGGTACGTTACGTCCACAGCTTTCTAGTTGTTACTTAACAACGATTGGCGATGACCTTTATGACATTTATGGCGCAATGCGAGACAACGCAATGCTTTCTAAATGGGCTGGCGGTTTAGGTAATGACTGGACACCTGTACGCGCATTGAACTCTTATATTAAGGGTACAAACGGTAAGTCTCAGGGTGTTGTTCCGTTCTTGAAAGTTGCGAACGATACAGCCGTTGCGGTAAACCAAGGTGGTAAGCGTAAAGGTGCAGTATGTGCATACTTAGAAACTTGGCACTTAGACATCGAAGAATTTTTAGAACTTCGTAAAAACACTGGTGATGACCGTCGCCGTACACATGATATGAACACTGCGAACTGGGTTCCAGACTTGTTTATGCAACGTGTATTTGAAGATGGTGAATGGACATTATTTACGCCTTCTGAAACTCCAGACTTGCACGATCTAACTGGTGCTGAATTTGCTGAGCGTTATGCTTACTATGAGTCTGTAGCAAAAGAAACAAACATGCTACACAAGAAAGTACGTGCTAAAGACTTATGGCGCAAAATGCTTTCTATGTTGTTCGAAACTGGTCACCCGTGGATTACATTCAAAGACGTATGTAACTTACGTTCACCACAACAACATGTTGGTGTAGTTCACTCATCTAACTTATGTACTGAAATTACCTTGAACACAAATCAAGACGAAATTGCAGTATGTAACTTGGGCTCGATCAACCTTGTACAACACGTTCAAGGTGGTGTGTTAGACCGTGAGAAGTTAGCTCGCACAATTAAAACAGCAGTACGCATGCTTGATAACGTTATCGACATTAACTACTACGCTGTACCACAAGCGAAAAACTCGAACTTGAAACACCGCCCTGTGGGTATGGGTATTATGGGCTTCCAAGATGCTCTATATGAAATGAACATCGCTTACGGTTCAGATGCTGCTATTGATTTTGCTGATGAATCAATGGAAGTGATTAGCTACTACGCGATTGAAACTTCAAGCAACTTGGCTGTTGAACGTGGTGCTTACTCAACATTCAAAGGCTCATTGTGGGATCAAGGTATCCTTCCAATCGACTCTTTAGAAATTGTTGCGAAATCTCGTCCAGAGCGTATGTTCGAAGTTGACCGTACTCAACGTTTAGACTGGGACACTTTACGTGCCAAAGTTCAAAAAGACGGTATGCGTAACTCAAATGTGATGGCGATTGCTCCTACTGCAACCATCTCTAACATTTGTGGTGTTTCTCAGTCAATCGAGCCAACATTCCAGAACTTATATGTGAAATCTAACTTGTCTGGTGAATTCACTGTCATTAACCCATACCTCGTTCGCGCATTAAAAGAACGTGGTCTTTGGGACACAGTGATGGTTAATGACTTGAAACACTTCGAAGGTTCAGTACAAAAAATTGCTCGTATTCCTGAAGAATTAAAAGCAATCTTTGCAACTGCGTTTGAAGTAGACACACGCTGGATCGTTGATGCTGCATCACGCCGTCAAAAATGGATCGATCAAGCTCAGTCGCTTAACCTTTACATTGCTGGCGCAAACGGTAAGAAACTTGACATCACGTATAAGATGGCATGGTTACGTGGTCTTAAGACGACTTACTACCTCCGAGCTTTAGGTGCAACTTCTGCTGAAAAATCTACAATCAACACAGGTGCTTTAAACGCAGTTAAACCTGCGACTGTTGAAGCGGCTCCAGTTGCTGCCCCTGTTGTAGAAGCGAAAAAGCCTGAAGCAGTTGAAGAAGATGGTTTTACCCAAGCAGCTCCAGTTCCAATGGCTTGTTCAATTGACAATCCTGATTGTGAAGCTTGCCAATAATATTCAATAAAATTGCTCTTTTTCACTAAAGAGCAATTTTACAAGAGGTAAAGATTATGCTTTCTCATCTCAGCCATAACTATATGCTTGGTGTTGGAGTTTTAATCTTTGCCTTTCTTTTCTTTTATATGCCACTGGTTTACGCATTTTTTACAATACGTAAGCAACAGCGTAAGCAAAATAAGTAGTAGAGACCAAAGGCCCAAAATTTGGTCATACCTCAATAAAACTTAATTTTGTTTACACATTAAAAGCGTATAGTAGGGACATCTTCGTTTAAGAGATGTCAAATATAGATATACACAACGAAGAGAGAACAAAAATGTCTATCCTTAGTTGGGACGATTTTGAAGATGATTCGCAAAAACCGGCTGCTCCTGAACTCAAGTCTGCGCCCGTCAATTCGGAAAAAACGACTAATTCGCAGAATGTATCTTCTGCGGAGTCATCATCGCAGAGCTTGGCAACTTCACAATCCGCTGGAACCCATTCCGTGCGACCAACAGTTGCCTCCGATACGGTGGCTAGAGCCTCTGCAGCCTTAGAACATTTAGATGTTGCTCCTGGCCTTGAAGAACTAGAAATGGGCGCACAACGTGTTCAAGTTGACGACAAAGCCATGATTAACTGTCGTGCAGACTTGAACCAGCTTGTTCCATTTAAATATGAGTGGGCTTGGCAAAAATATCTTGACGGGTGTGCAAACCACTGGATGCCGCAAGAAGTAAACATGAACCTAGACATCGCGCTTTGGAAGTCTGAAAACGGCTTAACTGAAGATGAGCGTACGATTGTTATGCGTTCTTTAGGTTTCTTCTCGACTGCGGACTCTTTAGTTGCAAACAACTTAGTATTGGCAATTTACCGCCACATTACTAACCCTGAATGCCGTCAGTACATCTTGCGTCAAGCATTTGAAGAAGCGATTCACACTCACGCTTACCAATACTGTATCGAATCTTTAGGTATGGATGAAGGCGAAGTCTTCAACATGTACCGTGAAGTTCCATCTGTTGCGCGTAAAGCAGCGTGGGGATTGAAATATACTCAATCTTTAACAGATCCTAATTTCCACACAGGAACACCTGAAAACGACCAACGTTTACTTCGTAACTTGATCGCGTTCTACTGTGTTCTTGAAGGGATCTTCTTCTACTGTGGCTTTACTCAAATTTTGAGTATGGGTCGTCGTAACAAGATGAACGGTGTTGCTGAGCAATTCCAATACATCTTACGTGATGAATCTATGCACTTGAACTTTGGTATCGACATGATTAACCAGATCAAGATTGAGAACCCTCACCTTTGGAGCGCAGAGTTCCAACAAGAAGTGGTTCAAATGATTGTTGAAGGCACAATGCTTGAAATCGAATATGCTCGTGACACGATGCCACGTGGTGTATTGGGTATGAATGCAAGCATGATGGAAGAATATTTGAAATTCATCTGTAACCGCCGTTTATCTCAGTTAGGTTTACCAGAGCAATTTGCTGGTGTAACGAATCCATTTGCGTGGATGTCTGAGATGATGGACTTACGTAAAGAGAAGAACTTCTTTGAAACGCGCGTAACTGACTACCAAACTGGTGGTGCATTAAGCTGGTAAGTTTAAGCATCTGCCAAACAATAAAAACCGCTATTGATAGCGGTTTTTTATTTAAAGTATAATTCACTAGCTCAAACAGAACCCATATACAAAAAATTTAAAATAAATTTTAAAAATCAACAACATAAATTACAACAATAAAAACCCAGAGTAGTTTTAACTAAACAAAAAATAAGCATCTTTTTAATATTCAAAAACTAACAACCACAAATCCAAAACATATTATAGACAATAAGAGCTGGAGCACTTACAGGATACGTATCACTATCGAGAGATTTATATAGCCTATTCTTGTACTTAATAATTAGTAACTTTTCTTTTCGATCAACGACCAAACCAACTCTATAAATAAAGTAGAAGGAATCATTATTATTTATTCGTCTAAATACAAATTGTACTGCATCTTCTTCTTGAATTTTTGAATGATCAACTGCTATAAAACCATTACATACAGAACATTTCCATTTATCTGAATCAATACTCATATCCATACTTCAAATTACCCCATCATATAAATTAATTGCATAGTTAAGTAATAAAACTTTCAATAAATTAAAATTGGGTTAAAAAAATCCACATAACAATATCAATAAAAAAAAGAAAACATCAATATGAATTTAATTTTAAAATTAAGATATTATTTAATAAGTATTAAATTAAAAAATAAAACACAATTTAATGCATAAAAATTCACTAAAATAGTCAATAAAAATATTTCAATCAATTATTAATCCCATATTAATCTTTATAGCTATTCACTGGATTTTCCAAGTATTCTTTGTATTACAGTCCTTGATACAGCAAGATCTTTAGCTAAAGAATATACACTAAATCCTTTTTTAAATTTATTAATAACTTCCTGTTTTTGTTCATTTGTTAATTTTTCAGGTCTCCCTACTTTTTTAGATAATCTATGATTCTTTTGTGTAGATTGGTCGAGCAAGAAAAGTTTTTCAAAACTAATGCAAATTTCTATAAAATTAATAAAATTATTTCTAATACTTTCTTTCAACTCACAATTAAAATATTCCAATATAATCAATTTAATTTGTTTTTTTTCAATCAATATAATTGTAGATAATATTTCTTTAAAACTATTCCCTAAACAGTCAATTCCTTTAACAATTAAAAAATCATCCTCTTCTAAAGAATAGTTAATCAAATTAAAAAAAATAGTCCGTAAAGTAATAGACTTATCAACTGAAGCCAATTCCAGTACTACTCTACTATATGAAACTTTATGATTAAAAGTATTTAACAATGAAATAAAAGATTCTTTTTCTTTGACTAATTCATCAATATTAGAATTGACCCTCATATAAGCATAAATACGCATGCTCCCCCCATCCCTTAGAGTCATGTGAAGTGCATTTCCAAAGTATGTTCAAATCAAAGCATTTCTTTTAGATACTTTTAGAGCTTCACTTATTGTTTGTTATATAATTAATGTCTTAAATTTATACTTTTATACTAATATAATTTTTCTTATATTTCTACCACCAAAAAAATTCAAAAATATAATATAAAAAAATATTATATCAATAAAAAAACAATTAACCGGTAAATCAATTATCCGTTTCAGCCTTAAATATCAGCATTATAATAATCAACAAGACCTCAAATATCACAAGACATTAAATCAAACATCCATTTTAAATAAAAAGTATTTAAAAATCACAAACACATTGATTATAATAAACCAATTATTTTGTATAATATATCATCTAAAATTGTTTTAAACCTATGTATTAAATTTCCAATAAATTTAAACACACAATCAAAAACAAAATAAAATCAACATACAAATTATTAAGAATCAAACACCTATCAAAAACATCAATAATCTTACAACTAACAACTTATTACTTTGCTATATTTTATGTACTCAAATTAATTCAAATAAAAAATAAAACTAGATTTTAATATCGAATTTATATTAAATTCAGAAGTAGTTTAAGTAGTGAGTTAATTTAATATACAATACACTAAACCCAACAAACCAATAAAATTATTAGGTAACATGATTATGGAAGTTAATAAAAATTTAAAAAAAGTAATGATTTAACTATGTACTTAATTATTATGTTTTAAACACTGTATAGTACACTTTTGTGATTTAGTTCATGTTTTTTTTAAAAAAATAAGATGCTAATATTTGTTTTGTTTTTGTTTAATTTTGGTGTTTTAATATGCGTACATATGCCTATGTTAGAATAGAGCCTAATTTGCAATTTGAATTTTCTAGGTATATCTCTTTTTTTAGTGAGTATGGCTATAAAATCCAAAAGAATAGATTAGTAGTAGAAGAAGTATCTGTTGATAAATCTATTGCTTATAGAGATAAATTTCTTAATTTAATAAGTTATTCTTTAGAAGAAGGTGATGTTTTAGTGATAAAAAGCATGGATTGCTTAGGAAATAGCTTTGAAGAAATTTTAGGAATAGTTGATAAAATTGATCAAAAAAAAATCAGACTAATATGCCTGGATTACTCTAAAAATGAAATTAATGGTGACTTAAAAATTTTCTTTCTTCATTTTTTAAAGTTATCAGCTGAATTTGAGAAATTATTTAAATCTGATAGTAAAAAATACAAGGATCACAAACCAACAAGAAAAGTTGGCCGACCAGAAATATTAAATAATGAACAAAAAAATAGAGTAATTGAATTGTTTAAGAAAGGCTACAGCGTATATTCACTCGCTAAAGAATTTGCAGTTACAAGAACAGTAATTCAAAGAATTTTAAACAATGCATCGAAAAGTAATGCATTGTAATTATTAAATATTTTGGATTAAATGATCTATGACATACATATGGAACAATATAAAAAGGAAGAGTTATGAATCATATAGTATTAGTCTCCTAAATAAGCTTAATTAAATTTCAAGCAAAAAATTAGATAAATTACTGAAATATAACTATATATTATTTATTTTTATGCTTAAAATTTAGATACTATTATCGAGAAAGGATATAATTAATTCTATATTAAGTTAGTTTTTCTTAGAATTCTTTAAAATTAGTTTTATGTCTTTCATCATTATTACTCTGCCTATAAAAACATAATTAGTTAACTCTCAAATAATTCAATAAAAATAATATTTATTTTCAACAATTTAAAACAAAACATTTTATGTAAAAATATAATTTATATAGATTTACTATTGATTATATTTACATCGTAGAGTTGCTTTCCATGAAATAATTTCTTAATAAACCAACCATTTAAAATTTATAAATTTCAGCTTTTAACAAAAGCAACTCTATGGTTTTAAAGCATTTATTATGAAAAGTTATTTATTTTAAAATATGATAAATGTTTAATATGAATGATATTTTCTGGAAATCCTCAACAGGCTCAGAAACAGGTGATATTTATATTCTGAAAGGAATTGGCCCCTTCCCAACTATTATTATTTTTGATACAGAGTTAATAAAAAGTACCAGAACTTATGCTACCTTCTATGCAGAGAAAATGAAAGAAATAGGTTTTTACTTTTCTAGTGACATTAAACTTAAATAAAATAAACAAGTATGAAAAAATTAAATTGGCTCAGCTATAGAATATATATCAAAACGAAAAGAAGTAAATTTCAATAAGATCTACTTAATAAAAATTGAAAAAATAGATTCCAATATAAAATTATACAAAAATTATTTTCAGGCTATCGCTTAAATTAATTATTTTATTTTAAATAGCTAAACCTTTAAATAAAAATTATTTGAATGAATTATAATGAGACCAAGCTAGTAAGGCTTAGTCTCCTTTTATCTGTTTAATTATCAAAAACCATGACTAACAGATGATTTAGAAACATAAATTGAATTTTTTGGATTTGCATCTTCTACCCAGCATGACTTAGAAATATTAATCTCTTCACCACTTACTAAAATAATTTTTGTCTGTTTCAGATCACTAGTAACATTACTGGCAGCATAATAATGATGTTTATCACAAATTACTGTCTTCTTATGATTACTTGCATATTGAGAGGCTTTATCTTCTGCAACCTCTCCTGTACCAAAGCTAGGGTGGTTTGATTTTTCTGATATTAAATACAATTTATGACTAGCAATGGTATTAATAGAAGGTGGTGAATAAACTGATTGATGACCATATGGCTGATTCACACAACCCGTCAAGATTAGTGTTAATGAAAATACGATTTTAAATAGAAGTAAATTCTTCATTAATTTTAATCCTCATGTTAAATATATAATCATCCATTTTTATAAAATCCATCTTAAATTAAAATTTATAGAATTAGGATTATTAATAATAGATATATTACTATAATAGTTTTATGTCAAATTCAACTATACACTCTTAAATTATAATAAAAGAAACAAACATAATTCTAAATTCTTTATTAATTAAGAAGAGTCCACATCCTGTAAGGTGTGGACTTAGTGAATATCACTTAAACCTGAAATATGAAGAAAGTTGTATAACAACATCCTCAAGATTATATTCACATGAAAACTAGGCTTTATCAATTACAAATTAATTAAGTTCATAATAATTTTTTATAGAAAAAAATTATCCTTATTTTACATATACTAAGCTCACTCACAACTTAAATAATGTTTTAAAATTATGTTTTAAATACACTCTTTTTAAGTCAATTTTTAATTAATAAAGTACTAAATTTTTAAGATTTTAAATAACCACACTTTTATAAAGACATTAAAAATTATAATAATAAAAACCTATTTTATAATATTTATATCTAAAATTAGTTAAATATAGGTGATTTATTATTTAAAGGTTTAATAAAATAAATTATAGGCACCAATAATTACAAACCTAAAAAATCCTTCTCATCAGAATTTAGTTTTATTCCAGATTCTATGATTGTTTTTTTAAGACATTTTATGATTATTGCAGAGTTATAAAAATTATTATATCTATTTAATGGAAGTAATACATTTCGGTCACTTGCTACTAATGATAAATTTGATAAAAAATTTCTCATAAATATATAGCCCGAGAAAGACTTATCTTTAAAAACTAAGCTACCATCAACATACGTACGCTTTATTATGCTATCTGGTAAATTTAATTGACTGTCATTCTTTTTAGTCAAAAAAGCTAATCTATACCACAACTTATTGTAAGGTACTTGGTAAATATTATTTTGTAAACTGCTACTACTTGTTGGTAAAAGAACTCTTCCCTTTGTATCAATGTCATCTTTTCTTAATAATCTTTCTGACCAGTTTGCCATACCTTCAAGATACCAACTTGGTTTTAATGGACTATAACCATATTGATAGAGATGAAATATCTCATGGGCAACAACTGTCCAATAATTACCCGGAAAGTTTTTTAATCTACTATTTAATTTAATCAACAAAGCCTTATTTCTTTTAGCCCCATCAAAACTGTATACATAGGGTTTATCATAGGCAATACCATTATAACTTATGTTAACCACATGAATATCAATATAATTGACTTCAGAACTATATCTTGGACTATTGAGAGGATTAACAAAACCTAGATAGTCAAGTGCATCTATAGTTGCATTAGCTTGAATTGCAATGTTTTCTATATAATCTGGAATATTATTTTTATTAGCATCTGTCTGCTCTATCTCATTCAGAGTATAGACCACCCTAATTTTTCCAGATTTATAATATTTTTTCTCGTCTTTTATAGTCATATTTTCTTTGACTCCAGCTAGACATACCAAGCTAAATGATGAGATCAAAAATATGAAAATAATTTTTAAAATATTATTTAAAAATAAGATTTTTCCATAGTTTAAAATTATTTTCATCATTAAATCTCCATACAGATTTAGCGCAGTTTTTATGGAATAAACTTATTTTTTCTCTATTATTCAACAATTCTACAGCAGTATTAATAAATTTTTCCGTATCGTTATCTTCAATCAAATAACCATTATAGTCATTAATAATCATTTCACTCGGACCATAATCAATATCAAAAGAAATTACTGGGCAATTATTCTTCAAAGAATCTAATATAGCCATACAAAATCCTTCGGATCCACTAGTAAACAACATGAGATCTGCTCTTTTGAGTACAGAACTTACATCTGAAACGAATTCACATAGTCGTACAACACCTTCCAAATTATTATTTTTTATAACTTTGTTTAAATTTTCTTTCTCGGGACCGAAGCCATAAATATCTAATTTTGCTTGAGGAATTTTCTTATAAATCTCGCTAAATAATTCAATAAGTAGATCTAACCGTTTTACTTTATCAAATCTTGCCAAACATACACATTGATATTCCTGTGGTAAAGTTAAACTATTTTCAAATGTTGTATTTTTATAAAAATGGGGGATAACTGTATAGTTAGAATAAGAACCAAATCTCTCGCTAAAATCTATTTTTTGTTTCTCTGTTAGAAAAATGAGATGATCTATTTTATCTAAGTTCTCAATATAACTATTGTAGTGCGCATTAGATTTTGAATTTTTTTCTCTAGCTTTTGAATAATGTGCAGCATGAATAACCCCAATCACAGTAGAATTTTCTTTTTTATTCAATAGTATATTTTTTGCAAAAACTATTGCTCTATCAATAATATAAACTTTGTGCTCGTTCACATTATTTTTAGATAATGTATATTCAAACAACTCAATTTCTGAACTAAACTTTCGTGAAATTATACCCTCCTCTTCATACAGATATAGACTAACTATCTTTCCTTCCTTATTATAATTTCTTGATAAGACTAGATGGTTGTTAATATCATAGAAGTCTTCTGTGATAACTAATCTATTACTATCTAAGACTTGTGATGAACTCAAAATCCCCTTTTCATTAAATTTCAATCTTTTAACTATTTGCCCAGATTCAAAAATATTTATATGACTTAAAATCCCTTGCTTATTTTTAACATAATATTTACATAGTTTATTTTTATCATCAAAGACCTTAATATTTCCTAAACTATCACTTTCAATATTTTTTTCTTCGATGCTAAATTTATAATTCTCTTCAGGTTCAAAATTAATTGAAAATTCATTTTTTTGATAAAAAGAGTATAAATTTAAAAAATTAATATCTTCATTTACTTTAAAATCCAACAATTTACTTAAATATAAATCTTTATAAAGTAGATTAACCATAGGGTTATAAGAAAGAGTACATATATTTACTTCAACTCCATTTCTACTAAATAAATCTGCTCTTTTAATTAGTGCAATTAATAGACCATTCTTTTCCTGCTTAATTGCAGGATAAAGCATATATATACCCTTTTCCTTTAACATTATAATCCTCTTATCTTAAATTAATAGGTAAAAAGTTATTCTTGAAAGGTGGTTTTGCATTTTCTTGTAACCACTCATAATAATCAACCTGAGCTTTTGCTACAGGGTAAGCCATAAATCCAATTCCTGGACCTGCATTGACCTCAAATATAGCAATGTTCCCTTCCTGATCAATACCTAAGTCTAAACCTAATGAATCTAAGCGCCATGCATATTGCTTTTGGAAAGCCAGAGGAAATTTTTCGAAAATTTTCTTTATACTTTTATTAATTTTCTCAAATGAATTTGGATAATATTGCTCTAAAAACATTTTTTCACGCGTAGTGATTAATGCTCCTTGCATACCATTCGTAATGTCAATATTTTTATTAATATTTACATAGGGAAAGAATTTTATTAATTTCCACTTACCACCGGCTCCTCTACTAATTTGCATGCGAAAAACTGTATTAAGTGAATTATTTGTAGAACTATTAAAATACTTACTTAGGGAATAACCTTTATTCTTAATATCTTTATCAAAAAAATGTCTAAGTTCATTTTTATTGAATTCATTTTTTTTATCCAACTGCTTTACAATATATTTTTTATCTAAGAACTCTACAGAAAAAATTCCTTTCCCCTGATTACTCGATAAGGGCTTTAATATCACTTTCTTATATTTTTGAATTGCATTCAAAAGATCATCAAACTCTTTACAGTCCTCAACACTTATCAAGAATTCATTGATATCTTCAATTTTTTTTAATTTTAGGTCAACATTCTTTTTTGTTCCAATTCTATTTGATGTAAAAGGAATTTTTTCAGCTAATTTTAAATAAACTTCCTTATCCTCAGCCTTAACAGCCAGCCTATTTTGAATTACATTAGGGAAGTTAAATTCTTTTTCTAAAACTTTTCCATTTAGTATAGTCTTGCCTACTACCTTTTCAGTTTCAAAACATACATCTTTTGCTGTAAAAACATAAGCTTCATGCCCTCGACTTTGGGCAACAATAATGAAGATTTCTTCTACATCAGTTAAGTTCTTTGCTGGTTTTAAAATTCCAAATATAGACATTATATTACTCCAATTAAATCATTAATCATTTCTTGATCAATCAATCTACTGTGATCATCTTTTGAATACCCTAGACAAGCAATAAGATATTTATTGCGTATTTTTACTATTTGTACACTATTAAATACATTTGGAAAAAGTGTTCCTGTTTTAATAAATGTTTTCTCATTTGAATCAAAATCAATATTGATATAATTACTATTCCGCTGAACAACGATACTTTGATGAGGATAGAATAAGAAAGATTCTATTTTCTTATTCTTTAATATATTAAGAACTAATTTCAATAAATCATTAACAGTTGTATATTGTTTACTTTCATATAAGCCATGTGAATTTACAATATTTGTAAGCTTCATCCCAATTCTATTTATTACTTTGCTTGCATGTTCTTCATAAGGAACATTCGTTTTTTCTTCAATTACTTCCTTTAATACTTCAGCACTCGTATTACTTGACTTAAACATCATATTTTTAAGTAAGTCATTAATTGTTATAAGATCATTTTCCAACAAGTTATAACCACTTCCAACTATTAAATTATTTTTTTTAATTTTAACAATTTCTCTTAAAGAAATATTTAAATCAAACACCAAAAACAGTGTTAATAACTTTACAACAGACCCTGGTACAATTTTTATATTTTTACTCTTAGAATAAACTTCAATGCTGTGCTCTTCATCAACAATAAAGATTGACAATGACTTAGCCGAGATTTTCTCAATTTTTTTCATAATTGAATTAAATTCGATTAATCCTATTACTTTAGTTTCTACATTTATAATAGTGTTCATACTTTACTCCACTATTAACTTTTTCAATTTCATTTTTTCTAAATTATTTTTTTTCGAATCAAATTCAATCAAAAACTGTTGAATATTATCTATTTCTAGATTTTGAATATCTGAAAATCCATATTCCCACCATTTTGATTTTAGTAACCGGTTAATAGTATCTTCATCAAATCTGTATTTTATAATTTTTGCAGGATTGCCACCGACAATTGCATAAGGAGGTACATCTTTTGTAACGACTGAATTTGCTGCAATTACAGCTCCATTTCCAATAGTTATCGTTGGTTTTAACAACGCTCTTGCCCCTATCCAAACATCATGCCCAATATCCAGTCCTTTTAATTCAGGATTATTTGGTAACCTTCGAGCATTTTGATTCACCTTATTTATTTCTAAATATTTTTGATAAATTATAAAATTTCGATCATATGTTGTTGCTGAGGTTGTAAGCCATTCATGAGGATGCCTTAAACCAAGTACTCTCACTCCTTCTGCTATGGAGCAATACCGACCCACTTTAGTCGTAATTGGCAATAGAGACCAACTATAAGAAAATGCGCCCATACTCCAAATGTTGTTACCGACTAAAAATGCACAAAAAGGTTCAATTTCTACTTTTTCTAAAAAATTAATAAAATCTTCATCAAGAAATCTTGAGTTACCATTACGAGTAAAAAATATATTATTTTCACCCATGGTTTCTTTTAGCTCTATATATTGTCTTTTCATATATCACTCAAAATAGTTATAAAAAGCTACTAAACCAGATAAATTATGCTCTTGATCATCTATTCGTGCTCTAAAACGATCATGTCTAACAAAGAATGCATTCTTAACTTTATCTGGCCTAGCCATATACATTGCTAATTCTGGATAAAAGAAACCGGTAGAACACTGAAACTCAACTCTATATTTAATTAATTCTTTTAACTCATCAAATTTAGCTTCATTAAACAACTCTAGATAATTATTATCTCGCATATATAAAACCATTTTATATGCTGACATCATCATTTCTAAAAATGTTGCATAAGCAGTTTTTCTATTTTTAATAAACTCCATGTGATTTAGATAATTATTCATTCCAAATCTGAAATATTTTTCTTCAGGGCATATTTTTGTTAATTCATTTGTACAATAACTTAACCAATGGTCATGATATTTATCATATTTTTTAACAATAAAATTATCAAACATTAGTTTAACAGTATCTAGTAAATCTTTATTTTTATTAATCTGATATAAACGTAAAAGCCCTAAAGCAGCTTCACCATCATAATATACAATTCTAAATTTCTCTTTTACACTTAATGAAGGATAATTTAAAATATGACTAGTTTGTCCATGTTCATCAATCATATATTGTATCCCTTTTGCTAGCATTTCAGCATTTTCAAGATACTTATCATTACCAGTTAGTTCTTGATATTTAGCAAGCATAAAAATTGCAGTTGCATTTGAACCTAATTTTATTTCTAAATCTTGCTCTCCATCAATCATAAATCCTTTTTCTTCTATAATTTTATAAAATTTCTGAAATGCATACTCCATAGATCTTTCAATTTTATCTAAATATTTTTTATTAAAATCTAGTTCTAATGTTTCTAACAATGCATATAAAGATGTACAATGTCTAACAGTATTATAGCTTTTAATTTCCCTATCATAAGCGGGGAAATAACCATAAATAAAGCGACCATCATCCATAATTTGATTATACAAAAACTCGGCATTATTAATAATAATCTCTTTGATCTCAGCCTTATTAATTTTAGAATGACATCTTATTCCATTTGCTACACCTACAGTCTGCAAATCAATAAACATCCCCTTTTCATAAAAAGCAGCTATAGTGTCAAAAACCCACACTTTTTTTATATCATCTAATTTAAAATACTTAGTAATATTTTTATATTTTGCTTTTATCGCATCATTAAGATTCTTTTCATCAAAAAAATTAGGTTTATCAAATGAAATACCTTTTATAATAGCTTTACCATATATTTCTTGTTCTAAAAAACATAGATTAAACTTTCCATCAAAGCTGATACCTTTTCTATAATGATTATTATGCTCTTGATTTAAAATAGAAAACTCAACATCATCCCAGCTCTCTTCACTGATATTATATGCAAGATCTATTTTAAAAAACTCAGGTAGTCCTCTATTTTTAGAATAAAAATTATCTAAAAAAGAATATATTCTTTTTAATACAGTATTAATATTTTCATCAAAAGTATTCCATACTTCACAGCGTTTTTTCTCATTTCCAACAGATAAGAAAACACATATACCTCCCTCACTTTCAGAATGGTTTTTTAATTGAATTAACAACCAATCTTTTAATTTTTTTTTGAATTCCTCAAATTTACTATAGGTATTAATTTCCATATTATCACTTTAAAAAATCTTTTAAGTTATTATAACATATCATATTTAATTTCAAAATTATTTAACAAAATAAAAAAAGAGGATCCGTAGATCCTCTTTTTTCAAATAATCAAATTAAAATAATATTTGACTATTTTGCAGTAGTTCATCAATCGTAGTAGTAGTATTTTTAAGAGTTAAGATTTCTGTAGAATTATAAGATATTCCACTTCCATCTCTATCTATACTAATTACTGTATCCGCACCTACTTGAGTAGCAGTTACATATTGACCAATATTTGTATTATTAACAGACTGACCTGATAATAAAGTACTTATATCGATTTTATCTCCTTCTGCTTTATTAAAATCACTCCAGGTATCTGAACCATTTCCACCTGTAGAATCTGTAGTATTTAGAAGGTTGAATATAACTGTATCTGCACCAGTACCAGTTGTATAAACATCATTTCCTGATGTACCAGAAATTAAATCATTTCCAGTACCCGTTTCATAATGTCTGCCCAAGTTAATTGTTAATGTAGCTACATTACTTTCATCGCCATTCGCAGCTATAAGTTTATAATTGAAACTTGTAGCTTGACTTCCATCTGCGGTGGCATTTGGAGTAAAGGTATATGTACCATTAGCAGCAATATTTAATGTTCCATTACTGTAAACCAAAGTTTGACCAGTAGCTTCAACAAATACGCCAGCTGCATTTTCTACAAACAACTTGGTACCCACACCACCTGTCACATCAGTACCATTACCACTATCATCTGTAATTATGTTACCTGTTGCTGGAGTAAATTCTCCAGAAGCAGTAAATACATCGTAATGTGTCAATGTTGGTTGAACTGAGGTTTGTACCGTAGTCGTATTAGTACCATTAACAAGGAATGACTCATTGCTTTCTGTACTTGTATAAACTACACGCCATTGTGTCGCCACACTATCCGCTGGTATTGAATAACTATTATCAATGATCGTAGCATTCGACCCACCTAGGAATGGATGGTTATAAGTTGTAGTTGGTGAAACATATACAGTTTGCCAGCTACCCCCTACCAATTTTTGTACGCTATAACCGAAGGTATCATTATTAGCGCCAGATGAATCAGTTGTAGTAACTTTGATAGATAAAACAGCAGAGGCATTTTCATCTACGGTAACAACATCTGAAGTATCTGTACCAGGATTACGCGTATAAGTATAACCACCAAATAAGCTACCAGTTCGAGTAACAGAAGCAGTCATTGAACCAAGATCTGCCGATTTTGTTTCAACAAAGTTTGTGTAATCTACTTGAGCGCCATTGATATCATTAGTAGCAACTAAATCAACTGTACCATCCAAAGTAGGGTCAGTTGGCCAGTTAATGTCTACTTGAGAACTATCAATTCGGATATTGAGATTAGCTGTCGCTGTATTTCCATCAACATCTTGAATTGTATAAGTAAACGTATCAACTTTACCTACTGAGTTAGGAATTTCCGGATTTCGAATGTATTCATAATTCCCATCCTTATCAATATAGAGGTCACCATAAGCACCTTCTATTTTTTGGAAGCCATTAACAGATTGATCCACTGTTAATGTATTACCAGTCTCAGAACTTACTTGTGTAACAACTAGTGGCTGACCTTCAGGATCGACATCCGCTACATCCCCTGGACCTTCAGGAACAATAACGTTGCCACTTACAACAACCTCACCATAATCAGTTGCTACGCCACCTGATGGAATGGTTAAAGTTGGGAAGCCTAAACCTGTAAAGTTAAGCCCTTGGTCATTTGTCATGACAATGGCATATTGACCTTCAGGTAAATCATTAATCGTGGTGCCACCTGTATAGAATCCTACAAGTGCTGCAAAAGCAGTTCCGGCATTTGGAATATGCTCATAAAGCTCATATTCTCCTGTGTTTTCATTTAGACGAAGAACATCGAGGCCTAAACTAACAACACCCACACCAGCATATAAGCCACTGATATTTACATTAAAGTCCTGCAATGTTCCTTGAGGAACTTCTACTTGCAACGCATTGTTCGAAGCCCATGTCCAGTCCAGAATCAAACCATCATAAGAAGGTAGAACTACAGACGTCTTAGATTGTGTAGGTACAGGGCTTGTTGTTGGATCAATATTGGCATCGAGCGTTGCCAAGTCGTCATTCGCAACCAAGTCTGAGTCGCTGTCAGAATCCGAATCGCTGTCAGAGTCAGAGTCGCTGTCCGAATCCGAGTCGCTGTCAGAGTCCGAGTCACTGTCCGAATCCGAGTCACTGTCAGAGTCCGAATCGCTGTCGCTATCAGAGTCTGAGTCGCTGTCAGAGTCAGAGTCGCTGTCAGAGTCAGAGTCGCTGTCCGAATCCGAGTCGCTGTCAGAGTCAGAATCCGAGTCAGAATCGCTGTCCGAATCCGAATCGCTGTCA
>NZ_KB849780.1:2304339-2616090 GCF_000368965.1 Acinetobacter calcoaceticus DSM 30006 = CIP 81.8
TCGCTGTCAGAATCAGAGTCACTGTCAGAGTCAGAATCGCTGTCAGAGTCCGAGTCACTGTCAGAATCCGAGTCACTGTCAGAGTCAGAGTCGCTGTCAGAGTCAGAATCGCTGTCAGAATCAGAGTCGCTGTCAGAGTCCGAATCGCTGTCTGAATCAGAGTCGCTGTCAGAATCAGAGTCGCTGTCGCTGTCCGAATCAGAGTCGCTGTCAGAGTCAGAATCAGAGTCGCTGTCCGAATCAGAGTCGCTGTCCGAATCAGAGTCGCTGTCGCTATCCGAGTCGCTGTCAGAGTCAGAATCGCTGTCAGAATCCGAGTCACTGTCAGAATCCGAGTCGCTGTCAGAATCCGAGTCACTGTCAGAGTCCGAGTCGCTGTCTGAATCAGAGTCGCTGTCAGAATCAGAGTCGCTGTCAGAGTCCGAATCACTGTCAGAATCCGAGTCGCTGTCAGAGTCAGAGTCAGAGTCAGAATCGCTGTCGCTATCCGAGTCGCTGTCAGAGTCAGAATCGCTTTCTAAACTATTATTTTTATCACTGTCATGAGCCCACCACAAAATTCCTGCTGCGGTTAGCGGTACAGATAGCCATGCCCATGGAGATGCAGCTCCATCATGATAAAGCAGTGGTTCTATACTATCGATATAACTATAAGTAATATTTTCTAATAATGCCCCATTGGCATCAGTAAATTGTACCCAAATTAGCTTATGATTATTATCCTCAAAAACTAGACTATTATCAGTTGAATAATTACTCCCGTTAAAAAAATCAACTATTACTATTTGTTCACCATTTTTTAAAGTAACAATTGCGTTTCGACCATCTTGTCTAATTTCAGAAACATCATCTTTATTTACCTTTATTAAAATAACTGATGCTTCGGAAAGAGAGACTGTATCCTTTGTTGTAATTTCTAAGGTTTCATGACTCTCCTTAGAAATTACTCTTATCTCAGACATATTTCTTCCCCTTCACAGGATTATTTAATTAAACCAATCCAATTTAGAGCTCTTAAATTTCATTAAATAAGAAGAGCCCAAATTAAGGAATAAATTAGATAAAACAAAGGCCAACCTCAACGCATAAAGTAATTGTAAACATGAATTGCGTCACAAAAAAAGCAGTAGCAATCAGTTTATTTATTAACCAAATAAAACTTTAAAATAATAAATATTGTTTTTCAAAAACTTACTAACAAATAATAGTCAAAATATGCTTTTAATATTTTTATGTTTTAAAACACAAACAATAAAAACCACACATTTAAAACAAGATCTTATCTTTATTAATATCTATATAGCTTTTAAATATTTAAAAACCATATAGATATACATTTATTATCTTTCTCGTAATGCTTCTTTGGCTTTATTGAATGGTTTAAGCAAGTAATCCAGTACCGTTTTTTCACCCGTACGAATATCTACAGTTGCCACCATACCCGGTGTAATACCGTATGCCTTACCTTGTTTATTATAAAGCTTGTCTGAATCGGTTCGAATATAAACACGATAATAGAACTGGTCTTGTTTAACTTCATCACGAATCGTGTCTGGTGAAATAACCGTAACCTTTCCTTTTAAACCACCATAAATTGAGTAATCATAGGCAGTAATCTTAACCAGTGCTTCTTGTCCCGGTCGAATAAACGCAATGTCACGCGGTAAAATACGCGCTTCAATAAGCAACTGTTCATCAATCGGTACAATAGTCATCAACTTACCGTTTTGCGGAATAACTCCGCCATGGGTTGTGACTGCAATTTCTTTTATGACACCACGTACTGGTGCTTTAAACACTGCACGATCTAAACTGTCACTACGACCAAGTACCACTTGTTGCTGCGTTTCAATATCGGTATTGGCTTTCGATAACTCTTCACGAGCCTGCACAAAATACTGGTTCTGCACATCATTCATTTTATTTTGCAAATCATTTGCTTCACGACGTAAACGTAAAACTTCAACCTCACTGGCCGCACCTTTAGCAACCAAAGGCTCCGTCATTGCCAGTTCTTGTTGTACCAATTGCAAAGCCTGTCTAAAACCTGCAAGTGTTTGTTCGAGATTAGCTCTGCGGGACGCATATAGTGCTGTTTCTTCATGTACAAGTTTTGGCTCTTTCAGCACAATTTCAGGAAAAGCTAATGGAGTACCATTCACCTCTGCACGTAAGCGTGCTGAGGTTGCCTGAGCAGAAATCAGTAAAGATCTTGATTCACCGACATTCGATGCCAAACGGGTTGGATCTAATTGCGCAAGAATTTCACCTTTTTGAACAATGTCGCCTTCCTGTACATTCAGCTTGGTTAAAATACCGCCCTCTAACGACTGGATGACCTGCTCTTTAGATGACGGAACCACTTTACCTGTGCCTGTAGAAACTTCTTCAAGTTTAAATACCCATGCCCAGATAAAGAAAATAACTAAGCCAATCCCCACAATCCAGATCACTAAACTGGCACGTGGTAATGGTGGCTCACTATAAGAGACATTCATTGAACGGGTGAGTTCTTGTTGTGGTTCGCTCATGAATTATCCCCTTGCACTTGTTTTTGTTGGGCTGTTGATTGATTAAGGACCTGATCTCTTGGGCCATCCATCACGATTTTGCCTTCGTTAACGACAATAATACGGTCCACCAGTTCTAAAACAGCGCGGCGGTGAGTCGCAACCACCAAGGTCCGATGGGCCAGCCATCCTTTTAAATGATCAATCAGCTGTTTCTCTGCCACATCATCAATCGCTGCTGTCGGTTCATCCAGCAATAAAATGTTGGGTTGACGAATCAATAGACGGGCCAATAACAAGGCTTGTTTTTGACCACCCGAGAAACCAACACCACCTTCTAAAATCAGGTGATCGAGCCCTTCTTTTTTCTCTTGAACAAAAGGTAATGCACCCGTCACCACTAGAGCACGAAGAATATCTTCATCGGTTGCAAGCGGTGCGCCCAAAGTGAGGTTCTCACGAATCGTACCGTAGAAAAGTTGTGCATTCTGGTTGAGTAAACCCATATCACGACGTACATCAGATGGGTCAATTAAAGAAAGATCCAAACCATCTAAATGCACTGCCCCTTGAACAGGGACCTGCATGCCAGATAGAAGCTGAAGCAGGGTCGATTTACCAGCACCATTACGCCCTAAAATTGCAATTTTTTCACCAGCACGAATTTTTAAATGGCGAATTGCAAGGCTCGGACGTGGTTCATCTTCACTATATTGGAACAAGACATTTTTTAATTCATAGTCGCCATTTAAAGCAGCCTTGTGTACCAGATGTGAACGGTCAGCCTGATCAATCGGGCGTTGCATGAGTTCATCCAGACTTTGTTTAGCAACCTTCGCCTGCTGTAAACGTCCTAAAACGCCAGTAATTTGTGCAATCGGCGCCAACATGCGTGAAGATAAAATTGAACAGGCCACTAAAGCACCTGTGGTCATTTCACCTTCCATCACTGCAAAACATCCCACCAAAACCACAATTGCATAGGTCAAGCCCTGAATCTTTTGGGTCCATGCCATTAAGGTACCGACAATTTTACGTTGTTTCATACCGATATCGGCTGAAACTTCATTCATGTGGTTCCACTGGTTTTGGAAACGCGATTCAGCACGTAATAGCTTGATATCTTCAATACCCTGCACTGCTTCTACCAGAATGGCATTCCGGATTGAAGATTCTCTCATACCCTCTTGTGCGAGTTGCGCTAGCTTCTTCTGTACCAGAATACCTGGCAAAATCATAAGCGGCACAACCAGCAACATCACCCAAAATAGTTTCCCGCCAATAATGGCAAAGATGGTTAGGAACAGGAAAAAGAATGGGAAATCGGCAATTGCACTAATGGTGGTTGAAGTCACTAGTTCACGAACACCTTCGAGTTCACGAATCTGCGAAATAAAACTACCTGTAGACTTTGAACGATCTTTATTTTTGATTCTTAAGGCGTGACCAAATACACGGTCAGAGACAAGTAAATCTGCTCGTTTACCAATAATGTCAGATAGATAAACTCGGGACACACGTAAGATAAACTCAAAAATAGCGGCAATCAGTACACCACCAGCCAGCACCCATAAGGTTGGAACAGACTGTGATGGAACAACACGGTCATAGACTTGCATTGAGAAAACAATGGTTGCCAGTGCCAAAATATTGGCAATGAGTGAGGCAAACATAATATCAACGTAGCGCTTCCAGTCTCTTAAAACAATTGACCAGAACCAGCTTGCTTCATAGGGTTTGATATATTCATCAATACGTGCATCGGGAATAGAACTTTCAGGACGCAGGATATAGACATTCTTAATGGTATTTTTTAAGACATCTAAGCTTAAATTTTGAGAAAGTCCCTGATCCCCACTAAACTGGATACTGACATTACCTTGGGTATCGGCTTTATCAATAATGCCGACCTGTCCGTCATGAAACTCGACCATAACAGGTAGCCGCCACGGGTTCAGCAGCTCTAAAGAAAACGGTACTTTACGTAAGTTTAGTCCAACCTGACGTGTCATTAACTGTAAAACATCATCAAGGTTTTGATTCTGGTTCCAGTCAAGTTGTAACCGGATTCTTTCTTCGGAAGGCTCAATTCGATAATGTTTAGCAATCGTTAAGACCGCCTGTAACCAGGGCTGGTAATTTATTTTTGTCATCATGGTTGTACTTCGAACCCCTGAATTGAAATATTATTTAAGCCATAGGCTTGACGGGAACGTCCTGTTGCCGAGATGTATTGCACAATACTGTTGTAGATATCATAACGTGCAGTTTCGAGTTCTGAATTGGCACTATGAATAGCCTGCTCTGCATTCAATAAATCGACCAATGAACGTGTACCAAGTTTGTACTGCTCTTGATAAAGTTCACGTGTACGGACAGTCGTTGCCTGACGATTGGTCAGCACCTGCATTTGACGTTGTTTATTTTCAATTTGCTCACGGCTGGTTCTGATCTGGTCGAGAACATCCAGATAAACTGAATTGACTTTAGACTTTGCAGCTTCTTCTGCATAACTTGCCATTTTGACCTGTGAAGAAACGGCTCCACCTTGATAAAACTGACTGGTTGCTTCAAGCATGACAGAACTGTACAGACCATCATCTTTATCATTGTTCGGGTTTCTGCCGTTAATGGCCTGACTCACCGAACCTTTTACCGCCAAAGTCGGATAACGTGTTAAACGAGTCTGTTCCTTTTGTGCTTTGGCAACTTCAACACCCGCTTGAGCTGCGATCATTTTTGGGATGGTATTAAACTCAGGCTCATTATAGAGACCAGATTGCTTTACCAAATCATCAGGAATGACCCATGCCTTATTAAAAACATCTACTCCTACCAGAGTTCTTAGATGCTGCTGGTACTGACGTAATAAAGATTGCTGTGCAATGAGTGTCGACTGTGCAGACTCTAAATATGTTTGTGCCTGAACTGGATCAGCTTGGCTACTAATACCGGCATTTGCACGTAAATTGGCAATTTCCTGAATACGTTGAATCCCAGCAATTTGCTGCTCGGCGATTTTATTTAATTGAAGGTAACGCTGAATATTGACAATCGACTGTGCCACATCAAGTGCAATATCATCAATGCTGACCAGCACATTGGCCTGCTCGACTTGAACTTTGGCACGCTCAACCGATACACCTGATTTTACTTTGCCAAAATCAAAAACCATTTGAGTCGCAGATAACGTGAGTAACTGTCTCCCCCGCTCACCACTACCCAAATCACCTGTCGTTATTCCACCTGAAAGCTGTGGATAATAACCCGCCTTGGCATAATCAATACCTGCGTTTTGGCCAGCTAAAGTTGAAATGGCTTGAGAAATATTAGGGTTTCGTTGAACTGCATATTGAATCGCATCAATTAAACTAACTTGATTGTTCCACATCGCAGTAGAAGTCGGTAAATAGTTCCCATCATTTCCTAGTCGTTGAAATTGGCTCTGATCAAACCCTAAATTGCTTAATTTTTGGAAATCGACAGATCGGTAGCTTTCATCTGGCGTGGGTTTAAAGAGTTGAGAAACTTTTTTTGTCAAGCTTTTTCCCGAGTTAACAGACGCGGTCTCTGCCTTTGTAATTGATATCGATACACTAGAAGCAATACAAAAATATAAAAAAAACTTCGTACCTGATCTGATTATAAGTTGGAAATCATTGTGGGAAAAATGCAATTTACTCATTAGAAGATCTAATCTCTTGAAATATTGTAAAACAATCCAAAACTCAGTTAAAAATTATCAAAAATATTAAATTCCATACTTTAAATAAATAATTTTCAGAATAATTTTCTTTGCGAAAAAATAAAGTAAAAAATGATTAATTTTCAACAGCGGCAACTAAACACCTAATTTACTTATAATTTAAATTATAAAAATGAGTTTTAAACACATATATTTAAAACCAATTAAACACCTACAAAAACTATAAAATTCAATTATTAGAATAAATAATTTTCATAAAAAAAACCTACCTCTTGGGGAAGTGGTAGGCTATAAACTCTAAAAAATCATATTAGTAAAAATATATTATTTATTTAAATTCATCAATAATGATTTATTTAAAATAAAATTAAAACACATGATTAAAAACATATTAAACAAATAAAATATTTTCTATTTATTTTAGAGCACAACACATGTGCTTTAAAAAGGTTGCCAATAGTAGCCCTTTTTACATTTACATCTTTATAAAAATATATGATCTTTATGTGAGATCCAAATAAGCAAATACAGCCTTTTCAACTCGCTGCTGTAAAGAGAAGAACTTCTTTTAAACTAACAAGATGTCATAATTTCTTAAATATAATCAATCTTTTCCCGAGTACAAAACTGAGCCAACTAAAACCGCTTGTCCTGCAATGCTGACATGTAATATTGAATCTGTTTTCTCAACTGTCACTAGAACTCGCCCCGGTTTTTGTATTGCGAGACCTTGATATCCCCAATAACTTACTTTCTGGTCACATTCGATTAAATCGTAGTGAACAAGGTACGCTCCTGCTGGACCATTTGCATTACCAGTTACAGGATCTTCATTAATACCGATTGCAGGTGCGAACATTCGACCATAAGTAATAGGTTCTTGCTTACTACCTTCCAAGACAAATGGGAAAAAACCATTGCAACCTATTTCAGCGCTAATAGCTTTTAGTTTTTCATTGTTTGGAATTAATCCATCAAGCTTACTTCTACTCAGCATTGGCACCATAACCTTGGAATGCCCCGTCGTGACAACTTGTATTGGCAAGTCAGCAAAATCACCTTCACTCACACCCAGTGCGCTTGCAAGTTCACACCGTTGTCTCGCATTAAACGGTGGTAAAAACTCTACGCGACCTTGAGTCATTTTCACCAATAACCCTTCTGAATTTCCAAATATTGAAACCGGTAAATGACCAGCCCCCGTTTTTGCGATTAATGGATAGTCTGATTGGTGGCCTGTAGTTGCACGTAAAAAATGAGTGGCGATCGTCGCATGTCCACAGATCGGGACTTCATTTGTTGGCGTAAAATATCGAACATGTATGTCATGGCTTTGATCTTTAGGTAACAAAACAAAGGCAGTTTCTGAATACCCTGCGAATGCAGCAATATCTTGCATCTCTTGAGTTGTAAGATGGTCAGCATCTAGAACAACTCCCGCTCGATTTCCTGTATTTGGTTTGGTGGTAAATGCATCAACTACATAAATGGTCGTCATGGCAGAACTCCTCTGTTGTTAATATTGTGATCTCAGAAATAGCTCCCGCCATAACCAGAAAATCTTATTTAATTGCAGCAAGACATATCGCAGTTCTAAAAGGTTTATAGTCGCTTCATATAATGAGTTTTAAGTCTTTGTAGTGGTTGTTTGAATTGTATAAATCTAAACATCGGGGATACTATAGTTTTTATTGCAAACGCATTTTTTAAATATGGAAAGGTATGAACTGGGACGATACTAAAATTTTGTTAGCTATTGGCCGAACTGGTGGGTTAAGCCGCAGTGCAAAATTGCTTGGTATTAGTGTTTCTACCGTACATCGCAGAGCCGTTGAACTGGAGAAAAGTCTCAATGCGATTCTTTTTTCCCGAGACAGTGATGGCTATACACTCACCCACGTTGGAAAACATTTTTTTTCTTTGGCTGAAAAAGCAGAAGAGCATTTAATAGCGATGGAACGCTACAACGATCAAGGGCAACAATCACTGTTCCGTATTGCTTTACCTGAGTTAATCGGGCAGCAGTTGCTTCAGTCAAAGCTAACGGCATTACAACTAAAGCATCCAGATTTACAATTAGAGATATTAACGAGTGTCGTTCCTGTTGATTTTTCCCGACGGGAAGCTGACATTATTCTTCGACTTGTTCGACCAGAAAGTGGGCGTTACATTATTCGGCGACTTGGCCAACTGGAGTACGGACTTTATTGTAGTCAATATTATCTCGCCAGTTTCACAGAGCATGCTGAAACGGCTGATTTATTGAATCATCGTATAATCGGTTGGGACCGAAGCCTTCAATATACGTTCTTAGCACAATGGATGCGTGAACTCACCCAAGATGCTGCCCCTGCCTTGTCTTTTGATAACATGCACTCGCAACTACGAGCAGTTATTGAAGGACAAGGAATTACAGCCCTGCCTTGTTTTGTTGCCAAGGCTTCGGGTTTAGTGCCAATACTACCTGAGCAAACTTTAAAACAAGACGTGTGGTTAATGCGTCATTTAGATACTAAGGATAGTGACTATTCAACGTTGATTAGTGAGACGATTGAAAAAGAGCTACAAGAATATCTGTTGTGATAAACATTAACTTTTATTCTAATTTTGAATTCGAAAAAGAATTTTTAAGTTAAACCGAGTTATGTCTCACTCAAGTTGTAAAGAGTGATTTTTAGTTAAAATGATTGGCGAGAACTATCAAATCTGCTCATAAAAAAGCCGATTTGTGTCAAAATCGGAATTTTGCTTTTTTTGTAGTGGATAAAAATTTTTAACACTCTGATTTTAAAAATCTTTTTAAACATGGTTTCAGATAACGCCCATTATGTTAAATGGGGAATTTAAGTAATCTGAATAAGTTGAAAAAATATTTATATAATAATGGTTTATCACTTTTAAAAAGTCATTATGAAATATATCTTAGATACCTCAATTCTTCAGCCCTGCGATATTATTCTTACTCGTCAAAATAAACCAATATCTAAGACGATCCGTTATTTTAGTGATAGTGATTATTCACATGCGCTAACATGTTTATCTAATAGCTCTTTAATTGAAGCTACTTTAAAAGGACGTGTATTTACAGAGAATCCTGAAAGGTTGATATTTAATGAGAAAGAAGAATGTAAAGTACTTAGACTAAAAAGTGAACTTTCAATAGAAAATGTAAAAATAATAATTCACTTTCTTAGAAATCAAATAGGTACTATGTATTCAGTAAAAGAAGCTCTTTTAACTATAAAATTATCAGAAACTGATGCCTTACCAAAGGATCAAACTCAGTTTTGTTCTCGCTTAGTTGCTCAAGCTTATAAGGAAGCTAATATTTTTCTAGTAAGTAATCCGAACTATTGCACTCCAGAAGCCTTAAATTCTTCTGATTTATTAGAGACCGTTTCTGATGCTGTTCGTATAGCAACTAACGAAGAGATAAGTTTTGCTAAGCAACCTAGCCAAATAAAAGAAAATCAAAAACAAACATATATTTGGTTAGATGCTGCTACAGAGTTAGCTAAGCAAGAAAAATTTAAAATTATCACCCAAGGTGATGTTGGAAAATTTTTAATTCAATATCGAAAGTATGATCATGATATTTGTAAAAGCATTAAAAGTACTAACTACTTACAACAGTATAAATTGGATGAATTAGTAAATTCTTCAAGATATATTTTTAATTCTCATGCTCAAGTAAATTTTGATCGTGAATATAAAGTTAACTTTGAAATTATTGAAAGACATTCTATAAACTATTTTAATAGTATTAAAAACAGTCAAGATTTCAAGCTTGAATATTTTTCCTTATTAGAAAAAATGTACAAAAATCTGCTTATACAAGCTATCCAACGATTAACAACACTTGAAAATTATTTAGTAAGGGATATGCATCTTCATAAAAATAAAATTGAAAGTTTAATGAGTCTCTATCAAAAAGTTGAGACTTTAAAAGATAAGACTATAAGAATTATTAGTTAATTTATCTAAAATTAACATAATACAGCTTATGCGAAATTTAATTTTTATCTGATATAAATCATAGTCTTATTTTTAACGAAAGCCCAACTCATAGTACTTGGGCTTTTTTAATGATTTATAAAATATTTTAAAAATAAATTACTTAAGTCTAGAAATTTCAAAATTCAATCGATATGTCATAAAATTTATTAAGCAGGCTTCTCTAATTCTTTTTCTAAACAGTTCTTGAAAATAGGGATTTGTTAAAAAAATACCCAAAGCAACAATAAAATATACAACAGACTTATTTTCGATCTGAAGTAGCTTTAAAAGCTCAGAAAAGGACTCATCTACTAAGTTAAAATAAGTTGAAGTTATTAGAGAAACAAATAAATAGAAAAAAATACGATAAAAATTTCTTTTAAACATAACTATTTCTCTCCTAAATTATTCTAAGTGCATCAAAAATATAGCATAATTAAAAAACATTACACACAGAGATTTCTATAACCATGGCTTATGTCCGCTAGCTCAAATCCAAATAACCAAATACAGCCTTTTCAACTCGCTGCTGTAAATTTTTTAAATCACTTTCCCCTGCGATGCCTGCTGCGTTAATCATACCTTTGCTTAAAGCAATCACATCTTGTGCGGCTGTCTGAGCATGTGAAATACCAGAACGTATAAAGAGATCAGAAATTATGGTTTCAAGTTCGTGTTGAAGCTCTCTTTCCTCCTTGTCTTTTCCAATAAGTTCGGAAGCAAATTCTAAGGTTCGTGCCAACTGTGGACGGCTCAATTGATGTTGCACAGCAGCATGTATGATGAGTTTTAGTTTTTCTTTTAAATCTGTGGCATCACTTTGCTGTATGGCTTCAACTATACATTTTGAAAGCTCAGCCCGCTCACGTCGGATTAACTCGACAATTAGGGCATCTTTAGATGGAAAGTATTGATATAGGCTTCCAATGCTTACACCAGCAAGTTCAGCCACGGCATTTGTGTTAAATCCCGCAAACCCTAACGACTCCAGAATGCGAGCAGCTGCCTCTAAAATTGCTTCAAATGTGGCAACTGAGCGTGCTTGACGCGGACGTTTGCGTGGGTCTGGAAGTGTTTCTGACATAGGGCGAAATGCGAGTATGTAATGTGAGTAATCACTCATATACTGACTGAGTCATGTTGATATGACAAGCAAATGCTGTCTTTTCAGTTGAGTTACAACTCGGTCCAGTCATGGAGTGGTTATGTCTAGAACCTATACTTTTTTTATTCATTTAAGAGCTTTACCTGCTTGGTTGGCTTTAGCTCGTGAAAAGCGGGCTGAGTTTAGTACACAAAAGCTTGAACCAATTTTTGAGAAATACCCGACTGTAAAAATTCGCTGGTATGACGTTGAAGCGTTTAGCACTAAAGCGAGTGATATTGCTGTGTTTGAGACGACATCTCTGCAAGATTATTATTTTGTGATTGATGCGATTCGAGACTCTGAGTTTTGTACGGTGCCCTACTTTGAGTTTGTAGAGATTATTCCTGCAATTGAAGATGGGTATGTGGAGTATGAAAGTTCTTTGTAGAAGTTACGAATAATTTTTTTGCTTTGCACGGCCAGTAGATAGCATGGTTATAAATTTTAAATTAAAATACATTTAATGGCAGTTATTTAACTAAATAAATCTCATCGTAATTATTTGAAAATCATTTAATTTATAAAAATATTGTAGGTTTCCTATCTAAAGTTCCATTTTATAAAAATACTGGTTTATCAAGTTTTTATGAATGGATGTTAAAAATATCAGAGCAATCTGGTGATGAATATATTTTTTAAAAAACAAAGCAATTTTGCCAATTTCTTAAAGTAGAAAGAAAAATGTATGAGCGTTTTGTTATATGAATAATTTTTATAAATATTGGAAAAGACTATGGATAATAGAAATTTAAGTCAAAGAATTGGAACGATTGAAATGATAATTGCAATGCTTCTTTCAGGAAGCATTGGTTTATTTGTTGTCAAATCTGGTCAATTACCAATTAATATTGTCTTCTTTCGATGCATAATTGCTGCAATTTGCTTAATACCTATTTGTTTATTTTATGGATATTTTCAAAAAAAATATTTTGGATTAAAAGAAGTTTTATTGATGATAGCATCAGGCTTGCTCATAGTATTTAACTGGGTATTACTTTTCGCAGCATTCCCTAAAACTTCTATTTCTTTAGCAACAATTGTCTATCATGTTAATCCATTTATTATTTTATTTTTTGGGGCCATAGCCTTCCATGAAAAAATAAACAAAAATGATATTTTTTGGACTATCTTAGCCTTTGTAGGGCTAACTATTATTATTGGTTTAGGAAATTCTTCATTTAATTACAATGAGTTGTTTGGTTTACTTTTGGTCTTAACAGCAACTACGCTTTACTCAATCTCAGTACTTATCACGAAGAAACTTAAAAACACACCACCATTATTAATTGTTTTAGTTCAGACACTTAGTGGAGCAATTGCAATTGTACCATTTATTTCTATTCTACAAACTCCACCTGTCGGCAATCAATGGTTCTATATTATTTGTTTAGGTGTATTCCATACTGCTCTACTTTATTTCTTAATGTACTCAGCAATAAAGAAAATATCACTCAACAATATCGCAATATTGTCTTTCATATATCCGCTTTCAACAGTATTTATTGACTACATTTTCTTTGACCACTTACTGACTTCTACCCAGATCATTGGTGCTTTTTTAATTTTATTCGGTGTATTAGGAGTAAAACTTCATTGGAATATACCTGAACTTAAAAGAACATTACCTTAGTTTTATTTACACTTAACATGATTAAAATATAAGGATCTATCGAGTGAACAACAAAATACCTTTAATAGAAAATATACCACTTTATGAAAAGCATATTTTTTTGCAGTAATGTAAGAACAAATGGTAAAAAAAGTTGTGGGCAATTTAATGCTCAACAACTTACTCAATATGCAAAAAGTTTGATCCAACCACAAAATGCGGATAAAAAAATAAGAGTTAGTTCTTCAGGCTGTCTTGAAAAATGTGAACATGGTCCAGTTATGGTTATTTATCCTGATAACTTATGGTTCACATATAATACTGAAGATCAAATAGCTAATATTATTAGAAACTACATAGCAGATAATTCTGTAATGTTTAAAAGTAAAGTTATCTAGTTAAAAAGAAGGCATCAAAGGATGCCTTCTTTTTAACCTAAATTCATCAAAAAAATCTTACAACCTTATATAAGTTAACTTATTGAGTAAGGTTTAAATAATATTTTCCTTATTAAAGATGAGCTCAAATTTCATAAATACTTACATCTGCTCATTTTTTAAATAGATTATACTTTTTTTATTCATTTAAGAGCACTGCCCGCTTGGCTGGCATTACCTCGTGAAAAGCGAGCTGAGTTTAATACACAGAAGCTTGAACCTATTTTTGAGAAGTACCCGACTGTAAAAGTTCGGTGGTATGACGTGGAAGCGTTTAGCGCTAAAGCCATTGATATTGCTATGTTTGAGGCAACATCTCTGCAAGATTATTATTTTGTGATTGATGCGATTCGAGACTCTGAGTTCTGTACAGTGCCCTACTTTGAGTTTGTAGAGATTATTCCTGCAATTGAAGATGGGTATGTGGAGTATGAAAGTTGCTATACAATTTTGGCATAGAATTGGAAATCATGGCATTAACGATGCTAAAAACTCATGTAAAATGATATATCAAACACTATTTACGAAACATAGAAGTTATTCGAAAAAATAGAGCTATAAGGCTCTATTTTTTATATTTAAATTAATTTTCAGAAAAAAATTATATAATTTATTTAAATGCATTATTAATATTTAGAAATAGGAATAAATTAATGGATATTGAAACAACTGGGGTAAAAAAATATGCATTCCAAGATCTTGTATGCATTTCTCTTCTATTAAACCTGCACTTCACCGAGAATGTACAATTTTTTGTAGAGCCAGAGAATAGTGAGGATGCAAAGCTAATTACTGATGATCTAAATGGAATAAATGAAATTGAAATACAGGTAAAAGGCTCCCAAGAGAGTGTGACACCAACTAATCTAGCCCAACATTTAGCTCATTTTCCTAAGGGGAAAGCAGAGAACTGTCTTTATGACCGTTTGATAAATAATCCTCACCTTCTTGTTGTCTTTGTTATGACAGGGAGATGTAATGATGCAACATCCCCTTTTCTTTCTATGTTTGATAACTTCTATACACCCCATAAAACCACGAATATAAAAAAAGAAAATGTTAAGGCAATTATAAATGAATTTAACAATATTGAAGCTGATACCGCAGAATCCGAATTAACAACAAATAGGAAAGTTTATATCAATAATCTTTATAATAAATATAAAATTTTAAAAGTTAAAAAAGCTTTTGAGAGGTTAATAATTATAGAGAAAGTTACTGATAGTAGTCTTTTAAAAAACTGCTGTGATTCATTAAGAATAAACTATACAATCCCTGATGATAATCATCAATCAGTTATTGAGCGTTTAAAAACAGTAGTATTTGATGGCAAGTCCTCAAAACAAAATATTTTTAATATTTTTAAAGAGGAACTTTCTAAATTTATACCAGAAAATATATATCCAACAAATTATATTAAACAAGGTATTGAAGATAATTTAAAAGAGATTCTTTCTAAAAAAAATGCTCTATTAATTACAGGGTCACCGCGTATTGGTAAAACTTACATATCACGCTGGATCACTGCTGAATATTCAAAAATCGGTTTTGAAATAAAAGAAACTAGTGACGTAGCAGAAGCATCTCGTTTTATAATGGATCCCTCTAGCTCTAAACGCCTTGTATTAATTGATGACCCTTTTGGAGCAGCACATTCTGTTCCAAATGCATTACATGCTTTTCAACAATTTAAATCCTTGTTAAGCAGACTAAGTTCTAATAGAAAATTAATTACAGCCCAAGTTCAAGATAGACTATTAGAAGTAGCCTCTGCTGAAAGCTCTGATGAAATTATCATCGGGGATCATAATTGGTTGAATTTAAATAAAACTAATCCTATCTTTTTAAATTATTTATGGAACTCATTAGCTAATAAATATTCAGTTCCTAGTAAGTTAAAAGATATTGTATCTACTAAATTAGTAAATAAGGAATTATTTTTAGAAGCAGGTTGCTTGGAGTATTTAGCTATTCATCATTCTGAACTAAAAAATAATTTTAATTTAGAAAATATTAAACGTTTATCACATCAAGATGCTAAAAATTTAGGAAATGCATTAGCAGATGATGGATATAAACCAATTTTGAGAGCGTTAGCTATAGCTACAAACCATAATATAGAGATTTCTATTGCAGATTTAGCCTATATCCTTTATGACAAAAATGTTCAAAATATATTATCTATTTCTGATTATATGTGTACAAGTATGTCATTAGGTCAAATAGAACCTATAGACTATATAGATACAATTTTAATAAATTATGATCCTGAATACCAAATAACAGATATAGATGATACATTAATTGAAAAATTAGAATTTAGAAAAATATTGAATACAAAAAATTTAAAGGATATTATTTTTTCTCATCCATTTTATCGATCAGCTGCTGAGTATTTAGTCCAAAGAAATACTGCCAGAAAAGAACATGAGATTATTGATCTTGTAAGTAAAGGGATATTCTGCTTATCCTCTAAAACATCTCGTGCCACTACACGTAATCTTGAATGGATTTTTTATGGTCTAAAAGAAGCAGATAATCAAAAAGCTTTAGTAGAACTAGCCATAAAAGCTTTGAAATCCAGTTTCCCCTCTACCAGAGATATTTCATTTCAATTTTTAATCAACAACTACAACAACTTACCATCAAACATTGAAAAAAAAATAGATACATGGTCATATTTAGTTTCAAATTCTGAATTATTAGATAATGCTGTCTGGGTGAATGGAGAACCAATTTATCCGATGGGAAACGACATAACATTAGAATCAAATTTAGCGAACTATTTGGATTCTTTTTATGACAAACCCTACTCTTCAGAGTTAGATCCATTTTTTGAAGGAAATAATATCATTACCTCAGAAGAGGCTTGGGATTTCTTACAACTAATTGAGAAATATCCTGAGAAACTTACTATTTACGCTATCTCAAAATTACTTAGCTATGATGAGGCTTTAATTCGTTCTAAAGCAATCAATATTTGGTTAAGAATTCCAAGAAATGATGATAATAACCTACTTGAGCAAGTCTTTCTTGAAATTCATCCTGCTATTGCGAATAGTGCTTTAGAGAGTATTGTCAAAGTTTGGAATGACTGTGATAAAGAAAGACAAGAATTACTACTAAATGGACTAATAAAACTTGCTTCACAGCCTGCAAATGCATGTCAAATGATTGAGTATATAGTGGTTTTTGATAGAGAAGGACAAATTGAAAATCTTCCATGGATTATTTTCGGCAAAATTTTGTCAACTTTATTAGACTCAATCCCAGAGAATATTTATATAAGTGATCATCGTCTATACCACATTGTGGATATATCTATTAAATATCTTGAAACATCTATGCTAATCTCTATTATGAATAGTTGGCTGAGCTGGCTGGAAAAACAAGTAACTATAAAACTACCTACAGATTATGCCTTTGGGGTAACTACAATATTAATAAAAGCCACAATGAATCAGCCAGAACTAAGATTTAATTTTATTAAGAAGCTTTTAAATTTACATGGAACTGGGGCTGCTGTTAGAGTTATTTTTGATTTAGTATATGAATGGGATAATTTAACCCAAAAAGAAAAAGAAATGATAATTAATAAATTAAATAAAGAAAGAGTGGATAAATATTGGTTACAGGCAGCTGCACTTATTCAAAATAATATTCCCGATGAACTATGTCAATTGGTTCTTCCTCAAGATATCATCTTAGATATACCAGAATCTTTATTTACACTGGATAAAAAAAATAATGATCTGTTTCTAGCAGTTATTCGAATGTATTTAGGTCATCCACAACCTCTATGGTATCTAGGTACACATCATCGAGGAAAAAAATATTGGAAGCCTGTGATTGAACAGATTATTAAAGACTCAGCACATCCTCTATTCAATAAAGCATGGGAAGAAATATATTCATCACAAAATGATCACTACGTTGCTTCTTTTGTAAAACAGCTAAGTCCTGCTGATGTTGAAAAGGTCTTCGAAATATTATTAACAATAAAAATTAATACTACTGATAGCTATATGCCTGAGACTTGGAATTTAATTTTCTCAAAAGTAGAAGATCCTTTAGTTAAATCCCGCTGGCTTAAGAAAATTTCGTCTTATGCCAATGAAATATTTGACAATTTACCTCAAATAAACAAGTGGCTCATAGACTCAGAAATACAAAAAGATTTTTGGAAATATTTTAGCAATGATGTCGAACTTCTTAATATATCCTATATGCTCTATGAGCATATAAAACCTAATATAAATAGTACTTCTAAAAATGATTTAGAAAATAAAAAAAATATAATTGAATTATTAATTAAGATGTTTAGAAAAAGTCCACCTATACATTATTCCTCTTGCCAAATTTTAATAGATACGATTTCTGATATCGGTGCAGATAATATTATTATTGAGGAAATTACGAGCTACAAATATTCACTCATACAAAAAAGAAAAAATAAAATTATTAAAGAAGAGGATATAGAAGCTATTCAAAATTGGGTTTATTAATAAACCCAATTAAAGTAGTAAAAATCATATGATATCTAATATATGATTTTTACTACTTTAAATAATTTAGACTAGTTAATTGAAGTCATGAATAAACAAATTAGTATAGTCAAGCTACTGATTTTTATATATGATTGAAAAAATTCAATACTTTTTTGATACATGGATACTAAAAAGAAAGGCGATATTTTTGAAAATTTTGTTTTTGACTACTTTTCAGCTCTAATCCAAAAAGGTTATATGGGGCTTAATCCAAGTCACACTAAAATTTACAAGCAAAAGAAATATTATTCAAAGGATCGAGAAGACTACATCACCTTCGATGTAGCTATTGAAGTTTTCTTATTTGATCAAAAGGAACCATATTTAGTAATCCTAATTGAATGTAAAAATTATGAAAAAAATGTTCCAGTGGACGATATTGAAGAGTTTTCAACCAAAGTTAGTCAAGTCGGAAAACATTATACAAAGGCTATCTGCATTACTAAAAATGGCTTTCAGAAAGGAGCATTAAATGTTGCAAAAAATAGAAAGATAGGGCTGTGGAGAATTACCTCTAATGATAATCATGAAATTATCTTTAACAGAACGATTAATAGAATAAAGAATAACGATGAAATCATAAGTAATGCACTCACTTCAGAAAATTTCCAAGATATTTCTGCTACGAATATCTTTATTCAGACACCACTACGCTTTACAAGCATTCCAAAAGATTTAATTTATGATTTCCTTTCTTTGCAGAAAGATGTATCTCCAAAAGAATTTTTCACACAACACCGTGTAAATTCATACTCTAAAACTATCCCTTATAAATCTAAAAAAGAGTTAAGTATCCTTGCAGAAAACTTATTTGATAAATTTTATAAAAACGATGAGATAGATTTAAATGAAATAATAAATACTCTAGGTTATAAACTTATTGAGATTGATACTCCCGAACATCCAAATATTATTGGTAAGCTAGAAACTAAATTAAAAACTATTACCATTTTTGGAGTAGGGTTCTATTCTCAACATCAAATTAATTTTGCAAAAGCACATGAAATAGCACATATTTTTCTTAACCATAGCAAATATATAATTTCAGAGAACTTTTCACCAGCTATGGAATCTCACTCTGTAGATATAGAAATTACCCAAAATATTGATCGGCTAGAATTTCAAGCAAATTATTTTGCAGGTTGCTTACTACTGCCTGAAAATCGGTTAAAAGCAACTTTAAACTATTATTTACAACATTATAGCATTAGGAATAGAGGTTTCTCACCACTCTACATTGATTCACAACCATGCAATTTTGAAAATTATAGAAGAATCATTTTACCTTTGACTGAAATTTTTAACGTTTCTCAAGAAACAATGAAAATTAGACTAACAGAATTAGGTTTAGCTCAATTTGCTTTTCAACCTACTTCTACCCATAAGATAAAGAGGTCATATATAGATCGATTCTAAGCCCTCCCCCAAAACCTCTCCAACACCACATCCCTTTCATCCAAACTGTTTGAACTCAACACTTGTAGCATCAAGCCATCAATTAAGTTTAAAACCATATTTGCATCGGGATGAAATGCATTGCTCTCCAGGCTAAAGACCAGATCAAAAAGCTCTCGTAGTAGCCATTTTCGATATTCAACTGCCATGCGGTAAGCCGTTGGATAAAGCAGTTTTATTTCAAAAATAGCCTTAAACAAAAGATGGTAAAGGCTATTTACATCGACATGTAAGCACACAATTTCTTTAAGTTTATCGCTTGGTTTTGAGTAGCGGTGTGAGTAGACAATTGCCAGCACTTCTTCTTTCAGTCGGCTTTTTTGAAAGCTTATACACGTTTCTATGAGCTTTTCTTTGGAGTGAAAGTAGTTATAAAGTGTGGCTTTCGGAATTTTAGTTTCTTTGGCAATCAGGTCTACGCCTGTGTTGTGAAAGCCATAGAGATTAAATAGATCTACAGCGCTATGAATAACTTTTAATTTTTTTGAAGCCGTTTCTAAAGTTGGCATAATTTTACCGTTATAAATTCTTGTTGTTTCTAAATGAGATAAAAAGCCTGTGCCCTTTCTGGGAGAAAAAAAGGCACAGCAAAGCCGTAAGACGGTGCTTAACGCATCTCAAATTTTATTGTTGATATAAGTTTTTAGTCGTGACGAGCTAAAGCTTTAAAACGTATTTTCAATTAAACAGTTTTAAAGATGAGCTAAACGATATTGGAATAAAAGGCTTGGCAATGGTTGCCAATAAAATAGAAATGTTGCGCATGAGCGACTCCTTAGGTAAAAGAAGTCCTACCGCATTACTGTCAAATAATGGTGGCAGAACGAAAGAGGGTTGACAGACTGAACCTAAGAATCAGCACACCCGAGGGTGTCCCCCTTCCGTCCTACCGCAACAAAAGGGGGACGAACGAGTCTACATTAAAAAAAACGAGTTTTTTCAATGTGCTTAGGTTCCGGCCTGTCATAGCCGGCTGGCAATGTAGGCCAGCAGGCAAAGGATAATCTGAGAGTTGATAGGTGTCAATGTAGCTTTTATGACAAGTATTTAAATTTATTATTATTTTTCATTAGATTAACTTAATTATTATTTTAGATATTATATTTAATTGTATTTTTAAATTTAGAGAGAAGCGATCCATGCTTATTCGTTTCTATCTTTTAACTTTTAATATGAGACAACAAAACGGAAAGTGGGATTAGACAATCTCCGTCTGCCCCACTTGGTGATAAGCACGGTTAAAATAAACCAAACTTTGGTCATGCTCGCTTTGCTTAATCGCCACAATCGGACAAATAAGAATAGTGTGTGTGCCGACTTGTTGAATTTGTTCAATCTCGCAATCGAAACTTACCAAAGCATCATCTAACACAGGTGAACCTGTTTCTAACTCAATCCATGCGCCATGTTTAAAGCGTTCTTCTGGCGTGAGCTTAGATGAAAATGCTTTTGAAATATGTTCGTGGTGCGCGCCTAAAACATTCACAGTTAAGATTTTGTTATCTAGGAAATGTGCATGTGAACTCGCAGATTGGTTCATACAGACCAATAATGTCGGTGGTGTGTCTGTCACACTACAAACAGCAGAGGCAGTAAATCCAAAACGGCCAGACATGCCTGCCGTAGTCACAACACTAACCGCACTTGTGAGTAAAGACATTGCATTTCTAAAGTCTGTTGCTTGAACCATGACATTATTCCTAAATTGAATCGTACCTTGTCCTGAGTGTTTGCTATACCGCCCAACTCCATCAGGAAGGTACTTTATCGACAAGCGTTCTGAGTAGAACGACATGTAGTAAGTAAAATGAGGGTTACTTGTTTGATTATCAACTAACATCAAAAAAGTAACCCTTTATACCACTTATTGGTAAAGATTAAGCAGAGAGTTCAAAACCCGTAAGTTCTCTACGAACGATTTCTGCACCTGCACTTAAAGCATTTAACTTGCCACGCGCAACTTCACGTGAAAGAGGCGCCATACCGCAGTTTGTGCAAGGGTAAAGCTTGTCAGCATCTACAAACTGAAGCGCTTTACGAAGTGTGTTAGCCACTTCTTCTGGTGTTTCAATTTGGTTAGATGCAACATCAATTGCACCAACCATGACTTTTTTACCGCGAATGAGTTCGAGTAAATCGATAGGCACATGAGAGTTGTGACATTCTAACGAAATGATATCGATGTTAGATTTTTGCAGTTTCGGGAAAGCTTCTTCGTATTGGCGCCATTCCGAACCAAGTGTCTTTTTCCAGTCAGTATTGGCTTTAATACCGTAACCGTAGCAAATGTGGACCGCAGTTTCACACTTAAGACCTTCAATTGCACGCTCTAAAGTCGCAACGCCCCAGTCATTTACTTCGTCAAAGAATACGTTAAATGCAGGTTCGTCAAACTGAATGATGTCTACACCAGCAGCTTCTAACTCACGCGCTTCTTGGTTCAAAATTTTAGCAAATTCCCAAGCAAGTTTTTCACGGCTCTTGTAATGACCATCGTAAAGCGTATCAATCATGGTCATTGGGCCAGGTAATGCCCACTTAATTGGTTGATTGGTTTGCTGACGTAAAAACTTAGCATCTTCAACAAACACAGGCTTTTGACGAGACACCGCACCTACTACAGACGGTACGCTTGCATCGTAACGGTCACGAATTCGAACTGTTTCGCGCTTCTCAAAATCTACGCCATTTAAGTGTTCAATAAACGTAGTCACAAAGTGTTGGCGGGTTTGTTCACCATCGCTCACAATGTCGATGCCAGCAAGTTGTTGTTCGTGCAACGCCAAACGTAACGCGTCTTTTTTACCTTCAATCAGGCCTTCGTTTTCGAGTTTCCAAGGCGACCAAAGCTTTTCAGGTTCTGCAAGCCAAGACGGTTTAGGTAAGCTGCCAGCAGTTGAAGTCGGTAGTAATTTTTTCATGATCAATGACCCGTATGTTGATTAATTAGGAGCGTAATTAGCAGACCACTGCTCAAGAATCGCTTGGTATGGTTTGATAAATTGCTCTTCAACAAACTTCCCCTGCTCAATAGCCAAACGGCTACGTTCTTCTCGGTCATACACAATTCGAGTAAGTGAATAATCTTCATTCTTCAAACTTGGCTGATAAGATTTTCCAGCAACTGAATTTGCGTTGTAAATTTCAGGGCGGTAAATCTTTTGGAACGATTCCATGGTGCTGATAGTGCTGATCAACTCAAGGTTGGTGTAATCACTCAGCAAATCACCAGTAAAATAGAACGCCAAAGGTGCAGCACTGTTTTTCGGCATGAAATAGCGAACTTTTAAGCCCATTTTTTGGAAATATTCATCAGTTAATGAATAGTCTTCTTGCTTATATTCCACACCCAAAACTGGATGCTCATTTTCAGTGCGGTGGTACACTTTAGTTGTTGAAACACTTAAGCAAATCACTGGCGCTTTTTTAAAGTTTGCTCTGTAAGTCTCAGAGTTAATAAAGCTCTTAAACAAGTTACCGTGCAATTCGCCAAATTTCTCTGGAGTGCTAAAGGTAGACTGATTTTTATTGTGGTCTAACAAAAGCACACTAAAGTCATAGTCACGTACATAAGACGAGAAGTTGTTGCCTACAATGCCTTCAATGCGTTCATTGGTCTTTTTATCAACAATATTGGTTTTCAATATTTCGATTAAAGGAAGCGCACTGTTATGGCTTGCAGCATCAACATTCATTTCAACTGAAATGATTTCAAGTTCAACCGCATAGCGATCGCCTTTAGGGTTGTCCCAATGAGCTAAAGTATTAAAACGATTGTCGATCATCTGTAATGTGTTGCGCAGATTCTCTTGACGGCTCATCCCTCTCGCCAAGTTAGCAAAGTTGGTTGTAATACGCGTATTGTCTGCTGGACGATAGTTTTCATCGAAACAAATACTCTTAATCGTAAATGTAAATTCTTTACTCATTTTGATCAGTACCCTAATTTCTGAGATAAACCTAAAAATATTTCGAGCTCTTTTTAAACTTTCCAGCCTTGTCAGATTTGTGCCTTATGGTCTTATCAAAACTGAATTACTGGAACGCTTCAGAGCGTGAATAGATTTATACCGCAATCACAACATGAATAAAAATGATTTAGTCTCATTCAAAACTGAGTGAAATTCATGTTTAGGGTTTAATAAAGACGTATGAAGTTAAATATTTTTCATCTTGAGGAATTTTAGACAGCAAAAATTCAATATACGGCGCTCGCCTAGCACCTTAATTATTTTAAATATTTATTATTATTTTCAATAATTTAAACAACAAAACCTTTAAAATAATGCCTAAATTTAAAGTAACTTATGCTGACTCTCATTCATCTCTGCTTTTAGCCATTCTAAAAATATAATCTTCCGTGGGTCTTCTTCAAAAGCCCTATGAGAAAGTAAATAATAGGCTGAACCGTCTTGTACAACTGGTGATTTTTTTTGCAGTAAGTTCCACTCTAGCTCTTTTTCAATCATATAAATTGAAATGACTGTGGCTCCAAGTCCAGCCAAACAACCTTCTAAACATAGATAAAAATGTTCGAGTTCAACTTTAGCGTATCCTTTTAAACTCTGCTTTAACTCTGCAATGCGGCTAATGCTTTTGAAAAAATTCGGTCTAGAGGTCGAGATAAGTACGTCTTTTGTGTCCGATGACGTAGTTGCTTGAATCATTGCGATGTATTCATCGGCAATTTTCTCGCTATAAATATGCTCTCCCCAATCAAAATCATTTCTGCGAATTGCTATATCAATATTATCTTTTTCAAAGTCGACCACCCCACCTGCTGTGAGTAACACCACCTCAAAATCATGACCAAGCTTTTTAAATTTTGATAACCGAGGAATGAGCCATTTCATCGAAAGTGTCGGTTCACACGACAAAACCAGTTGCTTGTTGTGAGTTTTAGGCTGGCTTAGTTGTATTAAACATTCATCGAGTTGACCAAAAACCTGATGGCAACAATTCAATAAAATTTCACCCTGCTCAGTCATCACAAGTGTTTTATTTTTTCGATCGAACAAAGCCGAATTTAAAGCTTCTTCTAAATTATAAATTTGCTTGCTGACCGCACTTTGCGTCACAAATAATTTCTTTGCAGCTAAAGTGACGCTGCCATACTTAGCCACAAAATAGAAAAATTTTAATGAATTCAGCGATATTCTTTCTATCATTCCAAAAACTCATAGGTAGTTAGTCGTTTTTATCGATTTTTATTTCTAGGTTTCTGTTCAAAATAAAAATCATCTTTATTAAACCCTATTTTAGATGATGAAAAACATATTGAATATCGATATCTATCTTCACAAACCTAAAACCCCGACATCTCTTGCAAAAAGAATAGCAATTTTAAGTAGTGTTTTCGCCCTCTTATATACATTCCAAAAAGTACAGAGTGGTTCCCTCATTTTCAGTGAGGGTGCAAGATAATGGCAGAGTTTATTGCGGTTATTCTCATTACGATTTTGGCGGTGGTTAGCTCCGGTGCTGACTTCGCGATTGTGACCAAAAATAGTTATCTGTACGGTCGAAAAATAGGTGTATTCACTTCACTTGGAATATCGCTTGGCGTGTTGGTACATGTGACCTATACGTTAGTTGCTGTTGCGTTTGTGATGACTTATACGCCGCAAATTTTGAATATTGTTAAGTATATTGGTGCGATTTACCTGATCTATATTGGCTATAAAACCTTTACTCAAAAACCAGTTTTAGACACTGCCGCCTTAACTTCTATAGGTAGTTTTCAAGCCATAAAATACGGCTTTTTTACCAATGCCCTTAACCCGAAAACCACGCTATTCGTGATTAGTACCTATACTCAAATTGTGAGTTTAACCACGCCTAAAACCGTTCTTTTGGCTTATGGCTTTTTTATGTCATTTGCACATTTTGTATGGTTTTCATTGGTGGCTGTGCTGTTTTCATCCATGCTGTTAAGGCAAAAAATGTTAGCCAAACAAGTGCAAATTAATAAGGTGATTGGTTCAATTTTATGTGCTTTAGGTGTGATTCTTCTTTTTACTCAGTTTCAATAGACCAATGAATTTTAAGAAACTGTAGAGTGTGGACTGAGTCCTGTGTACAGAACTCAGTCCATTCAAGCGAGTTATGAATCTATTTTTTAAGTATTCGATTCAGATAAATCATTTACATTCCAACGATTTGCTCTTTTAAATGTTCCGACATCATTAAATCGAACCCCCATATCACGCATAACTTTATGGGCAACAGGCGCAGTCATTTGGCGAATGTAGAAAGGCTCTTTCACTACAAAATGATGAATGGCATGCGTCGAACCAAAGTTAAAGCAAAAGAGTTGGAACGGCATCATCCACCACGGTGTTAACACTTGAGTTTGTTGAATCACATTGCCCAATTCAACATCACCGTAGTAATGCATATTGCTTGTCACAAAGTGCAGGCAGAAAGTACGCAGCACATTTGGCGCAATCCACACCACAGTCAAAATATTAATCACATGCATAACATTTAGGGTTGTAGCTGACCACGCAATCGGTGCATTTGCCAAGCTTGAAACCATATCAACTGCATGGAAGCCTAAGAAGATATACCAAAGAGACCAATGAATAATTCCAAGTGGAAAATAAGCTAAGAACGCACGTTTAAAAATAACTTTTCTAACAGTCCAATTGCTTGCAGCAATAACGCGTAGCAAAACTGCAAAGCCATTGTCACCGATGGCGACGAGTCGGCGTATGCTCCACTGCTCTCCATTGGTGAGCGCTCTTTCTTCTAAATCAACTTCAGTGCCTGAATTTTTATGGTGATTAAAATGAAGCTCACGGCGTTTCCACGGGTTAATGGTACTTGGGCGAGCTAACCACACTAAGCCCATCATTAAATGATGTGCCCATGGTTTTTTTCTAAAATACATCCAGTGAATGAGGTCGTGTTCTAACTCATGGGTAAGAGATGCAAAAAACGCAATAATGGGAATTGCGAACCACGCTGAAAGATGATGATTGATATAAAGAAAGGCTGTAGCAATCATTCCAACGAGGGAAACAAATAGAATCATCGCCCCTATTGCGTTTTGATGGTTCAAAATGGGATGGCGCTTGCGTAAAGCCACACCTTCCGCTGTGACTACTTTTTTAATGTGTTCCGTTTTTTCGCTATCGCTCATTCCAGCAGGATTTTTATATATGTAGGTCATCCGTTATTCCTCAGTTTTCTCATGTCCCTACTTTATTTATATCTACCTTTGTACGCTTAGCTCGAAACGCCAATCTATTGGCTATGGATGCCAAAATAGAAAGATTCAAAACAAACAAAAGATTTTTTAGTTTTGAATCTTTTATACTGCTGACAGGAATATGAGTCACAAGTTATAGGACATAACATGCCACAGACAGCAACGGCACTGGCTAGCTGGGTTAAAGCGATTCAAAAAGCGCTTGAGAAAGCAGGTGTGGATAGCCAACCTTTATTAAAACAAGCAGGTTTAGATGTTCAGGCCCTAAATGATCCAGATGCACGCTATTCATTAAAAAACACAGCAAATTTATGGAAACTAGCCGTTCAAGCGACTCAGGACTCATGCTTTGGACTTAAAGTTGCCAGCCAAGTCAACCAAAATACATTTCATGTGTTGGGCCATTCACTCATTACCAGCACAACACTAAAAGAAATGTTTTTAAGAATTATTCGTTACTTCCGCATAGTGACCGACATTCCTGAACTCGAATTTTATGGTGAGGGAAAAAATCATTATTTCGTTATTCATGTTCCCGACGAAGTTCAACCCGAATCTATCGATGCTTTTATCTCTGTTTTTATTCGTTCAAGTCGCGCGTTACAAGGCTCTGTTTTTTCGCCCTTACGCATTGAACTAAGACGCTCGGAACCAGAAGATCTGGAAAACTTTAAAAGCATTTTAAAAGCCCCGATTGTGTTTAATGCGCCCAAAGACATGATTGTGTTTGACACAGCAACCATAGAACAGCCTTTAGATGGTGGGAATCCTAGCCTCACTCAAGAATATGATGAGATTATTAATCGTTATCTCGCACGATTTGATAAAGAAAATATATTGGCTCGTGTGAAAGTAAAACTCATTGAAAAATTATCTACAGGTGACTTTCAACAGCAAGACGTTGCGAAAAGTTTAGGCTTAAGTATACGCAGTCTGCAACGCAAGCTTTCGGCAGAAAATACGTCTTATAGCGAGCTACTCGACAATACACGGCACGAACTGGCTTTGTCGTATATCAAAAATTCAAGCCACAATATTACCGAAATTGCCTATATTCTTGGCTTTACCGATGTGAGTAGTTTTACCCGTGCTTTTCGACGTTGGACAGATTTATCACCGCTACACTATCGGGAAAAACATCTGTCTTTCTCTTAAATTTTTAAAAATTTTAGATAAAAAAAAGATGCATTCATGTGCATCTTTTTTATGAATATCTTATTTTTTATTTAACAGTTCAAGCATGGACACTGTGGCGACTTTAGCTCCGACTGGCAAGGCTTTTAAATCTACAACATAGTTCGGACTGTGCGGAATGTAAGGTGCGGGTTTGCCTTGCTTTACTGCATTTGCAAACACAACCGGATCTGCCACACCAATGAACATAAAGTTAAACGGAATGTCTTTTTGATCACCTAAGAGATGATGAACATCTTCTGACCCCATAAACGGTGGGAAATTGGTTAAGACTTGTTTGTCACCTAATAACGCTTTTAATGGTCCATTTAAACGCGCAGAGAACTCTTTATTGTTGACTACAGGCATGGTCGAACCTTTGAGCGTTAAAGTAGGCAATTGATCTTGACTCATACCCTGCATTTCGGCTGCGCCTTCACTCATGAGCTTAATGTTATTTAACATCGTTTCACGTACTTTTGGATCAAACCAGCGCATATTCATTTTGACCAACGCGGTTGAAGGGATCACGTTATTCGAATTTCCGGCTTGAATTGAACCAATAGACAATGCTGCAGGTTGCTGGGTGTTAACTGCGTTGCCCATAATAGTTTGATATTGAGTAATGGCATTTGCAGCCATGCTAATCGGGTTCTTGGTTAAATATGGGAGTGAACCATGCCCACCAACCCCTTTAAATAAAATATCAAGTTGATCGGTTCCCGCCATGCGTGGTCCCGGTGCATTGATTACCGTTCCAACAGGTGCAGGTGTGGTATGAACTGCAAAAAAATAATCGGGTTTTGGTAAATTATATTTTGTCCACAAACCGTCAGTCACCATTGCTTTAGCACCCGTTACAGGCTCTTCAGCAGGTTGTGCGACTAAAATAATGGTTCCGCTCCATTCCTTTTTTAGAGCTACCATGGTTTTTGCCATACTGAGCATCCATGTCACATGCGCATCATGACCACACATGTGTGCAACAGGCGTTTCGGTTCCATCATCGAGTTTTACCCGCACTTTACTTGCATAAGGTAAGCCAGTCGCTTCTTGAACAGTATTGGCATCCATGTCGGCACGGTACATGACCGTTGGCCCTGCACCGTTTTTTAAAATGCCAACCACACCTGTCTTGGCTATTCCAGTTTTAACATCAAACCCTAATGACTTAAGCTCTTTGGCAACAATGGCAGAGGTACGCGTTTCCATAAACCCAAGTTCAGGGTGCTCATGAATATCTTTATAAACCTTACTTAACCATTCTGTTTGTCCATCAATAATCGTTAACGCTTTTTGTGAGACAGTAGGTAAATTAGATGGGTTTACTTCGGCATGGAGGACAGTTCCATAACCTGCCATCAAAGTCGATAACCCTAAAAATATGCCGTTTTTGATGATTTTATTCATGTAATTAAAACCTTATAAATGAATGATTTAATTTTAAAATTTATATCCTATTTTTAAGCCATAGCTTATAGAGTGATTATCCTTAAACTCACCCACATAATAGTCACTGCCTGCCTGTGCGCCAAGCTGAGCTTTTGCATCGCCTAACCAGTAATATTTCACACCACCAGAAATAAAGTATTGCGATGTTGGACTGTATTGGGCTCCCACTCCTAAGTTGTAATATCCCTTGGTTGGGCCACCCGTTGAAACTTTATCGCCAGCTCCCGAGTCCCAGCCCACTGATACAGAACCTAGCCATTTAGTTGAAAAACGTTGCCCTAGTCCTAAATTTAAAGCCCACTGGTCATCATCATAACGAACCAAATTAAACCCTTCTGGACGGCTTGGTGTTGATAATCCCCCAATAACTTTTGAAATTTCACCAAAACGGTAAGGTTGTAGCGCCAAATCACTCCAATTTACCCAACGCAAGCTCCCAAACAATAAAGCTCCTTGGCGTAAACCTGTTTGAAATTCTAAATTCACTGAGTTTGGAGATTTAAATTTGGTTGTGCCAGAGCCTTCGGTATTGGGTAACTCTGAAATAATATGATTTAAATAATTTTTCTTTTGCTCGGTCATCTGCCCGATAGAAATCATATAGTCGAGATGTTGGCTAACTAAATCGCGTCCTTGCTGAGTCGTTAACATATCAATTAACGGCGCATTTTCAGTTGCGTTTACTTTGTGGGTAATGGCAGACCGATAGGTAAGCGAAACTTTAACGGCCTTTTCAGGAATTTGATAAGCCAGTCCAGCCAACCAACCCCAATCGCCCACAGTTTTAGTTTGAAAGTCATAGCCATTATAAAGACTAAATACATTGCCTCTTAAATTGACCTGACTTTTGAAGGTTTGATAAACCGGCCCTGCAAAAATATTCCAATTTTTATTAGGTTGATATCCAGCAATGAAGCTAAAACTTTGAATATCAAATTCTGATTTTGCATTTCCTGTGGGAACTTGACCAGAAGTAGCATTTGCAAGGCTTGTAGTCGTAATACCTGGAAGCATAACTGTATCTTTCGGGGTTGCGACAAAGCCATTTACACCAGAATATTCGGTGTCAGCCCCAAAAGGCTGATCGTAAAGCAACCCAAATGAATACTGCGGTGCCAACTGTAATTTTAAAGCCGCAGTCGGCCGATAATCTGTATTGGCAATATCGGAAATTGACTGATGTGAAGGGTTAGTACCAGATTCCACTCCTTTTAAATCAGTATCTGTCACACCTAAACTGGCTTCAAAGTAATTTCCCGGTTGTAAAAATGCTGATACGGATTGGCCTGTTTTATCAAATGCCGCAGCATGTAATGCACTTGTACAAATTGAAGCGATTCCCAATACTAATGTTCTATTTCTTACTACAAAAATCATGGATCCATCCTGGATTTTTTTATTTTGATTGTTCACTTTATTAAGATTTTGAGTGGTGTGCTTAGCCCCAAACGCCAATTCGTTGACTGTAGATGCCATATTTAAAAATTATAAGATTACCTCTTTGTGACGAGATAAGTCCTTTTGAACTCAAGATTAAAGACGACGATGATTTAAAACTTTCAGATAATTTTTTAAGAAACTTTTGTATTTATTGCTGTTAATATTAAAGCGCATGATAGATTTCCCAATCCTTCATATCTCTATAAATCACGGCACACCAAACTAGAAAAGCTAAAGCAATGATATTTATATACCTTCGCTTTAGCTTATAAATTTATCGGATATACAGTCTGTAGATTAAAATAGTGCATACATCAGTAATCTACATCTTCAGCTAAAATTCATATTTCGCCATCATTTCTATACGCTTATCTTTCCCTACTTGCTGACTTACGGTGTTGCGCTCACCATAGACATATTCAACCCCAAAAGTTAAGGGTTTATTGGGTTTAAACATCAGGTTAGCCCAGCTTTGTTGTAACTTCTTATTTGCATCTTTTGTTATTACATCTTTATCTTCATAGATCAATGCGCCATGACCTATTGTACCCCTTAGCTTTTCATTAAATTGATAAGTAAGGCCCATTTGAAATGCATCAAAATCAATTAATTCGACATCATCTCCGTTTTGGATATGACGAACATTATCAGAGGTAGCCAGTAATAATTTATTGTCTCCAGAAACATGCGAATAGTTGCTATTAAATAATAAAGATGGTGTGATTTTATAGCGAAGACCTAATGCTGCACCCCATCCCATTTTAGTCTCATCATTTTCATTACGTAGACGGACTTCCTGAACTAAACCACGTGCAGTCATTACGCCTTTATCAGTGGCAAATTCATGTTTCAATTTACTTGCCAATAAAGGCAGGCGGTTCTCGTCATTGCCTTTTTCTAAGCTTAAAAAATAAGAGGTTGATGTATTGATTGGCCCTGAATAACGCACCATTGGATTACGATTGGTACCACCACCTAAAGCGGTATTTGAATCTAGCATTTCTGGTGCTGTTTCAGTTGAAAGAAAAGTAGACGTCGTTTGACCGATCAACCAACGATCATAATTTAAATAGACATGTCGCAGACGAGCATTGTCTTTATTTGCCCCGCCGCGAAAATCTATTTCAATTTTCCCTTTTAACGTCTTTTCCCCTACAGCAGTATTAAAATCTAAACCAATACGAGAGGCATTTACGGTCGAATCCAAGCGATCTTCAGTAGATTTTTTATCAGGATCCCCTTCTAGTAACACACCATTAATGCGGTTAAACATACCTTTCGCGCCTTCAAACTGATATGCAGCATCAGCACGAACAAAGCCATACAAATTAACATCGGCACCGGATTTTGATTGCCATTTGAATATAGCTTGAGTATTTTTTTCGGGCGGCGTGATAACATTTGCCGTAGGTACGTGTGGAACCTGTACGCTAATTATAGGTGTTGCTTTTTGAGTCTGAAGCATTTGTCTCAGTTCATTCACTTCAGCACGCAACTGTTCAAGTTCACTGTTCTGATTGGCATGGGTAAATGTGGTGAGAGTGGTTAAGCTAACGATTAGTACTGTCTTAGCTGAGTTAAATTTCATTTTGCATTCCTTTGTTTTATTTCAATAAACCGTGTTGTTCATCCATTTACAAAAATTGTAGATATACTCTCCCCCTAAATAGCTTTTTTCAGCTACTTAGAACGTCTTACTTTTTAGATTTAAAAAACCATTGAAGACTGCATTGATAAAAAAAACGTGTAGTGAGAATTACAAAAATTAATCTTGAGAGCTGAAAGGCAACTACAATGGGTACTGCGAGACCGAGAGCTTTAGCCATCAGTGACATTTCTGCAATGCCTCCGGGGGAAAGGCCTAAAATCAAGATTTGTTTTTCCGTATGGCTTAAGTTGACCAGTAATAACGCAAAGCTAATCGATAACACCAAAGCCAGCAGATTGAATATCAGTGTTATTCCAATAAACTTTTTATTTTTCTTTAAAAAGCTAAATGGAAATTTGCTGCCTAATGACCAACCAATACAGACTTGACCAAAGGCAGTAAACCATTCAGGCAATTTCATCTGAAGTATTCCGCAAAATGATAACAACCCGATAATGGCAAGTGGTCCCAAAATCCAAGCATTCAAAAGATTAAAAAATTGAAAAACCTTACCCACAAACAGGGCCAGACCAAACAGCAATACGACCTGAAAAAAGTTAAACTGGTCCGACACTGGTATCTTTAAACCAGTCCATTCAACTTGAAAATAAAGTTCCATGAAAATTGGAACCAACACAACTAGAACCACAATTCTCAAACTATGGGCAGCAACGACTTTCTCAACTTGAGCTTGATAGCGTTCTGCAATATTCACCATTTCACTGGCACTGCCAATGGCCGAAGAAAACCATGCAGTTGCCCAATCCAATGCATTAACTCGATATTGCAAACCAGCCAGCAACGTACCCAACACAAGTGACCATGCCAACCCAATTAGAATAAAGCCCCAATATGCCGCCACTGCCTGTACCAAGGCTGGTGTAAAGTATAAGCCTAAGGCCATACCAATAATGACCTGCCCTATGCGTCGCCAATGTGGATCACAAGCAAGTGGATGACCAACGCTACCGAACAATAAAGCCGTCAATAAAGGTCCAAGCAACCAAGGCAAGGGAATATACAAATATTTGGCAATTAAAGCTCCGACCAGAGCAATTGCTAATCCTTTGAGATTTGAGCTTATTTTTTCCATAATTCTGAGCAATAATAGTCAACGAATGCTGACTATTATTGTTGCCCTATTAAGCTTGTTGTTTTTTGATAAACAAGTACTTACGAACGATTGGCAAGATCAGTAATAATCCTGACATGATCCAAAGCCCCATACTGATATTACTGCTCCACAAGATGCCAAGTTCCCCTTGAGAAATCGACAAGGCACGGCGTAAATTTGATTCCATCAACTCTCCAAGTACGAAACCAAGAATCAGCGGTGCCAATGGGAAATCAAATTTTCGTAAAATATATCCAAACACACCCAAGCCCATACATAACAGCAAGTCAAAGATATTGCTATGAATAGCATACACACCAACAAAACTAACACTTGCGATGATCGGGATCAGAATATAATTAGGAATACTTAACATGCGGGCAAAGAAACCCACCAGTGGCAAGTTCAATACCAACAGAATGATATTACCCACCATTAAAGATGCAATTAGTGACCACACCAGTACAGGTTGCTGAACAAATAACTGTGGACCTGGTGTTATATTGTACATAAGCAATGCACCCATCATTACCGCAGTTGTACCTGAACCTGGCACACCCAAGGTCAACATCGGGACAAATGAACCACAAGCTGCTGCGTTATTCGCACTTTCGGGTGCAGCAAGACCGCGCAGATCACCTTTACCAAACTTACTACTATCCTTTGCCATTTTGCGTTCAGTGGTATAGGCCATTGCACTTGCAACTGTTGCACCTGCTCCAGGAAGAATACCCAAGAAGAAACCAATCACTGAACTGCGGATAATAGCAACTAACGAGAAGAAGAACTCTTTAAGATTAAAAAGAGAACGCTTTCCTTGTTTTAAGGTAACTTGACCAATTGTGGTACGTTCGAGTAGTAATAGAATTTCACTTACACTAAATAAGCCAATAACCAAAGTTGTAAAAGCAATTCCGTCACTTAAACCTACACTGTTAAAGGTAAAGCGATACACACCTGTAATTGCATCCATTCCCACAGTTGAAAGTGCTAAGCCCATGAGTGCCATAATTAAGGTTTTAAAAGGCTGTGTACTAACCAAACCAGTTAAACAAACAATTGCAAAGACCATCAGCGCAAAATATTCAGCGGGACCAAACGCAATTGCCCATTTCGCCAATATAGGAGCAAACAACACAATTCCAATAAAGGCGACAGTACTCCCAACAAAGGAACTGACCGATGACAAAGACAGTGCGATTCCGGCTTTTCCTTGCTGTGCCAATGGATAACCATCTAACGTGGTCATAATGGCCCCAGCATCTCCGGGTACGTTTAACAGAATCGCTGAAATACGTCCGCCGTATTCACAGCCCAAATAAACTGCTGCCAATAAAATCAAGGCACTATCTACGGGTAAACCCAAGGCATAAGCAAACGGTAGTAAAATTGCTACCCCATTAATTGGGCCTAAACCTGGCAATAACCCTACAATCGTTCCAATAAATGCGCCAATCAAAGCAATTAAAAGATTCTGCGGTTGCAAGGCAACCTCAAACCCCATCATTAAAAAACTTAATACATCCATATCGGGTCATCCTTAACCAAAAAATCCAAGTGGTAATGGCACATCCAAGAAACGGTCAAACATATAGTAGGTACTCATGCTAAGTACCAAACCTGTCACCAAAACCGGTATGGTTTTGCCATGGAAAAGTTTGCCCACTGCAATGGTCATTAATAGGGTTGCAACAATAAAGCCTAGCCATTCAAAAACTAATGCATATAGCGTTAAAGCCACCACACACAACGCTAACTTAACGACTAGATGTTTTGTCCACCCCAACTCAACGGGTTCAAACATAATGGCTGGTCGAATAGTTAGATACGCTGCACTCGCTGTAATTAACCCCATTAACAGAATAGGAAAAGCTTTAGGGCCCACTGGATCGTAGGAAATTGGCGCTTCAAAATTGCTCGCATAGATCAACAAAAATAATCCGCAAACCGTAATAATGGCGATAAGAATCCGTTCAGATTTCATCATCTATCCTCAGAAAAAAACTGAGCTGAAAAATAGCTTCTCAACCCAGCCTATTTGTTATTGTGATAATTTATATTCTTGCGATAACTGCCGCATTTCCGCGGTCTGTTTATAAACATAAGCAGTGAGTTCTTCACCTGTCATCTGAAATGGGAGTAGATCCTGATTTTCACGGACTGCATCAAATTTCTGGTTAGCCATCATTTTATCAAAGGCATTTTTCCACCAACCATAGGCTTCATCACTGACCTTTGGTCCCATATAGAAACCACGGATGACTGGCCACTCTATGTCGTAGCCTTGCTCTTTTGCAGTAGGTAATTTTGAGAACTTCCCGTCTAAACGCTTGTTTGCAAAAACTGCCAAAACCCGAATATCACCAGACTCTAGATATGAACTTACTTCACTGATATTCCCTACCCCGACTTGAATATGCTGCCCCAGTAATGAAGTCAGCACTTCCCCACCACCTTCAAGTGCAACAAATCTTAAATTGGCAGGACTAATACCTGCTTTTTTTGCCAACATTGCTGTTTGCATCCAGTCTTGACCACCCACACTTCCGGCACCACCAAAGCTCAGTGCTTTTGGGTTTTCTCGGAGTGCTTTCATCAAGTCATCTAGGTTTTTCAATGGTGAGTCTTTATGTACCGAAACCAGACCATAATCTACGGCGACCCCAGACAACCATTTCACATCTTTTTCAGTGAAGTTTCCGAATTTTCCTTGTGCCAAGTTCAAGAGTGAACCAGTGGAAAATGCAACTACTGCATTATTATTAGCAGGATCACTGTTTACGATCTTATTATAGGCTACGGCACCTACCCCACCTGGCATATAGGTTACGCGTATTGGGTCTTTAAGCTGGTCTGTTTGTTTAAAGCCAGATTGGATTAATTTACAAGTCATATCAAACCCGCCGCCCGGCTTTGCTGGGGCTATACATTCCGGACGTTTTGGCTGACCAGCCTCTTTAGAAGCATTTCCTGAACCACATCCAGCCATTGTCACACTGACGCATGTTAATGCGAGTAAAGTTAAATTTTTCATGTTACATACATCCTTATAACGTTTTGCTCTATTCATATTTTGATTTTTACCAATCTCCATAATCGACCTCCTTGGCACGATCATGTTTACTGGTTTTTAGTTTTAATCTTGTGTTTTGAAATGCGCTCTTTCACAGCGAACTTCAGCAATGCTGCGTTACTATAAAAATTACGAATCAACCGACTAAAAGAAATAGCTAAGTGGAGGGAAAGTTATGACAACCACCAGATCTATAATGAGTAATTAAAACCTTTGCAAAAATATCCAAAAATGCTGGTTTTAATTAATACTGATGAATAACAATAAGATAGTAAAAACATAATCTATTGAGTTGTCTTTTGCATATCCATGCTATGGGTAACGTTTAATATTCAAATAAAAAAACCTATTTACCCAATCTTCCCTTCTGATCAAATGAGCTCAATACTCATATGTTTTTCCAATAGTTATTTAATCAGGTGCGCTTCTTCATAATTTGCAAACCCATCATATTTTTTAATGCATCATGCATTTAATGCTCTCCCTTTCTAATTTGAGAAGATTAAAGCACAGAATAAGAAATCATCGTGATACCAATAATTTAAAGGGGGCATTAGTAAAATTAAATAGGCTTAAAATTCCAAGTAAAGAGAGTAGGAGAAACTGAAAAGGGTCGTTTTATTATTATTGGAATATGAAGTTAAAGATAACTTTTATAAGAATGGATAATTATTTATAAGAGAATATACAGCTGTTAATATACAAAAAATCTATGAAAATTTAACGCTTACTAAAATTAATACGGACATTTATATATGGAAATCAAGCAAATAAAGTATTTTTTGACGGTCGTTGAAGCAGGCAGTATTGGTAAGGCAGCCCAAAAACTTGATGTTGGTGCTTCGGCAATTAGTCAACAAATTAGTAAACTAGAACAAGAGTTAAGCATTCGCTTGCTGCAGCGTAATGCCTTTGGTGTCACACCAACTCCCGCAGGTCTCGCATTTTTAAAACATTCTCAACTTATTTTACGTCAAGTGAACTTTGCAATAGATGCTGCACATTCTGCAAGACTTTCTGGACATGTCAGCCTTGGGTTTCCACCGACCATTACCGCTTTGATTGGCATCCCTTTAATGAAATTAATGTCTGAACGCTATCCAGACATTCGTCTTGAGATTGTCGAAACACTGTCGGGTAATCTCATTCAAGCCATTAACTCCCGTCAGCTTGATATTGCCATTATTTTTACCAATGAAATTGATAAGCAATGGTCGATACAACCATTGGTACGCGAGCAAATGTATTTAATGGCACGCAAAGAAGTGCTCGAAAAATACGGTCTTGCTGAATGCATCAAAAGCGGCATTATTCAGTCCCAACAAATTGGTGACATTCCTTTAGTACTGCCACGCCAGCGCCACAGTCTAAGAAAATTACTTGAACACAAGATTGGACAGCTTAATGTCGTCTATGAAATTGATGGCCTGCACTTACTCATGGATAGCCTGATTCACCTTGAACTTGCCAGTGTCCGCCCCGGAAGTGCTTGTCTCCAAGAGTACAAACATAAGCTTCAATTGCTCAAACTGGTTGATCCTGAAGTTGAGCGAATCAATTACTTGGTGAGCCTTGCCGAAGAAGAATTATCCCCTGCAGCACTCGCTGCTAAGTCTGCAATTAAAGCGTGTGTGAAAGAGCTTATTCAAAATCAAATCTGGCCATGTTCTGAAATTATTTTATAAAAGGCCATTAATTTTATTAAATACCCAATTAATTTTGCCCTCTCACTCCCTCCTGCTTTTTGAGATTACATTTTCGTCCGAATGATAAGTGGTTTTCTGTTTATCAAAATATAGATGTGTAGTTTGAACTGGAAACAAGGCATCACATTTTCTACGAAGGGTCTCTCTAAATCTCATCTCAAACCAATTTTTATTTAGGTTTATTGATTGAACCGATTTAGGTCCGACCTCGAAAATCGTGAATGTTTCCATTCTGTCAGGCCAAGGAGGTCTCCAATGGATGTCGTGAATAACCCTAGGGCTACTTTTAAAAAAATATTAAATGTAACGAGTGGCAACTTTTTAGAACAGTACGATTTTTTTCTTTTTGGTTTCTATGCCACTTATATTGCAGCAAAATTTTTCCATTCTGAAAATGAATATGTCTCTTTAATGATGACATTTACCGTATTTGCTGCGGGCTTTCTTATGCGTCCTCTTGGCGCTATTTTCTTGGGTGCTTATGTCGACAGAGTTGGGCGACGTAAAGGTCTTATTGTGACCTTAAGCCTTATGGCAATCGGAACCATCTTAATTACCTTTGTGCCAGGTTATGAAACCATTGGTATTATTGCGCCAATTTTGGTGGTAATTGGACGTCTATTACAAGGCTTCTCGGCAGGCGTTGAATCTGGCGGTGTTTCTATTTATTTAGCTGAAATTGCAACAGATAAAAACCGTGGATTTATCACAAGCTGGCAGTCTGGCAGCCAACAGATTGCTGTTGTGTTTGCCGCATTACTTGGTTACTGGCTCAACACCATTTTAACTACTGCTCAAGTGGGTGAATGGGGCTGGCGTATTCCGTTCTTAATTGGTTGTTTAATTATTCCTTTAATCTTTTTATTCCGCCGTACTTTAGAGGAAACTGAAGACTTTAAAGCTCAAAAAACTCATCCAACTTCTAAAGAGATTTTCAGCACACTCGTGAGCAACTGGCGTATTGTGCTTGCCGGTATGATGATGAGCGCGATGACAACGACTACTTTCTACTTTATTACGGTTTACACCACAGTATATGCAAAACGTACTTTAGAAATGTCGGTAACAGATAGCCTGTTAGCAACCGTATTTGTTGGTTTGTCGAACTTTTTCTGGTTACCAATAGGTGGACTACTTTCAGACAAAATTGGTCGTCGTCCTGTTTTAGTCGGTATTACCACACTTGCTCTCTTTACAAGTTATCCAGTTTTAAGCTGGTTAGTGAGTGACATTAGTTTCACTAACCTTTTGATTACACTTGCTTACTTCTCGTTCTTCTTTGGTCTGTACAACGGAACCATGGTCGCAACGCTTGCCGAAGTGATGCCAAAACGTGTACGTACAGTCGGCTTCTCTTTAGCGTTCAGTCTTGCAGCAGCTATTTTTGGTGGCATGACCCCGATTGCCTGTACATATCTAGTCGAAAATACGGGTAATGCAAGTGCACCAGCATTTTGGCTGATGTTAGCTGCGGTATGTAGCCTCATCTCAAGCTTATATCTATGCCGCGGTTCCAAGCAGAAAAATTCTGAAGCAATTGCTGAACCTGTGAAGGTTAGCGCTTAAAACAAACTACAACTTAACCTGAAATTTTAATGAACAGTACGGCAGATCTTCAGTCTCCGTACTGCGTCTCTTGCAACTAAAGTGAGGCATTATGAAAAAGTCCCCTATCTTCATGACCATTTGCCTAGCTAGTGCAGGCTTAGGATCAACACTTGCTAACGCAGATACAATCGAAGTGATTAGCTCAGGCGGTTTTTATTCATCTATGGAAAAACTCATTCCAATATTTGAAAAGCAAACTGGTCACACGGTTCACCTCTCATCTGGTTCATCAATGGGTGCTTCACCAACTGCAATCCCAAACCGTCTTGACCGTGGTGAACATTTTGATGTTGTGGTATTGGCTGCTCCTGAACTAAACAAGCTTGCAGAAAAGGGTTATGTAGACCCAAATTCACAAAGTGCTTTAGTTAATTCAAGCATTGGAATGGCTGTGCCTAAAGGTGCCCCAAAACCTGATATTAGCTCTGCAGCAAAATTCGAAAAGGTTTTATTAAATGCAAAGCACATAGGCTATTCGGCAAGTGCGAGCGGCACACATCTTGAAAAGAATGTTTTCCCAAGCTTCTCGCCTGTGGAATACAAAGTAATTTCTGGTAAAGCAGAAAAAGTGGTAGGTGACCGCGTTGCAAAACGTATTGCGGAAGGACAGTTTGATATTGGCTTCCAGCAAATCAGTGAAATCAAACCTTTCACTGGCAAATATGGTCAGGTTGATTTAGTCGGTCCAATTCCAGCACCTTATCAGAAAGTCACCGTGTTTGCGGCGGGCATTGGTAAAAACTCTGAACATGAGAAGGTTGCAAAAGAGTTAATCAAATTTGTGAAATCGCCACAAGCAACACAAATTATTGAAGAACAGGGTCTTGAGCAGGTTAAAGAATAAAAGCTCTAAAAGGCAACGTCTTGAGGTGATGTTGCCTTTACTCTATTGCCGGTTTACTCAAAGCAATAGAACAAAATATATAGCGATAAACCAGTGTAGAATTAATCCATAAAGGTTAATGTAGTATTTGCCGTGGAACTCAAACAATTAAAGTATTTTATTGCAGTGATCGAGTCAGGAAGCTTGGGTAAAGCTGCAAAAAATCTCGATATTGGAACGTCTGCATTAAGTCAGCAAATCTCAAAATTAGAAAGCGAACTCTCCATTCGCCTTTTACAACGTACCGCTTTGGGTACAGTTCCCACCCCTGCGGGTTTAGCTTTTTTTCAACAAGTTCAACTGGCGCTTAGGCATCTAGATCATGCCGTAGATTCTGCTCATTCTTCACGTTTAAGTGGTCATGTTACCGTCGGTTTTTCTCCGAGTGTTGCAGCGGTTATTGGTACTCACTTTTTAAAACTCATGAGAAATCGCTATCCCGACATTAAAGTACGTTTAATTGAAGGGTTATCAGGTGATCTCAAGGCATTGGTCAATGCAAGACAACTCGATGTTGCTATCATCTTTAGTGACGATGTAGACCCTCAGTGGGCGATACAGCCTTTAGTCAAAGAACAGATGTTTTTAATTTCGCCTAAAGAAGTGCTGAGCCAGTACCACCTTGAAAGCTGTATCGACACTCAAACCATTACCCATCCACAACTAAAAGAACTTCCACTGATTTTACCGAGCCAACGACATGGGCTGCGTTTGTTGCTCGAACAAAAAATTCATCAGCTTAAAGTGGCCTATGAAATTGATGGGCTACATTTGCTAATGGAAAGCATTAGCAAACTTGAAATGGCAACCATCCAACCTGCGGGTGCAGCATTAAACTCTCGGCAAGACTTATGTTTACTGCGCGTTGTAGAACCTGCAATTGAACGTATTAACTATTTAATTAGTTTATCTGAAGAAGAAATCTCGCCTGCCACTTTAGCCACTAAAGTGGTGATTCGTGCCTGTGTGACCAACCTGATTAATGAAAAACGCTGGCCAGGTGCGGAGATAATAAACACTTAAGCCATTAGTGTTTATTTTTACTAAACACCCATTCAAGCCCAGCCTCTCACTCCACCTTCTCTTTTAAAGCTACATTAGCCCTAGCTGAGAAAGGGAGAAATCCATGCATGATGTGATTGTAATTGGTGGTGGGAATGCCGCACTGTGTGCCGCGCTCACGGCAAAAGAAAGTGGCGCGTCTGTGCTAGTAATAGAAGCAGCACCTAAAGAATGGCGTGGTGGTAACTCACAACACACTCGTAACCTTCGCTGCATGCATGATGCTCTTCAAGACGTATTGGTCGATGCCTATCCCGAAGAAGAATATTGGCAAGACCTACTTAAAGTAACTGCCGGAAAAACCAATGAGCACTTAGCCCGTCTGGTCATTCGTAGCACGGCGACCTGCCGCGACTGGATGCGTAAACATGGTGTGAATTTTCAGCCGCCGCTATCGGGTGCTTTGCATGTTGCGCGTACCAATGCCTTTTTTATGGGTGGCGGTAAAGCCCTCATTAATGCGTATTACCGTAGTGCCCAAGAACTTGGCATCGAAATTTTATACAACACAAAAATTAAAGACCTAAAGTTAACTCAAGGACATTTTGAAGCCGCAATTGCTGAAGATGGTCGTGTGTTTAAAGCAAAAAGTTGTGTATTGGCCGCAGGTGGTTTTGAGTCAAATCTAGAATGGTTAAGAGAAGCATGGGGACAAAATGAAAATGGCGAATGGCCTGCCGATAATTTCATTATTCGTGGTACTCGCTTTAATCAAGGCAACTTACTCAAATTTATGATAGATCAAGGTGCCGATATTATTGGTGACCCATCACAATCTCATTGCGTCGCTGTAGATGCACGAGCACCGTTATATGATGGCGGTATTTGTACTCGTATTGACTGCGTTTCATTGGGTATTGTGGTCAATAATAAAGCCGAGCGTTTTTACGATGAAGGCGAAGACTTCTGGCCAAAACGTTATGCGATTTGGGGCCGTCTTGTTGCCAAACAGCCACAGCAAATTGCCTATTCCATTATTGACTCAAAAGCCATTGGGCGCTTTATGCCGCCTGTTTTTGCGGGTGTAAAAGCTCACAGCATTCAAGAGTTAGCCGAAAAAATCGGGCTAGACGCAAAAACCTTATGCAACACCGTAGAAGAGTTTAATCAAGCCTGTGTGCAAGGCACCTTTAACCATACTGTTTTAGATGACTGCACCACCCAAAATATTGTGCCCAACAAAACGCACTGGGCTGTTCCTCTCGACCAGCCACCCTTCTATGCCTATGCCCTTAAACCCGGCATTACCTTCACCTATTTAGGTTTAAAAGTCGAAGATGATGCTGCGGTACGTTTTAACAATAAAGCAAGCCGCAATCTATTTGTCGCAGGTGAAATGATGGCAGGTAACGTACTCGGTCAGGGTTATACCGCAGGGGTCGGCATGTCGATTGGAACGACGTTTGGACGCATTGCTGGAAAAAATGCAGCCCACTATGCACTTTCACAAGGAGTTGAACATGAATGCTAATAGCAAAGCCCTAATTCCAGTTGTTCAGCTCTCTGATCACGAACAAGAAGTCCAAAGAGCCCTACAGATTTGTAATGCTTGTCGCTACTGTGAGTCATTTTGCGCTGTTTTTGCGGCGATGACCAAACGTCTTGAGTTTAACCAAGCCGATATTCATTACTTAGCAAACCTATGTCATAACTGTGGGGCTTGTTTACACGCTTGCCAATATGCTCCACCGCATGAGTTTGGCGTAAACATTCCAAAAGCGATGGCGCAAGTACGTTTAGAAACTTATCAAGAGTTTGCTACACCTCAGCCTTTAGGTCGACTTTATAAGTCTGTCGGGATTCCTTTTGTCTCGGCTTTAACACTTGTTTTCTTTTTTTGCATGTTAGCCGTAGTGTGGTGGAAAGGCACTGACTTATTTGCAGGTTACCAAGGTAATTTCTATGCGATTTTCCCGCATAACTTTTTAGCACTATTGTTTGGAGCGACCTTTACAGTTGCCATTGTGCTGCTCGGCATTGGAATTAGTAAGTTCTGGCGACAAACCTCTAAAGTCATTCATGGCAAAGTTGAGAAACCAGACCTTGTTCAAGCCACCCAAAACGTATTAACACTTAAATATTTAGATGGCGGTCATGGTAAAGGCTGTAATGAGCAAGATGACCGTTACACACAAATCCGCCGTGTGTTCCATCACCTGACGTTTTATGGCTTTATGCTCTGCTTTGCAGCTACAGGTGTAGCGACTTTATATCACTATTTTCTTGACCTACATGCACCTTATCCTTACCTAAGCTTGCCTGTGATTTTAGGAACTTTGGGTGGAATTGGCTTAGTCATCGGACCATCTGGCTTACTCTATTTAAATCTTAAACGTCATCCATTACATGGTGACCGTGAGCAAAAACCTGTAGATCGAGGCTTTATCTTCCTTCTGCTTATCGTTAGCGCTTCAGGGTTAGCACTCATGGCATTTCGCAATACCCCTTACATGGCACTTTTACTGATTTTCCATTTAGCCACGGTCATGACGTTCTTTATTACCATGCCATTTGGAAAGTTCGCACACGGTTTTTACCGCAGTGCTTCTTTACTCAAATTTGCCATCGAAGAGCGTATTTCGAAGAAGTCATAATTTCACTCAAAAGTATTCACTATCTTGGCATAGTGAATACTTTTATTATTTTTAAGCTCAAAACACTTCATGCCTTCCCTACTTTTTACTATTTAAAATTCCTAAGCCATACATCGGCCACTTGGTGCTCGCTTTAATATTATTAATCAGTATCGCCACCAAAACTAACGACACGGCACCGACTAAAACAGGGAAAATTAAGAAGCTCCACTCGTAATGTATGCTGCTCGCGGTAAGCAAAATAACCAAAGGATTGGCCCCAGCAGGTGGATGAATACACTTAAAAATCTGCATGAGTGCAATGGCACAGCCCACTGAAAAAGCAATTGTAAATATAGAAACACCAACAAATTTTAGAAAAAACAAACCCACAAAAGCCGAGATAAGATGCCCAAATATGATATTTCTCGGCTGTGCTAAAGGAGACTGCGACACGGTATAGAGCAAAACACAGGTCGCACCAAACGGCGCCATGATAAAAATATTGTGTGTGAGCTTACTCAACCACAACAGTAGAAAAATACTGACTGTCCCCCCAATAAGGCTTCTTAAAATATCAATTTTATTGGGCGATGGAGCCAGTTTTTCTTTGCCATAAAAGATCGAGAACATGGTTTTATTCCTCAAACAAAAAGTTGCTTTTTAAAAAGCATATAGATAAAATCCAAAATAGTACAGATCTGTACTATTTTATTTTTTGGAAAAGTTTTATGTCAAAATCTGCCTTAAAAATATTAGATACAGCCGAGAAGTTATTTAATGAAAATAGTTTTGTTGGAGTTGGCGTTGACCTAATACGCGATGAATCTGGCTGCTCTAAAACCACCATGTACACGTACTATAAAAATAAAAATCAGTTGGTGAGATCTGTACTGATTGCACGTGATGAACGGTTTAAGCAAAGCCTTTTAGGCTATGTGGGAGATGCAACGGGGTTAGAGGCCATCAATAAAATCCTTGATTGGCACACCAATTGGTTTAGACAAGATTTTTTTAAAGGCTGTTTATTTGTAAGAGCCGTCGCTGAATCTAACCAAGATGATCAAGACATTATTTCTATTTCTAAAGCCCATAAACAATGGATTAAAGTACTGATTGCACAGCACTGCAATATACCCAATGGTGAAGCTTTATCTGAGCTGATCTACACGGTGATTGAAGGGTTAATTAGCCGCTTTTTAGTCGATGGCTTTGACGAGTCGCTTGTGATAAATATGAAAAATTCGATTAACCAATTATTTAATATTCATCAACATTAGCATGAGAACTTAAAATGGAAGTGGACCATATTTTTATTTGTGTACAATCAGACGCTCCCGAAGCTGAAACTTTAAAAAAATTCGGTCTAACAGAAGGTTCATCCAATAAGCACCTGGGTCAAGGTACAGAAAATAGACGCTTTTTCTTTAAAAATAGTTTTATCGAATTAATCTTTTTAAATAATCAAGAAGAAGCCTCAAGTGATCTCACAAAACCCACCCTGCTTTTTGAACGACTCAGTGCTCAAGATAATATCGCGTCCCCTTTTGGTATTTGTTTTCGACCTAAAAATAAAGATGATAACGGCGCAAAATTTCCTCATTGGGTTTACAAGCCGAGCTATTTGCCAACTAGCTTAGAAGTAAATGTTGCTAAAGATTGTGTTGTATCTGAACCGATGTGGTTCTTCCTTTCATTTGCTTCACGACCAGACCTTGCTGCGAAAGAAAAACAACAACCACTTGTTCATAGCAAAGATTTATCAGAAATAACTTCTATCAAAGTTTCTATTCCAAACCTCGAACAGCACCCTACTTCGTTACTGTTCAACATGCTCGATCATTTTGAAGTGACAGATGGATCAGAGCATTTAATGGAAATCAGTTTTGATCATGAGCCTCAAGGAATGATTCATGATTTCAGACCAGTGCTGCCACTTATTTTTAAATATTAAGGCTCTTATTTTCCAATAATAAAACTGTGATTTATTGCAAATCACAGTTTTATTAAAATTGAATAACATTAAAAATAGCTTAAGCAATTTTCCCATCAATAATGCCTTTCTCTTTTAACGCAGCCAGTTCTTCTACTGTTTTAAATCTCGATAAGATTTGAGTAGTATGTTCACCCAGTTCTGGTGGCGCATGATGGTATTCAACTGGAGTATCAGACAGTTTCATTGGTGAACCAATGGTTTGGAAGTTTTCATTTAAACGATGAGGAATATTCACCACCAAATTACGATGCACAATTTGTGGTTCAGCCAAGGCATCTTCAATTGAGTTGATGACACCCACCGGTACTTTTAAAGCATGAATCATCTCAACCCATTCTTTGGCAGTTTTTTGCAAAAAGTGCTCTGATAATAAAGGAATCAGTTCATTTCGATACTTTACACGGTCTTGATTACGCACAAACTTTTCATTTTCGAGCAGCTCTGGGTAACCAATCGCAATACACAAATCTTTAAACTGCTTGTCGTTACCACACGCAATAATAAATTCTTTATCTTTAGCCTTAAAAGTTTGATACGGCACAATACTCGGGTGTTGATTACCCATGCGCTGTGGTGCTTTACCTGAAGCTAAATAATTCATTCCCTGATTTGCCAGTGCCGCAACCTGCACATCAAGTAGTGACATATCAATATATTGACCACGCCCTGTGTGCGAACGTGCAATCAAGGCCGCTTGAATGGCAATGGTTGAATACAACCCAGTTTGAATGTCTACAACAGCCACACCAACCTTTTGCGCACCACCACTACCTGCAACATCATCAGGCTCGCCGGTAATGCTCATTAAGCCAGACATACCCTGAATAATAAAGTCATAACCGGGTTCTTCCGCACGCGGACCATCTTGCCCAAAACCGGTAATCGAGCAATAAACAAGATTGGGGTTGAGCTCACTTAATGACGCATAGTCCAAACCATATTTAGCCAAAGACCCTGTCTTATAGTTTTCAATCACCACGTCGGCAGTCTTGGCAATTTCATAAATTAAGGCCTGACCTTCAGGTGTGGTAATGTCCACCGCAACCGAATATTTATTGCGGTTGGTACACTGAAAATAGCCAGATTCACGGGTCATGTTTCCGTCTTGATCGGGCATCCATGGTGGTCCCCACATGCGGGTGTCATCACCAACTCGAGGACGTTCAATTTTAATCACTTCCGCCCCAAGGTCTGCCAAGATTTGCCCACACCACGGACCTGCAAGCACACGACTTAAATCTAAAACCCGAATTCCTTGTAATGCACCCATAACGATACCCTTATCTTTTTAGAAGGCACTAACGCACCTTCTTGTCATTGTTTATGATTGTTTTTGCGGATCGTACTGACGATCTTTAATAAATAAGCCCGGCAATACACCCGCAACAAAATACGCAGCACCCATCACAATAAAGGCCATGGTAAACGTACCGCCCGATGCCAAGAAACCAATGGTAGCTGGTGCAATAGCTGCCCCGACACGACCAATGTTATAGGCACCGCCAATGGCTGTTCCGCGCACATCGGTTGAAAAACTTTCAGCCATATACGTCGCGTTTACACCGTATGGAATGCCATATAGGAAGCCAAAGGTGATCAATAAATACAAAATATTGTCAGGCGTATTAAAGAAAATAATGATTGGCAAGAACACGGCACTGGCAATTGTTCCGAACACAAAAACAGCACGGCGGTTAAATTTGTCAGCAAGATAATCCGCTAAAATTTTGCCTAGAATCATTGCGGTATATGAACCCACCATATAACTGGTTAAGTTTTTAAAGTTCATATGCACTTCTGTTTCTAAATAACTTGGCATCCAGTTGTTAATACCGTAATAGCCAAACTGTAAGAAGAATGCTGTAGTCATCCACAACAAAAACATTTTACGGTGCTTAAAGTTATTAAAAATTTGCTTATAGATGCTGCTACTTTTTGGTTTTTCATCCACCACAATTTCTTTAGGCTGCCTATTGCCTTGTAAACTTTCAATTTTGGTGAGCTGCCAAGATTTTGGTTCTGGCACAAATCGTTGTAGAAAAATATTAACAAAAGCAGGCACCACGGTCAGAAAAAACAAAACACGCCAGCCATGATCGGGAATAATTGCACCAGCTAACAGCGTCGCAGCAATATAGCCCACTGTTTGGCCAGTCTGTAACGTGCCCAATACTGTTGTACGGTAAGTTGTCGGCACATATTCAGCCATTAAGGTATTACAGGCCATATAGAGTGCTCCAATTCCTAAAGCACCAATAAAGCGTAAAGCCATAAATTGCTCGAAGCTTTGCGTAAAACCTAATAAACAAGTCGCTACCGAAAAGAAGGTTACCGAGTTGGCAATGGTTCTTACACGACCAAACTTGTCACATGCCCAGCCACCTAAAATACCTCCAACGCCCATTCCTGCCAAAGAAGCACTGCCCAATGCACCTGCTTGAAAGGTACTTAAACCAAACTCTGCCTTTAAACTGGTCAAGCTATAAGACAGCAGCATAATATCAATGCCATCGACCACCATCGCAAAATAGGCAAATAACAACGCCCATTTCCATGTATGAGGTCCGATCTTTTCATATGTTCCAAGGTTACTTGGAAATGTATTTCTTAATTCTTTCGATATTACTTGAACGTCATTGTTCATCATTAGCTCCTCATTTTCCCAAATGAGTCATCGATAGCTTACTTATGTTTTCTGTATGACTTAATCTTTTATATTTTCATAACTTTACATTTAGTTTTAAGTACACAGAGGCACATCTTCACATGAGTATCCTTACGATGAATCTTGTCATTATCCATAAATTTTTGCGTAAAAATCCCTAAAGGCGCTCGCGAAAGAACACCTCTATCTTTTAAAAATGAATTAGTTAGTTACTAAATGCTGCGATGCCTGTTTGTGCACGACCTAAAATCAATGCGTGAACATCATGTGTACCCTCGTAGGTATTCACGACTTCAAGATTGACCAAATGACGTGCTACACCAAACTCATCGCTAATACCGTTTCCACCCATCATGTCACGTGCCATGCGAGCAATATCAAGCGCCTTTCCACAGTTGTTACGCTTAATTAAAGATGTGCCTTCAACTGACGCAATACCTTCATCTTTCATGCGTCCGAAACGTAAAGCTATTTGCAAACCTAATGCAATTTCAGTTTGCATATCTGCCAGTTTCTTTTGAATCAACTGATTTGCAGCCAAGGGACGACCAAATTGCTTGCGGTCCATTGTGTATCGATGTGCGGTATGCCAACAGAACTCGGCAGCACCCATTGCACCCCATGCAATGCCATAGCGGGCACTATTTAGGCAAGTGAACGGGCCACGTAATCCTCGAACTTCAGGGAATGCATTTTCTTCAGGCACAAAAACGTTATCCATCACAATTTCACCCGTAATCGATGCACGGAGACCGACCTTGCCATGAATGGCAGGTGCAGATAGCCCTTCCCAGCCCTTTTCTAAAATAAAGCCTCGAATATCACCCACATTACCTTCAGCAGAAACTTCTTTTGCCCAAACCACAAATACATCGGCAATTGGGCTGTTGGTAATCCACATTTTTGCGCCACTTAAACGATAACCACCGTCAACCTTTTTAGCACGCGTAATCATACTGCCTGGGTCTGAGCCATGGTCAGGTTCTGTTAAACCAAAACAGCCAATGTATTCACCAATTGCCAATTTAGGCAAATACTTCTGCTTTTGCTCTTCGGTACCAAATTCATGAATCGGAACCATCACTAATGAGCTTTGTACACTCGCCATAGAGCGATAGCCCGAATCGACATATTCAATTTCACGTGCGACCAAACCATAACTCACATAGTTCAAACCTGCACCGCCATATTGCTCAGGAATAGTTGGTCCCAATAAGCCAAGCTCTCCCATTTCACGAAAAATAGACGGATCTGTTTTTTCATGACGGAATTGTTCAAGTACACGGGGTTGCAGGCGTTCTTGGCAATAGGCATGAGCCGCATCACGAATCATGCGTTCATCTTCGGTAAGCTGTTGCTCAATTAAAAATGGGTCTTGCCAGTTAAATTGAACTTTTGCTTTTTTTGTTGTCACCATGTGATTCATCGCATCCTCTGCTTGATTTGATCTTCTTTATTTAACTCGATGTTATGCGTGAAAAATGCAGTAATCAAACGATAAATCTTCATGCAGATATGCGACTTACGCATATTTAAAATAAGTCACATTAAATTTAGATATTTAATTGGTTGTATTTCATTAAAAATGGCTTATTTTTATACTAAACTCTGCTATCTGCATTTAGGTCATATGCTGTTTTGAAATATGACGACAAATAAAAGGATTTATTTATGCGAAGAAGTATCCCATCAATTCAGGGCCTGATTTGCTTTGAAAGTGCAGCAAAACATCTAAGTTATACCTATGCTGCGCAAGAGTTATGTATTACTCAAAGTGCGGTCTCTCGCCAAATTCAGCAGCTAGAAGATTTCTTGGGAGTTGAACTCTTTATACGTACTCGGCATGGCGTTGAACTCACCATTGCAGGTCAACAGTATTTTAAAAGCATTAAACCCTACTTATTAGGGCTAGAGAAATGTACGGCCGATGTGATTTCTCATAAGGGTTTAGGTGGAACATTAAAGCTAGGTGTCGTTCCTACCTTTGCAACACGCTGGCTGTTACCCAAACTTCATCTTTTAAATCAAAAATACCCTGAAATTACGGTTCACTTAGAGACCAGTACCAAACCTTTTTTATTTAATGACAATATTTTTGACGCTGCTATTTTTGCAGGCACACAGCAGCAAATTGACCACTGGCCCGACATACAAGCGCATTATTTAATGGATGAGGAAATTGTACCTGTATGCTCCCCGAGGCTGATCGAAAAGTATTTTCCAGATGCCATGATGATCAATGAAAATACCTATGATTTAAGCCCCGAAGATTTACTAAATATTCCCTTACTTCAACAAACCACTCGGCCTAGCATTTGGCAAGAATGGTTTCTGACTCATCACATGCAACATCCAAAGCCCTTTGATGGACAACGCCATGAGTTATTTTCAATGCTTGCCGTTGCTGCCAGTCATGACATGGGAATGGCCTTAATTCCGCAAATGTTGATTGAGTCGGAACTACAAAAAAAAGAACTTGTTATTGTTTCCAATAAAAAACTAAAAGGCAGCCGAAAGTACTACCTCATCCATTCAAGCCAAGACATCACACCGACCATTCAGAAATTTGTCGACTGGATTTACTACGAATTAGAGCAGCTAAAAAGTAACACAGCTCTATAGCTATTATTGAATACCCAATATTGCGATTTATACTCATAAAAAAAGGTTGTGATTAATGAGATCACAACCTTTTAATTAACCGTAATTTACTTTGAATTAATGACTCATCAATTGAATATCTGAACCACTACGTTTCGGGTCAATCAAAATTTTGGCATGCTGTTCAGGATCGCGTAACGCTTCAAATGCACTCGTAACACCCTCTAAGCCGACTACACCGGTAATCAATGGTGAACAGTTCACTTTACCTTCTGCAATCATGTGTAGCGCATCTCTAAACTCAAGCGGTGTATACCCCAACACAAATTGAATTTCTAACTCTTTATTAATCGCAAGTGCGGGTTCTATTTTGTCACTTTGCATGCAGACGCCCACCCCAACAATTCGGGAAAACAAAGGTGCACCTTCTATAATTTGCTGCAAAACACCTGGTACGCCCACACACTCAAAAATAACCGGACGTTTTGGCAAAGCGCCTAACTTATCAATCATGCGCCACCCATGCCACCATGGTAAGCGTGTCGCTTGTAACTTATCAAACAGCCCCATGCCCATGTTAATTGCATCAGATACATTGCCCAGCAAACCAAACTCTTTCCAGTTAGCAAATGGCGATGTTTCTTTAGGGTCTACCACAATATCGGCACCACATTGCTCAGCAAGCTTACGGCGGTTTGGCGAAAAATCACTGGCAACTACAGTTTTAACCCCAGCCGCTTTAAGCATTAAAATAACACCTAGCCCGACAGGACCGCAGCCAATCACAATAGCAGGCTCACTGGTTTTAACACGGCTACGGCGAACAGCATGCAATGCAACTGCCATAGGTTCAGTCATGGCAGCACTATCTACATCTAAGCCATTGGGTACTTCAAACATCAGGCTTGATTGAGCAAGTACTTGCTCTGCATAGCCACCAGATGCATTTGGAGAAAGCCCTGTAGATAAATAACCATGCTGATCTACATTTAAAAGAGGCATTGCACAAACAAGTGTGTCGGCTTTAAATTTATGACGAGTTTTTGGACCATAATCCAAAACTTTGCCACAAAACTCATGTCCCAGTACGAATGGATCGGTAGATTTTGCTAAACCATTAAACCCGACACGTGCGGCTAAATCATGCATGTGGTCGCAGTGATGTTGCATATGCAAATCAGAGCCACAAATCCCGCATCGAACCACTTCTAATAACACCTGTCCTTTTGTAGGAGTTAATTTCGGCTGATCCACCACTTCTAATTTTGATTGATGACAAAGTACCGACTTCATTTGAACGCTTCCTATTTCTTCTTTTCATTTACTTGCCAGAAATAGATTTCTACAGATAAATTAATCGCCTTATCAGTTTGGTCTTTAGCAAGCCTTCACTCATATTTACAAGTAACAGATGAAATACCAATGACCATTCTTTAGCCAATCCATTGTTAAAGAGTCAACAGTAGACAGGCTCAGCGAGATTAAAAACAATAAAAATCTTAGTGCTTGTATATTACACAGACTGCGTTATCTTCTTAGGCCAGAACAATGTCATCAAAATTAAAACTTAAACCAATATATTAAGTTCAAAAAACTCAACTAAATCCCTTTTCACAAAAACATAGCAAATCCAAACTTTTATCAATTGCTTCAAACAGGCATGATGAATTGATATGAACAGATAAGAAGAAACCTATGATTACAAAAACACTTCCCCTTACAGATATTCATCGCCATCTTGATGGCAACATCCGCATTCAAACGATTTTAGAATTAGGGCAACAATACCATTTAGATTTGCCTGCCTACGACGTTGAAACGTTACGTCCGCATGTACAAGTCATTAACAACGAACCGGATTTATTAAGTTTTTTATCTAAGCTAGATTGGAGCGTAAAAGTATTAGCCAGTTTAGATGCCTGCAAACGAATTGCACTTGAAAACATGCAAGATGCTGCACAACAAGGCCTAGACTATGTAGAACTTCGTTTCTCACCAGGTTACATGGGCATGACGCATCAACTACCGCTTGAAGGCGTTGTTGAAGCAGTCATTGCGGGTGTAAAAGAAGGCAGTCAAACTTACGGGGTAAAAGCGAATTTAATTGGCATTATGAGTCGTACTTTTGGTCAGGAAGCCTGTGAAAAAGAATTAAATGCTTTACTTGCCCATAAAAATGATATTAAAGCTTTAGACCTTGCTGGAGATGAACTTGGTTTTCCGGGCAATTTATTTATTGATCACTTTAAAAAAGCACGTGATGCAGGTTGGCACATTACGGTACATGCAGGCGAAGCTGCCGGCCCAGAAAGTATTTGGCAAGCCATTGAAGAATTAGGTGCTGAACGGATTGGACATGGTGTTAAAGCGGTTCAAGATTTGAAGCTGTTAGATTATTTAGCTAAACATGAAATTGGCATTGAATCTTGCCTCACCTCAAACGTTCAAACCAACACAGTACCTTCATTGGCACAACATCCATTAAAGACTTTTTTAGAGCATGGCGTTCTTGCGACTATTAATACTGATGACCCTGCTGTAGAAGGTATTGAGATACAACATGAATATTTAAGTGCTGCCCCATTGGCAGGATTAACCGCTGAGCAAATTTATACAGCTCAGGAAAATGGACTTAAAATCGCATTTTTATCAGATAAAGAAAAAAATGAGTTAAGACAGAAATATCAGTAACAGAGAACAGAGGTTATATGTATATAAGGAATACGAGTTCAAATATTGGAGTGAGTTTGAATTAAAATTTTGAAATAGAAAACAAAAAAATTCCTTCTATCGATAAGATAAGAAGAAATTCTTTTTAATATTTGGGATATTTTATAAAGCTTGAACGCTTTTAAATATGGTCGGAGCAGTAGGATTCGAACCTACGACTCCCTGGTCCCAAACCAGGTGCACTACCAGGCTGTGCTATGCTCCGAAATTGGGGTGAATGACGGGATTCGAACCCACCACAATTAGGCACATAGATATATATAAATCAGTTATTTAGGTTACAACCATTCTTTAAAAATACTAAATATGGGAATTTTGGTTCTTTTATACAGGTTAGTGGCCAAGCTTTAATTGTTATTTATGTCCACTTTTAGAGACGTGCTGAATCAATGGCTTAAGCTTTATTGGCAGCTCTATACGTTTTGAAGTAATGGAGTAATAAATAAAAAAAGTGCCTAGAGTAATAGGCACTTATAAAAGGTTTTGAATGTAAGGTTTCGAGTAAGTCTGAAGTAAATAGAATTACATCGTGATGTAGTTGTTTAGCTTGGTAATGTAATCTGGCAGATCCTCTGCAATTAGCTTACCGTAATGTTTATAAATCATAGATGTATCACTGTGACCAAGCTGCTCTGCAATCCATTCTGGAGGAACTTGTCCAGACGTTAAAAGTTGGCTTGCGAATGTATGTCTGCCTTGGTTAATCCCACGTCTCCGCACCTTTGCCTTGTTTAAATGTTTATTCCAACGATAGCGCAGTTCATGATATTCAAAATGATTCGACCGTTCGTGGTTAATCCAGACAAAACGAACTTTTTCGGCTCTCCTGGTCTTATTATCACGCTGAAGTACTTCAATTGTTTTTGCTCGAGCATTACCTGTGATTTGATATTGTTTTTTGAGAGCCGTAATTGCCGGTTCAAGAAGTTTGATTTTCCTCTTTCTGCGTCGATTCTTGGTGACCCGATAAATTCCCCGGACATAAGATCTAGAAATTTGGATAGTACCCTTCTCTAAGTCAATATCTTCCCAAGCGATCGGGATCTGCTCCGACATCGAAAGGCCAGTCCAGAACAAACAAGGCAACAAATTTTGAATATCGAGATCCGTTTCAGTATTTAAGATCATTGCAATCTCAACTTTGCTAAATGGATCTGGTTCTGGCGTATCAACTTGGTGAATTACAATGTTTTCAAATGGGTTATAAGGCATTTGACGTTCATCGCGCCATATCGCATGGATCTGCGAAAAACGAGTAATAATTTCTCGTACGGTCTTATTGTTTAAGCTATCTTTTAAGTGCTCAATCCACTTTTTAAGCATGTTTGTATTTATATCTTTTGGGTTAATTTGGCCCCATTTTGGAATGATGTGATTGTAAACATGGCCCTTATAAGAATCATAAGTACTCGGTGCAACCTCTTTAATGGTTTGGCTCAAATAAAGCTGGGCATAGTAAGTAACCTGATTATTTTGTAAGTGTTTTGAGTTTGGAAAATGTTTGGCCAAGCTGAATTGCTCCAGCTGTATTTCTAATTTTATTAAGTTGGCCAGTTTCTCTGCTCTATCTTGATTCTCTGGAGTAAAGGCCCAGTCTAAAGTTTCTTTAATGGCTGGTTCTGTTGCGATCGGACGCATCCAAATTCGCATCGATTTACCACGGATTTCGAGTCCTGCAGACATAAGTAGACCTACATTTAAGTATCTTAAAATATTGACATATTTTATTTAAATAACTTTTTCATCGGAGGTGATTAAAAGGTGCTTAAAAGGTGTAGGATTTTATATTGCACAATAGTGAATCACTATGTCACTATACTCAACATTCGCTTCATGAAGTATAATTTTTTTATTATTTGGTGGAACTCATAAAAAATGTCTATAAAAGTTTACGACGTTGCATATGACAATGTAATTAAGAGCCATTTTGCAATTGGATCAACAAGTTATTCTTATGCTATAGATGAGTTATTTCATCTAATAGATAAATTAAAAATTCAAAGAAAATTATTAGAAAACAAAATTTATAAACGCTTAGAAAATGATTTAAAAGTTGGATGTATTATGCCTCCAATTACTGTTGCTTTTATTTCTGAAGAAAATCTTCAAAATCCACATGAAATTAAAAACTATATAAATCAAAATATAAAAAATGCGTTCATATTAGATGGCATACAGAGATTAAGTACCTTAAATAGAATTTCCAAAGAAATTCATCAGGATGTCCTGGACAGAGGTATTATTACTTTGAATATATTAATATGTCCATCAATGGATAATTTACTATATAGAATGATCACACTTAATAATGGTCAAAAACCGATGACTCCCAAACATCAAATTGAGATCTTAACTACAAACGACCCTATATTTAACAGCTTGGAAATGCGATTAACAACTGAAAGAGAAGGATACACAAAAGATACGATTAGCAGAGCTGACATTGTAAAAGCATATTTAGCATATATAAGCAATTCTACTAATATTGATAATAATAAAATTATTGAAAGTAAATTAGAAGAGTTAATAGCCGAAAATATAATGACATCATTTGATGATAAAGAAGTAGATTTCACGGATATTATAAAATTAATTTCATCATTTATTGATGATGATGATGAACTATTAAAATGGTTTAAAGTATCCAATAACTTAATAGGCTTCTGTGTTGGAATACGAAATTCATATAATGTTTTAGATGAGGAATCCATAGAAGGCTTTAAAGATAATATTAAAATATTTGATGAAGCTCTGAAAAGTTTTGACTCTTCTAAAATTAAAATTGGTATGTATAGAAGAAATGCTGTAAAAGAATTTATTTACAGTTATGATTTTTTACAAAATAAAAGTGTAAATGAAGTACTAGATTACATATCAAATAAAATTTAAAGTGGTTATGTAGAATGTTAGAAAAATTTGAAGCCAGAGAATGTTTTCAAAATATTCCTACTAATTTTCCACAAAACTTAGCTATTAATATAAGTCCTCATATAGCTACATCTTATGACCTTCTTTTAATAAGGTTATTATTAGGAAAATTAGATATTTATTGCAACAAATCTCAAAAAATAGTTAAACAAAGAATTAACTATTACAATTTACCATATAAAAAAGAAAGATTATCTACAAATTTAGGGACATATTTTGGTACTACTAATCTAATTTTATCTAACTCTATCAGAGCTGGTATTAACAGAAACTTCTACAAAGAAATTTTTTTTGAATTTTCAAACTACTTTACATGTATGAAAAACAAAAATTTTGTTAATGGTTTTGTCCACTTATATAGAATACTTGAAAGAATTTCTTATGCACTTCCATTAATATGGGCTTCAAAATCTAAAGACTTTTATGGAACATTTAGCAAATTAAAAGAGTTTTTCCAAAATAAAGATACAAAAGAATTAGGGGGGTTAAAATTATTTATAAAAGGATTTGTAGATCCATATTTGGCCATAACTACGGATTTTAATATTATATCCATAAATCAAGATTGGCAAAAAGAATATTTTATGTCAATCAAAAATGCAGCGACCAAAGCTCAAGGCTCTAACACTCCATTAATTGAAACACCATTTAACCGCATTTCCATTAAAAATGAAGACATCATTGGATTTATAATTGAAATACGGAATAAGTATTTTCATGCTCTAACAGGTGCAAATGCAAGTTTCACTTCTAAAAATATAATGTGCACTGATGAATTTTTTGAAATCATCAATGAACCTTGTATTAATTGGTTAGCATTTCTTATTATGGAAGTAATAAAAATTGATTTAACACTTTAATATCCTATTTAGGAGATTTTATTTTTTTAACTAAATAGTCTTTAATGGCTGAATATTATAGTATTACAGCCATTCGTTTAATTTCCAAACTATATACTTTATATGGGGAATCAATCCCGTTGTGAAGCTGGTTTTTCAAAGATCCAACATCGTTTTGTTGAATTGGTAATTTTGCTCTGTATGGCTTTATTGGCTTCAATGAAGCGATAATGCAGGCTATGGCGCAGTGCATTTTGAAGATCATTTACATCAGGTAATGCATATCGATAATCCGCTGCGACCTTGTATAAATGGGCAAAATTGATGGCGATAATGTCTGTCTTAGCAGAGTGGTTTACGACCGTATCGTGGTTTTCCATTTTTCTAATTGAATCTTCCATTTCTTCGATCGTGTTCCAGAAGTTCTGAACAATAACTGGATCTGATTTGAGGACCTTGTCACGGCTCTGAGCCATCTTGATAAATTCTTCAGTCACCTGTTTTTGTACTTGTGGTGGCACTTCAATTACATGACGACACATCGCATCAAATAGAGACATAAGCTGCGCGTGGTTATGAACAATACGAGAGCTTTGAATGTTGTATTGTTCCTGGTGCAGCATCGCATCATATTTTTCATAGCCAATATTGAAGGCTTCTAAAATGTCTTTTTCTTTGCTTAAACATTGCAAAAGAAACTGGCTAACGTTCTCTGGTTCGTACTTTGATAAGTTACGTGATGCATAAAGGCTTGTTTTGCTTAGTTGATCTTTAAAGAATTTAACATGAACAATACGACCCATGATTGCTTCTGAAGCTAGTACTTCAGCATTCTGGCTAATAATTAACGTGCCCATAAATAATGGTTCGTATGTTGTATTACCTCCTGATTTCACACCCATTGCACCTAGTGACCCACCGTCATACATGGTTTTGCACATATCCCAGTTGAACTGCTTTGATGCATTTTCCCCTTGGCGATCTGACTCAATGAATACGACAGGGAGGTTAGATACTTGGCGTAAAGTACGGATTAAACCTGCTTTGGATGTTTTAGTAGGATCTAGACCTTCATAGTTCACACGGCCAAACAGTTTCCATAGAAATTGGATTAAGGTTGATTTACCTGTGCCGGGTTCACCTACTAGCTCCAAGAATGGAAAAGACTTGTGAGTCTTACGAATCTGTTGTGCATATAAACCACCAAAAAAGGCTGTTAAACCGATTAAGCCTTTAACGCCATAGGCATCAATGAGATCTTTAACCCAAGTTTGTTGATACTCTTCTTGGTTCTTGTTTATTTCCAATACAAATGGCGCATTGCACTTTAAGTTTGTATGGCGTGGAAGCTCAAAATAATCTTCCTTATTGATTACGAATTGTTTACCTGATTGATAAGCCAAATCGCCTAAAACATAGGTTTTTTGCTCTAAGTGATAGCCGACATAATCGATTAGCTGAACACGTTTAATATCCTTGAGCTCACGTTTTAGGAATGTAAGCAGCTGCTTACTGTTACCTTCATAAAAAACACCAGGTGCAACATGTAGAAGACGCTTGCCAAACTCTGGAGCTGAAGAAATGTGGGAAGGGCTAAATGTGTTTTTAATCGTCTTCGCACCACGTGGGAAATCTATCTGAAAGTAATAATCTGCTTCATCAACTTCTTTCTGATATTGGTAGTAAAGCCCGTGTGGTCTGCACTCCATCATAATTTCGACATCTGCCGCATGTTCAATGGCTTTTTCACGACGTTCAGCAGTAGCTTTGTCTTTTTCTTCTTGTGCCCAGTCTTCATTGTTATTTGGTTCGAAACTAATGTCTTTTAAGTAGTCATCATATTTATCCATATTCAACTTGAACCAATAAACGCAGTTATTGAAATCGAACGGAAATGACTTGGTACCATAACGCTTGTAGATAAGTATGCCTTTATCCACAGGTTTCTCTGCGATTAATAAAGAACCGTAATATTTATATGTTTCTATGTCTGAAAACTTGAGACGATCTTGTTTATAAAGGTCATTCCAGTCTATTTTTTTACGCCCACCAGGAGGAAGTGCAGCTTCTGATTCAAAGCCGAGTTCTTCTGCTAAAGCTATATTTTTTCTTATACCTTCATGGCCAGCGTTGTCGTTATCGTATGCCCACACTAGCTTTGGTAAAGAAAGCTCTTGTTCGGCACATTTCATTGCAATGTGATTAAGTAAAATTTTTGGGAAATTGCCAGCTGATAATGCTGAAAAACTGGTAATGCCCGATAACCAAAGAGCGATCGTGTCGAAGATCCCTTCAGTGATCCAGATCTCTTTAGACTCGATATAATTTGTGTTTGGAGTCATCCAAGCATGACCTGCCGATAACCAGTCTTCTTTAAAGGTAGTTTTAGGCAAAACGCCTTGTTCATCTAGAACACGCTGCCACCAACCTATGTTCTCTTTGTCATCGGTTATTGGAAATCTTAACGTAACAGAAGTGGTTTTCTTTGGCTTATAACGCGTGATGCTTTCTTGCGTGTATAGACCTTTAAGTTGCTCTAACGGAAAGCCACGGCCTTCAACTAAATAAGCATTTACAGTTTTGTTTGGATCTTCAGGTGTAGGTTCAAATCGTTTTTCCCATTTTTCAAATAACTCTGGGAATAAATCACGAATGTGGTTTTCGCTACCACATTCGTTTTTACGTGGGCAGAAAACTACCCACGGTTCCTCAGGATATACCCAAGCTGATGCTTCCTTATGGTTGCAGTCTGGGCATCTACCACGCAATTTATTGTTGCCTTTTACTTTGAAGCCGTAGATATCTTGCAACTTCTCTACTACTAAAGCTTTGGTTTCTGGAAACATCATTTTCAATAAACTGCCTTAAAATAAATGCCGATTTTTCTTTCTAAGTTCCTGCCCTGCTAATTTTCCAAGTAGTTCTTGGATCCTTTGTCTGGCAAGGTACTCAATGGTTTCTTCAATGGTTTCATGACCTAAAGATTTTTGTACTTCCTGTACAATTTCCTTCTCTTTATCCGTAAGAGCTATTTCCTGTGTTGGCATCAATTCAGCTCCTTGAAAGGTGATCTGATGCGCCTTTGTTTAAGTAGTTCTCTAAGCTAAAGTTATCTTGAATGTCTTCTGCGATTAGCAAAGCTAAAGCTTGTTTCATCACAAGCTGACGCATGATTACGCCAGGATTAATACCTGTAAGCCGTGAGACAACTTTAAAAAGATCAGATTCATCATCAGTTAGGTTGACGTTGTAACGGTTATCCCGTTTTTGCTTCATTAGACTCATTGGTATTAGTTCTCCTTAGTTGCAGTTTGCTTTTTACCTAGGTAGTAGTTTTGGGAAATAATGCTTGAACGGCTCATTCCTGCTTCTTCAGCATTTTTATCAATTTCTTGGACTTCTTCTTTTGGTAGATAAACGATGCACCGAACACGTCCACCGGTGATCTTTTTAGACCGAGGACGATTTAGAGGTGAAATATTTGTACTCATACTTTATCCTAGCGGGCATAGTGATTTGCTATGACTCACTATAGCACAAATATTTAATCCTTCAATTCAAAAAGGGAATATTTTTATGCCTAATCTCGACCCTAATATTGGGATAGAAATTGGAAAGCGATTCAATGAAGAACTCGAAAAAAAGAATTTAAAAGCTAAACCGTTGTCCCGTGTGATTGGTGCGAGTGACAACACTTTGGGTGTGTATGTCCGTGGAAAAATTCCTGATCAATGGTCTTATTTACATAATCTACATAAGCAAGGTGTAGATATTCGATATGTAATTCTTGGAATTGATCCTGATTATGCTGGACTTACTAGTGAAGAAAGCTTGCTTTTAAAAGCCTATAGACAGCTCAGCTCTGAAGCTCAACAAGCATTGCTTGGGTTAAGTAAAGTGATGGCAAAAGATTTAGAAAAAAATAATTAAATATGAGAAAAGCCTCCATATTGGAGGCTTTAATTGATTTTATCGAATAATTGTTGTTTTTTTAGGCAAAATGGAATATCAATTTAGTATAGTAATATTACTTTAAAACCAAAATAAACATATACCTATACAACAAGGAAGAAAACTATGAAAATCTCAAAACTAGCTATAGTTCTTTCACTATTATTAACAAGTAGTATCTCAAATGCTGACTTATTTGGATACTCTGGGAATAATCCAACAACAAATCCTAAAGGTGAGATAGTAGCCACCAAATTAGATAATCCTTTTGCTGGTTTTCTGATACTAGATGGTACTATTTATAATCCTGATAATATTTCAAATTTTCCAGGCAGCGTAATTGTTATTTATGAAGACTCTAATGGTAAGACCAAAGGATATCCCTATATTGATCGTATTCTTAAAGATGGTATAAGTAATCCAAAAATAAGATTATCTGATCTAAAATATGATACTTACCTATTAGATACCAAGGATGCAATTAATATGGGAATCCCTGCTATAGGAGTTGAATATGAAAAAAATTCAAAAGTAGAATATAAGTTTTTTAAAAGTGCAGATAGTTCTATCAGTATTGATGATCTTGATAAAAAGAAATTTAGTGAATTAGCGAAGGCAGCAAAAGCAGAGTTTGAAAATAAAAAAGACGTAAAATTTAAATCAGTTGCAGTGATTCTTGAAGCAGCTATTTTAACAACGTCATTTTCAATGCTGAAAGGTACAAAAGCTAATTCAAAAATTACTGGGCCTGGTTGGCAAGTTGGTGGATTGTTTTATTCTTCTCAAGAAAAGTCGAAAAGCAGAACACAAGTTGGCGTTATTACAGCGAATTACACCCCATCTCTTTCTGATACTATAATTAAAACTCTACCACCTGTTATTCCAACTTTATCACTAGAAGGTAAACAAGGTATAAGAGTTGGAAATACAGATAAAAGCTCTACTGAAACAAAGTTTAGTAATATTATGCGATTTGAATAATTTAAAAAGCCTCCATTTGGAGGCTTTTTATTTACTCAGTGCCTTCAACATATTGCTGAACAATTTCTAGCCTCTGCTCTAAATCCATTAACTTATAAATCAGATCATTTCTTTTATAAATTACATCTCTATTTTCAGACCCAGTTTCCAATGAATTACGCCAAATGCGTATAGCACTTAAAGCCATGTCTAAGTTCAATTCTGCATCTTTATCTAAAAGTTCCATATTTACCCCATTAGCAATTTGATTTAATTGAAATTGCCAAACCCGTACCTCTGTGTTGTTCCAGATCGGGCTGCTAATGGTGAGTTCTCCATTAAACTTAGGATAAATAAGATCTTTTAGCGACGAATTTAATAACTTTATATCGATTTTTTTGAATGAACGATCAGTTTTTGACAGTTCTTCAATCAAATCATTAATTTGATCAGGGGAAATTGATAAGAATCCCTTATCAGTCTGGTGGTTAAAAAGGATTTGACTGCTGGTCACACTATCTATGAGCAAAAATAATTGTTCGCACAGCAAACGGCTTTTTTCATTGGTTGCTTGAACCCGTGGTGCAATGGGCACATAGGGAATAATATTTTCGTTCATCATCATTCCCCTTAGCGACCGACATCAATCATGGTAGGTTGGCTACTTGTAAATATCCAACAACGAATCGTTTTACGTTCCAACCTGCTCTGAATTGCAATATTGTGTTCCAAATACTTAGGATATGGCGGTTTACTGTGAGGTAAAGTCTGAATTAGATCTGGGCGTTTAAACAGATTGGGGAATAGATCTAGAACTTGTGTGAGGTTAATCGCAATTTGATCGGTACGATTGCTGTGATTAAAGTTGTGAATGCCATGTGTGTACATACTTGACCAAAATGACTCAAGTGAACTCGCAACATTTGGTGCAATCTGATCATTTTCGCCCAAACTTAAGCAACTAATCGGAAGATGTTCACGAACAATACGCCCTCCTCTAAACCAAATCACCTCGGCAATATCATCAAAAATATTATTTACAGTTAGGTTAGGGCTACCTGAGCGTAACTGAACTACCGATCCAACTTGTATTGTTTGCAATTGATTTCGCTGTTTTAAGAGCAGCTCTGCCATTTGGTTAAAAGCCTTTATGTAGGCTTCTTTGATCTGAGCTGCTTTTGCACCTGTAAAACCCATCGCAAGGAAAATAAAGCCGTCTTTGGTCATCTCATACATTGGACGGGATTTTCCTTGCTCATCTAAATAATCAGCCGACGCAAAATTGCGTTCGCTAAACTCAGTTGAGCAGTCAATATTTTTTATTGCACGAATAATGTCACTGTGACGCTTTCCAAATACTTCGGCAACTTTAAGACTGTCAGTTTTGATTTGATCATTTTGAATGAATACAGCATTTTGTAATTCGAGTGTCGTCATGAGATTACTTCCCCAAAAAAAAGAAAGAGAATGTAAACGCGACCATACAAATAAATGCAGATCCTTCATAGAGGTTTTTGAGAAAGTTAGAACGTTTGATTTGCTTCTGGCGTTTTAAAAACGCTTCTAAATCATGGATAGGCGTGTGTTCGATGATTTGAATAGATTTTTTCATGGTGAATACTCTAGTAAGTTCTTTGCAAACCTACCGCCATTCTTTCCACGGAATGGTGGCAGACCGAACAGGGGTGGAAATACCGTACTAGAGAACGGCCAGCTAAAAGCTGCCCTGCCCGATCTACCATAACAAGTATAGCCGATTAGACATTTTAGGCAAAAAAAAGCCGCTTCAGAGCGGATATTTTCTGCCCTCTAGTACAATTTACAGGTTTCCACGCCTGTACGCAGATTTTGCTGCGTTTTTCCATATTGCCGATAGTGAATCGTTATGTCAAGATACCATTTTGCTATTTTTAAATAATTCCTAGGTTATTAGCCACTTATGCAAGATCAACAAAATAATGAATCTTTAGAAATTAAAAATCATCAAGTACTTCAGGTTTTCAAATATTCATTTTTAAAAGACTTTAACTTTTTTAAAAGTAATTTACCCTTATTTATTATTCTTCCATCAATCTTAGGTGGAATATGGCAAATACTTGAACTATCTTCTATTGATCTATCCTATATTAGATTCTTTTCAATTAATCAAATAGTACCAGATGGTTTATTGGCATTATTCTTATTGTTTTGGTTTTTCGGACTTTATAACTTAATAAGATTCTTACCATATCCTAAACTTGACTTCGATAATGACGAATTTAAAGAAACTTCTTTTATTTCAATCGTTTTTTTCAATTTCATTCCCTTAATGGCAATTATTTTAGCTTATAACTATATTTATAAATTCAACTATAATTCATTTTTTTCAATATTAATTAACTCATTCCTACTTGCTGTTATAGTTTTTATAATCTTAGGAATAATTAAACAGATAGATGCATATATATCTCATAAAAATAATTTTATAAAAAAAGTCTTTTTGCATTACGATTTTAGAAAGATCATGTTTATAATATTTGTTATTTTCCTATCCCTTCCTGCTTTTCAGATGGTAAAAGCGGCTAGAGAATTAGTAAGCATACCAACAAACTTGAATAACTTTAACAAGGCTACAAATAAGCTATCTAAAGAATATAAGCTAAATTCACATCCCAAATTATTATATTTCAGCAAAGATTATTTATTTTACGAAATAAAAATTGGAAATAAAAAAATGATTGAGATCGTAGAAACGAAAAATTTATTTTCTGATGATTCAAAAAAATCAAAAGATGAGTAAGGTTTGATGCTCCACTTATCGAAATCCTTAGACGACCTTCAAAATGACTTAGACATTATGCGACCTTAGCGTTATATTCTTGTAAAATAGTGAATCGTTATGTAAATATACTTAAACTTTTATTAACTATATTTTGTTTACGTAAAAAATAAGAGGGTATGACATGTTAAAGATTTTAAAGTGGATTGCGATAATTATCATTGTTTTAGTTGTGCTAGGCGTTATTTTTGGCAAAGATGATAAGACACAACCAGCTTCTAGTTCTGCTGAACCAACTGCTCCAGCTGAGCCACCAATCGAAGTTACTGCAAATGAATTATTGAATGCTTATAAAAATAATGAAGTTGCTGCAAACCAACAATTTAAGGGTAAAACTCTATTAGTTTCAGCTACAGTAAGCTCAATTGATGCTGGTATCTCAGATGAACCTTACCTCACTTTAAAAGCTGGTGGCGAATATGAGTTTAACCAACCACAAGCTCATTTAGCTGATGCTGAGCAAAACAAAGCTGCTAGCTTGAGCAAAGGCCAAAAGATCAAATTATTGTGTACAGGTAATAGTGAGATTGCTGGTACTCCAATGCTAGATAACTGTTCAATTCAATAAGTTAATATTTCTTAATCAACCGTCTAAAACTAGCTTTTAGACGGTTTTGTTTTGTGAGAAAAAAATGTCTTCTAAAAAATATCCCAATTCAAAGAAAAAAAAATCTAGTGATTGGAAAGGCTTTATTTATTGTTTCTTATTAATTATCTCAGTTTTTGGAATGTGAGTAGGCTTTCCCTATGCATTACCGCATCTCCATACCATAACTAACACTGCAACATATGGAACTTTTGGTGATTCATTTGGTGCATTAAATACATTATTTAGTGGCCTTGCATTTGCAACACTAATTATTACCTTGATTTTACAGAGCAAAGAGTTGCAATTACAAAGAAAGGCTGTTCAAGACCAACAGTTAGAAATTGAGAAAAGTAATGATATAGCTGAACAACAAGTGCTGATTACAGAACAACAAGCAGAACTTTTAGAAAAACAGATTAAAGAAGCTCAGGTTCAGAATTTCTTCAATATACTTTTTCCATTACTTAATAGAAAAAAAACTTACTATGAAGATGCTGATAGTTTACCTATTTTTGGCTCTTCTTCTGCATTGGAACATTTAAAGGAAAACGGTACTTTTAAGAAATTACATTATGGTGCAACAACTACATATGATAAGTTTATGAAATTTCATGGGGATGAAAATCTTCACAAAGATGAAATTCTAAAAACTTTAAAAAACATGATCCTTAATATTTCTCCTTATATTATCCCTTATAGTCATTTGAGAGCATCTCAATATAAAGAATATTTCTTATATATCATTAATTTTATTGAAAACTTTAAAGGTATTAATAATGAAGATAGAGAAGTGGCTATGTCTATTTTTCTTTCAGATTATTCTAAAATAGAACTATACGCCATTTCTCTATTAACACTTGAAGATGATGTACTTATGGAAAAAGTTATTAAGCACAAAGTTTTTAATTCATTTATAGAGGACGATGTTGGAAAATCGGTTTTTAGCTTATTATTCTCAGAATAAAAAAAAGCCGCAAAGCGGCTTTTTTATCGAATTGGCATCTGTTCTTAATCTTATTTATAATTCTCAAAAGAGGAAATTTTATGCAAGTCATGATTAGGGTTTTAGAAGCTAGAAAAATAGAGCACGGTTGTAATTTGCTTGCTGAAATAAATAAGAAAGGTGAAGTCACCAATCTGTATGATTACAATGGGAATGAATTAAAAATAAATTTCTTACGCAATGAGGTTTATTTTAATAAGATTTGGTGGACGTTCCCCTCTAAAGTAGAAAACTTTTAATTAAAATCTAAGCTATCTTCATTATGTTTTTCTCTATATCCAGCCAGCCACATTTGCGGTGCTTCTGCCCAACTTCTTAGCCCATACGGTTCTTGAATACCACAATAGGCGTTCATGAATCTTTCATGTCACCAAATATACATCCCCTTTCCACGTCTTATAAAAGGAGGATTCATATCATCACGGACGTTCTTAAAAAATAGTTCAAATAGTTCTTCAGGATGCATATTTACCTCCTACTCTGCCAAATCCCAAGTGCACAAATACTTGGTTTTAAAATTCAGTGAAAGAAATGCATAAGACATTGCATCTGCTATATCACTAAACTTTTTAACAGCACTTTTAGTTGCCTCCAGCATTGAAGCTTTCCATTCCTCAAATGATGGCCATTCATATTTTGAAATTTTTAGTTTTGGGATAGGTCGTGGTTTAAAAGATTTTTTATATTGTGAAAATGACTGATAGCAAGCTTTACGCAATTTTCTATCTGAAACTTTTTTTATATTTTTAGGGTTAAAACAAAAATTTTTAGAATAATCCCACTGGAGCATTGGCAATCTAGCAGAGCATAATCCAATAAAATTAATAGTGGTTCGACCACATGCCCTGCCTTTAATAATAATATTTGTCTTTAAAATCGCTGAAATAATCGGATTTAAATAATTATTCTGAAGCATGATCTTGCTCCATTCTATCGTCATTAGCGGCCTTTATTTGCAGTAGCGTTGGTATATGTATTTTAGGATCTGGTGAAGCACTGGGTGAAATAGTGTGAGTGATTTCGATATGTCCCCCACAAGTGAAACCACAAAATAAATTAGGGCATATGAGCCAAACATCTTTAAGTAGTGGATGTCTTTGTTCACTCGATCTGATCTTCAAGTTGGTACTTTTACAATGTGGGCAATTTATTTGTGGACGGGAATTGTTCTTGTTAATTTTGTTGTAGTTATCGGGTGAAATCATTCGGCACATCCTAAGAACATATTTATATATATTTTAAATTAAAAGAACAAATATTTGTTCTTTTTCTATATTTTTTATAGTATTTAGTTGGTTTTTCTAATGCAGAAAAATATATGCAAAATTTAAAATGCCAATGTTGTTTTAAATTATTGGCTAAAACTAAGGGATTTGATCACTTTGAGATTAAATGCCCTCGCTGTAAGACATTAAATACATTCCAGAGCACCCAGAGTGCCTTACCTGAATGCCCAGAGCATCAAACACAATCAGGTAAGATTCATGACACAAAACCTCTCACCACAATACAATCCTAGTGGCCATAGTTTCAGTGGTTGGCTCGGCGGTAAATCACAACTGGCCAGAACCATTATTGATATGCTTCCAGAACATAAAACATATGTTGAAGTTTTCGGAGGAGCTGGCTGGGTTCTTTTTAAAAAGACTCCTTCAAATGTTGAAGTTATTAATGACATTAATGATGATCTGATTAACTTATATCGGATTTTAAAATTTCACTTTGATGCATTTTTGGCTGAATTTGAATTGATGTTATTTTCACGGACCCAATTTGACGATTTTAAACGTGATCAATCTGGTCTCACTGATATTCAACGTGCAGTTAAATTTTATTATTTACTACGCTCTGCCTTTGGTTGCCAACTAGATGGCACTTTCACCTATTCTAAAGATAGAACTAACCGCATGCGCCTGGGCGAACGTCTACGTGAACATCTGCTTTCTATCCATGAACGTTTGCAAAATGTAGTCATTGAAAATCGGTCTTATGACTATGTCATTAATCGGATGGATAGCCCTGACACCTTGTTTTATCTGGATCCACCCTATTGGGATTGCGAAAATGTTTATGGTAAAGGCATTTGGTCTAAAGAGGATTTTTATACTTTAAAAGACAAGCTAGATAAGATTAAAGGGAAGTTCATTTTAAGCTTAAACGATGTGCCTGAAGTGAGAGAACTCTTTAAGGACTATCAAATGACACATCGTAAAATCCGTTGGTCTGTGAACTCTAAAGCAGCTCATGAAGATCACAACGGCAATGAGTTGATCATTTATAACTTTTGATCTGTTTTGACTTGCTCAAGCATATCTTTTTTAGCATTAAGGCGCGGTAATTCGCGCTTTAATCGCTTCTCGGCAGCAGCTTTGCTATGAAAGACGCGATCAATCACTTTTGGATTAGATTGATCACCTAAAGTTACCCACTGACGTGGGGTTTTATTCTTTCCGACCGTGTATTGAGTTTTCAAGCCAGTATAAGGTTTCTGATCTAGTTCGTTATGCGCTGTAAATTTACCTGTTTCAAGGTCTAATAACGCGTATTCACGATCAAGCCGCTGCTGCGCTCCAGCTTTAGTAAGATAAAGGTAAGAGAAGTGTTTAGGGTTTGCTTGATCCCCTTTTGTAAGCTTAACGGCCTTGTCTCCCTCTTGATAATAAACAACGACTCCAGTCCATTTTTTATCTTTTTCTGAGACAAATTGGTCTTCGAATAATTCTGAAACATCGTCTGCATCTGGGAAAAAAACTTCAAGCTGAAGATCAGTTGTATATCCACCAGAGCTGTCTAACGTATCGGTGATGGTTGTTCCAAGCCAATAAATTTCGTCAATTTGTTCTTTGATCCCAATAAATAAAAAAGTCTGTTCCGGGACAAGATCTGGAATACCTTTGGCCAGCTTATAACTGAGTGTTTCGGCTGTTCGTTTAAAGTGGTTAAGTTTGGCTCTTGCAGCTAAAGTTGCAGTTTGTTTATCACGATGAATATGACGTAGTTCTTTTATATTTTCGTTTGATTGATCGCCGACAATGACTTCAAGTTTTTTGGCCATCTTCTCATCATAATAAAAAGCACGAATTGCAGTGACTTCTTCACCTCCATCACTATAGCTATAACGATGTTCATCGCCCATTGTCCTGGTCAAAAGGTAAGTTGGTAGATCTTGGCCAGAAATGGTCTGACTCTGGCCTTTTGGCATAAAGAGTAAGGTACCGTTTTTGATGGTTGCTATAGCATCATGCTCATCTGCTAAACGAGTCAGTAAATTTGCGTCTGATTCATTTTGATCGATATGAATAATTTTATGTTTGGCCAGTTCTTCAGATACTTGGTCATTAAGATCATGTTCGATTGCAATCTTTCTAATCAGATCACCCAAAGTAATATCATCAAAGCTACGTTCCTTTTTTTGCTTTAATGATTTTTTCATATCTGCGCTGGTCGCACGGATCCGAAGTGTATCTGGTGCTCCGCCATGCTCAACTTCTTTAACGATGTAGCTACCTTTATAAACAAGTCCAGAATGCTGCCAACCAAGCCATGCTTGTATGACTGCACCCTTACTTGGTATTTCAAGTAAACCATCATGATCGGACAGCGTTAAATCAAGCGTATCAACCTCAAAACCACGTTTGTTTTCAATACGCATTTGCCCTAAGCGATTGTTGACCTTTGATGAGATATCCACGCCATCTACAGCAAGCCTATAAATAGGAACAGAATTCGCCTGCAGAACATCATCAACAACTGAATTTAATGCGGAAATAACGGTCATAATAAGCCTATCAATTTGCCTGCAGCATTACCGATTAGAGTTCCTGGTTTCTTTCCTTGCGTCAGTTTTAAACTAAACTCAATTTTTCGAGGGGTGCCATCTTCAAAAAAATAAGTTTGTGTTTCTTGCAAATCATCAATGTGATAAAGCCCAAAAACTTTACCTGTTCCTGCAATAAGCGGAAAATCTTTACCTGTATCACCCATGGTACGTAAAGCTGTGATACTCATCTGAGAGCCGAACTCCGGCACAATACTTCCTTCTAAAGAAATGGTATCTTCCCCTCTACCAACAAACTGATAGGCTGGCATATCGCCAACCCGTGAATTACTTGGATGCCGCCAATTAGTACTACGCTGTAACTGCTGGTAAACCGTAGTCGGGATGCTAAACGGGAACATGCCCAATATCATCATCATATGATTTACTCCTGATCTGCCATGATTGTGCGTACACGTGACAATTTGTCGCGTTGTAAACGCATAACGACTTGTTCAATTTGACGTTCAAGATCCTGAACAAGTTGTCCTGGTGCAGCATGAATATGGATGGTGTATGTGTCTCCAGCCACAGCTAATGAAGACTGTCGGCTTGAGGTTAGGTTTGGTGCAGTCTGTATTTTTGAAATGACTGGAGCAGCAATATCAATCTGATCCATAACTGGTGATTGGGTTTTATTGGTGAACAAATTGAGAACTTGATTGTATTTGTTCTTTAACTCTGGAAATGCCTGAGTTAAACCCATCCCAATACCGCCAACAATATGCCCACCTAGACCAGCCATTACACGACTTGGACTACGGATAACCATTCTTTGTTTCAACCAATCGGGCATGTAATCTGCAACGGTATTCCAGATCTCTTTAAGTTTCGGAAAGTATGATTTGATACCATTGATCAAGCCATTGATAATATTTGCACCAAATGTTGAAAATTTTGTTGGTAACTCAAATCCGAACCAATTCATCACAGTTGCAAATGCAGAGTAGAACAGGCCAAGTGGTGACCAATTCAAAATAGTTGCAGAAATATTGCCAATACCACTTTGAAAGAACCCTTTAATCATGGTCCAAACTTTTTGGAAGTAAGGGCCAATAGTGTCCCAATTTTTGTAAATCAAATAAACGCCAAAAGCGACTGCAGTAATTAAAGCTAAAAGTGGATGTGCCATCGCTAAGCGCCCTAACCACATTAATGCAGATCCGACTCCAGTAATCGCTCCTCTTAATAATGAAAAAGGAGAAAGGAGAAGTCGGAATGCAAAACTTAATGCACTCCCTTGCACACCCAATGTCACCATCATGAGCCGCAGACTTAACATGCTTAAAATGAGTGGTGAGAAAACAAGAAGTAAACCTCCAATAGCGACTAAGCCTCCAGCTATCAACAGTAGGCCTGTACCTAGTGCTTTTGCCAAAGTCGGGTTCTGTTGCATCCACCCGGTAAAACCTTGCATCGCATTTGTTGCCATCACTAATGCTTGGGTATAGATCGGTAAAATAGTCTGGCCAAACTGTAAATATGCATCGTTAAGTTTTGCTCTTGCTTCTAATTCTTTACCAGATGTTGTGCCTTGAGCCTGTGTATTGAGCTGATCAATATTGAATGCACCTTCATTTAGTTTGGCATTTTTATGAATTTGGGCACGTTGCATATACATCTGAGAAAATAAGTTGGATGCAGTACGGTTACTGAAGATACTTCCGATCGCATCAATGACATCCCCTTCTTTTGTTATACCTCTGGCATTCAGTGCCGGCACTAAAACTTTTTCCATCCAAGCGAATTGATCTTTTTTAAAGAGATCTGCACCTTTGATTGCACCAATATCTAAATAAGATAAATCTCCGGTCTTGTTATGCTTAACTTTTGAATAGTCACCGATAAGACCAAATTTATCCAGATTTGCAGCTGCTCGCTGCGTGGTTCTACCCTGATATAAGTTTTGGTAAGCAGACATCATGGATGTACCCACACGGAAACCTCCCATTTCTTGCACCAAGGGTTCCATTTTGTAGTAAAAGGCTTTGTTATCCATGCCCTTTGCTGCAATACCACCTGTTTTAATGACGTTGAGCCATTCTTCAGCCTGCACACGTCCACCTGTAGCCGTGATGACTTGCTGAATGATATTGGCTTGTTCTGTAAATGATTCTTTACTTTTTAGGCCATTACGCATTTCTATGACTTTAAGCATATCCATGAATTTTTTTTCATTTTCTACACCGTGATCACCGTACATGGCTTCATTTGCAAATTTCATTTTGGCCAGTGTTGGAGCTACCCATTGAGCATGATGTACATCACCAAAAGCTGTGACACCATCACGGACCAGGGATAAGTTATCAAGCGTACTGGTACCAAAAGTTTTCATTGCCTTAGCGTATTGAATCGCTTCATCTGTGGCTTTTTTACCAAAGCCTAATGAGGCAATACGATTTTCTTCAACATCTACACGTTTGGATTCATCAAGTGGTTTACGCATTTGATATAAGGCAGCTGTACCAGTTGCAGCCATGCCAGCACCATACATAGCTGCAGTACGAACATTCCCCGACATATTGCTATGTGATTTTTGGATACGGTTCAGGTTTTCGAGCTTATTTTTTTGACTGTCGATCGATGTATTCGCGGCACTAATTTTTTCTTTTAATTCTTGCTGCTGTTCAGCAAAGTTTTTTGACTTTAGGCCAGCATTGTTTAGTTCATTTCTGAGCTCAATAAGACGTGGTCGACCTTCAGTCACAACCTTAGTCAATTGCTTAACTTGGGTTTCAGCTTTTTTTAACTCTTTTGTCAATTTTGCATCAGGATTAACTGCTAATTGCTCACGTAATGTCTGTACTATTTTTTTATTACGTTCTAGTTCAGTAGAGGCTTGTTTAACGTCCTCTTTGAGCTTTTTAAAAGAATCGAGTTGCTTTTGTTGGTCATTAAGTCGTTTTAATTCATCACGGGTATTTTTTAATGCTTTGGAAGCAGCATTGCTACTTCCAATCATTAACTTGAGAGCTGGGCTTAAACTATCTTTTGATCCAAATAGGACTTCAAGTTTTAAGGGTTTCATTCGGCATCATTTCCATTACGATCAATGGCTTTTTGATGCCATTGCATCAGCTGACTGAGTGACATATCTATAAATGCTTGGGGTGGCCAATGAAAGACCACCGCAATATTTGCTATTGCATCGTCTACTGTTGGCGTAATACTTGAACACGCGTCGATTTCGGTTGCAAAAAAAGTATGATAACTCCACCAATTTGAGCCAGATCAGCGGGTTCTAGCTGATTAATCTGAGATTTAGTTAACTCAGGAGTACAAATACGTGGAAGTACAGCACAAATTGCTGTTACATCCCCTTGTAAAAGATCTGCAATTTTTACACCCTGCAATGCTGGAACATTTGGTTTACGGATCTCTAATGATGAAATTTCTAAACTACCCATCATGAGTGGTTTTTCCAGATCTACTGTCTGAATGTCAGGGTTAATAGTTGCAGTGTTTTCTACTTGCTCTAAAGTTTTCATAGTGACGTTCCAAAAAATATATAAAAAAACCTCTGCTCACGGGGCATGAACAGAGGGATGGAAAGTTAAATTAAACCGATGTTGGCACGGTGCTTTTCGAGAATATCGACACCACCAACCTTTTCTTTAAGACCAGTAATGTCAATTTCAATCTCAACTACACCATCGATCGTGAGTTTGTAATAAGACCAAATTGTTTTTACAGTGATTTCAGTGTCATCACCTGCTTTAGCATTACCAAAATCAATTTCTTCATGACGGCCACGAACTACAATTTCGACAGCAGTAGTTTCACCTGTATCATCACGCTGATATGAACCAGCAAAACGTAAACCGATTGCTCCGACTGTAGCTGCACCGAACTGCCTTAAAACAAGTTTATCGATACCACCGAGTTTCCACGTCATTTCAATCGAATCATCGCTTAGACCTAAATCGACTTTGACGTTGCCATTCATACCACCGCCACGCCAGTTTTCGAATTTACGGCCTAGCTTTGGTAATGTGACTTCACCCGTTTGTCCCAGATATGAATTACCTTCGTTATATAGGTTTGAGAGTTTTAATTTGCTTGGTAGAGCCATGATCTAGTCCTTATCCTGCTGTTACACGCGAAGCAAAGTCGACCAGGTAACGGTCAGTGATACGCTGGCGTAATGCTAAGTTTTCAAGTGGTGGGACAGGTCCGTAGTCATAGTCGATATAGAACTTGCCTGACTTTATGAGTTCTTTGGTATTGATAACTGGATCTAACCAGCACTCACCACCAAGTAAATAATTGCTTAGAGTCATTTCACGCATTTTTGCGTTAATGCCTTCAATAATGTCTCTGGCCAGACCAGGTGTAAGAGGTAGGTCAACTGCCCACATGTGCCCTTCAGCCATGGTATCTGCAAGGATTTGCGCAGTACGCGTGTAGTTCTCAAATGCAAATAAAGGATCATCAGAACAAGTTCGTGAACCCCAGAAACGGAAGCCATCACGCTGGATAAGCGTGGTAATGTCATTCTGGTTCAGATAGCCAGCATCTGTATCAGGATCTTGCAACTGCCAATACACATCTTTACTAATGCCCGTCACACCATTAACTGCAACGTTAGAAAGTGTTTTATGCCACCCTGTCTCATTATCAATTTTTGCTCGGAGGCCAAGTGCTCGAGCAGTCGCTTCAAAAGTGGTGGTTGCGTTGGTCGCTGTATCCCAACCTAAGAAATCTGGCCAAATAACCATTGCTTCACGTGCACCAAAAGTTTGACGGTACGCTTGGGCTTCTTCCTTAGTTTGGCAACCATTTGCTGAGATGTAAGCGAATCCACGTAGCTTTTGTGCCAATGCGACCAAGGCAACTGATACAGCAGATGTATCAAGACCAGGAATGCCTAAAATCCGTGGTTTCACTCCAAGCTGTGCTTCAGCTGCAAGCAAGGCTTTCATACCAGTGTATTTACCATTGACCGAACCACCGATAATTTCAGAAGTCTGTTCAGCAGCATCAGTTTTTTGTTCTACACGCACGACTACAGTGGCTGGATTGGTTTGATCTGCAATTGCTTGAAGTGAACGTGCCAACGTACCCTGATCCCCTGCTTTATCTAAAGCAGCTTGTACATTGGTCAATAGCACTGGTGTATTTAAAGGAAATTTTGTTGCATCTGCGTCAGATGCGGTACAGACCATACCAATCACTGAGCTGGATACTGTACGAATGGGACGAGTGCCATCATTGAGTTCTAAAACTCTGACACCGTGGTGATAATCTAGAGCCATAAAAATAGCCTGTATTCTGGTTGGTTTTCAGATCACAGGCTTACAAATTGGCGTTTTTAAGTCATGTTTTAAGGTTTGTATATGAGTTATATACAAATGCTCTTAATTATTGATTAAAGCTACTACATCAGGGTTACTCTGTAAAAACTCTGCTAACTTCTGCTCTGGAGAGATTGGCTCTGGTACTTTGGGCTTCGGAATTAAATCCCAACCTTTACCATTGAACCTTGGCCATTTATCTTCTGGCCAATCTTCAGGCGGTGAAGTTTCAGTACTGTTCCCCGGCATTAAAAAAACACCAGGTTCAAGCGGAGATTCATCTGCAGCAGTTTTACAAATATAAAGGCCAGCCTGATTGTACTGGTAAACTATTTTCTCGTTCATAATGTCCTCAATCAATATTTAATACAGCAGAGCCAAGCAACGTTACGTGGACGTGTTTCGTCTCCAATCACCCCTGATGGATTTGGCTGTGCATCTCCCACATCAGAACCATCATTTGTATAGTAATAGCGGTTATCCCAATCAGTACCACCATTCGAACCTAGCTTACCGAGACTTGGGGATGCACCAAATGGCCAAATAATTGTTGGATCAGCTTCCCCCAGAGAAAGATGTTTATGCTTCTGCACTTGCTGACTTTGTCGACTACCGATAACACGACCAACATCAATGCCTCGGCCATCATCTAAACCGCGAACAAATTCTGCGCGACCGTCTGGCACGTTAAAAGTTGTTACCCCATCTCCAGCGCCATACATCGTTCCAATAGCAGCAAATAAATCTGCGTATACAGTTCTTGAAACAGCTGCAAAATTTGCCTTTAAAAAACCTGTAGGTGCTTTATTCATAGCAAAGTAAACGATTGCTCCAGCTGGTAGGCCATTAGCTTTGGCTTCTTCTTTACTGTACACATTCAAATTTTGACGGGCTAAAACCTTATTGGGAACATCTGCTAGATTTTTATCTTTGGCCAAAGGATAAGGTGCAGATCCAAGCGGATCATTTTGTACACCTAATATTTTGGTACCAGCTGGATATGACTTACCTAATATTGATTCAGTCGCACCATTTGCCGTCCAGCCATCTGCACCAGTTGCTTGATGTAAGCGTATGCCATTGATGTAAACAGCTAAACCATTAGTTGTAACTGTTGACCAGGTCACATGGGTTTGATCGGCTGCCAATACTTGCTGCTCTTCAATTGAATCAACAAAAATATTAACTTCAGATGCATTTCCCCACTCTACATCCCCATCATTATTTGATTTCTTTTTTAAAACTTGGCCAGTGGTACCACCAGGTAAAAGCTTGGCAGTGTTAATTGTATTAATGATCCAGCTATGTGTAGCAATCACGACATTTGGATCAATTTTTAATTCAACACTTTCAGCATTTTTTACAAAAAAAGGAATACGGAAAACCGTATCATTTGTAATACCATCTTGTGCAACTGGTTTTGTGATATCAGGTAAATTACCAACAGCAAATAAATTACCGTTACTATCAAAAATACCGATCTCACGTATAACGAAACTGCCAATAGCAGCAGGAATAATCAGTTCAGCAGTAAATTTCAAATCATTTTCTGGATCAGGATAAACACGGTTTACTACCGCTCTAAATCGTTCACGAACTAAAGCTGTCATGTCTAGACTTAATTGAATAGGTTGGCCACCGCCATCACCCACAGCCATATGTGTGAGACGAATTTGAGTAGCAGTTGACTCAGCCTGAGCAAGTAGCTGTAAACCTAATGTTGTATGAATAGTTTTATATTTCATTTGTTCACACCTGCTAATTAATGAATAGAGTATTTCTCAAATTTTCGTAAATTAATTTATTACCTAAATCATTTGGGTGTAACAAATCAGGTGAAGTAAATATCGGTTGGTTTTCAATCATAGCTGTTGATGTATATTTGTAATGACTGATATGTGGTAATTTCCTTTGTTCTGCAACTTTAGAAATAACTTGGTCTACGATTCTCATTTTGAATGCATAAACAGGATTAGATTCATTTGATAAGGAAGCATGTGCTGAAGTGGCTAAACAGATTCTAGCTTTGCTATTAGACAAAATTTTAATTTTATCAATACAAGTATTTAATCTAGTTTCAAAACCAGATTCTCCTCCAGCAGTACCACGATCATTTGTACCAAGCATCATCAAGACAAAATCATCATATTCAGTAATAGTATCTTCAAATAACTTTCGGTCTAACCAAGTCAAAGTACTTGATCCACTGATCCCTTCATTAATTAACCAAATCTTCTGTATTGTTTGGCAACACTGTATATGAGCATAAGAGTTTACATTTGTCGCAATATTCTTGACGCGGACCTTATGTTTGCCATATTCAAATGTAGTGGAAAAAGTATTTTCGTATGAGGATGTTTCAGAGTAATAATTAAATGTACCTACTAGTGTTTCATCAATATAAACTTCAACAATATCGTTGATATCACCAATATTCCATTTCTGATAAATAATTGAAATATTGTCTGAAGTGATTTCAAATGAGAATTCATTTTGACGTAATGACTGAAAATTCAAACCTAGTAAATTGATAGCTTCACCATTTTTACTGGGTTGTGTTGAAATAGTTTCTAAAACTGTAGATTTAGGAACAAAAGTACCTTTATTAGTTTTAAAAACAAATTTATCTATATCTTGCTTAAAACTAATTATACGATTTCGTTTTGTATAAGCACGGCCAGGTGCATCCTCAGTTATACTCCGATCTCCGAATGCATAAGCTAAATATTGTAGATATAAGTTAGCCCAAGTTGGTGATATAGGGTCCATTTTATTTCGGGGATCTGTTAAATAACCTGTTCGGGGATCTGTTGGTGAGATATTACTTACACCCATTCCCCATGTAATCGAATCTCCAATAAGCTTAAAAATTAAAGAATCAAAACTATTTAATTTATTAATCAAACTTGTTTTGAATGCTTCTAATGGATTTATATTTAGTTTAATTATATTTTGGACTTCTTCCTTATAATTATTTAACTCAGATGCTAGAATTAATCGTTCCCATGTAGTCCAACCATTTGTTCCCCAATGGGACCTTGTTTCTACTCTATTTGAAGCACGATCATAGGCAATTTGTCGCTTTACGTTTCCAATTTCAAAATGATCAATAATCCATTGTATTCCTGCTTCAGGATGATTTGTAATTAAAACATCATCGGTCGAATAAACCGAATATCTACCATTATGTGAAATCGTATTTAATGGTTGAATAAACGGATTTACAGCATTTGCCCATGTTTCCACAAGAGACTTTGTACCAATTTGCTCCCAAAGGCTATAAGTAATCCCACTACCATCAGTACCACGTATAAATAATTTGCCTGAAAAAGTTAAATAAAATTGAGGAATCAAAGTTCCAGTAGAACCTGTGACAATTTCGTAAGGTACAAAAACACCAGGTTCATTTCCTGGTGGATAACTATTTTCAGTAGAGGGAGTTCCATTTCTAGCGATATAAATTCCTGTCTTCTTGATATTATTTAAATTTTCACTCGATAAAATTACAGGAGTAACTAAGGGATTTTTACTAAAGAATTCTTGTAAAAGTTTAACTGGATCATATTTTGATTTTGTAAAATTGCTACCATCCCATCCCCAAGGACCATTTTTTGATGGATCAGGATCATCAAGAATGGTAATCGTAGAATTTTCTGAAAGACTGGTTTTAGCCGCATCCATTAAATCATATGTTTCAAATGAGTAATTTCCGCCAGCTAATTCTGCAACTTCATCTTTCGTAGCGGAATTAGCTTTTAGAAATTGAGTACGATTTACTAATGATTTTGCCTGTTCATTCATATTTCCATTTTCGCCCCCCATAGCTAATTCATTTTCATCAAGTAATCGAACTGGGGACCATTGTGGTTGGCCAATAATTTCAGTCATATTAGAACACCTTTATACCATTTAATTTCTGTGTACCATCAAGTCTCCAAGTTCCATCAAGAGTTAGAGAGCCTGGATAATTTGAATATTCATATTCACTGCCGATGAGAGTGAATAAAGCAATTTCAGCTTGAAGTTCACTAGTGACAATGAGAGTTGAGTCAATTAGATGCGAACGTAAGTTCTTATTATTTCGGATGATTGCAAAAAGCTTTTTGAAGTGCTCGGGAGATACTTCCGCACTACTTGTTTCAATAAATATTTTGAATGTGTAGGGTTCACCAGGCGGTTGCATGTTGAACCATTCCTGCACACGGACAGTAAAGCCCAAAGCACCCAAAGCGGCTTCTAAACCACCAATGGTTCCTTTATGACAATGCACGTTATATGAAGCTTTAATCACTGCCCGTTTTTTTTCTTCAGACCATGAGATATCCCAATCATCAACTGATTTTTCCCAAGCAAGCCAAGGTAGAACCACTTCAGGCGCTTCTAAAGGATCATTAAATGTTCGGGCAGGCGTTGGTACATTAGAGATACGTGAGAACGCATCTTCAAAGGCATGTTCAAAAACCGTAGAGTTTGGAGGTAATAACTTAGACATTATTCCCCCTTGATTCTGACTGCTATTTCGTTGCAGTAAGCAGCTTGACCAGATACGGGTTCAATTTTTGCAATTGGTGAAATCAGATCAACATCAATGACACCCTTTCGTTGAAGGGCACTTGCTATACCCGTAATAGAAACTTTGGTATTCAGTTTATGGACAGAATTAACATATTCCTGAAGCTTTAAAACAGCGTCTTGAAGAACTATATTTTTATCAGGACCATCTTGAATTTCTAAGACAGCTTCAACCTGATAATGAATAATGCTTGCTGAGTAAACCTGAACATAATCTGTAAGAGGCCTAATAAATTTTTTATTTAATGCCTTATCAACACTATTAATAATTTCTTCTGAAGCAGCTCCATCACCCTCATTAGAAAGGACATACATGGCTGCAATACCTCTATCAGGTGATACAGGTTCAATATCTTTGACTCTTACATCAGCATTCATTCCATGAAACAAATAGGATCCTTCAGATCCGGCAGTTGTATAACCTTCAGGGGCTAGTTGGACTCTTTTACGTAACAAACTATCACTTTCATAAATAGCTTCTGATGTTTCTGTTGCTTCAGAAATTAAGCGTCGTTCTAAATTCTTTTCAGCTGCTTTATGATCTAAGTCTGTTCCTGAAGCGTAGGCTAATAACACCGCTTTAGCTGAATCATTAGCACGTTGACGAACTAACATTTCCCGAAAAGCAAACACTTCTGCCAGTTTATATGCTGGATCTGATTCTCTGAGTTTGGTGTACTCAACTCCAGTTGAATCCATGCGATCGTAATAATCTTGAAGACCTGCAGCAAGAATCGTTTCAAAATCAATTTGCTCAACAATGGCTGGTTCAGGAAGTTGTGAAAGATCAATAGCTGTTGATGAAGTTGTCATGCTGCAGATCCCATTTGAAGTGGAATATTTAAGTTAAGAGACTGGCCAGTAAGGGTATGAACGGCTTCTAAATCGAGTTGCATACCACCAGCAAACACAGCACTGACATTTAAACTCTCGATACTGATCCGCTCTTCCCAACGCGATACTGGCGTATAGATTGCGCTGTAAAGTTTCACTTTAAGAACATCACTCATGGGTTGATCAATTAAATCGGCAACGATAGATCCATACTCTCGTCGCATTACTCTGCTACCAAGTGGAGTGGTAACGATGTCTTCAATCGATTGCTTAATGCTTTCTATTTCTGTGATTGGTACACCTGATCGTCTAGACATCATGGCACTGGTACTCCTGAAGTATCACCACCAGATTGAATACCGGAAGTTTTATGGAGCTTGAGACTGATTTCACCTGCTTTCACATCACCCTCTGTACTAAAGTCTCCACTTGAGTGACTTGATCCTTGTACTAATTGGCTTCCTCCAACGGTGTTATTCCCTGTCATGGCTGTACTGCCATTGGTTTGGACGTTACCGTTTGTTGTTGAGTCGCCATTGGTGATGAGATTTCCATTAATGGTTGTATTCCCATTAACAGTTAAACCACCAGGTGCAGTTAGGATGGCGGTTGCATTGGCTGGCAAGATTGCTTGTAAAGAATGATTATTGGTGTCGTAGCTAATGACAGCACCATCTTCAAATACCCGTAACTTAATATTCTGATCTTGTGATGGCGTAGGAAAGTCTTCGTTATTCAAACCAACAACAACAATGCCAAGCTCGATGACTCCACAAGGACTAAGTACAATGCATTCTTCGTCTTTACTTGGTAGATCATGAGTGGAGTCTTTCCCAGCTCTCAAATTTAATAGACGTAATTCTTTAGTTACGATGTCACCTAAATTGACTGTAACTGTATGAAAAGGACTAGACGGGGTTACGGTCTTGATACGACCTAAACGGATCGTATTTTCAAGACGACGGATGGTTTCTGCGTTCATGCTGCAATCGTTATGCAGCTAAAGGTTTAATGCATTTGGTTTGGTTTGTATGTCAGTTATATACAAGTGGTTTTATTTTGAATCGAAGAGTTTTAAAACATCGTTTTCTATGATTTCAACTTCAGCATCAGTAAATCCAAGTAAGATTCGTTGAGCATATCTGACCTTAAATGTCCGACCGTTATATTTCAAATTATCGACCAAGCCGTCCTGGTGAATTCTGGCAAGCCTTGATACTCGTTGATCAAAACCAATAGTCACACCATCAGGGATTTTTTCTATTTTCATGAATTTTGCTGTTTTTAATTTCATGAACATCTTTCTTTTAATTTGGCCCTTTTTATTTCTTAAATTTTTTCTAGGGATATAAGAACTTCCATCAGGGTTTTGTTGACGTGTAATTCTCTGGCTTTGGCTTGCACGAACTTTTCGAGCAATCATCATTGCAAATTTTCGACGTTCAGCATCACTTAATGTTGTTAATAGCGCATTAAGATGCTCGGAAAGAAATTCAAGCTCAGCCATTTATAAAAAATACTCTTGCTGTGGATCTCTTGAGGTCCAAGATGCAAGCTCATTACCATCTTTATCAAACAAGGTAACTTGTTTTGATTCTTCAGCTTTATGATATTGCGGCTCGTCAGGATAATCGACACTAAGACCTTCACTAGTTTGTTTAACGATAACACGCTCAGTTAATGGCATTTGGATTGCCAAATCTACTTTATCGTTTGCCAAAATTTCAGCTTCAAACTTAATGCCAGATTTAACTTTATCTAGATTGGCCATTAGTTCAGATTGGTTGACTCGAACCCAGTCGAGCACAGGAATACTAACTGCAGCAAGATCGCCAGCATAATCTGTCAGAATCATGGTCAGTGTATAGACATATTCAAATGATAAACCATTTGCCATCGTACTCCGCACCGCACCCTCATCAACAAAAATAAGAATGCGATCTGGGTCACGACATAGTTCAGGGATAGCAGCTAGTAAGTGTGCTCTTAAACTTTGTGGTTTTTTCATGCTGCTTTGATCCCACCATAAATAGGTTCTAAATGATCGTATTCTTTTTGGAATTTGGCCTGATACCCAAGTTTTTTATAATTTGGACCATTATAAAGTGTGAAAACAATCTCCCAATTTTCTGCTCGCAGCGCATCGATCAAAGTGACTTTTTTCTTATCAAAAGTACCTGTTTTCCATTCAATGAATCGGATAAAAGCTTCTAGTTGATAAGACTCACTAGCAAACTGTTGTTCAACAAATTCTTGTACAGATGCATAGCCTAACTGTTTCCAGTTTTCACCCATTACTTGAAATTGTCCCCAACTCGTCGACATCAAAGCACAATCAACATCAATTTGTTTTGCCTGTTCCAAACGAACATATTCAGCTTCATTACCCTGATATCCACCTGCTTTACGGTTAACAATATTAGGACGTTCATCAGCCATTTTGTCAGCGAAAGCAGTTCCTTTTTTCAGCCTTAAATATGCATACATACGGTGACGTTCAAACAGGATTTTAGGTTTACTATTACTAAGAAAACCGACTCCCCTGCCTTCAACTGCACCAAAAACACGAATGGTAAGCTCCGAAACTTTCAAACGCTCAGCTGCTTTTTTATAGTCACTATCTTTAAGAAATTTAGATGTATCTTGGTCAAATAGAGCTGCTCTTGTTTTGTCCCCTATTTTGCCATCTGCTACTAAGTTTTTTTGCTTTTGGAATGTCATTACAGCAAATTCAGTAGATGCACCAAAATCGCCATCGATGGACAGTTCTTTTCCTTTAACGCCTTTAAAACCAAGCTTTTTCAACTGCTTCTGCAATGTAATGACATCATTACCTTTTGATCCGAACTTTAAAATCATGTTGTACTCCAGATAAGTTTTGCGACATTACCTTTCGCACGGCAAATAAGGACGGCCAGAAGTACTGCAAAAATTGCATCCCATAAAGTGACTGGATCTTTAAAAAACAGGATGTGAATTGACTGACCAATAAAAGCTGCAATAAGTATCGTGGCTAAAATAGAAAAGCCATGACGGTGACGAAGCCCTTCAGCATCAAAACAAATGATTCGTAGGCCACAGATCAGGTATGCAATAAGAGCAATCAGTTGAAACATAATTTCGATCATGACTTACCTCCTCCACGAAATTTATTCCAGATGTCAGTTAGGCTGGATTGATCCACCCAAACCATAATTTTTAAAATAATTGGTAATGAAAAAATAGAAGCAATCATCCCTGCTGTAGCATCATTAGTAATGAACGTTCGGGTAGTCACTTCCGGTGCTAACAAATATCCAAAACCCACAGCAATAATCATTGTTGAAAGTCGTTGTAGAGGTTTTAAATCTTTTTTCGTTGTTGCAAAAAGAGCTGCTCCGAAAACTGCTCCAAGTAATGCATTACCATTTACGAATGGGAGCAATGAAGCTGCGCTAATTGATACTGCTGTTACAGCTGCTGTTGTAGTTGGTTCTGGCATTATTAATCCCACAGTTGGACAGTTTGTTTAATTTGTTGTGGTGTATCGATATCAGGAAGAATCACTGAAGTGCCAATCGGTAGAAAAACACCGATATCAGCTAGATTGGGATTTGCTTCAAGCACTTTTTCAACCACGCCTGAACTGCGTCCGTAATATCGCCAGCATATTGAATCGACGGTATCGTTCTGAATTGCTGTAATGGTTTTACTCATGGCCTAATCCTTACAGTCCAAGTTTTCAATAATTGAAACTTCGCACTCATAAGTTGTTGGATTAATGCCCCCAGAGTTAGGGATAATTCTGGATTCAGTTTTTAAACTATTTTTGGTTAAGTCTAGACCTAACTCTGCTGCTATTTTTTCAAGAGCCAAACGCTCTAAAGATTTTTGGTCAAATCGATAGCTATGAGTACGTTGATGCTTTTCTACAGATGAAATTTTCATTTTCATATCAACTCCACAACACTATGGTTTTCACCTTTAAGCTGTTGAATTGCCCATTGCTTATTTCGTCGATAATCTTCAACTGAACATTCAGTTACTTCCGATTTTTTAACGCCAGAGTTAGTACTGTCATAATTTCGATAGTTTTCATTTACTTTTGCAGCCACCCCATTAGAGACCGCTGACAGGTAAAGAACCTCAGTATCTGGTTTACCGTCAATCTGATTAACAGCTAAATCCACCAGTTTTTCGGCTTTCATCACAAGGCTTGCAAGCAGCCGATTTACATCAATGATTTCTTCGCGGATAACTTGTCTTAAACGAAAATCAGTGACGGATCCGTCGATACGAACAACACTTCGTATTTCATCAAGAGAAATATCAGGAAAGAATGTGCCACTGGAAATAATGATATTGCTTGGTGTAACGGCACCATTTGCGACAAATCCCATGTAGATCTCCTTCATAGTGCACTGGGAGGGGCAATGGCTCGTTGAAGATTTACTGTGATGTGAAGATCACGACCATTGCACTCCAGTGCGGTGCGGGGCACTTATTCAGATGTCGGTACCAAACTGCCGTGGTTATCTACCACTGGCGTTCCATTTTGATTTAACAAAACGTTGGCGACTTCTGGTTGTTCTGCTTCATTAACCACTGGGTTTTCGTTTAATAAAACATTAGTGGCTTCTGGCTGTGTAGATTGTTCAGATAATTGAGATTCATCTTTATTAAAGATTGCATTCAATTTACTGGCTAGTTTCGTCATCTTGTTTAGATCAGTACGGCCGCCACATTTGTCATCGAGCTTACATGCCTGGTCTAAGAAATCACGAGCACGGGTCGCATGCACTAAATCAACTAACTCTTCACCAGTGACAAAACGCATTTCAGTTTTACCCAAGGCTAAGTAAAGCTTGGCTTTAACTTCATCAGGCATATCACGCTTGGACTGAACCAATGATTCATCTGTAATTAGCTGCTCTAAACGCTCTAATACAGTGATATCTACCGTAACATCGGTTTTAAGAGTTTTTAAAAATTCATCAGCAATATCTTCAGTAATAAAGCATGCTTCAGAACGCTCAAAACGATCTGGTAGCTTCAAGCCATGTTCAAGAACATATTCAGCAATATTGAGTGCAAATTCATATTCACCGATATCAATTGCCCAAACTAAAATCTCAGTGATAACTGCATCTTGAACACCAGGCTTCACTTCTAAAATGCCTTCAATATATGGCTTATAATTTGGAAGTAACTGGCGTTTCAGTTCGATTTTATTTTGTTTTGACTGAATATTTTTGAGACGATTCTTATCACTGTTGAGCTGCAAAAGTTGCTGCTCATAGGCGTTTGTATTTAGCATGGTACCGAACTCCGCAGCTGTTTCAGCTGCGGATTTGGCCTGATGCTGTTGGAAATGCTTTCGAGCCAAGTTCATATTGAATTACTCCGGCTGAATTTCGATGTTTTCAGCCATACAAGCAAGACCAAGATCTTCGATGTAATAATCTTCATTTGAAGACTCATAGTTTTCGATCTGGTCACGTTTTGGATTGTCGATGACTGTACGACGACGGGCACCTTCCTGAACATAAATCGATAAGTTATCGAAAGTAGTTACAAAGATGATTCCTTCAGGGAAAAACGGTACTGAGTAAACAGGCAATCCACCCATACGTTTTTGGCTAATGATGATGTCCGCAGCCAATTTTTCAGAGTTGTCTTGGTCTTTGTTTACAAGTGGGAAGTACTTATCCGAAACAGTTTTTCGGTTACACATTACGACTAAATCTGGATTTCCTTGATGAACATCATCAATCATTTCATCAACAATATTCATTACAAGTGCATCTAGGTTTTTATAGTCACCTGTTTTACCAATTGTAATTTTGTTTAGTACAGCACCTGATTTCATCACACGCGATTGGTTTTCTTCGCGCATCTTTTGCAACCAGCCTTTATTAACATCTTGCAATAAAGGATTTGCAGTAATGTCTGTATTGGACGCAATGCTGGTACCATTAAAACCAATCATGATTCGGTCAAGTGCTTGACGTTTTACGATAGCACCGCGGAATCGGCTATAAAAATCTTTGAATTTTGCCCATTGATCAAGTTTTGCATATTTAATTGCTGTGTCGAAATCCGTTTTACGACAAAAGTAAAAACGCTCATCCATACTCGTTGGATCAGTTGCTTGACGTTCAGTAGCATCTGTATTTGTACGTGAAGCAATAGGACGAGAAATACCAAGACCAACTGCTGAACCTGATTGTTCAGGAACAAGAAAAATATTAACTTTTTTCAGAAATTCAGAAGATTCTTGGATTTTATCTTCAAGTTTTTGTTGAACCGTTGGAGTCACATTAAATTTTTGTGAAACCTTTTCTACACCATTGAGTTTTGCTAACTCAATCATGACTTTATTGTACTTAGTACGTGTATCTGTACGCATGTTTTTTTACTCTAAATATGAATTAATTGGGTGCTTAAACCGACTGAATTAGCAGTCGACTTCGCCGACTTCTTCAGTAAATTTGCTGTTGTTTGACTGTGGACGTTGTTGTCCTTGAGGCTCTTGATCCAGCTTGTTTTTTAGTTCATTAAAATCAGACTGCAGCTGCTCGTATTTATTCTTGAACTCAGAAAATTCAGCACCTTGATTAGCTGTTTGCTGGGCAATTTCTAGGATGGCCTGTTCGTTTTGACTGAAGTTTTCTTGAGTCTGCTGTTGTTGCTGTTCTTGATTTTTAAATAAGTTTTTAACTTTATTCACCAAGTCACTAGCAAATGACTCTTTAACTTCTTCGAATTCGAGCTTTGTTTCTTGTGCTGCACTGAATAAATTTTCAGGACGTAATTTCTTCGCTTTGAGTGGATTTTCAGTTGCCCCAGCAGCAAATGAGAGCATTTCTGTCCCAAGTGATGCAGGACTATCAGTAACCGCAAGACCTACTAAATAGGCTTGGCCAGTTTTTGCAAAATTTTCATCGACTTCGATAGACGTATAAATTTTTTGATTTTTTTGATTTAAAGCAATCAAATTTTCATTTGGCTGGATCTGAACATACAAAGCATCTTTTTCTTCGCCATTAATTGTAACTTTCTCTGTTTTTACTGCGAGTACATCACCATAAGCACAAAAAATGCTTTCAGGTGAAAGCCCTTTAATGTGTTCTAAATTAATACGCGCACCATACGTATTCAGACTATAAGTTTGCGCCATTTGGATGATCCATTCAGGTTGAATTTCACGACCATCTGTAGTGTCACCAGCCACGGCAACTCGAAACCATTTCGATTTAAATTTTTTCGGCTGTGTTTTATCAGTCATTCTGCTGTACCTGTTGCAAGGTTTTTTGGGCAATTTCAATAGGTGCAGAATGGGCAATATTAGTTATGTGTAGCAATTGAGCATGCTTGTATATAACTGACATACAAATTGCCATGACTGATAAAAGAGAACTTGCCTGCCATCGTTTGCGGATGAAATCAAATCAATCCGCAAGATATGAACGAACTCTCACAACTAGCTAATCTTGAGCTGATACTCGACAACAAATTAAAAGCCAAGTTTCTCTTTTGGCTTGGCTGGAAAATTGTCGATATAGCTGAAGCGCTAGACGAAAATGAACGTACAGTTCAGGCTTGGAAAACCAGAGAAGAGTGGGACAAGACACGATCTGATAGTCGTGTTGAAGAAGCATTAACAGTTCGTTTAATGACACTTACGCTGAAGAATAAGAAGTCGAGTGGTGACTATAAAGAGCTAGGCGAATTATTTAAAAATTATAAAGAATTTGCCCGGATTGAACGTTATAAAGAAGGTGGTAATGAAGCGGATCTTAATCCCAATATTGCCAAGCGTAATGCAGCGCCCAAGAAGAAAAAAGAAAATAATCAGTTTACTGAAGAACAAGTTGAACAACTTATTTCAGCTTTTGAAGATAGCTTATTTGACTATCAACGCGATTGGTATAAAGCAGGCAATCAACGTACTCGAGTAATTTTAAAAAGTCGTCAAATTGGCGCTACTTGGTACTTTGCTCGGGAAGCGTTGGTCGATGCAGTCAAAACTGGCCGTAATCAAATTTTCTTATCTGCTTCAAAAGCTCAGGCCCATATTTTCAAAGAATATATTAAAGGTTTTGCTTATGAGGCATGCGGAGTTGAATTGGTCGGAGATCCAATCGTACTCCCAGATAATAATCAGGCTTCATTGTCATTTTTAGGTACAAACTACAGAACGGCCCAAGGTCACCACGGTAACTTTTATTTCGATGAGTTCTTCTGGACATTTGGCTTCAATGAATTAAACAAAGTCGCGTCAGCAATGGCTTTGCATAAAAAATGGCGTAAAACCTATTTTTCAACGCCTTCGACGATGGCACATGAAGCATATACATTCTGGACTGGAACACGTAATAACCGTGGTCGACCGAAAGACCAAAGACTTGATATCGATGTATCACATGATTCACTGAAAAATGGTCGTTTATGTGAAGACCGGATGTGGCGTCAAATCGTTACGATATTAGACGCTGAAAATGGCGGGTGTGATTTATTCGATATTGAAGAATTGCGATTCGAATATTCACCTGAAGAATTTGCAAACCTTTTGATGTGCCAATTTATTGATGATGGTGCATCTATTTTTCCATTAGCGATGCTCCAACCTTGCATGGTTGACTCATGGGAGGTTTGGGGCGATGACTACAAACCATTTCATAGTCGACCTTATGGAAATAACCCAGTCTGGATTGGGTATGACCCAGCAGAAAGCGGTGATAGTGCTGGCTTAGTAGTTGTTGCTCCCTCCCCTGTTCCTGGTGGAAAGTTTCGAGTACTTGAAAGAATCCAATTCAGAGGAATGGATTTTAAAAATCAAGCTGAGATGATTCGCCAAACAACCCTACGCTATTACGTGACTTATATCGGCATCGATATAACAGGTATGGGAACTGGTGTATCTCAATTAGTTAAACAATTTTTCCCAAATGTCACCGAGTTCAGCTATTCACCAGAAGTCAAAACAAAGCTTGTGCTTAAAACAATGGATGTAATCAGAAATGGGCGTTTGGAGTATGACGCAGGCTGGACTGACCTTTCTCAATCCTTAATGAGCATTAAAAAAACTCTTACAGCAAGTCAGCGCCAAATGACATTTACAGCTGGACGCTCTGAAGAAATCGGACATGCGGATCTAGCTTGGTCTCTCATGCATGCACTTTATAACGAACCACTTGAAGGCCAAACACAAATGAATCAATCTTTCATGGAGATCTATTAATGAATCCCCTATCGACAGCAAAAAGTTTAGTCAGTTTTGCCAAAAGCCAACTACCAGTTTTTCAGAGCAAATCAACTAATAAACAAGAATCAATGGCCTTTACTTTTGGTGATGCAGTTCCAGTACTTAATGGAAATGAATTATCAGATTACATGGAATCTTGGTTTAATGGCCGATGGTATGAACCACAGGTTAGTATGAATGGCTTAGCCAAATCATATAAATCGACACCATATTTAAATAGCGGAATTATTTTTAAACGTAATTTTCTGGCTAACCTTTTTATTCCACATGCAAAGTTGAATCGAAAAGCATTTGAACAAGTCGCATTGGATTATGTTTGGTGTGGTAATACCTACTTAGAAGAAATCAAATCACGACTCGGAAGTGTCATTCAATATAAACCAGCTTTAGCAAAATACATGCGTCGTGGTGAATATTCTGATCAGTTCTTTTTACTTTGTGATGACCATAAAGGCTATCAAGAATTTGAGTTTTATAATCGGGTTTGTCATATTCGAGAAACTGATATTGATCAGGAAATTTATGGAGCACCTGAATACATATCTGCTTTACAAAGCGCATGGCTCAATGAATCGGCGACATTATTCCGTCGTAAGTACTACAACAATGGATCTCATGCTGGGTTCATCTTATATGTGAATGATGCAGCACAGGATCCGAATGATATTACAGCCTTACGTCAGGCACTAAAGGATAGTAAAGGACCAGGCAACTTCCGTAATTTATTTTATTATGCACCTGGTGGAAAAAAGGATGGTATCCAGATCTTGCCTGTTTCCGAAATTGCGGCAAAAGATGACTTCACAAATATTAAATCTATCACCCGTGATGATACTTTGGCAGCACTTCGCATACCTCCACAACTCATGGGTATCGTTCCAAATAATACGGGTGGTTTTGGATCAATTAAGGATGCAGCAGAAGTCTTTTACCAAAATGAAATCCTTCCACTTCAGTCACGCATGCAACAGCTCAATGAGTGGGCTGGTGACGAGGTCATTAGATTTAAGGAGTATGATTTAAAAAACGTCACATAATCGTTTAGAAACAAGAAAGCCAGCTAATGCTGGCTTTTTTTATGGGATTTTGGCAACCCCACACAAATGAGAATAATTATCATCTAAATCACAGGCCACTGGCTTCCGCGCAGTCACCCGCGCGCCTGCGGTTCATCTAAATGAAGCTATTTTACTGCAACCCGTTTCACTGCAACGAGAAACGAAGGAACCGTTGATACTTAGGCTATTGAACCTTATAAACTTAACTTATTAATACTGCATTTCACTGCAACATTACTAAAACCGAGATTCGGGTTCATAAATCCCTTTTCTGATCTTGTAAGTACTTTTTCTTTCTTCGATTTCACTCTTAGTTAAATTTTCCAACTTAAATTGTTCAATAGCTGCGAATGGAATATTTAAACAATAATCAAAATCAGACTTTGTCGGAGGTGATGCCTCCCAAAGCTTACAATCATATATTGAGGGTAAATTCTTCATGATGGTCAGATAGTCTGAAGACCTTCTGAAATCTTCATCGAAAATCTTATTTTTGCATTCTTCGAGATCATCAAATTCAAAAAAATCAAAGCGGTAATCATAGTAATGACTTGGGACAATGACTACCTTACAACCCATTATTTCGTCAATTTTATATTTTGACTCAAATAATACTTTCCAATTCGGATTTTTCTTAAATTCATCATAAAGATCTCTATAAACGTTATTACCTATAAAAATTAGATCAGGAAATGAATCAAACCTTAATACATATTCATCATAAGATTTTCGAACCGATTGAAAGGACATAGCAGTTATCTGTGATCAATTGACTAATTTTATTCTAGAACATTACTAACTTCATTATCAAAAATTCTTCGGAACAATATTTAAATCTATATTTAGACCTAAGCACATAAATATAGCTTTAAATAGGAAGTCGAATTCATTTGAAGTAATAATGTAATAACAGAAGTTAAGCTATTAATATTTAATAATAAATTAGATTACATAAAAGTGTAATTTCTTGTAATAAGTTAAGTAATATTTTATAAGTTATTGATTTTATTGAACAGGATCTAGATTGAAAAACACTTATTTGTACAGAAATAAATTACATGCTTATTACGTTAATATTACATTTTAAAAATAGTTTAATGTATTGAATATAAATGATTTATTTGGAAATATTACTTTATTACTTCAAAATCTTCATAACCCAATTATTTTTCATTGGTGCTTAATATAAGGGGTTTTGCATGATTTTCATACTCAAATCATTTTTTTGCTGGGAATGATTTGGGAATGCTTCAGTAAGATATATGTACACATGAACACATGGTGTCCTATGGGTAATATGTACTATGAGATTTAATTGAGAGGGTTTTTAATATCTGATTTTCTTTTAAAATCAAGAATATGGTCGGAGCAGTAGGATTCGAACCTACGACCCCCTGGTCCCAAACCAGGTGCACTACCAGGCTGTGCTATGCTCCGAAATTGGGGTGAATGACGGGATTCGAACCCGCGACAACTGGAATCACAATCCAGGGCTCTACCAACTGAGCTACATCCACCATCAAATAGTTCTATGTACCAAGCTACCGAGTGGCGCGCCTGACAGGATTCGAACCTGTGACCATCCGCTTAGAAGGCGGATGCTCTATCCAACTGAGCTACAGGCGCTTAACCGATGATGCTTATCATGCGATACTTCGCCGATCTTAAAATATTATTTTAAGTGGTCGGAGCAGTAGGATTCGAACCTACGACCCCCTGGTCCCAAACCAGGTGCACTACCAGGCTGTGCTATGCTCCGATCTATCTCAGCTTTTGCTGTATCGCACATCGTGCGGTACGGTGTGCATTCTAGGCGCGACGCCCTCAGACGTCAACACCTATTGTCAAAAAAAGTTAAAAATCCTTATCAAATGTATATTTAACAAGCATTTTGAGGATTTTTAACGCTTTAACGATGCACTAAAGGCTAACATTCGATCTAAAGGCATTTTGGCACGTTCAGCGAGTGCTGGATCTACGTGTATTTCCTGATCGCCCTTTTGTAAAACTTCTAAAATTCCATCGAGTTCATTCATAGCCATCCACGGACAGTGAGCACATGAACGACAAGTTGCACCCTCACCTGCTGTTGGCGCCTCAACTAAAATCTTATTGGGTACAGCTTGCTGCATTTTGTAGAAAATACCACGGTCAGTTGCCACAATAAGTCTTTCGTTTGGCAAAGTCTGCGCAGCTTTAATCAATTGAGAAGTACTACCTACCGCATCTGCAATGTCTACAACCGATTCTGGCGACTCAGGATGTACCAATACCGCAGCGTCTGGGTACAATGCTTTCATGTTGGCAATGCCACGTGCACGGAATTCTTCATGCACAATACATGCACCGTCCCAAAGCAACATATCAGCACCGGTTTTCTTTTGGATATAGCGACCTAAGTGCTGATCTGGTGCCCAAATAATTTTTTCGCCCAAGCTATCAAGATGTTCAACAATTTCGACCGCACAGCTTGAAGTCACCACCCAATCTGCTCGTGCTTTAACAGCAGCAGATGTGTTGGCATAAACAACCACGGTGTAGTCAGGGTGCTGATCACAAAAGGCCGTGAACTCATCAACTGGACAACCTAAATCGAGTGAACACGTCGCTTCGAGTGTCGGCATTAAAATTGTTTTTTCAGGAGACAGAATTTTTGCTGTTTCTCCCATAAATTTAACACCTGCCACAACCAGTGTAGAGGCAGCATGATCTCGTCCGAAACGGGCCATTTCTAAAGAGTCAGAAACGCACCCACCTGTTTTTTCGGCAAGTTCCTGTACTTCAGGGTCGCAATAGTAATGAGCAACAAGGACAGCATCACGTTTTTTGAGCTCTGCTTCGATCTGAGCAAACTTTTGTTGTTTTGCTTCTTCACTTAAGCGGTTGTCTTTTGGCTCACCTAAACGGTCTAAATGCGCTTGTACAATGTTTTTTGCATCGTTGGCAATTAAAGTCGCATCACTCATAAAACGTCTTCTCTATCCTTCATGCTGGCATACCTGCTCGCATATAACGTTACTGCTTAAATGATTTAAGAACTTGAATCATTTAATATCAAAAGATGGGGCTAATAAAAAAGCCTCTTTGTCGAGGCTTGATTATAACTGATATTTAAGAACGGTAATCAGCATTAATTTTGACATAGTCGTAAGATAAGTCACAGGTATATACCGTGTCTTTGGCCTGACCGCGTCCTAAATCAACTCGAATGGTAATTTCTGTTTGTGCCATAACACGCGCACCCGCCTCTTCGGTATAGTCCTCGGCAGCTCCACCATCCTTACAGATTTGTACATCATCTAGCCATACCTGAATTTTAGATACGTCTAAGTCTTTCACTCCAGCATAGCCAATTGCTGCCAAAATACGGCCCCAGTTCGGGTCAGATGCAAAAAGTGCAGTTTTGACGAGTGGTGAATGAGCAATACTATAAGCAATATCACAACATTCTTGAGTGTTAGCACCGCCTTCTACAGCAACAGTAATAAACTTCGTTGCACCTTCGCCATCACGTACAATTAACTGTGCTAAACGATTCATAACACGAGCCAGTACTTCTAACACTTGAGCATATCGTGCATCGTTAATTGAAGTAATTTCAGCTCCACCTGCCTGACCTGTTGCCACAAAAATACAAGAGTCATTGGTTGAGGTATCGCCATCAATCGTAATACGGTTAAATGAATGCTCAACCGTTGTCTTTAATAAGCTTCGTACTAAATCACGGCTAATAGGTGCATCTGTAGCTACAAAGCTCAGCATGGTTGCCATGTTTGGACGAATCATGCCAGCGCCTTTACTAATACCTGTCATAGTATAAGTAATGCCATCTAGCTCAAATTGTTCAGATGAGCCTTTAGGCACTGTATCTGTGGTCATAATGCCAGATGCCGCATCATACCAAGCAGCCTCTTGCAAAGTGTTTAATGCAGGTCGAAGTCCAGCGAGTAAACGTTCCATTGGAAGCTGTTCGCCAATCACACCTGTAGAAAACGGTAAAATTTCTGAGCTGTTTACCCCAGCAATCTCAGCTAATTTTGCGCAAGTATCTTGAGCATTTTTCAAGCCTGTAGGTCCAGTACCTGCATTGGCATTACCCGTATTAATCACTAAATAGCGAGGATTACCTTGGGTAAGATGGGCTTTAGAGACATGAACAGGTGCAGCACAAAATGCATTTTGGGTAAATACACCTGCAACATTTGAACCTTCTGCAAACTCAAAAATGACTAAATCTCGTCGGTTTGGGTAACGTACATATGCTTCTGTTGAGCCAATTTTTACACCTTTTACCACATGCATTTGTGGCATTGTTACGTCACCGACAGCCATTTTTAGAACATCCAGAGTTTGTTATGAATAAGATTAATATTTCAAAAAAGCGATGCAATGAAGCACACTCTTTATGAAATATCATTGTTAACAGCTTAGTAGAAAAGTCTAAAAAAATCGAGCGCAAAACGGCTCATTGTTGCTCTAGCTTTAATAAAATATCTTTCTTATCAAGACCACCAGCAAAACCAACTAATGCCCCACCCGCACCAATTACTCGGTGACAAGGCGCAATAATCGAAATCGGGTTTTTCCCATTTGCAGCGCCCACTGCTCGTACAGCTTTTTCATTACCAATTTGAAGTGCAATCTCTTTATAACTTCTTGTTTCCCCATAAGGGATGGTGAGTAACGCAGCCCACACCTGTTTTTGAAATGCGGTTCCTTCGAAATCTAGTGACAAAGAAAACTCACAGCGCTTGCCTTCAAAATATTCTTCTAATTGCTGCTGAGTTTTTAATAAAACTGGATGTTCAAGTTGTTCGACCAGCTCAGCCAGCCGAACACGTTTCGGATTTTCATTGTCCCAGAGTACTGCCACCAAAGCATTTTCATTCGCAACCAGCTTTAATTGCCCAACAGGCGAATCAATATACTTATAAGACAGAAACATAATTTATTCTCTTAGGACGGCGATGAAATTTTCATTAAAACCAAACCTGACACAATCAGTACAGCGGCAATCATTCGCATAGCTCCAATAGGTTCATTGAGAAAGAATATGCCCACTAAAAATGATCCAATTGCACCAATTCCTGTCCAAACCGTATAGGCAGTGCCAAGAGGTAAAGTTTTCATTGAAATTGAAAGTAGAACTACACTCAAAATCATAAAAACTACGGTAATAATACTAGGGGTTAAGCGTGTAAAACCTTCAGACATTTTCATAGAATATGCCCAAATGATTTCAAATACACCTGCTAAAATTAAAATAGCCCAAGCCATAACATTCACTAATTTTTATATTGTCAGGTCGTCCTGACATGATGACCCATTATGGGGGAGGTCGTTCCTCCTTTATGTGAGGACTCAGTTTACTTTAAAATAAAAAATGAAGGCAAACCCTATCTAAAGCTAGCCTGTCTTAGAAAATCTTATTGGTTTTTTAACTGTAAAATTTTTCGGGCACTATTTAAAACAAATAAAACAATAATCAGTCCAATAATTAAATCAGGATAAGGAGAACCTGTCATTGCGACCAATATTCCCGCAACAATAACACCTAAGTTTACAATGACATCATTTGCAGAAAAGATATAACTCGCCTTCATGTGCGCCCCACTCTCTTTATGGTCACTCATTAAATAAAGACAAGTAATATTCGCCGCAAGAGCCAATCCACCAATTAAAATCATTAAAATTGAAACAGGTTCACTGCCATATATAAAGCGGCGCAGGACATCAATTAACACAATTATGGCTAAGCCGAACTGCAACCAACCAGAAAGATGTGCAGCCTTTAATTGAGCATTAAGATTTTTACCTACCACAAATAAGGCAATACCATAGATTGCAGCGTCTGCGAACATATCGAGTGAATCGGCGATTAACCCTGTCGATGATGCAATGATGCCTGCCATAAACTCAATGACAAACATGACCCCATTAATGAGTAACAACCATTGTAAAACTTGCTTTTGTGCTGCATTCATTGAAGAACTGGTTCTAACCTTTTTAGGTTTTTCAACAGGTTCATAATGTGGCTGCGTTTGTTGTAACTCGGCTCCTAATCCTAGACGCTGTAGGCTTTGGGTAATCATTTCAGCTTGAGCACTGTGATAAATCGCCAAATGGCGTGCCGGTAAGTCAAAATTAAGTTCCTGAATATCGTCAGCGTAAGAGGCTAAAGCCATCCGTACCATTTGCTCTTCGGCTGCACAATCCATGTGAGGAATATGATAATAACTCACCCATTGGCTCTTCTTAGCCCCGAGTTCACTTGGCGTAGAATACTCCTGAGAAGGCATGCTTGAGCACCCGCAGCTAGAACTACTTTTACTTAAATGTATTTGATTCTCTTGTTTTTCTAAAGCCATCTGTGCACCATAACTGACACAAAAAACAATGCCATTAGTATAAACCAATGGCATGTCGTTAAGCTTACTTTTTGTTCTGCAATTAGAATTTAAGTGTTAACCCTGCTCCATAATACCAACCATGTTCAGAGTCGGTTCCAGTTTGCCAAGCAGTTTGTTTTAAGCCTTTTTCATAGCCATAACCGAAATCAACAAAAGGCATTACCTTTTTGTTGATTTCATAACGGGTTTGAAAGCCTGCTTGTAAACTCGATAGACCTGTTTTACTGGCATAGCGAGATTCATCTTGCAAAACAACGTCTGCTTTTAAATAAGGTTTACCAATTAACTTTTGGGTAAAGAGTAAGTCTCTTTCAGTTTCTAAGCTTAGCTTCCATAGCTGGTCTTCACCTGCATAAAGATATGCATCGGTTTCAAAAAAGTAAGGCGCCATGCCATGTAAACCAACTACACCAGCCCAGCGATCTTGCTTTTTGTCTTCCCGCTGTAAACGCTCGTAATTTACCCCAGCCTGTACATCCCAATAATCAGCTACATTTCGGCTGTAAAGTAATGAGCCACTGTAATTAGTATCTTCTGACTCGGCCTTTTCAACATGAGCTTTGATAAATAGTTTGTTTTCATCAGTTCCCACCCAACTTTCTAATTCAGAAGAAAAACTACCTTCCCCTTCTTCATTTTGAGTCCAGCCCGTATCAATTGTAGTCGCCTGATAAACCTGACCACCATGTTCGCGTAAATGATCATGTGTTAAAGGTTCTTGAGCAAAAGTAAATACAGATATGCTCGAGAAAGCACCGCAACATATCATTTGAGAAAATAACTTAGTGATGCGCATGACTAGCTCCTTTCTCATTTTCAGATTGAACAGGCGATTGAGCTTGAGGTAGCTGTTGCCCATCATTCACTTGAGCCACAATCAACTTATTCATCATTCCGGCACTCATGTGATAGAGCAAATGACAATGAATCGCCCATTCTCCTAAGGCATCGGCTGTCAATAATGCAGTAACTGTCTTTCCTGGTGGAACAATAACGGTATGTTTATTTGGCAAGTTTTCAGCTTGTTGACCATTTTCCAATTGCATGAACATGCCATGTAAATGCATTGGGTGAGCCATCATGCTGTCATTCACGAACTTCAAGCGAATACGTTCGCCATATTTAACTTGCAATGGCTCAGCTTCGCTAAATTTCTTGCCATTAATGGTCCAGATATAACGCTCCATGTTTCCGCCTAAACGAATAACTAATTCGCGTTCTGGTGCACGGGTGTCTGGTTGAGGTGTTAAAGATTGCAAATCACTATACTGCAATGCTTTCATACCGACTGGTGTTGAAGCATTTGCCCAGCCATACACCGGCTCATCTTTTTTAACTGTAGTTTTAGGTTGAGCAGGCATCTCATGATTCATATTCATCATAGCGTGATCATGCTCACTAGATGGCTTTGCCTGCATATCGTGTTTCATTTCAGGCATAGCTGACATGTCGTGCTTCATTTGCATCATGGAATGATCATTTTTGTAAGATGACATGTCTTTCATGCCATGGTCCATGTTCATCATTGCATGATCATGATTGGCATGGCTTGTCTCTTTTTTCATTTCAGGCATGGTCGACATGTCATGCTGCATATTCATTTGATGTCCAGCATGTTCATCACTCGCTCCATCACCATGACTCATGCCCATATCATCCATGGTCAATAAAGATCGCGGACGTGGCTGTGGCATTTGAATTGGACCAACCACCTGAGTATTTTCATCATGCAAAGTACCGATAGCAAAGCCACTACGGTCAATTGACTCAGCCTCAATTTGATAATTTGCCTGTTTAGGTTCAACAATCACATCGTAGGTTTCGGCTGTGCCAATACGAAACTCATCAATTGCAACAGGTTTTACTGGCTGCCCATCTGCACTCACGACTGTCATTTTTAAGTTTGGAATTCTGACATCAAAAAATGACATTGCAGAGGCATTAATGAAACGTAGTCGGACTTTATCTCCCGCCTTAAAATCACCTATCCAGTTTTGCTGCGGTGTCTTACCGTTAACTAAGAAGGTATAACCCGTCACATCAGACATATCTGTTTTTAACATCCGCATCTGATTCCACATCGAACGATCTTGCCAAGTTGCTTTTAAGCCTTGTGCTTTAACCTGCTTCCAGACATCAGATGCGGTTTCACGGCGATTTTGATAATACTCAGCAGATTTTTTCAAATTCTTCATAATGCTATCGCTAGAAGAATTATGAAAATCTGAAAGCATCACAACATAATCACGGTCAGTTTTTTCATGGGCTGCAACTGGTGTTCTCCCTTTCGGGTAAATCACGAGTGGGCCATATAAGCCATCTTGTTCTTGGCCTTTACTGTGGGCGTGATACCAGTAAGTGCCGTTTTGTTTCACCTTAAAGCGGTAAACAAAATCTCCGTTTGGAGCAATTCCTTTGAAATTATTAAAACCCGGTACACCATCCATTAAGCCTGGCAATAACAAACCATGCCAGTGCAAAGACGTATCCTGATTCTTTAATTGGTTATGCACATGAATAACAGCGTCATCCCCTTCTTCGAACTCAAGGAGTGGTGCTGTAAATTTTCCATTTACGGTAATTCGTTTTAGCGGTTGGCCAGTAACATTGACCTGTTGTTCATTAATATTAAGGTGATATTCCTTAATTGCCGCGAGGGACCATGGTGAAACCAATAGCCCAAATACAGCGACTAAGCTGCTAATTGTTTTATGAGACATTGCTGTAATCCTTTTTAATTAAAAAATAAGTAAGAAAGGATTAAGCTTTAGGAGGACGTAAAATTTCTTGCCAGTATCCAGCTAAATGCTGAGCCTGATAAATACTGCTAAATTGAGACGATATTGGAATAAATGATGATTCAAGGTCTGGTACAGCTTGTTGCAATGCCAGATTCACGATTTGGCAATGTACAGGGTTACAGTCCTTACAATGCTCACCGTGCGAATGAAGAGACTGTGTCATGGTTTGATGACATACAGTCTGATCATCTGCTTGAACATGTACAGAGTGATCAGTCATTTTTTCACTATGACATGGCATAGTGTGAAGATCATGCTGCATAGGCGTCTGAGCAATAGACACACCACTCCACCCAATGACCAAAGTCATTAGGAACACAAACCAAGCATACTTGCGTAGGTGTTGTAGGGCCATTGTCGTATATTGCCTAGAGCAAACGGATAATCTTAATAGTACTAGCATAACCAAGTTTCTACTGATATACAATTTTCAACTCTAGGCAATTGATCTTCATCAATTAAGAAAATGGAGCTTCATGCTTAAGCATTAAATCGATTACTTGCAATGCACCCTCTTGCTCATTACTCGCAGCCCCATAAGGTGCTACTGCTTTTAAAGCTTCTACTGCATTTTCAACCGCAAACCCATAACCCACTGCTTTAATCATCTGGATATCATTATTATTGTCGCCAATTGCAACGACTTGACTGGGTTCAACCTTCCATTTTTCTAATAAAAGCTTCAAACCATGTGCTTTATGCTGGTCAGGAAGAATAAGATCGATAAAGTCAAAACCACTTGAAACGGGAACTAACAATCGATCTGCAACAAAACTTTGCTGCTGAAGATCTTGAAAAATAGCAAAACTTTCGTTTTTCTGAGCAATAAAAGTAATTTTGCACACTAAATCATTTAATGCATAAAAATCCTCTACAACTATTAGCTTTTCGAAGTATCGAGCGACCTTAGCATAGTCATCGGCTCGCATAGACTTGTGTACATAAGCGCTCTGCTTTCCGCAGATCACCATTTTAGACGTATAGGTTGAATCAATTGCTTTTAATGTCTCAATAAATTGTTGGTGACTTAAATGAGCAAAAGCTATTTCTTGCCCTGCATCTACAACATGTGCACCATTTTCTGCAATAAAAGCAATTTCATGACTAATTTCTGGAAAGTAGGTAACAAGCTTTGCAAGTTGGTTACCACTGGCAACCACAAAATGAATATTATTTTGTTTGAGTTGTTCGTACTGTTTTAAAAAACGTGCTTTGTTGTACTGCTTCTTAGAATTAAGAAAAGTCCCATCCATATCTACCGCTAAGATTTTTATCGTCATTAATTATCTAAATCTCTTACTAAAATCTTATTAAACCAAATTTAGCTTTATTTTTCATGACACTTTTACAGTTTTACATCTATATATTTCTTAAAAGGTGTCCACATAATATTATCGTTTTTTACACTGGTTATTTTTTAGTAAAGCTTAATAAAAAATCAGGTAATAAAATATCCAACTCGCATAAAAAAAGAACGCCAAAACGTTCTTTTTTCATACATTATGCCTAGAGAATAAGCAGTTGATCTAATTTTGTTTATTTTACCAACATCTTATCCATATGGTTATCAACACAGTTATCCATACAGTTATAAACAAAGTTATCCACAAGCCTACCCTTGATTAAGCATACTTTTTTAAGCGTCTACACTACCTACTTTCGCAAGCTCTGCACGCATTTGATCAATTACAACTTTATAATCTGGTTGACCAAAAATGGCTGAACCAGCAACAAACATATCTGCACCAGCTTCTGCAATTTCACGAATATTTGCAGGGCCAACACCACCGTCTACCTCTAAACGAATATCACGACCACTCGCATCAATAATTTTACGAGCTTCACGCAATTTTTCTAAGGTCATTGGAATGAACTTTTGCCCACCAAAGCCAGGGTTCACACTCATGATTAAAATTTGGTCAACTTTATCAAGCACATAATCTAAATAGTGTAATGGCGTTGCAGGGTTAAATACTAAACCGGCTTTTGCACCACCTGATTTAATCAGCTGTAATGAACGGTCAATGTGATGAGAGGCTTCTGGGTGAAACGTAATAATATCAGCACCAGCTTCCAGAAAGTCTCCAATAATGCGGTCAACCGGAGACACCATTAAATGCACATCAACAGGCGCTTTAATTCCATAATTTTTTAAAGCCTTACAAATGCCAGCACCAAAAGTTAAATTTGGAACATAGTGGTTATCCATTACATCAAAATGCACTACATCTGCACCTGCGGCTAACACTTTGTCTACATCTTCGCCTAAACGAGCAAAATCGGCAGATAAAATAGAAGGAGCAATCAAATAAGGCTTGGACATAAGTGGATGACCTGGCTAAGAGTTTAAGGAGAGGCTTAAAATTATAACAAAAAACCGTCTACTTGGCCTGCTCTTCCTTGCTCAAATCGCAACATTTCAAACTTGCAACGTAACGTTGCAACATTAGAATGCTAAGCGCTAAATGAATTTGTTAAGGTACATTAAAGTAATGTGAGGATTGATAATGAAAAGCACAACTCATCTATTAACAAATGATGGTAAACGTATTGCAAAACGTCTAGTTAATCATTGGAAACACAAATTTGAAGTACAAGAGACTGAACAAGATTTCAAAATCTTAATGCCTACAGCAACCATTACGCTTGTCCCTGCACCAGAGCAGTTAAACGTTGCTATTGATAGTCAGCTAGATGACCATGACCACTTAGAAAAAGTCGTGCTTGATCATCTAAACCGCATGGCTCAACAAGAATTTCAGGTGGAATGGCAGCATTAATTAGCCATTTACCTTTTCTAACTGGATTGCATGAAACTGTAAATGCTCATCCATAAAGGTTTGAATAAAGTAATAGCCATGATCATAGCCAGCATGTTGTCTTAAAGTTAAAGGTTGTCCTGCTTTTAAACATGCTTGCTTAAATTTTTCAGGGTGAAGTTGTTCATAAAATTGGTCATCCAATCCCTGATCAACCAAAATTTCATCAAACACTGCACCATTTTTCAAGACTAAAGCTGTGGCATCATGAGCAAGCCAGCTTTCTTGGTCATTGCCCAAATAGTGACTAAAGGCTTTTTCACCCCACGCACATTCAGTTGGTGCACAAATCGGTGCAAAAGCAGATACAGACTTGAACTTCTCAGGATATTTAAACGCCAAAGTTAATGCGCCATGACCACCCATCGAATGCCCAAAGATACCGACTTGTTGAGCGTTTACGGGAAAGCTTTTCAAAATGAGTGGATATAACTCATCAATCAAATAGCTTTCCATTTGATAATGCTCAGACCAAGGTGTTTGCGTTGTATTAATATAGAAACCTGCGCCTTGACCTAAATCCCAATTATCCCCTGCAGCGACTTGTTCTCCACGAGGAGAAGTGTCCGGTGTAATCAGTATTAGACTTAATTGTGCCGCCATATGTTGTGCGTGCGCTTTTATGGCAAAGGTTTCTTCAGTACACGTTAACCCAGCGAGATAAAACAAAGTTGAACAAGGCCTACCTTCTAAAGCGGCTGGTGGCAAATACACACCAAACTTAGCTGGCCCTTTTAATAACTGAGATTCAAATTGGTAAACACGTTGCTCACCTTCAAAGCAGCGGTTTTTTTGCAGGAGTTGCATCGTTTTTGGCCTCTGTTTTTGTTTGAGCAATATCTACACTACCAGTATTTTGCTGAGGAAATAGATACTTTTCCAATTGAGGTAGCATAAGTTCCATATTTTTACCAATCATCCACTGAGGCTCTGAAGGTTCTACACCTTGGGCCACTTCCCATTTGGTTACCGTTTGCTTAGCTGTGTTAAACGAATCTTTCATCGAAGATTGCTCTCGCATAGCCAAATCAAACAAAGCTCGACCAAAATAAATATAGTCAGCTTCGTTATTACATCCAAAAGAAGTTTTATCAGCAGCAGAGGCAGTAATAATTAAAGTATCAGGAGACTGTAAAGCAGGAATAAAGCTTCCTGAATAACAGGCAGAGATGACAATCACACGCCAGCGAATACCGGATTTATCAAGAGTTTCACGCAACCATTTAGGGTCTACTTGCCCCAGATCTAATGGTGCATTTTCAATTTCGAAGTGATTCTGTTCACCATGTGAAGTCATATATAGAAATAGCACATCACTATCACGGTTCATTTGCTGCCCCATACGGCGTAGGGCTAACTCTATACTGGTTTTAGAGGCAATCGGAATTTCTGTGCGGGTATCTGGGTTATTAACCAGCATCATCGAACGCCCAATCGTTCCGAAACGTGTATCAAACTGTTCTTTAATACGGACTACTTCCGATTTAAAAACATCTTGATAACTATCACCAGCAACACCTAAAAAATACCAATGGCTTTTTGCCTGCTCACCATATTCGACTTGCTCTAACGAGTCATTCAGCAGCTTACTTTGTGCATACAAAGCATCTTCAGCAAATGTTGGAGCCGAATCTTCGACCTTCCAAATCGGTTGATCTTTTACAGAAAGTTGCCAGACCACCATCGTCGCAATAGTCGCAACCATGACGAGTGCGCGTTCCCACCAAGGCCACTTGAGCTCGCGTGAGAAAACCCAAATCACCGCTAAACTTTGCCATACGAACAAAGCCACGAATAGGCTCGGTAAAATTCCGTTATAAATAGCATCGGGAATAAAGTTGAGATAACCGTTAGAACCTAAATACTGAATTAAACATTGAATTAATAAGATATTTGTATCTAGAACCAACCAAAGTAAAGCAGGTACTAGCATTAAGCGAGGTTGGTTGGTGCGCTGTGATAAAAATATACCGACAATTAAAGCAATGAATGGCCAAAGTGCGTAACCAATTAAACCTTGTGAATTGAAATCACCGATTTGACCAGCCACAAGCCAGCTATAAAGAGAGTTAGTACATCCCCCTAAAATTCCCCAGACAATGAGCTGAAGAATTGATGGATGTACAATTTGTAAAGAACGTCTTGATCCCAAAAACAGCCACATTCCGGCAATTTGGTTGCTTTTAAAATCATGCCAAAAGTTAATGGAGGGTTTAAGATCAATCATAAAAGGTTTTCAAAAATTTCGTTTTTGTCAGGCATCTTAAGTGTATGCCTGCTAAGAATTTTAGCAATCATGCTTTTGAACTATATCACATATATTTGTGCATTATTCAAGCAATAAAACCTAACCTTACATAAGCCTACTGAAAATACGCATCAAAACGACAAGCATCTCCTTGCCATTGATGAGCTGGCTCCTGATTTGCCAAAAAAATAGCATGGCGTGGCCGTTTAACCACTACACGTTTAGCAACTTCCTGTGCCAAAACCAGCAAATTATCCCCCAAATCCATCTCACCATCTTCAGGTAAAAGTAGATGTAAAAGCTGCATCTGTTTTTTAACTTGAGCTTGTTTTTTGATTACTTGATGATTCTGGTCACGCTGTGGGAACATCGGATCGAGATAAACCACATCAACCATTTGAGCTGTTTGCTGTAGTTGTTGTAAATAACTTGCAGAGTCAGCAAAGATCAGTTGAATCCGATCCATAAACTGGCTTAAAAAGCTATCTTGTTCAGCTTGGGCTTTTGCATCTTCAAGCAAGGTAAATAAAATCGGATGGCGCTCAACCAACTGTATTTGTGCGCCAAGATAAGCCATGAGCAAACTATCATGTCCTAAACCAGCTGTAGCATCAATTAAGATAGGTTTTTCACCTAACTGACAAGCCCGAGCAATCATTTCTGATTTAAGACTTGCACGTTTTAAACGGGAAATTTCGGCTTTCCAGTCGGGCTGCATTTTCATGCCATTTGCAGATAACCATAACCCGTTTTCATCTGCACAAAGTGCCAACTCAGGATTTAAACGCAAAAAACGTGCATTGAGCTTTTCAACTGGCTGCAAATCGACAGTCACACCTCTAGAACAAAGCACAGCTTGGTAGTGCTGTGCTTTGCCTTGAAAATCTACTTCAAAATATATGTGCATGAGTAGTGCCTTTATTTTGCTTTACCCTGATCTGCTATTTTTTTCCATGCATCATCACGTAAATAAACTGGTAAAGCATGTTCAGCATTAACCCACTGCTTTTGCGCTGCATAAACACGTGCAATAGAAGCAATGTCTTGTGCAGTTGCAGTGATTGTTTGATGCTCTGCATCAGCTTGAAGGAGTTTTGCACCCGAACCAATTAAGCAATGTTTTGCATAAGTAGCCGCTTGCTCATAGCCCATTAATTTTTCTTCATCAATACATTGCATAATTCCATGCTCATCTAGAACAAAACTTGCAATATAAACTTCATTCATACGAGCATCGAGAACCGCAGTCACCTGTTCCAAACCTTCAAGTCTGTATGCTGCTTGTGCTAAAGCTTGCAAACTCGAAACGGGAATAACGGGTAAATCTTGTGACCATGCCAAAGCCTGAGTCACAGCTGCATTAATTCGGACGCCACTAAAAGAACCCGGCCCACGGCTAAAGGCAATTGCATCCAGACCAGCAACCTCAAGACCTGTTTGTTGTAGCCCTTGCTCAATCATAGGCAGAATGGTCTGAGTTTGTGCTTTCGCCCGCGTATCGAGTTGAAAAAACAGTTCTTGGGTTTCATCGACTAATGAGATAGAACACTGCTCATTTGCAGTTTCCAACGCCAGCAATTTCATGCACAACCTTAGTATTAAATCAGATTAAAAACGGGAGTTATGATACCCCACTCGGCTCTGATAGGCGAGTCGTTCTCTGTCTAAATAAAAATGCCAAGATTTAACTTGGCATAAAAAATATTTTGCTAAAAAAGAGTTAAAAGTGAAATTCTTTTAAATCACTATAGCTTTTAAAATGTTCAGTATAATGCAATGCACTCAACCGTATTTTTGCAGCACCATCTTCATCTAAAGTTTTAACAATTTTGCCGGGTGATCCCATCACCACTGAGTTATCTGGAATGATTTTCCCTTCAGGAATTAAGGCATTCGCACCAATAATACAATTTTTACCAATCACAGCTCGATTTAAAATCACGGCATTCATACCAATCAGGCTATTATCACCAATCGTACAGCCATGCAGCATGACTTTATGTCCGACCGTGACATATTCACCAATATTCAGCTCAAGCCCAGCATCTGTATGTAATACAGAATTTTCTTGAATATTAGAGAAATTACCAATTCGAACTACACAGTTATCGGCACGTACTACAGCTCCAAACCAAATGCTGACTTGACGACCTAATTCCACTTGCCCAATTAGCGTTGCTGTTGGAGCAACCCAACCATCCCATGGTTCATATAATGCTTTTGGATGCTGTCCTTGATAGCTATACATCATAATTTATCAATCCTGATCATTTATTCTTATGAGAAAATTTTGGTATACCAAATGTTGGTGAATTGAGTAAAAATGGCCACTCTTTCTGATAACCCAATCCATATTTAAACAGAGCAACTAACATACGAGCAGTTAAACCCCAAATAATTTCATTATCAATCTGTAAACTTGGAAAGTATAAAGATTGATGGGCATAACGTACTTCATAAGGCATGGGTCTTGTATCAATTAATTCTTGCAAAGGTACAAAAAAAATTCGATCAATTTCGGTAGGCTGAGGTATTAAGTGAACCTCTGGAGGAATAAGCCCAACGATCGGTTTTACAGACAAACCACTTCGTGCACGTTGCATTGGCAAATCGCCGAGCAACTGCACATCAAAAGGATTTAAAGCAGTCTCTTCCTGAGCTTCTCTTAGCGCTACAACGATATTACTGGTATCACTGGGGTCACGCTTTCCACCCGGAAAAGAAACTTCCCCCGCATGGTTGTTCATATGTATTGAACGGCGTGTAAGCAATACCTTAGGATCATTTTCATTTGTAATCGCAATCAGTACTGCTGCTTGTGCTTCTTGTATGCGGGTGGAAAAGCGCAATCTTTGCTGTAACTTTTGTGTTAGCAAGTGCTCTTCCATACCATTCACCTATTATTCTGTCTCTCTTTGCATCATATCTGAAAAATAAACTTAAGACATAGAGTTGATGCGTAAGTCTAAAAATTCAGTTATGCTGAGTCATCTCTATACTCGATGATAATTATGAGTTTCTGTGTAGCGTGTGGGCATAAAACCGAACAAAAAATTCCTTTAGGTGATCATAAAGTACGTCGTGTTTGTACTCATTGTGGCAATATCCATTATGAAAACCCCAAAGTAATCTGCGGTGCCTTAGCGTTATGGGAAGACAAAGTATTACTCTGTCGTCGTGCGATTGAACCTCGTTATGGTTTATGGACGTTACCTGCTGGTTATATGGAATTGTTCGAGACCATGGAACAAGGTGCAGCACGCGAAACTCGTGAAGAAGCAGAAGCCGAGATAGAAATAGAACAACTTTATTGTATGTACAATATTCCTCGTATTGGCCAGATTTATGTGCTGTTTAAAGCACAGCTGAAAGATGGAATTTTTGGTGCAGGCGAAGAAAGTATTGAAAGTCGTCTTTTTGAAGAACATGAAATTCCATGGGGAGAACTTGCCTTCCCTAGCGTTGAACACACACTAAGACATTATTTTGAAGACCGAAAAAAACAAGTTTTTCCAATGCATCTTGAAACTTTGGGTACTCGTTTAGACCACACGGGTTAATCAATTAGATAATAAAAAAGACCGCTAGGCGGTCTTTTTTATTTGTTTAATATGTTAAGACTTAGTTTTAATTGCTTTACAAGCTGGAATAGATTGATTCGCCAATTTGATTGTTACTGTACCAAATTTACGTTGAGCCAAAGCTTTATCCGCAGCGGTTGGAGCAGGCACATCCTTAAGCGTATTATAGCTTTCTTGAGCTGCCGCATGTTGATTAAACCAAGCAGTATTAGTATCGAAATCAATGCTCGTACTATCTACCTTATTTGCCAATAAATTAAATAGATTCAATTTCGCAGGCCCCGGAGAAACGCCTACAAAAGTTACCCCAACCATCGCACCATCAATATTCTCAAATTTTGGATTAGATAAAATCATACGAACGTAAACAGACTGTTGGCTATTTGAAGGATCATCAACTGTCGCCGCTGTAGTACCAATTCGATATTGTTGTACGCCATTACTATCCACTAAACTATTTTCAGACACAGTCGCACATTGGCCTGACATATCATTTGTTGTTGAATTAGGTTTGATATCAGTACGAATATCCCCATGTTCATCAATAACAATACCTAAATTTACAGGTTGAATCGTCTTATCTGAAAAATTAAATGTCAGAGTCGCATAAAGAGGAAAAATATAATTCTCTCCCACCTTTACGTTACCAGAAGTTTTGAAAACCCTTCTCTCTAGATAACTAATAGGACTGCTTTTAACAATACTCAATATCCCATTGTAGCTATCACCATCAACATTTTGACGCCAGAGGCCATAATGTTGCGGATTACCTGTACTGAGTTTTGTTAAGTATTTATAGAATGGTTCTGTCCCTGCCACTCCATAATCATTAAAGAATTTACCTTGATAAATCTGTAAATCTTCATTCGGATTATCAGAGGCGCTTAAACGAAGTGGAGTAGTTGGCTGAATCTCACGGCTAATAGGATTTAACCAACCATTCTGTGCATTTGCATTTAATCTAGCTGGTTTAACTTTTGAGGTTAACAAATAAGGGTTTTGTACTTTATTGTTTATTACAATAGCATTACCCTTCCACTGCAAACCATATCCTAATGTATAACCTTGTCGGTCTGATAATAAATAAAACTCATCTGCTGAATGTCTTAAGTTAATTGTGTTATTAAAACATTCTTCTTGTATAGCTCTATTACACCCATAAAAGACTTGATAGTTTTGAAATATGGGACTTGAACTAGTAAATAAATTGAATGACTCAAAAATGCCAGCATTACTTAAGTTCGTTGTTTGTACAACTAACTTATAAGCTTCATCATCAGAGATTTGTCCTACATCTAACCAAGGTTTTAAAATATTCGCATACGCACCATTTTTTAATTCTGTAGCTGTTATGCTCTGAGAAATTTTAGTAAGCTGATCTTTCTTTGTATCTGTAAGTTGGGTGGGTTGTATATCCCCAATCAGGTTATCACCATTTTCCACACCAATACTTTGAAAGATTTTTATTAAAGCAATCGCTACTTTAACTGTTTCATCATTTTTATCTAATGTTGCTGGAGTTTTACCTGTAACACCACTTGCTAAATCCAGCACTCTTAGATATATCGGATTGATCACTTTAGTCCTACCATTCACGGCAGTAAACTTCCCAATCGTATCCAGATTAACGTTTCCTAAGAAAACCTTTTTATTATCTTTACTCTGAACATAAAAACGTGCTGTATCTCCTACTTTGCACGACCCAATTACCGCATTTCCTGAAAGTTTAGTCGCATAATGAAAATTTGTTGCCGAACTACAATCGAAATTAATACCAGCTATTGGGTAATCTAAAGCGAATTGCAAACAAGTTGTATCTTCTGCACCCGTGTCACTCGTTGTTGGTGTACAACTGCCTGAAGATAAATTTCCGTTATTAGTACCAGAATTCGGATCTTCGCTAATATTGGAACTACCGCCACCACAACCATTTAGCATAATCGCTAATGTAGTTAGTGCAAAAGGCCATAAAACTTTTTTATTCATTAGATACCCTACTTATTTTTAACGTAATACGGAAATTTGAATTTGTCCCTGATTTGTTAACTCTTTTTCTGCAACATCTACCGCAGAAGATAAAGGCGTCATCATCATGTAATGTGCTGAAGGTGGTACTTTCAAAACGCCTTGAATTGATGAATGTTGTAACATCGTTGAAGGATAAGATTTACTCTTAAAGCCACTAACTCCTTCTAACATACAACCTTTATTATCTAAAAAGATAACTAAAGGCCAGTAATATAGAGGCTTCTCATTACTAGCAGCAAATGACATAAGTTTTAAATGCTGAACAGAAGGATTTAGCTGTACTACTTCATATTCAAATTTTTCTTTCAATGGCTTACGAGGCCATAAACTTACTTCTTTATTTATGCTAAGCGTCTTAATTGCTTTGTTATAACCTTTAATAAAACATTTGTCTTGTTCAAAAGCTGCTTCTAACTCTTGCGAAGATAACCGCATATATGTTGGGGCCAATACAACAGTAGATTCGTCATCTTTAGTCTGCCGATTAAAAAGCTGATCTAAAGTTGATCGACTCACACCTTTTTTACGCTCTACTGACTCAGTTCGTCCTAAGCCATCAGGCATAAGATAAAAACGCTTTTTACCTTCAAGATTAAATTCTTGATCTTCAAGATACTCATTATTTACATATTCTATATTATCAATCGTTGTAAATTTAGACTTATCCTGTGAAGAGACAGCTGATGGGGCTGCCTGTGATATGCTTTTTATTGGCGGCGGAACTAAAATAAGCTTTTTCTTCCACTCCTCATTAGAGACTGATTGAACCTTTTCATTTTCGAGAGATTTAGTTTTCTCCGCAGATGTTTTTAATTCGCTAACAGCGACCGTAGCTTCGCCAGTATTTTTCTGAGCTTTTTGTGGTGCAGTCGGTGCAGTCGGTGCAGTCGGTGCAGTCGGTGCAGAATTTAATTTTTTTTGTGGCTGTTGCTCTACTCTTTTTGGTGAATCTGTATTGCGTGCTTCCTCTTTAAACACTTTTTGAGCGGGAACAACTATCATATTAGTTGTTGGATTTTGGTGCTGTGTTTCTTCTATTTTAGAGGAGGTTTGTTTTTTCTGGTCAACTCTTTTACTAGGCACAATCATAGGACGGCCATCGGGACCTATAATCGTATAGAATCCGTCTGCATAAGAAACAGAAACATTCGCTATCGCAACACATAAGGTTAAGATAGCGAAATTAGGGCTAAACATCCTTTTATACTGTTTTACCATTTTGTTCTATAACTCAAACCAAGTACTGTGACTTTTGTATTCGTTTTTACATCTAAACCTGAATAAGGGTTTAATAAAATATTATCGACACCACACTTATTCGATAAAGTACTACTACAAGCTGGAATATTGTCACGACTACGTAAGAAACCGACAGAAAGATCTAAGTCTGTATCAGTATCAAAACGATAGCCTACTCCCAAACCGAATAATTGCGCATTATTGATCGGAACCATGGTATTACGTTTATCATTAGGAATAGCACTAGCGCGCGGTTCATAACCTGCTCGTAGTTTCAAACGATCAGTTGCTGAATACTCTAAACCAATACCCCAACTCCATGGTGAAGTAAACTTTAATGGCAATGCTAAAGAGTTATCAGTCACATCATTCGATAAAAGTTTGGCAATCTTTAATAATGTAATCTGTCTATCAAATTCAAATTTAAACTTATCCCAAGCAGAATAATCCGTCCATCCAACATCAAAGTTTAATTGTAAATCTGGAAATATTTTATATTTAATACCCGCCTGAAAATGTGCAGGATACTCTAAATCCATCGCGACTAAACCTGACTCAGTATCAGGAACATATCCAGGTAGTCCAAGAATTGCAGCTAAAATTTGCCCAGTTGCCGATGAGTTTAATCCCTGAACCAACTCTTGGGGAGCTTTGGCATTATTAATCATGTATTTGCCTTTAAGACGCATCTTGGCAGCACTTTGATATACCATACCAAAGCCAAAATCATCTGTTGGCTCCCAAAGCAATCCCAAGTTATAACTAGGGCTTAATGATTGTTCTAATGAAACTTGTAATGAACCCATTTTATTAAATGGATTCATTCCTTCTTTCGTATTACAAATTCCCAATAACAGCAGATCAGTAATCATATCGTTATTGTCTTTGAATGGTGCACATACCACATCATCAACCATACGCAATACACCAATCATTTCATTAGGAAAACGTAAATCGGTATTTAAAGCAATCGCGTTATACGACATACCAATCGAAGCACCAATTGATAAATGATCATTTACTTGATAACCAAAAGATGGGGATAGATATGTAATACGCTCTACTGCAACCTGTTGTCCCATATAATTACCGGGATTGCCATTTTCTGCTCCAAAACCCGCTACCAAAGGCGCATACATTGCCGTTGCATAGGTTACTTTTGAACCTGGTGGTTTATAAGCTATACCTGCTGTAGGAGCAACGAGTGGGTAGCCTGCTCCCAAGTCAACCATTTTTTTAAGAATTGGTACATATAAGCTTGCATACTCGACATCACCATGTACAGAACCTTTAAAATCTGTACAAATGTTGGCAGAAACTTCTGGTCCATCATTACAAACTAGTGGATCGTCTGAATAACCAAAAATGTTGTACCCAGGAGGAGCTGAGAACTCACGCTGAATATCAAAGTTTGCAAGAATACCTTGTACATCTGTTTGTAACCCATCAATTTTCGCTAGTGCTGCTGGGTTAAAATGAACTGCACTAATCCCTGGAGGATCTGCCGTTACAGCATTCCCCATCGATAGTGAACGAATATCAACAGCTAGGTTTTGTCCTAATTGAGCATTGGCAAAGCTAGAAAAACCGGAAATAACAATTGCCGCCGTTAAAGGACATAATTTAGGATATTTCACCTGCCTATCTCCTTATTTTTGTTTTTTGTTAAAACCTAAAATATCTAGCGGGAATGACAAACCAAGTGAAATATCTGGCGCATCTTCTGTTAAACCAATACCTACCGTGCCATTAACAATCGTTTCAGGTGAAACACGGACACCAAGAGCAAAAGAGAGCATCGCACTACTTTGATCTGGAGACGTATATGAGTCGCCATTATCAAACTGGAATTCAGCATTCATATTAAAGCTTTGCTGATACGACATGGTTAGAGATACATCGTAGTTAAATGAATAAGCAAAACCGAAAGAAAAACCGCCACTAATTCCAGGGTCAAATGAGGTTAATGTACGTGTACCACGGGCTTGATTTAATCCACTTTCTTTAAAACCATAATTGGCAGAGGCTGAAGCAAATAAAACAACGGGATCAATATATTTACGAGTACTCGCGCCCACACCAGCTGAGTAGTAACCTTTACCTGTTGAAAGTTCATCTAAACCAATTTCATATGGGCTATCACCTGTCTTAGACGATAAACTACCAAAAAGCACCAAGGGTAACCGACCTTGTTTTAATGGAAAGGGTTCCCAGCGAGCGCCAAGAGAAATATCCCCCAATCCAGCAGTTGTGGTATCACGAATAATTTCAGACTTTGCAACAAAAGGAAGAGTTGCTGATAAAGTTAAGTTATCCAAAACCCCATACTGGACCGTAAAACTATTTGTCAAAGTATGGTTAGCATCTTCTTCGACACGTAAACGGTTAAGTTGAGATGAATTATCTGATAATGCTAAATCAATTCGTGTATCACGGTAATAAGTGTAATCAAGGTCATAATAAGATGAGATGCCCCCTTTTTTAATTAACGAATATTGCCGCTCATTTGAAGTAAATACTTCTTGTAAATTCGTCTCTTGGCTTGCATCACCTTCTTTTTTCTGTAATGCAGTTGCCGCTTGATGCGCGCCACCATCATTGGCGGGTACCGTACTATTATCAGTTACAGGTGTATCAGACGGCTGTACTGTGCTTCCTGCTATAGCTGTATTCGAGTTTGTTGTATCTACAGAAGAACTTTCTGTGCTAGCTGCATTTACATCTTGGCTCGATCCGTCTACTTGTCCTTGCTGTACTTGATCCTCTGCATAGATTGTCCCTGTAATGGCACTCATACTTAAGGCCAATACACTCATCTTGATCCATCGATTATTCATGTTTTTCCCACCCAATTTATTTATTTTACTAAATTAAAATTTGACTATTTACGTTTGTAATAAAGACGCATATAGGTTTCTATTGGTAGTCCATAGGTCGCAGAGTGATTATCGTTATCTAACACGCGTCTCATGGTTGAGGCTTTATTTGCTAACCGATCATAATTAAATGTCGGATATTGCACATCAACAAAAGCATATCTGTTGACTGTTGCATCCTCTACATGACGCATATCTGCATCTTTTAAAGCCAATAGATCTTTACGCTGAGATTCAGGGACTGAAATAACAAATAAAGTATTATTATCCCAAATTTCTTTAAAACGATTTTCATCAAAGCTGATATTGCCTAATGCAGGATCAGCCACATAGACTCGCCCATCTTTATAAGCTTTATATACGACAAAATGTTTAAAACCAGCATAAGAAATTGGAACAATTGCAGGTTGTCCAAGCTTAACTAAATCGGAGAACTCACCACGATAACCACCGCTATCTAAACCGATTGCTGTGACAAAGCGTTTCATATCAAGTAGTGAGAAGCTGCGGCGTTCAATAATGCGTTGATATTCGCCATACTGTAGCAAACCGCTCATAGTCTGTTGCTCAGTCAAACTGGTTCCGACATACCCATTTAACAAAGTGGTAAGCGCAGCCGAACCACAGCTATAGTCATATGCTTGCCGAACAATTCCACGGAATTGGTCTTCTACAGCAGGTTTGATCTTGACTGGTTCAATATGATTTCGATGAAATGATAAATTACGGGAATCGGCAGTCTCTGTATAATAAACAGTTCCCGGTGGCTTTTTTTCTATTTCGAAGGCTTCTGTCGCAAAGTAATACATCAATGCTGAGCCTAAAACTATCTCTAACATAAGCACTTGGTCTAAATTGTGGCCTAACCGGCCTTATTCATTTTATTCTTAGAGCAATAGCTCTACATCCCTGTGTGTTGAAGATACCTTTTTTTTCTGTAAAAAACAGCTTTTTTTTAATCTTTTTGATGAATGTATAGTTCTACTTTAATTAAAGTGTTAATTAACTCTCATTCTTAATTATCAATACTTTTAATATATCTAGTACACATATAATAATATTATTAATTCTTATGAAAAATTTCATTAAAACCCCAATAAAAAAAGCGCGTATTAAACGCGCTTTTTTTAATTTTGAACTTTTTAAATTAGTGGCCAGAAATTGTAATTGTAGAAGTACCTACATTTAAACCTTGAATTTCTAAATCACCAATTGAAGCATTAGCAGCCGCACCCAGGTGAATCCCTTGCGCATACACATTCATGCCTTGAGTACTATTATTTTGGATTTTTAAGCCAGTTGGTACAACTGAAATATTCGCATTCACGTCTAAATCACCAGTAGTATTACCAGCACCACGTACCATTACTTTATCTAGGACAATTTTACCGCCGCCAGCAGCATCATTAATACCAAAGTTAGATAGTGTTAAACCACCTTGTAAACTTGAATTTACTTTGATCATTGCACCTTGTGGAGTAGCACCTAACTGAACATTCGCTGAAATCTGACCTAAAGATAAATCTAAACCAGAGATAATTTCAGTTGGAGCTGTTTCTGTAATACCACGTACAGCAGTTGTCTGGTTTAAAGTACCCGAAGTACCAACACCAATTGAACCAACATGAATATCAACGGCACCTACTGTTGCAGCAACGTTTAAGAAAGCACCATTTGAGCCCGAAGCACCATTCGTATCAATTGCTAAATCTAAAAGGTTACCTGTACCTGTTTGAGTAAGAGTAACACCGCTGATTGCAATTGCACCACCAGTACCTGATGCACCAGTAATACCTGTTGACGTTGCCAAACCATCATTATCGTGTAGATATAATTTATCGATAGAAACACCGCCAGAACCTAAAGCGATACCGATGTTAATACCATCTTGACCTGTAGCAGCACTAAGCGCAGCATCGTCCATTGACTGCATTGCCATTGCATTTGCGCTGATAGCTAAAGAAGAAACTAAAGCAAGTTTAGTGAACATTTTCATTGAGCACTCTCCCAAGAGCATTTATTTTTTGACTTTAACCACTCTCATTGTCTCAAGTTGCATTTTTCTTTATATAGCAACCGAAACTTCCAATCCTTGAGTAGTTTTGCTTAGCAATTACTAAATTACATCTACGTTACTTTTTGTTCAACTAGTGTTGTGCATTTTTTGCCAACTACCCGACAAACGGTACACCCAATTTATTCCGCTTTTAGCTTCCAAATACAACTCCAATCCCACACTAAAATTCGACTATTTTATCAGCGAAAAGTACCTCCTTCATAAGTCTTCTCCCTGACGATCCACAAGTTGTAGTAAACTAATATTTCCCTCATTAACTATTCTCTTATTTAAAATGTCTCAGTTAAAGAAAAAAATCTCATTACATGGTAAAAATGCTGCCGAGATTTTAAAAAATTTGCAAGGATTAACTGGGCTCATTTATTTAAATGACAATAACAATCCTATTATTGGTTTTCTTCCTCAACAATACATTCTTATTCAAAATAAAAATAATTTAATTTTTCAGCGTCAAAATTTTAATGAATATAAAAATATATCAAAATCGAATCAGTTATTAGATTTTATTCAACTTAAAGAAAATAATTTAAAAGAAAATAAAGATAGTGAATCGATAACAAGTTTTAACGGTGGCTATATTGGTTTTATTAGTTATGATTTTGCTGCACATCAATTTATTAACGGTCAGAATCATATACAGCCATCTTTATTCTTAGGCCAATATCGTTCTTTTTTAAAATATATAGATAATGACTGGTATTTTTTTAGCGATGAAGAAAATGCTCTTGATCTCGTCACATATATTGAAAAAGAATTAGAGACTACTATTGTCAATAATTCTAAAAATACATTTGAATTAAAGAATGCTATTCAACCAAGATGGTCTAAAGAACAATATTTTGAGGCTTTTAATAAAATACAAGAATATATTAAAGCTGGAGATTGTTATCAAATTAATTTAACCCAAGAATTTAAAGCTGATTTTAAAGGATCTTTATTAAATAAAGCTGAAGATTTATGGAATCTTACTAATGCACCATATGCAGGTTATTTAAAATTAGATCAATTTGAGTTATTAAGTTGTTCCCCTGAGCTCTTCATTGAATTCAATCAAAATAAACAAATCAAGACCCGACCGATTAAGGGAACCATGCCTCGATATGAGAATATTGAAAAAGATTTTATTTCTAAACAAACTTTAAAAAACTCGCAAAAAGATCAGGCAGAGAATGTCATGATTGTTGATTTATTACGTAATGATTTGAGCATTTATGCCAATACTGGGTCGGTAAAAACAACACAATTATTCGAGATTGAAAGTTTTAATCAAGTCCATCACATGGTAAGTGAGATCGTTGCGACTCTTAAAGATGATATCAACCCTATGCAAATGTTGCTCTCTGCTTTACCGGGGGGATCAATTACAGGAGCCCCAAAAATTCGGGCAATGCAAATTATTGAAGAATTAGAAGAAGAAGCAAGAGGTGCTTATTGCGGGACATTAGGTTACTTCAATTTTGATGGAACGGGTCGCTGGAATATACTTATCCGCAGCTTTCAACAATATCAGAATCAGCTTTCTTTGTGGGCCGGCGGTGGTATTACGATTGCCTCAAATGCAGAAGCAGAATATCAAGAAAGCCTTGATAAAATCTCTGCTATGCTGAACTTGATGAACAGCACAGCAGAATAAAACTTAAAGAATATCTTGTTTTAACGTTTGCACTAAACGCATATTCTGCTCATCAGTACCCACTGTAATACGCAAAAATTGATTAATACGAGGCTTATTGAAATAACGCACAATAATACCTTGTTCGCGTAATTGCTGCGCGAGTTGACCTGCATCATGAGTTAAGTGTGAAGCAAAAATAAAGTTCGCTTTAGAGGGCAAAACTTTAAAACCCAAAGCAGTTAAGTTATCTACTAGCTTTTCACGACTAGAAATAACTCTCTGAAGTTGTTCTTCAAAATAAGCTTGATCTTCAAAAGAAGCTACCGCGGCTGCAATTGCAAAACGGTCAATAGGATATGAGTTAAAACTATTTTTGACAGCTTCAAGCGCTGCAATTAAATGTGGCTGAGCGATTGCAAAACCAACGCGCAAACCAGCTAATGAACGAGACTTCGAAGTTGTTTGACAAACAACCAAATTCTCATAGCGATTTACAAGACCAACTGCGGATTCTGCTCCAAAATCAACATAAGCCTCATCGATCACCACCACCCGATCTGGATTTGCTTTTAAGATTTGCTCGATATCAGGCAAACCGATTGCAATACTGGTTGGTGCATTAGGGTTTGTAATAACAATCCCACCATTTGGTTGTATATAGTCCTTAGCCTCTATCTCGAAATTCTCATTAAGTGGAATTTCTTTAGTCTTTGTTCCAAAGAACTGACTATAAACTGGATAAAAACTATAAGTAATATCTGGATAAAGAATAGGTTCGTCTTGAAGGAAAAATGCTTTAAAAATATGAGCAAGTACTTCGTCTGAACCATTACCCACAAAAACCTGAGAAATCTCAATATTCTGTTGCTTAGCAATCGCTTGTTTTAAAGCTGTTGCATCTGGGTCTGGATATAAACGCAATGCATCAGCTTGCTGAGACAAAACAGCTTGAACTGCTTCAACTACTTTTGGTGATGGTGGATATGGGTTTTCATTCGTATTAAGTTTCAATAAATTCTGAATTTTAGGCTGTTCACCAGGAACATAAGGCTCTAATTCACGAACTTCTGGACTCCAAAAGCGCATTTGTGCTGTAGATAAAGTCATGGTCTTATCTCAAAAAAGGGCTGAAAATCAGCCCTGAGTAATAATTAAAAAACTACAAGGTTTATAAGCTTATTGATAACGATAGCGTGCTGAGCGTGCGTGGGCATCTAAGTTCTCTTGGACAGCTAATATGTCGGCTGTTTTAGCTAACGTTTTAACCCCATCTTTCGAACACATAATCAAGCTCGAACGTTTTTGGAAATCATAAACGCCTAAAGGAGAAGAAAAACGAGCAGTTCCAGATGTCGGCAATACATGATTTGGGCCCGCACAATAGTCACCGATTGCTTCAGGTGTATAACGCCCCATGAAAATTGCTCCAGCATGACGAATATCTTCGCTCATCGCTTCGGCATCATCTAAGCACAGCTCCAAATGCTCTGGTGCAACCTGATTAATCAACTGAATTGCTTCTGCACGGTCTTTAACTAATACCAAAGCACCACGGTTTTCAATTGAAGTTCGCGCAATATCTGCTTTTGGCAATTCATTTAAATGCTTTTCAATTGCCAACTCTACTGCATTGAGTAAAGCTTCATCAGGAGTAATAAAAATAGCTTGAGCCACTGTGTCATGTTCAGCTTGGGATAAAACATCCATAGCTAACCAATCTGCATTATTCTCACCTTCTGCATATACTAAAATTTCAGAAGGTCCAGCAATCATATCGATGCCGACTTGACCAAATACAGCACGTTTAGCAGCTGCTACAAAACGATTCCCCGGACCAGTAATTTTATCTACAGGTGGAATGGTCTGTGTACCATAAGCCAAAGCTGCTACAGCCTGTGCCCCACCAATGGTAAATACGCGGCTAACTCCCGCAAGATAAGCTGCGGCAAGAACCAATGGATTTAACTCACCATTCGGTGCTGGAACAACCATAATAATTTCAGGTACACCCGCAACATGAGCAGGTACTGCGTTCATTAGAACTGAAGATGGATAAGAGGCCAAACCACCAGGCACATAAATACCGACACGGTCTAGAGGCGTAACTTTTTGTCCTAGTGTATTGCCCAACTCATCTATATAAGTCCAGCTATCTTGTTTCTGAGCTTCATGAAATGTACGAACACGCTTTGCTGCTAACTCTAGAGCATCACGAATTTCTGGGCTTAAATTATCAAAAGCAGTTTTAAGTTGTTCTTGAGATAATTCTAAATCTGAAAATTGATGCGCAGGATGTCGATCGAACTGTTGAGTGAGCTTTAAAACATGATCATCACCATGCTGACGAACATCAGCAATAATTTGATCTACTGTTTGCACTAAATTAAGATCGTTCACGGTTTCGAATGCTAAAAGCTCAGCAAAAACCTGTTTGAAGTTCTGATCTTGAGTCGATAAACGTCGCATCAATTTACCCACAAGGCGAAAAAGAAAAAGCAAGTTTACTCTTTTTCTAAGCGCTTGTGGGCATCATCTGGCTTAACTATCGCAAAAGCATGATGGGAAATTGCTTTTAACGCGATTGAACAGCTTGCTCAAGCTGTGAAATGATTGGATTTAACAAAGTTTGTTTACGTTTAAAACTGGCTTTATTTACAATTAATCGAGAAGATACTTTGCAAATCTCTTCTAATGGCTCAAGACCATTCGCTCTTAAAGTATTACCAGTATCAACCACATCTACAATGTAATCGCCTAAACCAACCAAAGGTGCCAGCTCCATAGAACCATAGAGCTTAATAACATCAACCTGCTCACCTAAGCTTGCGTAATACTGACGTGTAAGATTGACATATTTCGTGGCAATTTTTAAACGACCCTTTGGATGCTCCATGCCTACTTTACCAGCAGTCATTAACTTACATTTAGCAATTTGCAGATCAAGCAACTCATATACATGCTGAGCACCATGCTCCATCAATACATCTTTACCTGCTACACCTATATCTGCTGCACCATTTTCCACATAGGTCGGTACATCAGACGCACGTAAAATCAAAATACGTACTTGTTTATGCGTAGTAGGGAAAATGAGCTTACGAGACTTTTCCGGATCTTCGAGCAAATTAATACCCGCTGTAGCCAATAAAGGTAACGTCTCTTTTAAAATACGCCCTTTACTTAATGCCAAGGTCAAACCATGATCAAAATTACCCATCACATCAAAATTAGGATCATCGTTTCTTACATCATTCATTAACTTACTCGCTTAATTTTGGCACCTAAACCTTGAAGCTTCTCTTCGACATGTTCATAACCACGGTCAATATGGTAGATACGATCAATTAAGGTATCACCCTCTGCAACTAAAGCAGCCAGAACTAAAGAGAATGAAGCACGTAAATCTGTTGCCATAACAGGTGCTGCCTGTAAGGTTTCAACTCCGGTTACAACAGCATCGTGACCTTCCACCTGAATATTAGCGCCCATTCGTGACAACTCAGGAACATGCATAAAACGATTTTCAAAGATCGTTTCAGAGATTGTCGCAAATCCACGGCCAATAACATTTACTGCCATTAGTTGTGCTTGCATATCAGTTGGAAATTCTGGATGTGGCAAAGTTCTAAAACTTACAGCTTTAGGACGTTTACCCAACATATCAAGTTCAATCCAGTCATCACCACGAGTGACTTCAGCACCCATTTCTTCAAACTTATCCAAAACAGACTCAAGCAATGCTGGATCTGTATGAGTTGTTTTTATACGCCCACCCGTAATTGCAGCAGCTGCTAAATACGAACCTGTTTCAATACGATCAGCAACAACAGCATATTCACAGCCATGCAAACTTTCTACGCCAGTTACAATAAGAGTATCTGTATCAAGACCTTCAATCTTGGCGCCCATTTTAATTAACATTTGAGCAAGGTCAGTGATTTCAGGTTCACGTGCTGCATTACGAATAGTCGTAACACCTTCTGCCAATGCTGCTGCCATTAAGATGTTTTCGGTACCGCCAACAGTCACCATATCAAAAACAACTTCACCGCCTTTTAAGCGACCATCAACTGAAGCATGGACATAACCATTTTCAACTTCAATATGCGCACCTAAAGCTTCTAAAGCTTTTAAATGCTGATCCACAGGTCTTGAACCAATCGCACAACCACCTGGTAAAGAAACTTTAGCATTACCATAACGTGCTAATAATGGTCCTAAAACCAAAATCGAGGCACGCATTGTTTTTACTAGTTCGTAAGGTGCAAACTGATTATCTAAAGTAGAGGTATCTGCTTTTACTGTGTCATTTTCATAGCCAATCGTTACCCCTAATCCACCAATTAGCTTTACCAACGTATTAACATCTTTAAGATTTGGAACATTGGTTATTGTAATTGGAGAGTCTGCAAGAATAGTTGCAGCAAGTAAGGGTAAAGCCGCATTTTTAGCACCAGAAATGCGCACTTCACCTTCGAGCTTAACACCACCCGTAATTAAAAATTTATCCATTAATATTTAAGCTCCGAAAAGGCTTGCTTTACGCCATTCATCTTTGGTCATTGCACGAATTGTTACCGCGTGAACTTCCCCACTTGCAATATAAGTATTTAATGGTGCATAAACTAACTGTTGACGAGCCACTGTACGCTTACCTTCAAATTGATCATCCACTATACGGAGGTCAAATTTTCCGGCCTGTCCGCTCACCGCCACTTCCGCTACAGGGAAAGCTTCTTTTAAAATTTGAGTGAGCTGTTCACTATTCATTGCAAAGACCTCTGACACAACCTAAGGGGTAAAACGGAGTATTTTACTATAACTTTTTCCAAGAATTCAGTACGTGTTTATATTTTATCAATAAAAAAGAGGCTATCTTTCAAGCCTCTCTTAACTTCAAAAAACTTATTAAACAGAAACAGTAACTTGCGAATAAGTACATTGCATTTTTCGATATCTTAATAATTGTCTTTTTAATTTTTCAGTCAACTTTTTAATTGAAGTATACATATCATCAGCAGTTGCCTGAGCAAACAACTCAATCCCCGGCAATCTTACAATAGCCTCTGCAACATGATTTGAACTGCCCTTATGAGAGCGCTTATCAACTTGATGATCTTTCGTTAATTTAATCTGCATACTGTTCACCTGATCTAGGTGTTTCGTTAATTGATTAAATTTTGATTTAATATTTTCTTCTATAGCTGGTGTAATTGCTAAATGATGTCCACGAATCGTTATTTGCATAATTCTATCCCTCACCTTTTTTAGGTTATCTAAAGAAGAACTAAAACGATTTAATGTTATCAAAAAGATAAATTGGGACAATTAAACCATTTTAGCTACTCCTCTTGGTGAAAATGAAATTTCATTATTTCGTCATAATGAATCTCTAGAATAGCCATACTTCAAAATTTAGATCAAGACTTTTCTTTCAGACGATGAAGGAATATGTAACGATTCTCGATATTTTGCGACGGTACGTCGCGCCACTTCAATTCCCTCATCTTTTAATAATGTAGCAATTACATTATCTGACAAAGGTTTACATGGATTTTCACTTGCTACAAGTTTTTTAATCATGGCACGAATTGCAGTAGAAGAAGCCTCACCTCCCGCAGTAGTACCTACATGGCTAGAGAAAAAATATTTCAACTCAAAAAGGCCCCGTGGAGTAAGCATATATTTATTTGTGGTTACGCGAGAAACTGTAGATTCATGCAATTCCACCTCTTCAGCAACATCTCGGAGAACCAGCGGTTTCATTGCTTCAGCACCTATCTCCAAAAAAGCTTTTTGATGCTCAACAATACAAGATGCTACTTTTAATAGCGTCTTATGTCTTTCATCAATGCTTTTAATAAAGTTTTTTGCCTCAAGCATCTGATTACGTAAATATAAATTGTCTTCACTTTGATCTGCTCTACGAATCATACTTGAGTAAAAACTATTAATTCTTAATTTAGGCAGCACATCTGGATTTAGTTGAACCTGCCAATGTAAATCTTTTTTAGAAACCACCACATCGGGAATTTGATAATCTGATTCTTGTTTATCAAATTCCATACCAGGATAGGGTTTTAATGTTTTTAAAAGATTGATTGCAAACTTCAATTGATCTTTTGTTAGACCTGTCTGCTTGAGTAATTTATTTAGATCATTTGCTATTAAAAGTTCGTAATATTGCAATAGGCTTTTTGCCTCGTTTAAATATTCAACGTCTTTCGATAAAAATTCGAGCTGTATTTTTAAACATTCTGCTAAATTACGTGAACCGATTCCTAATGGGTCAAGTCTTTGAATATGCTTTAAAACAACCAAAACTTCATCTTCTTCTATCTCTTCTTCAATATCCATTTCATTCAATAATTGCTGTGATGCTAAAATAATTTCCTCTAATTCAGCATCCAAGAATCCTTTATCATCTAATGCATCAACAATACAATAAGCAATTAATTGATCTATTTTAGAAAAGTGTAGAAGATTAACTTGTTCTAGAATATGTTCTTTTAAAGATAATTGAACTTGGCGATTATCCTCTCGCTCTTCAAATTCTGGAGTAGCCAAAGCCGTCGATTGATGAGTATAAATATCATCCCATTCAGTATCGACTGGTAAATCATCAGGCAAATGGTTTGCATTTAGTTCAGTTGTTAAGTCATCTGAGTCTTTACTTTCTAATGTAGACAGACTTTCCGTTAATGACTCTTCTTCTATTTTTTCAAGTAAAGGATTACTATCTAGTTGGATCTGAATTTCTTGTTCAAGCTCTAAACTAGAAAGTTGTAACAAACGAATCGCCTGCTGCAATTGAGGTGTTAACGATAGAGAATTCGCAACTTTCAACCCAACAGATAATTTCATATATTTTAGATTCCATAAAACAAGCAAAAACCATGCCTATTCAACATTTATAACATATAGTTTCTATTTATCATACATATCAGTTTGAAATTTTCAGAAGAAAAATAGATTTTTTATTAAAAAATCTTGCTGCAGAATAGCCCTATTTATCGATTAGATATTTTTGTTAATTAATTGCTACTTACGCAGGCTTACTATTTTCGGATTCTTTATTTTCGTATTTTAATTTGCGCATAAAAAAACACCCTCAACTGTTAAGTTGAGGGTGTTTGAATAATGAGCTGGCGATGACTTACTCTCACATGGGAAACCCCACACTACCATCAGCGCTAAGAGGTTTCACTTCTGAGTTCGGGAAGGGATCAGGTGGTTCACTCTTGCTATGGTCGCCAGCACAACTGGTATGGATACTTGCATTGGTCTTATTGGTTGCCGATGCGTTTTCCAAATCTTTACAGATGGGCTGATTGAGTCTTACTATATTTTGTTCATTTTAGCTAAGCGTATAACTAAATCAAGTTGCTTTGCATATTAATGAATCGATTGATGCTTTATATACAACTGCTTGGGTGTTGTATAGTCAAGCCTCACGAGCAATTAGTATTGGTTAGCTTCACATATCACTATGCTTCCACATCCAACCTATCAACGTCCTAGTCTCGAACGGCTCTTTAGAGGACATAAAGTCCTAGGGAAATCTTATCTTGAGGTAGGCTTCCCGCTTAGATGCTTTCAGCGGTTATCCCTTCCGAACATAGCTACCCGGCGATGCGACTGGCGTCACAACCGGTACACCAGAGGTTCGTCCACTCTGGTCCTCTCGTACTAGGAGCAGATCCTCTCAAATTTCCAGCGCCCACGGTAGATAGGGACCGAACTGTCTCACGACGTTCTAAACCCAGCTCGCGTACCTCTTTAAATGGCGAACAGCCATACCCTTGGGACCTGCTTCAGCCCCAGGATGAGATGAGCCGACATCGAGGTGCCAAACACCGCCGTCGATATGAACTCTTGGGCGGTATCAGCCTGTTATCCCCAGAGTACCTTTTATCCGTTGAGCGATGGCCCTTCCATACAGAACCACCGGATCACTAAGACCTACTTTCGTACCTGCTCGACTTGTGGGTCTCGCAGTTAAGCGCGCTTTTGCCTTTATACTCTACGCGTGATTTCCGACCACGCTGAGCGCACCTTCGTACTCCTCCGTTACTCTTTAGGAGGAGACCGCCCCAGTCAAACTACCCACCAGACATGGTCCTCGCCCCGGATTACGGGGCAGAGTTAGAACCTCAACATTACCAGGGTGGTATTTCAAGGACGGCTCCATTGGAACTAGCGTTCCAACTTCAAAGCCTCCCACCTATCCTACACAAGTAAGGTCAAAGTTCAATGTCAAGCTGCAGTAAAGGTTCACGGGGTCTTTCCGTCTAGCCGCGGGTACACTGCATCTTCACAGCGATTTCGATTTCACTGAGCCTCTGCTGGAGACAGCGCCGCCATCATTATGCCATTCGTGCAGGTCGGAACTTACCCGACAAGGAATTTCGCTACCTTAGGACCGTTATAGTTACGGCCGCCGTTTACTGGGGCTTCGATCAAGAGCTTCGCTTACGCTAACCCCATCAATTAACCTTCCAGCACCGGGCAGGCATCACACCCTATACGTCCACTTTCGTGTTTGCAGAGTGCTATGTTTTTAATAAACAGTTGCAGCGGCCTGGTTTCTGTGGCTGTCATCAGCTCAGGAAGCAAGTTCCATCACCAACAACAGCGTACCTTCTCCCGAAGTTACGGTACCATTTTGCCTAGTTCCTTCAGCAGAGTTCTCTCAAGCGCCTTGGTCTACTCGACCTGACCACCTGTGTCGGTTTAGGGTACGATTCCTGTGTAACTGAAGCTTAGAGACTTTTCCTGGAAGCATGGTATCAGCCACTTCGCTGTACAAGTACAGCTTGCTATCAGATCTCAGCATAGAGCACCCCGGATTTGCCTAAGATGCATGCCTACTTCCTTTCACCTGGACAACCAACGCCAGGCTGACTTAACCTTCTCCGTCCTCTCATCGCATTACACAGAAGTATTGGAATATTAACCAATTTCCCATCGACTACGCCTTTCGGCCTCGCCTTAGGGGTCGACTCACCCAGCCCCGATTAACGTTGGACTGGAACCCTTGGTCTTTCGGCGAACGGGTTTTTCACCCGTTTTGTCGTTACTCACGTCAGCATTCGCACTTCTGATACCTCCAGCATACTTCTCAATACACCTTCATCGGCTTACAGAACGCTCCCCTACCACTTGACTTAAAAGTCAAATCCGCAGCTTCGGCACATAGTTTTAGCCCCGTTACATCTTCCGCGCAGGCCGACTCGACTAGTGAGCTATTACGCTTTCTTTAAAGGGTGGCTGCTTCTAAGCCAACCTCCTAGCTGTCTATGCCTTCCCACATCGTTTCCCACTTAACTATGATTTTGGGGCCTTAGCTGGCGGTCTGGATTGTTTTCCTCTTGACTACGGACGTTAGCACCCGCAGTCTGTCTCCCGGATAGTACTCATAGGTATTCGGAGTTTGCATCGGTTTGGTAAGTCGGGATGACCCCCTAGCCGAAACAGTGCTCTACCCCCTATGGTATTCGTCCGAGGCGCTACCTAAATAGCTTTCGGGGAGAACCAGCTATCACCAGGCTTGATTAGCCTTTCACCCCTATCCACAAGTCATCCCCTGGCTTTTCAACGACAGTGGGTTCGGTCCTCCAGTTAGTGTTACCCAACCTTCAACCTGCTCATGGATAGATCGCCTGGTTTCGGGTCTATACCCAGCAACTAAACGCCCTATTAAGACTCGATTTCTCTACGGCTCCCCTATACGGTTAACCTCGCTACTGAATATAAGTCGCTGACCCATTATACAAAAGGTACGCAGTCACCGAACAAGTCGGCTCCCACTGCTTGTATGCATGCGGTTTCAGGATCTATTTCACTCCCCTCACAGGGGTTCTTTTCGCCTTTCCCTCACGGTACTGGTTCACTATCGGTCAGTCAGGAGTATTTAGCCTTGGAGGATGGTCCCCCCATATTCAGACAAGGTTTCACGTGCCTCGCCCTACTCGTCATCATTATGTGTGCCCTTTCGTGTACGGGAATATCACCCTCTACGTTCGCACTTCCCAGAGCGTTCCACTAAAACACACATAACTTAATGGGCTGATCCCCGTTCGCTCGCCGCTACTAAGGGAATCTCAATTGATTTCTTTTCCTAAGGGTACTGAGATGTTTCACTTCCCCTCGTTCGCCTTGCAACACTATGTATTCATGTTGCAATACCTACCTTAAAGTAGGTGGGTTCCCCCATTCAGAAATCTCCGGATCAAAGGATATTTGCCGCCTCCCCGGAGCTTATCGCAGGCTATTACGTCTTTCATCGCCTCTGACTGCCAAGGCATCCACCACATGCACTTAATTACTTGACTATACAACCCCAAACAGTCGTTATTACCTACAAGGAGTAATAAGACATGATCAATGATTTCTCATCAATCTCTTACAGTTTGAAGTACTGTGTATTTAAACACTGTACAGCTTCAATCTAATTCATATACCAAAACGCTTGATTCAGTTAATTTGCTAGTTCTCAATTAATTCCAAGATCAGAATTACTTCCTCTCTCTTCATTATTGAGTGAACAATTTATTTCAGACTCAATTTTGCCAATCTGTTAATGAATAAACATGCCTTCGTCAGGTCATGCTTAATACCGTGATACTTAAATCACAGAAGTTAATAAACCAAGATTTAAATCTTTATTTACTAATTTCTGTAATCCGAACTTCTCTTAAGTTCTGGTGGAGACTAGGAGAGTCGAACTCCTGACCTCCTGCGTGCAAAGCAGGCGCTCTACCAACTAAGCTAAGTCCCCAGCTTACATCATCAGTTATGTATCTTCTTTTCTATAACTTCAACCAGTCAAAGTCATGGTGGGTCTGACAAGACTTGAACTTGTGACCCCACGCTTATCAAGCGTGTGCTCTAACCAACTGAGCTACAGACCCTCAGATACATCTATGAAGAACAACTTGTTGTGGATTCTTACCAATCGTCAATCTTTCGTTAAGGAGGTGATCCAGCCGCAGGTTCCCCTACGGCTACCTTGTTACGACTTCACCCCAGTCATCGGCCACACCGTGGTAAGCGTCCTCCTTGCGGTTAGACTACCTACTTCTGGTGCAACAAACTCCCATGGTGTGACGGGCGGTGTGTACAAGGCCCGGGAACGTATTCACCGCGGCATTCTGATCCGCGATTACTAGCGATTCCGACTTCATGGAGTCGAGTTGCAGACTCCAATCCGGACTACGATCGGCTTTTTGAGATTAGCATCCTATCGCTAGGTAGCAACCCTTTGTACCGACCATTGTAGCACGTGTGTAGCCCTGGCCGTAAGGGCCATGATGACTTGACGTCGTCCCCGCCTTCCTCCAGTTTGTCACTGGCAGTATCCTTAAAGTTCCCGACATTACTCGCTGGCAAATAAGGAAAAGGGTTGCGCTCGTTGCGGGACTTAACCCAACATCTCACGACACGAGCTGACGACAGCCATGCAGCACCTGTATGTAAGTTCCCGAAGGCACCAATCCATCTCTGGAAAGTTCTTACTATGTCAAGGCCAGGTAAGGTTCTTCGCGTTGCATCGAATTAAACCACATGCTCCACCGCTTGTGCGGGCCCCCGTCAATTCATTTGAGTTTTAGTCTTGCGACCGTACTCCCCAGGCGGTCTACTTATCGCGTTAGCTGCGCCACTAAAGCCTCAAAGGCCCCAACGGCTAGTAGACATCGTTTACGGCATGGACTACCAGGGTATCTAATCCTGTTTGCTCCCCATGCTTTCGCACCTCAGCGTCAGTGTTAGGCCAGATGGCTGCCTTCGCCATCGGTATTCCTCCAGATCTCTACGCATTTCACCGCTACACCTGGAATTCTACCATCCTCTCCCACACTCTAGCTAACCAGTATCGAATGCAATTCCCAAGTTAAGCTCGGGGATTTCACATTTGACTTAATTAGCCGCCTACGCGCGCTTTACGCCCAGTAAATCCGATTAACGCTTGCACCCTCTGTATTACCGCGGCTGCTGGCACAGAGTTAGCCGGTGCTTATTCTGCGAGTAACGTCCACTATCTGAAGGTATTAACTTCAGTAGCCTCCTCCTCGCTTAAAGTGCTTTACAACCATAAGGCCTTCTTCACACACGCGGCATGGCTGGATCAGGCTTGCGCCCATTGTCCAATATTCCCCACTGCTGCCTCCCGTAGGAGTCTGGGCCGTGTCTCAGTCCCAGTGTGGCGGATCATCCTCTCAGACCCGCTACAGATCGTCGCCTTGGTAGGCCTTTACCCCACCAACTAGCTAATCCGACTTAGGCTCATCTATTAGCGCAAGGTCCGAAGATCCCCTGCTTTCTCCCGTAGGACGTATGCGGTATTAGCATTCCTTTCGAAATGTTGTCCCCCACTAATAGGCAGATTCCTAAGCATTACTCACCCGTCCGCCGCTAAGTGATAGTGCAAGCACCATCACTCCGCTCGACTTGCATGTGTTAAGCCTGCCGCCAGCGTTCAATCTGAGCCATGATCAAACTCTTCAGTTAAAAATCATTTTGCACCTTATTAAAGACAAGGTGCCAATTCTGGCTCATCAATTTTCTGACTTAAATTTCGCTCAAATAAACTTCGAGTAATTTAAAACAATCAATCAATGAACATATTTCGATCAATCAATCAGTAAAAATCCACACAAGTTGTTCTTCATAATCTCTTAATGATCTTCTTACTGGTTCGTCACCAGCAAGCTAGGTCGGCTATATTACTCTTAATCTCTTAAAAGTCAACAGGTAATTTCGATATTTTTAAAACTTATTCTCAAAACCAACTTCTTATCAAATTCATCACTTAAAGCAATCAACTCAATTCCAAGTAACTGTTTTTCAACAAGTTTCTATCTGCATCACCGCCGATGGATGTGCATTATAGACTATTAAATTCCCTTGGCAAGCGAAAATTAAAAACTTATGACCTGAGCGTTCATTTTTAAAACAACAACCATATTAACCAATTGTTTTATATCAATAATTATTTTAATTATTTATTTTTGACTTAAATAAGCCAGGATCATGCTCGATAATTCTTGTTTAAGTTGTTGTTCTGAGATAAGAAAATTGTTCTGACTAACATATCTCATCATTGTAAAAAGCGTACTATTGATAATTACAAAGGATTTATGCTTCACCTGTTCGAAGTCCCATTGATGGGGATTTCTACTAAATGTATATAGTCCAACTTCAAAAAAATGTTTTTCTAAAATCTGAGCAGCTTGCGAATGACTATAGTCATGCCAATGCTTCAGTACCTCTATAAAAAATCCATGATCGGCTTTTAATGCAGCAAATCCTAGTTCTATTGCTAAGGGGATAAGGATATCCAAAGGAATATTTCCTTGCTGCATAACTAATTCTTTGAGTTGTTGCCCCAATAGTTCGCTTTTACGGCGCAACAGTTCTTCTATGATTTGATCTTTATTCTCAAAGTATTGGTAAATTGAACCCACACTTACTCCAGATCTCTCTGCAATTTTAGGAGTCGTGGTATGGAGCAATCCATATTGGGCAATACAGTGCTGTGTCGCCTCTAAAATATGGTCAACAATAATTTTTGAACGCTGTTGCTGTGGGGCTTTTCTCATTGGTTTTTTTATTCTTTAAATGTGAATTGAATGCGAATAATTATTCATATTAGCCTATTTATTATTCAGTTCAATAAGTAAGTGACAATATGCAAACAAGTAGCCCGACTCGACTTGCCTCTTTTAATGACATGCAAGACAGTAATTTCTTTACTCAGTTTTTAAATGTCTGTTGCGAAAAACCAGCACAACCAAACTATGCAGAATATGTGTCTTTACAACGTGCTCTTTATGAAGGGGACGTTGAAATGGATAAAGTAATTGATTGGGTTATGCAAAATCCAAAAGATCACCGCATGATTTTTGAGAAGATATTATTTCAAGGCCGCGATGACTTATCTGAGCCGATGCCCACCGAGTTAGAAAATTTCTTTAATTACATTGAACAAAAGCCTGAATGGCTAGACCAACACCAAATTGATGAGGCTATTAAATTTACTCATCGTTTAGGAATAAATAATGGTTTTATTCTTAGAGATTTATCTTTGATGGCGGGATATTTATATCCAGGATTTAATCAACCTTTAATTTTAACTGGCGCATTGAAGAAACAAGCAGGAATACGTTTAGCAGAGACTACAAAATGGTGGGTTGATATTACTGAACCCCATGGTCTTAGCCGTTTGAGTTCAGGTTTCACCTCAACCATTTATGTTCGCTTTATTCATGCACTTGTTCGCCGACAATTAAAAAAGTCTGATCGTTGGGATAGCGAAGTTTGGGGAATTCCTCTTAATCAATTTGATTTAGCAATGACTAATTTGGCTTTTAGCAGTGTAGTTTTACTCGGTATTAGAGCTTTAGGTGTATGGCCGACAAAACAGGAAACTAAGAATTTTTTACATTTTTGGCGTTATGTTGGCTGGTTAATGGGTATTGATGAAAAATGGCTTATTCAATCTGAAACCCAAGGCTGGCGGTTACTTTACTGGATGCAGTTTGCCCACCCGCGCTCCGATCACAGCAGTGTTGAGTTAGGATCAAGCTTATCTAAAGAGCCTTTTGAGAGAAAATATCTGCATTTACGCTCTTTGCAGCAGAAGCTTGCTTACCGACAACATTTAGAACTTACACAATTTTTTATTGGTAAGAAAAGAATGAAACTACTCGGATTGCCTCAGCAGTCTGCTTCATGGTTTGCTTATTATCTGATTTTGCGTAATTCATTACTTTATAGTGGTGCAAAGCTTTCACCAAAAATTGAAAACTTCTTATCCAAATCAGGGCGTAATATACAAAAACTTGGTCTAAGTCTTTATCAGACTCAAGGTAAAGCAAAAACCTTGGCGAGTATGCATCAATAATTTTCCAAGCCTAAAAATAAAGAATGGAAGTCTGGATATCAGACTTCCATTCTTAAATGTTAGGAACTTATTGAGGCGATGAACTATGCATTTCAGCATGATTCATTTGCTCGTGTGACTCCACCATCTGCTTCTTTTTTTGACTTGGCATGTAGTCAGGCTCATTGTTGATCGCCAAGTAAAAAATAATCATAAATAATAAGCTCAAGATAGAAGCCACAATAAGTAACTTCCATCCCCACCAAGACTGTTCAGGCGATAATTTATTTGTCATTTCATTTCTCTCATTCAATTAATATTTTCAGTTCATTTTATTCGCTATAGCTTATTAAAACTTCATGCTCATACGAACCCAGTAGTTTCTTCCGATATTATTGAACTGCTCTTCACTCGCAAATCCAAAGCCTGCACTACCCGCTTTGTTTAAGTGTTCGGTGTAGGTTTTATCTAATACGTTGTCGATACCAGCAGATACATCAATATCTTTACGAAGGTTGTAGCTTCCGTTCAAAGATAATGTTGAAAAACCTTTACTTGGTTTTAGGTCATATCCCACGATGTTACCTTGATGTAGACTCACGCGGTTTTGCTCAGCAACAGCTCGCCACAACAGACCTAAATTATATTTATCAGCTACATATCGAATATTTAGTCGACCTTCTAAAGGTGAAATTTGAGGTAAAGGTTTGTCATCTGTGGTGTTTTTACCCCATGCATACATAGCACTTAAATCTGCCTGAATATGGTCGGTAAATTGATATCCAATACCCACTTCCGCCCCTGCAATGGTTGCATCGACATTTTTAGCGCCCGCGGTAATATCATGACTCATATCATGTCCACCCATATCCGTGCTTGGGTGGTGGTGGTAACTCATTAAAATGTAGTCATCTACTAAACCTGCATAGGCAGAAGCCCATGTATTTAAAGCGCCATGTTGTTGCTGAAAGCCCAGATCCAACTGTAGTGTTTTCTCAGGATTTACACCGTTAAAGGTATTGGTTGAGCCAGCATTACCATGTTTAGGCGAAAAAAGTTCCCAATAATCAGGCATACGTTCTACATAACCTAAACCGATATAGCTTTTTAGGTCATGCTCAGGATATTGATTTTCCCAGCGGACAAATGCACTTGGTAAAGTCTTTTCAAGTTTAGTATTAAAGCCTTTTGCTTGAGAATCTGCGCGCTCATCTTCAACTGTTACTCGATCTAAACGCACACCTGTAACCAGTTTGTTGAGATCGTTCCATTGATAACCGAGTTCACCAAAAGCACCATATGATTGAAAACGCATATCTTGACGATATGGAATATTCATAGAAGGCATCGTTGGTGATGACATGCTGCCGCCATGTTTATTAAATTGAGAATCTACACCTGTGATCAGACTCCATTGATTCCATTCAGATGTCATGGCTAAGCGCGAGTTTAGTGTACGGCGTGTCACTTGCATTGCCATTGGGTTCGGCATCAGCATCGTCATACCACCATGGTTCATTTCAACTAATGGCGGTGTACGCAAGCTAAAGTTATCCATAATATGGTCGTTATAGCTGTAGTTCACCTGCCCTTCTATTTTCTTGATGACATTAGTGATGTTTTTCTTTTCAAAACGTAGACCTAAGCTTTCACGCGCAAATTGTGAACCGTCCATTGAACGTCCAGCATAAAGCGATTCGCCATCAGATTTTCCACCAGTGAGTTCAACCCAAGTGTTTTCATCTGGAGTGAAACCAATCGCCACATCAGCATTCCATTTTTCCCATGCTGAAGGTACGGTATTGCCGTCACCATCTTGATAACTATTGGACTCTGAACGATTAGCATTTAAACGGATATATTTTTTCTCATCACCAATTGCCGCTTCAACATTATGGTCAATACGCCCATATGAACCTAACAAAACACTGGCTTGCCCACGATAAGGTTTCTCTGTAGTGAGCTTTTCAGGCTGACGTTCAAAAAGGACAGTCGCTGCTGAACCCGTATTGGCATATTGAACTGTTTGCGGACCTTTAATCACAGAAATACGATCATAACTTTCTGGAGAAATATAAGAAGTTGGGGCATCCATACGGTTTGGGCATGCGCCTAAATTTTCAGTTCCGTCAGTTAGAATTTTTATGCGTGAGCCAAACATACCTCGGAATGTTACATCGCCATTTGTTCCACCGCTTTGTATTGAGTTAAAACCCATAATACTTTGCAGGTAATCTGCACCATCTGTAGCAGGTACTGGCTGAATCGGTTGCTTTGGATCTGCATGAACAATAAGACCGTTTGCATCATTGCCTTGCTGTGCTGTAACAACGATAGGTGCCAATGAATGAAGTGTTTTGGTATCGACATCATTTTTTTGGGAATCAGCAAAAACTAGACCCGAATGAGAAACAGCAAGCATCGCAACCCATAAAGGTTGTAATAAGAATTTAGAATGTGACATTTTTTATACGCTCTAAAACATAAATAAAGTGATATTGAAGTCAATCAAGACCCCAACAAAAATTTGCTTTTATTTATGCAAATAGAGGTGGTGCACGCCCTTGCGGGAGTAGGAAAAGTCGCTGTAGCGCAAAATAAACATGTTTGAATGCTTGTTGATAGGCGACTAAGCGAACTTGTATGCGAACTAAAACTTCTTTTACGCCGAATTCAGGCGGTAAAACCAGATTGGCATAGACGGTACAATATTGACATTGGTGATTTGCATCATGATGGTTATGGTGTTCAGGTACTTGAGCCTGCTCAATATGATGTTCATGATGTGAATGCATGGTATGTGACATGGCTTCCGTCTGTGCTTTGGGTTTCAGCAAAGCACGGGTAATAGTTTCACAGACCGGAGCAATTTGATATTGCTTCGGTAATAGCGGCTGTAGAAATACCGCGACCTGTAAAAATACTGCTGCACATGCAAGCAGTAAACCACTACGAAAAACCAAAAATCACATCCACACTATATTAATATTTGAAGAATAGAAATTTTTAACGTTTTACTGCAACTTTTTCACGCTCACGTTGACGAACAACTTTTTCGACTTTTTCACGCGCACGCTGACGTTTAAGTGGCGACAAATAATCCACAAATAATTTGCCATTTAAGTGATCCATTTCATGTTGGATACAAACAGCGAGAAGTCCATCAGCTTCTATCTCAAATGCTTGACCTTCAAGGTTAATTGCCTCAATTTTCACACGTGACGGGCGCTCAACTTTGTCGTATATTTGTGGCACCGATAGGCAGCCTTCTTCGTACTGCTGCTTATCTTCTGTCAGCGGAGTGATTTTGGGGTTAATAAAAACCAAGGGTTCATCTTTAGCTTCAGATAAATCTATAACGATTAACTGAATATGACGATCTACCTGTGAAGCTGCTAAACCAATACCTGGTGCGGCATACATGGTTTCAAGCATATCTGCTGCAAGTTGACGAATTTCATCAGTAACTTCTTCAACAGGCTTAGCAATGGTACGAAGACGGGGATCAGGAAAACTTAAAATAGGTAATAAGGCCATACTGACGTCCTCACTTATGCCATTGATTGAAAAACCAAATGAAGGAAATACTTCATCGAAAAATTGTGTGTAAGCCGCCTATTATAACGCATCTGCACACATAATTTTTAGGAATTATCATAATGAAAAAGGTTTTTAACGGCATGGGTGAATTTCATGCTTTGGGGATAAAAAAGCATTTGCTTGCTTTCGCACTTTTTACAGGGGTTGCAATGGTTACAGTAGCAGAGGTTCATGCTGCTAGTCCGAACCATAATCCACCCTCTCTAAAAAGTAATGCACCACATGTCTACGTTGTAAAACGAGGAGATACGCTGTGGGATATTTCTGGTCATTTCCTAAGTAAACCTTGGCGCTGGCCAGAAATCTGGGCAAGTAATCAGCACGTCAAAAATCCACACTGGATTTATCCGGGTGACCGCTTATTGTTATGCAGTTTAGCTGGTCGCCCATTGATAGGTAAAGATGAGGGAGATGGTTGTGTCGGCATTATTCGTCGCTACACAGGCCAAACAGCAAACTTACAACCTCAAGTTCGTGTGGAGTCGCTCAACGATAATGTGCCTGTTATTCCACTTGAACATATCAAACAGTGGTTAGAACACAGCACAATTTTGCCAGCGGATGCTATTGAACATACGCCTTATATTGTTGGCACTGCCGATCAACGTGTACTTGCTGCAAAGGGCCAAACGATTTATGCACGCGGACAAGGTTTAATTGATGGTCAACGTTATGCTGTCTACCGTGAAGGTGAACCTTACTATTTCACAGACAGTAAAGGCAAAAAACACAGCCTAGGTATTGAACTACAACAGGTTGCGTCAGGTATTGCGATTTCTTCTGAGAAAGACATAACAACACTTGAGCTAACTGATAGCTACAATTCCGAAGTGCGTCGTGGTGATCGGGTCATGCCAGAAGAAGACGCGACTTTGCCTACTCTATTTTACCCAGTGGATGCTAAACAAGTGACGGATGGTGGCAAGATCATTCGTGTGATGGGTTCAATTGGTAGAGCAGCCAAAAATAGTGTAGTGACTTTAGACCGCGGTACGGCTCAAGGCGTTCAGGTGGGTCAAGTCTTTGATATTACCCAACAAGGTGAAACCATTCGAGATCCTAAAACCAAAGAACCAATACAGTTACCTGGTCAACAAATTGGTAGCCTTATGGTATTTAGAACTTTTGATCAGCTCAGCTATGCCTATGTATTAGAAAGTGACTTACCTATTAAAGTAGGTTCAAACATTCAGCCACCTCGTCTTGATGATTAACGCTGGATATACACTTTACAATGCTTACTCAACTTTCTTCACACCATTACCACACCCTTAAAGTGTGGTATTTGGTTCAGCACTCTTTAGTTAGCTTTAAAAAAATTGTCGACTACTTCGATAGCTGTGAAACGGCTGTCCAACCTGCTGGGTTAGTCCAATGGTCTAATCTCGGTTTACATACCAATCATTTAAAACGCGTAGATGAATTTCAAACTGCTCAAGGTCAGGCTCATTTTGAAAAACTGATTGAGCAGATCCAGCAATATACTGACTTTATTTTAACGCCAGATGACTCTGGCTATCCTACGCAATTGCTACCTTACACAGATCATCCTCCCATCATTTTTGGAAAAGGCCAAGCTCAAGCTTTGTTACAACCACAAATTGCGATTGTTGGTAGTCGAAAACCAAGCCCACATGGTCGTCAGGTTGCTTATGATTTTGCCTATTACTTAAGTGAAAAAGGATTTTATGTGAGTAGTGGCTTGGCATATGGCATTGACGAAGCCGCTCATCAAGGAGCTTCAGTACATCAACGAACTATTGCTGTAACCGGAACCGGTCTAGACAGCACCTACCCTGCTCAGAATAAAAAACTTGCAGAACAGATCTTGGCTCAAAACGGCGCCATCATTACTGAGTTTTTACCCGGTACGCTACCATTACAGCAGCATTTTCCACGTAGGAACCGAATTGTTAGTGGTTTGAGTTTAGGCGTGTTAGTGGTAGAAGCTACTTTAAAAAGTGGCTCTCTGATTACTGCCAACAAAGCTGCTGAGCAAGGTAAAACGGTGTTTGCTATTCCTGGCCATATTTATAGTGAGTTTCATCAGGGCTGTCATCAACTCATTCGTGAGGGTGCAATCTTAGTCGATCATCCTGAACAGATTATTGAGGACCTTGCTCTTCCAACCCAATGGCAGAGTCAACAACAAAATCAAAGTGAGACAGCTGAAACTGGCGCGCCAGAAATTCCTGAACATTTAGTTAAACTATATCAATCTTTAGACTGGGTGGGTCAAGATATTGATCAGCTTATTGTGCACCATTCACAACCGGTTGCAGAACTCACCTCTTCACTCATGGAACTAGAACTACTTGGTTTATGTATGCAACAATCAGGGCTGTATTTACGTTGTCGCTCTTAGTACTGGAGCGCACAATAGCAATTCTGTCTGATTGAAAGGAAGAGTATTACCATGATTACCACCTCAGTTACCGAAGCAGCCGAAAGTTTACATCAAGGTCAAGTCTTGGCGTATCCAACTGAGGCAGTTTGGGGGCTAGGTTGCGACCCTTTTAACGAACAAGCTTTTCAAAAAATCCTCGAACTTAAACAGAGACCTATTGAGAAGGGGGTCATTTTATTAGCCGGCCATATTAGCCAAGTTGAGCACCTGTTAACCTCTTTACCTGAAGCGACTCAACAAGAAATTATTGATTGCTGGACGAATCACCAACCTTCAGAAAGAGCCACAACTTGGCTCTTGCCTGCTGGTGAACATATTCCTTCATGGATTAAAGGTGAACATCCTCTTGTCGCTGTTCGAGTCACCACACATCCTTTGTGTGTGGCATTATGCAATGCTTTTCATGGTTTTATTGTTTCGACTAGTGCCAACCCGAGCGGGCAAGAACCTGCTCATTCACTACAAGATGCCTGCCAATACTTTGGTTCACAATTAAACTATCTCAATGGTGATTTAGGCCAAAGTCAGCAGCCAAGTAGAATTATCAATGCTCTCACAGGCGAGATTATCCGCGCTTAATTTCAGACAAAAAAAAGCTCAGTTATATAGGGATAACTGAGCATAAAAAAGGATGGGTATATACCGCATCCAGAGGGTTTGGATATCTCTGCAACGAAAGATAATTTGCAAAAAAGAGCGTCTTTCGTAGTGGTCGCTATTATGTGGCAATAGACTAAATGAGAGAAATATATAATTTCTCTAAAAAAAGCATGAAAAGTGTAGGAAATTTACGATTTTTCGCTTAAAAATTAAAATTATATTAATATTTTTATTCGGCTTTTTTAATATTTATATTTCAACCTAGTTTTATAATCTATTTATAAATCATATAGAAAAGCTTTAACTAATAAAAAAATGGCATATTTTCATTAGTTTTTTTAAAAATATGCCATAGTTTTTTTAGTCGTCTTAGTTTTGCTCTTGTATGAGTTCACTCTTTTTGGAACTGACCTTCTTTTGAGCCATGATGATACCAATTAAAATTATTACACCACCTAGTGTGTGATAAATGGTCCACTGCTCAGATAACCAGACACTCGCAATAATTGCTGTAAACACGGGAACTAAGTTCATAAAGATACTTGTTCTATTAGGACCTAATTGCTGAACAGCCAACATCCAAACTAAAGGCGCAATGAGAGAAGCAAAAACACCTGCATAAATAGCACTCGGAGCATTTTGTGCATTTAAAGCATCCAGTCCGAACCAGAAAATCAAAGGAAGGTGAAATATTACAGAAAAACCAATCTGGACATATAAGCTCGTCATGATTGGAAGTGGCAACTGCCATTTTTTAAGAAAAACCCCATAAAATGCATAAAAGAACACAGCAATAATCATTAATGCATCACCAAGATGTCCACCAGAACTTAATAAGTGGCCAATATCTCCTTGGGACATGACATAGAGCAAACCTGCAAAAGACAAAATACTGCCAAAAACTGCAAAGCGATTAGGCACATCTTTTAAAATGGCAAGAGAAACAAAAATAGTAAAGATGGGAATAAACGCATTCACAATTCCCATATTAGTTGCACTGGTATAATGTGCAGCTGTATAAGCAAGTCCTTGATAAAGAACCATTCCAAATGCACTTAATACTGCTAATTTAGGCAAATACTGTTTTAATAAGTGTCGCTGTTTCCAAACTGGTAACAACATAAATGGGGTTAAAATAATAAAGGCGATCAACCACCGGTAAAAACTGATACTGACTGGAGAGATATAATCAGAAACATAGCGGGTAACTACAATATTTAAAGACCAAATCAGTACTGCCAAAATGGGAAATATAAATGCCCATTTATGATATTTCATGACCTGACTCATAGTAATACGCCATCTGTAAAAGAGAGTTTATTTTGAAGAATGTCTTAATAAATTGAAATATCGTATTTCCGACATTGATATTGAACTTAGGACATCATCCGTTTTTAGAATAATGTCCAAGTCTTCATGGCATGTTCCACAACTTTGTGTAATTGCTCGGTACTCGCCCCATCTCTTGCTTGAATCGTTAACCCTTGAATGACAGTTGCATAAAAGTCTGTCATTTCCTGTAACGGTGCATTCGAAGACAAATCACCCTGCTCTACACCTTGTTGAAGACGTTTGAATAATTTTTCTTTGGTCTTTATTCGTTTATCGAGAAGGTTCTGCTGCACATTCTGAGTAGCGTCAGAACAATTCATAGCAGCAACAACGAGCATGCAACCAGCAGGCTTATTTGGCTGGACGAGTCTTTTAACGTTATCGTATAGATAAAGTTCAAAAGCGATTTTTGCTGTTTTTGCTTCTAAAAAGATGGTTTCAATAGGGCATGCTTCATGAGCCAAGTAGTAATCAATACTTTGATAAAACAGCCCAGCCTTATCTCCAAACGCACTGTATAAACTTGGTGCTGTAATTTCCAAAGCCTGTGTTAAATCACTGATCGACGTTGCTTCATAGCCATGCTCCCAAAAAAGCAACATTGCTTTTTGCAAAACCTGCTGTTCATCAAAGCATTTAGGCCGCCCACGTTTTTTTTTCAGCGTGTCTTCAGCAGCGATCAAATTCGTTTCATGCGTATTTGTCATAAAGATCACATCTATTTTTATAACAATCGTTATTAAATTAATTGACGTTCGATTTTTTATCAACTATTTTATTTTCATAATGATCGTTAGTTAATTAATAAATTGCCTTTGTTCACTCCAAATTTAGCCAAGTAAGGATTTCCTATGGACCAATCTTCTATCTCTAAAGCGCGACCCACGACCTCCCCACAGGGAAGCTGGTTTGCTATTTTGGCCGTTGCCATTGCAGCATTTGCATTAGTAACAAGTGAATTTTTACCTGTTGGTGTTTTAAATAGTGTTGCAACAGATTTAAATATTTCTGTAGGTACAGCCGGTCTTATTATTACTGTACCCGGCATTATGGCCGCGATTGCTGCCCCCTTATTACCAGTTTCAGTGAAACAACTTGATCGACGCTATGTTCTCATTTTACTGACAGCAATTATGGTTATTGCCAATACCATTACTGCTTTTGCTGAAAACTTTCATATTCTATTACTTAGTCGCTTAATTTTAGGAATCTCAATTGGCGGATTCTGGGCCACGGCAATCGCTTTAAGTGGAAAATTAGCTCCCGCCCATCTCCCTATTGCTAAAGCAACTGCTGTTGTAATGGCAGGCGTAACTTTTGCGACAGTTTTGGGTGTTCCTATGGGAACATGGTTAAGTGAATTTTATGGCTGGCGCAGTGCTTTTGGAATTACAGCAGGAATTGGCTTAATTGTTTTAATCTTACAATTAATCTTTTTACCTAAACTTGTTCCAGACTCACCAATCCATATGAGGGACTTACCAGCATTATTACGCACGCCTAAAGCACGTAGCGGCATGCTGATTGTCTTGCTTATCGGTCTTGCTCATTTTTGTGCATATAGCTATTTAGCACCTTTCTTTAAGAATATTGCAGGCTTTAATGGTACAACGATTAGTTCATTATTATTGCTCTATGGAATTGCAGGTATTTTCGGAAATGCATTTGCTGGATATAGTGGTAATTTGAATGTCCGTTATACGCTTGCCTTTGTTAGTGCTTGCTTTGCAATTGTATTTTTTGGATTCCCACTTTTTGCCATTCATGAATTTGGTGCTATTGTCTTAACTGCTTTATGGGGCTTCGCATTTGGTGCTTTTCCTACCTCAGCCAATATCTGGATGTTTGTACATGCGCCACATGCAGTTGAAAAAGGTATGCCTCTTTTTGTAGGTATGTTTCAGGTCATGATTGCCACAGGTTCATTATTAGGCGGTTATGTGGTTGATCATTTCAATGAAAATACCTTAATTTATGGCGTATTAAGTTTTGTTGCTTTAGCACTCGTAAGTACTTTTACCTTAGCAAAAGGCTTAAACAACCCTAAAGCGACCTGTGAAAATTAAAATATTAGTCTGAGTACAAAGATGAACAATGAGGACCAACAATTTTCTTTATTGAACAGTATAGAAGTTCATGAATTTCTATATCAAAAAGAAGATATTGTTCGTCCTCATGCCTCTCTCTGGGGAGATTTTAATTTCAGCTTAAATGGCATTTTAGAAATGCAGGTGGAAGAACAGCTATATCTGTCCCCACCTAGTTATGGACTTTGGATTCCACCTCAAACGGTTCATCAATCGACTGATATTGATCACGAAATTCACTATATCTGTATTCGTCTACATCCCCGTCTATGCTCTATTTTAGGAGATGTCTGTCAGTGTTTTAGTATCCAGCCCTTTTTTCGAACCTTGGTCCTCCAAATTCTGGAACAACAGAAGCAGAATAAAAAACCTGAATATTTAGAACATCTTTTACAAGTCTTATTCGACCAATTACAACAAGCCCCAGCCTATTCGCATTATTTGCCTCAAACGCGACATCCAGTTTTATTGCCTATTTTAGAAAAGCTTTCCGACCCATTACTTTTTGATCACTCTTTACAACAGTTACTCCAAAATTTCTCGGTAAGTGACCGTCACCTATTACGTTTGAGTCAACAAGAGCTACAACTCTCTTTATCTGAATGGAGAAATCGAGCCAAAATTGTTTATGCAATTCATCAAATACGACAAGGGACACCCATTAAGCGTTTAGCATATGATTTAGGTTATCAACATAGCTCAAGTTTTATTGAGTTTTTTAAACGTTATACTGGGCAAACACCTATTCAAATTAGAAATAACTAGAATTCAGTTTATCTTTTAAAATCTTTTTCTTTTTTGAACACGAATATTATTGCACTACCCCTCAATAGCAGTTAAAACAAATGCGTTACTTGATATCAACTACAATCTTTAGGAAATACTCATGACACAATCTGTATATCACATTCCAGTAAAAGCTATTTCAGGCGAAACGGTTGACCTTGAACAATATAAGGGCAAGGTTTTACTTATTGTAAATACTGCTTCTAAATGTGGTTTAACTCCACAATACGAAGGCTTAGAAAAGCTTTATCAAGCAAAAAAAGATCAAGGTCTTGAAATTTTAGGTTTTCCAGCAAACAACTTTAAAGAGCAAGAACCAGGTTCAGATGAAGAAATTCAACAATTCTGTTCATTAAATTATGATGTTCACTTCCCTTTATTCTCTAAAGTGTCTGTTGTCGGTGAAGATAAGCACCCACTCTATGAAACTTTGACAGCAGCTCAACCAGAACGTACTGGTGAAGGACCTTTCCGTGAGCGTCTAGAAGGCTTAGGTATTCCAACTAATCCAGCTCCAGAAGTTTTATGGAACTTCGAAAAATTCTTAATTAATAAAAATGGCGAAGTAGTGGCTCGTTTTGCTCCAAACCTAACTGCGGATGATGAACAAATCGTTAAAGCAGTTGAAGCAGAGTTAGCAAAATAACGTTTAAAAAACGTGAAAAAGAGCGTTTTCTACGCTCTTTTTTATTATCTGGTCAAAATGTTGTTTGTTTGCAAAAATACAATCTTTCTCCATATTTTATGCCTATAGTACCTATTTGCTTTATTTGATGTTGTTTGTAGTTATGAAAAAAATTTTACAAGGTGCATTTCTTCCTTTTGTAATTTTTGCCTCAGGCATGCTTTTACTCGGGTGTGATCAGGCACAAGACCATGCTACTGAACAAGAAAATACTGAAATAACCGAACAGGCATCTGATCAAACTATTGAACGACAAGAGTCAGATATTGCTCCGAGTCAAACCGAATTTAAAAGCGGCAATATTTTTTATATGGTTCGAGATGCTGCTAATTTACAGCTTAAAGCTGGAGATTATGTTGAACAACTGAAAGACACTCAACTTGACGTTGAACAAGCTATTCAAGATAAAAATCAAAATGAATTAAAAACAACTGTTTCAACTTTAAAACAGCAATTACAAGGTTTAAATCAAGCTCTTCTCACCTTAGATATCAAAAGTCAGGAAATTGAGAATATTCGCCAAAGTTTATTACATGCCAATCAAAAAGCTCTAAGCATGCCTTTACTAAATGGGAAATTAGATCAAATCAATTTTGACCAGATTGAAAAACAGCTGAATACCATTCAAATGGATATGGTTAAACTCGCAGCTATGATTATGGCTGGAGATGAAAAACCTGATCCAAAAACTGATTCTTAAGTTATATCCAAATAATAAAAAAGCCACCTTACGGTGGCTTTTCTTGATGAACACTACACAAATTATAATGCGCGGTTCTTCATCTTACGGATAGTTTCAAGCTGACCTGAAATCTCTGATAGAGATGCCAATGCAGCAGCTGAGTCCAAATCACTCTTTTGGTTCGCAAGCAATTGTTCAGCATTTTTACGTGCTTCTAAAATTGCAGCTTCATCCAAGTTGTCAGCACGGATTGCAGTATCTGCAAGAACCGTTACAACATGAGGTTGAACTTCTAAAACACCGCCAGATACATAGACGATTTCTTCTGTACCATTTTCCAACTGAACACGAATCGGGCCCGGTTGAAGCAAAGTCACAAGTGGTGCGTGTCCTGGCAAAATACCAAGTTCACCACCTGCGCCTTTCGCGATTAACATCGTTACTGCGCCAGAGTAAATAGACTCTTTAACACTTACGACATCACATTGCATAGTCGCCATGAGATGATCTCCTTAAATTAGAGTTTCTCAGCTTTAGCAATCACTTCGTCAATACCACCAACCATATAGAACGCTTGTTCTGGGATGTGATCGTATTCACCAGCTAATAGACCTTTAAAGCCACGAATCGTTTCTTTAAGCGATACTAATTTACCAGGAGCACCAGTAAACACTTCAGCTACGTGGAATGGTTGAGAGAAGAAACGTTGGATTTTACGCGCACGGTAAACAACCAATTTATCTTCTTCAGCTAACTCATCCATACCCAAGATTGCGATGATGTCTTTAAGCTCTTTATAACGTTGCAAAATGTTCTGTACAGAACGCGCAATTTCATAATGCTCTTGACCAACAACTAATGGGTCTAACTGACGTGAAGTTGAGTCAAGTGGATCGATCGCTGGATAGATACCAGAAGATGCGATGTCACGGCTCAATACTACTGTTGCATCTAAGTGAGCAAATGTAGTTGCAGGCGATGGATCTGTTAAGTCATCGGCAGGTACGTATACTGCTTGGATCGATGTGATCGAACCAGATTTAGTAGACGTAATACGCTCTTGAAGAACACCCATTTCTTCTGCAAGTGTAGGCTGGTAACCTACCGCAGATGGCATACGACCTAACAATGCTGATACTTCAGTACCTGCAAGAGTATAACGGTAGATGTTGTCGACGAATAATAATACGTCACGACCTTTACCATTTTCGTCTTTTTGATCACGGAAGTATTCAGCCATAGTCAAACCAGTTAACGCTACGCGTAAACGGTTACCTGGTGGCTCATTCATCTGACCGTAGACCATTGCTACTTTGTCAAGAACGTTAGAATCTTTCATTTCGTGATAGAAGTCGTTACCTTCACGAGTACGCTCACCAACACCAGCAAACACAGATAAACCTGAGTGAGCTTTCGCGATGTTGTTGATCAACTCCATCATGTTAACGGTTTTACCAACACCAGCACCACCGAATAAACCAACTTTACCACCTTTTGCAAACGGGCAAAGTAAGTCAATTACTTTAATACCAGTTTCTAAAAGGTCAGTAGAAGCAGCTTGTTCAGCATAAGAAGGCGCTTGACGGTGAATTGGCAAACGTTCTTCAGTTGCAACTGGACCAGCTTCATCAATTGGGCGACCCAAAACGTCCATGATACGACCAAGCGTAGCTGGACCTACTGGAACAGAAATCGGTGCATTTGTGCTAGTTACATTAAGGCCACGTTTAAGACCTTCTGTAGAACCCATTGCGATGGTACGAACAACACCATCGCCAAGCTGTTGCTGAACTTCTAATGTAGTTTCAGTACCGTCAACTTGGAGAGCGTCATAGATCTTAGGAACGCTATTGCGCTCAAACTCGACGTCGATAACCGCGCCGATGATCTGAATGATACGACCGCTACTCATTGCTGTCTCCTCAATTCAAACTTAATAATGTTAAACGGCAGCGGCACCGCCAACGATCTCAGAAATTTCCTGAGTAATCGCGGCTTGACGCAGCTTGTTGTAAATGAGTTGTAGGTCTTTAATCAGTTGTCCTGCGTTGTCTGTCGCTGCTTTCATCGCGACCATACGAGCTGACTGCTCACATGCAACGTTTTCAATCACACCTTGATAAACCATAGACTCGATATAGCGAACCAACAAACCATTTAACAATTGTTCTGCTTCTGGTTCGTAGATATAGTCCCAACCATAAGTACGGTTGAGATCATCGCCTTCTTCTGCTGGTGCTAAAGGAACAAGTTGTTCTACTTTAGGCTGCTGAGTCATTGCATTAATGAAGCCATTTGATACGAGGTAGATACGATCTAATTCGCCCTTATCAAATGCATCAAGCATAACTTGGACTGAGCCAGTTAACTGTTCCAAACTCGGCGCATCGCCAAGTTGGGTAGTTGCACCAAGCACTTTACCGCCGTAATTCTTAAAAAACGAAACCGCTTTTTGACCAATTAAAGCAAATTCAACTTCAATTGACTGCTGTTGTTGTGCTTTGACATGCTGCACAACTTTCTTGAACAAGTTAATGTTCAAGCCACCGGCCAAACCACGATCTGAAGACACTACGATATAGCCAACACGCTTAACTGGGCGGTCAACCATATAACGGTGTTTGTATTCAGGGTTTGCTTGGACTAAGTGAGCAATTACACGGCGCATATTATCGGCATACGGACGGCCCTGAGCCATGCGCTCTTGCGCACGACGCATTTTAGAAGCAGCTACCATTTGCATCGCGCGAGTAATCTTTTGCGTGCTCTTGATACTAGCTACTTTGGCGCGAATTTCTTTTAAATTTGCCATACGCTTAACCTAGTATTCGAAAGCCCTTTCGAGCTTCCGAAGGTTGATCCGTGAACCAAACTTAACTAAAACTAAACTTAGTAAGTTTGAGTCGCTTTAAAGCTTTCAATACCTGCTTTGATTGCTGCTTCGATGTCTTTGTTGTAATCACCAGTTTCATCGATTTGTTTCATCAACGGAGCATATTCTGAGCGGAAGTAAGAGATTAACGCAGCATCAAAGTCTACGATTTTCTTAACTTCTACGTCAGACATATAGCCTTCGTTAGATGCATAAACAGAAACAGCTTGGTCAGCAATTGAGTAAGGAGCGTATTGCTTTTGCTTCATTAACTCAGTTACACGTTGACCATGTTCAAGTTGCTTACGAGTTGCTTCGTCAAGGTCAGAAGCGAACTGAGCAAACGCAGCCAATTCACGGTATTGTGCTAAAGCAGTACGGATACCACCAGACAATTTTTTGATGATCTTAGTTTGAGCAGAACCACCAACACGAGATACAGAGATACCCGCGTTCACAGCAGGACGAATACCTGCGTTGAATAATGATGTTTCTAAGAAGATCTGACCGTCAGTAATCGAAATTACGTTCGTTGGTACGAATGCAGATACGTCACCTGCTTGAGTTTCAATAATTGGCAATGCAGTTAAAGAACCGGTTTTACCAGTTACTGCGCCATTAGTGAATTTCTCAACGTAGTCAGCAGATACACGAGAAGCACGCTCAAGAAGACGTGAGTGAAGATAGAATACGTCACCCGGATACGCTTCACGACCTGGTGGACGACGTAAAAGTAATGAAATTTGACGGTAAGCAACAGCTTGCTTAGACAAATCATCATAAATAATAAGAGCGTCTTCACCGCGGTCACGGAAGTATTCACCCATTGTACAGCCAGAATACGGAGCTAAGTACTGCATTGCAGCAGGATCAGCAGCCGCAGCAGCGACAACAGTTGTATACGCCATAGCGCCAGTTTCTTCTAGCTTACGTACAACGTTTGCAATTGTTGATTGTTTTTGACCAATCGCAACGTATACACATTTAATGCCAGAATTTTTCTGAGCGATAATCGCATCGATCGCCATCGCTGTTTTACCAGTTTGACGGTCACCAATAATCAACTCACGCTGACCACGACCCACAGGAATCATGGTATCAACTGATTTATAACCAGTTTGAACAGGTTCGTCTACAGACTGACGCCAAATTACGCCTGGTGCTACTTTTTCAACAGCATCAGTTAATTTTGCATCAATTGGGCCTTTACCATCAATTGGGTTACCCAAAGCGTCGACAACACGGCCAAGAAGTTCCGGACCAACTGGAACTTCAAGTACACGACCTGTACAACGAGCTTTTTGACCTTCTTGAAGGCTTAAGTAGTTACCTAAGACAACGGCACCCACTGAATCCTGTTCTAGGTTCAGTGCCATACCAAATAAGCCGCCGTCAAATTCGATCATTTCACCGTACATTGCATCAGCAAGACCGTGAATGCGCACGATACCGTCGGATACCATAACAATGGTACCTTCGTTTTTAGCGGTCGCGCTGGTGTCCAGATCGCTGATACGCTGTTTAATGAGCGCACTGATCTCGGATGGATTCAGTTGTTGCATTGCGCTATTCCTCAATCTTTTAATAGTTCAGTCTTCATCATTTGCATTATGCAAGAAGACGAGTACGCATTTTTTCAAGCTTGTTAAGCGCAGAATCATCTATCACTTGATCGCCTGCACGAATCACAACACCTGCAATAAGCTCAGGTTTAACTTCAACTGAAACAGTTACAGTACTGTTAAAACGCTTTTCTAAAGCAGATTTCAACAATTGCTCTTGTTCAGCAGTTAATGGGAAAGCCGATTCAATCACGACATCCACATTGTTGTTATTCTGTGATTTAAGCTGTTCATATTCTGCTTCAATTTCAGGTAACAACATTAAACGATCGTTATCTGCAAGAAGTGTCAAAAAGTTAGACACTGCTTGAGACTGATCTTCACCTAAAACTTTAGCAAAAAGCTTCACTTGCTCCACAGGAGTAAGTTCAGGGCGATTTAAATAAGCGGAAAATGCTTCGTCTTGCACCGCAGCACTGAGCACTTGTAACGCATTCGACCAATTGTCTGTTGCACCTTGCTCAGAAGCATAAGCAAATGCTGCTTTGGCATACGGACGTGCCAACGTCAAGAGTTCAGCCATGATTCGCCTCTCTTAAAGTTTAGCAGCCAGCTGAGACAGCATGGCGTTATGAGCTTCTGCGTCAACTTGCTGGTTCAGGATTTTTTCTGCGCCAGTTACTGCCAAAGCAGCTACTTGTTGACGTAATTCTTCGCGAGCAGAATTGATTTCTTGATCAACAGCTTCTTTAGCCTGTTGACGAATACGCTCACCTTCAGCCGCAGCTTGAGTACGAGATTCTTCGATCAATTGTGCTGCACGACGGTTCGCTTGTTCGATCAATTGAGCCGCTTGTGCTTTAGCTGCATCAAGCTCTTGCTTTACTTGCGATTGTGCATCGGCAAGCTCAGCTTTCGCTTTTTCTGCTGCATTTAAGCCATCAGCAATTTTACGCTGACGCTCACTAATCGCATTGATTAGTGGTGGCCAAACAAACTTCATGCAGAATGCAACAAAGAATGCAAACGCAATCGCTTGACCAATCAATGTGAGGTTGATATTCATTGCAATTCCTCAAATAGTGGATTTAGGAATTAAGATGATTAACCTACAAATGGATTAGCGAAGATGAAGAACAAGCCAATACCAACACCGATCATAGGCACAGCATCAAGAAGACCCGCGATTAAGAACATACGAGTTTGAAGTTGTGGAGCCAATTCTGGTTGACGAGCAACAGCTTCTAGAAAGCGACCACCCAAAAGACCAAAACCAATCGCAGTACCTAAAGCACCGAAAGCGATCAAGATAGCAGATGCAATTGCAACTAGACCTAAAGTGAGTTCCATGAAAAATTCCTCAGAGGTTAGGTTATTACCAAATTAAATTAAAAAAATTCAGCCCAACCATCGTTTGATAGTTAGGCAATACCATTAATGTTTTTCGCTTGCCATGCTCAAGTAAACGATGGTAAGCATCATAAAGATGAATGCCTGCAACGTGATTACAAGAATGTGGAAGATCGCCCAAGGCACAGACAACGCCCATTGAATCCAAAACGGCAATAAAGCAATTAGGATAAAGATCAACTCACCGGCATACATGTTACCGAATAGTCGGAGAGCTAATGAAATCGGACGAGCAAGGAATGTTACCAATTCCAAAATCAAGTTCACTGGAATAAGCAACGCTTTTGCAACTGGATTACTTGGGTTAAATGGGTTAAGTGCCAACTCGCCAACGAAACCGCCAACACCCTTTTCACGGATGCTGTAGAACAAGATAAGTACAAATACAGATAAAGACATACCTAAAGTAATGTTTGGATCTGTAGATGGAACGATCTTGAAGTAAACGTGGTGAGGGTCCATACCAAATACGTTTGCACCTACAAACGCTGCAACTTGAGGAATCCAGTCAACTGGGAACAAGTCCATTAAGTTCATGAGGAAAATCCACACGAAAATAGTGAGTGCAAGCGGAGCGATTAAACGTGATTTGCCATGAAAAGTATCACGGACACTTGAGTCAACAAACTCAATGATCATTTCGATTGCTGACTGGAATTTAGTTGGAACACCTGCATTTGCAGCTTTCGCAACGATCCAGAACATCAAACAGAAAATCACACCAAGGCCAATTGACCAACCCATTGAATCCAAGTGAATTGCAGTGAACCCCATCGAATGAGCTTCTTCAGCAGTCTCAGCCAATTTCCATGTACCGTCTGGCATTTTGCCATAGGTCATATTGGTCAAGTGATGCTTGATATACTCTGTCGAAGTGAGGGCATGTTCTTCAGCAGCCATAAATCACACCTGGTCAATGTCAATTACTAAAAAGAAGGGTTACGAACATCGGCGTACTGTCGATATCTCGCCACCCTCCAAAAAATCTTCAATTCTTCTTGTTTCTACACCCGTTTTTCTAGACGTGACACCCAAAATGGAGCGACCCACGACATTGCCTGAACGAGAATAAAACCAAACAGCAATGCTAACGGTGATAAAGGTTTAACATTGCTCAAAATCAAAATAAATCCAACGATCATGATTGCAAATTTGCCTAACATGCCCCTATACATGTTAGACAGCACTTGTTTTGATGCTCTCGCACCTGCTGTTCTGAAGGATTGCCACGAGAAATAACTCATAGCAAGCCAGCAAACCAGTGCACCAAGTGCCGCACTTAATGCTGCTGTCATGTCTTTTATGCTCCACGCCACGAGGGCGGAAACAGGGATCATACATGCTTGTAAGAAGACCAAAGCTTTTGCTAATCGTCGGTCAATCAAGCGACTAGTTCGGCTCATTATTTATCCACTCACAGCATAAATGCTTGACAAGTTTAGCTGATGATCGCTTTTAATCGCAGGCATTATAGAGTTACACCCCTGAACATGCAATCTTTTCCCGACTTTAGTCGGGGTTTTTCATGACCGGTGGTGCTGACGCTACAGTCAGCCTTTGTTTATTTTTTATCTTACTTTTGCGTACTTAATACACATTTATCTGTTTTTATAGCCAGTTTCTTCCATGCAGTGACGAAATCATCCTCGTTATTCATGCTCTCGTCTACTGGTTGAAAAGTAATGTTACCTAATTTTTGATACTGACTTTTAGTAGTAAAACTTTCTGCGAGCAAACACATCTGATTTTTCGGTCGATTATCATTAAGATACTTAATTTGAGCTGCTGTTGGTGCAACATGCGGATCATCTGTCAAAGCACCTGCGAACTTTAAGTTTAACGAGCGCTCTAAATATTGATAGGCATCATGATATGACCAATATGGCTTACCATTACTTGTACTATCGTAAACTTGTGCAGCCTGAAACATCTTACGGGCAAACATATTGGCATTATTCCAATATTTAGCCTTATTTTCAGGATGCTGCTGAGAACGTAAAGCAGCGATAAAGAAACCGATTCGAACTGCATTGTTTGGTTCTAACCACACATGGGTGTCTACTGTATTAGGTAAAGCCACGCCGCGTGTACTACGCAGGGGTAAAACAGAAACTATGCCACTATCTAATAAGGCAATCGCTTTTTTATTATTACCTAACAATTTATTTAGAGGTGCTTCATGAGCCTTACCCAACCAGATCACTAAAGATGCATCATTAATTGCTTTACGGTGAGCCGGAGTCAACTGTACGTCATGACCTGTCTGACCTTTAAGCAAAAGCTGAGGTTCTTCAACACCCTGAGTGATTTCTTTTGCAATCAGATAAATCGGGTGTGTAGAAACCACCAAACCCTGACTCCACCCTAACGTACTCAAAAGCGAGAACATACTGAAAACAAAAAAACGGAACATGCTAGACCATCAATTTAAATTAGCTCGAAGCATGTTATAATATAACAAAGTTACAAAAATACCTAAGATTAATCGAATGAAGCATCGCTTCATGCTAATATTCCGTTAAAAATTCGAGGTTATTTCTATGAGTTCCTGCTCGCATGAACATCATGATTCTTTGCATGGTGTGCATGATCACCATAATGTCGCAAACCGTTTAGCTGAAGCAGAAAATTTATGTTCTGCGACTGGCGCACGACTTACGCCTTTGCGCAAAGAAGTTTTGGAACTCATTTTAAATGCTTCGGGTCCAATGGGTGCATATGACTTACTCGCACGTATAAAAAGTCAAACCGATCGCCCGGCTGCTCCTCCAACTGTATATAGAACTTTAGATTTTTTATTAGAAAAAGGTTTGATCCATCGCCTAACTTCTATTAATGCCTATATTCCCTGTTGCCACCCTCGAGAAGGCCATCAAGCAGCATTCTTGATTTGTACCGAATGCCACATGGTTAAAGAAGCCTCTTCTCAAGGCTTAACTCACCAGCTGGACCAACTTGCAGCGTCAGATGAGTTCGTGGCTCAACACAGCATTATTGAAATTTCGGGGAAATGCCAACAGTGCCGCACAACTCCTTAAATCCTGTATTAATTCAGCTTGAGCAGGTTTCTGTTCATCGCGATAATCGGGATATTTTAAAAAAAGTTGATTTTGCTCTACATCAAAATGAAATTGTGTCTTTGATTGGTCCCAATGGTGCAGGTAAATCAACACTTATTAAAGTTTTACTCGGTATTCTCCAGCCGAGTAGTGGCCGAATTATCCATCATAAAAAACTTAAAATGGCTTATGTGCCACAAAAGTTCAATCCTTCACATAGCTTACCTTTGCGCGTTCAGGATTTACTTGATTTAGAAAAATGCAACCCTGCCCTGCGTCAGGAAATTATTCAAGACACAGGTATTTCCAAATTACAACAATCAAAAGTACAACAACTTTCCGGTGGGGAGCGTCAGCGGGTACTACTAGCACGAGCACTACTTCGCCAGCCAGATATTTTAGTTCTTGATGAACCGATGCAAGGCTTAGATATTCAGTCTGAGGCTGAACTTTATGAGTATGTCCGCAGTTTGCCGGAACGATATAACTGTGCAATTTTAATTGTTTCCCATGACTTACAATGGGTGATGGAAGGAACACACCGTGTAGTGTGTTTAAATAAACATATTTGCTGTAGTGGACTACCCGAGAACATTCAACAACATCCTGAATATCAGGCTATATTTGGAACTCAACGGGTTTTCTATCAACATCATCATGATCACTGTGCTCACGGTGATGCTGCACACCCCTGCCCTCATAATGACCGCCCTCACATCCACCCAGAACCGGAAGCTTAAGCCATGATGGAATGGTTACAATTATTGTTGCCCGCATGGATTATGGGAACTCTGCTGGTGTTTTTGACCGCGCCTCTTGGTTGTCTAATGCTTTGGAGACGAATGTCTTTTTTCGCTGACACCATGGCACACGGCACCCTACTTGGGGTCGCTATCGCAGGTGCTTTAAGTCTTCCTCTTTGGCTTGGTGTTGCAGGCACTGCCATTTTATTAGTCGCAATTTTATGGGCGCTCCATGACAATCGCTTACCCAATGATGCTCTCTTAGCCTTATGTTCAGCGACATTACTGTGTAGTGGTTTATTGTTTATTCAACATGTTCCAAGTTTAAGACCAGAGCTGTTAAGTTACTTATTTGGTGATTTACTCAGTATTGATTGGCCTGACTTACCTGTTTTCACTTTAGTAATAGCGATATCACTCGTAATTCTTTACCGCTTTTGGCAACCTCAAATTCAGTTTGCAATTGATCCAGACATTGCAGTCAGTGAAGGTGTTAGTGCGAACTGGCAACGTCTTATTTTCATGCTTTTATTGGCTTTATTTACTGTCTTAGCTTTGCGTGCTGTAGGTTCTTTACTTATGGGTGCATTACTCGTAATACCTGCTTTAAGCGCTCGCTTACTAGCAAACTCACCAAAGCAAATGGTTATTTGGGCTTTTGTATTAGCCCAGCTTGGGGTTAGTGTCGGCTTATGGTCAAGCGCAGCACTGAATATCTCTACAGGCTTGAGTATTGTTTTATGTATGGCGTTAACTTTTGCCATTATTTTTATAACTCAAAAGCTAAAAAATCAAACACAGGCGGCCTGAATTAGGACGCCTGATGAACTGTACTTAATAATAAAGCCGCACAGCTAAACATAACAGCAAACCCCCTATTCAAATATTTTTGCTGTTTAGGGGAACGAAGTAATCTTAGAACCTTTGATGCCAGTCCTGTATATCCAGCCATGACAACCAAATCAATACTAATCATAGTTATAGCCATAATCAGGTACTGTATCCATTGAGGCTTACTCAAATCTAAAAACTGCGGCAGCACAGCCAATAGAAATACAATCGCTTTGGGATTACTAATATTGACCACAAAGCCATTTAGCAATAGCGCAAATACAGATTTATCTCTTTTTTCTTGTTGAATTTCTATATCTTTTATAGGTGCTGTCCATTGTAAATAAGCAAGATATAACAAGTAAATCACACCAAACCATTTCACAAACTGAAAAGCCAAAGGTGTCGTTGCAAATAAAACCCCAACACCCGCTGCCACCACCATAATTTGAAGTAGCAAAGCAATTTGTAAACCGATTGCATTCCAATAACCGTGTCTAAAGCCATAGTTTAAACCACTCGACATTGAAGCAATTGCTCCCGCACCTGGTGAGATACTAATTACCCAACAGGCCAACATATAAGCGAACCAAACTTGCAGAGACATAGTGAAAAATAGACTATAAAAGTGGAATTATACTGTTTTATAAAACTATCTTGGTGAGAATTCAAACAATAAAATCAAGAAATAGACTACTAACAGCTCTGCGCATCAGGCACAATAATTAAAACTCATATCAAATTATAATCGAGGAGATTCCTTCCAATGAGTGCTCAATCTGTCATTTTGCCGTTGCCATCAGACCATGCACGCTTTATTGTTCTTCGTTTAAAAGACTTAACTATTGATGAATTAAAAAACCAACTTAATGCTTTATTTGAAGCACGTGACCGCCTTATTACCCAACATTCAGATGCTCAAATTAAAACAGCAGTCGCTTTTGGTCCTGAATTATGGGAACAGCTATATTCGCAAACTCCTATAGGCTTTAAACAGCTAGAGCCTGAACAAGGCGCATTCAATATGCCAGTCGTGCCAGCAGATGTTCTCATTCATATTGCCAGCATGCGCTCTGATATTTGTTTTGCATTGAGCCAAGCATTTTTTGAAGGTATTCAAGATAAAGTTGAGGTTCTTGATGAGCGTGTATGCTTCCGTTATTTCGATGGCCGAGATATGACCGGCTTCATAGACGGAACCGAAAACCCTCAATTTCCAGATGACCGAGCTGAAACAGCGCTCTTACCAGAAAGCACTGGAGTATTTGCAGATGGCAGCTTCATTTTCGCGCAGCGCTATGCCCATGATTTAGAAAAGTGGAAAAAATTGAAAGTTGATGCGCAAGAAAATGTTATGGGGCGCACCAAACTTGAATCTATTGAATTAGATGATGACGTTAAACCAGAAAACGCCCATGTTGCCCGTACTGTTGTTGAAGATGATGAAGGCGAAGAAATGGAAATTCTACGTCATAGCCTACCTTATGGAGATGGTCGAGGTGATCAAGGCCTATTTTTTATTGCCTACACGAAAGATCTCACTATTATTGATGCCATGTTAAAGCGTATGTTCGGTACAAGTGGAGATGGTATTCACGACCGTTTATTGCATTTCGTGACCCCACTTGATGGTGCTTATTATTTTGCACCTAGTGAAGAGTTGCTAGAAGAAATTCTAGAAGACTAAAATAAAAAAGAGGAGCTTAAGCTCCTCTTTTTATATTCTCATTCTTAGAAAGGAATACGCTTATATTTACGGTATTCAGGTTTCCAGAATGACTGATCAATTTTTTGTTTCAACAAATCATCACTAATTGTTACAGCGACACCATCAGCCATAGCAGCTTTTGCAACTTCGAACGCAATAACTCTAGACACTTGTTGAATTTCACCCAACGGCGGCAATAAATCAGCTTGTGGATCTTTAAGTAATGGAGAGCAATTTGCTAAAGCACTACTTGATGCCATTAACATATTTTCTGTAACACGCTTAGCACCCGATGCCACCACACCTAAACCAATGCCTGGGAAAATGTACGAGTTATTACACTGAGAAATATTGTAAAGTTTGCCGTGATGATTCACAGGAGCAAACGGACTACCTGTTGCAATTAATGCTTTACCTTCAGTCCACTCCACAATATCAGCAGGTACAGCTTCAACACGTGAAGTCGGATTAGATAATGGCATTACAATTGGTCGTTCACAATTTGCTGCCAAAGTCCTAATAATTTCTTCTGTAAACAAGCCAGGCTGTCCAGAAACACCAATTAACACTGTAGGCTTAGCATTTTTAACAACATCGAGTAGTGAAATGACTTCTTCGATATTGCCCCACTGATCAACCACCTCAGCTTTTTGTGCTAACTTACGCTGGAAGTCTAGCAAGTTTGGTTGATTCTCAGTGATCAAACCAAAACGGTCTACCATATAAACGCGAGCACGCGCTTCTGCATCGGTTAAACCTTCTGCAATCATTTGTGCAACAATTTGTTCTGCAATACCACAACCTGCCGAACCCGCACCTAAGAAAGCAATTTTTTGATCTTTTAATTGCTTGCCCGCTGCACGACTCGCTGCAATGAGGCTACCGACAGATACCGCTGCTGTTCCTTGAATATCATCGTTAAAACAGCAAATTTTATCGCGATATTTTTCTAACAGTGGCATTGCATTTTTTTGTGCGAAATCTTCAAACTGAATTAATGCTTTTGGCCAACGACGCTTCACAGCTTCAATCACCATATCTACAAATGCGTAATATTCATCGCCACTAATACGCGGCTGACGCCACCCCATATAGATTGGATCATTTAACAATTGTGGATTATTCGTACCAACATCAATTGTAATTGGCAATGTATAAGCCGGGCTAATACCACCACAAGCTGTGTAAAGCGAAAGTTTCCCAATCGGGATTCCCATTCCGCCAATACCTTGATCACCAAGACCTAAAATACGCTCACCATCTGTAATGACGATAACTTTTACATTGTTTTTATTTACGTTTTGCAAAATATCATCAATCACATCGCGATCTGGATATGAAATGAAGATACCGCGGTGACGACGATAGATATCAGAGAAACGCTGACATGCCTCACCTACGGTTGGGGTGTAAATAATCGGCATCATTTCTTCGAGATGATTTTCGATTAAATGATAGAACAAGGTTTCGTTGGTATCTTGGATATTACGCAAATAGATATGTCGATTGATATCATCAGTGAAAGCGCAATATTGCTGATAAGAGCGCTGGCTTTGCTCTTCAATAGTTTCAATAATATGGGGGAGTAAACCGTGTAAGTTAAAGTTACTTCTTTCTTCTTCAGTGAAAGCCGAACCTTTATTTAAAAGTGGTAACTCTAAAAGTGTAAAACCTGCATATGGGATATAAAGGGGATGTTTACTTGGGTGTCCTGATATCATTGCCTATCTCATTTTCCAGCTTAGAGTAGAGAAAAACACGTTTTGTATGGTCTCTAAAACTCTTTGTGCGTATAAGCTTAAGCCTAATTCGTTCAAAATAGATATTTTAAACCGTGATGTTAAAATTGAAGACTATTTAGTTAAAACATGTTTAAAAATAATTAATAAATATCAACACTTTAATAATTTTATATTTTTAAAAATTCTTTTATTTATCTAATTTAAAAAGCTTTTAATATATATTTTTACTTACATAGCCATTTTTATAATAAATAATGGTGAGATTAAAAGCTAATCTACTTTTTAAAACTTCTTAGAAGGCTTGTATTTGTTTGTTTTTAGAATAGTGAAGTGATTCACCCTGCAACATTCATTTAAAAAATAATCCTCAGTAAATTGCACAAAAAGAATTACTGGAATATCAAATCCACTCCCCTAACTCATAGGAAATTTGCTATATTTGACGTTTTTCTGCGACATCTATTTTCGATTGATATGAATACGGCAATACAAGCAGCTCTCGACCATGCAGTGCAAACTCTTCAACAAGAAGGGGTGCTTCCTTCCGACTGGAATAACACAAGCAACTTAACACGCACCAAAGACCGAAGCCATGGCGACTTTGCTTCTAATATTGCCATGATCGGCTCGAAAGCTGCTGGTATGAAACCACGTGATTTAGCTGAGAAAGTTCTAGCTGCATTACCAGAAGTTGTAGATATCAGCAAAGCTGAAATTGCAGGGCCTGGTTTTATTAACTTCTTTTTAAATGCAGATCAGCGCTTTGCTATTCTTGACCAGATTCAAGCACAAAAAGAAATTTTTGGTCGCAGTCAGGCAAACGCAGCGAAAAAGATCCAAGTAGAATTCGTTTCTGCAAACCCAACGTCTAGTCTACATGTAGGACATGGTCGTGGTGCTGCATATGGTATGACTGTTGCCAAATTACTTGAAGCAACAGGTGCTAAAGTTGACCGCGAATACTATGTGAATGATGCTGGCCGTCAAATGGATATTTTGGCGACTTCTACTTATTTACGTTATTTAGAATTACTAGGTCAAAACCTTGTATTTCCAAAAAATGCTTATCAAGGCGATTACGTTAAAGAAATAGCACAGACTATTATTGATAAAGATGGCGACGCATATCTTCGTGAAGTGGCTGATGTCTATAAAGATGTGCCAGAAGATGTACAGTATGCTGAAGAACTAGATAGCGACGGCAATAAAGTCGTTTTATCTGGCGACAAAGAAAAACATATTGATGGTCTTATTGCCAACTCTCAACAATTACTAGGTGAAGGCTACCGCGTATTCCATCAAGCTGCTCTTCATGCCATTTTAGATGATATTAAAGATGACCTTGCTGACTTTGGTGTAACGTTCAACCAATGGTTTAGTGAAGCATCACTTAGCGCAAAAATTGATGAAGCCTTAGAAACACTTGATCAACGTGGCTTCCTTTATGAAAAAGATGGCAACATCTGGTTTAAATCGACTGAATTTGGCGATGAAAAAGACCGCGTTGTTAAGCGTCGTAATGGCCAAACCACCTACTTTGCATCAGATATTGCTTACCACTTAAATAAATTACAACGTGGTTATACCGACCTGATTGATATCTGGGGTTCTGATCACCATGGCTATATTTCTCGCGTAAAAGCGGCAATTGATGCAATGGGTTACGACTCTAAAAAATTGACTGTGCTTTTGGTTCAGTTTGTAAGTTTATGGCGTGGTGGCGAGATGGTTCAAATGTCATCTCGTTCAGGTCAGTTCGTGACTTTACGTGACTTGCGTAAAGAAGTGGGTAACGACGCGGCTCGTTTCTACTATGTGATGCGTAAGAGTGAACAACACATTGACTTCGACCTTGACCTTGCTGTGTCACAAAGTAAAGACAATGCTGTGTATTACATTCAATATGCACATGCACGTATTTGCCGTATGTTAGAAAAAGCGTTAAGCACAGGCTTACAATTCGATGTAAATGCTGCACGTACACATGCTACTCGCCTATCTCTTGATGCTGAAACTGAGATTCTTGCTAAACTGGCAGCTTATCCAGATGCAGTGTTGCGTGCTGCAAATGCGTATGAACCACATCAGGTGGGTAACTACTTAAAAGAATTAGCTGCCTTGTTCCACGCTTGGTACAATGAACATAAAGTATTAGGCGATGATGCTGAGCTTACACAAGCACGTTTATTGCTTTCAATCAATGTACAACAAGTGTTGCATAATGGTTTAGAATTACTTGGTGTATCTGCACCAGACTCTATGTAAAAATTATATTGCATGGCAGTAAAATAAAGGTCATGCAACATATAGTAAGCAGTGGTTTGTAGAGTTAAAATAGCTTATACAAGCCACTGTTTTTAGCATCGTAATACGAGAATCAAACTCGAATTAAAACAATCAAAATACAGAGGAATAATCCACGTGTTTGGCAAAACGCAACGCGGTGTATCTGAAAGACCTAACAAGCCTAAAAAGCCCCTAATTCCCAAATGGTTAGGGACACTTGTCGCTATTTTGGCGGTCTTATGTATCGCTGTAATGCTTATGCTTTGGAAACCTTGGCAACCTGTTCCGGCAAAAAATCAGATTACCTCTGAACACTATCAAGAAGAAGATACCAATAAAGACTATCGTTTCTACGATCTATTACCCCAACAGCAAGTAACTCCTATTCCGGAACAAGCGATTCCTGAAAGCAAAAATCAAGGCACAGCCATGATTGTTGAGGCACCAAGTGCAACTCAACCAGCTGCTTCAGAAAGTGCAGGAATTGATACGAATCCATCAGCCACCGCTCCTCAGCAACCTACTTATATTTTACAGGTTCGCAGCTATAATGACCCAGATCAAGCTGATGCTCGCCGTGCAGAAATCATTTTAAATGGCTTATCTGCAGATGTAGTTAAGAGTACTGAAAATGGGCAAATATGGTACCGTGTTATTTCTGGACCTTATGACACTCAAGACGCTGCATTGGCTGCTCAACAGACTTTACAACACAGCGGCATTGACTCTATCGTGATCAAACGCAAGTAAAATATAAATAAAAAAGGAACAAATATTTGTTCCTTTTCTTTTAAATATCAGCACAATTCCTTTCATTAGAACCCATTCCCTTTTTTTTCGCTTTTTGAAACGCTACCCTTCGCCGAATACGATGTAAAAAAGCCTGAATATTAGGGTATTTCCCTTGCAAACGTGATTGCAAAGCTTCTAGAGGGAAACTCATTTGAATATCTGCAAATGAAAAGTCGCCTGCAAAATATTCATGCTCTGCCAAATAGTTTTCTAAAAAACTAATATGATCTTTCATACGTGGGCGGACAAAATTTGCCTTCACCCCTTCCGTGATTTTTTTTGCTACTGGTTGAATTAACCACGGCACATGCTTATTTACACTATTCATGACCAAAGTCATGACTAAGAGTGGCATGAGTGAGCCTTCTGCATAGTGCATCCAATAAATATACTGCTGTAAATTTTGAGCTTGCGTAGGTTTAAATTGTTGATTCTGATCATAACGTTGCTGTAGATATTCCAAGATCACAGCAGATTCTGCGATGACTTGCTCATCATCTGTCAGAATTGGAGCCTTACCCAAAGGATGAATACATTTCAATGTTTCTGGAGCGGAATAGTTAGGTAGGCGCTGATAATAATGAATATCATAATCTAAGCCTAATTCTTCTAAAGCCCATAAAATTCGAAACGATCGCGAACATTCCAGGTGGTGTAAACTAATCATGTTATTGCCTGCTTTTATTTTTCTTTTTACATAAAAAACAGCATATGAACATGCTGTTTTATTCCATTTGTGGGATGGATATAAAATCATCCACCTCAACAAAATAGCATTTTTACACTGTAACAAGCACAGTATGAATGTCTAAACTACGTAACAAAGTTTTAGTGACTGGTGTTTTACCACATACCGTTAAGATTTTTTGCTGAAGTTCTTCATCTGGTAAGTCTTTAAAAACAATACGACGTTCAATATGTTCTTCATGCTCTCTATTGGTATGAAAATCAATTTCAACCGAGAACTCACCAAAATCATAACCTTTGTGCTTCGCATACATTCTTAAAGTGATAAGCGTGCAAGCTGCCAAACTTCCAGTAAGCAAATCATAAGGCGCTGGGCCTTGATCTTGCCCTTCTAGCTTTTCAGGCTCATCACAAAAATATTGATGGCGACCACTGGTAATTTCACCCTTCCATTGCTCGGCAAGGGGCTTTGCTTTACTACTTGCGATTACTGCTGTCATTTTGATGCTCTCATTTGATCTGGAAGAACAGGGGCTTCTAAACGTGCACCAACATAATCTGGGATTTCACCAAACCGCGCATCATGACTAATCCATTGCTCGCGGGCTTCTTTTAAATCATCCCTTGTACGTGCAACAAAATTCCACCAGAGCAAAATTGGCGTTTCAAACGGTTCACCACCAATTAAAAGAACACGATTGCCTTTTTTTACTTCAATCTCAATTTCACTCAGTCCAATATCCAAAACAACCATGTTATCAGCAGTTAACTCATGGCCATTCACATGGGCAATACCTTCTAATGCCATAAAACCATATTCATAATTAGGATTTAATGGAATACGGGTTTTCGTATCTTCGGTAGCAATTAAGTCAACACCCACTAAAGGCGTATGTACCACTACTGGAGAAGTAGTTGCCAAATATTCACCCACAAGAACGGTAAATTCTAGACCGTCCTTTTCAACAACAGGCAACTCAGGATAATGTTCAAATTTCGGATCCATATTGCGCTTATGGTCAGGCAAAGCAATCCAGAGCTGAGCAGCGTGCATTTGAGTTTCAGTATCAGGTGCAACTTCTGTATGAGAAATGCCATGACCCGCCGTCATCAAGTTAACTTGCTTAGGACGAATCAGTTGTTTTGAACCTAAACTATCGGTATGCATCATAGTCCCTTCAATCATCCAAGTGAAGGTTTGCAAACCAATATGAGGATGAGGGCCAACATCTAAACCATCACCCGCAGGAAAAGACACAGGGCCTGCATGATCTAGAAAACACCACGCACCAATCATTCGCTTTTGTCTGCTAGGCAAAGCCCGCTTAATCACTGTCCCCTGTCCAATTTCAGCAGAGCGAATTGGAAATTCCTGAATAAACTGATTGGCAAATTTTTCGCAATCGTTTGAATCAGAAATATCGTAATCATTATTATTGCTCATGATATTACTCTCTTTTACCTATGCTTTTGCAATGAGTTGTTGTACTGATCTTAACAATACACTCATTATTCAATATAGTCTTTTAGTAATACACAGGGTGTTATGAATGAGACAATCCATTTTTAATTATAGAAAAATCAAGGCTGCATAAAACATGTTTAAGATGATTGATCTTTAACAAGCTGTTTTAGGTTCTTCATGAATTGACCAAATTGCGGGAAAAACTCTTGAAATAGCGGATGGTCGCGATTTTCTAACATAACTTCGCTAAAAAGTTTTAACCCAACTCCAAAGGATTTTGTAGTTTCATCATCAAAAAAATTTGCTTTTTTTAAGCGTTCGACAATTTCAAAGATATCGTCATGATTACCCGTATAGAACTCAAGACGCTCAGTATATGTAGAGGCCTCTCCTTTTGCATTCTTTAAATGTTGTACAGTGACATGATATTGATGTTGTTTCATATATAAATTCTCTATTAGAAATTTAATGACTTTGGATGATTTCGACCTGTTTAAGATCGATTTGAAATTGTGTAAATACTGACTGTAAAGATGCTAAAAATTGCTCTTGTTTAGCGGCTGTTAGATCTGTACAGCGAATTTGCAATAATTGATTATTCTCGACTGTTGGTAAGTTAAATTTAGCTTCATCTCGTTGTGGCTGACGATTTGAAATTAAACCCGCTCCCGCCAAGTCGTTCACTACCCGATAAACTGTGGCTAAACTTAATTTCTGTTTTTGGGCATATAACTTTTGGTAAATCTGTTTGACAGTTAGATCTTCTGCTTGCTGTTGAATTAAAGACAAAACAGCAAGTCTTGGATGAGTGACTTTTAGGCCCGTTTCTTTGATTTTATGCTGTAGCTCTAACATTTCTATTTCCAACTTATAATCGCCCAATCGCAACCGCAGCTTGATCAATTTTTTCGGCAATTTGATAAATCTGCTCTTGCTGTAGACTCGCCGAGTTCAACTTCAAACGTAACGCTGTTTTTAGGTTTTCCATCGCACGGTGAATTTCAATTAATTCATCATTACTGTGAATTTCACGTCTAAGTCGTAATTTTTCTAGTAGCTCAGTCAGCTTGTCTTGTTGTTCGGTTAAGTAAGCTTTACCCAACTCTGTGATTTGATATTGCTTACGTTCTACGTCTAACAAAGTAATGAAATTCATTTCTTCCAGACTAGTTAAAGTTGGGTAAATGGTACCTGCACTCGGGGTATAGCCATCGCCTACCAAGTCACTTATTTCTTTAATAATTTCATAGCCATGCTTTGGGCTTTGCTGAATGAGATGAAGCACCAAAAGTTTCATTCTACCCGCTTCAAAAAGCCTCCCACGACGCCCCGAACGGTGGTGGCCGCGATGATGTTCGTGGTGTTCATCATGATGATGTTCTGATTGCTGTCCCATCTTTAAAGTTTCTCTAATATGTTTAATTTATGACTATTAAGATATATCTTAATATATCTTTTATCAAGAAAAACTAACAGCTTAAATCTATTACTTTGATATTTATTAATATTAATTTTAAACCTTTAAAAGTTAAGTAATAAAAAAGAGTGCTTATGCACTCTTTTACTAGCAATACCTAACAAATATGTTTACAAAACAACCAAATTATTTCGAATACCGCCTTTGTGTTTTTCAAAGACCTGATAAATATATGACTATCTAAAAAATAATAATTTTAAATTCAGATAAATATAAGTTAAATGTGATGATTTTCTTCGATTAGCATATATACCAAATCAAGCTCAGGACAATCATATCCCATTGAGGTTAGAGCTGCTGTGACTTGCCCTCTGTGATGAGTTCCATGATTAAAAACATGTAATAGTGTTTCGGCATATGGCAGGCTCATCTCTTTACCAGTAGATGTTTTGTACTGTAGATCGTATTTAAATTTTTCAATATCAACACATTTTAAAAAATTTATCCAATTACAAGCCTTATCCTCTAACTGAAAGATCAACTTGTCTTTATCATTCTCTATGATGGTATTTAGCTTTAATATCGGTGAAGGTTTAGCTAAAAAACGAGGAAACCAAAGATAGTGTTCGCCAACAAGTAAATGATTTAAAGTTCCAGCGATACTTTTGAAATAAAGTCCACAATCAGCATTGAAGTCATCATTAGAAACATTCCTCAAAACCTGATTTAATTTTTGAGTAGACCAAACGTTGTATCGAGCTAATAATTCAAACGTTTTTAAATCCATTTATAAAGAACCGGTTATTAATTTGTCTAAAATTAACATAACACGGCTTATGAGAAATGAAGTTAACGTCTTTAGCAAAAAAATCAAATATTTAAAACTTTCACTTCATTATAAAACAGCAAAAAGCCGACTTTTCCAAGTCGGCTTTTTATTAATCCATTCTAGAAATACCACACTGCCGTAGGCATCTTGCACTTCACTTAAAACAATGTTTTAAGTTCGTTCATGTCGCAATTCAGGCAAGAAGGCTGCTTCTTGAAATCCCATACTGCCGCAGGCATAGCCTTTGGCGTAAATTTGGCTAAAAGCTACCGCTTTTAGAAAGCCCAAATTTACTCCCATTCAATTGTTGCTGGCGGCTTAGATGACACGTCGTATACAACACGTGATACATCTTTAATTTCATTCATAATACGCGTTGAGATTTTATCAACCAATTCGTATGGTAAATGTGCAAAACGAGCTGTCATAAAGTCAACTGTTTCAACTGCACGAAGTGCAATAACCCATGCATAACGACGACCATCACCTACTACACCAACGGATTTAACAGGTTGGAACACAGCAAATGCTTGAGCTGTTTTGTCATACCAACCGCTGTCGCGAAGCTCTTGCATAAAGATGTCATCAGCAAGACGAAGAATATCTGCATATTCTTTTTTCACTTCACCTAAAATACGAACACCTAAACCTGGTCCTGGGAATGGGTGACGGTAAATCATGCTGTGTGGCAAGCCAAGTGTTGTACCTAATTTACGTACTTCATCTTTAAACAAGTCACGTAAAGGTTCAACCAATTCAAATTCTAAATCTTCTGGTAAGCCACCCACATTATGGTGAGATTTAATAACGTGTGCTTTACCTTGTTTGCTTGCAGCAGATTCGATCACGTCTGGGTAAATCGTACCTTGTGCCAAGAATTTCACGCCATCAAGTTTACGTGCTTCTTCAGCAAAAACTTCAATAAACTCACGACCAATGATTTTACGTTTTTTCTCTGGATCAACTTCACCAGCTAATGCAGTTAAGAAACGCTCTTCAGCATCTGCACGAATTACACGGATACCCATGTTTTCAGCAAACATTTGCATTACTTGGTCGCCTTCGTTTAAACGAAGTAAACCGTTATCAACAAATACACATGTCAACTGGTCACCAATCGCTTTGTGTAAAAGCGCAGCAACTACAGATGAGTCAACACCACCAGAAAGACCTAAAAGAACTTTTTCATCACCAATTTGCTTACGTAACTGTTCTACACGTAAGTCAATGATGTGTTCAGGTGTCCAAAGGCCACCACATCCACAAATTTTATGAACAAAATTTGCAAGTAATTCTTCACCTTTTGCCGTGTGCGTTACTTCTGGGTGGAATTGCACACCATAGAAACGGCGTGTTTCGTCACTTACAGCAGCAACTGGACAACTTGGCGTGCTTGCAGTAATGCTAAAACCTTCTGGAATCTGGCTCACTTTGTCGCCATGGCTCATCCAGACATGAAGTTGGTCTTCACGGTCTTGTAGGTTGCCAATCAATTGGTCGCGTTTAACGATATCAACTTCGGCATAACCAAACTCATGTACAGTACCCGGCTCAACTTTACCGCCTAACTGTTCAGACATGGTTTGCAAACCATAGCAAATACCCAATACTGGAACACCCAACTCAAACACCACTTGCGGTGCACGTGGGCTGCCTTCTTCATGCACACTCTCAGGTCCACCTGACAAAATAATGCCATTTGGCTTAAAAGCGCGAATGTCTTCTTCAGACATATCAAAAGCATACATTTCAGAGTAAACACCAGCTTCACGTACACGACGTGCAATGAGCTGGCTATATTGAGAGCCGAAATCCAGAATCAGGATACGATCTTCAGTAATTTGAGTATTGGTAGTCATGACAAACCACTAAATGGCAAAAGAATTAAGCGCGCCATTTTAACATTTTTCACGCTTCGGCGCACCGCAAATCATCATATATCTTATTTTTTTCATTTCTGAATCATTTCTATAGCTAGATTCTGTGATAGAAATCAATATTTACTTATATTTATCAATAATCTGAGTTAATCTTAAAAACTTCACAGGTATTGATAAATTCATCACATTCTATGCAGCATCACCATGAATTTGATGTTAAGATGACCCATAAAACAGGCATTACCATGGAAAGGTAAATACCATAAGCGATATTTGTCTGTGCTTAAACAATTATCCATTTTTATGGCTTGTTGCCCCCTATCAAAATCAATAGAAATCCAAGGAACAACAATGCTTCAAACTATGATTGCAGATTTCCAGCAACATTTTTGGTTGTATATCTCTATTCCTTTTATGAGTGGTTTAATTGGCTACATCACCAAGGTGATTGCCATTCAGATGATGTTTTCACCACTTGAATTTAAAGGCATTAAACCATTTCTAGGTTGGCAAGGCATCGTGCCACGCAAAGCCGAGAAAATGGCAACAATCGCTGTTGAACTGATGACAGCCAAGCTCATTAAACCTGAAGAAATTTTTGCCCGCCTAGATCCTAAACGCATTGCTAAAGAAATAGAAAAACCATTGCTGGCCGCAGCTGAAGATATTACCCGTGATGTTGCGCAAGAATATCAGCCTGGGTTATGGGAAGGCATGCCCGAGTTTGCTCGTCAAAGACTGATTCGCCGTGTGCAATCAAAAGCACCCGAGATTGTTGAACATATCATGGGTGAAGTACAACGTGATGTGAACCGATATTTTGATATTAAACATCTGGTTATTAGCAACTTGCTTAAAGATAAACGCCTACTCAACAACATTTTTAAACGAGTTGGCAAACAAGAATTTAAATTTTTCAGTAATGTCGGATTTTTCTTCGGTTTTGGTATTGGTGTGATCCAAATGTTTTGCTGGATCGTCACGCAAGGAAAATACCCATGGATGCTTCCAATGTTTGGCGGCTTTGTGGGTTTTTTCAGTGACTGGATTGCACTGCAAATGATGTTTAGACCTCTTTATCCTAAAAAAATATTTGGTTATACATGGCAAGGGTTATTTATCAAACGTCAAAATGAAGTTGCAGCCGATTATGCTGCGCTCATTTCTAAACAGCTTCTGACTTCACGTCATATGATGGAAGAATTATTTTCTGGTACACATTCTGATCGTGTTATTGATCTGGTTAACCGTCATGTAAAACAAGAAATTGATATGCAAGCTGGTGTTATTCGCCCATTGGTTGTATATGCAATTGGCGGAGAAAAATATCAGAATATGAAATCGCAAGTTGCTGAACGCATTATGCAACGGCTTCCAGAGACTATGAAATACGTAGAGTCTTATGCAGAAGATGCCATGAATATTCGTAGTACTTTAATTGAACGCATGCAGAAATTAACGCCTTCTGAATTTGAAGGCATGTTACGCCCTGCATTTAAAGAAGATGAGTGGTCCTTGATTGCCGTAGGTGCTGTACTTGGTTTTGTTGTTGGGGAATTACAAATTCAGTTCATGCTCTAATTTTCAAATCATAGAAATAAAAAAACCGGATGAGTTGATCATCCGGTTTTTATTTTGTCTTAAATATTATTTTTCAATTGCATGATCCAGACTAATACGACCAGCACCATGAAGCATCAAGAAGAATAAACCGCCCGCCATTGCAAGGTTTTTCATAAAGTGAATACCGTTGTTATATTGCGCCGCTGCATCAGCACCACCTTGGTGGAATAAAAAAGCAGTAAGAATACTAAAGATCCCAAGCCCAAAAGCCGCAAAGCGTGCTTGGAAACCAAATAACAAGGCTAAACCACCACCGAACTCAACCAAGATAACTAAAGGAAGAATTCCAGCTGGAACCCCCATTGCTTCCATATATCCAGCAGTTGCTGCATAACCGGTAATTTTTCCCCAACCCGCAACAAGGAAGATATAGGCGATAAGAAAACGCGCAACAAGGCTAATGAAACTGTCTGCGCCTGATTGCGTTACGATATTTTTGACCACTACATTTGGATTAAACATATTGCCACCTTTATTTAAATGCTTATTTATTGATGAGCTCATTCTAGGTTTGGGACATTGATAATTAAATACTCAAAATCCATATATATCGTTGCATAAACGAGATGATCAATTTGTATTTTTTTGATGTTTTATACTGACTTTCTATAGGCTCACTGCTAGGATTTGAGCACGGTTTACCACTTGCTCTTATCATGGAACTTCTTGATTTTATTCTACACGTTGATCAGCATCTCGCCGAATTTATTATAAATTACGGGACGTGGATTTATGGCATTTTATTTTTAATTATTTTTGTTGAAACCGGTTTAGTGGTTATGCCCTTCTTACCGGGAGATAGTTTGCTATTCGCGGCAGGTGCTTTAGCTGCATCTACAGGTGCGATGGATCCATGGGTATTAGGCACTCTACTCTTCATTGCCGCTGTTTTAGGTGACACGGTAAACTACCATATTGGACGTTTTATCGGTCCACGTGTGTTTGAAATGAACTCTCGATTCATTAATAAACAGCACTTAGTTAAAACTCAAGAATTCTTTGCTCGCCATGGCGGCAAAACCATTATCTTTGCTCGTTTCATACCATTTGCCCGTACCTTTGCACCTTTTGTTGCGGGGGCTGGTAGCATGAACTATAAGTTTTTCCTAACTTATAACATTATTGGCGCATTCTGTTGGGTCGCTTCTTTTGTAACTTTAGGCTACTTATTTGGAAATATGCCAATCGTTAAAGATAATTTTACCCATCTTATTTTTGGCATCATTATTATTAGCGTTTTACCAGGCATCATCGCATTTATACGTGAAAAACTAAAAAATCGAAAAACCAACGTTTGAGATTAATTTAGAAAAACCGGAATACCACTGGAAGCATACATAAAATAAGTAACATGGCCGATCCTTTATATAAATGATCGGCTTTTATTTTTTTGATTGGACCCGTTAACAATGCCCGTCCAAAAATCATCCAGAAACTTGCAGCCGGAATTAAGATCAATGAAAAAACACCAAACACTATGAGAAAATTTTCAGGCGAATTCCATGCTTCAGCAGGAAAGATCCCCGCTGCAAACAACAAAGCTTTAGGGTTTTTTAAGGTAGATAAGAATAATTGGCGGGGGCGAATATTACGGTGACTTTGACTGAACTGTTGTAAATGGGTGTTCTTCCATAAGTGAAAAGCAAGCCAGAATACATAGAACACACTCGTAATATGCAAAATGAGTAGCAGTGCTGGCCAAATTGGAGCAGCTAAATGAATAAATACAGCCCAAAAACTAATCCCGTAGGCATAACCTAACCATTCCATTGGAATAAGCCAGAATGCTTTAGATAAACCCTGAGAATGAGCAGCGGTTGCAAGTAAAGCATTTGTCGGCCCCGGAATGAGCAAAACAGCCAACATTGCCAATACAAAAAACCAACTCTCAATCATAAAGTTTCCACAACATCCAAGATGGGGCCACCTTAAACGATATAGGCAAAATATAGCAAGTTTATGAGGTCTTTTGATTATATAAAATACAGCAGTTATTAAGCTCGAAAATTTAAAATATATTGATTTATATTAATTTTATTATGAAACATTTTGCTAAACTTTATTCATCACAATATGCTTTAACTAGCATATTGTGATGCGAAATTGACTATTAATTCGTCTTTTTTCGAACAATAATCGGACAGTTTTTGAATTGAGCAGCCTGAACTATTGCTTCTTGCTGACCTAACACACGTGAAAGCTCAGTGTTTTTCGTTGAAGAAGATTGTCCCATATTTACAGAGATGGATGGACCGAATCCCCAACCGCCTCGTCCCCAGCCACCACCGAGTCCAAGTCCAACACCCATACCGGTACTTTTCGGAGTTTGTACTCCATTATCGATATATTGTTGAATACGGTTATATTCACTTTGTAGCTGTTGGCAGCCCAAAGATTGATATTGTGTCGGAGACACGTAAGTCGGTTTTACCGTCGTCGCACAAGCGCCTAGTAATAAAGTGGCTGCCACCAAAGGCGCAATATATAAGCCTTTCATCATTTTTCTCTTATCGTTTTGGTTCAATCTCACCAAACAATGTCTCATAAGCTTGAGTCAATTTATGTTCTGGTGCCAAATGAGCCAAAGGTAAATTTTTCTGATGCGATTCTTTCATTAAAACCGAAGGCGGTAACATGCTATTAAGTACAGGCAACCCTTCATCTTTCAACTGCTGAACCACTTCCCGAGGTAATTTTGCTTGAGCTTGAAATTGGTTGACGACAATTCCTTCAATTTCCAAGCGATCATTATGATCATCTTGCGTTTCGAGAACATTTTCAATCAATGTTTGTAACGCGCGCTTTGAAAAGACATCACAATCGAAGGGAATTAAGACTTTATCTGCTGCTATCAGTGCTGACAAAGTAAAAAAGTTAAATGCAGGTGGTGTATCTATATAGATACGATCATATCGTCCAATTAAGTTTTGAATTGAATCACGTAATTTATAAATTTTATGTTTACTTTCAAGTGCATGTTCAAGGGCACCAAGTGTTGAGCTGGCAGGAAGCACGTCTAATTTTGCAAAGGGAGTTGAGTGTACAAAGCTATCAATATCTTTATTTCGCGGGGCTTTTAAAATCGAACCTAACGCATTACCGATTAAACCCTTTTGTTGATTGTTTCCCAACACATCATCAAAGAAATTTTCGATATTTGGTTCTATAATTGATTTTTCAGCAGAATAAGTTGCGTCATCCCCTAAAAGGTACTGACTAGAGTTGGCTTGAGGATCAAGATCAATGACCAATGTCCTTAAGCCATGTTTGGCACTAATTGCGGCCAAATTTACAGTAATACTTGATTTCCCTACACCGCCTTTTTGGTTAAACACCACACGAGTTAACATGTTTCCCTCTGCATATTTTTTTTACTGTACGCAGTTTAACCTAGAGCTTAAGCAAAAAGGCAAAGAATGTAGAACAATTAAGCAAAAACAGGCTTCACAATCACTAAAATAATAATAGCAATAAATGCGATAGCGCTAATCATTAAACCGGCCCTACGTTGCGCTAATAAAAGAGTGTCATCTTTTTTAAAGGCTTTCATAAGGGAAGATAATAAGACTAAAAATAGAATAATTTTAGCGTAAAACCACGGTTGTACCTGAAAGTCTTTCATGACCAATAAAATTGCGCCAGTAATAAAAACTACGGTAAATGATAGATGTTGTAAGGCAACTAATATTTTACGTCCCGTCGGATTTGGTTGTTCGCCTTGCACCCCCACAAACAGAGTCGAAGCGCGTAATACAAAAACCATAAGTGCGGCAGCCACCGCGGTCATGTGAATAATTTTAGTTAGTAAATGTGCATCCATGGAATTAACCCTTAGCTTTTAGGTGCATGTGCACATTCTGGGCTAGCAGGTGCCTGACCTTGCCACTCACTTGGTAAATAAGCATGAATTGCTAAAGCATGAATTTGCCCTGGATTCATTAAGTCTGAAGCTAAGGCATAAACTTTTTGATGACGTTGAACCAAACGTAATCCATTAAATTCATCGCTCACTACAATCACTTTAAAATGTGATTCTTTACCTGGGAAATAACCACCGTGTCCGGCAGACTCATTGATGACTTCCAAATGGCTGGGTGCAAGGGTCTGTAACCGTTCAATCAATTGTTGTTCAAGGCTCATAGCTTTTCCTTTTACGATTATTCGTATATTTGAACCTAGTATACCCTGTCTGCACACAAACAAAAGTTGCTCTTGTACGCTTTGGCTTCAAACAAAATGTCTATTTATTCGGCAACTTATCGATAAAAATACTTCTAAATACTCATTTCTGTTTTTATTTTATGCAATCAGCATAATTATTTGCATAAAGTTGTTGACCCATGTTTCGCTTAATGTATTATAAGCGGCACGCGGGAATAGCTCAGTTGGTAGAGCATAACCTTGCCAAGGTTGGGGTCGCGAGTTCGAGTCTCGTTTCCCGCTCCAAATTGGTTTTTTTTGAGAAAGTTTTCGTAAAAACTGCTTATATATGCGGGAATAGCTCAGTTGGTAGAGCATAACCTTGCCAAGGTTGGGGTCGCGAGTTCGAGTCTCGTTTCCCGCTCCAAATTTAAAAAGCCCTAGTCGAAAGACTGGGGCTTTTTTCTTTTTATTGATTCATAATTTTTACGGTCTGCCTATTCACAGCATACTTTATTGAGAATGGCATGGCTCGGCTCAAGGCTAAGTATTTCATTACTAGATTCACATTTTTAAATAGTCAGTTATAACGATTCAATCTAGTTATATTTGCAAGGCATTGGAGTTATTCGATGCATAGATATAAATGGTAATAATTGAAAACAATCCAGATTAAATTTTTCTAGGCTACGACTTTGTTGTAAACATATAGAAAAGATAAAGTCGGAATCATACATATAGCTTTCAAAATAATACTTTTCTGTCTTTTGAGCATTATTGGTTGAGTCGAGAAACTGTATACGTTCGGACAACACATGAAAGTTGAGCATCTTTAAATGACGACTCATTCCATCACCAGTACATTTGATATAAGCCTCTTTTAGCGTCCAAATTTGAAAAAACCGCTGATATACACTGAATGGATCAGTTGCCTCATTCCCCTTAATCCATTCAATTTCACTCGGTGCTAACACACTATCCACACGCATCCAATCGAACTCACGATCTACTCGTTCAATATCAACCCTTATTTCCCCGTCTTCAGTCACAGCAAGGATAATAACGTCCGCTGAGTGAGTAAGATTAAAATACACAGCCTTGCTGCCTTGTACAAAAGGCTTGCCGTTGGGATGTAATTGGAGGTTGACCTCATAGGGTGCGATACCTAGTTTATCTGCCAACACAGACTTCACTAACACACGAGAAATCAAGAAAAGACGAGCCGCTTTAGGGTGATATTGATCATATCTCAGCTTTTCTGCCTCGTTGAGAAAGCCGAGATAATGACTCAATACCAAATGGTCTTGTGGTACCCGTAAAACTGGGCAGACATAAACCTGTACTTGGGCACTATCAGACATTAGGAAGCTGTAGTGCTGATGTATTTCGTCAGAACTGGCGCAAGGTAGTCATAAACCGCGTCTACATGTGTGACGTGTGGATTATGGCCTGCACCAGCTATGATATGTACAGGGATATCAGGATTTATTCTAGTAACCATTGGGTCGTTTTCTCCCACAATGATTTCAACTTTAGAGCTAAGCTCATTTAACAAAGCTGTTTGAGTTGCACGCTGCTGCGGCAAACTAATGCGATGCATATACTCACTAATATGCTTGGCTACCGACACTCGACGCAATGAATCCATCGCATAACCAACAGACGGATTCTGTTGCCCATCTGGATGCAAGTCTTTAGCAATCACATCTTTTGGTACAAAACGAAAAATAAGGTTAGAGAGGGTTTGTATCCGAAACATTTTAGCGGCCTGCGCCTGAACAAAATAAGGCGATATGAGGATAAGGCGTGCAACTTTATCTGGATATTTCTTTGCAAGATTCAATGCAAAAAGACATCCTAACGAATGCGCAATAACAACACTATTTGGCGCTAAAAGCTTTGCAGCAGTGTCGATAAACTGACGGTTATTATCTTCCATCATCTCATAACTACCTGAACGTCCAAGTCCCGGCAGGTCCATCATAGCGACTTGATCGTATGTGATTTTATTGACGATTGGAGACCAGCATGCACTATCGAATGGAATCCCATGTAAAAATAATGCAGATGATTTTTCTGATTTAACTGGTTGTTTAGTATAAATTTCTGTCCAATATCGACTCTGATAGCCAAAACCACTAGGTGTAGGTACTTGCCTGCGACCAAACCGTGTAAGAACCAAGCGATCAATCCAGCGAGAGAAATAAGGACTGATATTGATCAGGTCCGCAATCCCCATCTTCGCTGCCATCGTCTCTGCCCCAGCAACATGATAGTGCTCAGTAGAAATGAAAGAGAGTTGCTCTTTAGAACCGTCAAGTAATACCTCAGGTAATTTCTGGAGCAGAACTTTGGGTACTTGTAAATGTGGTGAGCTGACGCCTAAGTGCTCGGCAGCTAGGTGAACTAGGCTATGAAATTTCGGTGTCGCAGGATCGAGCAGCATATACTCCTGAGCAATGGTCTCAGGATAAGACATCGTTCGGATCAGGAAGCTCACGATATACTGCATATTGCACAGCGGCAGGAATGTGTCACGCCCACCAGGCAATGCCAGCAGACGCCCCTGATATAGCTTATCAATCATATCGGCGACACCTATATACTGCATATCACCATAAGTATAAAAACCATCAATGACTGTCGCTGGATTTATTGCAGTCCATGGCACATTTAAACGCTTACAGGCCTCAATGAAGGCTTGATAACCCAAAATTTTCGAAGCCTCATAGCCACCATGTTTGCAATACAACTCATCAGCCGACTCTTGCGGTGGAGCAGCCACACGATATCCGCCAATCCAGATGAATCGCTCAAGCTGCTTCAATGTTGCAGCCCATTCAATCAAAGCGAGTCCTGATTTAATGTTCGTACGCTCTGCTTCAGCTTTGCTAATGCCCCAATTAAATGAAGCAGCAAGATGATAGACAACATGGATCTTTGCCTGAGCATCCGCTAGCAGAGAGTCCAGCTTAAAGTCACGGCTTAAATCATATTCAACAAACGAAATAGATGGATCAACTAGCCCTTGCGTTGCAATGAAACCTAACAGCTTATCTTTCTTGGTTGCGGCATTACGCAGCGCAGCAATCACCTGATGACCTTCACGTAAAAGTTCAACGATCAGTCTGCTGCCAATAAAACCAGCTGCACCTGTTACTAATATGGTCTTCCGTGAAAAATTATCTTTTTTTGCGTTATTTAAATTATCCATAAATCACCTTATTAGGGACTGGGCACTCCAGCATTGTTTTGGAGCGAATTATCTTAAAAATTATATCGAATCTGGGCATACACCAGACTGTTATCTCTAAATTGTCCTAACACCGTATCATTTTTACCCCAGAAGCGATCTCCACCTGCATTCAACTGCCAGTGATCATTGAGGCTGTAATTAATACGTACTCTCAACAATTCATTAGGTTCTGGTGCAAAATAGAATCCCGTTACTTCCAGCTTTAGATTATCGTTCAGCAAGTTAAGTGCATAGCGCAGCATAGCTCCATACTGATCCTGCTCATATTGGTCACTGATTGTTTGCTGATAACGGTAAACTTCTCTCAATAATGGATTTGTTAGGCTGTCGGCAGATCTAAAGTCCTCCGTATGTTTGTACACGCCTACTAAACTCAGCGTGGAGTTCTTTAATGACAATTCCGGTCCCATGACCACAGTTAAATTATTTTTCTTATGTGAAAGATCTTCGCTGCCATCCGAGTCTGTCTTTGTATACGCAGCTTCACCTCGCCACACGAGATCGTTATGGTTATAACTGAAATCAAAGCCATACACAGACATAGGATTATTTTTCAGCTGCAATGTTGCCTCCCCTGTTGGAGATGCAGAAAGAACTGACAGATCGGGCATGTGATCCAAACCTGAGAAATACGATGCCCCAACATCTAGACCATCCACAGAATAATCCCAGCGCATTGCAAATGCAGGACGGCTCTTACGGTCTATGTCATACTGAACACCAGCAATTTGACGCAATGGAATCACATCTGAACGACTACGCGGATACCACAATGCCGTCCATTTATTGGTTCCAGATTCAGGAATATACGTCAATTTGAGAGCATCATTTCCAAGACGTTGATCTGTCTCATCTGGCACCAGACGCGTATAGTCACGGGGCGATAGGTTATCCGTTGGGTTAATCCCATCAGCTCTCCCCCAGACTACAATCTGGCGACCAACGTCGAGATAAACCGTCTGATCCCAGTTATAAGATGCGTACAACTCACGTAAGTTGCGATTCACCTTACTCACCTGATCTGGGTTTACAGTGTGGTCCGTTTCGTCTCCAATATTTATGTCGTAATGGATCTTAAACTCAGGGTTAAACTTGAGCGTACCATTGGACCAGAAACTTGCTTGCCCAATGTTTTTTAACGAGCTTAGATCACGATCCGATGACCAAACATCTAATCTGGCTGAGTTCTGGCTCACAAAACTAATTTCGCTGTCATCTGCATGAGCATGCTGCAGTAGCATAAAGCTACTGCAGCATGCAAATACCCAATAGGCACCTTGCGTCATTTTTCAAGGCTCTGCGGTGAGAAAATCTTATCAGATAAGGTTTTTTCTGCGACAAAATCACTGACGATAACTTGTGTCATATGCTGAGTTTGCAGATTCTTTGCCATAGATTTCATGGCCTGCCATCTTGGTTTCACTTTGCCGTAAGGACGGATATCCGTGAACTCAATATGTTTTAACGGCTTACCTGCTGTATCCCAAATGTCGATGGTTGCTGTAACAAAGTTGTCTTTGAGTATGCACATGCGACGTTTGCTATAACCAAAGTCACTCTTCACTGTATTATTGATTGGCGTTGCTTCAATCATGTAGCAATCTTTACCATTAAATTTGCCATCTGCAAGTTTAGTGTACTTCCAGTCACTTAACTTATAGCCAAGTACATCACCATAACTAAAGTCCGTACCGATAAAGGCATCACCCTTATTCGCCGATGCAAGACGGCGCACTTTTTTCAATGCAGGCAAATAGACAAACATGCTATCACTGCCTTTTGAGTTCTCAATCAACAGTGTCGTGGTTCCTTGTACATCTGCAGGCGAGATGAATTCGGTCAAACGCATATTATTTTGAGTATTCCCAGCCAGTTTGGTCATGTTTTTAGTCAGACGCACACGTTGATCGCCATTTTTAGAGGTCAACACAAACTTGGCACTGGCAGTTGAGCTCAGAAATTTAGAAGCATCATCACTACGATTAACAATATCTTGAACTTCATCTGCATAAGATGTTTTAGGCATCGACATTGTGAGCGCCGTACCCAACAAAAGGCTTGTCACGACAGTTTGTGCAACGGTAATGTTCTTCTTATTTGAGGGAAAGATAAAACGAGGTTTCAAGATTAGAATCATTGTAGGTACCATAATTAAGGTTGCAAATACACTGAAAAGCATCGCAATCACAATAAACATCGCTAGCCATTGATGGACGTGGAAGCCTTGTGACAAGGACAGCACACCGTAACCACCAGCAACCGCAGTCGCGACAAAAAGAGAAGCCTTACCAGCAGTACTTAAAGTTTTACGAATAGCGTCTTTGATATCGCCCCCTTCTTCGCGCAAGATTTCACGCAAGCGATAGAGGAAGTAAATGGCATAATCTGCACCAATACCAACAGCCATGGCCGAGATGAGGGAGTTCGGAATATTGAGTGGAATGTCGAGCCAGCCCATCACACCAAAGATCGCAAGAATCGAGAATAGAAGTGGTGTCAGGACAATTAGTCCCGCTGAAAGTGAGCGGAAGACCAGCGCTGAGATAAAGAATACGGCAAATGAAATCTGTAGAATGTTCATGAGCTTGCCGTGAACCATTGTTTCAGTCAAAGCAATGGTCTGAGTCACATCACCACCAAAACTTACGACAGCTTTATCGCCCAACTGACCCGCCATATACGTTTTTAGCGACTCAAGAATTTCTTTGATGCGATGATTACTACCCGTTTTCAGCAGAATCGTGATCTTGGCATAGCGCTGAGTCGTATCAATGTAAGATTCAAAATCAGTCGGCTCACCAGACATTGAATACAACAGCAGATACTGAGCAACAACATCTTTGGTTGCAGGGACCTGAAATGCCTGTGGCTGATCAGCATTCATTGCCTGATTCATTCTCTTGATATAGTCCACGATAGAGATTGTTTTACCGACCTCTGGAATTGAATTCGCGAACTTTTCTGTATTATCAATCGCTTTTAGGATTTCTGGGTTTTCAATACCATCACGAACTTTAGTATCGACCATGATGTAGAGACTGTTTGTGCCACCAAGAGACTGATTCAGAAACCTGTCGTCTTGCTGCATCGGTAAGTCGCGCGAGAAGAAGTTGCGGCTATCGTTATCCACCACAATACGGCTTGTGCCAATAGCAAGAAAAACACCCAGTACTGCAATCACAGTCATTAGCATCATTCGCGGACGAACTGACAAAATGACATCGCCAATGCGTTTTGGAATCCAGTCCCAAATCGGCAAACCTTTGCGTGCGACCTTGGTAACCGAAGGTGGTGGTAGCATCGAGCGAAGTACAGGAATAAAAGTCATCTCAATGATCAGCGTACTGATGATCCCGATTCCTGTAAAAATACCGAATGAACGGATGGTCGGAATATTAAAGGTCAACAGCGAGAAGAATCCAGCCGCTGCAATTCCGCCAGCCAATATCATAACTGGACCAACACGAACCATAGACTGCACCACGGCTTCACTATTCGCAGCTTTAGGTTCCATACCTTGGGCAGTCAGTCGATCAAAGTCTTCATAGTATCGCTTGAGCAACTGCACGGCGTGCCCTGCCGCAATGGCCAGAATCAGAATAGGTGTAGGAGAGTTAAAAATATCCATTGGCTGTTTGAACAGACCCATCATACCCATACCCCATGCCACAGCCAGTAAAGCTGTAACTAGTGGAAGGATCAAACCCTGCTTACTGCGGAATGCTTCGAAGTGCAATAACCCAATGACCAGTATGGCAATCGGGAACAAGATATTGATCCGTTTAGAGTAATCTTCAGCTTTATCCAAATAAACAGGATTGCCGCCGACACTGATGGTCATATCCTTAGACTGTTCAGCCGCTACGATTTTGTTGATCGGGCCCATCATCTTTTGGAAGCCCTCTGGGCTTTCCTCAAGCTCAAGCAAAATAGCAGCAGTTTTCTGATCTTTAGATACGACCGAATTCATGTAGATTGGATTCAGCGCCAACAGTTTTTTCAGCTGATCGACATCACTTTCGGTCACAGAACTGTTCGGCAGTAGTTTCTTAGCATCAAATCCATCCGAATTGGCCGTGATCCCTTTGGCCTGACGTGCAGCCAGACTCATCAAGGTGGATCGAACCACACCCGGTGCATTATCCACTTCTTCGGTAATGCGTTTGACTTTTTCTAACACTTGCGGCTGATAAATATCACCCTGCTTCGGTGTAATACCAATCACGACCATATACTTGGAGCCGAATTTCTTTTCTATCAGCTTGGTCGAGGTGATATAAGGATGTCCTTTGGGCGCAAGCGCATCTGGGTCAATAATAATTTTCACGCCAGATGCGAGATACGCCAGTGCAATCGTCAAGAGCATCACCACCGTCAGTACAATACGGCGATGTTTGAGAATCCAACGCGCATATTGTTCCATCACCTGATGAGTCTTACGGCGTGGTTTATTGGTCTCGTGCGTCTGCTTACCAACCGACTCATAGGCTTCACCCTTCTGAGCCAATGCTTCAAGATTAGCAACATCTTTCTTAAACTGGGCGAGGACCATCTTTTTTAGCAGTGCTGGGGGCAATACACCAAAAAAGCTGCCTGGCTCAGCCTCAAACACCCATTCAATCCATGTACCTTCTGGATGTGGTTTGAAGCGGTAAGTACCGGTGTAGTGAAAAGGTCCTTCCACTACTTTAAACGCATACAATTCGTTCGGTACGAAATGTGTGATTTCACCTTTAAAGGACATCTCACGTCCAATAAAGCTAAAACCGATTTCATACTTACTGCCCACACGCGGAGTATTGTCTAGCAGTTCAGAATGCTTACACGACAATTGCCAGCCTGCATCATTGGCCGGATTTGCAAGATAGTTGAAAACCTTGTCAATCTCGGCCGGTATGAGGAAAGCATGTTCTATGGTCACCATAGTGGTTCTACCTTCTTGTATTTCTTATGCGGGAATTGGATACATCTGATCAATTGTCTGGGCAACAGCCACGACATTCTCAGCGTACATAATCGATGAATGATCACCAGGCAAATCAACCTGTGTAAACGTGTCTTTGACCAGTTGGTCCCAGCCTAGACTTTCGCCAAAATCTTCCAGCTCATCTTTGGCCTTAACCAAGAGGATCGGAAAATCTTCAGGCTCTGGGAAATAGGTCTGGAGTGCGATGCCATTCGCCAAATAGGTATCAAAGTAAAGTCGGAAATCTGATGGGTCTGCATCTAGAGGTAGAACATTGATGGCCTTGGCTTCTTTAAGCACATGATCAAACATGTGATCTGGACTCAATTCACGCAAGTATTGCGCTGGTATCGTCAACTTCTTGCCATAAGGCGCAGCCAGATCACGGGCAAACCAAGACAAAAGCATTGCATCGTCGGCATCTTCAGGCACATTCTCTGTAATTGGAGCTCGGGTATCGATCATGACAATCCCTGTGACCTGCTGCCCCATTTGACGCAACTGATGACTGATCTCGTATGCAATCGCACCGCCAAAGCACCAGCCACCGAGGAAATAAGGTCCCTCAGGCTGCGTCTTTTGCATTTCAGCAATATAGAGCGTCGCCATATCTTCGATTGCTACTTCTGCTGCATCTGCTTCAATTAGTCCAGGAGACTGAATAGCGCGCAAGGTACGATTCGGATTGAGATGACGCGAAAGTTCCATATAACAGAAGGTACTGCCACCAATTGGATGGAACAGCCACAGCGGTTGCTCGTAAGTTCCACGGCGCAGTTCAATTACGATGGAAGGCTTAATTTCTTTATTTTCACGAATGATCTCGCCCAGACTCGCCACAGTGGAATATTGCGCCAGCAAAGCAACTGATAGTTCGGTACCAAATGCTTTTTTGAGGTGATTAACAAGCTTCACAGCCAGTAACGAATGTCCACCCAAGTCAAAGAAGTCATCATGTATACCAACCCGTTTAACCGACAAAATCTGCTCAAAGGTAGTACAGAGTTCAATTTCAATCGGATCACGTGGCGCAACATAATCGTTACTTTGCTCAAACACAGGCTCAGGAAACGCTTTACGATCTAGCTTATTGTTAGCCGTCATTGGAAACTGGTCCAATGTAATAAACGTATTTGGCACCATGTAAGCTGGAAGATGGATTTGCATCGTCTTTTTCAGACTAGCAATGTCAATCTCATGTCCAGTCACATACGCCACCAGTTTCTGGTCGTTGTCAGCTGTGGTCTTAACCAGCACTACTGCATCTGTGATACCGTCGATCTGTTTGAGAACATTCTCGATTTCACCTAGTTCGATACGGAATCCACGGATCTTGACTTGAAAGTCTAGACGTCCATGATGAGTCAAGCGTCCATCTGTACGCAGACAGACTTTATCCCCTGTTCGGTAGAGTCGACCGGCATTTGGTAGAGATGACAAAGTTCTAAATTGCGCATCTGTCAGTTCAGGTCGATGCCAGTAATCGACTGCCAGACCATCACCTCCAATCCAAAGCTCTCCCATAACGCCTGGCGGGACTAAACGCTGCTGTTCATCAAGGACATAAAGCTGGGTGTTCGCCAGTGGTTCGCCTAAATCAATAAATTTTGCATCAGTGATACGAGCCGCACTTGACCATACCGTAGTTTCGGTCGGGCCATAAACATTCCAGAGACAGCCAACTTTACCCAGCAGTTTTTCTGCCAGAATAGTATCTAGCGCTTCGCCTCCACAAAGTGCAGTCAACCCCGCATTGCCAATCCACTCACTATCTAAAAGCATCTTCCAAGAAGCCGGCGTTGCCTGCAAGATATTGATAGACTTAGCATTTAGATAATCTACCAATTGATTGCCATCTTGTGATACCTCTCGTGGGCAAACATGCACCACACCGCCGTACATCAGCGGAATGAGTAACTCAAGAATTGAAATATCAAACGCATAAGTGGTGATTGCTAACAACTGAGTCTCAGTCGTTACTTGCAATCTATCATTCATGGATAGCAAGAAATTGATTATTGAAGGATGCCCAATACGCACGCCTTTAGGCTTCCCTGTCGAGCCTGAGGTGTACATCACATAAGCGGTCTCACCAAAAGCAAGCGTCTCGCGTACTTGCTCAAGGGGTACAACACCAGCTTGATTGATATCCAAACGCGGTACAGAAACTGTGAGTGCATCCATCAACTCGGTTTGAGTCAAGATGACTTTAGGTTCAGCATCTTCGATGATGTTATGTAGACGTTCACTTGGGAAATTAGGATCTAGTGGTACATAGGCTGCCCCTGCCGCCCAGATCCCGAGGATTGCTGCTGGTAATAATGCCGTGCGGTCTAGCATCAGACCTACACGATCGCCACGAGTAACGCCATGTACACGCAAATATTCAGCAATACCAGCGATATGTTGACCTAACTCACGATAGCTAACCGCATGATCCTTCGAGGTCAGAGCATGATGATCACCACGCTCATCGATCTGCTTTAGAATCATTCCCAATAGATCATGTTGAGGATAATCAGTAGCCTGTCCACGTAGGGCATCGAACTGGATACCATCCTTATAATCAGGTGCGATATCTAACTCAACGATCTTACGCTCAGGATGAGCCACCATTTCTGATAGTACAGCTTGCAGCAGTTGCACCATATTATCGGCAGATTGTGCAGAAAATAGCTCGGAGTTGTATTTCAATACGCCAACGAGTTCGCCTTGATATTCACCGCCCATTTCCAGCGTAAGATCCAATTGACCTTCTTGCTGGCGAACCGGAAAACTTCCTAACGTCAGGTCTTGACCAACCAAAGTCGCTGGGGTCTGGATTGGCAAGAGTAGTTCTTTAAACTCATCCATGCCGCCTAGACGTTCCCAGAACATTCCCACCTGCGCCAATGGATTAATACTGCCATCACGCTTTGGTGAAACAGCCTCAACCACTCTGGAAAAGGCAACTTTTTGATGCTTGAGACTTTGTCTTAATTGTTCCTGCACTTGCTGTGTAAACTGACGTAAAGGCTGATCAGCATCAATGTCCATGTGAATAGCAATCGTATTGACAAACTGTCCCAGTGCATTGCGCAGAGAACGTTCAAGTCGACCAGCTACTGGTGTGGCAATAACGAGATCATTTTCATTCGATAGTTTATGTAGCAGGATATAAAAGCCAGATAGTACGAGTCCAAACAGCGTGATCTCATAATCTTTCGCCAAGTTCACAAGACCAGACGACACTGACTCAGGCACACGGAAAACCAGTGAGCTGCCTTTATGTTGCTGCACAGCTGGACGTGGATAATCAAGCGGAATGCTATGCACGTGTGGTGCATGTTGCAACGCATTTTTCCAGAAGAGTAGACTCTCATCAGCATCATCGGTCACAGTACTCTGCTGCTTATCTGCATACTGTGCAAACTCGATTCCGTTCACTGTATCCGACTCTGTAACTAGTCCAAAACGTTTGCAAACATCACGCAACAAGAGACCAATCGACCAGAAATCCATTAAGGCATGATGAATCACAACCGCAATCACATAGTGATTTTGACCGCGCTCATAGCAATGAATACGCCACAGCGGTGGCTGGGTCAGATCAAAGGGCTGCTTCGTATCCTGCTCGACTAATTGCGTCAAATCAGATGCATCGACATGGCGGGCATCCGACACGATAATATTAGGATAGATACGATCCCAGATAAGTTGCTCAATACCCTGATCATTGGCAGGCATGCTTACACGCAGCAGCGGATAATCATGCATTACCGCCTCTAGAATCTCCATCGGCTTGTTGCCTAATGGTTGGTTAACCTTCACATCAAAGGCCACCACCATATTGTAGGCACTGCAAGTCGACTCAAGCCGCTGGATATACCAGATGCCGAGCTGTTCTGCAGAAATCGCATGGCGCGATAGAATTGCAGGTTCCAGTCGTACAAGGTTGTTCACGAAGCAACTCCCTGCTCCAACTGAGAAACGATATATTCAGCCAACGCATTAATTGTTGGGTAATCCCATAGTAGTGTCGGCTCAAGTTCCAGTTGTGTCAGATCCTCTAGATCCCCAGACACCGACAAAGCGACGATCGAATCAAGACCGTAACTGGTAAATTTTTTCTGTGGATCAAGAGTCTGGGGCTCTACGCGCATTTCTTTGGCTACTAGCGTGCGAATGATTTCGCTCCAGTAAGCTTTATCTTTATTCATGGGGTAATATCCTCTTTAACCGGTTTGGCATCACGCGGTGCCAGTGCAAAATCGATGACAGATAACATATGGTTGTTTGAAATTCGGTCTAGCAGATCTGCCAATGTGCTTTCACGCAGTGATGTCATTGGAGGGGACGTCTGCCCTTCAGCAGCATTTAGGAAAATGATCAGCCATGCACCATCCTGCAAAGCAGGTCTTAGGCCACGACGGTTAAAGACCCAGAAACCCAGCACAGCAATGCGAGCAAACAGCTCGGCATAGTCGCGGGCTAAGCTGAAACGTAATGTTTCGAACTCTTTAGCCGCTTCTGAACTTGAGAAATAATCTTGAATTTTTTGATCTAGCGTGCGCTGCTCGATAAGAAGCTGATCAGCACGCTCACGTAGCGTGGACAGGGTCTCAGCAGCCAGCCCCACTGTAACGTCAGCATCGTTGAGCATCTCGATGATCGTTCCCAGTGACTCCATCACCAAGTCACCATCTCGGTTGAAAATCTCAAGCTCGCGGAAATCAATAGCGTCGTTTTCCACCTGCAAGTCATACAACTGGCGATAACGTGCTTTAGCTTCGGCTTGGTCGAGATGGTCGGCTTTTTTGCTACGTCCTTTATTGGCAGATTTGAGCTGAAAACTCAGGCTGTCTAGACAGACGGTGCTACTGCCGTCAAATACACTAACGATCAGATGATCTCTGAAAGCTTTCTGGTACATTCCATCAGCATATGCATTTCTTAAGAAAAAACGCGACCCAAGCACTGAGGAAGTAATTTTGGCCAGTGACTCTACATACTCAGGTACCAGTACCTTAATGATCGGTGACCATGTGCTGAACTGATTGATACAGACGTGTAGCCCACGCGCGCCAACGAGTGATAACACCTCAGCTGCTAACAGATAGGCATAGGCTGTAGCAAGTTGCTCACGTACTAGCGGAATGCTTATTACTTTTTTGTTATACAACTCGCGTTCGATAGCAAACTCGGTCGCGATGCGCAGCATCGTATCGCCCGCACCCAGAGAGAAGCTGCTGCAATATGCACGCGTCACCTGTAGCGTCTTGAGTCCAAGTTCCAATCCCTGACCTTCTTCACCGATCAGGGTATCTTTGTGAATTTCAGCATTGTTAAAGCCAATACCGCTAATATCTAGCCCACGCATACCCACCGTCGGCAAGCGGTTCAAGCTATAGGTTCCTTTAGAAGCCATGTGACGCTTATCAAGCCAGAATGCACTCAGGCTACGGGGTCCACGATCATCTGATGTTTTAGCAATCAGACTTAAAGAGTCACCTAGAGTCGCACGATTGATCGACCACTTTTCGCCATTTAAGACATACTTGCTCTCGGAAGCTTGTGCAGTTACTTCACTGGATAACAGATCGGCTCCATGCGCTTTCTCGCTATAAGCAAGCGCTGGTGCAGCACCACTCAAAATCCGACTAGCGATGTTTTCGCATTGATTAGGATTACCGCCGATCCATACGATCACAGACCAAGCATTAGTGCTATAGGTCGAATTGATTGTTAGATCACGTCGTGCAAGTACGCGATGCAGATATAGCAACTCTTCACCAATTTCCATGCGACCTCCAAGCTCTGAAGGTACATAAAAACGGTTCATGCCCACAGCATTCAGAAAGTCAACAGCACGCTGAGGGTACTGCTCCTTCTCATCACGCTCGATGGCCGCGGACCAAGAAAAATCATTATTAGTATCATGTACGGAGCCTAAAATTTGCTCCAGACGAGCAGCAGATTGAAACTGCCGCAAATTGGACGTAAGTGACATGAGTTTTTTGCTCAAATGATTAAAGGGTAAGGATTAAAACAAAGCACTTTTGAGTCGATTAAAAATGAGCGCGCGCACTTCTCGTTCTTTGATCATTGAGTTAAGTAGATTGGAGCTATAACGAATCATCTGCCCCCGCTGCTCACGATCACGGATGACTTCTAAGCCGTTCTTGACATAGTTTCGAGCAATCACTGTTCTACGGTTTGGATGGGTTAAACAGATCAGTTGACCGCGCTCGATTTGCTCTTTAATTTTTCTTCTTCTGATTTTGCCGCTAGTCGTCTTGTTTATCCGACCTTGATGCAGCAAATAAACACCTTCTACAGGCAAGCCGATATCAGCCGCCACTTGCTCTTTAACCTGAGTTCTGATGGTTTCAAAATTAAGTGCCTTGTCTATCGACTTCTTCTTGATCTCAAGCACAACCGTAACACCGTCAGAATTACCGAAATTCACTGCTGCGACACAGCCTTTACGGACAGCAGGATGCGCCACTTCGACGGAGCACTCGATATCTTGCGGGTAATAGTTTTTGCCACGGATGATGATCACATCCTTAAGGCGACCAGTCACATATAGGTCGCCGTTTTTGATAAAGCCCATATCACCAGTTCTTAAGTAATGCACTTGACTAGGCTTACCTGCTTTATCGAGGATGGTTGCAGCAAAGGTTTCCTGATTGACCTCCGGCTTCTGCCAGTAACCCGCAGTGACACTCTCACCTGCTAACCAGATTTCACCGACTTCATCAGCCCCCACCTCTTTGCGGGTATGCGGATTGACAATACGGCAATCAATGTGTGCTGAGATCTTGCCACAGCTCACCACTTGCACAGCTGTCTGATCTTGGCTGATCTGCACCAAATTGGCATTCAACTTTTCACGATCGATTGAAATAGCATTGAGAGGACCAGTCACACCACTGACTAAGAGCGTAACTTCTGCCAAGCCATAGCATGGCAAGAAAGTATCTAGTCTCAATTGCGACTGAGTATTGAACTTCTCCATGAAACGCTGCATGACGTTGGCCTTGATCGGCTCGGCACCGTTAAACAGCACACGCACACGGCTCAGATCAAGCGATGCAGCCTCTTCGTCCGAGATGCGGTGTAAGCACAATTCATAGGCAAAGTTTGGCCCACCACTAATCGTGACCCCTTTTTCGCTGATGAATTGCAGCCATTTAAGAGGTTTACGGATAAAATCCAGCGGTGACATCACATAGCAAGTCAGACCTACATACACGGTCTGTAAAACCGAGCCGATCAATCCCATATCGTGATAGACAGGTAACCATGTAAGACCGATATCATCGGCTTGTGTACCAAAAGCTTCAGCAATCATGACTTCATTTGCCATGATGTTTTTATGGGTGACGATTACCCCTTTAGGCCAACCAGTTGACCCTGAAGTGTATTGAAGGAAGCAGATATCATCTTCAGCAATATGTGGAAAATCCTTTTCCACCAAGTCACGTTGCAATTGGGCGTCAACGGCATGCAATATTAAATTTTCATTTTGAGCTTTTAATGTGATCAGACCTGATAGCTCAAGAATCTTCTGAGTTGTGAGTACGATCTTTGGCTCACAGTCATTCATAATATTCAAAATATTAGAAAAACCGTTGCGATTAAAAGGCAAGCTGACAGGTACTGCGATAATTTTAGCTTTCAGACAAGCAAAGAACGATACGATAAAGTCCAGTCCAGGCTCGAACAGCAATACAGCACGATCACCACTGTCTACAAGGTTCAATAATATTTGAGCTTGATATTGAACCCGCTCGTTCAGATCTGCATACGTCAGAGATTGAATACCACCAGATTGTCGTCCCAAATATTCAAAAGCAATCTTGCCTCCATTTAAATTTGCGTGGGATTCCAAAGTTGCAATGATATTATCCGTACCCATTACAGCCATAACTTAACTCCAATTATTTATAATTCACCCTTAAAACTCGCTAATTCAGAAATTACATGTCTAGCTGGGGCTTTTAATAAAAAATGAATATACTTTTTTTGTTTAAAATATAAATTCACATTATATTTTATGTGCGAGTGTTTTTTATTACACCTGTAAGGGTTTACAGGTTGGCCTATATTTATTGAAAATTAAGACACTAGATCTCTTTCATAAATTATTTTTATTCAGTCAATTTTGTGAAATCTGGAAATTAAATTAAAACTCAAATTCAATCTTTCATATCTATTTCAATAATATTTAACAAGGTTTCTAGCCTGCCAAGTTACAACCAGTCCATATTCTTATTTTATTGTTCTCTTGATTGTAGATCTTGTATTTAAGATCTAATTTACTGTGTGCTTTCTCTTTTAAAGGGCAATAAAAGATTCAGGCAAAATCCCCTAAGAGCCTTTATCTACAAGGATAAATCTGCCTTAAATTGCATTTGAATAGCTTAAAATTATGTACAGTATTGTGACCAATATATAAACCTATAAATCAATACGTTTCATCTACCAATGACGCATAAAACATGAACACTCAATTTTATAGCAAGAACATTAATCAAAAAAATTATTTACTATTAATGTTAGAACAATAAAAGCATCCCATTAATTCAAATTTAAAATATAAATTCCAAAGTAAATAGTTCTTCTCCACAAAAAATCCATTTTAATTAAAATTCTATTAAATTAAAAAATACTTTTTAAATAATTTATTTTATTTTAAATATACATCTAATAATAATTTATTTTATTAAAATCCAATATTAAATTTCTCTATTTTATATATATCTACCTCTATAAAATCCCCAACATCACAGCCCGAATAGCTGCTGAAATTTTATTATTCACATTTAGCTTCTGCATTGAATTTCCAAGATGAAAATTTATGGTTCTTTCAGCCACCCCGAGAATCTGAGCAATCTCTGCTGACGTTTTACCTTCCGCAGTCCAACGTAGAACCTCTTTTTCCCGGTTCGTTAAATAAAGATTAAACTGAGCAAATTCTGCATCATTCACAATTTTAGCAATGCTGGAATGCACTGTCTGAGACAACCAAAACATATTGGTATATTGAGCTTTCTGTTCTTTTTCTGATAATTGGTCAGTGGATCTTGCTAGTGTTAACATTCCCCTTGTACCAATAAAGTCACGGCTTGATTGTGCCCAACCGACATTTAAACCATAAGAACGCGCCTCCTCCCAAAAATCTTTTTGAGATTGTGTGTTCGCAGATTGGCTCGACCAGACAAGAGGTTGAAGTGACAGCATACAATGCTGTACGGTTGGATCTACCACCACATATTGCTGTTTAACATAACGCTTCTGCCATGCTTCGGGATAATTATTCAACATAATTGTTTTTGGTTCAGCAATAGATAAGGGTGCCTGCATTCCATAAGCACAATAATCAAATCCGAGCTTTAAAGCTGTAGATTTGACGACCTCAAATAGCTGATATTCATTTTTTACCATCAGAGATGCTGATAGTAAATCCTCTTGCCAATTTTCCATTTACTCTCATTAGACCTTATTCATAAATCATTTTTTTAGTTGCATATAGTGAATTCACAATCCAATTAACAACATTTTTGAGCCTGAGAGGGTGGTAAATTCTTCGGATAAACTAGTTTCAGAAAGCTTTTTAAGGTTGTTATATTGCATCTGTGAATTATGCTTGAAAGTCTCAAATATAAAGAACGCATTTTATTCCAAAAATGAGTATTTTTTACTTTCAAAAGAAGTCTATTATTTATCCTTATTTGTATGTTTCTATTAATTTAACTAAATAATAACTTCTACTAACAATACACTCCGTATAAGTTTTCTATTTATTATCTGGCGATAGCGTAGAATAATTATAATGATCTCGAAAATATTATTTTAATAATAGGATAGATATTATCTACAATACATATAAAAAACTCAAACTATTGATAATCTTGCAACAAGCAACTCTCATATCGAAGCTATAGATAGCTCAATTTCTGCATAAGTAAAACTCGCTGCCCGAAGTACTTTCTAAAGAACAACTTAACGTTGTATACCACCAGATTACGGCTAACCTGTAAAAACTAACAGTATTTTGTTGGCAATAATTTATGTTATTTATCTATAGAACTGTAATTCAAGTCACTTGAACAGGTAGCATGGTCACAATCCCCCCTGATTTCTCAATCTCAACAGATGGTTTTATTCGGATGAATGAAAACCAGCTTATGAATTATCCCCTCCAGCACCTCCTATCTATTGTTGAAACTACACAAATTGAAGATTCTCAAATTCTATATTATGGGTTTACTGAATGGGCAACATCACGGAGCCCAGCTTTAAGTACCGGATGGGACTGGGAATTTATTGAGAACAATGGAATTGCTAGCTTAAAGCGAATTGGACTACCTCGAAGCAATATCATGATTGTTGATGTATCTGGTACAGATATTGGATGTGATGTTACTGAAACATTAATCGAAAAAAAAATAGATACTTTGTTTTGGGAACAGTTCATTTATGCTCAAATTAATACAACGCAAACAAAGACTAAATTAAGTCCAAATTTCTCTTAGAAACCTGTTAATTCTTACAGTTACCACCTTTCCAGCTGTCAAGTAAAGTCGCCTGAAAAATAAGTGGAAGCACTTGTAATGAATGTTATTGTTGGATTCCAAAACAATTTTTCAGAAGGCCTATATACCAAATTTAAAAGTTACCGCTACAGGGTATTTGTTGAACATTTGGGTTGGGAATTAAACTGTCCAAATAATGAAGAACTAGACCAATTTGATAAGGTCGATACAGCTTATGTCGTTGCTCAAGATAGAGAATCTAATATTATTGGCTGTGCCAGACTTCTTCCCACCACTCAACCCTATTTACTCGGTGAAGTATTTCCTCAATTAATGAATGGAATGCCTATTCCTTGCTCGCCAGAAATTTGGGAGTTATCAAGATTTTCAGCGGTAGATTTCTCGAATCCACCTTCCTCTGCTAGTCAAGCAGTGTCATCTCCTGTCTCTATTGCAATTCTGCAAGAAGCGATTAAATTTGCAAGAGAACAAGGCGCAAAACAACTCATTACGACCTCACCTCTTGGTGTAGAGCGATTATTACGTGCTGCGGGTTTTCGTGCTCATCGTGCAGGTCCGCCAATGGTTATCGACGGATATGCTATGTTTGCGTGCTTAATTGAAGTGTAGTTGGTTAAATCAAAGTCTAAAAAATTGGTGACATTGCAAAGATTAAGGTCTTAAGCCGGAATCTCGTTTCACTCATTAAATTTCAAAAGCCCTAGTCAAAAGATTAGGGCTTTTCTTTATTTGAAGATTCAAACTTAATATTAAGACTGCTCAGTAATTTTGGTTTTCAAATTTAATTCTGATTTCTTATGATAAGCCTCATCAGTTTTAGTCTGCCAATCACGTGGCATAAATGAAGTCGATATAATCGCAACCACTGCCATAGAACCAATATAAATCATAATTAAGTAAGGGTTACCCTGCCCGATACTTAAAAGTTTCGTCGCAATTAGCGGTGCTAAACCACCACCAAGCACTCCAGCTAGCTGTACCGAAATTGAGATTCCGCTATAACGAATTTCTGCCGGAAATTGACGTGCAAAAAGCTGAGCTTGTGGTGCATACATAATCGGGAAAACCACACCAATCGCTAAAACAATTGCCGTCCAGACCAATACAGGATCTTTTGTGTTGAGCATGGTAAAGAATGGATAGCAATAAAGTGCCAATACGCATAACCCAAACATAAACATATTGCGTTGACCTACTTTATCTGACAAATGTCCACATAACGGCGTCATAAATAGAATGACCACAGCACCGCAAATGGTGGCAAATAAAATGTCCTGACGTGGAATCCCAAGTTGAGCAGTGGTGTAAGCCAACGTAAAGGTTGAAGCAATATAGAACCATGCATTCTCGGCAGCACGCGCCAAAATAATCGTGATGAGCTGCTTCGGATGATTTTTAAAAACTTGTAAGGCAGGGACTTTAACTTCTTCGGACTGCTGTTTTACTTTTTCAAAATCTGGTGACTCTGGTACTTTCACTCGAATGTACCAGCCTACTGCCAGTAAAATAATGCTGGCAAGAAATGGTAAACGCCAACCCCAACTAAACAATGCTTCTTCAGGTAATAACGACACCAGTCCTAGAGCAATTGAGGCTAACATTAAGCCACCGCCCGTACTGGCTTGAGGCAAACTTCCCCAAAAACCCTTACCGCCTTCGGGTGCATGTTCAACGGCCATGAGCACAGCACCACCCCATTCACCGCCCATTGCCATACCTTGAATAAATCTCAAGATGACCAAACCGATTGCAGCCCAGTAACCAATTGACTCGTAAGTCGGTAATAAGCCAATGAGAACCGTCGGAATCCCCATTAACATTAGCGTTAGTAACAACATTGACTTACGACCAATTTTGTCACCAAAATGACCAAAGACTAAACCACCTAGTGGTCGCCCAATAAACCCAACGGCATAAGTTGCAAATGCAGCAAGTACACCTGTAAGTGCATCCAGATTTGGGAAAAATAATTTATTAAAGATGAGAGCTGCTGCTGCGCCATAAATAAAGAAGTCATACCACTCAATGGTAGTACCGACCATGCTAGAGATACCTGCTAATCGATGTGACGACTTTTTAGAATGTGAACCGTTTCCTTGTATTGTTTGCATCGCAATTTCCTTTCTTGGATTTTCTTGTTTTGTCTTTTTTATGCTTATGACCAGCCCTGACCATAAGCATTTTCAGGTCTCGCTTTATCTCCTTAAGCTTTTTATATTGTTGTAATGCGGGCTTAGCTTAGCTTTTCTAAAATTTGCTCTAGCTCCGGATTACGTTCTTGCCACTGTGGTTGTTTATCTTTATCGACAATGAGTGCACGAACGCCCTCAATAAAGTCACCATGCTCAAACCAGATATCCTGTAAATCACGCTCAAGTTGCATACATTGCGGCAAAGAAAGCCCACGGCCTAAATGTTGCAGCTTCAAACTCGTTTGTTTGGCAATAAATGAACGTTGCTGCAAAATGCTGAGCATCTTGCTAGTCCAAGTTTTTAAGCTTTCATCTTTTTCATTTTCAAGACTTTGTTCAATTTCATCTAAATGCTGAAAACCGAAATGTTTACGAATACCTTCCGCCAATTGTTTTAATTCACTTTCGGCAGGACGAGTAATAAATCGAGTAATGATCTGCTCAATTCCTTCTTTACTTAAACTTGGCGTATCAACAAGTGCTTCTTGCAATGCTTGTAACTGCTCGCTTGGCACATGGTAGTCAATTAAATCGAGATAGAGTGCATCGCTACTGCTGATCTGCTCACCCGTAATTGCCATATAAACGCCGATATCATCAAGTCGAGACAGGAAGTGTGTTGCTCCAACGTCTGGGAAAAAACCAATGGCAGTTTCAGGCATGGCAAATCTAGACTTTTCACTGCTCACGACAATATGACAAGCCTGAGCTAAACCAAAACCACCACCTAACACATAGCCATCAAGCACAACGCTGACTGGCTTTTCATATTCACGCAGCGTGGTCAGCATTTTATATTCGGCACTAAAATAGCCTTTATAGTCAGCCGTGCCATTTTTATAACTGTCGTAAAGATAGCGAATATCTCCACCTGCACAGAAAGCCTTTGGACTATTTGACTTAATTAATACTGCCTGAACAGCAACATCATTTCGCCACAGTTCCAATTGGGCACCAATACCTTCAATCATATCTAGTGACAATGCATTGAGATGAGTCACACGGTCTAGAGTAATAATGCCCAACTTACCTTGCTGCTCAATCATTAAGTGATTTTCTGTATTCATTTTATTGATCTCTTATTGATTTTTAAAATTTGGCTGGCGTTTTTCAACGAAAGCCTGCATTCCTTCTTTTTGATCAGATGTCGCAAAAATTGAATGGAACATACGTCGCTCAAAGCGTAAACCTTCTGTGAGATTCACTTCATAAGCTCGGTTAATGGTTTCTTTGAGCATCATGTTTGCAGTTAAAGATCGTGCTGCAATTTTTTCTGCGGCTTGCAGGGTTTGTTCAAGTAATTCTTCTTTACTAAAAACACGTGCAACCAGCCCACTTTGCTCTGCCTCTACTGCGCCCATTTGTCGCGCGGTAAAGCACATTTCCATTGCTTTGGCTTTACCAATCGCATGAGTTAAACGCTGTGTACCACCAATACCCGGAATTACGCCTAAAGTAACTTCGGGTAAGCCAAACTTGGCATTGTCAGCACAATAGATAAAGTCACACATGAGCGCTAATTCACAGCCGCCGCCCAACGCATAACCACTGACTGCTGCAATTAAAGGTTTACGGCGCTGTGCGATACGGTCGGCAAGATGGAAAAAGTCATCAAAATAAATATCTGGAAATGCCAAATCAGCCATTTCTTTAATGTCTGCACCTGCGGCAAAAGCTTTTTCAGAACCTGCCAATACCATGCAACCAATTTCGCGGTCTTTTTCGAGCTGATCTAATGCCTGATTAATTTCACTAATTAATTCACTGTTTAAAGCATTGAGCGCTTGAGGGCGATTTAATGTAATCAGTCCAACCCCATTACGCTTTTCTAATAAAATACTTTGCCACTGCATGATTTATTCCTTGTTCTGGTTTTATAGACTACGTGCGATGACTAAACGTTGAATATCGCTCGTGCCTTCGTAAATTTGACAAATTCTGGCATCACGATAAATGCGCTCAATCGGAAAGTCTTTCAAATAGCCATAGCCACCAAACACTTGTAAGGCGCTCGAACACACTCGCTCCGTCATTTCCGAAGCAAATAGCTTAGCCATTGAAGCTTCATTTAGACACGGTTGGCCTGCTTCTTTTAAACGTGCAGCGTAGTGAACAAGTTGTCTGGCAGCTTCAATTTCGGTTGCCATACTAGCAAGGCGAAACGCGATAGCTTGATGCTCAAAAATCGGTTTGCCAAAAGTAATACGCTCTTTGGCATAGCGAGTTGCTTCTTCGAGCGCCGCACGTGCCAGACCCACTGCCTGCGCGGCAATGCCGATACGACCACCTTCTAAATTGGCAAGTGCAATTTTTAAACCTTCGCCTTCTTTGCCAAGCATGAGACTTTTATGAATGCGCACATCAGTCAGAGCAATCTGGCAAGTATCGGATGCGTGCAGGCCTAGTTTTTCTTCAACACGAATCACTTCGTAACCCGGTGTATCGCGTGGGACTAAAAATGCGCTAATGCCCTTTTTACCTGCGCTAGGGTCGGTCACTGCAAACACAATAATTACGCCTGCATTGTTGCCAGAGGTAATAAACTGCTTGGCGCCATTTAAAATGTAATCATCGCCATCTTTAACCGCACGAGTTTTAAGTGCCGCTGCGTCTGAGCCTGTATGCGGTTCAGTTAAGGCAAAAGCACCGATCATTTCACCTTGCGCCAAAGGCTTTAAGAAACGCTCTTTTTGCTCATCGGTACCAAATTTTAAAATAGGCACACAGCCAACCGAGTTATGTACACTCATGATGGTTGAGGTCGCACCATCTGCTGCTGCGACTTCTTCGAGTGCCAATACATAGGCTAAATTACCCGTGTCTGAACCGCCCCATTGCTCTGAAACAAGCATGCCCATAAAACCAAGTTGCCCCATTTGAGCCAAGGTTTCCTTTGGGAAGGTCCCATCTCGATCCCAATCACTGGCATTGGGCTTAATTTGTTCTTGGGCGAAACTTTTCGCCATATCACGAATGAGTAATTGTTCTTCGGTAAATTGCATTGTTATTTCCTTTACCCTGCTTTAGCTTGTTGTTTAGCAATTTCTTGATTACGCAATAAAAAGCGCTGAATTTTACCACTTGGAGTTTTAGGTAATTCACTCACAAATTCAACTAAACGTGGGTAAGCATGTGCAGAAAGTCGTCTTTTAACAAATTGGCTAAGTTGTTCAGCAAGCGCATCTGAGGGTTGAGCATCGGCAGCTAAAATCACGAATGCTTTAACGACTTCGGTACGATCTGGGTCAGGCACACCAATCACTGCTGCTTCAATGACAGCATCATGTTCGAGTAAGGCACTTTCCACATCAAAAGGTCCAATGCGATAACCCGATGTCGTGATCACATCATCACTGCGTCCAACAAAGCTCATGCTGCCATCGGGATGTAACTCGGCAGTGTCTCCAGTTAAGTAGTAATGCCCTACAAAAGGTGATTTGCGGCTTTCTTTATAGCCACTGAACCACATCATTGGAGACTGGCTAATATCCACCGCTAAAATTCCTGGTGTATCTGCAGGCAGTTCTTCACCCTGTTCATTAACAATCGCAACACGATAGCCCGGACTTGGGAAACCTGCTGAACCGGCATGAATTTCATGTTTTAAACCATGATGATTACACACCACCATGCCCACTTCGGTTTGTCCGTAGTGATCATAAATCGGAGCATCTAAGACTTGTTTAAACCAGCGAATTACTTCTGGGTTAAGCGGCTCACCTGCACTGCTAACGACACGGAATAGCCCTTTTAACGGCGCCATTTGTGCTGGATCAGCCGCCATCATCATACGGTAGGCCGTCGGTGCACCTGCCAAATTGTTAATTTTATAATCTTTCACAATTTGACATAGGCTATCTGTGCTGAAACCACCTTCATAGAACAAAGTAGCGTGGCCTAAAAATAACGGCCCAGTAATCGCATAGTACAGACCATAAGCCCAACCCGGATCGGCAATATTCCAAAACGAATCTTCTTCGGTTAAACCAATGGCATCTTGCATATATCGACCAACGGCAATCAATGCTTTTAACGGCACTTCCAAAGGTTTCGCTGGCCCTGTAGTGCCTGAAGTAAACATCAATAAAAATGGATCTTGGATGCTACGCATGACCAAATCGCATTGATCAGACTGCTGCTTAACTTCATTCCAGAAATTAAAATCATCTGCTTTGAGCGGAGTACCTTGCACATCGGCAACCGTCACAATTGGAGGGCAATTCTCAATTTCATCAAGCTTACTGCGGTTACCTACATCGGTCACCACCAACTTGCTTTGTGCAAGCTGAATACGGTGCTCAATCGCCTTTGGACCAAACGCAGTAAATAGTGGCTGGTAAACAGCACCAATTCGCCAAGCTGCAAAAATGGTCACGATCAGTTCAGGTGTTCTTGGTAATAAACCTGAAATACGGTCGCCTGCTTTCACACCTTGTGATTTTAAAAAGTTGGCAAACTGACTTGACCATTCTTTTAGTTCACGGAAGGTATACTGTTCTTTTCGGCCGTCTTTTCCTTGCCAATACAGCGCAATTTTGTCGCCATCTGCGTGTCGATCACAGCATTCATAACAAGCATTTAAAGCATCGAGTGAACCTGATAACATTTTTTTTGCAGTACTTTCCAAATCGAAAGCCTGTGCAGCATTTTGATAATCCATCATATCTTTTCCCTCAGTCCGGATTTGTTGTTATTCACGACAGGGTTTAATTGAGTTAAAGCCATCCTTTGGCTTTGCCGTTATGCCTCTTGAGGCAGGTATTGCTGAATAATGCTCGAAAAATCGAGATTGGCATTACCACGCATGCACATTTGCTGATAGAGCTGCTGCACCATACCACCGAGTAAAATCGGCTGTTTAACTTGACCTGCGGCCTCTACCGCAAGTCCTAAATCTTTCAACATCAGCTGAGTTGCAAAACCGTCTTGATAGCCTCGAGATGCTGGGGCATTTTCATTAATATGCGGCCATGGGTTACACACATCCGAGCTCCAGCAACGACCGCTTGAGCTATTAATGACACCTGCCAATGCTTGTGGGTCAATGCCTAGCTTCACACCGAGTGCCATACCTTCGGCAACGGCAGCCATTGAAATACCCAAGATGAGGTTATTGCAAATTTTGGCAATTTGGCCTGCACCGACCTCACCACAATGAACAATATTTTTGCCCATGTGGCTGAGCACAGGTTTCACTTCATTAAAAGTTTGCTCATCGGCACCCACCATAAAGGTTAAAGTTCCCGCTTGAGCACCAATGGTCCCACCAGAGACTGGCGCATCACAGATTTTAATATTTTTGCTATGTGCAACAGCAGTAATATCTTTAATGGTTTGCGGATCAATGGTACTGCTATCAATGCATAAGCTACCTGCTTTTAGCACTTCCAAGACACCATTTTCACCTAAGTAAACTTCTTTAACATGCTTTGCCGCAGGTAACATGGTAATGACCACATCAGCTTGTTTTGCTGCTGCCTGCGGGCTGTCGCATACTACGCCACCCGCCTCGGCGAAGTGCTGAATAGCAACTTCACTGAGGTCATAACCATAAACTTTGATTCCGGCTTTCAGTAGGTTATGGGCCATTCTGCCGCCCATATTCCCTAAACCGATAAAGGCGATATTCATCCGTGATCCCCTTAACGTAAACTAATGGTTGTGTTTACTGCACCAACCTCATGGCTGTCTTCAAACCAGCGACTGGTAATGGTTTTGGTTTGGGTATAGAACTGCACAGCTTGTTTGCCGTATGGTCCCAAATCACCAAGTTTTGAACCTCTTGAACCCGTAAAACTAAAGAAAGGCACTGGTACAGGAATTGGAATGTTGATACCAACTTGACCAATATCAATTAAGTTTTGGAAAGTACGTGCAATCGCACCGCTTTGCGTAAATAAGCCGACACCGTTACCAAATGGGTTGGCATTGATTAAAGCAATCGCTTCCTCAAGGGTGTCTACGCAAATAATTGAAAGTACAGGCCCAAAGACTTCTTCTTTATAAATACGCATGTCGGTATTTACGCCACTAAAAATCGTTGCGCCTACGAAGTTACCCGATTCATAGCCTTGAACTTGAACATCGCGACCATCGAGCAGTAACTCTGCACCTTGCTCAACACCGCTATTAATTAAATCAATCACACGCGCTTTGGCACGTTTTGAAATGACAGGGCCAATATCGGTATTCGGCTCATGGCCTGCATTCACTTTTAAGGTTTTCGCTTTTTCGACTAATTCTTGAATCCACTGCTTGCTTTCACCCACCATGACTGCAACCGACAATGCCATACAGCGCTGCCCTGCTGCACCAAACGCTGCGCCCACCAAGGCATTTAAGGTTTGTTCTTTATTGGCATCTGGCATGACAGCCACATGGTTTTTTGCACCCATCATCGACTGCACACGTTTGCCATGTTGCCCTGCAAGGTTATAAACATGCGTTCCAACCGCAGTTGAGCCAACAAATGAAATGGCTTTAATGTCTTTATGCGTACATAAACGATCAACAACTTCTTTACCACCATGCACAACGTTGAGCACACCTGCTGGAACACCTGCTTGAATCGCAAGTTCAACGAGCATCATGGTCGATAACGGGTCTTGTTCTGATGGTTTTAAAACAAAGGTATTGCCACAAACGATCGCCATTGGGAACATCCACAGTGGAATCATCGCTGGAAAGTTAAACGGCGTAATGCCGGCACACACACCCAAAGGTTGCTGCAAGGTATAAGTGTCTACACCACGTGCCACACCCTCGACATATTCACCCATTTGTAGAGTACCGATTGAACAAGCATGTTCAACCACTTCTAAACCACGTTGAATATCGCCTTCAGCATCTGCCAAGGTTTTGCCTTGTTCAGCCGTCAGTACTTGCGCAATTTCCTTCATGTTGGCACGAATCAAATCTTGCAGTTTAAGCATGATGCGCATACGTGCCTGAATTGGGGTTTGGCGCCAAGAAGCAAAAGCATCTTGTGCAGCTTGAATAGCAGCATCGACTTCTTGAACCGTTGCAAATGGTACACGACCAATCACTTCTTGAGTTGCAGGGTTAACAATGTCTTGCCATTCCTGTGTTTTAGATTCGATAAAGTTTCCGTTAATGAGTAATTTAGCGGTTTCCAATTCGATTTTTTGGATTGTGTTCATAACCTCTCCGTAGGCCATATTTTTATTGTGTTCAATTATTAGAAAATACTTTTTCGACGTATTTTCTTTATTTCAGTTTCAATTGAGACTAACAAAGAAATCTTTGACCACCAACGCAAATTCATGCACGATTGATGTGCAAATATGCACAGGGATTACAATAAAAATGAAAGTGGATTGGGATCATCTACATTTTTTTCTGGTTTTAGCTCGCACTAAAACTCTAACCAATGCTGCGCGTATTATTGGGGTAGAGCATAGTACGGTTGCAAGACGGATTCAGGCCCTAGAACTTGCTTTAGGTACAACACTCTTTAAGCGTGAAGCGACTGGTTATGAACTGACACTTGAAGGGATGGCACTTGTTCCTCGAGTTGAGCAAATGGAACAAGCTTTTTTACAAATTGAAAAACCACATCAACCTTTGCAAGGTCGTGTGCGAATTGGCACACCTGAAGGCTTTGGAACTGCGTTTTTAGCCCGCTTACTGGCTGAGTTCTCTATTCAGTATCCACTGCTTACCATCGACCTGATTCCAGTGCCGAAAATGATTAAGCTCTCACACCGTGAAGCAGATATTGTGGTGTCAATTGACCGCCCCACTTCTGGGCCATATATCATTACGCGCTTGTCTGACTATTGTTTAAAGATTTATGGTAGCCAAAACTATCTGACTCAGAACCCACCTATTCGCGGTTTAGAAGATTTAACCCAGCATCGCTTCGTGAATTATATTGATGATCTGGTCTATAGCCCCGAGCTGTACTGTTTAGAACGATTGCCCTTAAAGCTTAATGCCAACTTCCGTAGCAGCAGTATTTTGGCTCAACAAATTGCAGTAAGTGCTGGTGCAGGGCTTGCGATTTTGCCCAAGTTTTTGGCAGATGATAAACCGGAACTTGAAGAAGTGTTAGAGCAGCAAGTTCGCTTTACCCATACGTTCTGGATGTTGACCTTTGTTGATTTACAACATGAACCGCGCATCAAATTAGTTTGGGATTATCTACGCAAACAAGCCGATAAATATCAACATTTATTGGTTGATTAAAGAGTCTAAATAAAAAAGCCAATCATGATTGATTGGCTTTTTTAAAATTATTAATAATTAATCAAAAGTTTCTTGGCCTAGTTTTTTCATGCGCGGTTTATAAAACACATGATAGCTAACGCCTAAAACCACTAGCCATAATGGACTAACATATACCGCTTTTAAGGTATCTGGTTCTAATGCCAAAATCACTAAAGTGAACAAGAAAAATGCAATGACAACATACGCCATCAACACCCCACCCGGCATTTTAAAGGTCGATTTAGCATGTAACTCTGGACTCAACTTACGGTAACGTAAATAGCACGCCATGATCAGAAGCCATACGCTAATAAAGAGAATCACGCAGAGTGAACTTGCCAAAGTAAATGCTTCCATCGTATTTGGAACAAAGTACTGCAACACTGCCCCGCCCATAATGAAAATACATGAGAAGATTAAACCATTTGAAGGTACAGCACGTTTTGATAAACGCCCCAATGCACTTGGTGCCTGACCATCTTTCGACAAACCGAACAGCATACGACTGGTTGAAAACACACCGCTGTTCATTGAAGACATCACTGAAGACAGCACCACTAAGTTCATAATAATGGCAGAAACTGGAATACCTGCATTTAAGAATAACTCAACAAACGGGCTTTTATCTGCGCGAATGTGATCCCATGGTGTCACTGACATCACCACAAAGAGTGCTAAGACATAAAATAGAATAATACGAATTGGAATCGCGTTAATCGCTTTCGGTAGATTTTTCTCTGGATCTTTAGTTTCAGCCGCTGTTGTACCAATCAATTCAACGCCAATAAAGGCAAACACGGCAATCTGGAAACCTGCCAAAAATCCGCTTACGCCTTTTGGAAATATGCCGCCATGCGACCACACATTACTTACACTCACAACCTCGCCATGTGGAGCTTGAAAATGAGTGAGGATCATGTAACCACCGACTCCAATCAGGCCAATAATGGCCAAAATCTTAATGAGTGCAAACCAAAATTCAACTTCACCAAACAACTTCACCGTAAGAAGGTTAAGCCCTAAAACAAATAGTACACAGCCTGCACTAATCATAGCCTGTTGTATGGGAGAGAAACTGGCGCCTTCTGGTAACCAGAAACTTAAATAGTTAATGACGGCAGAAAGATCGGCAATACCCACTAACACCCAGCCTAACCAATAGGTCCAGCCTATATAGTAGCCAGCCCCTGGGCCGATTAAGTCGTATGCCATATCAACAAATGATTTGTAATGTAAGTTGGCAAGCAGTAGTTCACCCAATGCACGCATCAGAAAAAAGAACATGCCACCAATTAACATGTAAATCACGAGAATTGAAGGACCTGCGAGGGAGATTGTTTTGCCCGACCCCATAAATAAGCCGGTTCCAATTGCGCCGCCAATTGCAATCATTTGTAGATGGCGATTATTTAATTTCCGTTGTAAATGATCAGGGGAATTTGCCTCATCTGAATGATGAACCATTGTCATATTAGAAGTCCTTTTTATATTTTGCTTAATTTAAATCAGCAACCTATAGGGAGAAAAACGAACCGTATATCGTGGGTTGCTGAGTCTATACATCAGGACAAGATGTTCAAGTATATTTTTTCCTTAATTGATATATCGTTTGTCCAGATTTTTTTTAAGTCACATTATTTATGTACTGCCTTCACGGCAATTTTAATTAATCAATCTGGGTGCTCCAGATTAGCCGAAGTGTAGCATGCGATAATGCTATATGTACTTTTCCAATACCCCGAAAATCGCACTATTGACTCAAAAATAAACAATATTATTCCGATAAAAAACCGAATAAAAATAAAAAAAGCCAATCATAATTGATTGGCTTTTTATTAAAACTTAATGATCATTGACGAGTTCACGTCCTAGTTTTTTCATGCGTGGTTTATAGAGCACATGATAAGTGACGCCTAAAATAACCAACCATACTGGACTGACATATAGTGCTTTTAAAGTATCTGGCTCTAATGCCAAGATCACCAAAGTGAAAAGCATAAATGCCAGAACTATATAGCTCATCCAAACACCGCCCGGCATTTTAAAAGTTGATTTTTCATGTAACTCTGGACGTAATTTACGATAGCGTAAATAGCACACCATGATGAGACTCCACACACTAATGAATAGAATCACACAGAGTGAACTTGCCAAAGTAAATGCTTCCATTGTGTTTGGAACAAAGTACTGAAGTACCGCTCCACCCATAATGAAAATACATGAGAAAATCAAACCATTTGAAGGTACGGCACGTTTTGATAAACGGCCAAATGCGCCCGGTGCCTGACCATCTTTCGATAAACCGAATAGCATACGACTGGTTGAAAACACACCGCTATTCATTGAAGACATCACCGACGACAGCACCACCAAGTTCATGATGATTGCAGAAACCGGAATACCCGCATTTAAGAATAACTCAACAAACGGGCTTTTATCTGCGCGAATGTGATCCCACGGTGTTACTGACATCACAATAAACAGTGCCAATACATAGAACAAAATAATACGTATCGGAATCGCGTTAATTGCCTTCGGTAAATTCTTCTCTGGATCTTTAGTTTCAGCAGCCGTTGTACCTACAAGTTCAACCCCGACAAAAGCAAACACGGCAATCTGGAAACCAGCCAAGAAGCCTTCAGTACCTTTCGGGAATAAACCACCATGCGACCAAACATTACTCATGCTTGCTACAGCACCTTGAGGAGCTTGGAAATGGCTGAAAATCATGTAACCACCCACGCCAATTAGACCAATAATCGCCAAAATCTTGATAAGTGCAAACCAGAATTCGATTTCACCAAACAAACGTACTGTCAGTAGGTTAAGACCCATCACAAACAATACACAGCCAGCGCTAATCATGGCTTGTTGTGTTGGAGAAAAGCTCGCGCCATCGGGCAGCCAGAAACCTAAATAGTTGATGACCGCTGAAAGGTCCGCAATACCCACCAGCACCCAACCTAACCAATAGGTCCAGCCCAAATAATAACCAGCCCAAGGACCAATCAAGTCATGAGCCATATCAACAAAAGATTTGTAATGCAGATTTGCAAGGAGCAACTCGCCCATTGCACGCATTAAGAAAAAGAACATTCCTCCAATGATCATATAGATCAAAAGGATTGAAGGACCTGCGAGGGAGATAGTTTTACCCGAGCCCATAAATAGGCCGGTTCCAATCGCACCGCCAATTGCAATCAGTTGTAAATGACGGTTAGACAGTTTTCGTTGCAGATGATCAGGAGAATTTTCTGTATCTGAATGACGAGCCGTTGTCATATTAAAATTCCTTTTTGAATTCCTTTGTTAAGATCAGCAACCTATGGCGAAAATCGAACCGTATGCCACAGGTCACTGAATCTGTTCACCAAAAAATGACTGGTTAAACCGTATCTATCTTCCTTCTGTTAGATACATCATCATTTTTGGAGTAAAAACGAATTACTTTTGTGCTGCCGTCACGGCAATTTCAATGAGCCAGTCTGGATTAACCAAATCGGCCTGAATTGTGGCACGCGATGGAGCAACACACCCTTTTAACCAATCAACCCAAATTGCATTTACGGTTGAAAAGTCAGAAAGATTTTTCAAATAGAGCTGTGCAGAGAGCAAGCGAGATTTGTCGGTATCGGCAAGCGCCAAAAGTTCATCAATCGTTGCAAGAATTTCACGAGTTTGACCTGCCACATCTTGCTCGGTATTTTTAGGTACCTGACCTGACAAATAAACCACTTTGTTAAAAACAGTCACAGCGCTCATGACTTCATTGGTTTTGATCTTTTGTATATCTGAATTCGACATTCGGATTTCCTTATACCTGATTAATAAATTGAACACGGGCGGTGACAGCACACATCAGTTCATACCCCACCGTACCGGATGAAACTGCGACATCGTCAATAGGCAAAATAACGCCTGTACTTGATTGGCCCCAGAGCACCACTTCGCTGCCGACTTTGGCACTATCAATGCCAGTTAAGTCGACTGCCAACATATCCATGCTGACGCGGCCGATTGTACGAGTGCGTACAGAGTCCACTAAAACTGGAGTACCTGTCGGTGAAATTCGCTGATAACCATCGGCATAGCCACAAGCGACAATCCCAATCGTCATTGCTTGCTCTGCGACAAAGTTTGAGCCATAACCTACGCTTTCATTCGCATTTAAATGCTGAACGGAAATAATTTCACTGCGTAAACTCATGGTGGGTTGTAAACCCCAATCGGCAATACTATGCGTTGGATAGTCTGGCGAGCTGCCATAGAGCATGATGCCGCTACGTGCATAATCTGATTTGAGCTGGTCTTGATAACGCAGAATAGCTGCACTATTACTTACCGATCTTTCACCCGGTAAATCTTTAATAATGTCTTCAAAGGCAGTAATTTGATAATCAATACCCTGCTGACCGAAACGATCGCCATCCGCATCTGAAAAATGCATCATGTGCGTAATCTTGGAGACGTTTGCTAAATTATTTAAACGTTCCCATGCCTGAACATAGTGCTGTGGTTTAAAACCAAGACGGTTCATGCCACTGTTCATTTTTAGGCAAACATCAAATTTTGCTGGATAGGGATGCTTTTGAACCCACTCAATTTGCTCTTCACTGTGAATGGTGAAACTAAGCTGATACTTCACACAATCAAATAAGTCTTGAGGAGAAAAAATCCCTTCGAGCAACAGAATTGGACCTGTCCAACCTAAAGCACGAATTCGTTTTGCTTCATCAAGATCAAGCAACGCAAAGCCATCTGCTGCTTTAAACGCTTCATAGACACGTTCAATTCCATGTCCATAAGCATTGGCTTTTACAACGGCAAAGACCTTACTGTTTGGCATAGCCTTGCGTACCACCGCCAAGTTGTTTTGTAAGGCTTGACGGTGGATGACTGCGGTAATAGGACGAGGCATGATTAATTTCCTAACGTCCGTTATGCAGCATGCGCATGAGAATAGCGCTGAATTGAAAGACCATCTGTACTGATTTCAGTCTTATGATTCAATACGATGTCGCTGATTAATTTTCCTGAACCACACGCCATTGTCCAACCTAAAGTACCGTGGCCTGTATTCAAGAACAGATTTTTAAAGCGAGTCGCACCAATAATTGGGGTACTGTCTGGCGTCATTGGACGTAAACCGGTCCAGAAAGATGCCTGTGCCATATCACCGCCCGGGAACAAGTCCTGAGTCACCATTTGCAAGGTTGCACGGCGGTCTTCGTTCAGACCTAAGTTAAAGCCACTTAACTCAGCCATTCCACCTACACGAATACGTTGGTCAAAACGGGTAATCGCAATTTTGTAGGTTTCATCAAGCACCGTAGATTGCGGAGCAAAAGCAGGGTCAATAATTGGAATCGTTAACGAGTAACCTTTCACAGGATATACAGGTAACTGTAGATCGAGTGGTTTCAAGAAATCACGTGAATAACTACCAAACGCTAAAACATAACGATCTGCGGTTAAGACTTTGCCATTGACCTGAACGCCCTTAATTTCATCGCCTTCAACAATCAATTTTTCTACGTTCTGGTTGAACTGGAAGTTAACCCCCAGCTCTTTAGCAATTTGAGCTAAAGCATTAGTAAATAAATAACAGTCGCCTGTCTCATCATTTGGTAAATGCAAACCGCCAATAAGTTTATCTTGCGTATTTGCTAAAGCTGGCTCTACACGACCAAGCTCATTGCCATTTAATAATTCGTAACTTACGCCACACTCTTGTAGAACGCTAATGTCGCGTTGAACCGCTTCCATTTGCGCTTCTTTACGGAATAACTGCAAAGTGCCTTTCGCACGGTTTTCGTAGTTAATACCTGTATCTTTTCTTAATTCACGTAAGCAGTCACGGCTGTATTCAGCCACACGCATCATACGTTCTTTGTTAACAGCATAACTTTGTGGATTACAGTTTTTCAGCATTTGCGCCATCCACTGTAACTGCCACATGCTGCCATCTAAATTAATAGCAAGCGGTGCGTGGTGTTGGAACATCCACTTCACAGCTTTAAAAGGAATTCCTGGTGCTGCCCAAGGGGTTGAATACCCTGGCGAAATTTGACCTGCATTACCAAAACTTGTTTCTTCAGCAGGACCTGACTGACGATCAAGAACAGTGACCTCAGCTCCTTGTTGAGCTAGATAATAGGCACTTGCCACTCCGATAACGCCGCTACCTAATACAATTACGCGCATTTCTATTCCCTCACGCACACCAGTTTATTTAACTAGTATATTTCTGCTTAAATAGTTTATTTCACTGTTTTTCAGGCTATAATCTAGGTAAATATATGTATTTCTCGTGAGAATTTAAAAAAAAGAGGAAATATCTATGCGCCCCCTAGATCGTATAGATCGCATGATTCTGGATATTTTGCAGCGTGAAGGACGAATTGCGATCAGTGAGTTGGCATCGAGAGTCAACTTGTCGACCACCCCCTGTTCAGAGCGTGTCAAACGACTTGAACGCGATGGCATCATCATGGGTTACTTCGCACGGCTAAACCCAGCCTATGTGGACCGTAATCTGCTCGTTTTTTTAGAAATTAAGTTATCTGCCAAATCAGGCGATGTATTTGATCAGGTTGCCAGAGACTTAGTCGAGATTCCTGAAGTACTCGAATGTCATCTCATTTCAGGTGAGTTTGACTATCTTGTAAAAGCCCGATTAAAAGAAATGAGTGCCTACCGCCGCTTGTTAGGAGATCTGTTAAAGAAACTCCCCGCTTCGGCATCTTCACATAGTTATGTGGTGATGGAAGAAGTCAAAGAAACTCTATATCTAGATGTGAGTAAGTAAAGCGAGGCCACTATTGAACTCGCTTTACCCACATTTTAAAATTAGAAATATTTTAAAATCGAAATATGTTTATTTTGATGTTTGAATTTCGAGAACCACTTAACTGCCGGATAAAGTGCAAAAGACAACACAATCGTGATTAACCATAGCATCCATACATGGTCGACCGACAAATAATTTCCATGGTTGACGCCCCACATATTCACTGCAAACACATACATCAGTTTCAACACATATAAATGCAGTAAATAAAAGAACATAGGCACTGAGCCAAACACCACCAATGGTTTTAAAAATGAATATTGCTGCATACGTTCAAAAGCAATCAGCACAATTAAACCGATTCCAACATTCAGCAAAATAAATAATAAAGACGGTGGATACTTGGTAAGGTTAAAAAAGCTCATTAACGTCAGTTGTAATGACTCAAAATGCTGCCACGGCTGGTCACCATAGATATTGATAAAACGCAGTAAAACGAATAATCCAATACTAGCCAGACCGATACTCAATAAATAGCGGCTTCTTTGTTTTGAAGTATATTTTGAACTAAAGAATTGGCCTAAAACATAACCCAGCAAAATAACACCAATCCAAGGCAAAACAGGATAGCTTGTTCTGAGCTTTATACCTGCAAACTCAATCCAGCCACGCTCGTGTAAAACGAACCATATATTCTGTAAAAAAACATTTGTAAAATGCACAGAATCTAATAAGTTATGCCCAAAAATAATCACTAAAGCCGCGCCAGTAAGAACAGGCAACGGTAAACTCACGCAGCAAGCCAAAACCACCATGCTAATCCCAATCGCCCATATCACCTGCAAATAAATAACATCTGGTGGAAAAGTTGCTGTCCAAGCAAAGTTCACCAATGTCAGCTCTAACACAATTAAAAATAGACCACGCTTCAATAAAAATGCACAGGTTTGCTGTAAATCCTGCTTTTTTGAATGAAATAAAAAAGCCGAAATACCTGTTAAAAGAACAAAAACCGGAGCACAAATATGTGCCAATAACCGACTACCAAATAATGCAGGTTCAGTCGCTGTTACATCCATTGGATCTATGACCTGCTTATGCAAATAGAAAGTTTCTCTTACATGGTCGAGCAACATAATCAAGATGACCAAACCACGTAAGGCATCAATCGACTGTAAACGCTCAATATTTTTTTCTAAAGACATAGCGATAATCAATAAAATAATGTAACGTTATACTATTACATTTAATCCCTTTTGTCTTTCATGGCTGCTCATTTATGCAACACAAATTAGGTTTGTTGTCTTCCTTAGGTCTATCGTTTATATCGACACTCAGTTGGGGAGAAGAAACGTCAACGGTACTGGCAACCATACGCGTTCAGGCTGAAACTACCCAAGAAGATGTAAGTCAAAATAGTTCAGCGACTAAATTTTCTCATGATGTTTTGGACGTCCCTTTTAATCGTGCTTTTGTTTCTAAACAGGTGATGGAACAACAAGACGTTCAGCGCATTGATGATGCATTAACCTTAGTCAGTGGGGTTTTTCATCAGAATAATTATGGTGGTGGTTTTTGGGATAATTACTCTTTCCGTGGTTTTAGTGGTGATCCAAACTTAGGGGCAACCATGATTCGTAATGGTTTGAGTGTAAACCGAGGTGTTAATGCTCCTAAAGACATTGTAAATATTGACTCTTTAGAATTTTTAAAAGGGCCAATGGCTGCGCTATATGGCCGTGGTGAAACAGGTGGTTTGCTCAATCTAAATAGTAAAAAACCACAGTGGGAAAGCGAAAGTGAAATTAACTTACGCGCCAATAGCCAAGAACAATATCGAATGAGTCTGGAACATACCGCCCCGATTAACGATGAACTGGCCTATCGTTTAGCAGTGGCTCACGAAGATAATCAAAGCTTCCGTGATCATGTCAGCAGTGAACGCTGGTTCTTTTCGCCGCAGCTCACATGGAAAATTTCAGACCAGACTCAACTCGACTTTGATAGTGAATTTACTCAGCACAAAGGAACCTTTGACCGTGGGGTAAGCACCGTTAATCACCAGTTTGTAATGGACCCGAAAACCTTTACAGGCGAGCCTGACGATGGTGACATGAAGGTAAAAGATTACTTTTACCAGTTGCGTCTTAGTCACGAGTTTAATCCTGACTGGAAAATTAATAGTGCGGTCAGTTATAAAGATGCTCAAATGATCGGCTTTTCGACCGAACCACGACGCATACAAGCCGATGGTCGTACTTTAGAGCGTCAACGCCGCTATCGTGATTATCAAAGTGAAGATGTGCTAGCTCAAACAGAGTTACTCGGCAAAATTGATACATCTTGGGCCCGTCACGAAATTTTAGTTTCAACCGAGCTTGGTCAACTCGACTATCAACAATATCAGCTGCGTCGTAACCACAGCTCAGGCATGCCAAACACAATTGATATTTACCAACCTGAATATGGGAAATATTTACCAGATTTAGCGCCGTTCACCAACACCAAAGAACAGCAACGTTACTTTGCTCTTAATGTACAAGATCAAATCTTTTTTAATGATCAATGGAGTGTGTTATTCGGCAACCGTTTTGATCAGGTCGAACAAGACTTTAAAAATCACCTGACTCAGACCGAAAGCAACCAGACACTTCATCAAAATAGCCCACGCTTCGGAGTAAATTTTAAAGCCTCTGACCAATGGGCTTTTTATACGAACTATGGTCGTTCATTTGCCATGAATAGTGGTATGAATCGAAATGGACAAACCTTTGCTCCTGAAAAAGGCGAAAGCTATGAGGTTGGTACAAAATATAAAATAAATGACCAAAGTGTACTCAGCCTTGCTCTGTTTAAAATGAAAAAACAGAATGTACTAACCACAGATCCAATCGACAATGCATTCCAAACAGCCGCTGGTGAAGTTAGCAGTAAAGGGATTGAATTTGACTTCAATAGCCAAATCAATGACCACTGGCTCGTCAATGCCAACTATAGTTATACCGATGCTCAAATTGAAAAAGACCAAGACCTAGCAAAAGGTGCACGTCTGAGCAATGTGCCAAAACACCAAGGTGCTGTGAGCACCAATTATGAATTTCTGCAAGAAGGCACGAAAAAGGCAGGTGTAGGTGCCAACCTCACCTATGTCGGTGAGCGCAGTGGTCATAACATTGATAATGGATTTAACTTACCGAGTTATACGCTGGTCAATTTAAATGGCTACTATGCCCCATCCGACCGCTTACGTTATCAACTGAATGTAAGTAACTTGTTTGATAAAACTTACTATGTCTCAAGCTATAGCGATTTGTGGGTTCAACCAGGTGATCCACTCAATGCCTCAATTTCGGCACAGTGGAAATTTTAATTCATCCATAAAATAAAAAAGCCCGAATCATTTTCGGGCTTTTTATTAAAACATACCGTTTTCATTGATGAGTGGATCTGGCTGTATTTGCCCAATGTCCCAAAACTCAGCAATTTTTCCATTTTCGAAACGACAAATGTGAACTACTGCCAAGGTTGTTAACCCGTTCATTTGCATTTCAATTTTAGAATGCACAGCAACTAAATCATCATCTTCAATGACATGTTGAACTTCAAAGAATTTATTTGGAGTTTCAATTGCACTTTCACGCATTCCTTCCTTCAAAGAAGTTGCATCACCCGCATAATAAGGGTTGTGATGCTTGAAGTTAGGCACGGTGTAATTGCTATAGGCTTCATCGACTTCACCAGCAGCGGCAAGCTCTAAAAACCGTACAGCAATTTGTTTTTGAGATAAGTTCATGATTATCTCCTACCCGTTATTTTAGACCTTACTGTAACAGGTCATCTTCTTCATCTTCATCCTCATCGAAGACATAGGCCATGCAGCCCCACCCATCATATTCGCCCTGAAACTTTTCAGCGATGCTGGTAAACCATTGCTCTAAGTCAACAATATCTGAGTACTCTGGTTCCATGTTGACAAAGACCGTAATCACCCATTCATTTGGTTCAACAGAATCATCTTGAAAGAGTGAAACTTTTTGTTCTTGATAAAGTAAATAGAGCGCACATTGCTCTGCATTTTTCTGATCTTGAAAGGCGATAGAAAATTCAATTTCATGTAGATCGGTTAAATCATCCCCATCTTCAGCCATTTGCCAAAGTACATTGCCGTTATCATCGTCTGGAAATTGTTCGTAATCACGAGTCATAATATGATCCCTTGTTGTTGTTGCCGTATTAATATTATTCGGCATTAAGAATACCCGACTTTTATTGCAGTTTGGGTATATATTCCGTTCCCAATTGCATCAAATTAATTTTTTAATTATATAAATTTTAAAAAGGCACCTGCGATTCAATCACCACATCCGTTCCATTTAATGGATGGTGAAAAGCCAAATATGCGGCATGTAACGCCATACGGTTTAAGTGAAATTGCTTAGGTTCAGGGTGATATAACTTATCACCCATAATCGGATGTCCAATATGCATCATGTGTACACGTAGCTGATGCGAACGCCCTGTCACCGGCTCTAGTAAAACGCGGCTTTGATCGGTTTTTTCATCATATATGAGAGATTGAAATAAGGTTTTGGCATGTTTGCCCAACTCAAAATGCACGATTTGTCTCGGGCGATTTTCCCAATCGGTAATGAGTGGAACCTCGACGCTCCCCTCTTGATTTACTCGCCCTTGTACCAAGGCAATATAATGTTTTTTGACTGTTCTGGCCTGAAACATTTTACTTACCGCAACCTCTGCATCGCGATGCTTTGCAAACATAAGCAAACCCGAAGTCGCCATATCTAAACGATGCGTAACCTTAGCCAAAGGGAACTTTTCAAGTATGCGTAAATAGGCACTATCATGATGTTCAGGCAACCTCCCCATAACCGACAATAAGCCCGCTGGCTTATCAACCACGACCAAATCGTCATCTTCAAATAGGATTGAAAGCGGATCTTGTGGCGGAGCATAAACAAAGTGGTCGTTTAAAGGCATGGTCGTAGAAACAGCAAGGGAGCATGGCGGCAGATCATAAAGAAATTTCCGATTTACCGCAAAATATTCTATACAGCTCATCATGTTCCACGTGAAACTCAGATTCAGTTTTTACCGTTTTTTATTCATTTCAGATAAAAGATCGAGCTGGATTTCTTGAATATGTGCAAGTCTTTCCCATTGATGTGATAAAAGATGATCCATTTTTTCATGTAAATGGCGAATCTCAAGCTCAGCTTTTAAATTAATTTGATAGTCATGTTGAGCGCGTAACCGATCTTTTACCTCTTGGCGGTTTTGACTCATCATAATGACAGGTGCCTGAATTGCAGCTAAACAGGATAATACCAGATTAAGTAAAATAAATGGATAAGGATCAACTGGATGTACAACCATCACTACAGTATTTAAAATGATCCAAGCCACTAAAAATAGTCCAAAACAAGTTAAAAAGACCCAACTTCCGCCAAAAGAAGCTATTTTATCTGCTAGTTTTTCACCCAAAGTCCAATTCTGATCGAACTCTGTCTCTGTATTTCGACTAATCAGCTCGTGCCGTTGCATACTGCCAATCACTTCATTTTCTAAAGTTGTTAACTCGCCCTTTTCTGAACGTAATAGTGATTGCACATACTTAATACGGTAGTCCGCCAAATCAGCACGACAAATAAAGGTTGAAAAAGACCAATCCGGATAATCTTTCAAGATTTCTTCACCAATCACATCTCGAATAACTTCACCAGAGACCAGATCTTTTAAGGGAAAGCTCTTTCCACAAACGGCGCATTGGCGACACTGGTTTTTATTGTCCATTTATTCAGCTCGCAATTGATAATACGTATATTATATAAACGATTTCAATGGATAACATCGTAAATAAAAATAGTGCTCTAACCCAATATCTGTAAAGTGGCTGGTACTATTTTTCGGTGGGCAGGAATCACAGGCAACATGTACAGCCGCCCAAGTAAATTTTTAATATGGACTACTGTGGTCACGGTAAGAACTTGAGTCTCTTCATTTTTATAAATAGATAAAGTCACATTTAAATGTTTATCGTCATCGCCAACCACTAACTCATTCTCGGTACGCTGTAACAAGGTAAAAATTCCAATTTGATCACCAGCTACATATTCATTTTCTTTTTTATTCGAATCAATTTGCTTAAAACTTCCTAAATCTTTAAGCCCAATCTTTGAAGTAATTTTATTACGTAAATTCATACTCCATTCTATCCATTGAGGCGTGTGATGGAACAGTTTAATAAGCTGCCCAAATACATTCAGGTCGGGTTGGCCAAGCACAATACTCCACGAATCGTGGAAGTAAGCATTGTTCAATTGAGATGAGATTTGGCTGTCATGCGGCAAGGCAGAAAGATAAGGCTTATTCATAAATTATATTCTTGTAAAGTATCGTTTTTATTATAGAGAATTTTTTAGGGTGTCAAGGGAAAACATCTATGGTTTACTTCAACAATTATAACTTTGTAAGTTAGAACCTTATGCCTATAAACTTTTGATCTATAGCGTCCTAAGCCGAATCGAGACCTTTTGGGTGAGTACACACTAACGTTATACGTTTTGGTGCATGCTACTCTTTTCGATCCCTATCACACCCTTGAGATATAGTTTAGCCAGCACCCTGCGGGATTGTTTTTCTAAGAACAGCTAATTTTCATTATTTTTGGAAATTTTTACGCCATTAAGTAAATTAAAAAGAATTTATTCCCATTTCACCATAATTAGTTAAATTTAAATTCCACTTTATTTGTATTTTACGGTTTATTTTACCAAGTCATTAACTATTTTTTATAGCATTGCATCAAAATATAAAAATTAAATCACCCTTCACTTCTTCAGTCATGAAGGGCAAAAATCTTTTATGAAGATATAAAACCATGCTTACGAGCACTGTAAACAGTGCATAACGCGATGAGAGCAAACACCAGCATCATCCATGGAAAAGACGCTGCGCCAAGACTTTCAAGTAATCCCCCGCCAACCATTCCACCGAATGCGATAGCAAGGTTAAACATAGTGACCAGCATGGACTGTGCGACATCTGCTTCATGACCCGCAGTATTTGCTAAGGCTGTTTGTAATAATGTTGGAGCACCACCAAAAGTTACTCCCCACAGCACAACCCCAGTTATAACTACAAAACTCGAAGAGCTGTAAGCACCTAACAGTATTGTTGCGATAGCAAATACAAATAAGCTTAAAAGCGTTATTTTTCTTAATGATCGATCGATAAACATCCCTGTAATGAGAATGCCTACAATTGAAGAAATACCAAATATAAAAAGTATGGTCTCAACTTTGTATGCCTGCCCTGTCGAAGCCAAGAAAGGCGAAATATAAGTATAAAGAATGCTATGGGCTAGTATCCAAAGGAATACGACTGCTAAAACAGCTCTAATGCCGGGCATTAAAAGAACTTTTAAAATGGGCAACCTTTTTTGTGCTGACTGTCCTGCAAAATCAGGAATACAAAAACGAATCCAGACAAATAAAATCAATGCCAGTAAAGACATTATCCAAAATACGCCACGCCACTCAAACAGCGTTCCTAACCAAGCACCCAAAGGAACACCAATAGACAAAGCAATTGGCTGCCCAATCCCAGCAATTGCTAAAGCTCGACCTTGATAAGATGCTGGGACCATCCGTCTTACATAACCCGCTAAAAGCCCCCATATAACGCCCGCCGCCATACCTGCAATGAAACGAGCAATCAAAGTCAAAATATAATCATTTGATAAGGCAGTAATCGCATTAAATAAAAGTAACCCTGCAATCGCACTGAGTAACAAGGGTCTCCGATTCCAACTACGGGTAAAACTAATGAGAGGTATTGCCGCTAAAACCGAACCTAAGGCATACACTGCAATAAGCTGCCCTGCGTATGCCTCTGAAATATTTAGCCCTTGACTGATTTGGGGCAAAAGCCCTGCTGGCATGGTTTCTGTCATGATGGTCAGAAAACCTGCAACAGTAAAAGCCAACAGTTTCCAAATTGGTAATTGAGCAGAAAACTCATCGGTTAACTGATGAGATGTTTCATCACTCTTAATATTCATAAAGCTTTACTCTCAAATTCTTTTTCAGCGGACTTACCATGCTCTGCATAGCTATACGCTTGTTTTACAACGTTAGGATAAGAAGACATTTGTTCTCCATGTGAACTAAAAATCATTATTATGGAACGATCATTCCAATTTGGATTAAATAAAACCTTAACTATTCAGCTCAACAATAGTTAAGGTTTAAATGAGTTTTATAAAACGTTTAAAGCAATCTCGACCACATCCATTAAGCATTGCTTTCTTTGTTCAAGTGGGCTGCCTTTCGCTAAAACACGCAAACCTTGCATAGTATTTAGAAAGAAACTTGCTAACGCACGCGGATTTTGAGTAGAAGCAATTTCACCAGATTGTTGAGCTTTAATTAATAAACTCTCTAAAGCATGCTGTAGTTTCTGTAGGTTACTTACAACAAATTGAGTGACATCTTCATCATGGCCAGCCAACTCTAAACATGCATTTGCGACCAGACAGCCTTTGTGTTCTGCATCATTTAGCTCATCTTCAACTACATTAATCAGTAATTGCCGAATCAGTGCTTTTGGCGAGCCTGAACCAGACAACAACTTCACATTATTAAGTGTAGTTAAAAGTTCATAGCGTTGTAATGCCTTTTGATAAAGCCCTTGCTTACTTTCAAAAGTACTGTAAAGGCTACTTCTAGATAATCCTGTACCTTCAACTAAGTCTTGAACTGAAGTCGCTGCATATCCATGACGCCAAAAAACATGCATGGCTGCATCAGCAATTTCATCAGTTTCAAATTCCTTTGTTCTCATAAGCAGCCTTAACAGGAACGATCGTTCCAATTAATTTATGATAGGAAGATAGAGAAGTCAAATTAAAAGTTATTTTATCAATCGTTGTCCCATCTGGATCATTCAAACCAAACTTACTCATTACTGCTTTTAAGATTTTTTGTTTTGCTCTTTCAGTATTATTTTTTATAGATAACTTTTTCGCTTGAATACATTATAAAAACATATTATAAACTATTTCTAACCAAATAATTGGTTTTTGGAACTTTATAATGAACAACAATATTATAATCTTTGGTTATGGAACAGGTATTTCCAAAGCCGTAGCACATAAATTTGGCAAAGAAGGCTATAAAATCGGGTTAGTGGCACGAAATGCCGAAAAACTCGAAAAGGCCATTTTAGAACTTAAAACACATGGTATTGAAGCTTACGCTTTTACATATGATTTAGCAGTTCTTGAAAACATACCAAATCTTATTAAATGCATTAAAGATCAATTAGGAGAGATTAAAAATATTCATTGGAATGCTTTCCATGATATTGAAGGCAACATATTGGAAACCCCTCCACTGGAGCTCACCAAAAGCTTTCATATTCGCGTTTCGAGCTATATTGCTACGGTACAAGCTTGCCTACGTGATTTAGAAAAAAATCACGGCAGCATTTTATCGACAAATGGAATTTTCGCGTTCGATGCGGTCGGAATAGATTTAGTTGCCAAAGAATATTCATCATTAGCAATTACTGCTGCCGCCCAATATAAAACCACCAACTTACTTGCTCATAGTTTAGCTGACTCAAATGTTTACGTGAGCCAAGTGATTGTGAATGGTTTTGTTGATGGGACATCTGGCGCACAAGATAAGACCTACACCGTACATCCCGAAACCATTGCAGAGCAGTTCTGGTACTTACACCAACGTAAACAAGAAACTGTTTCTCTTTGCGGTGAAGCAATTCAAGCTGCATAAAATTATTTCTTATGACAGAAGAAGCGTAATCAATTACGCTTCTTCTACTTTTTAAATTTATACTTTTTGGGTGCAGAATTATTTAATTATTTCTCATATTCTGAAGGATCAATTTTGTATTTTTTAAATAAAATAGAGCGTACAGAATCATTTATGCTGTCATCATATTTAATAATTAAATAAATATCTTTCTTAGTTAAAGGAATAGTTTTTAAAATATCACTTAGCTCTGTACTTCTAATGGAACGTACTTCACTTGGTTGTTTAGATATTTCAGGATCTTGCTCTTCAAACTTAAAATCAACACCTTGCAAGTTGAAATAAATCATAACTCTTCTGTTTAAAGAGTCACTATCATCATATAGAACTGTTCCTGCTGGAAGGATTGTATATTCCGAATAATTATCACCATTTGAAGAAATTTTTAGAGGCTTCTCTAAAATATGTATCTTAGGCATTTCTCTAAAGCTCCACAGATAAAAATTTAAAACTAATTGAATTAAAAACAAAATTCCTAATATGATTATTACCAGATTTTTTTTCATATATCCCTACTTCTTCAGATGATATGTATTTTTAATATCTACTTTTACATCAGGAGACTTCATTAAATAATCATTTAAATTATCGGGTAAAAATAGGTATTTTGGCATTTCATATTTACTTGCTTTAAATGCTAATTTTGCTGTAGTTGGTAATACTTTATCAGCATTTACAAACATATGGCCTGATTTCGCCATACTTGGGATTGCTTTTTTCGTTGCTTCCAAGCTTTGAGTAGTACAATTAGGGGCCAAAGCAAAATAGTCTTGAGATAAAACATAGCTTTTATAGTATTTTTCAGTTCGCCTTAATGTAGCTGTTTTCAATAAATCATTATAATAATTTAATACAAGCATAGCCTGACTATCAAAAATTCTATAGCCATAAGCATGAGTTGTTCTAGTTCTTGAAGTTCCTGATCCTTGGCTATTTTCATCAGCAATATAAGCGTCAAAGCTACTCCAAATCCTTAATATTCCTTCTCCGCGGGGACTACTAGCCCCCTCTAAAGTAAAAATACCAAAGCTTTCAGGTTTCGTCTTTCCATATCTACCAAAATCATAAATATAATCCTTACCTTTCAACTTAATATAAACAGCCGTATGGCCATAAGGCGACTCTTTATCCCCTTCTCCATAAGCACTCCCTACTAATAGATGTAACTCAGCCTCTGGTTTCAAAGGAACTTTCTGGGTCGGTGGATTAGCTGTATTTGTTGTTGTACTTGTTGTTGAATTATTCCCCATTTACAAAATCTTCCTGTTCGAACCAATTAACAACTAATTCATCATTTTCAGCAGACTTTATGGTTTTTGTCATTCCTTTCTCATTAGTAAAACCATAAGACTTTATTCCTGTTCTTTTATTCAAAATTGAATAAGGAATTCCTTCTAATGGTTCATTCTTAGACGAATCTATAGCTTGGAAATTACGATGCTCGTTTTTAATACGCAAATCAGGCAATGCAGGAACATTCGCATTCGCACTTCCGCCCCCCATAAACAAATGCTGTCCAGCCTTCACCTCAAATTTGCCGCTTGTGGTCATAAAAATGCCTGAACCAGTAATTTTGACTTGAGAGCCGCCTGCGGTGAGCACAATTTCTTTGGCTGCGGTCGCCTCAATTTTGTCTTCTGCTGAAATAATCTGAACAGCTTTACGAGCAATTAAATCTGCGCCATCGCCTTGTGCTTGTATCTCAACTTTACCTTTGCCTGCATAGAGTCTAGCCCCTTCTTGAGCCGCAAAAAGGCTAATTTTATTTTGGGCATGCGCGATTAAATTCTTTTGTGTAGACAGATTTATGCTGTCCCCAGCAGTTTGGTTTAGCTGCCCATCTGCGCTTAAGTGAATATCTTCGTTACTGCTCAGCGCGATGCTGTTTGGGCTTGCCAACAACATAATCGCCTCTTTAAATGTTTTGGCTTTTGCGTTGTCTTGCTGCTCAAGTTTTTCAATAAAAGACTTTAGGTTTTCTAAATTTTCTAAAGGGTCAGTTTGCTGATTTTTAGTAATTTCACTGAGTGCCTTGGCATTGTTGAGGCCACCTTCTATTTGTTTTTTGGCGTCGGTTGCATCAAGGTGTACGCCTTGGGCTTGGTCCTGTTTATGGGTACTAATGAGTAAGCCACTACCCGCTCTTACCGCGCCCCTCTGGTCTGTTCTGAGTTCGAAACCTTCACCTCGGCCATCACTTTCCGCCTTGTCTTTTGGATGGCTTAAGTTACCCAAGTTTAGCTGACTAGCTGCATGACTGCTTTGTAGCTGAGCACTGATTTGCCCTGTCGTGTCATCAAAGCGCAGCTGGTTAAAACCTTTGCCGTCGACTTCTTCGGAGCGAATGCCGCTGAGCTTTTTGGTGTCGGGTAGCTGTCCTTTCTGATCAAACTGGGTTGGGTGACGTTCAGCTTCGTGAATGCGGCCCACCACAAATGGACGATCAATGTTGCCGTCAAAGAAGTCGATCACTACGATCTCACCAACACGTGGCAAGAAGCGTGCGCCATAACCTACGCCCGCCCACGGGGTCAGCACATCAACCCAAGCCGAGTCGGTATCATTGTCGTTACTGCCCGCACCGCCATCATGGCTATGGTCATCAGCTCGGGTAAACAGGAAACGGACTTTTATACGTCCCCACTGGTCTACATGAATGCTTTCGCCTTCCAGTCCCACCACTCTAGCGCGCTGCGGATAAGCTGCTGGTCGGTGTTCTAGCGGGCTATATTCAGGCACAGCTTTAATGTTACGTCGAATGACATTCAGCTCAGCAAAGTGACGCTGCTCAGGGTTTTGCGTGTCGAGTTGGGCTGCCTTGAGCTTGTCTTTTGGTAATAGTCGCTCAAGTTGCTGTTGTAATTCTTTCGGTAAATTATTCTGGTTATAGTAGTGCTTGCTTAAAATTAAGAACTCTTTATCAGCACTGTCGTGGCGATCAAGTTCAGGATGATCGTTCAGTTCAAACCAGTAACCCACCTGCGCATCGCAGACATTACCTGAAACGGTAAATTGTTTCGAACTTAGGTGATGGTAAGCATTGATGTTCTGATTGAACTGTTCAATCTGACTATTACCGGAAGCTGTGGCTTGGTCTTCACCATTTAAGTCTTGCATCCACGCTGGGCTGACGTGCCATGCATCTTCAAGGTTTAGACTGGCATTGTCATAGTGTTCGCTGTGCTTTTGTGTGCCTTGTACGCTGCCACTGCCTTCTTCTTGTTGGAGGGCATCGGCTTGCCAGCGTTGCACATGAACAGAAGACGGTTGTAAACGGCGCTCTGCCTTGACTTGGGTAATGCTATCGAACTGTTCTGTAGCACTGCTGCGTTGGTAGCGCAAACTACGTCGTTCAAGCGCCTGATAATTTTGGTTATCATCAATTAAACGTAACACTTGCGGCTGAATGGACGCATTCGGGTCAGCGACCAAAAGCTGCGATTCATCAACCAGCCAGTTAATGCCTTCGCTACGCCACAAACGGGTTAAAAAGTCATAATCGCTTTCGTTTGACTGCATCACAAATGGACGCACATCGTAGTCTTTGCTTAAACCTGCCGTGTCGAGCGTTAAGCTTGAGGCAAATAACGGACTTTTGCCTTGCCATTCTTTAAACAGAATTTCGCTAATGTCCCGCACGCTTTTATTCATAAACACGCGGCTATTACGACGTTTATGCCAGAGTGCAGTTGGGTCTTTTAAGGTGAGGTTATAAATAGTGAGTGAGCCGTCGCTTTGCCCTTGGCTCGCTTCGGTAATAATGCCTGTCGTTCTAAAGAACTGGCCCATGTCAGTGACCTGATCGACGGCAACCTGACAGCCAATAAATTGTTTTAATGCGATGTGTGCGTTCGTCGACAGACACAGTAACTCAGCAACGCTGCCCTGATTGAGCGTATGTTCGCCATCAACACGTTGCAAGAAGACTTGCTGATTTAAAGACTGATTTGAGAATTGGATATGAACAGCACGATTTTGTGAAACAAGGCCTAAACGCTCCAATATACTCGACACACTCATCTGCATTTTTATTATCAATCAAACTTATATTTAGGCCGCATTTTAATTAAAAAAAGACTAATCTGTCTATCTATACTCATTTTCAAAATGTAACTAGTCTAAATATGCTGTTTTACGTTAATTTCTTATTCAATAGGTATTTAAACCGTAAAATCAGATCATTTTAAAGTGATATAAACCACGCAGATATATTTAATATTTTTCTTTTATATTCAAATAGATATTAAAGAAAGTAACTACTCAAATTAATAAAATTCAGGATGAGATATGAAAATAAAAAAGTCTGCTTTTTATATACTTATGGTGATTTTCTCACTTCATTCTCCAGCATTTGCTGAACCGAGTGTTGCCGATATTCAATATCGTGCGGAACAAGGGCAACCCGTGGCTCAATATCATTTGGGTATGATGCTTTTAAGTGGCGAACAAGGCGTTGTTAAAAATTATGAGCAAGCTTTTAAATGGCTAACTGCAGCTGACCAAAATGGAAGTGTGGGCGCAAAATATAGTTTAGGCATGATGTATTACACAGGCGCGGGTGTCGAAAAAGATGCCAAGCGCGCTTTTGATTATTTTAGTAAGGCTGCGGCCAAGGGTCATGCTAAAGCGCAATATAACTTAGGGGTGTTATACGACAAAGGTGAAGGAACTGCGCAAAATTATGTGCAGGCGTTTGAGTGGTTTAGTCGTGCTGCCGAGCAAGGCTACCCACCCGCAGAATATAATTTAGCTCAGCTATATAAAAAAGGTCACGGCGTCACCCAAAGTGATGAGCAGGCACTTAAGTGGTACACCAAAGCGGCTGAGCATGGCGAAAGTGATGCCCAATACAACTTGGCCCAGATGTATTTAAATGGTGAAGGCACGTCGAAAAACCTACAACTGGCAAAGAAATGGTTTCAGCAAGCTGCCGATTCAGGCGATGTAGATGCGAAAGAAGTTCTTAAAAGTTTAGAATAAGGCAACCATCTCTATAATATTTTTATTTATAAGATGATGAATTTCTATTGTTAATAACATTGCATGCACAACTTATTTTATTCTTTATTTTTTCTAATTAAATATAAACATTAACTCTATTATTTTAAAAATATATTTAGATTTATTATTAAATCAAAAATATTTTAAATATTAAATTGACGTAATTAAAATCACCGATTATTATCTCGTTGCTGGCCTACATTGCCAGTCGGTTTTGACAGACCGTTGATCCACGGCGGGTTATAGTACAATCTATAAGTCGTTAGACCCTTGCGTCCCCTTTCTTTGCGGTAGGACGGATGGGGGACGCCCCGTGCGTGCTGGTTCCATGGATCCCAGTCTGTCAACCCCCATTCGTTCTACCACCATAATCAATTGACGGTGATCTGGTGGTAGGACTCCATTTTTTAAGGAGTTGACCATGATACTTATCAAATTTATTCCCTATCCAATTTAATCATTTTATTTATTTAAAATTTGGGTTTTCCATTGCCTAATTTTTTTAATTTATAAAGTATTTTTTATTTTAAAACTTAAATTATTTTATTTTTCTGTATTTATGGGAGGATTAATTATTACCTAAAAATTATTTTAATCCTTAAAACTAATTATATTTTCATTCTACTCATAGATGTAAATCATTATGAGAATAATATGACAATTTATAAACCTATTTTGGCTTTAAGTTTCATTCTAGGTAGTTTGGATATTTCGGGTTGCAACCTACACACCCAGCAGGAGTTTGAAAAAATTTGCCTGTCAGGTGGACACACCAAGACCAGTTGCGACTGTATTTACCAGCGACTTGAACAAGCTTACTCCCCTAAGCTCATGCAACGCCTAGAACATGTCAGTTTGCAAAGTCCTGTTCTCCCACAGGACTTTGCCCCTACTTTTTTCAGCGTCATGCAGCGGTGTGACAAAAGTAGTATGGGCTAAGCATTTGGCTTAGCTCCTTTATCTCTGTGTTGCAATGGTTTCTTACTTTAAATCAGCGCAAAAGATTAAAGTCTGTTGTGGCACAGAGGCCTAAAGAAGAATTTTTTTAAGAAATTTGAACTCTTATAGTTTAGATATTTCTATACTCAGCTCGTTTTTAACGATAAAGTCATGTTTAATAAGTAGTATTTTTTATCATTAATATCATAGAGCTAATAAAAATGAGTTTTTATACAGAACTACAGGTCCGTTATACAGATTTTGACACGATTGATTTATCTACCGAAAAGCAAAAAATTCTAGAAATATTAACGGAGGATTCAATCCACGAAGATGTTTATGGTGATTTAGTAGAAGCCTTTACTAATGGTCATGCAGGTCTTCGTATTGATTCCGTTTATTGCCTAGAACTCATAGAAAAAATTACCGCCCTATTTCCAAATGCAAATTTTGAATGTCGAGGGTTAGGAGAAGAGTACTTCTATACGTGGATCCTCTGTGTTGAAAGTGGCCAGATCATTTTTAGCAGCAAGCCTTGGGAAAGTGAAAATCCTTTTATATAAGAATAATCATACGTTCATATTGTTTTGTACGTTTTAACCTACAAGCTTTTAGGGATTTTGCGGATTGGCGACTTCCCGCTTTTTTCCTATGATGAGTTCATACAGGAACAGGATGTTCCGGAACACAAAACTACAATAATAGGTTCATGCACTAGGAGCGTGAGATACGACAGGAGTCATATCTAGCAACCAAATACGAAAAAGCTCGACAGGATGTCGGGCTTTTTTTATTGCTGTTTAAAAATGCTCTAAAAGAAAATTCTTATATTGTTTTATTCACAACATATCTTTGAACTACTTGGTTGAGAGTAATTTCGGAATGAAGACGACCATTATTTGCCTGAATGGTTTTTGCAGAAGCTAAATTAGATTTATAACAATGTATATGTAACTCCGTTAGGCCTAGCTTCCATGCCTCCTGAATTGTAAGCTCTAACAATTTCGAGCCAAAATTTTGTCCACGTTTAGAGGGACGAATACCTAAACCAATATGCCCACCACAATATTCAATTTGTTCATTGAGTTTAAGTCGCAAGTTAGACGCGCCAATAATTTCATTACCTTCTACTAACCAATATGTAATGTTGGGAACATGCCCTTCTTCTAGGGATTCCCCTTTTTCATAATCTCTTAGTTTATTCAAAAACGAATCAAAATTTGTATGGTCAAACTCCGTTGTCAAAGGATGACGATCTTCATCTGCTAATTCATTAATATAGTTGTTATAGCTCTCTTTAAATCTTAAATGAGGTTTTACCAACATAACGGTCATTTATTTATTACTCCCGATAAAATTGTTCTTTTTACAACCAAACTTAAACATAACATATTGTTATCAATGGCAACTCTTATTCTTCTCAACATCTTAAATGATTAGGTATAAAAGTAAGCCCCCTCTATTCGCCTCCCGTTGTAACTACAAAATGCCTCACACCATGTTTCAATGTACGCTTTAACCTACAAACTTTTAGGGATTTTGCGGATTGGCGACTTCCCGCTTTTTTCCTATGATGGGTTCATACAGGAACAGGATGTTCCGGAACATAAAACTACAATAATAGGTTCATGCACTAGGAGCGTGAGATACGACAGGAGTCATATCTAGCAACCAAATACGAAAAAGCCCAACAGGATGTTGGGCCTTTTTTATTGTCATTTAAAAATTATGAGGAAGCTAACCTATAGCGGGCTATGCACCTGTTCTTGCTTTTTATGACGTATCCAACGGATTGCCAAAATAACAGCAATAACCACCACAACTGCAACAAGCGCGGGAACTAGCAAAGCTGAAACAGAAAGTAAGATTGCCCCAATCCACTCCCCTGTAGCGACTACAAAATTCCCCAAGCCACCTGTGGTTGCAGTTGAAACACCGCGTGCAGCGACTGTACTCATTTGCACCACACCTGCCGTACCACCGCCCACAATAATGGCTGCTGCCCAGCTCGCAAACTGAGACATTTCCCCACTACTCACTGCCATAGTCGCTAGCGTACCCGCAATCATAGCCGCAGGGGTCGCAACAGTGTCTAAGGCATTATCGACCCATGGAATATAGTAGGCCGCAACTTCACAGACTGTTGCCACAGCTAAAGCCAAGCAAACCGACGGCATAGCTAACCACTCAAAACCTTTTGATGGCTCAAACCATCCCATCATGGTTGCAATGCTCATGACCAATAGCGGCACAAACACGCGAAAACCGCAGGCAGCGCTCAGGCCCACACCAATACATAAACCCAATATAGTTTCCATAAAGGTTTCCTTTTCATGCCCATCACGGGTCTTGTTATGTAAGTCTTATTTTAAACTAACAAAAAGCCCCATCGGGTGACAGGGCTTTTTGTTAAATGCGAACGCAAATATTATTTTATTCTTAACGTTTAAACTCAGTGCAATAGCATTTAGTGCACGGCGGTAAACGATCTGTATTAATTTCTAAAAACACTCTCTGGCCACATTGAGCGCAGAAATAGAAGCCTGTTCCGGGTTTTTCGCCAGCTGTTACCATGATTGCGTTCCTATAATCGTATAGATATTAAACAGGAATATAACCCAGTTAGAGTGATTGTCAATTGTCCATTTCGCCCGATGATGATGGCATAAATGCAAAAAATGTTATTTGTACGATTTATCTTACAAACTTTTAGGGATTTGAACAGCTTATACTATCCGTATTTTTTTTACGGCAAAGTGATGGTAAAGTACCACTACTAGTTTCCATAAATTAATGGATGGCAACAAAATGCTTACCAAGTTTACTGTTCATAATTTCAGAAAATTTGAGAATCAAATTGTCTTTGATTTTAAAGCTGCAAATTATGAGTTCAACATAGAATGTGTTAAAAATCAACATATCAAGACTGCTCTAATCTATGGAAAAAATGGAACAGGTAAAACAAATCTTGCATGGGCAATGTATGACATAGTAGCTCATATTACAGATAATAATAGTCATTCATTACCAACAAATAATTACCTAAATCAAGATTCAGACCTTGAATACGCGACATTTGAATATGATTTTTTGTTTGAGAAGTCAAAAGTTCATTATTCTTACAAAAAGAATAGTGAAGCTGAGCTTATTTCTGAAGTACTAAAAATAGATGATATTGAGTATATTAGTCGAAAGATAGGTTCTCCTTTTACTTGCTCATTAAAAGGCACAGAAACTTTAAATAAAAATTTAGACAAAGACAATAAAATTTCAGCTTTAAAATATATTTACAATAATAGTAATCTTGATAAAAGATCTCCACCAAATAGAGTTTTTTCTCAGTTCATGGCATTTGTGAATAGCATGCTACTTTTTCGAACTCTTTTTGACTCTCTTAGTTATGTTGGTTATAAAAATGGTTCCGACAATATTTATCGAGATATTTTAAAAAAAGGAAATCTCAAAGATTTTGAGTTTTTCCTAAACGAATGTGATATTAAATGTGAACTAGCAGAAGCAAATAGTAATAGCGAACCAACTATAGGTTTCAAATTCAAGGATAAAATTATTCCTATTAGTCACATAGGCTCAACTGGGACAAAAAGCCTCGCACTTTTTTACTTTTGGTGGCAGGAAATTAAAAATGGTAAAATATCTTTTCTATTTATCGATGAATTCGACTCATCTTATCATTTCAAACTTTCTCGTCAAATTGTAAAAAGGCTAAAAGAGATTGACTGTCAAGTTGTTCTAACTACACATAATACCAGTCTTTTAGATAATGATTTGATCAGACCAGACTGTGGTTTTAGAATTTCTGAAAATGAAATTACCTCACTTCATAATAGCACTAACAAAGATATTCGCTTAGCTCACAACATTGAAAAAATGTATCGCTCAGGAAGCTTTGAATGAGTAATGGTGTAATTTTATATTTAGTTGAAGGTAAAAAAGAACGTTCTGTAACTAGTCAAATCCGAAGTCTTAATGAATTTTGTGGTTTTGACATATTGCCTTCTGGGAATAGTATAGTTTATGGAACAACAATTTATGGCTTATTTAAAGAAGTTAAAAAATATTTACAAGAGGGGATTGAATTTGATTTATTCCCAATTTTAAAGAAACTCGCCAATCGTCCAGAAAATGAAGAAATTGATATTTTGTCAAAACATGATATTTCTGAAATATATCTAATTTTTGATTATGATCCACATGCCACTAATTTTTCTCAAGATAAAATTAAAGCTATGTGTGAAGTATTTAATGATGAACAAACTATAGGTAAATTATTTATAAATTATCCTATGGTAGAGGTTTTTAGACATTGCTATAAGCTTATTAAAGCTGAAGAGTTATTTTTTGAAAAAACCTGCCCACTACCAATAAATCAGCTATCTAACTATAAAAATTATGTCTCTTCAATTCACATAGATATTACTAATATGGATTGCCCACATACTCTAAAAAAAGTTATTTCAGATACCATTATAAAAACTAATTTTTTAGTAAATAATATATTAGAATATCCTATAAATAAATCATCTATACAGCAAGAATTAATATTAGAAAAACAGTTATCTTATTCTGATGATTTTCATTTACTAAGCGGAATTCCTCTACTTATACATTATTATCATCGACATGAAATATTATTTAATGCTTTAAAAACAAATACCCAATAATTAATATTTTAAATTATGAATTTATTCAAAATTTAAGCCACTTAGCCTTCTAAAAAGCCTTGTGTAAAACGCTGTATACACCGTCCGTTTAGATACAGGCACTTCCTCAATTTCATTTTGTACGTTTTAACCTACAAACTTTTAGGGTTTTTGCGGATTGGCGACTTCCCGCTTTTTTCCTATGATGGGTTCATACAGGAACAGGATGTTCCGGAACATAAAACTACAATAATAGGTTCATGCACTAGGAGCGTGAGATACGACAGGAGTCATATCTAGCAACCAAATACGAAAAAGCCCGACAGGATGTCGGGCTTTTTTTATATTCTTATTTTTCTGCTAAATAGCTTCTTACACGTGCATCATTGAGTAAAGTCATTACCCCTTCTGCAATACATCCATTTAAATCTTGTACTAACACACCACTCGTATGAGGAACGGTAAATGGAATAGTTTGTCCATTTCCTAAAGTCACTTCGAATTTAATTTTACTGCGCCAGAAAAGCAGATTGGTGTAGGTACTACGTAATGAATTTACTTTAATCGCAATCGATTTCGACCCATTACCATCAACAGGTTGACCATTTTTCAATAGTTCCTTTTGAGTCTGTTGTACCATCGTTTCTGTAATAGACTTAATGCTAGAGTCCAGTTTTGTACCCATATAAGAATATACAATCACTCGTTCATCTGAAGTTTGAGCATTGGTCACATCAGTCTTGCCAACGACCTTCACAGGCTGAATTAAGCCTGCACGCAGAGGATATTCTGTACTTACATAAGGCATCGTCCCACAAGCAGTTAATATAAGAGAGCATATTGAAATAATTAATAAGTTACGCATTGATATTTTCCAAGAAATCTATTGTGATTTATATTTAAGTGTAAGCGCCGCGTATCTTAATGTAAGTTAAAGAGAATTTTATGACAAAAACAAAATAATTTTAAAAAAATATAATATATGCAGTCATTTTTTATAATTAATTATCTACGTATAAACAAATAAAAACCCCACTCTAAAGCAGGGCTTCTAAAACTATATCAATTATTTTTAACTCAATATTAAGCCACTTGGCCTTCTAAAAAGTCTTGCGCAAAGCGTTGTAATACACCACCCGCTTCATATACAGAAACTTCTTCTTCGGTATCTAAACGGCAAGTCACAGGCACTTCAACAATCTCTTCTTTACCATCTGCTGTGGCACGTTCAATCACTAAAGTTAAAGTCGAACGCGGTGCAATATTACCAATCACGCTATAAAGCTCTGTACCATCTAGCTTTAAAGTCTTGCGGTTTACACCCGCTTTAAACTCAAGTGGTAACACGCCCATACCCACCAAGTTAGTACGGTGAATACGTTCAAAACCTTCTGCCACAATCGCTTCAACACCCGCAAGGCGTACACCTTTCGCAGCCCAGTCACGGCTCGAACCCTGACCGTAGTCAGCACCCGCAACAATAATTAATGGCTGCTTACGGTTCATGTAGGTTTCAATTGCTTCCCACATACGCATCACTTCGCCTTCTGGCTCTACACGCGCTTTTGAACCTTGCTTAATGGTGCCGTCTGAACGAACTACCATTTCGTTATAGAGTTTCGGGTTCGCAAATGTTGCACGCTGTGCAGTCAAATGGTCACCACGGTGCGTTGCATATGAGTTGAAGTCTTCTTCGGGTAGACCCATTTTATGAAGATATTCACCCGCAGCCGAGTCCATCAAAATCGCATTCGAAGGCGACAAGTGGTCGGTGGTGATGTTGTCACCCAAAATGGCAAGCGGACGCATGTTCGCTAAAGTACGTGGTGCAGCCAACGCCCCTTCCCAATATGGCGGACGGCGGATGTAAGTACTTTGTGGACGCCAGTCATAAAGCGGACTTTCAGCTTCTACGGTTACACCTAAGTCAAACATTGGAATATAGACTTTACGGAACTGTTCAGGCTTCACAGCTTCTTTTACTAATGCATCAATTTCAGCGTCAGATGGCCAGATATCTTTCAGGTAAATCGGGTTACCGTCTTTATCGTGACCCAAAGCATCTTTTTCGATGTCAAAACGAATCGTACCCGCAATTGCATACGCCACAACAAGCGGTGGAGATGCCAAGAACGCTTGTTTTGCGTATGGATGGATACGACCATCGAAGTTACGGTTACCAGACAGTACTGCTGTTGCGTACAAGTCACGGTCAATAATTTCTTGTTGGATGACTGGATCTAACGCGCCCGACATACCGTTACATGTCGTACAAGCGTAAGCCACAATACCAAAACCAAGTTGCTCTAAGTCTTTTAGAACACCCGCTTCTTCGAGGTAAAGTGCAGCCGCTTTTGAACCCGGTGCAAATGATGATTTCACCCAAGGTTTACGAACTAAACCTAGCTCATTTGCCTTACGTGCCAACAAACCTGCCGCCACGGTGTTACGTGGGTTAGAAGTATTTGTACATGAAGTAATTGCCGCAATAATGATTGCGCCATCAGGCATTAAGCCATCAGAACGGTTTTCAACAACACCCGCAATACCTTTTTCTTTTAGGTCCGCAGTTGAAACACGCGCATGTGGGTTTGATGGCCCAGCAATGTTACGTGTTACTTTTGATAGATCAAAACGTAGTACACGTGGGTACTCTGCTTTGGTCATGTCAGTTGCCCAAAGGCCGATTTCTTTTGCGTACTGTTCAACCAATGCCACTTGAGCATCTTCACGACCTGTTAGGCGTAAGTAGTCAATCGTGTTCTGGTCGATGTAGAACATTGCAGCCGTAGCGCCATATTCTGGTGTCATATTCGAAATGGTTGCACGGTCGCCCACAGACATGCTGTCAGCACCTTCACCAAAGAACTCAAGGTATGCACCAACCACTCGCTCTTTACGCAAGAATTCAGTTAGAGCAAGTACGATATCTGTTGCAGTAATGCCTGCCTGACGCTGACCTACAAACTCAACACCAATAATGTCTGGCAGACGCATCCAAGATGCACGGCCCAACATTACGTTTTCAGCTTCTAAACCACCTACACCCACAGAAATTACGCCCAAAGCGTCTGTATGTGGAGTGTGTGAATCTGTACCTACGCAAGTATCTGGATATGCCACGCCATCACGCGCCTGAATCACCGGAGACATTTTCTCTAGGTTAATCTGGTGCATGATGCCGTTCCCCGCAGGGATTACATCGACATTTTTAAATGCTGTTTTAGTCCACTCAATAAAGTGGAAACGGTCTTCGTTACGACGGTCTTCAACAGCACGGTTTTTTTCAAAAGCGTCTGGGTCTGCACCACCGAATTCCACTGCTAAAGAGTGGTCGACAATGAGCTGTGTTGGTACGACTGGATTGACTTTAGATGGGTCGCCGCCTTTGTCAGCAATCGCATCACGTAAGCCTGCAAGGTCAACCAAAGCAGTTTGACCCAAGATGTCGTGACACACGACGCGCGCTGGATACCAAGGAAAGTCCAAGTCCTGACGGCCTTCAATTAACTGTTTTAAATAAGCAGTTAAGTTCTCAGCATCGGCACGGCGTACCAATTGCTCTGCGAGTACTTTAGACGTGTAAGGCAGTTTTTCGTATGCGCCTGGCTGAATATCTTCAACGGCTTGACGCACGTCGTAATATTCAAGCTGGGTTCCTGCCAGCGGTTTACGGTATTTTGTGTTCATTAACCACGCTCCGCCAATGGTTTAAATTTGAGGTTTTCAGGGCCTGTATAGTTCGCGCTTGGACGAATGATCTTGCCGTCTTGGCGTTGTTCAATCACGTGCGCTGACCAACCTGCTGTACGTGCAATCACGAATAATGGTGTAAACATTGCAGTTGGAACGCCCATTAAGTGATAGCTCACAGCACTGAACCAGTCGAGGTTCGGGAACATGTTTTTCGCATCTTTCATCACTGCTTCTAAGCGCTCAGCGATGAGGTACATTTTGGTGTTCTCTTGTGCTTGTGCCAAGTCATGTGCCACTTTTTTGATGACTTCGTTACGTGGATCAGAGATTGTATAGACAGGGTGACCAAAACCGATCACAACTTCTTTCTTCTCAACTCGGCTACGGATGTCTGCTTCTGCTTCATCTGCATTGTCGTAACGTTGTTGAATCACAAATGCAACTTCGTTTGCACCACCATGTTTAGGTCCACGAAGCGCACCAATACCGCCTGTAATTGCCGAGTACATGTCAGAACCTGTACCTGCAACTACACGTGACGTAAATGTAGATGCGTTGAATTCGTGCTCAGCATACAAAATGAGTGATGTATGCATTGCTTCAATCCACTCTTCAGATGGTTTTTCACCATGAAGTAAATGCAAGAAATGCGCTGCAATTGAGTCGTCATCCGTTTCAACTTCAATGCGACGACCGTTATTGCTGAAGTGGTACCAATAAAGCAGCATTGAACCTAGGCTTGCCATTAATTTGTCGGCAATGTCTTTTGCGCCAGCTTCGTTGTGGTCTTCGTGCTCTGGAGTTAAACAACCTAAAACTGAAACACCAGTACGCATTACATCCATTGGGTGTGCAGACGGTGGTAATTGCTCAAGTGCAGTTTTAAGTGCTGCTGGTAAGCCACGAAGTGCTTTTAATTTTGCTTTATACGCTTTGAGTTCAGCTTTGTTTGGTAGTTTGCCATGTACGAGCAAGTGAGCAACTTCTTCAAATTGGCTGCCGACCGCAAGGTCAAGAATGTCATAGCCACGATAGTGCAAGTCGTTACCACTACGTCCTACGGTACAAAGTGCTGTGTTGCCTGCAACTTGTCCGCTAAGTGCAACTGATTTTTTTGGTTTGAAGCCTGTTATTGTTTCATTTGAGCTCATAAGATTGTCCTTTCCTATCTATTTAAATTATTTGGGAAACACGGCATATGTACCGTGTTTTACTTCTTATTTCTTTTTAGCAAATGCGTTGTCTAAGTAGTCTTCAAATGCATAGTAGTTAATGCGTTCATATAACTCTTTACGCGTTTGCATAATATCAACCACGTTCTTTTGCGTGCCTTCTTTACGCAAAGTTTCATACACAGTTTCGGCAGCTTTGTTCATGGCACGGAAAGCAGAAAGCGGATAAAGCGCAAGGCTTACATCGGCAGATGCTAACTCTTCAGTGGTAAACAGTGGTGTAGAACCGAACTCGGTAATGTTTGCCAAAATCGGAGCGCCTGTCTTCTGAGCAAATTGCTTGTACATATCAAGCTCAGTAATTGCTTCAGGGAACAACATGTCTGCACCCGCTTCAATGTAAGCACCCGCACGGTCAATTGCAGCTTGCAAACCGTCTACAGCCAAGGCATCTGTACGCGCCATAATTACGAAGCTGTCATCACCACGTGCATCAACCGCAGCTTTAATACGGTCAACCATTTCTTCTTGAGTCACAATGGCTTTGTTCGGACGGTGACCACAACGTTTTGCGCCCACTTGGTCTTCGATGTGCATTGCCGCAGCACCGAACTTGATGAGTGCTTTTGTGGTACGCGCAATGTTAAATGCAGAAGCACCAAAACCTGTGTCAGCATCGACCAATAATGGAAGATCACATACATCGGTAATACGGCGTACATCGGTCAACACATCATCAAGGTTACTGATTCCCAAATCAGGTAAGCCTAAAGAACCAGCGGCTACACCACCACCTGATAAGTAAATCGCTTTATAACCTGCACGTTTTGCCAAAAGTGCATGATTGGCGTTAATGGTTCCAACCACTTGTAATGGCTTTTCTTGGGCTACGGCATCGCGAAATAGCTGACCTGCGGATTGTTTAGCCATTGTTATATTCTCCTTGTGCTTGTAGCAGTGTTTGCTCAATAATTTTGTAAGAAGCATTGATATGTCGATGCATGAGCAGCTCGGCAAGTTCACCATCGCCTTCTGCAATTGCATCTAAAATACGGATATGTTCGTCCCAAGCTTTGCTCGGACGATCGGGTGTGTTTGAAAACTGAATTCGGTACATGCGGATGAGGTGATAAAGCTCATCACACAGCATTTTTTCTAAGGTTTTATTGCCACTACTTTTGATAATGCAGTAGTGAAAATCGTCCTGCCCTTCTTGCAAGTAATATCCTTTACCTGCTTTAAAGTTTTCATCTTCAGCATGCATACGCAATACATCACGCAGCGCTAAGATTTGCTTTTTATCAATATGCTGTGCAGCAAGTTTGCAAGCCAACCCCTCTAAAGAAGCACGAATCTGGTAAAGCTCTTTAAACTGTTGCAGCGATAGCGAAACCACGCGCGCACCCACATGTGCAGTGCGCTCAACTAATTTTTGGCCTTCAAGGCGATGAATCGCCTCACGCAAAGGTCCACGGCTAATGCCATAAGTCCGTGCCAGTTCAGGTTCAGATATTTTGCTACCTGCCGGAATTTGACCCAAAACAATAGCCGTCTGTATTTGTTTAAATACATTCTCGGTCAGTGTTCTACCCTGACTTTGTAGAGGCTCTGGTGCGAAGGTCAAATCTTGCATATTGTCGACAATTTTTAATCAATTATGGCTTTTATAGCGGTATGAATGAAAAAAATCAAGGTGATTGTTGACACTTTAGAGAACGCACTAGGTCAATTTTTATAGATTAACCTCTTATTTCACCTTATATTTAGACTATTACGCCGCCTATCTATTAGTATTTATAAAACAAAGAGTTAATATCAATTTGTCTATAGTTTTATGGTTCTTTCTCAAGTGTTTTTTGGGCGCTAAACTTTTGTTTCAAACTTTAGTCTACAATCCTTGTATGACAGTAAGATTGTAGACAATCTGTTTGAATGAAATCATGAGTTATAAATTAGTATCTATTTACCGTAATTTCTTTTAAATCTTTTTTATCGTTTCTTCTGGAAAATATCGATATTAGTGAAATTATCTGGTGCTTCACAGTAGCTTTATTGGTACATTATTGAGCATCGACATAGATGTAATGTATTTTTCGAGACAGAAAAAACTTAACTCTATGCATATTGTTGAATGAAAGGACTTTTTTGATGTTTCAACATATCCCCCCATACGCAGGCGACCCAATTCTCTCTTTAATGGAACAGTTCAATGCTGATACTCGTTCTGAAAAAGTAAACTTGAGTATTGGTCTTTACTATAACGAAGACAGTATTGTTCCTCAGTTAGAGACCATTATTGAGGCGCAAAAGCGTATTGAGCCTAAGAATGGTAAAACCAAACTTTATTTGCCAATGGAAGGCTTCAAACCTTACCGTGAAGCAATTCAAGCACTTTTATTTGGTGCAAACAGCCCAGCAGTTAAAGCTGGCCGTGCTGTAACCATCCAAACTCTTGGTGGTTCAGGTGCATTGAAAGTGGGTGCTGACTTCTTAAAAACTTATTTCCCAAATTCAGACGTTTGGGTAAGCCAACCAACTTGGGATAACCACGTTGCGATTTTCAATGGCGCTGGCATCAAGACTCATTTCTACCCATATTTCGATAACGAAACTCGTGGTGTAGATTTTGACGGTATGTTGTCTACACTTAAAACTTTGCCTGAGCAAAGCATTGTTTTATTGCACCCATGCTGCCACAACCCAACTGGTGCTGACTTAAACCCAGCGCAATGGGATCAAGTGATTGCGGTATTAAAAGATCGTAACCTTATTCCTTTCCTAGACATCGCTTACCAAGGTTTTGGCGATGGTATGGAAGAAGATGCGTATGCAATCCGTGCTTTAGACCAAGCGGGTCTAAACTTCATTGTGAGCAACTCATTCTCTAAAATCTTCTCTTTATATGGCGAGCGTGTTGGCGGCTTAACTTTCGTATGTGACGATGCAGAAGCTGCTCAGTGCACATTCGGTCAGTTAAAAGCGACTGTACGCCGTATTTACTCTAGCCCTCCTACAACAGGTGCTTGGTTAGTTGATGAAGTGTTAAATGACGCTGAACTTAACCAACAATGGCAAGGTGAAGTGAAAGAGATGCGTGAACGTATTATTAAAATGCGTAGCATCTTAAAAGATGAACTCACTAAAGCATTACCAGACCGCGACTTTAGCTACCTTGTAAACCAAAAAGGTATGTTCAGTTACACAGGTCTAACTGCTGAGCAAGTTGATATCTTGCGTGAAGAATATGCAATCTACTTAGTACGTAGTGGCCGTATTTGTGTAGCAGGTTTAAACATGAACAATGTTTACACTGTTGCTAAAGCAGTTGCTGAAGTGCTTGCTAAATCAACAGAAGCAGCATAAAACAGCTTTAAAAGAAAAGGCGCTTCGGCGCCTTTTTTTTATATCTCTAACTTAAGATTTAGCTTTGCCCCAATACTTAAGCTTTGAGGTGTGCCCAATACCCACATTAAAGCTATTGGTTGGGTCCAGTTTTTGGTAAAAGTTCGCTAAAGCAGGTTTAGCAATGTAGAGATGCCCAACGTTATGCTCTGCCGGATATTCAGCACGGCGCGCATCGAGTAACTTCCACATTTGATGTTCCATTTCTAAAGGGTCATTGCTCTTTTTAAGAATATAGTCCTGATGGAAAACATGGCAAAAGAAATGCCCGTAATAGAGTTTATGGATAATATTCTTTTCCATCTCGGCTGGCAGTTGCTCTACCCACTCACGATCATTACGACGCAAAGCAATATCCAGCGCAACAATATCTTCAACTTCACTACGGTGCGTGTCACGATAACGAATTGCCGCTCCTGCAATCGCAAAACGATGTAAAAAAGCCTTTCGACCTTCCTCTTCACTACATACGAAATAGCTACCTGACTGATGCACTGCAAAATATTCTTTTAAAAACTGCTCGGTCTGTGTTTTTGAATTATTTTCAACACGCAGCACTAAATGGTGCTCATAACGATCTCGATATTCCGTCATACGCTTTGGCAAGTGGCTCGGTAAAAAGAACGTAATCGCCTGTAAAATATGATCAGTTAAGCCTTTAATTTTAAATCTTTCTAAAAAGCCATCGACTTTATCTTTCATGGCAAAAGCTTTTGGAACATTGGCTGTTCCGAACTTTTCAATAAACAAAAAAGTATCTTTTCCATACTTTTCACCAATCAAGTAAGCATCGCGGTGAATATATTCGCCTGCGATTGGTAGACTTGGCAAAGAAGTGAGTAAATAACGGCGAATGGCTGTTAAATCATCGGCATCATTACTGCCAATATAAAAGACATTGCTCTCTACTTTTTCATACGTATCAAGGCGTACAGCAAAAACACAGACTTTACCTGCTGAACCAGATGCTTCAAACAAACGTGACGGGTCAGCATTAAAACGAGCTGGCGAATCTTCATCGACTTGAGTCACATCGTGGGCATAGCGATGGTCCGAGGCCTGCTTTTCACCATCATCTAAAATATCTACGGCTTGATATTGCTGTTTCTCTAATCGAGTCAAAATTTCTTCGGGTGTTGAGCCTAAATTCACACCCAAATGATTCACCAGTTCTAATTGACCAGCAGCATTCACCTGAGCATACAACGCCAGTTCAGTATAAGCAGGACCACGGCGTACCAAGGCACCGCCAGAGTTGTTACACACACCGCCTAGTACTGATGCGCCAATACATGATGAGCCAATCACCGAATGCGGTTCACGGTCATAACCTTTTAAAATTTGCTCTAAATTATCTAAGGTTGCACCCGGTAAACAAATCACTTGCTTACCATCATGGATGACTTGAATACCCTTTAATCGGCGCGTACTCATAACCAAAACAGGACGGTCATAATCATCCCCATACGGGGTTGAACCACCAGTGAGTCCTGTATTTGCCGCCTGCATAATCACAATACAATCTGCATCAATTGCAGCTTGTAACACCTGCCATTGCTCTAGCAGTGTTCCCGGCACCACCACAGCAAGTACTTTTCCCTCACCAAAACGACGACCTTGGCGGTACTGGCGTGTACTTTGATCATCGGTCAAAACATGAGAGCGCCCTACAATATTCTGTAAACGTTCAATCACTGCTTGAGGAGAAAATGTTTGCATGATGGTTTCCTTTTGGTCATCCATTTATCAAATTAGACCAATACGACGGGGTCTCACCGTTTGTAATTTATAATTTAATTAGCTCATTCTCTAATTCGAATCAGCCCTATATTTACTATCTCGGTTGGCGGCATGGATGCCGCCTGTTGAGCAACTGTACAAGGAAGTACGGTTTGCTCAACAAAAGGTTTTTGGTTACTTTTGACCTTTCAAAAGTGACAAATGCCTATACGCAAAACATTAGCAAATCACCAAATTTTAAGGCTGTGCTTACTGCTTCACTTAAAAAGTTATTTCTTAAAAACCTTGTTTAATCGCCTGTACTAAACAATCCGCATTAATATCCGAAATCGACTTAGCACCCGTGAGCGTCATCGCAACACGCATTTCCTTATCAATCAAATCAAGCAAGTTCGACACACCTTGCCCACCTGCTGCTGCCAAGGCATACACAAATGCGCGACCCAGTAAAACCGTATCAGCACCAAGTGCCAACATACGCACCACATCTAAACCATTACGAATGCCCGAGTCAGCCAAAATAGCCAAATCACCTTTAACTGCATCAGCAATTGCAGGCAATGCACGAGCAGATGACATCACGCCATCTAACTGACGACCACCATGGTTCGACACCACAATCCCATCAGCACCAAAACGCACAGCATCTTTGGCATCTTCAGGGTCTAAAATGCCCTTAATTACCATTGGACCATCCCAAAACTCACGGATCCATTCAAGGTCTTTCCATGAAATCGATGGGTCAAAGTTCGAACCCAACCAACCGATATAATCTTCAAGTCCAGTTGGTTTACCTAAATATTTAGAGATATTACCTAAGTCGTGCGGACGACCCATTAAACCCACATTCCACGACCAGTGTGGATGGAACATGGACTGCATATAACGACGCATCGCAGCATTTGGCCCACTCATACCCGAATGTGCATCACGGTAACGTGCACCTGGCACAGGCATATCTACAGTAAACACCAGTGTTGAACAGCCTGCCGCTTTGGCACGCTCCAAAGCATTACGCATAAAACCACGGTCGCGTAATACATAAAGCTGGAACCACATTGGACGACTAATTGCAGGTGCAACTTCTTCAATCGGACAGACCGAAACCGTTGAAAGCGTAAATGGAATACCCTTTTTATCGGCTGCCATCGCGGCTTGAACTTCACCACGGCGCGCATACATGCCTGTTAAACCGACAGGAGCCAACGCAACCGGCATCGATAAAGTTTCATTAAACAGTTTTGTCTCTAAACTTAACGCTGACATGTCATTGAGCACACGTTGACGCAATGCAATTTCTGACAAATCTTGTACGTTACGCTTTAAGGTATGTTCCGAATACGCTCCACCATCAATGTAATGAAATAAAAACGGGGGTAAGCGACGCTGTGCCGCAGCACGATAATCATTGCCAGAAGAAATAATCATTTTGAATCAACTCTATTTAAACGGTTTGCACGTTTCTGACGAGCTTCGTCTTCATTCAGAGAACGCACATGATTAATCACAAATTCAATATGACCGCAGACAGCTTGGCGTGCGGCCTCGGGATCTTTACGATCGATCGCATCCATGACCTGAAAATGCTGTTCACTCAGCAAGTCACTATTTATTGGATCGTTATAAACTTTTTTACGTCCCAACAAGACGTTGTATTGCAGTAAATCAAACAGGCTACGCATCATTTGAATCAGCACCACATTGTGCGATGCTTCTGCAATCGCCAAGTGGAATTCTGCATCTGCCACCGCAGCCTGTGCTGAGTCACCCGCATTTTGGTGGCGACTAATTTCATTAAAATAATGATGAATTTTGGCACGATCTTCAGGTGTTGAACGTAAAGCGGCATACCATGCCGTACCCCCCTCGAGTAATAGCCGCGCTTCTTGTACATCAAAACGATATAACGGATCTTCTTCAATCAGGTTGCTAATCGGGTTCACAATGAGTTGCTGTGGCCACTGTTCAGGTAACTGTTGAATATAAGTCCCATCTCCACGGCGGCTAATAAGCACACCTTGACTATTGAGCTGTTGAATCGCTTCACGCAAAGAAGGACGAGAAACCCCTAAGCTAGTTGCAAGCTGGCGCTCGGCAGGCAAACGGTCACCTTTTCTCATGTGACGCTCTTCAATTAATGCCTGCAATTTCATGACCACTTGATCGGAGATTCTCATCGCTTTTCCTTCACTGGAGTTATGGAATCATCCACGGAACCAGATAAGCCTGAACCGTAATAATGATGCCAACAAAGACAGTGAATATGATGCTATGTTTTACCGTGAAACGGAACAAGTCAGATTCTTTTCCAACCAAGCCTACTGCTGCGCAAGCAATTGCAATCGACTGTGGAGAAATCATCTTACCTGTCACACCACCACTGGTATTCGCTGCTACAAGCAATACTTCCGGAATACCAATCTGCTGAGCAGTAGTTGCTTGTAATGCGGAGAACAAAGCATTCGAAGATGTATCTGAACCCGTAAGGAACACACCAAGCCAACCTAAAAATGGCGAGAAGAACGTAAAAGCATGACCCGTATGCGATAGAGCCAAAGCTAAAGTTGCAGATAAACCTGAATAGTTCGCAATAAAAGCAAAAGCCAACACCATACCAATTGAATAAATCGGTGTTTTTAACTCATTTAGTGTTTCACCAAAGGTCGTTACTGCCTCACTCGCTTTCATTTTCAAGAAAATAGCGGTGATAATTGCAGCAATAAAAATTGCAGTACCTGTAGCAGAGAACCAGTCAAACTTATAAATCGCTTCATATGGTTTCATCTCTGACACAATCGGTGGCATTTTTTCGACCAATTTATGCAAATACGGCACCTCAAGTTTAAAAATTAAATGTTCCAGTGCACCATCTTTTGCAAATAACGCTTTAAACGGCTTAACACTCCAGATGGTTACCATCACTGTTAAGATAGCAAATGGAGACCACGCCTTAGCAATTTTCCCAATGCTATAACGCTGAATTGTTGTAGGTTGCTGAGTTAGCGTTTGACCAGCTTCAGGTTCAAAACGGAAAATATGTTTTGGTTTCCAAAAACGGAACAACACAGTCAGACTGACCAATGACGCAATTGCCGCCGTAATATCCGGTAATTCAGGACCAATAAAGTTAGATGTTAGATATTGTGCAATCGCAAAAGCGCCACCGCCCACCAACACCGCAGGCCAAGTTTCCTTAACACCACGCCAGCCATCCATAATTGCCATGATCCAGAACAGCACAATCAGCGTTAAAAACGGCAACTGACGTCCAACCATCTGGCTAATTTCCATGGTATCTACACCAGAAACCTGCCCCGCCACAATAATTGGAATACCCATCGCACCAAATGCAACTGGCGCAGTATTCACAATCAAACATAAGCCAGCAGCGTAAAGTGGTTTAAAACCTAAACCAACGAGCAGTGCAGCGGTAATTGCGACAGGGGCACCAAAACCGGCAGCCCCTTCAAGGAACGTACCAAAAGCAAAGCCAACTAGTAACATTTGTAGACGCTGGTCTTCGGTAATTGACAAAATGCTTGAGCGAATCACCTCAAACTGGCCTGTTTTTACCGAAATTTTATATAGAAAGACTGCCCCAATAATAATCCATGAAATTGGCCATAGACCGTAGAAGAAACCATAAATAAGGGATGCAAAGGCCATTTGACCCGGCATTTGATAGAAAAAGAGAGCGATCAACAATGCAATAATGACTGTGCCCGTACCCGCAATACTGCCTTTTAAACGAAAAACCGCCAAGGCTAAAAAGAAGAAAATAATCGGGATTAATGCAACTGCACTGGACAGCCAAATATTATTTAAAGGGTCATAAAGTTGTTGCCACATATTGAGCATTGTCATCTCCTTGAAATGCTGGGGCGATTTTTTGTACCTTAAAATTTTAAACATTTAACACAATTGGTATGACCAATTAAAATTTACGTGCAAATGTTATTCCTTAAACCACAGAGCTCATCATAAACACGAGCATTGGCAAGTTCAAGCATTAAATAATCACTAAAATTGGTATGACCAATAGTGCCAAGTAAAATCAAGCTATTTCTAATTCATAAATTTATTTATTAGACTAAAGTCGTAAAAATACTTTCTTATAAACTTAAATATAAACTACAGAAATGAAGCGTAGAACTTGAATATAAAAACTATAAACATAACCATTAATTGATAAATGTATAATAATGCTCAAAACTCAAATCATTTGTATTGAACTGAATAATGACTACTTTAACGTGTTTTAAAGCCTATGATATCCGAGGTAAACTCGGCACCGAATTGAATGAAGAAATCGCCTACAAAATTGGCCGCGCTTACGGACAAATCTATAAACCAAAGACTGTAGTTGTAGGTTGTGATATTCGTCTAAGCAGTGAGTCTTTAAAACAAGCGACCATTCGCGGCCTAAATGATGCTGGTGTGAATGTGCTTGACTTAGGCATGACAGGAACTGAAGAAGTTTACTTCACCGCTTTTCATTTAGATGTACAAGGTGGTATTGAAGTTACCGCTAGCCACAATCCAATGGACTATAACGGTATGAAACTGGTACGAGAAAATGCTCGTCCAATTAGTGCAGATACGGGTTTAAAAGAAATTCAGGCTTTAGCAGAAACGAATCAATTTGAAGAAGTTAGTCAAAAAGGCACTACTCAAAGTTATAACATCTTGCCTGAATTTGTCGAACATTTAGCCACTTATATTGACCCAGCAAAAATTCGCCCGTTAAAGTTAGTGGTAAACGCGGGTAATGGTGCGGCTGGTCACGTTATTGATGCCATTGAAGAAAAATTCAAAGCGCTTAACGTACCAGTTGAATTTATTAAAATTCACCATGAAGCAGATGGTACTTTCCCAAATGGTATTCCCAACCCAATTTTAATTGAAAACCGTGACAGTACCCGAAATGCTGTACTTGAACATCAAGCAGATATGGGTATTGCTTGGGACGGCGACTTTGACCGCTGCTTCTTGTTTGATGAAAAGGGTCAGTTCATTGAGGGCTACTATATTGTTGGCCTATTGGCTCAAGCGTTCTTAATTAAACAACCTGGCGAAAAAATTGTTCATGACCCACGTTTAGTGTGGAACACCTTTGATATAGTCGATGAATACAACGGCATTGCCGTACAGTCAAAGTCTGGTCATGCCTTTATTAAAGATGTAATGCGTGAACACAATGCAGTATATGGCGGCGAAATGAGTGCTCATCACTACTTCCGTGACTTTGCTTACTGTGACAGCGGCATGATTCCGTGGTTACTCACGATTGCCCTACTCTCTGAAACTGGACAATCGCTTTCAACCCTCGTTGAAAATATGATTACCAAATTCCCTTGTAGTGGTGAAATCAACTTTAAAGTAGCTGATACACAGACCACTATTCAAAAGATTTTTGATTACTACGCAGAACAGCAACCGCAAATTGACCGTACTGATGGTGTAAGTTTGGACTTTGGCGCATGGCGCTTTAACGTCCGTGCTTCAAACACGGAGCCTTTGCTACGCCTCAATATTGAAAGCCGTGCAGACCGTCAAGCCCACCCTATGCAACATTATGTAGATGAGTTAACAGGATTGATTCAAGGCTAATCCATAATAAAAAAGGAGCGATTCGCTCCTTTTTTATTGATATTTAATTATATCCATTAGGATTTTGCTTCTGCCAATTCCAGCTATCAACAAGCATATCTTCCAAGCTATAGCAGGGCTTCCATCCTAGTTCTGTTTTAGCCCGAGAAGCATCGGCATAGAAACTGGCCAAGTCCCCTGCTCTACGATCCGCAAACTCTGTCACAATCTCGACATGGTTGACCTGTTCAAAAGTCTCTTTAACTTGAAGTACAGAAATCGGTTGTCCCGTCCCAATATTCCAAGCTCTACATCCTGTATTACTTAGACGATTCAGCACAGCCAATTCATGCGCTTTAGCCAAATCCACGACATGAATGAAGTCTCTTTCACAGGTACCATCTTGAGTTGGATAATCTTTACCAAAAATGGAAAGCTTATCACGGCGGCCAACGGCAACCTGAGTTACATACGGCATTAGATTATTTGGAATCCCTTGAGGGTCTTCCCCAATACGCCCGCTTTTATGCGCACCAACCGGATTAAAATAACGTAGCAGAGCGATAGACCAACGCTGATCAGCCTCTGCCAATTTCTGCAACATCTGCTCAATCACTAATTTGGTATAGCCATAATTATTATTGGGCATAGTAAGTGGCATATCTTCCTGATAAGGCGATAGATTAAACTCACCGTATACAGTCGCAGACGAGCTAAAGACCAAGCGATAAACACCTGCCTTTTCCATTGACTTAACCAGTTGAATACTGCCTGCAATATTATTATCAAAATAAATGAGCGGTTTTTCCTGGCTTTCACCAACCGCTTTTAAACCTGCGAAATGAATAACTGCATCAATTGCATAGCTCTGAAATACACTGTCTAACTCATTTGCATTGCGTATATCACCCTCTACAAAAGTTAAACTTTTTTGGGTGATCTCTTGAACTCTCGTTAATGATTCTTTTGAGCTGTTTGAAAGATTATCAAATACAATAACTTCATGATCAGCTTGTAAAAGCTCAACACATGTATGTGAACCAATATAGCCCGCACCACCAGTGACTAGAATTTTAGCCATCTACTTTTCCTAACAATATTTTAATTAATCCGCGTGTTGAGGCATCAAGTTTTGAAAAATCATTTTGAACGCCACTTAAAATTGGAAGTAATTGATCAGCAATCTGTTTACCCTTTTCAACCCCCCACTGATCAAACGGATTAATGTTCCAAATCACAGATTGAACAAAAACTTTATGTTCATATAAAGCAATTAACATTCCTAAACTGTAAGGATTAAGTTCTTTTAATAATAAGGTAGAACTCGGCTGATTACCTTCATATTGCTTATAAATTGGCAGATTTTCTAATTCAGTTGAGTCCAAGGCTTCATTACCAAAAGCCAATAAACGCGATTGCGCCAAGCAATTAGAAAGAGCAAGATGATGTTGTTCAACTAAGGCCTCAGCATTTTCTGCATAGGTAAAATGATCTGCATTATAACGTTGGATTGGTGCAATAAAGTCACAGCTTACTGCTTGTGTACCTTGGTGTAAGAGTTGGTAAAATGCATGTTGAGCATTGGGTCCAACTTCGCCCCATATAATTGGGCAGGTATCTAATTCAACCTTGTGACCATTACGCTGCACTGACTTACCATTCGACTCCATTTCAAGCTGTTGCAAGTACGCAGCAAAATATTTTAAACGCCCGTCATAGGGTAATACTGCATGGGTCTGAATATTTAAAAAATTATTATTCCAGATTCCTAATAATGCCATTAAAACCGGAATATTCTGATCAAAACTCGTATTTTGAAAATGCTCATCGACTGCGTGAGCTCCAGCTAAAAGTTGCTTGAACCCTTCAATACCAATCGTCAAAGCAATAGGTAAACCAATACAAGACCACAGTGAGTAACGACCACCTACCCAATCCCACAGCAATAATTGATTTTCAGGTGCAATCCCCCATTCAGACATTTTGTCCGCTTTTGTGGATACACCAATAAAATGGCTCTTTAATACGTAAGCATGTTTTCCTAACGTCTTTTCTAACCACTGACGCACTGTTTGAGCATTCGATAAGGTATCAATCGTGCCAAAAGACTTAGATGAAATAATAAATAAAGTTGTTTCAGGACGAAGTTGGTGGAGTAATTCTGATAACTGACTACCATCCATAGTCGACACAAAGTGAACATTTAAAGGCTTAGCCGTTTTCACCTTGAAATCAGACAACGCATGAGTCACCATTTGTGGCCCTAAATCAGAACCACCCACCCCAATATTAACAACGTCTTGAATCACTTCGCCAGTTGAGCCACGATATTGTCCTGCATGGATTTTTTCCACTAAGGCATACATACGTTGTAACTGGCTATGAACTTGTTCTGTTAAATCTGGAAACTTTGAATAGTCAACCGGTAAACGCAGTGCCCAGTGCATTGCTTCACGTTGCTCAGTACAGTTAATTTTATTTTGTGAAAAAAGGCGATTAATCCATTCGGTTAAGTTTTTAGTATTCGCAAGAGCTACTAATTGTCCCAAAATATCTTTGGTTAAGCGGTGCTTACTATAATCAAAAAATAATTGATCAAATTTAACAGAATAATTTTGAAAACGATCTGGCTCTAAAGCAAATAACTCTTTTATATGTAATTTTGAGTTTTTTTCACCTAAAGTTTGAAGATGGGCGAGAGGTGAGACTAATTCTTTTGGAAATTGCTCAATTGATTTACTCATAAGCGACCTACTCCTTCATAAGCAAAACCTTTCGCCTTTACATAAGCTGGATCATAAATATTACGCCCATCTAAAATTAAAGGATGCTTCATTAACTGTTGTAGTTGCTTAAAGTCAGGACTCCAATATTGCTTCCATGCAGTGACTAGACATAATGCATGAGCATCTTGCACCGCCTCATATTGATCAGTACATAAAATTAAATCTTCACGATGCCCATAAATTGCAGCTATTTCATCCAAAGCTTGAGGGTCATGCAGACGCACTATTACACCTTGTGCCCATAATGCAGCTAATAAAATATGAATCGGTGAGTTATGTATATTCGAAGTATTTTCTTTAAAAGAAGCCCCCCAAATCGCAACTGTTTTGCCATTTAGACTACAGTGATAATAATTCCATAACTTACGAAATAAAATTTCTTTCTGCTGCTCATTAATCGCCCAAACTTGTTCCAAAAGGCGACTTTTTGTTCCAGTTTCAGACACAGTACTCGAAAGTGTTAAAATATCATGCGAAAAATTCTCACCGCCAAATCCTACACCCGGCGATAAATATGCAGCACCAATACGTGTATCCGCAGCTATACCATGCTTTACATTCGCAATATCAATACCTAACTTTTCGGCAACCATAGCCAAGTCATTCATATAACTAATGCGGGTAGCCAACATGCCTGAAATACTAAGTTTGGTGAACTCAGCATCTAAAATTGGCATAAATAAATATTGATAACTAAATTGGAAAAAAGGACGCAATAACTCCTGCATAGTTTCACTTGCATCTCTAGATTCCACACCGATAATGACATGTTTTACATTCAATACACTATTAATAGCATTACCTTCCTGAATCACATCAGGAAAGTAAACCCACTCATCTTTTGGCAAATGCTGTTTTAATTTCTCTGTACCGTGCAAACCAAAAGTAGAACCATTAATCATTAACCGTGGATGAGTAACTGGTCTTTCACTCAACTTTTCAACCGTTTTTAATGCAAGTTCAATTTGTGTTGGGCTAAAACAGAATAAATAAACTTCAATATCTAAAGGAATCTCAGAAAAAGGGCTCTCTTTTAAGAAACCCGCTTTTCGCTGCTTATTTAAATAATTATTTACGTCTTGATCTTGATACGAAAGTACAGAAATATTTTCTTCACAGGTGACACTTGTACACCAGTAAATTTGATTACCATATTCAGCTAATAACGCTGCCATCACGCCGGCATGTAACGTTGTTCCAAATACTGCGATTTTCATTGCACACCTGATTTTTTCGTATTTTATAGATTTCTCTTCCCTTTACAGGAAGAGAATATACTGCTCAGCTACTATATTCAGTGGTTTTTACAAACACTTAAGCAGAACTACAAAACTTTATAATTTAAGTTCTTGAATCAGCTGTTTAAATTCCAATCCTAACTTAGGGTGTTCTAGACCATAATGTAATACAGCTTTTAAATATCCAAGCTTACTACCACAGTCAAAAGTTTGGCCTTGCATCCGATAGGCTTCAACAGTATCTGTTTGTTGTAACATCGCAATCGCATCCGTTAACTGAATTTCATTACCTGCTCCTTTTGGTGTATTTTCCAAAAGCTGCATAATTTTTGCAGGTAATACATAGCGACCAACCACAGAAAGATTAGAAGGTGCAGAACCTACAGCAGGCTTTTCGACAATCCCCTGCATGGCAATACTTTCACCCTCATTTGGACTGTGTGCGACATCTACAATCCCATATTGATCAACTAAGTTATCAGGCACCGCTTCCACCATAATCTGTGCAGCTTGGCTTGTTTCATAGCGAGCAATCATACGGGTTAAATCATTTTGACCTGAGCTGTCTTTCACCAACACATCTGGTAATAACACAGCAAAATCATCTTGCCCAATAATACTTTTTGCACATAAAACAGCATGCCCCAAACCCAAAGGCTGGGGCTGCCTTACACTTACCACACTTACATGAGATGGAATAATCTGAGTAATTTCTTCAAGTAAATCGAACTTTTTCTTTTGCTCTAGAGTCGTTTCCAGTTCAAAGTTTCGATCAAAATAATTTTCAATTGATGCCTTAGATGAATGAGTTACCAAAATAATTTGCTCAATTCCAGCTTCTACAGCTTCACGCACTACATATTCAATTGCAGGACGGTCAACCACTGTGACCATTTCTTTGGGAATTGACTTACTTGCTGGTAAAAAACGTGTACCTAATCCAGCTACAGGTAAAACTGCCTTTTTAATCACACATTCACTCTCTAATTAACCATAATATCTTTACTACGTTTATAACCATCAACATAGTGTTCGAGTTGACATAGCGCCCAATCAATATCTTGTTGGACAGCAGTCATATTATTAACTCGATCAAAAACTTCTTGAATCTCTGTAAGAGGATAAAACTTTTCGAAGGATCGAAGAATTCTACTGTGCTCGGTATATTCAGTATTTTCTTGGTCAATTAATAATTCTTCATAAAGTTTTTCACCTGGGCGTAATCCACTGTAGTGAATTGCGATATCCCCTTGCTCTGAGTCATGTTCACGCACAGTTAAACCACTTAAAGAAATCATTTGTCGAGCTAAATCCTGAATACGGACAGGTTCACCCATATCAAGTAAAAAGACATCTCCACCTTTACCTAGAGCACCAGCTTGAATAACTAACTGAGATGCTTCAGGAATGGTCATGAAGTAGCGTGTTACATCTGGGTGGGTCACAGTAATAGGACCACCTTTTGCAATCTGATTTTTAAATAAGGGAACTACAGAGCCTGAAGACCCTAATACATTACCAAAACGTACAATACTAATTTGAGTTTGCTTTTGAGCTTCAGCCATTGCCTGACAATAAAGCTCGGCCATGCGTTTTGATGCACCCATAACATTGGTTGGACGTACTGCTTTATCGGTCGAGATTAGAACGAATGTCTCAACACCCTTTTTCACAGCTGCATTTAAACTATTCGCTGTTCCAATCGCATTGTTCTTGAGGCCAGCAATAGGGTTACATTCTACTAAAGGTACATGTTTATAGGCAGCGGCATGATAAACAGTCTGTACGCTATATTGCTCAATAATACGCTCTAATTTTTGTTGATCCTGAACAGTACCTAAAATTGGAACAATTTCACATTGAGCGCTTAGACGTAATTCTCTATCTATGCTGTAAAGAGCAAATTCTGTAATTTCATAAATGATCAACATTTTAGGTTGATTTTTAATAATTTGTCGACATAACTCCGAGCCAATAGAACCACCGGCACCGGTTACCATCACGATTTTATTATGAATATTTTTTGCAAGAAGATGATCTACAGGTGGTACTGGGTCACGTCCCAATAAATCAACAATGTCTACTTCACGAATATCAGCAACCTTTAGTTCACCATCAACCAGCTGAGTAAGGCCTGGAAGTTCCGTAATTTTAAGATGTGCAGGTTCTAACTGTTGAATAATTTCACTTTTACGTACGCGACCTACTGAAGGTAATGCTAATAAAATTTCATCAGTTTTATATTTTTCAAAACGTTGTAAAGCTTTTTCTAGAGACAATACTTTTAAACCACCAACCATATGGTCTTGTAAAGATGGATTGTCATCAATAAAAAAAGCGGGCAAGTGGTTACCAGAACGATAAAGCACAGCTGCAATTTGCTGACCAGCATCACCTGCACCATAAATTGCTATACGCTTTCTCTCTTCCCCTGTGAGTAATGCAGCCTTTACAATAAAGCGGATAAATGCACGGCTACACCAAACCCAACTAAACATTAAGAAACCAAACATCAATGGAATTGATGTTGGAACAAAAGCTGCAGAGAATGCATTTAGGCTATATAAAACAACTACCATCAGTGCAACAGCAATCGCTAATTTTGCAATAAAGGCTTCGTTAAAAGTACGGACAATAAAGCGATACACCCCTGTTATCATTAAACTTAAAATAGCAACGATAGTAACGATTGCTACTCCATAGTTAATGCCTGGGATAACTTCAGCACCTAAGTCAAATAAACGAAGGGCGTAACAAAACCACAAAATAACAGGAAACGCAAAAAGGTCTACAAGAACCAAAAAACATTGTTTGGCGAGTCTTGGCGCAGACGCAAACTGATAAATAATCTTTTTCACAATACTCTTCTAATCGTTCTAGTAACCGTGCGATATTTATACTCATTTCTCATATAACTAGAAATAAAATTTACGCAGCGGTTACATAACTTTAAATCAGATCATAATTCAAAAGAAAGCTATGTGAATAGCTTCACATTTTTATGATTGTATAGCTCTACTAACGGCATTAATTGCAAGAATTGTTTTTTCTATACTGTCTGGACTCAAAGTCGGATGTACCAAAAACATTAAGCTTGTTTCACCTAGTTGCTGCGCATTTTCCAAACGTTTTTCTGGAAGCCATGGGGTACCATCAAATGCATGCTCTAAATAAACTTCTGAACAAGAGCCACTGAAGCAAGGTACGCCTTGCGCATTAATTTCTTGCATTATACGATCACGTGACCAGCCATCTGGTAATGCCTCTAAATTTACTTGCACATAACATTTATAATGCGCATGAACATAATCATCTGAAGCGATATGAACGTTAAAGTAAGGAGAGTTTTCAAACGCTTTTAAAATCTTTTCTGCATTTTCAGTACGCTTTTGTGTCCATTCAGTCATACGTGTTAACTGAATTCGACCAATAACTGCTTGCATTTCCATCATGCGCCAGTTAGTACCAAATGAGTCATGCAACCAGCGGAAACCTGGTGGATGTTGTTTATTATAAATACTGTCGTAGCTTTTACCATGGTCTTTATATGACCACATTTTTTTCCAAAGCGCCTCATCATTTGTGGTGACCATACCACCTTCACCACCAGTTGTCATAATTTTATCTTGGCAAAAAGACCAAGCAGAAATATGACCGATTGACCCTGCAGCTTTACCCTTATATTTTGAACCATGAGCCTGTGCGCAATCTTCAATCACATAGATGCCGCGCTCGGCAGCAAGTTGCATAATCGGATCCATATCGCACATCCAACCAGCCAAATGCACACAAATAATCGCTTTAGTATTTGGTGTAATTACGGCTTCAATCGTACGTCGTGAAATATTCTGAGAATCTAGCTCTACATCTGCGAAAACAGGATTAGCGCCTGCTGTTACAATAGAGCTTGCTGAAGCGAGAAAAGTTCGAGAAGTTACGATAACATCGTCACCTGCACCAATGTCTAAAGCTTTTAATGCAACATCCAGCGCAACGGTCCCATTTGCTAAAGCTACCGCATATTTTGTACCAGAAAACTCGGCAAATTCTTTTTCAAAAATTCTACATTCTTGGCCAGTCCAATAATTTACTTTATTTGATAGTAATACATTTTTGACTGCGTCAGCTTCTTCTGTAGTAAAACTTGGCCATGGTTCAAATGCAGTGTTTAACATTCTGATTTCCTAATAAAAAATTTTTACTTTCTTTCTAAAATTCTTGCAGGGTTGCCTACAACTGTTACACCCGCAGGTACACTTTTAGTTACTACAGCGCCCATACCAACAACAGCACCTTTACCAATTACTAAAGGTTTTTCTGGTGTGCCTTGTTTTATTACAGCTCCTGTACCAATGTAGGCATGATCTTCAATATGAATGTTACCATTACATTTAGCGCCAGGTGCGAATGTAACATAATCTCCAATTACACAGTCATGAGCCACATAACTATAAATATTAGCGTGAAAAAACTTTCCAATTTTTATATTAGAAGTTAAGCAAGTAAATGGGCAAAGTAAGCTTCCTTCCCCTATCTCAACTTCATCAAGAATAACTGTGTTTGTCGCCTGAACCGCTAAATGCTGTATACCATCTTTTTCTAAAAGGCTAACTAACTTCTCACGAACAACACTATTTGCTATGGCAATTGTTACGGCTTTATGGTCAGTTGGTTTACTAATAAAGTCGATATAGGATATTACTGGGTATCCATTTAAAGTCGCTCCAGCTTGACCATCGTCAATAAAAGCGAATTGTTCTTTACTTAATGTTGGGAACTGCTGACGCACTAAAGGCATAACTTCCTTACCAAAACCACTAGCGCCATAAACACCAATAATCATTGTCATTTTTTCTCTATTTCCTTCTCTTCTGAACCTGTGAATTTACTCATCGTTGCTTCACCTGCCTCATTAATATCATCTTTAGCGATTACTTTTTTAACGGTTTGTAGCATTATTTTAAAGTCCAACCAAAGCGACCTATTTTCAACATACCATGTATCAAGCTTAAACTTTTCTTCCCAGCCTATTGCATTACGACCATTCACCTGAGCATGACCAGTCATTCCTGGACGTACTTCATGCCGCTTTGCTTGTTCTTTATTGTAAAGCGGTAAGTACTCCATCAATAAAGGTCGTGGACCAACAATACTCATATCACCTTTTATTACATTCCAAAGCTCCGGCATTTCATCAAGGCTTGTAGAACGTAACATTTTACCAAAGGAGGTTAAGCGTTCACTATCTGGTAAAGGATTACCCTGAATATCTATTGCATCTTTCATCGTTCGAAATTTAATCATTTCAAATGGTTTACCATTTAGGCCTGGACGAACTTGGCGGAACAATACTGGCGAGCCTAAGTTTTTTTTCACCTTATATGCAACATATAAATACAATGGTGAGAGTAGAATCAAAGCAATAGATGCTATAATGATATCCAGTAATCGTTTCATAAGTTATCCTTAAAAACAATATTTTCGAGTTTTTCTGCAATCATGCCATATTCAAGGTTTTGCAATACAAACTGTTTACCATTGGCACCTAACTTTTGCCGCTGCTCTGCGGTAAGCAAATATAATTGTTCTACCGCTCTTACAATTGCCTGAGGATCTTCTGCTTCAATCGTAATTCCCGCTTGTGCTTGCTGAACAATATCACCCTTACCAGAAAAGGCATGGATAATTGGTTTGCCTGCGTATAGATATTCGGGTAATTTATTAGGTGCTATACCAAAACGGTAAAGTGAATTTTTCTGCCAACCTATATAACAAACATCAAATTGCTCAAGCATTGACTGAATTTGCTTCTTTGGAATCGCATCAATAAAAGTAATATTCTGTAAGCCCAAAGTATTAACTTTTTGTATTAAACTATCTTTTTCCTTTCCTGAACCCACAAGAACAAAATGTAAATGTGGATTATTTGATAGCATCTGTGCTGCTTCAATAAGATCATCTATAGCATTAGCTACACCAATTGTTCCTGTGTAACCAATGATAAATTTATTTTGAGGTAATTGAGTAAACGTTTCTGTACTTAGAGGTTGTTTTTGAGAAACTTCCTCTAAAGGCACCCCATTAGGGATCCAATGAAACTTACTACTGTCTAAACCTCGACTTTGCATATGTTCAACAGCATTATATAAATTTGAAAATACGTAATCAGCTTTTCTATAGGCCCTGTCTTCAATCCATTGCATAAATTTTATGAATGGATGGCCTGGAGAATGGCCTCCTAACTCCATTAATGTTAGAGGCCAAATATCCCGCACTTCAAAGATAAAAGGAGTGTTAAATTTATTAGCTAAATATTTAGCACCCAAATACCCAATAAGCGATGGTGATGAGTATAAAATTACATCTGGTTTTGCTGGAATTACATCTGCCATATTGCGTAACAGCCAAGAAAACTTAAACCAGTTTAATACACGCTGTTTGCTATGAGCTTCCTGATACTCAGGTAAATTGACCCATACAAATGAGAAATTAGGAATAATTTCCTCAACGAGATATTTTTCCTCAAATTTCTTGGGATTACGAAGCAAATGACTATAACGCCCGGCAATCACATAAACTTGATGACCCTTTTTAGCTAACTCTTGCGCCAAATAGTAATGTCGACCACCCATTGCTGTTTCAGGGGTTGAACTATATTGGTTAATAAACCAAAATGTTTTTTTATTTTCCATCATTTCAAATATCCAAAATACTTGAATAGAAATTCAAAAGTTTATTTTCTTCAATGCTCCAATTATATTTTTCTAAAACTGCAGCTCGTCCCTGTTCTCCCATGACTCTAGCCTTATCAGGATTATTTATAAAATAATCTATAGCCTTAGCAATTTCATGAGGTTTTAAAGGATCAACACAAACCCCACACTGCGCGTCATTTACAATAGAGCGCCATAAAGGAAATTCTGAAGCAATTACTGGTATTCCTGCACACATATATTCAAACATTTTTACAGGCAATGAATCTAAATAGCTTCGTGTTGGATGTAAAACAACTAAGCCCGCAACAGATGAAGCTAGGGTATTTTTTATTTCATTTCGACCCACATAGCCTAGAAAGTCAACTTTTTCCCATCCTTCCATTTCCATTACAGATTGCTCTAAGTTTTTATCTGAAAAATCCCCAGCAAGTACCAGTTTTGCTTCACTTTGTGTTGAATTAATTGCCTGAACCATCTCAACAATCCCACGCACATCTGCTAAGCCACCGATATAACAAACTTGATTTCCTTTTAAAGTATCTGTAGGTATCGAGCTAAACTCTTCTAATTTAGGGTAATTATTGATATCAATTGTATTTTTATTAATTTTAAGAAATTTATCCCGAATAAAAGGTGTAGCTGCCACAACACCATCTAATTTCGCACAAGCATATTTTTCATAAGCTTTAACTAAAAAAGCGATGATCTTTTTAGATATAGGATTCAAATAATGTTTCGACATAATCTGATTAGGTAAATCTTCATGTGCATCAAAAAAAACTTTTTTCCCCATTTTTTTTAGTTTTAAACCTATTGGAATAAGTTCTGGATCATGGAGATGATAGATCTCTGCATCTAAACTAAGTGCTTTTTCAAATATAGCTTTAGGTGCATTAAGCATGCGATTTTTACGCCCGGTGAACTTACCCACATCTAGAATTTTGACCTGATTATTTACTTCATTACCTTTTCCATCAGCCACCACTAAATAAGTATCATATCTTTTTGCCAGTGAGCAGCATTGTTTTACAAAAATTCGCGTATCATAACGAGGATGAGCTGAAGTTAAATGCACAATATGTGACATATTATTTACCTAATATTTTTAACTGGTCGAGAAAATAAATATGCTATCGATAAAAGGAAGAAGAAAGAAAGTGGTTTAAATGGGTTGTCTAATTCAACCTCAAAAAACTGATGGATTAAGATAGCGACAACACAAGAAGAAAATATTAAAATAGTCTTATCGCTTCTATAAAAAACAATTCTTTCCACTAATTTTTTCAAGAAAAATAAAACAACTAAAATAAAGCTAGAAACACCTAATATACCTAATGACACTAAGAAAAATAGATATAGATTATGGGTACTATAAACATGCCCACCGCTAATAAATTGGTAATTACCTAAACCAACCCCAAAAAACAAGTTCTGATTAAACTTATCTAAAGCATCAGCCCAAATAACATCTCTGTATGATAATCCCGCAGAATCTAATTTGGCAACGAACATCTCACCATATTGAGAAATGAAGATCAAAGCCAAAATTAGTAAAGCAAATAAAGCTAAAATAGATACTTTCAAGTAAATCTTCACATTAGAAAAGATATAAAAAAATATACTACCAATTAGAACAGAAAATATAGCCGCTCTAGCCAATGTTAAAAACAATAAAATCAAAATAAAAAATAACATTAAAGCACTTAGAATTTTCAATATTTTTTTATTACAACTAATAAAAAAATTAAGGAATGAAAAAAAACCAATCAATAATATAGAGGCAAAAGAATTTTGATTTAAATATATTCCATTTATTGCTAAGAGACGATCTCTAGAATAAACATCAGCATAATAATCTAAAGTATTTGCATCAGAACCATAAAATTCAAACTCAACAATTCCTAAACTAGATAATGCAGAAAAAATAGAAATTACTCCAATAGATAGTACTATTGGCGACAATATTTTTTCTATACTAAATCTAGAAACAATATAATTTAATATAAAAAAAATAATTGGATAAAAAATTATTATTAATATAAACCTAACAAGGTTCGGACTATTATTAATATTGAAAAATTGACTAAGAAAAATTGGAAAAATAAACAACAAAGTTAATACTAAATCTTTGTAGTTTAAAAAATTATTTCTAATTAATGCTAAGAACAGCAAAATAGTTAATAATATATTTAACCCAACAAAACCATAATATATCGAAGTAGGAATAACATCAACTGTAGAAAAAAAGATACAAAAAACCAAAGAAAAATATAACTTGTATATAAAATGATTTAAATTGAAATTTTCTATATTAATCATACACTATATACTCAAAAGACAACAGGAATTAGAGAGCAGCATAAACTTAAAAAAGAAACTATATAAGTTTTACTTAAATTACAATTAACCCAAATATAATTTGAAAAAATAGTTCGCATAATAAAAAAAACATAAAATGATATTGCCCCTGCAACAGATGCGCCAACTGCACCAAACTTAGGAATTAGAAAAAAACTTAAGCTTATATGGACAACTATAGCCGAAATACAACTCCATAGAGTATATTTTGTTTTTTTCATCAAGTTTATACCTATACCTGTAACTTCAGACAATGTATATAATAACGGTGCTATTGCACAAAGAGGAACAATTAAATGTATATCAGCATAATTTGAAGGTAAAATTTTAACAATAATTTTTGAAGCAAAAACTAAAAAAATTATTACCATTAATATACAAATTGAGATCTTATATGAAACTGCTCTAACTTTATCAGGAATAGAATTATCATAAATATTTGAATCATTAACCCACTTATAAACAAGAGGTGACCAAATTGTATTAAATACACCAGAAAATATCGCAACCCCACTTGCAATACTAATTGCCATGGCATATAAACCTAGCTGTTTAAGATCAGAGAAAATTTTCAAATAGAATCTATCTGCTAATTTCAATCCCCAAATTACAGCCCCAGTTAAAATTAATGGCAAACCAAAACTATAGTATTTTTTAATACTATAAATATCAATTTTACTTTTCATCGATTTTTTAAAATTATTTCGATTTATCCATAAAAAATAAATAAAAACAATAAAAACAGATAAAAATTGCGACCAAAGTATATTTTCAAACTTCGCTGGACCCATTTTAAAAAAAACAATTATCAACAATAAAAATATAATTTTAGGTAATAACTGACTTAATGAGAATAGCAAGGCTTGTTCTTGTACCCGTTGTATAGCGCCTAGCATTTTTATTGAGAGACTAAAAAAACAGGTTAGAATAGTTAATATGTAAAGCTGAATAGAATATTCATCATATAAAAATAATATTATCTCCTCACGAAAAAAAACGAATGTAAATAATATAAAAATTAAAGAGGGTAGCAATGCTCCTAAATAAATATTTTTAAGAAGAGACTCCTTTATATCTGAATCATAATATTCACGTATAAATGCTTGATCCAATCCTAAACATAAAACCAATGAATACAAAATAACAACAGATTGAAATATAGAAAATTTAGCTACATCAGCAACATTATAAAGCCATGCTATCAAAGGGATTGTGATTAAAGAAATAAGTGCTGCGCCTAATGGACCAACACTATAACGCATAATCTTTTGCTTAATATTCATACAACAAATTTCTGATAAATATATTTTAACTTCATGGTAACTGCTTCCTCACTATATTGCTCATAACAGCTTCTTCTGATTTTATTTTTATCATATTTACTACTTAACATAGTTACCATAGCTTCAGCTAATTCAGCTATATTATTCTTTTCGACCAATAAACCATTTTCTTCCTCCAGAATATCCTCTGGTCCTCCACATTTAGTAGATATAACGGGAAGCCCACTGGCTAAGCTCTCAATAATAACAACTCCGAAGGTCTCAAAATTACTTGATAGTATAAAGCAATCACTTTTATTCATTGCCTCCGCAATAAAATATCTATCTTTTAAACCTAAAAAATTTATATTAGTGAGCATATTGTCTTTAACATACTTTTCTAATGCGCTTTTTTCTTCACCCTCACCAATTAAATCCAATTCAATATTGATGAATCCTTGCTGAATCAATTTATGATATGCTTTAACGATATTAATTTGTCTTTTATTTTCATTCATAAAAGCAACATTAAGAAATTTGAATCTATTATTATTTGACTTTTTTTCTTCTAAACTTTTTTCAAAAAAAATTGGATTAACAATATTAGGTATAATGTCCCACTTACCACTAGTCTCAAATTTACTCATAAAGAATTTTGCCATTTGACTTGAAACAGCAATATTACATGAGCTATTATTTAAGATCTCTTTAGTTACTTGTAATTGATAGGGTGTATATAAATCTCTTATATAACCACTACTATGCTCTGTAACAATATAATTAATCTGATATTTAGTTTTTATGTATTGTGCAATTTCTCCCATATATAAACAAGAATGCACATGTATAATATCTGGTTTACCATATTTTTCTATATATTTTTCAACTCCTTGTTTACCAAATATTGTATTCAAAGTATTTATTAAAAAGGGTACTTTGGGAAACCACAACATAGTTTTGAACCTAATAGTATTAATCCCACTATCATCTTCATAAAAAAAACCATGTTTATAGCTAAAAATTGTTTTCCAATTTTTTAGTGATCTAAATTCATTCGTAACTACTCCTACTTGGTTTCCTGCTTTCAATAGAGCTAAAGCCTGATCTCTAAAAAAACATCCTCTAATATCTTCTTGATACGCAGGATACCATGAGGGAAGAATCAAAATATGCAAAAAAATTCTCCAATATTACTTTACAATAGAAATAATCTTTGCAGGTATACCGGCTATTATTAGGTTACTGTCAAATGATTTTGTAACAACTGAATTAGCACCAACAATTATATTATCTCCTAATATTACTCCTTCGCGAATAAAAACATTATCACCAATCCAACAATTATTTCCTATTTTGATATCTTTTTCGACATGATTAATACCCCCTAGACTATTATTGGTAGGCTTTTCCTTTGAATGAGTAATAGCTTTTATTGATACGTTATATCCAATGGCACAACCATCTCCGATAATAATCTTCGAATTATGTCCACTTGATAAGTGCGCTCCATTCAAATATGTTTTTTCACCAATGAATAAATTATTTACAGGTAAATTTAAAATACACTTAGTCCCGATACTAGCACTAGAGGCAATACCTTTAAATTTTGATACATTGTATAAATGTGTTTTCTTAACAGCCCAATTGACAATCTTTGTAATTAACCGCGCAAAAAGTATACTCATATTATACCTTCTATTTTTTGCACGATAATTTTTTGTGATCCTTGTTCTAAATATGGATGCATTGGTAAGCTCACTACTCTTTCAGCAATCGCATCACCTACAGGCAACTTCACACTTACATCGGCCACAGCAGGTTGTTTATTCAAAGGGATTGGGTAATGCACAGCTGTTGGAATACCTTGAGCTTTTAATTTCTCTTGTATTTCTGCACGGTTCTCAACCTGAATCGTATATTGTGCCCAGGCACTGGTATTATGCGATTCTAGATATGGTGTTGTATGAATACCTGCCTGATTAAATAACTGATTATAAACTTCAGCTACTTTTTGACGTGCTTGCATTTCATCATCCAAAATTTCTAATTTTGGTAATAAAATAGCTGCTTGCAAGGTATCTAAACGACTATTCACACCCACACGGATATGATGATAACGCTTATCTTGACCATGACGCGCAATTTGACGGATTACTTTAGCCAACTCATCATCACTGGTAAAAATAGCTCCACCATCACCATAACAACCTAATGGCTTACTAGGGAAAAAGCTGGTACAAGCAACGGTACTTAAGTTACAGCTTTTACGACCTTTATAAGTTGCTCCGAAACTTTGCGCAGCGTCCTCAATAACAGGAATACCATACTTTGCAGCAATTGCATTAATAGCATCAAAGTCGGCACATTGACCATATAAACTCACAGGAATAATGGCTTTGGTCCGAGGGGTAATTGCTGCTTCTAATTTTTCAACGTCTAAATTATAAGTCTTCGGATTTACATCCACATAGACTGGCTTTGCGCCCAATAAAGCCACTGTTTCCGCTGTCGCAATATAAGTAAAGCCTGGTGTAATGACTTCATCACCTGGTCCAATACCAAATGCCATTTGTGCAATTTGTAAGGCATCTGTCCCATTGGCACAAGTAATGCAGTGTTTAGCACCTACATAGGCAGCAAGTTTTTCTTCCAACTCAATTACTTCTGGGCCTAAAATGTACTGACCATGTGTCAATACATTTTGAATGCCAGCATCAATTTTATCTTTAATTCGATGTTGCTGTGTTTTTAAATCAATAAAGTCAATCATATTAACCCTGCTTTGTCAGTGTCGTTCCATCTAGTTTATAAACTGCTTCTGTATGTGAACAGGTTACTTGGGCTTGCCCTTGCAAAGGAAGATCAAGCTGCTCACCAAACTCACTCATCCAGCCAATTTGTTTCGCGGGCACCCCGACCATTAGTGCATAAGCAGGTACATCTTTATTCACTACAGCACCAGCACCAACAAAAGCATATGCTCCAATGGTGACACCACAGACAATCGTACAATTTGCCCCTAATGTGGCTCCCTTTTTCACCAGCGTGTCACGATATTGATCTTTACGCTCAATTAAAGAACGAGGGTTATACACATTGGTAAAGACCATGCTTGGGCCACAAAATACACCCTCTTCCAAAAATACATTATCGTAAACCGATACATTATTTTGGACTTTACAATGGTCACCAATCACAACGCGGTTACCAACAAAGACGTTTTGACCTAAAGACACGCCTTTACCAATTTTGGCACCACCACAGACATGAACGAAATGCCAAACACGTGAGTCTTCACCAATTTGTGCGCCATCATCGACTATGGCAGTTTCATGTTGATAAAAGCTCATGCTTTTTTCACCTTTGCCAATAATGGATGTGGATTTTCTGGGTTTTCAACAATTGGAGAAACACGGATCACTTCAACTGTTTCAATTGCTGCACGGTTCTCTTCAACACCATAACCTTTACCTTCTAATACACGTTGATAGCTTTGTGTATGTAAATCGGTAAAGCCACCTGAAAACTCAAGCTCTTCATTTTCAATGGTAATACTACGATAGGTTAACTTTTCACCTTGCACAGCATTTTCTGGCAAGTTATTCGCGTCAATTGACAAGAACCAACGCACGCGCGCACGTTCGTATTCCAAATAACCAGAAGCCGTTTTCTCATCACGGAAATGCACTTCATTTTTAACGATTTTGCCGAAAATAAAATGCAACATGTCGTAAAAATGCACACCGATATTGGTTGCTACACCACCTGATTTATTGTCTACCCCTTTCCATGATTTTAGATACCATTTACCACGAGAAGTTAAATAAGTAAGGTCAACATCAAATACTTTATCAGCCGGCGCAGCTTGAACCTTGTCACGCAGTGCGATAATAGATGGGTGCAAACGTAATTGTAAAATTGAGTTTACCTTGCCACCATATTGCTTTTCATATTCAGAAAGCATATTTAAGTCTTCTGAGTTCAGCACCAGCGGTTTTTCACAAATGACTTCAATGCCATTTTTCAAAGCATATTTCATATGTGGTGCATGTAGATAGTTGGGTGAGCAAATCGCTACATAATCCAGCTTTTCACCTTTTAGCTTTTGGTCTTCTACATAGGCTTCAAATTCTTCAAACTCAGTAAAGAATTCCGCTTCAGGGAAATGACTATCCATAATTCCCACAGAGTCATTTACATCCATAGCAACTGCTAAAGTATTACCTGTTTCTTTAATAGCTTTAAGGTGGCGTGGTGCGATATATCCAGCTGCACCAATAAGAGCAAATTTTTTCATGATCAAAACTTCAATTTAATAATAAGATAAAATTAGAGACGGAATACAGTAAAGCCTGCAGCTGACATTTCAGTGCGATCAAAAAGGCTCTTAACATCAGCTAACACAGGCTTTTCACCCTTCATATAACTGCGCAATTCACTTGCTGAAAGTGAACGGAATTCATTGTGACCTACCGCAATAATGACACTATCCACAGGGTTTTGAGCGTCAACTTTCCCAAGCTCAATACCATATTCATGTCTAACTTCATCTGCATCTGCCCATGGGTCTGCCACTACAACTTGCGCACCCCAGAACTCTAACTCTTTAATAAGATCTGCTACTTTACTATTACGAATATCAGGACAGTTTTCTTTAAAAGTCACTCCGAGTACACCAACTTTTGCACGAGGGACATCAATACCGTTTTGAAGCATCAGTTTAATCGTGTTACGAGCAACATAACGGGCCATATTGTCGTTGATACGACGACCAGCAAGAATCACTTGTGGATGATAGCCAACTTCTTCTGCTTTATGAGTCAAATAGTAAGGATCAACACCGATACAATGCCCACCGACTAAACCTGGACGGAACGGTAAGAAGTTCCATTTACTACCAGCTGCTTCTAAAACATCTAGAGTGTCGATACCAATACGATCAAAAATAACAGAAAGCTCATTTACTAAAGCAATATTTAAATCACGTTGCGTGTTTTCAATAACTTTGGCAGCCTCTGCAACTTTAATACTAGTTGCTTTGTGAGTACCAGCAGTAATAATGCTTGCGTATACGGCATCTACAGTATTTGCAACTTCGGGAGTGCTACCACTCGTAATCTTTTTAATTTTAGTCAATGTATTAACTTTATCGCCAGGGTTAATACGTTCAGGACTATAACCAGCAAAAAAATCTTCGTTAAATTTTAGCCCAGAGACTTTTTCTAAGATAGGAATACAAACTTCTTCTGTAGCACCTGGATATACTGTAGATTCATATACAACAATATCGCCTTTCTTTAAAGCTTGCCCTACAGTTTCACTCGCTTTTCTTAAAGGGGTTAAATCTGGTCGGTTAACCTGATCAACAGGTGTTGGAACAGTTACAATAAAAAAATTACTTTGTTCTAAGTCATCTAAATTTGCACTAAAACTTAAGTGTTGTGATTGTTGCAGCTCTTCAGGTGTAACTTCTAGAGTATGGTCTTGACCACTTTTTAATTCATCAATACGTTTTTGATTAATATCAAATCCAATTACCGGCCCTTTTTTCCCAAACTCAACCGCCAATGGCAAGCCTACATAACCTAAACCTATAATCGCTATTCTTAAATCGGCAAGTTGCATAAAAGTTAGCCTTATTCCTTACAAATTGTATATATTAAATAATGATACATATGACCAAATATCGTCGTGCGTAACTATATCAGTTTTTTTTTATTAACCGTAATTCAATTGTATAAAAGTGTTTACAGATCTTAGCTTCTTTTTAGATAACCTAATTTATCTTTACATCAAATTTCTATTTCCAGAGAGGTTAACTAATGATGTGGTAAAGTGTACTGATATAAATTAAACATACAAAGCTCTACGTTTTTTTCTATGTTTTTTATTTTTTTTTCAGCTAGAATCAGACCATCTCTGTCTAACCTAAGCATTTAATGCTATACGATTAATGATACAGACAGTATCAATTAAAGATAAATACACAAAGGGTTGCTTGTGAAGTATTGTCAGTTTTTTTCTGTTCTTACCTTAAGTTTAAGTGCTGCCAGCTGTGCGGTCACTTCCGGTTTACAAACTTACGATATTCCAAATGAAGGCGTTTATAGAACCGACCTTGGAACTACGGTTAACGTTGTTAAAATTTCTCAAGAAACACTACCAGCAATACAACCAGCTCAGGTCGACTATCAACGCGACTATGCAGCCCTATTTAAAAATCAACAACCGGTTTACCGCTTAAGCTCAGGCGATGTACTCTCAATTCAGCTATGGGCTTATCCTGAAATCACCCCCCCTGTAAACAACGTTAATAATGAGCAATCTGTTCAGGCAAATGGTTATCCAATTGACCAGAGTGGTTATATTCAATTTCCGTTAGTAGGCCGCTATAAGGCTTCCGGTAAAACTCTGGCTCAAGTTAACCGTGAGTTACGTGGTCAATTAGCCCGATTTTTAAAAAATCCGGATGTTACGGTAAGAGTATTATCCTATGAAGGTCAGCGCTTTTCCGTCCAAGGCAGTGTCATAAAAGGCGGACAGTTTTATTTAAGTGACCAGCCTGTAAGTGTATATACAGCTTTAGGACTTGCTGGTGGCGTAAGTGATAGAGGCGATAATACTTACATTCAGCTTATTCGTAATGGTCGAACCTATAATTTAAATACGATCGATTTAGAAAAAGCGGGTTATTCATTACATAAACTACTAGTTCAACCGAACGATACAATTTATGTAAGTACACGCGAAAATCAGAAAATTTACGTCATGGGTGAATCAGGCAAGAACCAAGCTTTACCAATGCGTGATCAAGGTATGACACTAACTGATGCATTAGGTGAAAGCTTAGGAATTAACCCAATTTCGGCGAGTGCAAGCCGCATTTATGTAGTACGCACTAACCCTAATGACCATACAACAGAAATTTATCATTTAAATTTAATGAGCATTGGTGACTTTGGCTTAGCCAATCAATTTAAACTACGTAGTAATGATATTGTCTATGTAGATGCGACCGGCTTGACTCGCTGGCAACGTGTGGTTAACCAGATTATTCCTTTCTCAAATGCTTTATATAACATAGACCGTTTGGGGCAATAATTGTTATGCAATTTAAAAACATTTTAGTGGTCTGTATTGGAAATATCTGTCGTAGCCCTATGGCAGAATATTTTTTAAAACAACAATATCCTCAATTAAATATTGAATCTGCAGGCATTTCAGGGCTTGTAGGCCATCAAGCAGACAACAAAGCACAACTTTGTATGCAACGTCTAGGCATCGATATGCAGCCTCATATTGCAAGAAAGTTAAATGCGGAACATATTAAAAAAGCTGACCTTATTTTGGTCATGAGTCACAACCAGCAAAAACATATTGAGCAAACTTGGCCCTTTGCAAAAGGTAAAACTTATCGCTTGGGTCATTGGCAGAATAGAAATGTGCCAGATCCTTATCAGCACGACCAAGCTATTTTTGATGAAACCTGTCAGCTCATTCAACAGTGCATTGCTGACTGGAAACCTTATATTTAACGCCAAGATTTTAAGCTTATGAACCAAAATACGAATACCGAAGATACAATTGATTTAAAAGAATTGTTTTTTTCACTCATTGCGCAGTGGAAGCTTATCGCTCTATGCGTTATTTTAAGTCTTGTATGTGCTCTACTCTACTTACGTGTCACCCCCAATACTTACTCTGTTGATGCACTAGTTCAAGTAGAAGACAGCAAGGGAGCTTCTGCTGCACTATTAGGCGATCTGTCCAATATGATTGAGCAGAAGTCACCGGCTCAAGCTGAAATCGAAATTTTAAAGTCTCGTTTAGTTTTAGGTTCTGTCATTAAAGAACTACATCTAAATATACAGATTTCCAGTACAGAAAATACTCTTAGTCATCGCTTATTGAGCGATACTGAATATAAAACTGAATATAATAAAAAATCCGTCATCTTTAAGGATGGTCTAAAAAGTTTTGAAATTCGTACACTAGAAATTCCAGCGTATTATCTAGATAAAACCTTACATCTTAACTTTGATAAACAATCTTTACGTTTAACTGACCCAGCAACTGAAGAAGTAGTATTAAATGTCCCTTTAAATCAGTTAAACCAAGTTGCAGGGCCGTATGGTTCTTGGAAAATTGCAATATTCACAAAAGATCAGTTTGATACAACTTATAATATCAGGAACTTATCTTTACCTGCTGCAGTGAATACAATAAGCTCAAATTACTCCGTTGCAGAACAAGGGAAGCTTACCGGAGTATTAGGCTTAAACTATCAAGGACAAGACAAAGAGCATATTACTAAAGTTTTAAATGCAATTTTAGCAACTTATAGCGCACAAAATATTGAACGTCGTTCGGCAGAATCTGCTCAAACCTTAAAATTCTTAGATGAACAGCTACCAGATCTAAAAAAACAACTTGATGATGCTGAACGTCAATTTAACAAATTCCGTCAGCAATATAACACTGTTGATGTGAATAAAGAGTCCGAACTATATTTAACTCAAAGTATTACTTTAGAAACTAAAAAAGCGGAGTTTGAACAAAAACAAGCTGAAATGGCTGCAAAATATACTGCTGAGCATCCAGCAATGCGCGAAATTAATGGACAACTCACTGCCATTAATAAACAAATCGGTGATTTAAATAGCACATTAAAACAACTACCAGATGTACAACGTCAATATCTACAGTTGTACCGTGAAGTTGAAGTAAAGACTCAGCTTTATACAGCACTACTTAACTCTTACCAGCAGCTTCGTATTGCAAAAGCAGGGGAAATTGGTAATGTACGTATTGTTGATACTGCTGTTGAACCAGTTGAACCAATTAAACCTAAAAAGTTACTAGTCCTTATCTTATCTTTATTCTTAGGCGGTTTTATTGGTACTTTAATTGCCCTATTACGTAATATGCTACGTACAGGGATTAAAGATTCTAGTCAAATTGAAAATGAGTTAGATTTACCAGTCTATGCAACCGTGCCACGTTCACCAATTCAAGAAAGTCGTATTAAGATTTTAAAGAAGAAGAAGAGTATTCCTATTCTTGCCGTTAAAAACAGTGATGATATTGCAATTGAGAGCTTGCGGAGTATCCGTACAGCAATCCACTTTGCATTAGCAAATGCAAAAAATAATATTATTATGATTGCGGGACCATCTCCAGAAGAGGGTAAATCATTTATTTCGACCAACCTTGCAACAATTTTTGCGCAAGGAGATAAACGAGTCTTACTGATTGATGCAGATATGCGCCGTGGTTATATGCATAAATACTTCGATGTTGATGTGAAACCGGGTCTTTCTGAATTACTAAGTGGGCAAGCTGATCTACAAAAAGTATTACACAAAACTCAAGTTGCTAACCTTGATGTGATTACTCGTGGTAAGAGTCCAACAAATCCTTCAGAAATTTTAAGCTCAAACCAATTTAAAGAATTACTTGAGCAGCTACAAAGTCAATATGACCACATCATTATTGATACTCCACCAGTGCTTGCAGTAACAGACGGTATTATTATTTCGCAATATACAGGTGTGAACTTAATTGTTGCTCGTTATGCTAAGTCACAAATGAAAGAGCTTGAATTAACACTTAATCGCTTTGAACAAGCGGGTGTTAAAGTCAACGGCTTTATTCTCAATGACATTCAACGTGCTAGCGCGGGTTACGGTTACGGCTATAACTACGCCTATGCTTACAAAGCACAAAAAGAAGATTAAGCGTAAAGTCATGAAAAAACCGGATCAAATGATCCGGTTTTTTATTTAAGATTTTTTTAAGTATATCCCTACTAAAACTAACTAAAATATATAAAAAACCACTCGTTTTTTTTGTTAAACATTCTATGCTTAAGCATGCTAAGATCGAAAGCAGCCTTTTTAGACTCAAATGATTATTTTTGGAACCTTTTATGAGTAAAGCCTTACCCATTGCTGTCGCTGTAGTTTTAGGCGGTGCTGCACTTGTACCAGTATATTATGCAAGCCAACATCCGACCACAGAAGTCGGAAGCAAGGCAAATAAAAATGCCTCTCCAATTGAAAAAATCAGCTATGTTCTTGGATATGAAGTTGCTCAGCAAACTCCACCTGAGCTAGATACAAAATCATTTGTGAAAGGGATTCATGATGCTCGTAGCAAGCAGCCAAGTGCTTATACTCAAGAAGAGTTGAAAGCTGCTGTAACCGCATATGAAAAAGAGTTACAGCAAAAAATGCAGCAACAGAATAATCCAGAACAAGCGGCTGGAGCAGTGTCTGAATCTGCAGATGTTCAATTCCTTGCAGAAAATAAAACAAAAGCTGGGGTCAAAACCACGGCGTCTGGCTTGCAATATATCATTACTAAAGAAGGCACAGGTAAGCAACCTACTGCGCAGTCTATCGTTAAAGTACATTACGAAGGCCGTTTAATTAATGGTCAGGTTTTTGACAGTTCTTATAAACGCGGTGAGCCAGTTGAATTTCCACTCAATCAGGTTATTCCAGGCTGGACCGAAGGACTTCAATTGATGAAAGAAGGTGGTAAAGCGACGTTCTTCATTCCATCAAATCTTGCCTATGGCCCTCAGGAAGTTCCTGGCATTCCAGCAAACAGTACACTGATTTTTGATGTAGAACTCATTTCAGTGAAATAAAAACACTCAGGAGAGTAGAACACTACTCTCCTTTTTTTGGAAAACAGCATGAAAAAAATTGGTCTAATTATTGCAACATCAACAATGAGTTTATCTGTTTTTGCTGCAACGCCTATAACGAATAAAAGCCCAGCAAAAGAACAATTTAGCTATAGTTATGGCTATTTGATGGGTCGTAATAATACAGATGCTTTAAAAGATTTAAACCTTGATATTTTTTACCAAGGTCTTCAAGAAGGTGCGCAAAGTAAAACAGCACGCCTAACTGATGAAGAAATGGCAAAAGCGATTAATGACTATAAGAAAACCTTAGAAGCCAAACAACTCGTCGAATTTCAAAAAACAGGGCAACAGAATGCTCTGGCTGGTACAAAATTTCTAGCTGACAATGCAAAGAAATCCGGTGTGATCACGACTAAATCTGGTCTTCAATACCAAGTATTAAAAGAAGGTAATGGTCAAAAACCGAAAGCCACATCTCGTGTTAAAGTGAATTATGAAGGGCGTTTACTAGACGGAACTGTATTTGATAGTTCTATTGCGCGTAATCATCCGGTTGAGTTTCAGCTCAGTCAAGTGATTGCAGGTTGGACAGAAGGTCTGCAAACCATGAAAGAAGGCGGAAAAACTCGTTTCTTTATTCCGGCTAATCTTGCTTATGGTGAAGTCGGTGCAGGTGACACGATTGGCCCAAATAGCACTTTAATTTTTGATATTGAATTAATAAAAATTCAATAAATTTTAATGCTAAGTATTAGTTTAAATTAATACTTAGCATTAAATAACTTAAATTTTTGAGGAAAGAAATGAATTATAAATATACAAACATTCATTGAAACTTTTACGATCTATAATTTTTTTTTGCTCTATTATTTTTTTCATTGTCATATCACACTTATCTTCAGAAACATTTTCTCTTATTTGATGATAATAATTAGTATAAGTTTGCTTTATATCTTTATTTGATAAAAACACCCACCACCCCATACCAAAAGAGTAGGTTAACTCATATGGTCCATAGCCTTGTCCTTTTCCTAAACTAGGGTACTCCCATCGAAATATACCATTTCTTCCATCCATATAATTTGTTAAATAAATATGATTATTCCTAATAACTAAAACTTTTTCAAAGAACTGTTTATTTAAACCCTTCCTATATTTTTCAACCATTAATTTATCTTTTTTATCTAATCCAGCATTTTCTAAGGACAAAAGTAATTTAGGCATTCTAAAAAAATGAGAGCTATCAGTTACCATTTGTTTTAAAGGTTTCTTAGTCTTAACAATATCTTTTCTACTATAACCAGCATATGCATAATCATTATAATTATCCCAAATACCCACATCAAACAACCATCCACCCTCTTTAGTAAAACTACTTCTGCGCTTAAAGACCTCTAATGCAATTTGGACAATATCATTTAAATCTTTATCATTTGGATATTTTTTTTTAAGATTAGCTGCAACACCGAATAAAAATAATTCTTCATCTATTATTCCCACTCTATAGTCATGACTATTTATTGATGCATTTAACTTCCAGTTTACTCTTTCTCTCATATTCTTAAAATTATTAACACCGCCCCATTGCCAGGCAGTAGATTTTAACCAAAAGTTTTTTACACTTACTAACAAATACTCATTTAATCTTTCATTTTTATAATTTGAGAGAACTGCATATTCACTTAAAAAGTAGTAATATTGCCATGTAGTTAATCTTTCTTTATGTATATTTAGATCAATAGTATCTACACCCTTATCTAAAAATTTATTTATATGAATATCAAAATCCTTTTCTAGAGGATTTTGATTGTTCTTATATATATAATGCATTGGTACCATTAAAAAATGAGAAGAATTATATCTCTCTTTTTTATCCCAAGTAGGTATAGATAAGTATGCTTTTATACTTAAATAATTATTTAATTCATTATCAGCGACCACTTTTCCTTGTGTCGAAATTAACAAAATAAATAAAATTAATTTATATGAATAATTCACACTTAAATTCCTATATTATATAAAATATTATTTTAATTAAATTGCTATAAAATTTTGAATTAATAGCAATCAAATAATTTTGTATCAATGTTTTAAATCTCTAGGACGGAAGCCTGTAAGTAATAGGCCGGCCAGATAAGCAACTATACCGACTACACACAATCCAACCACTTCGGCAACACGTAACCACTGTGAAAGTTCACCGTTATACCAATTTAACGCAAACCAAAGTGCTGCAATCATGGCAAGGTTCGCTAAACCATATTGAAGAAACAGCTTTTTCCAATGTGAACCAAATCGGAAAATATTACGCTTATGTAAATAGAAGTAGAGTAAACCCGCATTCACTAAAGCCGAGCCTGAAGATGCCAATGCAAGTGCCATATGCTCTGCATGCCAATCAATCAGCTTAAAGAAACCAATAAATATAACGTTTAAAATAGCATTCGCTGCAACTGACATTAAACCGACACGTACTGGTGTTTTGGTATCTTGCTGTGCATAAAAACCAGGTGCAAAGACTTTAATAAGCATAAACGAAATCACCCCTACACTCATACATTTCAGTGCTAGAGCTGTCATTTGTGTATCACGTAGGTCAAACTCGCCACGCTGGAATAATGCCTGAATAATCGGTGTAGAAAGCATAAATAAGGCAATACTTGCTGGTAAGCCAACTAATACAATAATTTTTGCAGCCCAGTCGATCATACCGCGGAACTTTGCTTGATCTTGTTCTGCATGACGGGCAGACAGTGAAGGTAAAATCACTGTACCAATCGCAACGCCAATTAAACCTAACGGCAATTCAGTCATACGCTCTGCACTGTAGAGCCAAGACACTGAACCATCTTGCATGAAAGATGCCCAAATCGTATTTAATAACAGGTTAATCTGAGTCACAGATACACCGAATAATGCAGGAAGCATTAATTTTAAAATGCGTTCTACACCTTCATGTTTAAAATCAACTTTAGGTGGAATCAGCAGATTTTTACGCCATAGCTCTGGAATTTGTATCGCTAACTGCAAAACACCCGCCACAACAACTGACCAGCCTAATGCTTTGATCGGTTCAGCCATATACGGCGTAAGCCACCATGCGCCTGCAATCATCGCTACATTCAGCAAAACTGGTGAAAAAGCTGGTGAAGCAAACGAACCATAACTATTTAAAATACTGCTGGCAAAAGCAGTCAGCGACATAAACAATAAATAAGGGATGGTCAGACGGAACATACTGACTGCTAAATCGAACTTTTCAGGATCACTATGGAAACCCGGGGCGTACATATAAATGATAGCAGGCGCTAAAACCATAGCCACAAAAGTAAGTAAGGTCATGACTGTCAGCAAACAGCCAAATACCCGACTAATTAAGATCTGCACTTCAGCGTGTGCTCGGCCTGTTTTATATTCGGTGAGTACCGGAATAAAGGCCTGAGAAAAGGCACCTTCGGCAAACAATCGTCGAAAGAAGTTGGGAATACGAAAAGCGACGACGAAGGTATCAAAATCTTTACCCGCACCAAACACGTTGAGCAATACGACGTCACGCACTAACCCTAACACTCGTGACAACATCGTCATTGCACTGACAATAAAAGTCGATCGCCACAATGCCATCGTACTCACCTACAGCTATATTCGAAAGACGCTATTGTAATGAAACTAGAAAATCTTTTCGTTGTGAAATGATGAACAAACTCAAGTTTTTTTCTGACCCAACAATTGTCTAAAGTGCTGCCATTTAAAATAAGGTCCCGGATCAGTTTTTCGGCCGGGCGCAACATCTGAATGTCCTGCAATATGGTTTTTAATTTCAGGATAAGCCTGACGAATGGCAGTAACGACGTCGGTTAATACATTGTATTGTACTTCTTCAAAGGGCAAATCATCACTCCCTTCAAGCTCTATACCAATTGAATAATCATTGCATTCTACTTTGGCTAAATAACTCGAACGCCCTGCATGCCATGCCCTATCGTTAAAATTAACAAACTGTAGGACTTCCCCACTACGTAAAATCAGCAAATGCGTAGAAACCTGCATCCCCTCAATGGTCTGGAAATAAGGATGAACTGACCAATCTAACTTGTTTTGAAAAAACTGCTCAATATACCCGCCTCCAAATTGAGATGGTGGCAAGCTAATATTATGAACAACAATCATTTGAATTTCGGTACCAGTCGGCCGCTGGTTAAAATTTGGAGAAGGGATTTGTTTCGCCCCTTTTAATTGTCCATCTATAACTTCATACGGTGTGATTTGCTTCATTGAGATGCCAATAAATTGCTTGCCAATTGTTTTAGTTTAAAACAGTTATCTACTTTTCAAAGTAGTAAATACGATTGTTTATCGCGATTAATCTGATAAAACAGCTTATTTTTAAAGTCGACGGTGCTAATATATCGCAAGTTTTAGGGTCATCTACAAAATGGAAACCGTATGAGCATACCTCAGTCTTTGCTTGAACAATCAATTCAAATCAATATTCAACAAGCATTACAAGAAGATATTGGGGACGGTGATATTACCGCTATGCTCACACCTGAAGATGAACAGGCAACAGCAACCATTATCAGCCGTGAAGATATGGTTTTAGCTGGACAGCCTTGGGTCAATGCACTCATCTCAGCTTATGACAATACGGTACAGGTGACTTGGTTAAAACAAGAAGGTGAGCGTGTTGCTGCAAATGAAGCCTTTTTAAAGCTTGCTGGTTCTGCGCGTAGCTTACTTACTGTAGAGCGCCCTGCTTTAAACTTTATTCAAACTTTATCTGCGGTTGCAACAAAAACAGCTGAATATGTTCAACAGCTCGAAGGTTTAAATACAAAACTCCTCGATACACGCAAAACCTTACCAGGCTTACGCATTGCACAAAAATATGCTGTAGCTGTCGGTGGTGGACAGAACCATCGTCTCGGTTTATTTGATGCGTTCTTAATTAAAGAAAACCATATTATGGCGGCAGGTGGTATTGCTCAGGCAATTGCCAAAGCCCATCAAATTGCACCGGGTAAACCTGTTGAAGTCGAAGTTGAAACTTGGGATGAGCTAAATCAAGCGCTTGAAGCTGGTGCAGACATTGTCATGCTTGATAACTTCAGTCAACAACAAATGATTGATGCTGTAAAACATGTTGCAGGCCGTTGTAAGTTAGAGGCATCAGGTAATATCACCATTGAAAACTTGCGCGAAGTTGCCACTACTGGTGTTGACTACATTTCTATGGGTGTACTGACTAAAGACGTTAGAGCTGTTGATTTATCAATGCGTTTTAATGCTTAAATAAAGTCCACATCGTTATTAGTATTTTTTTGCGACTTGGTCATGTCTGCTGCTTGTGTTTTTTGCCATGCTGACTGAGTCGCTTGCGCCCCACTATCACGTGGGTCGGCAGCCATTAAAACGAAAGTTACTACAGCTAATAATACAATAAAACCTTGTAGCATAAATTTTCCCCATTACTCTTAAAAAATTAAGATCCTACAATAAAAGATAAATATGACGGAGCTGAGGAGGTTCTGTTACAAAAGGTAAGTCTTTATTTTTATTATTCATCTATACAACAGTCTCTCCCCCCAAATACAATTTTATATCAACAGCCTAAACCCTGTATTTACTATTGTGACAGGGATATCTTGTTTCTCTCTATCAACCTACGCGACGGAGTCTTACCGTCTAGAATTTTTTGCCAACAGCTAATTCTGTTACTTTGGTTTTGCCCTGAATGGCGACTAAAGCCATGCAAGACCAAAGGCATTGTCATCTGCAAAACCTGCCCACTTTCATCCTCTATCCTATTTTGTTGCAAAAATAAGATCCTTATAGATTATAGACAGGTTGCAGATGACTTTTAGCACCAGCTAATGAGGAATAAATTCCAATACCCTCATTAAGGAAATAACTTACCAACTTAAGACTCTAAATAACCCATATATGGATCAGAAATTGAATCTTCTTGAGTTTCTATACGACCTGCAAAGCGACGGCTAAAAGTAGCATCATCAGCTAATGTCACAGTGAAGTCGTACCAACCACCAAATTCAGACATATCCCAAACCAGTTCTTTTTCAGGGCGATCCGTTTCTATAGTCCATGTCTTATTTGCAAGATAAGCATTTGCTTTGACTGTCAGCTTGACTGACTTATTACCATCATGACGCACTTTTAAATACAAATTCGCATCACATTCTTCCACACACACTCTAATTTCCGGCAATGCTTGAGTCTGGTTAGCTTGACTCAAATTGCCTTTAAATGCGCGGTGGAAACCATTTGGCCCAAGTACCCATAAATCGTACTGCCCATTTGTAGCATTCCAGACATCATCTAACTGTTTACCCGCTTCAACCATATAACGGCGTGGAATCGCTGTAAGATCTAATCGGTTATACACATGGAAAACCGCTGCCTGTTTACCTGTATTTGAAAACATCAGCTTTACTGTCTTTTGTGCTGCATCAACTTTAGCACTGGTATGCAAAATATAAGGCAAAGCACGTGAAGGTCTAATGCCCATTTCCTGCTGTGCAAATTGTTGTTGGCTTGGAACCGAAACTTGTGGCAATAAAGCTTGAGCCACGCGAATAGCATCTGCTTCTGCTTTTGTTTTCTTACCTACTAACTCATTTACAGGCAAAAGGTTCGGTGTTTTAAAATCAAAAGCTGTAGTTAAATCGCCACACACGGCACGGCGGTATGGACTAATATTTGGTTCTTGCACACCAAAACGCTTTTCTAAGAACTGTAAAATAGAAGTATGGTCAAAGACTTGTGAATTCACCCATCCCCCACGACTCCATGGTGAAATCACATACATTGGAACGCGTACACCCGGTCCATAAACACGTCCATCTGTTGCAGGTTGAGATTTTGCTGTAGCGACTGCTGGATGAGTAAAGTACTCATAAGACACTTGCTGATCACTTAAAGTCGTTTTCCCCTGAACTACACCTTTTTCATCTTTAGAAGGTGCACTTGGTGAAGGAATATGGTCAAAGAAACCATCATTCTCATCAAAGTTCACTAATAAAACCGTCTGACTCCAAACTTGAGGTTTTTCAGTTAAAGCATTTAATACTTCCTGAATATACCAAGCACCCTGTACAGGACTAGATGGCCCTGGATGTTCACTGTAGGTCGCAGGAGCAACCAACCAGCTTACTTGCGGTAATTTACCTTGAGCGATATCTGTTTTAAAAGTTCCTAAAAAACCACCATCCGGCATGGTATTGGCAATACCCTTATAAAGCGGCTGTGTTGCATCAATCTTTTCATCGTATGCAGGACAAACGAGAGCATCATTACTTACAGGTTGCCCTGACTGCTCATTTGCACGGCGATACTGTTTGAAACCTGCTAGAGGATTGTCGGTAAAGTTATCCGGCATATTTTGATAGATTTTCCAGCTAACACCAGCCTGTTGTAAGCGCTCAGGATAAGTCGTCCATTCATAACCCTCATTTGAAGGACCAATACCATCAAACTCATTTACGACACTGGCAACACCTGCACCTGTAGGACCATTGGTTCCAGTCCAGATAAATTTACGGTTTGGATTGGTACCGGCATGCATCGCACAGTGGTAAGCATCACAAATGGTAAAAGCATTGGCTAATGCAAACTGATATTCCACTTCCTGCTTTTTGTAGTACCCCATCGATTGCGGCTTTTTATGCGCCACCCAATCACTCATTCGACCATTGTCCCAAGCGGCTTGGCCATCCGACCATGAATGAGGCGTACCTGAAACGCGCTGTGCATTTCCTAAGCGGCTATCCAAATGGTAAGGCAATATTTTATTTTTCTTAGCATCATATTGTTCCCAAACCTTTCGGCCTTCGGTCATTGGAATGGTAAAGCGGTCTCCAAAACCACGCACACCTTTTAGTGTTCCAAAATAATTATCAAAAGAGCGGTTTTCTTGAGTCAAAATCACGATGTGTTTAACATCTTGGATAGTTCCATTTTCAACTTTGGCATCAATTGCCAGCGCTTTTTGGATACTAAGCGGGAAACTCGCTAAAGCAGCTGTCCCAAACATGGTTTTTGTAGAATTTAAAAGAAATTCGCGACGATTCATTAGTTCTATCCTGAGTTCTTATTATGGTGCACAGTGCATTTTGCAATTACTGGTTGGCGGTGTTGTTGGCGATGAATTATCTGAGTCGTTATCATCGTTACAAGCACTGAGCATGAGTGCTAAAGATGTAATTAATAAAAGTGAAAGTTTTCGCATTGGTTTTTTCCAAACGGTTTAAATGCGAACTACTAATAAAGCGTAAAAGTGACAAACAAGTGATGTTTTTATGTCGATTTGATGAAGGTATAAAAAAACGCATCCGAAGATGCGTTTTTTTAGAAAGTTTAAAATTACCAGCCTAAAGCTTCTTGTTGCTTTTTAACAAGCTCGGCAATTCCTTTTTCAGCCATTTCTAACATGGCATTACTTTGTGCACGGGTAAATGGTTTATCTTCGGCTGTACCTTGAATTTCAATAAATTCGCCAGCTTGTGTCATTACTACATTTAAGTCAGTTTGACAGTTCGAATCTTCTTCATAACAAAGATCAAGTAGTACTTCATCTTGATACATACCCACAGAAATTGCAGCAACTAATCCTTTAAGCGGATCATGCTTAATTTTCTTTTGAGACAATAAAACATTCATAGCATCAACCAATGCTACAGCTGCACCAGTAATTGCTGCCGTACGTGTACCACCATCTGCCTGAATCACATCACAGTCGATGGTAATCGTGTTTTCGCCAAGCTTTTTCAAATCGACCATAGCACGTAAGCTACGACCAATCAGACGTTGGATTTCCTGTGTCCGGCCCGACTGTTTACCACGCGCTGCTTCACGGTCACACCGTGAGTGTGTTGAGCGCGGTAACATGCCATATTCAGCAGTGACCCAGCCCTGTCCTTTTCCTTTTAAAAACCGTGGAACCGAATTATCGATACTTGCAGTACAAAGGACTTTGGTGTGACCAAACTCAACCAGAACTGAACCTTCTGCGTAACGGGTATAGTTACGTGTGATTTTTACTTCACGTAACTGGTCTAATTCACGTTGGTCAATACGCATAATCCTTCCTAACTTCTCTTAAATACAAATCTGGGCATAGTATAGCAAAGGATTTTGACAGGTTGAGTTTATTCCCTACTTTCAAATGTAAGTCTGCACTTTTAATGACTCAAAAATAAAAATAGCCCCTTAAAAGGAGCTATTTGGAATACCTTAAACAATGCTCTGTCTTTATTAAGCAACTTTGCCAAACATGCCTTTCACCGCCTCAACAAAGGTCCGCTTGGTCGCCACTAAACGATCAACCACATTGTCAGGCAAAGAGTGAACAGCCAGACGTTTATACACACTCAAAATTTGAGATCCAAAGGGCGCGGTATTGTACTGTTGACCGAACTCTGCACAAACTTCACGTACTTTAGGTGCCATCTCTTGATAGCGGTTGGCAGGTACATCAGGAAACAAGTGATGTTCGATTTGATGACTCAAGTTGCCACTCAAGAAATGCATGATTTTACCGCCAGTAAAGTTTGCTGAACCACGAATCTGACGCAAGTACCACTCTGCTTTAGTTTCATTATCAATATTGTCAGTGATAATTTCAGAGTCTTCTGTGAAATGACCACAATAAATCACGGTCGATGCCCAGTAGTTACGAATCAAGTTAGCAAAAAAGTTACCAGCCAATACTGGCAAGAACATTGGTCCTGCAATTAGTGGGAACAGCACATAATCTTTACCAAACTGACGTACCATTTTTTTACGTAGATTTTTAGATTCTACATACACTTCTTTCCAAGTTTTGGTGCCATCAAACAATACTTTTTCCATCTCTAGACGTTGCAAAGCCAGTAGCCATTCAAAACCCGTTGACAATACAAAACCCATTGGCACGTTGAATAAAAAACGAGGTTCCCACTTTTGCTCACGGCTCATGCGCATTACACCATAACCGCTAATATCATGATCCATGCCAAACACATTGGTATAGGTATGATGCTTATAGTTATGGGTATATTTCCAGTCTTCACCCGTACACACCGTATCCCAGTCATAGGTTGCACCGTTAAGCGTTGGGTCATTTAACCAGTCAAACTGACCATGCATCACATTATGGCCGAGTTCCATGTTTTCAACGATTTTTGATACGCCTAGCATAGCCGTACCCAACAACCATACTGGTGGAATCCAACCACCAAACATCAACATGCCACGTGATGCAATTTCGGTGTAGCGTACAAAATTACGTACTTTGTAAATATATTTTGAATCTTCTTCCCCGAGATCTTTCATCACTTCAAGACGAATTTCTTCAATACGGCGACCAAAAGCTTCTGTTTGCTCTGGGGTTAAATGTGCCGATTTTGATGTTGCTTTAATTTCCACTGCCATATTCATAATGGTATCCTCAAATCTCTTTTATGTTTGTTTTTATAGATCAATCGTGACTGGGCTAAGGGCTTGGTTCACGCATAACTTAATTGCACGATTTGGTTGATCGTCAATTTCACCTGTTAATATATTCTGGGTGACACCACTGACTTTGGTACACGTACATTGGTTGCATACACCCATACGACAACCATGCTGTGGACGTAAGCCTGCTTGCTCTGCACTGCTTAATAACGTTGTCGTGGCAAGAAAGTTTTGTTGCGAACGACGGAATATGATTGGTTGTGCTTCATTAGACTGTTCGATTTGAACAGGCATGAAAAACTCTTGATGGAAGTTTTCCAACACATCGTGTTGCTTATAAATATCTTGTGCCTGACGCATCATGCCGTGATGACCACATGCATACATTTGTAGGTCTTTAAAGCTCGGGACCAGTTTCGTCAACAATTTCGCATCTAAATGCTGCTTTTGCTCAGTGGTATTAAAAAAATGATATTGAAGCTCTGGATGCTTTTCTGCCAACGCTTTTAATTCAGCATGAAAAATTTCTGCGCGATTAAAGTAAATGACATGAATCTGTTTAAGCTGCTGTTTCAAAGCTTGCTGCAAAAGTGAATAAATTGCAGTAATGCCACTACCTGACGCAATTAAAATCGCAGGTTGCTGACCTTGGTGCAAAGTAAAATCACCTTGTGGCTGTGAAATCTCAATGCACTCTCCCACATGTAAGAGTTGAGCTGCACTAGACACTAAGCCCTGTACTTTAATACCTAAAGAAATTTCACCTTCATTCGTTACTTCAATAATTGAATAACTACGCTGGTGGTAAACCCCATCTATAAGTAGGGTCAATAAAATACTTTGTCCAGCACATACCTGATCGAATTTAAAATTACGATTCGGTTTTAGCTTGATAAGCACCATATCGGTATGTAGAGACTGAACTGCGGTAACTTCTGCAAGTACCCGTTTCCAAGCCCAAGTCACGTTAATTTTTTGCAAAACAAAATCAACGAAATCTTCTCGAACCAAATGTGGCTGATAACTAAGTGTTGCGTTCATACGTTCCTCTTTTGTATCTGGCTATTTATTTGAGTGAACACATGTTCGTATAGTGAACATATGTACACTATATTTATAACTGTTCACTCAGTCAACACTTGTTCACTATTTTTTTTATGAAAGTTTGCTCTTTTTTGTTAGACTCTGGCTCACGGTTTAAATAGGCTCTTTTAATGTCGATACGGGATGAACGAAAACAGCAAAGTCGTCAGGCACTCCTTGATGCAGCCTTGCATCTGAGCACGTCTGGGCGTTCGTTCAGTAGTATCAGTTTGCGTGAAGTTGCACGTGAAGTTGGTTTGGTGCCGACAGCGTTCTATCGTCATTTTCAAGACATGGATGAACTTGGTAAAGAACTGGTCGACCAAGTCGCGCTACATTTAAAAAGTGTTTTACATCAATTAGGTCAAAGTTATTTACAACATAAATCTACGAAAACTCAGACCAGCATTGAGCTATTTGTTCAGGCGGTAAATCATAGCCCTAAGCAGTGGCAATTTATGATTTCAGAACGTTGGGGAGGTTCAGAAACGGTTCGTGCAGCAATTGCCAGAGAAATCGAATTTCTAATTGAAGATTTAACAACCGATCTTACGAAACTCGAAAATTTCAAACATATTCAACAACCTCAAGACTTAAATGTCTTGTCTACTATTTTGACCAACATGTCATTTACATGGGCAATGACGTGGCTCAACCTATCTAAACAATATCAAGACGAGCAGCTCAAACAGCAACAAACTGCCTTTATCGAAAATGCCTCTACACAAGTTCGCTTACTCTTTAGAGGGATTGCAAACTGGGAACGGTAAAAGCGGCAAATGACAAAAAACAGGTTATGTGGTAATACGTAAAGAGAGAAAGAAAAAGGCTAAAAATTTCGAGAAAAGTCTTTTTCTTTTTACAGGAAGTAAACTATTAGTTAGGCCAAACTGGTGTGGGAATACCTATGAATCTTGATCGTCATACACAGTTTTTGATGCGCAAAGAAAAAATTCTAAGCGTGGCAGAAAAATTGTTACTAGAAAACAATCAGGAAATTACTCTAGATGAGTTAGTGGCCGAGCTGGATATTGCTAAAGGCACACTTTACAAGCACTTTAGAAGCAAAAATGAGCTTCTACTTGAGTTAATTATTCAAAATGAAAAGCAAATTTTAGAAATTTCTAAAAAATATAATACAGATTTCAAAGAATACGCTCCTCATTACATGCTTCATCATTTGCTTACGCCTGGAAAAACGATTCTATTGCATCAACTTGAAGAAAATCTGACGATGACAGAGTCTAAGTTGAAGCATCTTTTCGAAGAGCTTTATGAAATCCGCCAACAGCGTATTTTGGCTATTAAAGATATTACGGAAAATTATTTAAAATCATTAAATTATGATATGTCGATTCGTGATTATTTGTCTTACATCTGGTCACTGACTTATGGCGCATCACTACTTTTAAACTCTACTTATTATCAGCGTTCCATTGGTTCTCGCCAAAAGTTAATTAATTTATATATTAATCAGGCCTTATCGCTACCAACCCAAACTGCTAATTTTGATGTTTTAAATTTTCAAATTGAAGATGAAAACCCAAAAAATTAATTGAAATATTTCGTGATAATTAACAAAAAATTGAACATCGATATATATTTTAATTGAATAAAAATGGGCTTCAGATGAAGCCCATTTTTGAAGTAAAGCCTAAACAACTTATTTGGCTTTACGTTCTTTCTCAATTAAATAATTAAGAACTTGAGTGACTTTACCATCTTCACCCTGCACAACATATTTACCATTAACTACAACCGCAGGTACGCCGGTTAATTGGTACTGTTGAGCAAGTTTATTTGACTCGGCAACTTTTGCAGTCACAGCAAATGAGTTGTAAGTGCTATTAAATTTCTGCTCAGGAACACCGTAACGAGTAAAGAACTTCGCAGCAGAAGCCTGATCAAAAATTTGTTGACCGTTCACCATAATCGCATGGAATAATGGTAAATGCGTGCGCTTACGTACACCTAATGCCTCAGATGTATAATATGTACGCGCCCCTTGTTCCCACATTTTATTCATTGCAGCCGGTGTACGTACAAAACGCACATCTTTAGGAATCTGTTTTAACCACGTTTGCATATGTGGTTCAAGTTTAAAACAGTGTGGACAACCATACCAAAAGAACTCTCGAACTTCGATTTTCCCCGGAACTTCCACTTTGCCTGGATTGGCAATCACGGTGTAGTCTTTACCAGCAACAAAATCTGCTGCCATTACACTACCCGATACGGCCATAATTGCTGCACTCAAACCACCCAAAACCAATTTTTTCATTGCTACAGCTTTTCCTCTAAGTTGTTATGCATTAGCTTATGCCCTAAATATAAAACAAATATGCTAAATTCGTTTTGCTTCTGTGAAGTTTTTTATTGGGTTTATCGCTTTTTTCCCAATAATCGCTACACTAACGGCGAACTACATCCAAAAAGATAACTCAAGTTTAGAGGTAGCACCATGTCGCAATTGAATGTTGATTTACAAGAAATCGCAAAGTTTGAAGCACTTGCTGCCAAATGGTGGGATCAACATTCTGAATTTCGCCCACTTCATCAAATTAATCCACTACGTTTAAACTGGATTGATGAGCGTGTAGGTGGTCTTGCTGGAAAAAAAGTACTTGATGTCGGCTGTGGTGGCGGCATTTTGGCCGAGAGCATGGCACGTCGTGGAGCAGATGTACTCGGTATTGATATGGGTGAAGCACCGCTAGCTGTAGGCCGTTTGCATGCTCAACAAGACAATGTTCAAAATATTGAATATCGCCAAATTCCTGTAGAAGAATTAGCACAAGAACAAGCTGGTCAATACGATGTGGTGACGTGCATGGAAATGATGGAACACGTTCCAGATCCTGCATCTATTGTAAGAGCTTGTCAGGCTTTGGTTAAACCGGATGGTCATGTGTTCTTCTCAACTATTAACCGCAACCCAAAATCTTATTTATTTGCCATTATTGGTGCAGAATACGTACTACGCATGTTGCCAAAAGGTACACATGATTATCATAAATTTATTCGCCCATCTGAAATGGCACATGACATTCGTAATGCAGGCCTTACTTTAAAAGAAATGACTGGACTGCACTACAACCCGCTTACCAAACATTACTGGTTAGCGCCAAATGTCGACGTTAATTATATGGTTCACACAATAAACACAGGTGCATGATGAAAGCTGTTTTATTTGATTTAGACGGTACTCTTATCGATACGGCTGCCGACTTCATTCGTATTATTCAGCAAATGTGCCGTGATGAAAGACGTCCGGTTGTTGATGCCGACCTAATTCGTACTCAGGTTTCTGAAGGCGCTCGTGCGATGGTTAAATTGGTCTATCCAGAGCTGGATGTGACCAATCCGATTTTCTTGGCACATCGCCAAAACTTTTTAGACCTTTACGGCAATAACATTGTAGTTGATACAGATCTGTTTGAAGGCATGTATCCACTTCTAGAAGAGTTAGAAGCTAAAGAAATTCCATGGGGTATTGTGACCAATAAACCTCGTGGTTTAAGTGAAGCTCTTTTAGCAAAGTTAAATCTGACCGAACGCTGTGCGGTTTTGGTATGTCCTGAAGATGTCAGTAAAACCAAACCAGACCCTGAACCGATGTATTTGGCGGCTAAACAGTTAAATATCCCAGCAAATGAAATTATTTATGTCGGCGACCACCCACGTGATATTGATGCTGGTCGATATGCCAATATGTATACTATTTTGGCTGCATATGGCTATTTACCAATCGAACACCGTGATGATCTCGCTGCATGGCAGGCCGATTCGATTGTAAATACGGTGACAGAATTACACGATATGTTACGTCAAAAGCTTCCTGCTCTACAGGAAAATCAGCGTATGATAAGTTAACATAAGAGTTTTATAGGCTTTTTTAACAGTTATTCGTTTTATCAATATAAAAAGAAGGAGGTTTACCAATGAAATATTCAGAATACCAACCTCGTCCGGATCTACTCAAAGATCGAATCATTTTAATTACCGGCGCTGGCGATGGAATTGGGCGAGCTGCAGCTCTGACTTATGCCCTACATGGCGCAACCGTTGTACTGCATGGTAGAACCTTAAATAAACTTGAAGTTATTTATGATGAAATTGAAAGTCTAGGTGCACCGCAACCAGCAATTTTACCATTACAGCTTTCGAGCGCTTCTGACCGTGATTATGACTTTTTAGTCGATACTCTTGAGAAACAGTTTGGACGTCTAGACGGTATTTTGCATAATGCAGGTATTTTAGGTGAGCGCGTAGAACTAGCACATTATCCAACCGAAACTTGGGATGATGTCATGGCGGTTAACTTGCGCGCCCCTTTTGCTTTGACTCAAGCGTTATTACCACTTTTGCAAAAATCAGAAAATGCCTCTGTCGTCTTTACCAGTTCTGGTGTAGGCCGTGAAGCACGTGCCTTATGGGGTGCATATTCTGTCTCAAAAATTGCAATTGAAGCGGTGAGCAAAATTTTTGCAGCGGAGAATACTTATCCAAATATCCGCTTTAACTGCATTAATCCAGGCGCGACACGTACTGCAATGCGTGCTAAAGCCTATCCACAAGAAGATCCGAAAACACTACCTACACCAGAGTCGATCTTGCCTGCTTATCTCTATTTAATGGGTGAAGACAGCTTGGCGCTCAATGGTCAAAGTATCGATGCACAGGATTAAAATGTTAAAGATGAAAAGCTAAAGAAAATTACAGCCGATCATCAAATTTGGCTTGCCTATACCTGAAAAGATATATACAAGCCTTTTTTATTATTGATAAAAACTCTTGATCTATCCGTAATTTTAATTGAACCATTAAATGATCTTCACAGTTTCTCTGCATTTTGCGCGTAGAGTATTCAACATGAGAGACATCAGATGTAAACGAGGATGCATCATGAAAAAGTTGTTCACAATCTTAACCCTTTCCATAGCCGTACTCACTACAAGTATGGCGAGCTTTGCTGATCCTCCTTTTGACCGAGGCCATGGCCCCAAAGGTCCTAAAGGTGGAGGACCACGCGGTGAATGGAACGATCGTGGGCCAGGATTTGGACGTGATCATGATGAAGATCGTGTCCGTGACGAACGCCGTATGCGCGAGGAACGTGGCTTTGAACGCCTTAAACAGCATCGTTGGCAGCCTGGCTATGTCATGCCACAGCACTATCGTGGTAATGGCTACAAAGTCGACTATAAAGACAGTAATTTGCCGAAACCAGGCCGCAGTCAACAATGGTACAAAATCAATAATGACTATATTTTAGTCGACACTGATTCTAATAGTATTGTTAGTATTCGTGGTTTTTAACGCGATAGAACCTCGCTATCGCTGATCAAGAAGGATAAAGCCACATGGTTTTATCCTTTTTTATTGCTTATATATTTTAAAAATAAAAAGATTTTTTTATAGTCTTACACTTCGTATTTTCTTAATTTCTTCTTATTTCATCGTTAGTTTTCACATTTATTCTTCGTAGCCTCCACGATTTATCTGTAATTGTTCACTAATCTTTAGTTATTGAAATTTAATTCATTATTTGAGGTTTACAATGAAAAAACTAACAACAGCAATTGTTCTTTCACTCAGTAGTTTAGTTGCAACAACAGCAATGGCAGCACCTAACGATCATAATCATCATGGCAATTACCAAAACCATGAAGTAAAAACAGTTAAAGTGATTAAAAAAGACGACCATCGTAATGTTTGGCGAGCAGGTCAAGTTGTGCCCCGTGAATATCAACACTCACGTTATGTGATTGACTACCGCCAACATCAGAAACTAACTAAACCGGGTCGCTACCAAAAATGGTACAAAGTGAACGGAAATTATGTGCTGGTAAATGAACAAAGCCACAAAATCATTAGAGTTGTTCACTAATTCTAAAATTCTTTAAACACCCAAACTCTGATTTGGGTGTTTTTTTATCTAAAACATGCGACTTTAATCTTTTTTGTTTAGAATCGTCTCTATATCTTTTTGCTGTTGATTCGAGATCGGTATGCCAAGCAAGTCTTTAGAAAAGTCGCATAATAACACCCAGCATTATGTACACTGGTTTCGACACTCAGCGCCCTACATTAATGCTCACCGCGATAAAACATTTGTATTGATGTTTGGTGGTGAAGCAGTCCGTCATCCTAATTTTGAACATATCATTCACGATATTGCTTTATTACACTCTCTTGGTATTCGCTTAATTCTCGTGCACGGCGCACGTCCGCAAATTAATCAAAATCTTAAAGAAAAAGGAATTGAAACCCCTTTTTATGACAACTGCCGCATTACTACACGTGAATCTTTAAGCTGTGTCATGAGTGCCGTAGGTTCCATTCGCCTAGAAATTGAAGCATTGCTTTCTATGGGCTTAGCGAACTCTCCAATGTACGGCGCTCGAATAGATGTGATATCGGGTAATTTTGTGACTGCTAAACCTTATGGCATTCGTGATGGAATGGATTTCCAGCTCACAGGTGAAGTTCGTTCTATTGATACCGATGCGATTGATCGACACCTCGATAATCATAATATTGTGCTACTGGGGCCAACAGGTTATTCCACTACAGGCGAAGTATTTAACTTAAGAGCAGAAGAAGTTGCGACCAAAACTGCAACTTATTTAAAAGCAGATAAACTCATTTTTCTTGGGGAACAACAAGGGCTTCTTAATGAGGATGAACAAATATTACGTGAGTTAAGCCCACATCAGCTCGACTACTATATTCAACAATACCAAACCATTAGTCCAACGCTCACTTTACATTTGCAACAAGCCAAAAAAGCGTCTTTATCTGGCGTACATCGCGTACATCTTATTTCATATGCCTATGATGGCGCCCTTCTTCAAGAGTTATTTACTCGAGATGGTATAGGGACCATGATTACCGATGCACACTATGAAGAAGTTCGCACAGCCCATATCCAAGATGTGGGTGGTTTAATGAATTTATTACGCCCTTTAGAAGAAGAAGGCATCTTGGTTTATCGTTCACGAGAACGTTTAGAGCAAGAAATCAGCCAGTTTGCTGTCATTGAACGCGACGGTATGATTCTAGCGTGTGCTGCACTTTATCCAATTCCGACTGAGTTTAACGAAACTCGTTCTGCAGAAATTGCCTGTGTTGCCGTGCATCCAAGTTATCGTAAATCAAACCGTGGTAGCCAAATTCTGCAATTCCTTGAAGAAAAAGCCAAAGAACAAGGTATTCGTCAATTATTCGTTTTAACAACGCGTACCGCTCACTGGTTTTTAGAACATGGTTTCCATCAAGTCAGTGTTGATGAGTTACCCAATGCTCGTCAAGCGCTCTATAACTACCAAAGGAATTCTTTAGTCTTTAAAAAGCTGCTCGCTTAGCCTTTGCTCTTTTTAAGATATTCTTATTTCAGATAAGCTTAGTTAAAAAAGTACAACCATAAATGCTATTAATTTATGGTTGTACTTTTTTTAAATCTCTATTTTTTAATGTTTTAATATTTTTCATTTTATTTACATCAACTTACTCGCAACTCATCAAACATATTTCTTTTAGATAAATCATTTTTTTGCATAAGTTTATAGCCTATTGTGTTTAGCTTTTTTTTGCATAAATAAAGACCGAATACTTATTTTTTCTGAAATAAAAATCCCTTTAGGGTATCTGCTCATCCAATTATTTTTTCTTTTCTCTTTCGGGGAGCACGAAACCTCATGGCACTTTTCAACACCACTTCATGGGCAAAATATTCAGTCATCGCGGCCAGCCTTGCAGGAGTGATGATGCTAAGTGGTTGTGCCAAAAAAGAGGAACAAGCCACCACAACTTTAAATATTGGCTATCAAAAATATGGCATCCTTCCTATTTTAAAGGCACGTGGTGACCTAGAAAAAGTACTAAAAGATCAAGGCGTACAAGTAAAATGGGTTGAGTTTCCTGCTGGACCTCAATTGCTTGAAGGCTTAAATGTAGGGAGTGTTTCACTTGGTGAAGCAGGTGAAGCTCCCCCAATCTTTGCTCAAGCTGCCAATCCAAATTTAGTCTATGTCGCAAACCAACCCGCTGCCCCAAAAGCAGAAGCGCTATTAGTACAAAAAGACTCTCCAATTCACTCTATTCAAGATTTAAAAGGCAAACGTGTTGCTCTTAATAAAGGCTCGAATGTTCATTACCTGTTATTGAAAGTTCTAGAAGCCAACAACTTAAGCTTAAGTGATATTCAACCTGTTTATTTACCGCCATCAGACGCACGTGCGGCCTTTGAAAAAGGTGCGGTAGATGCATGGGTGATTTGGGACCCATTCTTTGCAGCGGCTGAACATCAAATTCAGGCACGAGTTTTAGCAACAGGTGAAAATTTGGTAAGCAATCATCAGTTCTATTTAGCTGACCGTAAGTTTGCAGAAAATAATCCGAAAGTTCTCAACACAGTTGTACAGACACTTAATCAGACAACTGAATGGGTCAGCACACATCAAGATGAAGCTGCCAAGCTACTCGAAAAACCTACAGCACTTGAGTTTGATGTACTCAAAACCTCCATTTCACGTATGGGTTTTGGAGTTCAGCCAATATCAGACAAGGTGGCACAAGAACAACAACAAGTAGCTGATGCCTTTTATGCGCAAAAGCTCATTCCAAACAAACTCACCATTCAAGACGCCATTTTAAAACTGAAATAAACCCAGCTTAGGCACGGCTTAAATAACCATATAAATGCTGTGCCTTGCCTCAAGGGGAACAAGGATATCAATATGCAACATCAGTCATTTTTCAATAAGAGTCAGTGGGTCCAGTTAGTTAAACGTATTAGCGCAGTCACTGTATTAGGTTTAACAATTGCAGCACCAGCTTGGGCAATTGACCCAACTGTAAAAGAACTTCGTATTGGTTTTCAAAAAAGCTCTATTAATTTTGTGATTGCCAAACAGCAAAAATTATTTGAACAAGAATTTCCAAATGCCAAAGTTACTTGGAATGAGTTCCCTGCTGGCCCACAAATTTTAGAAGCTTTAGCTGTCGGTTCACTTGATGTTGGAGTCACTGGAGATACCCCACCAGTCTACGCACAAGCAGCTGGCAAGCCTTTATATTACATTGCTTATGAAGCGGCTAAACCGCTGGCATCGGCAATTTTAGTTCCAAAAAACTCGCAACTGAAACAGCTTAAAGACCTGAAAGGCAAACGTATTGCGCTGCAAAAAGGTTCCAGCTCTCATTACTTGCTTGTACAAGCCGTACGTAAAGCAGGCCTAAACTGGAGCGACATTACTCCAATTTGGCTTACTCCTGCCGATGCTCGTGCTGCATTCCAAAAAGGTGCCGTTGATGCATGGGCAATTTGGGATCCTTACTTCGCTTCAGCACAATTAGAAGATCAAGCCCGTGTTCTTGCATCAGGTAAAGGCTTAAGCCCGAATTATACGTTTTACTTAGCCGCTCCAGATTTTGTTAAACAACATCCTAAAGCCGTTTCCGGACTCATCAAACAAATCAATCAAGCCGACAAATGGGTTCAAAGCCATCAAGCAGAAACGGCAAGTGCCATTGGCCAAAGTACAGGCCTTAAGCCTGCGACCAGTGACTTATTCATTAAACGTCGTCCACGCCCATCATCGGCAGCGCCACTCAACAGCAAAGTTATTGCTGAGCAACAACAGCTCGCAGACATTTTTACCCAACAAGGCATCATTCCAAAACCAATCAGCATCAAACAAGCTGTTTGGATTGCCAAGTAATTTCAATAGACATATAGGTAATGCACATGAAAATTTTCTGGTTTATTCCTACCCACGGTGATAGTCGCTATTTAGGTACAAGTAAAGGCGCTCGTCAGGTTGACCATGCCTATATGAAGCAAATTGCTGTGGCGGTAGATAATTTGGGTTATGAAGGTGTACTTATTCCAACGGGTCGTTCATGTGAAGATCCTTGGATTACAGCGGCTAGCCTGATTGATGCAACACAACACCTTAAATTTTTAGTCGCGTTACGTCCGGGTGTAACCACACCAGCTTTAGCAGCACGTATGGCTGCAACATTTGACCGTTTGTCGAATGGTCGCGTGTTACTCAACCTAGTGACTGGTGGTGATGAAGCTGAACTACGCGGTGATGGATTATATGAAGATCACTCAACGCGTTATCAAACAGCCAACGAATATGTGAAAATCTGGCGTGAAATTTTGACACGCTCACATACAGGTGAAGCATTTACATTCCACGGCGAGCGTTTACAAGTTGATGATGCAAAACTGCTTTATCCACCTGTTCAAAAGCCTTATCCACCACTTTGGTTCGGCGGTTCTTCAGACGTCGCTGTAGACTTGGCCGCTGAGCAAGTCGATACTTACCTCACTTGGGGTGAACCACCAGCAGCAGTTAAACAAAAGATCGAACATGTTCGCGCCAAAGCTGAAGCTAAAGGCCGTAAATTAACTTACGGCATTCGCTTGCATGTGATTGTTCGCGAAACCAATGAACAAGCATGGGCAGCAGCTAATGAACTCATTCAATATCTTGATGATACGACCATTGCTGCCGCACAGAAAAAATTTGCACAAATGGACTCTGTCGGTCAACAACGTATGGCAGCTCTCCACGGCGGTAACCGCGACAAGCTTGAAGTGTCCCCAAACCTCTGGGCAGGTATTGGCCTAGTCCGTGGTGGTGCGGGTACAGCACTTGTAGGTGACCCTGAAACAGTCGCAGCCCGTATTCAGGAATATTCTGACCTAGGTATCGATACCTTTATTTTCTCAGGCTATCCACATCTTGAAGAGTCAATCCGTTTTGCAGAATTAGTATTCCCTCTATTACCAATCGAAACTCGTGCCAAACTTGCTCAGCCAAATTTAACCGGTCCATTCGGTGAAATTATTGCCAACAACTATGTTCCCGACGAGAAGAAGCAAAATAGTTCCGTCAAGGAGCCTGCATGAGTAAAGATGAAAGTATTGTTTCACGTGGAACAAAACAAATCGGGCAGCATTTGCTGCCTTGGATTTTCCCGATAATCCTATTGATTGTCTGGCAAATTGCATCGAGTTCTGGTCTTTTAGAAAGCCGTATTTTGCCGGCACCCACGGCAGTCATTTCCGCTTTTTGGCACTTACTCGTTAGCGGAGAATTATGGCATCACGTTAAGGTAAGTGCAGGTCGCGCTTTGCTTGGGCTTTTAATTGGGGGTGGTCTAGGTTTGCTATTGGGTTTACTAAATGGCTCTTCTCGATTTGCCTCTACCCTACTCGATACGACCTTGCAAATGATTCGTAACATTCCAGCATTAGCACTTATTCCACTCGTCATCTTGTGGTTCGGTATTGATGAAACAGCAAAATTATTTTTAGTCGCAGTAGGTGTTTTTTTCCCAATTTATATCAATACCTATCACGGGATTCGGTCAGTTGACCCTCAATTGATTGAGATGGGTAAAAGCTACGGACTTTCACGTTGGCAGCTCTACAAAGAAATTATTCTTCCGGGTGCGATGCCTTCTATTTTAGTCGGTTTACGCTTTGCTTTGGGTCTGGTTTGGGTATTGCTGATTGTTGCTGAAACCATTTCTGCTCAAGCTGGTATTGGTTATATGACCATGAATGCACGTGAGTTTTTACAAACAGATGTGGTATTGGTCGGTATTCTTCTTTACGCCTTACTAGGCAAACTGGCAGATGTCTTAGCACAGATTTTAGAGCGCTATTTACTACGTTGGCACTCTGGATATCAGAAATAAGGGAGCTTAAAACATGACAAATCTGAATTTAAATATTAATCAGAATGACGTGCAGCTCATTCCTGAAGAGCCAACAGAATCACAAGAACCTACGTTAGGCGCAGAGATTCTGATTGAGCAGCTATATAAATTTTATGGCGAGGTTAAGGTTCTTGAAGATCTTGACCTACACATCCAACCTGGTGAATTTTTAGCAATTGTTGGTCGAAGTGGCTGTGGTAAAAGCACCTTACTACGTTTAATTGCCCAACTTGAAAAAGCCAGTTTTGGAGAAATTAAATTTAAGTCTGCTCGCCATTTGCGTGAAGGCATTACCAATGATGATATTCGAGTCATGTTCCAAGATCCTCGTTTACTTCCTTGGAGAAATATTCTTCAAAATGTTCAACTTGGACTACCAAAATCGCAACATGCTTTAGCTGAAGAATTACTAGAAAAAGTTGGTTTAAAAGAAAAATCGGGACAATGGCCTTCACAACTCTCTGGCGGCCAGCGACAACGTACAGCTTTAGCACGCGCACTGTCGCATACGCCACGCATTTTGTTGTTAGATGAACCTTTGGGTGCATTAGACGCGCTCACCCGTCTTGAGATGCAAAGCTTGATTGAACGTTTGTGGAAAGAGCAAGGTTTTACCGCGATTTTGGTCACACACGATGTAAGTGAAGCAGTGCAATTAGCTGACCGTATTATCTTATTAGATAAAGGTCAGATTGCTCAAAGTTTCCAAGTTAATTTGCCACGCCCACGCAAAAAGAGCATTAGTTTTGCCCAACTTGAGCAACAAGTACTCGATGCTGTTTTGGCAACTTAGGTTCGCAATGAGTAATAAGAACCGTTCAACCGAAAAATGCCCAATTTACGAGCAATAAAGCTGCTGTTTTATTGCTCTTTTTTAGGGCGAAATTTTAAAAATATTTTTAAGAATAACAATAAACTAGTTAAATTCTTTATTTTTTGCACAATAGTATATCTATTACGCAAATAACTAGCCGTTTTTTGATTAAAAAAGCAAGACACCTGTGCACAAATCAAACAATTTCCCTTACAATGGGAATATTATTTTTTTAATTATGCAGCAGATGGAACAAAAAAAGAGTACCCAAAAGCGCAATCAGCTTCTTGCTGCCGCCCTTGACGTATTTTCGGTCTATGGGTTCACTGGCGCAAGTCTGGATGAAATTGCCCAACTCGCCGACATGCATAAGTCGAATATTTTCTATTACTACGAAAATAAAGAGTCTTTATATGTAGAAGTGCTCACAACTGTTTTACAAAAATGGTTGGCTCCCTTACAAACATTAGAATCTGAATTAGAACCAGCCGAAGCCCTATCTCACTATTTAATACAAAAAATCGAACTGTCTCGTAGCCAACCGAAAGCATCTAGATTGTTTGCATTAGAAATAATTCAAGGCGCTCCGCATATTTTACCTATTCTCAAAGGACCATTAAAAAAACTATTTAAGCGTAAAGCTAAAGTCATTCAGACTTGGCAAGAAGAAGGAAAGATTTCACCAGATATCGATCCAGAATTATTAATTTTAAACATTTGGGGCCTTACGCAAAACTATGCAGATTTTGCAACACAAATGGAAATGGTGACTGGAAAAACTCTTCGTAACCGAAGCATGTTCCAACGCTCAATTGAGCACACAGTACACCTGATGCTCTACGGCGTATTGCCTCGTTAAAACCAAAAAAAGATCGGCAAATTTGCCGATCTTTTTTTAGAAATGATTTTGATAAAGGGCCAAAAGTTTTTGGGCACCTAATAATAAATTCTCTTCCCAATCCACATGTGCAGTGTCATCTGCTCCATCAGTAATATACTTCACAGAAATCAAGCGAACTCCTAACTTATGGCAGACTTTGGCTAAAGCATACCCTTCCATATCCACCACATCGCAAGCTACCTTTGGCTGGCCTGTTTCAAATGAATCGCCAGTACCACAAATCCCCTTTGGCAAATCAGCAAAATGTGGTTGAAGGTGAATTTCAGCTGGCAAGTGATCATCTAACGGCGTTACACCTACTTCAAACCCTAGGGGTGAAACATCCATATCACGTTGTACAAAAGTCTTCACCTCGACTAAATCATGTCGATTAAACGCAGAGCTTCCAGCTGTACCTAGATTAATTAAAGTTTTACAGCCAGTTTTTTGAATAACCTCAAATGCTTTAAAGGCAGCATTAATCTTACCAATACCGCTGTAATGGACTTCAACACCTGCCTGCTCAAATAAACCTTTAGATTCATTAGGAAGTGCCATAATTAAAGCAATATCAGTGTTCATTCAAAAAGCTCAAATCAAAATTAAATAAAATTAGAAAATAAGTATAAATCAGGTGCAAAAGCTTTTTGCACCTTTTCATCATTACTACATTTTTTGTTGTAAAGCGATTAAGCATGGAGAAAAGAACAGTTGACCACTATATGCTCCTGCTAGCGTTTTCTTCATTACAACGCCCCACATCGTCAATAATAGAATACTCAATGCCACAGCAACGTATTGTAAAAATACAATTTCAAGCTGATGTCCTAAATTAAATAGCGCCAGAATAAATACGCCTAATGGAAAGGTTAACCCCCACCAACCTAAGTTGAATGGAATACCTGTCTTTGCATGACGAAGCGTTGTTAAGATTGCTAGACCAAGCCACCATAACCCGAAACCTAAAAGCACTAGACTGCCCACAATTCCTAAAGCTTGAAAGACATTCGCGAATTGGTCAAATCCTACATTTGGCGCCACTCTTTGTGCCTGTTGCCCTAGCAACAATAATCCTAAAGCACCTGTACCAATTGGGCCTAAAGAGAGCCAGCTAGAAATCGCGACTTCTTTTTCAGGTAACTGATGTAAAGCCATACGCAACATTAAAATTGTCAAAATAGCGAACGCAGGTAAAACAGAGATTCCCCAGAGTACGTAACCAGCCAGTAATAAATGAAAGCTATGCAAATTTGCTGGTAAATGAGCAACTAACATGCCCGCAGAACTTGCTGCTACTTCACAGGCAACCACAGGTAAAAGCCAGATTGCAGTCATAGTATGTAACTGATGGTTCTGACGGCTAAACATGCAAAACGGCACAATCCACGCAATTGCTAGAGCTAAAAAGACATCGATGTACCATAAAGCTTGGGCAATATGGATTGCCACTTCACCGTAAAGCCCAACACCAAAGCTTAAGAAACCATTTAGTATGGTAGCTAACCCCATCGGAATAGCACCTAAAAACAAGCTCATGTTTGGATGCTTAAATATTTGCTTCGCTTCATGAGGGAAAAGCAACCACCGCAATAAATAGAGACCTGAAAAAACACTAAATAGGACAATATTAAATTGCCATAACAAGGTTGCTAGCATGAATAAAAATGATTGAGCAAAAGGAAGCTGAATTAAAATCATACTTACCACACCAGTACCCATAGTCGCTGTAAACCAATTTGGGGTAAAATGTCGTATAACATCTTTGCTTTGATTTAATTGGTAAAAGGGTTTTTTCATCTTAATTCTCTAATCAAAGAGTGGATGAAAATATAGTAGAGCAAATAATTAATAAGAAAAATTGATTTATTTTTATTTAATTCATCAATATTTTAAATATAAAGAATATTCATATTGAAAAATAACTGAGTAAAAACACAACAACAAGACGAATCTGTGAGATTATGGCAATATATAGCCCTTGCAAAAATAGCCATATTTTAAGTTCATGAAACTGCTTCGTCTTAATGCGTTATCGCCCAATTTTCAGTTACCACCAACAGCGGTAACTATTGGTAATTTTGATGGTGTCCATTTAGGTCACCAAGCGATGATTGCTCAACTCAAAAAAATTGCTGCAGCACAAGGCTTAAAAACATTGGTCATGATTTTTGAGCCACAACCTCTTGAGTTTTTTCAAGGTTACGATGCCCCTCCTCGTATTAATTCATTACGGGAAAAAGTCGAATACCTAGCCGAACTTGGAGTAGATTACATTGCAGTTGCTAAATTTGATCAACACTTTCGTAGCATGAGTGCTACTGAATTTGCCGATTTATTAAAAGACAAATTAAACGCACAAGCTTTGGTTTTAGGTGATGATTTCCATTTCGGCAAAGACCGTCAAGGCAATAGCGAATTTTTAAAAGATTACGGATTTGGGGTCACCAACTTACATACCATTGAACTCGAAGGTGAACGTGTAAGTTCAACTCGTATTCGTCAGGTACTTCAGGCAGGAAATCTTGCCTTAGCCGCTAAATTATTAGGCCGTCCATACAGTATTACTGGACGTGTTCAATATGGCGACCAGATTGGACGAACTCTCGATTTTCCAACCATTAACGTTCGCCTCAACCGCCATAAACCTTGTTTAAATGGCATTTATGGGGTTGAAGTCATTTGCGAAACAACTTCGTTAACTCAAAAAGTACTTCAGGACGCACCTGAAAAACCGGGAATTGCCGGATATCATGAAAACAGCCTGTATGGCGCGGGTCATGTCGGTACACGTCCAGCCATTCAGCAAGAACATCCAGAGTGGAGATTAGAAGTACATTTCCCTGATGTTTCTGCTAATCTGTATGGCTTATTTATGCGGGTGACTTTTCTTCACTATCTTCATGGTGAATTGAACTACCCTTCGCTTGAAGCACTTAAGGCAGGAATTGATAATGACGTGCATCAGTTACGACAATATCGTAACGACACGACACAATTTCCTTTTTAATTCGAATTTTGATTGTAAAACATGTCGGCTCCCAAGCTGATTAAACTGGATGAAAACTTGCATGAGCGATAAGCAAACTCCTGAGAATGCAGTGGACTACAAAGCCACGCTAAACCTGCCAGATACTCAATTTGCAATGAAAGCAAATTTGGCAGTACGTGAAGTGAAATGGTTAGAAGAGTGGTATACCGACAACATTTATCAGCAGATTCGTGCATCGCGTATTGGCAAGAAAAAATATATTTTGCATGATGGCCCTCCATATGCGAACGGTACAATTCACTTGGGTCATGCGGTCAACAAAGTACTCAAAGACGTTATTGTAAAAAGTCGTACTCTATCAGGTTTCGATGCACCTTATGTGCCGGGCTGGGACTGTCATGGTTTGCCAATCGAGCTAAAAGTTGAAGAAAAAGTAGGTAAAGTTGGCGAAAAAGTTGACGCGGCTACTTTCCGTAAACTTTGTCGTGAATACGCACTAAAACAAATTGATTTACAGCGTAATGACTTTAAACGTCTAGGTATTTTAGGTGACTGGGATAATCCTTATCTCACCATGAACTATAAACAAGAAGCCGATATCGTTCGTGCTTTAGGTTTAATTCAAAAAAATGGTCATATCCAGCCGGGCTTAAAGCCAGTGAACTGGTGTATGGACTGTGGTTCTGCGCTTGCTGAAGCTGAAGTTGAATACGAAGATAAAAAATCTGACGCTATCGACGTTGGTTTTGGCGTTGTCGATCTAAAAGACTTAAGTACACGTTTAAATGTAGACGTTCAAGATCCAACAGATATCGTGATCTGGACCACTACACCATGGACATTGCCTGCGAACCAAGCCGTTGCTTTGCACGCCGAAATTGAATATCAATTGGTACAAGTGACTACTGAGCGTGGTAAGCAAAACTTCATTCTTGCTAAAGACCTTGTTGCTTCAGCAATTGAACGCTATAAACTTGAAAATCCAGTAGTTTTAGCGGACTTTACTGGTAGCAAACTTGAAAACCTTACATTACAACATCCTTTACTTACCGATCGTCAAGTTCCGGTGATTTTAGGTGAACACGTTATTGCAACAAGTGGTACAGGTGCAGTACATACCGCTCCTGGCCATGGCGCAGACGACTATAAAGTAGGTCTTCAATATAACCTTACAGTAGATAACCCAGTGGGTGGTAACGGTGTTTATTTACCAACTGCTCCAATCTATGCTGGTGAGCACATCTATAAAGCCAATCCAAAGATTATCGAAGCTTTGGGTGCTGTAGGCCGTTTATGGGCACATCAACCAATCAAACACAGTTACCCGCACTGCTGGCGTCATAAAACCCCTATTATTTTCCGTGCAACTCCGCAATGGTTTATTAGCATGGATCAAAAAGGTTTACGCGAAGGTGCCATTAATGCAATTGAAAACGATATCGAGTTTGTACCGAACTGGGGTAAAAACCGTATCGAATCAATGATTGAAGGACGCCCAGATTGGTGTATCTCACGTCAACGTACTTGGGGTGTGCCAATTCCATTCTTCGTTCATAAAGATACGAACGAGTTACACCCTCGTACACCTGAATTAATCGAAGAAGTTGCTAAACTTATCGAACAAGAAGGTATCGAAGCATGGTTCAAACGTGATGCGAAAGACTTCATTGGTGAAGATGCTGAACAATATAACGCTATTCGCGATACCCTCGATGTATGGTTCGATTCTGGTACAACGCATTACGCTGTACTTGAACAACGTGAAGATCTAGAAAGTCCTGCCGATTTATATTTAGAAGGTTCAGACCAGCACCGTGGTTGGTTCCAGTCTTCTTTATTAACGTCTATGGCAATTCACAATCGTGCACCATACAAAGCATTGTTAACCCATGGCTTTACGGTTGATGAAAATGGTCGTAAGTTGTCGAAATCTTTAGGCAACTATATTCCGCTTGAAGAAATCATCAAACAACTTGGCGCTGATGGTTTACGCTTATACGTAGCTTCTAGTGACTATCGCTATGAAATCGCGGCGTCTAAAGAAATCTTTAGCCGTGTAAGTGATAGCTACCGTCGTATTCGTAATACATTACGTTTCTTGCTTGCTAACTTAAATGGTTTCAAACCAAGCACAGATGCTTTGGCAGTAGATGATTTAATCGCTCTCGACCAATACATCTTGCAGCGTGCGAATGAAGTACAACAAACGATTATCACTGCCTATGAAGAAATGAACTTCCATGTAGTGTGTAGTGCGTTAACAAGCTTCTGTATTAATGACTTAGGTGGTTTCTACCTAGACATTATCAAAGATCGTCAGTACACCACTAAAGCGGATTCTCAGGCACGTCGTTCTGCACAAACAGCGCTTTACCATATTGTCCAAGCATTTATCCGTTGGATGAGCCCAATCTTAAGCTTTACCGCACAAGAAGCATGGCCACTCATTCCAGAACAAACTGAAAAGTATGTATTTACTTCAGAATGGTATGACCTACCGGTTTCATCAAAAGCAAACTTGCTTTCTGAGGAAGATTGGCAAACATTGATTAGCGTAAAATCTGCAGTAAATAAACAGATTGAAGCAGCGCGTAACGCTAAACTTGTCGGCAGTAATCTTTCAGCCAAAGTTGAACTTTGGGCAAATGAATCATTACAAACAGTTTTAAACCAACTGGCTGATGAACTCCGTTTTGTTCTTATTACTTCAGAAGTAGTAGTACATCCATTTGCTGAACAAGGTGAAGCAACTGAAATGGAAGGCTTACGTGTACAAATATCTGCAGCTGAAGGTGAAAAATGCGCACGTTGCTGGCATGTCCTTCCAGATGTAAATACACATGCCGATCATCCTGGTTTATGTGATCGTTGTATTGTGAACGTCACTGGTCGTGGCGAAGTGAGAAAATATGCCTAATTCACAAGCTAAAAAAGGCTTATTCCAGTTTTATCCACACAATCTAATTTGGCTTGGACTTTCTGTACTTGCCATTGTGTTGGATCAATGGACAAAATGGATTGCAAGTACACATCTGAACTATGCGGATCCAGTGCCTGTGCTTCCATTCTTAAACTGGACACTATTACATAACTATGGTGCAGCCTTTAGCTTTTTATCTGATGCAGGAGGATGGCAACGCTATTTCTTCACATCCTTAGCAGGCTTAGTTTCAATACTTTTTGTATTTTGGTTGCTTCGTATGCCTAAAAAAATGGTGGTGCTACCTGTAGCCATCGCTTTAATTTTAGGTGGAGCATTAGGCAATTTAATTGACCGCATTACTTTAGGCTATGTTGTCGATTTTATTCATGTCTATTACCAAAATCATCACTTTCCAGCTTTTAATATTGCGGACAGTGCCATTACCCTAGGTACCATCTTGCTACTCATCGATACATTCTTCCTTGAGAAGCAACGTAACCAAAATTCGGATGCATAATATGACCGAAATTATTCAACCTAACGAAGAAATTCGTATTACAGACGGCTCTAAAGTTGATCTACATTTTTCAGTAGCTATTGAAAATGGCGTAGAAATCGATAATACCCGTAACCGTGAAGAACCAGTTACTCTTACTATTGGCGACAGCAACCTTTTACCTGGTTTTGAAAAAGCCTTATTTGGTTTACGTGCAGGTGACCGTCGTACGGTGCATCTTCCACCTGAAGATGCATTTGGACCATGGAATCCAGAAAATATTCAAACTTTCGATACGGTTAAGTTTGAACAACGCCCTATTCCTGGCCATATGATTGAGTTTGAAGATAAGGCAAAAACAACCTTATTCGGCGTAGTGAAGTCGGTAAATGATGACATTACAGAAATTGATTTTAATCACCCGTTAGCTGGGAAAAATATTACCTTTGAAGTAGAAATATTCAAGGTAACTCCCGAAGGCCAACAGGGCATTAAGCTCATATAAATAAAAAGCCCTCTTAATGAGGGCTTTTTATTATTCAATCTTTTATTGATGACATAAGAATCCTTACAAATTCTATATTCTCTCCCACCTATATAATGAATTAACTTATAAAGATAAAAATTCTTAGGAAACATACATGCTGGTCTATATTATCGTAGGAAGTGTTCGTGAAGGACGTACAGCAATTAAAGTTGCCAATTGGCTAGAAACCACAATTCCAACATTGGGTCTAAACGATTTCCAAACTGAAGTCGTCGATTTAAAAGAATGGGATTTACCTTTTTTTTCAGGCTCTCACCCACCCGCCACTGGAATTTATGATCAACCTAAACAACAAGAATGGGCAAACAAAATTGCTCAAGCAGATGCTTTTATCTTTATTAGCCCAGAATACAACCATGGTTACAGTCCAGCCTTAAAAAATGCTCTCGACTACGTAGGTAAAGAATGGAGCGATAAACCTGCTGCATTTATTGGATATGGTTCAACTAATGGCTCTCGCTCTATTAGCCAAATACGTCAAGTCACCTCAAGTTTAAATATTATTGATCCAAATGCTGTACTAGAGATTCGGGATATATTTAAACGTAATAAAGATGAAAAATTCGAAGCTAATGAATTTGAAGTAAAAGGACTTCAATCAATTGTTGAAAAACTACAGAAATATCATTTAGCTTAAAAACAAAAGGCCTCCAATTAAATAAAAGAGGCCTTTATTTATAGTTTCATAAACTCTTTAAGTAATTCACTATATCTATATTACTAGCCATTTCTGCAAGCTGTAGTGCTGTGTATTCACTCTTATAGTCGACATGAGCTCCCTTTTCGACTAATAGCTTAACGACCTCTAGATGATCATTCTCGGCAGCTGCTTGTAGAGCACTATAGCCTTCATCATCTGTCTGATTAGGATCTTGTCCTTCTAAAAGTAATTGTTCTACTTCATCTAGATCGCCTAAAGAAGCCCAATAGACCAATTCAGGGAGAGAGAGTTCTTCATCGTCTTCAGGTATTGAAGAGAAGGAATTAATTTTCACGTAAACACCTAAAAATAAGAAACTTCATCGTTATTATATTCATAGAACACAGCTAGTATACAAATCTGATTTTGAATCAGTATTTTTATTGCCCTATATTTCCCAACATTTTATGTGTGTATTTTAATTTGCGCATAAAAAAACACCCTCAACTGTTAAGTTGAGGGTGTTTGAATAATGAGCTGGCGATGACTTACTCTCACATGGGAAACCCCACACTACCATCAGCGCTAAGAGGTTTCACTTCTGAGTTCGGGAAGGGATCAGGTGGTTCACTCTTGCTATGGTCGCCAGCACAACTGGTATGGATACTTGCATTGGTCTTATTGGTTGCCGATGCGTTTTCCAAATCTTTACAGATGGGCTGATTGAGTCTTACTATATTTTGTTCATTTTAGCTAAGCGTATAACTAAATCAAGTTGCTTTGCATATTAATGAATCGATTGATGCTTTATATACAACTGCTTGGGTGTTGTATAGTCAAGCCTCACGAGCAATTAGTATTGGTCAGCTTCACATATCACTATGCTTCCACATCCAACCTATCAACGTCCTAGTCTCGAACGGCTCTTTAGAGGACATAAAGTCCTAGGGAAATCTTATCTTGAGGTAGGCTTCCCGCTTAGATGCTTTCAGCGGTTATCCCTTCCGAACATAGCTACCCGGCGATGCGACTGGCGTCACAACCGGTACACCAGAGGTTCGTCCACTCTGGTCCTCTCGTACTAGGAGCAGATCCTCTCAAATTTCCAGCGCCCACGGTAGATAGGGACCGAACTGTCTCACGACGTTCTAAACCCAGCTCGCGTACCTCTTTAAATGGCGAACAGCCATACCCTTGGGACCTGCTTCAGCCCCAGGATGAGATGAGCCGACATCGAGGTGCCAAACACCGCCGTCGATATGAACTCTTGGGCGGTATCAGCCTGTTATCCCCAGAGTACCTTTTATCCGTTGAGCGATGGCCCTTCCATACAGAACCACCGGATCACTAAGACCTACTTTCGTACCTGCTCGACTTGTGGGTCTCGCAGTTAAGCGCGCTTTTGCCTTTATACTCTACGCGTGATTTCCGACCACGCTGAGCGCACCTTCGTACTCCTCCGTTACTCTTTAGGAGGAGACCGCCCCAGTCAAACTACCCACCAGACATGGTCCTCGCCCCGGATTACGGGGCAGAGTTAGAACCTCAACATTACCAGGGTGGTATTTCAAGGACGGCTCCATTGGAACTAGCGTTCCAACTTCAAAGCCTCCCACCTATCCTACACAAGTAAGGTCAAAGTTCAATGTCAAGCTGCAGTAAAGGTTCACGGGGTCTTTCCGTCTAGCCGCGGGTACACTGCATCTTCACAGCGATTTCGATTTCACTGAGCCTCTGCTGGAGACAGCGCCGCCATCATTATGCCATTCGTGCAGGTCGGAACTTACCCGACAAGGAATTTCGCTACCTTAGGACCGTTATAGTTACGGCCGCCGTTTACTGGGGCTTCGATCAAGAGCTTCGCTTACGCTAACCCCATCAATTAACCTTCCAGCACCGGGCAGGCATCACACCCTATACGTCCACTTTCGTGTTTGCAGAGTGCTATGTTTTTAATAAACAGTTGCAGCGGCCTGGTTTCTGTGGCTGTCATCAGCTCAGGAAGCAAGTTCCATCACCAACAACAGCGTACCTTCTCCCGAAGTTACGGTACCATTTTGCCTAGTTCCTTCAGCAGAGTTCTCTCAAGCGCCTTGGTCTACTCGACCTGACCACCTGTGTCGGTTTAGGGTACGATTCCTGTGTAACTGAAGCTTAGAGACTTTTCCTGGAAGCATGGTATCAGCCACTTCGCTGTACAAGTACAGCTTGCTATCAGATCTCAGCATAGAGCACCCCGGATTTGCCTAAGATGCATGCCTACTTCCTTTCACCTGGACAACCAACGCCAGGCTGACTTAACCTTCTCCGTCCTCTCATCGCATTACACAGAAGTATTGGAATATTAACCAATTTCCCATCGACTACGCCTTTCGGCCTCGCCTTAGGGGTCGACTCACCCAGCCCCGATTAACGTTGGACTGGAACCCTTGGTCTTTCGGCGAACGGGTTTTTCACCCGTTTTGTCGTTACTCACGTCAGCATTCGCACTTCTGATACCTCCAGCATACTTCTCAATACACCTTCATCGGCTTACAGAACGCTCCCCTACCACTTGACTTAAAAGTCAAATCCGCAGCTTCGGCACATAGTTTTAGCCCCGTTACATCTTCCGCGCAGGCCGACTCGACTAGTGAGCTATTACGCTTTCTTTAAAGGGTGGCTGCTTCTAAGCCAACCTCCTAGCTGTCTATGCCTTCCCACATCGTTTCCCACTTAACTATGATTTTGGGGCCTTAGCTGGCGGTCTGGATTGTTTTCCTCTTGACTACGGACGTTAGCACCCGCAGTCTGTCTCCCGGATAGTACTCATAGGTATTCGGAGTTTGCATCGGTTTGGTAAGTCGGGATGACCCCCTAGCCGAAACAGTGCTCTACCCCCTATGGTATTCGTCCGAGGCGCTACCTAAATAGCTTTCGGGGAGAACCAGCTATCACCAGGCTTGATTAGCCTTTCACCCCTATCCACAAGTCATCCCCTGGCTTTTCAACGACAGTGGGTTCGGTCCTCCAGTTAGTGTTACCCAACCTTCAACCTGCTCATGGATAGATCGCCTGGTTTCGGGTCTATACCCAGCAACTAAACGCCCTATTAAGACTCGATTTCTCTACGGCTCCCCTATACGGTTAACCTCGCTACTGAATATAAGTCGCTGACCCATTATACAAAAGGTACGCAGTCACCGAACAAGTCGGCTCCCACTGCTTGTATGCATGCGGTTTCAGGATCTATTTCACTCCCCTCACAGGGGTTCTTTTCGCCTTTCCCTCACGGTACTGGTTCACTATCGGTCAGTCAGGAGTATTTAGCCTTGGAGGATGGTCCCCCCATATTCAGACAAGGTTTCACGTGCCTCGCCCTACTCGTCATCATTATGTGTGCCCTTTCGTGTACGGGAATATCACCCTCTACGTTCGCACTTCCCAGAGCGTTCCACTAAAACACACATAACTTAATGGGCTGATCCCCGTTCGCTCGCCGCTACTAAGGGAATCTCAATTGATTTCTTTTCCTAAGGGTACTGAGATGTTTCACTTCCCCTCGTTCGCCTTGCAACACTATGTATTCATGTTGCAATACCTACCTTAAAGTAGGTGGGTTCCCCCATTCAGAAATCTCCGGATCAAAGGATATTTGCCGCCTCCCCGGAGCTTATCGCAGGCTATTACGTCTTTCATCGCCTCTGACTGCCAAGGCATCCACCACATGCACTTAATTACTTGACTATACAACCCCAAACAGTCGTTATTACCTACAAGGAGTAATAAGACATGATCAATGATTTCTCATCAATCTCTTACAGTTTGAAGTACTGTGTATTTAAACACTGTACAGCTTCAATCTAATTCATATACCAAAACGCTTGATTCAGTTAATTTGCTAGTTCTCAATTAATTCCAAGATCAGAATTACTTCCTCTCTCTTCATTATTGAGTGAACAATTTATTTCAGACTCAATTTTGCCAATCTGTTAATGAATAAACATGCCTTCGTCAGGTCATGCTTAATACCGTGATACTTAAATCACAGAAGTTAATAAACCAAGATTTAAATCTTTATTTACTAATTTCTGTAATCCGAACTTCTCTTAAGTTCTGGTGGAGACTAGGAGAGTCGAACTCCTGACCTCCTGCGTGCAAAGCAGGCGCTCTACCAACTAAGCTAAGTCCCCAGCTTACATCATCAGTTATGTATCTTCTTTTCTATAACTTCAACCAGTCAAAGTCATGGTGGGTCTGACAAGACTTGAACTTGTGACCCCACGCTTATCAAGCGTGTGCTCTAACCAACTGAGCTACAGACCCTCAGATACATCTATGAAGAACAACTTGTTGTGGATTCTTACCAATCGTCAATCTTTCGTTAAGGAGGTGATCCAGCCGCAGGTTCCCCTACGGCTACCTTGTTACGACTTCACCCCAGTCATCGGCCACACCGTGGTAAGCGTCCTCCTTGCGGTTAGACTACCTACTTCTGGTGCAACAAACTCCCATGGTGTGACGGGCGGTGTGTACAAGGCCCGGGAACGTATTCACCGCGGCATTCTGATCCGCGATTACTAGCGATTCCGACTTCATGGAGTCGAGTTGCAGACTCCAATCCGGACTACGATCGGCTTTTTGAGATTAGCATCCTATCGCTAGGTAGCAACCCTTTGTACCGACCATTGTAGCACGTGTGTAGCCCTGGCCGTAAGGGCCATGATGACTTGACGTCGTCCCCGCCTTCCTCCAGTTTGTCACTGGCAGTATCCTTAAAGTTCCCGACATTACTCGCTGGCAAATAAGGAAAAGGGTTGCGCTCGTTGCGGGACTTAACCCAACATCTCACGACACGAGCTGACGACAGCCATGCAGCACCTGTATGTAAGTTCCCGAAGGCACCAATCCATCTCTGGAAAGTTCTTACTATGTCAAGGCCAGGTAAGGTTCTTCGCGTTGCATCGAATTAAACCACATGCTCCACCGCTTGTGCGGGCCCCCGTCAATTCATTTGAGTTTTAGTCTTGCGACCGTACTCCCCAGGCGGTCTACTTATCGCGTTAGCTGCGCCACTAAAGCCTCAAAGGCCCCAACGGCTAGTAGACATCGTTTACGGCATGGACTACCAGGGTATCTAATCCTGTTTGCTCCCCATGCTTTCGCACCTCAGCGTCAGTGTTAGGCCAGATGGCTGCCTTCGCCATCGGTATTCCTCCAGATCTCTACGCATTTCACCGCTACACCTGGAATTCTACCATCCTCTCCCACACTCTAGCTAACCAGTATCGAATGCAATTCCCAAGTTAAGCTCGGGGATTTCACATTTGACTTAATTAGCCGCCTACGCGCGCTTTACGCCCAGTAAATCCGATTAACGCTTGCACCCTCTGTATTACCGCGGCTGCTGGCACAGAGTTAGCCGGTGCTTATTCTGCGAGTAACGTCCACTATCTGAAGGTATTAACTTCAGTAGCCTCCTCCTCGCTTAAAGTGCTTTACAACCATAAGGCCTTCTTCACACACGCGGCATGGCTGGATCAGGCTTGCGCCCATTGTCCAATATTCCCCACTGCTGCCTCCCGTAGGAGTCTGGGCCGTGTCTCAGTCCCAGTGTGGCGGATCATCCTCTCAGACCCGCTACAGATCGTCGCCTTGGTAGGCCTTTACCCCACCAACTAGCTAATCCGACTTAGGCTCATCTATTAGCGCAAGGTCCGAAGATCCCCTGCTTTCTCCCGTAGGACGTATGCGGTATTAGCATTCCTTTCGAAATGTTGTCCCCCACTAATAGGCAGATTCCTAAGCATTACTCACCCGTCCGCCGCTAAGTGATAGTGCAAGCACCATCACTCCGCTCGACTTGCATGTGTTAAGCCTGCCGCCAGCGTTCAATCTGAGCCATGATCAAACTCTTCAGTTAAAAATCATTTTGCACCTTATTAAAGACAAGGTGCCAATTCTGGCTCATCAATTTTCTGACTTAAATTTCGCTCAAATAAACTTCGAGTAATTTAAACCAATCAATCAATGATAATATTTCGATCAATCAATCAGTAAAAATCCACACAAGTTGTTCTTCATAATCTCTTAATGATCTT
>NZ_KB849781.1 GCF_000368965.1 Acinetobacter calcoaceticus DSM 30006 = CIP 81.8
CTTACGCATTGACGGATTCAAAAAAGTACTAAAATACTTTATAAAGTATCTGTGATCAGACGAATTAAACATGCTTCTACAGCAACTTGTACTCTACCCATTTATATGGGCTTTCTCATGACAGAACCGAACTCTATTAGCTGCACACAACTTGCCGAGACTTATAATATCTCGCATGATAGTGTAAATCGCTTTCTAGAGCGTGAAGATTACACACCTCACGACCTATATCAAGAATCAATTCAACATATTGATAATAACAAACTTATAGTCAGTATTGATGATACTGTTTTAGATAAACCATATAGTCAACATATGGACTTAGTTAGCTATTTTTGGTCAGGCAAACACCACCGATCCGTCAAGGGTATTAATCTCATTACCTTGTATGCGACAGATCAAAATGGTCAAAATATTCCAATTAATTTCCGAATTTATGACAAATCTGAAAGTAAAACCAAGAATGATTACTTTATGGATATGTTAAGTGAAGTACTCAGTTGGGGTGCAAAGATTCAATTTATTACAGGTGATAGTTGGTATTCATCGACTGGAAATCTAAAAACCATAAGAAAATATGGTATTCGATTTATGTTTGGTATCGACTGTAACCGTAAGGTTTCCCCAGAAAAAGGACAATGGTTTCAACTGCGTTTATTGCCAGATTTCCATCAGGGTCAAGTAGTCTGGCTCAAAGATTTTGGCTTTGTACAATTATTTAAGACTCAGTTAAAAGAACAGCAGAGGTTTTATATTGTGCATCAAGATGAAGATGATTTATTGTCCTTTGAGGGATTTCATGAATTACATTCAAGTCATTGGAAAATAGAGCAATATCACCGGGTGATTAAACAGGTTTGTCATATTGAAAAGTTTCAAGTAAGACGATCTAAACTGATTTTGAATCATATTTTTTCAGCCTTGATGGCCTACGTTGAGATACAAAAGAACCAGTTTGAGCGGATCTTTGAAAATATATATCGTTGGCAGAAGAAATTATTTAGACCAATGATCAAAAACTTCATTGATGACTTTATTCTCGATAAAAATCATCTGCTACCACAGAGAATCTA
>NZ_KB849782.1 GCF_000368965.1 Acinetobacter calcoaceticus DSM 30006 = CIP 81.8
CTACCGCTATCAAGCCAATCTCAGCGATGACAATGCACTCATTGCTGAACAGCTCATTGAACTCACTGAGGAAAATTCCGATTGGGGCTTTGGTTTGTGCTTCTCGTATTTACGGCATGTTGAGAGTTGCTGCTGGAATCACAAGCGGGTTTACCGCATTTACTGTGAGTTGGCACTGAATCTGCGTATTAAACCGAGAAGAAGACTAAAACGGCATGCGCCTGAACCATTGAAAGAACCAATCCGAGAAAATCAGGTTTGGTCATTAGATTTTATGCATGATCAGCTTTCCGATGGTCGCAAGTTTCGATTATTGAATGTGATTGATGATTACCGCCGCGAAGGCCTAGCCATTGAAGCAGGGTTCTCATTGCCCACAATCAGGGTTATTCGTACGTTGAATCAATTGCTGGAGTGGAGAGAAAAACCGTTAGTGATCCGATGCGATAATGGTCCCGAATTTATCAGTCACGAATTTGTGCGCTGGGCTACTGAGCACGGTATTCGTATTGAATATATTCAACCGGGTAAGCCACAGCAGAATGCGTATATTGAACGCTATAATCGGACCATACGTTATAGTTGGCTGAGCAAGCATTTATTTGATACTTTGGATGAAGTACAAGATTATGCAACAAACTGGTTGTGGCATTACAACCATGAAAGACCACATCAAGCTAACAAAGGAAAGCCACCTCTAATGGCTGCTTAACCTCTACTTTTAACTTCGGTTATTTATGGGAGGATTAACCATAGATGCCATAACTGGCATCATAAGAAGAGCGGATCAGTTGTAATAACCGTTTGTCTTCAATTGTTCTGCCTGATTCGGGTTCATGTAGCCAGGCGTAATAGCCAGCACGAGCAATCTTAAGAACCCGACACATCGTTTTAATCTTAAATTGATGGCTGTACTCAAGGATAAACTGATACTTTACTCGGGCAGGCTTGCAAAGTACCTTGCGGCCTTTTTTAAGATATCTCGCTCTTCTTCAGTTTGCTTAAGCTGACTTTTAAGACGAAGGATCTCTTTCTTTGCTTCGAGTAGTTCATGTTCATCAGGGTTGTTGCGTAAAGGCTGTACGGCCTTTAGCCATTTATAAATGCTGTGCTGTGATACACCTAAACGTTCAGCCACATCAGTGACAGAATATCCACGTTCGGTAATCAATTTAACAGCTTCATCTTTAAATTCTGGG
>NZ_KB849783.1 GCF_000368965.1 Acinetobacter calcoaceticus DSM 30006 = CIP 81.8
TGTTATTCCCAAGTAGAAATGTCCTACCTAATAACCAAATAGAAATGTCCTATATGGACATTTCCAAGTCAAGCACAGGATTTAGATTTCGTTGTTCAATCGCTGTTTTCTGTGCTTGTCTACGTGGCATCTTTTGAGAACGATTGCGTTTGTTTTGGTGTTCCAGTTGTTCATGCTGTTGTTGAATATGTGCCAGCACAGAACCCAAACGTTTATTCTCAACGATCTCTCGCTGGTTGAGCTGACTTAATTTATCAAAGATGCTGTAATTGATTTTTCTTCCCTGATATTCAATGGCTACAGTACCATCCGGATATTCCAGGAACTCAAGATACTTGCCGCCCAATCTTTGATTTTCTTCGCTGTTTTCCAAGATATATACGCATTTATCATAAGTAATCGTCAAGCTGTTCGTGACCCTGCGGGGTTCACGCCAGGTAAAAACATCATCTAATTCTTCGGCTGTTTCAGCGATAGGCCGATGTAGATCCTTGGAATTAAAAGCCATCTTGGCGAATTTACGATTAAATTGCTCAATAAAGCACGGCAGCCACTTATTGGCATCTGCAATTGAACTGATGCCTTCTAGACGCATCTCCTTAATCAGACGATCCTGAAGTGTTCTATTCGCTCGTTCTACACGACCTTTGGCTTGAGGGGAGTTAGCGAAAATGATATCGATATTGAGAGTGCTCAGAACACGTCCAAACTGGGTAATCTTGGTGTCTTTCTTGCTACTTTGATTCACCCTAAAAACTGAATGTTTGTCACTGTAAAATGCCAATGGCTTACCATGCTGTTCGATATATAAACGTGTCGAAATCATATAGTCAAAGGCTGACTCTGACGCACAGAAGCGTAAATGCTGCAATTTTCCTGTGGCATCATCGATGAATACTAGCAGACAGCATTTAGGTGCTCGACCTTCAAACCAATCATGGTGTGAGCCATCAATTTGGATCAATTCACCATAACAATCTCGGTTATAACGAGGCTGATATGGTCGTTTCAGGCGCTTGCAGCGAGGGATCCATAAATCGGCTGCAATCATCCAGGAACGCAGGGTTTCTACTGAAAGATCGAATCCATGCACGGTGGTGAGCTTTTCATGCGCTAAAGTGGGTCCGAAACCATAAAGTTGATCTGAAACAATATTGAGACACTTAAGTCTGAGTTCTTCAGGAAGTTTAGAATTGCTGATTTGGCCACGACCGGCATGGGCTAATGCAGCGGGACCTTGAGCTTTGTATTTCTGCAGTAAGCGTCTGATGTGACGTTCTGAGATATGAAGTAGCTGAGCAGCCTGGGATTGAGTTATACGTTGATCACAGATTTCTTGCAAGACCGACAATCGTTTAAGTTCTTTATCCGACATAGACACCAACATATCAAACCGTCCGCTAAGGAAATTGCAAAAGCGCATATTCTAAAAGCGGACATTTTTACTTTGGAGAAACCGGACATTTCTATTTTGGGCTT
>NZ_KB849784.1:0-1028 GCF_000368965.1 Acinetobacter calcoaceticus DSM 30006 = CIP 81.8
GTGGTATCTACTGTATATGTTTGTGTGTCGTTAACAGTGCTGCTATTACCTGCTGTATCTGTAAACGTTACTTTCGCATCAATGGTTTTATCTGCATCTGCCGTTAAGCCACTACCCGGTACACTTACTGACCATGTACCTGCTACGCTGTCTACAGTTGCAGTATAAGTTACGCCATTAATAACAACTGTAACGGCTGTATTCGCCGCATCTGCTGGAACGTTTGTCAGAACACCAGTAATCGTAACGTTACCCGCTGCTTCTGATGCATTAATTACATTGTCAGCTGTGACCGAGTCAACTGTAAAGTTAACACCATCTGTATTCGGACCAACTGCATCAACGATAGCTGTTCCAGGTAATGACGGATTACCTGCTGGATCTGTTGCTACTGCTTCAACTTCATCGCCATCATTTAGGCCTGGGTTTGGCACAGTCCAGTTGCCATCCGGTCCAGCTACAACACTTGCTGTGCTACCGTCCGGATAAGTTACGGTTACTGTTGAACCAGGTTCTGCTGTACCTGTAATTGGATCTGTCCCGTTAACCGGGTCAATCACTGGCGCTGCTGGTGCTGTAGTATCAACTGTATATGTTTGTGTGTCGTTAACAGTGCTGCTATTACCTGCTGCATCTGTAAACGTTACTTTGGCATCAATGGTTTTATCTGCATCTGCCGTTAAGCCACTACCCGGTACACTTACTGTCCATGTACCTGCTACGCCGTCTACAGTTGCAGTATAAGTTACGCCATTAATAACAACTGTAACGGCTGTAGTAGCCGCATCTGAAGGAACGTTTGTCAGAACACCAGTAATCGTGACATTACCCGCTGCTTCTGATGCATTAATTACATTGTCAGCTGTGACCGAATCAACTGCGAAGTTGACACCATCCGTATTTGGACCAACTGCATCAACCACAGCTGTTGCTGGTCCTGATGTATTTCCAGCTGGATCTGTTGCTACTGCTTCAACTTCATCGCCATCATTTAGGCCTGGGTTTGGCACAGTCCAGTTACCATCCGG
>NZ_KB849784.1:1038-1535 GCF_000368965.1 Acinetobacter calcoaceticus DSM 30006 = CIP 81.8
CCTGGGTTTGGCACAGTCCAGTTACCATCCGGTCCAGCTACAACACTTGCTGTGCTACCGTCCGGATAAGTTACGGTTACTGTTGAACCAGGTTCTGCTGTACCTGTAATCGGGTCTGTCCCGTTCACCGGGTCAATCACTGGTAGATTCGGTGCAGCTGTATCAACTGTCACAACACCGGTATCTGTACCGGCATTCCCTGCTGCATCTGTTGCAGTCACGGTAATGGTGTGTGGACCATCAGTTAATGCCGGCAAGGTATTGTCTGCAAGCGTCCAGGTGCCGTCACCATTGTTAGTCGCCGGGTAGTCAACACCATCCACATTCACAACCACGGTTGCTGTCGGGTCATTGACTGTACCGGTTAATGCAGGGGTGCTGTCATTGGTCAATAGATCGTTAAGCGCTACTGTCGGCGCTACTGCATCAACAACGCCTGTTGCAGGTCCTGATGTATTTCCAGCTGGATCTGTTGCTACTGCTTCAACTTCATCGCC
>NZ_KB849784.1:2640-269824 GCF_000368965.1 Acinetobacter calcoaceticus DSM 30006 = CIP 81.8
TGTCTCGTTCACCGGATCAATCACTGGTGCTGCTGGTGCTGTGGTATCTACTGTATATGTTTGTGTGTCGTTAACAGTGCTGCTATTACCTGCTGCATCTGTAAACGTTACTTTCGCATCAATCGTTTTATCTGTATCAGCAACCAAACCACTACCTGGTACGCTTACTGTCCATGTACCTGCAACCTTGTCTACAGTCGCGGTATAAGTCACCCCATTAATAACAACTGTAACGGCTGTATTCGCCGCATCTGTTGGAATATTTTTAAGAACACCAGTAATCGTAACGTTACCAGCTGCTTCTGATGAGTTGATTACATTATCTGAAGTAACAGGATTAACTGAGAAAGTTACCCCATCTGTATTTGGTGGTGTTGTGTCGGTAGGTGTTGAAGAGTCGTCATCATTGCTATCACTGTTTGATGCTGCGGCAATAATACCACCCGCAACTAATGGGATAGCCCATAACCATGGGTTGATGCCCGCATCGTGATAAAGCAATGGTTCAATTGAAGAAATAGGCTGATAAATAACATCAGACACTAACTCTTGTGGTGCTTCTGCAGGTAAAGCAGCTGGTAAATCTTCAGCTACGAGTGCTTGTGGTTCAACATCACTGTCGGCATCGGCATCGGCATCGGCATCGGCGTCTGCATCATTTTCAGCATCTTTGAATTTTGCCCAAATTAACTGTCCATTTTCGTCTTGGAAAACCAGGCTGTTATCTTTAGGCTCAGCTGTTCCACTAAAGAAGCCTTCAATAACAATTGTCTCGCCATTTTTAAGGCGAATGACTGCATTGGTTCCCTCCCTATTCACCACCAATACATCACTGGCAGCCACTTTTACTAATACCACCGACGCTTCTGTAAGCGATGCGGAAGTTCCCTTGATGGTTGACAAGGTGTCGTGACTATCCTTGGCAATAATTTGTATTTCAGGCATATCTGTATTCCTTTTATATTATTGATTTAAATGATTTTATGTATAATTCTTTTTACTTAATGTTTTCAAGTTTTTGACCTACAACTTAAAAACATTAAGTAATGTGATCATTTTTACATTAACCACTTTAAAATAAAAAAAACAAATACTAAAGTACCTATAGAAAAAATTTTAATTAATACAAATTATATATAAGTCCTCTTTAAGTTTTTCTTGTTTTAATTTAATGAAAAATTGCGTTAAATGTTTTATATATAAAACAAATTTCTTACTTTATTATTTACCATTTGTTGAAATGTCATTTAATTAAAATATTCATATAACAATTATTAATATCTTAATAAAATAAAATATATTATTAATGATATATATAGAAAAAAAAGGCTTTAGGTAATATTTCACTATTACACTAAAACCTAATTTTTAAATATCTTATAAAATTTAAAACTGCAAATATTTAGAAATTATCAGGACTCTCAAATCGTTTTACTTCTTGTAACTTATTTGGGTCATGCATTGTTGCAATTCCATCTTCAGTTTTTTGGTCTACCAGAATATCTGGATTAAAAACGGTAATCGTTTCTCTACCCAGTGCATCTTCACCTACAATATATTGAAAGCCTCTCCGATTCATCTTATGACACAATCTTTGATATAGACCTTTTAGTCCTTCGGTTTCTTCATTCGGATTGTAATAAAAAGCATTCATCACAGCAGGAAGACCCAGACCACATACGATGCCTGATAACAACACACTAATAAAAGTATAGCCAATCAGGATACTGCTATATGGACTTAATGCGGGAATATTGGCCACTGCCAAAATCAATGCAAGTGAAATTCCGCCTCGTACCCCACCCCAAGATAGAATCGTTAGACTACCATTATAACTTTTCATTTTCCGCATGTTCGGGAAAAAGGCAAAAGCCATGAAGTTGGCCGCAAAACGAGAGATATGAAGTATAAAGAATGCAACAATACCACCTAAAATTAGGCTAAAGTTTAAATCAAGAATAAATAACTCTAAGCCAATTAAAGTAAACAGGAATGAGTTGATGATTCCTTCTACGGTATGCCAAAAATGATTAACTTCTTGAATCTCTCGCTCTTCTCGTATTTCTTTCCATTTGTTTCCAACAATTAAACCGCCAATTACACAAGCAATCGGTGCTGATGCATGGGCAAACAAAGCAACCAAATATGCTCCACTCGCGAGCAAAGCTGTTGTGAGAATCAGAGACTCCATTTCGTGTTTACCACGTAATAGACGTAACACCCCTACCCCAAATGCCCAACCAATCCCGACCGCAACAACGATTTCATAGAGTAAAGCTTCTAGTGTCGCTATCAATGAGAAATGTTCGCCCTGTAAAACATTGAGCAAAGTCATAAATAATGCAATACACATTGCATCATTAAATAGAGACTCGCCTTCTAGCTTAACAATCAAATGATGCGGTGCACGAATCGAACTCAGTACACCTTTAATACCAATAGGGTCTGTTGCTCCTAAAGCTGCACCTAAAAGTAAAAGCACCAGAATTGGTACATGATATCCAACCAGTAGTTGAAACCCATAGAGCAATCCACCAAATAAAACGGCGCAAATGACTAATGCAATGGTGGCCAAAATACTGATTTGCTTCCAGTAACTTCTTAAATCAGAAATTTTAAATTTAAGTGCTGAAGAAGTTAGAATAAAACAGATCACACCATTAATTAAAAAATCGTAGAAGTCGATATTGCGTACTACTTCCTCAATATGGTGGATATTGATGGTAATAAATTCGTTACCATTTAACAGACTAGCCCCCCATTGCAAAATAAAGACAAAAATTGCCGAAACCAGAGGTACACCAATAGCCTGTGGAAAGCCCAAAATACGCTTATTAAAAATCGTGGTGGCTATTGAGAGCGCAAAAACCACTGTAAGTGCTTGTAGTAGAAAAAAATTACCCATGAATACCCTTCTTCTGGGTCAACGACCAAATAAAAGAAACTTTGCTAGATCGACCAAACTGAACAAAAAATCTGGCATTAACAATGCCATAATCTTAAAAACAAAAACTAGAACACAAGTTTAACGAATTGATTGAACAATCCATCACTCTGTTAAATTTCTTAACATTATTTATAGTTATGATCTAAAGGAAAATGGATGAGCTTCTTAAATATATTTAACAAGACTCACCCTATAAAATCTTAAACTGGATTGTTAAAAGTATCACATTGGTTAATATCGCCAGTTTTTAAACCGACCTGAAACCAGTGCATTCGCTGTTCACTACTACCATGAGTAAAGCTATCTGGAACAACCTGACCAGTAGAGCGCTTCTGTAAATAATCATCTCCAATTTTTTGAGCAGCATCCATCGCTTCTTCTATATCACCTTGCTCTAAAAATTGAGTACGTTGCTGATTATGACTCGCCCAAATACCAGCTAAACAATCGGCTTGCAATTCTTGGCGAACAGATAATTGATTACCTTCTCTCTGGCTTGCTTGTGCACGGGCTTGTTGTACTTGTGAGGAAATACCAAGCAAGGTTTGAACATGATGCCCTACCTCATGGGCGACAACATAAGCTTGAGCAAAATCGCCAGCCTGATCTTGTCTGGAAAGTTCAGATTGGTTTTGCTCACCAGAAATTCCCATTTGCTGACGCATATCTTTAAAGAATTCTGTATCGATATAAACCTTCTGGTCTGCCGGACAATAAAATGGCCCCATTGCAGATTGGGCAGTACCACACCCTGACTGAATCATGCCACTAAACAACACCAATCTTGGCGGTGTATATGTTTTACCTAACTGTTTAAATATAGGAGTCCACGTATCCTCTGTATCAGCCAAAACAGTTCCAACAAAATCAGAGGCTTCTTTTTGCTCGGCTGTTAAACTTTCTGGTGCAGTTGCATTTGACTGTTGTGATGCAGTGACCTGCTGAGTTGCCTGATAAGCTTGTTGTGGATCAACCCCAAAAAACTTCCACGCAACAAATGCAACAACCAAACCAATAATGCTGATACCACCTGCTCTAACACCGCCACCACCTCGACGGTCTTCAACATTGGTACTAATTCGACGACCTTTCCAGCGCATAATTTCCCTCTTATTTTAGAATGGCATCATGAACCCGATGCTTTTTTTGGCCACATTTTTTGTATTAAGCTCACGATTAATAGAACAATTGCACCTGCAACAAGTCCTATTCTCAAATTAATTAGTGTGGGTGTTAAAGCGCCAATAATATTTCCTACCGCTGGTATAGTCTCAACATGATCAACTGTATTCTCAGTCAGATGGTGAAGTAATGGAATCGTATGGTTAATAATCCCACCGCCTACCAAAAACATCGCGATAGTGCCGACAATAGAGAGTAATTTCATCAAAATAGGTGCAAATGCGAGCAAGCCACGACCTAAAGTCTGCTTAAAAGATGCCGTTTGATCCGTTAGATATAATCCAAGATCATCAATCTTAACAATCATGGCAACCAAGCCATAAACACCAATCGTCATCACAATTGCAATAACACTTAGAACGCTTACCTTAGTCATTAAAGTAGCTGTAGCAACTGTACCGAGGGTAATCACGACGATTTCGGCAGATAAAATAAAGTCTGTCCGAACAGCACCTTTGATTTTATCTTTTTCAAATGTTGCTAAGTCTAATTCTTCATTTTCAAGCTCTGCTTTGGCCTCCTCTGGAGTAGAAGACTTTTTATGCATAATGGTATGAAGAACTTTTTCTACTCCCTCATAACATAAAAACAAACCACCTAGCATTAACAAAGGGTTAATGAGCCAAGGCGCAACCACACTAATTAATAGTGCTAAAGGTACTAAAATGAGTTTGTTAACAAATGAACCCTTCGCCACCTTCCAAACGATAGGTAACTCTCGGTCTGAGCGGACGCCTGTCACTTGCTGAGCATTCAAGGCTAAATCGTCACCTAAAACTCCGGCAGTTTTCTTTGCTGCCACTTTGCTCATTAAAGCAACGTCATCTAAAATTGTTGCAATATCATCTAGTAATAAAAGTAAGCCACTTGCCATTTCTTATCCAAGTTTGTATTTATTACGCTATTGTAAGATGATTTTTTTGAATTTCTGTAATTTTACTGAATAAATTCACAATATTATTTTAAGAAAAGTTTACCCAATCGCTGACGAATTTTTTTTATTTCCCGTACAATAATGCCAATCTTTTATATTGCAGGGCTTACTACCCCTGATTAAGCCAATAAGACAGTGGAATAAATAATGAGTAATGTTGATCAGCGTCCAATTATTTTGACAGGCGACCGCCCAACCGGACAACTTCATCTTGGGCATTTTGTCGGTTCTTTGCGTTCTCGTGTAGGTTTACAGGATAGCCATCATCAACATCTCTTATTAGCAGATGCTCAAGCATTAACAGACAATGCAGATAATCCAGATAAAGTCCGTCGCAATATTTTGGAAGTTGCTCTAGATTATTTAGCTGTAGGCATTGATCCAACAAAAACCACGATTTGCGTACAATCATGCTTGCCAGCACTGAATGAGCTCACCATGCTCTATCTTAACTTCGTGACGGTTGCACGCTTAGAACGTAACCCGACCATTAAGTCTGAAATTCAAATGCGCGGTTTCGAGCGTGACATTCCGGCTGGTTTCCTCTGCTACCCTGTTGCACAAGCTGCTGATATTACTGCTTTCAAAGCGACTGTAGTTCCAGTGGGTGAAGATCAGATTCCAATGATTGAACAAACCAATGAAATTGTACGTCGAATAAACCGTCAAATTGGCCAAGACCTTTTACCTGAATGTAAAGCTTTGCTTTCAAATATGGCACGTTTACCTGGTTTTGACGGCAAGGCAAAAATGTCTAAATCATTAGGCAATACCATTGTTTTAAATGCTTCTGATAAAGACATCAAAAAAGCTGTAAATGCAATGTATACCGACCCAAATCATCTTCGTATTGAAGATCCAGGTCAGGTTGAAGGAAACATTGTATTTACTTACTTAGATGCATTTGATCCAAATAAAGAAGAAGTTGAAGAATTAAAAGCGCATTATCGTCGCGGCGGTCTAGGTGATGGAACTGTTAAAAAACGTCTTGAGGGTGTTTTGAAAGAATTGATCACCCCTATCCGTGAACGTCGTGAAGAACTTGCTAAAGATCCTGATTACATTATGGATGTTTTACGTCAAGGTACAGATAAATGCCGTCTTATCACTCAGCAAACCTTAGATGAAGTTAAAGACGGTTTAGGGTTATTTAAATTCTAATGCTATTTATAACGAAAAGCCCTTCGGGGCTTTTTTTTGGCTCATTAGACTCACTTTTTTAGAATTCCTAATATATTCCTTCTTATTCACATGCTTTTACCCTATTAACGTGAAGTAACACTTATTAACGCTAATAGCGATGAAGAATTTCTTAACTATCTCTATTATTCATTGTGTAGGTTACATCATATGAACCTCAGGACATTTCTCCTTCAACCGAAACTGTTTTTTACAGATTCGTTGTTCTACGCAATGATCACCCCAATCATTGCGTATTTTTTTGCTTAAACATTTTATTTTGTCTTCTTTAGAAATATTATTTTTGATGAATTACTTTTAATTTTAGAGATAAAAAAAACACCGCATCATTTTCAGATACGGTGTTTTTTAAGATTCAGGATAAAGCGATTAAGCTAAACCTTTCTCTTTTAAAACTTTCAACATTGTTGAACCAAGCTCAGCTGGGCTACGAGTGTAAGCCATTCCCGCGCGTTCAAATGCAGCGAATTTCTCTTCAGCAGTACCTTGACCACCAGAAATGATCGCACCAGCGTGACCCATACGCTTACCTTTAGGTGCAGTTACACCAGCAATGTAACCTACTACAGGCTTAGTCACGTTAGATTTGATGAATTCAGCAGCTTCTTCTTCCGCTGTACCGCCGATCTCACCGATCATGATGATAGCATCAGTATCTGGATCGTCTTGGAACAATTGAAGAGCTTCGATTTGGTTCATACCTGGGATTGGGTCACCACCAATACCGATACAAGTAGATTGACCTAAACCAAGCTTAGTTGTTTGAGCAACAGCTTCATAAGTCAATGTACCTGAACGTGAAATGATACCAATACGACCTGGTTGGTGGATGTGACCAGGCATAATACCGATCTTACATTCACCCGGAGTGATCACGCCTGGGCAGTTAGGACCAACTAAACGAGTACCGTTACCGTTAGTTTCTAAGTAGCGTTTTGCTTTAAGCATGTCGATTGTTGGAACACCTTCAGTGATCACAACGATTAGGCCAACACCTGAATCAACCGCTTCAACGATAGAGTCTAAAACGAATGGAGCTGGTACATAGATTACAGATGCATCTGCATTTGTTTCACGTACAGCTTCTTTCATTGTGTTGAATACTGGCAAGTCAAGGTGAGTTGTACCACCTTTACCTGGAGTAACACCACCAACAACTTTTGTACCGTAGTCTAAAGCTTGTGCAGAGTGGAAAGTACCGTTTTTACCAGTAAAACCTTGTACCAATACTTTAGTGTCTTTATTAATTAATACGCTCATGATTGATACTCCCCTTACGCTTTAACTGCAGCTACAACTTTTTCTGCGGCATCAGACAAGCCGTTCGCAGAAATTAATTTCAAACCAGATTCATCAAGTAATTTAGCACCTAATTCAGCGTTGTTACCTTCTAAACGAACAACAACTGGAACAGTTACGTTTACTTCTTGAACCGCTGCAATAATCGCTTCAGCAATCATGTCACAACGTACGATACCACCGAAGATGTTGATTAAAACACCTTGTACAGATGTATCAGCAAGGATGATTTTGAACGCTTCGATTACACGTTCTTTAGTTGCACCACCACCAACGTCAAGGAAGTTTGCAGGCTGACCACCATAAAGTTTAATGATGTCCATAGTTGCCATTGCAAGACCAGCACCGTTAACCATACAACCAATGTTACCTTCTAAAGCAACATAGTTAAGATCAAATTCAGATGCTTTTAACTCACGCTCATTCTCTTGAGATTTGTCACGTAAAGCAGCAACTTTAGGTAAACGGTAAAGCGCGTTAGAGTCGATACCAACTTTTGCATCTACACATAAAATATCGCCATTTTCACGAACTGAAAGTGGGTTAATTTCGAATAATGCAAAGTCATTTTCTACAAATGCTTGGTAAGCAGCAGCCATAATTTTAACAAATTGGCTGATTTGCTTGTCTTTCAAACCTAAAGCAAACGCAACTTCACGCGCTTGGAATGGTTGTAAGCCAACTAATGGATCAACTTCAACTTTGATAATTTTTTCTGGAGTTTCTTCTGCAACTTTCTCGATTTCTACACCACCTTCTGTAGAAGCCATGAAAGTAATACGACGGCTAGAACGGTCTACAACCGCGCCCAAGTAAAGCTCGCGCTCAACTGGATATACGTCTTCAGCAACAATAATGCTGTTTACAGGTTGACCATTTGCATCAGTTTGATACGTTACAAGACGAGTACCAATAATGTTGTTTGCAAATTCGATAACATCTTCTTTAGATTTTGCAACTTTAACGCCACCAGCCTTACCGCGACCACCAGCATGAACTTGCGCTTTCATTACCGCGAATTTACCACCAAGCTGTTCGAATGCAGCAACTGCTTCGTCTGCATTGGTTGCCAAGATACCTTCTTGTACCGGCATACCATATTCTTTCAATAACGCTTTAGCTTGATACTCATGTAAGTTCATTTAGTTACCTACTTAACTTTGTTTGTTGTCTTCAATTTGCGCAACATTCTCATGTTGTATATGCAAATTGCTGTCTACCTCTATCACCTTGATGTTTTTTTAATCACACCATCAAATGTGAAAAAGAGCGGAGAACCGCTCTTTATTTTATTTACGCTTACGTTGAATCGCGTGAATTGCACGACCATCTACAGCAAGTGCAGCTTCATGAACAACTTCAGAGAATGTTGGATGACCAAATGTCATTAACTGAAGATCTTCAATAGAAGATACAAATTCAAGTGCGATCATACCTTGGTGTACGATATCAGATGCAGCAGGTCCAATGACATGCATACCTAATAAACGGTCAGTTTTTGCATCAGCAACAAACTTAACGAAACCAGCACCTTCACCCGCTGCTAAAGCACGACCATTTACAGCAAAACCGAATTGACCAGTTTTAACTTCATGACCTTTTTCTTTAGCTTGTTCTTCAGTTAAACCAACCCATGCCGCTTCCGGATGTGTATAGATAACAGAAATGATTGTGTCATAGTTCACTTGAGCTGCATGACCGTGGATACGCTCAACAGCCATTACACCTTCTTCCATTGCTTTATGAGCAAGCATTGGACCGCGAACCAAGTCACCAATTGCATATACACCTTCTACAGAAGTTGCACAGTAATCGTTTACTTCAACTAGACCACGTTCAGTCAATTTAATGCCTGAATCATCTGCCAACAAACCTTCTGCATAAGCTTTACGGCCTACACAAACGATTAATTTGTCAAAAGTCTGAGTTTTTTCTTCGCCACCTTGAGTGTATTTAACAGTCACTTCGCGACCATTAACTTCAGTACCAGCAACTTTAGCGCCAATACGAATATCAAGACCTTGCTTAGTTAAAAGTTTTTGGTAGTCTTTTGCCAAAGCTTTATCAGCCATTGGTAAAAATGCATCCATTGCTTCAAATACAACAACTTCAGAACCAAGACGACGCCAAACAGAACCAAGCTCTAAACCGATTACACCAGCACCAATAACACCTAAACGTTTAGGTACTTCTGGGAAATTTAATGCGCCAGTTGAATCAACAATAATATCTTGATCTACAGGAGCTACTGGAATATTTACAGGTACAGAACCAGACGCAAGAATCACGTATTTAGGTTCTAAAACTTGAGTCTCACCTTCGTGTGAAACAAACTCAACTTTTTTACCAGCAAGTAATTTACCAGTACCTTTTAACCACTCAATACCGTTGCCTTTAAGCAATTGATCGATACCACCAGTTAATTGGTCAACAATTTTGTCTTTACGAGCAAGAAGCTTAGCAAGATCAAAATTCACTTCACCTGTAGTAATACCGTGATCAGCTAAATGATGCACTGTATCTTCATAACGATGAGAAGAATCAAGTAATGCTTTAGAAGGAATACAACCTACGTTTAAGCATGTACCACCTAAAGATGGCTTACCGTTGTGAATACGTTTTTCGATACAAGCGACTTTAAAGCCTAGTTGAGCCGCACGAATTGCAGCTTCATAACCACCAGGACCACCGCCAATAACAACAAGATCAAATTGTTGAGACATTGTTTATCTCCATGGTCCGAGATAGAGGATCACTCTATCTCGGTAATATTATTCGAAGAAATTAAAGATCAAGGATGAGTTTAGCTGGTTCTTCTAACAATTCTTTGATTGCTACCAAGAAACCTACTGCTTCTTTACCATCGATCATACGGTGGTCATAAGAAAGCGCTAAATACATCATTGGCAAGATTTCAACTTGACCATTTACAGCCATAGGACGCTCTTGGATTTTGTGCATACCCAAGATACCAGTTTGCGGCTGATTCAAAATTGGAGTTGAAAGTAATGAACCGAAAGTACCACCGTTAGTGATAGTGAAAGTACCACCAGTCATTTCTTCGATAGATAATTTACCATCGCGCGCTTTAGCAGCATAAGCACCAATACCTGCTTCAACTTCTGCATAGCTCATACGATCAGTATCACGTAATACTGGAACAACAAGACCACGATCAGAAGATACTGCAACACCGATGTCATAGTAACCATGATAAACAATATCATCGCCATCAATTGAAGCATTTACCGCAGGATAGCGCTTAAGTGCTTCAGTTACAGCTTTAACAAAGAATGACATGAAGCCTAAACGAGCACCATGGCGTTTTTCAAACGCATCTTTATATTGCTTACGCAATTCCATGATTGGCTTCATGTTAACTTCGTTAAATGTAGTTAACATTGCAGTTTCTTGAGTTGCAGAAAGAAGACGCTCAGCTACACGCTTACGTAAACGAGTCATTGGAACGCGTTTTTCGATACGCTCACCAACAGCTACGCTTAACGGAGTAACGTTAGCAGCTGGTTTAGTTTGATGGTTTGCCACATCTTCTTTAGTGATACGACCACCGCGACCAGTACCTTGTACGTCAGCAGCAGCAATACCAGTTTCAGACAAAGCTTTACGAACTGCAGGAGCTTGACCAGATACAGCTTCAGTGCGCTCAACAACAGGAGCTGCACCAGCTTGAGTTTGAGCAACTGCTTGCTCTACTGCAGGAGCAGCCGCTGCACCAGCACCAGCTTCAAACTGAGCAATCACTTCGTCAGAAAGAACTGTATCGCCTTCACCTTTAATGATTGCAACTAAGCTACCATCTGCAGGAGCAACCACTTCTAAAACAACTTTGTCGGTTTCAATATCACAGATTACTTCATCACGTGATACAGGTTCACCCACCTTTTTATGCCAAGTTGAGATGGTTCCATCTGCAACAGACTCTGGGAATACCGGTGCTTTAATTTCGGTTGCCATTATTGAGAATCTCCTGATTGTTCAGCTTCGATTGCCAATGCATCATTAATTAGCTGAGCTTGTTGTTTTGCATGCAAGTACGGTGAGCCACAAGCTGGTGCAGCAGAAGCTTCACGACCTGCAAAACTGATACGGATTTGTTTGCCAGATTTTAAGATATCGTCGTATAAACGCGGTGCGATAAATAACCAAGCGCCTTGGTTCTTCGGCTCTTCTTGTGTCCAAACAAGTTCTTTCACGTTTGGATATGCAGCCAAGATTTCCGCAAGACGTTGTTCTGGGTATGGATATAACTGTTCAATACGTACAATTGCGACGTTAGTTAAGTTTTGTTCACGACGTTTTTCGAGTAAGTCGTAATAAACTTTACCACCACAAAGTACAAGACGAGTTACATCTGACTTGTTAATTTGATCGATTTCATCAATTACAGTCTGGAATGAACCATTTGCAAGCTCTTCTAAAGTAGAAGTAGCAAGTTTATGACGAAGTAAAGATTTCGGTGACATTACGATCAATGGCTTACGAATTGGGCGTACAGCTTGACGACGTAATGCATGGAAAATCTGTGCAGGTGTCGTTGGAGTGATCACTTGCATGTTATCTTCAGCACATAACTGTAAGAAACGTTCTAAACGAGCTGACGAATGCTCTGGGCCTTGACCTTCGAAACCGTGTGGTAACAACATTGTCAAACCACAAACACGTTCCCACTTAGTCTCGCCAGAAGCAATAAACTGGTCAATTACAACCTGAGCGCAGTTTACGAAGTCACCAAATTGTGCTTCCCAAATAATTAAGCTCTTAGGAATTGTAGTTGCATAACCATATTCAAATGCAAGAACAGCTTCTTCAGATAATAAAGAATCGTAAATTGCAAAACGAGGCTGGTTTTCTTTGACATTGCAAAGTGGAATATATGTTGAACCATCTACCTGATTATGCAATTTTGCATGACGGTGTGAGAATGTACCACGCCCAACGTCTTCACCAGTAATACGAACAAGGTAATCTTCATCAATCAAGGTTGCGTAAGCTAAAGTTTCAGCAGCACCCCAGTTCAATGCAATTTCACCAGTTTGCATTTTCACACGATCTTCAATTACTTTTTGCACTTGACGCTGCATAACAAATCCTTCCGGAAGTTTGCTCATGCCTTCGCCTAATTCTTTTAAGCGATTTAAGTCAAATGAAGTATCCCAATCGTCTGTATAGTCATGGCCCAAATAAGGTGTCCAATCAACAAACATTTTTGTATTTGGTTCAAGTACTAAAGCGTTTGCCACATGGTTTCCGGCTTCTAAATCTGCACGGTAATCTTCAACCATTTGGTCTGCTTCAGCACGATCAATTACTTTTTGTTGAACAAGCTGATCTGAATAGAGTGTACGAGTTGTTGCTTTTTTAGCAATCACTTGATACATCAATGGTTGTGTACCAGATGGCTCATCTGCTTCGTTATGACCACGACGACGGTAACAGAACAAGTCAAGCACAACATCTTTACGGAATTCGTGACGGAAATCATGTGCTAATTGAGTAGCAAAGATTACTGCTTCAGGATCATCGCCATTCACATGGAAGATTGGCGTCTGAATCATTTTTGCAACGTCAGTACAATATTCAGTAGAACGCGCATCACGTGGGTCAGAAGTTGTAAAACCAACTTGGTTGTTTACGATAATGTGTACAGTACCACCAACCGTATAGCCACGAGTTTGTGACATCTGGAAGGTTTCCATGTTCACACCTTGACCTGCAAATGCAGCATCACCATGAACAATTACTGGCAATACATCATCACCGCCGATGTCTCTACGACGCACTTGACGTGCACGCACAGAACCTTCAACTACAGGACCAACGATTTCCAAGTGAGATGGGTTAAATGCTAATGCCAAGTGAACTTCGCCACCTGGAGTCATTACATTACTTGAGAAACCTTGGTGGTATTTAACGTCGCCAGAACCTTTCTTATGAATAGCCTTACCTTCAAACTCGCCAAACAAGTCTGCAGGGTTTTTACCCATAATATTAACAAGAAGATTTAAACGGCCACGGTGTGGCATACCAATAACAACTTCTTTACAACCAACAGCACCAGCACGTTGAATGATTTCATTCACCATAGGAATAAAAGATTCACCACCTTCTACACCAAAGCGTTTAGCACCAACGTATTTATTACCTAGGAATTTTTCAAGCCCTTCTGCAGCGGTTAAACGCTCCAAGAACCCTTTCTTTTGATCATTTGTAAAATTAAGCTGACCACGAACACTTTCAAGACGCTGTTGAATCCAACGTTTTTCTTTTGTGTCCACGATATGCATATATTCAACACCGATTGAACCACAATAGATTGCTTCCATTGCTTCAATCATTTCAGCAAGCGTTGCTTCGCTTTTGCCAATCTCAAGATTGCCTGTGTTGAATACTGTGTCTAAATCTGATTTGGTTAAACCATGTGCTGAAAGATCTAAATCAGGAATATCTTCACGCTTAGCAAGACCTAATGGATCTAATTTAGCTTTTTGATGTCCACGATTACGATAAGCAGCAATAAGTTGTAAAACGCCAATTTGACGACGTTCATGCTCAGTACTTACCGTACTTTGTACAACAGGTTGAACACGATTAGCATTACGTCCTAGTAATAGGAATTGCTCACGCACAGCGCCGTGTGGTTGGTCACCCTTTGGATATTTATCGAAATATTGGCGCCAGTCCTCAGCTACAGAGGTTGGGGAAGACAGGTACTGCTCGTAAAGTTCTTCAATATACGCTGCACTATCAGCGGAAAGTTCAGTGTCAAGACGCAATGCGTCAGCAACTTCTTGCATTTGTGGACCCATTTCCTATTGCAAAAAATATTACAGGCTGCCTTTTAAGCACACCCATGATGCATAATGCCAAATTGGTAAAAAAGGCATTACTTACCCAACAGGTCTTTAAGACCATGGGGCGTCATACTACCTAGAGAGGAAACTCCATAGGTAATTAATGAATCACAACACCCTCAATGGCATCATCACTCACCTTATACTCGATTAAAACCGAGCAATTTTTTGCAAATCTTTTTAGAAAAATTAACTTTAAAATTAACTTTTCTAAAATGACTTTAACCATAAAAATTAAGCACAGATCTAAGATCGTGCTACTTAAATTAATTTCACTAGTATACGCTTTTTTCACCTATAACTTTGTGGCAAATCGTATCATGTTCTTAACGAACGATTGATTTTTTTGACACATACCACCTATAAACTGGCGAAATACATATGCGATTTTATCTTTTAATATATGGTGCAATATATAAAAACCTCATCTTTTTCGACCAAAGTCTAAAGTTTACATTATAAAGTTAAAAAAAAACGCACATCAAGGATGTGCGCTCTCTATTTGTGCAGAATTAACCCGCTTGATCTAATAGCATATTACGGATGTGACCGATTGCTTTTGTAGGATTTAGACCTTTAGGACATACTGACACACAGTTCATGATACCTTTACAACGGAACAAACTGAATGGATCGTCAAGACGAGACAAACGGTCTGCAGTAGCAGTATCACGAGAATCAATAATAAAACGGTATGCATTCAACAATGCTGAAGGACCCAAGAACTTGTCAGGGTTCCACCAGAATGATGGGCATGAAGTTGAACAACATGCACAAAGAATACATTCATACAAACCGTTTAAGTGTTCACGCTCTTCTGGAGATTGTAAACGCTCTTTAGGTGGAGCTGGTTGGTTATTGATCAAGAATGGCTGAATCTTGTCATATTGATCATAGAATTGGTTCATATCAACAACCAAATCTTTAACTACCGGCAAACCTGGTAATGGACGAATTACGATTTTCTCTGGTAAATCATTCAGGTTTTCTAAACAAGCCAAACCATTTTTACCATTGATATTCACACCATCCGAACCACAAATACCTTCACGGCAAGAGCGACGGAATGTTAACGTTTCGTCTTGAACTTTCAATGCAAGTAATGCATCAAGCAACATACGGTGCTTATCAGTCAATTCAAGCTTGAAAGTTTGCATGTACGGCGCTTTATCCTTATCAGGATCATAGCGGTAGATTTCGAATGTACGAGTACCTCTACTCATCTTTATACTCCCGATTAGAATGTACGTGGTGCTGGCGGAATTGCATCAACAGTCAACGGTTTGAAGCGCACTGGCTTATATTCCAAACGGTTATCTGATGAATACCATAACGTATGTTTCATCCACTCATCATCACGGCGACCGTATGAATAAGTTGGGTGATCAGCTGGTAATTCATAATCAACTACAGTATGCGCACCACGACACTCTTTACGCGCAGCAGCTGAAATCAGAGTTGCTTTTGCAACTTCATACAAGTTTTCAACTTCAAGTGCTTCAACACGCGCAGTGTTAAATACTCTAGATTTATCTTTCAAGTGGATATTACGCACACGTGGCTCAAGAGCAAGAATCTCTTTTACACCCTTATCAAGCAATGCTTGAGTACGGAATACACCAGCGTGATCTTGAACGATATCACGAATTACATCAGCAACTTCTTGAGCATTTTCACCAGAAGTTGAGTCATCCAACTTACGTACACGAGCTAGTGTTTGCCCCAATACATCTGTTGGAAGTGGTGCGTATTCATCACCATGATGCTTAGTTACGTAATCGATAATGTGCTCACCAGCAGCTTTACCAAATACAACCAAGTCAAGAAGTGAGTTCGTACCTAAACGGTTTGCACCATGTACTGATACACAAGAACATTCGCCAATTGCATAGAAACCTTTTACAGGTTTAGTGTAGTTGTCTGTACCCACTTCAGGTAAACACACCTGACCATGCATATTCGTAGGAATACCACCCATTTGATAATGGATTGTTGGTACTACAGGAATCGCTTCTTTTGTGATATCAACGTTCGCGAATTTTTTACCAATCTCAAATACAGATGGTAAACGCTTCATGATTGTTTCAGCACCCAAGTGAGTCATATCAAGTAAGATATAATCACCTTTTGGACCACAACCACGACCTTCTTTAATTTCCTGGTCCATAGAACGTGAAACGAAATCACGTGGAGCCAAGTCTTTTAAAGTCGGTGCATAACGTTCCATGAACGGTTCGCCGTCTTTATTACGAAGGATTGCACCTTCACCACGACAACCTTCGGTCAACAATACACCAGCGCCCGCAACACCCGTTGGGTGGAATTGCCAGAACTCCATATCTTGCAATGGAATACCAGCACGAGCAGCCATACCAAGACCGTCACCAGTGTTGATATAAGCATTTGTTGATGCACGGTAAACACGACCAGCACCACCAGTAGCAAATAATGTCGCTTTTGCTTGGAATACTGAAATGTTACCAGTTTCTTGGTCAATCGCTGTTACACCAAGAACATCACCAGCTTCGTTACGGATCAAATCAAGAGCGATCCACTCAACGAAGAATTGAGTACCCATTTTCACGTTGCTTTGATAAAGCGTGTGCAATAATGCATGACCTGTACGGTCCGCAGCTGCACAAGCACGTGGAACTGGTTTATCACCATAGTTAGCAGAGTGACCACCGAACGGACGTTGGTAAATTGTACCATCCGCGTTACGGTCAAACGGCATACCCATGTGTTCAAGTTCATACACAACTTTTGGCGCTTCACGACACATAAATTCAATTGCGTCTTGGTCACCTAACCAGTCAGAACCTTTTACTGTATCGTAAAAATGGAAATGCCAGTTATCTTCTTGCATATTACCTAACGACGCACCGATACCACCTTGAGCAGCTACAGTGTGCGAACGTGTCGGGAAAACTTTAGTCAGTACTGCAACTTTCAAACCCGCTTGAGCGAGTTGGTAAGATGCACGCATACCTGAACCACCACCACCAACGATCACTGCATCGAAAGTGAGGTTTTGAATATTTGAATAATCTTCTTTAGGGGTTATCGCGCCCATGATGTCTTCCTATCAATTCGCCCAGAAAATCTGGATACCCCAGATTGCGTACACAAACACTGCAATAATGACAGCCGTCGTCAGTACAAGGCGTAAACCTTTCGCTGAAGGACCCATTTGACGAGTAGTGACATAGTCAGTAAAAACTTGCCACATACCAATCCATGCGTGTGCGATAAGCGATAAAATTGCCAATAAAGAAAAAATCTTCATTGGTAATGTCATCATAAAACCAGCCCATTGTTGATAGTCAAATCCGCCTTTGCAGAGAATCCAACCCAAAAGAACAACAGTATAGGCTGCTAGTACAACCGCACTTACACGCTGGATAAACCAATCACGAGAACCTGAACCAGTTAAACCTGTAGCACTTTTCATTAGAACATAATCCATACAAAGGCTGCGATAATGGCTACCACAGATAAGATCAATGAAATTGTCGCTGCAATACGACCACTTTGCAGTTCTTCAGCAAAACCTAAATCTGCAAGTAAGTGCTTCACTCCAGCAATAAAGTGGAATAATAAGCCGGCTACAAATACCCAAACGATAAAACGTACAAGGATATTTCCAAACACGACATTTTTAACGTAGTCAAATCCTTCTGGTGAAGATAATGATTTATCTAAAATCCATAATAGAACTGGTACTAATAAGAAAACGATGACACCTGATAAACGGTGTAAAATTGATGCAATAGCCACGGGTGAGCGTAAATTTACCGCTAACACCTGACCCATGGACAAATTGACAGGTCTGTTGCTTTTCACAGCGGGCATCCTGTAGGTAGAAACTCCGACCGGAGTTTGTTGAATTAATTCCAAGGAAAGCTGGCATTGTTAGGCAAGCACAGCTCATGCCTAACCTATAAACGACACTGAATTATAAAACGCGAAGTATCAAAATACAAACAATCCACTTTCCCATTTAAGCAAAAAACAATTAAATAAGAATCATTCACAATGATATCACCCTATTAACCCTATTAAAAAGGTATACATATTTTCACCATGTTATTGTTTAAAATAACTTTTTATTTAATTTCATTTTTTCTGAAATTTCTTTTAAATAAGTAAGTTTTAGACTAAAGATAAAGTTATAAATTCATCATATAAATAGAAAAATGTTAGTAACTCATCATATTTTCAATAAAAGCTACTATTCAAATAAGTGAACGTACTTATATTCCACCCAAATCAGTCAATCTAAAATACATTTGAGAAAGCAATTTTTACTGCGAATAAGAGTTTTTATTATTTTAATGCAGTTCAATTAGCTATTTTTTATACAATTAAACTTAAAAAAACACCAATATTCTTTGTTACAACTAAATAAAAATAGAGTTTTTTTTGATTAGCAATTTGAAATTACACCATGAGTTTTATGATTTTTTTAATTGGATTGGCATTTTCTACCGACTTGTCATTTTTAATCTTAATTTTAAAATTTGCTTACAATTGTACTCATACTTCATTTTTTTTCTGCACGTTCTTATTGAATTGACTTATTATACGATCCCGATGCAGTGATTTTACTGACTTTTTTTGCTCGGGTCTTGATGACTAACCCTCTGTGGGATCGTCATTTTTTATCCATAAGTATAATTGACAAAATTTCAGTACTCACTAATCTTATAGCAAATTTTGACAGCGTCTGATTCGCACATGAGAACATTAGGATTTCGGGTCAGATCAACATTCACCAGGACAGGAGATCTATTGAATGTCTGAAGCAAATGGCAAAAAAGCCGTATTACATCTTGATGGCAAAGAAATTGGATTACCAATCTACAGTGGCACTTTAGGTCCAGATGTAATTGATGTCAGCAGCATATTGAAAGAAGGTCATTTTACTTTCGATCCTGGTTTTATGGCGACAGCTGCATGCGAGTCTAAAATTACGTTCATTGATGGTGACAAAGGTATTTTATTACACCGCGGTTACCCAATTGATCAGTTAGCAACTCAAGCAGACTACCTTGAAACTTGCTACTTGCTATTAAATGGCGAGCTTCCAACCGCTGAACAAAAAACAGAATTTGATGCCAAAGTTCGTGCTCACACTATGGTTCACGATCAAGTTAGCCGTTTCTTCAATGGTTTCCGTCGTGATGCTCACCCAATGGCAATCATGGTTGGTGTTGTTGGTGCATTATCTGCGTTCTATCACAACAATCTTGACATTGAAGACATCAATCACCGTGAAATCACTGCGATTCGTCTCATTGCAAAAATTCCAACACTTGCTGCTTGGAGTTACAAATACACAGTAGGTCAACCATTCATCTATCCACGTAATGACTTAAATTACGCGGAAAACTTCTTACACATGATGTTTGCTACCCCTGCTGACCGTGATTACAAAGTAAATCCTGTTCTTGCTCGCGCAATGGATCGTATCTTCACGCTTCATGCTGATCACGAACAAAATGCTTCGACATCTACAGTACGTCTTGCTGGCTCTACTGGTGCAAATCCATACGCATGTATCTCTTCAGGTATTTCTGCACTTTGGGGGCCTGCTCACGGTGGTGCAAACGAAGCTGTACTTAAAATGCTTGATGAAATCGGTAGTGTAGAAAACGTTGCCGAGTTCATGGAAAAAGTAAAACGTAAAGAAGTTAAACTCATGGGCTTCGGTCACCGTGTTTACAAAAACTTCGACCCACGTGCAAAAGTCATGAAACAAACTTGTGACGAAGTTCTTGCAGCATTAAATATCAATGATCCTCAATTAGCGCTTGCTATGGAACTTGAGCGTATTGCATTGAACGACCCGTACTTCGTTGAACGTAAACTTTACCCTAACGTAGATTTCTATTCAGGCATCATCCTTAAAGCGATTGGTATCCCTACAGAAATGTTTACGGTAATCTTTGCACTTGCACGTACAGTAGGTTGGATCAGCCACTGGTTAGAAATGCACAGCGCACCTTACAAAATCGGTCGTCCTCGCCAGCTTTATACTGGCCCGACTCAGCGCGATATCAAACGTTAATATTCGAAAGAAAATTAATGATAAAAAAGCTGCCTTCTGGCAGCTTTTTTTATTGAGGTATATTCAATTCAATCTACAAACTTATTCTTCATCAAACACACTTAATAAGTGATGACTAATTCCATCAGCTCTCAACCAAGCTAACTCATAACTCGCTTTAGCTAAAGCTAAAACGCGCCTTTCGAATTCAACCCATATTGTTTTGACTTGAGGCTCTGAAATACCCAAACCACTTTCTGTTGCCAGATGCTTATTTTTTTCACATATTTTTAAAGCGTGATAGAGCTTACGACCTTTGCTTGCCCCTTCCATTAACCGAACACGTTTACTTAAAATAAATCCTTCTACATGCTGCAAGTTCGCATGAGGTAACATGGGCACTAGGATTTGATTCAACTGATCATCTAAACGCCTCCATACAGCCAAACGTTGCTCTGCTGTATAAGTATTCCATTGAATCACTTCATGGTTAAAACGACGACAACCACGGCAAACCTGATCACCAAAAACTGTTGAACAACGCCCTGCACATGGGGTGAGAGAGAGCATTCGATGATCACTACTCAAAACCGACTCCTTAAATAAACCATATACTTTTTATGGTTTTCTCGCTTATTACAACTTTTCGCGCTAAAATATGCGCCTTAAATTTCTATCTTAATACATTTGGAGTTTTCCATGAACGCTACTGTAGAACAGCTTGCACCTGTAGAACAGCAAGCGACCGCGGGTTGGGTTGTTGCAGCACTATATCAATTTAAAGAAGTTCAAGATCCTGCCGATCTTCAACAACGTTTATTAGACTTAGTGAAAACAATCAACCTTTGCGGAACTCTGATTGTAGCAGGTGAAGGAATTAATGGTACTGTTGCCGGCGACCGTGTAGCAATTGATAGTCTCTATCAATTTTTACTCAATGAAGGTTTTGCCTCTATGGAATATAAGGAATCTCATAGCTCTGACAAACCTTTCCGTAAAATGAAAATTAAACTTAAAGAAGAAATTGTGACTTTAGGTGTTGAAGTTAAACCCCGTGACTTAGTGGGCCACTACCTTGCTCCAAAAGAATGGAATGATTTAATTGCACGTGATGATGTAATTTTAATCGATACGCGTAATGATTATGAATATAAGGCAGGTACTTTCAAGGGTGCTATCGACCCTAAAACTGAAACATTCCGCGAATTCCCAGAATACGTTAAAAAAGAATTAGAACAGCATAAAGATAAAAAAATTGCGATGTTTTGTACAGGTGGTATTCGCTGTGAAAAATCAACCTCTCTACTTCTTCAAGAAGGATTTACAGAGGTTTATCACCTTAAAGGCGGTATTCTTAAATATTTAGAAGAAACCCCTGCCGATGAAAGTTTATGGGAAGGTGAATGTTTTGTTTTTGATGGCCGGACTGCTGTAACTCATGGCGTTGAAGAAGGTGTAAATGTTAAATGTCATGCTTGTGGTTGGCCTTTGACTCCAGAAGAGTCTGCTTTACCAAGCTATGAACATGGGGTTTCTTGCGTATATTGCATCGACAAGACAACTGAAAAACAGAAAGCTGGCTTCCGTATGCGCCAGTCACAAATTGCGGCTGCAAAACGCAAACGTTTATAAGACTATATAAATAGCATTCAGAAGGCATTTAGATTTCTAAGTGCCTTTTTTATCTTTATATAATTAAATTTCTCACAATAAAAAACGCCCTAGAAAGGACGTTATTTACTTAATTTTTGAAGTTTAATTTGGCGTATGATACATCAAGTATAATTCATTCAAATTATCTGGGATTTCTTCTGCCAGTTCATCCATTAACTGTCCATTACGACGGAAAGATTCCATCTGTGGATCTTCTTCATCAATTCCACTAAATACCATCATTGGTAAAGTTAAATCAATTAATTGTTCTTCATATTCAGGTGCAAACCATGCATCTTCATTTAAGAACATTGCATCAACAAATCCCACACTCCAGTCACCTAAGCTAGATTCAACATCAGCTTCTTCAACTTCAAATGGAAATGCAATTCCATTTTCATTTGCTAAATCTTGTCGAATTGACTCTAACCACGCCTTGATTTGCTGAATAATTTCAGCAGGAACCTTCTTATGGTTATTATCAAACAGCTCATCTAACCAACGGTCAAACTGAGGGCCTACTGCAATTGCACACAGAAAGCCATGAGTTGCAGCGAAATCTAAACCATACTCATTGTGGTCTCCATCTAGATATTCACTTAATTGGTCTAAATCTAACGCACTCATTGTGTTACCTGACTATAAAAAAGAAATCTACGATAGCATAGCATTTAAGCTGACGATGCCCTATTCAGATTTGATTAGTCTTCATCATCAAGATCATCATCGTCTAAATCATAATCAAAATCTTTCAACTCACGCTCTAAACGGCGTTGAGCTAATAGATCATCGATTAATCTACGTTTTTCTAATGATTCTTTCGCAGTGATTTTGCCTGATGACTCATCAAAACCGACATCATCATCATCACCGTAGTTATCATCTAGTTCAAAATCTGTAGAAGACACTAAAACTACCTCTAATGAAAAAATGTGAATGGGTCTAGGCGCTATTTATCTCTCTTACAGAACCATGTCAAGTTTTATTTATATTTTTTTCATTAAACTGCATATTTGTACTTTTTTTCACCCAAAAAATTGTGTATTTATAAAACTGAACTATTTTTGTGATCAAGAAAAAATTCTATGATCTTTTCCATGATTTAAGCTTGAAAAAAATGATTTTAGCCCAATATCCAACAAACAGACGTGAATTCAAAGATATTTTTTATTTAACGGTTACCGATCAAATCCAAAATATTTCAAGCAAATTGTGCTATCATGCACGGTTTTTCACTGCCACAGATTCAACGAAGAGTAAGCAAAGATGAGCGATATGCATTCCCCTACTTCTCAAGTAGCGGCTCTGATTAGCCGAGGCAAAGAACAAGGTTACTTAACTTACGCTGAGGTTAACGATCATCTGCCGGACTCGATTACTGAAAGCGAACAGATTGAAGACATTATTCAAATGCTTCAAGACGTTGGTATTCCTGTACACGAGCGTGCACCTGAATCTGACGATACCATGTTCGGTGAGTCAACTGACACAACCGATGAAGTTGCTGAAGAAGAAGCTGCTGCCGTACTTGCATCGGTTGAAAATGAGCCTGGACGTACGACAGACCCTGTACGTATGTACATGCGTGAAATGGGTACAGTTGAACTGTTAACCCGTGAAGGTGAAATCAGCATTGCAAAACGTATTGAAGAAGGGATTCGTGATGTCCTTAATTCAATTGCGTACTGGCCAAATGCTGTTGAAGTTGTATTAAAAGAATATAATGATTTCTTGACTGGCGAACGTCGCCTTGCCGATATTTTATCTGGCTATCTTGATCCAGAAACTGACGAAGATATTCCTGAAGTTCTAGAAGAAGAAACAGAACTTGAGGAAGAAGAAGCGCCAGCTGTACCAGCAAAAGAAGTTAAGCTTGACGATGATGAAGAAGATGAAGAGTCAGAAAGTGACGATGATTCTGAAGGTGAGTCTGGCCCAGACCCTGAAGTTGCAAAAGTTCGTTTTAATGAACTTGAAGCTGCATGGACTAAAACAAAAGCTATTATTGAGAAACATGGCCGTAACAGCCCAGAAGCAGATGATGCTTTAGAAGCGTTAGCTACTGTTTTCATGATGTTTAAATTTACACCACGTTTATTTGACATCATCTCTGAAATGATTCGTGGTACACATGAGCAAATTCGCGCTAACGAACGTGAAGTTATGCGTTATGCAGTACGTCGTGGTCGTATGGATCGCACTCAATTCCGTACATCTTTCCCTAAGCAAGAATCTAATCCAGCTTGGTTAGATGAACAGATTGCTAAAGCTCCTGCTGAGATCAAGGCGCATTTAGAAAAGGTTCGTCCGGATATTTTAGCATTCCAGCAAAAGATTGCAGATATTGAGAAAGAACTTAATTTAAGCGTTGCTGAAATTAAAGATATTTCTAAGCGTATGGCGATTGGCGAAGCGAAAGCACGCCGCGCTAAGAAAGAAATGGTAGAAGCCAACCTTCGTTTGGTAATTTCGATTGCGAAAAAATATACCAACCGTGGTTTACAGTTCCTTGACTTGATTCAAGAAGGGAACATTGGTTTGATGAAAGCAGTAGACAAGTTTGAATATCGTCGTGGTTATAAATTCTCGACTTATGCAACTTGGTGGATTCGTCAGGCGATTACCCGCTCGATTGCCGATCAGGCTCGTACAATCCGTATTCCTGTGCATATGATTGAAACGATTAACAAGATCAACCGCGTATCTCGTCAATTGTTACAAGAAATGGGCCGTGAACCGACACCTGAAGAATTAGGTGAACGTTTAGAAATGGACGAAGTTAAGGTTCGTAAGGTACTTAAAATTGCCAAAGAACCAATTTCAATGGAAACACCTATTGGTGATGATGAAGATTCGCATCTTGGTGATTTCATTGAAGACCAAAACATCACTTCTCCAATTGATGCTGCGACTTCAGAAGGCTTAAAAGAAGCAACACGCGAAGTACTTGAAAACTTAACTGAACGTGAAGCAAAAGTCTTGAAGATGCGTTTTGGTATTGATATGCCAACCGATCATACACTAGAAGAAGTGGGTAAGCAGTTTGACGTAACACGTGAACGTATTCGTCAGATTGAAGCGAAAGCGTTGCGTAAATTGCGCCACCCTTCTCGTTCTGAACACTTGCGTTCTTTCCTTGAAAATGACTAAGTTTTGAAAGCTTGAAATTTCAAAACCAAGCCCCATTTAATAGAAAGAGCTATAAACGCCTGCGATGATGCAGGCGTTTCAAATCATGAGGTAACTTATGTTAGACCGCACTCCATCTCGCGAACTACAAGAACATCTTTGGGTATTTCCGATGGATTATCCAATTAAACTTATTGGCGATGCGGGTGAAGAATTACGTGTTGCTGTAGTTGATATTTTGGTAAAACATTTTCCAGACTTCGACCACTCAACACTAAAAGTTCAAGAATCTCGCACCGGCAAGTACCATTCTTTAACAGCACAATTGCGCTTTGAAGAATTGGAACAAGTTCATGCACTTTATGCTGACTTGGCTGCTTGTCCGCAGATTAGAACTGCGCTTTAATTTTAAGTTCTTCAATCAATACCACAGTCAGATATTCTTACTGTGGTATTTTTTTGGAAATTTTAAAACCAATCTACCGTGAAAAAACCATACAAATATTTAGAATTCCTCTTATAAAATCCTTTAAAATTACAAGGTTTTCGGCTTCTATCTTGCAGATATTAACTGGCGCCGCATGAACTAACTTATAGGAATATTTTGTGATGAGCCTTGATAAACCCAACTTGATCATTCGGCAATGGAACGATTTACAAGATTATCAAAGCAAATTTGAAACCATGAAGCTCTTAACAAACGAGCGTGATCAAGATACGCCTGATGAGCTATGGTTACTTCAACATCATAATGTGTTAACTCAAGGTCAAGCTGGCAAACCAGAACATATCCTAATTTCATCAAATATTCCTGTAGTACAAACTGATCGTGGCGGGCAAGTTACTTGGCATGGTCCAGGTCAACTCGTCGCTTACTTCATGTTTGATCTTAATCGTCTAAAATGGAACGTACGTACATTGGTCAGTTTTGCTGAACAATTTATGATAGATGTTTTGAAAAAGTATGGAATTGAAGCTTATGCCAAGCCTGATGCACCTGGAGTATATGTAGATGGCCGCAAGATTGGTTCCTTAGGTTTTAAAATTCGTCGTGGCCGTAGTTACCATGGGTTAGCACTCAATCTGGACTGTGCCTTAACTGGGTTCCAAACAATCAATCCTTGCGGCTATGCAGGCTTAGAAATGGTACGGATACAAGATTTAGTGACTCCTTATCCATCATTTGGTCAACTTTGTCATGACTTTATTGAGTATATTAATAGCACTGAGTACTTTAATGACCCTAAAGTCAAATATGAATAAATCGCTTTGCGATGAAATAAAAATGGATTAGAGTAATTACTCTAAATTTGCTTTCGCATAATTTTAACAAGGGATACGCGAGTGATTTCGACAAAAGCGGTAAAGCCGACTCTGCAACTTGCCTACGTTAAGCTCATGATGGATGTTATTGGTCGTGGCTTAGTCATGGCAAGTCAAGTGGACAATGAAATACAAGAGGAAGTATCTAAATTTCCTGTTCACTTTGTACTTTCAATGAATGTTTTCCCAAATGGACCAGCATTTTTTGCTCGAGTGACAGAAGACAAACAGTTAGAGCTACTTGAAAGAGCTGAAAAAAAACCAGACTTAACGATTACATTCAAACATGTCACTCATGCCTTTTTAGTGTTTTCTTTTCAAGAAAGTACTGCTCAGGCATTTGCCAATGACCGAATGATTGCCGATGGTGATGTATCTGCTGCGATCCGCTTGGTACGCTGCCTAAATAAAATGGAATCTCTTATTTTACCTAAATTGGTTGCTTCCTTAGCAGTCAAAGAATACCCAACCGAACTTACCCTAAAAGAAAAATTCAACGAGGCTGCAAATATTTACTTAAAAGTAGCCAAGTCCTATTTCAAGCGGAGCGCATAACATGGCCAAACCATATTACGAATTTTTTTGTCCTGTAAAAGTCATTGCTGGTAATGCTGCGCTAGAACATATTCCGTTTGAGCTTGCGACTTTAGGTGCAAAACGTCCTCTTATCATTACAGATAAGGGTGTTCGCGCAAATGGCTTATTAAATCCGATTGAAGCTGCATTTAGTACAACTGATGCTGTCATTGGTCATGTTTTTGATGATGTACCACCTGACTCAAGTTTAGAAGTTGTTCGTCTTGCAGCAGAAGCTTATCGCACAAACAAATGTGATGCGATTATTGCTGTAGGGGGCGGTTCAGTCATAGATACTTCTAAAGCAACCAACATTTTGGTGTCTGAAGGTGGAAATGACTTATTGCAATATGCAGGTGCTCATAATCTACCGAAACCATTAAAACCATTTTTTGTGATTCCAACAACTTCGGGTACTGGCTCAGAAGTAACGATGGTTGCTGTTGTTTCAGATACTCAAAAGAACGTTAAATTAGCATTCGCTTCTTATTACTTAATGCCACATGCTGCGATTTTAGATCCACGCATGACACTTACATTGCCTCCTCATTTAACTGCAATGACAGGTATGGATGCTTTAACGCATTGTGTTGAAGCATATACATGTATGGCTGCCAATCCATTGAGCGATGCTTATGCAAGTGCGGGAATTAAGAAGATTAGTGAAAATCTATTTAATGTCTTAGAAAACCCAAATGATGCTCAAGGCCGTTTAGAGCTAGCTCAAGCCTCTACAATGGCAGGTATTGCATTTTCTAACTCAATGGTCGGCCTAGTTCACTCTCTAGGGCATGCTTTAGGTGCCGTTGCTCACCTGCCCCACGGTTTATGCATGAATTTATTCTTACCATATGTGCTTGAATATAATAAACAAGTAAATGGTCAGAAAATTGGTGAGTTATTATTGCCACTCGCTGGTGCAGATATTTATGCACAAACGCCAGCAAGCCAGCGCGCAGATAGAGCAATTACGACTATCTTAGCAATGCGTGATCGCCTATTTACTTTAACAAAGTTACCACGCACTTTACGTGAAACAGGTAAAGTCACTGAAGCACAGCTTGATGAAGTTGCAGAAAAAGCACTAAATGATGGCTCAATTATTTACAACCCGAAAGAAGCAAGCTTAAAAGATATCCGAGATATCTTAGAAAAAGCTTGGTAACTCGATAAGTTAAACTCAAAAAAGCACCATAAAGGTCTGATTTATATATTAAATCAGACCTTTTTTATGAATAAGAATTTTTATTCATTATTTTATTTGGAATATATGGCAAAAAATTTGCTAAAAAATAGATGAAAGTACTGACAATTTATATCAATTTAGGATAGATTGGCGCACTTTATCTTTTTCTGTAGGGGGGATCGTTCGTCTCAAACGATCCTTAACACCAAGCTGATCCTTGATCAACGATTATGAGGATAACGCCGTTGACAAATTTATCTGGGACTAAACCAACAGCTAAGCTTCAAAAGAATCTTGTGCTTTGGCATATTATTATTATTGGTTTAGCTTACATTCAGCCATTAACGTTATTTGATACTTTTGGTTTAGTGTCAGAACGAAGTGGTGGTCATGTACCAACTTCCTACATTTTTGCATTAGTCGCAATATTATTAACATCGATCAGTTATGGACATATGATTAAGCGCTACCCTTCTTCAGGGTCAGCCTATACATATGCTCAAAAATCAATTCACCCTAATGTTGGCTTTATGGTGGGTTGGTCTTCTTGGTTAGACTATCTACTGTCACCGCTTGTTAATATTATCTTGGCAGATATTTACCTAAGAGCTCTTTTTCCAGAAGTAAATAACTGGTTATGGGTGATTGGTTTAACAACCCTAATGACTGTTATTAACTTATTTGGTGCACGGTTCGTTGCACGTTTTAACAGTACGATCGTTGTTATTCAGCTTGGCGTAATTTTTTATTTCGTTTATCAGGTATACATTCTACTTACTCAAGGTGTATATGCAGATGGAACTTTAAATCCAGATAAAGCGGCATTGTGGTCATTAACTCCTTTTTGGAACGATATGACGTCTGTCAGTTCTTTAATTGCTGGCGCGACCGTACTCTGCTTCTCTTTTACTGGTTTTGATGCTTTATCTTCTCTTGCTGAAGAAACAAAAGATGCAGAAAAAACGCTCCCAAAAGCTATTTTTTCTACAGCATTACTTGCAGGGATTATTTTCATTGTAAGTACTTACTTCATCCAATTATATTTCCCAAGTAACCCAAACACTTACTTTAATCCTTTAGATGAATCACAACCTGTGATGGTCGCTGCGATTGGTAGTTTGATGTTTAAAACTTTGGTTTTATATTTTGCTGTAGTCGCTGTGATGGCATCAGGTATTTCTGCTCATGCGGGTGTATCACGTTTAATGTATGTGATGGGACGCGATGGGGTCATCAATAAGAAATTATTTGGTCATATCAGTCCAAAATTGCATACTCCAACTTACAACATTCTTATTGTTGGTGTAGTTGCGTTATCTGCTGGCTTTTTAGATCTTGAGCATATTGTTAACTTGATTAGTTTTGGTGCTTTAACTGCCTTTAGTTTTGTTAACTTCTCTGTGATTTCTCGTTATGCATTAAGAGATGGCAAGAATAAAACGCTTAAAGACATCATTAATTATATTGTTATACCAACGCTTGGTTTTGCCAGTGTGTTTATGATGTGGTTAGAGATTGATAAGCTTGCCTTACAAATTGGCTTAGCTTGGGCCGTAATTGGTGTAGGTTATCTTGCCTATAAAACTAAAGGCTTCAAATATAATGCTCCGCAACATAACGAGCATGAGTAATAAAAAAGGCGCTTTAAGCGCCTTTTTTTATGGTCAAATTAACCGTAAATTTTATTCACAATGCTTTGTACACGTTGAGCATAAACTTTTGCTGTTTCCAGATCACCTGTCGGAATTTCTTCCACACTTGCATCTGAAGGCGATTGAACTAAAAGCCCTACTGAACCGCCTAAGTTGTTTACATCTTCACGTGTTGCAGTTTTTGTATTCGCTGGCAATAAACCAAGGCTCACCCAAATCCCACCATGCTGTGCTGCTAAAGTTTGTAATTGGATAAGAGTTACTTGCTTATCCCCATTTAAGCTCGCGCTGTTTGTAAAACCTGCAAATACTTTATCTTGCCAGCCACGTGTAAACCATACTTTTGAAGTTGCATCAGCGAACTTTTTAAACTGCCATGGCGCTGTACCCATATAAGTCGGAGCACCAAAAACAATCCCCTTCGCATCATTTAATGTCTGCCAATCTTGATCAGTGATATTCCCCTCCTGATCAATCTGGATGAGCTGAGCATTAATCTCGTTTGCAAACGTTTCAGCAACAACTTTTGTGTGGCCATAACCAGAGAAATATACAACCGCGATATTAGAGCTAGACATGGGAGCAAACCTTTGTTTTATTAAATTCCACTTTATGATATATTTTAGAAACTAGGTGTCAATTAGTTACTAATTGGTAACTAGTGTAATTTTTCAAAAAATTATAGGTAAATGGTATGAATGAATCTCTAAAATATAATATTTTTCAACAACATTGCCCTGCTCGTCTATTTTTTGAAAAAATTGCAGATAAATGGGTTTTATTGATTTTAAATGTTCTTGAAGAAGAAACTCAGCACTTCAATTTGCTCAAAAAGAGTATTCAAGGCATTTCCCCTAAAGTCTTATCTCAGAAATTAAAAATGCTGGAGAGAGATGGTTTCATCGAGCGTAAAATCCAGAATACATCCCCAATTCGCGTTGATTACTCACTTACTTCTTTAGGGAAAAATGTAGCTTCAATGGCGTTCCAATTAAAGGAATGGGCCGAAACCAATATTGAACAGGTTTTAGCAGCCCAAATAACTTATGATGGAAAAGTGCTAGAGCAAGCTTAACTCAAACTTTCTTTAAATTTTATTGAACTTTATCGATTAGGCTTTGTTCTTATCTTAAAGGTAACTCAACTTAATTGATTTTAATCGGATCAGGCGGCGCACTTATTTTAAATTGAATCGTTAAAGGTTCGCATTGTTTTAACTCCTGATTATTTTTCAAATAGGTACTTTCCAGACCATATTTCCAAGTACCATTCATGACTTCAAATGCGGGATAATTGACAATAAAAGTTTTAGTTTCACCTGATTGATACTCATATATTTGAGTCTCTTTACAATCATTTTCCGGATAAGAACGTTTGGTATTTCCAAGTAAATAGAGTTCTAAAGGTACATAACAAGCAGGTTGTCGTTCTTGTATTTTTTCTAAGCCCATATTCGTTTGAGTAATCTGTAAAGCAAGAGTACCGTTCAAAGTTAATTGCTGTGCGTATTTAAAAACCGTTTCTTTTTCAATTGGTTCTCTTGTTACATTATTAAGAAATTCTAATTTACGATGCAAGCCATTACAGTCATCTTCACTTGGTGCAGGTAACCAAATTTCATTATCTTTTGAGTCACCTTTATTTCCATCGGCCGGGGTCTCATAATCACCCGGTTTACCAGGTTTAGTTGGATATCCTGACCCCCCCAAACTGGCACCACCTGCGAATAAATCCTCTCCGCAAGCAGTCAAAAGGCTGCCTATCATAATGAAGCTCATGGATATTATTAATTTTTTATAAGTTGTTTTAGTCATATTGATAAGCTCCGAAACGGAAAGTTTTGGTTGCACCCTCTTTTCCTTCATCGAGTGCACAACGTTCAATGGCTAACTTGAGTACTTGTAGTGATAGATCTTCCCATAAGCGTAAACTTGCTTCTTTGAGTAAAGTGATCGATTCATCTGTTAGTTCATCAGCAAAAATTGCTTGTTCTAAATAGGGTTCTTTTTCTGGCTGAAATAAATTATGAACCCCGGCAGCTAAATGTGCCTCTAAGTTATTCGTTAATAATTTTCGAACCTCGAATTGCTCTACATCAGGCATAAAACTTCGCTGCTGTAACGATACAATACCATCTTCTTCTTTCACTATATTTAAACGCTCAAGTTCATTCAAAATAGATCTTGGATGTTTTTCGGTTGAAACTTTCTTTACCAAACTTTCAAAGCTAATCTGATCTTGACTAATAAAAGGAATTTTTTCTGCTAAGCCCTCTGCAAGCCATAAACCAATCACCCGAGCAGGAACACTCACTGGCTCTGCTACTTTTGCTTCAGTTAAAGGCTGCCCAGCCTGTGTCGCTTTTTTAAAAGCATTAACATCCTTACGATGTAAACCAGAAAGTAGACTAACTGCCGAATCAGTAGTTTTTTGATCTATGCGTTCTAGCTCAGCTAAAGACTGCTGATAGAAAACGGGTTTTAAAGCAGTAACAAAGTCGTTATATCCAACTCCCGAACGAATTAACCATTGCGTCAGATATTCCATTAACTGCAATACCTGCTTTTGGTTAAGTTCTGCATTATTCGTTTGGAGTGTCGACATAGGTTATCAATTTTCCTTCATCTTTGAAAAACAGTATGAGCTGAGCAATTGTCACACTGAACGGTTTAAGATGCAATTTTCATTCTTAGGCCTCCTTTGGAAACCGATGAACAAAATGATTTGGCGCATTAAAATTGGTAAAAGAAATACTCATTGAAACATCCAGACTTTCTACACTATGCCACCAACCAATAGGGATAAACAAAGCTTCCCCTGCATTCAAAATGCACTCCACTGGAGTAATCGATTTTGCTAAAGGGTATTTTTTAAAATCAATTTCATTTGTATTACTCAGCTCGCTAAACACCCAATGATCGTTATATAGGTGAGGTACTTGCAAAGCCGGAATCAAAGTTACTTTTTTGCGCCCATAAATTTGAACTAACATATTATTCGTTAAATCGTGATGTAATGGCGTAAAGGTTCCCTTGGGCCCGAACCATAAAAAACTACGCTCATCTTTTAAAGCCAAGTTGCTGTACCCGTCTGCAAAATCGCCTATATCTAAAAATAATTCCTGAAGCATTTGATGACTATTGGTCGCATTATTTGCAGTCATATAGAAATCGTTGCTCGCCTCGACAGACATAACTTTTGATACAAACTTCGACATTTTCATGGTCTGCTTTAACAAAGGAGAATGCCTTTCAAATTGCTTATCTTTATTTCTATTCATTTGAACTTCAACTAAATGCTGGCCAAATCGAGTTGCAAAATATTCAGGTGTCCACTTATGTAAAGCAGGCCAGTGCTCCACCCCTTTTTTCAAAATCACAGGACGGTGCTGACTGTAATAATCTTTAATAAAATCTGAGAAGATTGGCGCAGGGATTGAAGGTATTTCTTTACAGTAATTAGAATCTAGCTGGGCCAGTTGGTCTAAAGTTTCTATTAACCACTCACGTTTCTTAAATTGGTGGTGCTTTTTCTTAAGAATTTTATATAACTGATTATTTTCTAAATTACCTAAATATTCTTCTACTTGTTGCCGATGAAGCCCCTGCTCTACCAATCTTTTCACTATTTCCGCAGATGTTACCCCATTCAAAATTTGTTCGATGATCCATTCCTGATCTTGGTCAGATAAGCTTAGGAAATTCGGCTCACTTGTTTGAAAAGTTAACCCAAATCCATTTTCTTTTAAAACATCGACTAATTGCTCGATCGAACATCCTTTTTCTAAATTTTCTTCAAGCCATTTTTTCCATTCAAATGGCAACTGATCAAACCATTTCTGGCTTTGTTGGAATATTTCAATTTGATTATAAGCTGCCATGTTGAACCTTTTTTTCAAATTTGATCTTTACAACTGCATTATAATTGATCTATTTTAAAAATGTTAAATTTTCACATTTTTATAAAAAAAGGGCTTGTGTGATGAATAACATAGTAAAAGGAAGCAGCATTGCTTTGATTTTTATAGCATTAAGTGGGTGTGGGTCTGACGATAATGATTCGACACCGACACCGACACCAACACCAACACCAACACCAACACCAACACCAACACCAACACCAACACCAACACCAACACCAACACCAACACCAACACCAACACCAACACCAACACCAACACCAACACCAACACCAACACCAACACCAACACCAACACCAACACCAACACCAACACCAACACCAACACCAACAACTGTAGCAGATCGCTTCGTTGGAAGTTGGTTAGCAGGTAAAGGAGCTTGTATTAATGGCTCCGCTCTAAAAATGAACGTGATTAAAGTTTCTGATAATAGTGTTCGATTTACGAGTGAAACTGTACGTTATGAGAATGAAGCGAACTGTACAGGTAACATCGTTGCAAGCTACCGCCAAGCTGAAGATTTTAGTCTGGTTTCAAATATTGGAGCACCGCAAACTGTACAAACTTCAAGTTATAACAAAGTAGATTGGCAACTTGTAGTAGCAGGAAAACTAACTCAGAAACAACCAGCCATTCTGGGCTTTAAAAACGCAAATCAATTCTGTTTAGTACCTACAGATCAGCCAAATGCAATACATAATTATCTACAGCAAGCAAATTTTGACCTCATAAATACATGCTTTACAAAAACGACTCCACCAGCAAGTATGCAAAAGCCAACACAAGTATTGGCAACAGCGAGTTATAGATTAGGAGATAATAAAGAATCTTGGGCAGATGTATTAAATCAACTTAATGACCAAGGACGCCAAGGCTATGCCCTTCTTACTCCATCAGTTAGTTTAGATAATCCTGACGGTAGCTTTGCGCTGTATAAAAATCTTTATGTAAAAAACAACAAATCCACTGACACATATACCTATAAAACGGTTGATGTTAAAACGACATCAGTGGCAAATCGTTATTTACTATGGGTCAATGAGTTAAACAAACAAGGTAGCTTAGGCTATATATATAAACTTTCATTTGGAGAAGTGGCATCAAACACAAACAAATATTTATTTGTAAAAAATGATAAAAAACCAGCAACCTACGCCTACTCCAACCGATTCTTAACAAATACTTCTCGGACTAGCATCTTAAATGCTTTCAATGAATTGGGTGCTCAAGGGTGCAAATTACTCTACGCAAACTCGACATTTACCAATAACGGTACAACAAATGGTACATTCTATGTACCAACATGTGTAAATAGTAGTACGCATAACGGTACTTATGCTTATCGTTATTTTGAAGTTCCGCAACATATTCCTTTTAACAAAGATGATGCAATAAAACTTGAAAAACTTCTTAAAGAGCAAGCTGCAGAAGGTTATAGACTTATTGATGCGAATAACAATCTTGGCTTCTTTAATGTTGATGGTTATCTATTTGAACGTGACAGTGAAAATACAGGACCTATTGAATATAAAGTATTTATTGAAGATGCAGCATCTGAATTAGATGAGCCATATCTAGTTGAAAACCGTATTCAAGATCAAGGTAAATTAGGATGGTTCTTTGCTGTTCGACTTGGATCAGTCTATACCAACTCACCGACTAACTATGATTTAGCAAGTGGTGTGGTTTTCCCTAAATAAGAAATCCAAAAACAAATAAGGCCACTTGTGGCCTTATTTTTATTTAAAACTTAGTTATTTATCCTAAGTTTTTGAAACCTTGCTGACGCCATGCTTCATAAACAATGACGGCTGTGGCATTAGACAAATTTAAACTTCTTGAATTTTCAGCCATCGGCAATCGAATCCATTGTTCTTGCGGAAACATTAAGCGAACATGCTCGGGCAAACCACGCGTTTCCGGCCCCATCAATAAAGCCACAGGTCGATTTAAATCAACTGTATGCGGGGTTGCAGAACCTTTAGTAGTGAGTGGAAAAACATGCTCAACACCTTTAGCTTTTAAGTCTGCAAGACATAGTTCAATATTGTCCCAAATCTGCATACGCGCCCATTCATGATAGTCCAATCCTGCACGCTTGAGCTTTTTATCATCTAGCTCGAAACCTAAGGGTTTGACTAAATGCAACTGTGCGCCCGTATTAGCACATAAACGAATGATATTGCCTGTATTGGCAGGAATTTCAGGCTCGTATAGGACAACATGAATCACAAATTTTCTCGACTTTAATAACAAACAATAAATTCAGATGAACTTATTGCCATTTTAACTGTTCACGTAAACTCACTACTTCACCAATAATGGTTAAAGTCGGCGCTACGATATGATGTTCAGACACTTTAGTTGCAATATCAGCTAATGTTCCAACGATAACTTTCTGTTCTGGTGTGGTTCCTTTAGAGATTAAAGCCACTGGCATATCAGCACGTTGACCATGAGCAATAAGTTGCTCACAAATGCGCTCTAATCCAACCAATCCCATATATAAAACTAAAGTTTGATTTTCATAAACCAGTTCACTCCAAGGGAGTTCAGGTGAACCTTCCTTTAAATGCCCAGTTAAGAAACGGACACTTTGTGCATAGTCACGATGTGTTAGCGGAATACCCGCATAAGCGGAACAGCCTGATGCTGCTGTTATGCCCGGTACTACTTGGAAAGTGACATTTGCTTCAACCAGCTCTTGAATCTCTTCGCCACCACGGCCAAAGATAAATGGATCACCACCCTTCAAACGACAAACACGTTTTCCCTGTTGAGCATATTCAACCAGTAGAGCATTAATACCGTCTTGTGGAACCGAGTGATTTGAACGGGCTTTACCGACATAAATCTTAGTCGCATCACGGCGACAAAGCTCTAAGATGGGTTCAGACACCAAACGATCATAAATCACAACATCTGCTTGCTGCATAAGACGTAATGCTTTTAATGTCAGTAGTTCAGGGTCACCCGGCCCAGCACCTACCAAGTAAACCTCACCTTTAGGTGCGATCCATTCTGTTAAGGCTTGCTGAATTAAATCATTTGCAACGTCCAGATTGTCATTAAAAACTTGTTCTTTTAATGGACTAGCATATAAGTTTTCCCAAAAGATTCGGCGCTCATCTGGATTGGTAATCTTTTCTTTTACCTGCTTACGCCATTGACCTGAAAACTCAGCGAGTTTCCCCATACCATGTGGAACAATCGTTTCTATTTGAGTACGAAGTTGTCTAGATAAGACTGGCGATGCACCATTTGAGGCGACAGAAATAATCAACGGAGAACGGTCAATAATGGCTGGAACCATAAAACGGCAGTGTGGAATATCATCTACACTATTAACCAGCAAATTACGCGCTTCACACTGTTCAAAAACGGCTTTATTCACTTGCGCATCATTAGTCGCAGCAATCACTAAGCGATAAGGCGTATTTAATATTTTTTCGACAAAGGACTCGGCAAAATACTGTCCATCTGTCGTTTTGACTAACTGTAAAAGCTGCTCTTCAATCGCAGGAGCAATAATATCAATTACTGCTCCCGCTTTCGCTAATAAGTTTGCTTTGCGCAACGCAATATGCCCACCACCCACAATCAGACAACGTTGCTCTTGCAACTTTAAAGAGATTGGAAAAATATCCACCTTAAACCTCTACATTAATCATCTGATTATGTTTAAGCAAAAACCGTGCACAATTTAGATGCAAAGCTTAATCAATAAATGTTAAACCACCCATATATGGGCGTAATACTTCTGGAACCTCGATAGAACCGTCTTCACGTTGGTAATTTTCCATTACAGCAAGCAAAGTACGTCCAACCGCAAGACCAGAACCATTTAAAGTATGCACCAATTCGGTCTTCTTTTGATCCATTCTGTAGCGTGCTTTCATACGGCGTGCTTGAAAATCACCCATATTAGAGCAGCTTGAGATTTCACGGTAAGTATTTTGGCTTGGAACCCAAACTTCTAGGTCGTAAGTTTTAGTCGCACCGAAGCCCATATCACCACCACAGAGCAAAATTTTGCGGTATGGCAAACCAAGTGCCTGTAAAATGCCCTCAGCATGTGCAGTGAGCTCTTCAAGTGCTTGCATAGAGGTTTCAGGTTTAACGATTTGCACCATTTCAACCTTGTCAAACTGGTGCTGACGAATTAAACCACGCGTATCACGGCCATAAGAACCCGCTTCACTACGGAAACAAGGCGTATGTGCAGCATATTTTAATGGCAAGCGTTCGGTATCAATAATCTCATCACGAACGAAGTTAGTAACAGGAACTTCTGCTGTAGGGATGAGGTAATATTCTTTTTCGCCTTGAAGTTTAAATAAATCTTCTTCAAATTTTGGTAACTGACCCGTACCACGCAGTGAATCAGCATTTACCAAATAAGGCACATAAGCTTCTGTATAACCATTTTTTAACGTATGGGTATCAAGCATGAACTGCGTTAACGCACGTTGTAAGCGCGCTAAAGAACCTTTCAATACGCTAAAACGTGAACCAGTCAATTTAGTAGCTGTTTCGAACTCTAAACCGCCCATCCACTCACCTAAATCAGTATGATCTTTGATTTCAAAATCAAACTGACGAGGCGTGCCCCATTTTGAGATTTCAACGTTATCATCTTCATTTTTACCAGCAGGAACAGATTCATCTGGTAAGTTAGGGATGCTAAGTGCTTTTTGCTCAATCTCGTTTTGTAGCTCTGACAAAGCAACTTCAGCAGCTTTGATTTCATCACCAATGGCTTGCATACGCGCCATGATTTCAGAAGCATCGCCACCGGATTTTTTAATCTGACCCACTTGTTTTGCACCGGCATTACGTTCTGCCTGCAATTTTTCAGTTTTTGATTGCAAGTCTTTACGGCGAGTTTCTAAAGAAGCCCATTCTTGAACATCTAATTGAACACCACGTTTTGCCAAAGCCGCATTAACGGCTTCAATATTATTTCTGAGTAACTTAGGGTCGATCATAATCAATCATAATATGGGTAAAAAACTGGCTATAGTGTAAGGCCTTCACACTAAAAAATATAGTGATCATCTTCATAACGAATAGCTTTCACACAATTGTTAGAATAGATCACCTATTTTACAAGTTATAGTTTGGCACACTTGGCAAATACTCAGGTTTAATGAACTTAGCTGCCTCAGAATATGGCAATGTTAATTCAGTCATCCCTTCTGCATAAGAAGCTAATTCATAGATCGGATAGACAAAAACAATCCCATTTGCGCCATAGTAGAAATTATCACTTAATTGCAGTTTTTCACGGCTGATATTGTGCTCTTGAAGCCAATTTGTATTCGCATCAAAAAGTGCATCAACTAACTGTTTTTCAACATCTGGCTGAATAAGTTCGGCAATAGTAATGTGCTTTTTATTTAATAAATCAAAAGTCACAAATTCTTGATGTGACATGCCATGTGCTGCACCAGCAGAATATGAATAGGTCTGGAATGCAAAAGTTGCAAGGTTATAATTTTGCCCCAAATAGCGGACATAAATTGCACTTTGACTTGAACGAGACTCACCTTCAGGTACATCGACTGGCTGATCAACTAAATTTGCAAAAGCATTCGGATCTGCTTTCTTTATTCGATTAGTAAAGTAATCATTAATCCACTTCTGATTGGTTTGTACTGTCTGAAAGTCATACTCAGTACAACCATCTTCTAAACAAACTTTTGATTTCGGCAATTTTACTGGGATTACTTTTGCCTGAATTACAGGCACGCCAACCTCTTTTGTCTCTTTAACCTTGGCACTTGAAGCGGCCTGCTCCTCTTTAGCTGCCGACTTTGGTTGGCAACCACTCACAATTGCCATTGCAGCCATTAATGGAAGAATACAAATAATTTTTTTATCGTAAAGTCGCATAATAATCCCCATGAATTTACCTCTATCACTATACAAAGCGTAAGAATAAGACGGGGTTAAAAAATGTATCTATCTCTCTAATATAAAAAAGCTACCGTGAAAGGTAGCTTTTTTGAGAAGGATTAATTATTGGTCAATAACATCTGTGCCTTTTGGTGGCGTAAAGTTAAAGACAGATGCTGGAATTGAAGCATTTACTTTCACGTTTTTGAAACGAACATAGGTGGTTTGACCTAGTGAGTCTTGTAACACCATAAGCGTAGGCGCTTTATTTGCTCCAAAACTAATCGTTAAACTTTGGAAAGCACCATCTTCTTTTTTAGGAAATAACGTGAAATATAATTTAGATTTATCTGGCTGTGTTACACGATAAGACTTCATGATTTGATTGGTATTACCAGAAAGTAATAACGCTGGTGTATCTGCAACCTGATCATCTAAGCTTTGGCGTACAGCTTGTTGTAAATCGGGGTCGTAAATCCAAACTGTTTTTCCGCTCGTTACAATCGTTTGTTTAGACGGACTCACCGTTTCCCAATAAAATTTCCCAGGGCGTTCAACTTTCATTGAGCCTTTAAATGTCTGGTTCATATGCTGTGCACTTAAACTCTTTTTCTGTGCCACAGTTTTTGTATTGGCTTTAGTTGTTTGTTCAAAATCGGCAGTCAAACGCTGTAATCCTGATAACTGATTAACCAGGTTCCCAATTGCCTGTTGCTCCGGTGCTGCTACAGGCGCAGCAAACACTGTAGTACTCATTACAGGAGCAAGCACTGACGCGCTGAGTGTAATAGCACACATAGTTTTACGAAGCATATTCATGTCATCACCTTTTTAGTTGCTGTAAGACAACTTGCTATCTTTCAAAGTTATGAAAAATTAGCAAGCTCTTAATTCAAGACTCATATTAACCGACAAACTCTGTGCTAATCATTGAGAAAATAAGATATTTTGTTATGTTATTCATGTTGTTTGTAGAATTTCATTCATCATGATGAAGATAAATCAGATTAGATTCCATAAAAAAAGCCCACAAAATGTGGGCTTTTTTTGAAGCTAAAACTTAAACAGTTTCAACTTTTACGTAGCGACGGCCAAATTGACCTTTCACTTCGAATTTTACTACGCCGTCAGCAGTAGCAAATAAAGTATGGTCACGGCCCATACCAACATTTGCACCAGCGTGGAACTCTGTACCACGTTGACGAACGATGATGTTACCAGCAGTTACAGCTTGACCGCCGTAAATTTTAACACCTAACATTTTTGGATTTGAATCACGACCGTTCTTCGTCGATCCACCGGCTTTTTTAGTTGCCATGTCTCTTACTCCTCGTGATTAGCCTGAAATACCAGTAATTTTCAACTCAGTGAACCATTGACGGTGACCTTGTTGTTTACGGTAATGTTTACGACGACGCATTTTGATAATGCGGATTTTGTCGTGACGACCATGACCAACCACTTCTGCAGTTACTTTAGCGCCAGCTACAACTGGAGCACCGATTTGAATGCTGTCACCGTTTACAACCATTAATACATCATCAAATGTAATAGTCGCGCCAGATTCAGCTTTCAATAATTCAACTTTAAGGGTTTCACCCTCAACTACACGGTGCTGTTTACCACCGCTTTGGATTACTGCGTACATAATGTACTCCAATTAGCCCGTGTCGTCGTGCCGATAAGGGATTATCGATCTTAAAACGTTCGCCACTGGGGTTATATAAGGCGACAGATTTTAAGTGAAATTTGATCAAACGACAAGTATTTTCTGTTTATCAGTAAAGCCTATTGCCCTATTTTTACAAAATCAACAAGCAGCTTAGATTGGAATTTAGCAGTTTTCATTGATTCTGAATGAAAATTAAAATACAGTTCCAGACACAAATTGCGACAAGAACAAGTTGTATTAATGCTGATGTCATTAAATTTATTGTTTTGCCGGAAACATCATGTTTTGCTTAAATAAAGAACAAAGAACGCATAAAGACAATAGAAATGATTAATATCAGCCACTTGTTCACCTGTGCAACACATCTTTACTTGATACACTAACGCGACTTATCTACCAATACGGGGTTTTTCTTCATATGGTCATCGATTTCAAGCAAGACATTCTTGCGCCTGTTGCCTCAGACTTTGCTGCGATGGATCACTTGATTAATGAAGGAATTAGCTCAAAAGTCGGTTTAGTCATGTCTGTCAGCAAACATGTTGTTGAAGCTGGCGGAAAACGTATGCGCCCAATCATGTGTTTACTCGCTGCTCGCGCATGTGGCCTAGATAACATGGCAAACGCACAGCGTCTGGCTGCAATCATTGAAATGTTGCATACCGCGACATTAGTCCATGATGATGTGGTAGATGAATCTGGGCTTCGTCGTGGTCGACCTACAGCAAATGCGACATGGAACAATCAGACAGCCGTATTAGTCGGTGACTTCCTCATTGCACGTGCTTTCGATTTACTGGTCGATTTAAACAACATGACTTTATTGAAAGATTTTTCAACAGGTACATGTGAAATTGCGGAAGGTGAAGTATTACAACTTCAATCGCAACATCAACCAGATACAACAGAAGAAACTTATTTAAAAATTATTCACGGTAAAACTTCTCGTCTGTTTGAACTGGCTACAGAAGGCGCTGCTATTTTGGCAGGACAAGAAGCGTATCGTGAACCTTTGAGATTATTTGCCGGTCATTTTGGTAATGCATTCCAAATTATTGATGATATTTTAGACTACACTTCAGATGCTGAAACATTAGGTAAAAATATTGGTGATGATTTAATGGAAGGTAAGCCAACTTTACCGTTAATTTCTGCATTAGCACACTCAACAGGTGATGAGCATGCGATTATTCGTCGCAGTATCGCAACTGGTGGAGTGGACCAATTATCTCAAGTTATAGAAATTGTACAGAAGTCTGGTGCTTTAGATTATTGTCACCAGCGTGCCCAAGAAGAAACAGAAGCAGCACTGCAAGCTTTATCAAACCTACCCGATACACCATATCGTCAGGCTTTGATTAACTTAACTCAGCTTGCGTTACATCGAATACAATAGATATTATTTTGCCTATGCATATAAATTTTTCAGATCATTTTTTAAAAATACAGAAACAGCTTGAGGATACTCAAGCTGTCATTGATGAAAATTTAATCATTGAATTAGTCAATGCCATTCGTCCATCCGATCCTCATGATACGGATGAGATAAAGCAAAAAATACAGGCTTTAATTGAAAGCCTATTACGCACACCTACAGCGCCGTTTCTGCTACAAACTTTTTTATTACGTTTGATTAATCGCTATAAACAAGTCAGCTTATATGCCGATAGCGGAATTTTATCTTTAGATGGTTTCTGGAACCAACTCGGGCAAAGACTCGGAGCACATTTTTTACCGTTAATCGAAGATGCAAGCCAACTCAAAATATTAATTGGTAAAATTTTCTATTTAGAAAGTGACAAAATCTGGCTCAATAATATTGATGATGAAGATTGGGCAAATTTATTCAGTCTTATTGGACAAAGCCAAAGTAATGTAGACGAAAAGCTTGTCATTCAAAGTGAAATGATTAAAGCAATTACCGTCTTAACTTATCGAATTAGTGGAATTGGCCTTTACCCTGAATTTATTAATGCTCAACCGGAATTAACTGAATATGAGTCACCATTTTTAGTTCAGAACCGTGAAATTATTGAGTTTATCGAAAAGTACAAAAAACAAGAACTTTCTGAACATGAAATTGCAGTTATTTCTCCTCCGGATGCATCGCAAGCATTTGTTATGCTGGAACAATGTCGGGATGTGGTTTTAAAGATTCGCCGTGCCACCAAAAGAATTGGTGTCAGCTTAAGCTTGACTTATTTATTGTCGTTACTTGAGCAGTGCCTCGACCGAATTGAATTACTGCTTTATTTGGTTGTAGATAACAGTAAAGGGAAATATGTCTCTTTAGGGCATCTTATTTCCGATTTAACCAAGGCGCACTACAGTGAAAAAAGTGTTCGCTCTTTATTAAGTACAACAAGTGAACTTATTGCCTTCCAAGTAACTGAAAATGCCAGCCGAACAGGCGAACATTATGTAAGTACCGATACAAAAGGTTTCTTGGGCATGTATAAAGCTGCCGCTGGAGCGGGTGTCATTATTGCCTGTATGGCATCTTTAAAAATTCTTGCTGCAAGAATGACCATGGCACCGCTCATGCAAGCCTTTACTTTCAGTATGAATTATTCTCTAGGGTTCATTCTAATTCATGTTCTGCATTTCACAGTTGCAACCAAACAACCCGCGATGACTGCTGCAGCCCTCGCTGCAACAGTACAGCAGCGTAAAGGCTCTAAAACAGCTCAAATTGCAGAGCTGGCTGCTCTTATTATTAATATTATTCGAACACAATTCATTGCTATTTTAGGCAATATTTCAATTGCGATTCCTACTGCCGCGCTCATTACTTTTGCTTGGCAGTTCTATCTTGATGAGCCTTTATTAACTCATACTAAAGCAACTTATTTGTTGCACAGCCTAAATCCCTTCACCTCTTTGGCAGTTCCACATGCAGCCATAGCTGGAGTTTGCTTATTTTTGTCAGGCCTCATTGCCGGATACTTCGACAATATGGCTGTTTACCGAAAAGTCGGTCCACGCCTTAGAGCACATCGCCGTTTAGCAAACTGGTTAGGGCAAGATCGCCTCAACCGTTTTGCTGAATATATTGAGCGTAATTTAGGAGCTTTAGCCGGTAACTTCTTATTCGGGATTATGTTAGGAAGTATGGGCACCATAGGTTTTATTCTAGGTTTACCTTTGGATATTCGCCATATTGCCTTTGCCTCGGCTAACTTTATTCAAGGTTTAATGACAATTAACGGCAGCCCAGATATCGGACTGATTATCGTGTCCTTTTTAGGCGTGTTATGTATTGGTCTCACTAACTTATTCGTTAGTTTCACCTTAACCATTATTGTGGCACTACGGGCACGTCGAGTTCGCTTTGAACAATGGAAACCTTTAGCCAAACTGGTAATGACCCATTTTCTGACTCGCCCAAGCGATTTTTTCTGGCCACCAAAACAACCCCTAGAACTTGAAGAAAATACGACAACAAATAGTGGAAAAAAGACAGAACACTAAGAATTTTGCTTTGTACACAAAATGTGAATTCCGTCAATTTTGTTGTGATTGTTTTTCCAAATGTTAAAAAATTTTCAAAATGAATTTACGATGATCTATCAGGCTTGAAAAAAAGTGTACTGGCAAGTACACTTTTAACGGCTTTCAGTAGTGGACACTGCTTGAATAAGCAAAGGTATATACATGCCCTATATGTTACTTTTTATTGGTTGTATTTTTTTTGGATTAGGTGTGCTTGGTCTTTTTGTACCAAGACTTCAATCTATGGATCTCCTGAGCGTTCAAATATTAAGTGAACACCGATCAGATTATCTTAACTTTATTACGATCTTTCTGGCACGTGTAGGTGGTATGCCTTTTGTATGTTTTTTATCCTTTCTGGTATGTATATATCAGGCATGGTATAAAAAATATATTACTGTTATTTTCATTAGCGTGGGAGTTATTGGCAGTATCACCATGGGTTGGCTGCTCAAGTGGTGTGTTGACCGCCCAAGACCCCCACAGGTATATCATATTGTCGAAAGTTACGGTGCATCGTTCCCAAGTGCACACAGTGTTTATGCATCAACACTGGCCTGTCTGGCAATGATAATGTTATGCCATAAGCCCAACACTAACTCTCCTTCTATCATTTTGATCTCCTGTCTTTGGTTTATCTGTATGGGGCTTTCAAGAATATATGCTGGAGTTCATTTTCCAACAGATGTACTCGCCGGTTGGGGCATAGGTTTTATTTGGATTGCACTGCTTTGGCTCTGGTTATTACAAACACAAAGTAGGTTAAGTAAAAAACAAATATATTTTTAGATTTTATCTAACGAGGTGGAACAATGATGTCGGCTAAGCTTTGGGCTCCTGCCCTTACTGCTTGCGCATTAGCAACAAGTATCGCACTTGTTGGTTGTGGCAAAGGCTCCGATGAGAAACAGCAAGCTGCTGCTGCTCAGAAAATGCCGCCTGCTGAAGTAGGTGTTATTGTTGCTCAACCACAAAGTGTTGAACAAAGCGTTGAACTTTCTGGTCGTACTTCAGCATATCAAATTTCTGAAGTTCGCCCTCAAACAAGTGGCGTAATTTTAAAACGCTTGTTTGCTGAAGGAAGTTATGTTCGTGAAGGTCAAGCTCTTTATCAACTTGATTCTCGAACTAACCATGCAACGCTCGAAAATGCAAAAGCATCACTTTTACAACAACAGGCAAATCTAGCTTCCCTACGTACTAAGTTAAACCGTTATAAGCAACTTGTTTCGAGTAACGCTGTATCTAGACAAGAATATGACGACTTACTTGGTCAGGTTAATGTTGCAGAAGCACAAGTTTCTGCTGCAAAGGCTCAAGTAACGAATGCAAACGTAGATCTAGGTTATTCTACAATTCGCTCACCAATTTCTGGTCAGTCTGGACGTTCTTCTGTAACAGCTGGTGCTTTAGTCACTGCAAACCAAACTGATCCTTTAGTGACGATTCAACAGTTAGATCCGATCTATGTTGATATTAACCAGTCTAGTGCCGAGTTATTACGTTTACGTCAACAATTGAGTAAAGGTAGTTTAGACAATAGTAACAACACGAAAGTAAAATTGAAGCTCGAAGATGGTTCAACCTATCCAATCGAAGGACAACTTGCTTTCTCTGATGCGTCTGTAAATCAGGATACAGGAACGATTACTTTACGTGCCGTATTCTCGAACCCGAATCATCTGTTACTTCCTGGTATGTATACAACTGCGCAGATTGTTCAAGGTGTAGTTCCAAATGCTTATCTGATTCCTCAAGCTGCAATTACCCGTTTACCGACAGGTCAAGCTATGGCGATGACTGTGAATGCAAAAGGTGCTGTTGAGAGTCGTCCTGTTGAAACTTCTGGTGTTCAAGGACAAAACTGGATTGTGACCAATGGTCTCAAAGCTGGTGATAAAGTGATTGTTGATGGTGTTGCCAAAGTTAAAGAAGGGCAAGAAGTGTCAGCAAAACCTTACCAAGCTCAACCAGCAACTCCTCAAGGTGCAGCTCCAAATGCGACAAAGCCGGCTCAATCAGGTAAACCTCAAGCAGAACAGAAAGCATCTTCAAATGCATAAGGGGTAGATTGAATGGCACAATTTTTTATTCATCGCCCCATTTTTGCGTGGGTGATTGCACTAGTCATTATGTTAGCGGGTATTCTCACGCTCACAAAAATGCCTATTGCACAGTATCCGACGATTGCACCACCGACAGTTACAATTGCTGCAACTTATCCTGGTGCATCGGCTGAGACTGTTGAAAACACCGTAACCCAGATCATTGAACAACAAATGAATGGTCTAGATGGTTTACGTTATATTTCATCTAACAGTGCGGGTAACGGTCAGGCCTCTATTCAATTAAACTTTGAACAAGGTATTGATCCAGATATTGCACAGGTTCAGGTTCAAAACAAACTGCAATCTGCAACTGCTCTTTTACCTGAAGATGTTCAACGTCAAGGTGTGACAGTTACCAAATCTGGCGCAAGCTTCTTACAAGTTATTGCATTTTATTCGCCAGATAATAGCCTTTCAGACTCAGACATTAAAGACTACGTAAACTCGTCAATTAAAGAACCGCTTAGCCGTGTTGCTGGTGTTGGTGAGGTAACGGTCTTTGGTGGTTCATACGCAATGCGTATCTGGCTCGACCCTGCAAAATTGACTAATTACCAGTTAACACCAAGTGATATTGCGACTGCTTTACAAGCGCAAAACTCACAAGTTGCTGTAGGTCAGTTAGGCGGTGCGCCAGCGGTACAAGGTCAAGTGCTTAACGCGACAGTGAATGCACAAAGCTTGTTGCAAACACCTGAGCAATTTAAAAATATCTTCTTAAAGAACACAGCATCAGGTGCTGAGGTCCGTTTAAAAGATGTTGCTCGTGTAGAGTTAGGTTCTGATAACTACCAGTTCGATTCGAAGTTTAATGGTAAACCTGCTGGTGGTCTTGCAATTAAAATTGCAACTGGTGCCAACGCACTTGATACCGCTGATGCTGTTGAACATCGTTTAACCGAATTACGTAAGAACTACCCTGCGGGTCTACAAGACAAGCTGGCTTATGACACTACTCCATTTATTCGTCTTTCAATTGAAAGTGTTGTACACACATTAATTGAAGCGGTAATTTTAGTATTCATTGTCATGTTCTTATTCTTGCAGAACTGGCGTGCAACCATTATTCCTACACTTGCTGTACCTGTTGTTGTGCTAGGTACATTTGCTGTCATCAATATCTTTGGTTTCTCAATTAACACCTTAACCATGTTCGCTATGGTATTGGCAATTGGTCTTCTGGTCGATGACGCCATTGTTGTAGTGGAAAACGTTGAACGTGTCATGAGTGAAGAGCATACCGATCCGGTCACGGCGACTTCACGATCAATGGAACAGATTTCTGGTGCATTAATTGGTATTACAAGCGTATTGACAGCTGTATTCGTACCAATGGCATTCTTTGGTGGTACGACTGGTGTAATTTATCGTCAATTCTCGATTACCCTTGTAACAGCAATGGTTCTATCGTTAATTGTGGCGTTAACCTTTACGCCAGCACTTTGTGCAACAATTTTAAAACAGCATGATCCTAACAAAGAACCAAGCAATAATATTTTTGCTCGTTTCTTCAGAGGGTTTAACAACGGTTTTGACCGCATGTCGCATAGCTACCAAAATGGTGTTAGCCGCATGCTTAAAGGCAAAATCTTCTCTGGCATACTTTACGCTGTAGTGATTGGCCTATTAGTGTTCTTGTTCCAAAAACTCCCATCTTCATTCTTACCAGAAGAAGATCAGGGCGTGGTCATGACACTTGTACAATTACCACCGAATGCAACGCTTGATCGTACGAATAAAGTCGTTGATACCATGACAAACTTCTTCATGAATGAAAAAGATACAGTGGAATCTATTTTCACCGTTTCAGGTTTCTCATTCACAGGTGTTGGTCAAAATGCTGGTATTGGCTTCGTTAAATTGAAGGACTGGAGTGAACGTACTTCACCAGAATCTCAAATTGGTGCGTTAATTCAGCGCGGTATGGCATTAAACATGATCGTCAAAGACGCATCTTACATCATGCCATTACAGCTTCCAGCAATGCCTGAACTAGGTGTAACTGCTGGTTTTAACTTGCAACTTAAAGACTCAAGTGGTCAAGGCCATGAGAAACTAATTGCCGCACGTAACACAATTTTAGGTTTGGCTTCACAAGATAAACGTCTTGTAGGGGTACGTCCTAATGGTCAAGAAGATACACCTCAGTATCAAATTAATGTAGATCAGGCTCAAGCTGGTGCTATGGGCGTTAGCATTGCTGACATTAACAACACTATGCGTATTGCATGGGGTGGCTCATACATTAACGACTTCGTTGACCGCGGTCGTGTGAAAAAAGTTTATGTTCAAGGTGATTCGGGTAGCCGTATGATGCCTGAAGACTTGAACAAGTGGTATGTACGTAATAGCAAAGGCGAAATGGTACCGTTCTCTGCATTTGCTACAGGCGAATGGACATATGGTTCTCCTCGTCTTGAACGTTATAACGGCGTGTCATCGGTTAACATTCAAGGTACACCTGCACCTGGCGTAAGTTCTGGTGATTCTATGAAAGCAATGGAAGAAATTATTGCCAAGCTACCATCTATGGGCTTACAAGGTTTCGACTATGAATGGACAGGTTTATCACTTGAAGAACGTGAGTCTGGTGCTCAAGCTCCATTCCTTTATGCTCTTTCATTGTTAATCGTTTTCCTTTGCTTAGCTGCATTATATGAAAGCTGGTCTATTCCGTTCTCGGTTTTACTTGTAGTACCACTCGGTATTATTGGTGCAATCATATTGACTTACTTGGGTATGATTATTAAAGGAGATCCAAATCTCTCAAATAACATTTACTTCCAGGTAGCGATGATCGCGGTAATCGGTCTTTCTGCAAAAAATGCGATCTTGATTGTTGAGTTCGCAAAAGAGCTGCAGGAAAAAGGTGAAGACCTCATTGATGCAACTTTACATGCTTCAAAAATGCGTTTACGTCCAATTATTATGACCACCCTTGCCTTCGGTTTTGGTGTACTTCCACTTGCCCTTTCAACAGGTGCAGGTGCAGGAAGTCAGCACTCTGTCGGTTACGGTGTACTCGGTGGCGTACTCAGTGCAACGTTCTTAGGTATCTTCTTTATCCCTGTATTCTATGTGTTAATTCGTAGTATCTTTAAGTACAAACCAAAAACCATAAACACTCAGGAGCATAAATCGTGATGCAAAAAGTATGGTCTATTTCAGGTCGTAGCATTGCGGTATCTGCACTTGCGCTTGCTTTGGCAGCTTGTCAAAGCATGCGCGGCCCAGAACCAGTCGTGAAAACCGATATACCACAAAGCTATGGATATAACAGCGCTTCTGGTACGTCTATTGCAGAACAGGGTTATAAACAGTTCTTTTCTGACCCTCGTTTGCTCGAAGTGATTGATTTGGCTCTTGCCAACAACCGTGACTTACGTACAGCAACGCTCAATATTGAACGTGCTCAACAGCAATATCGAATTACTCAAAACAACCAGCTTCCGACAATCGGAGCAAGTGGTAGTGCAATTCGTCAGGTTTCTCAAAGCCGTGACCCGAACAACCCCTACTCTACCTATCAGGTGGGTTTGGATGTAACTGCCTATGAGCTTGATTTTTGGGGCCGCGTTCGTAGCTTGAAAGATGCTGCATTAGATAGTTATCTTTCAACGCAAAGTGCACGTGATTCGACACAAATCAGTCTGATTAGTCAGGTTGCTCAAGCATGGTTGAACTATTCTTTTGCATCAGCGAATCTAAAGCTTGCAGAGCAAACGCTTAAAGCACAGCAAGACTCTTACAACCTCAACAAAAAACGTTTTGATGTGGGTATCGACAGTGAAGTTCCACTACGTCAGGCACAGATTTCTGTAGAAACTGCGCGTAACGATGTAGCGAACTACAAAACTCAGATGGCTCAAGCACAAAACTTGTTGAACTTGTTATCAGGTCAATCGATTCCGCAAAACTTGTTGCCAAACCAACCTGTAAAACGCATTACTCAACAGAATGTTTATACAGCTGGTTTACCAAGCGACTTGCTTAACAATCGTCCAGATGTAAAAGCTGCTGAATATAACTTAAGCGCTGCTGGTGCGAATATTGGTGCTGCAAAAGCACGTTTATTCCCAACAATTAGCTTAACGGGTTCTGCAGGTTACGCATCGACTGACTTAAGTGATCTATTTAAGTCTGGTGGGTTTGTGTGGTCAGTTGGACCAAGCCTAGATTTACCAATCTTTGACTGGGGCACACGTCGTGCCAATGTAAAAATTTCTGAAACCGATCAGAAAATTGCATTGTCTGATTATGAAAAATCAGTTCAGTCTGCATTCCGCGAAGTTAATGATGCGCTTGCAACTCGTGCCAATATTGGTGAACGTTTAACAGCTCAACAACGTCTAGTAGAAGCAACTAACCGCAACTACACTCTTTCAAATGCCCGTTTCCGTGCTGGTATTGATAGTTACCTGACAGTTCTTGATGCACAGCATTCATCTTATTCAGCTGAACAAGGTTTATTGTTGCTTCAACAAGCTAACTTAAACAACCAAATCGAGTTATACAAAACTCTAGGTGGCGGTTTAAAAGCAAATTCTTCAGATACAGTGGTTAATCAATCATCGAGCGCTGAACTTAAAAAGCAATAAGTTTTAAATAACTTATCTATAAAAGCTCACTTCGGTGGGCTTTTTTATTGCATATCATGTGAATATTTCTTATCTTGAAACCTTAAGAGATTTAGATTGATAAAAAATAATGTTACTGAGTAATTTAGAAAGCGTTCCGGGCCACCAGATTTTAAAACAGCTTGATGTTGTTTATGGAAGTACTGTCCGTAGTAAGCATGTTGGCCGTGACTTGATGGCGAGTTTAAAAAATATTGTGGGTGGTGAACTTACAGGTTATACCGAATTATTAGAAGAATCCCGCCAAGAAGCCATGAATCGTATGATTGCCAAAGCTCAGCAACTTGGTGCGAACGCAATTGTCGGCATTCGTTTTTCAACTTCAAATATTGCTCAAGGTGCTTCTGAACTATTTGTCTATGGCACGGCTGTAGTTGTGCAACCTCAAGCACCCCATCTACCAGATCCATTTAGTGCATAGGTAGAAAATGGAAAATCTTATTTTTCAACTTGTTATTTTTCTGATTCTTTTCAGTATTGGTTGGGGTTTTGGGCGCCATATTGAACGAAAACATTTGAAAGAACTTCTAGAAAAAGAGCAACGACTGGCCCATATCAGAATTGATACCAACCGATTTGCAACGAGTGATCAGCTAGGCCATTTCATTAGTAGTAATGTTGTGATTTCTCATGACTACTTTAAATATGTATTGGCATCCATTAAGAATGTTTTGGGTGGTCGCCTCACCAGTTATGAAAGTGTGGTTGAGCGTGCTCGCCGTGAAGCGATTGTCCGTTTAAAACAACAAGCCCATACCGCAGGAGCTAACCATATTATGGGAGTTCGGCTGAGTACAACCGAACTCGGAATGCAGGGTGGAATGGTCGAAGTCTTTGCCTACGGCACAGCAGTAAAAGATTAATACTGCCCTACACTAGAAAAATGAATGCGTGGATTGCCAATATTTTTAGTTAAATGTTGGCAAATTCCGGTAATTTTCCAACTGCCCTGTTGTTTTGCCAAAGTAAAATAATAACGACCAAACGAATGAAAATAATCATTTTCTGAAAAACGATAAATTTGATAATTACATTCTAACCATGCCCGATCTTGTTCAATACGGATGATCGGATTACTTAAGTTATGTTGCAATCTGAGATGCGACAACGCCTGTTGCCGAGAACCTTTATATTCATGACAAGACACGACACATAAAGGCTCTCCCCTAAACTGGAAATAGTCCACCTCAAGTTGATCTGCCAATAACTCATCAAAAGCGTCCCAATTTTTCTGGTCAAAGACCAATTGAAAACGCGTAATGACTTCTAAAATACGGTGATAATCTTGATCCATGGTGAACCTTCTATGCGGGTTTTTCATCAATTTAGCACGGCAAAATCACTTTTTTATTTTACTTTTGTTTTCCGAATCATTTTATAAAGAAGTTTTGGAGACATCCGAGAAACCATAACCCCTAGTTTTTCTTTTGTTCCTCCAACAACAATATATTCTTGCCCATGCATTAATGCTTTAACTGCTTGTTGGGCAAAAACATCTGCCTCTAAACCATTCTCGATGGCTTCATCTTGATGACCTTGAGGTTGCCCAGCACCATTTAGCGCATTGAAAGAAACATTAGTTTTTACAAAGCCCGGGAAAATAACGGAAACTTCAACACCTTGATCTGAGACCTCAGCACGTAAACTATTTGCCCACATATGAATTGCCGCTTTAGCAGCCGAATAACTTGCACGGTACTGTGTTCCTAACAGACCAGCCACGCTAGAAACAAACACAACTCGACCAGACTTTTGTTTTAGCATGGTCGGAAGCACAGTTTTGGTTAACGCCACTTGTGAGAAATAGTCGACTTCCATAATGGCCCGTTCGGTTGCCATGGTCGTATCTTCAATTAAAGCACGTTGGCTTAAGCCTGCATTATTAATAAGCCAGTCAATTCTGCCTTTCGCTTTTAAAATCTGCTCATAGGCTTCTTGTACCTGCTTTTCATCAGTAATATCTGCAACCACAGATAAGTGTTGATCTGGATTTAACAAACCCACTCGAACTGCTTCTAATTCATCAAAACGACGCGAGGTCAAAATCACCTCTGCACCTTGCAAGGCCAACTCTCCTGCCAAGGCCTTGCCTAAACCAGAAGATGCTCCCGTAATCCATACCACTTTATTTTGCAAAGTATCAAGTTTGGCCATGCTTTATGTTCCTATTATCTTTTTAAATTATGCTGCTTGATGCATGAAGGCCAAAAAGTGGTTGATATAATGAGTTGCTGTGGTCTGATCGACCTGTGTACCTAACTTTTCCAAACGTTTATAGCCTAAATGCGTCGTCATGTTGATCACCCCATTCAGGGTTTTATCGACAACTAAATTAAATTTTAAACGCTTTTTAGGTTCACGTACTAGGCTTGTTACGCCTAAATCTACAATTTGGATGAGGGTCTCAAAAGCAGCTGCAACACTCTGCATATTCCCATCACGAATTTGCTGCGTAAGAGTTTCAGCTTGTTGCACGAGTTGGAGGGTAACTGGATAGGTAATATAAACTTGCTGCCCCTGTTCTTTCATCAGGGATGTCATGTAGTCAACTAAAGGTAAAAGACGTTCATTTCCAAAGAATGAAACTGACCAAGGCATGTATTTTCGAAAAGTCTCTAAAACTTGCTGAACTACTTTTTCAGACTCAGCTTGCTGTTTTGGGGACATGGTTGTATTCCCTGACTGTAAAAGTACAGAAAAAACCTGCTCAATAATTTCACAAGAAAGGTCAGACAATACATCCCCTAAGGGTTTTGCCTGACTTTGGCTTACCCCATCATGCAGTTTCTGCCGAATGGTCTCGAATTGGGTATAAGTTGAATCGGAAATTTTCAAAAAAACTTCATAACTCATGAGTAGCATCCTTTTTCAATTCTTTTGTAATTTTTGTGCCGTGTGTCTACACGATTAAATTGTGATCCATCTTTCATAAATCTACCGTTTTTTGAAAAAAATACAAAACCGTTTATCTGTTTTCAGCACATTAATTTCGAGGCATTTTTTTGCTACAATAGGTGCAATTTTTTATGCATATTCGATCTAAGCTACTATGACTGACGCTCAAACCGCTCAAAATATTGCGACCACATACGATCCAACCGAGATCGAAAAGAAGTGGTACCAAACGTGGGAAGAACAAGGTTACTTCAAACCTTCTGGTCACGGTGAATCATTCTGTATCATGATTCCGCCACCAAACGTCACTGGTAGTTTGCACATGGGCCATGGCTTTAACAATGCCATTATGGATGCCCTCACCCGTTATAACCGTATGATGGGTAAAAACACCTTGTGGCAACCGGGTACTGACCATGCGGGTATTGCAACTCAAATGGTTGTTGAGCGTCAACTTGGCTTACAAGGTGTGACTCGTCATGACTTGGGCCGTGATAAGTTCATCGAAAAAGTTTGGGAATGGAAAGAACAATCTGGCGGCACAATTACGAAACAAATTCGTCGCTTAGGTTCATCTGTAGACTGGTCACGCGAACGCTTCACGATGGATGAAGGTTTATCAAACGCAGTTAAAGAAGTATTCGTTCGTTTGCACGAAGATGGTTTAATTTACCGCGGTAAGCGCCTTGTAAACTGGGACCCTAAACTTCAAACTGCTCTTTCTGACCTTGAAGTAGAAAGCAAAGAAGAAAAAGGCTCACTTTGGCACTTTAAATATTTCTTTGAAGACAAATCAGTTAAAACTCAAGATGGCAAAGACTATCTAGTAGTTGCAACAACTCGTCCTGAAACGTTACTGGGCGATACTGCGGTTGCTGTTCACCCTGAAGATGAGCGTTATGCACATCTTGTTGGTAAAAACATTGTATTGCCAATTACTGGTCGTTTAATTCCAATCGTTGCAGACGACTACGTTGAAAAAGACTTTGGTACTGGCTGTGTAAAAATCACGCCTGCTCATGACTTTAACGACTATGACCTAGGTAAACGCAATAGCTTGCCAATCATTAATATCTTCAACAAAAATGCCGAAGTTTTAGGTGAGTTTGAATATATTGCCAAAGCTGGTGAACAAATTTCTAAAACCATTACTGCACCTGCGGAATACGCTGGTTTAGAACGCTTCGCAGCACGTAAAAAGTTAGTTGCTCAAGCTGAAGCTGAAGGCTGGTTAGATCAAATCCAACCGTATGACTTAAAAGCTCCACGTGGCGACCGTTCAGGCGTGATCATTGAGCCATTATTAACTGACCAATGGTATGTAAAAATTGCTCCGCTTGCTGAGCCTGCAATTGAAGCAGTTCAAGATGGCCGTATTAAGTTTGTTCCAGAACAGTACAGCAACATGTACATGGCGTGGATGCGTGACATTCAAGACTGGTGTATTTCACGTCAGCTTTGGTGGGGTCACCGTATTCCAGCTTGGTACGATGCGAATGGCAACATCTATGTGGGTCGTAACGAAGAAGAAGTTCGTGAGAAAAACAACATCGCTGCTGACATTGAACTTAAACAAGACGAAGACGTTCTTGATACATGGTTCTCTTCTGCGCTTTGGACATTCTCAACCTTAGGTTGGACTGGCGATGCGAAGCAAGATGAAGTAAATGATTTCCTTAAAACCTTCCACCCAACAGATGTGTTGGTCACTGGTTTTGACATCATTTTCTTCTGGGTTGCCCGCATGATCATGATGACCCTACACTTCATGAAAAATGAAGATGGTTCATCTCAAGTACCATTCAAGACTGTTTACGTTCACGGCTTAGTACGTGATGGTGAAGGTCAAAAAATGTCTAAGTCTAAAGGTAACGTACTTGACCCATTAGACTTGATTGACGGTATTGATTTAGAAAGCTTGGTTGCAAAACGTACTACTGGCCTAATGAACCCGAAAGATGCGGCGAAGATTGAAAAATCAACGCGCAAAGAGTTCCCAGAAGGTATTAATGCGTATGGTACTGACGCAGTTCGTTTCACGTTCTGTGCGCTTGCAAACACTGGTCGTGACATTAAGTTCGACTTAAAACGTGTTGAAGGCTATCGTAACTTCTGTAACAAAATCTGGAACGCGACTCGTTTCGTTCTGATGAATGTTGAAGGTCAAACTGTTGGTCAAGAAGCGCGCCCTGATCTTTGGGAACTTCCAGAACAGTGGATTATGAGCCGTCTGCAAAAAGCTGAAGCTGCCGTACACCAAGCGTTTGCAACCTACCGTTTAGACCTTGCTGCACAAGCGATTTATGACTTTATCTGGAATGAATACTGTGACTGGTACGTTGAGTTAACTAAACCAGTTCTGAACGATGCAGAAGTTGCGGAAGAGCGTAAAGCTGAAGTACGCCGTGTATTGCTTGCAGTGATGGAAGCTTCTTTACGTTTAGCTCATCCGTTAATGCCGTATTTGACAGAAGAAATCTGGCAAACGCTTGCACCAATGCTTGGTAAAGGCGGTCCAACGATTATGACTGCTCAATACCCTATTCCTGAGCAAGCAAAAATCAACGAACAAGCTGAAGCAGATATGCAATGGCTTCAAGGTTTGATCGGTGCGGTACGTAACATTCGTGGTGAGTTAGGCTTAGGTAATGCACGCTTGTTGCCAGTATTACTTCAAAACACATCTGATGCAGAACGTGAACAAATCATTCGTATTGAAGCATTGTTCAAAGCATTGGCTAAAGTTGAAAGCATTGAATTCTTGAATAAAGACCAAGAACCGCCTTTGTCTTGCTCTAGCGTTGTCAGCCATGCATCGGTATTTGTACCAATGAAAGGCTTAATTGACCCTAAAGCTGAGCTTGCTCGTTTGCAAAAAGATTTAGATAAAATCCAAAAGCAACATGACCAAATCGCGGGCAAACTTGCAAATGAAGGCTTTGTCTCTAAAGCACCAGCAGCGGTAGTTGAAGGTGAAAAAGCGAAGCTTGCTGAGTTTGCTGCTCAATTAGAGAAAGTTAAAGCGAATATGGAGCAAATTGCTGCGCTTTAATTCAGTAATTTGATTAAAAGAATCCCCTCTTAGTGAGGGGATTTTTGTTGAAAATAATTACAACTCAGTTCAGAAAGACGTATATTTTCAAGCTTTGATATAAACCTATTAGATAACCAAATCAAATATTGATCAAAAATATAAATTCAATAAAATCTTAACCTATTAATTTAATGAATTAAAAACATCAATCAATTTTATACACACTAAATAATAGTTTTCCATTTGCAGAGATTGCCCAATATAAGTGATCATTTTTGTGGCTTCCCTCTAAAATAATGAATTTATTTTGCTGGCAAACTTGTTCAACTAAACCAATATTTTTTTCTGAACCATACACATTAAAAGAATCGTGTTCTTCAAAATCATCATGATCTCTTAACAACTCAGGTGGTTGAACATAATGAATATTGGATTTAAATGTTTTCCAACGTTTTTTAATAGTTGGCTTAATACATTCAACTGTTGAATAGGTAAATTTTTTCTGAACTGGTGACTGATTTTTAAGTAAAAAATTTACTTTAGTTTTATTATCTAAGGGATAGACTACAATCCAGTAACCATCGTCATATGAATCTAGCCTTTGATAAAAAAATATCGATTCTGTCAAATTAGGAAAGATTTTATGATCATATAAAATACTATTTTTCAATCTTTTCTTATTTAGACTCTCTTCAAAAAAATTACCCGCCATCCATACTAAAAAAATTATTACAATTAAAAAACTTACGATTGAAATAAAGACATAAGTTACTAACATTAAAATTATACTTAAAAATTTATTTAACATAAAAACTCAACTTCAAAACTAGAAAAGGCCCACCTAGGCCTAATTTCTTACAGCTATATAAAATAGCCCCCAATTTTTAAAATCCCCCAAATCATCACTACTAATATCACAGCACCATATAAATTCTGAAAGTTAATTATTGGTGTTATCTAATAAATCAAAGCACCCCATGCCCCAACAACATCTCTACCCCACTCGCTTTTTTCATGTGCTTTAAGCGTTCTTTTTCCCACTTCACCTGCTGCTTTAACTCAGCACAGTCCGCATCTACAGCTTTATAAACATCACTAATGTGTACATGCTCAGCTTTCACATTCTTGGCTAACTGAAAAGAATCCCAAATATCTGCAATTTGACTTTCAAGCTGCTGACTTTGTGCATCTAAAGCCAGTTTATAAAACCGCAATTGCTCGGCAGATAATTCTTTAGCCCCTACTCCTTTATTCTGTTCAAGCTGTAACTGGAGTTTGAGTAAATAAAACAAATCCTGCTTTTCATAGGCCTGACTTGCCTGTTGGAACAACTCAGTTTTTTCTTCTTTTTTGGTTTCATCTTGCTCACGGTCTGGATGAATCATCGCGGCAATTTTTAAATAAACTGTTTTTAACGACTGCGCTGCCATCTGCTCAGCTTGTTCACGTTTTTGTTGTTGTCTTTGCTGTTTGGCTTGTTCACGTGCGTGTTGCTGCTCGGCAGCATACTGTTCAAAGTCTTCATCAAATTCAGAACCTTGATCAGCACTTACTTCATATTCAAATTTTATCGGTTGAGCTTTTCTATTCTTTTTTACCGACTCCCCTGCATGTTGCTGATAAAAGGTATCAATCTGCTTCACTAACTCCAACTGTTCTTCAGATAGCTGTTTGGAGCGCTTCAACATGTGTGCAAGCTGGGCAATTTTTTCATCAAGTTGTTGCATGTCTGCTTTGGAAAACTCATGGCTATGCAACATATTCCAAAGCTGCTCTAACTGCTGAAATAAGACTTCATGCAAATCGTTATACACAGGCATCAGTTTTTGCCGTATGTGCTGTTGAATCTCAGCTTGTGCATTTTGCCATGTGCTAAGGCTAACTTTTTGCTGTTCTATTTTATCAATCAGGCGATTAAGTTTTTTCTGCTGTGCAGACGGTTCAGACCTTTGCTGCAAGCTCACTTTGAGATCAAAGGACATACTCATCCACCTGAAAAAGAAAAAAGTGTAGCAATAATCAGATGAGGAAGGTAGCAAAGCATTCTTTAAGTAAGAATCGGCACGTTAATTTTTGGAAAATAGAACGTATCTTACCTAAATGTTTATATCTTAAGAGATCCACCAAATCACCACTGGCAACGTCAGGGCAGCACATAAAGTTTGAAAGCTAATCACGGCTGCCATCAACTGGCTATCTCCACCCAAAACTTTGGTTAAAATGTATGATGCAGAAGCAGTCGGTAACGCAAAGAAAATGACTAAAATTTGTGTTTGTAGACTTGGTAAACCAAACCACATGCAGACCACATAGGCTAAAGCAGGCACTGCTAAAAGTCGTGCAAAAGTGTCTGCCGCCAACACCACAATGTCTTTTTTAATTTGCATGAACTGTAAAGCAGCACCTACGCATAACAAACCCAGTGGCAAACTCGATGCTGAAAAAAGCTTAATAAAGCTAGAAAAGCCTTCCCAAATCGGGATGTGAAGTGCATTGACTGCCGCTCCCACCACACACGATGCAATTAACGGATTTTTAAGGAGCGCAATCAAAACAGGCTTAAGCGCCATGTGTTCTTTAGAGGTTAGGGCAAGCACCGAAATAACGTTCACAAGTGGAATGCAAAGCGCCAATAAAATTGCCAGAATTGCCATTCCTTCACTTTTAAAAAGCGAAGTCACTAAAGCCAAACCAATATAAGTATTAAAGCGCACCATACTTTGTACGTGCACACCAAAACGTGCAGGCGGTATGTGCCAAAACACGCGAAGTAGGTACAAGAAAATGGTGACTGCCAAAACCACAATCAACATGGCAATAATGGCTGTACTTAAACTTTGTAAGTCAATTTTCGCGGTCGACAACGTACTAAAAAGCAAAGCGGGAAATAAAATATAGTAATTGAGCTTCTCTGCCCCAGCCCAAAACTCATCGCTAAAAAAACGATATTTTTTAAACAGGTATCCCGATGCAATTAATGCAACTAAGGGAAAAAGAGATAAAACAATGCTATTCATTTCTTTACTCGAGTTTGGTTGAAGGGCTTGCTATTTTTTGGCAATTCCTTGGCTTACTCATATATTAAAGATAATGAAAACTCATGATAAAATGAGTTTTTACTCATAATAAGTACAACATGACATTTACCCAACTTGAAATTTTTGCACTTATTGCTGAACTAAAAAGCTTTACTGCTACAGCAGAAAAGCTGGGAATTTCACAATCGGCAGTTTCTCATGCCCTTAAGTCATTAGAACAACAATGGGGCATCAACCTCATTTCAAGAACTCAAAGTGATATTGAACTGACTACAACAGGCCAGCAGTTACTCACTCATGTAAAAGAGCTATTGAGTATTTCCAACACGTTAGAAAAAGAAGTGGCTGCGATCCATGGATTAAATGAAGGCACATTACATATCGGATCTTTTGGGGCATCATCATCCATTTATCTCTTGCCTGAAATTTTAGAAAGCTTTCGGCAGCGCTACCCTAAAATCGAAATTTATATTGATGAAGGTGAGGATAAAGAAGTTGCTCAATGGTTATTGGAACGGCGTATAGAAGTTGGTTTTTTGATTATGCCAGATGAGCGGTTCGATACTTTCCCTTTAATCGAAGATCGTTTTGTTGCCCTAATTCCGAATAGTTACCCGCTCGCGCAACAACTCTATATTGATCCAGCACAACTAGAAAACTGCCCTTTTATCATGACAATGGCAGGCAGTAGACATCAGGTCGAATTAATTCTAAAAAACTTTAACGTTAAACCAGATATCAAATTTTATGTTTCACAAATTCTAAGTATCGTCAGCATGGTTCACAACCAGTTAGGTGTTTCCATTGTATCCGATATGGTAATTACCAAAGAATTGCTCTCACTCTATCCAAATGTAGTCAAACGCCCTTTTAAACCGAATCTTAAGCGTTCTATTGGACTCGCGGTGAAAAATAAAAAGCATATGAGTCCAGCTGTGAAAGCATTCATTGAAGTTGCTCAGGAAGTTTGGTCGGATCATTAGTTCAAATAAAAACAACTCTTTTAAATTTTAATAACGAACTTTTTTAGGTCAATTTATAAGCGTATTAGATGATTTTTAACATAAAAGCATAAGTATCGCCCTTATCTCGATCAATTTAACGCACCATTTGTCGTCAAAATCCCATTATCCAATCTAAATTGGTGCGCTTATTGCATATTCACTTTTATGCAATTGAGTTTGTTTCGACAAACTTAGGTTTTTAGATTCCTTAAATCTATTTTGGTGCAATTTATAGACTCAGATTTGTTCCAAAATGGAATTTAGCACTTTTTTCGAGCATGCTATGCAAAATGTAGATCTATTTTTCTTATTACTTGGTGCTGTTTTGGTTCTTGCCATGCACGCAGGTTTTGCATTCTTGGAACTTGGTACAGTTCGCCATAAAAATCAGGTGAACGCACTAAGTAAAATTCTGACTGACTTTGCCCTCTCTGCAATCGCATATTTCTTTGTTGGCTACTACATTTCTTATGGCCAGCATTTCTTCCATGATGGTACGGTTTTATCAAGTGATCATGGCTACAACCTTATGCGTTGCTTCTTTTTACTTACTTTTGCTGCGGCAATTCCTGCCATTATTTCGGGTGGTATTGCTGAACGTGCAAAAATGCGTTCTCAAGCCATTGCAACACTCGCTTTAGTTGCGCTGGTTTATCCATTTTTCGAAGGCATGGTCTGGAACGGTAACTACGGTCTACAAAAGTGGTTAGAAACAACCTTTGGTGCAGCTTTTCATGACTTTGCTGGTTCAGTTGTAGTGCATGCTATGGGTGGTTGGATTGCGCTTGCTGCTGTCATTTTATTAGGGGCACGTTCTGGTCGTTATAAGAAAGATGGTCGCGTAAGTGCTCACCCACCGTCTTCTATTCCATTTTTGGCGCTTGGTTCATGGATTTTAATTGTCGGCTGGTTTGGCTTTAACGTGATGAGTGCTCAGCGTGTTGATGCTATTTCTGGTCTAGTTGCCATTAACTCACTCATGGCAATGGTTGGGGGAACGATTACAGCAAATGCGATTGGTAAAAATGACCCAGGTTTCTTACACAACGGTCCACTTGCAGGCCTAGTCGCAATCTGTGCAGGGTCTGACATTGTTCATCCAATCAGCGCGCTTGTTATTGGTGGTGCAGCCGGTGCGATGTTTGTGTACCTATTTACCTACACACAAAACAAACTCAAAGTTGATGATGTGTTAGGTGTATGGCCGTTACATGGTGTGTGTGGTGCATTTGGTGGTATTGCAGTGGGTCTATTTGGTCAACAATGGCTTGGTGGTTTAGGCGGTGTGTCTTTCATCTCGCAACTCATTGGTACAACACTTGCGATTGCCATTGCGCTCGCTGGCGGCTTTATTGTGTACGGCTTACTCAAAGCAACCATTGGCATTCGTTTATCGCAAGAAGATGAGTTCCGTGGTGCAGATTTATCTATTCATAAGATCTCAGCAAATTCTGAAGAAGGTATGTTTTAATTCTGTGTAGGCACGACAGAGTCTTTTCTTTTGTAATAGCAAATAACATCCGTCAATTACGTTACTTTTGTTTCGGCATGAGTAGCGTCTAAAACTACGCAAGACCAAAACCATTTCCATTCACAAAACCTGTTCCCTGTTTATTACTATCCAAATAGCTTGCAAAAACTTTAAACTTCTTATGCTCAACAGGTTGTGAATGGATACACCCATTCATCATTTTGGTCACGAAATTAAATTTAGTTTAAGAGCAATTTAAGCTTAATTTTATGTAATTAGTCGCATCCATTGTCGATTGATATTTCATCAGAATGACTAAGCAAAAACTTTTTTTCCAAATTAACCTTATCTTGCTTTTTTTAAGCTTTTTTCTGCTTTTAATCGTTTTTCCAGTCGGCGGAAAAATTGATATGTACCTTATCCAGCCTTGGATGGATTCAACAGGTCATTTTTTCAATCGGGACAATTGGTATCTTGTACGGCTTAACCATGAAATCGTAAAACAAATCATCACCACTGTTTATGTCATCTTTTTAGGTCTTTGGATTGCGTCATTCAAAGTAGAAAAATTGAAGCTTTATCGCTGGCAATATGGCTATATGTTTTTTGTGAGCATGATTGGTAGCGGTATAATTGGCTTATTAAAGTCACAATCGACGCATGCTTGCCCTTGGAATATGGTTCATCCTACCACGTTAGGATATGTATGGGATTTTACCGCCAAACACGGACACTGTTTTCCAGGCGGTCATGCAAGTGCTGGTTTCATCTTAATGACAGGTTATTTTGTTTATCGTCTTGAGCGGCCTAAACGTGCCTATTTTTACTTAGCGGCGGGTCTTATCTTAGGCTTTATGATGGGTTGGGGGCAAATGATGCGTGGCGCGCATTTCCTGAGCCACAATTTATGGACAGGTTGGGTAGTTTGGGCAGTAAATATTTTATTTTATGCAGTTTGTATTTACCGCTTTGAGTTTGAAAAACGAATCAAACAAGAACTTGTATAAATCAAGTTCTTGTTTCATGAATATGTAAAACTTTAGGCAGTTTAACCAGAACAGAAAGTCCACCAAGCTCTAAGCTTTTATCAAGTGTTAAAGTTCCACCTAAACGTTGAGTTGCACGGTCAACAATCGATAGACCTAAGCCACTGCCCACTTCAAGGTGGTGGTGTACCCGATAAAAACGTTTTAAAACTTTATCATAATGTTCAGGTTCAATCCCCGCACCACTATCTTCAATTTGTATACATGCATCGCCATCTGTAGCAGTAAAAACTGAAATATTAATCACGCCTTGGTGGGGCGTATATTTGATTGCATTATCAATTAAATTAAAAATAATAGAATGTACTGTCGGCTCAACACTATGCATTTCAATAGGTTCATTACGAACCAGCCCTAAATCAATCTCTTTTTGCATGGCTAAATTAACAAGCTGTTCAACACAGTTTAAAGCGACATCATTAAGCTGAAAATATTTGGTGGGTTCAATCACACTCAAAGATACATCCTGCTTTGCCAAAGCTAAAAGCTGGGTGACCAGATGCTGAATACGCGCCAATCCTTTACTCAAGTTTTGCAATGACTCATGCTCAGGCAGTTGACTGATTAAAATTTTAGTTTGTAGATTCAAAGCTGTGACAGGAGTTCGGAGTTCATGTGCAGCATCGGCAATAAACTGTTTTTGTTCCATTTGAGCCTTAGATATACGTTCAAACAGACGGTTCATTTCATCAATAGTGGGCAATAATTCTTGAGGATAGTCTAAAGCTTCAATTGGCGTTAATTCTTCCGAATCGCGATGAGTCAGTTCATTTTTAAAATCATCAATCGGCTTTAAACCTCGACGAATAATTGCGGCTAAAGCAAAAATCGCAAATGGCAAAATAATTAGATAAGGAATGAACATACTTCCTGCGAGTTCCCAAGCAAAAGCCTCACGGACTTTTTCTCGTTGGCTAATCTGGATCTGATAATCTTTTAAAGGCAGAACATAGGTACGAATTAAACCTTGGCTGGTTTTATGCGAATAAAAGCCAGCTTGTGCGACAGGTGGAACCAACAGGTGTAAATGATGAGATAAATGGGCCTGATCTTTATAAGCCCAAATATCTACAAATAAATCTTCTTCATGATAGGTTTTATGAAAATCGAACTTACTCGTTACGGTTTTCAATGGATATTCAGCTGTTCGTTCTGCTAAATAACGCATTTGAGTATCTAAAATTTCATCAACTTCTTGCAGTGCAACCTTATAGGCACTAAAAATTAATATACAACCTAAAATGACACTGAAAATTGAGGTGCCTCAAATCAGTCGTTTCTTTAATGAGTAATGCACTGTTATGAAGTTCCAAAATTTAAGTTACGATTGCCCTAAACGGTAACCCAACCCTCGAATAGTTCGGATAAAGTCTTTCCCGAGTTTAGCTCTCAAGTGATGCACATATACTTCTATTGTATTACTGGTCACATCACTATCGAAATCATATAACTTATCTTCAAGATTTGCTTTAGAAAAGATTTTATTTGGATGGCTCATCAAAGGAATAAGAATCGCCCATTCACGATTCGACAAGTCGATCCGTTGACCTTTAAAGGTTGCGATATGTTGTTCAACATTTAAAACCAGATCTCCACTTTGTAATAGTTGCTCATGGTTCGCAAGCTGAGCTTCCACCCCACTACGACGCAATAGCGCATGTATACGGGCAAGTAACTCATCAAATTCGTATGGTTTGATTAAGTAATCATCTGCCCCGTTGTTTAAGCCATCAACACGGTTTTGTAACTGATCTCGTGCCGAAATGATTAATACAGGAGTTGCTGCCCTTTGGCGGATTTGCTTTAAGACCTGCATGCCATCCATCATAGGCAGCCCTAAGTCCAAAAGAATTAAATCGAATTTATTTTTAGCCAACTGAGCCAGACCATCTAAGCCATTATTGACCCACTCCACCTCAAATTGATGATATTGCAGCAACGTTATTGTTGACTCGGCAATCATAAAATCATCTTCAATCATCAAGATTTTTGTCATGTTCTAGGCTCGCTTTAATTCACATGGGCACAAGAGTGCAGCATATCCAGTTGAGGGTTGATGACCTGAGTTTTTACATCTAACAAACTTAATAAGCTTGGGAATAAATTATCCTGACTTAACTTTTCTTTAGTTTGTTGGCCTAAACAACTCACTTGTGCAAGGTTGTGTTGTTTCCAGCTATCGGAAAACCACATAATCATTGGTACATGTGTTTGTTGGCTCGGTGCGATTGCATAAGGTGAACCATGCAAATACATACCATGTTCACCAGTTGATTCACCATGATCAGATAAATACCATAAACCTGTTTGATATTTCGATAATTCTTTTAGGTTATTGATCATCCGACTTAACACATGATCTGTATACACAATCGTGTCATCATAACTATTTAATAACTCTGTTCGAGAGCAGCCCTGTATCGCATTAGTATCACAAGTCGGTTTAAACGGTTGATATGACGTAGGTGAACGCTTGTAATAAGCTGGACCATGACTTCCGACTTGATGTAAAACAATTAAACGTGGACGCGTGTCTTCTTTAGGAATAGTGGTTAAATACTCATTTAAGCTATCAATTAAAATATCATCATAGCATTCGCCATCTTTACACCATTTTTGCTTTAACTTTTCTGATATTTGATATTGCTCAACACGATCACAAGCCCCTTTACAACCAGAATTATTATCAATCCAAGTCACTTGGTAACCCGCACGCTTTGCAATGTCCAATAAACCTTCACGATGACTTGCTAATTGCTCATCATAGTCAACACGTGGCATGCCAGAGAACATGCATGGAACAGACACTGCTGTTGCCGTACCACATGAGCTGACTTGAGAAAAATTTAAAACATCTTGTTTAGAAAGCTCTGGATTTGTATTTTTGGCATAACCATTGAGTGAAAAACTTTCCGCACGAGCTGTCTCACCGACGACCAGTACCATCAATTTAGGCAAGTGATTCTGTACTTGCTGAACTTGATGAGCATCTTCACCATAATGTATTAATGGTAAGTTCTTCTTAGGTGCCATCTTGTGATAGTAAGACATTAAAGAAGAAATACTATTTTGAGGAGAAATCATGCCTTTTAGATCACGATGTTCACGAAAAATAGCTGCAAAATCAACATAATATGTGAACAATAAAATTCCTACAATTGCAAAAGAGGCGACAATTGAACCGACTTTTTTCAACAATAAATGAGATATTTTTTCTTTTTTAAGTTTTACTTGAGTAATTAAAATAATAGGTAAAACAACAAAGAAAACTGCCCAAAGTCCAAACCGTAATGAAACTAAATCAGAAACTTCAGATACATCTGTTTGTATCATATTTTGAATCTGATCTGGCGAGATGATTACGCCCAAAGTATTCACAAAATAAGAGCTAAAACCACCAATGAAAACCAACAAAATTGCAAAAACTTTCGCTGTCCATTTCCAGTTTAAAATCTGTAAAATCGCATAATAAGCAGCAACAACAATAACCACTGTAGCTGCTAAAAATAGAATAGCCTTTACTCCAAAATATGGAGTTAAAAGATCAATGCTATGGAAGAAACCAATATTGAGAATGGCTCCTAACCAAATAGCTAAAATTAAATTAAACATAAACAGTGAAACCTGTTTATTCCTTAATTTAGAAAAAAAAATAAGCATCTCGGACGACTACAATCTTTTTATGATGCTTCACTGTAGAAATTAAAACTTAAAAATCACTTAAATAAAAAAGCAGCCCTAATTGGCTACTTTTAGAACTACTCATTGTTAAATTCTATATAAAAAGAAAAAAGTCGAGATTCACATGAACCTCGACTCTTCAAAACATAATGTTTTTGCTAGTTTTAGAAGCTATATTTAGCCATTAAGCCAACACGGTTATCTTTGTAGTCATCACCAGCAAAGGTTTCACGTTTACCATTGACATATTCAATACCTAAGTCAATTGGTTTAACTGGTGTGTAAATTACGTTAAGCCATGCTTGTTGAACTTTTTCATTCCCAGCTGTATATGCTTTTGCATAATCAGTACCGTCATCAGCGAATTGAGCACCATACGCTAAAGTAGCGCGTAAGTTAGGTAAAATCTTATAAGTTCCACCTACTTGTACTGCTACAAATTCATTTTGTTCAATATTATCATTAACTAAAGTATAAGCAGAATTACTACCATATAAGTAGTTGCTGTTACCTACAACATAAGAAGCATCAGCAAATAATTTTAAAGGATCTGATACTTTAAAGTCGGTACCTGCAGCAACACCCCATCCGGTTTGGTCATCACCTTTACCTGATTTATAGTTTTCAACAAAAGCTCGAGCAGAAGCATTACCATTACCTGCAGCGTAGCCTTGAGTGATTTTAGCTGTTAATACAGGTAATCTGTATTTAACTGAGTCACCTGTTGCCGAGCTATTACCTTCTTCTGCTGAAACAAATAACTGAGTTGCAGGAGCTAATTTATAGTTATAACGTACTTGTGGAATACGTGTCGTACCACCACCAATATTCGTCGAGAAATCGATCATTTCTGGTGCATGGCTCGCCAAGAAGTTAGACGTTGTTTGACCAAACAACCAGTTGTTATAAGTCAAGTAAGCATGACGAATACGTACGTTTTCAGATTTGTTATTGTCACTACTTGCAAAGTCTAATTCAATTTTACCACCAACTTTGGCATTACTTACTGGAGCAGTAAAATCTAAACCAAGACGTGTCGTTTTAGCTGTTGCACGCAATTTATCTTTTGCTTCGCCAGTTGACTTACTTGCATCAGCGAAGTCACCATCTGCACCTTCAATAATATAGTTAGCGTCGCCACGAACAAAACCATATAGGTTCACATCAGCGCCAGCTTTAGATTTTAATGATGCTAAAGGTGAAACTGGTGCAGCAACCGGTTGTGCCTTAACTTCAGCGAGTTGAACTTGCTGTTGTTGCTGTACTTGCTGCTGTTGTTGCTGCACTTGGCTTTGTTGTTGAATTAAAGCTTTTAAAGCTTCAACTTCTTTACGAAGCTGTTGAATTTCCGCTTTGTCGGAAGTTGCAGCATGTGCCTCACTCATCATTAAAGCTGTAACTGTAACAGCTAAACTTTTAACAACGAAAGATTTACGATTAAGGAATAGATCCATCAAAAACTCCAAAAATATATTTTATGTTGCCTATCCATGCCAAGTTGATTTACGCCATTAAATTAAGGGGCTAAAAAATCAACTCTCCTCCACTTTGGTTACATTAATTTTATTACCGCAACCAAAACCAATTTCAACGTTATGCAAGACCAAAACCAATAACCAAAGACATAAAAAATATACTTTGAGTTACAGATTTTTACCTTAACTTCATGTTGTAACGAATCCTACACAACTCTCTTATCTTATAGAATGATTAAATCGTTATTTCATTATTCTTTTTTAGACTTTAGGCTAATATCCAATCTACTTGAACATTTTTCTATCCATTTTGATTGATTCACATGATTTTTCTTGTTAACGAGATCCATTTTTTCTCCTTTTAGCTTCCATTTGCTACCCAAACAAGATGGCATAATTAATAAAGCTTTTAAATAGCTAAAAACATACATTTTTACAAATATAGACAAAGGTATTAGATGAAGCTTAGATCACTCCTTAAGCGATATTAAATTTCTTTATTTCATTTAGTTAACATTATTTTTCTTGTAGTTTTGCATGTTTCCACAGGTAAATAGGGAGCAAAGTAACAATCCCAATAATGACAATAGCTATCAAATAATGGAAATAACCAAGTGCATCTCCAAGCACACCACTAAAACTATAAAGGACACCACTCACAGTCGCCATGACCGAAACCTGAAAGGTAAAATCTGTACCCGCATATTCCTTTCGACTGTAATGCATGACTAAGGTCAACATAACCACCAACAACATTGCCGAGAATGCATCTTCTAAAGCATTTACGGCATAAACGCCCCAAACATTGAGGTGAATTTTCTGCTCATACGCATAAGCTAAATAGGTATAAGCCGCTAAACTCATGATTTTAAATACTGAAAACACAATTAAGGCCGTAGGTCTTGAAAAGTATTTAAGTATCCAACCTGCAATTGCGGCCCCTGCCAGTGCCGCTACCGCACCAAGCATCGTGATATAAACGCCAATTTGAGTAAAACTTAGTCCCATATCAACCATTAAAGGTTTAAGTAATGGTCCAGCTAAACCATCTGCTACTTTAAAAGTAATAAGTACAACCAACCAAGAACGAAGCTCTTTATTTTGAGAGAAATAACTCAAGTAGGCCTTAATCTTTATGGCTAAGTTTTGTTGGTTAAGTTGAGGTTCATTATTTGAATGAGAATTGTGTTGAGGTTCTTTAAATAATAAAACGGGTAAAGTATTTAAAAACACCAAAGCCGCTAATAGCAAAAAAGTAGGTTGCCATGTCAACCAGTCTAAGCACCAGAGTACGGCGCCTCCCCCGACAATAAAACCTAGTCGGGAGCCGATCACCTGAAATGTATTTCCCCAATGTTGCTGGTCATGCTGTAACAAATTAACCGCCAAAGCATCGGTTGCAATATCTTGTGTTGCTCCTGTTAAGTTCATTAAAAGAAGCGAAATAAAAAAGGCAAATAGATAAATAGGCTGGTCTAAAGCTTGAATGGGGAAAAAAGACAAAATGCAAAGTACGCCCACAGTCAAAAACTGAGTAGGTAGAATCCAGCTACGATAATGTCCTAAACGGGAAAGTGCATGTCGATCGACCCACGGCGCCCAAAAAATCTTGATTGACCAAGGCAACATTAATAGACCAAAACCACCAATATGAGCGAGTGACACACCTTGTGCCCTTAAAATAACAGGTAAAGCATGGGTCATAAAACCCACTGGTAGCCCTTGTGCCCAATATAAGGAAAATAGCAGAAGATAAAGATTTTGCTGCCGCCACATAGATACCTACTTTTTATTTCTTTAATGAGGGATAACATCAAATGTCATGTTGTTCTTACATTTTGCCAATGAAGCATATATTTCAAAAGATTAAGATAAAACAAGGACAAGTTAAAATTTAAAAAATATGGATCAACATTTCCCTAATTTACCTCATTTGGTACCTCAACGCGGTACTGCGTTAAGCCGAGCACTATTTAAAAAACTTTTTTTAGCGCAAGGTTGGACAATTGAAGGTGAAATTCCTAATTATCCAAAAGCTGTTGCGATTATTTCACCTCATACGTCTAACATTGATGGGTGGTATGGTTTTCTTGCCATTTTCGGATTAGGTATCCAGATTACGGTTTTGGGTAAAGATGCTCTTTTTAAACCACCTTTTAAACGGGCGTTAGATTGGGCTGGTGTCATTCCAGTTAAACGTGATACAGCCAATGGACTAACTGAACAAGTCGTCGCCACGATTCAAAAATATGACAAGATCTGGATTGGGATGGCACCTGAAGGCACACGTAAAAAAGCAAAAAAAATGAAAAGTGGTTTTTACCATATTGCCGCAAAAGCCAATATTCCAATTGTGATGTTTTCTTTTGATTACGACCATAAAACGATTCACTGCTTAGGTCACTTAGACCCAAGTGGAAACTATGATGAAGATCTACAAAAGATTTTTGACCGCTATGAAGGAAAAATTTCACCCAAAAATCGCAATTGGCTTGCCGAACCTTTACAAAATCTAGTGAAAAAAACCTAGCAAAAATTGAGCGAATCTGGTCTTATGAACCCTCTTAATTTATCTCGACATAGATTATTTTTAAAGATGAAAATTGCTCAATTTGCCAGTATTGGATTTATCTCTCTAGCACTATTTGGCTGTGATAAATTTAGCAAAACACCAACGCCGACTACCTCAATTAAAGCCCGTGAACCTGTCATTGCGCTTGCTTTAGGTGGCGGTGGAGCAAAAGGATTTTCACATATTGGTGTGATCAAGGTTTTAGAGTCTCATGGAATTAAACCTAAAATTGTAACGGGTACCAGCGCTGGTAGCTTTGTTGGAAGTATCTACGCGAGTGGGCAGACACCTTATCAATTGCAAAGTCTGGCTCTGAAATTACAAGAGTCGGATATCCGTGATTTAACCCTTAATCGTCAGGGCATTATTCTCGGACAAAAGTTACAAGACTACGTGAACCGTAATGTTGGCAATAAACCGATTGAGAAGTTCCCAATCCGCTTTGCGGCTGTGGCAACTCGTCTTGATAATGGTCAAAAAGCAGACTTTATTAAAGGTAATGCTGGTCAAGCTGTACGTGCCTCTTGCAGCATTCCTAACGTGTTCGTGCCTGCCACAATCGGCAATCAAAAATACGTAGATGGTGGCCTAGTCAGCCCAATTCCTGTAAAAACAGCTCGTGATATGGGTGCAGATATTGTGATTGCAGTTGATATTTCTGCGCGTCCAGCAGGTAACCGCCCAGCCAATATGTGGGGATTACTGGATCAAACCATTAATATTATGGGCCAACAAAGTATTAATGAAGAACTCAAGCAAGCGAATGTAGTCATTCAACCTAAAGTAGGCCATTTAGGTACACTCGACTTAAAATCTAGTAATCAAGCAATTTTGGAAGGTGAAAAAGCTGCTCAAGCTCAAATGCGTCAAATTGAAGGTGCAATTGCGAACTTCAAAAAATCTCCAGCAGCATTTAAGCCCGCACCACGCCCTAAATTCTAATTGAGTTGGTTTTTTTCTGTCCACATTCTCCTTCATCTGCTACAGTGGTAAAAGTGATATTGAGTCACTTTTACCCATCATAAAGATATAAAAGAGCAGATCTATGGAGTTTGTTGTAGAACCTTGGCACTGGTTTGTATTGGGTATCTTACTTATTCTTTCCGAACTGATTCTACCTGCCTTTGCCGCACTCTGGTTTGGTATTGCCGCTATTATGGTGTGCTTGCTCTATTGGTTATTTCCAGATATTAGCCTCACAACGCAAATTGTGTTGTGGATTGTATTATCTGTGATATGCACCATTCTTTGGTTCAAGTTTATTAAACCCTTATCAATTGATAAAACGAAAGCGGGCCTCCCCCGTGAAGCAACAATTGGTCAGATTGGAATGGTTATTCAAACTGGTCTAGACCATGATCAAATTATTGTTCGCTTTCCAATGCCTATTTTAGGGGCCGATGAGTGGAATTGTCGGAGCACCACTCCTGTTAAAGTGGGCGATCGTGTCAGAGTTATTGACATTTCGGGTAACGACTTAATTGTTCAAACCCACAGTACTTCATAAACATTAAAGATAAAGAGGGTATTTTCATGCCAGTCGGTACTATTATTGTTTTAGCCTTTTTGGCTTTTGTTGCAGTTACCATTTTTAAAGGGGTACGTATTGTTCCTCAAGGTTATAAATGGATTGTTCAGCGTTTAGGTAAATACCACTCTACGCTTAATCCGGGGCTTAATTTTGTGATTCCCTATGTAGATGAAGTGGCTTATAAAATTACCACGAAAGATATTGTGCTCGATATTCCATCACAAGAAGTGATTACACGTGACAATGCCGTATTGCTTATGAATGCTGTTGCTTATATTAATTTAACCACACCAGAAAAAGCAGTTTACGGTATTGAAAACTATACATGGGCGATTCAGAACCTTGTACAAACTTCACTGCGTTCTATTGTCGGTGAAATGGATCTAGATGATGCTTTGTCTTCACGCGATCACATTAAGGCTAAGTTAAAAGCTGCTATTTCTGACGATATTTCAGATTGGGGCATTACCTTAAAAACTGTTGAGATTCAAGATATTCAACCGTCTAATACCATGCAAGCTGCCATGGAAGAACAAGCTGCCGCAGAACGTCAACGTCGTGCTGCTGTTACTAAAGCAGATGGTGAAAAACAGGCTGCTATTTTAAGTGCAGAAGGTCGTTTAGAAGCTTCTCGCCGTGATGCAGAAGCACAAGTCGTGTTAGCTGAAGCTTCTCAACGTGCAATTGAAATGGTGACCAGTGCAGTTGGCGATAAAGAGATTCCTGTGGCATATCTGCTGGGTGAACAATATGTAAAAGCAATGCAGGATATGGCGAAATCTAATAATGCTAAAACTGTAGTTTTACCTGCCGATGTTTTAAATAGCATTCGCGGTATTATGGGAAAGCATAATTAATTCAATTACTTCAAATAAGTAATTAAAATCAAGACGGTGACTATCATGTCGCCGTTTTTTATATTATTGGTTTTTTAATCTTTTCTGATCTTTCAAAGGTAATTTCTTTACGACTAGATTATAAGAGTCGCGAATTAAATCTTGCAGTAAATCGCTAGTTAAACTCTTATTCGGTGTAATCGAAATCCAGTGTTTTTTATTCATGTGATAACCCGGAATAATAAATGAATAGAGTTCCTGATATTCTTGACTTTTATACGGATCACACTTCACATTAATCATTTTGACGCCTGCAACTTCTGTCGTCAGCATGAACATTTTCTCTAAAATTTTAAAAACTTCATAGTCAGGCCCAAACGGATGAGTCTGTTGACTAAAGGGAAGATTACGCGCAATTTCAATTGCTTGTTGATGCAGTTGTTCACCATTCATTTTTTTCTCCTTTATTCATTTCGCATGAATAGAAGTTATGAATATTGATTTAATATTATTAGTTCGTACGCGCTAAAAGAAATTGTGAGATATCAACTAATTCTTTTGCATTATCACCAAAATGAGCTAAGGCCTCAAAAGCTTGATCGTGCAATTCTTTGGCATAAATCTGTGCTTGTTCGAGACCCATTAAGGCTGGGTATGTCGATTTTTGCACTTGCTCATCCTTACCAGCAGTTTTACCCAAAGCTTCAGTACTCGAAGTAATATCGAGAATATCGTCTAATACTTGAAAAGCTAATCCAATCGTCTGCCCATATTGGCGCAATTTTGGAATTGCTTGATCCGTTCCAGAAAAGATAGTGACGGCACCCATCATAATTGCGGCCTGAATGAGCGCACCAGTTTTATTACGGTGGATATTTTCTAGTTCGTCTTGAGCAATTTGCTTGCCTTCAGCTTGTAAATCTAAAACCTGTCCAGAGACCATTTTAGAGCTGGCAGTTGCTAAAATCTGCATTTGTTTTAATACAATCGCAGCATCTGTACCCTGCCCTTGTTCATCAAACAAACGACTACCTAAAACCTCAAAAGCCATCGATTGTAAAATATCACCAGCGAGTAAAGCAGTATCTTCACCAAATGCAACATGACAAGTCGGCTGACCACGACGCAGCAAATCATTGTCCATGCAAGGCAAGTCATCGTGCGCTAGTGAGTAACAATGAATGAGTTCGACCGCAACCGCAGCACGACGAGCGGCCGCAAAATTTGGATTTGGCTGTAAAGAAGCAGTGGCATAACATAAAGCCGGACGCACACGTTTTCCACCAAGCATAACTGCATGGTGTACTGCACTTTTTAAAGGCTCTGGAATTGAGAACGCGGCCAATGTCGTCAATAAATCTTGTTGAATACGTTGTTGAGCTTGTTTTAAAACATCCGCATTAACTTGAGAGAGTGATGACACAGTCGCCTCGATAAAATCAGTAGAGAAATTTTATTGAATGTAATGAAGCATTCATGCGCTACATCATACACGATTCACTGTAAAAAGTGGGTGCTGAGTTTTTAAAGGCAGGCGTAAAAAAGCCTCTACACATTGAGAGGCTTTTTATTTAGAAGAAGTTTAGAAACTGTCACCCGGAACACGCACCCAACCTTCCATTAACACACGTGCACTACGACTCATAATGGCTTTTTTAACCGCCCATTGATCATTAACAAGTTCAGCTTGAGCGCCAACACGTAATGTTCCAGATGGATGCCCAAAACGTACTGCTTCACGTTCGCCACCACCAGCCGCAAGGTTTACTAATGTTCCCGGAATGGCAGCAGCAGTGCCAATCGCAACAGCAGCTGTTCCCATCATGGCATGGTGCAACTTACCCATCGACAAGGCACGGACCAGTAAATCAACATCACTCTCTGAAACAGGCTTACCACTTGAAGCTGTATAATTTTTCGGTTTAGAAACAAAAGCAATTTTTGGTGTATGCTGACGCGCAGCTGCTTCTGAAATATCTTTAATTAACCTCATCTGTACCGCACCATATGCACGAATTTTTTCAAAACGTGCCAGTGCTGCCGCATCGCTATTAATATGATCTTGTAATTCAGTACCTTGGTAACCCAAATCTTCTGCATTTAAGAAAATGGTTGGAATACCAGCGTTAATAAATGTCGCTTGGAAACGACCAATATCAGGCACATCCAATTCGTCAACGACATTTCCTGTCGGGAACATATCGCCGCCTTCTTCGCCATCATCGGCTGGGTCTAAAAACTCAATTTGAACTTCAGCGGCCGGAAATGTCACCCCATCAAGTTCAAAATCACCAGTTTCTTGAACTTGACCATTGGTGATAGGCACATGGGCAATAATGGTTTTTAGAATATTTTTTTGCCAAATTCGCACAGTGCATAGGCCATTTTCAGGAATACGGTCTGCATCAACCAAACCATTTGAAATAGCAAAAGAGCCAACCGCAGCAGTTAAGTTTCCGCAGTTACCACTCCAGTCTACAAAAGGCTGATCAATTGAAACCTGACCAAATAAATAATCTACATCATGCTCTGGCTGAGTACTTTTCGCGAGAATAACAGTTTTGCTGGTACTAGAAGTGGCTCCCCCCATTCCATCAATTTGTTTTCCATATGGGTCTGGGCTACCAATGACACGGAGTAAGAGTTGATCTCGTGCTTGTCCTGCAACTTGGGCTTTTTCAGGCAAATCATCAAGCTTAAAAAAGACACCTTTACTGGTTCCACCACGCATATAAGTTGCTGGAATTTTAATTTGCGGTACTGAGCTCATATCAACTGTTATCCTTACTATTATGTTCTTCTATATCAAAACAAGCATTCTTGTTTACCCTTCTCTTCATCTTAAATTGTTTTAAGGTCAAGAGATAGCACTCTGCTTTTATACATCAATCGTATTGACGCGAGCATATTTTGGGAATTTAGCAATATGCTTGCAATGACTTAATCTAAGCAAAATCTAAGAAAAAAAGTCTATATGAAATTATATTTTTTAGAGCACTTTTCACTCTATATTGAAATATTAAAAGTAAACCAATGATTTTAAATATATTTTAATATTACTTTTCAGTCACAGCTTATTAATTTGTAGTCTAGGCTAAAATAACTCCATCTATTAGAATAATTTACTTATTCATTGTGAGTGAAGACCTTTGACCAACGAATCTTCTACACTGCAACGAGGACTAAAAAATCGACATATCCAATTAATTGCTATGGGTGGAGCAATTGGTACCGGATTATTTTTAGGCTCGGCGCAAGTGATTCAATCTGCGGGACCATCCATTATTTTAGGATATGCCATTGGCGGCTTAATCGCGTTTTTGATTATGCGTCACTTGGGAGAAATGATTGTTGAAGAACCTGTTGCAGGATCGTTCAGCCATTTTGCGTATAAATATTGGGGGAAATTTCCCGGATTTTTAACCGGATGGAACTATTGGATACTCTACGTTCTGGTTGCGATGAGTGAGCTCACCGCGGTAGCCAAATATATTAATTATTGGTGGCCTCATATTCCAGCGTGGACTTCTGTCTTATTTTTCTTTGTCGTGATTACGGCAATTAACTTAACCAACGTCAAATTTTATGGGGAGTCCGAATTCTGGCTCGCTATTATTAAAGTTGCTGCGGTCATCTCAATGATTGTGTTTGGGCTTTATTTGCTCTTTACAGCAGATGTAGGTTCAAGCATTTCATTTAGTAACCTTTGGTCTCATGGTGGATTTTTCCCAAATGGCTTTAGCGGCCTGTTCTATATGTTGGCTTTCTTGATGTTCGCTTTTGGTGGTATTGAACTGATTGGTATGGCCGCAGCAGAAGCAAAAGATCCGAAAAAAACCATTCCAAAAGCAATTAACCAAGTCGTTTTCCGTATCTTGATTTTCTATATCGGTTCATTGGCAATCTTACTTTCATTAGTGCCATGGAACCAATTAGATCTTGGCGGTCTCGACAAAAGCCCATTTGTTATGATTTTTAGCCAAATGGGAATTGGTTGGGCTGCACACTTACTGAACTTTATTATTTTAACTGCTGCTCTATCTGTTTATAACAGTGGCATGTTTGCAAATAGCCGTATGCTCTACAGTCTCGCTCAACAAGGGAATGCACCAAAAGTTTTTGCAAAAACCAATAAACAGGGGGTTCCTATTCCCGCTGTTCTGCTTTCTGCTTTATTAATCTTTGGTTGTGTTCTTTTAAATTACTTTGTACCTGAAGATGCTCTTGGACATCTTATGTACGTTGTGGTTGGTGCACTTGTTCTAAACTGGGCAATGATATCAATTACACATTTGAAGTATAGACGCTTTGTTAAGCACGCGAATATTAAGACTTCTTTTCCAGCGTTATGGTCACCTTTTAGTAATTACTTAGTTTTAGCGTTTATTGCTGTGGTTCTCTATATTATGTGGACTCAAGGCTTCAAAGAGTCAGTAATGATGATCCCTATTTGGATTACGGCAATGCTCGTACTTTTTGACTATTTAAATCCTAAAAAACTAGATTCCATTGAGAATCCGGAAGAATAAATAAATCTAAAAAGCCATTGTCTAGACAATGGCTTTTTTATTCATCATCAGAAAATTATGCGCTGTAAAAAATTAAAGTTTCATCGACAATAAAATTAGACGTTATGCATATTTATACTGACGCGAACAGTAAGCTCGTTCAATTTCTGGCGAACGTAATTGTTGATGCTTAGTTTTACGCCCTGCCATACGTTTGCGCCAGAGTTTAAAACTATTGGTTTTCAGGTTATATCTCATCAAACGAATAACTTCACTTTCACTTAAGCCATACTCGCGCTCAATTGCTTCAAATGGAGTCCGATCTTCCCATGCCATTTCAATAATTCTAGATAAGTCCTGTTCAGCAATTTTTTTCATGTTATGCCCTTTTGAATTATACGGTAGACAAATCTGATTTTTAACAAACAACTCTCTGGTAATAACTTCACCTACCCGATTGCTTGCTTGAATCTTTTCATCTTTTGCTTCAGATCATAGAAAGATAAACATGAATTTTTTGTGATTTTTTAGCGTTATAAACTGTTTTTTCTACACGGCATAAGTGGTTGTGAAACCATTGAGTGGTTCAACTTTATCTTTATTACCCACTATGGCTAAAGTTTTAATACTTAAAACATGAAAAAGCCATTGCCTTAGCAATAGCTTTTCCGTTTATAATCATTAAATTATGCGCCCTTAGCTTAACTGGATAGAGCAGTTGCCTCCTAAGCGACCGACGTGGGTTCGAGTCCCGCAGGGCGCACATATTTTCAACAAAGCAGTGTACTTAATCTTTTATTTCAGCCAACAACGTTTCAGCTGCAAGTTTGCCTAAATTATTAGAAGCAAGTGGGCTATCGCCTGTTAACAATTTATGATCTCTATGACATTGCCCTGTAATACCACTATTCAAAATTTCTACGCCTAATTTTTCAAGGTTTTCACCAACTAACCAAGGTAACGCGCCCGGCATATAGCCAATATCAATATTCGCCCCTGCATCTAAAGCATCAGGGAATACACAAATTTGATAGCCTTTAAAAATATAGTTTTCAGGCGCTTCGTCTACAGCCGCTGCCAATAACGCAGCAGGCCCATGACATAAAGTAATAATAAATTTATCTTGTTCAACTGCCCATTTAAGGACTTTTTTTACTTCAAGGCTATGTGGAATCTTAGCTAATGCTCCATGCCCACCTGGAATAAAGACAGCCGCATAAGGTGAATTTTCCCCTACTACATTTTCTAAAATATCTGAGAGTTTCAGAGGATTTTTTAACTTGTCTGCATATTTTTGAAAAGTGTCTAATACAACCTGTTCTTGCTTTGGCATCGCCCACATTTCAAGCTTAGCTGGATTACCTGAAAGTGTCGCAACATCAATTTCAAAGCCAGCATTATCTAAATGAAACATCGGTAAAAGCATTTCAACAGGATGATTCCCAGTAGAAAAAAACTTGCCGTTTTGCATTTGAATATAACGTTCATCGGTTGCAATCACTAAGATTTTTTTACTGCCCGTATACGGCGTTGAGTATGTAGTTCCATCGTAATCTGTTTTTGGAGCAGTATATTGACTCAGTGAATAAGGTGATGGGAAAAAGGCATTATCTTCAGCCAAATCTGGAGTAGGATTTTTATCATCAATATTTGCGGTATTCATTGTTACTATCCTTTTTCATCAGTATGGAAAGAAATAATAAATTAAGAGCCAATTCTTATTTCTTACTCAATTTATAGGTGAAGTCATAGAACTGGTACAATCTGCCAATAGAATTTGGCAATTTTTATAGAGAAATAGGCAGAGTTTAAAATTATAAAATTCAGTTTAGGCAAACCTATCATTCACCTAAACTTTAGTGATTACAGCTTTATGCGTTCATTTCTAAAACGATCTTTCCGATGTGATCACCCTGCTCCATACATTCATGAGCACTTTGTACATCTGAAAAAGCATACGTTTTATAGATTTGCGGTAAACACTTACCTTGTGCCAGTAATGGCCACACATGCTCATGCAAAGATTGGGCAATTTGTGCTTTTTCTTCGCTAGTACGCGCTCGCATCGTTGAACCCGTAATTGTGGCACGTTTTAAAATCAGTTTTTGTAAATCAAATTCTTTTGCGATTCGCCCCCCCATAAAACCAATAATGACAAGTCGACCATCACGTTTTAATAGATTTAAATTTTTCTGGAAATAAGAGCCACCCACAATATCCAAAATAACATCAACACCTTGGTCTTGGGTGTGTTTCAAAATTTCTTGCTCAAAATCTTGGATTTTATAGTTAATTGCCGTGGTCAAATCAGAGAGTGCCTCAACTTTATCTTCACTTCCAACCGTAGCAAAAGTTTTAATCCCTAAAGCATGACAGATGGCTAAAGCAGTGGTGCCAATGCCACTGGCCCCTCCGTGAATCAATGCTGTTTCATTTGCCTTTAAACGTCCGATATCAAATAGATTGGCCCAAACCGTGAAGAACGTTTCTGGAATAGCAGCAGCTTGAGTAAACGATAAATTTTCAGGTATTGATAATACTTGTGTCGCAGCAACTGCACAGTACTCTGCATAGCCACCACCATTTGTTAAAGCACAAACTTTATCTCCGACGTTGAACTGTTGCACTTGGTCACCTACCGCAACTACCACGCCAGCAACTTCTAGTCCCGGTATTTGAGTAACACCTTTAGGCATTGGATATAGCCCCATACGCTGTAACACATCAGGGCGGTTAATTCCCGCAGCCTTTACCTCAATCAAGACTTCATCTGCTTGAGGTACCGGAATATTAGCCTCTTGAACTTTTAGAACCTCAGGTCCACCTGGAGCGGTAATTTCAATAATTTTCATAGTGGTTGGAAGGGTCATTTATATGCTCCATGTTTGATTTATATTTTAAAAATACTGATCTAAGTTAAATAATCGAAGACTTAGGTGGAATTCCAAACAGTCGTTTAAATTCTCGACTAAATTGTGAGGCACTGACATAACCGACTTCATAGGCTGCTTCTGCTACCCCCATTTTGTTGTTCATGATCAACTCGCGTGCTTTATGCAGTCGAGTAATTTTGATGTACTGTAAAGGAGAATAATTTGTCACTTTTTTAAAAGTTTGGTGAAAAAGCGATATGCTCATTCCCGCTTGTTTCGCCAGCTCTTGAACCGTTAAATTACGATAATAATCACGCTGAATAATTTCACAGATTGTATAAATCACGCCGTTTCGACTTGCCATGGCAGATAAATTTTTTATGAACTCTCCTCCAGAAGCCTGCAATACACGATAAACCAATTCTCTTTTTACTTGTTCACCCAAGATAAAAGTATCTTGTTTAGAGCGAAGTAAATTAAGCAATCGTAGAGCAACTTCCGAAATAGTTGGGTTCATATCAATGACTCTAAGCCCGCAGCTCAATTTTAAATCGCCTGACTGAGAGTCTTCGATAACCACTTGTTGTTCTTTATCCAGTTTAGTTACTAAATCAACCATCATTTGCGATTCAAATTTTATTGCAATAGCCAACATTGGTTCATTATTTTCAACTACTGTATCGCAATCAAAGGGAATGGCAATTGAAATGAATAAGCACTGCCCCTGACGAAATTGAAAAATATCTTTGCCGATATACCCTCGCTTTACTCCCTGTATGACTAAAACAATTGAAGGTTCTTGCAACACTGCAACAGGTGATGTGGAATAATCAACACGCATCAAGGTGATGTTGGAGATAAAAGTAGGATAAAGACCTTCTGCTGGAGCCAAATGTAAAAATGCGTCGACCAAATTTTCCGAGAGATGATTTTGCGGCATAGTTTTATTGCGAGAGGTAATCTAATAATCAATATAACAATGAACCTAAAATGAAAACATGTGTCTTAGGTTTACTTTGTATAAATAGGCAATTCAAATCAATTTTTAGGCATAAAAAAGCCTAGAATATTCTAGGCTTTTTCACTTCATCAGATTTTAAGCCGATAAATTAAAGAACATTGCTGCGATCAGAATAATTACGCCCAATACAATTCGATACCATGCAAATACACGTAACGTATGGCGCTCTACAAATAGCACTAATGCTTTTACAACAAATAAAGCGGCAATAAAGGCTGCAACGAAACCAACTCCAATATTAATCATATTATCAGCAGTAAGTACGTCTGCATTTTTGATCAAGTCAAAAGTTGCTGCACCCAACATGGTTGGCATTGCAAGGAAGAAAGAAAATTCTGTAGCAGCCTTACGCGATAAGCCCGCAAACATTCCGCCTACAATTGTTGCACCTGAACGTGAAGTCCCCGGAATCATGGCAACACATTGAGCAAGCCCGACTAAAAGTGCTTGTTTAAAAGTAATTTTGGTCGCATCGTCTGTCTTATGTTCAAACTGCTTAGATTCAACCCAGAAAATAATGAGAGCACCAACAATCAATGCAATAGCAACGACAATTGGGCTGAACAAAACACTTTTAATAAAGTCGACGGCCAAAACACCAATAATGACGGCAGGAAAAAATGCAATAAGTACACTGATGGCGAAATGACGAGACTCGACATCTCCACTAAAAAAACCTTTAATCAAATTAATAATTTTTTGTCGGTATAACCAGCACACTGCCAAAATAGCACCTAACTGGATTACGACCTCAAATACACGTCCACCGTCTGAATGGAAATCAATAATATGACCAAATAAAATCAGATGACCTGTACTCGAGATGGGTAAAAACTCAGTTAAGCCTTCAACAAAGCCTAGAAACAGTGCTTTTATAACTTCAAAATTTTCCATAACTTGCTCAAAGAAAGTTAATCACTAGAACGATCTAAAATTTGTTTTATCGCAATTGGTAAGCCTCAAATTTGACTTAACACATGTTCAATATCAGATCATTTCTAACGTTTGTGGTTATTGCCCCTAGTTAAAGGCAGTTTATTTAAAGTGCGATAATGTATCACATCATGATGACAAACTTGGGTTAACTATCGTAAAAAGATAAAACTTGGTAAAGAACTGCCAAAATTTCTCTTGTTATAGATAAAAATTTTTTGCCGCCTCTTACTCTACAAAATCATCTTAAAAAGCTCTTAAAAAAACATGATATTATTGTGATTAAATGCAGCTCATATCAAAAATTCTATCTGAATGAAAAATATCAAAATTAATGCACGCCATCTTATTATCGATTTATTTCTTTCCTCAGCCTATCCTCAACTCACCATCAAACAGATATTAATTGCCGCCAAACTCTTTAATATGAGTGAAAATGGAATTCGGGTTGCGACGACTCGGCTATTAAATGAAGGCATGATAGAAAGTGTCGAGCGCGGTATTTATCAACTTTCGCCATCAACCAAAGAATGGGCAAAAATCATTTTGAACCGCAAAAATGGCATTAAACAAACCAAAGAATGGCAACAGCATTATCTTGCAGTATTTACAGGTACGTTAGGTCGCATAGATCGCACCGCTTTAAAAAAGAGAGAACGAGCATTACGTCAATTTGGCTTTAAAGAACTAGAAACCGGTATTTATATTCGACCTGACAATTTGGCCTATAGTTTCGAAAAAACATGTGAAGAACTTGTTTTAGCAGGCCTTGAAAGTGAAACAAAAATTTGTGTTATTCAAAATTTTGATTCAAAAAGCCTTCAGTTGATTGCTTTTTTATGGGATACCAGACAACTCGAATTAAACTACAAAAACTATAGCCAAGATATTCAGCAATGGCTTTTAAAATATGAAAAATTACCGCTCAATGACGCTGCTGCTCAAGCATTGTTACTAGGGCGAGAAACCATTACTTTATTAATGAATGATCCTTTACTACCCTCTCCCTTTGTTAATGAACATGCCCGCAATCAATTTGCTCAAAATGTACAGCAGCTAGACTCGATTGGACAAAAACTATGGCAAAAACTTTATGAAAATGAATTAACACATTAAAGAACGATTTATTTTTTTACAAACAAATATTACAACTTTTAGAATTTTATGATTATATTAGTAATATAAAATATGAATACCAAAATCTGATTTGGGAGAATAAAAATGAATACACAGGTGAGTGTGACCGATCTATTTAGCAGAGAAGAAATACAAGAACTGACGGAGCCTTCGGATGCATACGGCGCTTGGGCTGTTGCAAGTACATGGGCGGTTATTGGGGGAACATTTGCTAGCTTAATTATGATGTGGGATTACTTACCTAGCTGGGGCAAATTACTTGCCTGTATACTCGCACTCGCCATCTTAGCTGGTCGCCAATTATGTCTAGCTATTTTGATGCATGACGCATCACATAAAAGCTTATTTAAAAATAAAAAAATAAATGACTTTGTAGGCGAATGGCTATGCGCCCGCCCAATCTGGAATGATTTACAAAAATATCGCGTACATCATGTTCGTCATCATGCAAAAACCTCTACTCCAGATGACCCAGACCTTTCTTTAGTTTCTGGTTTTCCTGTAAGTAAAAAATCTCTTACTCGTAAATTCTTACGGGACTTAACAGGTATGACTGGATTAAAGTTTAGCTTTGGTCGAGTGTTAATGGATCTCGATTTAATGAAATGGACCGTTGCAAATGATCAGGTTTGGTTAGACCGCAGCAATAAACATTTTGTTGATTATGCCAAAAGTCTTGCAAAAAACAGTAGTGGAGCCATTGCAACCAACGCAGCTCTTTATGGTGTTTTAAAGGCATTTGGTCAGCAACGTTTTTATTGGTTATGGCCTTTAGCTTATTTGACTCCATTTCCATTATTTTTAAGAATTCGCTCAATGGCGGAGCATGCAGGTATGCAAACGAGTCTTACAGCCTTAACAAATACCCGTACAACACGTGCAGGTTGGATTGCTAGAAGCTTTGTGGCCCCTATTCACGTCAATTACCACATGGAACACCATTTAATGGCTTCGGTACCCTACTTCAAACTGCCACGCATGCATCGTCTATTGAGAGACCGCGGACATGTTCCAGTACCACCTAGCTATTTTGAAGTGATTCACTTGCTTTCATCTAAGCCAGAACGAACGGCTTAGGGCTCTCGAATCAGATTTAGAGGCCATGCAATTAAATCAGTGGCCTCTCTAACCCAAATGTGAACTCAATTCATCCATTTTGCTGTGGGTCTGAAAATATTTGGGTGTGACTCCCATCCAACGTTTAAACGCACGAGTAAAATGAGAAGTCTCGGCATAACCTAAAGTTAAAGCTACTTTTTCAATCGACATGTTATTTTGAGCTAAAAGTTTCTGAGCATGTTGCTTTTTAAGTGAGTCAACCAAGATGGTAAAACTTGTATTTTCAGTGGCTAAATATCGTTGCAAAGTTCGTTCTGAAATATTCATAACTTGAGCCACTTGCCCTAATTTGACTGTCTCACCCTGCCCATTCATAAGCAATTTTTCAGCAACTTGTTTAACTTGCCCTTTCCAGCCACTGTGTAACTTTAATTTTTCTATATCTCGTTTGCATTGTGCATTTACTAAAGGCGCCAACATTGGGTCTGCCGTTAATACAGGCTGCGCTAAATAGTCTTTTGAAAATATCCAACTGTTGCGTTTTTGATTAAATAAACAAGTGACTGCCAATTGACTACTTATTTGAGCAAAACCTATCGGTTCCGGCATTTGTAATTCAACTTTCCCTAAATTGGATAAGCCTGTTAATTTTTTTGCAATTTGAACAAAGCCTACCAATAAAAAAATGTTGGCATTTGGACTCAACTGAAATTCCTTTACAGGCTGATGAATGAACCAATATGCATAATTATTTTTTTGTTTTAATTCTGGTTTAAAAACCTCACAACGTGACCCAATGAACTGTTCAAGAATTTTCAGTGCTTCTCCTAAATTTGGAGAAACTATGGCAGCCATTCCGACTGAACCATAACATGAAGCAGTCATTTCTAAAGCCAAATACCCCGCTAATGCAGGCTCTTTGCACAACTCGATGGCCCGCTCAATGAGCTGATTTAGATGATTAAATTCTACATACCAATATGGTTTTTTTAATTGATCTACTGTTATGCCGCTTCCATCTAAAAGCTGCTCACAAGAGACACCCCACCGCTTAACAGTCTCGACAATTAAGTTAATATAAGTTCCGGGTAATTCTGGATTCATGAGTAACCCATTGAGCAAAATAAATGGCGCGAAATGGTAAAAACTGTCAGTTCATGAACTATGCCATTCTTTTAAATTGATGCATAGTCATTCAAAACAAAATCCGCTTAATTGCACTAGACAGCACAATTTCCAAAAAAATACAGGTCTCCCCTATGAATATCTTGATTGTCCATGCTCATCCAGAACCATTATCTTTTACGACCGCATTAAAAAGTACAGCTAAACAAACCTTTGAAAAACTGGGCCACCGAGTAGAGGTTTCAGACTTATATGCAATGCAATTTAATCCAATTGCATCAAAAGAAGATTTTTTAGAACTCAACCAACCTGATTATTTTAACTATGCATTAGAGCAAAGAAATGCCAGTAAAAATCAACTTCTAGCTCCGGATATTCAGGCAGAAATTGAAAAGGTAAAAAAAGCTGATTTAGTCATTTTAAATTTCCCACTTTACTGGACCTCTGTACCAGCAATTTTAAAAGGCTGGATTGATCGTGTATTTGTTTCAGGGCTCTTTTACGGTGGTAAACGCTTTTATAACCACGGCGGAATGACTGGTAAAAAAGCCATGCTTTGTTTAACACTAGGCGGTAGAACACATATGTTTGGAGAAAATGCTATTCACGGGCCAATCGAACATTATCTATCACCCATTCAACGCGGTACCTTGGCATATGCTGGTTTTGAAGTTCTACCACCATTCACTGCCTACCATGTCCCCTACATTAGCCAAGAGGCCAGAGAAACTCTCCTCGAAGACTACGTGACTTATCTCACTCATCTAGACCAACTTGAGCCACTAAAATTTCCTAAGCTTGAACAATTTGATGAAAAGTTATACCCACTCTAACGCTGTGTTTTAGCTCTAAAAAATGAATAATCGAATCTAGCTTATTATTTTCGATTATTCTCTTGCTAAACCTCTCAAATAGAAAGTCTAAATTCGCTCAAAAAATAGATCAAATGGTAAAAAATAAAGGGGAAACTTTTTTATAAAATTAAGAATATAAAACCGAATCAATAATATACAGATGTAGAGAAACTAGACTTATCAAGTAAAAATGACAACTAATACTCATTTCATAATTAATTAATTCATATTTTTACAAAAAAATCTTTGACCATTTTTCTTGGATTTATGACAAAAATGTCACTAAAACAAACCTCATTAATAATAGGCAAAAAATATAAATATCAATCAATTAAAATAATTTACCAATGAAAATATTCCTTCATATTTCATCCATTATTGACACTATTTGTATAAAAAGTGAGTACTCTTCAGTTCATATAACAGATTTACTCTTATGGTAATTATGCTATTTTTGTTACATGGAGTTATCAAAGCTTTTATAAGTTGTAATTAGAAGCTTTGAAGGCAACACAGTTTAAACGGTTTAACTCTGTTACTTTTAAAAAAATGTCTTGAAGTTCAAGGAAAGATTAAAATGAAATTAAAACATCTGAGCACTGCAATGATTTTAGCAACGCTGCCTGCAACTGGGGTTTTTGCAGCAGCATTGGATCGCTCTGGACAATCAATGTCTGCATTTTTGCAGCCAGGAAACTACTTTGAAGCTGGTATCACTGCTCTAGACCCAGATGTATCGGGTAAAGAAGCAGGATCAAGCGCAACTCGCCGTGATATTGCCGATATGGGTGAGGATTATTATTTCCCTAATGCAGCATTAAAACTACAAATTAACGATAAATTCTCATTTGGTTTACTGTACGATCAGCCATTTGGCGCAGATGCAGAATATTCTGGGAAAAATGTATTTGTGTCAGACTCTTCTAACACAATTTTAGCACCAGCAGCATTAGAGTCTATCCGTGCTAGTACTATTGATAATACATTTAATGGTTTAACTGCCAATCAACGTGTCGGTGCCGCTCTGCAAGCCCAAGGAGTAAACTTGTCTACTCCAGCAGGTCAAGCACAATTTGCTGCTACTTTAAATGCTTATAATAATGATGCAGCTACTAAAGCTGCTATCGATGCGGGTGTAAAACAAGGCGTCGCAGCAAGAGTAGATGCTGGAATAAATGAAATTAATGGTTTACTTGGCAAAGGTGGTACCAAAGTTGAAGTTGATACTCAAAACCTTGCTATGGTTTTTGGTTTTCAACCTAATAAAAACTGGAACCTCTATGCGGGTGGTGTGTATCAAACAATTAAAGGAAACATTAGCCTCCGTGGACAAGCTTATAGTATCTACAACGGCTATGATGCAGACATCAAAGAAACTGGCGGCGTGGGTTGGTTAGCAGGTTTTGCTTATCAAATTCCTGAAATTGCATTAAAAGCCTCTTTAACGTATCGTTCTGAAGTTGACCATGATGTCAATATCCGTGAAAACTTACCTACTCTTCCTGCTCTTTCACTATTAGGGCAAGCTGCTGCTGGTGAGGCAATTAAAAATAGCTCAGCAGACACCACAATTACCACACCTCAATCAGTTAACTTTGATTTCCAAACAGGGATCATGGCTGACACTGTTGCCTTTGCCAACGTACGTTGGGTGAACTGGAAAGATTTCTCTGTTCAACCATACAAATTTGGACAACTATCAAAAGTTGTAGGGCCTATTGTCAACCGTCCAAATGGTTTCGATTTAGTTAGCTATGCAGATGACCAATGGACAGTGACTACAGGTGTTGGTCGCAAACTTAACGACAAATGGGCTGGTAACGTTTCTGTAGGTTGGGACTCTGGTGCTGGTGACCCAATCACAACTTTAGGCCCAACTGAAGGTTACTGGAACGTAGGTTTAGGCCTTCAATATAGCCCTACTCCACAAACCTTTATTGCTGGTGGCGTAAAATACTTCTGGTTAGGTGATGCTAAAGCTCAAACTGGTGCACAAGCTGGTAGCGACCAATATCTTGCAGAGTTCTCTGACAACAATGCAATCGCTTATGGTTTAAAACTTGGTTATAAATTCTAAGTTTCAAAACTATTCATATAAAAAGGCGCTTAAAGCGCCTTTTTATATTCTTGCCATTTAAGCTGGAATACTACGCTTTGAAACTGAACGTATTGCTTCTTTTAATGCGTCATAGCCGTGAATTGCAGGGAATTGCGGGAACTCAGCAATTACGTTTGCAGGTGCATCAAACAAGAAACCGTGGTCAGCTTCGCCCAGCATCGTTGTATCATTATAAGAATCACCAGCAGCGATTACACGAAAATTTAAACCATGTAGTGCCTTAACCGACTCACGTTTTTGATCAGGTTGACGTAGCTTATAAGCCGTAATCATTCCTTCTTCATCTGTCTCTAATTTATGACAGAAAATTGTTGGCCATCCTAATTGCTTCATTAAAGGATGCGCAAACTCATAGAAAGTATCTGACAGGATCACGAGTTGAAAATGAGTACTCACCCATTCAACAAATTCTTTTGCACCTGGTAGTGGCCCCATCTCTGCAATGACTTCTTGAATGTCATTTAAGCCTAGACCGTGTTGTTTTAAAATATTAAGACGCTGAGTCATTAAAACATCATAATCCGGAATATCACGAGTTGTAGCCTCGAGTTCTTTAATCCCTGTTTTTTTAGCGAAATTGATCCAGATTTCAGGAACTAAAACCCCTTCAAGATCTAGGCATACGATTTCCATGAATGCTTCCAACGTTGGTTAAAAATTGCTGTATCATACCATTAAGATTTTCAGTTTTGCGTTGTTATTGATCAAATCAATTTTATTCATAAGGATCGAAATTAAAGTGCTAAGCAGTTTATCAACTATCCTTTAGAATATTTTTCATAACTCAATGCGCCCAAGCCTTTTGCCAGGAACACACATGACCGTTATTCCGACTATTGATATCGTAGATGCTCTTGCTGCTGAATATGCAACCAAAAGCCCTCGGGAAATTTTAGAACTTGCCTTAAGCCAACAAGGTGAAATTGCGATTTCTTTTTCGGGAGCAGAAGACGTTGTCTTAATTGATATTGCTTCACGTTTGGGTAAGCCTTTCCGTGTCTTTAGTCTCGACACGGGCCGACTCCATGCTGAAACTTATCAATTTATTGAAACTGTCCGTAAACACTACAATATTAATATCGAAATCTGCTTTCCTGAATCTGAAGCTGTTCAAAACATGGTAAACGAAAAAGGTTTATTCAGCTTTTTTACAGATGGGCATCAGGAATGTTGTGGTATTCGAAAAGTTCAGCCTTTGCGTAAAAAACTTGCAACTTTAGATGGCTGGATTACTGGTCAACGTAAAGACCAAAGTCCTGGTACACGCACAGAAATTCCCGTGGTACAAGCTGATGCGGGTTTTTCTGGTCCAGATAAGCAACTTATTAAATATAATCCTCTAGCGAATTGGACAAGTGCCGAAGTATGGAGTTACATCCGTATGATGGAAATTCCATATAATCCTCTCCACGAACGTGGTTTTGTTTCTATTGGCTGTGAACCATGTACACGAGCTGTATTACCGAACCAACATGAGCGTGAAGGACGCTGGTGGTGGGAAGAAGCCACTCAAAAAGAGTGCGGATTACACGCAGGTAACATGAAAAAGTAATTTGATATCAAAAAACCACTGGCAAATCAGTGGTTTTTTTTATGTCATGTTACGTACACAAAGTCATATTTTCTCTACTCTAAACGCTATATACTTAATTTTACGGTTCTATAATTCTAATAAGAGCTCAGATAAGGGCTTCTTAGAAAAATGCATGAGGCACAATGATTTATGCGTCCATTACACCCAATTGATTTCATTTTTCTGTCACTTGAAAAAAGACAGCAACCCATGCATGTCGGTGGATTATTTTTATTTGAAATTCCTGAAAATGCACCTGAAACCTTTGTACATGATTTAGTAGAAGATATTAAACGCTCAAAAAGCATTCCTATTCCGCCCTTCAATAACCGTTTAAATGGTCTATTTTGGGATGAGGATGAAGAATTCGATATCGATCATCACTTTCGCCACATTGCTCTGCCTCATCCTGGGCGCATTCGTGAACTTCTGGTTTATATCTCGCAACAACACAGCTCATTAATTGATCGTGCCAAGCCGCTTTGGACCTGTGACATTATTGAAGGAATCGAAGGCAACCGTTTTGCCATGTATTTTAAAATCCATCATGCAATGGTTGATGGCGTTGCGGGTATGCGTTTGATCGAGAAATCACTTTCAAAGACATCTGAAGAGAAACACGTGGTTCCTTTATGGTGTGTTGAGAGCAAAAGAACTAAACGCCTAAAAGTGCCTACTCCAAGTACAAGTACAATTAAGAGTATTTTAGGAGGCATTAAGTCTCAACTCGATATAGCTCCTAAAGTAATGCAAGAGTTATCTCAGACTATATTTAAAGAAATGGGCAAAAATCCTGATTATGTTTCTACCTTTCAGGCGCCAGTTTCGATTTTGAACCAAAGAGTAAGTGCTTCACGTCGTTTTGCTGCACAATCCTTTGAATTAAGCCGCCTTAGAAAAATTTCAAAAGCATTAGGCGTAACGATTAACGATGTTGTACTGGCAGTATGTTCTGGTGCTTTACGTGAATATTTGATTAGTCAAAATAGCTTACCTAAAAAGCCACTTATTGCCATGGTTCCAGCTTCATTACGCACAGATGATTCTGATATGAGTAACCGGATTACTATGATTCTAGCAAATTTAGGGACTCATAAAGACCAACCATTAGAACGTCTAGAAATTATTCGTCGCAGCATGCAAAACTCAAAGCAACGCTTTAGCCGTATGACTGCTAATGAGATTCTAAACTATAGCGCGGTTGTTTATGGTCCGGCAGGATTAAACATCATGTCAGGAATGCTCCCTAAGCGACAAGCGTTCAATTTAGTGATTTCCAATGTACCAGGGCCACGTGAGCCACTTTATTGGAATGGCGCGAAATTAGACGCTCTCTACCCTGCTTCGATTGTCATGGATGGACAAGCTTTAAATATTACCATGACCAGTTATTTAGATAAGCTTGAAGTTGGATTAACGGCTTGTCGAAATGCTTTGCCAAAAATGCAAAATCTTTTGACTCATTTAGAAGATGAGATTCAACGTTTTGAAGAAATTATTGCAGAGAAGCAGCTGAAACATCATTCAGCAAGTTAGAAAAGTTAAGGGGCTTTGAATTGGCCCCTTATTTTTTGATTGTGCGGCACTGGTTAAGCAACTGATGACATACTGAACGAATCATTGCAGTTGTGATCGGTACTTCTTTACCTTGGTCATTCAACATATAGCAGCTATTTACTGGCGTGCTTTCTAAAACATGTTTAAGACCGTTGCTAATTAAGTTTTCACTTACATTCATGGGTTATACCTCTTATTGTTTGCTAAGACGTTAAGTAGGGAGAACGTCTAGGGCTACTGTATGTAAGTAGTATTTAAAATTCATGAATGAAAGTAAAATTTCAGTTGTAACAAGGATTAAGCGATATCTTGTTACAACTTTAGCTTAAAATGATATCGTATTGCTCTTGCGTATATAAATTTTCGACCTGAAATTTAATGACACGGTTAATAAAATGCTCTAAATCAGCCACTGCGGGCGCTTCTGCTGTTAATAATCGGTCAATCACAGAAGGGTGAGCAACAACAGTAAAGCCACTCGTTGACTCAAATGCGCGGGTATATCGTAATATCTCACGAAATATTTCGTAACACACTGTCTCTGCTGTTTTGACAAAACCACGTCCTTGGCACGTTGGACACGACTCACACAGCAAATGTTCTAACGATTCCCGTGTTCGTTTACGAGTCATTTCGACCAGACCAAGTTCTGATACCTGAGTGATTTTGGTCTTGGCGTGATCACGCTCAAGCATTTTTTCAAACTGACGCATCACCTCTTCACGGTGAGTTGCCTCTTGCATGTCAATAAAATCAATAATGAGAATACCACCCAAATTACGCAGTCTAAGTTGACGTGCAATGACTTGAGTGGCTTCCATATTGGTTTTAAAAACGGTGTCTTCAAGACTACGACCGCCAACATATGAGCCAGTATTAACGTCAATTGTCGTCATGGCTTCAGTCTGGTCAATCATCAGATAACCACCCGATTTCAAAGCAACACGTGTTTGAAGGGCTTTCTGGATGTCTTCTTCGACGTTATAGAGATCAAATAGCGGTCGCTCACCCGGATAATGAATGAGTCGACTCTGCATATTTGGAACAAATTCTTCAACAAACTCAAGAAGCTTGGCATGAATTTCTCTCGAATCGACATAGATCTTTGCAGTCTCTTCGCTAGCTAAATCTCGAATAATGCGCTGAGGTAATGGAAGCTCTTCAAAGATTAAAGAAGGAACAGCAACATCAATCTGCTTACGTTGGATGTACTCCCATAATTTACTGAGGTAGCACATATCCCGTGCAATTTCTGCCTCATCCACACCTTCGGCAGCTGTACGTACAATCACGCTACCCGGCAGATTATGTTCAGATTGAATACTTTCAATAATATTACGTAGTCGCTCTCGCTCTTCTTCGGACTCAATACGCTGCGATACGCCAATATGGTTACCATATGGCATGAGAACCAGATAGCGAGAAGGAATTGAGAGATCTGTACTCAGACGTGCCCCTTTCGTTCCTAACATATCTTTCATGACTTGAACGGTCAGGGTTTGACCGGGATGTAAGAGTTCAAAAACGTTTGGGGTGGGCTGTGAACGAGGCCAAACCATATCATTAATATGTAAAAAGGCTGTTCGGGATAAACCGATATCAACAAAAGCAGCTTGCATGCCCGGAAGCACTCGCACGACTTTACCCTTGTAAATATTGCCGACTAGACCGCGCTTGACTGTACGCTCGACATACAGCTCATTAACAGTTCCATTTTCGATTAATGCCACCCGACACTCCATAGGCGTGACATTAATAAGTAATTCTTCTGACATACATAAACTCAAAGCATTATAAAATTTTTATTAAAGAGTCAGAGAAGCTGTTAACTTTAACTTTGTCTAGTGTTCATCGACAATGCTATTCAATTAAGAATGATAACAATCCCTTATGTCTTTACTCTTTTTAATAACTGTGCAAATTCGTATAAAGGAAGTCCTACCACATTACTATAACTTCCTTGAATTTGGGGAATATATTGAGAAGCAATCCCTTGAATTGCATATCCACCGGCCTTCCCAACAGGCTCTCCTGTGGTCCAATAATCTTCCATATCTTGCGTAGTCAGATGTTGGAACTCAACTTGTGTCTGTACAACCTGACTCAACATTTGTTGTTGAGTAGCAACACATATTCCAGAAAACACGTCATGCCAACGCCCAGATAATTGTTTCCATATTTCAAAAGCATGGCTTTTTGATTCAGGCTTACCAATTATTTGGCCATCCAGCCCTAGACTTGTATCGGCAGCAATAACAATTGCTTCTGGAAAAAGTTTTAATACAGCTTGCGCTTTTTCTCTAGCTAAACGTTCAACATACTGATGAACGAGTTCATTCTCATGAACAGATTCGTCAATATCAGGGCTATAGATTTCAAAATCCAAACCCAGTTGTTGCAATAACTCCTTCCGACGAGGAGAGCTAGATGCTAAAACTATATTCGCCATTTTGCCAAACAATAATAGACGATTGGCCAAGTAATAATACTTGTCATTAATGGTTGCCAGTGTCTAGCAATCGAAAAATGAATTCCACCCATGGTCTGGGTTACCCACATAAACGCTAAATGAGCAATAATGACCAGAGTTGCAATCGTCCATAAATTACCAAAGGTTAAGATACGACGTTCACGAATTAAAAAACGGGTAAGAAAAGTCATAATTACAAAACTTAGGGCATTGAGGCCCAAAGGTGCATCAAGCAATAAGTCTGTAAAAATCCCCATTCCAAATGCAAACCAGACCCCACACCACGTTGGCTGACATACCACCCAAAACAGCATAATCATCAACATGAATAATGGGCGCCAACCTGAAATATCGTAGGACAGCGGGTAAACCATGAGCACAGAACCCACGATAACGGAGATAATAATCCCCCATAATGGATCTTTGCGCTTTTCTCGTTTCAGTTTAGCGATTGGCATATGGCTGCTCCTTTGCTAATGAATCCGAAAAAAGTACAACTACATGGTGTCCTGTTGCTAATTGCGCTGCTGGTGTTACATCAATTTCCGCAAACTCACCTGAGTTATGACGTTTGATTTTGGCAACCGTACCTACTGCGTACCCTGCTGGGAAATGTTCGCCCAAACCTGAGCTAAACACTTTATCGCCCACTTGAATATTCGCACTAGTCGGCACATATTCCATTTTCAAACGGCCCAAATCACCTGTACCAGAAACAATCGCCCGCATTCCAGTGCGTTCAAGACGTACCGAAAGTGAATGTTCTTTATCTGATAACAACATTACACGTGAGCTATGAGGATATACATTAATGATCTGCCCCATAATCCCCTTATCATCCAGAACCGTTTGACCGACTTTTAAATGGTCCATAGAGCCACGGTTAACAATGATGATATGACGTAATGGGTCTGCATCTGTCCCGATCACTTCTGCAATCTCCATACGTCCATCAATAATTAATGGAGTATCAAGAAGACCTCGCAAACGGGTGTTTTCAGCAGATAGTTCAGAAAGCTTCTGTAAGCGGACTTGAGCTTGTAAAAGCTCAGCCTGCATCGCAGTATTTTCACGACGCAGTTGTGCTTCAGATTTTGTTTGTTGATTCAGCCATTCTCTCGACAGTACTGGATAACTGGCCAATGCATAAATTGGATTATATGCAGCGTACAAGACATCCCTTGCTGGCTGAATCACATACGGCATGCGCCAATCAAAAAATAGCACAACCAAGCATGTAATGACCGCAATAACGAACGAGCGGAAAGATGGCGGCTGTCTTGAAAAAATATTCGGTTGCACCGCCTAATCCTTAAACTTAACCAACAAAAAGCATGTCATGGTTCGGATTGTCAAAGAATTCCAATACTTTACCACCACCACGGGTAACACAAGTAAGAGGATCTTCAGCAACCATAACTGGTAAACCAGTTTCTTGAGCTAATAATTTATCGAGGTTACGAAGTAACGCACCACCGCCTGTCAACACAATACCGCGCTCGGCAATATCAGAAGAAAGCTCTGGAGGAGTTTGCTCAAGTGCTGATTTTACTGCGCTTACAATGTTTTGTAACGGATCAGAGATTGCTTGAGTAATTTCGTCAGAAGTTACAGTAATCGCACGAGGTACACCTTCTGCAAGGTTACGCCCACGTACTTCGATTTCTAATGTTGTGCCATCAGAAACAGCCATACCTACTTCTTTTTTAATAATTTCTGCTGTGGTTTCACCAATCACGCAACCATGAGCTTTACGAACATAATTGATAATTTGCTCATCAAAAACATCACCACCGATGCGTAAAGAGTCAGCATAGACACAACCTTGCAATGAAATAATTGCAATTTCTGTTGTACCACCACCAACATCCACAACCATAGAACCACACGCTTGTTCAACTGGCATACCTGCGCCAATTGCAGCAGCCATAGGCTCTTCAATCAAACGAACATCACGTGCACCAGCATTAAATACTGCTTCACGAATCGCACGACGCTCGACCAAAGTTGATTTACATGGTACACATACAACCACACGAGGTGCAGGTGGGAACAAACGTTTTTCGTGAACTTTACCAATAAACTGATTTAACATGGTTTCAGTCACTTCAAAATCCGCAATTACACCGTCTTTCATTGGACGAATTGCAGAAATATTCGCAGGTGTACGGCCTAACATTTGTTTCGCGTCCAGCCCTACTGCAGCAACAATTTTTTGTGAACCACTGTGACGAATTGCCACAACTGTTGGTTCATTTAATATAATGCCGCGGCCTGGTGCATAAATAAGTGTATTTGCTGTACCTAAATCAATGGCTAGATCCGGCGAAAACAAGCCAATTAGTCGTTTTAGAATCACGGTTCGTTCTCAGTTAAACTTTCATGTGGATGCAAGGTGGCAACTTTAAACTAAATGTGATGATTTGAACAAGTCAATCGCTTATTATAACGCACGATATTTTGAAAATTTTTAATACTGATTAGGTGATGTTATGTCTACATCGGATGCACAGCATTCAGCAGATTTAAATGCACAAACAGTTTCAGCAATCGCCAATCTTGCTCGATTGTCGCTCAATGATACGCAATCTGCTGAATATGCTCAAAGTCTAAATAAAATTTTAGGCATGATGGAAACCTTAAAAGGCATTGATACTGAAGGCGTAGAACCTTTAAAGAGTCCTTTTGATAATCCTCAACCTTTACGTGCTGATGTGGTAACTGAAAGCAATCATCGAGATGAGTACCAAGCAGTTGCACCAGCAACTCAAGATGGTTTGTATCTTGTTCCTCGCGTGATTGAATAACTTTTACTCAATTAACCCATCTTCCCTATTTTGAATGTAAAGAAATTTTACTCATGACTGATTTACATCGCTTATCAATTCGTGAACTTGCTGAGGGCTTAAGCCAAGCGAAGTTTTCATCTCGCGAACTGACTGAACATTATTTGCAACGTATTGCTAAAATCGACTCACAAGTTAAAAGCTACGTGACGGTTACACCTGAACAAGCTCTTCGCGACGCTGACGCGGCCGATGCTGCATTAAAAGCAGGTAATGCAACTGCTCTAACGGGTATTCCTCTTGCTCATAAAGATATCTTTTGTACCAAAGGTATTAAAACAACTGCTGGTTCAAAAATTCTAGACAACTTCATCTCTCCTTACGATGCAACTGTTGTGGAAAAAACTAAAGCTGCTGGTCTAGTCACTTTAGGTAAAGTGAACATGGACGAGTTTGCAATGGGCTCAACTTCTGAAAGCTCGTATGTTGGTGCAACCAGCAACCCATGGGCACTTGATCATGTTCCTGGTGGTTCATCTGGTGGCTCTGCTGCGGCTGTAGCGGCTGATTTAGCGCCTTTTGCTACTGGTACTGATACTGGTGGTTCAATTCGCCAACCTGCCTCTTTCTGTGGCTTAACAGGCTTAAAACCAACATATGGCCGTGTATCTCGTTTCGGGATCATTGCTTATGCATCATCTTTAGACCAAGCAGGCCCTATGGCACGTTCTGCTGAAGACTGTGCTTACCTCATGAATGTAATTGCAGGTCATGATGCGAAAGACTCAACTTCTGTTAAAAAAGAAGTCGATGACTACGTGGCAAACTTAAGCAATACATCTGTAAAAGGCTTACGCATTGGTATTCCTAAACAGTACTTTAACGTGGTTGGCCTAGATGCTGACGTAAAAGCTCGTGTTGAAGAGTCTTTGAAAAAGCTTGAAGAAATGGGTGCAACACTTGTTGAGATTGACCTCAACATGACTGAAGCTTATGTACCAACGTATTACCTCATCGCGCCAGCAGAGGCATCTTCTAATTTGTCTCGTTATGATGGTGTTCGTTACGGCCACCGCTGTGAAAACCCAGCTGACTTAATGGATCTTTACAAGCGTTCACGTTCAGAAGGTTTTGGTCCAGAAGTTCAACGTCGTATCTTAATCGGTACTTATGCTCTTTCTGCGGGTTATTACGATGCTTACTATGTGAAAGCACAAAAAGTACGTCGTTTAATTCAACAAGACTTCTTAAAAGCATTTGAAAATGTGGATGTGATTGCTGCACCGTCTGCACCAACGACTGCTTATAAAATTGGTGCAAACTTAAGTCCAACTGAAATGTATTTAGGCGATATCTATACACTTGCAGTGAACTTAGCAGGCTTACCAGCGATTAATGCTCCTGTTGGTTTTGACAAAGACAGCTTGCCTGTCGGCTTACAATTGATTGGCAACTACTGGTCAGAATCACAATTGCTGTCAATTGTTCATCAATACCAACAAAACACTGACTGGCACACAAAACGTGCGGCAATTGCTGAGGAGAATGCATAATGGCTGAAGCTCAAAAGTTGAAATTGATTGACGGTTGGGAAGTCGTTATTGGTATCGAGATTCACACTCAGCTTGCAACCCATTCTAAAATTTTCTCTGGTTCATCGACTGAATTTGGTCAAGACCCGAATACACAAGCAAGCCTTGTAGACTTGGCAATGCCAGGTGTACTCCCTGTTTTGAATGAAAAAGTGGTTGATCTTGCAATTCGCTTTGGTTTGGGGATAGATGCTTACATCGACCAAGCTTCTGTATTTGCACGTAAAAACTACTTCTACCCTGACTCTCCAAAGGGCTATCAAATTAGCCAAATGGATAATCCAATTGTCGGCTTAGGCCACATTGATATCCAACTTGAAGATGGCACGACTAAACGTATTGGGGTAACTCGTGCTCACCTTGAAGAAGATGCAGGTAAATCTGTACACGACCAATTTGAAGGCATGTCTGGCATTGACTTAAACCGTGCTGGTACGCCTTTACTTGAAATCGTGTCTGAACCTGACATGCGTTCGGTTGAAGAAGCTGTGGCATATATCAAATCAATTCACACACTTGTGCGTTGGTTAGGTATTTCCGACGGCAACATGGCTGAAGGTTCATTCCGTGCGGACTGTAACGTGTCTTTACGTCGTCCAGGTCAACCGTTTGGTACACGCTGTGAGTTAAAAAACCTCAACTCATTCCGTTTCATCGAGCAAGCGATCAATGTTGAAATTGAACGCCAAATGGAAATTTTGGAATACGGCGGAAGCATCGACCAAGAAACACGTTTGTTCGATCCAAACAAAATGGAAACGCGTTCAATGCGTTCGAAAGAAGAAGCGAACGATTACCGCTACTTCCCAGATCCAGACTTGTTACCCGTGATTATTGCAGATGAGCAAATTGAAGCTGCTCGCGCTGCACTTCCAGAGTTGCCTGCTGCACGCCGTACACGCTTTATCGCAGACTTTGGTGTAACTGAGTACGATGCACATGTACTTACGCTCTCACGCGAAATGGCAGACTTCTATGAGGCTGTTGTAGCTGCTGCGGGCGGTGCTGCACAAGGTAAAGTATCTGCAAACTGGGTGATGGGCGAATTCTCAGGCGCGTTAAACAAAGCAAACCTAGATTTGGCTGACTCTCCTGTTTCTGCTGAACAGCTTGGTGGCATGATTGCACGTATTGTTGATAACACCATCAGCGGTAAGATTGCAAAACAAGTCTTTGGCTTTATGTGGGAATCGGAAGGTAAATCTGCCGATGACATTATTGCGGAAAAAGGCTTAAAGCAAGAAACCGATACTGGTGCAATTGAAGCAATCATTAAAGAAGTACTTGCAGCCAATGAAAAAATGGTTGAAGAATACAAGTCTGGTAAGGAAAAAGCCTTTAATGGTCTTGTAGGTCAAGTCATGAAAGCATCTAAGGGTAAAGCTAACCCTGCTCAAGTCAATGAATTAATGAAAAAATTGATTGGTTAAATTGATCTCACTTCAAAAGAAAACCCGCTTTAGAGCGGGTTTTTATCTATTTTATAAACTTAATGAATCCACAATAAATTTTTAAGCTAAAACTATACTCAACAGGTTAACCATGACAAATAGATTACTTATTACGACTTCTTTATTGTTAATAAACTCGACACTTTTTGCTCAAGCTGTTCAAATTCCAAAAAGTGAAGTAGCATCTATTTTTAAAGCTGCGGATTTCAAAAAAACAAAACATGGCTGGAAAGGCAACTGCGATACGGGTGAAATTATCATTTATCAAGATTTGAATGGTGATGGCCGTAAAGATGCCGTTATTCAAGATAGTAGCAGTATGTGCTATGGGAATACTGGCGTTGGCTACCATATTATTTCACAACAAAAAGATGGTAAATGGAAACAACTATTTAGTGACTCTGGCATACCTACCTTTTTGAAAACTAAAGGCAAAGATGGCTGGCTTGATATTGAAAATGGGGGGCCAGGCTTCTGTTTTGCTATTTATCGATGGAATGGTAAAGAGTACATCGTCAACCGTTATGAATATCAGGGTAAAGCTTGCCAGTTATAAGAAAAAACCTAAGGAAGTTTAAGCAGCCTCGATTTATCTGGAGGTTTTTCATATCACTCATGAAGTACCCTTCGACTAAAGAATGCGCTTTTTACTAAAAAATCGCATAGCGACTATGCTAATTTAAATTAAAACTTCAGATAACTTATATTTTAAAAAGAGAAATAAATCATGTCTAAAAAGATTTTAATGTTGGTCGGCGACTATGCTGAAGATTATGAAACCATGGTCCCTTTCCAGTTTTTAACTGGTTTGGGTTATACAGTGCATGCTGTTTGCCCGAATAAAAAGAACGGCGACCATATTGCGACGGCTATTCATGACTTTGAAGGTGACCAAACCTATAGCGAAAAACGCGGTCACAATTTTGCCATTAACTATGATTTTGATGCTGTTAATACTGAAGACTATGTAGGTTTAGTCATTCCAGGGGGGCGTGCACCAGAATATTTACGCATGAATGAACGTGTTATCGAAATTGTGCGTGAGTTTGATCGAGTGAAAAAACCAATTGCAGCAGTATGTCATGGCGCTCAGTTACTTGCTGCGGCAGATGTACTAAAAGACCGCTTGTGTTCGGCTTATCCAGCATGTGCTGCCGAAGTAAAATTAGCTGGTGGAAAATACGCAGATATTGCTGTGACCGAAGCCGTTACGGATGGAAATTTGGTGACTGCGCCTGCTTGGCCTGCACATCCAGCGTGGTTAGCGCAGTTTGTAAAAGTTTTAGGGGCTACGATTAGTATTTAAGCAGGTCTTGCCATTAAAGCCACTAAAAATAAAACCTGCTATTAGTTAGAGACCAATTTCATCTAATAGCAGGTTACATTCATTTATTTGAGAAACAGAAAACTAAATTACTATCTCGTGATTCCCAACTTGTTCCAAATCTCTGGGGTTAAAAACGTTGTCACCAATTTATTTAAGTCGATATAGCGTAATGTGCCCTGCAATTGTTGTTTGACTGCTGGATCTTTCACAATATCTTCGCCAGCACTTTGACCTAACTGCTGAAAAGCCTCTCCAACAGCCTTAACACCTTCCGCTTGAATCACAGCTTTAGTTTGGGTAGAACATTGCTCTACGATTATACGTTGTAAAACCTGTGCCAGTTTTTGATCTAACTGATCTTTTTGCTCGGGTGTTACATTACTAAATGCTTTTAAATCTGGATGAGCAGCTAAAGCCGTAAATGTCCATTGAAGTACTGTGGTCTTGTCTGAAGTGGTTGTGGCCTTAACTAAACAGTCACTCAACTGATCGACCGTTGGGCCAGCCATCGCAATTTGTGTTGTACCTAGTACAGCAACAGCCATACAAACTGAACGGCTCAAATGTGAAAACTTACGGCGGGCAATCGCATAAACATGACGTGACATAGGTCTAGCTCCAATAAACAATCTGTTCTTTGTATCACAGAGCGAGTGGAGTTACCTGTTATGACTCTGTAAATCGTCTACTTCTTCAAATTTATCAACTGATTTAATCCTTAACCCATTCCGGCATAATTCCATGTTTCAGGAATACTCGGTTGTTCTGGTGCTTTATTTAAGTCAATATTTAAGTTTCTACTGCCCTTATATGATTTCTCACCTGAATCTGATGCAGGTGATACGCCTAAACTATAACGATAGCGGAATTGCCACAATAACGGTTTGATTGGACGAATATCCAGACTTAAAGAATCCTCATCATGACAATTCCCTTTGGAACTTTCATAATCTTGCTCAGAAAAACAGGCTCTGATCATCCGACTAAAATTAAATGGATAGTTCGCAATAACCTGGTGTATCTTTCCAGAATCAGTTAACTCATAAAAACTAGCACGCTCAATATTTGCACCGCCTCCTGAATACATTTCAGAAAACTGATCAATTATTGCAATTGCATAACGCTGTTGAGTGAGTGGAAAAAGCTTAGGAAATATATATTGTTTATGAAAGCCATCTTCGCTTCCTGTTGTCACAATATTCCATTTCCGGACCAATTTAAAACCCGTAGATGTAGATTTAAACTGTGCGATATCATTACGACTCGATAATATCCATAAATTCTGGTCTGGAGTTTTTAGGCTACGCCATTGCACGCCTTGCAGACATACATCTCTTATTTGCTCACATAGTTGTTTCTGTTCAGTTTGGGACAATTGATCTTTTTTAAACTCTAAAATGTCTAAAGGTGCAGCAAAAGCAGGATTAGCAAAACAAGCAAACATTGCAGCTACAACCAAGAAAGCTATCTCTATTTTCCTTTTAATCATTTATTCTTTTCCTAAAAATATTTTTAGTCGACCACTAAGCTATTTGACAATAGACTCAATTTTATCAAGCTCCCACACGCCCCCTGCTGCCAAACCTTTGCACATGCCTGTCCACATATCTTTCGTATGTACAAACTTTTGACCGTCCCACACCCATTCCTCACTCGCCCAGCAATCTCCAACACCTCTTCCCTTTTGAGCACTGCTAATAATGCCATTATCAAAATCTGATGCTGTCTCAGTTACAAATGTTGCGTTACCAGTCAAAGACTCATCAAGTATCCAAGCACCATACCCTTCGTTATAAGCACCTCTCCAACATAGAGTGGTCGCCAGAACTTTCTTATTGGTCAGTTTATACAACTCGATTTTTTGTGGTTCAGCTCCATCACTACTACCATAGATTCCTTCACAAAATCCTTCTTCTTTTGGGTTCGTTTGAGCTGACATTAAACTATGATAAACAGATTGATACGACTTACTTTTTGGTTGCAACGTCAAATATGGCTTAGCCGCTGTTTTGACATGCTTTACAATTAATTTGGGTTGGGCTGCCAACACTTTTGATTCATTAGCCGGCCCTTTTTTGACCAAAGCACCAACAGTTCCGATACGCTTCTGAAAATCATCCATTTTTAGCAACACAGCAGTCATTCCTGCATCGGAAATCGTCCATTCATGCTGCGCATTTTTAAATATAATTTCAGTTTTCTGCTTTGACTGCTGGAGTAAAGCGTTGACCTGTGAGTTATTCAGTTTCCCTATTAATGGCAGCTCGACACCATCCACAATGACAGTGCCTAAATCTTTGCCATTCACATAAAAGTGGATATTTTTAAGCTGACTTGCAGGCAAGCTTTGCTCATAGTCTGATAAAGCAAATTCAGCCTGTACAGGTTGCTTTGGACCCGCTTTACGCACTAATAACAGCGACGCTGGATTATCACCATTTTCTTCATTTTGATACCCTGCGGCCTTACATGATCCCGTATTACTGCAAGAGATTTCCCACTCTTGATGTGAAAATGAAATGCCTTTTATGTCTTGAGCAAAACTATAAGAACTAATAGCTGATAAACAGCAGATTGAAAGTATTTTTTTCATTTTTTCATGTCTCTATAGATCTGTTTTTATTATTAAGTTAAAAACAGTATAAAATTTTGGGTTACCGTCTAGTTTAAAAGAATATGCTAGGTTGATAGAAAATTTAAATGATTACTTTTTAAAAATGAAAAAACTATATTTTTTACTATGTGTCGCGTTAGTGAGTACAGCTTCAATTACACATGCCGAAGTAAAAAGCTTTACTCCCCATTTCCCAAAGTTTTATAGCTCTGCTGCAACCCGCAAAGCAGATAATCAGTTCTACGCTCTCGGAGAAGCAAAATTTTTAAATGGTATTACAGTGCCATTTTATGGTGTTACTGCGCTGAGCCCAACAGATGATGGTTTGCTTAAAGATTTTGAAAAATGCACACTAAAAAATTGCCGCTTTAATTTTAAGCTCGATGCTCAACATGCTAAGCAGCTTAAGCTTCTTGCATTACCGGAAACAGGGTTAGTGCTTGTACCTAGAAATTGGCAAGATGTGCAAGCAAATGCAGGTGCCAACGGTAGCGGCTTTGCTTTAGCGATGTGTCCAGATCAAAAACAAGCAATAGAGCTTTATGACTCTTCATTTTGTGTTGGATGTGGATTGCCAAATGCAACGCTCTATTTTCCTGAACTGTTAAAAGAAAGTCTTGAAAATGAGTTTGGTGGTTATAAAGATCCTAAAAAACTAATCAATATTGTTCATCCATCTAAGAATGTGGCTTTTTTTAGTTATCAAATTCCCCACATCAATAATAAAACACATGGTATTGCGAAATATTACGATGAAGACACGTTTAACTATAAAGAGATTCAAGTGACCTTAGATAAATCGCAACAGTCTTTAGTTGGGCCTATTCTCAACTTTTATAACGCAACTCATTAAACTAAAACTCATAAAAAAACCCGCTTTCGCGGGCTTTTTTTATTTGTGTAATATCGATTCAAAGGCTTTTAAACGCTTATAAATTGAAAGTAGTTCAATAATTGTTTTCCATGAACTAATTAAATATTGGAAAGATTCACGTACACGTCCAAATACATTTGCAATTTGTTGAATTAAACCTAATGTGAGCTTACCAGCAGCAATTGATGGGAAAAGGACAACCAAGTTATACAAAATATCAAGTTGCCCATACCAAATCGCCGTCATATTAAAATATGCATAGTGGAAATAAAGTCGGAAATAGTTTTTACGTACGTTACTGAATAACTCACGTAAGGTAGCGGGTTTTGCCCGATCTACATGGTCTTCGCCATAAACGAGTTCTTTACGATACGCTGCTTCTACTTTCTGATTATTAAATTGAAGCCCTGGTAACTTTACACCTACTACCATTAATAGGACGGTCCCGAAAATTGACCAGACTATTGCCGCCCATACTAAAGAATGATCTAACTCTCCAATAATGGGTAATGTAGGAACGTATTTAGACAGTTGGAATAAAATAGGTAAAAAAGCAATAAGTGTAATAATTGCCTTTACCAGCTCAACACCCAAATCTTCCAAAATAGTTGCAAAGCGCATCGTGTCTTCTTGTACACGCTGTGAGGCACCTTCAACATGGCGCAGTTGCTCCCAGTGCTCAGTGTAATATTCATTCATTGCCGTACGCCAACGAAATACATAATGGCTGGTAAAAAAAGCATTAATCACGGCCAGAGTTACAGCCACCATTGCAATATAAAGAAACACTAAGGTCTCGCTATAAAGTGCCGAAAGATTTCCCCCACCATTCGAAAGCATTTTTTGAATTAAATCCCAAAATGGCACATACCATGCATTAATCGCAACACTGACCTGAACAGCAAACCAGATATTAAACAAAATAAATGCCGAGCCCCATATAGACCAACGCTGCCATGGATTATTGGAAATAATTTTCCAAAAGCCAGCAAAGAGAGCGGTAGAGACTAAAAACCAAAGATAAAACCATAAAAAAGCAGGTGACCAAAAACGGTTTACACCAACTGGTAATTCAGCTTCAGCATAACCATGAGGAAAGCCGAGATACTCACCCCAGTGATCTCCGCCTGTGTACCAGAGCACCATATTTAACGCGAGCCAAATAACCGCAGATATAAAGAAATATCGTGGTGATGGAAAAAATGATTTGAACATTAAGCCTGGATATCCTTATATTTCTTCAAATTTACAATGAGAAGAATACTAAAACCTAAACCTTAAAATTGTGAAGGATAAAGTTTAGAGAATTGTCAGTTTTTCTCGTTTCATTGAAGGATTTGATCGTTTTTTTGTAAATTCATCCCTTTTTGGCAATTTAATCCATTTAAATTGCCTTGTATATGACCCCCAATAGAGCCATATACGGCTTTTATAACACAGCAATATCAGAGATTAAATCTCTTCTTTACGAACAATGTAGCCTTCCAACTGCATTGCCTGAATGAGCAAATCTAGGTCTGAGGCACTTTTAAGCTCAACGTCAACACTCACAGCACTTTCCTTGGCACGGCTTGTTGCAGCAAAGCGCTCATGGCGAAGTTCATAAATATTACCGCCTTGCTCAGCAATAATTGCGGTTAAACGAGCTAAAGCACCTGGATTATCCGGCAATTCAACACGAATACGGACCATACGACCTGTACGCGTTAAATGACGTTGTAATACAGAAACCATAACACGTGTATCAATATTGCCACCAGAAAGCACTACACCCAACTTATGACCTAAAAATAGATCAGGACGAGACATAATTGCAGCAATACCGGTCGCTCCAGCCCCTTCACATACTGTTTTTTCAATATTGAGTAATAGCGCAATTGCCTCTTCAATCATGTCTTCAGTGACAACCACAATATCGTCGACATATTCTTTAGCAACTTGAGTCGTAAGCTCACCTGGGGTTTTAACTGCAATACCTTCAGCAACTGTTGAACCCATTGAAACAGCAAGTTGATAGTTACAAAGCAACTTAGCCATACTTGGGTAAACGACTGACTGCACCCCAATAATTTTAATTTTTGGATTTATGGCTTTGGCAGCAATCGCAATACCTGAAATTAGGCCACCACCACCAATTGGCACCACTAAAATGTCTAGATCAGGTACAGCTGCAAGCATTTCAAGTGCAATGGTTCCTTGACCTGCAATGATTTCTGCATCATCAAACGGGTGGATAATCGTTAAAGACTCTTCTTGAGCAATGCGATGCATTTCAACAGCGGCTTCAGAAAAATCTTGTCCATGTAAAATCACTCGTGCCCCATATTCACGCACTCGCTGTACTTTTACATTAGGCGTAGACTTTGGCATTACAATCGTGGCTGTTACCCCTGTGCGCTGAGCATGATACGCTACGCCTTGCGCATGATTGCCTGCCGAAGCTGCAATAACACCATGTTGTTTTTCTTGGTCAGATAAACACAACAGTTTATTCAGTGCCCCACGCTCTTTAAAAGAAGCTGTAAATTGTAAGTTTTCAAATTTCAGCCACATTTCAGCCCCTAAGGTTTTAGAAATGGTTTCTGAGAAAACAAAAGGAGTTTTTACGACTAAACCTTCCAAACGCTCTGCGGCAGCATGAACATCATCTAATGTTGGAAACCCATTTTTAACCTGTTGCTGTATCATTTATCTAGTCAGCCTCAATACATTACAAATCAATTATTTTTTAAAAATGACATCAATATTTTATATTGGTCATCAGAGTTTTCAGCATATCCAACATGTACCTAATATACAAAAATTTTTATTCCAAAAATTAAGGATTTAAACTCGCATAAAAAAAAGCCCTGCTCAGGCTTTTTATTTAATTTTCAAAAGATTAACGTTAAATTATTGGGTTTGTGCGCTCAAGCCATCCGTAGATAGATTTTGTTCAGCTATTTTTTCATCAATTGCAAATTGAATATCGGAAAGTTTGGCATTAGCTGCATCTATGCCAGATTTCATAGTAGCTTCACGACCTTTCACATCAAAAATATGGGCTTTTTCTCTTAAATCCGGCTGAATAACAACATCCGCATATTGTAATTCTTCTGCTGCCAGACGACCTTGCATAATATTAATATTCTGGTTAAACAGCCCCCAGACATTCGAGGTTTCTGTATAAATAGGCTGAGCTAAAATATCAACGGCAATAATGACATCAGCACCTAAATCACGAGCGACTTCAACAGGTACAGGGCTCACTAAACCACCATCGACATATTCAGATTTACCGATTTTAGTCGGTACAAACATACTTGGAATTGAAGCCGAGGCTCTTACGGCTTGCCCAGTATTACCATAGTTAAACACAGTTTTAGTGCCATGCTTTAATTCGGTTGCAACCACATACATTGGGATTTTCATTTTTTCGAGTGGCATGTTGTTTACTTGCTCGTTAACGTAGTTTTCTACTTTTTTGCCATCAAAAAAACCTTTTAGCCCGATACTAATATCACGCACATCGCCAGCTTTCATTTTTAATGCAGTATCACGTAATTCAGAAGGACTTTTACCACTGGCATAAAGGGCTCCCACAATACTACCGGCACTGGTACCTACAATAAAATCTGGTCGAATACCATGTTGTTCCAAAACCTCAATAACGCCTATATGAGCATAACCTCGTGCTCCACCGCTACCCAGTACGAGCGCAACAACTGGACGTTTTTGCTGTTTTTTAATTCGTGCAAATGGCTGATCGACAGAGCGAGCATAAGCCTCCGCTGTTTGCGGTTTTAGAGCAGCAGATAAGTGTGTAGTGGTCTGGCATCCTGCCAACACCATAGAGAGTCCGAGAACCCACAATTTAAGCTGTTTCATGGCCTATCTTCGCACTATGAGGTTTAAGTTCGGATTGCAATTTTAGTTGCTAGTCTTGTGAAAAGCTGTATCGAATTTATTTAATTTGTCATGTTTAAAATTTAGACTCAAGTATTTTATCTCTCCCCCTATGAAAAAGGCCCCTTATTTATAAGAGGCCTTTTTTAACTTACCAGATATCTGAATCAACTTTCTTTTTCAATTCCGGATACTTATCAATTTTAAACTCAGGCTCTTTAATGCCTTTTTTCAATTGTTCACGGTAATCTTTCAATAATGTACGTGCCATCGGTGTTAATAGTACGATTGCAATCAAGTTAATGGTTGCCATGATACCCATAAACAAGTCAGCCATAGACCAAACGAGTGGAACACTACCAATTGCACCGAAGTACACCATCACCAATACAAAAATACGGAAGATGAACATGACTTTCGGATTGTTATTGATAAACTGTACATTACCTTCTGCATAGGCATAGTTACCTAGTACAGCTGAATAACAGAATAAGAATAATAGAACTGCAAGGAAGTCCGATCCCCAATGCCCAACTTGAGTTTCTAAAGCACGTTGTGTTAATTCAACACCAACAAAACCTGCATCTTGGTAAACGCCAGAAACCAAAATGATGATTGCAGTACTTGTACATACAATGAAAGTATCTACAAATACACCCAGCATTTGTACCAAACCTTGGTTTACAGGATGTTTTACATCAGATGCAGCCGCTGCGTTTGGTGCAGAACCCATACCAGCTTCGTTAGAGAATAAACCACGCTTAATCCCTTGCATCATTGCCATTGACACTGCCGCACCAAAGAAACCACCTGCTGCAGAATTAAAATTGAAAGCTTCAGTCACAATCAGCTTTAAAATATCAGGCAAAATTGCATAGTTACTGATTGCAATATATAGAGCAACGGCTAGGTAAAGACCTGCTTTTAAAGGTACAAACATCTCTGCAAATTTAGCGATGCGCTTAATACCACCAAAAATTGCCAATGCCACTAAAACTACAAGAGCAAGACCAACCCATGAAATTTCTAGATCAACGCCACCTAAATGAGCAATAAGATTAGCTTTGTCCCAACCCCAAGCATGTGAAGATGCATTAGCAATCGCATTGATTTGAACTGAGTTGAATACGAAACCGTAGGTAAAGATCAATGCAAGCGCGAAGACCACACCAAAGGTTTTACTACGTAAACCTTGAGTAATATAGTAGGCTGGTCCACCGCGGAACTGTTTAGTCTTACTATCTCTAACTTTAAATAGCTGAGCAAGTGTAGACTCAATAAAAGCTGAACTCATACCAAGAAGAGCAGTCACCCACATCCAGAACACTGCACCAGGGCCACCGATTGCGATTGCAATTGCCACACCGGCAATATTACCAACACCAACACGGCTCGCAAGCCCTGTTACAAATGCCTGAAAAGGTGTAAGGCCATGCTCATCTTCACCTTCTTTACGACTGCTTTTCATCACTCGGATACTTTGCAAGAACATGCGAATTTGCACAGCTCCTGTTAAGACCGTATAAAAAACACCTACAGCCAGCAAGAAAATAACCAAAAAGTCCCATAAAGGATCATTAAAAAATTTTATCCACGACATCAGTGTGGCATTGAGTTGTTCATTCATACTCGGTCCGCTTACGTTCCTTGCTAATGTGCTAAAAGCACATGCCAAAATACTGCAATAAACAAAAAAGCCCCTAGAAACTGGGACTTTCCAGTAAATTCAAGAAAAAATTTTTAATGTCAATTGAATAGCAATTATCGTCACAAGTTTAAGCAACATCATGCCCAACACTAAGCCTTTGAAGGTTGCATGAGAGAAAGCGACCTTCAGACGAAATAATATCATTGCACCACTGAATATTTCCGCTTGCGGAAAAACAGTAGGCATCGACTCAGCTACAAACTTGGAAACTAACAAATGACCACCGCTAAATAAACTCGTCTAATGATTCCCATCAATTAAGCGAGTTATACAAAATCTGGATTTAAGCCAATAAGCATATTTACATATACTTTTGAGCAAATGTCTAAACTGGATATAAATTTCAAAGACTGTAACAAGCGATCGCCATAACGCGACTATCTGCGCCCTTATCTCCATGATCAAAGAAGAGTGCGTTGAGACCTGTACTAAGCTGTTGTATTTTTTGTGACTCAGTAGCTGCTTGAGTTACGTTCATTTTCATGGTTGCAATGGTAATCGCCAATCCTTGTTTCATGAACTGCTTGTTGATGAGTGGTAGACTCATGTAAAGCTCCTATACCTCATGTATTTCTCCATTTCTGCACCCAAATCCTTTTTGTAAAGGGATTTTGTTTGCAGCCAGTATTTCCTAACGTGAGTATGGAGAAATCATACCTGCGTAAAAAAGTCGGTATTATGCAGAAATTTAAAGTTTTGTGTATGTTTTTCATTAAAATTTTATATAAAAAATGGTCATATTTTATACAAAACTATCCATTTTGTACTGTTTTTAAACATATTATACCTTTTTTTCAATTGAATATTTTTCACCCACTCACTGTTATGCTTTTATTTTTATAACCGACAAAATCACACTATTTTGTCTATTTAAATCTAAAGTGGCATATTCGAATTATGATTAATCAGACAATATGTCTAAACTAATTAAATTATCATACCTGTAAGAATATCTCTTTTCTAATATTTTGTGCTTATAAATGAAGTACTTTCAAAACATGAAATTAAGCTTCAAAAAGTATGAAAATATTTAAGAAAATGATATAGGAGTATCTCATGAATCTGGAACAAGTTCGTCTCGTTGATGAAGCTATCACTTCTCGACATTCTGTCCGCGCTTTTTTAAATACTCCAATTGAGCCAGAAGTCATTAAAGATATATTACAAGTCGCAAGTCGAGCACCTTCTGGAACTAATACTCAACCGTGGAAAGTGTATGTAGTAACAGGCAACAAGCGTAATGAAATGGTTGAACGTGTTTGTGCAGCACAAATCGAAGTTTTAAAAAACCCGGAACTTGCAGAACAATATAAAGAAACTTTTGCCTATTACCCTGAAAAATGGGTATCGCCTTTTATTGACCGCCGCCGCGAAAATGGTTGGGGGCTCTATGGTCTACTCGAAATTAAAAAGGGCGAAAAAGAAAAAATGGCTGAACAACAGTTACGTAACTTTAAACTGTTTGATGCACCAGCTGGCCTTTTCTTTACAGTAAATAAAACAATGGGAATCGGGTCTAAAATGGATATCGCAATGATGATCCAAAACGTGATGGTTGCTGCCAAGGCACGGGGTTTAGATACATGCCCACAAGCAGCTTGGAACCATTTTCACCCTATTGTTTTAGATATCTTGGGTGCATCAGATGATGAAGAGCTAGTTTGTGCAATTGCATTAGGTCATGCTGATCCTAATCACATTGTAAATACCTTCATTACACCTAGAGAACCTGTCGAAAATTTCACAGTTTTTCTAGACGAATAAGCTCTAAGTCGCCATTCTTTTAAAACTATGAGAATGGCTTGGTTTCTACTTGTTGCGCCGCTTTTAAAACGACAACGAACCCACTCAGCGTAAATAACACCATCATCACGCCCATGTTGAGCGATGCAGACCAAATGAGGAAGTTAAGCAGCACGCCCCCCAAGAGGCCACAAGCGAATTGCATACTTCCCATAATTGCACTGGCTGTTCCTGCACGGGCACCTTGTTTGGACATTGCTAGTGCCATTGCATTTGGTCCTGTTAAACCAATGCCTGAAATAGCTAAAAATAGCCCTAACATAACAAGCCATAAAGGCGCAGCAGGAATTAAACCCGCAATAAATACGATAATGGCTCCAGTCACTTGTACAAGTGAACCTGCCTTTAACCGTTTAGTGATTTCAACACGTGATGTTAAATGCTTATTTAAAGATGACATCAACATAATGCCAAAAGCATTTAATCCAAAGGCATAAGCAAACTCTTGCTGATTCAGTCCGTATTGATCCATAAAAACTGCTGGTGCTGAGCTGATATAACAAAATAGCGCCGCCCCTGTTAAACAGCCTGCAAACATAGGTAAGCGGAAACTCGCATCTTTGAAAATAGCCCCATAGAGGGTAACGACTTGATATGGTGACAGCTTGAGTCTTTTATCGATTGCCAAAGTTTCTTTAAAAAAGAAATGTACGCATAGCCAGCATATTGCTCCCACGATTGAAAGCGCAATAAAAATCGCTTGCCACGGAAACCAAATTAAAATCCATGCCCCAATCATAGGTGCCAAAATAGGTGCTAACCCCATGACAATCATCATGCTTGAAAAAGCTTGTGCCGAGCCTTGAACATCTAATCTATCGCGTATTGCTGCACGGGCCATAACCACACCAACACAGCCACCTAAAGCTTGCAAAATACGAGCAGCAATCAAGCCCCATTCATTTGTAGCCAATACACAAAATAAGCTTGCGACTGCATAAAGTGCGAGACCAAAATAAAGTGGTTTTTTTCTACCAATCCGGTCGCTTAGAGGACCATAAACCAACTGCCCAACAGCTAAACCAAAAAAGTAAGCTGGTAGTGTATTGGCCACCATTTGTGTACTTACCCCAAAATCATGCGCCATTTGTGGCAAAGCAGGTAAGTACATATCGATGGATAATGGCCCTAAAGCCGTAAGTAAAGCGAGCAACATAATCCAGCCAATAGAATATTGACGCTGGGCTGTTTGTTCAGACATAACGATATTTCATTTTTCAATCATTTGCATACAGACAAGCTTACACTGTCTATCGTATGATTTGTGCAACATTGGTGTAGAAATACACAAATCCTTTATCCTCAGGTTGATCAGCAAGGACTTCCTTTGAAATCTTGGTTTAAACGCCTAAAAAGAGCGACTTATAACACAACATTTATGTATAACGTGCGAATGCTGATAGCCTTTTCAGGAACTGCTTTCGTGCCTTATTTTCTGGGCTATCAATTAGCAACAATTCCACTTACTTTAGGTGTGGTTGCAGCCGGTTTAAGCGATATTGATGATCGCTTTTCAGTAAGAATCATGAACCTGATTTATACTTATATTGGGTTCTTCATTACCGCAGCTTCCGTACAATTACTTTTCCCCTACCCAATGGCTTTTGCTTTGGGATTGATTGCTTCGTGTATTGGTTGGATTTTACTGGGATCATTAGGACGTCGTTACGCAACCATCTCTTATGGTTGTTTAGTTGTTTCAGTCTATACCATGCTAGGTGTTCATCTCTTCGACCACTGGTACATCCAACCCGCCCTTTTAGTTGCAGGTGCAGCATGGTATGGACTGATTGCAACTATTAGTTTTTTACTATTTCCGGTTCGACAACTACAAGACAAACTGGCTGCATCTTATGCATCCCTAGGCGATTTTCTCTTTGCAAAATCAAATTTGTTTGATGTAGATATGACTGCTGCCAGCTATCAGCAAAGTATGATCGAACTGTCATTAGAAAACGGCAAGTTAATTACGATTTTTAACGACTTAAAAACAGCTTTATTAACTCGTTTAAAAGGCGACCGTGGGCAAAAAGATACACGCCGAAGCTTACATTATTATTTTGTTGCTCAAGACATTCATGAACGCGCTGACTCCGCTCATATCGATTATCAAAAGTTAGCCAAAATTTTTCAGCACAGTGATATTTTATTTAGATTCCAGCGAATTTTGGCAATCCAAGGCAAAGCTTGCCAAGAGTTAAATGAATGTATTTTACAACGCAAACCTTATAACCATAATAAAAGGTTTAAACAAAGCTTTGAAAACCTACGCCTCTCCTTAGAAAAGTTACGCTATGATCAGCATTACGACCTTTTATGGGTAAATGCGCTTTTCGCTTTATACCAAAACTTAAAATCTATCGACTCCCAGTTACTCAACTTAGAAACAGAGCAACACATTCAATCTGATAAAGTGAAACAAGCCGAAAACCAGCTTAAAGATGATGATTTACAAGGATGGAATGATGTTGTTGTTCGAATAAAGCAAAATTTAACTCCCGAATCTGTGCTGTTCCGCCACGCGATTCGTGTATCGATTGTTCTGTTTATTGGATATGTGCTCATCCAAATGACCAATATTGAATATGGTTATTGGATTATGCTTACAGCTCTATTTGTAAGCCAACCTAATTTTAACGCTACCAAGCGCCGCTTACGTCTACGAATTGTTGGAACGTTAGTTGGGATTATTGTAGGCCTTGCAATTATCTTCTTAATTCCTTCAACTGAAGGGCAACTATTCATGTTGATATTAAGTGGAGTCCTGTTTTTTGAATTACGCAGTAAACAATATGCGCAGGCAACTGCCTTTATCACCATTTTGGCATTAATTAACTTTAATCTGGACGGTTCAGCAATGGCTGCAGCTATTCCAAGATTTTTAGATACCTTAATTGGTTGTGCTTTAGCTTGGTTTGGCGTGACATTTATTTGGCCCGACTGGAAGTTCCGTCGTTTACCTCGCAACATCAGACGTTCATTACAAGCTCAATGTAATTATTTAGCTGAAGTTGTGAAACAGTATCATGAAGGCCGTAATCATGCGCTCAATTACCGAATTGTACGTCGAGCTGCACACAATACAGATGCTGAAGTAGCTTCACTTATTTCAACTTTAGCGACTGAACCAGACTTTGACCCAACTCGTAAATCCGATATTTTTGAATTTTTATGTTTAAACCATACATTTTTAAGTTATATCGCGGCACTTGGGGCACATCGAGAAAGCCTTCAGGATCAAGCTGTTCTTAAATTATTAGACCAAGCGCTAGATGATATTCAAGGAGCTCTCTTAAGAGATGAGATGCCTGATCTTACAGCACAAAATATGCTCCAAACGATACGTCAACGCCTAAGCCAAAATGATGAAAATGACCAAAAATCACTCATTATTTTACAACAGCTCTCACTCATGCTTGGCGTGTTGAACCGATTTAGTATGTTAAAACAACGTCTAAGTCATGATCTTGATAATGATGCCAGTGAGCTTGCATCATTATAAATTTGAGTCGGAATTTAGTATCAAATTGGCATAATATCCTTTCCTGACTTATGCCAATTAGTGCTAAACTTAAAACAGTTTACAATTTGTTATTTGCACTATGACCGCGAAAACTTTATACGCTTATACGCTTCAGCCTGTTCCCTATGACGTGTCAGAAGCTGAACAACGTAATGCACAGCTTCTTATCTGGCGCAGCACCAATAAAATCAGCACAAAAATCTGGGCGATTATGGGTGTAGTTTTAGCCCTAGCTATTTTGGGTCTTGTTCTTATCAAGAATTACTCTACTATTTTTTGCTGGGTTGCTATTGTCGCTGTAGTACTTTACTACCTAGGTCGTAAATACGGATTAGAATGGTACGTTAAACGCAAAATGAATGAATTTCCGGTACAGGAAATCAAAGGTATTCGTTTAGGCGTGCAGCCTCATGGTATTGTGATGCGCCAAAAAATGGGCCAACAAGAAGGCGTTGGTACAATTGGATGGAAAAATATCTACGAATGGTACAATGGACCTGATTTCATCTTGGTAAATTTCAAAGTAAAAGATCCAAAAGGCCAAGAACAACAAGGTGCTTATATTTTACCTAAGCGTATGGATTCTAAAAACTTCTCGTTCAATACGATTCGCACGCATTTAAAAGAAACTGTAGGCGAACCGAAAACTCTGTAAGTTTTGATTTCATAAAAAGCCTCCTTATGGAGGTTTTTTATTATAGTAAAAACAAATGATAATGAAAATTAATATTATCTCCAAAATCCATATTATCTACTCAATCTTCGGCTATACTTCTTTACAAGATCTCCATCATATTTACATTTTCGACCATGTTTAAAAAAATTTTATTTCAAATTCATTGGTTTCTGGGTATTACTGCTGGCCTAATCTTATCCATTATGGGTGTAACAGGTGCAATTTATTCTTATGACCAACAAATTTTAAAATGGGTAAATTCTGATAGTTATGTTGTTCAAGCTGAAAGCACTCCAAAATTAACCCCTGCTCAGCTATATCAACATTTCAATACCACTCAGCCTGAAATTAAAATTAATAGCATTACGATTGCCAAGGATCCGACCTCCTCTTCTACTGTCAATATTGAAAAAGAAGGTGAACGCCGTGGCTATAATATGATGGTGAATCCTTATAACGCTCAGGTTCTGCCCGATGTTAAAGGCAGAAAACTGTTGTTATTAATACAACAAATTCATCGTAATTTAACCGCAGGCGAAGTTGGCAAGCAAATTACTGGTGCCTGCGCGCTCATGTTAATTTACTTTGTACTGAGTGGATTATATTTACGCTGGCCTAAAAAGCATTCTGCCCGTCAATGGCTCGCGGTTAAACCAAAATTGAAAGGCCGAAATTTTATTTGGGATCTACATGCTGTTGTCGGCACATGGGTCATTGTTTTTTATCTACTATTCGCATGTACAGGCCTATATTGGTCTTATGACTGGTGGCGTAGTGGCATGTTCAAAGTGATGGGCGTTGAACAACCTAAGCCGCAAGGTCATGGCCCCGCTCCTCAAAATCGAGGAATGCAACAAAATAAACGATCTGAGCATAATACTGATAAAAAATCAGAGCCTCAGTTAGATAATACTCAGCTCATTACAGTACTTAATCAAACATGGAGTGGATTCAATAGTCAGGTCGGACGTGATTATTCGACGCTAACATTAAGCCTACCTAAAAAAGATGATGGAAAAATTGAATTAAGTTTTGTCGATGCTACGCCTCAACATGAACGTGCACGCAACCAAGCCATCTATAATTATCAAACTGGCAATATTGAAAAAATGGAGCTCTACGAAGATAAAAAGCTTAATCAAAAAATCATGAGCAGTATGTTACCTGTACACCGTGGTAGCTTCTTTGGACCAATTTATCAATTCGTTGCGATGCTTGCTTCATTGGCTATGCCTTTATTCTTTGTTACAGGGTTGATGCTTTATCTTAAACGCCGCAAACAGAAAAAGTTAACACAGGCGGCTCGTCAGTCTTTAGCAGGGCAATATATTGATCCAAATGCAAAGCCTTGGCTTATTACCTATGCAACTCAAACTGGTGTAGCAGAACAACTTGCTTGGAGTACGGCAACAAGTTTACAAGAAGCTCATCAACCAGTTCTGGTTAAACCTGTACAGCAGCTAACACAATCTGATTTAGAGCAGCATGAGCAGGTTTTATTTGTAATCAGTACATACGGTACTGGTGATGCTCCCGACCTCGCTACAAGCTTTGCTAAAAAGCTTTTAAAAGCAAATCTAGATCTTAAGCACATGAACTATGCTGTTTTAGCGCTAGGTTCTAAAGAATATCCTGATACTTATTGTAGCTTTGGTCATGCAGTAGATGCTTGGCTTAAAACTAATGGTGCTCATGCTCTCTTTAGTACAATTGAAGTTGATAATGTAAACCTATCGGATATTCAAAACTGGAATCAAGCACTCGCGAAAGCAACTAAATTAGATTTGCATGCTGTAAATTTAGAAAAAGTTTTTGATACATGGACATTACAACAACGTGACTTACTCAATCCAAATAGCTTAGGTCAACCTGCTTATAATATTGAGCTTAATGCAAAGCATGAAGCAATATGGCAAGCTGGTGATATTGCTGAAATTCAACCTGGTAATAGCCCTGAATGTATCCACGATTTTTTGCAGAAGCATCATATTCTTAAAAATACAAAAGTTGACTCATTAGAAATCTCAATTGAGAAAGCACTTTGGAATAAAGATTTAACAGGCGAAATTGAACCATTTGCTAATCTAGATCATTTATTAGAACAGCTCCCTACTCTACCAACACGCGAATATTCAATTGCCAGCATTCCTTCTCAACAAGTGCTCCGTTTAGTAGTTCGTCAACAGCATGATGAGTCTGGTAACTTAGGTTTAGGTTCTGGATGGCTGACTCAACATACTCAAGTCAATGATGACGTTGCTTTGCGTATTCGTACCAATGAATCATTCCATCTTATTGATGACAACCGCCCTATTATTTGTATTGGTAACGGAACCGGTATTGCCGGCTTAATGAGCCTGTTACATACACGTACTCGTCATGACTACACTGAAAACTGGTTAATCTTTGGTGAACGTCAAAGAGCATGTGATTTCTTCTATGCATCAACAATTGAAGCATGGCAAACAACAAGAATGTTAAAACGCCTAGATTTAGCATTTTCCCGAGATCAAGAACAACGCGTGTATGTTCAAGATGTAATCCGTCAAAATGCAGAAGAATTAGTAAGCTGGATAGAACGCGGCGCTGTTCTCTATGTCTGCGGTAGCATTGATGGCATGGCAAGCGGAGTCGACCAAGCACTGGTTGAAATTTTAGGTGATGAACAGGTAGATGAGTTAAGACAACAAGGCCGTTATCGCCGTGATGTTTATTAAAGGCCAATAAATCAGAAAACCGAGTAATGACACAGATGCTTTACTCGGTTTTTTATTGCATTCAGAATGATTTTGCATACACTGTCTGCAATTTAAATTGCAACTGTAAACACAATGCAAGTCAATAAGTGGATCCGTATTTTCTTAGCAATCATTGGTTCGATTTTATTTCTAGATGGGTTAGTTTTAATTTGTCTCAATAAAATTAATGTCGGCACAATTATCCCTTTAATTTTAGGCGCCTTCTTCTGCCTCTATTCTTTATTTTATTATCATTTAGAGCGTTTCTTCTTCTATCACTATCGCTTACACACACTTTGGCGTTTCGGTTGGCTATGCCTCTGGATATGGCTAATTAGCTTAGGCTATTTCTTTGATTTTATTAAAGAGAATAAAGAGACAAGTCAAAATCTGCCTCCAGTAAATGCAATCATTGTATTAGGTAGTGGGGTAGAAAATGGTCAGCCATCCAAAACTCTTGCAAAACGTTTAGATACAGCTGCCCCTATTGCTCTAAAACAACTCCAAGCAAAAGTTGTTGTAACGGGAGGCCTTGATTTTTCAGAAAAGGAAAGCGAAGCATTAGTGATGTCTCGTTATCTAGAACAACATTATCATTTAGCAAAAGAACGAATGATACTTGAAGATAAAAGTACCAGCACTGAACTTAATTTAAAAAATAGTAAACCATTATTAGCACAGCACCACATTACCCTAGACCAACCGATAGCTATTGTGACAAGCGATTTTCACACTCCACGAGCAGCAGCTATTGCTAAAAAACAAGGTTATACGCAAGTTTATACAGTGGCGGCTGAAACACCATTAGCTACTCGCTACAATTCTTGGTTACGAGAATATTTCGCTTTTGCAAGTGGATGGTTTTTTAACGAATATTAAGAATGACTTATTTCAAAACTGCTATTAACAAATAGCAGTTTTTTTACGCAAGAAAGTATCGTCACTGCTTACAAATAGATTTAGCAAGGTTAAGAAATATATAAGGCTCTATTCGAGTCATTACATGGCAAATTTAATATAAGAAAGAGTCTATTCAATAAAAATATAAAATAAATTTTTTAAGAAAATTTTAGGTGAAATAATTTTAGTCTATAACTCAGGCAATCGCTTTTAAACACATTTAGGTTTTAAACCTATAACCCCAAATTAAATAACACAAAAGTAATTTTTCCATATAAGAAATAACTTAACTAATGATTTTTCAGTCAATTGGAGATATAAACTTTGAGCTTTAGAATAGAACAACTAAATTTAGAGTGACTTAGATAAAAAATTCAAATACAGATTAAGAATTATAGATAAATAAGTAATTTAAATATTGGAAAAATTTAATTTTCGGAATGAAATAATGGTGGGCGCTGACGGGATCGAACCGCCGACATTCTGCTTGTAAGGCAGACGCTCTACCAACTGAGCTAAGCGCCCTTAATGAGAAAAGATAACGAATGTATCTTTATACTCTACATTCTCTAGACAAGGGATTCAAGAGAATGGCGCAGCGGACGGGGCTCGAACCCGCGACCCCCGGCGTGACAGGCCGGTATTCTAACCAACTGAACTACCGCTGCACTACAATACTTTAAAATAAAGTATGGTCACTATATGGTGGGCGCTGACGGGATCGAACCGCCGACATTCTGCTTGTAAGGCAGACGCTCTACCAACTGAGCTAAGCGCCCCAAGAAGAAAAATTAACTATTCATTAATTTTTTGATATAAGATTTTTACATCTCAAATCATCTTCCAAACACAACCCGAACTGAAAAGTGGCGCAGCGGACGGGGCTCGAACCCGCGACCCCCGGCGTGACAGGCCGGTATTCTAACCAACTGAACTACCGCTGCACTTTCACAATATCGAAATTGTGGGGTAAAACGATGTTAAGTCTTAAGTGGCGCAGCGGACGGGGCTCGAACCCGCGACCCCCGGCGTGACAGGCCGGTATTCTAACCAACTGAACTACCGCTGCACTTGAGAGCTTAACGTAAAGGCTTGGTGGGCGCTGACGGGATCGAACCGCCGACATTCTGCTTGTAAGGCAGACGCTCTACCAACTGAGCTAAGCGCCCTTTAACGTCTTCATCGTTTGTGAGGTGCATTATAGAGAATCTTTAACAGGTGTCAAACGCTTTTCGACTTCTTTTTAAAAAAATGCGAATGAATGATTAAAAATAAGTCATTATTAAGTAAAAAACAATTTTTTGTATTTTATTTAAACACTTATTTCAATATTTTCTGCATTTACACCGCTAACCAAGAATAGATAAAACTCACACTCAGGTTAAAGATTGTTCAGATAAATAAACTAATGCATCTTCAGCAACTAAATCAAATAGCTCAATGATTTCTTCATTACGCATTCGAACACACCCATGTGACATTGGCACCCCCATTGGTTGCGTGTCTGGAGTTCCATGAATGTAGATATAACGTTGCATAGTGTCGTGGCCTTCCCCTTTATTAAACCCAGTCTCTAGGCCATCTAACCAGAGAATACGAGAAAGTATCCAGTCTCGCTCAGGATATTGCGCAGCTAACTCAGTGCTATAAACCTCCCCTGTTGGCTTACGCGCGATAAAAACTGCATTTTGGGGAGACTCTGCACCAATTTTCTTCGCCACTCTATGCCATCCACGTGGTGTTCTACCCGTGTTTTCCTGCTCACCAATTCCATTCTTTCCTGTAGAAATGACATAAAACTTATTATGTTTAGGCAAAGTTAATGTTTGGTTTGCTAAATCGATGAGAACATCAGCATCTTCGAACTTAAATTGAGACATTGAACTTACTTCTCTTATATCAACTCAAATATTTTGAGTTTAACTAAAAAATTATTATAAGGGCTTCTCTTGCACTGAAAATAAAAGATTATCAATCTTCTTCTATCTACGCGCAGTTTCATTGCTTGTCTTGCACCAAAATAAAAGATTATTAATCTTTTATTTTGGCTCAGGGCGTAGCCATAACCAAACTGCAACGATGAACATAGTAATATCAGTAAAAGCCTTGACCAAAAGTGGCGCTGAAGTAAATAGCATTATAATTCCGCTAATTGCCATCATTATGCTTGCAATCCACTTCGCTTTACGAGGTACTGTACCATTGGCTCGCCAATCACGTAATGTTGGTCCATATTTAGGGTGGTTTAACAACCAATCATCCATTTGTGGCCAGCCTTTTGAAGCAGCCCAAGCAGCCAGAATCAAAAACACTGTTGTCGGCATACCTGGTAAAATTGCTCCAATAATGCCTAGCGTGATAAAAATCACGACTAAAGAGCGCCAGAACAATGTTCGCATATATAAACCTTAACCTGCTGTTGGCGTTAGTATAAAGTGTTTTTCTAATGTTTTTTTGTTGATCCGTTAGGAAATTAGGATGAATTACTTCGAGTATTAAATGTATGAATATTGCCTCAGTTAAAACGTCCTATTTCGAGCCATGGCTACAATTTCAACATCCTATAGTCCGACAGCTCGCATTTTGTATTGCTAGTCCAAATTTACTTTCCCAACTACCAAAAAGTCTATTTATACAACATCATTTTAAGCTACATCCAACCGAAGTATGGGAAAGTCATTTTCAAAATTATTTGCCACGTTTAAAAGAGCTCGATCAGTCCCCAGAGCCTTTAATTCAGTTTTTATCTCAGCTTAAAAGTACACGTTTAGGTTTACGCTTTGAGCATCTACTCTGGTTTTGGTTACAAGAGGATCAGTACCATCCCTATCAATTATTGGGACATAGTATTCAAAAAATTGAGGGGCCAAAAACTTTAGGTGAGCTGGATTTTTTAGTTTTAAATAAAGATACTCAAAAAATTGAACATTGGGAGGTCGCCTTAAAATATTATCTCGGTGAGGCAGATTTACATTTAGAACAATGGATTGGTCTGAACCGTCAGGATACTTTAAGCAAAAAGCTTTAACACTTTACCAACAAACAATTTCAATTTCTTGAAGCATTAAACTTTGAAATTCATCAACGCTTTGCAGTTTTAAAGGGACAACTTTATCTGCCTTTAGAGTTAAATTTACAGCAGCCTCTACCTGACTGGATCAATTTAAAGCGTCGTTTGGGCTATTGGGGCACCACAATTCCTCATTCTTCTTTTTATCGATTAGAAAGGCACGAATGGCTGTGTCCAAATAAACAGCCTAGTTCCGCCCCAGCACACTGGTGGGCAGACGGCTTATATTGTAAAAATGGTCAGGAAGTTCTGTTTTATATGTTTAGACACCCTTCACACTTAAAATTGAAGTCCAACATGCAGAAATTTAAATAATTAACAATAAATTTAAGATTCTAGACACATTTTATAACGTTTTTACTATTAAACAGTCATGTTTCTTTTTCCGTTTGTTTTTTAATCTAAATTTACTTCATTATTAAATTTAAACGGAGAAAATGATGAAAAAAGTTTTAGCTGCTTCTGTAATGATTGCTGTTGTTTTAACAGGCTGTAATACGTTTAAGGGTTTTGGTAAAGATGTTTCTAAAGCAGGTGATGCTGTAACGAATACTGCTGAAAAAACACAAGATAAAATGTAAGTTAGAGTTGTCACTAAAAAACCTTATCATTCCGATAAGGTTTTTTTATTTTTACGTACCCATCACGTAGAGATTCGCCTATTATATCGGACTATATTTCACCTGATCAGCACGCAATTTCCGGTATGAACCATTCAGATACTCTCTCGCTTAGCCTAGAACTTTTACAACAACCTTCTGTTACTCCAATTGATCACACTTGCCAAACCATCATGGCAGACCGCTTACGCCAAGTTGGTTTTCATATTGAACCAATGCGTTTTGGTGAGGTAGATAATCTCTGGGCACGTCGAGGAACTGAAGAACCTGTATTTTGTTTTGCAGGTCATACTGACGTAGTCCCGACAGGTAAATTAGAAGCATGGAATTCAGACCCATTTGCACCTGAAATCCGCGATGGAAAATTATATGGCCGCGGTTCGGCAGATATGAAGACAGCTTTGGCAGCCATGGTTGTCGCATCTGAGCGTTTTGTAGCAAAACATCCAGACCATAAAGGATCTATCGCATTTCTGATTACTTCTGATGAAGAAGGCCCTGCGGTTAACGGTACGGTCAAGGTTATTGAGACTCTTGAAGAACGTAATGAAAAAATTAAATGGTGTTTGGTAGGTGAACCCTCAAGTACTCATAAATTAGGTGATATTGTTAAAAATGGGCGTCGTGGCTCACTCAATGCAGTATTAAAGGTCCAAGGTAAACAAGGCCATGTGGCTTATCCACATTTAGCACTAAACCCAATTCATGAAGCATCAGCTGCTTTAACAGAGCTATGCCAAAGCGTTTGGGATAATGGAAATGAATATTTCCCAGCAACATCATTTCAGATTTCAAATATTCATGCTGGAACTGGTGCAACCAACGTAATTCCAGGTACTTTAGAAGTTACTTTTAACTTCCGTTATTCAACAGAAGTGACGGCTGAACAACTTAAACAACGTGTTCATGAGATTTTAGATAAACACGGTTTACAATATGAAATCGTTTGGAATCTCTCTGGTTTGCCTTTCCTGACTCCAGTTGGCGAACTGGTTAATGCGGCTCAAACTGCTATTTTAAATGTAACTGGCACTGAAACTGAGCTTTCAACAAGTGGTGGTACTTCTGACGGACGTTTTATTGCTCCAACAGGCGCACAAGTATTGGAGTTAGGCGTTCTTAACGCAACAATTCATCAAATTAATGAACATGTTGACGTACATGACCTCGATCCACTGACTGATATTTATGAGCAAATTTTAGAAAATTTATTAGCTAAATAAAAATTAAAAAGGAACTCAAATTGAGTTCCTTTTTTTTATAAATGAAGCGAATTTTGGATATATTGCAAATTAGGAACGTGGTAGCGCTGATTCTCCATACGCACATATTTAAATACAGTTGGGTGCTGTAAAGAGTCCTGTATATCTTCGTTTTCATCTACGACTTCAGAAATACGCAGACGAACTGAAACTGGCATCGATTTACATATGAGTGCAAAACGTTGGCTGATATCTTCACTTTCAATAACTAATGCCACCGCTCGCGAATCAATTTCATTATGCACTGTATAAACTGGAAGTTTTACGTCATGCCATTCAATATGCTTGATACCATTTTTAACGTCCATAGCTGATAACACTATGTTTTGTGGTAATAGCATCGGCACTTGCTGATCACATTCAATAATATATGCATCAATAAAACCAGTTGAAACAGTAATTAAATGTTGAAGTTCTTGCTGATCCATTTCATTAATTAAAGATGTACTGATATGACTCTTCATTAGGCAAGTTCCTCTTCACGTGTCGTGAAAAAAGCATCAATATTGTGAAGTAAATCTTCCTCTTGGAAAGGTTTACCCATGTATTGGTTAACCCCTAAAGTAAATGCTCGTTCACGGTGTTTTTCGCCAGTTCTGGATGTAATCATAATGACTGGCATATCTTGATGTAGATCATGATGTCGCACGAGGTTAAGTACCTCAAAGCCATCCATTCGCGGCATTTCGATATCAAGCAGCATCAGATCTGGTTTAATATTTTCCAACTGCTCAATTGCATCGATACCATCTTTAGCAGTTACTACGTCATAGCCCTGACGTTCGAGTAAACGAGTCGTTACCTTACGGACTGTGACAGAGTCATCTACAATCATAATGAGACGGCGTTCATCAGACTCGCGTTGTCTATAGATAGCTTCATTCAGCTGCTTATGTCGACGAGTAGACTGAATTTGGCGAGCAATATTTTGTCCATCTAAAATTAGACAAACTTGACCATCACCTAAAATAGTTGCGCCTGCAATCGCACCAATACTAGAGAACTGCTGCCCGATTGGCTTGACCACAATCTGCGCACGTGAACCAATAAGCTGATCAACCAATAATGCAATTGTTTGTCCATTATTGGTTTTAATCATTAATACTGGTAGTGAATACATCATCCCGCTTAAACGTGGAATTGGTTGATTACCAACAAACTCAGATAAATAACGTAATGGATAGCGTTTATTTTCAAATTCAAAGAATTCTTGTGCACTTCCAAAATACTGTTCTAATGATGTTGGTGAAACTCGAACAATTCGATCAATTTGAGCCAATGGAATTGCAAATTGTTGATCAGCCACTTTAACCATTAAGGCATCACTAACAGCTACTGTGGTTGGAACGCGTATGGTAAAGATTGTTCCTTGTCCATACACAGAGTCGACACTCACATGTCCGCCCAAAGCTTTAATATCACTTTGTACAACATCTAGTCCTACACCACGACCTGAAATCTGAGTGACTTGATCGGCCGTACTTAACCCTGGATGGAAAATCAACTGTAAAATATCTTGATGTTCTAATACTTGTTCAGGATTAATCAAACCAGACAATAAGGCCTTTTGACGGACCTTCTCGATATCAATACCTCGGCCATCATCCTTAAATGTAACAACAACATCCGTACCTTGACGATGAATATTCAGTTCAATACGTCCAGTTTCTGGTTTTCGCGCTTGTTCACGTTGCACACGATCTTCTAGACCATGGTCAATTGCATTTCGAAGCATGTGCTCAAGTGGTGTAACCAAACGTTCTAGCATTGTTCGGTCTAATTCACCTTCGGTATTATTAACAAAAAGCTCTGCTGGTCGATCCAACGCAGTAGAAGTCTGCCTCACAATTCTTTGTAAACGAGGTAGCAATCGAGAAAATGGTACTAATCGTGTTCGCATTAGGCCTTCTTGAATTTCGGCCTGAATACGTGACTGTTGTACCAGCAAACTTTCAGTGTCTCTGATTTTTTCAGATAATGTATTTTTAAAATCCACTAAATCCGATGCAGATTCGGCAAGTGATTTCGATAATTGATTCAATGAAGAATATTGGTCCATCTCTAGAGGATCAAATTCTGTATAACGAGAGTGCTCAATACCATGTTTTGCAATAATCTGACTTTCTAATTCGCCTTCCATTCGGCGTAACTGGTCTGCTAGTCGTTGAATGGCTAATTCCATTTCCACTAACGTATGACCAAATTGACTGAGATCCATTTCAATTCGTGAACGGTTAATCGAATTTTCACCAGACAAATCAATCATTTTCTCAATTAAATCTGCCGAAACCCGGATCATCTCATTATTTTGTTCGAGATGCTGTGCTTGTTCCCATGCCCCCATCATTGGCGGTGGTTCTGCCCCATCACCTTGCACAAAGCTCATTACAGGTTCAGTGCTAAATAGATCAGTTCTGGTCAACTTACTTGGAATTTGTATTGCAGTTTCAATAAACTGAATATTTTCTAAACTTTGTTGTAAACCATCAAAATGTTGATAATTTTGCTTGAAAATTGCTTCTTTTAACCAAACAATCGCACTCTCTAGCAAGTTGTCATAAATATTTGAGCTAAAATGATAAAGCGCAAATTTTTCAAAAGCGTTTTCAAGTTGATAGGCAATCGCTTGTACGGTTTCAAGTCCCACCATACGGGAACCGCCTTTCAAGCTGTGCACTGCCCTTTGTAGCTGAAGCAAGATACTACGGTTGGTCCGCTGCTCAAACCACTGCTTTAATAGGTGATCGGCCATCTCTAACAGCTCGGCCGCTTCTTCCATAAATGTCTGCTCGACTACAGAGTCAATATCCTGATCTTGGATACTGTCTGTATAGCCTTCTGCATCAAAAACTTGTAATTCTGTGTGTTCAACAAGTCTATTATTAGACTCAACAATCTGCTCAAAATTAGAAGTTAACTCATCGAGATTTAACGCAGTATTGTGTATAGCTTCTTGTTGTAATACTTCAAAACTTAATTCTGGTACAACATCTGTTTCAGACTCTGCTTGCATCTCTTTAGCAGCAGACCCGAGTGAATTATATACCTTATCTGCATTCTTAAGTGCTTGAATAGTATGAGAAGCAGCATAATCTAAGTGGTGTTCACGTACTATTTGTAGGCGATCAGCTAAATCATCTTGAACCAGACGGATAAAATCAATGAGAGCAGATGAAGTAATTAACTGTCTTTGAATTAAGCGCTCATAAATACTTTCTAGTTCATGTGCAATTAAACCAATATAATTTGCCTGAATCATATTTGCCCCACCTTTTAAGGTATGCAAATAGCGCATCAGATTATTAAGAGCAGCAAAGTTCTCTTGATCATTAACCCAAATATTAAGATCTGTATCCATTCCTTCAAGCAACTCATCGGCTTCTTCAAGAAAAATATCTAACAGTTCTGAATCAAAATAACGGTTTACGTGCTCAGTAGACATGAACTGGCGATCTAAATGCACACTCTGACTCATGACTACATGATCAGTTAATACACTTTCGATAAATGCTGAAGATTCATTTGCTGTTTGTTCTACATCAGCACTAAATAGCGACTCAACAACTTCCTGATGACTTTCTAATGGTTCAGAATTAAGGCTTGGAATATATTGGGTATATAGTTTTAACTCTTCCAAAATATTTTGGTGTTGCTCAATAATACTAACTCTTTGACCCGCAGCTAATGCATCAAATAACTGAATTAATTGTTGATGTGCTTTCTGATAAATTTCAAAAACATAATCTGAATGTAATAAATCAGGTCGATCAAGCAATACGTCATAGCTATCTTTCAGCTGGTTCGTATATTCATATAAACCAATCATGGCCTGCGACTGAGTATGTTGCAATAACAAATCAGCTTGTTCACTTAAACGTTCAAGATAATGAGGAAACTCAGAACGAATTCCCTTTTCAAAATCTAACTCTGCATCAAGTAATTCTGAAACATCTAGCTGTAACAGCTGAGATACTAAACCATGTGGAGGCGTGAGCGGGCTCGCATGCTCCCCATGTTGTTCCATATAAACATCCCAAACCTGATTGAACTGTTTCAGGTTAGAGTCTAATTGCTCATTAGAGCAATGCGTAGCCAATAGATCTAAACAATTTCGAATAAACTGACGGTAATCACGGAGTAGTAAAATTTCTTCTGAATGAGAAGATAGCTCTTCTTGTAATAAGATTTTAAATAAATGCTCAACTTTAGTACTAGCATCAAAAATTGCTTCTACCTGAGCCATTGCCGAGCTGCCGCGCAACGTATGTAATGCACGGATTAGCGCATTGTAACTCTCATGCTGATGTATTTTTTGTTCTAAGAACTGATCGATGGTCGCTAAGTGCTCCTCCGCTTCTTCCATAAATAAAACTAAGGTTTCAGCAAGGTTATGTTCACTTTCTATGGCGGTTTCTAGAATTAAATTATCTGATTCCGGTTCTAAATCACCCACCTCTAAACCAGTCTTAGTTTCCGCAGCGAGAGTATCCGACAATAATAAAAGTTCATCTAAAGCAGGCTCTAAACTTTGCTGTTGTTGTAATTGTTGTCCCAATAAAATAAGAGGTCTAAAATCTACTGCATGTTCCTTTTTAGATTTAAAGTCATCTACTAATTTAAAGAAATAGAACTTAAATACCAACTGAACATATTGTTGGATGTTAGGAGTTAATGTGAGACTCTCATTGATTACCCGATTAAGCGTATCTTCTACAGTCCAAGCAAGCTCAGCAGAGGATTTCGCTGCAATCATTCGCCCTGAACCTTTCAAGGTATGAAAATGGCGACGGATTTCAGTCAGCGTAGCAACATTTTTAGATTGCATCCATTCATGAATCAAAGATTGCAATTCAACAAAAATTTCTTCAATTTCTTCAACGAAGATATCAAGAAATTCATCATCTTGTTGAGAATAGCTATCTTCCGGTAGCATCATTGCTTCAGTTAAAGTTTTTAATATTTCTTTCATAGCAAAGGCTTCTTTTGCTTGTCCCCTAAATGGAGAAAAACGACAGAGTCAACACCAGATAAATAGCTGTGTCCCCAATACTTATCTGGTGTTGTTAATACTTTTTAGAAGAATAGCTAGTATAGAAACAGCTATCCTCGTCCCCAATTTAATCAGGTAATTTAAAGTCCGTTACCGATTCACGTAATGACTCTGCCATATTTGCTAATTCAGAAACAGAACGCGCTGTATCGAATGTTGCAGTTGTCGTTTGCGAAGTAATTTCTTGTACGACGGTCATGGTTGTCGCAATGTGACTCGCAGATGCAGACTGAAGTTTTGCTGCATCAGAAATGTTGGCCATCAAGTTTGCCAAGTCACCAGATACTTTTTGAATCTCGTCCAAGGCAATACCTGCATCTTTTGCCAAGTTCGCTCCGCGCACAACCTCAGTGGTTGTTTGTTCCATTGAAATAACAGCTTCATTCGTATCGGTCTGAATTGTTTTAACCAGAGTTTCGATCTGTTTAGTTGCCGATGCAGAACGCTCTGCAAGACGCTGTACTTCGTCTGCAACCACGGCAAAACCACGTCCTGCTTCACCTGCCATAGATGCTTGAATTGCTGCATTTAATGCAAGAATGTTTGTTTGGTCCGCAATGTCATTAATTAACGATACAATGTTACCAATTTCTTGTGAAGACTCACCCAAACGTTTAATACGTTTAGAGGTTTCTTGGATCTGTTCACGAATCGTGTCCATACCTTCAATTGAACGGTTTACTACTTGTGCTCCATTAGAGGCAATTTGTACCGAACGTTCTGCTACTTCGGTAGATTCAGATGCATTTGAAGATACTTGGTCAATTGATTGCGCCATTTCATTCATTGCGGTTGATGCGCCAGCAATTTCTTGTGCCTGATGCTCTGATGCTTCTGCCAACTGGTTAGTAATATTTTGTGTATCATGCGTATAGCGGGCAACTTCCTGAGAAGTTTCATGAATTCGGGATACAAGATCACGTAATTGGTCAATCGCGAAGTTAATCGAGTCGGCAATCGCTCCAGTAAAGTCCTCAGATACCGTTGCATATGAGCGCAAGTCACCATCTGCCAAGTCGGCGATTTCATCTAGTAAACGTAAAATCGCGTTTTGGTTACGGTCATATTCTTCTTGCAAGGTAGCTACACGTTGTTTATCCGCTTTACTACGAAGTGATAAAAGCTTTAAGACTGAGCTAATTAAACCAATAAGTGATAATGCAAGAAGCGCAACTAAAGCAAAGGCTTTCCAACCATACTGTGTTTGCTCAGAAAGATTACCCAATGCAGATAACATTTCATCAGATTGCGAGAAGATCTCACCCGATGACTGACGTACGTTTACAATTTGATTTGTATGTTTAAGAACTGATGTCGCTGCAGATTTTAAAACTTGATCATACTCAGATTTAATGCCTTCTAAAGATTCACGTACTTCCGGGGACTCAACTCTAGCAACACCCAGTTCTGCATTGCCGTTTAGCTGTGCATTTAAGTACACACCAAAAGTATCAATATCGACACCAAAGTCATGCGCTGAGTTTTCAGAATTCTCTGTAGCAATGAAAACGGAGTTAATAGAACGTAAAATACGTTCCGCAATAAATACCTGGTTTTTAGCAATGACTACCTGATTACTCGATACTTTTTCGCGGACCATCTTATCAACCATCAAGTTATATTCAGCTTGAATCTCAGGAATAGAGTCACTAATCGAGATATTCATATTATATAACTGATTAATTACGTCCTGCTGTGACGAGATCAAGTCAACGTCATAAGACAAAGCTTTCCACAGAACCGCTACCTTTTGGTATTCTTTTGAAGATGTACCATAAATATTTTCAACATTTTTTATATTTTTAGCAAAAAGTTGACGTGACTCAACTAAGTCTTTCATAGCTTTAGGTGATCCAGAAGCCGTTGCTTCCGTAGCCTGTCTAGAAATAGTTTGTGACAATAAGCGCAACTCACCCAAACTACGTGTTAATTGGTTATGTCGAGGTACACTATAAAATAAATAAACGAGCGAAATTAAAGCAAATACTAAACATAACAACGCTACATAAAGGATAGGCTTGGACTTTTTACTTTCCCCAAATAAACTGGCGTATTGCTCAATTCCCGACTGAATTTTTGCAATAAAATTGAGACCCGATTTTTCGGGCGCAACACGATTGCCGCCTTTCTTTTTAAGCTTAAAGCCCATAGCTTCTCCCCAGAAAATACTCTGTTTTTCACAGCGTAAAAATTAGTTTATAAATTTTGTCGATGCATTCATGTAATGTGGGTTTTGCAATAAACGACTAAATAAAAAGACATGCCAATGCTGGTTATGTTGGTGAAAATAACCTTGGCAATATTCTTTTAGATTTTCCTCTAAGTCTAAGCTTTGAGAAAAAAAACTTTTTTTATTAAAGTGCTGAATCCCCAAGACCTGATCCACAACCAACCCCACATACTGGTCGTGATGACTAATACATAACACTTTTTGGGCAGACGAAAATGTACTTCGTTGCCCTGAAATAAAATGAGCCAAATCAGAAACCGAAAGTAACCGTCCCCGAATGTTCGCCAAACCCTTCACCCAACTTTGAGCATTTGGAACTGGCGTATATTTCGGTGGATAGATAACTTCTGACACTTCCCCAAGTGGTGCGACGAAGTATTGCCCTCTCATTTCAAAAGCAATCCCTGACCATCGCTGTGCTTCATTTTGAACTGAAGCGTAATTCTTATTACCCCGTTTAGACAAACGAAGTAACTCGATAAATCCATTCGCTGCCATACTCGATCCTATAAAACGGGCATATAACCCCGTTATTTATGTTTTTATGGATGGATGAGTTACTTTAGAAATTGTTTAATTACATCAATCAATTGCTTTTCTTCAATCGGCTTAATCAGGTAATCGAGTGCGCCCTGACGTTTGCCCCATACTCGGTCAGTTGCCTGATCTTTAGTACTCACGATTACCACAGGAATATGCTTAGTGTCTTCATCACGGGTAATCTGGCGAGTTGCCTGAAAGCCATTTACACCTGGCATGACAACATCCATTAACACTAAGTCAGGCTGTTCTGCTTTTGCCAAAGTTACACCATCTGCACCATTAGATGCTTCAAGTACGTCATAACCATGCTTGGTTAGAATTTCTTTAAAACGAAAAGTTTCTGTTGGTGAATCATCAACAATGAGAATACGTGTCATTTCTTTGCCCTTAAATTACTTAATTATGAACTTACGTGATTACGAATCGCGTTTAACAATTCATCTTTGCTAAAAGGTTTCGTCAAGTATTCATCTGAACCTACCACACGCCCTTTTGCCTGATCAAATAAACCATCTTTACTAGAGAGCATGATAACGGGAATGTTCTGATAATTTTGAGAGTTTTTAATCAAAGCGCAAGTTTGATAACCATCTAAACGAGGCATCATGATATCGACAAAAACAATATCTGGATTTGCTTCTGCAATTTTGGACAAAGCTTCAAATCCATCCACCGCAGTAATCACTTCACAGCCTTCTCGCTGTAATAAAGTTTCGGCTGTACGGCGAATGGTTTTTGAGTCATCAATTACCATTACTTTCAGATTTTGGAATGCATCTTCCATTTAATCTTCCATCCCCAATAAATATAAAATATAAATGCAATTTAACTTAAATTTGTTTTTACACATTTATAAGTATTTTTAACATATCTCACTGTCTATTTTCAATGAGGCATTTTTGTCTACTTTCTCATTTATAAACAATAACTTTTAACCTCATCACACTTTAATTGAAATTATCATTTTTTTTATAATGACTATATTTTTATTCAGCTAAATAATAACTAATATAATAAAGATTAATTATTTAAAAATAAGCGATTTAGCTTTCTTTTTTGGGGGTTTTCAATGAATGATTGGATGAAATATGCCTTTTATAGGAACTGCTTGTCTGTATCTATAGGCATTATTTCCTTCGGTTCACTCTTTTTCTGGGCTTCCACCCTTGCTATAGCCGATACTTCTAAAGTGGTCTGGTATCGTTATTATGATCAACAGGGTACGGCCAATATCAGTACATCAGTCACACCAGCCCATATTCGTTATGGTTATGAAGTTCTAGATCAAAATATGCAAGTGATTAAAAGAAACCATTCTTATAATGCGCAGGCTGATTTAAATCAATCAAGTCAACGGGCATTATCAGCACGGCATAGAGAACTAGATATCAAATTAAAAAAAGCCTATAGCAATAGTAAGACAGCTTTGATTAAAAGAGATCAAGCATTACTTGCTATAAAGAAGCAAATTAACTATCAACAGGAACAACTCAACCAGTTACAACAAGACAAAATTTTATTTAAACGTCAAGAAATGGAATATTTCCGAAAGAGAGAAATTATTCCTGAGCGACATAAGACGTTGATTGAAAACAATCTAAATAATATTTACAGGGTCAAACAAACAATTGAAACACTTACCAAGACCTACAACCGTACCAACAGCGAGTATGAAAATATTATCGAACGTTTAAAAAAGCTTGAATAACTGTAAAGGTTTATCAAGAATAGGGGCAAAATAAAATTTGAATTATAGGATGATGCTGTATGCACAAAATGCATCTCACCCCTTCCACTATTTTTAAACTGAGTATTATTAGTTTATGTTTGATTTTAGCTGCATGTAATCAGCAAGAAACAACTAAAACAACGGCACCAGCTCCAGCAAAAATTGAACTCATTCCTCAAGACCTGATTGCAGTTAAAGAGGGAGCTCTTAACTCTCAAACCGCATTTACGGGAACCATTCGTGCGGTTCAGCAAAGTTCAATTCAGGCTCAAGTGAGCGCCACGGCGACCACTGTAACTACAAATGTTGGTCAACAGGTACAAAAAGGCCAAGTTTTAGTGAGATTGAATAATCAGGACAATGTTGCACGATTAGCACAAGCGCGCGCCAACCTTGCATCAGCTCAATCACAAGCTGAACTTGCACGCAATTTAATGAACCGAAAGCAAAGACTGTTTAATCAAGGGTTTATTGCTCGTGTCGAGTTTGAACAAAGTCAGGTTGACTACAAAGGCCAACTTGAAAGTGTAAAAGCTCAACAAGCGAATGTTGATATTGCACGTAAAGCTGATCAAGACGGTATTATTACCAGCCCAATTTCAGGTGTGATTACTAAACGACAAGTAGAACCTGGTCAGACTGTATCGGTTGGTCAAACATTATTTGAAATTGTGAATCCAGACCAACTTGAAATACAAGCCAAGTTACCGATTGAACAGCAGTCTGCGCTTAAGGTAGGGAACAGCATTCAATATCAGATTCAGGGAAATTCTAAACAATTAAACGCAACGCTTACTCGTATTTCACCTGTTGCAGATCAAGACAGCCGACAAATCGAATTTTTTGCAGTTCCTAAAGAAAAAATTGATTCGTTAAGCATAGGGGCTTTCATTAATGGAAATATTCTTCGTAGTGATACCAATCAAGGCCAAACGATTCCTTTAGACAGCATTCAAAATATGCAACATGATCCTTTTGTATGGGTGGTACGTAATCACACCATCCAAAAAGTTAAAATTCGGGTGATTGAACAGCGTTATAACGACAATATTGCTTTGATTGATGGTTTGCAAAGCACAGATCTGGTGAGCCGTATTCAATTTGAAGATTCCGACATTAATAAAAAAGTGACGGTTACAAACGACAAAAATAAATAAGGTAGCAAATAGCGTATGTGGTTTACTCGAATCAGTGTGAAATACCCCGTTTTTACTATTATGATGATGATCAGCTTAATGGTACTCGGGTTAGCTTCTTGGAAACGGATGACCGTCGAAGAGTTTCCAAATATAGATTTCCCATTCGTCGTAGTCACTACAGAATATGCTGGTGCATCGCCTGAAGCTGTCGAATCAGATATTACTAAAAAACTCGAAGATCAAATTAATACGATTTCAGGCATTAAGCAAATTACTTCACGTTCAAGTGAAGGTTTTTCGATGGTCGTTGCAGAGTTTAACCTTGATACATCTTCAGCCATTGCAGCACAAGATGTTCGAGACAAAATTGCTCCCGTCGCAGCACAGTTCCGTGATGAAATTGATACACCAATTGTACAGCGCTACGATCCTTCCTCTAGTCCAATTATGTCAGTCGTATTTGAATCTACTAGTATGAATTTGGCTCAATTGAGTTCATATGTCGATAAACGGATCGTGCCTCAACTCAAAACCGTTTCAGGTGTCGGTAATGTGAATTTATTGGGGGATGCCAAACGACAAATACGAATAAAAATTCTTCCTGAGCAATTGCAAAGTTACGGTATTGGCATCGATCAGGTCATTAATACATTAAAAAATGAAAACATTGAAGTTCCTGCTGGAACCTTACAACAAAAGAACTCTGAACTGGTTGTACAGATTCAATCAAAGGTTATTCATCCCCTTGCATTTGGCGATTTGGTGATTGCCAATAAAAATGGTTCACCGATTTTTTTAAAGCAAGTCGCAACTGTTGAAGACACTCAAGCAGAACTACAATCAAGCGCTTTTTATAATGGTAAAACGGCTGTCTCTATTGATATTTTAAAAAGTTCCGATGCCAATGTAATTCAAGTCGTCGACAAAACTTATCAAACTTTAGAGAAGTTAAAAGCTCAGATGCCTGCGGGTTTAAATTATAAAGTCGTAGCTGATAGCTCGAAAGGCATTCGTGCTTCAATTAAAGATGTTGCCCGTACCATTATTGAAGGTGCTGCCTTAGCAGTTTTAATTGTTTTATTATTTTTAGGCTCTTTCCGCTCTACCGTCATCACAGGTTTAACCTTACCCATTACCCTTCTTGGAACCCTAACTTTTATCTGGGCTTTTGGGTTTAGCATTAACATGATGACGCTATTAGCCCTATCACTCAGTATTGGTCTATTAATTGATGATGCGATTGTCGTTCGGGAAAATATTGTAAGACATACAGAACTTGGCAAAGATCATGTCACAGCAGCCCTTGAAGGGACAAAAGAAATTGGTTTGGCTGTACTCGCAACTACTCTTACTATTGTGGCAGTCTTTTTACCCGTTGCCTTTATGGGCGGACTGATTGGACGTTTCTTTTATCAGTTTGGTGTAACAGTCAGTACCGCTGTTCTAATTTCAATGTTTATTAGCTTTACACTCGATCCAATGCTTTCTGCTCACTGGAAAGATCCAGTCAAGAAAAAAGATACTTGGCTACAACGGTTTTTTGACCATATTTCTAATTTACTAGATCGACTTAGTCATGTTTATGAAAGGCTATTAAAGTTAGCCCTACGTTTCCGTTTCATCACGGTCATTATTGCAATCGCTTCATTATTTGCTGCATTAGGACTTTCTAAACTCATTGGAACTGAATTTGTACCTACCCCAGATAAAGGTGAAATTCGGATTCAGTTCGAAACTCCTGTAGACGCTTCTTTGGAATATACCCAAGCAAAACTCCATCAAGTTGACCAAATTATCAGGCAATTTCCAGATGTCGTTTCAACTTATGGTGTTGTCAATAGTGGGGTTGATTCTGGTAAAAACCGCGCTGGTTTGGGGGTTACCTTAAAGCCGAAACAACAGCGAAACAAGGATCTTAATGCGCTCAATAATGAGTTCCGTGATCGGTTGCAAACTGTAGCGGGCATTCGAGTTACGTCTGTTGCCGCAGCACAAGATTCTGTCTCGGGTGGGCAAAAGCCAATCATGATTTCTATTAAAGGGACAGACTTAAATGAACTACAAAAAATTTCAGATCGTTTTATCGCTGAAATGGAAAAAATTAAAGGTGTAGTCGATTTAGAAAGCTCTTTGAAAGAACCAAAACCAACTTTGGGTGTTCATATTAATCGTGTACTGGCAAGTGATTTAGGCCTATCTGTTTCACAAATTGCCAATGCGATTCGTCCATTAATTGCTGGTGATAATGTGACAACATGGAAAGATAGGGATGGTGAAAACTATGACGTTAATGTTCGTTTAAACGAAAATAAACGTATGCTTCCGCAAGATGTTCAGAACCTATATCTCAACTCAAATAAAACCAATGCCAATGGGCAAAACATTTTAGTTCCACTTAGCGCAGTGGCAACAACTGAAGAGAAACTCGGTGCTTCACAAATTAATCGACGTGATCTTGAGCGTGAAGTACTCATTGAGGCAAATACCTCGGGACGTCCTAGTGGCGATATTGGTCAAGACATCGATAAAATGCAAAAGGCGTTTAAGCTACCTGCGGGCTATACATTTGATACTCAAGGTGCCAATGCCGATATGGCAGAATCTGCCGGATATGCATTAACAGCAATTACCCTATCGATTGTATTTATCTATATTGTTTTAGGTTCTCAATTTAATAGCTTTATCCATCCTGCTGCGATTATGGCCTCTTTACCATTATCACTAATTGGCGTATTCCTTGCCCTCTTCTTGTTCCAAAGCACGCTGAACCTGTTTTCCATTATTGGCATTATCATGCTTATGGGGCTTGTCACTAAAAACGCTATTTTGCTTATCGATTTTATCAAGAAAGCGATGGATCAAGGTGTCAGCCGTTACGATGCTATTTTACAAGCTGGCAAAACACGTTTACGTCCAATTTTAATGACTACAAGCGCCATGGTAATGGGGATGGTTCCTTTAGCTTTAGGTCTTGGCGAAGGCGGTGAGCAAAGTGCACCAATGGCTCACGCTGTGATTGGGGGAGTGATTACTTCTACCCTATTGACTCTTGTGGTTGTACCCGTCATTTTCACTTATCTAGATGACTTGAAAAACTTTATGCTGCGTCAAACTCGACGATTCATGTCATAATGCAACGATTATCGTATAATCTGCGTTTTTATAACGCTTAACTTTTAGGACTTTTTCCATGCGCGCAAGCCGCTTTTTATTTGCAACGTTGAGAGAAACCCCAAATGATGCTGAAGTGATTTCACACCAGCTCATGTTACGTGCGGGGATGATTCGTAAATTGGCATCTGGTTTATATACATGGCTGCCGATGGGAACACGTGTGCTTAAAAAAGTAGATGCAATTGTTCGTGAAGAAATGAACCGTTCAGGTGCAATGGAAGTATTCATGCCCGTGACTCAACCCGCAAGTCTTTGGGAAGAATCAGGTCGCTACGAACAATACGGTCCTGAACTATTACGCTTTAAAGATCGCCATGCGAACCCATTTGTACTTGGACCAACGCATGAAGAAGTTATTACAGATATGGCGCGTAACGAACTCAAAAGTTATAAGCAGCTTCCTGTAAATTTCTATCAAATTCAAACCAAATTCCGTGATGAAATTCGCCCACGTTTTGGTGTAATGCGTTCACGTGAGTTCATCATGAAAGATGCTTATTCTTTCCATGCAACTCAAGAATCGTTACAAGAAACTTATGACGTGATGTACGACACATACAGCCGTATTTTCACTCGCTTAGGTTTAGATTTCCGCCCAGTACAAGCAGATACAGGCTCAATTGGTGGTTCAGCTTCACATGAGTTTCACGTTTTGGCTTCAAGTGGTGAAGATGACATCGCATTTTCAACTGAATCTGATTATGCAGCGAATGTTGAAATGGCTGAGGCTGTTTTAGTCGGTGAACGTGCAGCCCCTACTCAAGAATTTAAATTGGTTGAAACACCAAACCAGAAAACGATTGATGATGTCTGCCAATTCTTAAATGCTGATCCTAAGCAATCTGTTAAAGCATTATTGGTTCAAGGCGTGGCTGACGAAAAAGGTCAGGTTCCTGTCGTTGCTCTATTTGTACGTGGTGACCACGAACTTAATGAAATTAAAGCCGAGAAGCATCCTTTAGTGGCTACGCCTCTTACTTTTGCAACTGAAGAACAACTTCAAGCATTTGGTTTAACTGCTGGCTTTACAGGTCCACAAGGTTTAGTCGAAAAGGGCTTAACTGTGATTGTTGACCGCGCTGCATCTGTTCTTTCAGACTTCGTTGCTGGTGCAAATGAAGCTGACAAACATGCTGTAGGTGTAAACTGGGAGCGTGATGCACAAATTACCGAAGTTTTCGATTTGCGTAATGTAGTTGAAGGCGATCCATCTCCAGATGGCAAAGGCACACTACAAATTAAACGTGGTATTGAAGTAGGCCATATTTTCCAACTTGGTACTAAATACTCAGAAGCTTTAGGCTGTAAAGTTCTAGGTGAAGATGGCAAACCATTTACAGTAACTATGGGATGTTACGGTATTGGTGTCACGCGTGTTGTTGCAGCTGCAATTGAACAAAACTACGATGACAAAGGCATTATGTGGCCACAAGCCATTGCACCTTTTGAAATTGCAATTGTTCCAATGAATGCGCACAAATCTCCACGTACTCTTGAAGCAGCAGAATCTCTTTATGCAGAACTTCAAGCTCAAGGTTTTGATGTGTTGCTTGATGACCGTAACGAACGTCCAGGTGTTAAATTCTCTGACCTTGAATTGATGGGCATTCCACACCGTATTGTGATTGGTGAAAAAGGTCTTGATGCTGGTACTTTTGAATATAAAGGCCGTCGTGATGCTGAAGCGAGCAATTTAACTAAAGAAGAACTTTTAGCTAAATTAGTGCGTTAATTACATACATAAATAAAAAAAGCAGCTTTTAAAAGCTGCTTTTTTTAACTGAGTTTTTATGCCTGAACTGTTAAATCCTTAATGGTCGTTGATGAACCATTGGTTTTAACAGACTCAATTCCTTTATCTCGTGAAGCTTCACTCGCATAGAACTGACTCGTGCCAATAATCTGATGATTTGCAGCTTTTAAATTGAAATAAGGCTTTCCATTTTTTGCAGTTAAACGCTCATATCGCGCGTCATCACCACTGTTTTTCTGAATTGATTCAATACCATTTACAGCAGAAGCTTTTGCCTTATATAGCTCACTATTTAAAATAGGTTCACCATTTCCTGCCTTCAAGATAAAGCGGTATTGTCCATCACTCGCTTGTGAAATTTCGTACCATCCTGCCATAAAAACCTCATTTTTTTGTTGGTGTGGGTATGACTTTCGTTATTATTCTGGACGAAAGTTATTTGTTATTTATGACAATATAAAGGGGCGATCATTCCTTGAATAGCCCATTTTTTATACTTTTTCGTAATAAAATTATAATGATGTTAGAAATTTAAAAGGTAGAGATATAAGTATATATCTCTACTGAAATGTAATGAAAATTAACAGTTTAAGCTTTTTTTACAAATTCAGACTTAAGCTTCATCTGCCCAATACCATCAATTTTACAATCAATATTGTGGCCATCACTTGCATCTGGAACTAAGCGAATCGTTTTTACTTTCGTGCCTACTTTTACCACTGAAGATGAGCCTTTAATTTTTAAGTCTTTAACTACAGTCACACTGTCGCCATCGGCTAAAATATTTCCATTAGCATCTTTAATAATTTCTTGTTCTTCAGTTGCTAAAGCATCTCCTTCTTTCCACTCATTTGAGCATTCAGGACAAATCAATAAGTCGCCATCTTGGTAAGTATATTCTGATTGGCATTTTGGGCAATTTGGCAAAGACATGAAAAAAATCTCAAAAAGTATATTATGCGAGATATGACTCATTTTTTAAAGTTTTAAATAAAACACTTTTACCAAAAAAAAATTTATACATTTACTTTAATTTTTTCTTTAATAAATATTCTTTCAAAATAATTGCATGGTTATTTTCAACATCTTTTGCTGAATATAAGAGCGTGACTTTATGCTTCGATGCGATCTCGTGTAATTCTTTAACTGCTAAGTTGATCTCAAGTTCTTTTAAATAACGCTGTTTAAATTCTTCCCAATGATCCGGCGTTGCTGTATGAAACCATTTCCGAAGTTCAGTTGAAGGAGCCACTTCTTTTAGCCATAAATCTAAATGAGCATTTTCTTTGCTAATTCCCCTACTCCATAGACGATCAACTAAAATACGCTTTCCATCACTAGGGTCAGCATTTTCATAAATTCTTTTAATGTGTATATCCATCGTCTTTCTCTATGTATGGTTTATATTTTAGCCCTATAAAATCATTCAATATTTTTTATTTTGGATAGATCTTATAAAAGAAAAGTGAGTAGATTTAGCTCCACTCACTTTTTAAATATTTAATTAAAATTTTAGAAGGTTTATTGGTCAGGGATTTCAGCTTCAACTAATAAGGTAAGTAAAGATAAGGATTCTTGCCATCCCAAATAGCAGGCTTCCACAGGAATAACTTCCGGTATTCCTTCTTGCGTAATATGCACTTCTGTACCCACCAATACAGTTTTTAATGTAATGGTGACCTGCATCGTACCGGGTAAATTAGGGTCATCAAATTGGTCGTTATATCGAATCAATTCATTTGGAACTAACTCAACATAGGTTCCACCAAAAGCATGTGTTGAACCTGTCGAAAAATTGGTAAAACTCATTTTGTATGAGCCACCCACACTTGAATCAAAACTATGGACCTTTGCGGTAAAACCATGAGGTGGTAACCACTTTACTAAAGCATCTGGATCTAAAAATGCACGATAAACTCGCTCGGCTGGTGCTTTAAACACTCGATGAAATTTCACTGTACCTGTTGCCATCATTATTTTCCTTATTTTAATTTCCTTTGAATTATCGAAATTATGTTTATTAGCTTAAACCTTCGGATTCATCCGAACGTATATTTTTGGTGTATTTTTAAACAGAAAAGCTATCTTTTATGCAAAATCAAAATACGAAAACTATGGCTGATTTTTTAGTAAAAATGGAGCAAAATAGTCGGCAATCATAAAGAAACATATTGAATTTGAGATTAATCATGAGTCTGCTCGCTTTCTCGTCATATGCTTTAAACGGTGTAGATGCACAAAAGTTTTTACAAGGCCAAGTTACTGTAGATACTGAACGTTTAGCTGAAAATGAAACACGCTATACAGCCATCTGTGATCTTAAAGGTCGTATCCACTTTGGCTTGTGGTTAAAAAAGATTAATGCTGAAAGTTTTGAAATCGTAGTTGCTCAAGATCAAGCAGAAGAGTTTGCCAAACATATTAAAAAATTTGGTGCTTTTTCGAAAATGACCTTGAGTGAAGAAGGTCCTGCTTTTCCAAAAATCTCTGGTCATCAGACTGAGTTTTCTGCACTAGAAACTGATATTTCTGAATGGCAGAAACAAGCTATTCTTTCTGGCCAAGCTTGGATTACACAGGCAACAGAACACGAGTTTCAACCTCAAGAATTACGTTTACATCAACGCGAAGGCGTTAATTACGATAAGGGCTGTTACCTAGGTCAGGAAATTGTGGCGCGCCTTTGGTTTAAAGCAAAACCAAAACACTGGTTACATCTAGTGCAAGGTACAGGTGAAGCCCCTGCGGCGAAAGCTCAACTCCATAACGATATTGAAGTCGTCAATAGTGTTGCAAATGAGGAAGGTTATCTTGCTTTAGTTGTGGCTAAACCTGCTGCTCTAGAAGAGCTGGGCCTTCAAGTTCTTGATTTACCTGAAGCCTTAAGCGGTGATGTTGCCAGACCACAATAACTCATTATTTGCTTAAGCTGGAAAGCCCACCTATAAACTTGTGGGCTTTTTTATAGATACAAAATACTAATGAATTCATTAAATTAGAACGTCAATTTTTTAAGTTTTATATGCCATCATTAACCCTGTTGAAATTAAAGAGAAAAAAGATGAAGACTAAACTTGCTACACTCATGTTGAGTTTGGCTATTTTCGGTTCTGCTCATGCTGATGTTAAAACACTTGAACAAAATCTTAAGACAAATTATCCCGATTTGCCTGTAAAGGGTGTTTATCAATCTCCTGTACAAGGCATTTATGAAGTGTATACAAGCGGTCGTATTGTCTATACCAATCAAGAAGCCAAGTATTTTTTTGTAGGTAATTTAGTCGACATTAAACAACAAAAAAATATGACTGATGAGCGAATTGCTGAATTGGGTAAGATTGATGTTAAAAGCTTACCGCTCAATCAAGCGATTAAATATGTAAAAGGAAAAGGCGAACGTACGATCTATATCTTTAGCGATCCTGACTGCCCGTATTGCCAACACTTAGAACAAAATATGGTTGGAGTAGACAACGTAACGATATATGTCTTCCTTTACCCTCTTACCAGTTTGCATCCGAACGCCGAAAAAGTTTCAAATCAAATCTGGTGTTCAAAGAATCCGGCAGAGGCATGGACCAACTATATGCTTAACCGCAAGCTACCTACGACCAGCAAAAACTGTTCGACACCAATCCAGAAAAACATAGCTTTAGGTAATAAATTAAATATTGATGGAACACCTACTCTATTCTTACAAGATGGTCAAAGAATCGCGGGTGTACCGAGTGATGCTAAACAAATTGAGGCATTACTCAAGTCAGCAAAATAACACAAACAGCCATTCTGAACTTTTGCTCAGAGTGGCTATTATTTTCTCCATAATTTGCCCAAAGTGCAGTGCTTCATATACAAATCGGCTGTTTACTTTCAGCGTTCAAGATTTATGATGAGAACTTGAAACTATTTAATGCATCAATGGAATGATGTAGCTACGAAGTAAAAGGTTAAAAAGAAATGAAGAAATTACTAATCGCAAGCCTAATCACCCTTTCAACTGCATCAATTTTTGCGGCAGATAACACTACGACGGCTGCTAAAACAGATGCTTTTAAACAAGCTGAACAACTCTATGCAGCAAAAAATTACCCAGCTGCATTTCAGGAAATGCAACGCCTAGCTCAAACGGGTAATGCTCAAGCCATCTATAACTTAGGTTACATGACCCAAACTGGGCAAGGCACAGCAAAAGATTCTTCTAAAGCCCTTAAGTATTATGAAGATGCATCTAATAAAGGCTACGCCCAAGCCAGTTATACACTCGCTCAAATCTATGAGACAGGCGAACTAGGCGTTGCCAAAGATAGTAATAAATTCAGTCAATATATTCAAAAAGCATCGGCTCAAGGTTCTGATGATGCGACTGTAAAAATTGCTACGATTTTATTTGCTCAGAAAAAACCACAATCTCATCAAATCGCTCTGCAAAAGTTAGCGCCTTTAATTAGAAAGGGCAACTATCCTGCGATTCAGGTCAAAGCGCTTTATGATATTAGCCAAGGTGTGGAAAATAAAAACCCACTCATGAAACGTCAAGGCATTGAGTCTTTACAATCAATTGCACAAAAAGGTTATGCACCAGCTTCTATGGCTTTAGCGACCATGATGGCCAATGGCAATATCATTCCACAAAATTTGCCACAGGCTAAAAAGATTTTTACTGAGTTAGCTAACCAAAATGTTCCCAATGCTAGAGAATCTTTAGCTTCGGTTGATAAAATTATTGCAGAAAAAAGTAAACAACCTACTCCTGCACAGCCAGCCCCAAAAAAATAGTGAATGACTTAAGCCCCGCAAGGGGCTTTTTAATTTACCACCACAAAGCGATAAGTCCGCTCACCCCAATAAAACCAACAACTGTACTAATCATTAAAGGTGTTAAGGCCTTTTCATTTAAACCATATGCTTGTCCAAAAATTCCAAAAGCAATTGGCATCGGTAAAGCAGCAATTAATGTTCCTGCGTAAAGCATTTCACGGCTTACATCTGGAGTGATTAAAAAGAGTGCAAAAATAACAGATGGCATCAGGATAACTTTAAATGTCGCCAATAAAACACTTTCTATGTTTACCGTTGTTATTCCAATCCCAACTAAGCTTCCCCCAATTGCAAACAAAGCCAAAGGTGATGCCGTGCGCCCAAGTAACTCTAAAGACTGATCAAGAGTCGTAGGAAGATTAACATCTAAAAGAATGCATCCCATCCCAACCAAAATAGCGATAATCACTGGATTCTTGAGTAAATTCAAAAAGGTTTGTTTTAAAAGCGGTAAAAGATTTTGTTGTTGATGTAAACCAGCTTCGGCCAAAATCAGCATGAGTGCCACAATCAATAAATTTTCAATGATTAAGGTTAAAGAAATATAAATCGCTGCATGGTTGCCAATCAACATAGTCAAAATAGCAGTTCCCATGAACCCAGTATTGGACATCGAAGCGCCCATCGCAATTACGGCGCTATGGGTTAAACTATTTTTAAAATATTTTCGATAAAGAATAAAAGCTAAGAAAAATAAAATTAAAGACCCACCGCCATAAGCAACAAAATAAGCAGGATGCCAAATGTCCTGTAAGTTTTTATTTGCTAAAGAATGAATTAAAAAAGCTGGTAAAGAAATTTTAATCACAAATGCACTAAGTGCCCGGATCTGTTCAGGCGTTACCAATTTGATGAGAACACAAACATAGCCCATCAATAGCAATATCAAGATAGGCAAAATAACCTGAAAAACCACCGAACGACCTCACTCATCTAAAGAAAAACGGGCAAAGATGACTTTGCCCGATACAGTTAAAAAGAATTAAAAAGCTGTTTTACCCCGTGAGGTTGGCAACGTAAATATTGAGGTGCTATTTTAACTTCCGCACCTAAAGCTGCTGCTGCATGCCAAGGCCATCTTGGGTCATATAACATTGCACGAGCAAGGCCAATGGCATCAGCTTGCTGATTTTCCAAAATTTGTTCGGCGTGTTCTGGCTTAGTAATTAGCCCTACAGCAATGACTGGAATAGACACATGCTTTTTGACTTGTTCAGCAAAAGGAACTTGGTAACCAGCTCCAATCTGAATAGATTGGTGCTCGTGCAAACCACCACTAGACACATGCACATAGGCTGCGCCCAACTGCTCTAAAGCTTTTGATAAACCAACGGTAGATTCAACATCCCAGTGTTCTACACCGTCTAACCAGTCGGTCGCAGACAATCTAACTCCCACTGGATAACCAGCAGGAACAGCGAGTTTAATCGCCTGAAGAACCTCAAGGGCCATGCGCATACGGTTTTCTAAAGAGCCGCCATATTCATCTGTACGCTGATTCGCAATTGGGGATAAAAATTGATGTAACAAGTAACCATGCGCAGCATGAACTTCGATTAACTCAAAGCCAGCTTCTACAGCACGTTTTGCTGCTGCTGCAAAGTCTTGTTGAACTTGTTTAATCTCAGCAATGGTTAAAGCATGCGGTGCAGCATCATGAACAGAAAAGGTACTTTCACTTGGAGCAACCGTTTGCCAACCATGTGGCTGATCTTTTGCAATTTGCCCTTTGCCTAACCACGGTTTTTCAGTAGAAGCCTTACGACCTGCATGTGCTAACTGAATTCCAAATGGCATGGGTGAAAGTGTTCTAACCTTACCCAATAACGTTTTGATTTGGTCACGTTGCTGATCATTCCAGAGTCCAAGGTCCGCATAACTAATACGTCCCTCAGCTTGCACAGCAGTCGCCTCTACAATACAAAGCCCTGCACCAGATAATGCATAATTTGCCCATTGCTGTTCATGCCAATAGGTCACTTCACCGTCATCTGTTGCCGAATATTGGCACATTGGGGCAATTACAATTCTATTGACCAGTTGTAGTGAACCAAAGTTAACCGTTTCAAATAATTTTGCCATTTTTAATTCCTAGAATTGCTTAATTACACGTAAACCTGCACTCCAGTTACGTCCATCCGCTGGCTCAAAGTAGCGTCCATTACCGTCATTTACGATCACTGAACCTGCATAGTTTTTATCAAATAGGTTATCAACACGGGCAAAGCTATTCACTTTCCAGTCGCCCATTACCCATGCATAACCAACATTAGCTGAGGTTACACTGTAGCTTGGCGCTGCGTCACTATTGGTATCATTCACGTATACTTTATCCATATACTGTATATCTACACCACCATATAAACCGTGCGTAGGTTGCCAAGCCAAAGAGGCATAAGCCTGATTTTTAGCAATACCCGGGATGGAATTGCCTGATGGAATTTGAACAACACTGCCTGAGGCTGGAATATCAGCATCAAAGGTTGCATCTAAATATGTATAGCTTGCAGTCGCAGTTAAATCTCGCCACAATTTTTTATTCCATGCAAACTCTACACCTTCACGTAAAGTTTTATCTGCATTACGGAACGTTGAACGGCCGTTAGAATTCCCTGCTGAAACAATGTCATCTTTAGTTTTAGTCTGGAAAACTGCCAAAGTAAAATCACCCAAATGATTTTGTGACTTTAAGCCTGTTTCATAGGTATCACTTGTTGATGCTGTTAAACCAAAATTAAAGCCACTCAAACCATCTGGACGATATGCCATTTCAGTAAATGTCGGTGTTTCAAAACCTTTGGCATAACTCACATACGCCATAAGTTCAGGTAAAATTTGCCAGCTTAAAGCAGCTGACGGTAATACTTTATCGTAATCAGTTTTATCGCTATCATCGCCATTGCTTAAATAATGATCTTCAGATTTGTAATGGACATTACTGTAACGTACACCCGTATCTAAACGCCATGTTGGTAAGAACTGCCATGAAGCTTGTAAATAGGGATCAATATTCCACAAAGTATTATCTTCTTCGCGGCGTAAATTACCTTTAACACCATAAGATGGCTGACCGTTTACTAAGTTAAAGTTTTCAAAGCCTTTGCGATCTTCATCCATTGCATCAAGTGCAACACCTGCACTGATCGTCGTATTCGGTAATAGTTCTTTACCCGTCCAACGGAAATCGGCACCATAATAATTACGCTCAAAATCAATCACGCCACCTGCATGATTAATGCTGGCATCTTGTGTCGACTTAGGAATAGATTGATATTGAGTCACCTGACGATTACCTAAATATGCCATCGCATAAAGCTCATGATGGTCATTAATCGGCTTAGACCACGTCACGCCCGTTTGAGTTTGTTCAATATCTTTACGGACATTAAATTGCTTTAAAAATGGAACCTGTTGCTTTGGGTTAGCATTCCATTGGTCATGAGTTAAACCCTGCGGATCATCTGCATGGATTTTGACATAGTTGGTCACCCAATTGATCTTGCTTCCATCATCAAGATTCCAACTGAGTTTTGCATTGTTTAATACTTTCTCTGCACCGCTATGTTCTCGGTAACCATCGGTATCGAAATATGATGAACTAATAACATAACTTGGTTCATTCGCACCCTTTGCCCCACCTTGTAGCATGAGTCCAGCTCGGCTTTTATCATTGCTCCCACCCGAATAACTCAGCTCAATCGAGTCTTTACCCTGCCCTTCTTTAGTAGACGTTAAAATCGTTCCGCCAGATGAGTTTCCGTAAAGCGAAGAAAAAGGTCCTGTTAGAACTTCAACATGATCCAGACTACTTAAATCGATATTAGACGTTTGACCTTGTCCATCTGGCATTGTTGCAGGAATACCATCCACATACAGGCGAATACCTCGAACACCAAAAGTTGAACGTGCACCAAAACCACGCATGGAGAGCTGTAAATCTTGTGCATAATTTTCGCGATTACGAATCTGTAAACTCGGTATGCCTTTTACAACTTCAGTTAAATTTACTTGTGAGGAAGTATCCGTTTGAGGCACATCAACTCTAAAAACTGAAGCTGGTGTTTGTAAATAGGTTGTATCGGTACGCGTTGCTTCAACATGTAAAGTTGGCAATACCGTAATGTCTTGAGCTAAGTCATCTGCCCAAACAAGTGGGCTAGAAATACAACCCATACTCATCAAAATACAGTAATGAAGTCGGTCTAAGCGTAATAAGGACATGCTTATTTCCTATATTTATATTGTAGTTATGATAACAAAAAGCAGTGTCTTGTCTGGATATAGAATTTGCTCTGCATTGTTTTAAATCTGGGACACACTTAATCACTATCGAAGAACTTACTACCTACTTTAATTAACGACTTAAAGAGGGATGATCTTTCCAGCAATATCGTTCAGGCCAATCTTTTGCCTCTTCGGCATAGTCAATTCCTATACGTGGTGTCATCACCACTTCTAGCTGAGTGGATGCTGCTTCAATCCATAGCCCTGATTCCTCTCCTAGAGTTTGACCTTTTAAAGATCGATCAATGCCTAAATAGCGTGTCAATTTGCCGGGTCCAGCTAAAAGCTTATATTCTTTTTTGGTTGAAGCACCATTCAAAAATGCAGAACGAATCATTACCCCTTCAGGGATGCCTTCTGTCTGAGTAATGAGATTGAGCATTTCATACATGCCATAAATTAAATAGACATAAATCGTGCCACCTAAACCATACATCACCTCTGTTCGAGCTGTACGTTTATCATTGTAGCTATGGCAAGCTTTATCTCGAATTCCTAAATAAGCTTCAGTTTCGGTAATCGTACATCGAATGACGTGTCCATCAGCTTGTCGCTTACATAGCACGCATCCGATTAAATCATGAGCAACCTGTGAAGTTTCACGTTGAAACCAGCTTAATGGTAAAATATCTGACATAGTAATCTCTGAAATATTACATACCACACGATATACTTGATTATTCCAGTATATCTGTTAATTCTGCGAGTTGGCGATGCCTGAGTTACCCGAAGTCGAAACAACTAAAACCAGTTTATTTCCCTTATTGAATCAAAAAGTTCAAAGTGTAGAAGTACGTAACCCAAGCTTACGCTGGGCAATTCCCGATGATGTTCATAAACTCGTTGGGCAACGTCTTATTGGATTAAATCGACGCTCAAAATATATTTTGGCAGAGTTTGAACAAGATCAAATGCTCTGGCATTTAGGAATGTCAGGCAGCTTCCGCTTGTGTCAGCCAAATGATGAGCTGAGAAAACATGATCACTTCATCATTCGCTTTGAAGAACATGAATTACGTTACCACGACCCACGTCGCTTTGGCTGTATTCTCTGGCTAAACCCTGAAACACAAGGAAAGTTAATTGATACTTTAGGACCCGAGCCTTTAAGTACTGACTTTAATGCAGAATATTTAGCTTCAAAACTTAAAAATAAATCTGTCGGCACAAAAATTGCACTTATGGATAATCATGTTGTGGTTGGTGTTGGCAATATTTATGCAACTGAAAGTTTATTTAATGTCGGGATCCATCCCGCACAACCTGCTGCGGACCTAAGCCTTGAACAAATCGAGAAACTGGTGATCGAAATCAAACGGATTTTAAAATCGGCGATTGATTTGGGCGGTTCGACCTTACGTGATTACAGCAATGCCATGGGTGAAAATGGTTATTTCCAACAGACCCTTTTGGCGTATGGACGTGCCGGACAGATGTGTGTTAACTGTGAAACCACGTTAGAAAACTTAAAACTTGGACAACGTGCAAGTGTATTTTGCCCAGAGTGCCAACCCCTCAAAAAGTCCAATAAGCTCTAATTTTCAGAGGAAGTCATAATGCAAACAGCAATCGTCCGACATATTCTGGTCAAAGATAAAGACTTAGCCGAACAGTTAAAAAAGAAGCTACAAAGTGGTGCAGACTTTGCCAAACTTGCTAAGCAATATTCAACTTGTAATTCAGCAAAACGCGGTGGTGAATTAGGCGAAGTCAAAAAAGGACAGCTGGTGCCAGTGATTGATAAAGTGGTGTTTACAGCCGCCGAACGGGTACTACAAGGACCAATAAAAAGCCAATTTGGTTATCATCTTTTAGAAGTTAAATTCAGAATGAGTAGCTTACGTTGATTCCATTATTTTAATTGTGGTTTTCAGAAGCTTGGGCCTGCGCATTCAGTTGATATGTCCAAGCTTTGATCTGTTTACCTGACTCAAGCTTCACATCAGCTATGACACGTTGATATTGAAAACCTTCAAAATCATCAAGCATCTGCCAGTTTTCAGCCAGTTTTTCTGTGCTAAACAGATAGCCCTCTACCCAATCGGCTTTTGCATCTAAAACAATTGCTTTTAAGCCTTTGTCGGGTCCCCAATCTAAAATATGAATCACACCACGCACACTGGCTTTTGTCCAGTTACCGCTAATCTGCTCTAAAATATGAGCATTTGCTTTATTTGGGCATAAGGTTCCATACACAAAAAGCTGATTCATTTATTTATACCCCTTTTACAATATGTGCAGTTGAACTTATCGGTAACCTTTCAATTTTATCAATATCTTTAGTCCAACATAAAATACTTAGTAATAAAAAACGGCACCTTAAGTACCGCTTTTATTAATTTCGAAGATTGTTAAGCTTGCTTCTTCAACTCATCACGAATTTCACGCAATAATTGAATATCTTCAGGAGTTGCAGCTGGAGCTTCTGGCTCGTTCTTATCACGGCGAAGTCTGTTTAATAATTTCACCATTAAGAACACAACCCAAGCCAAAATAATAAAGTTGATTAAAATGGTGAGGAAATTACCATAGGTTAAAACATTGATACCTGCTTTTTGCAAAGCATCTAAAGATTGCAGATTGGCAGGGTTTGCTCCTAGAACAATGAATTTCTGTGAAAAATCGACACCACCACCAGTAATTACACTGATCAACGGCATGATAATATCTTTTACTAAAGAGTCTACGATTTTGCCAAAAGCACCACCAATAATCACACCAATGGCTAAATCCATCATATTGCCTTTCACGGCAAATTCTTTAAATTCTTGAATAATACTCATCTAAACATCTCCAGATGTCGGGGGTTAAAACACGTTATATTTTTCTTTTTCATTGGCATCTTATCCATTTAGATAGTACTCGCCATGATATTGATAATTTAATATTTTTATCAAAAAAAGAAAGTTATTTCACACTTTAACAACATATTAACTGATAAGAAAAATATGATTTTAAGCTTAGTTTAATTTCAAATATAACGATTAAAAAAACCGCTAAATTAATTTAGCGGTTTTTTCTTTTTCACTTAAGAAAAATTATTTATCACGGTTACGTTTACGTTCATTTTCAGTCAAGTAACGCTTACGGATACGGATTGATTTTGGTGTTACTTCAACTAATTCATCATCTTCAATGAATTCAAGTGCTTGTTCAAGCGTGTATTCAACAGCTGGTGTCAACGTTAACGCTTCATCTGTACCAGATGCACGTACGTTTGTTAACTGTTTCGCTTTAGTTGGGTTAACAACCATATCATCTGAACGAGAGTTAATACCAATGATCATACCTTCGTAAACTTCTAACTGAGGTTTAGCGAATAGACGACCACGGTCTTGCAATGTGAATAATGCATAGCCCAAACAAACGCCTTGAACCATAGAAATCAACACACCGTTTTGACGTTTCGCAACAGTACCTTGTTTCATTGGACCGTAATGCGAGAAGCTTGATGTCATGATCCCTGTACCAGAAGTCATGGTCAAGAATTCAGAACGGAAACCAATTAAGCCACGTGAAGGAACAGTTGCTTCAATACGGATACGGCCTTTACCGTCAACTTCCATATTTGTCATTTCACCTTTACGGTAACCCATTTGTTCCATTACCGAACCTTGGTGCTGTTCTTCAACGTCAAATGTTACGTTTTCGTATGGTTCTTGCTTTTCGCCGTCAACTTCTTTCAAAATAACTTGTGGACGTGATACGCCCATTTCGAAGCCTTCACGACGCATGTTTTCAATAAGAACTGAAAGGTGAAGTTCACCACGACCAGACACTTTGAAACGGTCTGGACTGTCAGTATCTTCAACACGTAATGCTACGTTGTGAATCAATTCACGATCTAAACGTTCACGAATATTACGTGAAGTAACAAATTTACCTTCTTTACCCGCAAACGGTGAGTTGTTTACTTGGAAAGTCATCGTAACAGTAGGTTCATCTACAGATAACGGCGGTAAAGCTTCAACATTTTTCGGATCACAAATCGTGTCAGAAATATGAAGTGCATCGATACCTGTTACACAAACGATATCACCAGCATTTGCCTCTTCAACGTCAACGCGATCTAGACCATGGTAACCCATGATTTTTAAGATACGACCGTTACGTGTTTTACCTTCTTTGTCGATAACAGTTACAGGTGTGTTTAATTTAACTGAACCACGCTGAATACGACCAACACCGATTACACCAACAAAGCTGTTATAATCAAGTGAAGAGATTTGCATTTGGAATGGACCATCAACATCAACTGCTGGTGGTTCAACGATATCTACAATTGTTTGGAACAATGGAGTCATGTCGTCAGCAAGTTCTTCTGGAGAAGGACCAGCAACACCACGTAAACCTGATGCATAAACAACTGGGAAGTCTAACTGTTCGTCAGTACCACCTAAGTTATCAAACAAATCAAATACTTGGTCAATTACCCAATCAGGACGCGCACTTGGCTTATCTACTTTGTTGATAATCACGATTGGCTTCAAACCGCTCGCAAAGGCTTTCGATGTCACAAAACGAGTTTGTGGCATTGGACCTTCTTGAGAATCGACAAGAAGAAGTACGCAGTCAACCATCGACATTACACGTTCAACTTCACCACCGAAGTCAGCATGTCCTGGGGTGTCCACGATGTTAATGCGGTATTCTGTATTTGTACGCGCATCAGTCCATTTAATTGCAGTGTTTTTTGCAAGAATGGTAATACCACGTTCACTTTCAATTGCACCTGAATCCATCACACGCTCGATTTCACCCGCGCGATCACCTAATGCACCTGATTGTTGTAAAAGTTTGTCGACTAAAGTCGTTTTACCATGATCGACGTGCGCAATGATGGCAATGTTACGGAGTGTTTTAATATCTGACATGTAAATTCGATACGCCTAAAGTTTGAGGGCAAATTATACAGAAAAACACTACTCTTGAGTAGTGACAGTTTATTGACATTGACAAAAAAATTTCTAATAGCCTGTATTTCGTTTTGTAAAGATAGTTATCTCGATTAGAATAGCGCCAATTTGCAAAATTGCGGCGGACCTACACCCATGTCCAATCAACACTCTCAAGACCATTTAGACCTTGTTTATGGTTTAAATGATCGACCAAAACCTTTGATCGCTTTTTTAGCAGCTTTCAAGCATTTGCTTGCGATTATTGTACCAATTGTTACACCTGGCCTTTTAATTTGCTTAGCTTTAGGTGTTTCACGCACCGAAACTAACATGATTTTATCGATGTCTTTGGTAATTTCAGGTATTGCTACATTTTTACAATGTAAAAAAGTTGGTCCGTTTGGTGCAGGTCTTCTGATTGTTCAAGGCACAAGCTTTAACTTTATTGGCCCTATTATTGGTATTGGTAGTGCAATGGTTGCCACAGGAATACCTGTAAACCAAGTCATGGCTGCAATATTTGGTGTAGTCATTGCCGGCTCATTCATTGAAATGGGTGTTTCGCAAATTCTTCCATGGGTAAAAAGACTCATTACTCCTTTGGTGACCGGTATTGTTGTTTTATTAATTGGCTTAACGCTTATTAAAGAAGGCTTGATTAGTATGGGTGGTGGCTACCAAGCCATGCAAGATCATACTTTTGCAAGTGCAGACAACCTTATTATGTCATGTACTGTACTTGCCATTATTGTTGTTCTAAATCGTATTCGAGTGGTTTGGATTAAAAGTTCAGCTATTTTAATCGCTTTAGTGAGTGGTTACATTCTTGCCGGATTTATGGGTCATCTAGATTTCTCTGGTATTAAAGATGCGCCACTCGTACAAATTCCAACACCAATGCACTTTGGTTTGAGCTTCTCTTGGGGATTGTTCATTCCAATGGCATTCATTTACTTGGTGACCTCTTTAGAAGCAATTGGTGATGTGACAGCAACTAGTAAACTTTCCAACCAACCTGTTAATGGTCCAGTATGGATGCAACGTATTAAAGGTGGCGTGTTAGTTAATGGTGCAAACTCTTTATTGGCAGGATTATTTAACACTTTCCCTAGTTCTGTTTTCGCTCAAAACAATGGTGTAATTCAATTAACTGGGGTTGCTAGCCGCTATGTAGGTATCTGGATTGCCATTTTACTGATTTTATTAGGTCTATTTCCGGCTGTAGCTGGTGTTATACAAGCAGTTCCTCAAGCAGTATTAGGTGGCGCTGTTATGGTAATGTTCGGTGCAGTGGCTGCATCAGGTATCAACATTCTGTCTTCAGTTCATCTTGATCGCCGAGCATTATTAATTATTGCCATCTCACTTGCATTAGGTTTAGGCGTTGCTCAAGTTCCTCAAATTTTAGAGCATCTTCCAGAATTATTTAAAAACATTTTTAGCTCTGGCGTGGCAACAGGTGGTATAGCAGCATTAATTTTAAATGTTGTGCTTCCTGAAACGCATAAATAACTAACTTTTAATTTTGATTACTGCCCAGCTCCCACTGGGCATTCTTCTTCATGAGAGATGTACATGGATCCTAGAAGTGAAGTGGTATTAAGACAGCAAGACTATTTGAAAGGTAGAATCTTGTTAATTAATGCACCGAATGATGCCTTAGTCAGTCAACTACCCGCTGGGACTGATGCGTCAGTCTGGACATGGAATCATGCCGACTATCAGGGATTTATAAATAGTGGAACAGAAGCGCACTTCTCAGTTGAGTTTCCATCACAAGAATTCGACCAAGCAATCATTTTTGTTCCAAAATCTAAAGAGCTTTTGAATTACATATTGCATGTAGTGATGAGTCATCTTAAAACCAATCAAGCTGTTTTTTTAGTCGGTGAAAAAAAGGGTGGCGTAGAAAGAGCCGCCAAACAATTACAAAACTTCGGCAAAGTACTAAAACTTGATAGTGCCCGCCACTGTCAATTGTGGCACTTAAAGATAGAAAAGACAGAAAAAATTAAACCTCTGGAAAGTTGGCTTAAAACTTACACAGTTCAGGTTAATGAACAAGAGCTTACGATTTGTGCCCTCCCTGGTGTTTTTAGCCAAAATCATCTAGATGTCGGAACTGCTGTTTTACTCCCTTATCTTAATCAGGTGAAATCAGGTAGAATTGCCGACTTCGGGTGTGGTGCTGGAATTATCAGTTGCTATTTGGCAAAAATAAATTCAAGTAATATTATTCATGCCCTAGATATTGATGCTTTCGCTTTACGGTCAACGGAAATGACTTTTAGTCGAAATGGAATAGGTTCAGACCAGTTGAGATTGCAGCCTGTTATAGGTATTGCAGACGCCCCAACAGAACTCGATGCCATTGTCAGTAATCCTCCTTTTCATCAAGGTATTCATACCAACTATGATGCAAGTGAAGAACTCTGCCAGAACGCTAAAAAACATTTAAAGGCATCAGGTGAGCTATGGATTGTAGCAAACCGTTTTTTAAACTATCCGATCTTAATTGAGAAGCACTTTGGTCAGTGCCAGATTAAAACTGATCTTCAAGGCTTTAAGGTGTTATATGCCTGTGCATAACAAACTATGTAAGGAATCTCCATGAGCGAAACACATGCTCCTGAAAAACTCCAGCGTAAGCTTGGGGCTCGTCATCTGAATATGATCGCCATTGGTGGTTCCATAGGTACAGGTCTCTTCCTTGCTTCTGGATCAACCATTGCAAATGCTGGCCCCGGTGGAGCGCTACTCGCCTACTCTCTCATTGGTATTATGATTTACTTCTTAATGACCAGCTTAGGGGAGCTTGCAACCCACACCCCAACTTCTGGTGCTTTTTTTACATACGGCAGTCGTTATGTCGAAGAGGGCTTTGGTTTCGCTCTAGGCTGGAACTACTGGTACAACTGGGCAATTACGGTTGCATTCGAACTTGTTGCAGTTCAGTTTATTATGAAATTCTGGTTCCCTGATATACCTGGATTCTATTGGAGTGCCCTGTTCCTTGTCGTTATCTTTATGATTAATGCAATGACTGTAAAGGGATTCGGCGAAAGCGAATTCTGGTTCTCTATGGTAAAAGTGATCGCCATCGTTGCCTTTATTATCATTGGTTTAGCCATGATCATTAAGATTATGCTAACTCCAGGTGTCGCAGCTTTTGGAAACTGGACCTATAAAGAAGCACCTTTTGTAGGTGGTTTACAGGCCATGATCGGTGTTGCAATGATTGCCGGATTCTCTTTCCAGGGAACTGAGATGGTTGGCGTTGCTGCTGGTGAATCAAAAGATCCAAAGAAAACGATTCCACTTGCAATCAAACAGATTTTCTGGCGAATCTTACTGTTTTATATCTTATGTATTTTCATTATCGGCACTCTCATTGCCTATGATGACCCAAATTTGTTGCAAGCTGCTGCCACTGAAAATATTGCGCTTTCTCCATTTACCTTACTCTATGAAAGAGTTGGCTTTGCCTTTGCTGCTGGTTTAATGAATGCTGTCATTCTCACCGCTATTTTATCTGCAGGTAACTCGGGCATGTATTCTTCAACCCGTATGTTGTTTAAAATGGCTCAAGAAGGCCGTGCTCCAAGGTGGTTTGCACAACTTGATGGTCGTGGCGTTCCGATGAATGCACTATATGCCACAACATTTATCGCTGCATTTTGTTTCTTGACGACTTTTATTGGCGAAAAACAAGTATTTAACTGGCTACTTAATATGTCAGGTATGTGCGGTTTTATTGTTTGGTTAGGAATTGCTATTTCGCACTACCGCTTCCGCAAAGGTTATATTGCTCAAGGCTATAAATTAGAAGATTTAGCATACCGTGCCAAATTTTTCCCATTTGCACCTTGGTTTGCATTTATCCTATGTTCAATCATTATTTTGGGACAAAACTATCAAGCCATTTTAGGTGGAAAAATTGACTGGTTAGGCCTACTTTCAACCTATATTAGCTTGCCATTGTTCTTGATTATTTGGTTAGGCTATAAGTGGAAAAATAAAACCAAACTGATCCCTTATGATCAAATGAATGTGAAGCCAGAGCAAGACTAAAAATCGGTTTCAATAGATAATTAAAAGTAAATCAAAGATCAAAAGCTTGATCTTTGATTTAAAAAGCGTAAAATTCCGTTCAGATTTTCAACGGCACTTTTAAATAAGGAGGACATCATGCCAGTAGTACAAGGTAAAACAGACTAAATAATTTGGCACGATGTCAGCTCACGGACAAGTGTACAAATTCACTTCACTTGTCCGAATGCTCAAATTTAAAACCTAGCATTCGCTAGGTTTTTTTATGCCTGCTCGGACAAAAATAAGAGAAAAATTATGGGCATACAAAAAATATTAAATGAGGAGGCACTGTATGGTGTCCCCGTTAAAATTTTCACTCAAGATATAGATAGTGAAAGTATCGAACAACTCAAAAAAATGGCTCAGCTGCAATTTATCTATTCTCATATTGCAGTTATGCCTGATGTTCATGTTGGAAAAGGCGCGACCGTAGGTAGTGTTATTCCGACTAAACATGCCATTATTCCTGCTGCTGTAGGCGTAGATATTGGCTGTGGAATGAATGCAATTCGTTTAAGCCTAAAGGCTTCTCAATTGCCAGATAGTTTAAGCCGTTTACGCGATGCAATTGAGCGTAAAGTACCCGTCGGATTTGCTTTACATAAACAGGTCAAGGCAAAAGCTTCAAGCATTATTCCACTTGAAAAAAGCTTAGAGCCGATTATCAAAAAGCATCCTGGTCTTGTCCAGATGCTTCGACAATTTGATGCGACATGGCAAAAACAATTGGGTACTTTAGGTGGCGGCAACCACTTTATCGAGCTCTGTATTGATGAAAATCAAGACGTATGGATTATGCTGCATTCAGGTAGTAGAGGGCTTGGCAACGTTATTGGTACTTATTTTATTGAGTTAGCCAAGAAAGAAGCTCAACATCGTTTTGGTCATGTCTCTGATAAAGATTTGAGTTATTTTGCCGAAGGCTCAAAAAGTTTCGATGACTATGTGGAAGCTGTAGAATGGGCTCAAGAATATGCTTTTGAAAATCGCAAAGAAATGATGCGATTAATTTTAGAAGCAATTCGCCCTCTTCTACCCTCTTTTCAAATGACAAAAGAAGCAATTAATTGTCACCACAACTATGTGAGCCGTGAAACACATTTTGGTGAAAATTTATTGATTACCCGAAAAGGTGCAATTCGTGCTGGTTTAGATGAGTTAGGCATTATCCCAGGTTCAATGGGAGCAAGATCTTATATCGTCAGAGGTAAAGCAAACCCTGAGTCATTTTGTTCTTGTTCTCATGGCGCAGGTCGTAAGATGAGTCGAAGCAAGGCAAAAAATCTTTTTAACCAGCAAGATCTTATTGAACAAACCCAAGGTATTGAGTGCCGTAAAGACAGTGGCGTTGTCGACGAAATCCCAAGTGCTTATAAGGATATTGATGAAGTCATGGCAAATCAGGCTGACCTCATTGAAGTTGTCCACACACTTAAACAAGTTTTATGTATTAAAGGTTAAAACATGAAAATTAAAGAAATGTCAAAAATCAAAGTCCGTAATCAAGTAGCTCTTTCCCCTTTACTTCACAAAGGTGGGATGCACGAAACGGAAAAGCCTCGTGCCCAACATCGTAGAGATAGGCAGGATACTAAACAGCAATTGAGAAAAGGTGATTGGTAAATAATTTAGAACAAGATCGAAAGAAATTATGATTAAGGAGAGGTAGAAATGAGTAAATATTTTAAAAATCGCAATAAAAAAAGCGACTCTAACGAGTCGCTTTTTTACTGTTCAAAAACTCAAATTATTGAGCTTGTTGACCAGGTTGAACTACTACAGTACGGCTACCAGTGATTGTCGCGAATACACGACGGTTCATAGCACGACCTTCTTTAGTTTTGTTGTCAGCAATCGGTTGATCCCAAGCGAAACCTTGAGTAGACAAACGAGATGCATCAACGTTGTATTCGTTTACAAGAGCTGATTTAACAGAGTTAGCACGAGCTAAAGATAAACGTTCGTTTAACTTACGTGGACCAGTGTTATCTGTGTGACCTTCGATACGTGCAGTAGCGTTAGGGTATTCAGTTAACTTTTCAGCAACTTTAGCGATTTCTGGCTTGTATTGGTCTTTGATATTAGATTTGTTAGTATCAAAGAACACACGAAGTTCCATGTTAAGGTCTTCAGTTAACTCTTGTGGTTGTGGAGCAACTGGAGTTGGTTCAACTGGAGCAACTTCTACTACAGGAGCAGCAGGCTTCAAGTGACCACCAAGAACTACGTTTAAACCAGCAAGAGCTGTATAGTTCCAGAATTTTTCGTCAAAGTTATAAGTACCACGAGCTTCTGTACGAAGAGATAAAGCATCGTTTAAGCGCCAGAAAGCACCAAAACCAGCATTACCTAAAGTACCTTCTTCACCATCACGATAAGCTAAACGAGCATCATCAAATTCATATTTGTAGTGACCAGCACCTAACAATACATATGGCTTGATTTTGCTATCATAGTTTTTAGTGATTAAATCAGAAGTAACATAGAAGTTACCGTTGATTTGTTTTTGTTTGTATTCACCGTAGTTAGTGTCAACATCACCTTTTACTTGGCTATATTCAGCTTCGAAACCTAACCATGGTGTTAACTCAATACCAAGAGCTGCACCAACGAATAAATCGTCTTGAAGTTCAGGTCCGTTAGTTAACTCACCATCTTTACCGCCATTGTTGTGTTGACTGTCTTGGAAAGTGTAACCAAGCAATAATGGTGTAACAGTTACGCCAGCATTAGCAGCAGCTAATGGAGCAGCGACAAGCATAGCAAGTGCAATACGACTCAATTTCATGGATATCCTCCAGAGATAACAATTGTTGTTCAAGCTCAGCCTAAATTTATTGGCCCCTGAGATATTTTTACTCCAGTATTATTTTTAAGCTATTCACATTTGAATCATACAAACACTTGATAGACTTTCCAAGTGCTTGATAATTTTAATCAAGTAAATTATTGACAAAATTACTTACAATTTCCGTTGTAATTCGGTAATTTTTTACTCAACTAGAAAATATGAACAACTTCTTTCTTTCGCTTAGGGTGATTTTACCAGTATTCTAGCGTCCTGATAACCTTTATTTAACTTTGTGTTTCCTCATTATAAAAAGCCTTATAAATCATTGATAGAACGCATAAAATCAAAATATTATTTTATATATTAAGGAATTTTAATGTTTAAATCTCCTGGTTTCACATTAATGGAACTCACTATAACGCTCGCAATTCTTATGATTATGTTCATTATAGCTCTTCCTTTATACCATCAATTTATGGCTTCGGTAGAATTAAAAAACACTCCTCGACTACTGACAATTCATATACAAAAAGCCAAATATGACGCAATTCTACGACATAAGAGTGTCGTACTTTGCCCAAGTGTTGATTTAGCACTGTGTAATAGTAATTGGGATACAAGCCTTATAAGCTTTGTAGACACAAATCATAATCTACAGAGAGAAAGCGACGAAGAGATATTGACCAATGTTGAACTTAATCATCGTTATGGTTCTTTAAAATTTCAAAAATTCGGAAAAAAACTAAATAGTATCGTATTTCAGGGAGACACTGGACTGCCACGTGAGTCTAACGGCAGTTTTACATATTGTTCTTATGATCAGCTTAAAAACTTTAAATTGGTTCTCAGCAAAATGGGACATATTCGTTTAGAAAGCCTTAAAAATTGTTAGAACTCTACAGTCTAATGCAGAAGATCTCTCTCTCTGATTTTTGCAATATACTGCCTAGGTTTTAAACATTTCTTATTTTGAGATTAAGAACAACTGGAGATTAGAACAATGACTGACATCGTAATTGTTAATGGTGCTCGTACTGCTATGGGTGGTTTTCAAGGAGCATTATCGGGACTTACTGCGCCTGAACTAGGTGCTGTAACCATTAAAGAGGCAATCGTAAGAGCAGGTTTACAACCTACTGATGTCGAAGAAGTCATTATGGGTTGTGTTCTTCCTGCTGGTTTAAAACAAGGCCCTGCTCGTCAAGCAATGCGCAAAGCTGGCTTACCGGATTCTACAGGTGCTGTGACTATTAATAAGCTTTGTGGCTCTGGCATGAAAGCAGTAATGCAAGCAACCGATATGATTAAAGCAGGCAGTGCTGAAATTGTTGTTGCTGGCGGTATGGAATCTATGACCAATGCGCCTTATGTTTTACCAAAAGCACGCGCTGGCTATCGTATGGGTCACGGCGAAATTAAGGATCATATGTTTCTTGATGGACTTGAGGATGCTGAAACTGGTCGTTTAATGGGTTCTTTTGCTCAAGATATGGCAAACACACGTGGCTATACACGTGAGCAAATGGATGACTTTGCAATTCGTTCTTTGAAACGTGCTCAAACAGCGATTACTGAAGGCTATTTCAAAGATGAGATTGTTTCGGTTACCGTGCCTAGTCGCAAAGGTGATGTTATTGTTGATCAAGATGAACAACCTCTAAATGCAAAGATCGACAAAATTCCTTCACTTAAACCAGCTTTTGCAAAAGACGGAACAATCACCGCAGCAAACGCGAGTTCTATTTCAGATGGTGCATCTGCATTAGTATTAACATCAAGTGAAGTTGCTGCTCAACGTGGTTTACAGCCGCTTGCGAAAATTATCGCAACAGCATCAAACTCTCAGCACCCTTCAGAGTTTACAATCGCTCCTGTTGGTGCCATCGAAAAAGTTCTGAAAAAAGCTGGCTGGAATGCTCAAGACGTTGACCTTTGGGAAATTAACGAAGCTTTTGCCATGGTCACCATGTGCCCAATTGATGATTTCAAGCTTGATGCTGAGAAAGTAAATATCAATGGCGGTGCTTGCGCATTAGGTCACCCTGTTGGTTCTACAGGTTCTCGTATCATTCTTACGTTGATCCATGCTCTTAAACGCACTGGCGGTAAAAAAGGTATTGCAGCTCTTTGTATTGGTGGTGGTGAAGCTACAGCCGTTGCAATTGAACTTATTTAATTAAAAAACAATATTTCAAAATCCCGCTTCGTCGGGATTTTTTTATGAAAAAACTACAAAAAATGACCCACAAAATCACTTTTACGTTTTAACTTATTCTTCTAAATGAAAACAACAATGGACTATAACAATGCAACTCAATCACTATCTCAACTTTCAAGGTCAGGCAGAGCAGGCGTTTAATTTCTATAAGTCAGTTTTTGGCGGTGAGTTTGGCATGTTGAGCCGCTATGGCGATATGCCACCTACTGAAGGCGTGACTTTATCGGAAGCTGATAAGAATCTAGTTCTTCATGTTTCACTGCCAATTAATGAATACACTGTACTTATGGCATCAGATACCAATGATCAGTTCTGTGCCCCTAACAGCGTTTTTACCCAAGGTAATAATCACTACATTTCGATTAATCTTGAAAAAGATGAGCAAGAAAAAGCAAAACAACTTTTTGATGCTTTATCTGCAAATGGTCAAATCGAAATGCCTCTAGAAAAAACGTTCTGGGGCGCATTGTACGGCGCTTTTACCGACCAGTTCGGTATAAAATGGATGATCAACTGCCAGCTTGATACTTAATATTTTCAACACTTAACCTCATAGAAGTACTCTGATATTTCTATGAGGTTCTAAATATCAATATTGGAATATTGAGCAATAATCATCAGCCCCACCGTAATGAATCCAATTCCAACCCACCCTGCCACATCAATATTTTGCCCAAGAAAAATCTTTGCCAAAAAAGCTGTAGCTAATACGCCAATTCCAGACCAAAGTACATACAAAATTCCAGCCTGCATATATTTCAAAGCAATCGCAGCACAAGCGAAAGAGATCATATATAGAATCAGAGCAATACCTTGAGCTGTTTTATTAACTAAGCCATTACCTCTGGCAGAATAGAATGTTGAGAGTACATCCGTCGCGATGGCAAATAATAACCACCAAGCACCGGGATTTATTTTTGAAATTAAGCCTAGCATTCTTGTTCTTCAGTTAAGTCATTTAAAAATTATTTATAAAAAAAGCTGAACCTAAGTTCAGCTTTCGTATTTGAAATCTATTTAAGCGCCAGTTTGATAACTTGCTTGCGGTACAGCGGTTGAAGCTTGATATGGGTTGGTAAAGTCTTGCAAACCTGCCGCCGCTTCTTGTACGTCTTTGCCTTCTTTTACGACAAAACTATCAAAGCCAGAACGTTTTAAGTAGTTTAAGACATCCTTAAATACATCACCCGTTGCCCGCAACTCACCTTGGAAACCTTGGCGACGTAATAATGCAGCAAATGAGTAACCACGACCATCACCAAAACCTGCAAACTCAATAAAGATTGCATCAAGTTCATTTAAAGGAAATGCATGCTCTTCAGGTGAATCATTCACAGTCACATACAAAGCTTTTTTACCTTGAATGTTTGCTAATTGGTCTAGTTGAGCTGTTGTTACAACAACGTCACCCTGAGGAATAACACCATCTTCAGCAATGATTTGATAAGTATTGTCAGCGATCGTGCCATCTTTATAAAGCACTGGTAGAGCTGTATTAAGCATATGCACGCTCCTTAAATGGTTGAATTCCTACACGGCGATATGTATCAACAAAACGCTCACCTTCAGTACGTAAATCAAGATAAGTATTTAATATTTCTTCAATTACGTCTGGAACAGCATCTGCTGCAAATGATGGCCCTAAGATATCACCGATTGATGCATCATGGTCTGAATTACCACCTAATGTAATTTGGTAGAATTCAGCACCTTTTTTATCTACACCTAAAATACCGATGTTACCTACGTGGTGGTGACCACAAGCATTCATACAACCAGAAATATTTAAGTCTAAATGACCAAGATCATAAACTTTGTCTAAGTCATCGAAACGACGCGTGATTGCTTCAGCAATTGGAATTGATTTCGCATTTGCAAGTGAACAGAAATCACCGCCTGGGCAGCTAATAATATCGGTAATAAAACCAATATGTGCACGTGCCATATTTTGTTGTTCAAGCGCTTGCCATACATCGAACAAATCTTTTTGAGGCACATCTGCCAAAGCAATGTTTTGTTCATGAGTTGTACGAAGTTCACCGAAAGTATATTTATCAGCAAGATCTGCAATAAAGTTCATTTCTTCGGTGGTCATATCACCTGGTGCAATACCTGCACGTTTTAGAGAAATCGTAACAATACGATAGCCCTTCACTTTATGTGCATGTGTGTTGATATGGAACCATTGCTTGAATTTTGGATACTCAGCAAATAAAGCAGTGAAATCTTCATCTGCCAAATCTTGATAATCAAATGGGATGAACTCTTCATCCAATTTTTTCAAGATTTCAGGCTGAATTTTTAATGATTCACGTGTGTGTTCAAATTCAGCTTCAACTTTCTGAGCAAAAACTTCAGGAGTTAATGCTTTCACTAGAATTTTGATACGTGCTTTATATTTGTTATCACGACGGCCATGTAAGTTATAAACACGCAGAACGGCTTCTAAGTAAGAAATTAAATCTTCACGTGGTAAAAACTCACGAATGACGCTACCAATGATTGGGGTACGGCCTAAACCACCACCAGCCATAATTTTGTAGCCGATTTCACCCGCTTCATTACGCACGATATAAACACCGATATCGTGGAATGCTGTTGCTGCACGGTCTTTTTCTTCAAGTGCAGAAACGGCAATTTTGAACTTACGTGGCAAGAATGCAAATTCAGGGTGGAACGTACTCCACTGACGGATCAATTCACATGTTGGACGTGGGTCTGCAATTTCACCTGCAACCACACCTGCATATTGGTCAGTCGTCGTATTACGAATACAGTTACCACTGGTTTGAATGGCATGCATTTGTACAGTTGCAAGTTCAGCTAAAATTTCTGGTACATCTTCAAGAGCTGGCCAGTTTAACTGAATGTTCTGACGTGTAGATACGTGTGCATAACCACGATCATATTCAGTTGAAACTTCAGCAATTTTACGTAATTGTTTTGAACTCATTAAGCCATACGGCACAGCAATACGCAGCATAGGCGCATAGCGTTGCACATATAAACCATTTTGCAAACGTAATGGACGGTATTCATCTTCAGAAAGTTTGCCCGCTAAATAGCGCTCTGTCTGATCGCGGAACTGAGCAACTCGTTGATTAATCAGCTGCTGATCGAAATCGGTATATAAATACATGGCGTATGGCTAGTAGATTCATTATTAAGGCAGATAGCATAGCGAGCTTTTATTCATCAATAAAATGCTTTTTTTGCATATTTAATAACGGTTTTATTGATAAGCTTTAATATAAATCGATATAAAAAAAGCCTGGATAAATCCAGGCTCTTTTTATAGAAGCATTTTATTTGTTATCTGGTAAGGCATAAGCCACTAAATAGTCGCCCATTTTCGTACCAAATGAACCATGACCACCGGCCATAATTACAACATATTGCTTACCATTGATTTCATAAGTCATTGGCGTTGCTTGTCCACCCGCTGGTAAACGCGCTTCCCAAAGTTTCTTACCATTAGTGACATTAAATGCACGTAAGTAGTTATCTTGAGTTGCACCAACAAACATGACATTACCCGCAGTAGAGATTGAACCACCTAAACCAGGAACACCAATTTTTACAGCTGGTAATTGGAACAAGTTCGGTAAGCTGTCACGAATTGTACCAATACGTTTTTTCCATACCACTTCATGGGTTTTCAAATCTACGCCTGCAACATATCCCCAAGCTGGTTGTTTACAAGGTAAACCAAGTGGAGATAAGAATGCGCTGATTTCAACACCATACGGTACGCCGTACATTGGTTGTACGCCCTGCTCAGTTCCCGCACCTTTCGCAGTTTGCGCACGGTTTGGATCGGCAGGAATTAAACGACTAACGAATGGCAGACCAATCGGGTTCATTACAGCAACCTGACGGTCAGGGTTAACTGACATACCGCCCCACTCAAACACACCTAAGTTACCCGGGAAAACTAAAGTTCCGTTTTCAGATGGTGGAGTGTAAATACCATCGTAATTTAGACGTTTGAAAGAAACACGACACATGAGCTGATCAAGCATAGTGGCACCCCACATATCTTTATCTGTCAATTTGTCTTGTGGTGCTAAGTTCAAGTCTGAGAATGGCTGAGTTTTTGAATAATGCTCGCCTTTCGTTTGTGGTCCACGTTTAACTGTTTGTGGAACTGGTTTCTCAGTCACAGGAACAATTGGTTGACCATTACGACGATCAAGAACAAAGGCATTACCTGTTTTCGTCAATACATAGATTGCAGGAACAGTTTGGCCAGCTTTATTTTTAATATCAGCTAAAGATGGTTGTGATGGTACGTCCATATCCCATAAATCGTGATGGGTTGTCTGGAAGTTCCATACCAACTTACCTGTAGAGGCATTAATCGCTAACATCGAGTTTGCATAACGCTCTTTCAGTTCAGTACGGTCACCACCCCAGATGTCTGGTGTACCTACACCTGTTGGCACATAAACGATATCAAGTTTGGCATCGTATGCTAAAGGTGCCCACGCATTTGGTGAGTTATGAACGAAATTCGTACCTTCACCTGGCATTGCATTTGGATCTGCTGCGCCTGTATCAAATACCCAAAGAAGTTTACCAGTGTTAACGTCGTATCCACGAATCACACCAGATGGCTCTTTATTTGAGTAGTTATCTGTTACTGAACCAGCAATAACGACAGTTGAACCAGTCACGACACCAGGAGATGTTGGGTTGTAACCACCTGGGTAAGCATATGGCATAAACTCTTGCAAGTTCACTTCACCATTTTGACCAAAGTCAGTACATGCTTTACCAGTGTCTGCATTTACAGCAACTAAACGACCATCATTGACAGGAACAAAGACCTTACGCGGACATTGTGTAGAGTTAGATTTCTTGCCTTGAAGACTTGTTGCAAACTCAGTTGTGTTGTTTGCATCGTAATACATCACACCACGACAAGTTAAATGCTGGAACGATTTATCCGTTTTAAGCTTCGGATCAAAACGCCATTTTTCTTTACCTGTAGCAGGATCAATCGAGATTAATTGCTGATGAGCTGTACAGATAAACATGTTATTACCGATTTTAATCGGAGTAACCTGATTGGTTGTTTCGCCAGAGTCATTACCCGTTTTAAGATCGCCAGTACGTAAAGTCCAAGCAACTTTCAAATCTTTTACGTTTTGGTCATTGATCTGTTTTAACGGCGAGTAACGCACACCTGCCTGAGTACGACCATAAGCAGGCCAATCACTCTCAGCAACACCAGGTACTGCTTGAGCAGTTTCTGGTTGAGGTGTTTTGATTTCACCATTAATTTCTTGCGGATCATTGAAAACAGAGTAAACCATTAACAAGATTGCAATTGCTAAAGTTGAAGATAAGGCAACTTTACTTGATCCAAGGTTGTTGATTCCACGAGTCACGGCTGGAACCAATAACCATAAACCAAGAATGCCTAAAATATCTAAACGCGGTGCAAGCGCCCAAAAGTCGGTTCCAACTTCCCAGACACCCCAAATAATGGTACCTAGCATTAAAGCGGCATACACCCACAATGCTGTGGAAGCGCGCTTATAAAGTTGCCATGCAACAATCAGGAGTAATACACCAGCAATAATATAGTAAATTGAACCGCCTAATGTAGCGAGCCAAATACCTCCAATTAACAGGAATAACGCTAATAACCCAATAATAATTACGGTAAAAGTCGTTAATCCTGATCTTGAAGTAGGTTGATTCATAAATCACCTCTTATCAATCATCATTTTTATCGGAAAGATACGCCAAGCTTTTGATCAAAAAACTGGCCTATCAATACATCTAAAATAAAACTCAGGCACAAAGAAAAAAACGGAAGGTCAAGTTATGTCAATCAATGATTTAACCCTCGACAATCCGTTTTCGGAGTAATTACGCTTAGAATGCAGTTGAGAATTTAATACCGCCTACCCAAGTATTATCACCATTTTTTAATGCACCAACATGACGAACATATTGCACATTTGGACGGATAGTCAGCCAATTCGTCGCATGAATACCGTAGTAAAGCTCGGTATTGTATTCAGTGTCGTATTCTTTATTTTGGACATCGTTCCAATCATCGTTGATATGGATACGCGCAACACCTAATGCCAACTCATCTTGAGGACGTTGATTCAGCAAACCTTTATAGACTAAGCCTACATTTTGCATGTTATCAATTTTGTTGGTGTCAGAGTCGTGGAAAGTCAGGTTTACAAAACCAGTCAAACCGCGATCTGTTTGATCAGCAGGCTGAAATAATTTTTGTTTTGCAGTTACCCAAACACCTTGCTTATGAGAGTTTTTGGTCTTATCAGCAATTTCTTCGGCATCAGCAGTGCTATAGTAATACCCTAAACGGTATTCACCAGACATGCTTTGAGCACCTAATTTAGGTGACCAAACCACTTCGGCAGGAATAATTGCACCGTGAGAACCATCAGTACTTAGATTAAAACCTTTGCCTCGGTCCAGATTTTCTGGGTTATATTCATATACACCAATTTGCGTATATAAGTCAGGTTGCAAGTTATATTTAACACGCATTGCCCATTGGCTAACTGGCCAGTTATACCACTGATCACCAACCCAGTTCCCTACTTGAGAACCACAAAGCGCCAAGTTCTGGAAATCACAGTCAAAACTATTAAAGTCTTCACCTTCACCAAAACGACCCACTTTAACGTCTAACTTTTGATCCATGAATTTTTTCTTAATCCACAAATCTGTTAAACGCCAAGTTTGCTCACGCCCCCACACTTCCTGTACAGAACTCAAATGCCCAGCTAAAGCCGGTGAATGTTCAGAAAGTGATTGACCATCACGATAAGTTAACGTGATTTGAGCTTCTGTATCTTGCCAACCTAAAATTTTATTTAGGTCAAAATGAGTTCCTAAAGCAAGTTGCCCCGTATAAGCACTACCATGGGTAGATGTCTGCTTTGAGTCTAAAATACCGGCATATTCACCGGTATATCCAAACGAAAAATCATAACCTTGTGCTTGTAACGCTGTGCGTTGACCGTTCCAATCACCCAACATCCACGGACTATTTGGGTCAAATGCAGCCGCAGCTTGTGCATGCTGAATAAAAAGGGTAATTGATAAAACGGATAAACAAGAAGCCATCAAGGATTTATGTGCTTTCATGTTTACATACCTTTTATGTCTTTGTTTATTAAGGGTACGCTAATTTTATGTAAAGAAATTATTCAAAATGTTAATTAATTGATTAATCAGATAATAATTTTCACCCACCCTGACTAAAAAATAACATCAAGCCCTTACCATCGCCCTTCGCCAAGCTTTTGACCTATAAAGGAATATCTCATTTTAGATCTTGAAAACTTAATTGGACATGCCAATTGTGGTTCTGTATCTGCTGTATTATTTTGCAAAGGTACATCCACAATCCATCCACGTTGTTGTGCTAAGGGAGAATTTAAAGCCTCAGTTAGGTTTAAAACAGGTTCTACACACACATCAAGATTTGCGAATATTTCATGCCATTCTTTAAATGATTTAGTTTTAATTTTTTCTTGAATAGCTTGTTTAACTTCTTGTCGGTCATCGGCATCTAATGAAGCACCTTTTTGTAATAATAGTGGCAAATCAAGAGCTATTGATAAACCTGACATAAATTGTGGTTCAAGACTACCAATTGATAGATAGCGCCCATCTTGCGTTATATAATAATCATAGAAAATGCCACCATTGAGCATGCCATGTTCTGGAGCCTGCTCAACTTGTGCAGCAAGTGTGGCTGATGCGGCCATACTATTTAAGCTTGCCACGCAATCTGTCATAGAAATATCAATATATTGCCCCATGCCACTACGATCACGCTCGACCACTGCGGCTAAAATAGCAATGACTGCATGAAGTGAACCACCTGCAATATCTGCAACTTGAATGCCAAGCGGTGGCGGGCCACTGTCTTGTCGGCCGCTATACCCAGCAATACCAGCTAAAGCTAAATAGTTAATGTCATGCCCTGCTCGGTCTTTATAGATTCCAGTCTGTCCATATCCGGTAATTGAACAATAAATTAAACGTGGATTAATTTCTGCAAGCGTTGAGTAGTCTAATCCTAGACGGCGCATCACATCAGGTCGAAACTGCTCGATGACAATATCAAATTCGGAAATCTTGGCTTTAATCAGCTCAATACTCGCCGGATCTTTTAAATCGAGAACAATCGACTGTTTATTTCGATTTAAATAACTATGTGCCGTTGCTTGTCCATTTGCATAAGGCGGCATAATGCGAATTAAATCTGGACGTGATGGAGATTCAATATGGATGACTTCTGCACCCATATCGGCTAAATACATTGTGGCAAAAGGTCCAGGTAAGAGTGTCGAGAAATCGAGAACTTTAAGTCCATTTAATGCTGTCGTCATCGTTTTTTAACCACTATTATTCATATTTTCTTTTATATTAGTTAAGCAAATATTCTAAAACAATGTCATGTTCAGCCATTTACCTTGATCATTTCGGCAATTTAACATGTAAAAAGTGCTTTTACTCTGTTGTAAATCGCCAATTTATTTTTTTAGACGGTCATTTAGGTCAATTTAAAGTGAACATCAAAGAGACTGAAGGATTCAATATGAGTCGCGATACGATTAGCATCCACTTCGTGAATGCGGCTTTGACAGGCGTAAAACGCCTTGGCATGGATGTCGAGACGTTACTTTCACATGTGGGTATCGAAGCGGAACTATTACGTCAACCTAAAGCTCGAATCTCGCCAGAACAATACACTCGTTTTATAAAAATGTTGTGGATGGTCACACAAGATGAACACGTCGGTTTTGATGTACAGCCACGTCGTTTGGGCACTTTTGCCATTATGTGTCAGTTGATTATTCATGCAAAAACCTTGGGCCAAGCCCTTGAACTCTCATCTCAATTTTACAAATTATTCGGTGATGAATGGTCTGTAAGCCTAGAGCGTGACAAACATGAAGCACGTTTAGTTCCACTCATTCCAAAAACATTAGATCCGGACCATTTCATTACTGAAAGTATGTTAATGATTTGGCATGGTTTGGCATCGTGGCTGATTGAACGTCGCTTACCGTTAGAACGTGTTCATTTTAGCTATCCACGTCCTGCCCATGCAGATGAATATGATGCATTATTTTTTGCGCCGGTCATGCAGTTTGATGCACCGCGTACTGAAATTACCTTTGCAGCCGATTATCTTGACTTACCAATCCGCCAAGATGAAAAAACGCTAGAAGAGTTCTTAAAAGCAGCTCCTGCTCAGCTTTTAGTAAAATTCAAAAACACCAACTCGCTGACTTCTCGTATTCGTGACGTACTCAAAAGCCAGATTGGTGAAGAAATGCCAACGCTTAATGACGTTGCATCAATGCTGTACTTATCTCCTCAAACCTTACGCCGCCGCTTGGCTGCTGAAGGTAAAAGCTACCAAGGCGTGAAAGATGCCCTACGCCGAGATGCTGCTATTCATTTGTTACTCAACCCAGAATTAACACTTGAAGATGTTGCACAACAAGTTGGCTTTAGTGAAACCAGTACTTTCCACCGCGCATTTAAAAAGTGGACTGGTGTGACTCCTGGCTTATATCGCCAGCTACACGGTTACCATTAATTCTTTAATCTATTTAAGTTTCACATTTAGCCCAAGTTCAACTTGGGCTTTTTTGTATCTCTATTGGCAAAAATCATCACCTGACTGGTGCGCTTATCGTCATTGCACTCGCTATTAAAACCAGTACACTCAAAACACAAATAAATTTTAAGCAATAAAAAAGGAACTGTTATGAGCGAGGCTTATATTATTGATGCCATTCGCACACCACGCGGAAAAGGAAAAAAAGACGGCTCTCTTTACGAAGTAAAACCAATTACCTTACTTACCACTTTATTAAACGAATTACAGCAGCGTCATCAACTCGATACGTCTAAAGTCGACGATATTGTTCTGGGCTGTGTAACGCCAATTGGTGACCAAGGCGGTGATATTGCAAAAACAGCCGCCATTGCAGCAGGTTGGAATGATGATGTTGCTGGGGTGCAAATCAATCGTTTTTGTGCTTCAGGTTTAGAAGCAGTTAACATGGCAGCAATGAAAGTTCGCTCAGGCTGGGAAGATTTAGTGGTTGCTGGTGGCGTCGAGTCAATGTCACGCATTCCAATGGGCTCAGATGGCGGGCCGTGGGCGTTAGACCCTGAAACAAACCTTAAATCATCATTTGTTCCACAAGGTGTGGGGGCTGACCTCATTGCAACCTTAGATGGTTATACTCGCGAAGATGTAGACACATTTGCAGTAAATTCTCAGCAAAAAGCTGCAGCAGCTCAGGCAAATGGCTATTTCGATCAATCAGTGGTTCCAGTAAAAGATCACTCGGGTGTGGTGATTTTAGAAAAAGATGAATTTATTAAAGGAAATACGACAGTTGAAGGACTGACTAAACTCAACCCAAGTTTTGAAATGATGGGACAAATGGGTTTTGATGCCATCGCCTTACAAAAATACCCTGAAGCACAAAAAATCAATCATGTTCATCATGCAGGTAACTCATCTGGCATTGTCGATGGAGCTGCTGTTGTTTTATTGGCCTCAGAAAAAGCCGTGAAAGAACAAAACTTAAAACCACGCGCTAAAGTTTTGGCGACTGCACTCGTAGGGACAGACCCAACGATCATGCTTACTGGCCCTGCTCCTGCTGCACGTAAAGCCTTAGAAAAAGCTGGTCTTACCATTGATGATATTGATTTGTTTGAAGTCAATGAAGCCTTTGCAGCAGTTGTAATGCGTTTTATCAATGAACTCAATGTTCCACCAGAAAAAGTTAACGTAAATGGCGGTGCGATTGCTTTAGGCCATCCATTAGGTGCAACGGGTGCCATGATTTTAGGCACGCTACTTGATGAGCTTGAACGTCAAAATAAAAAGCGCGGTTTAGCGACGCTCTGTGTTGGCGGTGGTATGGGTATTGCCACCATTATTGAACGCGTATAAAGATTAGGGATATTAAAGATGAGTGCAATCCAATACGAAAAAAATGCCGATAACATTGTCATTTTAACGCTTGATTCAACAGGTCAATCTGCAAATACCATGAATGCCGAGTTTCGTGACTCGCTTGATGAAGCAACCCAAAAACTAAAAGCAGAAACAGCACTTGCGGGCGTTATTTTCCGCTCAGCCAAAAAAACTTTCTTTGCAGGCGGCGACTTAGATGAGCTTATTCAGGTTCAGCCTGAACATGCCACTGATTTTTTCAACATGGTTGAAAAGTTAAAAGGCCATTTACGTACCATTGAAACATTAGGTATTCCCGTAGTTGCAGCCTTAAATGGCACAGCGCTTGGTGGCGGTTGGGAAATAGCATTAAGTTGCCATCACCGCATTGCCATTAATGACCCAAAAAGTAAGTTCGGCCTACCTGAAGTCACTTTAGGCCTGTTACCAGGTGGCGGTGGTATTGTCCGCATGGTACGCCTACTTGGCTTACAAAATGCATTTCCTTTCTTAATGGAAGGCAAGCAATTTGGTGTCGATAAAGCAAAATCTTTAGGTCTGATACATGACACTGCTGAAAACGAACAAGAGCTTTTAGATAAAGCGATCGCATGGGTAAAAGCCTATCCCAAGTCTCAACAACCTTTTGATGTGAAGGGTTATAAAATTCCGGGTGGCGATCCAAAGACTCCAGCAGTTGCACAAGTTCTTGCTATTGCCCCAGCCATGTTAAGAGACAAAACCAAAGGTTGTTACCCTGCTCCTGAAGCAATTATGGCAGCAGCAGTCGAAGGCGCTCAGGTCGATGTAGATACCGCTTTACGCATCGAATCTCGTTACTTCACCCAACTCACCACGGGTCAGATCTCTAAAAATATGATCGGCACTTTCTGGCACGGTCTAAATGCAATTAAGTCTGGTGCTAGCCGCCCTGCCGATGTTGCAAAATGGCAAGCCACCAAAGTTGGTGTGTTAGGTGCAGGCATGATGGGTGCTGGTATTGCATATTCAACCGCAATTAAAGGCATTCCTGTTGTACTAAAAGATGTATCTGTTGAAAATGCTGAAAAAGGCAAAGCCTATTCACAGAAACTCCTTGATAAACGCGTTTCTCAAGGCCGTATGACCGCAGAAAAACGTGACCAAGTATTATCCCTCATTACAGCAACTGCCTCAGCACAAGACTTACAAGGCTGTGATCTCATTATTGAAGCAGTATTTGAAAACCAAGAGCTCAAAGCCAAAGTCACTCAAGAAGCTGAACAATATTTAGCTGAAAGTGGAATCTTTGCATCGAATACTTCCACCCTACCAATCACAGGTTTGGCGACAGCGAGTAAAGATGACCAAAAGTTTATTGGACTACATTTCTTTAGCCCAGTCGACAAAATGCAGTTGGTTGAGATTATTAAAGGTAAAAACACTTCAAGCGACACACTTGCTAAAGCCTACGACTTTGTACAACAAATTGGAAAAACGCCTATTGTTGTCAATGATAGTCGTGGCTTCTTTACCAGTCGTGTGTTTGGTACTTTTATTCAAGAAGGTATGCGCTTACTTGCCGAAGGCGTTCATCCAGCGCGTATTGAAATGGCAGCGCTTAAAGCAGGCATGCCTGTAGGTCCCCTCGCTATTCAAGATGAAGTATCTTTAACTTTAACCGAACATGTTGCCAGTGAAGCACGTAAAGCTTTGCAAGCTGAAGGGAAAGATTTGCCTAAGACCTCTGTCGATGAGGTCGTTCATACCATGATTCATGAGTTAAACCGTAAAGGTAAGGCGGCTGGAGCAGGTTTCTATGAATATCCAGAAAATGGTAAAAAGCATTTATGGGAAGGTTTAAACCGCTGGCAAAAAGATCACGACATTTCTGAACAAGATATAATCGATCGCATTCTGTTTGTACAGGCCTTAGATACCCTTCGTTGTTATGAAGAAGGTGTTTTGGAGTCGGTTATTGATGCCAATGTTGGCTCTATCTTTGGTATTGGTTACGCTCCTTGGACGGGAGGTGCGATCCAGTTCCTCAACCAATATGGTACTGATAAAGCACAAAAACGAGCTGAAGAATTAGCTGTCAAATATGGTGAACGTTTTACACCTCCAACTTTGCTAAAAACCAAAGCTGAGCAGAAACAAAATATTCAATAATTTAGACTTATTGGATATTTAAAAACTGCATAAACATTGCCCATATAAATATATTTTATTTATATGGGTTTTTCTTTATGACCTTTAAGATTTCAGCCTCCTGCCTAAATATGCTATAAATAGACTTCATTTTTGTGCTTCTAAAGCACATTCGAGAAATCCTTATGTCCGATAAAAATTCTTCCGAGTCAGCAATTTTAGGTTGGAAATTTGTTCTGATCGTTGGTGTTTTGAGTGCGATTTTCCTTGGCTTTTTCTATTTAGCGATGAGTAATGAACCTGACTATATGCCAGGGGCTCAGCGCAAAGCACAACAAGAGCAAATGCAGCAAAAAGCTGAAAATGCCACAGAGCAACACGCTCAACATAGTGACAACATGTCTGAAATGGATATGAAAGAACATCAGAACTCAACTCAGTAATTAGATATCAAATGACAGATTTTTCCCGTAATGCACTTGTTGTAGAGGGTGGAGGCATGCGTGGTGCCTTTACCAGTGGCGTACTTGATGCTTTTTTACAGCAACAGTTCAATCCTTTCGATCTATACGTTGGAGTATCATCTGGTTCCACCAACGTTGCAAACTACTTAGCAGGTCAACAAGGCCGCACGTTAACGTTTTATATTGATCACTCCCTCCGTCCTGAATTTATCGATTACAAACGCTTTTTTAAAGGCGGCGATTTACTTGATTTAGAATGGATGTGGGAAGTTGGTGAAAAAGAACATCCACTTGATCAGCAAAGTCTTTTTGCCAAAAATCCTGATTTTTATATGGTGTTGACGCATGCCAAAACAGGTCATGCTGAATATCTTCGTGCGGGTAAAGACAACTTGTTGAATGCGCTTCGTGCGTCTAGCTCGATTCCAGTTTTAACTCGCCACCCAGTCGACATTATGGGTGAACCATACTTTGATGGTGGCGTTGCAGATGCCCTACCTGTTCGCTGGACGGCTCAGCAAAGTGATGTCAAAAAACTGTTAGTTTTACGCACTCGCCCAAAAAATTACTTTAAAGCCAGTAGTAGAGGGGATCAATTCCTCGCGAAATATGCGTTTAAACATCATTATGGTTTTGCAAACAGCTTACGTAGCCGTTGTGCTCGATATAATGCTTCAGTAGATTTTGTCCGTGGTTCTAACCCAGACCAGCAAATTTTAGAAATTTGCCCGCCACCCCTTAAGAATATGGCAGGTCGTTTAAGCACCAATCCGAAAAAGCTTCGCTATAGCTATGAAGTCGGTTTAGAGACAGGCTTACAAGCCATTGAAAGCTGGAATGCAATGAAATAATGCCAAATTGAGATTTCTAAAAAGAAGTCTCAATTTAACTCTAAAGTCATATCAATATGTGGGATACCACAATCTAGATATTCCTCGCCTTGAACTACAAAGCCCAATGCTTCATAAAACGCGGTCACATAAGTTTGAGCTGAAAGCTTTAGGAAAGGTAATTTATGATGACGCGCATATTCAATAATATGCTGCATTAAAATTTTACCTATACCCTGCTTTCGATAAGGCATTAAAACAGCAACACGTCCTACACTATGCTGTGGCAACAATCGCGCTGTAGCAATTGGTTGCTCACGGTCATACACAATAAAGTGTAAAACCATGGCATCCAAATCATCCCATTCATCTTCAGGGGCAATTCCCTGTTCTTGAATAAAAACCTGCTCACGAATGAGCTTGGCATCTTTCTCAAGCTGCTCCCACCCACCCGCTATAATTTTATACATGGGTTAACCTGCTTAACACTTACAACCAATATTCTCGATAGGCAACTGGTCTTGTAATAACAATTCTAGAGTTTGTTTTTTAATACCATACATGTCTTTCAAGGCTTGAATTTGAGCCATGATCTTGGCATCAGGCTGAGTAACATCCTTACGCTTCGTCGCCAGAATCATTTTGTTTTTACTGGTATGTTCAAGCGATACAAACTCAAAAACTTTGGTTTCATAGCCATAAGCTTTTAAAAGTAATGCACGTAATGTATCGGTTAACATTTCAGCTTGCTGACCAGCATGAATACCAAACTGTAGCATGGGTTGTAACACTTCTGGGCTATGTAATTGTGGGCGCAACTCTTTATGGCAACATGGAGCACACATAATCATTGATGCATTTAAACGAATGCCAGTATGAATCGCAAAATCGGTAGCAATGTCACAAGCATGCAAGGCAATCATGACATCTAACTTTTCCGGTTGATAACTACGTACATCACCTTCAAAAAAATCTAAATGATTGAAATCAACTTTATCTGCAACTTTTTGGCAAAATTCAACCAGATTTGGGCGTAATTCAACGCCGGTAATCAGAGGTGTTTTTTGTTGTTCTTGCAAATAATCATATAAAGCAAAAGTTAAATAGCCTTTACCCGAACCGAAATCGACAATCCGTAACTCTTGCTGAGATGCGTCAATCTGTTCATAGGCGCTCGCAAAAATTTCAATAAATTTATTTATCTGTTTCCATTTACGGGCCATGCTTGGAATGATTTGGCCTTTTTCATCGGTAATACCAAGCTCTTTTAGAAATGCATTGCCTTGCTGTACATAGCGTTGCTTTTCACGATCATGCGCCTGAACCGTTTGTGGCGCATTTACAGCCAGCTTTTTACCCATATTTAATAGGGCTTTTTTCTTATTTTTTTTAAGTTGAATTTCTTGAGTAGTTGAAAATAAGTTCGCTTGCTTACACTGCACTAAAAGTGCTGCAATCTGTTCTAAGCCCTCTTCAAATGAATAATTTTTGGTCACATCTTGGGTCGTATAGTGATATAAAGCCGAAAGCTGCTTTTGTCCATGTAACTCTACAACACGGAAAGTGATTTTTTCCAGTTGTTCCAACTCTCCTTTATATTGGCTCAAAATCAAACGCTCAAAAGTCTGCTCATCAAGCATTTGTTTGATTTCATAAAAGAATTGCTGTTCTTGCTCAAAGGAGAAAACCGACACGGATATACCTAAAAAATGAAGACTCATATAAAATAGAAGTTTAAAGGGTCTAGGATTAAAAATAAAATAACTTTACGACTGTTTTGTATTTCTATACATTTGTATTTTTAATCAAAAAAATTAAACTCATGAGTAAATCTGTGGTGGAAACTTACGATCCTAAAGAGGAACTACTTAACGCTTACAGCCATGGAGCTGGTGTCGTTATGGCAGTTATTGCTTCTATCTTTTTAATTATGAAGGGATCTTATCTTCCAACTGCTCAATGGGTGGGTTTATGGGTATACTCATTTAGTCTAATTCTGGTTTTCACGAGTTCAACTCTCTATCACTTTGCTCAAACACAAAATCTACGTTACTGGTATAAGAAACTAGACCACACTGCTATTTATTATTTAATTGCTGGAACATATACCCCTTTCTTAAGCATCGCGATTCCTACACAAAAAGCCCATATTCTGCTTATTGCACTCTGGAGCATTGCTGCAATTGGTACACTTTTCAAGTTAGTTTTTATTCATCGTTTTCAAAAAATTTCTTTGCTGGCCTATATTGTAATGGGATGGCTTGCCGTTTTTGTAATGGATGATATGCGTACTTATTTAAGTAAAGACGCATTGATTTTCTTGATTATTGGCGGGTTAGCTTATACGGTTGGAGCATTGTTTTACGCGTTAAAAAAGGTAAGATATACCCATGCGATCTGGCACATTTTTGTGCTTTTAGGTGCAGGAGCACACTTTCTTGCGATCTATTGGTACATTGTTTAGTTCATTTTTCACTCTTATTCAGTGATCCTGAAAGAGTCATGGATGATGTTCTTTCACGCTATTCTTTGAGAAAAATATGTCTTTAAAAAGAATAGTAAATTAAAAATAAATTTTAACTGATATAAGGTCTTATATGGAGTCAACTTCTGCGACTGCTGCTCCGGCAGTAGCCACTAATTCAAAAGCGCGGGTTTTGTTTGCAAGCTTAGTCGGTACAACCATTGAGTTCTTCGACTTTTATATCTATGCAACAGCTGCCGTTATTATTTTTCCTCACCTGTTTTTCCCTGCTAGTAGTGGCAGTGCCGCAGTATTACAATCTTTAGCAACCTTCGCCATTGCCTTTATTGCCCGTCCTATCGGTGCAGCATTATTCGGTCATTTAGGAGACCGTATTGGTCGTAAAGCCACTCTAGTTGCAGCTTTGCTCACCATGGGTATTTCAACAGTCTGTATTGGTTTACTTCCAACATATGCACAGATTGGAATTGTCGCTCCATTACTATTAGCTGTATGCCGTCTAGGGCAAGGCTTAGGTTTAGGTGGTGAATGGAGCGGTGCTGTATTACTTGCGACAGAGAATGCACCTGAGGGTAAACGCGCATGGTATGGCATGTTCCCACAGCTTGGGGCTCCAATTGGCTTTATTTTAGCAACAGGTTCATTTTTATTATTGGGTGCAGCCATTCCTGAGCAGGCATTCATGCAATGGGGCTGGCGTATTCCCTTTATTGCAAGTGCTGTATTAGTGATTGTTGGCTTATATATCCGTTTGAAACTCCATGAGACTCCAGCATTCCAAAAAGTTTTGGATAAGCAAAAAGAAGTCAATATTCCATTTAAAGAAGTCGTAACCAAACATACAGGTAAACTTGTACTTGGTACGATTGCAGCAATCTGTACTTTTGTGGTGTTCTATCTTACAACCGTATTTGCCTTAAACTGGGGAACTACCAAATTAGGCTATGCGCGTGGTGAGTTCTTAGAACTTCAACTCTTTGCCACACTGTGCTTCGCTGCATTCATTCCTTTATCAGCTATTTTTGCAGAAAAATTTGGACGTAAAGCCACTTCTATTTGTGTTTGTATTGCTGCTGCGATTTTCGGTTTGTTCTTCTCTAGCATGTTAGAGTCTGGAAATACGTTAATCGTCTTTCTCTTCTTATGTACAGGCTTGTCGATTATGGGCTTGACCTATGGTCCGATTGGTACAGTTCTTTCGGAACTTTTCCCAACTTCAGTTCGTTATACGGGTTCAGCATTAACGTTTAACTTGGCAGGTATTTTTGGTGCATCTTTTGCTCCACTCATTGCCACTAAACTTGCTGAAACTTATGGTTTATATGCAGTTGGTTATTATCTTACTGCGGCATCACTTCTATCACTCATCGCTTTTTTATTCATTCGTGAAACAAAAAATGATGATGTGAATAATCAGATCTAAAAACTAGAAATTCTTATATAAAAAAGCCGGTTCATGATTGACCGGCTTTTTTTATAGATACAGCTTAATTTATTGATGCTGGAGCTGCTACATTGCTTGCTGCAACGGCGGCTGCTCCTGCTACAGCTGCTTCACCAATTAAAGCCACTTTTGCTTTTTCTTGGCTCTTCGCAGATAAAGCAGGGTTAGTTGCCACAATACGATTAATGTTTGCTGAGTTTGCCGGAGCAATCGCAGTGGTTTGTAAAATAATTGGGCGATTAGCTGTGTTACCTAACGTATAGCGAATACCTGTACGCGGGCTAATCACTGTTGTATTTTCTTGCTTCACTACAGCTTGAGCCGAAGTTGGCCCTTTTGCTGCAAGTACTTTATCAACCGTTGTCGTTTGAGGGGCTGAAGCTGCTTCTGCTGCGAAAACAAAACTAGGCACAGCAAGAACAGTTAAAAATAAAGGTTGTAATACTTTTTTCATTGTCTTTCCAACATACACTCTGGATGAGAAGTAAATAGCATTTAATGCTTAAAACTGCAAACATTATTCACAGGCTTACTACAAACATAAAAAAAGCAGAACAGTTGTTCTGCTTTTTTTGTGAAGGCAGATTAGATCTTACCGTGACACTGCTTATATTTTAATCCAGATCCACATGGGCATGGCGCATTGCGGCTTTCTGGAACAGGGAAAGCTTGCTGATCGGCAGACTCGTTCATGGTTTCTTGAGAAACAGTAACTTCTCCAGTTAAACCATCAACATCATCATGCTCGAAAGAAAGCTTCATCGATTCAGCTTGCTGCTGCTGTTGGGCTTCCATTTCTGCAAGTTCTTCTGGTGTTGGGATATGTACACGAGACAAATCAGTCACAACATCAGTTTTGATAATACCGAGCATATTTACAAACAAGTTGAAAGCTTCTTTCTTGTATTCCTGTTCAGGATTTTTTTGCGCATAGCCACGTAAGTGAATACCTTGACGCAAGTAATCCATTGCAGCTAAGTGATCTTTCCAATGACGATCAAGAGAGTTTAAAACGAAGTGGCGTTCAAGCATTGCTGCTGATTCAGCACCCATTTGAGCACGGCGTTGACGATAACGTTCAATCACTTCATCACTGATTCGTTCAACTAAACCTTCTTCATCCAGACGGCGATCTTGGTCTAACCATTCCTGAATTGGCAGCTCAATGCCCAAATCGATACGTAAAGCATTCTCTAAACCTTCAACATCCCACTGGTCATGAATTGACTCAGGTGGAATAAAGTTAGCAATCACGCCTTTCATCACTTCATGATGCATTTCTTCGACGTATTCTTTTAAGGTATTTTCAGCTAAAACTTCATCACGTTGTGAATAAATGATCTTACGTTGTTCATTATTCACATCATCGTATTTCAATAAGTTTTTACGAATATCAAAGTTACGAGCTTCAACTTTACGCTGAGCGTTCTCAATTGAACGACTCACCATTTTGTGTTCAATCGCTTCATTTTCTTGTAGACCCATCGCGCGCATCATTCCAACTACGCGGTCACCTGCGAAAATACGCATAAGGTCATCTTCAAGAGACAAATAGAAACGAGAAACACCAGGGTCACCTTGACGACCCGCACGACCACGTAACTGGTTATCAATACGACGTGATTCATGGCGTTCAGAACCAATGATATGCAAACCACCTGATTGCAATACATCTTCATGGTCTTGTTCCCATTGTGCTTTCAGACGTGCTTCATCTTCAGCAGTAGGGTTTTCAAGTTTGGCAAGTTTCGCTTTCCAGTTACCACCCAAGATAATGTCTGTACCACGACCCGCCATGTTCGTTGCAATCGTTACTGCATTCGGGCTACCCGCTTGAGCAATAATGTCAGCTTCACGCTCATGTTGTTTTGCATTCAACACTTCGTGATGAATACCAGCTTGCATTAACTTAGAAGATAAAATTTCACTGGCTTCAATGGTCGCTGTACCAATAAGAATCGGTGCCACACCTTGCTCACGAATATTCGTAATTTCCTGAATAATCGCGTCATATTTACCATTACGGTTTAAATAAATTAAATCGTTTTGGTCATTACGTACCATTGGGCGGTGAGTTGGAATAATCACAACATCAAGGCCATAAATTTCTTTCATTTCCGCAGCTTCAGTATCAGCAGTACCTGTCATACCTGAAAGCTTTTTATATAGACGGAAATAGTTCTGGAATGTTGTGGTCGCTAAAGTCTGGTTTTCAGGCTGAATTTCTAAACCTTCTTTCGCTTCAACTGCTTGATGCAAACCTTCTGACCAACGACGGCCCGGCATTGTACGGCCAGTATGTTCATCAACAATCACGACTTCGCCATCGTGAATAATATAGTGAACATCGCGTTGGAATAAGAAATGTGCACGGATAGCAGCAGACACATGATGAACAAGGCTTAGATTTGTTGCTGAATATAAGCTTTCACCTTCAGCCAACAAGCCCATCTGAATGAGTTCTTGTTCAACAGTTTCATAACCAATTTCAGTCATTTCAACTGAACGCTGTTTTTCATCGATCCAGAAATGTCCACCATCTGCAACTTTTTCTTCTTTTTGCGGACGTAATCTAGGGGGAATCGTATTGATTGCAGCATAAAGATGTGAAGAGTCTTCACTTTGACCAGAAATAATTAATGGTGTACGTGCTTCATCAATCAAGATTGAGTCAACTTCATCGATAATGGCATAGTGCAAGCCACGTTGTTTCTTTTCTGCTAAAGAAAACACCATGTTGTCACGTAAGTAGTCAAAACCGAATTCGTTATTGGTACCATAAGTAATATCAGCAAGATAAGCTTCCGCTTTTTCAGACGGACCTTGCATTGAATAGATCGTACCAATAGATAAACCCAAAAATTCAAATAATGGGCGGTTCAACTCAGCATCACGCTGTGCCAAATAATCGTTCACAGTAATGACATGAACGCCTTCGCCACTTAATGCGTTTAAATAACACGCCAAAGTACCCATAAGGGTTTTACCTTCACCGGTACGCATTTCGGCAATCTTACCTTCATGTAAGGTAATACCACCAATAAGCTGAACGTCATAGTGACGCATGCCCATTACACGTTTGGCAGCTTCACGACACACTGCAAACGCTTCTGGAAGTAATTTATCTAAACTTTCGCCATTATTATAACGTTGTTTGAATTCTGGAGTTTTTGCAGATAAGTCTGCATCGCTTAAAGCTGATATCGTCGGCTCGAGCGCATTGATTTGCTCAACAATTTTGCGCATGCGTTTGAGTTCGCGCTCATTTTTTGTACCGAAGATACCTCCGATCAGACTTGCCAACATGGATAAACTCTCTAAATCTTGCTTGGTCAAATGAATAAACTTTTTCTCAGTCGTTTATTATGGTGCCAGAAATTTGAAGTACAAGGGTTTTGCACAAAACCCCTAAAAAAAATCTGATAGTTAGACGAATGGTTTTATCATTCGCCTAGTCCCCCGTAATGTACCTTGCACCTAAAAACGTAACATTAACGCTCATCTATTAAGCATAACTTCCGAGAAATCTAATTTAGCAAATTTACCTTAAAGTTACATTGATTAAGCACATAAAATAGTGAGTTTTAGTCATATATATTTACACTTATATAAAAAACTCATAATAAAATACAAAAACAATAATTTTAATCATAAAGATAATGCTGCATATTCATTGGATCGAATAACAAATTATGAGCAATTGAGGAACGATCATGACACTACGATTAGGAGATACAGCCCCCGATTTTCAACAAGAATCGAGTGAAGGCACAATTAATTTTTATGATTTTCTAGGGGATAGTTGGGGAATTTTATTTTCACATCCAGCCGACTATACGCCCGTATGTACAACAGAGTTAGGTTATACAGCAAAATTAAAAGATGAATTTACGAAGCGTAATGTTAAAGCGATTGCTTTGTCAGTAGATGATGTAGAGTCTCATAAGGGATGGATCAATGACATTAACGAAACACAAAATACAACTGTAAATTTTCCAATCATTGCAGATAAAGATCGTAAAGTCTCTGAGCTATATGGTTTCATTCATCCAAATGCCAGTGAAACACTGACAGTACGTTCATTAGTGATTATTGATCCGAATAAAAAAGTTCGCTTAATCATTACCTACCCTGCTTCAACAGGCCGAAATTTTAATGAAGTCTTACGTGTTGTTGACTCATTACAATTAACTGACAAGCATAAAGTAGCGACGCCAGCGAACTGGCAACAAGGCGAAGATGTCGTTATTGTGCCATCACTTAAAGATGAAGAAGAAATTAAACAGCGCTTCCCTAAAGGCTATACAGCGGTTAAACCTTATTTACGCTTAACACCACAGCCTGAAAGCAATAAAACCGACTAAAGGTTTTTATTGCTTGCAAGACAAGCGAAGCGCGTAGGCAAACATTTGAAAGTTTCCTAATAAAGCCAACAGTTATGTAGTGATTTTAAAAGCCTTTAAAAAAGGCTTTAATCGAAGTGCAAGACAAACGAAGTGCGTAGGCAAGCATTCGAAAAGTTGGCTACAAGACAAACGAAGTGCGTAGGCAAGCATTTGAAAAGTTCGCTACAAGACAAACGAAGTGCGTAGGCAAACATTCGAAACTTTTCGAATAAAAACTGTCAGCAGCACATACGTAACCAGTTAAAAAGTTCATAACAGAGCATCGAAAATAAGTACCAAATTTTTAGAAAATCTTAAGTAAATATCACACCCTAAAAAGTCATCCAACGTGATGGCTTTTTATTTATGTATTGAATACACATGGTTTTTACTGCCCAGATCAGTTATAACTCGAAGCGATTCGGTATAAAAAATAAAAATCATGATCTATAAAATTCATCATTTAAAGTGCGGCAGCATGTGCCCAGTTTGTGCCCCACTCTTTGGACAAAAAGGCTTCCGGGCTGAAGTTGTCTGCCATTGCCTTCTGGTTGAAACCGATCGAGGTCTAGTGCTTATTGATACAGGCTTTGGGCTGCAAGATTACCTACATATGAAGCAGCGACTAGGTTCATTAGTCCAACGTTTAGGCAAAATTGAGACTAACCTCGAGTTTAGTGCCATCCAGCAAATCCAAAAGCTCGGATTTAGTCCTAAGGATGTACAACATATATTTGTTACTCATCTTGATTTTGATCATGCAGGTGGAATTTCAGATTTTCCACATGCCACAGTTCATGTTTTAGCGGCAGAATATAACGCGGCCCAACTTCCAAATCTTAAGGGCAAACTTCGCTATAGAACCAATCAATATAAAGACCATCGTTACTGGAACTTTGTTGAATATCAGCAAGGTGAAGCATGGTTTAACCTTGAAAAGGTAAAAGGCTTTCCTCTTTTTCAAGATGAAATTTTAATGGTGCCTTTATTGGGTCACTCAGCTGGTCATTGTGGCATTGCCATAAAGCAACAAAATCAATGGTTATTATTTTGTGGGGATGCGTACTACTCACACCTAGAGTTAAACCCTAAAAATAAATTAAGATCACTTAATTTGCTGGAAAAAACATTTGCAGAAGATAATGAGCAACGTCTTGTTAACCTCAAACGCTTACAGCATTTAGCTCAACATGAGCCAACGATTGAAATAATTTGTGCTCATGATCCTTATGAGCTTAACCGGTATCAAACATGAAAAAATTATCACTCATCACACTTGCCATCTGTATAAATTTACAGGGATGTATGCAGCATGAAAGTATTGCCCATGAGCAACGACCAAAAGACTGGGGCACTTTAGTCTCTCAGAATCATAACTTTTATCAGATTAGTGATACTGTTTTTCGCAGTGAACAACCAGATGTAACGATGATTCCCGAGTTAAAACATCATCAAATTGGAACTATTATTAACCTAAGAGCCAAAGCAGCAGATGATTTAGTTTTTAAAAATGAAAATTTTAACCTTGCACATATTCCTATCAACACTTGGGCAATTGACCGACAAGATCTGTTAGAAGTCATGCAACAAATTAAGATTGCCAAACAGAATAATCAACGTGTTTTATTGCACTGTTACCATGGTTCAGACCGTACAGGAGCCAGTGTTGCCATGTATCGTATTATTTTTGAGAATTGGGCAATTGATGATGCGGTTAAAGAAATGAAACAAGGCGGTTATGGCTATCATATTATCTGGAAGAACATTGACCGCCTATTTACACCTGAAAATGTAAAATGGACTCAACAACAACTGTCGAATTCCAACAGCTAAAGACTGGATTGCTTTTGTATGCAAACTCGATTATTAGGCAAATAAGTTGGCTCAATCACCAACTTATTTATTGTTTTCATTCTTATCAATTACATATAAAAACATATACTTAAAGATAAATGATCATCAAAAATATGATTTAACTTTATGATTTTCCCAAAGCGGCGTTGCTAAGTAATACCTTCAAAATTTCAGAATCACCACCATCACTGTCTGTCACTAATAAAAAGACTTCGCCATCGGATCTCGACTCTAACCAAGTAATCCCTTCAACCTTGATTGGCAGCGTCTGTCCTTTCGCATCTTGAATCAAATGAGTCACTAAAGCTTTACCATCAGGCGAAAACACCAAAATAAAACTTCCTAAGACAGCACCGTCATCATAGGTATTGAGTGTTTGTTCGACCGCAGCTGTAGCAACAATCAAATTTTTATCCGCTAAAAAACAAGCATCTGAAATGCCACTTGCTGAACCATCAAGCTCAGCTAAGCTTAGTTTGAGCGAATGTATAAGTGCATTTTCTAAGGATTTTCCTGCTTGAATTTTGATTAAATCAAAGACTAAAACCCCATGATGGAGATTTATGTTACCACGTTGAAAGATATAGAAATAACGATGATCTGAACATATGGCTTCTATATTGAGATCAGCCCCGCCTGTTAATTCAACCTGATGCTGCAAAAAATCATAATCAACCGCATCCAAGAAAGTTCTGACCTGATCATTGGCAGGGTTATAGAGTAATGCTCGTTTTCGATTTTCTGTAGAACCCGAGCCCACCACCAAAAGCTGTGATTGTCCGTTCCAACTTATGGAGGTTAAAGCTTCAAAATCAGGCTTCTGTTCTTTGCTTAATGCACTTAGCGGTATTTGCTCTGAAGGATCAAATAATGGAATTTTTTCAAAGACCGTTGCATCGGCCATGTTCTGGGTTCGATTGATTCTTAATAAATAAGGGAGATTATCACCAACAAAATAAACATCATCCCCCACACAAGCAACTCCAGACAGTGCACTAATCACTGAATCTTGTGCAAAAACAAATCGTTCTAATATTTTGATCGTTGTATTCATCTTCAAGCCCCCCCTATTGAATGGAACACTCCTCACAAGAATAAAGCATTTGAAGTGTTCCTGATTTGATTTAGGGGATGATCAGCCGTTATCGCTGATCAAGCGGCACCCAGTCAATTACCCAAGCCGATTTCATATTTAAACTTGAATCAGAAGTAATTTTCTTACGGGCTGCATCTGCTGTATCACGGTCTTTCGCTGGTCCAACCATAATACGGACTCCCTTGCTGGTTTGGCTCGTAGTTACCTTGTAGCCTTTAGCTCGTAATTTAGAAACAACTGCATCTGCATTTGCTTGGTTAGCAGCCAATGCAACTTGCACCATCCACTTTTTATCGCCATTTTCAAGTAGCTCTCGCGCTTTTTCAGCATCAGCTTTTTTATCAGCTTCTGCTTTGCGTTTAGCATCTGATGCTTTCTTATCTGCTTCTGCCTGACGTTTTGCTTCAGTTGCTTTCTTATCAGCTTCTGCCTGACGTTTTGCTTCAGCTGCTTTCTTATCAGCTTCTGCTTGTCGCTTAGCATCTGCCGCTTTCTTATCGGCTTCCGCTTGTCGTTTAGTATCTGATGCTTTTTTGTCTACTTCTGCTTGGCGTTTTGCTTCGGCTGCTTTTTTAGCTGCTTCTGCTTGTCGTTTTGCTTCAGCTGCTTTTTTATCAGCTTCTATTTTTAAAGTATCAGTTGTTTTATTAGCCACGTTAGTTTGCTGGTTTTTAGCTTTCGCCTCACCCACTAACTCTGGTGGAATATTATCTGAACTTTCTTGAGCTGCTGTACGACGTGCATTAATCGCAGCATATTCGGCAGCCGCTTTACGAGCAGCATCGGCTTCAGCTTGCTGTTGCATTGCTAAAAACTCAGCCGCACGTGCTTCTTGTTCTGCAACAGCTTTTTCACGAGAACGACGCTGTTCTTCTAGCAAACGCTTTTCTGTTTCAACATCAACCGCTAGAGGTTGTAGTTGTACCATTTGTCCTTCGGTTGCTTGCTTTGGCTTAGTTTGAGTTTTTGGCGCTGTGGATGCGTCTGGCTGAACTTCAACCTGCTTTATTTCTTCATTTCCTTTTAGAAGTAATGCTGCCAATAAAACACCACCACCCAGTAAAACAACACCACCCATCCAGCGTTGTTTGTTATTCATTGACATTCTTCCAAATACTCCCAAATCGCTTCTAAAGTATGAAACGAACCACAGGCCAAAATCAGCTGATTGTTATTTGTTTGCTCAAGCGCTGATTTAAATGCCTCTTTGATATTGCCATATTGTTGTACTGTCTGACCTTGCAAGGCATCATTGAGTTGCTGAATCGATGCAGCACGCGGCACATTCAACTCAGCAATTTTCCAATGTAAAACAGTAGGTTTCAATAAATCGACTACTGATTTTATATCTTTATCTGCCAGCATTGAAAATACTGCGACAACTTCTGTGTACTGTTTATTGTATTCTAAGAAATTTCGCAATTGCTTTAACAAAAATTCAACACCATGTGGATTGTGTCCGGCATCAAAAATTACCGTTTTCCCTTCCACTTGACGCTGTTCAAAACGCCCTGCTAAACGTGCAGCTTGAATACCTTTTTCTAAAGCAGACTGAGAAATTTCAAGTCCGCTATTTAAAATGGCTGCAACCGCTCCCGCAATATTTTCGATGGCTAAACCACCTAAAGGAAGCTTTAAAGTGGTTCCTTCTGAAGCAAAGTACCAGTTTTGCCCATCATCAGCGAGTTTATAAAAATAATCACGATTAACGGTATATAAAATTGCTTGTGTGCTTTCTGCTTTATCTTGAATTGCTTGAGGTAGAAGTTGTTCGCCAGCAAAGACAACCGGAATTTGTGGACGAATAATGCCTGCTTTTTCAAAAGCAATTTTTTCAATGGTATCGCCTAACCAATCGGTATGATCTAGGCCAATATTAGTAATAATCGCAACATTGGGATCAATTACATTAACAACATCTAAGCGCCCGCCCAAACCGACTTCGAGCACCCATACATCGCATTGCTGTTGTTTAAAAATGACAAAAGCAGCCAAAGTGGTTGCTTCAAAAAAAGATAAGCTTAAATCACAATCGCGACGAGCCTGATCGACTTGAACAAAAGCATCAATCAGACTTTGATCATCGACTTCGACTCCACCTAATTTGACTCGCTCATTAAAGCGATAGATATGGGGTGACTGATATAACCCAACTTTGTAGCCCTGCTCATTTAATATAGCAGCTAGTGTAGTTGTAGTTGAGCCTTTACCATTCGTTCCGGCTACTGTAAAAACTTTGGCAGCAGGCTGGGTTACGCCCAGCTTTTCTGCCACAGGAATTACACGTTCCAGACCAAGATCTATCCCTGTAACGTGAACATGGCTCCAATAATTGAGCCATGTATCTAAAGAGTCTATTGAAAGTGGAGCTTGTTGATTCAAGGTAAGTTCATCAATTTCGATACAAGTCGAGATACAGTATCACGTAAAGCATGACGATGAACAATCTGATCGATTACGCCATGATCAAGCAAATATTCTGCACGTTGGAATGGTTCTTCCAATGTTTCACGTACAGTTTGTTCAATTACACGTTTACCTGCAAAGCCGATCATCGCTTTCGGTTCAGCAATATGAATATCACCTAACATTGCTAAAGAAGCTGTAACACCGCCATACACCGGATGTGTTAACACCACGATATAAGGTAAACCTGCATCTTTTAATTTTTGGATCGCCGCTGAAGTACGCGCCATTTGCATAAGAGACAACATGCCTTCTTGCATACGTGCGCCACCAGAAGCTGCGAAACAGACTAATGGTTGACGTTTTGCAATAGCAAGTTCGGCAGCCTGAACAAAACGGTCACCCACTACAGTACCCATAGAGCCGCCCATAAAGTCGAACTCAAAAGCACATGCAATCAAATCAACGCCATTTAAATTGCCTTGCATTGCAATTAAAGCTTCTGTTTCACCAGTTTTGCTTTGTGCTTCACGCATACGATCTGGATATGGCTTGGTGTCGACAAACTTTAACGGGTCTTTCGCGCTAAACTCTTGACCCAATTCAGTTACTACATTGTCGAAGAACCAATTTAAACGATCACGAGCTTTCATTCGTAAGTGTTCATCACACTGCGGACAAACATACGCATTGAAAGAGATTGCTGTACGTGTCACTAGAGCATGACATTCAGGGCATTCAATCGTTGGCTCAGTAAATGTTGCTTTGAGAATTTGTTGCTCATTTGCGACTTCAATACCTGGAACCGGACGTTGTGTCCATGGGGTCGCAGGGCTAAGAACTTTCCCTGATTTCACTTCTTGATTCATACTAACTCATCGAGCGCTGCTCGAAGCTCCTTGACTTTATTCACCGTCTGTTCAACAGCGTCATCCGCTGCCAACGTTGCAAAATTTTTAACGAAAGCACTACCCACAATCACAGCATCAGCAACACTACCCATTGCTTTTGCTGAAGCGGCATCACTAATACCAAAACCAACACCCACTGGAATATCAGTGGCATTTTTGATTTTCTGAATACGTGCAGCAGCTTCTGCCGTATCTAGTGTTGCTGCTCCTGTTACACCCTTGAGTGAAACATAGTAGATAAATCCACTTGCCTGATTTGCCACATGTTGAATGCGTTGGTCTGTAGAAGTTGGCGCGAGCAAGAAGATTTGATCCATGTCATGTTGCTTCAACACAGCAGCAAACTCTTTTGACTCTTCTGGCGGTAAATCCACCAGCAATAAGCCATCTACACCACACTGTTTCGCATGAGAAATAAACTTCTCGTAACCAATCACTTCAACCGGATTCAAATAACCCATTAAAACAACAGGTGTATCCTGATCCTGTTCACGGAACTCCTTTACCATATTGAGAGCATCTAATGTGTTAGTCCCTGCTGCAAGCGCACGTTCAGCTGCAAGCGCAATTACCGGACCATCAGCCATTGGATCTGAAAATGGTAAACCAAGCTCAATGACATCTACTCCTGCCGCAACCATTTTATGCAGTAACGGAACTGTTACTTGCGGTTGTGGATCACCCGCCATAACATAAGATACAAGCGCTTTACGTTGTTGGGACTTAAGCTTTTCAAAACGGGTGGCAAGACGTGACATAGGGTTGTGCTTTCCTTGAATTATTTAAAATTGAGGAGTTGTTTGTAGAAATACAAGAACATCGCATTTTAACGCTATTTTTTGTCCATTGAACAGCTCTAACGTTATGGCGATATTCGATTGTATGATTCATACAACCCATGGCGTACATTTATCAATATTTTGAAACTTTTCTCAATGATCAAAGCTTCCTATTTTCGAACCATTATTAGATCGTCATCTAAATAGAAAATCGCCACAAAAAGGCTATTTCTCTGCATTTTTATGGGTTAGCTGTAATTGCCTTTTTCTTGTGAGTAAAGTTTGCCCTGTCAAATTTTTATGGGCCCGTGCAAGTGCCGACTGGTCCGAATATCCCAATTGTTCAGCAATTAAAGTGAGGCTTGCATTTTGGTTGAGGAGTATTTCACAACGTCTCATGCGCTCTGCATCTAAAATTAATTTAAATGAAGTGTTTAATGACTGTAGCTGACGCTGCAAGCTTCGCACTGAAATATTCAACTCGATGGCAATATCTTCTATTTTAGGGGCTTGCTGCCTTTGCTTAAAATATTCATGTACGATCCAATGGATTTGCTGAGCTAAATCTGTATGTATTTTACGCTGAGCTAACGCCTCTTCTGCCTGTTTCACTAAAAGTTGCATTAAGGTCGGGTCTGCATGTTGAGGGCGAATACTTAGTCCCTCACTTGCAAAAGTTAATGCATAGTAAGGTTTCCCAAATGATAATTTGCATTGAAAGAAGCGCTGATAGTGCACTAACGGACCACGTGCGCTGTGCACAAACTCAACTTGTTGCAAGAGAAAATCATGCAGTGGGGCTATTTGTTTAGCAAGTTGTACCATAGCTGCCAAGGTCAATTCACAGAGTATGATATTACTGTCATCAACCAACGGCCAATACAAACGAATTTTAGAAGCATCTTGCTCGATTTGCATAGGCACGACTTGCTCACCGTCAATCACCAGACGGTGAAACTTCATGATATATTCAAGAACCTCTGCAAAGCTACCACTTCGGGATGCCATATATCCCAATACACCAAAATTGGCAGGTGTAATACAAGTCGCCATTTCCAAAGCTAAATTGGAAACTTGTAATCGAGATTCGGTCAGCTCTAAAAGCTCAAGAAAAAAAGTTAAAGGTGATTGAGCATCGATAGATGCAGATAAAATGTTTTGAACTTGGCGAACCTGAACATCTGTTAGATTTAATGCCTGCCAGTCCATCCCCTTTTCTTTTAAGTAAGTATTCCAAAGGTAAAAATAACCATTTGAAATCGTAAACTCCTGCATGGCGCATCCTTTTTTTACTGCCACCTTGTCGTAAACTGTATAAAAATTGGCAATAACTGTCAAAACAAAGCCGACCAGTCGCGACATACTAGTGAACAAGTTAGATGCGAGAAATAAAAATATGAACGCACATGTTTCTTATCAGGTCGATCCAGTGGTTCGTAAAGATCTAGATTTTCATTTAAACGAAGCACCTCGCTTTTGGTTTAATAATGATCCTTTTTTGACTCGTATGTTCGATGCACTCAGCTTAACCTTTCCAGATGGAGAGCGTTATTTTATTGAATGTGTTCGTATGTTCCGTGACAAAATTGATGATCCAGAACTACAAAGACGAGTTGTGGACTTTATTAAACAAGAAGCTCAACACGGTATTGCTCATGACAAAATGAATCAGATCATGAAAGAGCAAGGCATGCCCGTTGACCAGTTCACAACCACCCTCAAAAGGATTTTCCGTTTTGAACTGACAAAACGCTCACCTCAATACAACATTGCCATGACAGCCGCGGCAGAACATTTAACAGCTTTAATGGCAGAGACGTTTTATAGCAACAAAAAAACATTGGAAAATGCACATCCGTATGTTCGAGCACTGTTTGCATGGCATGCCATTGAAGAGATGGAGCATCGAGATGTTGCATTTGATGTAATGAAACAAGTCGGTGAAGTACCAGAGTCAACTCGTCGCTTTGTATTAGTTGCTACAACAGTATTGATGTTTGGTTTTACGCTTTATCGCACCAATGTCATGTTGAAATGTGATGGTTTTAGTTCTAGAGAAAGACTGTTGATGACACTTAAAGGTTTGCCTTGGTTTTTCGGTAAAAATGGCACATTAACAGCCATGAAAAGCCAATATCTAGACTGGTTTAAAAAAGATTTTCATCCAAGTCAGCATCCGGTCATTCGTCAATATCCTGTTTGGATTGAAACACTCGAAAAGACAAATGACCCTATTGCAGCTGGTGAGGCATTCTGGCAAGCAGGTTTATAACCTGCTTGTTACCATTTTGCGTAGTGTTGTTCTAATAAACCATATTGCTCATTGCAAGTGATGACATCATTCGTCTCATGCTCAATCGTGCCACTAATTTTAGCTTGCCACTGATTGAACTGACTTCCAATCATTCTTAAATTAATATTTTCGTATCTACACCAACCAATATGGATTTGTAGATTAAGCTTTTGATCTAGAGAACTAATTTGCCAAAGTTCATCATTTACTTTTTCAAATAGAACATCTGTCAGGGGAAATAAAACCCCATTAATCCATAAACAGTTTTCATTACCAAAACTTTCATTAACGCCAGAAGCTAAATTTAGACCAATACGTCTGCCTTGTTCATCCCAGAAATTACATGAAAGCCAGAACCAAGCTGTTTCAGGTCGCAAAAACCCACAGGTATCATCTAAAGATGCAAAAGTCTTTTCATCAAATTGTACAACTTGGTTTTGTTTATTAATAAACATCCCTTCTACACCCAGCGTCGTCTGCTTTTGAGTATAGGTCCAACCATTAATTCCTGTCGGTGTACATAAACTTAATATATCGGTGCCAGCACAAAAAATCCGAGCACTGAGTTTAATCTCACCATATTTAGTGACTCGAATATACCGTACACCATTCGCATGCTGAATATCAAATTGATAAGGCGATTTAGAAAAATAGCTTTGATTAAACAACGGCTGTTCATCAAGATAGGTTTTATGCCCTAAAGGCTGAATCGCATTCCATTCAATTACCTGCTGGGTTTCATGATCATAAATATAGAAAAAACCGTGGCCGACCCAGCCAATATCCGCAATGGCCAGACCAATACTATAATGTTTATGCTGAATGCCACAGAATTTAAATTTCTTGTATTTTAATTGCTTACGCCAGCCTTTTAAGACCTTACCATAAGGGGTTTTATAAATATAATGTTGTACATGAATGGTTGACGGTACAGATTCAAAACGCCCATAACGAGGCTGTCCATTTTCTTGAATTAAATCCATTTACCCACTTCCATATGAATATTAGATTTCAAATGACCTATACCACGGTCAAATACGTATTTTCCCAAATTGTTGCAGCAAAATCGCCTTTTATTAAATGAATATAGCGCCCTGCTACACAATCTATCGCTAAGCAGTCATCAATATCAATGACTCGATCTGTATGCGCTTTTTGCCACTGTTGATCTATAAATTGTTTACCCAATTGTTTTGCAATAACAGCATTGGGTGCAACAACAAACTCATAACGATGGAGCTCACCGAACTCATGAGCATTATATCCGCCGAGATTAATTAAATATAACTTTAAGTCATCTGGTTTTGGTGCTGCATCAGTGAAGTGAATTTGATAATTTTCACCTTGTGAAGCCACACCAGAAAGCTTAGCCCAAGCATCAATATGTAATCCTTGAGCCTCACCAAACCAAGCCTGTTTAAGTTGAGGATAAACTTCTTCCAAAGTATCTCCTACAGCCATGACAATATCATGAACTTCTGTATTTGCGCGTGCATGACGCCCACCCAACATTACCATAAACAGACTTGGCATTTTTATTCTCGCTTACATCTCAACCATTTCTACGCCATCAATGCGTGCAACAGTCATTAAATCTTTATCACCACGGCCAGAAACAGTCGCAATAATAATCTGATCTTTAGACATAGTCGGTGCAAGCTTAGAGACATAAGCCATGGCATGTGAGCTTTCAAGAGCAGGAATAATCCCTTCAATTTTGGTTAAATCACGGAAGCCTTGTAGAGCCTCTGTATCATTAATCGGCACATACTCAACACGCTTCATATCTTTCAAGAAGCTGTGTTCAGGACCAACACCCGGATAATCTAACCCAGCAGAGATACTGTGTGTTTCGATAATCTGGCCTTGCTCATCACTCATCAAGTAAGTACGGTTACCATGTAACACGCCAACGTGACCTGCATTTAACGGCGCAGAGTGTTTACCAGTTTCAATACCAAAACCAGCAGCTTCAACACCGTACATTTTCACATTGGCATCGTTTAAGAATGGGTAGAATAAACCCATTGCATTTGAACCACCGCCCACACAAGCAACCAATGCATCTGGTAAGCGGCCCGCTTGTTCCAAAATCTGTTTACGTGCTTCACGACCAATAATTGACTGGAAGTCACGAACGAGTTGAGGATATGGATGTGGACCTGCCACCGTACCAATCACATAGTAAGTACTATCAACGTTGGTCACCCAGTCACGCATAGCTTCGTTCATGGCATCTTTAAGTGTTTTTGAACCACTTTGCACCGGCACAACAGTCGCACCCAACAAACGCATACGATAAACGTTCATAGCTTGACGCTTAACGTCTTCAGCACCCATATAAACAACACATTCAAGGCCCAAACGCGCTGCAATTGTTGCAGTTGCTACACCGTGCTGCCCTGCACCAGTCTCGGCAATAATACGTTTTTTACCAGAAAGCTTTGCCAATAGCGCCTGACCAATCGTGTTGTTTACCTTATGTGAGCCTGTATGGTTCAAGTCTTCACGTTTCAGGTAAATTTGCGCACCACCTAACTCTTTTGACCATCGCTCAGCATAATAAAGTGGACTAGGACGACCTACATAGTAGGCAAGATCGCGGTCGAATTCTGCCAGAAACTGTTCATCATTTTTCATGCGGGAATATAGATTTTCTAAATCTTCTAATGCCGCCATGAGTGTTTCTGACACAAAACGTCCGCCATGGATACCGAAATGCCCTGCAGCATCTGGGTACTGTGTATAGTCAATCACATTGTTTTGCTGATCCACGTTGGACTCCTTGCATAAATCGTTCAATGAGTTGTTGGTCTTTTATACCTTTTGCGGACTCTACGCCTCCGCTCACATCTACTGCAAAAGCACCGGTAGTATGAATAGCGTCAATGACATTGTCAGGGGTTAAACCACCTGCCAAGATTAATGGAATATCAAGTTTTGGAAATTTAGACCAGTCAAACTGATGTCCTGTGCCCCCTTTAAGCTCAGGATGCCACGCATCGAGCAAGACAGCACTGGCTCCAGCCGCCTGATATTTTTGAATTTCAGCAATAACATCAAGGTCAGGCTTAACCTGAATCGCTTTATACCAGCGACGCTTACAATGGCGAGCTATCTCCTGACATTGTTCTGGAGTTTCGTCGCCATGTAGTTGTAATACATCTAGGGGAACACAATCAAGTACTGACTGAATCTCAGTAGCACCTGCATTCACAAACAAACCAACAAGTTGTACATAAGGAGGAATAAGTTTAACTAGTTCTTGTGCCTGCTCGAGTGTGACATGTCTTGGACTTGGCGGAAAAAATACAAAACCAATTGCATCTGCTCCAGCCGCAACTACTGACTGAACATCTTGAGGGCGAGTAATTCCACAGATTTTCGCTCGTGTACGTTTTTGGTTTGAAGGGCTCATGATCTGCCTAAACTACAACCATTTCTTAAAATAAGCGCCATTGTAATGCAATTTTTGCCCCTTGCGTAAAAGTTCTCTGGGAATTGGTCCAAATGACATTGTATGAAATAAATCGCCACTTTATACTGCGTAAAATTGGAAGCAAGTGTAAGCAATTAATGCTTTAGGGAAGCTGGTGAAAGTCCGGCACTGCCCCCGCAACGGTAACAATGTAAAGCATATTTTTTAAGTCGTTCTCGACTTACACCACTGCAATGATGTGGGAAGGTGAATATGTCCATAACTTAAATATGGCGTTGAAGTCCGGAGACCTACTTGTTTCATCTATCTACCCGATCATTCACGTGGGGTGAATGTATGGAGCATGTTATGTCTAAGTCTTTTCAACCTACTCGTCTGGTAGGGGCTATCGCTATTGCGATGGGGTTTTCACCTGTTATTTTTGCTGAAGATACAACCAACGCAACTCAGCTTGATCCAATTGTAGTGACTGCTTCAAAAAGTGCTGAAAAAGCGAGTGAAGTTCCGGCTCGAATCAATATTATTGAGCCAAAAGTTCTCGAACAATCACCTATCGCATCTTTACCACAATTATTACAAACAGATGCATCCATTAATATGGTGCAAAGTGGTGGTTATGGACAAATAGCTTCAATTTTCTTGCGTGGCGGCAAATCGGAACAAGCTCTTATATTAAGAGATGGTGTCCGTCTAAATTCAGCAACGTCCGGCACAGCATCACTCGCATTTATTGATACAACTGATATTAAGCAAATTGAAATACTTAAGGGTCCTGCCTCTGTTTTGTATGGCACTGATGCAATTTCTGGTGTTGTACAGCTAATTTCAAAAACACCTGAAAAAACCTCAGCTTTTGTTACAGGTGAGATTGGTGAAGATAAAACTTATAAATCTGTTATCGGTGCTGATTTAGCAGAGGATGGTTTTTATGCACAAATTCGTGGCCAACGCCTAGAAACCGATGGGACACCTGTAAAAGATATAAAAAATGCTCCCAATGCCTCATTTGATCAAAAAGGTTATAGTGCAAAGGTAGGCGTTGATAAAGAGAATTATGCTGCTTCTGTTGATTATAGTGAAAATGAAGGCTATAGCGATTATGACAATAATGGCAACCTCATTTCTCAAGATTTTAAAAATGAAATCATTAACGTCAAAGGACGTGTAAATATTCTTGAGAATTTAGCGTTACACGCACGTGTCTCTCAATTTAAAGATGATATCGATCAAAATAATTCGCCAGATTATGTACATAGCAAAACCCAAGAAGCTGAAATTTATGGCCAATGGGGCTTTACACCAAATCAAAAATTATTATTAGGTGTAACACATCGAAATATTGATGGTGACGTTATCTCATACGGTACGCCATATCAGGAAGATATTGATTCAACAGGCTATTATATTCAACATAAATATGATCAGGCAGGGTTAAATACACAGGTTGGTCTTCGTGTGGAAGACAATGAAAAATTCGGCACGCACACCGTTGCTCAAGGCTCTGTCCGCTATCAAGTTCTACCATTAACTAGTATTTATGCAAATATTGGTTCAGCCTTTAAAGCACCGACACTTAATGACATGTATGCTTATGGTGGCAATCCGGACTTAAAACCAGAAGAAAGCTTTTCATATGAAATTGGTCTAGACCAGAAACTAGCCTATAATATTTCAACTGGTCTATCGCTATATACAACTGAAGTCGATAATCTCATTGATTTTGATGGTGTTCTTAATCAAATGAGAAATCTTGATAAAGCTAAAATGGAAGGCAGTGAACTTTATATAAAATGGCAAGGTGAAAACCTATTTACAAATTTAAGCTATAACTATGTCCGTGCTAAAAATAAGACTAATAATGATGATTTAAGCCGTCGTCCACGTCAAAATATTGCTCTAACAGCAGGTTGGACAGATGAACGTTATACCTTCTCAACTACGATGCTTGCAAATGGCGATTACGACAATAGTGCCTTTGACGATGTCCAAATTCCAGGACATTTCCGTGTAGATATGCATGGCCAATATAAGATCAATAAGAATATAAATGTTTTTGCTAATATTCAAAACATAAGTGACTCTAAATATCGCACCGCATATGGTAGTGGAAGCTATTATATTAACGGCGGCCGCCTTGCATCAGCTGGTGTGACCTTAAGCTACTAAGCAAAACTTTATTATAAAAATATTTTCTTAACTCCAGTTTCGGGGTAATGTTCTGACCGACATTATCCCCTTTTTTATGTTCAGGATATCCATCATGGGACACCGTTTAAGCAAAATCTATACACGCACAGGCGACTCAGGTACAACAGGTTTAGGCGATGGTTCTCGTGTTGCCAAAGATGATTTACGGATTGCAGCACTTGGTGATGTCGATGAACTAAATGCCATTATTGGCGTTCTTCGAGCTCAAATCACTGAAAGTCAAGTAATAGACAAAGCAAATTGGGATAAGAGTCTGAGCTTAGTTCAACACTGGCTTTTTGACTTAGGCGGCGAGGTTTGTATTCCAAACTACAATTTACTTCAGCCTGTTTGCATTGAATTTCTTGAAAAAGAAATTGACCGTATGAATGAAGACTTACCGATGTTGAAAGAGTTTATTCTACCATCAGGCTCTTTAACTTGCAGTTATGCCCATCAGGCACGTGCTGTTTGCCGCCGTGCAGAACGATCTCTACTCTCAGTACAAACACGCGATCAGAATATTCAAACCACGGCACTCCAACTTTTAAACCGCCTGTCTGACTGGTTGTTTGTTGCTTCTCGTGCTTTACAACGTGCTGAAGGTGGACAAGAAGTGCTTTGGCAAAAAAATATTAATGAGATTATTTAAAAGTAGATTAGATTAAACATGGTCTCTGCTCTTTTGAAGAGACCATCATTAAAAATAGTTGATAGAAGAAAATTATGCGCATTATTGGTCATCGTGGTGCACGCAAAGAAGCTCCTGAAAATACACTAGGTGGTTTTCAGCACTTAAAAAATCTAGGTATTCGTGGTGTCGAATTTGATATTCATCAGCTTCAAGATCAAGAATTAGTTGTGATCCATGATGACAACTTTTTACGTACCGCAGGAATAGATCAAATTGTTGAGCAATCTAATTTGTCTCAAGCATTATCATTTGATCATCGTCAAAACTGGCCCAATTGGCCAAACTCTGAACCAACACCTACACTTACAGGCGTTTTAAACTTACTTGATAATTTCGATCATATTGAAGTTGAAGTAAAAGCTGTAAGAGACATGGCTTTAGCAGAAAGACTCGTTCAAAAGCTTGAGACTGAATTGCAGGGTTATGAGAAAGTCGTGACCATCACAAGTTTTGACCTTCAAATTTTAACTGCCTTACGTGAGATGAATTCTCAATTTAAACGTGGGTTGTTAGTTGAACTTCCAGTGGGTGCAATCGCAATTGAACTCGCTCATCAATATGGTTGCTGTCATATTGGCTGGCATGATCAACTCGCAACAGATGAAATGATTCAGCTTTCACAACAAGCAAACCTAAATATTAGTGTTTGGACAGTAAATGACATTGAACGAGCTAAATCTTTACGGGATTTAGATGTACAGGGGCTAATTACAGATATTCCAACTACGATGTTACAAGCTCTGTAAATATAAAAAAGGTGGTAAAACCACCTTTTATTATTTCTTTTGTGCCTGAATGAGACGTTGCCCACTCTGATCAAGCAAATAGAGTGTATTCCCTACCAACTGAAATTTTTGAATACGCTGTAAAGAATCAATCAACTCTGCCTCTTGAGCCAACGCACCATCACAACTTGAATGTCCTGCATTAACCTGCATATCAAGTTTCTGTTGACTGAAATCAAAAGTATATCGACCAAAAACGCCATTACAACCCGTATGACCTGAGACTGTTTTGACAGCAGAATTTAAAGAAAGAACTGGCCATTGATTAAAAAACTTGGCCTTGTGACCATTAATCTGGGTAATTTGCCAATCAATATCTTGAATCCCATCAGGACTTACTCTCTTTTTTACTACAGGAGGTTGTACGCGATGGACTGGTTTTACTTGAGCTTTCTGGCCTTTCTGAATATTTTGTTGTGGGGTACTTTGACATGCAGCTAATACAAGACTGATCGTGACCAAGACACACTTCAATGATAATTTTCTTGCAATATCAATGCTGTTCTTTTTTTTCAATCGTTGTACGTTCATTAAACAACTTCTCCTACTTGAAAAACTCTGTGACATGGTTTAAATCTGTTACCGTTCTTTCAATACATCTGTACAATAATGTTAGTGATTCTCACTAAGCACGTGCTAATATGAAGGATAGAATAGCAATATATCTTGATGATTGGTTTTGCTATGTCGTTTTGTCTTTGTACCTTGTCTGACAAGGTTTCTAGGAGCGCTGCCGGATATGACTTCCGCCCCACTCAAAGCCCCAATTAACTGGACCGCTAGCATTACCTTAATTGGTTTACCAGTTCTTGCTGCAATCATAATCCCGATTTATGCGTATTATTATGATTTTAGTGTAAGTGCATGGGTAAGCTTATTTTTTCTTTTAGCTCTAAGTAGTATGGGGATTACTGCTGGTTATCACCGCCTGTGGGCTCACCGAGCTTATGAAGCGTCGTTACCACTTAAAATTCTTTTAATGATTGGTGGTACATTTGCCGTGCAAAATAGTATTTTGTTCTGGGCATCTGGTCACCGTACACACCATCGACATGTTGATCATGTTGATGAAGATCCATATTCAATTAAACGTGGTTTTTGGTATGCCCATATGGGTTGGATGATCCGCGATCATTCACCATCTGAGCCAGATTTTAAAAACGCACCAGACTTATTAAACGATAAACTGGTGATGTTCCAACATAAATACTATGGTTTACTCGTAGTTGCAGTTCATGTTGGAATTTTAGGCTTAATTGGTTGGGCAACTGGCGATTTGTGGGGTGTAGTCCTTATAGGTGGTCTATTGCGTTTAATCATTAGCCATCAAGTGACTTTCTTCATCAACTCGCTTTGCCACATGTGGGGTAACCGTCCTTATACAGACGAAAACACTGCACGTGATAATTTCTGGTTAGCCATTGCTACTTGGGGCGAGGGTTACCATAACTACCATCACATCTTCCAATACGATTATCGTAATGGTGTGAAATGGTGGCAATATGATCCAACAAAATGGTTGATCTGGTCATGTTCTAAACTTGGTTTAGCTAAAAATTTACGTCGTATTCCAAGCTTTAATATTAAAAAAGCAGAATTAGCGATGAAATTTAAATACGCTGAACAAGACCTTGCTATTTATGGTCACAATGTAAATGCTGATATGACTCAGATGAAACAACGTATTGCTCAGGAATACGAAGCTTTTACCCATACATTAAATGACTGGGCAAAGCTAAAAGAACAAGAACTACAAGCGAAAAAAGCAGCAATGGCTGAAAAGATTCATAGAATGGATCACAAGCTTAAAGTTGATTTTCAATTGCTTGAACACCGTTTAAGTCATCATCGTGAGTGTTTAGAAACTTTAATGCGTAACATTAAAAAGAACACTAATGTAGTATCAGACTAAAATAAGTTCTTATCTAAAATAGCTCTTTCGGGAGCTATTTTTATGCCCGCTTTTTAACTATGGTATAGTGAAATCTGCTTTCTCTATTTTGCCAAGCCCATGCAATTTAATCCGCTCTATCCTTCACTTCCGTCTAAATTATTCCATGTTCAGCACCCATCACCTTTACGTGGTGCAAAAGCAGGTCATTTCAATACTGCTTTGGCAGATGAACTGCAATGGTCAGAAGACGAAAAAAATGCATGGGTTGAAATCTGTAGCGGACAGCGTACTTTTACTCAATTTCCTTCTCTTGCTATGGTCTATGCTGGTCACCAATTCGGACAATGGGCGGGACAACTCGGTGATGGTCGTGGCTTACTGATTGCGCAAATACTTAATACAAAGGGTCAAACCATAGATTTACATCTAAAAGGTGCAGGCCCGACACCCTATTCAAGAATGGGAGACGGACGCGCAGTGTTGCGTTCTGTGGTTCGTGAATATTTAGCTGGGCATGCTTTAAATGCTTTAGGAGTCGCTTCTAGTCACGCGGTAGGTTTTACAACCTCCACTCAAGGGGTACAGCGCGAAAAACTAGAATTGGGAGCAATGTTACTAAGAACATCTGAATGTCATATCCGTTTAGGGCATTTTGAATGGATTAATCAATACGCTCCAGAGTTGCTTTCAGAATTCACTCAAAAATGTATTGAGTGGCATTATCCTGAGTGCCTAGAAACTGAGAACCCTATTTTATCTTTTGCCAAAAAAGTGGTTGAACGTACTGCAATCATGATTGCTAAATGGCAGTTGGTTGGATTTGCTCATGGTGTGATGAATACAGACAATCTTAACATTACTGGTTCTACACTCGATTTTGGTCCATATGGCTTTATGGAGCGTTTCCGCCCGAACTGGATTAATAACCACTCGGATTATCAAGGCCGTTATACTTACCAAAATCAACCAAGTATAGGTCATTGGAATTTATGGACGTGGTTAAACAATTTGATTCCACTTGCTGAACCTGAACAAAAGGATCAGTTCAAAGAAGAGTTAGCGCGTTGCTTAGAACAATTTGAACCAACCTTCATGGAACATTACACAACTGGTTTATGTAAAAAAATGGGATTACCTCATTTTCATAAAGACAGCCTTGATTGTAGTTTTAGTTTTTTAAAAATCTTACAAACTGAACAACTCGACTACACTCAGAGCTTTATCCGACTTCAAAATAAAGAATATAAAACTCTACGAGATGATTGCCTTGATATTCGACAGTTTGATGAGTTTCTTAACCAATATCAAAGCATTCGTGAACATCAAGATACAGATGAGCTTGATGCGAATATGCAAAAAGCTAATCCAGTTTATATATTACGGAATCACATGGCTCAACGTGCTATTGAAGCAGCTGAACGAGATGATTTTAGCGAAGTAGACCGTTTGTTTAAGCTGCTTGATCAGCCGTATACAAGACAACCAGAACTTGAACAGCCACAAGATTTAGGTCCTTTACCCAGTGACGTACCAGATGTAGCGGTAAGCTGTTCTTCTTAATATTTTAAAAGACTAAAACTCTCTTAAGCCGCTTTAGTGGTAGCTTAGAGAGTTTCTTAAACATTAAAGAATAATATATGAAAATTAGACCTATCATTATTTGTACACTTCTCATGATTCCATTGGGAATCGCTTTTTATAATTATGAAAAATATTTACCGACTTTTACATCATCCCACAAGGCTCTTTCAACCGAAGAGATCTTAGAACTAATTAAGACTAAGCCCATCACATCAATTGAAGTATTTAAAAATCAACGCGTACTTCTACTCAAAAATAATAATGAGGTGATTCGTCGTTATCCTATTCGTCTAGGCTTTAACCCTGAAGGACATAAACACTTTGAAAATGATGGTAAAACACCTGAAGGTGTTTATTCTATAGATTGGCGAAACTCACAAAGTGCGTACTATAAATCTTTGCATATCTCCTATCCCGATGTGAAAGATATTGCCTATGCTAAGCAACATAATCAACCAACCGGTGGAGATATCATGATTCATGGATCTGTTCCAAAATCCTTACTATCGATGCCTTTTAGCTCAACTTATATGCCCCATAAAGATTGGACTTTAGGATGTATCGCCGTTAGAAATGTAGATATAGACGAGATTTGGCAATTCGTGCCGAATCATACAAAGATTATAATTTATCCATAAAATCTTTAAAATTATCCACATTTTCTGTGGATAACATTGTGGTTATCCACAGAATAACTTTCGCTAGTGTTTTACTCTTCAGGATATTCGAAGCGGTAACCTACACCGTAAACTGCTTGAATCCACTCATGGCGGTTACCAGTTTCAGCCGCTTCACTAATTTTTCGGCGCAAGTTTTTGATATGACTGTCAATCACACGATCGGCAACGTCAAAACTATCTGGATTAATATGATCCAATAATTGTGCTCGTGAATAGACTTGTCCAACATGCTCTAAAAATAGCTCAAGTAAACGAAATTCGGTTGGCGTTAAGCTCAACGATTTTTGTTGATACCAAATTCTTTGCTGTGCTTTATCAATTCGGAAAGAATCATTTTGTTCAGGTTCTGCCTTACGTTCTAAACGGCGTAAAACTGCCTGTACGCGAGCAACCAACTCTTTTGGACTAAACGGTTTACATACATAATCATCAGCGCCCATATTCAGACCCAAGACGCGGTCGATTTCTTCGGTACGAGCAGTCACCATAATAATCGGCAAATCTGACTGTTCACGAACCTTACGGCAAATGGTCAAACCATCCATTCGTGGAACCATTAAGTCCAGAACCATTAAATTAGGTTTACGTTGCTGGAAACTCGCATAGGCATCTTGACCATCATGAAACATACTTACTTCAAAACCGGCAGCTTCAAGATAATCACGCACCAAATGCGCCAATTCGACTTCATCTTCAACCAACATCACATGTTTCATGAGATATTTTTCCTTTTATATTTAACTCTGCTTTTTAAAAGTGAGTACACAACGTAAACCACCTAATGGTGAATGTTCAAAACTGAGTGTACCACCGAGCGCCTGCGCAATTTTACAAGACAAAGCCAAGCCTAGTCCTGTTCCACCTGTACTACGCGTACGCGAATCATCTACGCGATAGAATCGTTCACCTAAACGAGATAACTGCTCATCATTTAAACCAAATGGACTGTCATCAACATACAAAGTCCACTCCTGTTGAGTTTGAGCTGTATGAATATGAATTTTGCCACCTGTTTCTGTGTAACGAATACTATTACTAATTAAATTAACAATAATCTGTTTAAACCGATCACGATCTAATAATAACGGAGAACTTGTTCCTTCAACTTGAATTTCGAGACCAGCCTGCTCAAGTTTCGGTTTAAAGTTCTCAACCTCTTGTAATACAACTTCCCACGGATTTACAGAACTCAAATAACACTTAAGCTGCTGGGCATCTGCCTGCGCCAAGTCTGCAAGGTCTTGTGTTAATTTTTTCAGGCTTGAAACCTGACGCATCATCGCATCAAGATGTTCAGGGGTTGCCTTTCGAATACCGTCTTGCATCGCTTCAATTTGTGCTTGCAATACAGCCAATGGCGTTTTTAATTCATGGGAAGTATCCGCTACCCATTGACGACGTGATTCTTCATGCCGATGTAAAATTTCTGCCAAATGGTTCAATTGGGTGGATAGATCACCTAATTCATCATTTCGCTTAATAACAACTTGATGCTGATAATTTCCTTTCGTTAATTCATTTGTCGCATTTAATAAACGCTGAATCGGTTTCTTAAAATAAGTCGCCATCAATAGCGCTGCAACTAAACTTGAGAGCAAGGTTAAAGCATAAATTAAGAGTAAGTAACGTTTTTGATTACTAAAGAAATTAATACTTAAAGCATCTTCTTTATCTAAAACGGGTTTTAAGCCCAAATATCCCACGACTTGATTGTTTAAGATAATCGGGCGAAATGACATCTGATCTGAAGAAGGCGGTTCACCAACGACAAACTGGTGATTTGCATCATATAAAGATAAACGAGAACTTAAACCCAAACGGTCAGGTAAAGCAATAAAACGCTTCTTACCATTTTGAGTTTCAATATCTTTTAAGCTCCCCTTCTTTGACTTATTTTTATCATCACTTGGGCGAAACTGGTTTGCACTTAAAGGGAAACGTAGCCCTTCAAACGGTTGATATTGAGAAGGTAAATTTTGCTCAAGCGTTTTTAACTCTTCATCGCTAAAAATAGTATTTTTATTTGTCGGCGTAACTTCGGGTGAAATATTGATGAGGGCATGTTCATCGAAAGAGTGCTGTTGTATGGCAATATCATATTGGCGACGAAGCCACCACTGCGAGAGGCGATCATAATCATCGGGAGCCGCAGTCCCTTCGATTTGTAAAATTTGTGCCTGAATCGCATTTCCCCAATCATGGTACACCGTATAGACATTGCCAAGATTGGTAATGAGACGGTCGAGCTTTTGCATTTCAACGTCGGCCACATATTTGGCAAAGTTCTTTTGCATTGTCCAGTGCAAAACGCTCAAGCTTGCAGTCGCAATAAGCAATGTGGTGAGCAAGACTGTCAAAAACAACCGTAATGCAATGGGAACACGTAGAACGTTCAAAAGCACTCTCTCATTTTTACGCTAAAGGGGGTCTGCTGGTACTTCATTTGATAATTGTGACGAAGGCTATTTTTCTTGTATTTCTAGGCAAGAGATACGCAGCTTAGTGATCTAAGCAAGTAACTCTTAACGACGAAATGCTGAAAAATAGTCCCGTCCTGAAAGGTTATGGCTAAAACTGCCATAATCTTCGTTATGAAGCTTGCCAAGGACATATCATTGCCTGTGCTTCATGCCTCGTTTATGTGGTTTTAGCCTATAACACAATTCATAAAATGAACTACCAACAGACCCTAACATTGTAACCAACAACGAAAAGAAAAACTCTCCATTGTTTCTACATCTTTATTATCTAATCTTTAAGCCATCAGTAAACACAACATTAAAAGGCTTTAATTATGAAAATGACGGCAAAAATTGCATTATTCAGTGCGGCAATTGTAACTATGGGCAGTTTAGCAGCTTGTCAATCAACGTCTCAGCCACAAAAACCAGAACATCACATGATGCAAGATGGCCCACGTGAAGGTCACCATCGTATGAAGCACCGTGAATTCACACCAGAACAAAAAGCAAAGTGGGAACAACATCGTGAAGAACGTAAAGCTCGCTTTGAACAAATCCAAAAAGCTTGTGATGGTAAAGCAAATGGACAAGCAGTGAATGTCCAAGTTGGCGATAAAACAATTGAAGGTACTTGTAACCTTCGTTTTGAACCAAAACGCCCTCAACCACCAGTTAACGCCCCTGCTCCTGCACCAACTCAAGCAAAATAATTCTAAAAAACATGTAACAAAAGGCGCCAATAGGCGCCTTTTGTTTATACATAACTATTTACGATTTTGACTATTTGTATCATATAAACATAACCAAAAGTGTTTACACTCAAAGCACTTAGCTAGTTTAAGCATTTTTTTCTTGACTTTGCAGTCACAAAGTAAAGGTCCCGAGGTGCTTGTGCAGTTATGCAAGTTGTTGCACGATGTAATAGTCCAAGGTGCCTCATGGCACATTCTCATAGATTAAGATTATAACTCTGGTTTCACCAGTATTGAGGAACCCGATATGCCACAATACAAAGCGCCCTTACGTGATATGCAATTCGTTTTGCATGAATTATTAAATGCTGAAGAACACTATGCAAAATTACCTGATTTCCAAGGTAACGTAAGCCGTGAATTGGTTGATCAATATTTAGAAGCTGCGGCAGACTTTTGTGAAAATGAACTTTCTCCTTTAAACCAAGTTGGCGACCGCGAAGGTTGTACTTGGAATGATGGCGTAGTTACCACTCCAACAGGCTTTAAAGAAGCTTATCAAAAATATATTGAACTTGGCTTCCCGTCTTTATCAGCAGAAGAACAATACGGTGGTCAGGCTTTACCTAACTCTCTAGGTATTGCAATTTCTGAAATGGTTGGTACAGCAAACTGGTCTTGAGGTATGTACCCTGGCTTGTCTCACGGAGCTGTACGTACATTAGAACATCATGGTTCTGATGAACAGAAAGATACTTATTTACCAAACCTTGTTTCAGGTGTTTGGACAGGTACGATGTGCTTAACTGAATCTCATGCAGGTTCGGACTTAGGTATTATCCGCTCTAAAGCAGAACCAAATGCTGATGGTAGCTATGCAATCTCTGGCGAGAAAATCTTTATCTCTGCTGGTGAACACGACATGGCTGAAAACATCATCCATATCGTTCTTGCACGTTTACCGGGTGCACCGAAAGGTACTAAAGGTATCTCATTATTCATCGTTCCTAAATTCCATGTAAATGCAGATGGAACTATTGGCGAGCGTAATGCGGTACGTTGTGGTTCTATCGAACACAAAATGGGTATTCATGGTAACGCGACTTGTGTCATTAACTTTGACCAAGCTAAAGGTTACTTGATTGGACCTGAAAACCGTGGTTTGAACTGTATGTTTACCTTCATGAACACAGCACGTATTGGTACTGCTGTTCAAGGTTTAGCAGCATCTGAATCGTCTTTCCAAGGTGCGTTAACTTACGCGAAAGAACGTTTAGCAATGCGTTCACTTTCTGGTCCTAAAGCTCCAGAAAAAGATGCAGACCCGATTATCGTTCACCCTGCTGTACGTAATATGCTTTTAACTCAAAAAGCATTTGCTGAAGGCGGCCGTGCACTTGTTTACTTACTTGCTCAATACGCTGACATCGTTGAAAAAGGCGAAACTGAAGAAGAGCGTAAGTTTGCTGACAACATCTTGTCTTTATTGACTCCAATTGCAAAAGCTTTCTTAACTGAAACTGGTTCTGAGTCTGCTAAGCACGGTGTACAAGTCTTTGGTGGTCATGGTTTCATTTCTGAACATGGCATGGAACAAATCGTACGTGATACACGTATTGCTTGTTTGTATGAAGGTACAACTGAAATTCAAGCACTTGATTTGTTAGGTCGTAAAGTATTGCAAACTCAAGGTGCAATGCTAAAAGACTTTACCAAAATGGTTCACAAATTTGTTGAAGCAAACAAAGACAACGCTGCCATGAAAGAATTTGTTGAGCCGCTTGCAGCGCTTAACAAAGAATGGGGCGATCTCACCATGCAAATCGGTATGCGCGCAATGCAAAACCCAGATGAAGTAGGTGCTGCTGCTGTAGATTACCTCTACTTCTCAGGTTATATCACTTTAGCGTACCTATGGGCTCGTATGGCACTTGTTGCACAAGAGAAATTAGCAGAAGGTACTAGCGAAGTTGACTTCTACAATGCAAAAGTAACCACTGCTCGATTCTACTTCAAAAAAATCTTGCCACGCGTTCGCTCACATGTAGATGTTATTGCTGGTGGCTTAGATCCATTAATGTCATTAGATGCTGAACATTTCGCTTTCTAACCATAGTTAGTTGCGATATGCAATGTTAAAAAACGAAAAAGGACTGCTCAGTTTTGACGGTCCTTTTTTTATAAAATCAATGATAAATTTACACTTTAAATTCCATATCCATTTCGTTTTACAGGATATCTAGCACAGGCCAATGTGCACAAAAAAGGTGAACGATTATGCCAATTTACAATGCTCCTTTAGCTGATATGAAATTCATCTTAAATGATGTATTCAAAGCAGAACAATTTTGGCAGTCTAATGAGAAACTCGCTCATGTAGATGCTGCAACTGCTGAAGCAATTTTAGAAGAAATGGCTAAATTTGCTCAGAACGTGACTCATCCATTAAACCGTACCGGTGATGAAGAAGGCGCTCGCTATGAAAACGGCGAGGTGTTCACTCCAGCAGGTTTTAAAGATGCATTTCGTCAATATGCAGAAGGCGGTTGGATTGGCTTAGGGGCCGACGAAGAATGGGGCGGTCAAGGCATGCCAAAAATGCTCACCGTTCTTTCTGATGAAATGTTATTTGCAACTAACCCATCATTTATGCTCTACCCGCTTCTTTCTGTGGGTGCAGGTATGGCTTTAAGCAGCTATGCATCTCAAGAACAAAAAGAAACTTACTTACCTAAGATTTATTCAGGCGAATGGTCGGGCACGATGTGTTTGACAGAACCACATGCAGGTACTGACTTAGGTATTATTAAAACTAAAGCTGAACCTAATGAAGATGGTACTTATAACATTACAGGTACTAAAATCTTCATCACTGGTGGTGACAACGACTTAGCAGAAAACATCATTCACTTGGTACTTGCTAAAACTCCAGATGCCCCTGCTGGTTCACGTGGTATCTCGCTCTTTATCGTACCTAAGTACTTTGTGAATGAAGATGGTTCATTAGGTGAACGCAACCTAGTTGGTCCAGGTTCTATCGAACATAAAATGGGGATTAAAGCATCTGCAACTTGTGTGATGAACTTTGATGGAGCAAAAGGTTACCTCGTTGGTAAAGAAAACGAAGGTCTTGCTGCCATGTTTGTGATGATGAACTACGAACGTTTATCTATGGGTATTCAAGGTTTAGGTGCATCTGAGTTTGCATATCAAAATGCAGCACAATATGCGACTGACCGCTTACAAGGCCGTAGTGCATTAGGTGTTCAATCACCAAACAAACCAGCAGATAGCATTTTGGTACATGGTGACGTGCGTCGTATGTTGTTAAACGTACGCGCAAACAATGAAGCATCGCGTGCATTTGCAGTGTATGTAGGTCAACAGCTCGATATCACTAAATTCTCAACTGATGCCGAAGCAGTGAAAAAAGCCAATAATCGCGTTGCGCTTTTAACGCCGATTGCTAAAGCTTACCTTACAGATACAGCATTCCAAGCAACTTTAGATGCTCAAATGGTATTCGGTGGGCATGGTTATATTCGTGAATGGGGTATGGAACAATGTATCCGTGACCTTCGTATTGCTCAAATTTACGAAGGAACAAACGGCGTTCAATCTCAAGATTTAATTGGTCGTAAAACTATTAAGTGCGGCGGTGCGTTCATTGCTGAATACATTACTGAAATCCGTGACTTTGCAAATGACTTAGACACAGACTTGAACTTTATTAAAGATGCAACTTTAGATGCTGCAACTGAAATTGAAGCAATCACTCAGTTTATTATTGAACAAGCTGCTGAAAATGTAGACTTCCCGAACTCTGCTGCTGTTGATTACTTACATGCAGTTGGTTTACTCAGCTTCGCTTATATGTTTGCGAAGATTGCAGCTGCTGCTAAAGATAAATCTGGTGATTTCTACCAAAACAAACTTGCTTTAGCTCAATACTTTGCTGAACGTATCTTGCCAGATATTGATGCGCGTATTGCTAAAATCAAAGCAGGTTCTGACTTAATTATGGGCTTTAGTGAAGATTACTTTACGAACCAAGCTTAATTAAGTTCTTTATAAAAAACGCCTGATCTTTCAGGCGTTTTTTTATTTTGTATTTACTATTTCCATTGGCATGGAATTTGTTTTAATTTCTAAACATTCTGAAGCAAATAAAGATCCCACTATGCCTGATCCAAAAAAATACGAGCGACTACTTGACCGTTTCGGTCATTACGCCGTAGAAGCATTCCATTATTTAGCCTTATTCATTATTGGCTGTATGGTGGCTTGGTCTGCAGCCAATACTGTTTTTGAAATCCTAACAATCAAAAAATATGCTTCAATCGATGATATTTTATTATTATTTATATACTTAGAACTTGGAGCAATGGTTGGGATTTACTTTAAAACCAATCATATGCCTGTACGCTTTCTTATTTATGTTGCGATTACGGCATTAACCCGGCTACTCATTTCAGATATCCAACATGACCATAAAGCGGATATGGACCAAGTCATTATTACAGGCTCAATTCTTATTTTAGCCCTTTCTATCTTAGTTGTTCGTTTTGCATCTTGGAATTATCCTTCAGTGATGAAAGAAAAGCATGCAAAAACACCCACAACCTTAAAGCCCCCTCAACCTCAAGATGATGAATTAGCATAAAAAATGGCCTCAAGATTGAGGCCATTTATATATTCTATATTTCAAAATTAACGAACACGATAAATTTGATGTTTCGAGTCTACGAGTAAATATTGGTTAGGCGTTTTAACCCAACGGTATCCACGTGGCGGCTCATACAAACGATGCGATCTCCAGTCTGAAACATAGTAACGGTTATTGCGGTATTGAGTAGGAATACGTTCACCACGCTTGAATGCAACATAACGGCCATAGTGCTTTCCACGATCGGCATTTGACCAGTTTGGAGCCCGATGATCATTACGATAATCGTGGCGACGGTCATCACGATCACGATGTTCATATCGGTCATGGTCTCTACCATGATTATTATCCCAACGATGATTTGTATCGGCCATCGCGGTAGCAGATATACCTAACATTAACGTCGAAAGTACAAGAACGATTGGCTTTTTCATGCCCTATTTCCTTTTAATCTTGATATGAAGCTAGATTAGAAGACAGCCAAGGAGAAACCATGAATAAAACAGATAACATTGCTAAGGTTTGTAATGACTATAAAGAAAATATGAAGAATCTGTATCTATGCTAACATTAGCTTTTTTCTAGCTAGGTCAATTGCTGTGTCTGAAATCAGTTTTGAACGTCTTCATCAGTTTTTCTGCAAAGTTCCAAGTGTGCAAGAAGCACGTATCATGGCGAATGGAGCAGATGGCGAACACGCTTGGTGGTTTAAGTTCAGTATTGATGTAGAACACCCACTTGCATGGCAAACAGTTCAAGAGTTAGGGCATGTTTTAAACTACCTATCAACAAACGAACGCCTACCAACCTTATTCTTTCCTGTTTCTCCACCTCCGTATATGAATGGTGAAGCAAAAGATTTTTTATCGTGGATTATTCAGTGTAATCATCCTGAGTTTTCTCCAGATGTGGTCTGTGACTGGCTTGAGGCACGTTTACCAAATCCTGTAGATGATGAAACTCAATGGAAAATTAAGACTGATTTGAGTGAATTGGAAAAGTTAGATGATAAGACTTTGGATCAGTTGATTCCGCCAGCACCTTAAAAATCATCTTATTTAATTTTATCGCTCTTGTGGCACAGCCTTTACTTACAGTGATGTTCTAATTTCTTTTGTATAGGCTAATGCCTCACTTTTGAAAGGTCAAAAGTGACAAAAACCTTTGTTTCACTGATGTTGCTTCCCTGCAACACAGTGAAACGGCGACATCCATGTCGCCAAACCTCTTGCCAAATCTATACGAGACCAAATATTAAAAATTGGAAAATTAAAAAGTCGACAACCCTGACCATTCCATAAAACGATAAATCCAGTATTTCACTTTAGACTCATCTGCATACTTCGCGTAATCCACGCTCATCTGTCTGCCTTGCAGGTTTGACCACGATGTATTGAAGTAATTTTGAGCGTCTTTAAAGACTTGATCTTGAACTTTACCAATCACCAGCATGTCAGTTTCAAGGTTATAATTTTTTAAATTACGGGCTGTAAAATTAGCCGACCCTACAATCAACTCAGCTTGCTGAGCGTTATATTTTAAGATCATTTTGCTATGGTTTTGCTCGCCATGCGTATCACACCAACGGATTGGAATGCCAACAGTATGTAATTCTGAGGCAACCTGACGGTTTGGAATACCATTCTTTTGTCGGCCAAAAGCATCTTTATTTGGGTCAAGTAGAACTCGGACAATAACACCTCTTGCTTTAGCACTTTTTAGAGCCTGAATAATCTTGCGTTCAGATAGATAGAACATACTTAAATCAAGGTGTTCTTTAGGCTTAGCCGAGTTAATCAATTTTAATACAGATTGATAAATCGCCCCTTCAGTTAAGACTTGGACTTGAGGTTTGGTTACGTCTTTTTCAAAATCACCTAAAATGAGCGAGGGTGCACTACTTCCCGACATTCGTGCAACCGCTGCTTCAGTTTGTAGAACATCAGCTGCTGTGGCTCCCGTTACAACCAATGCAACATTTGAGTGTCTAGAACTACCATCATGTGGGTTTGCAGAAGTTACGAGTGATTTCCAGCCCGCATCGGTATCGACGACCACGGTTTTACGGTGATTTGCCTTAAAGTTAAATAAGTTTAAATAGCTACGCAGTGTAATTTTTTCATCACCGAACGGATTTGGTAACCAGCCTTTTTCAGGATTATTTCCAACATTCTGGCAGCAGATGTACCATAAGCCGGACCAGAATGGGTTAGACGCACGTAATGGGCCTAAATTGGTTTCAATCACATCAACACCTGCTTGACGTAACTGACGGTAATTTTCAGGTTTTAAGCCCCCATAGACCGAGTTAATCGGGTCAGTAATCATTACAATCTGAATTTGGCGATTTTGTCTTTTTTTACTTACCAATGCATCAGTTAACTCTTGCATGAGAGGTCTTTGCTTTATTTTTGAATCGCCAACTTCTGAATTAAACAAAAACATATCCACCACAATCGTGGTTTTGGCCTCATCAATCATTTTCAAGATTTCATCAAAGATATGCTGATCAACCTGTTGTTGCCCTTTTGCATCAAGGTAGGTTTTATCTGCTAAAAATTTGACATCGGCATGTCTAAGCTTGCCACTAAAGTTAATCCCTTGCGGCAATGGTTTTACTGTGTGGTAAATTGCCGATGCAAGATATGCAATAGCAACAACGCAAAGTAATATCGCCATATAACGACGCCCTGACCAATTTATTTTTTGATGAATTCGTTGAAAAATACGCATAAAAAAGACCTAACTTGATAGTTTCAAGTTAGGTCTTTTGGTTTGATTTTTCAAGTTTAGTTTCGTGTTAAACCCTTAAAATCTAAAATCAACACCTACTGTAAAATTGCGTCCAACTTGTGGAATATTGGATAAGAACGAAGCATGTTGATAAACGGTGTCATCTAACAAATTGTTCGCTTTTAAGTACACACGATAATCCGTTTTTGCACCATATTGCCCTGAATATGCCACACCAAGGTTTAGCATATTATAGCCTTCAGTTTCGGTCTCGTAGGCCGCGATTTTGTCTTGGTTAAAGACATGATAATACTCAGCAGAACCACTAAATCCATCACCGAAATCTGCATCGACTTTAGTCCCTAAGCGCCCTGCTGGAATGCGTGGTGCATTTCCTTCGGCATCAATTTTACCGCGCACATAGTCACCAAAAGCACTGATCTTATACATTGGGTTAATTTGATAACCAATTTCACCCTCTGCACCATAGAAACGTGCTTTATCTTGGGTGTATTGAACTAAACGGAAGTCTTTATAGCGGTCAAGGGTTTGCGCATAGATGTAGTCATCAAACCAGTTATGGTAAACATGAAGATGATAATCGAGTTTGTCATTATCAAAATGCAAACCTAACTCAACATTATTCGATTTTTCCTTACTGAGCTGATCGTTCCCTAACTCATAAGTATTTGTCGCAAAATGCCCACCATTTGCATATAACTCTTGAGCTAAAGGTAAACGTTCTTGATGAGAGGCTACAAAAGAAAGTTTATAGTTTGGTGCAAACTCCCAGTTCGCAGCACCAGCATAAGAAAAGGCAGAACCATCAAAATCTTGTTTAGAGTTGTCGTCTACATCAATTTCTTGCTGATCTGCACGTGCAGAAAGCTCAAAATGTACGTCTTTCCATTGCTTATGTTCTAAAGCAAACACGCTCCACTTTTTGGTGGTGGTCGGTGCCATGAAGGCTTCTTCGCCAGTCAAATCTAATTTTTGCTGGCCTAACTGCGCGCCAATGACCCCTTCCCAACTTGCAATAGGGTTGTGTACTAACTCAATACGCCCGTCATAGCCTTTGTTTTGGAATCGGGTTGCAATTGCCCCTTCTTCAATTTCATCATGCTGATAGTCGGTATAGCTTGCTTGTGCGCGTAACTTTTGAAAGCCTGCAAATGGATCATTTAACTCAGTTTTAAAATCATAACGCTCAGATTTTAAATCAATCCATGGGCCGCCATGTTCGTGATCATGTTCTTCATTTCCATGGTCATGAGCTTCTTCACCATCTTCATGTTCATGATCGCCACAATGTAAATGCGGTATTCCCGTTAGATGAGCACTGCAACTTTCATATTCATGGCTATGCCCAGGTAAACCATATTGGTCTCGACGGTTGCTATAAGAAATGCCTGTATAACCACGGTCATAAATCCAAGATAACCCGACGTTAACTGAATCACCCTGAGCAAAAGTATTGTCTACACGGCGCTCTTTTTCACCTTCATTAAGATAATTTGGCGCAATGTAGTTATTCGCATCACGTGTTAACCCCTCAACACGTAAAGCCACTTGACTACCCAAACCTACAGTTACACCAGCACTCGCCAGTTTTTCATCACTTCCAGTGTTGTAACGTAAGCCAACTTGTCCTTCATAGCCGTTTTCAGGCATTTGCGTAGGGATCTTGTTATCAATAACGTTAACTAAGCCGCCGACATTTCCAGCACCAAACAGTAAAGTTGAAGGACCTCGAATCACTTCGACTTGTTTTGCAAGCACAGGATCTACAGTTACCGCATGGTCAGGAGACAACGTCGAGACATCAATATTTTCTGATGAATTTTGAAGTACTTTAACGCGTGGCCCATCTTGTCCACGGATGACTGGACGACTCGAACCAGCCCCAAACTGATTAGCGTAAATTCCTACTTCACTACTCAGCGCATCCCCAATGGTGGCAGCACCTTGCGATAAATGCTTTTGATCAACAACAGCATCTGCAACTGCAAAATCTTGTGAAGTTTGCTCAAGTGGATGAGCCTTAATTCGAATGGTTTCTAACTTTTCAACATTTTCACTTTCTGCTGCAAACGAAGGAACGGATATGACAGCTAAAATGGATAAGGTCAAAATATTTTTATAAAACTGCATTGGATGTGTCCCGAATCACGATATGTTTTATTTTTGTTATACTATAACATTTCATTTGTTTTGCAATAAAAAACATTTTTAATTAGACGATTCGTTAGACTGGTCAACTAAATGATGTGAGTAATTTTTGATTTCTAATGCCTTTTACCATCTCTCATGCCGTTATAGCTCCTCCCTTATCTAAGCTTAGCCAAAATACTTTACCGATTGCTGCTTTAGCAATTGGGAGTATGACACCCGATCTTTACCGCTTATTTACAGTTCATTCCAACATGCTGACTCACCAATGGAAAGGCCTGATCTATCCCAATCTTGCATTAGGCTTGCTGTTTTGTGCTGTTTGGTATTTTCTTTACCGCCCAGTGATTTACCGTTTTTTGGGTGTGCAACATGATCTTGCGCTCAATTCTTTAAAACGTATTTCTATATTTTTTATTGGAACATTGCTTGCACTAACGTTAGGCATTGCAACTCATTTAATCTGGGATGGTCTAACGCATGCAGACTTTCGAACCTTTGTATTTAAAGATGTATTAGCGACAACAGTTCATCTTTTTGGACATCCATATCCATTACATCGTCTTTTACAACTTGGCTCTTCTGCTCTTGCTTTGCCTTTTCTCGCTTGGATGTGCCTTCACTATTACCAGCGCTATAAACAACATTGGAAGGTCAGTATAAAAATTAAAGTTTTCGCGTGGACTCTTTTTATACTATCTACACTCTTAGGTTTATTTTCTTTTTGGGATTATGCTCGCTACATTCCTCATGAGGTTTGGCATGCTGATACCTATTATTTTACAGGCCGTTCGATTAATGAGTTTATGCAGGGCTGGTTAAGTACCTTTAGCTTAGGATGCTTATTATTCTTGTTTTTAGATCGGCAACAAAGAATGGGATGAATCAGGAAACTTGCTGCCAAATTGCTCATTTTCAGGTTAATTTCTGCGGTTTTTTGATCTACTTCTTGTGACAAACCATGCAACAAGGCATAATCGAAAACTTATTTTTTTGACGGTGCGCGGTTTACGCATCCGTCTTTTCAGCCAATATAGTTTGGATAATCTTCATTATGATGCGAACTCATTACTGTGGCTCTTTAACTGAAGCCCAAATCGACCAAACCGTTACACTATGCGGTTGGGTACATCGTCGCCGTGACCATGGTGGTGTTATTTTCCTTGATATGCGTGACCGTGATGGTCTCGTTCAAGTGGTTATTGACCCAGATACTCCAGAAGCATTTGCAACTGCAGATAAAGCACGTTCTGAATATGTATTAAAAATTACAGGTCGTGTTCGTCGCCGTTATGAAGGTACTGAAAATGCCAACATGGTGAGTGGTCAAATTGAAGTTTTAGGTAAAGACATCGAAGTTCTTGCTGCTTCAGAAACACCTCCATTCCCGTTAAATGATGAAAATACCAATATTTCTGAAGAAATTCGTTTGAAATATCGTTTCTTAGATATTCGTCGTCCTGAAATGTTGGATCGTTTACGCTTCCGTTCTAAATTGACTAATCTTATTCGTAATTATTTCGAAGACAATGGTTTCTTAGACGTTGAAACACCTATTTTGACACGTGCAACACCTGAAGGTGCGCGTGACTACTTAGTACCAAGTCGTGTACAAAATGGCAGTTTCTATGCACTTCCACAATCACCACAATTATTCAAACAATTGTTGATGGTGGGTGGTATTGATCGTTACTACCAAATCGCGAAATGTTTCCGTGACGAAGACTTACGTGCTGATCGTCAACCAGAATTTACTCAAATCGACGTTGAAACATCGTTCATGAGTGACGATGACATTATGGACTTAATGGAAGTCCTTACTGTGAAGATGTTCGATGAACTTCTTGGCGTTAAATTCGATAAATTCCAACGTATGACGTATGCAGATGCAATGCGTGACTATGCATCAGACAAACCTGACATGCGTATTCCGTTGAAACTCGTCGATGTTGCAGACTTAATGCAAGAAGTAGAGTTCAAAGTATTTGCGGGCCCTGCAAAAGATCCTAAAGGTCGTATTGTTGCCTTACGTGTTCCAGGTGCAGCATCATTGCCACGTAGTGCAATCGATGAATACACCAAATTCGTTGGCATCTATGGTGCAAAAGGTTTGGCTTATATCAAAGTTAATGAACTCGCTAAAGGAATTGAAGGTCTTCAATCTCCAATCGTGAAATTCATTGAGCCGATCGTACTTGAACTGTTGGCACGTGTTGGTGCGCAAGATGGCGATATCGTATTCTTCGGTGCAGATAAAGCTAAAGTTGTAAATGATGCAATGGGTGCTCTTCGTGTGAAGATTGGCCATGATTTGAATCTTGCAACTTGTGAGTGGGCTCCACTTTGGGTTGTTGACTTCCCAATGTTTGAAGAAACTGACGATGGCAAATGGACTTCTGTTCACCATCCATTCACGCTACCAAAATCAAGCGTAGAAGAAGTGAAGAGCAATCCAGGTGAAGCACTTTCTGTTGCTTACGACATGGTATTGAACGGTACTGAAGTTGGTGGTGGTTCACTTCGTATTTATACATTAGAAATGCAAAAAGCGATTTTTGAAGCGCTTGGTATTTCTGATGAAGAAGCAGAAGAGAAATTCAGCTTCTTATTAAATGCGCTTCGTTACGGTGCTCCTCCTCACGGTGGTTTGGCATTTGGTCTTGACCGTTTAGTGATGTTAATGACTGGCGCGACTTCTATTCGTGACGTTATTGCATTCCCGAAAACTAAGACTGCTGAATGTCCACTTACTCAAGCACCTGCTCCTGTTGAAGCAAATCAGCTTCGTGACTTGGGCATCCGCTTACGTGAAAAGCCAAAAGCTGAAGAAAAACAAGCATAATTTTCTATACGATTCACAAAAAAGCCTTACTTTATGTAAGGCTTTTTTTATTGCGTTGAGATCGCACTGTGAGAATGGCATAATAGCGCCTTATTCCTCCCTTTGGTGTGAGCAAAACTTATGGCTATGCGCCCTGCTGTCCGTCGTCGTACACTTGTATTAATAATCTTCGCTATAGCACAGTGGTTATTTATGCGTTACATTTTAGCCAATGGTTTATTTAATATAGATACCAATCAACGTATTTTATATTTTTGCGTAAGTAGCTTAGGTGGTGCTCTACTCATTTTTGTGAGTTTGATTTATATGGTATTAAAAGGTAATGCCGACCAAGCTTAACGACACTACTCGCCACTGGTTTTAACTGATATGATTTGACTGGTGGCTTAATTTTTTATTTATTTTGTTATCAAGACTTTTAACCTCATTGGTTTCAAAACTTGCCAATAAAACTCAATCTAATGTGATTGGAATCAGTTGTATTCGCAATTCAGATACTCAATTTGATATCCAATGTACTCCATTATCTGAGTATATTTTATCGAAAGATTTACAAATATCTGTTGATCACTTAAATAAAGATTTAGAAAATATGATTAATGTCGGACCTGAACAGTATATTTGGTCATATAAGCGTTTCAGAAATTGCTATGGAAATATTAATAGATATCGCCCTTAATTAAATGATCACCAATACTTCAAGCTATTTTATAGTTTTTTCAATCAATTAATTTTAACTCATTAAGCTTAACTCTCAACTATAATATAAATATCTCTCAGTTTTATTTGATATAATCAACTTTATAACTATTATAAAAATTAATCCCACACTCACCTTTATAAATTTAGCAATATCAACAATCCAAATGAATATCTTTCCAAAGAAGATTTTCATTAGATTTGATCAAACTATCTAGAAGAACTATAGTAAACCATATTCTTTTAACAAATATTCATTATAAGAACCTGTTTGTACTTCCTTAATATAATTCAGTTTATGAATTGCTATTTTTGATAAAATTTCATTGTAATCTGTTACATCAAATACTTTAACTTGTTTTACTTGTAATAGATGTACCAAGGTATCATCTAATAATAACATTGAATTATGCAGTAAATGTGTTGTCATTAACTCATTAAACATAATCTGAAAAATAAAATAATGCGGGATATTATTTTGCGTTTTCCAATAATTAAGCATAATATCTAAACAAATATGTGTAATTTCATTATGCTTTTGCGACACAATAAAACTATTTAAAACATTAACAAAATGCTCATCATGCCAGCCAAAATAATCATCATTAAAATCAATCCATTTATTTTTATTTTCAGCTTCAGAATCGCGCTGGAACATAAAAAAATCTTGTTCAAGAATTAAAGGGTTGATTTCTTCAGTTAATAAAATTGTGGCATCAATCCAAATTCCCCCATATATATCAAGTAAAGCAAGTCGGATAAGATCAGCAAAAAAGGCTGGTTTAAAGTTTTTATTTTTCTTAGTTTCCCAAACAAAATCTGGCAGATCTAGATATTCTTTTACACTTTCTTCATCAAGCCGTATAACTTGATAATCACCTTTAAAACGATCGACAGAGGCAAAACATAATTTAACCGTGTCATTTTGCTGTGCGGCAGCAAAGCCTTGTCCCCAATACTGCCAAATAATTTTTTGATCTGAAAATTGTTTTTTCGCTTTAAGTTGGAAATTTTCTAGCTTACCAGCAAAATATTGATCTAAAAAAATATTCCATAATTTAGCAACATGCTTTTTTTGTAAAACATTGGCTTGTTGTGCTTCTCGTTTACGCTGAGCTTTGGGTACAAATAACGAATAAAAAGTACGCCAAGGCTGTTTTTTCAAACGTTTTAACCGGACAGTTTGTGCTTCATCTTGAGAAAATAAATCCATCATTTGTGACATTACTTCAGTATTTTCTGGTTGATTTTGTACCTGCATTGACATTAAAAATATCCTATCAACTTTTTAAAACGATTTGAAAAATTACCATTGGTTTTTTCATTAGAACGTTGTAAATAGCATGGATGTCCATTTTCTACACTCCATTCCCCACGTCCAATATCGAAGAATGCTGTAATAATTGTAATCGACATTTTACGAACCTATTTTGGATATTGACTTAACATGATTTTAAAAATTCTTTTTAAAAGAGAAATTTTCCATTTATCAAAAATTGATTTTTTAAATTTTTCTTCTTTATTTAACAATTTGCGCTCTTGCTCAATATAACTCTGTCCTGTACCCATTTCATCAAGTTCAGGATGATCAAATAAAAAAGTCGCATAAAACTGACAGTTTGGATCATAATCACGCATCTGAGACCAATGATCACAGCCTTTTGGAATCTCATGATAACGGATTAATAATTCAGCCATTTTTCGGTCAATAATATAAGCATAAGTATAAAATAAGCGCCCAAAATACACAGGATGAAGCTTAAGTACAGGTGTTTGATTGATCTTATTTTCTAAAAATGTACCACGTACAGTCTTGCTACTTCTCAGTTGAATGCCACCCATACTCAGAAAAAAGCACTCCTGTAAATTTAAACCACTAACTTGTGCTTCTAAGTGATTTAAATCAATATCATTTAAACAAATGGCATCATCTTCAAAAATACAGGCATACTGTTCATCTGATGCTAAAAAATCTTTAAATGCATTAACATGTGACAAGGTACAACCAAGCTCAGCAGGGCTGAGTGCTTTTTTACGTCCTGCGACTGCAAGTTTAAAATATTCAGCCGTCGGCAGTAGCGCTCCAATCACGCCCATTTTGGTAAATTCACTATGATATTTTCCAAATGTCGGTTGTGAGAAGAAGCTTGTCAATCTTGCGCTGCCTTCCTTTTCAATACTGATTAAATATTTTTTCACTGCACGAACCTGAAACACCTACTTGGAAAAAACCATTATATTTTATTCGGCATTCAAATAGTATTTTTCCCGTGTGATTGATGAATAGATTTTTTGTAGTAACATGATTATGATGGTCGTTTTTACTGAGATGATCGCTTGAGATGACTGCACTTGGTTTTTCTTCTGAGTATTACCATGTAAAGATTGAAGAACTGCTTCAACTCAGTGATTCAAAACTTGATCTGCAACTGAAAAATGAATATCCACATATCCAAGCAGATGATGTGATTTTATTTATCGGTAAAGATTCTAAAAATATTGCAGACAATCTATTTCAAGGGCGTGACATCTTACTCCAAGCCCAAAAGCAAGGCTTAACCCATTTTCCAACATTGATCATGTTTGAACAACGTGCGCCACAATTAGGCATATTGGCATTACTCAAACCGATTCGTAAAAAATATCTTGATTTTTCAACGCAAAGTTATGAAATTGCACTTAGCGATATTATTGATAATCATCTCGAACGTAATTTAAAAACCGAAGAAACTGCTTATAATTATAGTGATCGTAATAAATGGGGAGTGCCTAAAGATCAACGGCAAAGCCGTTTCCATGATATTGATATGTCATTTAAAGAACATGGTTACGATAAAAATCACCCCATGGCAATTATGTTATGTCGTGGTTTAGGTGTGAAAGATAAATTGCATCAGGGACACCATCGGATGTTTTTTTGCCGAAAATACAATATTCCTTATATACAAGTACAATTTTTAGCAACCAACAGTTTTTCGGGGCCTTTAAAAACATTTTTTTTATGGTTAAATAAAACCCTTAAATACAAGCAAGTGAACTAGATATGGCGACAATTTCCATCTCAGTTGTCTTAACCCATTTTAATAAAGGCCCTCTATTACAACGGACAATTGAGTCTTTACAACCTGACTTGCCAGAACTTTTAGAAATTATGGTGGTGGATGATGCTTCGACTGATCCAAATTGGAAAATTTTTTCTCAACAATTAGAACAACAATATTCAAAAGTTAAAATTATTCACAATATAGATAATAAAGGTCCTGCGAACCGTCTAAATCAAGGGGGTAACGCAGCACAAGGTGATTATCTATTTTTTATGGATGCCGATGATGTACTCGCACCCAATCGTCTAAAACAAATTGTCGAATTGATGCAAACAGAAAACTGCGATTTATTTTATGGCAATAAAGTTAAAATTCGTGATTTAGCTGAAATTCAACAATATCCAACGATGGATACCTCTACAATTGAACAGCCACTGACCTACATGATTCAGCACAACATTATGGAAATGTGTGTGATGTGTTCAAAAGAACTTTGGCAAAAATCTCAAGGTTGTAATTCAAGTTTATTTATTCAAGATGAATCATTGGCTTTAGAATTAGGTGTGGTTGCACAGAAATTATTATTTACCGAAACCGCCACCGTTTTTGTGATTTTAGATGCTGAAGAAACCAAAACCAAACGTGGTGATAACCGTTTATCACAAAATCTAAATCAGCAACATCATGATATGTTTCTGACTCTTTATGACTTTTTAAATACACATGATTTAAATCAAACGCAGCAAAACTTACTTAAGAAAAAAGCACTTTCCACCTATTGGAAAAGCTTAAAATCCCGTGATCAAAAAAGCTTAAAAGAGTTTTTTTATTATGTCCTTGCCAAGCGTCATCCTGAAAAATGGTGGGCAAATCGTGCAGAGGCACTTAAAACTTATTTTACCCAATTGGATCATGTCCGACACCCGCAATAAATGATTGCTTTATTTTTCTCAATCTTGATCTGAGCATTCGGTATGCCAATTCCTAAAATCATTCACCAAATTTATTTACAAGGTGAAGCCAATATTCCCGAAAATATTAAAAAATCAGTGGCTGAATTGCGTCAACGTAATCCTAATTGGGACTATCGTTTATATGATGAAGCACAGATTTTGGACTATATTCAACAATATTATGATCAAAAAACATTAGATACCTATTTATTGATCCAAGAGAATTATGCTGCTGCTCGTTCTGATTTTTTCCGTTACTTACTCATGTATCAAGAAGGTGGGGTTTATCTTGATTTAAAAAGCTCGTGTGCTGTGCCTTTTGATGACATTTTACGTGAAGATGATGAATTTATTATTTGCGGTTGGGAGAATGAAGTAGGACAACAATATCAAGGTTATGGCATTAACAAACATCTAAAATTTTTAAAATATGGTGAATATCAACAGTGGAATATTATTGCAAAGCCACATTCACCATTTTTAAAAGCAGTCATAGATGAAGTCAGTTTTCGTATTCATGACTATACCCCTATGAAATATCATGTAGGGCGCAAAGGTGTACTGAATACTACAGGTCCTGTTCCATATTCTATTGCTATTGAAAAAATTATTCAAAGCCAACAACATCAATATCGTTATGAGCGTTTTGCAAGTCAGTTTGGGCTGATTTATATCAATGCCGATACAACAGTAGTCAATAAAAATCACTATCGCCTACAAATCAACCCTGTGGTTAAACTCAACACATTTAACCAGATACTTTATAAATTATGGTTATATATTTTACATCCACGCAAAGTTTTTAAAAGAAAAACTCAATAGGCTTATTTTAATTTGCGTTGTTCTTTTAGAATTCAAGAACAACGCCATTTGAGTTGCAGATGAATAATTTTTTTACAAAAACCAAGATGAGATGCGCTGTTTAATTCGGAATCCCCAGCCTTTGTGCTTTGCATTCTTAGAAACTTCCCATTGCTTTTCACTAATTTTTTCGTCAGTTTCACCTCTTAAATAAGCATGTCCACCAAATCTAAAATGTGATTTATCTGAAAACATAACTTTAGCTTTTTTCTTCCATATTTCATTTTCACCTCGAGTGAAAAATGGAGGTAAAACCTTAATATCCTTTCGATTTAATGCATATTTATTCAAATGACTTTCATCATGCCATAAAGCAATTTGCTCATTGCTTAAATCTACATGGGTATTACTGCTCAACTGCCGACACATTTCAAGGTAAGCCTGTGCCCGACCACCATTTAAAGCACCTGTAAAATAGTATTTCCCTTCATTCATTGCAATATAAGCTGTCGAATTAGGGTTACGATCATAGGTATATTTCTTTTTATTTCTGTGAAATGCATGCGGTTGAATAGCGAATGCTAGATTTTGTTGATCTATTGGCAAAATATCTTGTGCATCAATCGGTTTTAATATTTCAGTATTAGCATTAAAAAAATATATATAATCGAAAGTATTCAACCTATCTTCAATACTTAGGAAGATATCAAACCTCATCAAAGTATCATAAGGCCAACCAAGTTTATCTTGTGAAATATAAGATACATTCTGATCTGTCTTTTTCTTTAATAACTCTTCATTATCGGTAAAAACAAAATAATGCTTTTTACATTCCCGTAGAAGATTACTTTCCGCAGATTGATAAAAATAATCCCAAAATACGGTATAACGTCCTGTTGCTATATATAATATAGCGACCTTTTTAGGCGATAAATTCATGATTAATCCATTCCTGAGCAGCATTAATATTAACTTCGAATGAGAGGTTCATCATCAATTTTTAGCTTCTTTGACCTATTTTAAAACGAAGTTTGACTGCAAATAAAGAATCCTTACCACTAATTTTGATGCGTTGCAGTTGCATAAAGTCTGGTTGTAAACCATCAATACCTTCTACAGTCGTGACCGCATTACTATACCCAGCCTGCCGAGCCAGTTTCACGTCTCTATCTGAATAAATCCCAAATGGGTAAGCAAAACTGGTGACTGGTTGAGCTATCAGTTGTTCAAGTTGCTGTTTTGCATCAACCAGTTCACGTAAACAATCTGCATCATCCAGTTCATTTAAATTAGCGTGTGTGAGCGTATGCGAACCAATTTCAATCAGCCCACTATCTGCTAATTGCTTAACCTGTGCATCATTCAATTTTGGTTCACGCATGAGTTCACCACTATTATGGTGTGCTTTTTTATAAGTTGACCAATCTCGATCATGTCGATCAACCACTACATAAATGGTCGCTTTAGCTTGATATTTCTCTAAAACTGGATAGGCATTTTCTAGATTATCTAAATATCCATCATCAAATGTAATAGCTACAGTCTTTGCAGGATGTTGTCCCCAATTCTCTTGTAATTCATGCATTGTCACAAAATGAAAACCTTGTGATTTCATCCATGCAATCTGCTTTTCAAACTCAATAGGTTTTACACGCAGCTTATTAAATTTAGCACCATCTATATGGTCTCTAACCATATGATACATCAATATACGTGGCTTATTCCAATCTACCGCAGGTTTCCACCACGCATATTTATAACTAAACATTACAATAAGTAAAACCAGTAAAATTAGAATATAAATCACAGTACCAAACTCAATTTTTCGCTAAAAGATATGTTGCCACACGGTCTGCTTCTTTAAAAGCATAAGGTTGTGGTAAATGTACAACACAAGTCTGCTGTGAAATTAATTTTGATTCTAACATTTGATCAACTGAGTGAGTAATGCGGTCGTCTTTCAAACGGTCCATTGCCATTACCCCTACTCGACAACCCGCAGTAAGCGCCTCAAAAATCATAGATACGCTATCTTCTGTCACCCAAACAGCTTCTGCTTTTTGCATTTCTTCAAAAATCCAGCCTTGAGGTGTTTGTTCAACCGGAAATATTTGCAAATGTTCGGCAAAGTTTTGTTGTTTTAAAATATCGATAAATCCTGCTGGCGTTCGGCGTGAAGTCGTCAGAATAATTTCAGCGTCTGGATTATTCTCAACAATTTTTTGAACACTACTTAATACTTTATCTTGGTTCCATTGATGTCGTTTAGATGAGCCACCTAAAGCGATTAAAATTCTGGCTGCTTGATGGCGATTTTCATTACGAATTGGATTGAGTGCGCCACGCGTGACAATCACATGGCTATCGGCATGAATGCCGTCATGCTCTGGAATAACTGCATAATCAAAGCAAACCACAGGTAAGTTAGGCTTCATCAAAATAATAGTTTTAGCTTTTCTAAAAATCTTACCGAGTAACCAGACCCGAAAATGAGTGTGACTTCCCACTCCAAATATAAAATCGGGAGCTTGTTGAAATAAGGAGTTTTTTGAAGAGAAAAGTACCTGAATTAAAGAAATAATAGGTAAATCAGAAATGAGAATCTCTTCAAAAGTTGTATCAGCCCGTTGTCTTTGCATCGCCTGAAACAAGCCTAATGCTTGTGAGCGATGTCCTGCCTTACCATCAGAGACATAGACAATATGCATAAAAGCTCCATAAGCCAAAAATAAAAAGGCGAAACCAAAGTTCGCCTTTTTATGTTAACGGATTAACTTATTTTACGTAAGTTAACCAGTGTTCATATTTCGGATTTCTACCTTGAACTGCATCAAAGTAAGTCTTTTGAATTTCAGTAGTAATTGGGCCACGGCCACCTGCACCGATTTGACGGTCATCGTATTCACGAATTGGTGTTACTTCCGCAGCAGTACCAGTGAAGAATGCTTCATCTGCAATGTAGAATTCGTCACGTGTAATACGACGTTCAACAACTTGATAACCAAGATCTCTAGCAATCGTCATGACAGTTTGGCGTGTAATACCATCAAGCGCACCACCAGCGATATCTGGAGTATGTAAAACGCCATCTTTAATTAAGAATACGTTTTCACCAGAACCTTGGCACACATAACCTTGTGGGTCCATTAACATAGCTTCATCGTAACCAGAATGCGCAACTTCTTGGTGAGCAAGAATTGACAACGTATAGTTACCAGATGCTTTTGCTTTACACATGGTCACGTTTGGATGATGGTGAGTAAACGATGAAGTTTTAACGCGAATACCATTCGCCATTGCTTCATCACCAAGGTATGCGCCCCACGCCCATGCTGCAACTGCGGCATGAATCGTGTTATTTGTTGCTGCAATACCAAGTTTTTCTGAACCGATCCAGATGAGGGGACGTAAATAGCAAGAAGCTAATTTATTTTCACGTACAACATCAATTTGTGCTTGTTCAAGCGTTGCTTGGTCATACGGTACTTTCATTTGATAAATTTTTGCTGAATTTAACAAACGTTTTGTGTGGTCTTGAAGACGGAAAATGGCAGTACCTTTAGGCGTTTCATAAGCACGAACACCCTCAAATACGCCCATACTGTAGTGTAAAGTATGTGTTAAAACGTGAATCTTTGCATCACGCCAATCAATTAATTGTCCATCTTGCCAAATAAAACCATCACGATCAGCCAAATTCATGGAACACTCCAAATTGTTATAAAATCATTCACTATCCAACTCAACCGAGGCGGTTGGGTCTATTAATCTTTGCCATAAATTGCAAACGACCGCACGGGTACTACGCCAGTCCGCTGCGCTTACTTGCATGGATTGATTTGCAAGGGCTAAGCGGTGGCTTTCGGCACGTTCACTAAGATAGGCTCGAATTAATGCTGTGGCATCTTCACTGGATAAGCAGTCTGCTTTAGCAGCATCTTCTAAAATTCTTACATTATCAGAATAATGGGCGAGATCAGGGTTCGTCCCGCTCCATGCAAGTACAGCATACTGTGCCATAAATTCGATATCGACGATACCACCTGCATCCTGTTTTAAATGAAAAATACCATGTTTTTTTTGTTCAGAAGATGAACCTAGGTGGTCTTTCATTTTCTGACGCATTTTCAACACTTCTTCACGAACATAAGCCTCATCTCTAGATTGAGTCAATATCTCACGGCGAAATATTTCAAATTTCTGGCAAAGCACCTTATCGCCAGCAATAGAACGTGCTCGAACTAATGCCTGATGCTCCCAAAGCCATGCACTTTTCAACTGATAGTGTTCGTAGGCCTTAAGACTCGTCACCAATAAACCAGCCTCACCTGACGGTCTTAAACGTGTATCAATTTCATAGACACGGCCATCAAGTGTTTGAGTGGTCATGAGCGACATAAATTTTTGAGCAACACGCATCGCAAACTCAAAGCCAGTAATAGACTTAGTCCCATCCGTATCGGCTTGTTCATCCAGATAATGAATAAAGACAAGATCTAAATCTGAACCATAACCCAGCTCAATTCCACCTACCTTGCCATAACCAATGACAGCAAAGGCTTTGTAGTCGAGTGAGCAACGTTTCCCATCGACATCACATGGATAACCATGACGCTTTGCTACAGTCTGATAAGCTAAATGGAGGGTTGCGTTTACACTCACTTCAGCAATATCAGTTAACGCATCGGATACTTTCATTAGCGGGCTTTCAGCTAACACATCGCTTGCAGCGACAGTGAGTACATTGCTCTTTTTAAACAGGCGAAGTGCTCGCATTTGATCTTCAACCTGATCAATTTCAATGCGAAGTAACTGCTGACGCAATGAGTCTTCTAAGTCCTTGCGTTTTGGCAACTCGAAATCCATCGATAAAAATTCATCAAGCAGTACTGGATATTGCGTTAGCTCTTCACAAATCCAAGGACTTACGGTCGCCATTTTCACTAAGCGTTGTAATGCCCCTTTACTTTCAATCAGCATGACTAAGTACACGGTTCGGCGCATGACCGATTCAATCAGCGGCATTAAACGTAAAAGTGCAGTTTGAGGTTGTTCGGACTGTAAGATCACTTCAATTAAATGAGGCCAGAATGTTTTTAAACGCTGGACAGCATTTGAAGGTAATTTTTTGAGTGCATGACCGTGCCAGAATTCATGAATCAGATTTTTCGCATTGTCATCCAACACTTCATCTAACTGCTGCTCTAACTGTCCAAAGTTTTCAGTTGCGGCATTTGAACTTGTATCTTCAATCAATTGCTTAAATTGAACTTTAACTTTCTGGCGTTTCTCGTTTAAAAGATCAATAAATTCATTCCAGCTCACAAAACCCAAGGTATCTATAATGCGTTGTCTTAGGTCAATTTCTTCTGGCAATAGCTGAGTTTGCTGATCGTTGAGGGCTTGAATTGCATGTTCAACACGGCGTAAAAACAGATAAGCATCTTCTAATTCTAAAACGGCTTGTTTTTCTAACAAACCTGCTTCGCCAATGTGCTCAAGGCTAACTAAACATTGGCGGTCTTGTAACTCACGTTTAGACCCGCCATAAATAAGCTGGAACACCTGAACAATAAATTCAATTTCGCGAATACCACCCGCGCCGAGTTTAATATCATCCTCGATATGACGGCGTAGAACTTCACGCTCAATCATCGCTTTCATATCGCGCATAGCAGCAAAGGCGGTGTAATCGACATAACGACGGAATACAAAAGGATGTGTCATTTCTAACAAGTCTTGCCCTTCTTTACCCCCAGTTACAACACGTGCCTTAATCCATGCATAGCGTTCCCATTCACGCCCATGCTGACTTAAATATTTTTCCAAAGCTGCATGACTAATCGCCAATGCCGAGCCATCCCCCCAAGGACGCAAGCGCATGTCTACTCGAAACACAAAACCATCTGCGGTAATGTGCTCAAGCAAATAAATGAGTTTTTGTCCCCATAAAATACAAAACTGCTGTACATCAATGCATTTACGACCATTGGTTTCGCCTTGTTCATCAAAGGCAAAAATTAGATCAATATCGCTCGAGAGATTAAGCTCTTGTGCACCAAGCTTACCCATGGTAACTACAATCAAATCTTGAACTTTGCCAGAGTAACCCACAGGTTCACCGTGTTTCGCTACGAGTGCCACACGTGCAAAAGCCTTTGCCGCACAAATGCTGGCATCAGCAAAATCAGAAAGTTCACGAGTAAGTGTGACAACATCGGTAAGCTGATTGGCATCTTGCCAGATCCAGCGAAACATTAAACGACCACGCAAAATACGAAGTGCGCGCATCCAAGATGTTTCGTCACCAATTCCATCTAATGTGGTTTGTACAAATTGGTAAATTTGATCAGTTGAGAGCGGTGCAGTAAATTGATCTATTTGGTAATCTTGTTCTAAAACAGCCTGATGCAGGCCTAAAACTTGTTCCGCATACTGACTAGCACGCAATGTTTTTTGTAACTGCTCCGCATTCATATAAAAAGCTCTTTTCCTCGTACTCTGTTTTTAGTTATAGCAGTTCGAGTAGTGGTAGGAAAAGGGATTAGACTAATTTTGCTTCCGATGATGATTGATATTCGATATGAGGATCATGACTGTCTTGAGCCGAAGGTAATAAAACTTTAAATGTGGTTCCAACACCTTCTTTGGAACTGACATTAATTTTCCCCTGATTAATCTCGACAAAACGTTTACATAAGCTCAGACCTAAACCCGCGCCTTTTTCACCTGCGGTACCTTTAAAGCTGGCAGTAATACGTGGATGGAACAAATTCGTCATTTGTTGCTTGGTCATACCGAGACCAGTGTCTCGCACTGTTATTTCAATATTTTCGCCAGTTTGTTTGGCTTCAATAAAGACTTTGCCCGAGCCATCAACATCTGTAAATTTCAGCGCGTTTGACACCAAGTTTTGAATCACTGAGGTCATCATATTGATATCAGCATAGATTTTTAAATCTTCTGGTACAGCATTCACCAATTCAATATTTTTCTTTAAAGCTAAGGTATATAAAACATCAAAAACGATATTACTGACTTGTCTAAGGTTAAAGTTAATCGGGTGATAAACAAAACGCCCACCCTCAGCCATTGCCCATGTTAGTAAGCTTTCGAGCAAGTTATAGGTCGATTGCGAAGTGTCGTATAGATAGTCTGCAATGTTTTGAATGCTCGACTCATCTAAAGTTTCACGCTCTTTGGCGAGTACTTCTGAAAAACCTAGCAGACCATGAAATGGTGCTCGGAGATCATGTGAAATGATTGAAAAGAATTTTGTTTTACTTGAATTAATCGCAACCTGTTGCTCGTAGAGTTCGTTTAACTCTTCATAGTTAAACTTCAACTCGACCTGCTGCATAAAAGTAGAACAGTAATCGAGCAATAACTGGATGTCTTCATCTTCAAATGTTGCTGCATCGTCATCAAAAAAAACGGCAAAGCCCATAGAGGTTTTATCAGGGTGTAAAAGATGTACCGCTAACGCCCTGCTGCACTCGATGTTTAGTTCTTTTAAATAGTTGGTTAAGTTTTGATAAGAAGGATGTGAGTGATTAATGATCTGTTGTTTAGCAAAGCACTGTTTTAAATGTTTTGAAGGTTTAAACGAAATGGCGGTCATACCATCTGGGCAACGATGCCAAAAGTAAGGTTCTTGATTAAAAGTCAATAAGGCTTTTTTACACTTCAAAAGGCGAAGACTAAACCGGAAAAATTGCTCAATATAGTTCTGCTCGGCATTTAATCCAAGCAAAAGCGATATTCTACAAGCACTTAACTGCTCAATCTGGTTTAGTTCTAAATGTTGGAATGTCATTGCCCGCCTCACAGATTTTGTCGTTTTTGGTCGGAACCGCTCTTAAAAGAAATGTACTTATAATCATTATGATCTACTACAAACTTTAACACAGTACATTAAAAGAGCAACTTTCTTTTCAAAATAGAAATGTGAAGTTTCAATTAAAGGTTTTTAGATACATAAAGTGGGTATGTTTGAGGAAAATACAACAAATGTTTGAAGGTAGAGAATTGTAAGATGTTAGAAATACGAGTTCATAAAATAGCCTCATGATCAATAGACAAAGGTAGAAATGCACTCAACACTAGACGTTAATAGCCAAAAGAAAATGACGGCTGAAGAAATGCTGGAAGAAATTGAATATCCACTTGAGAACCTTCAAAACTTAATTTTTGCCTTTTCAAAAATGAAAGTCAATGATGGTTTAAAAGAACAAGAATTTAGCGCCATCATCAACACACTACATCACCAAGTGGTTAATATTAACCGCGCGATTCATGCCAAATGAATAAAAACAAACCCGGCTTAGGCCGGGTTTTGAATTACTTATTATTAAATAAATCTTTATGCATAGCCCAAAAAAAGTATGTTTCATCAAAATTATCTCGTGCATAAATATGATAGCCACGTGGATTAAAACTATGAAACAATTCCTTGCCTTGGAAAATCTCTTTAAATTCCCAATACAAGGGAGCTATAAAAAATATTGTTATTTGCTCAGAATTAAGACAAGAATTACGAATTAATTGTAAATATATTTCTTTTTCATTTTCATCAAGATAGTCAGCAGAATCAATTAATATAAAAAGACTGTCATAAATCAAAATATATGAATAAACACTAGTTAAGGGAGTATTATTATTTAACTCTGATAAAAAAACATGATAATCATTTCTTAATTGATTCAACTCTTCTTCTGTTTGATATCTAGCGCTTAATATCTTTTTTGTGAAAAAAGTATTAATTCTATCAAATATTTGTGCACCACTAATTTCCCCATCCTCATTATTTGAAGCCTTAATACTATTAAATAGTTGCATTTTATAATTCAAAAGAGAATAAAATTTATTATCAAAATTTGATTTTTGTATCTCTTTCATTTGCGTATTATGAGCCAATCGAGCGAAATGCAATTGATTTTTAGAAGTATTTTTTGCCTGATTAAGCTGAGTAGTCATTGCTTCACGTGCATCTTTATTAGCTTTTCTTTGCTGTAAAGCAGAGTAAATTAATAAAACAACTGTGAGCGATGTGAATAAGGTATTTAAGCTTCCATAAATATCACCAAAAGGGCCAAACTCATTAAAGTCGGTTGGAAGTTTGTATGATTCAATTAAAAGTCTAAAAATCAGAGGGAATGCTATCCATAAAGATAGAATAGAAATAATTCCTACACCCCATATGAGTTTTTTTTGTAAGTCAGTTAAGTTCATTTTGAAATAATTTATTTAAATTGATTTGCATCAGTCTCAGCTATAGAGACTAAACCCGAACGCATTTCTTCACGTGTTTGACGGTACAACTGAATCAGCTTTGTTTCATCATATATTATCAAAATTCCGTAAAAAATTTCTAAAACAAAAAACCCCTAAGCCGTTAGCTTAGGGGTTTTTCTAGAATCTTACGATTCTGAATATGGTCCCGAGGGTCGGACTCGAACCGACACGTCATCTCTGACAGCGGATTTTGAGTCCGCCGCGTCTACCAATTTCACCACCTCGGGAGAGGAAGTATGTTTGTGTTGCGTATATTAGCGCGTTTGTAAAACTTGTCAAACCCTAAGTGAATATTATCGTTCACTTTTAGATCACTTAAACATTTTTCATGATTTAAGCCAGAAGCACAGCCATAAAAAAGCGAAAAAGTTTATACTAGGCGCAATTTTTGCGGTGTTTTTTTCTAAATATGCAACTGTCTGACTTTTCCTTTGAATTACCTGATGAACTTATTGCCCGTTACCCTCTTGAATCACGTAGTGCTTCACGGTTGTTGCACTTAGACTCAAAGGGTCAATATCACGATCACATGTTCACAGACATTATCGATCTGTTCGAAGAAGGTGATCTGCTAGTGCTCAATGACACCAAGGTCATGAAAGCTCGACTTAAAGGAAAACGTTCTACAGGTGGTGCTATCGAGATTTTGGTTGAGCGTATGCTGAACCACACCACAGCGTATTGTCATATTAAATCAAGCAACTCACCTAAAGCGGGTGCTGAGCTTTTTGTTGGTGCAGATAACATTCCTGTGATTGTACGTGGTCGTCACGAAAATTTATTTGTGGTTGAGTTTTCACAGCCAATCTTGCCTGTCCTTGAGCAATATGGTCAGTTACCTATTCCGCCTTACTTTAACCGTGAGGCAGAAGAAATTGACACCGAACGTTATCAAACGGTTTTTCATAATCCTGAAAAAATTGCCAGTGTTGCCGCACCCACTGCAAGCTTACATTTTGATGAAGAATTATTAGCAAAGTTAGAACAAAAAAATGTTCAAAAAACTTTTGTGACTTTACACGTGGGGGCTGGCACATTTATGCCAGTTCGTACTGATGACATTACCAACCATATCATGCACAGTGAATGGTGTGATGTTCCTCAAGAAACAATTGACCTAATTTTGGCGACTAAAGCACGCGGAAATAAAGTGATTGCCATAGGTACAACAGCAACACGTGCTTTGGAAAGTGCAGCTCAAGCCCATAGCGGTAAAATTGCGGCTTGGACTGGCGACACACAAATCTTTATCTATCCGGGCTACCAGTTCTGCATCGTAGACCGTTTAATTACAAACTTCCATTTACCAGAATCTACCCTGCTCATGTTGGTGTCAGCTCTTTCAAATCGAGACAACATTTTAGCTGCCTATGAACATGCGGTTAAAAACCGCTATCGTTTCTTTAGTTATGGCGATGCAATGCTGATTGATAAATTAGAAGTTTAAAAAATTAAGGTTGGGTTAAACCATACTGGTGAATTAAAAGGTTTAACCCAGCCCAGATATTTACAATAAAAAATAATGAATTTAATCCTGTGTGTTTCAGAAATTTATAGATAAAACTCAAGCATCAATTTTTTGAAGACAATTTCTTAATTTAAAAGCATTTAGTATTTATCTCTTTCAATTTAAAAGATAATCTTAGATAGCACTTTTTTATGATAATCAATTCATTACCTCCATGCCAATCGATACCGTACAAGAAGCTCTTCATATAAGACGTAAAAAAAATACACAGGTTTTTCGCAACATTGCTCGACTTTGGGATGCTGGACAAAAATCTCATTCAGTCCAAGATCTTTTAGATGCTTTACATCCGTGGCGTGAAGATCACAACCTTCGCTTTTTTAATGTACTCCCCTACTTACTCGCAATTTGCAGCATCACAATATTAGCTTTTAGCTATTTTCTTCATCCGCATATTCAATATCTTTTGAGCTTTTTAGGCGCATTTTTAACAGGGTTTCTGGCGTATTTACTCTATCAATCTGAAGAACCCTTAACGCAAGTCATTCGTTATCTAGAACAGCGTATGGTGATATTGCGTTATGGTTTACAATTTCAGAAGTTGCCAGCCTATCTTCCCATTCATGTGCAGCCAGTTTTAGTTCTGAGTAAATTAAAACAGTATTTCCCATTGTTTAACCGAGGGACTGAATCTAACGAAATTACCCAATATGCTTCTGTTACATGGAACGATGGCGTAACCGATCATCAAGTCTTGCTGTTTCAATACCATTACGTTAATGAAATACCGATTATTCAAGATCAAAGTAGCGATAAAAAAATTATAAAAGAAATTCATAAAGACTTATGGGGCGCTTTTATATTTGAAATGCCTGCTCTGGGTATTGCTGTCAGCAATCAGCGCTCTCGGTTTTTTGCACCCTACAGCAGTAAATGGCAAAGTAGTGATATTTTAATTAACCAAGAACTTAATATTTATGGGGTTAATCAACATCAGTTAGCCAAAGAAGTCAGCCCAAGCTTAACTTTAAAATTATATGATTTTTTTCAGCACTTTACAGGTGATTTAATTTATCATCACGAAGAACAAATTTTGTGTTATCTGGGTGAGAAAAATCTTTTCCAGACCACCAGTAAGCAAAGTGAAATTCATGATGTTTCAGCATTACGTGGGCACTTGCGTACCATGACCATGCCGCAATATGAAAAATTTCAGCAAGTAATGTTGAACTTAATTAAATAAATCTCTCGTATTACTTCATTGGCGACTCATTAAAAAATGAGATATCCCAAAGTGTACTGAGGGAATAACAATAAGAGGACCGACCATGACTGGTTTATTTATTTTCTTGGGGATTTTTGTTGTACTGATCGTCTTGGGCATTCATATCCGCAATACCATCGTACGTTATTTTAATGCGACCAAACGTGCCTGGGCAGAGGTTGCCAATTTCGAGCGTCAAAAAGTCAAAACTTTAGAAGCGCTTGAGACAACACTGAATCAATATACTCAGTTTGAAAAATCGACATTAGAAAAAGTCATCGAACTACGTCAGCAAATTCTTAATTTAAATGTGAATAACACTGATATTTCTCAGCTACAGCACATCGAGAAAATGAGCCAAGAACTGATTCGAAGCTTAAATGTTGTTGTTGAAAACTATCCTGAGCTTAAAGCCGACTCACTCTATAGCAAGATGATGGATGATATTCAGGAACAAAACGAAAATGTGGGCGCGGCTATTACCATTTTTAACCGTAATGTCGAGCTGTTCAACAACCAGATTGAAGTATTCCCTAACAATCTCATCAATACATTAACTTTATCTAAGAAAGCGATTCGTCCTTTTAAGGATAATCTTGTTAATGAAAATTTTGACTATAAACCTAATTTTTAATAGGAAAAAAACAGCCCCTAACCTGTCGGAAATTTTATCTATTTTATAGCCAGCTACATTTAGTAGTAGAACTACATCGCAGAATCAAGGAAAATAGCTCTCTTTTTAGCAGCGAACTGTTTCTTCGCCTCTGCTCGTGTTCAGGATTTTTAGATGAAGTTTGAAAAATTAGGTCAGTCGGGGCGCGCCCGTCGTGGTCGTTTAACTTTAGAGCATGGTGTTGTTGAGACACCTGTTTTTATGCCAGTGGGGACTTACGGCACAGTCAAAGGTATGTTACTGCGTGATATCGAAGACATTCAGGCACAAATTATTTTAGGAAATACATTCCATTTATATTTGCGTCCAGGTCTTGAAGTGATTAAAGAACACGGCGGTTTACATGACTTTATTAAATGGAATAAGCCAATTTTGACTGACTCTGGCGGTTTCCAGGTTTTTAGTCTTGGCGCAATGCGCAAAATCAAAGAGGAAGGTGTTACTTTCCGCTCACCGATTGATGGTTCAAAAGTATTTTTATCGCCTGAAATTTCTATGGAAATTCAGCAGGTTTTGAACTCTGACATCGTCATGATTTTTGATGAATGTACACCTTATCCTGCAACTCATGAAGAAGCACAAAAATCATTGCAGCTTTCTTTACGCTGGGCAAAACGTTGTAAAACCCATCATCATGATGAGCTCAAAAATAAGAATGCGTTATTTGGCATTATTCAAGGCGGTATGTATGAAGACTTACGTGATGAGTCTTTAAATGGTCTTCTTGAAATCGGATTTGATGGTTATGCGATTGGCGGCTTATCTGTAGGTGAACCTAAAGACGAGATGATCAAAGTTTTAGATTATCTACCTAGCAAAATGCCACAAGATAAACCGCGTTACTTGATGGGCGTTGGTAAACCTGAAGATATCGTTGAAGCGGTGCGCCGCGGTGTCGATATGTTCGACTGTGTAATGCCAACCCGTAATGCGCGAAACGGTCATTATTTTGTCACTGATGGTCTGGTACGTATTCGTAATAGTAAATATCGCCATGACCAGAGCCCGCTCGATCCACATTGCGATTGCTACACTTGTAAAAACTTTACCCGTGCTTATCTATTCCATCTTGAAAAATGTGGAGAGATGTTAGCGTCTATGCTCGGTACCATTCATAACTTACGTTATTACCAACGTTTAACTGAAGGTATGCGTGATGCATTAGAAAATGGCACATTTGACGAATTTGTTCAGGACTTTTATGCCCGCCGTGGTTTAGAAGTTCCACCATGTCCGGTCGATGAATAAGCCCGATTTGCGCTCAACCTCAAGACAAGGTAAATTGCAAAACGAATTAGGATTATGTCAGGTATCTGACTCATATTTTTTAACTTTAAGGAAATCAAAATGAGCTTTTTAATTTCTGCTGCACATGCAGCACCGGCAGCTGGCCCAACTACAGGTATTTTGCCAAACATCTTGATGATTGTCGTATTCGTTGCAATCTTTTATTTCTTAATTTGGCGCCCTCAAGCAAAACGTGCTAAAGAACACCGTTCTTTAATCGAGAGCTTAGGTGTAGGCAGTGAAGTTGTGTTCGCTGGTGGTTTAATGGGCAAAGTGACCAAAATTGAAGGTGACTATGCAGTTGTTGAACTTAGCCGTGGTGTAGAAGTAAAAATTCAGCGTGCCAGCGTAATTTCAGTATTACCTGAAGGCACTCTAAATAACCTTTAATCATAAAACAGTCGTGCTTTAGCACGGCTTTTTCATTTAAGAAGAAAGCGAATGCGTTACCCTGCATGGAAATATTTACTGATTCTGGTTGTTCTGGTAATCAGTACATTATACGCACTGCCTAGTCTATATCCGGATGAGCCCGCCGTTCAAATTTCCGGTGCCAAAGCTGGCACCCAAATTGATCAAAGTGTGGTGCAAAAAGCAGAGCAAATTTTAAAAACAGCAAATATTGCAAGTCACGATAATACTTTTACAAATAATGCTGCCCTATTGCGTGTCAGCTCTTCTGAAGCGCAGTTGAAAGCAAAAGAAGTATTACGCCGTGACTTAGGTGATCAATATGTTGTTGCCCTAAACCTTGCACCAACCACACCGGAATGGTTGCAAAAGATTGGGGCTAAACCAATGAAACTTGGTTTGGACTTACGTGGTGGTGTCCACTTCTTGCTTGAAGTAGATATGGACAAAGCCGTTGCCCAACGTATGGAAACCTCTGCCACCGATTTGCGTCGTCAGTTCCGTGAAAACAAGATCAAATTTAACAGTCTTGCATTAACTAATAATGTGATCACTGTTCAATTTGCTGACAATGCTGACCGTGATGCAGCAATGGATTTTTTACGTCGTAATGGGAATGAATATACCCAACAGGCATTAGCAAGCTCTACAGGTTCTACTTTAAAGCTTACTTATACTGATGTACGTCGCCAAGAAATTCAGTCATATGCGGTGAATCAAAACTTAACAACATTACGTAATCGTATTAACGAACTTGGTGTTGCAGAAGCATTGGTACAAAGTCAGGGTAGCAACCGTATTGTCGTTGAATTACCGGGTGTTCAAGATACAGCTGAAGCGAAACGTGTTTTAGGCCGTACTGCAAACCTCGAATTCCGTTTGGTTTCTGACGCAAATGATCAATATATTGACCCATACACAGGTAAATATAATGGTCAACCTTTACCTCCGGGCACAGAAGTTTTTGCTTATGAGTCTTTAGACAGCGGCCGTCAACTTTTGTTGCAACGTAACCGTATCTTGACGGGTGAGCGTGTTCAAAATGCAAGTTCTGGCTTTAGCCAAGACTCTGGTGGTGCCGAGGTAAATATTACCCTCGACAGTGCTGGCGGTAAGCTTATGTCCGATGCAACTCGTAATGCTGTTGGTAAACGCATGGCGGTATTGTTCATCGAAAATAAGCAAAAAATTACTTATGTCACAGATCCTAAAACTGGTGCACAAACAGAAGTTCGTACTCCATACACTGAATCTGTAGTCATCAATGCTGCAACAGTTCAGGCCGTTTTAGGTTCAACTTTCCGTATTACCGGTTTAAGTTCTCCTCAAGAAGCATCAGAACTTGCATTAATGCTACGTGCAGGTGCTTTGGCTGCGCCAATGTATTTTGTTGAAGAACGTGTAGTTGGTCCAAGCCTTGGTCAAGAAAACATTGATAAGGGCGTATTATCAACTCAAATCGGCTTCTTGCTTGTTGCAATCTGGATGGTGGTTTTCTTCCGTCTATTCGGTTTAATCGCTAACTTTGCACTCGTTGTTAACTTGGCAATGATTTTAACGGTTATGTCATGGATTGGGGCTTCCCTCACCTTACCAGGTATTGCGGGTATCGTTATTACCATTGGTATGGCCGTCGATGCGAACGTATTGATATGTGAGCGTATTCGAGAAGAAATGCTCTGGGGTGCATCGCCCAAACAGGCCATTGTGGCCGGTTATGATCGAGCCTACAACACCATTTTTGACTCGAACTTAACGACGTTCCTCGTTGCTTTCATTTTGTTTGCAATTGGTACAGGCCCGATCAAAGGTTTTGCCGTAACATTAATGATTGGTATCGTGTGTTCGATGTTTACTGCAATTACAGTGACTCGCGCAATTGTACAAATCATTTATGGTAAACGCCGTAATTTGAAAAAGTTGAGCATTTAAGGAGATCGATGATGACTAAAGTGACTCAACAAGATTCAAAACAATATGGACGTCCGGATGATGCAAAAATCATCCCGTTCATGAAGATTGCCAAACCTGCGGCAATCTTCTCGATCCTTATTACTTTGGCGAGTATTTTCTTTATTGTAACTAAAGGTCTTAACCTCGGTTTGGACTTTACAGGTGGTGTTTCAGCTGAGCTTAACTACGCTCAACCAGCAAATCAGTCTGAAGTCATTCAGGCACTCGATAAAGCTGGCTTTAAAGATGCTGTAGTGCAAACCTTAGGTAGTAATAAAGACCTACTTGTACGCATGCCAGTACAAGAAGTTAAGGTTGAAGACCTAAGTAATGCCATCACCAAAGCTGTACAGTTACCAAACAATGCCGCAGAAGTTCATAAAGTGGACTCTGTAGGTGGTCAAGTAGGTAATGAGCTTTATGTTCGTTCTGCTGGTGCGGTTGCACTTGCGCTTATCTTAATGTTGATCTACGTAACCATCCGTTTCGAGTTTAAACTCGCGATGGGTGCCGTAATGTCTTTATTCCACGACATCATCATTATTATTGGTGCTTTTGCATTATTCCAGTGGCCGTTTGACCTTACAGTTCTAGCTGCGGTACTTGCTGTCATTGGCTTCTCGCTTAACGATAACATCGTAGTGTCAGACCGTATCCGTGAAAATTTCCGTAAAATTCGCGGTGCGACTCCTCGTGAAATCATCGATATTGCTTTAACTGAAACTTTACGTCGTACCATTCATACATCAATGACCTTATTGCTTGTCGTTCTGGCAATGATGTTCTTAGGTGGTGATGGTCTACACTGGTTCGCTGTTGCAATGTTTGTTGGTGTCTTTGTAGGTACTTACTCTTCAATTTATATCGGTACAGCTTTTGCCTTATGGCGTGGACTTAACCGTCAGGACTTCATCGTTCAGGTTAAACCTGAATTTGAGGATGAAATTCCTTAAGTTGTATAAAGTAAGACATATAAAAAAAACCGCGATTCATTCGCGGTTTTTTTATTTAAAACATATTATTTACGGCGCAATGCATCCGAAATTGCTTCAACTAACTGTTGAGAAATTTCTTGTTTAGATGCTTTCTCTAACTCACGCTTTTTCATGTGATAGTTTTCAGCAAAGAAAACTGTCATGGCATTTTCATCAGAAGCAAAACCAATATCTGCACGAGACACATCGTTACATGCAATCATATCTAGTTTTTTAGCGACCAGTTTTCCTGCTGCATACTCTTCAACATTTTGTGTTTCAGCAGCAAAGCCCACCATAAATGGACGTTTTTCCTGACCCGCAATGGTTGCCACAATATCTGGATTTTTCACAAGGGAAACATTCAACTCATCCCCTGCCTTCTTAATTTTATGCTCGGCAACTTCTGCTACGCGATAGTCTGCGACTGCGGCAGTTGCAATGAAGATATCACAGCCTGTTTCTAACGAGTCCATACTGATATCTAACATTTGTCTTGCAGAGGCAACATTTACTCTTTTTACACCATTCGGTGTATCTAAACTTACAGGTCCAGCAATTAGCGTCACTTGTGCGCCAGCCGCGTAACAAGCAGCAGCTAAAGCAAAGCCCATTTTACCGGTACTGTGGTTCGAGATATAACGAACAGGGTCAATCGCTTCACGCGTTGGCCCAGCGGTAATCACAACTCGCTTTCCAGCCAACAAGCCAAATTTTTCAGCGATTGCACGTTGAGCCTGATGGAAATAGCCAGCGACTTGCCTTGCAATTTCTTCTGGCTCTGGCATACGGCCTAAACCGACATCACCACACGCTTGCTCACCCGCATCCGGCATAATCACATGCACGCCATCTTCGACCAAGGTTTGTAAATTTCGTTGCGTTGCTTTGGCCGCCCACATTTGCTGGTTCATGGCAGGTGCAACCCACACAGGAGATTTTGTTGCCAAAAACACTGTACTGAGCAAGTCATCTGCTAAACCATGTGCAAATTTTGCCAAAGTATCGCAACTTGCAGGCGCAACCAGTAATAAATCAGCCCAACGTGCTAATTCAATATGTCCCATCCCAGCTTCAGCCGCAGGATCTAAAAGTTCAGTATGAACGGGATTACCAGAAAGAGCCTGAAACGTTAGTGGGGTAATAAATGCCTGAGCACCATGTGTCATGACCACACGCACGTCAAAGCCATAATCTTTAAGGCGACGGACTAAAATGGCACTTTTATAGGCAGCAATTCCGCCAGTGACAGCTAAAACAATGTTTTTATGAGGAATAACACTTAGATCAAAGCTCACGAACAGGATACCTTACTGTTGCAGTGGCGCTCACAATAGCATTAAATACGCGCAGACCCAAGATTGATTGGGCAAACAAAATAAAATTTTAAGCGAATTATGCTGGGGAATATGAATACTTCTATTAAAAATTGGCCCGAACAAGAGCGGCCAAGAGAACGGTTATTGCAACAAGGCCCTCAAAGTCTTTCAGATGCAGAGCTACTGGCGATTTTTCTTCGCTCAGGTTCACGACAACATTCAGCAGTCGAATTATCACGGTTACTCATTCAGCACTTTGGTAGCCTAAATGCAGTATTTGATTCATCGTTAAGTGAGTTAACTCAATTTAATGGAATTGGAGCAACAAAATATTCACAATTATTGGCAGTTAAAGAGCTCGGGCGGCGTTATCTCGATCATCACTTTCAGAAAAATAATCTCAGCCTTCACACTTCTGATTTAGTCTTGGATTATTTGCGCTACGAATTAAAAGGCGAAAAACAAGAAGTCTTTGCAGTGCTTTGTCTAGACCCTGAATTAAGAAAACTTCACTTTAAAAAGTTATTTTTTGGGTCAGTTCAACATTGTGCGGTTTCAGTCAATCAAACCCTACGCTACGCCCTACAACAACATGCTTGCCAGCTCGTTATTGCACACAATCATCCATTTGGTTCAGCGCAGCCTTCTGCCGAAGATATTGCCTTAACTCAACAACTGGAACATGCCTGTCAGCTTGTCGAAATACGCCTCTTGGATCATTTTATTATCTCACCAGAAGGAAGCTTTTCATTTGCTGAACAACAACTGCTCAACCCAGCAATAATATCAGTTCAATGATATTGACAAAGGGTCACTAAGCCTAGAAGATCAAAGCAAAAATAGTGACGTTAAAAACAAAATGATTGTTCGTGAGCAGCCTAGTATTTTCAAAGTATTATTCTCTTGGCGAGGGACAATTTTACCCAAAATTTTACCCTCTCTAGGGGTCGTTATGCTGATTTCGGCAATCATTGGGGGCGTAGAATATATCAATCTTTATCGCTTTCCAGAGATTCCTTTGGTTGGCTTTACCCTTATTGGCGTCGTACTTTCTATTTTCTTAGGATTTAAAAATACTGCATGTTATGACCGTTGGTGGGAAGCCCGAAAATTATGGGGCGTTTTAATTGCAACTTCACGCCATTTTGACCGTGACTGCAGAATCTTGACTCAAGCCCGCCGTGAACGTGTTATTCAGCATGTGATTGTTTTTGCTAACGTGTTACGTGATCGTTTACGTCGTCAGACGGCGAACCCAACTGAGTTAATACAAACCAGCGGTATGAGCCAGCAAGCACTCACCCAGCTCTATCAGCAAAATAATGCTCCTCAGTACACACTTAGCCTCATTCACTGGGAATTATTGCAAGCGCTTAAAGAAGGTGAAATCTCAGACATCATCTATGCACAGATGAATAGAAATGTTGCAGATTTAAGTGTCGTGCAAACTGGCTGTGACCGAATCGCCAATACACCTATTCCATTTGCCTATTCAGTTTTGCTTAATCGCACTGTCTATTTTTTCTGTTTTATGTTGCCGTTCAGTCTTGGTTCATTGCTTGGATTAGCAACACCTTTACTGGTGGGAATTTTGGCATATACATTCTTAGGACTTGATGCACTCAGCTCGGAAATTGAAGAGCCTTTCGGTACTCAAAGTAATGATTTACCTTTAGATGCCATGGTACGTAGTATCGAAATTGAACTTTTAGGGACTTTGGGGAAACCTACCCCACCACCAATTCAAGCTCAAGATAATAACTTGTTGTAATGGCTTAGAGAAAACGTTCCCAAACACCTTGCTGATTAGCCGTTGGCTTAGGTGTATTTCCCAGTTTAATCCATGGCATATTTTCACCATGAAAATCACTGCCAATCGATACAGCTAACTGATATTGCTCAATCATCCGATCAATCATCTGGCGAGTAGATAAAGTTTCCATCGGTGGAGGTAACTCAATTGCATCTCCACCTGAAGTTGCGAACAATTCAATTAAATATCGAACATTAGTTGCAGATAAATCATAACGAGTCGGATGTGCTAAAACTGCCAACCCTTTACTTTCGTGAATCATGTCAATTGTTTCTTTTAACCCTAATCCTTCAAACTTTACAAAAGCACGTCTTCCTTCTTTTAAGAAACGATCAAATGCTTGTTGAGGACGAGTTACAACTTTCTTTTCGACCAGTGTTTTAGCAATGTGTGTTCTGGTGATGCGGTCTGCCTGATCTTCTACTTTGGCAAGAACATCCTCATAAATCTGAAAACCAATACATTTTTCTAATAAATCGCAAATTACTTTAGCTCTTTGCGCTCGTACTCTTTTTTGTTGTTCTAATGCTTCTAAAATTGGTGCTTCATTTTGCATGTTTAAAGCAACAATATGTACACCATAACTCTTCTTCGTTGTTGGACGTGACCACTGACTTGAAATCTCTGTACCAGAAATGATTTTTAAATCATGACCTTGTGCAGCAATTCTAGCTCGCTGCAACCCATCCATTGTATCGTGGTCAGTTAAAGCCAAAGTATGCAAATTCACATCTATAGCAGCTTGCACCAGTAATTCCGGAGACAAAGTTCCATCAGAAATATTGCTATGTGTATGTAAATCTATGCCTTGCATCTTTTATACTATGCCATTCACCAAACCTGATCAGATACTCTAACATGAAAGCACTTCTGGACTTTGTTCCATTAATTATTTTCTTCTATTTATATAAAACAGTTGATCCAACCGACACACAGCATCCTTTACTTAAACTGATCGGGTCTGCTGGTGGTGTCGATAATAATAATATTCTTGTAGCAACTACTGGCTTAATTATTTCAATGCTTGTGGTATATGGTGCCCTATTTGTTTTCCAAAAATTCCGTCTAGATAAACAACAGTGGTTTGTATTGTTTATGACTGTCATTTTTGGTGGCATCACCCTCATGTTAAGTGATGATTTCTATATTCGTCTAAAAGCTGCAATTTTGAATTTGGTTTTTGCAGGTGCATTCTTAGTTTCACCTTGGTTTGGTAAAGATCGTAAGCCACTCATACGACGTTTATTTGATCCTATTTTAGACTTAAGTGAAAAAGGTTGGAAAAATCTAAATTTCGCTTGGGCAGTCATGTTTGTGGTGATGTCTTGTTTACATATCTTCTTCGCGTTTTTATTTCACGGCGGAAAATATTGGGGTGAATTCACTGCATTTGGTGACATGATTGTCATGTTTTCATTTATCATTATTCAGTTCATTATTTTACGTAAACATTTTAAGTCACCTGAAGCTTAAAATGATTCCTGATTGATTACAGAGATACGATTACATGCCTTTTTTTGTTCTAAGCTGTACCGATAACGAAGGAACTTTAGAAAAACGCTTGGCAGTACGCCCGCAGCATATCGAACGTTTGCAAAAACTTGATAATGAAGGCCGCCTTGTTACAGCGGGAGCTATGCCAAAAGACCCTAATGATCCTCAAGCAGGTTTTTATGGCAGCACCATGATTGTTGAATTCGACAGTCGCGAAGCATTAGACGAATGGTTAAAAGAAGAACCATTTCTCAAAGAAGGCATTTACGCTCATATTGATGTAAAACCGTTTAATAAAGCATTTCCAAAAGGGTAATCATATGCACCCTGCAATCAAAAGCTTTCTCGGCTTGTGTTTGATCTGTTCAACTGCTAATGCAGTTGAACCTGCTGCCACACCAGCAACGACTCCACCAAGTGCGCCTTCAACTCAGGCTGCGAATAAACCAGTTCCAATAGCTGCTACAACGGCGTCGACCGCAACAAAACCACTCACGGCTGAGCAACTTGCAAAGAATAAACAACAGCAAGATGCGAAAATCAAAGCTTTAGTTCAAGATCAGGCATCTCGTTTAAAACAGTTAGAACATGCCAATCTTGAAGCACTCTCCCAGAACCAAGAGTTACAGTTAAAAAATGATAGCCTCTCTGTTCAGGTTCAAGTCTTACAAAGCGAACGTAGTGCGCAAATGTTTTTATATGGTGCGGTTACCTTAGCTGGTGGCGTATTGCTGGGTTTCTTTATCTCTAGTTATATCCATACAAAACGTCGACGCCAGTGGTAAATCCAAGCGATCTATTAAACTAAATGAACGTATCAAACCGTATACAAACAGCAGAACTGGACTGGGAATTAATCGATGGTATCGAGGTTCCCATTTCCAAACAATTTGGTGATGTCTATTTCTCTAAAGATAATGGCCTACTTGAAACACGGCATGTTTTTCTAAATGGTAACGACTTATCAGAACGCTTAGCCAATCTAAAAGATTTTGAATATTTTAGTGTAGGAGAAACCGGTTTTGGTACGGGTTTAAACATTCTTGCACTCTGGCAACTTTGGCAACAAGTCCGTCCTAATAATCAAAGCCATTTACATGCCATTAGTGTTGAAAAATTTCCATTAAGTAAAGCCGACCTCATTCGTGCTTTAAATGTATGGGATGAGCTTAAACCACTTGCAGATCAGCTAATTGAACAATATCCACTACCTATTGCTGGATGTCATCGTTTAAGTTTCCCTGAAGAACGTTTTAGCATCGACTTATGGCTAGGAGATGCACAAGATATTTTCCCAAGCATGGCTAAAACTAAAGCAGTAAATGCTTGGTTTTTAGATGGCTTTGCACCCTCTTGCAATCCAGACATGTGGGAACAAAATGTTTTAAACCATATTGTTCGTCTTTCTGACTATGGCAGTACATTTTCCTCTTTTAGTGTCGCTGGTGTTTTAAAACGGGGGCTAAAAGCACATGGTATTAATATTTCTCGTCCACGTGGTTTTCGGCATAAACGTGAAATGCTCAAAGCAATCTGGAACCCACCTCAATCTGATGATGAGCCCTCCCCATTAGACCTAGTTCACTCATTGGGTAAGGGACAACAGCATATTGCGATTATTGGGGCCGGTATAGCAGGTTTAACTACAGCGTGGGCATGTGCAGCACGTGGACATCAAGTCACCCTATATGAGCGAACAGAGGCATTATCTGGCGCTTCTGGAAACCCTTTAGCCCTGCTTAATCCAAAGCTATGCCCAATTGAGCAAAGTCATGAACATCTAATGACCTTAAGTTGGCAACATGCCTTGAATTTTTATAAAAATTTTCAAGCATTTCGTCCACTTCAAATACAACAAATCGCCTTAAAAAATGCAGACGAACTTCTCGATCTTGTAAATCAATATCCAGCTCAGGTTGTTACCCACTCAACGAACTCACTTGAAACTGCATATTCAAGTGTTTTTCTTACCGAAGCGGGTTCTGTTTCACCACATCAACTACGTGATGAAATTTTGCAACATCCTTTGATCGATTTAAAAATTCTCAATATTACAGAGCTTGTATCTTGTGAAAATAAAGTACAAATCATAAGCGAGAATAAAACTATCGATGAAAGCGACCATGTGATCGTATGCTGTGCACGTCAAAGCGCGACTTTTTTTGAAAGCTATCCACAGTTAAAACCAATACGTGGGCAAGTAAGCTGGGTTGACAATACTTTTGCTCCCCTACCTATACAGGAAGCTTATAGTTATAGCGGCTACTGTATGCAACTTAATGCTTCACAGATGATTTTAGGTGCATCTTTCTACCCAAATCGTGAGGATCAAGAAGTAGTGCCAGAAGACCATGTGCATAACTTTGAATTAATCCACAGCGTATTCCCTGAATATGCACAACAACTGCCTTCTACGACCACTTGGCAAGGCCGAGCATCTATCCGCGCACAAAGCTTAGATTATTTTCCTCTCGTTGGGAAAATGCAGGAGAATAGCCGAATTGCTACTTTTGCTGGTCTTGGTTCTAAGGGCTTCTTATTTGCTCCGCTATGCAGTGAGATCTTAGTTGCCCAAATGTTAGGAGAAGCTTGTCCAGTACCGGACCGCTTATTACAAAAATTGAATCCGCAACGATTCCAAAAAAAAGTAAAACCTAAAAAGCCTTATTTCAAACCACAATAGTTCAATTCCATAAAAAAGCACCCGAAGGTGCTTTTTTTTATGCGCCCTGCTCTAGAGGCAAGCCGGCATCACGAGCTGCACGTGTCCCCCCCATCAGCACGACATATTCACGCGAGGCATCGAATCCTTCTAGTGTCTCAGCTGCACGAGGAGCTTTGCTACCACCACCACATAAAATATAAATCGGCTGACCCGCAGAGACCTGGTTCAAAATATCAGCATTCAAATCATTAATCGGGCGATTTACCGCACCTTTAACATGCCCTTCTGCATAAGCATTTGTATCACGGACATCCCAGATAACAGCATTTTCTGGGAATTCAAATGTTGTAATTTCTTGTTTACGGATCATTGTGCACTCCTTTGATGTAAACAACACTTGGCAAATGAAGAAAACCCTCTTAGCATCTCAAATATTCTTTCCCTTTGTAAAGGTCTAAACTATGCCTTCTTTCGATATTGTCTCTGAATTAGAGATTTTTGAAGTTAATCATGCTGTACAGAACACACAAAAAGAGATTGCAACACGTTTTGACTTTCGTGGTCATGATGTTTCAGTCGAAATAAACGAAAAAAATAAAGAAATTAAAATCAGTACCGAAAGTGATTTCCAGTGTGAACAAGTTTACAACATGTTAGAAAATCATTTTTACAAACGTAAAATTGATGTACAAGCTCTAGACCCGCAAAAAGCCGCTGCTTCAGGCAAAAATTTTGTACAAGTAATTAAACTTAAAGACGGTCTTGACTCAGATACTGCAAAAAAAATTAATAAAGCCATTAAAGAAAGTGGCGTTAAAGTGCAATCTTCTATCCAAGGCGACAAAATTCGTGTAACGGATAAAAAGCGCGACACTTTACAACAAGTGATGAATTTTTTACGTGAACAACAATTTGGTGTGCCATTACAGTTTAATAACTTTAAAGATTAATCTCTTGTCGTGACATTCAAAGCTAAGGTAATTCCATGTCTCAATCCAATCGTCTATCAAAACTGGTAAAAGCGACTTCAAAATTCCCTAAAGGTATTCGGAGTACACTTTGGAGCAAGGCGTTTGGTCGTATCGTGCCAATGGTGGGTACAGCAAATATTCGCTATCTGGAAGTAGACTCAAACCACGTTACTGTCCGTTTAGAAAACCAAAAAAATATGCAGAATCATATTAAAGGAGTCCATGCTGCTGCTATGGCTCTTTTAGCAGAAACTGCGACTGGTTTCCTAACGGGTTTACACATTCCTGATAACCGCATTTTATTAATCAAATCATTGCATGTAGATTATTTAAAAGTGGTTGAAGGCGGTTTGACTGCCACAGCAACGTTATCTGCTGAACAGCAAAAGTTTATTGCAGATAATGAGAAAGGTGAACTTGTAATTCCAGTTACTGTCATTGATGATGCAGGCAATGAACCAATCCAGTGCCAAATGCTGTGGGCATGGTTACCTAAACGTAAGAAATAAAAATATAAAAAAGCCCAAATTTGAATTTGGGCTTTTTTATTATTCACAAGATACTAAAAACTTTTGTCTCGCTTCTTCGGGAATCTGACGCTTATTACCTTTTACATCAACTGCCACAAAGGTAAAGACTCCTTCAGTAATGCGTATTGGTTCACGAGAGTCATCATGACTATCCCAAACTTCAATTTGCATTTGAATAGAAGTATTTCCAACTTTTAAGATTTTCGTATAGCAGCTAATGACAAAGCCAACCTTTACCGGAACCAAAAAGGTCATTTGATTAATGGAAATCGTAGCACAGCGGCCACGACTGAAACGTTCTGCGTGAATTGCTCCAGCCAAGTCCATTTGTGACACAATCCATCCACCAAAGACATCACCACTCCAGTTTGTATCGGCTGGCATGGCAATCGTTTGTAAGGATAAAACCCCTTCTGGTTTGGTATAAGCTTCTGACACCTTAGCTCCCGAAATTCGTTTGAAGTTGTTGATCAAGCCACTGCTGCAATTCAGGCGCACGTAATGCGCCGCTAATACGCGCAACCTCTGTCGTTTTGTTCATTAAGACAAGTGTCGGAATACTTCTCACATGAAAAGCTTGGCTCAAGCGAGGAGATTCTTCGGTATTAATCTTGGCAAAAATAACGCCTGGATTCTGTTTTGCGACCTGCGCAAAATGTGGCGCCATCATTTTACAAGGTCCGCACCATTCTGCCCATAAGTCTATGAGAATAGGTAAATCACTATTCGTGATGTAGTTACTAAAATTTTGCTCATTTAACTCAATAGGTGCAAGCGGTAGTAATGGTTGATGACATTGCCCACAGCTTGGTTGCTCAGGAAGTTTTTCTTCAGGAACTCGGTTTTTTGCACCGCACGATGCACATACAATAATCATTTACACCACTCCTATATGCTGATGTAAAAATTCTAATTGGGTTATCACTGCTTTTTCAAACCATGAACCGTGATAAATATCAAAATGTTTCATATCCCACTCATGATAACTCACAAAAGGCGCAATATTTGTGGCAGCTTCGCGGCTTGATTCAATAGGAATAAGGGAATCTTTTTGGGCCGCAATAAATAAAACTGGAATATTAATCTGGCGTACAACTTGAATTGGACGGTATCGCATCAAATTAAAAAAGACACGGGCTGGGACTTCCCCACTCCAATAATAGTCAGAATTTACGATCGATAAATAACCATAATAACTATCAGCTGTAGGCATAAAGCATAAATTATGTTGATCGACGACAGGCAATCTTTTGGGATTAAGCCCCATTTTTGATCCCATATAATCCTGACTCGATAACTTCAATGCTTGAGGATAGCGTTGCAAAGGATAAAGCTTGGCAGTTTCAGCACCATCGACATAAGGAATTTGTACTAAAATTGCCTGAATATTTTTTAATTCAGAAGCCAGACTTAGCGCATATCCTCCACTTAATGAAGTCCCCCACAACACGATCCTTCGATTATCCACAAGCTTACAGGTAGAAGCATATTGAATTACTGTCTTCCAATCTTCTAACTGCGAATTAATAGAGACCATTTCTCTTGGCTTGCCAGTGCTCCCACCCCAATATCGATAATCAAACAAAATAACAGCATAACCTGCTTGAGCGAACCGCTGAGCATATTGGATTAATTTAAATTGACGCAACGCAGCAAAACCATGGGCCATAATAATTACGGCAGATTTTTTATTTGTTTTAGGAATATAAAAATCAGCTGCGATCGTTTCCTGACCACATGGAACATATAAAGGCTCAACCGTATAAGCGTGCATATGTGCTCCGTTGAAATAGAATATGAATAACCAATTTTAAAATAGCTTGATGATCATTTTTAAAATTTATAACTTAGCTATAAGGCATAACTTTCTCAGTCAGAACAACACACGAGTGTCTTGTATCTCAGGTTAAGCTTAATGCTATGATACAGCATAAGAGGTTTTGTTAAATTTTGGAGTGACGAAATGTCAGAGAATGTTGGTTTCGCAGGTCAAATTGGTCCAGAGCATGTTGGCCAAGTTGTAGAAAAAGGATTTAAATCGATTATTAATAATCGACCAGATATGGAAGGCGGCCCAGAACAACCTACAAGTGCTCAAATTGAAGAAGCAGCACGTCAAGTAGGTCTAGACTACGTTTATCAACCTGTTGTAGCTGGACAGATTACAGAACTCGATGTACGTACTTTCGCAAATCATTACAATGAGTTGCCAAAACCTGTACTTATGTTCTGCCGTACAGGAAACCGTTCAAACAATCTATATCAATTAGCAAAACAAATGGATTTGCTAGACGATTAATTTTAAGAAATTAATATTTTATAAAACCCTATTTTTTTTCTTTAAGGTAGGGTTTTTTGATAACTTATTTTGCATATCTCTGCACGAATTCAACAGAACTAAAAATAATATTGATCTAAAGTGTTTAAATCTTTTTGAATCATTTATTAATTTTCATGAATAAATTTATATTTGCTCTTTTAACCTGTTTAATTCTTACAGCATGCTCATCAATGCAAGTAAAGCCTACAGTTGGAGTAACTATGGGTACACGAATTTGATCGGATAGCTTTCCCACAAATATAATGAGCAACCTCATGAAATATATGTTATTTTATAAATCTAAAAAATTATTTTAAATAACTTATCATTTTAATTGGGGATAATGATGAAACTTACTCATGGGGTATGTGGGGTTACTTTAGCTGCTTTTTTGACAGCTTGTGGTGGGGGTGGCAGTGATGGCTACTATAACCAAAATTCAAACTCTGGTTCTACGACAACACCAACCACACCATCAACAGATCAAGAGTTGGCGACTTCTGTTTTAAATAGCGTAAAGCAAGAAGGGAAATATTTATTTGGTGCATATGATCTTAATGATGAAAAATTATCAAAAGGTTATATTGATCACGCATTAGATACCTTCGCACAAGGTCCACTCAAGTTAACATTAGATATTCGAAAAGTAGATCTTACCAAGTACTCCGACCACTATCGTGATAAATGCTTTATTAAGAGTACTACAGACTACCGCGCCTGCTATGTATTTAAAGGTGAAGAAATTAAAACCTTGCTCTCTGGTTATAATGATTGGGACTTTGATATTACAGCAGATGATTTAAAGAATATTAAACTGGCAAGCGATAATACATCTCCAAATTTAGAGGATTATCAATCAAATACCAGAATTTATATTTTTGAAAATGAAAATAATGATAAAAACTTCCAGGATGTAACAATTACTGGAGCCTTTGCATATCCATTCCAACAGTCATGGGGACTGGAACAAACCAAGCAAAAAAGATTTGTATTAATTAATTCAACAACAAGTGATTATAAAATTACTACAACTACTCTTGTTCAAGATCCAGAAACAGGCCAACCAACTGAAAAAGAAGTTACTACCGGCGCAATGAGTGTATATAAAGATAATACCTCAACAGATGGTGATCTCTATGTAGTTCAGGGTGGTTCTGGTTTCAACGTACTTATCAATGATAACTCTAATGTTCCTTTTGCAGAACCAATCTCATTTATCGTGAACTCAACAGCAGGAAACACAAATAATGCGACATATAAGGTGAGTCAATCTGGCAATCAAATCCTAAGCTTACCTAATATTAGTAGCCTTGAAGGAAGTCGCGTTGAGAATGAAGCTCCAACGACTAATACACAAAAATTTAATGGCAGTATTTATCTAGAAGGAAAAGATATATTTACCTTTAAACAAAGTATGAACGGAACCACTTTGAACTTTAAACATTTAATTAATGGCATAAGTATTGAAGGTCAATCTACCAATCAAAATGGCACCGTATCAACTAAATTAAAAAAACCTTTTGAGCAAACCTTTACATTTTAAAGCTAAATAATTAGAACCAAACCCTCTATTGATGAGGGTTTTTCTATATATTCTATTTATCTATTAAAAATAGCTGAATGAAAAATGTTCGATATTATTATCATTGGTGCAGGTACCGCTGGTATTAGCGCATATAAAGAAGCAGCTAAACACACTAATAATCTTTTAATAATAAATGATGGGCCATGGGATACGACATGTGCTCGTGTAGGCTGTATGCCAAGTAAAGTCCTCATCTCTATAGCAAACCGTATGTTTGACATTCAAAATGCTCAAGAAGTTGCTTTAGATATATCTGCAAAAATTAATACTGATCAGGTTATGCAACATGTACAAACACTACGTGATCGCTTTACAGGTGCAACATTAAAAGATGTAGATCAATGGCCGACTGAGCATAAAGTTTCTGGTAAAGCACATTTTATTGATGCACAGACTGTAGAAGTTAACGGGAAACAGTACCAATCAAAAAGTTTTATTCTGGCGGTTGGTTCAACTCCTAATTATGATCAAACTTGGAAGCAAGAACTCGGTGATCAACTTATAACAACAGATCAAATATTCGAATTAAAAACACTACCTAAATCTATTGCTATCATTGGTAGTGGTGTAATTGCCCTCGAGATCGCACAAGCCTTACATCGTTTAGGGGTAGAAACCACTATATTTGCTCGCAGTAAACGAATTGGAATACTGACTAGCTCAAAACTTCAACAACTTGCACAAAAAGAGCTAGGGAAAGAGTTAAAAATTCTATTCGAGACTTTACCAAATGAAGTCAAGTGTAATTCTGAAGGTGTCATATTAAATTATAAACTTGAAGAAAAAGAGAAAATTCTTAAAGTTGAATATGTTCTAGTTGCAACAGGCCGTTCAAGTTTGCTTGATACTTTAAAACTAGAAAATATTGATGATTCTTTTAAAGATATTAAGTCATTACCTATAAATGCAACAACCAAGCAATTAGAGACCTATCCAATTTTTATTGTCGGTGATGCTTATACCTCAACACCATTACAACATGAAGCAGCACATGAGGGGAAAAAAGTTGTTCATAACTGTTTAAACTACCCTCAAGTCAATTCAGTTAAGACTCTTACCCCATTAGGAATTGTATTTAGTGATCCAGAAATGGCTATTGTTGGACAAAGCTATAAACAACTAAAAGACACTGGTATAGACTTTATTACAGGCGAAGCTTCTTATGAACGGCAAGGTAGAGCTATCGTCCTTGGAAAAAACAAAGGAGGCATTGAGGTTTATATAGAGAAAGAAAGTCAGAAGCTTCTCGGTGCTGAGTTATTTACAGAAGCAACAGAACATATGGCTCACCTATTAAGCTGGATAATAGGTGAAGGTTTAACTTTAAATGATATTTTAGAGAAACCCTTTTATCACCCAACTCTAGAAGAAGGTCTTCGCACTGCTTTAAAACATGCACGTAGACAGTTGAAATAATCAATTTTAGAAGAGCTCTTTTAATAAAAGTTGGCTCTTCTATACATTAAATTGTTTTAATTAATTCATTTGATGGGAAATAACAGCAACTAGTGAAGCATTTTTTTCAGATGAACTAGTATATATCCATGTCTCTAAAGCCTTTCCACCTTTAGAAATAATATAATTTGTTGTAGTCAATTTTTTATCTTTAGATATTTCCTTTTTATAAGTTAAACCAGTAGATTTGGGGGGCAACCAACTTTCTAAACTCTTCTGAATTTCAGTTGAGTCTCCTTTATTTATAAATAATGAACATACGCCATTATCGAGTTGAGTAATAACAAACTTTCCTTCTGAAGAGTTTATCATCCAAGCGTTCCCATTATAATCTTTTAAAAAATGTACAGCATACTCTTTAGGCATTTGAATAAAACCCATATTTTTTGCTTGTTTATTTATTATTTCTGGATTTCCTCTCGAACTAACACAAATATTTAAAAAAGCTTTTGTGCTGAATAAACTTTCTACAGCTTCATTAGCATAGATAGATTTACTACCCAGTGTTATAGCGAGCATACAGACAAATATTTTTAATCCTACAAATTTCATTATTCATACTCTTGTTATCATTTTAAGGTATTTGGTTTATATCATAATTCATTCCAAAATATTCTAACATTTTGAATTTTCCTGGCATAAAAAAACACCCTCAACTGTTAAGTTGAGGGTGTTTGAATAATGAGCTGGCGATGACTTACTCTCACATGGGAAACCCCACACTACCATCAGCGCTAAGAGGTTTCACTTCTGAGTTCGGGAAGGGATCAGGTGGTTCACTCTTGCTATGGTCGCCAGCACAACTGGTATGGATACTTGCATTGGTCTTATTGGTTGCCGATGCGTTTTCCAAATCTTTACAGATGGGCTGATTGAGTCTTACTATATTTTGTTCATTTTAGCTAAGCGTATAACTAAATCAAGTTGCTTTGCATATTAATGAATCGATTGATGCTTTATATACAACTGCTTGGGTGTTGTATAGTCAAGCCTCACGAGCAATTAGTATTGGTCAGCTTCACATATCACTATGCTTCCACATCCAACCTATCAACGTCCTAGTCTCGAACGGCTCTTTAGAGGACATAAAGTCCTAGGGAAATCTTATCTTGAGGTAGGCTTCCCGCTTAGATGCTTTCAGCGGTTATCCCTTCCGAACATAGCTACCCGGCGATGCGACTGGCGTCACAACCGGTACACCAGAGGTTCGTCCACTCTGGTCCTCTCGTACTAGGAGCAGATCCTCTCAAATTTCCAGCGCCCACGGTAGATAGGGACCGAACTGTCTCACGACGTTCTAAACCCAGCTCGCGTACCTCTTTAAATGGCGAACAGCCATACCCTTGGGACCTGCTTCAGCCCCAGGATGAGATGAGCCGACATCGAGGTGCCAAACACCGCCGTCGATATGAACTCTTGGGCGGTATCAGCCTGTTATCCCCAGAGTACCTTTTATCCGTTGAGCGATGGCCCTTCCATACAGAACCACCGGATCACTAAGACCTACTTTCGTACCTGCTCGACTTGTGGGTCTCGCAGTTAAGCGCGCTTTTGCCTTTATACTCTACGCGTGATTTCCGACCACGCTGAGCGCACCTTCGTACTCCTCCGTTACTCTTTAGGAGGAGACCGCCCCAGTCAAACTACCCACCAGACATGGTCCTCGCCCCGGATTACGGGGCAGAGTTAGAACCTCAACATTACCAGGGTGGTATTTCAAGGACGGCTCCATTGGAACTAGCGTTCCAACTTCAAAGCCTCCCACCTATCCTACACAAGTAAGGTCAAAGTTCAATGTCAAGCTGCAGTAAAGGTTCACGGGGTCTTTCCGTCTAGCCGCGGGTACACTGCATCTTCACAGCGATTTCGATTTCACTGAGCCTCTGCTGGAGACAGCGCCGCCATCATTATGCCATTCGTGCAGGTCGGAACTTACCCGACAAGGAATTTCGCTACCTTAGGACCGTTATAGTTACGGCCGCCGTTTACTGGGGCTTCGATCAAGAGCTTCGCTTACGCTAACCCCATCAATTAACCTTCCAGCACCGGGCAGGCATCACACCCTATACGTCCACTTTCGTGTTTGCAGAGTGCTATGTTTTTAATAAACAGTTGCAGCGGCCTGGTTTCTGTGGCTGTCATCAGCTCAGGAAGCAAGTTCCATCACCAACAACAGCGTACCTTCTCCCGAAGTTACGGTACCATTTTGCCTAGTTCCTTCAGCAGAGTTCTCTCAAGCGCCTTGGTCTACTCGACCTGACCACCTGTGTCGGTTTAGGGTACGATTCCTGTGTAACTGAAGCTTAGAGACTTTTCCTGGAAGCATGGTATCAGCCACTTCGCTGTACAAGTACAGCTTGCTATCAGATCTCAGCATAGAGCACCCCGGATTTGCCTAAGATGCATGCCTACTTCCTTTCACCTGGACAACCAACGCCAGGCTGACTTAACCTTCTCCGTCCTCTCATCGCATTACACAGAAGTATTGGAATATTAACCAATTTCCCATCGACTACGCCTTTCGGCCTCGCCTTAGGGGTCGACTCACCCAGCCCCGATTAACGTTGGACTGGAACCCTTGGTCTTTCGGCGAACGGGTTTTTCACCCGTTTTGTCGTTACTCACGTCAGCATTCGCACTTCTGATACCTCCAGCATACTTCTCAATACACCTTCATCGGCTTACAGAACGCTCCCCTACCACTTGACTTAAAAGTCAAATCCGCAGCTTCGGCACATAGTTTTAGCCCCGTTACATCTTCCGCGCAGGCCGACTCGACTAGTGAGCTATTACGCTTTCTTTAAAGGGTGGCTGCTTCTAAGCCAACCTCCTAGCTGTCTATGCCTTCCCACATCGTTTCCCACTTAACTATGATTTTGGGGCCTTAGCTGGCGGTCTGGATTGTTTTCCTCTTGACTACGGACGTTAGCACCCGCAGTCTGTCTCCCGGATAGTACTCATAGGTATTCGGAGTTTGCATCGGTTTGGTAAGTCGGGATGACCCCCTAGCCGAAACAGTGCTCTACCCCCTATGGTATTCGTCCGAGGCGCTACCTAAATAGCTTTCGGGGAGAACCAGCTATCACCAGGCTTGATTAGCCTTTCACCCCTATCCACAAGTCATCCCCTGGCTTTTCAACGACAGTGGGTTCGGTCCTCCAGTTAGTGTTACCCAACCTTCAACCTGCTCATGGATAGATCGCCTGGTTTCGGGTCTATACCCAGCAACTAAACGCCCTATTAAGACTCGATTTCTCTACGGCTCCCCTATACGGTTAACCTCGCTACTGAATATAAGTCGCTGACCCATTATACAAAAGGTACGCAGTCACCGAACAAGTCGGCTCCCACTGCTTGTATGCATGCGGTTTCAGGATCTATTTCACTCCCCTCACAGGGGTTCTTTTCGCCTTTCCCTCACGGTACTGGTTCACTATCGGTCAGTCAGGAGTATTTAGCCTTGGAGGATGGTCCCCCCATATTCAGACAAGGTTTCACGTGCCTCGCCCTACTCGTCATCATTATGTGTGCCCTTTCGTGTACGGGAATATCACCCTCTACGTTCGCACTTCCCAGAGCGTTCCACTAAAACACACATAACTTAATGGGCTGATCCCCGTTCGCTCGCCGCTACTAAGGGAATCTCAATTGATTTCTTTTCCTAAGGGTACTGAGATGTTTCACTTCCCCTCGTTCGCCTTGCAACACTATGTATTCATGTTGCAATACCTACCTTAAAGTAGGTGGGTTCCCCCATTCAGAAATCTCCGGATCAAAGGATATTTGCCGCCTCCCCGGAGCTTATCGCAGGCTATTACGTCTTTCATCGCCTCTGACTGCCAAGGCATCCACCACATGCACTTAATTACTTGACTATACAACCCCAAACAGTCGTTATTACCTACAAGGAGTAATAAGACATGATCAATGATTTCTCATCAATCTCTTACAGTTTGAAGTACTGTGTATTTAAACACTGTACAGCTTCAATCTAATTCATATACCAAAACGCTTGATTCAGTTAATTTGCTAGTTCTCAATTAATTCCAAGATCAGAATTACTTCCTCTCTCTTCATTATTGAGTGAACAATTTATTTCAGACTCAATTTTGCCAATCTGTTAATGAATAAACATGCCTTCGTCAGGTCATGCTTAATACCGTGATACTTAAATCACAGAAGTTAATAAACCAAGATTTAAATCTTTATTTACTAATTTCTGTAATCCGAACTTCTCTTAAGTTCTGGTGGAGACTAGGAGAGTCGAACTCCTGACCTCCTGCGTGCAAAGCAGGCGCTCTACCAACTAAGCTAAGTCCCCAGCTTACATCATCAGTTATGTATCTTCTTTTCTATAACTTCAACCAGTCAAAGTCATGGTGGGTCTGACAAGACTTGAACTTGTGACCCCACGCTTATCAAGCGTGTGCTCTAACCAACTGAGCTACAGACCCTCAGATACATCTATGAAGAACAACTTGTTGTGGATTCTTACCAATCGTCAATCTTTCGTTAAGGAGGTGATCCAGCCGCAGGTTCCCCTACGGCTACCTTGTTACGACTTCACCCCAGTCATCGGCCACACCGTGGTAAGCGTCCTCCTTGCGGTTAGACTACCTACTTCTGGTGCAACAAACTCCCATGGTGTGACGGGCGGTGTGTACAAGGCCCGGGAACGTATTCACCGCGGCATTCTGATCCGCGATTACTAGCGATTCCGACTTCATGGAGTCGAGTTGCAGACTCCAATCCGGACTACGATCGGCTTTTTGAGATTAGCATCCTATCGCTAGGTAGCAACCCTTTGTACCGACCATTGTAGCACGTGTGTAGCCCTGGCCGTAAGGGCCATGATGACTTGACGTCGTCCCCGCCTTCCTCCAGTTTGTCACTGGCAGTATCCTTAAAGTTCCCGACATTACTCGCTGGCAAATAAGGAAAAGGGTTGCGCTCGTTGCGGGACTTAACCCAACATCTCACGACACGAGCTGACGACAGCCATGCAGCACCTGTATGTAAGTTCCCGAAGGCACCAATCCATCTCTGGAAAGTTCTTACTATGTCAAGGCCAGGTAAGGTTCTTCGCGTTGCATCGAATTAAACCACATGCTCCACCGCTTGTGCGGGCCCCCGTCAATTCATTTGAGTTTTAGTCTTGCGACCGTACTCCCCAGGCGGTCTACTTATCGCGTTAGCTGCGCCACTAAAGCCTCAAAGGCCCCAACGGCTAGTAGACATCGTTTACGGCATGGACTACCAGGGTATCTAATCCTGTTTGCTCCCCATGCTTTCGCACCTCAGCGTCAGTGTTAGGCCAGATGGCTGCCTTCGCCATCGGTATTCCTCCAGATCTCTACGCATTTCACCGCTACACCTGGAATTCTACCATCCTCTCCCACACTCTAGCTAACCAGTATCGAATGCAATTCCCAAGTTAAGCTCGGGGATTTCACATTTGACTTAATTAGCCGCCTACGCGCGCTTTACGCCCAGTAAATCCGATTAACGCTTGCACCCTCTGTATTACCGCGGCTGCTGGCACAGAGTTAGCCGGTGCTTATTCTGCGAGTAACGTCCACTATCTGAAGGTATTAACTTCAGTAGCCTCCTCCTCGCTTAAAGTGCTTTACAACCATAAGGCCTTCTTCACACACGCGGCATGGCTGGATCAGGCTTGCGCCCATTGTCCAATATTCCCCACTGCTGCCTCCCGTAGGAGTCTGGGCCGTGTCTCAGTCCCAGTGTGGCGGATCATCCTCTCAGACCCGCTACAGATCGTCGCCTTGGTAGGCCTTTACCCCACCAACTAGCTAATCCGACTTAGGCTCATCTATTAGCGCAAGGTCCGAAGATCCCCTGCTTTCTCCCGTAGGACGTATGCGGTATTAGCATTCCTTTCGAAATGTTGTCCCCCACTAATAGGCAGATTCCTAAGCATTACTCACCCGTCCGCCGCTAAGTGATAGTGCAAGCACCATCACTCCGCTCGACTTGCATGTGTTAAGCCTGCCGCCAGCGTTCAATCTGAGCCATGATCAAACTCTTCAGTTAAAAATCATTTTGCACCTTATTAAAGACAAGGTGCCAATTCTGGCTCATCAATTTTCTGACTTAAATTTCGCTCAAATAAACTTCGAGTAATTTAAACCAATCAATCAATGATAATATTTCGATCAATCAATCAGTAAAAATCCACACAAGTTGTTCTTCATAATCTCTTAATGATCTT